>OZ253560.1:0-3755761 GCA_965262815.1 bacterium | reverse complement strand
AGATGTTCTACGCGCTCTCGTTCCGAGGCAAATCGCTTTGGCCGATAAAGCCGATCCACGGCGCGGTCAAGAGCCTGGTGTGCCTTGCGCAGATCGAGCGGCATCAAGTCTGGATCGTACAGGTCGGCGAGGGTTGCTTCCGGATGGGTGGTGCGGGCGTCAAGCACGGCTTGCGCCAGTGGGTTCAGGTTTTGTAAGTCCGATTCTTCATCGGGCATGGGGAACGTGTTGTATACGAGGCCGATGGAATAGCGATAATCACTCTTGAGCCGCCCGCCGATATGGCGCAGCCACGCCATGTGCATAGAAGAGGTTAGCAGTGCAAATTCGGGAAGAGAGGCATTTTCAAGCACCAAAACTGCATCGCTCGGGATCGTTGGTGGTTTCATCCAACCTAATGGTAAAAACTCACGGCGCTCTGAACTTACCCTAGGGATGACCAGAAACGGTGATATGGGAATCACTTCTAAGTTGTATCGTGTTGGAAAACCAGCGATTGCCAAGGTACTCTTCCTTCTACTCATTGACCGAAATTCGCGAACTGATGTCATTCGTTCTCGCACGAGGGGTAGTCCCCTCAATGCCACGGGCGCTGCTTGTTGTAATGCCAGTATCCAACGTTGAACTCCATGCAGATGCTCTCGCGCACCAACAAAGGGGTGAAGGAATTCTTCCGCGTTCGGTTCCGCCTCAAGGAACGTTTTGCGTTCGTCGTAACCGAAAATGTAGTTACCATTATCAATAGGTTGCGAACCGACAATCAAATGCCGCATCCCATTAATCGGCCTACTCATCTCCCGTACCGTTAAATGTGGGTTCGCTAGTCCATCAGCATCGAAGAGATAGGGCGAAATTTCCGCATGCCGTGTTTCTTCCGCATCGCCGTTGATATCAGGGTAACTGAATAACCTTTTTTGGGGTCTTACCGTTACACGACGATCGAGACCTAGAATTACAACATGGACGTGGGCTTTGCCCCGCGCGTCAGATCCCCAGGCGAAGGTGCGGTGCGCAAAGGCGATTTCCAGTTCGCACCGTTCAAACAAGATCGGCCATAGTTGCGCCACCTGCTCACCCTGCGTGATCGAATTGGTAGACACGAATCCGATGCGGGCATTGCTCGTTTGCACGTATTCGCCCGATTTGATAAACCATGCGGTCACATAGTCGAGTGTGCCGCCGGACTTCCCGAGCGAAGCGATCCGCCTTACGTGTTCACGCTGTTCGGCAGTTTGGAATTTTGCCCCTACGAATGGTGGATTTCCGAACACATACGCACATGTTTCCGGAGGTAACAGTTCCATCCAGTCTGTTTCCAACGCGTCTCCCTGTACAATGTGGGGAGAAGTGCTTAGCGGAATGCGCGTATAGGTCTGGCCGAATTCCAGACTGAGCCGGTTATTCATGATGTGATCCATCATCCACAACGCCGTCTCGGCAATCCGGACCGAGAAATCACCCAATTCGATGCCATAGAATTGATCCACATTAACAACTGAAAGCCATTCGGCGGCCAGTGCTTCCTGCTCGGTGGCGCCGGTTGCTGTCCGAATCTCCCGCATCACTTCGATTTCAAGCAACCGCAATTCCCTATAGGCGATGATCAGGAAGTTCCCGCAGCCGCAAGCCGGGTCCAAGAACCGCAATTGCCTCAGCTTTTTCTGAAACCTTCGAAGTTCGTTGACACGCTTGCTGTCCTTGCGAGATCTGAGCCTTACGAACTCCGCGCGGAGGTCGTCCATGAACAGCGGTTCGATTACCTTGAGGATGTTCTTCTCGGTAGTGTAGTGCGCCCCCGAGGCTCTGCGTTCAATAGGATCCATGACCGATTGGAACAAAGCTCCAAAGATTGCTGGAGAGATGTTCGACCAGTCGAAGTTGCAGGCCTCCAGCAACAGGCGTCTCATTGCCGCGTCGAATGCGGGTATGCGCAACGGCCCATCAAACAACTCGCCATTGATATAGGGGAACCGCGCAAGGTCTTCATCCAGGGACAGTGTACGGTCGCTCTCCGGTGTATCGAGCACCTGGAACAGTTGAGCCAGCAACGCGCCTAAGTCAGAACCGTCCTCGCTTGTGCGCGTCTCGATGAAGTCACTGAATATATCACGTGTATCGAAGATTCCAGTATCGTCGGCGAAAAGACAAAAGACGATTCTCACAAGAAACCGTTCGAGATTTTCCTCCTGGTAACCGACTGAATTAAGAGCATCGTGCAGCTTTCCGACGAGTTCGGCCGCCGCGATGTTGACCGGATCCTGGTCCCGAAAGGTCTTACGCTGGATGCCCATGATGAAGCCAAAAGACTCCACGTGGGCGGAAAGGTCTTTGAGTTCGAATGAATCGGTATGGGACTCGTCCAGATCACGTAACTCGAAATTCTGAAAGTCGCTGACTAGGATGTATCGGGGTTTTTCATTATCAGGGATGGCGTCGAAATAGTCGCCAGCCTGCTCGTAGGCACTTTCGAGGTCGCGCCCGGCGCTCTTCTGCTCGACGATCAACACGCCCGGCCAGAACAGATCGATGAAGCCCTGGCTGTCGTTCAGCTTAGTTACGTGCTCTTCGTACCGAGCTACGTTCCGTCGTCGAACTCCGAAAACCTGGAAGAAGTCGTTATAAAAGGACTGTGTCTCGCCCTTCTCGTAGGACGCGTCACGCCACTCTTCAGAGAAAGCGGCGGCACGAGTACGGACCTCGTTCCACGAAAGACGCATCAGGATACCCTGTCTTGTGAAGTAGATGGTGGAATACTACTGTGGGTGCTGTTCCACGCGCATCCGTGAAAATGAACCAGTCTTGTACGTACTTGTCAAGGTATCCTGATATGAGGGTATGCGATACAACACGGGATGCTAAGCTAAGACATCTACGTACCAAGGATGACGTGAGATCACTTGAGAGGGAAATGGCCACATTAAGAGAACAAACAGCGCATCTGCTCACTAAAGCGGATGTTTATCTCCTTATCGGAATAGCATCCCCTGTCGCGGTTGCAGCAGTCAGTATAGCAATAAAGTTGATCTTCTTTAGTGGAAGTTGATCGGGCCGAGTATTTCGAATCCTCGCAGTGACGGACCGGTAACGGAGTGGAAACCAGAAAGCACCGAGTCTGCTCCCATCCCAACCAATCTTACCCCATCCTGAGACTGCGGTCCTCCAGAGGCAGATCTATCCGGACATTGCCGCGGCGGTGGGATTCTCGTATGGCAATGCCGATTTCGAGCGCTTCACGGCCGAATTCGCCCGGGCAGATGTTCTCGCGACCCTGTTCGATAGAACGGCAGACGCCCTCGATGGCATCGACCATTGAACTCCTGGGATGCCACGGCCCGGGCAGGTGCGTATGGGTCGGCGCGCCTGTATCGGGATGGGGCGTCCACAGCTCGAACTGGGCATGGGCATTACGGGAGATGATACGACCCGTTTCACCGATGAACTCCAGGGACCACGAATAGGTATGTGTTTCGGATCGGGAGTTCAAGATGGTTCGGATTCCGTTTTCATACACAATGATCCCTGATCCGGGTATATCGGCATCGGACCGGGCCTGTTCTTCCGAGTCGATCAGGCCGACTACCCAACTGGCCGGAGCGCCGGCGAAGAGTCGCAGCAGGGCCAGGGTGTGGCTCTGAATGTTCGAAAGGCTGGAGGGACTGTGGCAGACCATAGTCTTCAGGGGGCCGATGGCTCCTTCGGCAATGAGTCGCCGTGCGTTTGTATAGTAGCCGTACCAGTTGAGATGGCAGGCCATGGCGAGGATGACGCCGTTCCTGGCGCAGGCGTCTATCATCGCATCGGCATCGGCCAGCGCGCGGCACATGGGTTTGGTGGCGAAAATGGCCTTGATCCCCATTTCCGCCAATCCCACCGTGATTTCCGCTCTGGGTTCGGGACGGGTGGTCAGGCAGACCACGTCGATCTGTTCCTTTTCAACCATCTCCCGGTAGTCGGTATAGAGGGCCGAAACACCCCAGCGACGCTTGAAATCCTCCAGCTTGGCGGGATCCTCATCCGCGGCGGCGACGAGATCGATCCCCCGGGCTTCCATCATGGCAGGCGCGTGTGCCCAGGGCCATGGATAGTGAGGCTGACCGATGTGTTCGTCGTCAATGGTACTGCCCATCCTGCCGCATCCCACGACGGCGCCCCGATAGGTATGCCTGGGCGCGCTATCCCGCACGGCTTGAAAGGCTTCGTCTCCGGGTTGGGGCATGGGAATTCCTTCTTCCTTCGTGACTGTTATCTGTCACCATGAGCCGGCATTGCTCGAGAAATCGTCAGTCGAGGGATTTCGATTTGAGGAAGGTTTAAACGTCTGTATATACAATGTATACACAGTGATACAGCGGGAATTCAAGAAGGAATCGTCACATACAGCAGATATTGGTATTAGCGGTCGATTTGATTGTTGTCGGAGACCCGAAGATAACCCTCTATCCGACCCAGGCGGGTATTCATGGCATGCATTTCCGTTGTCAATGTTCGTATGTCCTCTCGTAGCTCATTGGTAGATCGACCCATGAAGGTTAGTACAGCCACTACCAGGACGCCTACGGCTGTGATTCCCTGAATAAACAGGCCTGCGTTTTCCATGATTTAGAAATGCCTTAAGGCTTGACGCGCTCAGCGTCTTCAGAAATACGGAGATGACCTTCAACCCGGCCGAGGCGGGTGTTCATACTGTGCATTTCGGCTCGAACTTCTGTAAACTTTTCATTCATTTCGGTTCGAATAGACTTCATTTCGCCGTTCATATCGGTTCGCAGCCCTTTTATATCCTCCCTCAATGCGCCGATATCCTTCCTTAACGCATTCGTAGAACGCCCCATGAAGGTCAAGGTTGCCACAACCAGCACGCCGATGGCGGTTGTTCCCTGTATGAATATACCGACTGATTCCATGGGTAGAGTCTATGGATGAAGTTGAAGTATATCGACGCTTACTACTTTAGTGTGAAATGCCCGGAGAATCTTGTACTGAATCTTGTTTAATTTCTCTGCCAGGAGGGGGTTTTATATCTGGGCTACAAAGAGAAGGACATACCGGCTCCAATCCGCAAGCCGCTTAAACCGATCGAACGGTCCGAATCCATGTCGTTGCCCTTCATGCGATGGTACTTGATATCCAGTCGACCTCCCAGGAGACCAAAGTCTGTGGCGATAAACCACACGTTAATTCCCCCGCCGAGGAACCCGCCAATCGACGCGCTCTTGTGAGACAACAGTCGTGGCGGGCGTTCACGGCCACCCAGAATGGCATTCGGGAAATTGGCACTATACCGTGCCGCACCGGCTTGCAGATACACACGGGTCGTCCACGTTATCATTTTTGATGTTTCCACAAAAAACGACAGCGCTGAAAGAGACCCGCCAGGGATTTTAGTGACGCTATCCTCACCGTCCACAGTCATTTCGACGTAGGGCGTAAGGATCAACTGCGACCAACTGGCTCCGGCCCAGATGAAGTCCGTTATGCGGACCGAAGCGCCGAGATCACCGCCCAGGAAGGACTTCGTTGCCAGCTTGATATCAGGTACCGGCACAGGTGTTGGATTCGACTCGGTTGAACTCAGCCTTATGGCTACTAAACCCAATTCACCGAATTGTGCCATCCAGTTTCCGGTGTACCACAACGTGAATCTCGAATCTTTCGATCGGGTTTCGAACCTGGCGGCCCGTTCAATTTCATTCCTGTAGATAGCGTCAGCCAGATACTGCCGGATACTGTTGGCGTTTGGACGGTAAAACTCATCGTAGCCTATCTGGTTCGGCCTTAATTCGATCAACATCTCGAACCGACTTTTAGCCGCCGCATATGAACCCTGGTTGAAGAGTTTGACCGCCTCATTGTAGGTATCCAGCAGCTTTTCCACCTCCGAGGCGATGTAGGACGACTTCAGGCTCTGCGCCACCATGAAGTAATCCCGGGCCGCCTTTTCATTGCCCTGGTCATACGAAACCAGAAACGTCATAAAGTAGGACAATGCCGTTGATCCGGCTCTCTCCGCTGTGAATTCATCGCGTTTTCCGGCCGCTTCATCCAGGTCGACCTGGAAAGCCGCCAGTGCCTGTGGGTGGTTCGGATCTATTTCCAGACATTTTTCATAGTATTCTGCGGCAGTTTCCACATTCTGCTGTAGCGCTGCGTACAGGGCGATACGGTACAAATGATCGACCAGCGCCAGCTGGACGTTTTCCCAGTTTTGCCACTCCTCTATGTACCTGTTGGCGGCATAGGGCGTTCGCGATTCGACTTCTTCAGACGTTGGCTGCCGTTCCAATTGGTGCCAGAGGTCATAGTACGCGTTGAGCAGCGCTTCCGGTGTCGACGCCTGGGCTTGCGCCGAATTCGCATTCCAGCACAGACCGACAATACAGAGAAACGTCATGACTCTAATCAAAATCCAATATCTCCTTGTTTTCCATTGGAGTTTATTGATCTCGGCAAACGGGCTATAGTTCCGGGCAGATTCTCACGCCCCGTCCTGCCCGATCAGCAGTTCCAGCGGTTGCTCGAGGATGTCCCTGAAGTGGGCCAGGAACCGACCGGAGACCGCGCCGTCGATGAGGCGGTGGTCGGAAGAGAGGGTGATCGACATCATGGCCTTGATCTCTACCTTGCCGTCGACCGCTACGGGCGTGTCCTTGATCCTGCCGACGGCCAGGATGGCCGCTTCCGGCGGATTGATGATGGCGGTGAACTGGTCCACGCCGTACATGCCGAGGTTCGAGATGGTGAAGGTGCCGTAACCGTAATCCTCGGGTCCGAGGCCCTTTCCACGGGCTTTTTCGCCCAGCGCCCTGGTTATGGCTGCGATCTCGAAGACCGATTTCTGGTCGGCGGACGCCACCACGGGCACGACGAGTCCGTCGTCCAGGGCCACGGCAAAACCCACGTTCACGTCCGCGTACTGTACGATTTCGTTGCCGTCCAGGGAGGCGTTCACGGCCGGGAAGGCACGGAGGGTGATCCCGGCGGCCTTTATAATCAGGTCGTTCACGGACACCCGGGCCAGCCCTCGTTTTTCACCGTAAGCGAGGAGTTGTTCCCGCAGGCTGGTAATCCGCGTCATGTCGACTTCCATGGTGAGGAAGAAGTGAGGTACGGTCGAAGCACTTTCGGCAAGCCGTGCCGCCGCCACCTTGCGTAGCCCGCTGAGCGGCGCGCGACTCTGTACGCGTTTCGATCCGGGCCCGGCCATGGCTGGCACGGCCGAGGGAGCAGGGGCAGTCGCGGGGGCCTGGGCAGCGTGGGCTTCCACGTCCGAGAAGACTATGCGGCCTCCGGGGCCCGTCCCCACGATGTTTTCAATGGCTACGCCGAGGTCACGCGCGTGCTTCCGCGCTTTGGGAGAGATCTTTATTCTATCGGGTCGGCCGTCGGTTTCTGCCATGACGGGCATACCCTGACCGTTCTGTTCCGGTGATACGATGGCGGGGGTATCGTCACCAGGCGCGTCGATCGCACCGGTGCCAGCCGCGTCAACCGAAGATACCGCCTCGGATACTGCGCCGCCGCCCGTGTCGCCGTCCCCGTCGCCGTCAATCGTCTCACCCTGACTGCCGATGTAGCCGATGACCTGCTGAATGGGCACCTCGTCACCCGGACCGTGTAGGATCTTGAGCAGCGTGCCGGCCGCCCTGGCTTCCACTTCCATCACACTCTTGTCCGTTTCGACGTTGAAGAGCACTTCGCCTTCGGTTACGGAATCGCCTTCTTTTTTCATCCACTCCACGATGATGCCGGATTCCATGGTCATGCCGAGTACGGGCATAATGATTTCAGTGGCCATGACGGGCTCCCAGGGTCCTTTTTATCTTTCGTTTCAAGTCGGAGTTAATCGCGCTAAATCACTTGTTTCTATTCGACTTACAACGTGGCTGAAATTCCGTAGAGCATACACTTCCACGGGGTCATCGTCAAGCATTTTTTGATTGACTTCAACCGGCTGAAAGGGATAGATTCATCTCGATTCTGCATTCGAAAAATACGGTAAGGAGGCCGTCCAGAGTAACGGCAGCCTTCATTCCGAACGAATGTATGAACAGGTTTTCTGAACGCCCGCGTTTTGAGGACCTGTTCGGCTGTTGTTCACCTTAACACCGTGGAGGATCGACGCCTCATGGAAATCAGAATCGATCGTTACACGAAAGTCGTGTTGACGCTGATCGCCGTCGGTCTGCTGGCTAATGCGTTCAAGGATGATCTATCCATCGTGGCCACGCCGTTGAATCCCCAGCCGGCCAGGGCCGAGAACATCGTCATGGGGTCCACGATCTCGAATCTCGGTCAGCGTTTCATCACGACCAGTCCCGATGGGAAGACGGTGTATACCTGGTTCCGGGAAGAAGACCGGCAGTGGTACGATCGCGACAAGGTGTATTTCATAGACGCGACCCACGCGGACGATTAATCCCAGTCCCACGGATCCTGTCGCGAAATTCCTGGAGTGTAGATCCGGACGCCTGGATCAGGATGCGCGGGTATAGATATGATCACAGGGCTTGTACTTGCCGCCGGCCGGTCCGAACGCATGGGCACGCTGAAACAGCTGTTGCCCTTCGGTGACAGAACCGTGATCGAGCAGGTGGCACGGACGCTGACGCGTTCTCGCCTGGGGCCGGACGTGGTCGTCGTGCTCGGCCACCGCGCCGAGGAAATTGTAACCCCGATCTCCGCGCTGCCGGTCCGTTTCGCGTACAACCCGGACCCGGAAGGCGACATGCTTTCGTCGATTCGGTGCGGCCTGGCGTACATCGCTCCTGGGCAGGCGGTCCTGATCGCCCTCGGCGACCAACCCCTGGTCACGACGGGAATCGTGGATCAATTGATTGCCGAATACGAACGGCATCCGGAAGGCATGGTACTCCCGGAGTTTGAAGGAAAGCGTGGACATCCCATGATCGTGTCGCCCGCGTACCGGGAAGAGATGCTGTTTCAGTCCAATCCGGGTGGTTTGAAAGGGTTGCGGGACCGGCACGCCGATAGCGTTCGCCTGGTCCCCGTGGATACGGACGCGGTACTGGTCGACCTGGACTATCGGCATGAATACGAAGCGGCGTTGAAAAGGTGGAGAGAGGAGTCCCAGGACCGGTGAGCGCGAACGTACTCGTCACCCGGCGCATCCCCGACGAGTCCATCCGGATGCTGGAAGAGGCCTGCGGCGTGGTGGACGTCAACCCCCACGACCGGGCGCTGACCCGCGGTGAGTTTCTCGAGGCGGTCAAGGGGCGCGACGGGTTGCTGTGCCTGCTGACCGAGGATATAAACGACGAGATGCTGGACATATCTCCCGGTCTCAAGGGCGTTGCGATCTACGCGGTCGGTTACAACAACATCGACGTGGACGCCTGCACACGGCGCGGGATACCGGTGTCCAACACCCCGGACGTGCTGACCGACACGACCGCCGACATCGCCTGGGCGCTCATGTTCGCGACGGCCCGGCGGATCGCGGAAGGGGATCGGTTCGTACGGGAGGGCCGGTTCACCGGCTGGGGTCCGCTGCTGATGCTGGGCAGCGACATTACAGGCAAGACCCTGGGCATCGTCGGGGGCGGGCGCATCGGTACGGCCACCGCCGCTCGGGCAGCGGGTTTCTCCATGCCCGTCGTCTACACGAGCCGCAATCGCAACGAAACCATCGAGCGGCTGGGGGCCCGGTACCGTTCGCTGGACGACCTCTTACGGGAATCGGATTTCGTGTCCGTCCACGTCCCGCTGACGCCAGAAACGACCCATCTCATCGGCGCCCGCGAGCTGGAGATGATGAAGCCCACGGCCTTTCTGATCAATACCACCCGTGGACCGGTGGTCGACGAGAAGGCCCTGGTGAACGCGTTGCGCGACGGCGCGATCGCGGGAGCGGGCCTCGACGTTTTCGAGCGGGAGCCCGAACTCGAGCCGGGGTTGGTGGACCAGGAAAACGTCGTCATGCTGCCCCACGTGGGCAGTGGAACGGTCGCCACGCGTATCCGGATGGGCAACATGGCCGCGGCCAACCTGATTGCCATGGTCAGCGGCGAGGATCCGCCGAATTGCGTGAATCCGGAATGGAAGCGGCATCGAACTGGATAAAACAGAAACAGCAGGTGAATCCCAAGTCACAGGAGTCATGCAATGAAGCTCGTAACCTATGGAGAAAGTGGACAGGAACGGATCGGCGCCGTCGTCGGCGGAGAGATCGTCGACCTGCGGTCGGCCGATGAATCGCTGCCCGGCACTATTTTAGCCGTGCTGGAAGAGAATGCCCTCGGAGCGGTTTCCCGCGCGGTGGAAAACGGGGCCGGGACGCGGTCGGCCCTGGGTTCCGTGACGCTGGCGTCTCCGATACCCCGGCCGTCCAAGATAGTCTGCGTCGGACTGAACTACCTGGATCACGCAACGGAGCAGAACACGCCGCTTCCCGAGCACCCGCTGCTCTTCTCCAAGGCTACCTCTTCCATCGTCGGCCCCTACGACGACGTGATACTCCCGGACGAGAGCGATGAGGTTGACTACGAAGTGGAACTCGCCGTAGTCATCGGAAAGAAAGCCACGGCCGTGCCGGAAGAGGATGCCTACGATTACATCGCCGGGTACACCGTGGCCAATGACGTCAGCGCCCGGGACATTCAGTTCCGTCAGCAGCAGTTTCACCAGGGCAAGAGCTACGATACCTTCTGTCCCATGGGTCCCTGGCTGGTCACGAAGGACGAGATCCCCGACCCGAACGCGCTCTCCGTGAAACTGACCCTCAACGGCGAGGTATTGCAGGACAGCAATACGGACAACCTGATATTCAACGTTCCCACGCTGGTGTCGCGTATCTCCCATGCCATGACCCTGTTTCCGGGCGACGTGATCTCGACGGGCACTCCGGCCGGCGTGGGCGTGTTCCGCGATCCCAAGATCCTGCTCAAGGTGGGCGACTACATGGAGACCTACGTGGCCGGCATCGGTACGTTGAAGAACCACGTCCGGTAGCCGTGACAGAAGTCAGGTAGCGGTAGTGGTAACGTAGTGGGGACAATCCGCGTCCGCTGTCCGTCGCGGCCGGCGGCACGCACAAAATGAATGAACGTACAATCTGGCAAAGGAACGATCATGGCTAAATTAACCAGGGAACAAGCGCTTGCCCAGGCTTCGGAGTCGGGCGATCTTTCGGGTGTCGACCTGGGCGGCGTGGACCTGTCGGAAGCGGATCTGTCCAGCGCCGACTTCAGGGACGCCAACCTGGAGGGAACGAATTTCCGCGGTGCGGACCTGACGGAATCGGAGTTTCGCGACGCCAGGATGAATGACGCGGATTTCTCAGGCGCGAAGATGGCCCGGGCAGTGCTCATCGGGGCCCACATCGTGGGGGCCAGGTTCGACGGCGCCCATATGGTCGGCGCCTTTCTCAACGGCGCGACCGCCGCGGGAGCCAGTTTTCGAAAAGCCGACCTGCGCGCGGCCCGAATCGGCGTACCGAACTTCCAGTCCGACGATCCCTTCGCCGCGGCCGCGAGCTTCGAAGGCGCGGATATGACCTGGTGCCTGTTCGGCGAGGTGGATCTGACCGGCGTGGACCTGAGAAATGCAAACCTGTCCCATGCCTACATGTACGAAACGGAAATGCGCAGCGCCATGCTCGATGGCGCGGACCTGACCGAAGTCAGGCTGAAGCGTCAGCCGGACCGTCCGGACCGCCCGGGCCCTGCTTCCGTTTGATTACTCGATCAGCTGGCGCAGGTATGCGCAGTAAGCATTGTCCTCGGCGTATCCGGCGGCCTTCAGCACCTGTTCCCGGTCGATAAACCCCTTCCGGTAGGCGATTTCCTCGACACAGCCGATCTTCAGCCCCTGGCGGTGTTCGATGGCCTGGACGAAATTGCTCGCTTCCAGCAGGCTCTCCGGCGTACCGGTATCCATCCAGACGATGCCTTCGTCGAATCGCTCCACCCTCAGTTTGCCCTTCCGAAGGTATATGTTATTCACATCGGTAATCTCGAGTTCGCCGCGGCCCGATGGGCGTAGTGTTTTCGCTATGGACACGACCTCGCTGTCATAGAAATACAGTCCCGTGACGGCGTAGTTGGACCGGGGATGCCGGGGCTTTTCCTCGATGCCGACGGCAAGCTGGTCCTCGTCGAACTCGACCACGCCGTATCGTTCGGGCTCATTGACGTAACAGGCGAAGACCAATCCCCCGTCATCGTGCCGCGCGGCCCTTTCGACCATCTCGGACAGGCTGCTTCCGTGGAAGAAGTTATCGCCGAATATCAGGGCGCAGTGATCATCACCGATAAACGATTCACCGATCAGAAAGGCCTGTGCTACGCCCTTGGGCGCAGGTTGCACGGCATATTCGAAGCGCAGGCCCAGCGCGCTGCCGTCGCCGAAAAGCCTGCGGTAAAGGTCGATATGATCGGGAGAAGAAATGACCAGGATTTCCCGTATGTTCGCCATCATGAGCACGGACAGCGGGTAGTAGATCATCGGCTTGTCGAAAATGGGGATGATCTGTTTCGATATGGCCAGGGTTTGCGGGTACAGACGCCTTCCGTGTCCACCCGCAAGAATGATGCCCTTCATCTGTAGTCTCCGGTTAACTGCGTCAATTCAAGCGCGATTCGGTTACTGAGGACGGCGGCCGTCTGTCCGGTAGGCGCAGGCCGCTTTTCATCCGGCCGACAGCCATTCAACATCGAACAGGGCCAGCGTAATTGTTTCGTAGGGGTGCTCCTCCCCGCGTTCGTACAGGCAGGCGACGGTCCCGCCCGAGAGCACGGCCAGGGACGAATAGGCGGACGGTCCGGGATGCAGCACCCGCCCGTAGGGCCAGGATCCTCCGGTGCCGTCGGAAAGGCGCACGTTAAGGTTGCACCGGGATTCCCGGCTGGCCGGATTGGAGAACAGCAGGCGGTCGCCCTGGCTGGGGTACCGTACGAGGGCGGCCTGGCAGATCGGTTCGATCAACTCGTCGTCGTGTCGCTGGTTACGCCAGGTCATCCCCCCGTCGTCGCTGATGGTGATCTGCCGGGTGCGCGAATCCCGGTCGTAGTTGCGCGTATTGAGCAATACGCCGCCGTTTTCGAGCTCGGCGACGCAGCATTCATTGACCTGGTCCCGGGAAGTCGTTCCGCCCATCTTCCAGGTTTCCCCGTGGTCGTCGCTGTAGATGACATGGGAATAGTAGCGATTGGTGCCGGCCTCGATATGGTCGCAGGGGATCAGCATCCTGCCCGAGGAAAGCCGAATGCCGTTGCCCGGACCGGTGGCGTACCAGGTCCAGTCCGCACGCTTGGCGGTAGCGGTGATATCCAGGGGGTCTCGCCACGTGAGGCCGTCGTCCTCGCTGGCCGTGACCCACACGGTCCGCGAGCCCTGGCTCGTTTCATCGATGATCATGGATTCCTGGTCGATTCCGAGGTTGTGGGTCATCAGCAGCCATACGGCCCCGGTCTCGCCGTCGACCACCGGGCAGGGATTGCCGCAGGTGTTTCCCGCGTCCCTCCAAACCACCTCCTGGTCCGACCAGGTGCGGCCGCCATCCTCGCTGCGCTTCACGAGCATATCGATATCGCCGGTGTCGTTTCTGCCGTTTCTCCGGCCTTCGCAGAAAGCGAGTACCGTTCCCCTGGTCGTGACGACGATCGCGGGAATGCGGTAGGTATGGTATCCATCTGTGCCGCTGGTCCAGATTGCGGACTGTTCACAGGCGCGGTTCATGAGATATTCCGGTTTGCATGGCGATGCCGGATCTCCGGCCGGTTCTCATCGTTTTCAGTTGAATATGATGTGTCCCGTAATACCCGTCAATCCATCTATGATGACCCAGAAACCAGCGCTGACGAACTCGCCGAGGATCAATCCCAGGAAGAAGGGCAGCATCTTGCGATAGATGTCTATACCGCCGTACTTGAGGATGAGTCCCTTGAGCATCCAGGCCAGGAAAATGGAGAACCACGCGGTGAGAAGCGGGGCGGACGCACCCACGGGAAACCCGATGAAATGGAGGGGCCACCAGATGAACTTCTGCCGCAGGAACATCAGCGCCCACATGATGGCGGCGCCCAGTCCGAAGAAGAACCACCGTCCGGATGGTTCGGACGTGGATGATATGGTGGTCGCGTAATAGCCGAACCGGTTCTGCTGAAGTTCACCGAAGAAATGCCAGTTGAGGTTGATGCCCCCGTATTCGTAGGCCAGGTACATGACGGTATAGATCGAACCGGCCAGGCTGCTCAGAATGGCCAGGCCGATGGCCGCGGTCAGCCAGCGCTGGTTTCGGATCCTCGCCGTGTCGGCCAGTTTCAGACCGTTGGCCATGGACGGCATGATCAGTGTGCGCGTGTGGGTGAACCAGAACCGGGTCAACCCTATGGCCACCAGGTTCCGCGCGCCGAGAAAGGGTCCGGTAAACCCGTGGATCATGAATTCCTGGGGATTGAACGTTTCCGCGAAAATCAAGCCGCCTTCCGCCACGATCCGGGCGAAACCGATATAAACCGCCAGCACCAGGATCAGCAGAATGGCCGCCAGCCAGGGGGAGAGACCGATCATCCACAGCCATCCGAGCAGGAATAATATGCCCAGTCCTACTCCGATCACGGCGAACCGGTAGGAAAGACATTCGTTGGCATCGTCC
The DNA here is from genome assembly GCA_965262815.1 of bacterium. Taxonomy (GTDB): domain Bacteria; phylum JAAXHH01; class JAAXHH01; order JAAXHH01; family JAAXHH01; genus JAAXHH01. The sequence goes on along the minus strand of OZ253560.1, from coordinate 3,741,147 downwards.
TTGTTACCCCCCTTGAATACCCCGCCCAGGACCTCGCGGATATGCCCCCTGGCAAGCCAGATGCTGAACAGGGCCAGGACCAGCAGCGCTCCGAACATCTGGTACTCGCCCGGCAGGGTCGTACTGCCCGCCAGGTCTACGCCGAAGGTCGCGTTGGTCAGGTTCTGAAACCGGCCGATGAGAAAAAAGAGCCAGAGGCTGAAGGAAATCTCGAGGCTCAGGAGATAGGCGAATCCAAGCAGCGGGAAAGACAGGTTGATAGGCAGGACAAGCTGGTTGTTGAAGAGGCCGATAGATTCCTGGAAGTAGATGGTGGGGAAGAAGTAGATATAGTTGTGTATACTGTTCCACGCGTTGATCAGGAAGGGAATGGCGAAACCCGCCCACATCATCCGGTTGCGGAAGAAGGGCGCCAGGCGCGATGGTGATCCGTCCTCGCCCGGATCGATCATCTCGGCCGGCAACTTGACCAGGGGGAAGATGAGGCGTTCCCGTTCTACCCACTGCTTGCGCAGGATAACGGTGATGCAGAACACCACGAAGTACAGCACCAGGACGAAGCTGAGCCAGGCGGCGAGCGGAACGGCCCACTCGCCCCAGGGGATGACCCCGCCCCGGGGAAGACCTTCGAAGAACGACCGTACAACCTCGGGGTCCTGGGGCATGAGCCACGGTTCGACATGGGGCCCCACATTGTCGAGCCAGCGGTTTTCCGGCGTGGCGTAGTACATGGAAGCCATGGCCGGAAGCAGGACCTCGGTCAGTCCGTAAGAAGGTATGGCCGACGCGATGAGCGACATGATATAGACGACGGCCAGCTCACCCTGCGTGAGCGCGTGCGCGGGAGACCACGTACGAAGGACCGTGTTAACGATTCCGACGAGCACGGCAAAGAGAAAGACTACGCCGATGGGCGTGAAGTTGCTGCCCAGGTACGATCCCTGGATGATCATGTTGGAGTAGGGGTCGGCGATCCCCAGTATCAGAGAGCAGACTATGCCGACAGCCACGGCGCGCGGAGTGACCATCTCCCTTGGCATGGAGACTTGGCGTCCTTCCCGGGCTGTTCTTGGATGGGGAACCGACATGGGTAAGCCTTTCGGGCCGTCGCGTTTTCAAGCATCACGCACGTCGGTCATCAGGGACGACCGGTGAAGGGAAATGGTATAGCCGTTTGAAGGCCGGTGTCAAGTGTAATGTCCGAGTTCCGGGCGAACGGATACCGGGGTTCCGGAAGTTAAACTTGACGCTGCCCTCCTTCTCGCATACGGTTGTAATCCATGTTACTGACCAGTTCCCAGAATCCCCGTATCAAGGGCATTCGCGCCCTGTCGCAGCGCAGGAAACGCCAGGAGACCGGGTTGTTTTTCGCGGAAGGGATTCGCCTCGCGGGCGAGGCCGTGCAGACTGGGGCGGAGATCGAAACCCTCGTCGTTGCACCTGAACTGCTTCGCAGCGAATTCGGAAGGGATCTAGTTGCCCGGACCGGTGCCGATAACGTCGAGATACTGAATGTAAGCGCCGCCGTATTTCAAACGCTGTCAAGGAAGGATGGACCGCAGGGTATCGGGGCCGTCGTTCGGCAGAAGTGGATGTCGCTGGAAAACATGAACCCGGACGAGAAGCTCGGTTGGGTGGTTCTCGAGGACGTGGGAAGCCCGGGCAACCTGGGCACGATCCTGCGCACGGGAGACGCCGTGGGCGCGGCGGGCGTCATCCTGCTGGGCGACACGGCGGATCCCTACGACCCCGCGGCCGTCCGGGGCAGCATGGGATCCGTCTTCTCGCAGCATATCGTCCGCACTTCGCTCGAAGCGCTGATCCAGTGGAAGCGCCAATTCGATGTGCCCATGATCGGCACATCGGATGCCGCGTCGACCGACTACCGGAACGCCGACTACACTACGCCCGTCCTGCTCTGCCTCGGCGGCGAACAGCACGGTCTTTCCGAAGAATGCCTGGAAGCCTGCGATACCGTCGTGCGTATTCCCATGGTAGGACGGGCCGATTCGCTTAACCTGGCCGTGGCCGCGGGCGTGATGCTGTACGAGGTGTTCAACCGGGCGAAGGGCGGGGGTTGATCGATATCACTAAACCGACTTTTTCTTGTCAAGGAAGTGTCAACCGGGTTATAATACCAGACTGATTTTATAGTTCCAGCATGCTCATCTCAATTAAAAAGGGGTCTACCCATGCCCGTTACCCGCCGCGCTTTCCTGGAAACCTCGGCCCTGGCATTGACCGGCCTTGCCGCGTCCTCGAAGGTCCACGCCGCTCCCACTCCGGCGGACCAGGCTTCCGCGCCCACGCCACCTACAATAGTAGCGTCACGAAATGGCATTCGCGGCGTCGCAAAAGCCTACGAGATGATGACAAATGACCAGGCCGATCCTCTCGACGCGGTTATCGCCGGGGTGAACATACAGGAACTGGATCCCAATGACCAGTCCGTGGGGTACGGAGGCCGGCCCAACGCAGACGGCGTAGTAACGCTGGACGCCTCTGTTATGCACGGACCCACGAGGCGCGCCGGTTCGGTCGCCGCGCTGGAGGACATCGCCTCGGCGTCGCTGGTGGCCAAGGCGATCATGGACTATACCGATCACATCATGCTGGTGGGTGCAGGCGCGAAACGCTTTGCCCTCGACCTGGGTTTCAAGGAACAGGACCTGCTGTCCGAGGAAAGCCGACAGGACTGGCTGCGCTGGAGGTCCCAACTTAGTCCGGACGACGACTGGCTCGACCACGAGGACGACATCGTGATCGAACGGCCGGGCGGTACGATCAACATGTGCGGCGTGGACGCCAACGGCGATATCGGCAGCGTTACGACCACGAGCGGACTGTCCTGGAAGATCCCGGGCCGCGTGGGCGACAGTCCCATCATCGGTACGGGGCAGTACTGCGACAACGAAGTAGGCGCCGCCGGATCCACGGGCCGTGGCGAAGCGAACATCAAGGTATGCGGAGCCTTCCTGACCGTGGAGTTCATGCGTCAGGGCAAGTCTCCCCAGGAAGCCTGTCTCGCCACGCTCGAGCGTGCCGTGGCTATGACAGAGGGCCGGCTCCTGGACGACAAGGGACGCCCCCTGTTCAGCCTGAATTTCTATGCCGTGGCCAAGGACGGCCGATTCGGCGGAGCGACCATGTACCAGTACCCTGACGAGTACCTTGAAGTGCTCCCGGGGAGGGGAAGTTACGCCGTGGCCAATGCGGACGGTGCGCGCCATGAGCCTCTGTCGTATGTATATGACAATTCGCAGCTTCCCGCTTCATTAAAGGACCGGATGATGGAGCGTATTGAGCGGATCAAGCAAGAGCGGTCACGGTAGGATACACCGAGGAACGATATGACACTCAACGACGAACAGATCGCCGCGTTCCATGAATCGGGTTACCTGTTTTTTCCAGGTCTTCTCGATGAAATGGAAGTGAAAACGCTCAAGGAAGCGGTGCCGGAGGTGTTGGACCGCCACGGGCCCGAGGTGGTGCGGGAGAAGGACGACCCCACGGCCGCCCGTCTGGCCTTCGGAGCCCATACGTACTCCGAGCCTTTCCGTCGACTCGCCTTGCTTCCCCGCCTGATGGACCCGGTCCGCCAATTGCTGGGTGACGAGGTCTATCTTCACCAGACCCGCATGAATCCCAAGCAGGGCTTTGGTAGCGGGGCGTCGTGGACCTGGCACCAGGATTATCCGTCGTGGTACAAGGTCGACGGCATGCCCGCGCCGAACTGTATCATGGCGTCGGTGTTCATCGACGACTGCACGCCGGTCACCTCGCCGCTTATGATCATACCGGGGTCCCACCGGTGGGGCCTGCTGGAATCGGAACTGCATCCCGATGCCCGGGGGCGCGGCTACGACCTGTTCCACATCGACCGTCCGACACTGCAGCAACTGGCCGACGAGAACGGCATAGAACCGCTCATCGGTCCGGCGGGCTCGGTCGCCCTGATCCACAGCAATATCGTCCACGGGTCTGCCGACAACGTCTCGCCCTGGCGCCGTGCTATATTCTACCTCATCTACAACGCCGTGGGCAACGCCTGCACGCGCGAGGTAAGGCCCTGGTACCAGAACAACCGGGACTTCACGCCCCTGGAACCGATCGAAGACGATGGGCTTAGAGCTTTCTCCACAGCCTGATCCGCAGCGGTCAGTTCAAGGCGCCGACGATCAGTCCGCCGCGTTGGCCGCCTGGATCGCCGCGTGGATGTACCCGTAGGCGTAGGCGAATCCCACCTGGCCAGCCTCTTGCCCAGAAATACCGGGTACGTGATCGGGCATGATCATGTACTCGTATCCCACCTCTTTGTAGGTGCGCATCGCCTTCAGCATGTCGATATCGCCCTCGTCCGGGAAGACTTCCACGAAATTGTTCAGCCGGCCCTTGATATTCCTGAAGTGGACGTTGAAGATCTTCTTGCGGCTGCCGAAGTAGCGGATCACGTCGTGTATCTCCGTCGACGGGTTTTCCAGGCTCTCCGACATGCATCCCTGGCAGAAATTCAGTCCGTTGTAGGGACTGTCGTACAGGTCGATGAACTTCTTGAATCCCTCCGCCATGCCCAGGGGACGGGCCACGCCGCGGTACGTCCTGCCGAACCCGATGCCGGGGTCGGACGGGTGACAGGCCATCTGGATCTTGTATTCCTCGGCCACGGGAATGATCGTCTTGAGCCAGTGATCGATGCGCTCCCACATCTCGTCTTCATCGGCCGGACCCCCTTCGAATTCGGGGCGCGACTGATCGAGCTTGTCGTATTCGAAAGAAGAGAGACGGGCTCCGCCCCGACCGAAACGGGCTCCGGTCCGCAGGTGCCCCAGCAGCGTGATGTTGTAGTTCAGTCCCCGCAGCCCGGCCTCGGCGGCCATGCGAACCGTCTCGCACATGCGTTCCAGCGCGCGGTCCCGCGTGTCGCTCGGTCCCAGGAATATGGCGCCGGCCTCGTTATCGAAGGCGCTGGCGGAACCGAGGGGAATGTGGATCATTTCGAGTTTGATGCCGTAGCGATCGAACCGCTCGCGCTGAGCCTTCAGCAGATCGACCGTCCACTCGGCCCATGGTTCGGCCGGCGTCTGGTCCACGTTGAATACGCCAAGCTGGGCCAGTACCTCGATATCCGTGTCGTTCCGGCACCGGGTCTGCGTTCCGATGTACATGAATTGCCTCCGTGGGTTGCTCGGGGTAGATATACGCCTGGAAACTGACTTCGATTTTTTGATTGATCCGTCAAGGTAACACCAAACCTCTTTCTGCTCAACAGGGTTTTTGCCGGAGGAGAAAAACCTCGCCTTCAGGAGCGAAAATCCGTAATTTCAGGATTTGCACCTTGGGCACCTGGAGGGTTTCGCAGTGCACGTCGCAGATATAATCGGAGCGCCGAAAGCGGTACTCGCTCAGATTGGCTGGCTGGGCCTGGGAGTGTTCGTCTCAGGCGTTCTTGCGATCGCGGTGGCAGGTTGCGGCGGTACCGATTCCGACGTGGATCCGAATGACAAGGAGGCCGTGGCCCGGGTGTTCATGGCCCAGTTGATCAAGGGTACGATCACGCCGGGGACGATCGGTTTCCACGAGATTCCGGATACGTTCGTGCGGGAAGGGAATGCGTTGTACACCCGATACGGTTGCACAGTGTGTCATGGCATGGAAGGACGTGGCGACGGACCGATCGCCTATACGCTGAAACCCCCGCCGCGCGATTTCAGGGAACTCGGAGCCTATCGCATCGGCCGTGACGTGGTCACCATCGCCGGTACGCTGAAAGACGGCATTCCCGACAACCGGTCCATGCTGCCCTTCACCCACATGAAAGACGAGGAACGATTCAAGATCGCCATGTACGTTGCTTCGCTTCAGCCGTCATCCGACAAGCCGATTATCGAACCCTAGGAAGTGGGATGCCCCTTTCGACCACCCGTATGCATGTCCGACTGATCTGGATACTCCTGTTGATCGCCTCGGCCGGTTGCCAACCGGTGGACGACCTGGAGATCACGGGCGCCTGGGTCAGGGCCACGCCGCCGTCCCGCGACGTTACCGCGGCCTACCTGGTCATCGAAAACCGGTCGGACCGGGTCCATGAGTTGCTGTCTGTCGAAACACCCGCCGCGGAGTACACGGAATTGCATACCATGCGGTATGTGGACGATATGATGGAGATGGAACAGATCGAACGCCTCGAAATTCCTCCGCGGGGCGAGGCGGCATTGCAGCCGGGTGGAAACCACATCATGATGTTCGGCGTGCAGGAAGCGCTGGCGGAAGGTGATACGGTTACCCTGGTCCTGCGCTTTGCCGACCAGGCAAAGCGGACCGTAGCAGCCGAGGTATTGAAGGACAATCCATAGGCGGTTGCGATATGAGAGCGCATCTCCTGTTTGAACAACCCATGTTCATGATGAAACGACCATGGTCCGGCTTTTACATGATCACCATGCTTGCCGCGGCACTGCTGCTCTTCCCCGGCTGCCGTACCGAAACACCACCACCTCCACAGCCACAGATCGATATCCCCGAACTCCTGGACTACGGCGAACGGTTCGGCGGCGATTTCATGCTTACCGATCACGACGAGGGCCGGTTCGACCTGTCGCAGCACCGTGGGGATGCCTTCCTGATCTTCTTCGGCTATACCTACTGTCCCGATGCCTGTCCGCTCACGCTCTCCCGGCTGGCGGCCGTCTACGACGTGCTCGATCTCGAGCCCGGTCAGAACGTGCGCACGCTGTATATCACGGTAGACCCCTCGCGCGATACGCCTGAGCAGCTCAGGGAGTACCTGGCTTACTTCTCGTCCGTGGACGTTCTCGGCCTGACCGGATCGCGGGAGGAGATCGACCAGGTCGCCGAAAGGTATGGCGTGTTGTACAAGTTACAGGATGCCAACGAGGCGGGTCACTACCTGGTGGCCCATTCGACCACCCTGTTCCTGGTGGACCGGGAAGGTCGCCTGCGATACCGATTCCATCCGATCGATACCCCGGAGTACATCGCGGCGGGCGTCAAACTACTCTTCTGATGGCGTTTCGATTACACGTGCGGGCCTGCCCTTCCGGTGATCTACTGATCCCGGCGCAGCGCGCTGACCGGGTTCATTGCGGCAGCCTGAAGCGTCTGGCTGCTCACCGATAGCCAGGCGATCAGAAATCCGATCAGCCCGGCTAAAGGGAACAGCAGCAACGAGATCTGGGCGTGGTAGGCGAATCCCTCGAGCCAGCGGTCCATGACGACGTAGGCCACTGGCCAGGCTGCAAGATTGGCGATCAGGACCAGTATCGTATATTCCCTGGAAAGCAGCATGACGAGTTGACGTATCGTGGCACCCAGTACCTTGCGAACGCCGATCTCCCGGGTTCGCTGTCTTGCCGTGAAGACCGCCAGCCCGAACAGCCCCAGGCAGGCCGTAAAAACCGCCAGTCCCGCGAACATGGTGACGAGCCGCCCCAGCAGTTGATCCGAACGGTAAAGCCGTTCCACGTCTTCATCGAGAAACGAGTAAATGAAGGGGATGTCCGGAGTTGATTCCTCCCACATCGCTTCAAGTTCCCCCAGGGTTTCCACGGGATCGCCGGGAACGAACCGGATGGCGAAAATACCCGCGCCGCCGAAGGTAATAAACAACGGCTCTATCTGGTCGTGCAGTGTCCTGAGATGAAAATCCCGGACCACGCCGACGACTCTCAACTGTTGATCGGCAACTCGGACGAACCGGTCCAGGGCTTCCTCCGAGGTTGTCCATCCCAGGCGACTGACCCCCTCCTCGTTCAGAAGACAACTATCCGACGTGTACGTCGTGCTGCCGTCCGGTTGCGCAACCTCTTTAAAGTCCCTTTCGAAAGAAACGTCGCGACCCGCCAGCATTTCCAGGCCAAGCGTTCGCACGTATCCACCCGTCGTCTGCAGCATCTGCATCGCTACGGGTTGTCCATCGGGCTGATCGACGCTTCGAACCGGAAAGATCGGTAGTTTACCCCGTCCTGCGGGACGTCCAGGCACGTAGGTCGCCCCGGTTACGCTCACCACCCCGGCATGCTCGGGGAATCGACCCATGATCATACCGAAGTTCATGCCCTGTAGACCAGGCATAATCACGACGTGTTCCTTTTCGAATCCCAGGTACTTGTTCCGCATGAACTCGAGTTGCTGATAGACGACCGACACGATCCCGAGGGCGGCCAGGAACGCCACGAAGCTGAAGAGAATGGTTTCGCCCAGGAACTGGCGGACGATCTGCCCCCGTGTCGCGCCGGCGACTTTCCGCATACCGATTTCCCGGGCCCGGGCCATGGAGCGTACGGTGGCGAGGTTGGTGAAGTTCATACAGGCGATCAGGAGAATGAAGACCGTGATCGCGGCCATCATCCAGATAAAAGACACGTCCCCGTTCGACTCCATCTCGTATTCCAGGTGCGAATAAAGATGGATGTCGAATAAGGGCTGCAGGGTATAGGTGTTCGTGAACGCGACCGATAGGGTCTGGGCGTCAAGGTGTTCTCCCAGACGACTCTGCAGCAATCCGTTCACCTCGACCGGGGATGCGCCGTCTGGCAGCAGCAGGTAGGTGTAGTACTGGCTATCCGACCAGTTGCGCAGCAACCCGTGCGGATCGCCCCGGTCCGACGTGGTGGCGATGGACACGTAGAAATCGGGATGGAAGTGCGCGTAGGGCGGCGGATCCTCCATGACGGCCGTGATGGCGAACGGGAACTGGTTGTCTCCGGTGATTACCCGTCCCACGGGGTCGTCTTCGCCGAAATACTTACGGGCCATGGAAGCACTGATGACCATGGAGTTCGGCGCCGTGAGGGCGGTGGCGGGATTGCCCCGGATGAGCGGGACGTCGAATACGTCGAAGAGGTTGCCGTCGGCCCAGTAGACCCGCTGTTCGTAGAACTGACTTTCCCCGGTCGTGAACAGCCAGGTACCAATCGTAGCCCGCAGGCGCAGCACTTCCTCCACTGCCGGAAACTGGTTTGCTATGAAACCGCCCAGCGCACCGGGCGTCCGCGCGGTCCGGTCCGTGACCACCCTGTAGATGCGGTCTCCACGGGTGTTTTGCCGGTCATAGCTCTGTTCGTCGCGGATGTATAGAAGAATGACCAGGCAGCAGGCCATGCCGATGGCGAACCCGATGATGTTGATCGCGGCATGAGACCTGGACTTCAGGATGTTCCGCCAGGCGGTAAGGAGATAGTGTCCGAGCATGATTCGCCATCCCTCGCGGTGTGGAAATCAACCAGGGAAGCTCGAATGATATGGATCAAAATACGGACCGGGTCCCTGGCCTGTCCATAGATTTGCCGTGGTGGCATCTGGTCGAAAAGGCAGAACAGGAAAGCCAAATCGGCATTCGGTTACGGCGCCAGCCTGGCCCAGTGAATATCCATGGCAGGCTCTGAACCGGCGTAGTAGACGACCAGGACGGTGCCGTCGGTCAGGGCTTCCGCGTAGGGCAGCCCGAAAGTCCACACCGAGAATCCCAAGGCGCCCTTTGGATCGTCGGCAGGCGCCTGGTGGGTATACAGGGTCACCTCGGATTCCGGATCGAATGGGCCGTCGATGGAAGGCGCCACGCGGGCCTTGATGGACTGGCTCCGGAAGCGGTCCACCCAGGCCAGGACGGTACGGCCGTCCGGGAGCACCGCGGGATGGGCGGCCTGGTCGGTGACGCCGATGTCTTCGGGAGCGGACCAGGTGTGTCCGCCGTCGGAACTGACGCGGCGGTGGATGTTCAGGTAGGATTCCGCTTCGGTGTCGTATGTCCATGCGAAGGCCCCGATTTTATCGTCCGGCGCCACGGCCGCCCGTTGGTCCCAGTTGAAGATGCGTCCCGCCGGATCAAACCCTATGGTCACCGGTTCACCCCAGGTGCGCCCATGGTCCGTGGAGTGCAGGGCCACGACGCGCTGGTACCACTTCGACGTGTCGAGGTAGTGCTTGTTGCTTTCGATTGTCATGACGAGGGTGCCGTCTGCCAGTTGCATGATGGGATTGGTCAGGCTCGCCGGTCCGATCACCTCTGCCATGGGTACTTCGCGCCAGGACGACCAGGTTTCTCCGCCGTCCTCCGAATCCGAGAGGAGAATGTACATGGGCACGCATCCCTCGGTCTCCGGGTTGAAGAGTCCGGGGGCGTCGGGGTGGGTTTCGCGGTCGATCCACATGGACGCGGCGATGAGCCGACCAGGCGCGAGTTCCGTGAGGTAAACGATCTTGATCGTGCCCCGTACGCCACGGAGGGCCGGTACCTCGAAGGGTCGTTCGGGTGTGCTCCAGGTCCTACCCAGGTCCGTTGAACGGCTGACTTCCACCACTTCGTCCAAACAGTCTTTCGTCGAACCGCTGTGCCAGGTGGCGATCAGCGTTCCGTCGGACAAGCACAGGACGGCGGGAAAGGTGAGGTTGGCGCGGTCGGTGCCGGGTACACTGCGGCTCAGGACGCCGGAATCGATGATACGCATGGTACGTTTCCTTTTCCTGGATGGTTGGTTTCCTGCAGGTCTGACCGTATTTCATCGATCAAACCGCAAAACAGTTTCTTAGGTTACATCTTCCCGCACAAATCGATCATGGCGTCGAGGATGCCTTCGGCCATGCGGTCGACCGCTGGCCGGTCACGCTCCACTACGTCTGACGCGCGGCCGTGCAGGTCCCGTGTCGAGGCGGAAACGTAGTACTTGATCGTGGGCTCGGTGCCCGACGGACGTACGATGACCCGTGTGTTGCCGGAATCCGAAAAGGTGAAAACCAGGATGTTCACACGGTCGCCGCCAACCCGCGTAGTTGTACCTGCAAGCAGATCCAGCGCCTGTCCGTTCTGCCGGTCTATCATGCGGCATACGTCGTATCCGCCTATCCGCTTCGGAGGCGTGGCGCGCAGGAAGGCCATGATGTCGGCGATAGTACGGGCGCCCTCCGTGCCAGGCAGGGCGACCGACTGCTGAACCTCCCTGAAATACCCATACATGCGGTAGATGTCGTCCAGTTCGTCGCGCAAGGTCCGGTTGTCCATCTTCACCAGGGCAGCATACTCGGCAAGCAGGATCCCGGTGGCGGCCTCCTTGTCCCGGATCCGCGCGTCCGCCAGGTAGCCGTGGCTCTCTTCGGTGCCGAAAACGAAGGTCATGTCGGGGGACATGGATTCTATTGCCGCGCCGACGTGCTTGAAACCGACGGGCAGGTCGTCTTTGACTTCCAGGCCGTAGGACCGGGCGATGATCGCGGCCAGGTCCGAGGTGACCAGGGTTTTGCAGAACAGCCCCCTGGCGGGCAGCGTCCCCGCCGACCGCTTCCGACTGAGCAGGTAGTGGCACAGGAGAGCGCCTATCTGGTGTCCGTTGAGCACCAGGTCTTCAGGCGGGGCCGTCCAGCCCCGGTCCGGTAACGGAAGAGCGCAACCGATACGATCGGCATCGGGGTCGCTGGCCAGTACGAGGTCGGCGCCGGTTTTCGCCGCCTTTCGAATACCGAGCCGGAAAGCCGCTGGTTTTTCCGGGTTGGCGATACCCTGGTCCAGCGTGGGGAACGCGCCGTCGGCCCTGACCTGCTCATCCACGTAGCGAACGTCTCTGTATCCCAGTCTCTCCAGCGCCGCGGCCACCGAGGCCATGCCAACGCCGTGCAGCGGGGTATAGACTACCCGGACATCCCGCGCGTCGGCCAGCGTCATATCCGATAGGACGCCGATGTACCGGTCGTCGAGGTCCTTGCCGATGGTCCGGATCAGGCCGCGCCTTGCGGCGTCCTCGTATTCGACCCGCCTGATATCGGTGACGTTTCGCATTTCCCGGGTGATGTCTTCGTCCCGGGGCGCCACGACCTGGCCGCCGTCGGAACCGTATGCCTTGAACCCATTGTAGACCGGCGGATTGTGGCTGGCGCTGATCATCACGCCGGCCGCAGCCCGAAGGTCGCGTACCGCAAAGGAGAGGGCAGGCGTGGATCGGCACCCGTCGAAGATCTTCACAGGTATGCCGTTCGCGGCGAGCACCTGGGCTGTCTCTTTCGCGAACGATTCGGAGTTGTGCCGGGTATCCCACGCCACGACCACGGCACGATCGCCGTTACCGTTTCCGGTTGGCGCGCTGTCGTCCCTGGACGACGTGCCGCCGGTCCTCACCGCCCTGGCGATATACTGTGCCAGTCCCTGGGCGGCGACGCCTACGGTACGGGTGTTGAACCGGTTCGGTCCCGGGCCCATCCTCCCACGGATACCGCCTGTTCCGAAGGCGATATCGGAACCGAAAGCGTCTTCCAGTTCGTCGGTGTCCCCGGCGTCGACCAGGGCCCGGATCCCCGCTCTGAACGCAGCGAAATCCGCACCGGACAGCCATTGAACGAGCGCGTCGCCCGCCGGTCCCGACAGGAGGCCGCTGTCGACCCAGCCGTTGATTTTCTTGGTGATAGGGTCGCTCATTTCATGCTCAAGGGTTGAGAAACCGCGAACTGCCACCCGCGGTATGCGGTTAGAAAACCTGCAGTTCGTGTATGGAACCGGGAAAATAAAGTACATCCGCCAGGATCGCAACGGCAGCGCCCAGGACGTAGCCGACCATGATACCGATCATCAGCGGTTGCACTTCCTGGTAAAGTCTTACGCCGCCTACCCGGATCAGAATGGTTTTCAACAGCCAGGTGAGGAAGACGGGAAAGAAGGCGTTGCGGGCCGGACCGCCGGCTGCCACCACGAAACCGATGGGGGATATGGGCCACCAGCTGAAGAAGGAACGTGCGGCCGTCATGCCCGTGACCATCAACATGCCGGCGATCAGAAAGAACACTTCCGTGCCCGATATGGTGGTACTGTTATTGATCCAGGTGATGATCAGGTTGTAGAAGCCGGGGTCGCCGGCGATATTGCTGTAATAATTCGCCGCGCCGCCAAGACGGTAACCGGAATAGGCCGAGAAACCGATGGCGGTGATCGCGCTCAGGGCGAAGGTGACGACACACCAGAAGAACAGCACGCGGCCCGAAACTCCCAATACCGACTGCAGGCGGGCGACGTGGGAAGGAATGATCATCGTAAAGGTCTTCCAGTTCCGTGCGAATGCGCTTCCAAGACCCAGAACGGTCAGGTTTTGCGGTGACAGGGAGGCGGAACCCAACATGCCCACCGTGAACTGGTGGGCGTTGATGGGCAGATCCAGGAACACCAGGCCCGATTCCGCCAGCACGCGGCACAGCGCGAAGTAGAAGAGGAACAACAACGTGAGGAAGACGGCGATCACCGGGAAGGACATGCCTGCCGCGTTCAGCCACCAGACGACGTACGCCAACCCGAAGACCCCGATTGCCAGGGCGGCCCGATAGGAAATCAGCTCGTCCTCGTCGCGTAGATTCGTGTCATGACCCAGGACGTGGCGCCACACCGTTTTCAGGTGACGCCGGGCGATCCAGAAACCCCACAGTGCGAAGGCGATCATCCCGCCAATGAACTGAACTGCGACCAGTCCACCCGGAACGGCCGTTCCCGAGTCGGCGGCGATGCCGATACGGGCCAGGACGCCCTGTTCCAGCGTGTTGATGATCTGGAAGACCCAGACGCTGAATAGAATGTCCACGTTGATGAAGTAGGAGAAGGCGAACGTGAGGACATTCATACGGATGGGGTGCGCGGGGAAGGAGCGTCCCAACTCGAGGCTGATCACGGTGTTCGCATCGACGGGAAACGACGTCCACTGCGTCCAGTAGGACGCGGTGTTCCAGAGCATGATGGAGAAGGTGACCACGGCGCCGGCAATGAACATGCGGTTTCGCATGATCGACGGCAGGACCTCATCCGTTTCACCGGTCGTTTCCGTCATGACAACCGGCGTCTGCGCGAGAGGGTAGGAAAGCCGTTCGTGCTCGGCCCACTGCCTGCGCATCAGGATGACGAAGCAGATGCCGACCGCCAGGAGTCCGGCGAAGAAGGACATCCACCAGAACGAGGGGATGATCCACGCCGACCATGGAATCGGCGCACTGGCGGGAAGTCCCCAGTAATAGTCCCGGTTCGCGTTCTGTTCGTTCGTAACGATGAGCCAGTCCGGCAGAAAGGGAAAGACCAGTTCGCGCCACTGGTTCTCGGGCGAGGCGTAGTATTCCGCCGTGGCCATCACGTTGACTACGTAATTGGACATGCCCCACGCCGGCACCATGAAGCCGACCCAGCCGAGGACAAAGACGAACAGGAGTTCCTTGTTCTGCAATCCCCACGACGGGCGGACCGCCTTGATCAGGATATTGGGGCCCAGGACGCCCAGGAAGAAGGGAATCAGCAGGCCAAGATCGATGTGGGCGAAGGTAATGTGGACATAGCCGAGAAGGTAGTTGCTCCACAGCGAGAAGAGGTTTACGACGACGGCAAGCGCCAGGCCGATCAACACGGCCCGTGGCGTTGCTACTCTTGGGGTGGAGGAAGCGCCCACGGTTTTCATAGGCTGTACAGGGATCCGTACTTGTCAAGGTCATGGGACGGGAATCGTTCCGTCTCGGAACATGCTTTAGAAGAGATGGATTTTATTAATCGCCCCTGGAAAATACAACACATTCGCCAGAATCGCAATGGACGCTCCGAGAACGTACCCCACGATAATTCCGATCATCAACGGCTGAACGGCATGGTATAGCCGCACGCCGCCTGCCCTGATCAGGATGGTTTTCAACAGCCAGGCGAGAAGGACGGGGAAGAAGGCGTTACGGGGCGGGCCGCCCGCAGCCACCACGAAGCCGATGGGTGATATGGGCCACCAGCTGAAGAAGTACCGGGCGACGGTCATGCCCAGGACCATGGCCATGCCCGCGATCAGAAAAAACACCTCGGAACCGGAAATCGTCGTACTGTTCTTCATCCAGCTGATGATCAGGTCGTAAAATCCGGGGTGACCGGCGATATCGGCGTAGAAGTTCGACGCGCCGCCGAGCCGGTAACCGGAATAGGCCGTGAAACCGATGGCGGAAATCGCGCTGAGGGAGAAGGCGACGGCGCTCCAGAAGAACAGCGTGCGACCCTCGACGCCAAGCACCGATCTCAACCGGGCGACGTGGGACGGTATGATCATGGGAAAGGTCTTCCAATTGCGCGCGAAAGCGCTACCCAGGCCAAGCGCCGTCAGGTTCTGGGGCGAAAGCGAAGCGGAGCCCAGCATGGCGACGGTAAACTGGTGAGCGTTAACGGGAAGGTCCAGGAAGACCAGCCCGGATTCCGCCATTACGCGACAGAAGGCGAAGTAGAAGAGGAACAGCACCGTCAGAAACACGGCGATCACCGGAAAGGACATGCCCACGGCGTGCAACCACCATACGATGTAGGCCATACCGCACGCCCCGGTAATCACGGCGGTCCGGTAGGAAAAGAACTCGTCCTCGTCGCGGAGGTTCGTGGCGCCTCCCAGCGCATGTCGCCACACCGTCGCCAAGTGCCGCCGCGCGATCCAGAAACCCCAGAGCGCGAAGGCGATCATCCCGCCGATGAACTGGACCGTGACCAGCCCTCCAGGCACGGCGGTTCCGGAATCTGCGATGACGCCGATCCGGGCCAGGACGCCTTGCTCCAGCGTGTTGATGATCTGGAAGAGCCAGACACTGAACAGGATGTCCACGTTGATGAAGTAAGAGAAGGCGAAGGTAAGGACATTCATGCGAATGATTTGAACCGGGAAGGCGCGGCCGAACTCGATATTGATCAGAAACTTCGTATCGATGGGAAAAGACGTCCATTGCGTCCAGTATGACACCGTGTTCCAAAGCATGAGGGCGAATGTGACCGTGGCGCCGGTTATAAACAGCCGGTTGCGCATGATTGACGGCAGGGCGGATTCAGTTTCGTCGTCCATATCCGTCATGACGACCGCCGTCTGCGCGAGGGGATAGGAAAGGCGCTCGTGTTCGACCCACTGCCTGCGCATCAGTACGACGTAGCACAAACCGACCGCCAGGAGCCCTGCAAAAAAGGAGAACCACCAGAACACGGGGATGATCCACGCGGCCCAGGGAATCGGCGCGCTCGCGGGAAGTCCCCAGTAATAGTCCCGGTTCGCGTTCTGTTCATTTGTGATGATAACCCAGTCCGGGAGAAAGGGGAAAATCAGTTCACGCCACTGGTTCTCGGGCGTGGCGTAGTATTCCGCCGTAGCCATCATGCCGACCAGGTAGTTCGACATGCCGTAGGTGGGCACCATGAAACCGATCCAGCCCAGGGCGAAGACGAACAGGAGTTCCTTGTTCCGCAGTCCCCATGCCGGGTGGATCGCTTTGACCAGGATATTGGGGCCCAGGACGCCCAGGAAGAAAGGGATCAGCAGGCCGAGGTCGATATGGGCGAAGGTGAGATGGGTAAACCCAACGAGATAACTGCTCGAAACCGACAGGATGTTGACCGCGACGGCCAGCGTGAGGCCGATGAGGATGGCCCGGGGGGTCGCTGCGCTTGGACTGGACGGGTCGACCGAAGCGGTCATAGGCTGTACAGGGATCCGTACTTGTCGCGGATGTAAGCCAGGAAATAGTCCGCCGTGAGTGGCAGGCCGGTGACCTGCTGAACGAGTTCGCCGGCGCGGTAAGTCATGCCGGGAAGATGGATGTTTCGCTTGAGCCAGTCCCGCAGCGGCAGCAGTTCCCCGCGGGCGATCTGGTCGGTCAGATCGGGCAGTTCCCGCTCGGCGGCATGGTAGAACTGGGCGGCGTAGAGGTTGCCCAGGGTATAGGTGGGAAAGTAGCCGAAGCTGCCGTGTGACCAGTGGATGTCCTGCAGCACGCCGTCCCGGTCGTCGGGGGGCTTGATGCCGAGGAACGTCTCCATCTTTTCGTTCCATACGGCGGACAGATCGTTGGCCGTGAATTCGTCCGTGAACAGGCCGCGCTCTATTTCAAACCGAAGCAGGATGTGGAGATTGTAGGTGATTTCATCGGCTTCGACACGAATGAGCGAGGGTTTCACCTCGTTGACCGCGGCGTAGACTTCTTCTACGCTCACATCTGCCGAATTCACGGGGAAGATGGCGGCAAATTCGGGGAAGAAGTACTGCCAGAAAGCCCGGCTTCGGCCGACCATGTTTTCCCAGAGCCTCGACTGCGATTCGTGGATGCCGAGAGACACGGAAGCGCCCCGGGGCGTGCCCTCGTGAGCCGGGTCATGCCCCTGCTCATAGAGACCGTGCCCCGCTTCATGGATGACGCCGTAGAAGGATTGCATCGGGAGGGTCTCCGAGTACCGCGTAGTCATACGGACGTCGTTCACGCCCATGTGCGTACAGAAAGGATGGGGAGAAACGTCCAGTCGACCGGCCTCGAAGTCAAAGCCCATGCGTTCGGCAGCCAAGATACCCATGCGCCGTTGATCTTCGACGGGGTAGTTTCGCGCCAGGAAATCGTTACGTGGCGCAACCCCCGATTGGTCGATACGCTGTACCAGGTCCACGAGGGGACCGCGAATCGAATCAAAAACCGCCGCGGTTTCTTTCGTGGTGACGGCGGGTTCGTATTCATCGAGCAGCGCGTCGTAGGGTTCGTCCTCGTATCCAACCGCCTCGGCAGTTTCACGTTGGAGCGTAACCAGCTTGCCGACCCACGGAGCAAAGGCCGGGAAATCATTCTCCTTCCGGGCCTTGATCCAGACGCCGATAGCTGCGGAACTCGTTTCCGCCAACTCCTTGACCAGGGTGACGGGAATCTTGACCGCCCGATCGCTGTGCCGGGCGATTTCGCGAATGTTGACATCCTCGTCGAGCGTCAGTGATTCCGATCGCGCATGGTCTATCGCCGTTCTCATTTCATCAGAAGTAAGCCTTTCGTGGACCAGGCCGGAGATGGTGGCCAGTTGCCGCCCCCGGCTTGCGGCGCCCTTGGGGGGCATGTACGTTTCCTGGTCCCACCCCATCAGGGCCAGGGCTCCGTACAGGTCGCTCGCCTCCCGGTAAATCTCCATCACCCTTTCGTAATGCTTTGCCACGTAGTGTATCTCCTTTCGATCTTGCCGACATACTCTGCTAAAAGCCAACAACTGCGACTGCCGCTTCAGTCCGCGTTTCCAAGCTGCTTCAGAATGTCCATTCCCACCCTTTGGCTCCACGCTTCCATCACTCGCCCGAACAGCGGACCGGGCTTTCCATCGCCAATGGACGTATTGTTTATGCGCGTACACGGCGCCAGGCAATAGGGCGTGCTTGTCAACCAGGCCTCGTCCGCATTGACCGCATCGTAGGGCTGCAACTCCTTTTCGATCCAGCCCAACCCCAACTCGTTCGCCATTTCCCGCAGCGTCACCAGACTCACCCCTTCCAGTATGTTGCGGCTGGTGGGCGTAAAGATCGTATCGTTTTCCACCACGACGAAGTTGGCCCCCGAACACTCGGTGAGGTTGCCGTCCAGGTCGAGCAGCAGCGAAGTGGCCGCGGGATCGACAGCCTGTGTCTGCTTATCGGCCAGCCAGTAGTGCAGACGAGAGCGGTTTTTGGTTTTGGGGTCTACGCACTGGGGCGGTACGTGGCGGATGGAGGGAGTGACCACGTGGACGCCCTGCTCGAAATAGGTTCGCCACACGGCAAAGGGCAGCGGGAAGGAGTGAATGCACAACGTGGGCGTCAGGCGCGCCGGTTTCCCGGCGCTGCCGGCGTAGATCTGGTTTTCCCCTGGTGTTACAAAGTGGACGACCCCCAGATCCTGCTCCGGACCGATCAGCTTGCTGTTCGTCTGAATCAAGGACCGCGTGCATTCGACCAGCCCTTCGTGGTCCAGGGCCAATTCGATACCTGCGTATTTACACGACCGCAAAAGGCGCCGGGCATGTTCTTCCAACCGGAATGGTTCGTGCCTGAACGTCCGAGTCATTTCGGTCAGGGTTGCACCCAGTATGATTCCCAGATCGTAGATATTGAGATGGGCCCGGGAAGCGGGGACGAAGCCATCGTTGAGATAGACGACTGGTTCATTCATAGCGTGTTACTCTCCTTTTATGAAGGCAGTACCTCCTGGACGCGCATTCGAAGTTGACTATGGGCCGTCCTCAACGATTGCTCCACCTTTCCGGGTCCGTCTCCCCGGGCGAATATGAAACCCGGGTAGCTGGCGCCTTCCGGTAGAGGAGTCAGGATATCGCCTTTCTTCGCGGTGATGACCACGTCCTCCACGCCAGGGGTCTTCTTTGCCTCGGCCACGCCGGTGCATCCCTGGAACAGTCCTCCTTCGGGCACAGGCAGCATCATCACGCCGGCGGCCTTCGTATCGCTTTCTATCCCGTCGACGTCCTGTCCCAGGGCGTGTCGCAGGATCAGTTCTTCCAGGGATACGCCCAGGCCGAATTCGAGGACGCGCGAGCACAACCCCCCGATCGATCGCCCCGCGATTTCGATCATCCTGGCTTCACCGTCTCGCACCCGTAGTTCGGCATGGACCGGTCCCTCCGACAGTCCCACGGCCGAGGCGGCCCGGCGGACAGCTTCCACCACAACGTGCTGCATTTCATTGGAAAGGCGCGAAGGCGTCACGTAAATCGTCTCTTCGAAAAAGGGGCCTTCCAGCGGATCGGGTTTGTCAAATAGCGCGAGCACACGCAATCGGCCGCGGGTCAACAGTCCCTCCAGGGCCACCTCGGTACCGGGGATATAGGACTCCACCATGATGCGGCGGGAATCGGGGTCCAGACCGGGCGGCCTGTCCGTAGCCCGGTCAAGGATACGCCCTATTCGGCGTACAGCTTCCACGAATTCATCGGGCGTATCGGCCCGGATCACGCCCCGGCTACCCGACAACAGGACCGGTTTAAGCACGCATGGATAGGGCTGTTCCAGGGCGATTTCCTCGATCGGCGCCGTAAGGTCGAAGCGGGTGAAATACGGACACCATTCACCGGCTCCCGAGAGCATTTCACGCATACGGTACTTGTTGCGCGCGGCAATGGCCGCTTCGGTCGTGTTGTGAGGAAGGCCCAGAACCTCGCAAGCCCGGGCAGCGATCTCGGTGGTATGGTCATCGACGGGTACGATGGCGTCGAGGGTATGGACTCGGGCGTACGCGACGATATCCTCCACCGCCTGCGACACGTGCCTGAATCGCAGCGAAAGCGGTACGCCCCATTCGTCCGCCAGGACGTGGCAGAAATCCGAGCCCACGACGACTTCCAGATTCAGACGACGGGCTGCTTCCAAAAAAGGATCGGCCCGGTAGGTCGTCGTCGGTAACAGTAGTAAGAGTCGGTTCGAAGAAAAATCGTCTGGCATGGTAAGACCTGAATCTACATTTTCAAACGGTCGAAATCAATGAAATCACCCGGCCCATCGTAGTGCCACGGCGATTGGAAACGAAAAAAAACTTGCATACCTTATCGCCTTCAAAATATATTGCACGTATATTTCACGTCAGTCACCCGCAAGCACAGCACCTTATAACGGTCTGTCGCGGGAATTCTCGCACTCTATCGGGGTGCATTACTCCCATAATTTATCTGGAGGGTAATCTATGAATCGCACAGAATTGGCCGGTAAGGTTGCTGATACTACTGGATTGTCCAAAGCACAAGCAGATAGCGCAGTTTCCGCAGCTCTTGATGCCATCAAAAGCAGTCTCAGTGATGGGGATTCCGTCACGCTGATCGGCTTCGGTACGTTCAGTGTATCGGAACGTGCTGCTCGCCAAGGTCGTAATCCCGGTACGGGCGAGTCTATTTCGATCGCTGCGAGAAACGTGGCCAAGTTTACGGCGGGCAAGGCTTTAAAAGACGCCATAGGCTAAGGCATGGTACAAGGACCAGTCCGGTCATTTCGCCCGGACTGGTCCTTGTCGAACGTTACACCAACTGCAGACCGGTGTCCTGCCGAAGCATTGGCTGGTGATATTCGATCCGGTTTTGAAAAACCGGGATAAGTGAATCGTGTTTTTTATTTGACTGATTACGCACACGTGTGCAATTAACTTAAGTGGGACGGTCGCGATAGTTGCAACGTATACCGTCTCCTAAAAGATCACGGGAGAGTACCTTGCCTCTTTATGAATTCACACTCACGGATTTTCTGTTTCCCGCGGATCTTCCGAACAACAAGGCCAACTTCCGCTTTGTCGTCGATCTGCGTTTCATCAACCACAGGAGCCAGTTCGCCACCGAACACGCCGTGATGCCCAGCCTCGACACCTTCTGGGAATGCGACACCGGCAGGACAAACAAGCCGAACTACGTACGCGGCGCCGGGGAGGAGGAATTCATGCTGGCCGATGGACCGGCCAGCCGGTGCGGCCGGTTCGAAATGGAAGCCATTGACGAGTGGGACAGGCTTATCCTGCTGGTGCGCGGGAAAAGCATACACTCCATACAGTTCAAGGTATTCGACGTGGACCGTAGAGATGCGTGGGACAAGATAAAGGACTTCCTGGCTGGTATCGTCGAGGCCGTCATCGGCAGAATCAGAGGCGCGATCCCGGAAAACCTGCCCCTGCATCTTCCGGAATCCCTGGGCGGCGCGGCGGAAGATCTGCAATCCTTTCTATTGAAAAAGATCGCGGGTGGGGACGCGGTCCTGTTCAGGGGATCCACCAGCCTGAGGGAACTTACCGTTGGAGAATCGACACGACTCACGGTCCATGGCCGGGGAACGAGGGGAGCCTACATGATCGGTTTCAGCCTGGCCCAGCAGGATGGTTGATCGTACGCCGCCATGCTGGTAATCGTCAGCGACCTGCACCTGACGGACGGTACGTCCGGTCATACCATCAAGGAAAACGCCTTCCGGATATTCGCCGACCGGGTTCGCGACATGGCCTTCTATGCCTCGTGGCGAAAGGGAGGCCGCTACCGGCCGGTTGAACGCGTCGATATCCTCCTGCTCGGAGATATCTTAGACGTCATCCGGTCCACTGCGTGGCTGGAGGGCGAAGATGGCGCGCGTCCCTGGAGCAACCCCACGGACGCGGCTTTCGTCGGGAAAGTGGAAGCCATAAGCTACGCCATCCTGCATCATAACGAATCGTCGCTGGCGCATCTCAGCAACCTCACCCGCCCCGGCGGCTTCGAACTGCCTCCGCCGGGAGGTCGGAAGGGAGAACCCCAGCTTAACGAGCCCGGCCTGCAGGTTGAGGTCGGTATCCACTACATGGTCGGCAACCACGACTGGTTCTACCATCTTCCCTATGCGGCCTATCATTCCTTGCGGAGCAACGTTGTACAGGCCCTTGGGCTCGAAAACGATTCCAGGAAGGGTTTCCCACACGGGCCCCAGGACTCGGCCAAACTAGCCGGGATACTGCGCACGCACGGGGTCCTGGCGCGCCATGGCGATATCTTCGACCCCTTCAATTTCTCCGTAACACGGGACGAGTCATCGCTCGGAGACGGCGTCGTGGTCGAATTGTTGAACCGCTTCCACCTCGAAGTCCGCGACCGCCTCGAATCGCGACTGCCCCGGCCCTTCATCGACGGATTGCGCGAATTGGACAATGTCCGCCCCCTGGCCGCCGTTCCCGTATGGATCGACGCCCTGTTGCGGGAAAACAGCGTGTCCGGAATGCAGGCAGAAAGGGTAAAGGGTACGTGGAACGACCTGGTGGACGACTTCCTCAATTTGGAATTCATCCGGGAAAGGGATTCGTTCATCAACCCCTTCGACAGCGTGGACATGCTGGAATCAGCACTCAGGTTCACGAGAGATATCCCCCTGGGAGCGGCCAGCGCTCTGGGTGCGTGGTGGAACGATCGCGCGAACAGCACCGGCGAATCCTACCATGCCCATGCAGCCCGGGAGACAGCCGTCGAGGACCTGGAGGCCCGTTACGTCGTATACGGCCATACCCACCACCACGAAATCGTCCCGCTCGACGCCTTGACACGGCACGGCCGGCGCTTCGAACAGGTCTACTTCAACGCGGGTACCTGGCGCCGGGTGCATCGGCTTGCCCGGGCGTCCCGGTCGGGCCGGGCGTTCGTAGCCTACGACGTCATGACCTACCTGGCATTCTTCAAGGAGGACGAACGAAAGGGCAGGCCCTTTGCCTGCTGGTCCGGGGCGCTGGGAGAAGCCCGCAAAAGAGGCTCGGGACAGTGATGGGTTACCGTCGATATCTGATTGTTTACAACACTTTACCGCTACAGTGGTTTCGTTCTTTTCCCTTGACTCAAAGGGCCTCTCGCCGTACCATATTTCAGTCGTGTTGGGAGATATCGGGACGGGTATGCCGGGGTGGTGGAATTGGTAGACACAGGAGACTTAAAATCTCCCGGACCTCAATAGTCCGTGCCGGTTCGAGTCCGGCCCTCGGCATTCGGGGTCATGAACACGTTGAGAAATGCTGGTATTTGCAGGGCGCTTAGCTCAGATGGTTAGAGTGCCACGTTGACATCGTGGAGGTCAGTGGTTCGATCCCACTAGCGCCCATTCAAACATCATTACCGAACGCACAGCCCTCCGCGGGTACAGCCCAGCCTTTCGGTAATCCCATACCCAAACACGTACGATTCCCGGTCATCCATGAAAATCACGGATATCAAGGCCGTCTACCCGGCATGGAAAAACAAAGGGACGGGGGCATGGCAGGAATACTACTGGCAGATCGTGGTCTGTGTCGAGACGGACACCGGGGTGGCTGGATTCGGTTACGGAGGGGGCGGGGAACCGGGCAAAATGATCGTCAACGGCCACCTGCGCAACACGCTGATCGGCAGGACGATCGGCAGTGTGGACGATATCCGCGATACCTGGGACCATCTTTACTTCAAATCCTTGCCATACGGCCGCAACGGAATCGTGATCATGGCCCTGAGCGGTATCGACCTGGCCCTGTGGGACCTGCTTGGAAAGGCCGAAGGCAAGCCCGTTTACGAACTGATCGGGGGATTGAAGAAAGAGAAGGTACGCGCCTACGCGACGGGAGGCGATCCGGCCCGGGTCCGCGACCAGGGTTACACCGCAATAAAGCGCTCACACCAGTGGCGAACCGACGCCGACTACGACACGGCCGAGGCCCAGGCGGTCCGGTGCCGGGAGATGTTCGGCCGGGACGCGCTGCTCATGTTTGACTGCTACATGTCCTGGGACGCCGAGGTCGCGCTACGGATGCGCGAACTTCTTGGCGGCTATGAGCCTTACTGGTTCGAGGATCTCATCACGCCCGACCATCTGGACGAGTTGGCCGATCTTCGGCCCCGGCTGGCGCCCGTACTCCTGGCCGGCGGCGAGCATGACTTCTCCCACCATGCTTTTGCCGCCATCGGCAGCGCTGGCGCCCTGGATCTATGGCAACCCGATATCACCTGGTGCGGCGGCATTACCGCGGGGCTGCGCATCCTGGACCTGGCCAGGTCCCACAGCGTTCCCGTATGTCCCCATCGAGGCGGCGAGATATGGGGGCTGCACTTGGTCGCCGCCACGGACTGCATGGATCTTGCGGAGACCCACCCAGACCGGTGGAGCGATCCAGAAAGCCTGGTCTGGCTTGACGAACCGGTGGCAACCGGCGGCGAGATCGCGCTGTCGGACCGGCCGGGATTCGGTGTTACACTGAAACCGGAGTATGCCTAGGAAGTGCATCCGCCGCCGAGGTACAATATAGGGACATATCGGAATCTATATCGTTGAAAAGAAGCGACTTATTGGATTAAATCCCCGGATTTCGGGGATTTGACGCCGGATCACATCCGGCTTGTTGATGCATCGGCAAGGACCGCGTCCTGTACCTGCAGCACAGTGGCGCAAAAAACGAAAGGAGGATTTATGATATCCATACCACGGAGGTGTGTCGACTGATCTGATCAGTTGGCATGCCTCCAGATGTAAGCCGGGCGCCTTGTTTAGTGCGAGGCGTCCGGTTTTTTTGTGCTTGCGCCTCGATCCGGGCGGGTGTAATCGTTTGGTTATATGCAGGGTATCCTCTGGGTGATCAAGCGTAGCCGGCGCACCTTCCGGACCACCACTTTCCTGAACTCGCACGGTCTCATGTCCCTCTACCGCTCTCTACGCCCCGTTCTATTCAACCTGGACCCCGAGTGGATTCATCGCGTCACGCTGTCCGCGGTCGGCGCGGCGGGACGCATTCCGCCCGTGCGAGGCCTGCTCCGAAGCCTGCTCACCGTGGAGGATCCGCGGCTCAGGGTGGAAGCCGGTGGACTTGCCTTTCCCAATCCAGTCGGTCTGGCCGCCGGGTTCGACAAGAACGGCGTCGCCATGGAAGGACTCGCGGCGGCCGGTTTCGGATTCGTGGAGGTTGGCTCGGTATCGGCGTTCCCGTCATCTGGTAATCCCGATCGCCCCAGGCTGTTCCGCGTGCCTGAGGATGAAGCGATCGTGGTCTATTACGGGGTGCCCAACGACGGTGCGGAAGCGGTGGCGCGGCGCTTCGCAACCACCAGGCTGCCCGTCCCCCTTGGGATCAACCTGGTCGAAACGAACACCGGTAGTCCGGTGGACGCGGACGAGGTGGTGGGAGAACTGATCGCGGCCATGCGTCCCTTTATCGGCATTGCCGACTACGTAACGCTCAATCTGAACTGCCCGAATACCACGTCGGGACGAAGTCCCTTCGACGACCCGGACACCTTGCGGTCATTGCTCGACGGTTACGCACAATACGAGGCTATGCCGCCCACGTTTCTCAAGGTAGTACCCACAACCGATCCCGGTACTATAGACGGGACCCTCGCGGCCATGGATCCTTTCCCCTTTGTAAAAGGCGTTGTTTTCGGCCTGCCGACCGGAAAGCCCTATGGCAACCTTAAAACCCCGGCGCAGGTCCTCGACGGGATGCCCGGAACCCTTTGCGGAAGGCCCACCCGCGACATGATCAACGCGTCCATCGGGGCGTGGTATCCCCGAATGGATCCCAGCCGTCACGTGATCGTGGGCACCGGGGGCATCTTCACTCCAGAAGATGCCTATGAGAAGATCCGACTGGGCGCTACCCTGGTCCAACTGTACACGGCCCTCATTTATCATGGACCGGGACTGGTGAAGCGCATCAACCAGGGCCTTTTGCGCCTCATGACCAGGGATGGCTACAATCGGATTTCCGATGTCGTAGGCGTGGACAATCCTTCCTAAAACGTGCCTTTCACGCTGAACGTCGCGCCGCCGGAATCCTCTTTGCGGACCGTGGACGATCGGATCCGCTCCTGAAGTTTTTCGTAGTACAGCGCCTCGTCCACCGGTATGTCGACCCAGTCATCCTGCCAGGCGGACAGCAGCATGGCGTTCGCCAGTTCGACGCCCCGGATGCCTTCAACGCCCGGAGCGATCAGGGGCGTTCCGTTCAGGATCGCATCTACCCAGTCCCTGGTGATTCCGCGGTGTTCCTCGCCCCCGCTCTGGAACGGGATCTCGCACTTCCAGGTCTCCGGGCTCCCGAATCCACCTTTCCACTCTTTATTGAAGATGTGAGCCGGCGTTCGATTACGCCAGAAGGTGATCCTGCCTTCTTCCATGACCACCTTGCCGTTGTCCCCGGTGATTTCCATGCGGTTTGTGCCGGGAGATTCGCCCGTGGTCGTAATGAACACGCCCGTGGCTCCGTTCTCGTATTCGGCGTAGGCCGTCACGTCGTCTTCCACCTCGATGTCGTGGTACTTTCCGAAGCCGCAGAACGCCCGTATGCGCACCGGCATGCCGCAGATCCACTGCCATAGATCGAGGTTGTGGGGGCACTGGTTGGCGAGTACGCCGCCGCCCTCGCCGGACCACGTGGCGCGCCAGCCGCCGGAGTCGTAGTAGCTCTGCGCCCGGAACCAGGTGGTGATGATGTAGTTTGTTCGTCGCAGTTGCCCCAGCTCGCCGGAATCCACGAGTTCCTTGAGTTTCCGGTGTTCTCCGAGGGTCCGCTGGTTGAACATAAGGCCGAAGACGAGGCCGCTTTCTTCGGCCGCAGCGTTCATTTCCCGCACCTGCCTGGTATACACGCCGGCCGGTTTTTCACAGAGGACATGGAGTCCCCGGGCAAAGGCCTCGATCGCCAGCGGCGGGTGATCGTAGTGGGGCGTTGCGATGATTACGGCGTCGATTCCCTTCGACCGCAACAGTTCGTCGGCGTCTGCGAATGCCTCGACGCCTTCACCGGTCCGCGCCTTCGCGCGGTGCAGTTGGTCCGGATTGACATCGCAGACGGCCTTCAGCACCGCACCCGGTATTTCGTTTCCGGCCAGGTAATCGATGTGGTGGTTACCCATGTTCCCGACACCGATGATACCGATGCGAACGACGTCCATAGATCACTCCTTCCAGCGCCACCGGCCCGCCGGGGGTATTGCTTACCCGGCGAGGGCGGCCATCTTTCCGTTTCTCATCACGAAGGGGAAATGCTCGCCCGCCTGGTTCATGGGCGCTCCGTCCGGCAAGTCGACAAAGGCCTTCATAACGTGTTGTCCCGAGGCGACGAAGCGGGACTCGCCGGTCATGTAGTGCATGGCGATGGCGCGCCTCGGCAGTTGAGACCGGTTGAAGGGCGAACCGTGCCAGGTCAGCGAGTGGTGGAACGACACCTCCCCGGCCTTCACCGGCCACGGACGGGGTTCCACGACCGCAATCTCCGCATCTTCGGGCGGTGTGAAGCCCTCGATCTGTCCAAAGTCCTCGGTCTGCTTCAGATGGGCCTGCGTACGCAGGAATTCGATATGGTTGCCCCACCGGTGGCTTCCGGGCGTCATCCACATGCATCCGTTGTCCACGGTCGCGTCGTCGAGGGCGACCCAGGCGGATACCGGGGTCATGGGACGGATGATCGGCCACAGGGGCGCATCCTGGTGCCAGCTGGTGACGCCGCCGTATCCCGGTGGCTTGTACTGGATCTGGTCGTGCCAGACCATCAGTTCATCGGCTTCCGTGAGACGGCTGATGGTCTCGACGATGGCCGGATGGTGGATAAGGCGGTGGTACGCGTCCGACACTTCCCAGATATTCACGATCTGCCAGACACATCGCTCCGGTTCGCGTTCGCGGACCATGTTGTGAAACAGTACAGGCCTCGGTCCTCCCTCGGGGAAACCCTCCGGCCCGGTATCGAGGACGCGTAGAAGCTCGTCCCTCAGTTCCTGAACCTCCGCGTCGTCCAGGACGCGTCCTCCGTTGAGGAATCCGTTACGGTGAAAATCGGCTACCTGTTCATGGGTCAGCATGGCTTGTTCCTTTACCGGACAATATCGTCAAATGTTCCTGAATTCAGGACCAGGATATAACTTCGTGTGGGGGTTAATCGTCCCTGATCAACGACATACGCCATCCATCCATTTGATCGAAGGCCGCGTCAAACAATTCCTGGTCTTCATACGTCCAGGTTTCCGATGCCGCCTTCAGCGCCTTGAGGATCCGGTCCCTGGTGAAAAGGAAAGTCAGGCTGGAACCACTGACAAGATAGGCGGCCTGGGATACCTCGCCATCTCTGCTGATCCGGATCAGACGATCGCCGTAAACCGACCACATCCCCATGACACCCGTGCCGTCCGCGTACGAAGCATCGGAATTGAAACGAATGAGTCGCAGTCCGGCCAGACCGAGGGCGCGCTCTACGCGGTTTACGAATTCACGGGCATTGCTTTCCAACAATGCAGGGTCGACGTCGGTCCCATCCAGACCGCTTCGGACGGGATCCGCTGTATCGTCAGCGAAGTCGCTGCGCGTTAGCCGCCACGTTCCCACCAGTGCCGGATCGGATGCGGCGGGACGCGTCGCGGTTGACGCAGCCTCTTCAGCTTCCTTCTCGATATCGGATCGTATCCGGACTAGTTGCCGATCGATCTGGTCAAACCGGTTTTCATGCCCACCCAGCCGATTTCTGACCTGTGTCAACTGCCATTCGATCTGGGTGAGTTTAACCATGATCTGGCTCATGCGAAAATCAACAGACTGGTCATCCGCGGCCGTCCGGTTCCATCCAGCGAGAACGGCCAGGAAAGCAATCATCAACAGAGACAGGAGTATAACGTGCCATCGTCGCATAATAGACCCCTTAGCTGTGGTATGGCGGGTAAACAATTTACCTTACGGCAGACCGGCGCCAAAGACTTATTTGGAAGAACCCCCATGTTGACATTAATGGTGGAAATCCCTATAATACGCTTGTTGTCCCACCCGGCGATTGTGTACGGAAATCCGGCACGAGGCAACGCGTTTTCAATACGGGAAACCAACAGATCGAGTTGTATCCAGGCACGAAGCTGCAACCTGGACGATGTATCCCACCGGGAGTTTTCTGCTCCCTTGCGTATCGAGGAAAGGTCAGACGATGTCCGAAGCACCTACCGCAACTACTGAAACGATGGAATTCAAGAGCGAGTTGCGTCAGATCCTGCATCTGATTACGCATTCGCTATATTCCCACAAGGAGATCTTCCTGCGCGAGTTGATCAGCAACGCCAGTGACGCGATCAACAAGATTCGTTTCAATTCCATCAACAACACCGACCTGCTGGACGGCGACAGCGACTGGAAGATCAAGCTGATCGTCGACAAGGATAAGAACACCCTGACGGTTTCGGACAACGGCACCGGCATGTCCCGCGAAACCATCATCGATCAACTGGGCACCATTGCGAAGTCGGGCACGAAGGCGTTTCTCGAGACCCTGCAGCAGGCCGACGACGCCAGCCGTCCCGAACTGATCGGCCAGTTCGGCGTGGGATTCTACTCGTCGTACATGGTGGCCGACCGGGTGACCGTAGTCTCCCGCTTGGCGGGCGAGCCGAAGGACCAGGGCGTTCGGTGGGTTTCTGCGGGGCAGGGCGAGTTTACGGTGAAGACCGTGGAGAAAGAGACCCATGGCACCGAGGTCACGCTCCACCTCAAGGAGGACGAAAAGGAGTTTCTCGAGGAATGGCGGCTCCGGCAGGTCGTCAAGGAGTTCTCCGATTTCATCGAGTACCCGGTCGTCATGGACGTGGAACGGAACGAACCGGTCGAGGGGGAAGACGACAAGACGGAGGCGGTGATCCGCGAAGAGACGCTCAATTCCATGAAGGCGCTCTGGCTGCGGTCTAAAGACGAGATCGAAGAGGAGGAATACAACGCCTTCTACCGTCAGATATCCAACGATTACGGCGATCCGGCCAGGGTGATCCACTACACGGCCGAGGGACTCACGGAGTTCAAGGTGCTGCTCTTCATACCGGCGAAACGGCCCTTCGACATGATGTTCGGTGACCCCAAGGTCGGTCCCAGGCTTTACGTTCAGCGGGTCCAGATCATGGAGAACTGTGAAGAACTGCTGCCGCCCTACCTGCGCTTCATCAAGGGCGTGGTGGACTGCTCCGACCTGCCCCTGAATGTCTCCCGCGAGATCCTGCAGCAGAATCCCATACTCGACCGCATTCGCAAGAACCTGGTCAAGCGGGTCTTCTCCGCGCTGGAGGAAATGAAGAAGGACGAGTTCGAAAAGTACGTGGATTTTTTCAAAGAGCTGGGCCTGATCCTCAAGGAAGGGATGGCGCAGGATTTCGAGAACCGGGATACCCTTACCTCCCTTGCCGTATACGAATCCATGAACACCGAGGCCGGGAAGTACATTTCCATCGATGACTACGTCGACCAGATGCCGCCCGACCAGGAGGAAATCTACTACCTGATCGGCGAGCACCGCGGCATGCTCGAAAGGACGCCCTACCTGGAGGTTTTCCGGGACCGGGGCTGGAACGTCCTCTTCATGACCGATCCCATCGACGAATTCGTCATGTCGTCGGTGACCGAGTACCGAGAGAAGAAGTACAAGGCGGCCGACAAGGGAGATATCACGGCCGACGAGTCCTCCAAGGCCAGGGCGGAGGACGATGAAAAGACCTTCAAGGCCTTGATCGAAACCCTGAAGGGCAGGATCACGGAGGTGCAGGATGTCCGGTTGTCGACGCGCCTCAAGGACAGCGCGTCGTGCCTGGTGGCCGACGAGGGCGCCATGAGCGCCCACATGGAGCGGCTCATGCAGCGCATGGGCGAAGGCGAGGCGCACCCATCCAAGCGCATCCTGGAAATCAATGCCGGCCATCCCGTCGTCCAGGGTCTGCAGAAGCTGCACGACAGCGACAGCGAGGATGTCCGAGTCGAATCCATCGGACGCCTGCTCTACGAACAGGCCGTGGTCGCCGAAGGATCCAAGCTCGACGATCCCGTGGGATTCGCCAGCCGTATCAACGACTTGCTCGTCAAGGAACTGATTCGTATCTAGCACGTGCCGGGCAATGAATCTACCGTATTTCAGCCCGGCGGGAATCTGGAAGTATCGAAACACCCCCGTCTACTATGCGCATATTCATTTACATGGTCTCGATTTTCCTGCTCGTCTCCTGCGAAAACGGGGAACGGGGCGGGGAACAGGGCGGGGAACAGGCGGCGAGCGGTGGACGGGTTAATTCGATCGGGGTGGTCCTGCCCGACGACGCGGTGGACGCCTCCCGCCAGATCCTTCGATTCATGAGTCCCGAGCCGAAGAGCCTGGATCCCAGTATAGAGCCCTACGATACCGAACAGACGATCCTGCCCTTTGAAGCACTGCTGTTCAAGGACGAACACTGGAACCCGATTCCGGGCGCCGCGCACAGATGGGAGTCGGAAGACGGCAAGGTCTGGACCTTCCATCTCAGGTCCGGGATGCGCTGGAGCGACGGATCGCCCCTGACGGCCCATGACTTCGTGTATTCCTACCGTAGGATGGTCAACCCCGAAGAAACCAACATCTACGCCTTCTTCTATTACGACATCAAGAACGCCGAAGCAATCGTCAAGGGGGAGAACAAGAACCTCGAATCCCTTGGTGTCTGGGCGGTGGACGATACGACCCTGGTAATCGAAACCGAAAAGCGGGCTCCGTACCTGCCCCATATCGTTTCCTTCGGAGACGCCATGCCGGTGCCGAAGCGATTGGTGGACAAATATGGCCGCAAGTGGACCGACCCGGAGCACATCATCACCAATTCCGGTTTCATGGTCTCCGAATGGGTTCACGGGAGCCACATGACGGTCGTTCCGAATCCCTACTACAGCGGACTCTACAAACCCTTCCTGGAGAAGGTCATTCACCCTTTCCGCAATCCGTCTGCGGCGACCATTCTTCCGTACGAGGGCGACGAAGTCGACATGGAGAACGTGGATATTAACGACCTGAACCGAATCGAGAGAGATCCTGTGTTGAATAAGGATCTCGTGCGTTTTCACGGACTGAATACCTGGTATATCTTTTTCAGGACGCAGTTGCCGCCGTTCAATGACATTCGCGTGCGGGAAGCCTTCACGCGGGTGATGGATCGCGACAACATATGCAACGTCATTCTGCGCGGCGGCGCCGTCCCGGCCTATTCCATGATCCCGCCGGGATTCAAGGAATACGAAGGCGACACACACGCCGCGGCGCAGGGCTTCGACCCCGAACGGGCGCGTACGCTGATGCGGGAGGCTGGATACCCGAATGGACAGGGATTCCCCAGGCAGGAATTGTGGCTGCGGGCGCCCAGCCCGTCGGACCGCTTGATCGCAGCGGCGATTCAAAGCATGCTGAAGGAGCATATTGGCGTGGACGTGAATATCCGCGCGGCAGACCGGGGTACGTACATGGACCACCTCTACCAGTGGAACATGAACCTCGGCATGTTGAATTTCGGCGCCGATTTCCTCGACCCGCGCAACATACTGGACATGATCTGGCACTCCCAGCCCCGGGGCCATGCCCGGCAGGACTGGCACAATCCCAGCTTCGACCGCCTCGTGGACTCGGCCGCGGCCGAACTGAACCAGGAAACCCGGTACGGCCTGTACCGGGAAGCCTCGGCCGTCCTGGCGGCGGACTATCCCGCCGCCTTTCTCTTTCACGGGATGGGCCTGCAACTCCGAAAACCCTGGCTGAAGGGCTATGCCGTGAACGAAGACGGTACGGTGGGCTCCTTTCGCTGGCACAAGTTATACATCGCCGAGGTGGACGATGGGGAGTAGGGGTTTTCCTTCGGGCGGGGCGTACGTTTCCGTTCGGACCGCTTCCCTCTTGGCGCTCTCCTTCTTTGTGCTCATTCAGTGCTGGACAGCCGAATCCGCCCGCGCACAGAGCGACACGGTGGATCTCGAAGCAATCAGCGTCCTCCCCGTCGAGGGTCCCGAATTCAACCAGCCATCGGGACTCTTCGTGCACAACGATACCCTGTACACGGTATCCGACAAACACGATGATACCATCTTCCGGATCGAGCTGAAGTCGGACAGGGCGGTGTTCGTCCCCCATGTTCGATTCAAGGCGTCCGCTTCTTTCGGCGTGTTCAGGCTGGATCTCGAAGGCATCACCCGCGATGAAGACGGAAGTTTCTATCTCGCCAGCGAAGGGGCGTTCGCTATCCTTAAGGTCAGCCCGGACGGAAGCGATGTATCCTGGGTCACCACGAGCCTTCGGGACGTCGGCGCTTCGGCAGGCCTTTTCCAGACCCGCGGCGGTTACCTGGAGGGGATCACGCTCATGAGACCGGGCCGGTTCCTGGTCGCCGCGGAACGGACGCCCTGCGGTCTGATCGAGGTCGACGTGGCCGGGAAGCAAAGGATCGTGGAGATCGCCAATCATGGCTCGACGAACAGTTATACGGGCCTGCACCGGGAAGAAGAGAACGTCTACATCCTGCAGCGGAGCACCGCGACCATACGGAAAACCATCCGATACCTGGATATCGACAGTCCCTCGACGATCTGGTCCTACGCCCATATCGTCAACGATCCGGAATACCTCTTTCAGCACGAGCAATTCGGCGCGAAAACGGCAGAGGGGCTCGCCATGGACCACGACAGGATCTACGTCATCCTCGATAATAACAACGACGCGCGCAGAATGTATCCCGACGATCTCCGGCCGCTGCTCCTGATCATGAAACGACCCGGCTGAAGCGCCGTCAAATCTCGCCGGGACAGGCAGGGCCGACCAAGATGCGAGATGCTTACGACAGGCTGAAACTCCTCTACCACCGTACTTTCGGGCACGCTCCGGCACAGATCTCCTCGCTGGGAGCGGATGGCTCGAAGCGGCGATACTTTCGCCTGGCGCTCGGTGAACAGAGGGTCATCGGCACTGCAAATACCGACCGACGTGAGAACGTTGCCTTCCTTTCGCTATCGCGGCACTTCCGCCGCCACGGCCTTGCGGTTCCTGAAATCTATGCCGAGGACCTGGATCAGGGTATCTACCTCCAGCAGGACCTGGGAGACGAGACCCTGTTCGACAAACTGCAGGCAATTCGTGGCGAAGAGGGTGGGTTTCCGGACCGGTTGATCGAGATGTACAGGCAGGTACTCGAAGACCTGCCCCGTTTCCAGGTCGGCGCCGCCGGCGACATGGACTTCTCGGTCTGTTATCCGCGCGGCAGGTTCGACGAGCAGTCGATCCGGTGGGACCTGAATTACTTCAAGTACCACTTCCTGAAACTCGTGCCCATCGACTTCGACGAGCAGGCCCTTGAGGACGATTTCGAGCGGTTCACGGCGTTCCTGCTGGAAACGGAAACGGGTTTTTTCCTTTACCGAGACTTCCAGTCCCGCAACATCATGTGGCAAGAAGACCGGCCCTGCTACATCGACTACCAGGGCGGGCGGCAGGGCGCCCTGCAGTATGACGTCGCCTCATTGCTGCAGGATGCCCGGGCGGAGATCCCCTGGGAAATCCGGGACGATCTTCTGGACCACTACATCGAGAAGGTCGGCGAGCACACGCCGGTTTGCAGAGAACCGTTCCTCTCCTACTACTATGGTTATGCCCTGGTCCGTCAAATGCAGGCGCTGGGCGCCTATGGATACAGGGGACTATACGAAGGCAAGACCCACTTTCTGACGAGCATCTCTCACGGTGTGCGAAACCTGAAAGGCCTGTTGGCGAGGGCCGAACTGCCGGTCAACCTTCCGGAACTGAACCGGGCATGGTCGCGCATCGTCGACGATCCGACGCTTGGGCGGATGGGGGAGGTTTCCGGGGAAGGACTGACCGTCCACCTTTGGAGTTTCTCATACCACCAGGGTCTGCCCCGAGACCCGAGCGGAAACGGCGGAGGGTTCATCTTCGATTGCCGGATCGTGAAGAACCCGGGGCGTATTCCGGAATACTCGGCCCTCACGGGGAAGGACGCTCCGGTCGCCGCCTTCCTGGACGACCTCGAAGAGGCACAGTCCTTTCTGCGGGATGCGAAGACCATGGCCTACCGGGCGGTCGACCATCACCAGCGACGCGGATTCACGGATCTGACCATCGCCTTCGGCTGCACCGGAGGCCAGCATCGGTCGGTCTACTTCGCGGAGCGGCTCGCCGAGCACCTGAAAAGCCGGCATGGTGTCGAAATCAAACTCAGGCACCGGGAGCAGGAGCAATCGTGAAGGCCATGATCCTCGCCGCGGGACTGGGCACCCGGTTGCGGCCCCTCACCGACACCCGGCCCAAAGCGCTCGTGGAGGTGGCCGGCAGGCCCATGCTTTACTGGGTGATCGCACGGCTCGCCCGATCTGGTTTCACCGATATCATCATCAATGCCCACCATTTTGCGGAGCAGATCGAGGCCTTCGCGGCCCGGTACGACGATCCCGGGGTCTCGCTGACTGTTTCCGTGGAGGAGGAGATCCTGGACACCGGCGGCGGAGTTCGGAAGGCCGCCTGGTTCTTCGACCGCGAGGAGCCGTTCCTGGTGCACAACGTGGACGTGCTGACCGACCTGGATCTCAAGGGCCTGGCGGATGCCCATTCGGCCTCGGGCGCCCTGGTCACCCTGGCCGTGAAGCAAAGAAAGAGCTCGCGCCACCTGCTTTTCGACCGGTCTGACCGACTCTGTGGGTGGAAGTCCGATGTTACGGGAGAAAACATCCTACCCCCCCGTCTGTCGGAGGATCCGCTTACCCCTGTGCCCTTCATGGGCGTCTACGCCATGTCGCCGATCGTCCTTGGATGGATGGCGGAGCCTCGTCCTTTTTCTATCATAGACTTCTTCATGGAAATGACAGGCGCCGGCAGGGAAATCCGGGCCTATCGGGCCGAAGAAGCGAGGTGGGCGGATCTCGGAAGCGTGGATCGCATCGCTTCTGCGGAACGGCTGTTCGGAACGGACTGGTTCGCGTAGATCGGTTAGTCCAGATCCCAGGCTGCCCCATGCGCGTTCGGACCTGGCTTGCCGGAACACGGGCTCGAAATGACTTGAAGAGCCGTTCGCCCATGGATATCTTGATACCGAACTTATCTTTCTATGTACACGCCCTCATCCAAAGGAGGTTTTAAGTGGTTGACGCATCATCCTCCCGCGGCGCGAGGCAGTGTCTGCGTGGTCTGATCTATCGCGGTTGTTGCCCCCGCCGGGACGATTCTCCTACATAACCGGCACCAGCGGGTATCTACGCGGTGAAGACGTTTCCCTCAGGATTCGCGCTCGTTGAGCGTCTCCGATAATCCTCGCGGAACGGCATTCTCCCCCATTTCCGGCCCGGACGGCCTCAATGTTCGAACCCGGGGCGATGGCGGCTCGTGGATGTAGGGATTCCCTGCTCGAAACCAGCCGGGATACCAACCCTGCAGCAGCCTTTCACCCTGCCCCGCCCGCGGATCGTTCATTGCATGGATCCGAGGCACGATCCGTCGCTACCCGAGAACGAATCGAGCTGCGAGGAGCGCGCAAAGCGGGTTCCAATTTACGCGCGCCGGATCTCCGAAAACAGTAAGGAAGGTACAATGTCTGGCAGTATGAAGGGCAGTAATCCCAGGTTCCAGATATACGATCTCAGGAACTTCAGGAAAATACCACAGATCGAAGAACGCTCGGACGACCTTAAATTCGAAATGGAAGTCGTCGCGCAGGTTTTGCCGTTCCGGACCAATTCCCACGTGGTGCAGAACCTGATCCAATGGGAGAATATACCGGACGACCCCATGTTCCAGCTCACCTTTCCGCAGAAGGATATGCTGTCGCCGGACCACTTCGACGCAGTGGCGGCATTGGTGAAAAGGGGGGCGGGTGAAGCGGAAATGGCGCGAACCGTGAACCGGATCCGATGGGATCTGAATCCACAGCCCGCGGGTCAACTCGAGCACAATGTCCCCAGGGAGGACAACGGGAAACTGGATGGTATGCAGCACAAGTACCGGGAGACGGTCCTGTTCTTCCCATCACAGGGACAGACCTGCCACGCTTACTGCACCTTCTGCTTTCGCTGGCCCCAGTTCGTAGGCATTGATGAATTGAAGTTCGCCAGCCGCGAGGTCGAAAGCCTGATCAGGTACCTTGAAGACAATCCCCAGGTGACCGACGTGCTATTCACGGGCGGCGATCCCATGGTCATGCGGGCAAAAAACCTCAGCGTGTATATCGATGCGTTGCTGATGGCGGACCTTCCCAATCTGCATACGATCCGAATCGGGACGAAATCGCTGGCCTACTGGCCCTACAAGTACCTTACGGACCCGGATGCGGACGACGTCCTGGCGCTGTTCGAACGGGCGGTAAGCACCTGGCCATCATGGCCCATTGCAGTCATCCCGCCGAACTCCAGCCCGACGCGGTGGCGAAGGCGGTCAGCCGGATCCGCGGTACGGGGGCGAAGGTTTACACGCAGTCGCCCATCCTGAGGCATATCAACGACGATCCGGACACCTGGGCTGCCATGTGGCGCAGGCAGGTGGACCTGGGGATGGTACCCTATTACATGTTCGTGGTGCGTGACACCGGCGTGCAGCGTTTCTTCGCGGTGCCGATGGTTCGGGCCTGGGAGATCTTTCAGAACGCCTTTCAGCAGGTAAGCGGGATCTGCCGTACGGTGCGTGGACCCAGCATGTCGTCCCATCCCGGGAAGGTCCATGTCCTGGGCATCAGCGAGATCCACGGGGAGAAGATCATTGCCCTGCAATTCCTGCAGGGCCGCAATCCCGACTGGGTGCTGCGGCCGTTTTTTGCCCGGTACGACGAAGAAGCCATCTGGCTGGACGACCTCGAGCCGGCCTTCGGCGAGGAGGCGTTTTTCTTCGAGGAAGAGCTGGCGCAGTTGTGCGAGGAGGACCTGCCATCCGGCCAGTGGGACGTGATGGAGCCGCTTGCACTGGAAGGGGTGGAATGGTAATGAAATGAGGCAGGGGTCAGGGTCTGGTACCCGGGCACCGCCCTGGAAAGAGTTTTTGTCATCGGTAGATCTGTTCCTCAGTCCCCCAATCCCGCATACCGGCAGACGATCTCGACGGCCTTGACCAGGGTCTTCGCGCCGAGCACGGCGTACTCCTCGATCAGGTTGCCTTCCTTGTCCAGCGTCCCCAGGCCGGGACCGAGAAACATCTTGCCGCTGTAGATCGTGGCTGGTTCGACGCCCATTTGATCCTGGGCGAGCACAATGGGATTGGTATTGGCCCACAGGTCTTCCAGGTTGAAGATCGGAATGCCGAAGGCACCGTCTTTCCACGTGCGTTCGTAATTGAGTTCAGTGCCGCCCAGCTGGTAGGTCTTCGCGAAGATCAGGTCGTCGCGGAAGCGCGCGGGCTTCATCTGCGCGAATTCCTCCACGATGATCTCGTGGAACCGGTCCACGGGGTCGGTGACCAGTTGAGGCCGGTCACGAAGGACCTTCAGGTACGCGGTCAATCCGACGAGGGTGTCCCTGCCCGGATCGCTGAAGGTATAGACCGCTTTGCCGTGGGAGGACAGCTCACCGTATCGATGGCCGCCCAGGCCCATGCCCTTGCGTATCGGGTTGATGATCTCCTCCCTGCCGATCAGCAGCCCCGACGCGGGTGCGCGGCCCGGTTTGTCCATGCTGTAGGTGATGATGTCGCAGTCGATGTCCCGGGGATCCATGCCGACGATGGGAATCGAGCCCCCCGTGTCCACGATGTAGGGCACGTCGTAGTCGCGGGCCACTTCGCCCAGTTTCTTCAGGAGGATGGGCGCGCCGTTATCATCCTGTTCCCCGAGCCCGTAGCTGGGCGTGTCATATCCCACCGTGGCGATGCCCGTGAGCAGCGAAGCGTGACGGGCGGCGGCTTTCTTCACATTCTCGATGGTCCCGTCCACGTCGACGGCGGTGAGCAGCGAGGTTGGATTGTACCGGATTCCGTGGGGATCGTACTTCGCGCCCGCCATGCGGACGTAAAGCGTTTCCAGGTTCGCCAGGCTCTTGTTCTCTATGCCCAGTTCTCCGCCCGCGATGGTCCGGTCCACGAGGAGGTTCTTGTACCGCGGCGGGAACGCCCGGCCGTAGCCTCCCAGCCATTCGTAGTCCTCGCCGTAGGGCATGAGCAAGCGGCCGCGGTAGATATCGCCGTGCCGCATGGAAGGCGGCGCGCAAAGGGTCTCCAGGGTGAGGCGAAGCAGGGCTTCGCAGGTATTGGCGGCCACGGCGTCGTATTCGTCGCCGTAGACGTCCTTGACGATCTCCCGGAGTTCATCCTCCACAACCCGTACCGGGTACGTCCGGTTCCCCTGGTTGGACTTCACGATCGCATCGAGCACGTATTCGGGCAGATTACCGGGCCGCGCCGAACTGCCTGCGTACAGTCCGATATCCTGCTTCAGTTTCAGCGTGCCGATCCGTTCGCCGTATTGCCGGGCCTCTTCGGCAATCCTGGGCATATTGTCGTAGATCGACTGGTACCACTGGAACTTGTACATGGTTGTTCCGTTCCGGACCGGCGGCGGAATCAGGGCATGCTGGAAATCATGTCGAGCGCCCGTTCCACGTCGGTCATCTGGTTGTACAGGTGGGGCGAGAACCGGATCACGTCGCCGCGCAGCGCGACCATGACGCCGGATTGTTTCAGGTGCTGCGCCACGTCGGAAATCTTTCGGCCGGGAAAGCGGGCCGTGACGATGGCCGAACGTTCGGTGGCGTTACGGGGGGAAGTGACCTCGGCGCCGATCGAGGCCAGGCCGTCGATGAGGTTATCGGCCAGTACCTGGTTGTAGGCGAAAATCCGTTCGATACCGGTATCCACGAGGAATTCGATCGATTTTGCGAAGCCGCCGGAGCACCCGTAGGCCATGGTGCTGAATTCAAACCGGGACGCGTCCTCCGGGTAGTCCGGTGGATCGGTACGGATGTTCCAGATGTCCACCTGGCTCCGGAACCCCACCAGGCCGGGTTCCAGGCTCTTGGCGAGCGTTGGAGAAAGGTACATTACGGCTATACCGAAGGGGCCGCAAAGCCACTTGTACGCCCCGGCGGCCAGGGCGTCGATGCCCATGCCCGGCGCGTCGATGGGGACGGCGCCCGCGGATTGCGTGGCGTCCACGACCAGCAGGGCGCCGTGCCGGTGCGCGATTTCCGCGAAGGCGGCGAGATCCCAGCGCTGGCCGCTGCGGAATTCAACGTGGGACAGGGCCAAAACGGCCGTGTTGTCGTCCACGAGGTCCTTGACCCGTTCGGGATCGACAGTGTCTCCCCGCGAGTGAGCCAGCCGGATTTCGCAGCCCGTGTGATTGGCGACCCTTCTCCAGGGGTACACCGAGGCGGGAAAAGAAACGTCGGTACTGACGACATTGGTATCCGCGCCGGGCATGACCGCCCAGGCGAGGGAACTCAGGAGTTCCGTGGTGCTGGAACCGGCGGCAATGTCGGCCGGCGACGCGTTGAAAAGCCGGGCCGCCTGCCGGTGCAGGTCATCGAAGACCGTGGCTTCGGCTTCTTCGTCGAAGTGGTTGCTGCCGTTCTCGGCGACGTCCCGGTACCAGTCGGTGATCGCCGCGGCCGCCGGACGGTACATGGGCGCCACGTTGGCCGCGTTGATGTAAGTACAGGTCCGGGCCAACGGGAATTCATCGACCGGAACCAGCGGATCAAGGGGATGTGACATGGGATAGCCTCTTTCGATATCATCCAGCGGCGGCTTCGCGCTCGCTTTCGGTTCCCGCGGCCTCTTCTTCGGCGATCTTGCGGAGCAGACCGGCGATACGGCGCAGACCCTCCATCAGGAATTCCTGCGGCAGACCGTAACTGATGCGGAGATGGTTGGGTACACCG
Organism: bacterium; assembly: GCA_965262815.1. Classification (GTDB taxonomy): domain Bacteria; phylum JAAXHH01; class JAAXHH01; order JAAXHH01; family JAAXHH01; genus JAAXHH01. The sequence continues at coordinate 3,700,282 of OZ253560.1, read as the reverse complement.
AAGTAGTCCCCGGGACCGATCAAGACCGACGCTTCCTGAATCAACCGGTTCGCCAGCGTCACCGAATCCGTATTTAGGTTGTACCGGACGAAGGAAACAGCGGTCGCCTGGGGCGGAGCAAGACTGAGGATGTCCTCGTTGTCTTGTATCCAGGGCTTGAAATGCTCCCATCCTCTGCGTATGTAGCCGCGGGTCCTGTCGAAGATGTCTTTCCGGACGTCCGGGCGCAGCGCCAGGGGAGCGAGAAAGTGGTTGGACAGCTTGGCGGTACTCAGCGTAAGGTATTCGTGGCGCCACCAGAGTTTTTTGATCAGGTCCTTCGGTCCCACCAGCCAGCCGATGCGCAGTCCGGGCATGGCGAAGGATTTGGACATGCTGCCCGCTGAAATGACCCGGTCGTACCGGCCGTAGAAGGTAGGTGTCACCTCTTCGCGTTCCCTCTCGGACCCGGCGTAGATCTCGTCGGCGAGCAGGTAGGCGCCGCTGCGTTCGGCCACGCGGACAACGGAATCCATTTCGGACTCCGTCAGGATCTGCCCCGTCGGGTTGTTCGGATTGCAGAGGGAGATCAGTTCGGTCCTGTCCGTCACCGCGGCTTCCAGGCTGTCGGTGTCGAGGGACCAGGCGCGGTCGGGATCGAGCCCGAAAGTCTTGCGAACGGCGCCCAGGTTGTGCGCGAGACCCCAGCCCTGCAGGTAGCAGGGTACCTGGACCGCCACCTCTTTGCCGCCTTCCAGCAGTGTCTGGAACGTGATGTAATTCGCTTCAATGCATCCAATGGTCACCAGGACGTTGTCGGCCGTCGCCCCGGGGTAATACTGGGCGATGGCTTCCCTCAGTTCCGGCGAGCCGTTGGCGTATCCGTAGCCCAGTTCGGTCTCCAGCATGCGATCCAGGATACCGGGATCGTAGTCGATCAGATCCTTGACCTTTACCGGGTGCGCGCCGCTCTCGGACAGATTGTAGTCGACAATCTGTTCCCAGTCCGACATGATGCGTTCCAATTCGAAAGTCTGGAAAGCCGCTGCCATGTCCATGCTCCTTTTTGGATGCGCCTACCGCTACTTTACGGCGTGGTAGACGGCTTTGGAAATCTGGATGTCCTGCACCGCGACGCCCGTCGAATCGGCTATCGTGATCTGCTCGTCTGAAGTGCGGCCAAGGGAAGGATCCTGGATCACGTTTCCGAGCTCGACCACCCGTTCCTCGGTAATGGCGCCCGCCTTCATCGCCTGTGCGATCTCACCCCGCAGCCTGCACTGGGGGATGCTGTCGGCCACGACCACGTCGGCCTTTACCAGGACACTGGGATCGAGTTCGATTTTATCCGGTGTATCCGATCCCATGGCGGTGATATGGGTCCCGGGGCGGACCTGGTCGGCGTTCAGCAGCGGTGTCAGGGACGGGGTGGACATGATAATGAAATTACTCTCCGCCGCCACGGTGCCGGCGTCCCGCGTCGTCTCCACGGTGTACCCCTGGGCTTCCATTTCGCTCTTGTAGGAAGCCATGCTTTCGGCGGACCGGCCCCAGGCGATCACGTCCGTGCAATCGACGTACCCCTTGAGGTATTCGACCTGCATGCGTCCCTGTAAACCCGTGCCGAATACACCGATCCGGCTGATGTTCTTCGGTGCCAGGGCCTTGGCCACAACGGGCCCCATTGCGGCCGTACGTACGTTTGTGAGGTAGCCCTGGTCGAGCAGAAAAGCCACCGGCTGGCCCGTATGCTGGTTGAAGATCAGCATCATGCCCTGTACGCGCGGGAGGCCGAGATTCGGATTGTCGTTGAACCCGGACGCCAGCTTGATGACGTAATAATCGTCGTCGTTGATGGCTCCGTACTTGATATGCACGTTCCCCGGGGGATCCTCGAAGTGCAGCTCGCCGACGGGCGGCACCTGCACCTTCCCCTGCGAATAGGCGACGAAACCGTCTTCGATATCCTGTATGACGTCTATGCCTTTTACGGCTTCCTTGATACGGTCCAGTTCGACGATGAGCGGCATGATCAGACTCCTCCAGACGGTCTAGTTAATTTGAGATTACGCACGGTGCAGCAGGCATGTATAACGCACAAACAAAATGAGCCAACAAAATAACGAACGTACGGGTCAAAGTCAAACACAACCGCGAGGATATTGCGTCTTGAAGCCATGCCGCGACGCCTCTGGCCGCTTGCCCGGCACACCAGCCCAGCGGGGATATTGTATTGACAAAACCGGTCATTTTCCGCACAATACGGGAGTCACGAAGACATACCGACAGGTACCAGGAGGATTACCTGCATGGCGGATGTGGTCCTGAAGAAGGTGGAGAAGCAGTTCGACAAGAACACGGTGGTCCGAGACGTCAACCTGCAAATCAAGGACCGGGAGTTCGTCGTACTCGTCGGCCCCTCCGGCTGCGGCAAGTCTACCACGCTACGAATGATCGCCGGACTGGAAGAAGTGACGTCCGGCGAGATCCATATCGATGGAAAGCGCGTGAACGACGTCCCGCCGAAGGACCGGGACATCGCCATGGTGTTCCAGAACTACGCGCTGTATCCCCACATGACGGTATACGAGAACATGGCCTTCGGTCTCAAGCTGCGAAAGTATCCCCGCTCCGAGATCGAGGCGCGGGTCAACGAGACCGCCGGCATCCTGGGCATCGGTCACCTCCTCTCACGCAAACCGAAGGCACTCTCAGGCGGTGAACGGCAACGCGTGGCCGTGGGCCGCGCCATCGTGCGCAAGCCCAAGGTTTTTCTCTTCGACGAACCGCTCTCGAACCTGGATGCCAAGTTGCGCGTACAAATGCGGACTGAGATCAGCAAGCTGCATAACCGTCTCGAAGCGACCATAGTCTACGTCACCCACGACCAGGTAGAAGCCATGACCATGGGCGACCGCATCGCCGTGATGAAAGACGGCGAGGTTCAGCAGGTCGCCGCACCCCTGGAGCTCTACGAGAAACCGGTGAACCGGTTCGTCGCGGGCTTTATCGGCAGTCCGGGCATGAACTTCCTGGAGGGAAGGGTCGTATACCATAACGGACATGCCGAATTCGACGAAGGCAGTCTACGGCTACCCATCCCGGACGGCATGCGGGATGCCCTGGCACCCTGGCGGGACAGGGAGGTCACTTTCGGCATACGGCCGGAAGACATCACCTCCACAGACACCAACAAGGACTGGAAGGAAGCTCGCCAGATCCGGGCAACCGTCGAGGTGGTGGAACCCATGGGAAGCGAAACATTTCTGTACATGACAACCGGCCGGTATCCGTTCATCGCCAGGGTGGACGCCTTCGTGAACCCGGACATTAACACCGAAATGCCGCTCCTCGTAAACATGGCCAGGGCTCACTTTTTCTCCAGAGACGATGAGGCGGCGATCGTCTGATTGGTGAGTGCCGCATGCCGCCCCGTTTCATACTTTTCCTTCTCCTGGTCTGTACTCCCGGACTTTCCTTTTCCCAGGTTCCTTCCGGCCGTGAACGTTCCGCCAGAGCGCCGGCCGACACTTCGAGCAGCCCGGGAATCGAATACACCGCGGAATCCATCACCTACGAATTCAGCGACAGCACGCTGGTGCTTTCCAGCCGGGCAACGCTTAAGTATGGCGAGATTGAGCTTCAGGCCGGTCAGGTGAAGTACCATACCTATTCCCAGATGCTGACCGCGAATTTCCTGCCAGATACGACGAGCGCCGGCTCCAATACCAACATTAGACCTACATTGAAATTCGATGGAGGCACACTGGTCGGGGAACGCATGCAGTACGATCTTAAAACCCGCGAGGGGCAGGTTTGGAAAGGTCGCACCGAGTACGAAGAAGGGTTTTTCGACGGCGACCTCATTCGGCTCAATGCCGACCGGACCTTTGAAATCGACGGGGGAACCTATACCACCTGCGACAATCCCAATCACCTGCACTACTACCTGAAGATCGGCCGGGCCCGGGTCGTTCCCGACGACAAGGCCGTCGTGCGAAACGTAACCGGCTACGTGTTCGGCATACCGGTTTTCTACCTTCCCGCGTATGTTTTCTCTGTGAAGAGGGGCCGGCACTCGGGGCTCACTATACCAAGTTACGGAAATGGCGAGCGGGAAGGCCGTTACCTTCGCAACATAGGGTACTTCTGGGCGCCGAACGAATACCTGGATCTCAAACTCACGGGCGACGTTGAAGCCAAGACCGGGTTCCTGCTGAAAAATCGGGTACAGTATCGACAGGATCGCCGGCTCAGGGGTACGGTGAGCGGTTCCTGGCAGTCCGAATTCGGCGGGAAGACGACGGGTTGGGATTTTGCGGCCCGGCACTGGCAGCAGATCCTTCCCGGACTTACGCTGAGAGGACAGGCCTCCTACGCCAAGTCGCTGCAATACCTTCATTCGACAACGCGGGGGACCGATCCCGGCCGCCTCCGATCCACGACGCGTTCCGGTTTCTCGGTAAACCGGCGTTGGGGCCAGAACAGCGTCGATCTGAACGTTTCGTCCTCCAGTACCGCCGGCAGGCCGAGCCGGCCGAGCACCACATTGAGTTTTCGGTTCGCGACGCGTCCGATTTTCAAACCGCCGCGCGACCAGTATCGCCGCGGCAGCATGCCCGACTTCAACCGGGTCCGCACCCGTACGGACGACACCGCTCGCTGGTACCATTCCATCCTGTTCGGTTTCAACAATTCGCTCAGAAACCGCAGGAACAGCGTCCGGATCGGTACGGATACGACCTATACGGTGGCGGGAGGCGACACGACAGTAGTAACCGCGCCGAGATGGCGGCGCGACGTGAACCAGACCTTGAGTAACGTGTTCAACCTCAGCGCGCCGCAGAACCTTATGGGCTGGCTGAAAATCCGGCCGCAAGCCAGGTATACCCGGTCATGGATACAGATGACAGGACGCACGTTCGAGGATAAGGAAGAGCATTCGGTGGGCATGTCGGCAAATACGACGCTGTACGGACTCTTTCAACCCCGGATCGGGCGGCTTACCGCGATACGCCACGTGGTCACGCCCCTCGTTTCCTTTACCCAGTCCGGTCCTGCCAACATCAGGAAGGCCGTGCGTTTCTCCCTGGACAACATTCTACAGGCGAAGACGGAACACGATGGCAGGGAGAAGAAGTACAACCTGATGTACGTCCGCTCTTCGGCATCCTACAACTTCCAGGCCAGGCAACGTCGCCTGTCCGACCTTGCCACCACCGTGCGCATTCCGAACCGCCGGCTGAATGTGAATATCACACTGAACCATGATTTTTACGATCCGGAGTCAGCCGGATACCGGAGGCCGTGGCTGGAACGCCTCGTGGTCAACACGTCCCTGAACCTGGTGGGTTCACGGCGTACGGACCGGCGCGACAGCAGGGACCGTGGTTTCGGAGACGACGGTTCTTCCGGCGATCGATTCGGCGGTGATGATCGCGGTTTTTCGGGGGGCTCCTCTATCGGAGGATCCGATTCCGGCGGGTTGGATCGCGGCTTCGGATCTTCTTCGGGACTATCCGGTTCGAGCGGCTTCGGCGGCGGATTCAGCTCGGCAAGCCTGGACCGGGGATTCGGATCGGGGAGTTTAGACAGCGGGTTGGGTTCGGGAGGCGCTGGAGGCGGATTCGGATCGTACGGCGGATACGGCTACAACCGATTCGACCAGCGATTCGGCCAGGTCAAGGGTCCATGGACGGTGAGACTGACCCACCGCTACGTAGTCCGGCGGACCAGTCCCGCCCAGGGATTCAGCACCAGCAGCCACGAAATCCGGGCCGTGAACCGTTTTAGCCTGAACGACATCACGGATCCGCTCAGGCTGTCCAATCCCGTGACCGACAACTGGCGCATTCAGCATGGAATGAACTATGACTACCGCCGCCGGAAGATCGTATCCCACAGCCTGGATTTCTACCGGCAGCTGCACTGCTGGGAGTTTACGCTGCGGTAGGTGCCCACCGGCATCAATAAGGGGATTTACTTCCGGCTCAACATCGTGGCTCATCCGGACGTGAAAATCGAGCAGGAACGGCGGAGCGGGAGCTGAGGGTCAACCCAGGTGGGCGCGCTTGGCGAGGAACGTCAGCAGGGCGTGGTCGAAAGGTGTGCCCGTGTCCAGGCAGAGATAGTCCGCGGAGTTTTCCCGGCATACGCGGGTATACAATTCGTCCTGTTCTTTCAGGTCGCCCAGGTACGCTTCGCGAATGGCGTGGGGATGGGTATACACCTCTTCCCCGGTCTCCATGTCACGGAAACGGACGGGACGCCGGAACGAAAACTCCTTCTCAGCGGGATCGAGCAGGCGGAAAACGATTACCTCGTGCTTGCGATGGCGGAAATGCCTGATGCTGGCGACAATGTCTTCCGGGTTGTCGAACAAATCCGATATGATGATGATCAACCCGCGCCGCTTGATCCGTTCCGCCAGTGAGTGGAACGTCGACCGGCTCCGCGTTCCGGAACCCGCCGACGTCGCGTGCAGACGTTGCAGAATGGCGTGCAGGTGGTTGCGGATCGACCGCGGGGGAACGTATTGCCGGATGCGCTCGTCGTACAGCACGAGGCCGACGGAGTCCTGCTGGCTCAACATGAGATAGGTAAGCGCGGCCGCCAGGTACTTGCCGTATTCCAGTTTGCTTATGCCCTTCGACGCGTAGTCCATCGACGCGCTGACGTCCAGGAATATATAGGACTTCAGGTTGGTTTCTTCTTCGTATTCCTTGATGTAGAACCGGTCAGACTTGGCGAATACCTTCCAGTCGATATGCTTGATGGGATCGCCCGGCATGTACTGACGGTGTTCCGCGTACTCGACGCTGAAACCATGGTAGGGACTGCTGTGCAGCCCGGCGATGAACCCTTCCACGACCAGCCTGGCCTTGAGATCCAGCCTGGCGAGCCGGGATACGGTGATCGGATCGAGGTACTTGCGATAGTTTGGCGTGTTCATGGACTTTCGGGAAGCTTGATCAGGCCTGGGACGCTTTCATCTCGTCCACGAGCTGAGTGATGATGTCATGGGCGCTGACCCCATCCGCGTCGGCGTTGAAATTGGTCACGATGCGGTGTCGCAGCACCGGCAGGGCCAGGGCGCGCACGTCTTCCGGCGAAGGCGTGTAGCTACCCATGAGTACCGCCCGCGCCTTGGCGCCCAGAATCAGGTACTGGGAAGCCCGCGGTCCGGCGCCCCAGCTGACCCTGTCCCGGATGAACGACGGGGCGTCCGGTTCGTTCGGACGGGTCATGCGCGCCAGGGAAACCGCGTATTCAACGACGTGGTCCGCCACGGGCACCCTGCGGACTAGTTGCTGCAGTTTATTCACGTCGCTCCCCGTGAGGATATGCTCGGGAACGGCTTCCTGCACACTCGTCGTGCTCTGGACGATTTCGATCTCTTCGACACGTGAGGGATAGTCCATGTAGATGCTGAACATGAAGCGGTCCAGCTGGGCCTCGGGCAGGGGATAGGTGCCCTCCTGTTCGATGGGATTCTGCGTGGCCAGGACGAAAAACGGCTCGTCGAGCTTCATGGATTCGCCCGCGGCGGTCACTTCGTGTTCCTGCATCGCCTGCAACAGGGCAGCCTGGGTCTTCGGCGGCGTGCGGTTCACCTCGTCGGCCAGGATCACATTGGCGAATATGGGTCCCCGGATGAACTTGAACTCCCGGTGGCCCGTCGTCCGGTCCTCTTCAAGGATTTCCGTTCCCGTGATGTCGGAAGGCATCAGGTCCGGCGTGAACTGTATCCGGTTGAACTTGAGATCGAGCGTGTTGGACAGGGTATTGATCAGGAGCGTCTTGGCCAGGCCCGGCACGCCGATCAGCAGCGCGTGTCCGTTGGCCAGGAGGACGGTCAGCAGTTGCTGTACCACGTCCTGCTGTCCGATGATTACCTTGGAAATCTCCTTCCGGATACGCTCGCCCGCCTCTTTCAGTTCCTCCACGATCTCCAGGTCGTCGTCGTCCCGCTGTTCGTCTGCCATTTGCACTTCCTTAGAAAAAGAGATTCCAGTGGTCTGTACGGACCGTATTTCCCAAAACAACGCCCGTCAAAATACAGGCATACAGGGCAGGCTATCAAGTAGATTAAAACGCCCCGGTTCGCCGCGGGGTTCCCATTCTTCCGATTCCGCTGTATTTCGGGTCCGGTCGCCGTACATCGCTGTTCATAGAGGAACGGGCAGTTTCAAAGGGCTACGCGTCCCATACCGCCCGGGGTCCGTCCACGTAATCCAGGAAGCGGTCCGCTATGGCGGCCTCCCGCGTATCACCGGTATGAATGACGACGCGCCACCGGAAGGTGGTTTCCGTGTCTGCGGCGCATTGGTGGTCGTCCCAGACCATCCAGCAGTTCGCGGCGAACAGTCCGTACCCTCGCACGTGCCATGCCGTGGGGTACCGGAGGTTGTCCGGGTGGTCGAATACCGCGAAGCCGGCGGTTTCGTCGCCGACCGGGCCGCAGTAGTCCATCCAGTGGGCCCGCCGGGACCAGCATCCGGTCTCGTCGCCGGCGCCGTAGGCATTGCGCATCCGGCCGTCGCCCGAGGCGTCCATGGTGGGATTGACGCGGATGCTCAGGAACCCGCCTTCTTTGGTGGAACCGATCGTAACGGGACCGTGATCGGTGATCAGGGTGAAGAGGACATCCAGTACCACGGCGTCGCGGTCGGTATCGAAGAGGCGGTACCACCGTCGGTCCGACATCAGGGGCCGGTCTCCCTCGTACCACGTGTTGCCCGTGGCGATGGACAGCGACAGGGGTCCTCGACTGATGGACATATCGTTCTGAAGGGTTCGGCCGAACCCGGGCCGGTCGAATTCGCCCCAGCAGTCCACCCCGTTGATAGCGCCCTGCATCAGGGTGAGTCCCCGCTGCCAGGGATGCTCCCCATCGCTGTACGCCGGCAGCGGATCCCGCAGCATGTTTACGCCGCCCGGCGTAAATATCGGATTGATGAAGGGCTTGGGATAGCCGGCACCGTGGTGGAAGGTCATGAACGGCGCGCCGCCCCGCGATACCTCCACACGGTCCTCGAGGTTTTCGTAGTCAATGCCGCAGAGCGGCTTCACATCGTCGATGGCGGTCGCTTCCCAGGTTGACTCCTCGCCCGCTTCCATGGAAGGCAGGATAGCGTGGTAAATCGGCGAAAGGGGATCCCACTCGGCGAGCAGGTTTGTCCCATTCCGCGTGGACAGGCTGAGCACCGGGGCGTTACAACCCTCGGGCGCCGGTATGAAGGCCAGGCGGGCCGTTCTGGATCGTGGCGAGGTCAGTTTCAATCTCATGTAAATTTACGCTCCTTTGATACAAGTTCATTCAATGCAGCGTCGCGGTATTTTATTTCAGTGTGGCGATCATATGCTCCCGTACCAGGGATCGTATGACTTCTCCGAAGGCGTCGAGGGTCGATGCGATATCCACGTCGGTATGGGCGGAAGAAGTGACGCCTCCCGTGTACGAGACCAGGTCTATGCCCCGGGCGAGCAGTGTCTTCTGGAATGCGGTGACCAGGGAAGCAGGGATACCCTTCAGGACGTTTACGTCACGGGTCAACAACTGTTCCCGGTCGGAGGCGCCGCCTCCCGGAAAGGCCTCGAGATATACGTGGAAGATGGAAACGTCGCCGTAGACATAACCCGCCACCCGTTCCTCGCGTAGGATTTCATCCATCCCCTGACGTAGACGTTCGGCCAGTTGGTTCGCCCTGGACTGGGGAAGACCTGTAGCCACTCTTTTCAGGGTGGCGATGCCGGCGGCGGTGGATACCGGGTTGGCGTTGAAAGTGCCCAGGTGATGTACCCGTTCGTACCGGTCCCGGTGCGCGTCTCCTGTGTAGTCGAATACTTCCATGATGTCGGCGCGTCCCGCGACCACGCCGCCCGGCATGCCTCCCGCCACGATCTTGCCGTGGAAACTCATGTCCGGCGTGATCCCTGAGTATTCCTGGTAACCCCCGGGGGCATAGCGAAAACCCGTGATGACCTCATCGTAGATAAGCATCACGCCATAGTCTCTGGTCAGTTCACGTAACCCTTCGTTGAACGCCACCGTCAGGGGTTCGGTACCCCACGAAGCGCCTGATGGTTCAAGCATTACCGCGGCAATGTCACGGTCTTTCTCCAACACGTCGGCGACGCGGTCGAGGTCGGCCGGGATGACTTCGATCGTGTCCAGCACGCCTTGGGGGATGCCTGCCGAGACGGGCTCGTTGAAGGGGATCATGGCGCCTTTGCCTACCCCGTCGTGCCATCCGCTGAAATGACCCTCGAAACGCAACACCCTGGTTTTGCCGGTATATGCCCGGGCGACGCGGAGCGCGAGCATGCTTCCCTCCGACCCCGAGTTCACGAAGCGCACGCGTTCGGCGCAGGGCACCAGTTTCTGAATCAATTCGGCCCATTCCACCTGCATCGGATGGTCGTTGCCGAAATGGAAGCCATGGTCGAGGGCTTCATGCATAGCCCGGCATACCTCAGGCGGCGCGTGTCCCAGCAGCAGTGCGGCGTTGCCCATGCCGTAGTCGATGTATTCCCGGCCGTCCTCGTCCCATTTTCGAGAGCCCGCCGCCCGGGACATGTACAACGGGAGGGGGTGTCCCCTGCGCAGATCGTGACCCACGCCGCCGGCCAGTGTTTCCAGGGCCCGTGAATACAGTTCCACCGCCTGTGGCTGGGTCTTCCTGTGCGCCTCGAATGATACGTCACCCATGTGCATCCTTATTTAAGCCATTCGGGTCAACTTAACCGTTCGATCAACGCCAGCGTACGGTCGACGACCCTTTGCTCCGATTCCGGATGGATCGCAGTGGGCAGACTGTATGCCTGGAACAGCAGATCGGGTACGCCGTACCAGCGCTTGCGGATATCCCACCCTCCAGGCGGCAGGTCCGCTTCCCGTGGAACGTAGCATACGCACCCGTTGGTGTAACCCAGGACCAGGGAATGGAGATAAGGCGATCCGGCCTTGATGGCCATCCCGGTTTCATAGAAAGCTTCCGTGCTGTTCGCCGCAAGGATGATGTCGTTGATCCGTATGACCTGGACTACGATGTCGATTCCGGTCCTGTTGGTTTCGATCGCTTCGACGAGCCGGTCTCCCCAGTCCGCAAATCTCGTGTTTACAAGGATTTCCCACTCTCTTCCACCTTCGGACACCGCCCGGTTTAGCGCCAGGTGGCATTCCTCCCTCATGGCTTGGGCCTCTGCGAGCGGAGGCAGGTCGATGAACCGCAGCGAAAGGGCTTCGTCTGCGGCGCCTAACCAGGTGCACGACTCGCCGGTGACGGGTTCCCACGGCCAGACGGATATGCGCGATAACGACCCCATGCTCCGGCGCGCTCCGCGTTTCCTGTGGGTGTGGATCGCCGAGGCGGTTTTGACGACTTCGGCCCCCAGCATGTATCCGGTCCGGTCTTTCTCATCCCGGCAGTCGGCGTCCATGCTCAGGCCGCCCCGTGGCATGATGTTGCCCCCGCACCCCTGCAGGAACAGCGACGTCCCTCCGATGGTGTTCTCGATCAGGGTACGTGCCGCTCCCGGGAAATCCGGCGAGGCCTCCAGGGATTTGGGACCGACGGTTACCGGGTGACAGCCGTAGCTGAACAGTGTGGCAATGGGATGGCCGTCCAGGTCGTCCACGCGCAGGACCCCGACGGCCGAATCGATCGGATGATCAGGCACTTCGCCGAGGAAGATCTCGCCGTCGCGATCGGTCTCCCGGCGGTATACCCCGATTCGGCTGTCGCCCCAGCCCGCGCCGATGCGCGCGGGAACCCGCCGTTCGTCCGCTTCCCGCGCGGCTTCCGCGATCCACCTGCAGAGATCATCCCGGTAGCGCGACTGAAGGTCGATCTGGCCGGGTTCGTCGGGAAACCACTCCGGCATGGAAGGCGAACTGTGGGTGTGATTCAGGTTGATCATCACGTGGGAGGGGTTTGTTCCTACCCTATCTGCAACCCGTTCCCGCAGGCCGTTCATCACGTCAAGGTCCATCCAGCCGGTATCCGTCGCGACGATCACGACCTTGGACCGTCCGTCAGACAGGACCAGCGCCGTGGCCGTCAGATCGCTTTCGATCGCCTGGACGACGCCCTCCCTCGAACTGAAGCCGAAAGTCCGTATGCCCAGCGGTGGATTGATGACCCGCCGGCCGGTGCCGGCGTACAGGTCTGACATGTCGAGTTATACCGAAACGTGTTCCTGCATCAGGTCTTTCGTGAAGATCGTCTCCGTCAGGCAATCGACCCGGTTGCAGTCGTACCACGTCATGTAGACGAATTCGAGAGACAGGCAGCCACGGTAGTTCAAGCGCTTGAGCCGGTGCGCAATGTCCACGAAATCGATGGTGTTTTCATCCAGCCTGGACTGCAGCTTGCCGGGACGGGCCGCGCGGATATGGAAATGGTCGGTATGGTCCAGGAGCGGGTGTATCCTTGCTTCCGGGATGTACTGCATGACGAAATGAGAGTAGTCGAGGGTGACCGTGGCCCGTGGCGCCTGTTCCAGCAGGATCATCGCACGTTCGGGCGTGTCGACCACGGACTGCACGTGGGGCTCGAAGCGGACCGTGATGTCCAGATCTCCCGCCAGATCGGTCAGGTCGTTCATCGTTTCGATGGCCGTGGCGAGGTTCTCTTCAAAGGACCTGCCAGGATGGTGCGTTCCCGGACTGATGGTGAATCCGGGGATGCCGGCGTACTTGCAGAAGCGGATGATGCCCTCGAATGAAACCCTGTTCTTCCGCCGAACGGCCGGATCGGGGGCGTTGAAGGACCGTTCGTCCAGCGAGGCGCCGAACTGGGGAAAGAAATCGACGGCTTCGAGTTCGTACTTGTCCAGCAGGCGGTTGAGCCGGTCAGCGTGACCCCGCGGATCGGCGCCCACTTCATCGGGTTCAAGGCTGCATCTCCCCCGGTTGTGAAATCCCGCAATGTCCACGCCTTTGAACCCCATGGCCCTGGCCAGCGCCAGTGTGCCTTCCAGGTCGAGGTATTCAAAGGAATGGTTGCTAAGGGTCAGGCGCATCGGCACCTCCCAGCAGGTTGTTCCAGCATTGCCACCGTATCTGGCGTTCCTTGTAATGATCGCTCTGGCCGACGCCGATCGGGTTGCCGAAAGACAGGACGTTTTTGGGATCTTCCCGTTTTCCGCCCCAGGCGGTCGGTACGTTCATGGCATTGGGATCATGGTTCCAGGTCGGCGCCCTGTTGTCGCGGACCCGCCGGAAGAGAAACTTGATCATGTGGCGTTTGTCCGGCGTGAGATTCGCGGCCGTACCGTGCCAGAGGTCGTAGTGAGTTAAGGCCACGGTCCCGGCCTTGAGTACCATCGGCACCTGGCCGCGAATGTTGGTATAGGTGGCCATGCGGTCCGTCGGCGCGTTGCGGAACTGCGTACCCGGAACGATGATCGTCGGACCCATTTCCGGGGTAATATCGGTCGGGTAGTACAACCCGAGGAGCCGATCGATACGGGTATTCCGGTTGTTTGTGCTGTCCTGGTGCCAGGACATGTGGCCCGTGTGCGGTTGCTTGCAGTGCCAGTGGCGGTGTCCCATCACTTCGTAGTCCTCGCCGAGGAGGCTGACCAGGGCGCCCTTCACCGCGGGGTGTTCGATCACCTGCCACAACTCCGGCACGACTTCCGCGATGGCGTCGCCAGGGTTGTAGTCCAGGCCGTCCAGCTGGCCGGCGACCCGTTCATTGAGTCCCCCGGGTAGATCCAGTTCGAGCTGGTGATAGCCGTTTACGAGAAAACCGACCATTTCCATATCCGTAAGCAGAAGGGTCTTATCCATCCTGAACCTCCTCCAGTTTCTGCAAGATGAACTCGTAGCCTACCACGTCGAGATCCCTGTCGTCGATGGGCGCTTGTAGATGGGGAAACTGCACGATCTGCCAGCCGTCGACCAGGGCGTCGTGGACGGTGTTGTAAGGCCATTCAGGGATATTCGCCGTGATTTCCGCCCTGTAATCCCTGGTGGGTTCGATGGGCGTGTATCCGAGGATCTCGGAGAAAACGCTGGGCGTTCGCGCGTGCAGGTAGAGCAATCGCTGCCTGACGCTGGAGTTCGGTGGCAAAGAAGACATGATGGTATGGACAGTGAAGATGAAAGATGGGGTCGCAGGGTTGTTCAACGGGTTAAAATGGCGATTCCGGACGCTACATCCAAGAGAATAATAGGCACTGATATTTGTTTGACAGCGCATGCCCGCTTCCTTACCATTCGATACAAGCCCCGTATGTTTTTCTCGTATTCATTCACATACTACGATTCTTCTTGCCGGGCTCCTTGAAATCATGCCGCGGAGCATAGTATTCGTGGTTGACTGAGAGGGATATAGCCATGCGTGTGTTTACAATTATGGCGTTTTTTGCTGCGGTTACGGTTGCGTGCGGCGGTACCGACAACGCGAGTGTAGATAACGGACCCACGGACAAGGTAGAAACCGCGGTCGTAGCTACGGATGCCGAGGCGGACACGGCAGCCGATGCCGGCATGGAGGGACCTCCAACATTTCAAACTACATTAATGGTCCCATCAGACAGAGAAATCAACAATGAAGGTGACGTGTTGCTCGAGGTTCGAACCGTTGAGGGTGCACTCGACACTGTATGGATCGCTGAGTCGTCAGGTTACTCGGAAGTGGACGACTTTGCGCTGGATCAAGTCCTGACGTCAGGACTTGCGATCAAATTCGGCTGGGGCGACCCGCCGTACCGCTTGATGGCTTTCGTGAGGATTCCCAAAGACCCGGGCGGTGGAGCCAGGTATTCTGAGGACGGTACATTGGTGGAAAATACTCCAATGACGTTACTGGTAACGATACCGGCAGAAAGTGAATTAAACAATGAAGGGGACGTGGTTTTCGAAGTGCGGTTGGTTGAGAAATTAGTCGATACGGCATGGGTTGTGCAAACTTCGGGTTATCCGGAAGTCGACGAGTTCGCCATGAAGCATCTCATGTCATTGAAAGAGTCTGGACATTTTTTTAGCCCGGATTCGGACGAACAGACGTTTCAATTACGATTAGTCGTGAGACAGCCCTCCGGAACAGAATCAGAATAACCAGTGCTCGTCGACACATCACCCACCCCTTCTAGGTGGCCAGGTGGCGAAGTACGCGGGTGCCCAGCGCCTGGCCAGGTGGAAATCGTGTCTCAGGTGGGCCCCCGCGGGCGGTGCCGTCTCCGCTTCGATCCAGGCCTCGGCGCCGGCGAGTCCTGGGAATTCCAGGATCCAGACGGACTCGCCACTGTCGCTGGTGCCCAACAGACGAAATACTTCACCATGGATGAGGCCGTGGTCTCGGCTTACCTCCCGCAACCGCCTCCATCTCTCCTCGTCAACGTGCTTCCGGTAGTTTTCCTGGTCGGAACCGCGATACCAGCCGCCGAATGCCAGTAAGACGATCGACGAGGGATCGGCGGACAGGGGCGGGATCGCGCGCGGATCGGCGTCCGGTGCCACGGGAAGTTCGGACTTCCGGGGCAGCCAGGCCAGGCACTCCGGTTGCCAGCGTCGGGCGAGTGCATAGTCATAGAAGCCATAGCGTCCGTAGGGAGGTTCCACCTCGGCCGACATCCATGCCTCGGCGCCTGCCAGGTCCGGAAATTCTATGGTCCAGAACCGCTCCCAACTGCCGCGGGGCCCCAGCAGACGGTAACCGTGCAGGCCGATCAGACCGTGGCGCTCGGAAACCGACAGCATCAAATCCACGTGCCGGCGCTCGTAGTCAAGCCGCTGACTCTTTTCGAGTTGATGCCACTCCGGCAAACGTCCGCCCCGGAAAAGAATGACGACACTGTTGTCCCTCGCGGTCATGCCAGTCCTCCTCTCAGTCTGTCTGGCGAAAACATCGAAAATCCAGGAGGTCGATATGCGAAGGTCGGCAACAGTTGCATCGGCAAGACCACCAGGACCGCCGTTTCCTCAAAATACACGTGCACGGCAACATACGCAATCAGGAGGCCAGGATGCCGCTCTTCCTGGATATCTCGAATCTGCCGCAACGGTGGACCAGAGACATTTTCCATTGCTCAGGCGCCTTCAACCTGTTCATCAACCTACATAGGAACCGCACCCCGAAAACATGCAAACGTCTATTTGGCAAATTGTGGGGAATACTCCCGAGAATTGGATCAGGATATGAAAGGTATCATCTTTTGTCATATGACGTAACATGCTGTAAATTAGAGGGTAAGGTTATCCCTAAATCACCTCCGCCTCTTTACATGCCTGGTGCCGGTCCGTAGCAACATACCCTTGACAACAGGTATGTTTTACGCCTACTTCCCTATATAAAACTGGATGTTTTCGGAGTGCATTCAACGCTTGGTGGGGAACCACTCCTGCAGAACTCCAGGAACGTTGAACGGGCCTATCCCGTTACTCTGCCCGTCCAGTTTGACCTGACCACGGTCCATTTTTCAGGTGGGACCTTCGTCGAAGGCAATCATGAACGATTCATTTCGACATATCGTCCGTCCACTTTGGCACGCGGTGTCGAAGCTCGAATTCGATGAACTCATCCCCCATAAGCTGAAACGACTCTCACGGCGTTTTCTCGGCATCGGATTCGGTGTGGCGGCCCTGGTTCATTTCGTCGTGGTTGTAACGGTACATTACTACCGGATTACAGAAATTCAGCCTGAAGACTTGATCGAATTAATGCCTTATCCATCTCAACCGATGGAAATCATCTTTCCCAACGCTCTGATTACTGCCGATCAGAGCGGCGGACAGGGCGGACAGATGGAAGGTGCCGAGTCGTCGGGAGATCCGGGAGACGAAGGCGGGAGCGCAGGTGCAGGGGATCCCATGGCTTCCGACAATTCATCGCCGGGCGACGACGGCGCGCTACCGGAGACAGATGAAATCGCGTCGGTCGATGTGCCCCCGCTTCCAGAGGACAGCGAGCTAACTGAGCTAGATGAGATCGTGTCGGTGGATGTTCCCCCGCCGCCGGAGGAAAGCGCGCCACCAGAGGCAGACGAAATCGCGGCGGTGGATGATCCCCCGCTGCCGGAGGAAACCGCACCACCTGAGGAAAACGAGATCGCGTCGATCGAATTGCCCCCTCCTGTTGAGGACAGCGCGATATCGGAAGCGCATGAGATCACGTCGTTCGAGATACCCGAGCCTTTCGAGGACATAGAGATATCGGAGGTCCACGAGGTCAAGACTTTTGAGATACCCGAGCCGATGGATGAAATCGTGATATCGGACGCCCACGAGGTCAAGACGTTCGAGATACCCGAGCCGATGGATGAAATCGTGATATCGGAGGCTCACGAGGTCAAGACGTTCGAGATACCCGAGCCGATGGATGAAATCGTGGTATCGGAGGCCCACGAGGTCAGGACGTTCGAGATACCCGAGCCGTTCGAGGATATTGAGATATCGGAAGCCCACGCGGTCAGGACGTTCGAGATTCCCGAACCGTTCGAGGATATTGAGATATCGGAAGCCCACGAAGTCACCACGTTCGAGATTCCTGCTCCGATGGATGACGTCGCGATCTCGGAGGCCCACGAAGTAAGGACATTCGAGATTCCTGAGATGTTCGAGGATTTAGAGATATCGGAGGCCCACGAAGTAAGGACATTCGAGATTCCTGCTCCGATGGATGACGTCGCGATCTCGGAGGCCCACGAAGTTACCACGTTCAATCTTCCTTCTCCGATGGATGACGTTTTGATTTCGGAGGCCCACGAAGTCACGACGTTCAATCTTCCTACTCCGATGGATGACGTTGCTATATCGGAGGCCCACGTAGTCACGACATTCAATCTCCCTTCTCCGGTCGAAGACAGCACGATATCCGGGACACATGGGATCACGACATTCGATCTCCCTTCACCGGTCGAAGACGGCACGATATCCGGGACACATGGGATCACGACGTTCGATCTCCCTTCACCTGTGGAGGACGGTGTGATTTCGGGCGCTCATGCAATCACGTCGGCGGAGCCCGCGGGAAGGGGTGAGGGACCGGGAAGTGGCTCGGGAGACGATTTAACCGGTGAGATTGGCTCTGGAGGCGAAGGTGCGGACGGTGGAGACCGTGAGGACGGTGAGAATACGGGGTCCCGTTCGATCACGTCGGGGGAGTCCGTAGGAGAAGGTGAAGGGATGGGAAGTGGCTCGGGGGTCGATTTATCCGGCGAAGTCGGCTCTGGAGGCGACGGTACGGGCGGTATGGGTGACGATGAGGGAACGGGTTCGGGGTCGGTCACGTCGGCGGAACCCGGGCGAAGGGGCGATGGACTGGGAAGGGGCCCGGGGGACGATTCAACCGGTGAGATTGGCTCTGAAGGCGACGGTGGGATCGGCGAAGGATACTCAGACGCTTTGCGTTACGATACACCACCGATTCCGCGACGTGTCGACATAAGCTTAACCAGAAACGAGATACCCAGGGAGCTACAGCATATCAAAGCCAGCATCGTGAAGTTCGAGTTGCTGATTAGCGAGATTGGCGCGGTCATTTCCGCGAAAATAATCGAGTCAACAGGCCACGCTGAAATCGACGCACTGCTGCTCGATAAAATTTTTGCTTCCTGGTATCATCCCGCCACACTGAGAGGCGAGTCAGTAAAAGCATGGATCGTCGTGGGCTATGGCTACAGGATAGGCCGATAAACGGGCTGCACGGCCGTATCCCGGACTTAATTGAAAATTCGGTATCCCGACTGTAACGGTCGTGGTACATAAAACCGGGGATTTCGAAATCACATTGAGTGCTGCTTTTCCGTCAACCAACACGTCCTGAATGCATTGTTCATGTGGTTGAAACTACGCAGTTTCTGATATACACGCTTGACACGAGTGATGGGATGCACCATTATTCGTCTCCTGAAATAGTGGGAGTGATCTGTACGAATTACCTTACGAGATAACCGGAAAATGATGGTCCCTCCACAGATTGGCCTATATGTGATTTTAAAACGCCAGATCCTGGCAGGATTCCTGGTAATGGCAGTTTTGTGCGTTCCGGCGCAGGCTCAACCCGTTCCACCGAACTCATTGATTCCCAGCCTGTCTCCCCTCGACGAGGGCAAAAGCCTCTTCGAACAGAATCGGTACACCGAAGCCCTGCCTCTTCTGCTGCAGGCGGTGCAACAGAACGGGAAATCGGCCCGTGCTCACTACTGGCTCGGCATGACCCTCTACGCCCTGAACAGGGACGAAGAGGCGCTCAATGCGTTCGAGCAAGTGGTACGGAGGGACAAGTTCTGGGCGCAGGGCCACATGGGCCTGGGACTCGTGTACCTGCGCACGCCCCATCGCAGGCTGGATGCCCGGCAGGCGATGCGCAAGGCTATGAGACTGGACCCGGGAAACGCGGAGTTCCAGTACACCATGGGAATGACTTATATGGATCAGGGTGATACGGACTGGCTCATCGGCAGTCACCAGGACGGTCGGAATTACTTCCAAAGAGCCGTGGAACTGGATCCACAACATCCGGACGCTTTTTACCAGTTGGGCCGCTGTTACGAGGAATTGAAACTGGAGGATCACGGAAAGCGCATCCGAGACCGGTACGACGACTACATCAAGGCATTGACTGCCTATCTGGAACAGTACCAGGTCAATCCGGAACACCCCGAAGCGCTCCAGCGGTTTGCAGGCATCTGTCACCGGTTCGAATACTATGAACGGGGCGCCGAACAGCTCAGGAAACTGGCGGAACAGATGGTAGGCATCCCACCCGATCTGATCCAGACCCTGTTGACGCAGTTCGAAGCGCTGTCCATGAGTACGAAAAAACAGTACGACTTGCTGCAGCGATCGCTGGAGACCTACATCGAGGGACTGGAAGTAGAGGAGCAGGCGGTTTACAGGGACCTGGTCCACGTGGCTCCTTCCAATACGCTCAAGGCATGGCAATTGGCGGAAGGTGAGGAGCGTGAGGCACTCTGGCAAAACTTCTGGAACGGACTGGACTCGAATCCCGCCACGGTTGAAAACGAGCGTCTGGTAGAACATTACAAGCGGGTGATGTACGCCAGGATCCATTTTTCCCACGCGCAGTTCCCTTACGACCGGCGTGGAGAGATCTATGTTCGCTACGGCGAGCCCGACGACCGGCGTAGCTTCATGTACCGTATTGGCGAAGATCCAAGAGATTCCTATCAGCCTACCGGCAAACCGGCGGTAGATGGGATTCGCGATCAGAACTGGCAGTTCGGGTACCGGTTGAAAGTAGACCGGGGACAGGTAACCATAAATCTGGATCAAGACGCGAAACAGCGCGTGGGCTTCGGCGAAGAATCCCTTCTGACGGCGAGCAGTCTAAGCGTGGATAACGTAGGAATTGAGAAACAAGACGACCAGGTCCATTACGAAACCGGCATCGTACAGCGGCGGGGCTTTGGATCATCGTACTGGGCGGAAAGCTGGGTCTACGTGTCGCACGTGATGGAACTTTTTTTCGTCGACCAGGCGGGAGGGGGCCAGTTCGACTATCCCCTGCGGACGCTGGTTATCGACGAGAGCTCTACGAGCAGTGCGGCTTTCGGCAGGGTGCGAAGGGAGGAGATTTTCCACCCGGAGAAACTGACCGAAGTGTTGATTGAGCGCAGCCCCGCAGCATACAGACACGACTTCGGCGGCGAACCCCTGGACTATGCCTTCGATGTAGCCGCCTTCCGGGGAAATGGTAGAAAGACGGAGATGGAACTGACCTACAGCATTCCTGTCTGGCAGTTTGGGCACGTGAGCGACGGAAACGGGACAGAAACCTTTCTGAATCACCAGGTCACGCTGCGGGACTCGACATCCACCCCGGCCTTCAACCAGAGATTCCGCTTCGGCCCCATCGAGCGGCCGGAGCGCAGGTTGAGCGCTGAGCAGTCCCGGGTCTCCACCTACACCCTTGCCATCGACGTACAGGCGCCTCCAGGCAGGTTCACGGCGGCGGTGCATATGCGGGACGATGTCTCAAAGCGAACCGGCGTATACAAGAAACCGGTAGACATCCGCGACTTCCGGGGAAACGCCCTGATGATCAGCGATCTCAAGCTGTCCACGGGCATCACGCCGACCGACCGGACCGGGCCCTTCGTGCGCAAGGGCCTGAACATCGTGCCCCATCCCCTCCGCGCTTACGGGCGAGGCCAGCTGGTGTACGTGTACTACGAGGTATACAACCTGAGCTTCGACGGTTCGGACAGGACCTCCTACGAGACGTTTTACGAGATCGTACCCGAGGGCATGCCCGCCCTGGGCAACCGGTCGGCCCGTCAATCAAAGGACATGCAGACGGTCCTGTTGACGTTCGAAAGCGACGGGGCGTCGGCAGAGGAAGCCGAATTCACCGGGTTGGACACCACCAACCTGACGCCAGGCGTGTATGCGCTCACGGTGACGGTGACTGACCGGCTTTCAGGCGTAAGCGTGTCCGAATCATCCAGCTTCATAGTCGTGGAAGAGTAGGCGGCCTTAAAAACCCGATGGGACGAACCGATCCAGGATCGTCCTATCCCATACCCAGGCAGACGATTCGAGCGTCGCGGCATCTCCCAAGGATTTCATACAGAGTCCTTATCGGATATGTCTTATCTCTCTGTACGGACATCATCGAACCTACCCGTCTCAGGCAGTCCGGCCACGGTGCAGTTCACGCTTGCGACCCGATTTGCCAGACGAGTGGCCCTGGCAGGGTCTCGCGAGGCCAGATATTCGGTGACGAAACCGGCGGCAAAGGCGTCCCCGCAGCCGGTGGTGTCCACCACTTCCCGGACCGGCTCCGACGGAATGACGAAGGCTTTAACGCCACTGTCCTCGCGATAAACGGTAACGGGACCAAGGTGGCCCCGGGTGATGATGCATACCGAGGGCCCAAGCGCGGCAATCGACTGTCCGAAGGCGATGAAATCCTCTTCCGCCTCCAGTACTTTACTCGGTGTTGCGGCCACTTCGGTACCCTCGGCAGCCAGCAGGCGCGCCTCCACTTCGTTCATCTGAACGACGTCGAACATCTCAATCCATAGCCGCCAGTCTTTCGGAGCGCGCCTTCGCCGGTATCCATCCGGTTCGATGCCGAGACAGAGGTTGTGCACGTCCAGGTACAGCAGCCCGGAAGCCCGGCCCCGTATCGCGCTCATGGTCTCCAGGGCGATATCGTCGCCGACGATGAAGTTAACCAGCAGGGCGTCGAGGTCCAGGTACGGTTCGACCTGTTCCAGGGGAATGGGGTCGATATGGTTTGTAAGGCGCTCGACCTTCTCCATAGCCGCGTCGTAGCGAATGTGGTTTCGGCTGGTACCTTCCGGGGACAGGGCGATCCCTGCGGTATCCACACCGGGCCGGGACGCCAGGATGCCCAGCATATCGTCGTAGCAGTCGGCGCCGATGCGGCTAACGGGATACAGTACGGTCCCTTCGTCGACCAGGTCCGCCAGCACGGTGGAGTTGTAAAGGATTCCGCCGAGATCGTGGAGTTCCCGCCCGTCGGCCATCTCGATCGTGTCGTGGTTGATGATGCCGATGATGCCGATGCGCATGAGGGATACCGGATCTAGTTGTTCACAGGGGTTTCCGATTCGCCAAGGCGGACGGACACGGTATTCATCACCTGGTCCACGGTGATCTCCCGCATGCAGTCATGGGTGCCGATGGGGCATCGGTTGCCGCCGTGGGAACTGCACGGGCGGCAGGCCAAAGTCCGTTCGACGATCCGATGGCCTTCTCCATGGGGCGTGAAACCGAATGCGGGGACCGTCGGGCCGAAGATCGCGACAACCGGTGTTCCCATGGCGGCGGCGACGTGACCCATGCCGGTGTCGTTCGATACGAATGCGGTGCAGCGCGCGGCAAGCGCCGCAGATTGCAGAATGGACAGCCGCCCGGCGGCGTTCAATGGGTCGGTACCGGACGCCTGGGCGATATCGTTGCAGAGCGGCCGGTCTTCCTCACCCCCGAAGAGCACGACACGGTAGTCATGCTCCTCGGCAATACGCCGGATCAAGGCGGCAAATCGCTCGGGCGGCCACCGCTTGGTGGCCCAAACCGACCCGGCTCCGATACCGAGAATCCTGTCCGTGGCCTCAGCGCCGGATTCCTGCATCAGCAGATCAACGGCCACCCGGTCCGCGTCATCCGGAAAGAGGGCGGGACGTAACCCGGCCGTGTCTACTGGCCAGGGAACGAGCAGGGAGAGGTTACGTTCGACTTCATGGGCGGCTGGATAGGGTACCCGATCGGTCATCAGCCGTCTACCTGCGCTTCGATCAAAACCCACCCTTACGGGTATTCCCGCCAGGCGTGCGAGCACCGCACTCCGGAACGACCGGTGCGGAATCAGTGCCGCGTCGTAGGAAGCCTTTCGTAGACGACTTGTGAGGCGCATCAGTTCCACAGGTCCTTTTTGCCGGCCGTTTTTGTCGTAAATGACGATGTCGTCGACATTGGGATTGTTGTGCAGCAGACCCGCCGTATCGGGCCGTACGACGGCCCCGATACGTCCGGCGCCCAGCCGCGTCCTGGCCGCTTCGAACAACGGGGTCGACAGCACGACGTCACCCACGAAGGCGGTTTGTATGATCAGCACTTTCAAAATGCAGTGGTTCCTGGTCAGGACGCGGGTCTCGCGTCGTCTGCGTGTTTACTTCCAAAGTGAATGCATGAGGTCCTGGAACTCACCCTCTGCGCTCAGGACCGTTTTTTCCGGTCCGGTGAGCTTGAGAAAAACGTTGCCTTCCGGCGCTTCGACAATGGCGCCGAGCATCTTGTACCCCGGTTTTTTTTCGGCGCCCGACTGGAACATGGGCCCCATCGAAGCAAGGTACGTACCGGCCAGGGACACGGTGGTCACGGGTATGCCGTTGATGGATGACTGCCGCTGGGCCGGTGTTGGCGGTCCCCCGGACTCGGTTTCGAACTGATCCTGCCATCTCTGCAGGTTCAGCTCAACACTGCCTCCCTGTCCCTGTCCGAAAAAGAAGACGGCGCATTCTCCGGGTTCGTCGTCGCCCTCGGCCGTCGGAACCAGGTAGGTCGCCACACGCATCATCCGCGGCGGCTGGACCTGCCAGCGCGCGGGAACGGTCCATCCAACCCCGGCGGATTCGCCCGTCGCCTGTTCTCCCGAGGGTGCCGCAGCAGCCGGGGTATCCTGTCCTACCGGCATGACGGGAATCGCAGCCGGCGCGGGCGGCTCTACAGGTGGCTCGGGCGATGGAGGATCGGACTGCTCCCCTCCGTTGCCGCAGGCCGTGACGAAAACGAACAGAAAACCGGTGCAAACCGAGATGAGATGATGGCGTGGCATGTAATGTATCTCCTTTAAAAAGCGGGATTTGAAACGGAAGGTGCATGGGTCTTCCATCGCCTGTGCACCCAGAACCAATGATCGGGATAGTCCAGTATGTAACGCCCAAGTACGTTCGTGTATGCCTGGGTAATACGAGCAATATCGGCCGTTTCATCACCTGACTGAACGGCATCGATAGGGGATTCGAACCGGACCCGGTGTTGTTCCGGACCGGATCGTATGATAAAACAGGGCACGATGGGGGCTCCCGTGCGCAAGGCGAAAAGCGCCGGTCCCTGGTAGGTCGAGGCCGGCAGTCCCAGGAAATCGACGAATACCCCGCCCGGACCGGCGTCCTGGTCGGCCAGCAGTCCGACACACTCGTTGCGCCGTAGCGCTCTCAGGATCGCGGGCGGCGCCGAATCCATGTCAGTGACGTCCATCCCCAGTCGTTCGCGGCACGCCAGAATCAAGCGGTTGACGGCTGGATTGTGCAGATCTTTCGCGACGACGGTAATCGGATGACCCAGGCCGGCGACCGTAGCGCCGAGCAGTTCCCAGTAACCGAAATGGCCGGTAATCAATACGATCCCTCGGCCCCTTCGACGCGCTTGCACGATGTTCTCTTCACCGGAGACCGCCAGCCGGTCCATTACGTCCGTTGTACCCCTTGCCATCACACGGGCATGTTCCACGGCCGTACGGCCAAGTTGGCGATAAACGGACCGTGCCATCCTCCGCAGCGTACCGGGTTCCCGGGAATCATCGAATACGCGGCCCAGGTGTTCCATGACCAGTTCTTTTCTCATTCCGATCACATCAAAGGCCAGGTCGCCCAGCCTTTCACCCACCCAGGATGCCGCCGAAGGAGACAACCGACGCGTCAGCGACATCAGCAGGCGTAGTCCCGCGTATTCAATCAGGTGCGACAGTTTCATACGAACCGGGCTCTCATTCCCGCGGTTTCGTTGCGACACGATCCGGGCAGTGCATGAATCGAAAGATAAAAGCGGTCATTCATCCCGCTCTTTGGACATGACCCACTCTTCATTCATCCTGCGCCAGTCGTCTTCGTCCGAGTGCCAGTCATCCTCCTCTTCCCGAGCCCAGCGACGCAGCGTGACCTTTCTCCGTCTTCGAATCTGCATAAAAGCGAGAAGGCACAGGACGCCGAACAGGGGTGCGATCACGATAGAAAGGCTTTCGCCGAGTATCATGCGCCAGCCATAGGCGCGTTCCATGTAGGCCAGCCAATCCCGTTCGAATCCCACGATACTGATGCCGAACGCATCGAGGCAGGCCAGGTCGATCGACCCGGTGAACCGCAGGCGGTCGAACAGGGTATGCAACCCCGCTTCACCGTATTGCCGGAGTATGTACTGAACGGCCAGGGCGCTTTCCTGGTAGGCCAGCTGTGCTCGATGTTCAGGAAAGGTGTTCACGCCCTGAATGGCTCCAAGTGACACCAGGTTTCCCGATACAACGGCGACCACGAGGGACGCCCGGTCCCAGAATCCCCATTCCCGGGCCATGTGCATCGCGAATCCCTCATCGAGCCATCGAGGGATATCCGCGCCGCGAAGCGCGCTGTGCAGCATCACGTGGGCCAGTTCATGCACTACGACTTCGTACGAACCGTCGTAGGTGCCGGTTATTCGGGGGGACTTGAGTACGACGAGCCTTCTGTCGGGTACGGCATAGCCCGCACCCCAATCGGGTATCGCGCCGGGTGTGTAGGTCAGGAAGGCTTCCTGCGTAGGGGCGACGTGGACGTGGATGGTATCGGCGGCCGGCACGCCCAGCGTCGCGCGCAGGTGAGGAGACGTGGTGCGTACAATGCCCAACACGTGTTCTACGAAAGGGGTGTCGTCGGGCTCGAAGGTAATTCGGACGCCCTCGGCGATTCTCACGGACTGTTCCGCGTAAGCCGATAGGCCGGGCAACAGCATGAGCGCGCCGATGACAAGACCGAGGTGTCGAAATCGAAGTAGGCGCTTGACGCGCAGGGGCGCCGGATCGACGCGCATAATGACCTCATTCGCGTATGATGCCGCCTCCCAGGACAGACTCGCCGTCGTAGAAGACGACAGACTGACCCGGTGTAACCGCCCTTTGGGGATGCTCGAAGACGACCTGTGCGACGCCAGGCTCACCCGGTGTGATGACCGCCGGGGTCGCATCCTGCCGGTACCGGATCTTGGCCTGTCCGCAGACCCTGTCAGCGGGTGTTTCCATGGATTGCCAACTGACCCGGTCGGCAATAAGACGGTCGCTTTGTAGATCCTCGTCGTCACCCACCACGATCGTATTCGTTTCGGGACGTATGTCTACCACGTAAACAGGGCGTCCGACGGCCAGTCCAAGTCCCTTGCGCTGCCCGATCGTGTAAAGCGGATGACCCCGGTGCTCGCCCAGAACCCGGCCACTGGCGTCCACCACCGGTCCGGGCCGTATGGGATCATCGATGGTTAACAGTCCATCATCCACCTGCACGGGATGATTCGCCGTCCACTCCCGCAGAAATCGTTCATGGCCTTCGTCCTGGATAAAGCAGATTTCATAGCTGTCTTTTTTCGCGGCTACCCGCGGCGTCAGTTGTTCGGCGATCCGCCGCGTCTGCGCCTTCGTGAGCATGCCTACGGGAAATACGGTCCGAGCCAGCTCTTCCTGGGTCATCTCCCACAGGGCATAGGACTGATCCTTGTTCCCGTCGATACCCTGTTTCAGGATATAGCGGCCAGCTTGGCCCGCCTGGCCGGCATGGTCCGCCTGGCCCGCACTTTCGTCGTAGATCACCCGGGCATAATGGCCGGTCGCCACGTATTCCGCACCGAGCTCCCTGGCCCGGTCGAGCAGCACACCGAACTTGACCTTGCTGTTGCAGGCTACGCAGGGATTGGGCGTACGGCCCTGCATGTACTCGGAAACGAAATTCGAAATGACGCCCTGCTCGAATTCCTCTCGAAAGTCCACGATGTAGTACGGTATGCCGAGTCTGCCGGCCACAACCCGCGCGTCGTTACGGTCCTCCACCGTGCAGCAACCATGCTCTAAATGCTTATTGCCGCCGACGCTGTCGTAGTCCCACAGATGCATCGTGACGCCGATGACTTCGCAGCCCGCGTCCTTCAGCAGTGCGGCGGCCACCGAGCTGTCCACGCCGCCGCTCATGGCCACCACGACCGTCGACCCTTTCGGCGGCAGCCGGTTGATGGCCGGATCGTACACTGCTTCCACTTCGCAGTCGATGTTTTTATCCAGAGGTATACTCGTCGTCATTATACTAGGTTTTCGTGTTCGCACCTTGGCGTGTCCGGTAATCTTCGATCGCCGTCCGGACTCCGTCCGCGGCCATGGCGGAACAGTGCATTTTTGTAGGTGGCAGCCCGCCCAGGACAACGGCGATCGTATTGTTTTCGATAGACGCGGCTTCTTCAATCGTCCTGCCTATAACCCATTCCGTGACCATGCTGCTTGCCGCGATGGACGCCGCACAACCGAAGGTCCTGAACCTGGCGTCAGTCACGGTCCCTTCCGCTATCTTCAGATACAACGCGATCGTATTCCCGCTGATGGGGTTGCCCGCGTTGCCCACGCCGTCCGCGTTGGGCAGGTCCCCCACGTTTCGAGGCGAGCGAAAGTGATCCATTACGGTGGACGTATACATGTAACCCGCCTCAGCCGGGTACCGGAAGGGAGGAAAGTTCGCGGAGACGGGATACGATGCCGGGCAGGCTGTTCAAGACGTAGTCCACGTCCTGCATGGTGTTGTCCCGTCCGAAGCTGAATCGTACCGAGCCGAGGGCAGTGCGAGGGTCCCTGCCCAGGGCCAGCAGCACGTGGGACGGTTCGATGGCGCCGGACGAGCAGGCCGAGCCCGTGGATACGGCTATGCCCTCGAGGTCCAGGCTCATGATCAGTGATTCGCCCTCCGCGCCGGGGAAGGACATGTTCGACGTGCCGGGCAATCGCCATTCCGGATGCCCGTTTACCCTTACACCTTCGATCTCGTCCAGGATTCGTCCTTCCAGTGCGTCGCGCATCTCCGCCAGGTGAAGGTATTCGTGTTCCCGGTCTCTGGCTGCCAGTTCGGCGGCCCTTCCAAGACCCACGATACCTACGGTGTTCTCCGTACCGGACCGCACGTCGTTCTCATGATGACCGCCGTGGGCCGTGGGTTCGATCTCTACACCTTTCCGGATGTAGATGGCCCCCACACCTTTGGGACCGTAGATCTTGTGGCCCGAAAGCGATAGGAGGTCCGCGTGAAACGCTTCCACGTCGATGGGCAGCTTTCCGGCGGACTGCACAGCGTCCGTATGGAAGCACACACCGTGCTCCCGGGCGATCTTCCCGATTTCGTCGACGGGTTGCACGGTGCCGATCTCGTTGTTCGCGTGCATGATGCTGATCAGTATCGTACGATCAGTCAAGGCATCCGCCACCCGCTCCGGATCGACCCGGCCGTATTCGTCCACGGGAAGATAGGTCACTTCGTAACCTTCCCGTTCAAGGAAAGCGCAACTGTTCAGTACGGCCGAATGTTCGATTTTCATCGTGATGATGTGCCTGCCGCGCTCCCTGCGTGCGTAGGCGATGCCCTTGAGCGCCAGATTGTCGGACTCGGTACCGCCACTGGTAAAATAGACTTCGCCTGGACGTCCGTTCACCAGTCCGGCCACCTGTGCCCGCGCTTCTTCCACGGCAGACCGCGCATCCTGTCCGAATCGGTGGATGCTCGAAGCGTTGCCGAACCGATCCTTGAAAAAGGGTTCCATCGCCTCGAACACTTCAGTTCTTACCGGCGTGGTGGCGTTGTGATCCAGGTAGATGCTTTCCATAGAAGATTCGACCATCCAAACAGGGTGGAATTGGGCCCGGAACAGTGGTCTGACAAAATCCCGAAGCCAGTCCTCAAGACGCCGTTCAACGGTCTCTGAAAATAGGGACAATCCGTTGAAATGTCAAGTGTTGTCGGGGTTTCACCGCGTTCGAACCGATGTGGATTACGCCATATCGCGGCTTGACATTTCGGGCGGTTTACTTAGATTCAATGAAAATCAGATGGTATACGCGCGTCATTTTATATACGCACGATAAACGCGCGGTTCGCAACAACGTGCGGTATACCATGAAGACGAGTAAGCATGGCGGCAATCTTTCGTGCCGAGTACATCCATTCACGCAACGGATGGACGGACCAGAAAGGAGCAGCGAATGCACGCATTGAAATACACTGCTGGATTGGTACTGGTCATACTTGTGACGGGTTGTACCCACAGCATCAGTATGAATCCCAACATTGGCCCCACGGCCAGTATTGCCAGGCCGGTGGACTTGAGGATCGGACTCTACGTCCCCGAGGACGTCAGTGGTTTTGAGATTACCGACAGGCCCGATCTCGAGAAGTTCATCTTCAAAATCGGTGAATCCCTCGAATCGATCATAACCAAGTCAACGAACCGCGTTTTCTCCCAGGTTTCGATGCTGGATGCGCAACCCACCAGCGAAGTGATAGGGGAACGTAATCTCGAACTATTAATAATCCCCAGGGTAACGTCGGCCAGGGTGACGCTGAACAAGGAAGAAGGCCCATTTCAGGACGACGCCCGGGGAAGTACGTTGCTCACCATCGAATTGATGTTCTATGACCCGGAAATGATCCAGTTCACTACCGTCATGGCGTCGGGCATGGGAATCGCTTCGGAAAGAATCGGGTTTTTCAGCAGAGGCCAGGATGAATACTCCGCCTCCGTCGAAGATGCCCTGATCAACCTCAGCAATGACATGGTTCGTCAGATGTACGGTAATTACGACATTCGCAAGCGGGGTGAGGAGTCGGAATAGAGTTGGCATTCCGCTACAGCCGCCACAGAAGAAAATTCGGTAACTACTTGTATCCAGATATGGCCGGGTTGTCCTTTAGAGATCGCTGGATTTACAGCCTCTATTCCTGGTGGGGCCGGTTCGGCAGTATGCCCCTCAGCCTGTCTGACATTCTGAAGCGGCCAGGCCGGTTGCTTATATGCCTCCCATCGGATCCGGAAGAAACCCGGAAAGCGGTCGACATCATCCCGGATCTGATCGCTTGCCTGGGGGCGGAGGTCGTGTTTGTCGTCGGTGAACCCCGGTCACTCGAATGTTGCGACCTGGCCGATGACCTCATTAGTTTGGTGCCTTTGGATCAGACCACCCGCCGGTGGAACGGACTGCCTTCAGCTGAATTAGTGGACCGCCTTGTGAGTGCGGAGCTCAATTTTGCCGTTGACCTGAATCCCCGTGCGGAATTGTTGCCGACTGTCCTCTGTCTGCGAATCAATGCACCGATACGTCTCTGCCTGGACGATCCGCACCGCAAGCGTTTCTTCAACATTCATATCCTGCTTGTAAATGAGCATTCTGTGCAGGATAGTGGCACTGATCAAGGGATTCCGCCGGATACCAAACAGTCCTATCCGCCCTATGCCGGGACCTTCGAGGTTCCCGGTACCTCGCTCTATGCGCGTATGCTGCGGGTGATTCAGCACACGGTC
Organism: bacterium; assembly: GCA_965262815.1. Lineage (GTDB taxonomy): Bacteria > JAAXHH01 > JAAXHH01 > JAAXHH01 > JAAXHH01 > JAAXHH01. Next base: position 3,669,507 of record OZ253560.1, on the reverse strand, counting down.
CGCACCCCTTCCGATCCCCGAATTACAACTTGACAGTCAGCCCGGATACACGGATATTCGGAGTAGGCCTGCACAAGCCTGTTGTGCCTTGAGAAGACAAGGTACGGCTTGTCATCTACCACACCGATCCCCCCGTAAAGCATATGTCCGCCCAGTCTTTGCGACCGCGCCAGGGTCGCACGATCATCGCTGGAATACTGCTGTCCTGCTGCCTGCTTAGCCCCATCGTTTCCACGACAGAGCTGAAAGCACAGTCTGAACCAGGGTCTGTCGAATCCCTGGAGTCCCTGCTGGATAAGGGCAGATCTCTCTACGATCAGCGGAAGTTCGAGGAAGCGATACCGGTCTTTCAGGAGGCGGTCCGCCTCAAGTCCAGGTCCGGGGAAGCCCGCTACTGGCTTGGGGTTACACACTATGAGACCGGCGACGACAAAGAAGCGGCGAAACAGTTGAGAATCGCCATACGCCACGACCGGAGGAACCCGGACGGACACCTGGCCCTGGGGCGTACCTACATGCGTCTTAAGAATCGCATGGTGGACGCGCGCAAGAGTTTCAAGGAAGCGCTCAAATATGACCCGGATAATTCCGAGGTGCATTACTACCTCGGGATCTCGTACATGGCGCAGAGCAAGAGAGATCCCGCGGCTCCCCTCTACGTCATGCAGGCCCGGAGATCCTTCAGCCGCGCCGCTGCCGCGAATCCTCTGCATCCCGATGCATTCTACCAGTTGGGGCTGTCCTACGAGAATCCTTCCCGGGATTACAAGAAGGCGCTTGCTCTCTTCAGCCGGCAGCTCTACATCAAACCCACGCACAGGGATGCGCTCTATCACCTGGAGAAATGCAGTTACCTGCTCAGGCAGTACCAGCAAGGCATCGATCTATTGACGCAGTTGGTCGAAGTCCACGGAGACCGCGTTCCGGATTACATTCATACGCTGATGAACAAGCTCAAAGCCACGATGTTGCAGTCGCAGAATAGATTCGCCGAAGCGAATCAGGCCTACGAGGATTACCTGGCCAAGGTGGAACCGGAGGAACGGACGCACTATTCGGATCTCGTCTACGTAGCGCCGGAAGAGGAATTCAAGCAGTACGCCGCGATGGAATCGGTAGAAGATAAAGCAGAATTCCAACGCCGATTCTGGGCCTCTCGCGATCCAAAGCCGGCCACCGCCGTGAACGAGCGGCTGGTCGAACACTATCGTCGGGTCATGCACGCGCGCGAGCACTTCAACAAAGGCAAACAACCATGGGATAGGCGGGGTGATATCTACATCCGCTACGGGGAGCCGGACGACATGCAGCATTTTATCATGCAGACCGGCGAGAATTCCATGAAGAACTACCAGCCGACGGGAAACGCCGGCGTCGACGCGATCCGGGAACGCAACTTCATATCGCGTTATCGCCTGAAAATCGACAACAGCGGGGCGGTGTGGAGAGGTAGGGCCAATCGCGAGACCCGCGATCCAGACGCGGGCAATTACCTGCCGGAACTGGACGAGCGGGTGATTATGAGGAGAAGAGCCAATTCAGGGTCGACCACGGCAGAATGGACCGAGAGAACGCAGGTACTGGGGTATATCGCCGAAAGCTGGGTCTATCTAGAACACGATATGGAACTGTTCTTCGTCGACCAACTGGGCGTGGGGAAATTCGATTTCCCCCTGGGCGTGCACGAGACGAACATCACCGAAGCGGCAATTCAGAACCAAAACAACCCCGGACGCGTCGCGAACGCACTGATCAAAGAGGTCTCTGAATCCTATAACTTCGAATATGGCGGAGAACCGTTGCAGTTTCTCTACGATATCGTGTCCTACAAAGGGGATGGTGACCGTGCCGACGTGGAGATCGCCTACATGGTTCCGGCCGGCCAGCTTGAAACCGTGGAGGACGGCCGGGGCCTGCACACGTGGTTCGACAGTCATATCGTGTTCCAGGACGAAGACTATAACCGAGTGGCCCAGACTTCCAGGCGCGTCGGACCGATCGATCGTCCGCTCAGTTCCGGTAACGGGGACGACGTCGGTGTCGAACTATATACGGGCATGCTGGATATGGACGCGCCGGCCGGCGATTTCCGATCCGCCATTGAAGTACGGGACGAGGCCACTCGGCGTATCGGGATTTTCGAGCAGGAGTATTCCGTACCGGAGTATACCGGCGACGGACTGATGATGAGCGATATCAAGCTGGCGGTTTCCATATCGCCCGCGGAAGATTCCAATGGCCCGTTCGTACGGAACGGGCTTCAGATCGAACCCAATCCGGCTCGTATTTACCAGCGTACGGACCCCGTCCATTTCTACTACGAGATATACAACCTGACCCGGGACGTTTCCGGACGCACGTCTTACCAGGTTGAAATGGAAGTGAAGACCATGGACCGCCCGCAGCACATCTTCTGGCGCATCCTGAAGGGCATCGACCGGCTCGTTAGACGAACCGACCGTGACCAGTCTGTCCTGATGGTATTCGAGAACGAAGGAACCCTCCCCGACGAATACAGTTACACCTCGATCGATACCGGCGCTTCACCCACGGGCGCCTACGAAATGACCATCCGGGTAAAGGATCTGCATTCCGGCCAGGTTACTACGCGGACCAAGGTGTTCGTCGTGACGAACGACCGGATTGCCGATTTCACAACGGATACGCAGTAGCAACCTGCCGGGTAGTCACCCGTTCAAGGACAGTGAAGTATGTCGAGCCTGAGAGTCACCTCTCTGCTGCTGGTACTTTTATTCTGTAGCGTGGCGCCTCGCCCGGCCGGGGCACAGGACACCGAAGTCCTGTTGGAACGGGCCATGGGGGCATTCTCCCAGGGCAATTATGAACAGGCGGAATCCACGCTCAGAAGCCTGCTCGAGCAAAGGCCAGGATTGCCGGAAGCCCACTATTGGCTTAGCCGCGTGCTGGACGGGCAAGGAAGATACGACGACGCTGAAAAGGCGGTAAAAGAAGCGCTGAAAACCGGTGGCGCACAGGTAGATCATCACATTCAACTGGCCCGGATACTCATTCTGAGGGACAAGAATAAAGATGCACGGAAGGTCCTGGACGAGGCTGAGAAACTGGCGCCTGACCACGCGGAGGTGCACTACTACCGTGGACGTACGTACGGAAGGGTAAGGCTGGCGCTGTTCCGTCCCAAGGCGTCCGAGCGGGAATTCCAGCTCCAGATCGATAACTACCAGCGAGCCATCGAGTTGAATCCCCGGCATCCGGACGCTTACTTTCGACTGGGATATGCATACGAGGAGGTCGAGGACGACCCGGAAACCGCGACAGACTGGTATTTCAGGCAGGCATCTGTAAATCCCGATCACGACGAAGCGCTCAGCCGCCTGACCTTCTGCGTCATACAGCTGAAAGACTTCCAGAATGGATTCACGCTTCTGCAGCAGGTCGCCGGGTCGCAGGGTTCGGCGGTCAATCCCCTTGTCGAGGGACTGTCGGCACAACTCGAAGCCTACCACTACCATTCCCTTGAACAGCACGACCGGGCGTATCAAGCCATGAGACGCTACGTCGAGGTGCTGTCGGATATCGATCCGGAAGAAGTGGCCGCGTTCAAGGATCTCTCCGGTGTAGCGTCCTCGAAAGAAGCCGAAGCCTTCCGTGAGGCATCGGACCAGGAAAAGGAGAAGCTGTGGCGGGTCTACTGGGCGGCCCGTGATTCCGATCCCACCACGCGGATCAACGAGCGCCTGGTGGAACATTACCGGAGGATGATATATTCCAGGCTGCATTTTTCAAAGGGCAAGGAACCCTGGGACCGTCGTGGCGAAATCTACATCCGCTTCGGACATCCCGACGACCGTCAGCATTTCCTTCTGAAGTCCGGAGAAGATGTTGTGCGCGCGATATTTCCGACGGGAATTCGGGACGTCGACATGATTCGCGAACAGAGCCGGCAACGTTTCAATATGGAGGTCAGTACCGGTGCGCCTAACCAGGATCTGGGCCATTTTGGAGAACGGGCCATGCGTGAAACGCGGTCGATCGCTTTTCCGACTGAGAGTTGGGTCTACGTTCCATTCGGACTGGAGATTTTCTTTACGGACCAGCGAAATTCGAAGGTGTACGACTACCCCCTCCAGGTGATCGATCTCCCTGAAGTGGCTTCCAGTTCCGGCTTGACGAACCGGCTCGCGTACAGGTTTCTGAACTCGCCGCGAAGAGAAGCCGAAGAACTGATCAGGAAAGTGCCGGAGTCCTACCGCCACGACTACGGCGGTGAACCGCTCACCTTTGTTTACAACCTCGCTTCGTTCAAGGGAGTCGAGGGTAAAGCCGTCGTGGAAGTGGCTTACAGCGTGCCCACGGTCCAGTTGGGCAGCGTCGAAGACGGGCTGGGCGAGAATACCTGGCTTTCCGGACGGATCGCCCTGAGGGACCAGGACTTCGCCCTCGTGCAGGGGATGTCCTTCTCCATGGGTCCTTTGGATCGCCCGGCGAGCGAGGATGACAACCTGAAGCTCAATACGGGAGCGTTCCAGTTCCGCGCAACGCCCGGGGAATTCAGTTCCGCAGTATCTCTTCAGGACTCGCTTTCGCGAAAATTCGGTATCTATACGGCGCCTGTACATATTCCGGATTTCGCCGCGGAACGGCTGCAACTGAGCGATATCAAGCTCGCGGCGTCCATCGTTCCCACCGAAGGAACCGGACTGTTTGTTCGCAATGGCCTGCACATCACGCCCCATCCGGCGCGCCTCTACTCCCGGTCGACGCCGGTTTTCATATACTACGAGATCTACAACCTCACGCGGGACGCCGACGGTCGGACGGGTTTCAGCACCGAACTGGAAATCGCCGCCAGGGAACCCAACCGCAACTTCGCACTCCGGCTTCTTACCTCGCTGGGGCGCCTGGTAACCCGGGAATCAGACGATCAATCGACCTACCTGGAATTCGAAGACAGCGGTGCGTCGACGGACGAGCACAAGTACACGTCGATCGAAACACAGGAACTTGAACCGGGGACCTACACCTTGACGCTGACGGTTACGGATACCAACTCGGAAATGAAGGCCTCCAGGACGGTTGACTTCATCGTGGTGCGGGGCTGACTGGTATGTTGGGGTTCGGATCATCGTTGACAAATCGGTGAAAATTACTTAGAACCCCGGCCTTTCCACGTCCTCTGCGGCCGGTCCCTGCAGGTTGGCGTTGTCTTCGGTGGGCCAGCGCACGGGGTATTGGGAGGAGCGGTCCCGCTTGTATCCGGCGTGCCAGTAGTTGCTGGCCGCCAGCCACTCCAGCAGATGCTCCTTCATCATGGCCTTGATCTCCCCGTAGTGGCCGTCGGACCAACGGTTCCACAGTTCCCCCGGATCGGCTTCCAGATCGTATAATTCCCCTTCTTCCTGGCCGATGTAGTAAACCATCTTGTGGGTCTGGTTTCGCATCATGATCTGGTAGTTGTCCTCGCAAAAGACGTAGTCCCGTGGAACGACCGGTCCATGCGGGTCGGAGTAGGGCATGAGGGAACGCCCTTCCAGGTAGGTGGGAACCTGCACCCCCGCCGCCTCGAGTATGGTGGGTCCCAGGTCCATGAGGGAGACGAGGTCACTTACGTGGTCTCCCCGGCGCAGGCGGTCCGGATAGCGTATGATGAGCGGTATGTGGGTGATCGTATCATACATCAGCCACTTGTAGGCCATGCCGTGGTCGCCCAGGTTCTCGCCGTGGTCCGAGCAGAAGATGACCAGGGTGTTGTCCAGGTAGCCCCGCTCTTCCAGGGCGTCCAGGATTTCCCCCATCTTTTCGTCCACCGTGGTGACCTTCGCGTAGTAGTGGCGGCGCATGTTATCGATGCGGTCGTCGTTAGCCAGGTACATGTTGATGCCGGATTCGTGGCCGGCCGTGGAGAACATCTTCTTCAGCGCCTCGTGTTGACGCGGTTTTTCAGCAAGCTCGTTTTCCCGTGTCACGGGGCGTGGTATGGAAACGCCGTCATACAGGCTCAAGTGGCGCGGGAGCGGGTCCCAGGGTTCGTGGGGGCCGGTAAAACCGATTTCGAGGAAGAAGGGCTTGTCGCCGCGGTGGCTGCGGATCCAGTTGAGCGCCGAGTCGCCGATGAAGACGTCGCTGTGGAACCGCTCCTCCTCGTGCCAGGGCACGCCCTGCAGCCTGGTCCACCAGTCGGGGTCCGTCTTGTGGCGGTCGTTGGGCCGTTCCACGCCGTGGAAGGTCATGTAGCGGCCCCAGTCGTCGTCCGCGCCGCCGCCGGCCAGGTTCATGTTGGTCGGGTTTTCTACGACGACCCGTTCGTGAAAGCCGCCGGGAACGTCCCTGGGCATGAAATGCATCTTGCCGATGTTGGCGCACCAGTAGCCGTTATCCGCAAGGTCATGGACCCAGTTGCGGTGAAGTCCCCAGTTTTGAAAACTGTAGACACCCGTGTTATGCGGATACATTCCGGTGAAGATGGCGGCCCGGGAAGCTACGCAGGTAGCGCCCGGGCAGTAGGCCTGTCTGAAGGAAACCCCTTCCCGGGCCAGCCTGTCGTGGGCCGGGGTGGTCATATGGGCGTTGTCCCAGGCGCGGATCGTGTCGATCCTCTGCTGGTCGGTCATGATGAGGATGATGTTGGGGCGATCCGCGGGCATTCATCGGCTCCTGGGGGATGGGGTTTGGGGGGTGGGGGTGGTTAGGTGAAGAAGAGGATAAGGGAACCCTTGTCCGGTGATCGAAGGGGCGGGTCGGGTCGATGTTACGCTACCCGGTCCTCCATCGAGCCGGCGCCGCCTTCTTCGGACTGGGGGTGCAGGCGGCTGACCACCGCCTTGATGATCCGCTGACCCTCGACTTCGCGCACCACGATCCGGAAGTTCCGGAACGACACGTCCTCTCCAGGTTCGGGTACACGTCCGAGTTCGTTGAAAACCAGGCCTCCGACGGTTTCGAATCCGTCCGGTGTGATATCGAGATCGAGGAGGTCGTTCAACGTATCGATATTGAGCCTGGCGTGGACGAGAAGGGATCCATCGGGCAGCGACTCGTACAACGGGTCCTCGTCGTCGTATTCATCCTGTATTTCACCCACGATTTCTTCGAGCAGGTCTTCAAGGGTCACCAGGCCCGCGGTGGTCCCGTGTTCGTCCACTACGATAGCCAGGTGGATCTTTTCACGCTGGAACTCCTTCAGCAGTTCGGCGGCTTTCTTGGTCTCCGGCACGACGTAGGGCGGACGAAGCAGGTCTTTCAGGTTCTTCTCCCCGTCGGGGTCTTCGCTCAGCTGAAGCAGATCCTTGGCATAAACCACGCCCATGATATCGTCAACGGAATCACCGTAAATCGGAATCCGGGAGTGTCCCATCTCGCGGATGAGCTCGAGCAGTTCCGGTATGGGACGGGACTTTTCCGCGCAAACCATGTCGACCCGCGGCACCATCACCTCGCGGACGCTGGTGTCGTGCATTTCGATGATGCTGCTGATCATCTCTTTGTCATCGGGTTTCAATTCGCGGGTTTCTTCCAGTTCGAGCACACGGTGCAGTTCGTCGTCGAGCCAGTAGGGATTGCGTCCACTGCTGAAGAGTCCCGCGCGCGCCATACGTAGGTTAAGCACGAGCAGCGGCGTGATCAGCGGCCAGAACAACCAGTAGCTGACGAGTACCAGTACGGCGGAAGCACGAACGGTCAGGTCGGAGTATCGCGACACGAGGAGTCTCGGCAGCCATTCGATCAGCACCAGCAACAGCCCGATGGCGAACAATCCCGAAATCGTCAGTGTCAGTGTCGAGCCGAACGAGTCGGTAAGCGGGGGCGTCAGGGCCAGGGCTACCACGGAGATCACGACGCCGGCCGTGGTAATGATTTTTCCAATCAGAAGGGTGGTGAACAGGCGTTCCTGGTTGTCCAGCCAGCGCGTAACGCGGCTGGACTGTCCGCCTTCGTGGGCGGCCTTGAGTTCCTGTAGCGTGGTTTTAGGCAGGCTGGAAAACGCGGATTCCGCGCCAGTGAGCAGCATGGCGTAGATGGTACAACCAGTTAGGACTAGCCATTCGACCAATAGGGGTATGTCGTCATCCACAACACTTTTCTCCCAAATGACCCTCCGGAGTCCCGCTGGCTTCCGCAACCGCCGAATAGACCCGCTCTTTCTCCCGCATCACTTTGCGTTCCGAAGCGTTGTGGTGGTCATATCCCAGCAAGTGCAGACACCCATGAACTACGAGCCGATGCAACTCGTCGTCCAGGGACACATGATAACGGCCGGCCTGGTCCCGTGCCCTGTCGACGGAAATGTACACGTCGCCCAGTGCTTCATGACCGGGCCCGGTACCGTCGTCCAGGTTGAACGACAGCACGTCCGTCGCGCGATCCAGATGGCGATACTTGTGATTCAACTGCCGGATATAGGGGTCATCGACCAGTATCACGGTCACGGCCGCATGGTCTCGGCCTTCGCCCCGAAGTACCCGGCAAACGGTACTGCAAAGCGCCTCGCGCGGTATATCGAGCGCGGGCAGGGTTGTTTCGATATCAATATGCAAGGTGTAAGCGGGTGGTATTACGGGTTTTCATGCCGTTCATAGGCCTTGATGATGTCCTGAACGAGCCGGTGCCTGACCACGTCCGTCTCCGTCAGGTACACGAAGGCGATGCCGCGAATGTCCGCCAGGACCGCCTGCACGTGTACCAGTCCGGATACCTTGTCCTCGGGCAGATCGATCTGGGTGATATCTCCGGTAATGATCGCCTTGGAGTTCGCGCCCAGCCGGGTCAGGAACATCTTCATCTGCGCCGTCGTCGTGTTCTGGGCCTCGTCGAGGATTACGAAGGCGTTGTTCAATGTCCGGCCGCGCATGTACGCCAAGGCGATGATCTCAATGGTCCCGTCTTCGACGAGGCGCTCGGCCTTGTGATTTGGGATCATGTCGTGCAGCGCGTCGTAAAGCGGTTTAAGATACGGGTCGACTTTCTCGCGCGGATCGCCGGGGAGAAACCCGAGACTCTCGCCCGCTTCCACGGCGGGCCGGGCCAATACGATCCGGTCGACCTCCCCCTTGCGAAGGGACGAGATGGCCATGGCGACGGCCAGGTAGGTCTTCCCCGTGCCGGCGGGCCCGATGGAGAAAACGATATCGCATTTCTGAACCTGGTCCACGTACTTCTGCTGGTTCGGACTCCTCGCGCGAATTCGCTCTCTCCGGGATAGTACATCCAGCGTTGCCCCGGCGAAGTCACCGGTTTCTTCCCCGTTTTTCTTATCGGACCGCGCTGCCCGTATGATATCATCTACTTCGCGCGCCTGGCCCTGTTGGACCAACCGTATCATTTCGCGCAGCACGCTGGTGATCTGCCTTACCTCCTCCGCTTTGCCCGTGATCACGACTTCCTCGCCCCGGGCGGTGATTTTAGCGTCGAATTCGCTTTCTATGGCGCGCAACCTGGAATCGTACTGGCCATAGAGCGCGAGGGGATCAATGCCCTTGGCCGATAATCGATGGGTTACGGTGTTCTTCAATGATGGCATAGATTGGCGGGTTAGACGTACGCGGCGCGAATGAACTGTATGTTCCATTCGCAGGAAACAGGCGACTCAGCCTGTATGCACCGTATTTCCCGTAACTCAAAATTAACGAAAATAAACGCCGCTTGTCAAGTAGATTCCACCGGATACCGCGTCGGTAAACCTCCTCGAACCGGCGGGTATCGTACGGAGACGCCGGACTAGCCAGCGGACCATGCGGGGCCAAGGGTGCCGAGCAGTGCGTCGAAATCCGCCGTGATCGTGTGAATACGCCGCTTAACGTCCCCGGCGGATGTGCGTATCCGGTCCGCCGTAAGGCGGTCGATCAACCCATCGTCGCATGCCTGCCTCAGTTCCTCCTCGTCCAGCACGCGGCAGTCGCCGTCCGGAAAGAACCACAGGTCGAGCACCTGGTCGTCATACTCGACGCGGTCCGGTCCGATCCGCACCTGGTCACAGAGGTGTACGTAGTGCCCGACGAGGCCGCCGTCCGGCCCGACCATCTTCCAGAGTATGTATTGCAGTCCTTCCTCGTAGTACGCTTGGGTCAGCGTTCCCGTAGGTATCCGGATGTCCCCCTGGCAGTACTCCCGGGAGGACCGGTAGGAAATGACCATCCGGCTGCTCCCGTGGTAGAGCAGGTTGCACGGGAAGGACTGGTCGGGCTTGTTGAGGTTATGCTTGATTTCCGTGACGGTATCGGCCATGGAAAGATTACGCGATCCGTTCGAGGACATCACGTATTTCCGTTACGAGGGGACCGTTTCCATGTTGTACGTACCAGGAGCGGATGCGCGGGTAGATTTCTTCCATGGGAATCCTGCCCTTGTTGTCCCGCATGATCGACTGACAGTCCTCCGGGCGCGGTCCCCACCGGGTCAACTCGTTCAAACCGGCATCCATGATGACAAGGTAGGGAATGGCCTTGGATCCGTCTGTGAGATACCGGTCCATGATGTCGACATTCTCGTCCCTGCGGAAGATCCGGTACTCGATGGATGGACTGCGCTCCAGCATGCGGACGATGGGAGGAAGACTCTGCACCACGTCGCCGCACCAGTCCTCGGCGAGGATGAGCACTTTCAGGGGGGTGGTGATGGAGTCGAAGAAATCGGCGTCCTCCGGATCCAGGGTCATTTTCTCGTAGTTCTCGTTGAACCTCTCCAGGTTCTTCTCGCTGTTCTGCAGATAGTCTTCCCAGAGGAATCCCGAGGCGAATCGATCTTCGGAAACAACAGACATGGCGGCTCCAGACTGTATCCAGGTTGAATTGGACGGGTTTTCAGGTGTATCAAACAAACCATTCGGTTCGTTCGGCGGCGGGTACTCTTTTCTGGGCGGGAACCAGGGCGGGATAGCCGGCGTAGAGGAAGCCGACGAATTCTTCCACTCGGGAGTCGACGTTGAGCAGATCCAGCGTATCGGGATCCCGTACCAGGCCACTCGTGCTCCATTGAATGCCGATGCCTTCTTCCCAGGCGGCCAGCGCGATGTTGTGTATGGCGCAACAGGAGGCGGCATAGTCCTCCCGCGCGCGGAAGGCGTCCTCGTCCTTCCTGCAGACCACGCCTATAATGACGGGTTTGGACATGATCTTGGAATAACCCTTCTCCGTGGCTTTCCTGAGGATATCTGGGTCGTCCGACCTGGTTTTGCCCCTCTGAATCTTGCAGTATATGTTCGCCAGGATCTCCTTGGTCTTTCCGGTGACGACCAGGAAACGCCAGGGTTCCGTGAGCTTGTGGTTCGGCGCCCAAACGGCCGTTTCGAGTACGCGGGCGATCACTTCCCGTGGGACGGGATTCGTTTTGAATTCGTATATCGACCTTCTGTTGCGGATCGTATCGAGTACGGACATGTGGTTTCGTGTTTACTTCCGTGCGCTTTTCCTGTTGCACCCGGGGCCGGTCAATTGCTTCCGATTCAGGTTTGGCGAACGAAGAGATTCCTGGCGAAGCCGGAGGGTCCCGCTATTCAGATACGGATTCCACCTGGATCAGTTGCCCATCCTGCGCCACAGCCCCGCCGCCATGGGTACAGGACGAACATCCCTTGTGGTCCCGGGATGTGAACTGTAGCACGAAGGTGCGCAAGACAACCGCGACGGCGGCTGCGACAACGATAAAAGCTATGATGGTTTGCAGGTCCATGTTCTCAAGATAACGGTGAAAAATGAAAATGCCAAGTGGTCCGAACGCAGTTACCCGTAACCCAGGAGTAATCCCCCCTGGTAGACTGCAAAGGAGCCGACATAGGCCAGGGCGGTCATGTAGAGGACCATGACGATCGGCCACCTCCAGCTGTTCGTTTCCCGTTTCACAATGGCGACCGTGGCCATGCACTGGCAGGCCAGGGCGAAGAACACCATGAGGGATACCGCGACCAACGGCGTATACACCCGCTCGCCCGTGTCGGGATCCACCTCGCTTTGCAGGGCCGTCCTGAGATCGACGGAGGTCTCGTCGGCTTGCTCCACGTTGTAGATCGTAGCCATGGTGCTGACCAGCACTTCCCGGGCGACGAAAGAGGTGACCAGGCCGATACCCACTTTCCAGTCGAATCCGAGGGGTTCGATGGCCGGTTCGATCAACTGGCCGAGCTGGCCGGCGTAACTCTGCTGTATGCGCGATCTGGACGACATCGAATCATAGTCATCGGGCTGCGGGTAGGAAGCCAGGAACCAGAGAACGACTGAAATGGCCAGGATGATCTGGCCGGCGTCCGTCACGAATACCTTGGCCCTTTCGAACATCTGCAGGAGTACCCACTTCAGGGACGGCTTCCTGTAGGGCGGCAGTTCCATGACGAAGCTCGTGGAAACGGCGTCCTTCATGAAAAACCGCTTGAAAACCAGCGCGGCGCCTATCGCGGCGACGATACCCAGCAGGTACATGGAGCACAACATGAGGCCGGGCAGCGAGAACACACCCAGGAAGGAAGTCGCGGGAAAAAACGCGCCGATCAGAAGGATATACACGGGCAGACGGGCGCTGCAGCTCATCAGAGGTGCGATCATGATCGTGATGAGGCGATCCTTCCAGTTCGAAATCCTGCGGGTCGCCATGATGCCGGGAATTGCGCACGCAAAGGACGAAAGCAGCGGCAGGACCGAATGGCCGGACAGTCCCATGCTTTTCATGAAACGGTCCATGAGAAAGGCGACGCGGGCCATGTAGCCGGTGTCTTCCAGCAGTGCAAGGAAAAAGAAGAGAAACAGGATCTGCGGGAGAAAAACCAGCACGGCGCCCACACCGGCAATGACGCCGTCCACGAGCAGGTTGCGCAACAGCCCTTCCGGCATGAACAGGTATACATAGGCACCCAGTACGCCGATCCCATCTTCAATGACCGACATGGGCGCTTCAGCCCATGAAAAAATAGACTGAAAGACCAGGGCGAACACGGCCAGTACGATGACGGGACCGGCCACCCGGTGGGTGAACACGCGGTCCAGCCGAACGCTCAGGCTGTCGTTTGTTTTCCGCTCTTCCCGGACGACCTTTGAAAAGAGCTCGTCTATCTGGTCATACCGCAGTATCGTCTCCAGCATCCGCCAGGGGACCTGCATCTGGTCCAGTTGTCCCCGCGTACGCTCCACGATGTGTTTCAGGTCGTCTTTGCTGGTAGGGTCCAGGTGACCTTCCATCCAGGTCTTCAGCGCCTGGTCGCTGGAAGTCACCCGAAGCGCTTCGGAGGATTGAGCGACTTCCTTTAGTTTCGTGTGTTCGCCAAACCAGGCTGACGCCGGGGAGAGCGCTTCGTCGAGCAGGCCCCCCAGCAGCCGGCGTCGCGGAAACCGTTCGGCGAAGGAAACCGTGGCCGTTGACGAGGCAGGTCCGGGCGGCCCGGGCGGTTCATCAGTCGCTGCCTCCATCGACGATCCGGTACCGCGCGTGGAAGCGTCCACCAGGTCGAACATCATCTGACGCAACCGGTCTATTCCATGTTGACGGGAAGCGACCACCGGTACGATCGGGACCTGCAACTGATCCGATAGCGCTTCCAGGTCGATGTGAATGCCTCTGCTGATGGCGTTGTCCATCATGTTCATGGCCACCGCGACCGGGATGCCCAGGTCGATAAGCTGGGTGACCAGGTAGAGATTCCTGTTCAGGTTCGAGGCGTCCGCAACGACCAGTATGAGCTGGATGTCCAGGTCTTCGTCCGTTTCCCCGATCAACACCTCGCGCGCGATGGATTCATCCAGGGTCTTGGGGGTCAGGCTGTACATTCCCGGCAGGTCGTGTATACGGAGCTGTTTCCCGCCAGGTCCCGTCACGGTGCCCGTCTTCTTCTCCACGGTCACGCCGGGGTAGTTGCCCGTTTTCTGCCGGAGCCCGGTCAAGGAATTGAATACGGATGTCTTGCCGGTATTGGGATTACCGATGAGGAGTACGTCGTACACGGATTCCCGGGCTGCAAATGTATCTGTTGTATCGGTCATGGCTCACCGTTTAAATAGACAGCGGTTACCAGGGGATGCATATTCATTCGCGCTCTGACGTCCAACATGTGGCCCGCGCCGTAGTGCCATTGGCCGAGTTGCCGCTGGATACCACAGTGCTGTTTATTACCATACATGACGACGGAAATTTCGTTTGTCGGGCGGGGTTTGCAGCGGCTACCATGAAAATCGAAGATGCCAAGGCCCAGATCGACGAATACGGATACGCTGTGCTCAAAGGGGCGCTGTCTTCGGACCAGGCCAACGCACTGCACGATCACTCGGCTGAGCTGATCGTCGAGGAGCGGGAGGTCAGCGGGGAGAGCCGGCCAGCCGAACCGATAGTCCTTTTTTAACAACCCTTCAGCTCAACTTCTTTCTACCATGACCGAACGAGCCTCTGCGCATCGAATGGACAGGTGGTAACTCCGAACGCGTATTTCTATCGGATCGCCCATCGGTGCGCGTTTGATCAATTCGACGGTTGTACCCGGAAGCAGCCCCAGTTCCATCAGGTGCACCTCTTCGCCCGCCGTGCCCTTGATCTGTCGAATCGTCGCTTTCTCGCCTGGTTTCAACTCATCCAGGCAAATCGTCTGCGCATGTGCGCTGGTAAAGAGTTCGGAATACATGGGTTATCTCGTGTCAGAAGGTCCGATGCCTTTACTTGCTACGGAACTGAAAGGTGTTTTTCTGATAGGCGGTGTCCTCTTTCGTCGGAATCGATCCGCAATTACATTGACCCCTTCGAGATGACGTCATATATTAAAGAATAAGAGGGTCGCGTACGTCCGTACCGCCCTCAGGGACAGTATCCCTGTCCTGCCCAGGGACTATCGCCGGGCTTGCCGGGCCATGTTGCGATAGTCCCTTTTCATTGCCTGACGGCGGAATTTTCACCGTCAATCCACTGGATGTTTCTGCTTCCCTCACGTCGACTCCGATCGGATTACCAGGCATTCGCCCACTTCTTCGCATACCGCGCAGGATTCGAAATCGCAGATCGTCAGCACGTTGGCGTCCCAGTACGATTTGAGAAACGCCTTGCCGTGGGGATCCTCCGACAGGAGGAATTGCAGGAACAGCAAAAGCCGTTCCCCCGTCGTCGTGCTGATGAGGTGCTCGATCTTGCACGCATCGATTTCCGCCTGATCCGCATCGATATGCAGGACGCCCTTTAGAAAGGCGATGAGAATCTGCCGGTGTGACCATACCGACTGCGCCAACCGGTTTCCCTCATCCGAAAGTTTAAGAAAACGGTTCCGGTCCTCTTCCAGGTATCCCTTTTCCCGGAGCGACTTGATCATGATCGACGCGCTCCCCGGCGTGATGTTCATTTCCCGGGCCACGTCCGAAACCCGGGCATATCCCTGGTCCTCGATCAACTGCTGAACCGTCATCAGGTAATGCGCGCCGCTGTGCGTAATCTCGTTGTGCTCGAATTCTCTCCAGACATCCATAGACTGTTCGATTTGTTATGGCAACAATCGTGTTGCCGGCACAATAAAAAGTTTGGCTACTCAAATATAACTTTGAATAATATAAGTCTTCATGGGACTGTCAAGAAAAAAAGTGGCTAGGCAATGTTTTTAATGGCAAGTATGTAACTACCGCGTTCAAAAGCGTGTTCCGGTTGATTTTACGCCGGTTCAAATGTATTATGTATCGTAGGAGTTCTATACCTCGGAAAACAACCCCGGACCCGAAAATGACGAATACATTTCCTTCCGCGGAACTATCGGAGCAGCTTAAGGGTGACGATCTTCCCGATATCCTGGTCCTGGATCATATCGGCAGGATGGAACCGGCCTATTTCGAGCGCTACGAGTCCGGTGTGATTCGGCGGCATATCGAGATGATCAGCCGTCTGGGACCGGATAACGCCGCCGAGATCGACATCGAACCCCTGGACGCTTCAACCTGGCGACTTACCGTCGTGGCGTTCGACTACCTGTCGGTGATCTCCATTCTGTCGGGACTGCTGGCGTTTAGCGGACTGAGCATTCGCCGCGGGGACGTATTCACCTACACGGACGCGGAACCGACCGGTCAGACAGTAAACCGGACCATTCGGCCATCGCGTCGCCGCCGCGGACGGTCAGGTAACCCGGCCACGTCTGCTGGCATCACCTCGTCGTCGCTGCGTTCACAGCGAAAAATCGTGGATGTCTTCAGTGTGCATGCGCCATCGGAGGAGCCGCCGGACTGGCCCGCCATAGCGCTGGAAATCAAGGACGCCATGAGAAGTCTCCGTATGAACAGCGCCGGGGCGTTGCAAAGAAGGATCAACGAACGCGTCGTGGATTATCTGCGCCGGGAGGAAGACCCAAAGTCCCTGTCCATGTTCCCTGCGCATGTAGCGATTGACAACGATACGGAATCCGGGGCGACCCGTCTCGATATCACGGGCCAGGATACCCCGGCGTTCCTGTACGCCCTTTCGACCGCCCTCGCTATGCGCAGCATAAACATTCGCCGTATTGACATCGCGGCGGCAGGGGTCCAGGTCCAGGATACGCTCGAGGTGACCGACCGGCGTGGATCGAAAATCACTGATCCGCGGAAACTCCGTGAACTGCGATTCGTGATTACGCTCATCAAGCAGTTCACCCATCTTCTGACCCGCGCGCCTAACCCCGCGCAGGCTCTGGAACATTTCAACCAGTTAATCGACCAGGTCCTGGTCAATGTAAGGCCCGGCCGTGCGATGGAGGAGTTGTTCGATCAGTTGGAAAAGCAGGAAGTGATCAGCGCGATGGCTAAACTGTTCGGTACGAGCGATTTCCTGTGGAAAGACTTCCTGAGGATGCAATACAAGAACCTGTTCCCCGTGCTGCAGGACATTAAGGCGGTCGGTATCGTGAAATCCCGGGAGCAGATGGAAAGCGAACTAAGTGCCCGGCTGTCCAGAATCGGGAGTTACGACCGGCGCAAGCAGGTACTGAACCGTTACAAGGACAAGGAGATGCTGCGGATCAGCATGCGCCAGATCCTGGAGAAGCACGAAGACATCGAGGCGTTTTCCAGTGAACTCACCACGCTGGCCGAGGTGGTCGTGGAAACCGCGTATGGGATCTGCGACCAGGAGCAGCGCCTGCAGTACGGCGATCCCCTTCTTCCTCCCGGCGAGCCCTGCGTTTTCAGTATCTGCGCCCTGGGAAAGTGCGGTGGCCGGGAACTGGGCTGGGCTTCGGATATCGAACTGTTGTTCGTCTATGCCGGGCAGGGCAGTACAGGCGGACCCCAGGCTGTTTTGAATTCGGAGTACTACGAGCGGCTCGTACGCATGATCTGCAGTACCATGGAGACCCGGAGAGATGGCCTGTTCGAGATCGATCTCAGGCTGCGGCCCTATGGTGACAAGGGCGCGCTGGCTTCGTCCTTTGATAAATTCAACGAGTATTTCAATATCAAGGGAGGCGCCCTGCCCTATGAGCGCCACGCTCTGATCAAACTGCGCGCCATTGGCGGCGATCCGGTCCTGGGCGCGAACGTGGAATCAGCCCGTGACGCCTTCGTGTATAACGACACCCCCGTTGACGGCCGGTCGTGGACCCATCTTCGCGAGCGACAGAACGACGAATTGGTCGAGTCAGGCGCCATCAACGTTAAATACAGTTACGGTGGGTTGATTGACATCGAGTATCTCGTGCAGGATCTGCAGATACTCTATGGCGTAAACAATCCCGGCGTTCGCGGAACGACCACGCTGGAGGCCATGGAAGCGCTCAACGGGGCCGGTTACCTGTCGGACGAGGAGCGCGGCATGCTGAGCCGGGCGTATCGGTTCCTTGTTCGTCTGATTAACGCCCTGCGCATGGTGCGCGGCAACGCCAGGGACCTGGTCCTTCCCGGCAAGACGTCACAGGAATTCCTGTTTCTGGCCCGGCGACTGGGATATGCCGAGGAAGCCGGCCCCGGCATAGGGGAACGGTTGTGGCGGGACATTGCACAGAACATGGAATGGGCGGCCCGGGCTCTTCGTACCCGGTTCGTCCACAAACTGTTCGATTAGCGGTACGGTCTTACTTCACGGGTTTACACGATGAACCTGCGTAATTTCAGATGGACCATGGGACTGGGGATGCTGATTTCCGCGGTATTGGCCGCGGGTCTGGCCGTCTTCATCCTGCTTGGTACCGGGTCAGGCATGAACCTGGTCCGCCGTGCCGTGTTGTGGACTGTCCAGGATCGGTTCAACGGTCAAATAGCGATCGAGCGGATCGAGCTCGGTGCGGAGAAGCACCTGGCGATGTACAATGTAACCTTCCGTATGCCGGACACGCTCGGCGGCGTGGAAGTCGCGGGAATGGATGAAATCTGGATCAGCTTAAACGGTTGGAATGCGCTGGTGGGTCAGGCTCCGCTCTATCGCGTTGGTATCGACGGTTTCCGTATGGCCTATATCGAAGATGCCGTCGGTGACGGGAGGAATTCGCTGGATTTGATGCTGGATGATCCGTCGCGTCCGGCCGGTGAACATGAATCATTGGAAGGAGAGACTTCCGGCATGCCGTTTGCATTGCACGATTTGCAGATCCAAAACGGCCTGTTCCGGTATTTCGACCCGCGGGATTCCACGATGGTGAGCGCCAGGGGAGTGACCTTTCGCGGTTCTGTGCTCACGCCATTCCAGGTCGATGCGAAAATAAGCGCGCGACATGTAGCCTTCGATATAGGGGGCTATAGCGACGCCGTATCGAATATGCATTCGGTCGTGTACTTCGAACAGGACGACCTCACCATTCACGACCTGACGATGGAAGCCGCCCAGGGTCCTCCGATCGGATTCCACGTGTCCGGCGAGATTTCGATGGCCGTTGAAAATACCGCCACCCTCGATATCGCCGCGAACGGACAGGTAGGAGCCATTTTGGGTATCATGGGAGCGGAAAACACGATGCCAGGCATCTTCAGCATGACCGGGTCGTTTCGGAACAGTTTTTCTGATCCGGCCATAGAGGCCCGGTTTACTTCGCCGGTAGTCCGAACGGATTACGGATCGTTTAAACTGGCTACGGTGGATATGAAATATGCGCGTAATTTACTCACGGTAACCCGCTTCCGGGGCATGCACGGAGCCGGATGGATATCGGGAAGGGGGTTGCTGGATTTTGCCGGGGAATCGACCGGGTATCGCTTGCAGCTTGAATCTCCAGGGATCGTCCTGACCGAGCTGCCCCCGGCCGTCGTCGACGACGGGAATGAATTCGAAGGCGAAGTGGAATTAGCCTTCGAGATGGAAGGTTCCGGATTCAGCGAACCGCCGCGCAGGGCTGATCTGAACGCCACTTCCAACCGGGTAAGCATAAACCAGTATCCCCTGCGCGACGCGACGGCATCGGCCCGTTACCGTCAAGGCCAACTTCAGGTCGACCTGCGTGACGAGTCATTTCAGGCCAACGTCGATGGTCGTCTAGGCCGTGATGGAAGCATCCAGTTATCCGGTTCGGTCGATGTGGACGACATAAAAAACCTGGCTCCACCGCTGAAGATCGCAAACCTTCGTGGCTCGGCGAATCTGGATACTTACCTGTTAGGCACGCTGCAACGGCCGACCGTCCGGCTGGCCGGCTGGTTGAGCGACCTGGCCTACGCAGATGTCTCGCTCGGAGAAACGAAGATCGAAGCTTTTCTGGATGAAAGACGCAATCTGACGTTTAATGCCGTGCTGGACCGGCTGGAGTTCCATGCCAAATCGGAACTTTTCGGCGACCAGGCTGTCTCCGGCTATCTTAAGGTGCATGACCTCAGACTCGGGGATTACCTCTGGGACGAACCCGGGTGGGGCCTGGATGCCATCCTGAAAATGGAGGGTGAAATAACCGGTACGATTCAACAGCCTCTCATTACGACAAAGGGCACCGTACAAAACCTGGTGATCCGGAACGAAGCTCTGGGCGACACCGAAATTGAAATGACGGTCAGCAAGGATCGTCTCGATTTCACCATGACGCGAACGCCGGGTCCCTCGGTTTTTGCGGAAGGATCGATCGAACTCATAGAGAGCTATCCCTACGACCTGCAGGTCGACCTCTACCACACTTCGCTGTCTCCGCTCCTTTCGATTCTCTCCAAGAGACCGATCGAAGGAAGCACCGGCAGGTTCAGCGGAAATATCCACGCCGTCGGGCTTGCGGGATCTCCTGACCTGTCCACCATCACGGTCTCCCTCGATTCGCTTGGAATTGTCATGGACGATAGGGAGCTGCATTTCGCGGCTCCCTCCACCGTGAGACTCGAGAACCAGGTCATTGCCGTGGACGATTTCATTGTGACGGGTGATTTCGGCCGGGTGATGGTCACCGGTACCGCGAGTCTCGCCGCGAATGGCCTGGTCGATCTCGAAACCGTTCTGGAAGGCGTGCGGCTGGAGTTCTTCTCGCCCTTCCTGGTGTCCGACGGTACGTTCAGTGGAGCGATGGATGGCGTGATCACGATGAAGGGAAGTCCCGAAGCCCCGAAAATCAACAGCCTGCTGACCATTTCAGACGTAAGCTACGCTATCGGAGACAGAACAAATCAACTCGGGACGATAACCACCTCGGCGGTGTACGAAAACCAGGTGCTGCGTTTTCCCGTTTTCACGGTACAAACACCGCTGGGGCTGTCGAAGATCAACCTGACCTATCCCATTGACCTGCGCTGGGCACCGGTGGAATTTCCGGATGTAATGCCAACCGGGGAAAGATATGTAGCGTCCCTTGTCGTGGACAACCTGGACGTGGCGCCACTGAGGGAATTCTTCGAGATGGTGCCGGCCGATCTGGATGGATACATCAAGGGCAGGATCGACGTAAACGGTTCGGTCCGGGACAGAGGCGACCTGGCAGGGACCGTAGCGCTGGATTCGCTGAAACTTTTCGGTCTGCAAAACGAGTTAGTCAATACGCATCCCATCATGCTCCATTTCGACAGGGAACATATCCATTCGGATACGCTGTCCACCGCGATACGTAGCATAACCCAACCCGAAGACGAGCGGGGTAGGCTTACGATGCATGGCCGCTTGGCGTACGGCCTCGGTGAAACGGGAACCGGGGAGTCCGATTTCACAATCCTGGGCGAACGCATCAGGCTGGACGCGGTCTTGGCGCTGGCCAATCTCGACCTTCCAATGGGCGGGAGCATGAATACCAGGATCGAAATCACCGGTCCGGTTTCCGCACAGGTCATAGACGCGCGTGTTTCCATGGATCAACTGAGATACAACGAGGTCTCCATGGACAGCGTAGCCGCCCACTTTGTGTACAGTAACCGGGAAATCGACATCCGTGACCTGCGAATTCGTGAAGAAGACGATACGATTACCGCTTACGGTACCATACCTTTTGATCCGGGCCGTATCGAACGGACCGCCGATGCAAAAGATATCGCCCTGACGGTGGAAGGAGACGATGTCGACCTTTCCTTCCTGAGCGGAATCATTTACGACCTGGAACGTATCGAGGGCAAGGCTGACTTTCGATTGTCTATCGGAGGTTCGCCCACTTCGCCCAGGTCGGTTGGTCAGATTTCCGTACGGGATGCCGCACTGCGTATTCGTGACATCGAACCGATGTTCAAGGCCGAAGAGTTGGGGGTGGAGGTTAACGGCAGCGCCTTTAAGCTGAATCCCGTTGAATTCCATGCCGGGGATGGCAGGATACGCGTTTCCGGCGACCTGCTGCTGGATAACCTGTCCTTCGCCGAAATAGAGACTCGTGCAGATTTTGAACAGGCGGACGTGGAGCGGCTTGGTTCCGCGAAACTGAAGATCGACGGGTCGCTGGCCTGGACAGGCGATCGGGACCATTCCCGGGTCTACAGTGTCGAGGCGCCGATCGTCGTGACCGGGGTGGCCATGCATCCTTTGAGTATCGGCGACATCCTGTTCGACAATACGATCATACGTCCCCAGGACGCACCGGATCCTTTTCTGGAGAGCATTTCCCTGGACATCGCCGTGGACATACCCGATCTGGCCGTTGAAAACGATATCGCTCAACTGTCCATTGAAGGGGGAGTGGCCTTCAGCAACACGGCTCAGAATCCCCTGGTTACGGGGAACGCCATTGCCAGGGATGACGGGGAAATAAGGTACCTGGACACCACGTTCGACCTGGACGCCGGTCGGGTCGACCTGACCAGGCGCGTGCCCCTGGAGAATATCACGGCACTGATCGAAAACCCGTTGGAACAGCTCGACCCTGACCTGGCCATCCAGGCCCGCGCCCCCCGTGTGCGCGACATATACGGTACCGAGTACGAGGTGGAACTGCTCATGTCGGGACCGGTATCGACATCGACGCCCCAGTTGCGGGCGGCGCCTATCGACGATAGTGGATCCGTAGACGTGGCCTCCGCGCCGCTTGCCGGTCCGGAGGTCATATCCCTGCTTACCTTCGGCCTGCCCGGGATAACCACCCTGGGCACGACCGACGCGATGGCCGGAATGGGCAGTCGGGCCATTCTGATGGCCACGGGGGCTTCGGCGGAGAGACTGTTGAAACTCGATGAAGTACAGATCGAGGGCGACCTCTTTACGGGCAATGGCGATCAAACCGGATCGCCCGCCCAGATCACTCTCAGCAAGCGGATCAACCGGCGCGCACGGGTCAGTTATACCCGTCTTTTCGAGTCTTCCGAATACACGCTGCGACTAGGCTACCAGTTGACGGATTTCCTGTTTATCGAGACTTTTTCCGAACAATCGGGTGAACATCCACAGAACGGAATAGACCTCAGGGTTAAATTTCGCTTTCGTTGAGCCGGTACCCTTGCTTGAAATGACGTTAAGGGATCATACGGTCGGAATGGTCGGAACGGTCGGAACGGTCAGGCAATTCACATGGTAAAGGGTATGAGGCTTCCTTCGAAGTCGGCCGCCTTCGCAGCGGGTTGGTTCAATTCATGCCGTCCGCGGTATGCCGGGGCGATCTGGTTGTGGATGCTCACGGCGACGGTATTCGCCGCTCCCGCGCTCTCTCAACAGCCCTCCATCGTTGAAAGCATAGCCATTGAAGGAAACACCGCTATCACGAATGACCGCATTCGTGGTCTGATCGAGACAAGAACGGACGGGATTTTCCGCAGCGGTCGGTTGAATAACGCCGTCTGGCGGACCGACCTGGACGCGGTGGAAAGTTTCTACCACAACAGCGGTTTTCTGGACGCCAGGGTCCGATCGATCCGTGAACGCCTCGATCCTGAACGGATCGTGCTCCGAATCGTTATCGACGAAGGTCCTAGATACACCGTGCGCGACGTCAATCTCAACGGGTTTGAATATCTGACCGAGTCCGACGTCAGGAGGAATCTGTTGACGCGGGAAGGCCGGGTTTTCTACCGTCTGTTCACCGCGACGGACAAACGCTACATCCAAAGCCTGGCCGACCGCAGGGCACTGCTCGATATGACGGTGGAATCGAATATTGTTTCGCACGAGGAAGATTATTCGGTTACCGTAAACTTTCTAGTCATCGAAGGTCATCCGATCCGGGTAGGCGAAATCCAGGTCCGCGGTCTCCAGAAGACGAAAAAGAACGTAGTGGTCCGTGAGCTGGAAATCGAACCGGGCGATTTTTACGACAATGGTAAGATTTCCTTAAGCCAGACCCGCCTTTTCCAGACCGGCCTGTTCCGCAGCGTACGGCTGTCGCCCTTGATGAGCGACACCGCTGCAACGGTCCGTGACCTGGTGGTGAATGTCACCGAACTGCCCGGCGGCGAAGTGAGTTTCGGTGCCGGTTTCGCTTCGGCCGAACGATTTCGGGGCAGTTACAGCGTCGCCTACCGCAACTGGCTGGGACGTGGAATCACCATTGGCACGAACGGCCAGATCAGTTCGCTCTTCCAGCAGCTCGATATCGGGATCACGCAGCCCTGGTTGTTCCGGACCAGGACGACGGGCACCCTGCGGGGGTTCTTCCGGCGTGAGAACCGCATCAGCCATACCGAGCGTGAAATCGGTATGTCCGCAACGGTCAACCGCGAACTCTCCCGTACTTTCCGGAGTCAATTGATATATACGTTGAAAAACATCAAGATATCGTCGCTCAGCGACGAACTGGCCATGCTGCTTCGAAGCGGCTCGGTGGCGGACAGCCTCCGGTCCAGGCGGGAGGGCAGTTTGACCGGGGTGGTTGCCTATGATACCCGGGATGATATTCTGAATCCGAAGACAGGATTCTACGGGCAATTTCAAAGCAGCCTGGCCAGCCCGGCGCTCGGCAGTTCTACGCGAAACAGAAACTCGATCCTGACCTTGATGGCCATAGTCCGGAAATACGTGTCCATTCCCAACGCGCCAGATTGGTCCACTTCCTTCTCGTTCAGCTACGTGAGGGCGCTGGACAACAACCTCATACCTCTCGACAGGAAACTGTTTATCGGCGGCGACCGTTCGGTGCGGGGATTCAGCATCAACCAGATCGGCCAGCCCGACGGTGGACTGATCGCGATCAATGCACAGAATGAAATCCGTATTCCTTTCTCCCGGGTCACCATGGCCTTCTTCGTGGACTGGGGCGGTATCGGCAAGACGGTGGGGACTTTCAGTATCAAGGATTTCCTGGTAGGCTACGGGGGAGGGCTACGGGTGGATTCGCCGATAGGATTGATACGCGGCGACGTAGGTTTTCACAGTCAGGGCGCGATCGACGAACCCGGTGCAAGCCTGTATGATCGGACTTTCTTCTACTTCGGTCTCGGCCAGGCGTTTTAGTCGACAGGAAACGATCGCATGCTACACGTGGCGCAGGAACACATCAAAAACGCAGTGACGGGGTTGTCAAACATGATCAGTAAACCGGGATATCAAACCTTTGTCTACTACAATCATTTTTCTCGTCAGAACCAGTGGCGGACGGATTTCACTCAATTGAGAGAGAATGGATTCCAATTCATCATTCTGGACAGGGGGATCGACCTCAAAACCCAGTTGGCCGCGAGCGATCATACGGCAAAGATCAAAGAGATCATCGAAACGGCGGAAAGCGAAGGGCTTTCTTCCGTGCTGCATATCGGCAATCCCAAGGACCTGTACATGCTGCCCGATTCGTGGCAGTGGCGCCTGGATTATGTAAAGCACGTGGTTTCTGTTCTGGGAGGATGCCGGGGCCTATACGCCTTGCTGCTCGAAGACACGCCTACGGGCGGTAGCCAGTTCAGCACGGAACGCTGGCGAATCGCCATGGAACCCCTGGAAAGAAGACTGGCGACGATGAAGCTTACCAATGCGGAATACCAGTTTGAGCAGCGGACCTGGCAACAGGAACGATATGCGTCTTACATCGCGGACATGGTCAAGACCGTGAAAAAGGCGAAATCAACACTGAAGACGACCGTCAGCTTTCACCTGGACGCCCTTATACCCGTCGATACCCATGTGCACTTCCAGAATACGGCGCGCGCCCTGGATTTCGTCATGATCGATCCCGGTGTCCTGCCCTATAACAATACCCGCCACATCGGCCATGTTTCACGCTGGACGTCGTGTTTGTCGAGGACATTGACGGAAAAAGACACCTGGTTGGTCGTTGGATCGCAGGTAGCGTCCGGCAGGTACCATACCACGCTCAGGGAGCTGAGAGAATGGACGAGCAAAGCCTGCTCAAATTTCGTATCCGCCGTGGGATGGCATGGCTGGCTGGACAACGCGTGGTACGAAGACAACGTGGTCCGCGGAATGTCCCTGGAGGAATCGAATCCGGAACACTGGGCGACGATCAATGCCCTTAGCCGGTCGCTGGCGGACAGGAAACGCACGGGTAACAGTCCGCCCAGCCTGCGTTGCGTGCTTTCCTACGATTCCATTGTGAACCGGGTACCCTGGCTGGATCTCATTACGCCCCATCATATCCTTGAAGAAAGCACCGGGCGGGACGTGGGGTATGTTTCCGATTCCCAGTTAGCCGAAGGAGACCCATTGACCGGGTGCCATCTACTGTTCTCCACACCCAGTCCGGCGGCCAGGGGCAAGGTGGTCGACCGGTTGATCGGCTACATGGAACAGGGTGGATGGATCGTGGGATCCGGGGATGACTTCACCCTTGATGAGGGACTTCGTCATAGTGATGCGCGCAGGCGATTATTCGGAATACGGCAGGAGAGCGTCCTCAATGATTCGGACCGGATCCTGTTGACGAGCGGGTGGCCTCATCTGGAAGAAGGCGCCGTACTGAACGCATACCAGTCCCGGGTCCGGCCCACGGAATGCGACGATGACGTACGGGTCCTGGCAAGATGGGGCGACGGGTCGGCGGCGGTTGTGATCAAGCCCCATGGCAAAGGAGGGGCCGTGTATGTCGGAACCGATCTTTATCTTACGGCCGAAAGAGACCAGAACGGCGGCTGGCACGGATTCCTCCGGGACATCCTGAATCGACGTGTACTCAAGAGCCTGTCGCTCAATTAGCGCTGTCACCCGCTGGACGTTTCAGGGGCACGCGCCCGGCCGAAGCTCATTCGAGATTGGCGTGGCGTGCAAACATCCCGCTTTCCGTTTCGTCGAATCGCGCCATGAGCAGCATGACGCTCGCGTCGAGCATCACGCCGAGGCTCTGTTCGAAGAGCGTGCCCATGGGCTGGTCGGAGCGGATTCCCTGGGCGACGGCGTCTTTAGATGATTTCGGCGTCGGGGCGGGAATGACAACGACCACGTCCGCCAGCCTTGCGGCGGGAGACCCGGCGTCGGTTGTCGCCACCGCCAGCCGCGCTCCTGATTTGACGGTTTGCCCGGCGTAGTGAACCAGGCGGTCCGTCTCTCCCGAACCCGATCCAATGAGCAGCAAATCTCCCGATCCAATGGCCGGCGTGGTTGTGTCATCCACCACGTGGACGTGAAGGCCAAGTTGCATCAGCCGCATGGCGAAGCCCCGCATGACCAGTCCGGAACGCCCCGCGCCGGCGACGAAAACCCGCGTGGCTTCCAGGATTTCCCCCACCAGCAATTCGACATCATCTGAAGAGACCTGTTTCAGCGTCCGCCGCATTTCTTCGAGTATGGTCCGCAGAATACCGTCAAATGGAGACATGGCCGTCCTGTCATGCATGGGTGCTGTCCACTATATGCCTGATCTCGCGAACTGCCTCGCCGGGATCTACGTGCCGGGTAATGTAACCCCCCACGACCACGATATCCGGATCATACCGTACCAGGCGCTCAACGGCCTGGGGATTCAACCCGCCCGCAACGGCCAGGCCCGCACGGCGAATCACGGCGCCGACCCGGTCGATCCCTTTCAGATTCAGGTTTGAACCCTTCTGGTCCTGAATGTCAGAAGCCGTGTGCAGGCAGATGTAATCCATGCCGGCCGCGTCAAGCGTCCGGGCAAGGCGTACAGAAGTGTCCACATCGGGAACGGTGATCAGGTCGGCCATGATCTGGCCGCCGGTTCGCCTCGCCTGTTCACTGGCTTCCTTCAGCGTGGCGGGGTGCGCCGTTCCGAGTACGGTAACGAAATCCGCTCCAGCGTCAAAAGCCAGGCACGATTCCGTGGCCCCGGCATCCACGATCTTGAGGTCCGCCAGTATCCTCTTGCCGGGATAATCCCCTTTTATTTCGGAGATGATGCCGATCCCGTACCGGATCAGCAGAGGCGTTCCCAGTTCAATGATATCCACGCCGAAAGCGGTTTGATCCAGCAGTCGGCGAATCGATCCCGCGTCCGGCGTGTCCAGGGCGAGTTGGAGCAGCATCATGGCCGTGCTCGCGGTGAGTAGGCGGACAACAAGTCCAGTCCGCCGATGCTAATCTACGGGGTCGCCAATACATATCCGGAGCAGGTTCGGATGTTCCGGGATATCCTTCGTACCGGCGCCATAGCCGATCTTCCTCAAGACCATCCTGGGCATGACGCCGTGCGCGTGTGCCGTGGCCTTCAGAAACGCGGCGCCGGTCGGGGTAACCAGTTCGCCTTCGATTTCGGTGTGATAGACCGGGATGTCCTTCATCAGTTCCAGGGCGCCAGGAGCGGGAACCGGCATCAGACCGTGGGCGCAGTGGATAAACCCCCGTCCCATCGGAAGCGCGGAGGTATACACCGCATCGATATCGAGCAGGACCAGACCGATGCAGGCGCCCACGATGTCGACCATGGCATCCACCCCGCTGACTTCGTGAAGGTGTACCTCCTGTTTCGAAATGCCGTGCACCTTGCTTTCCGCCGTCGCCAACTGATCGAATACGCGGATGGCCTGCCCTTTGATGGAGTCGCCAAGTTCACTGTTTTCGATGAGGGATATCAACTCGCCCAGGTGCCGCGCATCCCCGTGGTCGTGATGGGGCGCGTCCTCGCCTGGTCCTTCGATGATTTCACGGCCGCTCGCGGTCCGGACGATGACGTCGATCTTGGTACCCGCAATATGCTGCCGGGTAACCATCCTCCGGGTGAGCCGGTAACCGTCGACAGGCAGCTTCTTCAGTTCTGTGTTCAGCACCTCAAAATCCATGCCGGCGTCAACCAGCGCGCCCAGGATCATATCGCCGCTGATACCGGAGAAGCAATCGAAGTACGCTATGGACATCCAACCGCCCCATATATAAATGACCGGACGATCATCGTACATCGTCCGGCCATGTGATTGTTCAGAAACAGTTCGATGTGCTACTTCCGGGGGGCGTCTTCCGCTTCGCCGCCCGCATCCGAATCACCGCCCGCGTCCTGGCCTTCGCCGGCTTCGGCGTCACTGTCGTGGCCGCTCCCTTCTTCCATCTCCCCGTGATCGTTTCCGCCGTCCGCATCCATCCCGTCTACCGTCATCCCGTCTTCCGACATCGCCTCTTCGGTCATCTCCTCTTCCATCATTTCGGCTTCTTTCAATTCCAGGGCCACAAGCAGCTCATCCACGTCTTCCGGCCAGGCTTCGTTCATCTCCAGCGCGATGGTCAGTTGATCGGCGACGAGTTCCATGGACTCTTCCGCGATGCCCATTTCTCCGAGGCTCTCCTTGAAACTATTGCCGTCGTACTCGATTTCACCACCGGAGACGGCGGTGAACTGGGCGAGCAGGGCTTCCTTCCACACGTCCTGGTCGACGCCTTCGAGCTGGTTCTTAAATTGCTCGTCTTCCACGGCCGCGGAAACGAAATCATCGATGACGCCCCTGATCATCTCTTCGCCTCCAAGGCGGTCATACAAGGGGCCGTCCATCACCCATTCCATGTTCGGGTCGTCATGCTGGGCAAGTACGGGAGTCGCCGCACCAGTCAGCAGCAACAGCGCGGAGAGCGCCATGGAAAACAAAATCATGCGTGTCATTTGAAGGTCTCCTTGTACCCAGTCAGGGTACGGTATCTGAATCCGGCCTCACACACTACGGTATCCTTGCAAACGGCCATCAGGATTATACAGGAAGATACGGGAATATCTTCGAAAAATCAATGGGTTTCTCCCCCTGGGATCCGACCCGTCCAGGTCCGGCTTACAGGAGGCAGGTGTCGATGACGTGGGCGACGCCGTCGGCGTCGTTGGTCGGAGCGACCAGGTCCGCGGCGCGCTGGACGGGGTCGGGCGCATTCCCCATGGCCACGCCGAGGCCGGCGTATTCGATCATATCCAGGTCATTGAAATTATCGCCGATACTGATCATCCGCTCCGCCCCGATTCCGAAACGCTCACCGAGGAAAGCGAGTGCCTTCGCCTTCGACACGCCGGATGGCACGATTTCCATGCACCAGTAGTCGTCGACCAGGGTGCTGCGCGACAGTATGGTGCCGATCCGGTCGCCGTATCCCGCCAGTTCATTCTCCAGGTCATGCATGGACGAACCCCTTCCTGCTACGGCAATCTGTGCCGGATCCCTGCTCAGCACCTGCCCGAGATCATCCACCTGAAAGGCCTTGTCCGCGTTGCTTTCCAGGTAGCGTTCCCGCCAGCCATTGGCGGAACGGGGATGTTCATACCAGATATACCGGCTCTCCGGCACCGGCTCGTACACGAGCGGATCGTGTCCGCGCCGCTTGGTAAATTCGACCAGTTCGACCGCCAGGGTTCGCGGCATGTTCACCGCCCTGAGCAGCGGACCTTCGAGAGACTCGAGTATGAGCGCGCCGCTGTGGAATACCAGCGTCGTGGAGGCGGGAACCTGCTCCGCGGCCGTCCTGCCGGAGTTCAGGCTTCGTCCGGTGCAAAGCGCAACGATTTTCCCGGCCGAAACTGCCCTTCGAAGCGAATGGAGCGTTCTCTGGGAGATATCGCGCCGGGACGTCAACAGGGTGCCGTCGATGTCGATGGCGATCAGTTCATAGGACATGGTTGCGGCCGCTTCTGATCAGGGTATGAATCGCTCGATTGCCCGGGCGACGCCTTCATCATCCACCGAAGCAGTTACGTGGTCCGCCCGCTCCCTGGTTTCAGGCGCGCCGTTGCCCATGGCCACGCCCAGTCCCGCGACGGAGAGCATTTCCAGGTCGTTCAGGTTGTCCCCCACGGCCATGATCTCGGAGAGATCTATTCCGAGTAGCGTCGCCAGCCTACGCAGTCCACTTCCCTTGGATACGCCGTCAGGCATTACGGTGATGATACAGTAACGACGATCCCATGGACTGATTTCGAAAACCACCTCCGCGGCCGACAGTTGTGCCCTTATGTGAGACTCCCTGGACTTGACCCTTTCAATGCGCTCGGAGACCGTAATGCAGGTAACGTCCTGCCGGAGAAACTCGGCGACATCGTCTACCAGGTGGATCCGGTCGGCGTTCCGCGCGGCGGAGTCTACAAACGAACTGTTATCCGGATCGAAGGAGTCATAGTAGAAGTAACGCACTTCGGGCAAGGGACCGTAGACAATGGGATGAAACCCGAGGCTGCGAAACACCCTCACGGAATCCATCGCAAGAGGCGCAGACAGATGACGAGCATACCTGGCGCGCTGGACTGGGACATCATAAATCAGTGCGCCATTGTTCAACACGTATGGCGCGTTCAAGTTCAGGCGCTGTACCACCAGTCCCGCGGAAGAGAGGCTTCGCCCGGTACAAATCGTGACAAGAACGCCCCGGTTGGCCGCGTGTCGTACCGCGTCGACCGAGGTATCGGACAACTCCCCTTTGCCGTTAAGCAGCGTACCGTCGATGTCCAGGGCGATGAGACGTACCCGCCCACTAAAACGGGTCAGTATCTCTTCCTCCAACAGGCGTCATGTTGTGCATGATAAAGGGCTTCAGGCCTTCGGCCACATCAAAGGCGAATCGCCCTGGCTTGTTCATCTGTAAGTTTGTCTCCCTCTCTCTTTACGGAATTGGCGATAGCAACTTCTATCGCATGCTCTATCGCTTGATCTCTTGCCCGTTTGAAATCAATCTCACTGGCTTTACCCAGCACGTTTGCTAACGCGTTTCTGAAGACTGCATTGTCATATTGCCTGCAATCAAATGCATCGCGGATTTCTGGTGCAGACAGGCCGGCACCGAACGAGACATCCAACTCGGTACCGTCAATTGGGTCAACAGCATAGGAGTGAGTGAAGTCGCTTCCGGTGTACGATTCAGATAGAAGCAGCACGATACGCCATAGACCGTAGTATTCAATGTACCCAACCAAAGTAGAGTTATCTGCACACCCTTTCACATACACACAGTGGAAGGGTAATCCGGGCACCCGATCCGTAACAAGATCCTTGTCGCTATTGAAGTAATAGCCGAAACAAGCCTCACTATCCTCGTTCAGTAAGTAGTCTAGAGCCAGATCGCATCGGCTGGGAGCAATACCGGCGTCGCAGGCCAATGCCACAGCCGATTTAACCAGTGATCTTCCCGAATTCACACCGCCGAAATTAAAGTCGATCTTCATCGGGTCTGAACTGTAAGACGACTTGTCCCCGGCAGACGATATCACATAATCCAAATCAAGATGGCGTAACTGTGGGTACTTCCTGCAATGGCCCTTCAGGATCTGTCGAAGATCCTTTTTCGTTCCGCCCTTAAATTGAAGTCTAGTAGTGGTTTCTTCGGTGGCAATATCTATTTCTGGCCTGGCAAGAGATCTGGTTCCGTCAGAATCAAAGCGGACATTGACACCACTATAGGTTGGAAATGTCTCCGCAGGTACATTGCCCCGTTGTCGTGTTATCCCAAGTAAAAGAGAAATTGGATTCAGCTGTCTGGCAAGGGGTCTGTCACGGATTTTGTGTAACTGACTGTTTCATGTGATGGGCACTCTGTCTTCGTACATGATGACGAACTGGTTGATGGCGGCCGTCCAGTGGACAATGGGCCGGGTCCACCTTCGGGACAGATTGAGCAGGGCCAGGTAGAGCAGTTTCCTGGTCGCCTCGTCTGTGGGGAAAGCGCCTTTGGTCTTGATGATCTTGCGCAGTCCCCGGTTCATGGATTCGATGGCATTGGTGGTATAGATGACCTTCCTGATTTCCTGTGGGAAGGCGAAGAACGGGGTCAGATGGTCCCAATGTCTGCGCCATAGCCGGCTGATCGTGGGATATTGCTTATCCCAGTGTTCTGCGAAGCGATCCAGCGCGGCCTCGGCCTGCTCCAAGGTAGCGGCTTGGTATATCGCCCGGAGATCCTTGGCCACCTGCTTACGGTGTTTCCAGGAGACGTAGGTCAGGCTGTTACGCACCATGTGTACGATGCAGAGTTGCACCTGGGTCCTGGGATACACCGTCTCTATGGCCTGCGGAAAGCCAGAGAGCCCGTCGCAGCAGGCGATGAAGATATCGGCAACGCCCCGGTTCTTCAGTTCGGTCAGTACGTGGAGCCAGAACTTTGCCCCTTCGTTCTGCTCGATCCAGAGGCCCAGGAGTTCCTTGTCGCCGTGGAGGTTAACGCCCAGGGCCAGGTAGACCGCCTTGTTCCGTACGCTGCCGCTATCACGCACCTTGACGAACAAGGCATCCAGGAACAGGATAGGATAGACCGGGTCCAGAGGCCGCGACTGCCAGGCCAGGACCTCGTCGGTTACGGTGTCGGTGATCCGCGAGACCAGTTCGGGCGAGATGGCCACTCCGTAGAGATCTTCGATATGGCCCTGGATATCGCGGGTGCTCATGCCCCTTGCGTACATGGAGATGATCTTGTCGTCGAAATCCGGCCAACGGGTCTGATACTTACGGATCAGCTTGGGATCGAAGGAGCCCTCGCGGTCCCGGGGGATCTCTACCGGCAGATCGCCCTTGTCGTCCTTGAGCGTCTTGGTGGTCTTGCCGTTGCGACTGTTGCCGCGGTTCCTGCCATCGGGGGCATGCTTCTCGTAGCCGAGATGATCGGTGAGCTCGGTTTCCAGGATCCGTTCGGCCATGCGCTTCTTCATGCGCTTGAGCAGGCCGTCTTCGCCGAAGAGGTCCTCGGCGTCCACCCCGTCTTCCATGAGCTCATCCAAAAGACGGTCGATCTTACTTGAGGGTTTTCTTTCTCTGGCCATAGCACTTCCTCCTTGTGAGCAAGATACAAGCTATTGCCAGTTACACAAAACATGTTACAGACTCCTGGCAAGTTCAGCATCCCACTTTGAACCACAATCACTGTTGCATGACCGACAAATAAACCCGACAACCGTTTTTCGACCTCCAATGGCATTGGGTATTACATGTTC
Source organism: bacterium (assembly GCA_965262815.1). Taxonomy (GTDB): domain Bacteria; phylum JAAXHH01; class JAAXHH01; order JAAXHH01; family JAAXHH01; genus JAAXHH01. The sequence goes on along the minus strand of OZ253560.1, from coordinate 3,636,035 downwards.
CTTACTGCTGTTGTCTGATGTGAGGTTAGCTCTACACAGAATACACTGTTTGGATGTCATAGCCTGTAGTATCGCTTCCAAGCCTGATTGTCATTCAGTTCGTAAGGTTTACAAACTACTGGATCTTGGCTCTTCAACCGAGGACTCATCCGGACTCCGCGTTCATCCGGACTCCTGGTATGCTGAGGCCAGGGCTTGATCAAAGGTCATGATCTCACTCACATCGCGCCGTCGACAGCTTGCCAGGTGGCACAGGTCTCTGGCGCCAAGAGTAGGGTACCGGTCGTGGAGCAGACGAGCCAGCGTGACGTCCGCCTCTTCAAGAGGCCAGACATCCATACAGACGCCGGTTGCCAGCGACATAGCAGCGTCCAGCGTCTGCAGTCTGCCGACACGCAAGTAAGCGTGGGTCAGCTCTTGGAGGACTTCCGCGGACGTGCAAAGAGTTTCACGCCGCTGACTTGATTTTTTGAAGAACTCCCGAGCAGTGATCCGAAGCGGGTGTGGCCGTCCTACTGCATATATGAAGACGTTTGAATCTACGAATGTCATAGGCCTGTCGCGTTAAGCCCGCGCGAGGAGTTGATTTCCCTTAGATGCTCTTCCCAATCTGGTTCGCTGTCGGGACCGTCCAGGCTGTCGCAAGCTCGGAAGAACTCCTCAAGCCGCGCCTGAGATCGGATGGATCTGGAGTGCTGACATTCTTCGAATCGCTTGCGTGCCGCGAATCTCAGCCACGCACTGAAAGTCATGCCTTCAAGGCGAGCCTGATGCACGAAACGGTCGTGGTCTTCATCCGGTATGATCAGTTGTACTCTGGCCATTGAGATTTCCTTCCTGCATACATCATGTGTAAACATGCTACACATCAGTGCCTGGGTCAAGGTGTATTTTTGAGTTAGACCTGCTAGTACTCCTACGTAATTCACAATGCACTATCTCGATTACAGATAGTCTGTCAGATTGACACTGTTTGTACGGGTGATCGGGAATAGTACAGGACTGAATTACAAAGGAGCACTTAAGGCCTGAGCTGGCCGTAGGATAGCTTTTCCAGACGACTTTCTAAATCGCGGCGACGGTTGGGACTGTAGCCGGAAACGCCATAACAATATGTTCCGGGTCTGATAGCGGAAATTAGATGGGCGCTAGTGGACTCGAACCACTGACCTCCACGATGTGAGCGTGGCACTCTAACCAGCTGAGCTAAGCGCCCGCCAAATGGGCCCGCCAGGACTCGAACCTGGGACCGTCCGATTATGAGTCGGATGCTCTAACCAACTGAGCTACAGGCCCATGGATATCACTCAGTCAGCATACCCGACGGACTGGGGCAATATAGACGGATTGAGGTTCATCGTCAAGCAAAAGATGGGGTTTCATCAATCCCCGCGGGCCGATTGCAGAAGGGCCTTTTCCTGCTCCTTGAGTTCCATGTAGGTGGCCATGGCTTCGTTCAATTCGTCGCTGCGCCCCCCCCTTTCCATCAGCTTGATCTTTTCCATGAGGCGGGTCATGCTTTCCTTGAGGCGCTTCTGCTTGATGCGAAGGATATGGTCCCGGGCTCTTTGTTCCAGGTGAATACCGGAGTCGGCCGTGTTGATCAATTCTGAAATGACCCGCGCGGCCTCTTCGTTGTCGATAGAATCGACCAGTCCGGAGGGGTCGAACTTCCCCTTTTCGCCCAGTTCCCCGAAACTATGTTCGACGATCTGGCGGTACAGGGGGATTTTGAAATCCTGCGGTTCCAGTTGCCTTTCGACGAGTTCGGCGATGGACCTGTCGTTCAGCATGAGTTGAACCAGGCCGCGTTCCACCAGCCCATCGCCACTACCCGTTTCCCGCGTGGGTTGTGGTGTGCGGCGATCCCGCTGAACGGCGCCCGGGCTCCGCAGTTCCGAAGCCAGCAGACCCTGCAGCGCCGGAAACCGGCGTTCGGCTTCTTCTCTATACCTTTCCCTGTGAACCAGGTTCGTCGTCTTCCTGATGAGATCAATTAGGGATCGAAACACCTCTTCCCGGTCGGCCGCTTCCTGGATGTTGGACTGATATCCCATGAAATCGGCGATTGAATCGGCCTGCTCGACGAGTTCAGTGAAACCGCCGGGGCCGTGTTTCCCCACGTAGGAATCGGGATCGTCGCCCTCCGGCAATCGCACGATCCGGGTCCAGATACCAGATTCCACCAGCGGTTCGATCGCGCGCCAGGTCGCCCTCAACCCGGCCTGGTCTGAATCGTAGACCAGGAACGCCTGCTGGGCGTGCCGCGCCAGGAGCCTGGCCTGGTCCCGCGTCAGGGCCGTTCCGCACAGTGCGACCACCCCGTCGATACCGTGCTGGTACAGGCCGAGCAGGTCCATGTATCCTTCCACGACAAGTATCCGCCCCCGCTGCCGCACCGCGTCCCGGGCCTGGTACAGCCCGTAGAGCACGTGGCTTTTGCGATAGATGGGGGATTCCGAAGAATTGAGATACTTGGGTTGATCTTCATCGGAAAGCGCTCTCCCCCCGAACCCGACCACGCGGCCGCTCGGGGCGTGAATCGGAAAGACGAGCCGTTTCCTGAAGGCGTCGTAGGTCCGCTGTCCGCTGGTCTTGGCCAGCCCGGCCTTGACCAGCAGACCCGCTCCGATGCCCTGTTTCCTGGCCGCGTTCAGCAGACCGTCCCAGGCGTCGGGCGCGTAACCGAGCAAATAGGCCTTGATTGTCTCGTCCGACAGGCCGCGATTCGAGGTATAACGCCGCACGATCGAACCCTGGTCGCTGTTCACCAGGCGGGCGTGGAAGAACCGGGCGGCAAACTGCGTTACGCGGGAAAGACTTTCCGCCTCGCTGCTGGCTTCGCGGTTCCGGTACGTATCAGGTATGGTGATGTTGAGGCTGCTGGCGATGTGCCGAACCGCTTCCACGAAGGCAACGTTCTCGTGTTCCATGAGAAAGTTGAATACGTTGCCTCCCTTGCCGCATCCGAAACAGTGAAAGATCTGGCGTTCCGGATTGACGCTGAAGGAAGGGGTCTTCTCGTTGTGGAACGGACACAGACCCAGGTAGTTTCTGCCGGCTTTCCTCAGCGTGACGTAGTCGGAAACGACGTCCACGATGTCCGCCTGCGACCGGATCGAATCGATGAGGTCGTCCGGTATACGCGCCAAGGCTCTCTCCCCGTGCATGCCCGCCGGTTTTGGCTAAGGCCTCATGTTCCTTACACCAGATCGCAAGCTTCGGGCGGCATCCAGTGTGCGTCCCGGTTCTCCCATTTTACGTTGCAGCCGATGGGATTGGTGAGCGGCGTACGCACCGGCCTGCCCGCCGTGATGTCTTCCAGCGCCTCTTCCAGATCGTTGACCTTCATTTCGTCCGTGTCTTTGGGACTGTCCACCCCGCGACCGGTATAGACCAGGTTGCGGTTCTGATCGAAGACATAGAAGTGGGGCGTTCTCAGGGCACCGTAAGTCCGCGCGGTTTCCTGGGACAGATCGCGCAGGTAGGTCCAGGGGAAGCGATGGACATTCATACGGGTCACCATGTTGTCCAGGTCGTCGTCGGGATGCGTAACTTCGCTGTTGGAATTGATCCCAACGAACCGGACGCCTCGGGAGGCGTACTTTTCCACGGTCCTGCGCGTAACCTCGTCAGATCCCGTCACGTACGGACAGTGGTTGCAGGTGAAGAACACCACCAGGGTTTCCGCACCGGCGAAATCGTCCAGGCTGTAGGTCCTTCCGTCCGTCGACGGCAGCGAAAACGCTGGCGCCGATTCACCCAGTTGCAGCGTAAAGGCCATGATTGCTCCTCCTGATGAAACGAGAGACTTGGAAACGATGCGAATCGCCGGGTTCAGCGGTCCGGTCCATGCCCGCACGGCGCTGTCGCGCGCCTGCGTTCAATCCTTCATCTCCACGATGGTCACGCCGGTGCCGCCCTCCCGTTGCTCGGCGAAATGGGATGATTTTACCAGGGGGTGGTGTTGCAGAAACTCGTGGATCGCACTGCTCAGGGCCCCGGTACCCTTTCCATGCAGTATACGAATTTCACCCAGGTCATCAAGGGCGGTCTGATCGATGTACCGATCCACGGCGTCGATGGCCTCGCTGGCGCGATATCCCCTTACATCCAGTTCCGAAAGCGCAACGCGGGGCCGCTCCACCTGTACTTTGACGGGATTCGAGGACGTTTTGCCCGATGGTACCGAGGCAGGTTTTTGGCGGCTGACTTCGGATCGCCTTGCCGTGATCTCCATCCTGCCGGTCTGAATGCGGAGCCGGTCGCCCTGGTCCTGGAGTACCGTACCCGTCTGCCGTACCGATTCCACCCATACCTCGTCGCCTACCGATACGGATTGCCCAGGGTTTTCAGGTTCGGCAACCTGGGTGCCGGTTTCGGTCGCAGGGGTATCCGGATTGACGGTATCCAGCATGCTTTGGAGCAGTGCGCGCTGGTCCCGGACCGTATTGCGCGATTCCTCGACGATCCTGGACGAGGCCTGTTCCATGCGGACGCTGGCCACCGCCTGATCGATAGCGGCCTGGGCGTCTTTCAGCAACCGGTCCATTTTCTCCCGGCTGGAAGCGATCAGGTCGCGCTCCTTCTGTTTGTAGGAGGCGATCTGGTTTTCATAGGTCCTTTTCAGGGTGTCCAGCTCTTCGCGAAGGTCGTCCGCCTGCTCTTGCGCGGAAACGAGCAGTTCGTGCTTCCGGTCCACGTCCATGATGACTTCGTCCAGGCGCCGTTCGGCGGAACCCAGGAACCGGGCGGTGCGCTCGAGTACTTCTTCAGGTATGCCGAGTCGACTACCGATTTCGATGGCGTAGCTGGCGCCGGGAATGCCCTGCCTGAACTGGAAGGACGGCGTGAGGGTTTCCACGTTGAAAACCATCGAACCGTTTTCGACCCCTTCGGTTCGGGTGGCGAACGCCTTGAGCGCGTCGAAGTGGGTCGTGGCCGCCGTGACGGTACCCCGCAACGTGAGCGACTCCAGGATGGCCATGCCCAGGGCCGCACCCGCTGAAGGATCCGTGCCGGCGCCCAGTTCGTCGAGGAGCACCAGGGTACGTTCGTCGGCCTCTTCCAGTATGGTCCGGATATGTACCAGATGCGCCGAGAAGGTACTCAGATTTGCCTCGATCGACTGTTCGTCCCCTATGTCCGCGAAGATGGTATCGAACACGGCGATTTCGCTGTCGTCGTCCGCCGGAATGTGCAGGCCGGCCTGCGCCATCATGCTCATGAGGCCGATCGCCTTCAGGGCGACCGTCTTGCCGCCCATGTTGGGACCGGTAATCACGAGCGTGTGCGCGCTGCCGCCGACTTCCAGGTTCAGCGGAACGACGGATTCGCACTGGTCCGAAAGCTGAAGGATGGGGTGCCGGGCGTTGCGCAGGACAATGCGCCCATCGGTATTCAGCCGCGGCGGTGCCGACTGGAGGTCGAGGGAGAGCAGGGCGGCGGCGTGGTAGAAGTCGAGTTGCCCCAGTAGACCGTAGGAAGTCGCAATGGCCTCCACCTGCTGGTGTACGAGGTCTGTCAGGGTTAACAGAATGCGTTCGATCTCCCGGCCTTCCTCCACGATCAGTTCGCGAAGCCGATTGTTGAATTCGACGACGCCCATGGGCTCGACGAAAACCGTGGCGCCGCTGGCGGACTGGTCGTGTACCACGCCGTTCACCTGGCCGCGGTGGTCCATGCGTACGGGGACCACGTATCGCCCGTCCCGCATGGTAATGACCGGGTCCTGCAGCGCCCGGGCGCCGGTATCGGACTGAATGAACTTTTGCAGCCAGTTCCGGGCGCGCTCCCGCATGGTCTGCTGATCCGCGCGGATACGGCGCAGCGCGGGACTGGCGTGGTCGCGCATGTTTCCGTCGGTGTCGATCGCGTGCCCAATCGATGTTTCAATTTCCTGGAAATCACCCAGGCCGGCCGTGAGGGACTTGACATGGGGGGCATCGGACCCATCCCGCAGCCGCAGGCCGAATGCCCGCATGACCCGGCTCACACGGAGGGTATCGGCCACGTCCAGCAGCGCCTGGAAATCCAGCATGGCGCCGGCGACGCCGACCTGGTCCAGGGCCAGGCCGATGTCCTTGATACCACGCAGGGGAACGCTATCGTCCCGATCCAGGAATCCCCGCATTTCCGTAACGGTTTGCAGGTTCTTCCGGATTATGACGATCTCGTTACCGGGATCGAGGGACATCGCCCGCTGGTGCCCCGAGGCGGAAACCGTCCGTTTCGACACCATCGTCCTGACGGCATCAAATTCCAGAACATTCAGCGTATGGGAGGGTATTCCGGGTTTCATATTATATCGATCAATCGCGTCATCGATCACAGTTAACCCGGATCGGCGCACGTCTGCTGCAGGTCAGATCCACGCTTCGGATATCGATCGACCAGCACGCCGGTCCGCTGCGTGGAGCGAAGGTATTGTTCCAGTTGGTCCATGAAAGGCCGGGAACCGGGATCGACGCGGTTCATCACGGAATCGATGATGGACGGGATGATGGATAATGTCCGGGGCGCAAGGGACGATCGGTCCAAATGCGACCGGGCCGAATCGGTGAACGGCATGAATACATACAGGATCAGAAGGAGGCTCGAGATGACGGATCCCCGCGCACCTCCCAGCAGCAAACCGGCCAGGCGGCCGAACAGGGATTTTGAAGAACCCCGGAACGGTCGGCCAACCACACCGATTACGGCGTTGACCAGCGCGAGAGAGATTCCGAGGCAGGCGAGCAGGCTGAACCAGTTCAGCCATCCGGAAGTTACATTCGCCACGCGGCCCAGAATGTCGGAGACCAGGCCGAACTGGGTCAGCGAGATGACCACGGCGACGACGACACCCGTCAGGTCCAGCAGGCTTCTGACAAAACCCTTGCGAAAGCCGGTTGCCATCTGGTAAAAGACGAGTACCACGATGGCGATATCGATCCAGTTCATGGCATCAAAACACGGAAAGCCTCTCCGGGGATTCGGAGAGGCTTCGTAAAAGGACCAGTGTTGTTCCTGTTTTTCCGGATCAACCGGCCTGCATGGTCAGGCATTCACGCACGATGTTATTTACGAGCTTGCCGTCCGCCTTGCCCTTTACACGAGGCATGACCGCCCCCATGATCCTGCCCAGGTCTCCAGAGCCGGTGGCGCCGGACTGTTCGATGGTTTCCCGAACCACGGATCTGATCTCTTCTTCGGTAAGCTGTACCGGAAGATACGACGCAAGGATCTTCAGTTCTTCTTCGGCCTGCGTGACCAGGTCCCTTCGATCCCCCTTGACGGCGAACTCCAGTGCCTCTCTTCGGGTCTTGATCAGGGAGGCGACCACTTCGATCGTTTCCTCATCCACCAGGTCGTTTCCCTTGACGATTTCCCGGTTCTTGATCTGTGCGCGTATCATGCGAACCAATCCAAGGCGAACAGTTTCCCGGTTCCTGAGTGCCGACTTCATATCATCCGTCAAACGTTCTTTAAGCGACATTTCCCGCTCCCGCCTATCAATATTTTTCCTGCTGGAGCCGCTTCAGGTTCTTCCGCTTCGCCGCGTTCAACTTGCGCTTGCGTTTAGCGCTCGGCTTTTCAAAATGCTGATGCTTGCGTATTTCAGACATGATGCCGACTTTTTCGCAAGTCTTGGTAAAACGCCGCAGGGCCTTTTCGAACGGTTCGCCTTCCCTGACACGTATACCTGGCATCCTCCCACCCCCTCTCATGCCGCTCAAATCGGGTGAACCAAGTCTATTTTAGTCTCTATTTCAACCTCCCTAATATGCCGGAGGCCGGATGAAAAGGCAAGGATATAAATTGCTCCTGTTCCGATATTACCCCCTTACCGCGCCAATCCCGCGCTCACGTGGCCAGTTCAGGCATTCTACGCCCCCCGAGCAGGTGCATATGGAGATGGAAAACGGTTTGTCCACCATCGGAACCACAGTTGACGATCAGCCGGTATCCACCGGCGTCGACGCCAATTTCCCGCGCGATCCGGTTTGCCGTTCCAGTGAGCCGGCTCATTACTCCGGCAGTGTCGCTGCCGAGATCGGCGACTGTTTCAATATGCGCTCTCGGTACGACCAGTATATGCACCGGGGCCGCGGGGTTTATATCCCTGAAGGCCACGACGTGTTTGTCTTCGTGGACGAATTCGGTCGGCAGCGAACCCTCGGCGATACGGCAGAATAAACACTTGGACATGGCATCGACCTCCAATGAAAGGGGATTCAGCACAAGAAACCCAGGATCCCGCGGACCACGATCAGGTGATATCCAGTGCCGCCATGAGCAGGGTCAGTCCCGCGATGGACGCCGTATCGGACCGTAGTCGAGAGCGTCCCAGCGAAACCGTTTGTATGCCCGCCTCACGAGCCATCGCGATCTCCTCCCGGTCGAAACCGCCTTCGGGACCTATCATCATCAGGACGCGTTTCGCGCCCGGATTACGGTTCGTCGCCAGGGCCGGACTCGTTTCCTTTTCCTCCTCCCAGGCGATCAGTGCCAGATCGTAGGACGATGCGTTCCGTACAACCTCCGACAGGCTCGTGACCGGGACGATGCGAGGAAGGCGGGCGCGCAATGATTGCTTCATCGCGCTCAGGGCGATACGCCGCCACCGGTCCATGCGTTGACCGCCCACTTCGCCGCCACCCGCGACCGTGCGGGAACTCTGCATGGGAACGATGGACGCGACCCCCAGTTCCGTTGCCTTTTCGACGACCATGTCCAGGCGTGTCCCCTTGAGAAGCGCCGGCGCCAGCGTCACCTCGACGGGTCCGTCCTCGCGGTCCCTCCGCCGATCCAGGATTTCGATTTCGATCTCCGGTTTCAAACGGGTGAGTACGCCGTCGTAGATCCATCCTTCGCCGTCCACGAAACGAATCGCGTCACCGGGCTTTTTGCGCAATACACGCGTCAGGTGCTTCCGCTCGTCCGCATCGGCAACGAACGCCGAGTTGCCTTCGATCCGGTCCCGAGGTATGTAACCGTATTCCATAGGCTGCGCCGATCGCGGGGGGTGTCGTTCACGGGGGGTGCCGCGCTATCCTGCCTTCAAACAGGCGACTCCCGCCCACCATTCCCCCCGGGTTTCACGATCTGTTATCATAAACCCGTGGTTTTCCAGCGTAGTCTCGAAGGACCGGGCTTCCACGGTGAGCAAACCGGACAGGATCAACCGGCCGCCGGGCTGCAGCCGACGGCCAAAATCGGTAAGCAGGCCGGACAGGCTGGCGGCGTCTATATTGGAGACGATAATCCGGTAGCGGCCGCTGACCGCGGGATGGTCCATTCGGCCGGTATGAACTTCAACCCGATCGGCCACCCCGTTCAACCGGATGTTTTCCCTGGCGTTTCCGATCGTTTCGGGATCGAGATCAATGCCCGTTGCCCGGGACGCACCCAGGAGGGCCGCGGTGATGGCCAGTACGCCCGACCCCGAACCGATGTCGAGTACGCGGCCTCCCGGACGTATCTGTTTATCCAGGTGCCGAAGGCAGAGTTGCGTGGTCTCATGACCGCCGGTGCCGAACCCCGTGCCCGGGTTGATTCGGACTACGACAAGCCCGTCTTTCCGGGATACGTCGGACCAGGGCGGAGCGACCAGGAGCCGGTCCGAAACCTGGATGGGCACGACTTGTTTTTGCCATTTCAGGGACCAGTCGTCTTCGCAGATCTTTCGCGTTGTGATCCTGCAGTCACCGGAAGCGAGACCAAGGCCCCGAAGTTCCTCCCACAGGCTGGTGATCCGGTCGAGCTTCTCGTTCAATCCAGGCTGGTCGGGCCAGAACCCGGTCACGCGTTCGGACGCGCCGGTGAGTCCGCCCCCCGACTGAACGACCCCGTTGGAACCCAGTTCCCAGAACGCGTTGGCGATCGCTTCTTCCGTTTCGGGCGTTATGGTTATAGTGACTTCAACCCAGTGACGCATAAGTGAGGAATGGGCGGGTAGCCGGAGGAGGGTAGAGCGGGTCTGCAGCGGCTCAGTTTCCGAATAGATCTTCCCTGATCCGGTTGAAGATTCCCTGGTCGTGGACTGGCGCCTTTCCGCTGTCCGACTGGGACAGTTCCCGGAAGAGTTCCTTATCCCGGCCGGTCAGTTCCGTCGGTGTCCAGACGATGACCTTGACGAGTTGGTCGCCCTGACCGTATCCATTGAGATGGGGCATGCCTTTGCCACGCAGGCGGAAAACCTTGCCGGACTGTGTGCCTTGAGGGATGGAGAGACGCACCTTGCCCGTAAGGGTCGGTACTTCGACCTTGTCGCCCAGAGCGGCCTGGCTGAAACTGAGGGGCATGACGTAAATGATGTCGTCCTCGTGTCGTTCGAAAAACTCGTGGGCTTCCTGTTCGATGACTACGAGCACGTCGCCCGCCGATCCGCCGCGGACACCGGCGTGTCCCTGGCCCTGGAGACGCATGTAATTCCCATCGCCGGCGCCGATCGGGATATCCACCTTGACCGTGACCGTTTTCATCTGTCTGCCCTGTCCTTCGCACGGGCCGCAGGGCCGGTCGATGGTCTTCCCCTGCCCCTGGCAATTCGGACAGGTCGTGACGTTCATCACCACGCCGAACAGGGACGACGAGCGCTGGTGGACCTGGCCCTGCCCTTGGCAGGTCGGACAGGTCCGCACGCCGTTACGGTCGGCGGCGCCGCTGCCCTGACATTGGTCACAGGGCACGTACCGCTTGATGCGGATTGTCTTGCTTGCGCCCTGGGACAGTTCCTCCAGGGTAAGCTTCAGGTTCACCCTGAGATCCGCGCCGCGTCCGTTCCCCCGTCCACGGGCCCGGCCCCCGAACAGGTCGCCGAGTATGCTGCCCCCGAACAGGTTCCCCAGGATATCTTCGAAGTCTCCGGCATGGGTGAAGTCCGTCCACTGGAAACCACCCGAACCGAAGTCGCTCGCCACGCCCTGGTGGCCGAACCGGTCGTATCGCGTCCGCTTCTCCGGGTTGCTGAGCACCTCGTAGGCTTCGGCGGCCGTCTTGAATTTCTCTTCCGCCGCCTCGTCGCCCGGGTTCCGGTCCGGATGGTACTGCATGGCCAGCTTCCGGTATGCTTTCTTGATCTCGTCCTCGGACGCCGAGCGCGCCACGCCCAGGGTGTCGTAGTAGTCCTGTTTAGCCATCTTCCGCTGGACCCCGCTTGCCCGTGTCGCCCTGATTCTGCACTTTCGCCGGCGGGCGCGTCACGATTACCTTGGCCGCGCGAAGGACCTTCTCGTTGAGGGTGTATCCCTTTTCGACCACGTTAACCACCGTGTCGGCCGGCTGGTCCCCGTTCTCAACGGCCATGACGGCTTCGTGCCGCGTGGGATCGAAGGATTCTCCTTCCGCGGAGATCTCTTTCATGCCCGCCTTTTCCAGTTTTTCCAGGAATTGCTGACGGATCATCTCGAAACCCCGGGCGAAAGACCGGGCTTCGTCAGAAGTCTGCGGCGCCTGGAGAGCCCGTTCTATGTTGTCCAGTATGGGAAGCAACTCGGTGATGAGCGACTCCCCGGCGTTCTTGACCAGTGCGCTGAATTCACGGCCGGTGCGTTTCTTGTAGTTGTCGAACTCGGCGGCCAGGCGCACCCAGCGATCCTTGTAATGTCGGACCTCTTCGGCCAGTTTCGCCCGTTCCTCGTCCTGCGATACCTCCGGGGTTTCGTCCGTTTCCGCTACGGTATCCGCGTCCACGCTGGACGGGGGATCTGAGGCATGATCTCCCTGCGCCGGTACCGGTCCGTTTTCCGATCCGGCGCCGTTGTCCGTGCCGGTACCGGACGCTTGCCCGGTCTTCGTATCTTTCTCTTCCGATCCCGTCCCAGGCGCTTCGGTTTCGTCCCCCGGCGTCGCCGCGGATTCCAACTCGACTTCCTGTCCCTTACTCATGATCGAATTTACCCTCCAACCAGATTAACAACTTCTTTCATTCCCCCAGGGCGGTTCGTCCGCGGGATTCCAAAACGAAGCGGGCGTGATCACTCACGTCCGCTGGTAAAGTGGATCGGGGCGGGTACCGCCGGATTCATGCGAACATCGTATTCATTCATGCGAACATCGTATTCAAGTGTCTCGCTGTATAACCCACGACTGACATCAAGCGCGCGTAGGGCATGCGGGTCGGACCGATTACCCCGATGATGCCCGTCATGTCGCTGATTCGATAGGTGGACGAGACCACGCTGCACGACTGCACTTCGTTCTGGCCGTTTTCACGGCCGATGGTGACGGCGATTCGGTTGCCATGCTGGCGTTCGCTCAACCAGTGCGCCACGGTCCGCTTGTGTTCGAGAAACTCCAGCAGCGACGAAAGTTTCTCGTAGTCGGTCACGAACTCCGGTTTCGACACGATATAAGTAGTACCGCCGATATGAGTCTTCTCGTTTTCCTCGAAATCAAAAAGATAGTTGCTGTACTGTATGAACAACTGGACGATCTTCCGCTTGGACTGGGGCGCGTCTTCCAGGCGTTCGTCGAGTTGACCCTTGATCTCTCGGAGGGAACTGCCGTTCAGCCGCTCATTCAGAAACCAGCTGGCATCGGCGAGCCGCTCCGCGGGAATCTCCGCGTCGAGTTCTGCGACAATGCTCCTGACCAGGCCGGAAGTAAGGGTCAGCACCAGCAGCACCTTCCTGTGGGCGACCGGTATCAGTTCCACCCGTTCGAGCCTTCCGTCATACAGCTTTGGCGCCAGCGCCACACCGACTTCTTCGCACACCATGCCGAGTATGTAAGCGGTATGGCTCAAAAGTTCCTGCACGCTCCGCCATTCGTTTTCGAGCTCGAGATGGATCCTTTCCCTGTCCCGCTTGTTGATGGGACGCATGCGAAGCAGGGTATCCACGTAGTAGCGGTAACCCTTGTCGGTCGGAACGCCTCCGGCGGAGGGATGCGGCCGGGTGATGTAACCGGCGTCTTCAAGATTCACCATCGTATTGCGCACCGTTGCCGGACTGACCGCAAGAGGGCCCTGGCTGGCTATCGACTTGGAACCGACGGGCTGGCCCGTGGATACATGGTGTTCCACCAGGTTCCGGAGAATATCCTTATCCCGATCTGTCTGAAGTGTATACGCCATTTCGAACCTGCAGCCTGTATTGGAGGACGCCCTGGACGGCAGCAGTCCGGCTGAGGCATATCCCTCATCCAGACCACGTCCGGGAAAAACGGCGTCCGAAGCCTTTAGCGCGGCGAGCGGACGCCGTTCAAAACCTGAAATTGTATTTACGAATCGAGCGGTCTTATGTCAAGCGAAAAGCTGGGTTTCAGGAACGCCTTTCCCCCGGGTATTCAACGACTTTTCCTTGACTGAAAGGGGCATGGCGGCTATATTCGGGCATCACGTTCCTGGCAGTGAATATCCCCGCGACATACCGTCTGTTCCCGTTTGCCGGTTCGTCGTAACACGGGTTTTAGTTGGACGGGGCTGGATACAGGCGGGGAACGCATCGGGGCCTGTCGCAGGAGTATACCATGCTGAGTTCGAAAGTAAAGACATGGTACGTGAACATGCTGGGTCCGTTCGTCCGGACGTCCGTTCGCTTCGGGATTCATCCAAACGCGTTGACGATATTTGGCTTCGGGATCACCCTGGTCTCCGCCTATCTCTTCGGTCTCGGCGCATTCAGGTGGGCGGGACTGGTCATGTTCATCGGCGGCAGCTGCGATGTGCTGGACGGTCACCTGGCCCGGGCAACGGGAACCCGTAGCACCTTTGGAGCGCTCCTCGATTCCACGCTGGACCGCTACGCCGAGATCGCCGTTTTCATCGGCATCATCGCCTTCTATCTTTTCAGCGCGGCCGACAGTGACCTGAACGCTTACTGGGTGCTGGCATCCGTAATGGCTATCAGCGGTTCCCTGATGGTCAGTTACGTCCGCGCCCGTGCGGAGGGGCTCGGACAGGAATGTACCGTCGGACTGATGCAGCGTCCGGAACGGATCATCTGCCTGGGCCTGGGCGCCCTGCTTGGAGAGACGTACCTGCCCGTCGCCCTGGTCTTGATCGCCGTGGTGTCGAATATCACGGCCATATCGCGCATGTTCTACATCCGCAAGAATTCCAGAGGGTGAGGAAGAAGCCATGAGGCGTCCCGCCGTTGGGACGGGTAGATAGCGCCGGGGTCTTCGACGATCCCGGTACGAAGAACGACTGGTTTTCGCAACAGGAGTACGGGTCATGCGACCACGTAACAGAAGCATCACACTGATCGGGATTTTGCTCATCGTCCTGCTGGGTGCCGGATGGGGGCTCAATCACGAACGCGTGCAGGCGGTGGGCGAACAGCAGTACGACCTGGCACTGCTGCAGCAGGTCGTGGAGCGCATTCGCGCCAAGTACGTGGACGATCTGAACGAAGGAGAAGCGATAGACGCGGCCATCCGCGGCATGCTCGGCACGTTGGACCCCTATACCGAGTTCCTGGAAAGGAAGCAGAACGACGAGATGAAAATGATGCAGATCCAGGGGAAGTACGGTGGATTGGGCATCAAGATTTCCAAGCAGGAGGACGCCCTGGTCGTCGTGGCGCTGTTTGACGACACGCCGGCCTACGATGTCGGCCTGCAGACCGGCGACCGCATCGTCCGGATCGAAGATCAGTCCACGGCAGACATCGATGTCTCGCAGGCGGCGGACCTCCTGAGAGGGAGTCCGGGCACTTCGGTGATGATTTCGGTCGGCAGGGAAGGCGAAGAGGCATTCATCGACTATACCCTGACGCGGGCCATCATTACCATACCGGTGGTTCCGTACGTGGGGATGCTGGAAGGGGACATCGGCTACATCAAGCTGAACCAGTTTACCGAAGAAGCCTCCAGAGTGGTCGAACAGGCATTGAAACAACTTGGGAACCAGGGTGCACAGGGGTACGTTTTCGATCTGCGCGGCAATCCGGGTGGACTGTTGGAACAGGCCGTAGGCGTCGCGGGGAAGTTCCTTGCGGAGGATCGTCTCATCGTTTACACGAAGGGACGGCCCGGCTCGGACCAGCGGTCGTATCACGCTTCGGATACGTTCACGCTCGAAGAAACGCCGCTGGTAGTCCTAGTCGACAGGTACAGCGCCAGCGCGTCCGAGATCGTCGCTGGAGCGATCCAGGACTGGGACCGGGGCGTCGTTGCCGGCCAGCCGACCTTCGGCAAGGCCTCGGTGCAGCAGATTTTCCCCATGAACAAGGGAACGGCCCTGAAGATCACCACGGCGCGGTACTATACGCCAAGCGGCAGACTCATACAGAAAATCAAGGAACGCCGGAGCGATCCGGGCGCGTCGAATCCGGCAGGTAACGAGTCGGACGAACCGGACGAGCCGGAACGGGAAACATTCGAGACGAATATCGGACGGATCGTTTATGGAGGCGGCGGTATCACGCCGGACGTCGAGATCGAGGTTTCCCAATATCCCAACCTGATTCAGGCCCTGAACAACCAGAGCCTGTTCATCAAGTTCGCTACCCACTACGTTTCGAACAGTCCCGATGTCGATCAGGCGAAGTTTGACGTAACGGACGAGATGATCGATG
This sequence comes from bacterium, assembly GCA_965262815.1. Taxonomy (GTDB): domain Bacteria; phylum JAAXHH01; class JAAXHH01; order JAAXHH01; family JAAXHH01; genus JAAXHH01. Next base: position 3,620,529 of record OZ253560.1, on the reverse strand, counting down.
CCTTCCGTCAGTTCGTCGTAGCGCGTTCCTTCGAATACACCTCCACGGCGGAACTGACGCTCAACGAGCTGGAGGAGATCGTCCAGGATCGCACGGCGTCCGCCGAGGTACTGGAATCACTCGCCGATCTGCGGAGTAACCTGAACCGGCAACATGAACTGGAATACCTCAGCCACAGGGAGTTGCTCGTAGCCCGCATCGGGACCGAAATCAGCGCGAAACTATGGGGAACGGCGGGGAGGTACGCTTTCGCCGCGAAACACGATCCCCAGATCAAGGCGTCCCTGGATATTCTCGAAGACGAAGAAAGATACCGGAAGCTGCTCGGAAACGACCCGGCAGAATGAAGACGGCGGGAAGCGGCGGGTATACACGCGGGAACCTGATACACAGGCTGCGCGAGGGTGGCGGAACTGGTATACGCGCTGGATTTAGGATCCAGTGGGGCAACCCATGGGGGTTCGACTCCCCCCTCTCGCATCACGTCCACGACGTCCGGCCAAGCCTGAAAGCCAGGCGCCGGACTCCAGGCCCTTTTCCGTTGACATTCGCCCCTCTCCACGATTAATTGACACGGCTTGTCGATCGACGGGCAGGCGAATTCGAGTGCGCGGACAACCATTACCCCGCCGGTCATGCTCCATGAGAGTGGCGTAGGGAGGAATTGGTTTGAACTACACGGTATCAGAACCCAAACCCTGGAAACGCGTCGTGGAGATAGAAGTCCCTTCCGATGCGATTCAATCCGAACTGAACGCGGCCTACGCGCGATACAGTAGAGAGATCCGTCTTCCCGGATTCCGGCGGGGGAAGGTACCGCTCAGTGTGCTCAAGGCCCGGCTCGGCAATGAAATCCGGGCGGAAGTACTCGAACGGAAGATTCCCGAGTATCTGAACAGCGCCCACGAGAAAGCCGAGATCAAACCCATTAGCCAGCCCGTGATCGAGGAAATCGACTTCGACGAAGGAAAGGACCTGAAACTTCGGGCCAGCGTAGAAGTAAAACCCGCGATAGACCTGAAGCAATACAAGGAACTGCGGGTGACCAGGCGCGTTGTAAACGTTACAGATGACGACATTAGCCAGCGGCTCGAGGCGTTGCGGGAACGGTACGCCACCGTGGTGCGGATCGACGGCGAAGCGGAGCAGGAGCATTTTATCCGGGCCGATATACAACACGCGGACAACAGCGGCGTGCCGATCATCGGACGCAAGGAGGAGAACCAGTTTTTCCAGGTCGGTTCAGGCCGCCTGGGAGTGGGTTTCGACACCCGGCTGCTCGGAGTCAGGGCCGACGAGGACCGTACCGTAAATACAACGCTGCCGTCCGACTATCCCGACGAGAACTTGGCGGGCCAGGAAGCCTGTTTTCTCGTGAGCGTCCGGGAGGTACTGGAAAGGCAACTACCGGAACTGGACAACGAGTTTGCCATCGATATCGGCATGGAGAGCCTGGACGCCCTGAAAGAGTCGATCAGCGAAGAAATCGAACGGGAACCGGACTGGGAGCTCCGCAAGGACCTGGTCACGCAGATCGTGGACGCCCACGATTTCGAAGTGCCCGATTCCATGATGGCGGCCTATCTCGACCAGGTTGTGGCGGACGCGCGCCGTACCGCGCAGGACCGGGACGAAGTCGACGAGAACGAGCTCAGGCAGCATTACCGGCCGGTGGCGAGCAAACAGATCATGCGTCATCTCATCCTGGACGCCATTGGTGAACAGGAAGGGTTGGAGGTCGGCCAGGAGGAAGTGGACGAACGGCTGGAGACCATCGCGGGACGCGGACAGGCGTCGGTCGACCAGGTCCGGCGGCTTTTCCGCGAAAACGGACGGCTGGAACGAATCGAAGCGGATCTCATGGAGGAGAAGGTCGTTGAATTTCTCGTGCAGCACGCCGACATACAAACGGAGTAGAAGGAGAGCGTCATGTTAGTACCGATGGTGATTGAACAGACGGGCCGCGGTGAGCGGGCCTACGACATCTACTCTCTGCTGTTGAAGAACCGCATTGTCTTTATCGGGACCCCCATCGACGACACCATTGCGAACCTGGTGATCGCCCAGTTGCTCTATCTCCAGTACGAAGACGCCGAAAAGGACATCAAGCTGTACATCAACAGTCCCGGCGGCAGCATTACGTCGGGGCTCGCCATTTACGACACCATGCAATTCATTCAGCCTGACGTGGAGACCTATTGCCTGGGTATGGCCGCCAGCATGGGTGCCTTCCTGCTCACGGCGGGCGGCGCCGGAAAACGATACGCCCTTCCCTATGCGCGCATACTCATCCACCAGCCTTCCATCCCCCATATGGCCGGTACGGCGAAGGATATCGAAATCCAGGCCGAGGAAATGCTGCGCATGAAGCGGACCATGAACGAAATCATGGGCCATCACACCGGCCAGTCCGTGGAGAAAATCGAATCGGATACAGACAGGGACTTCTGGATGTCACCTGGCCAGGCTGTCGAATACGGCCTGGTGGACCACGTGGTCGAGACCGCCACTTCCAAGGCCATCGCCGAATCTTTGAACGGCAAAACCGCTTAGGACTGGATCATGAAGAAGCGATCGACGACGCGGGACCTGCGCTGCTCCTTCTGCAACAGAAATACCGATGAGGTGGAACGCCTCATCACGGGGCCTAACGTATACATCTGCAATGAATGCATACTGATGTGCAACGGCATCCTCGCCGAAGAGATGAGCCGCAGCACCCTGTCGACCGTCGAGCGCCTGCCGCTGCCCACGGAAATCAAGGAGTCGCTGGACGAATACGTCATCGGCCAGGAACAGGCCAAGAAGGTGCTTTCCGTTGCCGTGTACAACCACTACAAGCGCATTCAGCACAGCGCGACTCAGGACGAGGTGGAACTGGAAAAAAGCAACATCATGCTGATCGGGCCCACGGGCACCGGGAAGACGCTGCTGGCCCAGACCCTGGCTAAGATGCTCCATGTTCCGTTCTGCATCGCCGACGCCACGGTACTCACGGAAGCCGGATACGTGGGCGAAGACGTGGAGAGCGTCCTGGTCCGACTCCTCCAGGCCGCGGATTACGACGTACCGAAAGCGGAAAGCGGCATCGTATATATCGACGAGGTCGACAAGGTGGCGCGCAAGTCGGCCAATCCCTCCATAACCCGTGACGTATCGGGGGAAGGGGTGCAGCAGTCCCTGTTGAAGATGCTGGAAGGCACCATCGCCAACGTGCCTCCAAAGGGAGGCCGAAAACATCCCGAACAGAACTTTGTCCAGATCAACACCCGGAACATCCTGTTCATCTGTGGCGGGGCTTTCGACGATCTCGATAAAATCATCGAGCGCCGGATCGCGGAGGGAACCATCGGTTTCGGGGGGATATCGAAAAACTCCGGCGGCCGTAACACGGGCGAACTCCTCGCCCGGGTCGAACCGGATGACCTGCTGCAATACGGACTCATACCGGAAATCATCGGCAGGTTGCCCGTGGTCGCCACACTGGGTGAGTTGGACGCCGATGCCCTGATGGAGATTCTGCTGAAACCTAAAAACGCCCTCATAAAGCAGTACCAGCGCCTGCTCGAAATGGAAAACGTCAAGCTGACTTTTACGGACGAGGCGCTCCAGGCGGTCGTAAACGATGCGATGGACAAGAAGACCGGTGCACGGTCGTTGCGATCTATCCTCGAGGAAGTGATGCTGGACGTGATGTTCAGCGCGCCGACGCAGGAAGCCCTGAGGGAAGTCGTCATTACGGAGGAAACTGTAAAAGAAAAAGCGTCGCCCATCTACGTTCAAGGCAAGGAAAGCAAGCAAAGCGCCTGACCCCATCCCGCGGCCTGTCTGTACGAACCGGCGGCCCATTGGTTTCCCCATGATGATTACTCTGCAACGCAGCGATCCCATTACTTTCGACGACAAGCTTCCCCTTATACCCCTTCGTGAAGTGGTCGTATTCCCCTACATGGAATATCCCCTCATCATTGCGAGGGACGCTTCCATCAAGGCCCTGGAGCATGGGGTCAATAACGATCGCCTGCTTTTCCTGACCGCCCAGCGCAATCCGGATATCGAGAATCCCGCCAAGGAGGATGTGCACAGAACGGGCATCGTGGCCCGGATCCTGCAGGTGGTCAAACTGCCCAACGGCCTGATTCGCGTACTCGTCGAGGGAATTGTCCGGGCGCGGATCTCCCGGTTTCTGTCCGTGGATCCCTATATGAGGGTGAAAATCACCCTGGTCGAAGAAACGGATATAAAAAGGGCGGAGGTACAGGCGAGACTACGGACGGTCGTCGATCAGTTCACGGAATACATCAAGCTGAACCAGCAGGCGCCGGACGAAATCCTGCTGTCCCTTCAGAACATGGATGACGACCGGCGCCTGGTGGACACCATATCGGCCTTCATACAGCAGACTCCCCAGGTCAAGCAGCGGCTCATCGAAGCGCCTTCGATCATCGAACAGCTCGATGAACTCGCGACCATTCTGGCCACGGAACTGGAGATCCTGGAGATCAAGAACCAGCTCGACGGCGAAGTCCGGGAGAGAATTCACAAGTCGCAGCGGGAATTCTTCCTTCAGGAACAGATGCGCGTGATCAAGCAGGAACTGGGCGAGCTGGAGGATATGCCGGAAGGTCTGGGCGGGCTCGCGCAGCAGGTCGCCGATGCCAAGATGCCGAAAGAGGCCCATGAAAAAGCCATGAACGAGCTGGACAAACTACAGCAGATGCATCCCACCTCCCCCGAAGCGACGGTGATCCGCAACTACCTGGAATGGCTGACCGAGGTGCCCTGGAGAAAACGAACGCGGGACAACCGGAATATCGTCCAGGTGGAGTCCGTTCTCGATGCCGATCACTACGGGTTGGAAAAACCGAAGGAACACATCCTCGAGTACCTGTCGGTGATCCAGTTGACACGGCACCTGAAAGGTCCGATCCTGTGTCTGGTCGGTCCCCCGGGCGTAGGGAAGACTTCCCTGGGCCGATCGATCGGCCGCGCCATGGGAAGGAAATTCGTCCGCATGTCCCTCGGCGGCGTGCACGACGAAGCCGAGATACGCGGCCACCGCCGGACCTACATCGGTTCCATGCCCGGACGCATCATACAGGCGATGCGCCGCGCCGGGACCGTCAATCCGGTCATCCTGCTCGATGAAGTGGACAAGCTGGGACGGGACGTGCGCGGTGATCCGGCATCGGCCCTGCTGGAGGTGCTGGATCCGGAACAGAACAACGCTTTCAACGACCATTACCTGGAGGTGGATTACGATCTGTCCCGCGTGCTTTTTCTTACGACGGCCAATACAACCGATACCATCCCTCCAGCGCTGAACGACCGCATGGAAGTACTCGAACTGCCCGGTTACCTGGAAACCCAGAAACTGGCCATTGCCCGAGGTTTCCTGGTCCCGAAACAGGTCGAAACCCACGGTCTGAAAAAGGAACGCATCACGTTCAGAAAGGACGCGTTGCTGGCCATCGTTCGGGAGTATACCCGCGAAGCCGGCGTCCGGGGTCTGGAACGCCACATCGCCGCCGTTTGCCGCAAGCTGGCCCGCAGGGTGGTGGAAGGAAGGTCGACGGGTAAACGGATGCAGGTTACGCACAACCAGCTTTCCAACTACCTGGGCGTGCCGCGTTTCCAGGATTCAGACGTCGTGAAGCAGAATTCGGTAGGTGTTGCGACCGGTCTCGCCTGGACTCAGTCCGGCGGCGACATCCTCACCATAGAGGTCAGCATCCTGAACCGCCACGGAGCTGGAAGACTGACGTTGACCGGCCAATTGGGAGACGTGATGCGGGAATCTGCGCACGCGGCGCTGACCTACGCCCGTTCCAGGTCCGCCTCGCTGGGACTCAAGCCGGATTTCTACAAAAATGTCGAGATCCACGTGCACATGCCCGAAGGCGCGATCCCCAAGGACGGCCCCTCCGCCGGCATTACCATCGCCACGGCGCTGTGTTCGGCACTGACCGGCGTGCCGGTGCGGTGCGATATCGCCATGACGGGGGAGATTACGCTCCGCGGAAACGTGTTGCCCATCGGTGGGTTGAACGAAAAACTGATCGCCGCGCTTCGTGCCGGCATCAGGGAAGTGGCGATTCCCGACCGCAACAGGAAAGACCTGGTGGATGTACCGCCGGAAGTGAAAAACGAAATCGATATCCGCCCGGTATCGACGATGGACGAAGTGCTGAAACGGGCCATGGGCATCACGGTGGTGGAATCCCATGTTCCCGCCCTGCTCCCCAATCAAGCTGTCGTGCAGCCGTCCATAAAACCGCTGTAGCCTCCGCCCGTCCGTTCGCCGTGCGCGGGGGTGTTATGGCTCCGCCCTGCCTTCATCGAAAACCAGGCCGGCGACGCCGGCTATCTCCAGCGTCCTGTGTGTTCCCGATCCGATACCGATACGAACCGCCAGCGCGTCGGATGGCATGATCTCCGGGAACTTGTCTCCCCATTCTATCAGGCAGACGAAAGCGTCCAGGTATTCGTCGAATCCGAGGTCCAGCACCGATTCCGGGCTGTCCAGCCGGTAGAGGTCGAAATGGGCCACGGGTATACGGCCGTCGTATTCGTTCACGAGGGTGAAGGTGGGACTCGTAACCGGTTCGTCGATACCCAGGCCCAAACACAGACCTTGGATAAAACAGGTTTTCCCGGCGCCGAGGTCGCCGGTCACCAGCACCGTATCGCCCGTCACAAGATAGTCGGCCAGACGCCGTCCAAGCCGTGCCGTCTGGTCGGGACCGTCCGTGTCGAAGCTGCACGTATCAGGATATTCCGGCATGTCTTGGGCGCAACGTTAGAATGGGCACGATCATCTCTTCCATGAGCTTTCACCCGATTTCCTTCAACCCTCCCATGTAGGGCACCAGCACTTCGGGGATGCGGATGCTGCCCCGCTCGGTCTGATAGTGTTCGAGCACCGCGATCAGGGTCCTTGCCATGCCCATGCCCGATCCGTTCAGGGTGTGCACGAACTGGCTCTTCCCGGCTTTGTTTCTATACCTGATACCGCTTCTTCGGGCCTGGAAATCCTCGAAGTTGCTGCAGGAGGAAACTTCCAGCCACCTGTTTACGCCAGGCGCCCAGGCTTCCAGGTCGTAGCACTTCGCCGCGGCGAAACTCAGGTCGCCCGTGCACAGGACCACCACGCGGTAGGGGATGTTCAACAGTTGCAGTACCTCTTCCGCGTCGTTGACCAGTGTTTCCAGTTCGTCGTAGGAGGTCTCGGGGCGGACGAATTTGACCATTTCCACCTTATCGAACTGGTGCACCCGGATCAGCCCGCGGGTCTCCCGTCCGTACGAACCGGCCTCGCGGCGGAAGCAGGGACTGTAGGCCGTGTAGTAGATCGGCAGGTCTTCCTCGGCGAGGATTTCATCACGGTGCATATTGGTCACCGGGACCTCGGCCGTGGGAATGAGGAACAGGTCGTCCATATCGGTGCGGTACATGTCCTCTTCCATCTTCGGCAACTGGCCCGTTCCGAACATGCTTTGACGGTTTACGATGTAGGGAGGAATGATCTCCGTGTAACCGTGCTTTTGTATATGGAGGTCCAGCATGAACTGGATCAGGGCGCGCTGGAGCCTGGCGCCCTCACCCTTGAAGAGCACGAAATGACTGCCGGATATCTTTCCCGCCCGTTGAAAGTCAATGATGTCGAGTGCTTCGACGATATCCCAGTGGGCCTTGCGTTCGAATTCCACCTCGGGCGTGGCGCCCCAGCGGCGCACCTCCGCGTTGGCGCTTTCGTCCGCGCCAACCGGTACCGATGGATGGGGAATGTTGGGCAGGCGCACGAGAATGTCCTGCGACCGGTCCTGGATCTCGGACAGGTCCCCATCGATTTCCCGGATGCGCGAGGACACCTCCCGCATGGCTTCAATTCGGCCGGAAGCGTCTTCGCCGCCGCGCTTCATGCGCGCGATTTCGTCGGACACGGTGTTTCGCTGCTGCTTGAGCGACTCGCTCGTCTGCAGCAACTCCCGGCGTCGGGCGTCGAGGTCGATGAACCGGTCGACATCGACCCGCTCGTTCTTGTTCGCGACCGCCTGCTTTACCGTCTCTGGATTGTTCCTGACGAATCGCTGGTCTAACATGCTTCCTCCGTGTCCGGTCTGCCCGGGTGAGTGTCCAAAAGCGTTGCCATCCGTGTTTCCGCGGACTCCTGTCCGATACAAAACACGTTAAAATACGATCAAACTTCCGGCTCCGGCAAGCACAAACGACGCGGCGGGACTACCGGTTTCTGAACTCCAGCATACCCCAGTGGCACAACGCGAAGTCGTATTTCACGGGATCGTCGGGATCGAATCTCCTCAGCGACCGCGTGACTTCTTCGGCCATCTTCCAATCCGCCTGGCGCCTGGACGTCAGTCCCAACCGCCTGGATATCCGGGCCACGTGGGTGTCGATCGGCATGACCAGGCCGGAGGGTGGAATCGTCTTCCACAGGCCCAGGTCCAGGGCGTCCCGACGGACCATCCAGCGGATGTAGAGATTCATCCGCTTGCAGGCGCTTCCCGTTCTCGGAGAAGGCAGGAGGTAGCGGATTCCCGTTTTCGTCCTGTGCCGCTCCGAAGGGTGATCCTCCTCCGCGTAACCGAGGAGCGTCTCAGTGAAATGGACCAGTGCGGGCCCCGTATGGGGGTCCGACGCACGGTAGCCCGAGGAGAAGAGCGCGCCCAGGGATCCGTGGCGGCCAAGGGCCTTCTGCATGAGTGCGACCAGTATCGAAAAATCCCGTCCCCGCGACCAGCGGTAGACGAACCCGTCAAAAACTTCACCGTCCCGCCGCGGATCGTACCGCTGGACGAAGTCCCAGGGCGCATCCCCCATCCTCCTCAACACCTCGCCGGCCGCGCTCGTAATCAGTTCGGCCCGGCCGTAAGCCAGCGAAGCCGCGACCAGGCCGGCGATTTCCTGGTCTTCCGGACGGTCGTAACGTCTCACCACTTCGAGGGGATCGGGCGAAATCATGGAAGGATCGAATGACCGGTACAGTTCCTCCAGCCGGTCTTTCAGCGCAGTCTTACCGATTCGAGGCATGACGTGTGGTCCGATTTCATGTCCGGGTTTAATTGGAATTCAGGTAAGTTATACCACAAGTAGCTAGACTTGAATATATATTGTATGCTGCGTATCTCGTAACCCGATTTGCGTCTTCGATGGCCTGGGCTGGATCTGCAAGGCCGCGGTCCGTCGGAAAGGTGCTCGACGTGAAACCCGAACAGTTGATCGAACAGATAGAGCGAGACCGAATCAATCCGGTGTACTTTTTCTCGGGCGACGAGGCGTTTCTGAAGGATGAAGCCGTACGCGCCCTGGTCGCCCGCGTCATAGAGCCGGGCACGGAAGCGTTCTGCCTGGACGTGCATCGCGGGGACGACAGCGACGCCGCGGCGATTCTGACCGTAGCGTCCATGATGCCCATGATGACCGATCGCCGGGTCGTTATTGTAAGGGACTTCCACCGGTTGCCGCAGAAGGACAGGGAAGCGATCGCAGACTACGCCGAAGGGCCGGCGCCGAGTACGGTCCTGGTGCTTGAGACACCCCGGGTGAACCTGAAAACGAAACTTTACGAACGGCTGTCGGGGGCGGCGGTCTCCGTGGTGTTCTACCCGCTGTTTCCCGAGCGGGTCCCGCCCTGGCTGCAGCAGCATGCGCGTCAGTACGGCAAGCGGCTGACCTCCGAGGCTGCGCACCAGTTGCAGGCCATCGTGGGTACAGACCTGCGGGAACTGGCCGGTGAACTCGAAAAACTCGCCGTATACGTCGGAGGACGGGACACCATTGGCGCCGGAGACGTGGAAAACACGCTGGGCCCCGTTCGCGCGGGTTCGGTATTCGACATCGCGGAAGCCGTTGGCGAAAAAGACCTGGCCAGGGCGCTGGGCGCCTACCAGCGCGCGTTGGACGCGGGGGATGAACCCCAGGCCGTCGTGGCCCTGTTCGTCCGTCATCTCGTGATCCTGTGGAAGATCAGGTTTTTAAAACGTGACCGCCATTCGGACGACGGCATCAAGAAGACGCTGAAACTGGGCTGGGGATTCAACCGGTTCTACAACCGGTACGCCGCGCAGTCCAGACTGCTCTCGGGCCGGGACCTGCAAAACGGTTTCGAAGCCCTTTACGAAGCCGATATCGCCTTGAAAACCAGCGCGCTTCCGCCCGGACTCGTCATGCACCGACTGTTGTACGGATTATGCGTGGATCAGCCGGCATAGGCCGGGACGGTTAGAATGGGACCCCTGAAACCGCTCGGTTCCGGGGAAAAGAATCAGGAGAAAATGCGTCGAAAATGGAAACCACGGAAGGCATCGTAATTCGGGAGCACCGGGGTGTTTTTGACGTGGAGACCCGTCACGGGGTCTTCGCCTGCGCGTTACGCAGCAGGTTGAAGAAATCGTTGATTTATCCCGAGCGGGACAACCAGCATCACTCCGTGGAGAAAGTCGGCCGGAACACTACCGTGAATCCCGTCGCCATCGGCGACCGCGTCCGCGTGGTGGAGGACCAAGGTGAGACGGGCGCCATAGAAGAGGTGCTTCCCCGCCGGTCGAAACTCTCCCGTCTGGCCCCGGGCAGGCGGCAGGTCGAACAGATCATGATCGCCAACGCCGATTACCTCGTCGTCGTCTTCTCCGTCAGGAACCCGCTGCCGAATCTGCAGTTGCTGGACCGCCTGCTTGTTGCCGCGGAAGCCGGCAACCTGGCCCCGGTCATCTGCCTGAACAAGATTGACCTGCCACATGACGGTTGTCCGGACATTGTGGGGATCTACGAACGGTGCGGTTACCGTGTCATCCCGACGAGCTCCGTCACGCTGCACGGTGTCGATGTGTTGAAGGCCACGCTGAGGAACAGGATATCCGCGATTGCCGGTCCGTCCGGCGCGGGGAAGACCTCTTTGCTAAACGCGCTGCAGCCCGGTCTCGGTCTCAGGGTGCGCGAGGTGAACCGGACGACGGGCCGGGGGCGGCATACGACCTCCTATCTCGCGGCGCACAAGCTCGAGGTCGGGGGCCTGGTGATCGACTCTCCGGGGATCCGGGAGTTCAGCCTGTGGGACGTCTCGCCCCGCGAGCTTCCTGAACTGTTTCCAGAAATGCGCGACCAGCTGACCGGATGCAGGTTTCACGACTGCACCCACGTCCACGAACCGGACTGTACCGTGCGGAAAGCCCTGTCGGCGGGCGCCGTGTCCAGCGAGCGATACGATAGTTACGTCGCGTTGCGCAAAGAGCTGACAGTCGAGCGGTAGGGTGTGGCGAGCAAGGCTGACCAGGCTGGCCAGGCTGACCAGGCTGGCCGAAGGATTCAGAAACCGATGTCCCGGTCCGTGTCCTCGCATATGCCCGAGAAAGCGACCAGCACATCCAGGGGAAGTTCCAGCTCCCGGCCCGTTTTTCGCCTCTCGCATTGAATGACGACGTTCAGGTGGTTGGGCAGGTGGGTCTCGTCGAATCCCGCGATCTTCCCGATCTCTTCCTGTCGGACCGAAACGGTGTCGCCGCATAACAGCAGTCCGGTTTCCGAGATTTCTACAAAACCGATGTAAGCGGCATGGTTCACCTTCGAACCCGGCCCGGCGTCATTTGTGTCGGTGCAGATGAGTTCCAGGACATCTCCCCGTCTCACCGCCCTGGAAAGTTGGGGGATCAGTTTCAGCCCCCGGTCCTCGGTACGCCAGTCCAGGACGGCGAACAATCGCGCCTTCAGTTCCGTCTTGCTCGTATAATGTGTACGGTTGACGCTGCCTTCTTCGTGAGGATCCCTGGAACCCGCCATGTCCCACCCCTTGCGAAAAGTAGTTCTCCAGTCCGTTACTTTCGGCTGAAACCAGCCAGCAGGACTCCGATTTCATCCTGCGTTCGACGGGCTGTCGAAGCCGGGCCGACGAAATTGTTCATCATGATCGAGAAAACCAGGGGTTCGCCGTCCCTGGTCTGTACGTACCCACTCAGGCAGCTCACTCCGGTCAGGGTGCCCGTCTTCGCCCTGAGTTTGCCCATGGCCGCGGTGTCCTTCATCCGGTTTCTCAAGGAGCCGTCCACACCGGCGATGGGCAACGCTTCCCGAAAGGCGTCGCCGATCGAGGCATCATGGTAGGTCGCGAGAAGCAGATCCACGATCTGGTCCGGCGATACGTAATTGTACCAGGACAGGCCGGAACCGTCCGCGAACCGATAGTGGTCGGATTCCAGGCCGATATAGTCCGCCAGTTCCTGCCGTAGCACGGCCAGCCCCTCAGTCGATGAGCCCGGATTGCCCGTGGCGTGGCGTCCCATCGTTTTGACGAGCAACTCGGCCGTCAGGTTGCTGCTGTCCTTCAGCAGATGGGCCAGGGCCTTCGTCACGGCCGGCGAACGGTAGGCTGCCATCGACCGTGCGCGCGTCGGCGTGATCCCGCGCCGTACCGATCCGGTAACGCGAACGCCGCGCGCGTGCAGCCTGTCCCGGAAGAGCCGCCCCGCGAACAGTCCGGGTTCTTCGACGGACCGATGGAATTCCCTTTCGCCGTTATCAAGGCGAAGATGACCGGTTATCTTTACCCTGTTGGACCGCGATGGCCAGTCCCGTTCGACCCAGAGCGGTTCGATGGCCGACGTGTCCATGGACGCGGCCTCCACGGTAACGGCCTGCACTTCGAAGGTCACGGCGGCCGTCGGTGGTTCCACCCTGACCGATACGGGCGCGCCGACGGAAGCACCGGGCGATATGAGGATCTTCACGCTGTTGCCGTTCACTGCGAGGGCGTTCAGCGACGCGGAGTAACTGTACTGCACGTCGTCCCACATCCATCCCTCTCCAAAGGGTATCCGGTCCATGTAGGTTTCGTCGACGACCACGTCGCCCACGATGACCCGCGCACCGGAGTCTTCCGCTACGGTACTTGCGAGGCGGTCCAGGCGCGCCGAATCCAACAGCGGGTCCCCGCGCCCGAAAAGATAGAGCGCAGTGTACAGGGTATCGGAGCGCATATACGCGTCGTTGTCGGCAAACACACTCGTCAGGTACCGATAGTCCGGGCCCATGGTCCGCAGGACGCCCACGGCGGTGAACAGCTTCGTGTTCGACGCGGGATGAAAAAGCCCGTTGGAATGATGGGAGAAAAGTGTTCGGCCCGTGACCAGCGATACGACCTTCACGCCAATGGACATGGGCGCCAGTTCCGGCCGGTCCATAATGGCCTGCAGGTCCTCAGCGAGCCGCCGTTCCGGTGCGGAAGGCGCCTTGCGGAATTGAAAGGGACCGCCGCAGGCGAGGACGAGTAAGGCAAGGGTCAGCAGAAGTGCGCCCGCGCCCCGGGTCTGTTTCGCTATCATGCCAGCTTTCGGTCTATCGCCCGTACGACGTCATCGTATCGGGCAGGCAGTTCCAGGGGCGCCTGCCCAAGTTTCACTTCGACGTCATCCAGACGGTTCTCGTGGTACCCGACCTTGAAATCGGTGAACTTCAGACCGTTGGCCGTCGAGATGATGATGACGCGGTCCGAGGGCCGGATTTCACCCCGGTCGACCAATTTGAAAAGCGCCGCCAGTGCGACGCCCGTGTGGGGACAGTTGTACAGGCCCGTCAGATCACCACGAGCCACGGCGTCCGCAATTTCGTCCTCGGTCGCCTGTTCTACTTTGCCGTCAAACTCTTTCAACACGCGGATCGCCCGTTTGATGCTGACGGGATTGCCGATCTGTATGGCGCTGGCGACGGTTTGTTCGGCGTGAACGGGTTCGTATTCGCTGAACTCCTTCAGATAACTCAGATAGAGGGGATTGGCCCGTGCGGCCTGCGCGCAGACGATCCGGGGCCGCTTGTCGATCAACCCCAGTTCCTCCATCATCAGAAACCCTTTGCCCAGCGCGGAGACATTGCCCAGGTTCCCGCCGGGTATGATAATAAGGTCGGGCACCTCCCATTCGAACTGCTGGCAGATTTCGATTCCAATGGTCTTCTGACCCTCCAGGCGCAGCGAGTTCATGGAATTGGCCAGGTAAATACCCTCGCTTTCCGCAACCTGTTGAACGATCTCCATGCATCCGTCGAAATCCGTGTCCAGCGACAGCGTCAAAGCGCCGTGGGAAATGGGCTGTATGAGCTGCGTTACGGAAACTTTGTCGCGGGGAAGAAACACAATGGCCGGGATGCCCGCCGAAGCGCAGTAGGCCGCCAGCGAGGCCGAGGTGTCGCCGGTGGAAGCGCAGGCGATTCCCCGTATGTCCTGGCCTTCTTCTATCATCTGGTTGACCATGGAAACCAGCACGGTCATGCCCAGGTCCTTGAACGATCCGGTGTGGTTGTTTCCGCACTGTTTTACCCAGAGATCGTCGAGGCCGAGTTCCGCGCCGAGCCGCTCGGCCCAGAACAGGTTGCTGCCTCCCTCGTAGATGGAGACCACGTGCTTTTCTTCCACCGCGGGGCAGACCCACTCCTTTTTGCCCCACACCGAACTTCCGTAAGGATACTCAGTACGCCGGTACCGCTCATCGAAAAGTTTCATCCACGCCGCGGCGCTGCGGGCCCTGAGACTGTCCAGGTCGTGGGCGATATCGAGCAGGCCCCCGCAAATACGGCAACGATAGATGATTTCGTTCAACGGATAGGTTTCTTTGCAGCCTTCAATGCATTGAAACCACGCCCTGTGTTCCATAACTGACCCGCTTGGTATGTCTTCAGATCGTACTTTTTTTGTAAATAATGAAATAAAATGTTGACTATGAAACCGGCCGGATATATAGTTATTACTCGCTGTAAGCGAATATCTATACACAACCGAACCATAGCCAGCGCAACACCTTATGCGGGGCCGTGTATAAAGTCAAGGAAGATTTGGCGACGGGTCCCGAAGGGAATTCGGTGAGTTGAGGATGCTGGATATGGATTTGTTGTGTGATGAAATTTGTTTCAGCCAGAACAGGAAGATGAAATTTATTTCGTATTGCTTGCCGGACGGATCGAATGGTAGCAGGTGGTGGTATTCGGTTTGCCATCCCCGTTTTGCTTAGGGTTCCAAAGGGTTTTCGGGTACGGTCCAGCATATGGTTCCAGCTTGTCGGAAATCTGGCACATTGTTTGCGATGACAGGATATACGGAATTTTCACATATCCCAAGAGTGTCTGACTGCGTGTTCATGCCCTTGCACGCGGTTATTACAGTTTTTCATTTAATATCAAGGTATTCAGATTACACTATATACGATTGCCCCATTACCATCGCTGGAGGGAGGTGAGCGTTTTAAAAGAGGTACGTTATATAGATTTGATTTAAAAATCTGCGTTACATCGATATGGTCAGCAGGCCGGGGCAAGCTGACAATCAATCAGAAGGGCTCTGTTAAAGAGGAGTAAATTGATGTCTATAACAATTTCACGAGCTTTGCGCTTCGCATTCGCCTTTGCGTTATTGCTCAGTTTCTCGACAACTGCGCAGGCGCAGCTGTCGCTGGGCAAGATTTCCGGCGTCGTGGTCGACAAGGCGAACCGGGAACCGCTGCCTGCAGCCAGTGTCCGTGTCGAGGGCACGGTAATGGGTGCGATGGCGGATGACACGGGTGAGTACTTCATCCTGAACGTACCGCCCGGTACATATAACCTGATAGTGAATGTCATCGGTTATGTCCCGTTGCGCGTCGTGGGTGCTGAGATCCACGCCGATCTGACCTCGACTATCAACTTCGAGTTGGAATCCACGATTCTGGAATCCGCCGAAACGATCGAAGTTATTGCGACTCGGGACCTGGTCGAAAAGAGTCTGACCTCCACCCGTACCATCGTACAGGCCGAGGAAATCCTGTCGCTTCCGGTGGTAAACATCGCCGAAGTCGTCCTGACCACGGCGGGCAGTTTCGCCGGCAATCTCCGCGGCGGACGCGCGCAGGATCAGCAGACGACCGTGGACGGATCGACGGTGACGATGCAGCACCGTAATACGGGTCAGGCCTTCACGATCAATCCCTACATGATCCAGGAGTTAGAGGTCAAGACGGGAACGTTCAACGCCGAATACGTGAACGCCCTTGCGGGCATCACCTCGGTGGTGACGCGTGATGGCGGTTCGAATTTCAACGGAAACTTCGAATACCGCACGCTGGGCCAGAAGGGACTCAACTGGACCAAGCCGCCCGACCTGGATATCGTCGACGCGTATCGGGCCGGTACCTGGTCCGAGGCAGATCTTCGCAAGGTCATTCAGGACGCGATCGACAAAACGAACGCGTTCAATAACGATCCGGCGCGGCAGGACGACGGCCTTCTGTTGAAGGACCCCTTCGACGTGCTGGACATGACCGGTGCGGTGGACAGTTGGACGGCCAGGTACAGCCGGGAAAACTACTACTGGGATTACGACCGCGTCATTCCCGAGCAAGAGGCCATCAACTGGTCTTACCTCACCGACGGTCTTACTGAAGCCCAGGCCAACAGTTTCGCGACCGACCGTTCCTTCAATCCCGACAAGTACAATGAGTTCGCCCGGAATAACCGGACCGAGAAGCGTCCTGTGCAGATCGATTTCGGCATGGGTGGTCCGCTGGGCAGCAAGTTGAACTGGTTCGCATCGGGTCGTTTCGATGAAAGCTGGGGACGGAACCCCAACGAGTACAAGCGTCTGATGAACACCTTCGTCAAGATGACCTACCGGCCCCGGGTCAGTATGAAGCTGTCCATGTCCGGATTGATCGAGGACCAGGGTTTCTTCAGCAAGAAGGGACAGCGGTCTGGAAATTACGGCTGGAAGTACAACATGGAAGGTCTCAATCAGAGATACGGCGGACGTCTGCATGTGAATCTGGCGTATACGCATACGATCAGTCCCCGGACGTTCTACGAACTCCGTTTCAACCATCTTCGCGAGTACAACGAACGCTACAATCCCAAGTACGGCAAGGAGCCGCTGCCGTCTCTTACGGACGCGTTCATCCACTCCGTCGGCTATGCGCCGCTGGAGCAGGGTAGCGGTGCCCAGGTACCCTACCAGGTGTACGGCGACGAAGCCTACGGTTCGATCGATTTCGGTAACTACACGAGTATCCGGCCGTTCAAGACGGACGTCAGTTTCTCCATCACCAGCCAGGTCACCTCGAACCACCAGTTCAAGGGCGGTTTAGGCGTAGTGATGAACGATTTCGAGGAGAACAGCCGGGGTCCCGCCCGTGGTAACGCCGTAACGCTGTTCAATGACCTGAACAGAGACCCGACCGCCAGTACGCTGCCGCTCGCAGGACGACAGGCGCACGTGTACCCGGTCGAATACTTCGCGTATATGCAGGATCGTATAGAGTACGGAAGCCTCGTGGTGAACGCTGGATTGCGGCTGGATATCTTCGACGCCAATGCCAACGCGATCAATCCGTACCGTCCGCGTCCGGGCCCCGATCCCGAACACGACGATCCGGAATACCGTACGTTGGCTCCGTCAATCAAGACGGGTCTCGCGCCGCGCCTGGGTATCTCTCACCCAATCACTGACCGCGCCGCGCTTCACTATTCGTACGGCATCTTCAACCAGCGTCCGCCGCTGAACAACCTGTACGACGGCCTGGTTCAGACTTCTTCGTTCGAGCGTAACCACGGTAACCCGGATCTGCCGTTCCAGAAATCCACGAACTACGAGATGGGCCTGCAGGCCGAGATTTATGCTGGTTACTACCTGGACATCACCGGTTATTTCCGCGATGTGAACAACCTGCCGCTGACCTGGCTCTTTGCGCCGGATGTAGCGTTCATCGGTGGATCGCAGCGTGAGGTATCCATTCTGCTTCCGACGTTCGCCCAGGATTCGCGGGGACTCGAATTGTCCTTGCGGCGCCAGATGGCCAACAGGTTCTCGCTACGCGCGAACTACACCCTGGCCTTCACGTCTGATCTCAAGACTCCGCTCACGGTCCGCGAACGAGGTGGCGAGACGATTCTTTCATTCTCCGACTTCGTACAGGGCACGCCGGCTCCGGATACCTACATCCGCGAGTACACGCGGTTCGATCGCCGGCACCGTATGGTGGCCAACCTTCTGATCGATCTGCCGTACGGCATCAGCGCGTCCTTACTGACGAAGGCTCAGAGCGGCAACCAGTACCGTACGTCCAACGAACAGTCGGTCGATCCGCTCGGATTGCTCGCGGTAGCACAACGTTCGCCATGGACCTGGACGACGGATCTTTTCGCTCAGAAGAACTTCAATCTTGGTAACATCAGGCTCGGCGTGTTCACACAGATCAACAACATATTCGACCGTGTGAACATTTACAGCATCACCGGTGGCGCTGACAATGCTGCCTCCGACCGCTGGCAGCGTCGTGGAGACCCCGTCGGTCTCGTGGGTGGTCCTGTTGGTGGAATCGGCACACAGGCTAACGGCCCACGCGATATCTGGATGGGTCTCAACTTCTCCTGGTAATCCCTAAACGTGGAGACGTTTTTGCTTGCGCGTCTCCACGTACGGTTGGTGGCGTTTTCACAGAACGCTGCCGGCAAAGGAGGTTTATTTTGAAGAATTGGCGTCGAATTGTAACAGCCGGAGCGGTCGTGTTTACGGCGGTGGCGTTTATGGGGACTGCACAATACCTCACAGCGTTGCCCGATGCACCGGCAAGATCCGCGGCCTCTCAGGGAAATCCAATCCCGAACGAGTTGGCAGTGGATGAAAGACAGGATGCCTATATTGGTGGTCAGACCTACATGGCCATCATGAATTCGGAACTGACCGATACCTACACCGGCGTAGGCTGGCGGGGTTCGGGACGTTCCATGAGTCCTACAATGGGCTTTCCGTCGTATACCTTCCCTGCGGGAGGGTTGGACGCGCCATTGTGGGCCTCTGCATTCGGTATTACGGCTTACCAGCCCAATGCCGTTGCCGGTATGCCCATCAGTCGAGCCGAAGGTGCTTTTATTGGTACCACGAACGTCTACCGGGCACCGCCTCACCAGCGTGAGCAGGCGCCTCAGGGCTTCTGGTCCGACCAGGGTGGTTCGAGTAGCCCCGGTTTCGGTGCAGGCACCGTGGGTCCAGGTGGATACCGTGAGCCATTCATCACGGAAACCACTTTCAATACGAACGCGGGTATACGAGTCCAGCGTCAGTCGTACAGCTTCAGCTACGGCTACGGCCATACGAATGATTTCGTGCTTCTGCGTCACGTGATGAACGTGCACGGCGACATTGATGTCAATCAGGACAAAATGTTGGAAGAGGAAGGGGTTCCGATCAAGAACTTCTTCATCATCTTCAACTATGATTTCGATATTCCCTGGACGAACAATCCACTACTGACGGGTGGTGCGACCGGCGGTGGTACCGGCGGTGATGACAAGCAGCCGCCCGGCATGTTCCGCAGGGAAATGCCCCTCGCCGTACCGGAAGGGCTGATCAACTCAGGTCGGTTCAATCAGCCTCCGTATAGCGAACGTTTCTATTCGGGCCTGGTCACCATGTTCGACGAGGACAGCCCGGGTCACCCCGGCATCGATTCCTACGTGTGGAATACGACCAACGGAAACTTCAATCCGCTGCACGTGGGTGAAGCGTCCCTCATGATATTCGAAGGTGACGGCACCGGCGCCAACGGCGATCTGGATGCTGTAGCGGCGCTGGACATTTACGAAGCGCCTTCCGTCGGTCTGTTCAACCTGCACGAATGGTGGATCGCCGATCTGAGAACCGTGTTCGGCTGGTATGAAGGCTCCGCCACCAAGTACCTGGAAGGCAAGAAGGTCAACGTACCGGGTGGTAGCAGCAAGCCGCATCCAGATCTGTTCATCAGTGGTTCTTCTCTCGAGAGAAACACAGATATCAGCCACTGGGTTGCAAAAACGCAGACCGGTCAATCCGCCGAAGGCATGGGCTTGATGTGGGGCGACCCGCGAAACTTGACTCAGCCCGCTAATCCCGGTAAAGCCGCTGTAGGTCTGAAAGAGGGTCAGTATGATCACATCACCCTCTTCGATCTCGACGGCGTGTTCCAGGGTATCGTACCCGATCCGTACAATGGCAGCGACACGAAGGAAGAGACCTCCGGCGCCGGATGTATCCGAAATGCACTGGGCTGGGGTCCCTACACCAAGTCGCCCGGCGAAGACCTGTCAGTCTGGCACGTTGACCTGATCGGCGCCGGCAAGGACGGCGCTTACGACGTGTACCTTCGTGCCCAGGATGTCTGGATGCAGCGTAAGTACAATGCCGCCAACAACACGTACTACTGGGACGGCTCCAATGACCGTACCATCCCGATGTACAATTCGGATGGTTCTGTTATGCGGGACGGCGACGGTAGCGCCATGACCGTAACGCACAACTTCGGTCGTGGTGCAGATAGCGGCGCACTGTTCCATCCGGCTCCGCCTCCGACCCTGTCGGTCTTCGCGACCGCCAACGGTACGATCGCGGTGGCATGGGCCAATAACGCGGAAACGGCTATCGATCCGGGTACGGGAGCCGCGGACTTCTCGAAGTACCGCCTCTATCGCGCATCAGGTTTCATCGATCAGTTCCCAACCGCTACGATCGCGCATGAAATAGGTTTTAATAGCACGATCATTCCGCCGAATCTCGGTTTGAGCGACGGCGCGTCCCCAATTACGGACGTGACTGATCCGAAGTCCAGTGCGGTCAAGCAGGGCCATCCTTACGCCCGGTTCATCCACGAAGGCCTTACCCTGGGTGCCGATTACAATATCGGACGGGTATACGACTTCATAGCGGGTGATCTGGTGAAGCGCTTTGCGGCGCCGAACTTCTCCGGTCCCTATGTCCAGATCGGCGAATTTGGCGGTGGCGGCGGCACGAACACCTTGAGCCCGCCTGAAAGCGTTTCGTACCCGAACCCGTATCCGCCAGAAAACCGGCTGCCGGGTTTTACGGACGATAACATTGAGACCACACCCAGTTCGACGCAGATCGTCGAGGCGAACAACGGTCTGGGTGCCACGACGGCTATTGCCATCAATTTCCCGGATCGCTATCCCGATACCATCGGATCCGGCGACTCGCAGATTACCAGCGTCGGTGGAATCGCAGCGGATCCCCGCCTGGTTGGCCAGGGTGGTTACATTTTCGAAGACCGTGCCGTACTGATCGGTTTCAGCTACTGGTACTACGTGGCCGCGGTGGACAACGAGAGCGCGGTCCAGTACGATTTCGAC
This sequence comes from bacterium, assembly GCA_965262815.1. Taxonomy (GTDB): domain Bacteria; phylum JAAXHH01; class JAAXHH01; order JAAXHH01; family JAAXHH01; genus JAAXHH01. The sequence continues at coordinate 3,599,385 of OZ253560.1, read as the reverse complement.
AATTACGTAGCAGATCAGAATTCGTCACAGCAGCAGATAGCCCGTACGATCAACGGCCTTGAAAGCTTCTACACCATGAACGCGAACGGAACGGACGGACGCTGGCATGGCCAGTATCCGTATCGCGGTTTGACCGTCGGCCCGCAAGTACCGGGTCAGGACATCATCCCGACTACGGTCGTTCGTAACGAGGTGGCTGGCGGTGTAGCAGAATTCGAAGGATTGATTACGGTTGCTCCGAACCCCTTCGTCTTCCAGGCGCAGTGGGATTTGGCTACGAAATCGCAGTCCGTCAAGTTCTTCAACATGCCGGTACCGGCTCGCCTCACGATCTTCGACTCGGCTGGTCTTCAGGTCAGGCAGTTCGGCGTGCCGGATGAAGGTCAGACGGTGACGGTCGGCGGTGTGACCGACTGGGATCTGAAGAACAATTCCAACGTACCGGTTGCCAGCGGTCTGTACATTTGCGTGGTCGAAGCCGAGATCGGTGGCGAAAGCTTCACGAAAACGATGAAACTCTACGTCCGGCGGTAAATCGCGGCACGTCCCGCGCTGCAACGGATAGTAACCTGCAGCGCGGGCAAGTCCGATTCAGGGAGGTTTTCTAATGAGATTATTTGTTCGATGGGGTGTGATCGCCGGTTTGCTGATGGCTTTGTCAGCGCCCGTTCATGCCCAGGTCTCCAAAAGCGGAACCGCCGCGTCGAAGTTTCTGACGCTGGACAATAACGCCCGCATCGCGGGGGTCGGGTCTTCCGCCACGTCCTACACGGATCTGGGTGCGTTCTCGGCCCTGACGAACCATTCGACAATGGTGTTCGTCGAGGGCAGGGGTGCAGTCGGAGTTACCTATGCGAAGTATTTCGCGGAAATGACGCTGTTCAGCGCCGCACTGGTCTGGAATCTCGGGGACAACGGCGCCGTGGGTCTGGGTGTGCATTCGCTTCTTTCGGGTGACATACCCTTTACCACGTCCCAGGACCCGACGCACCTGTTCGCTACGGCCGGTGAGAATTTCTCCGTGACCGACTTGGCCATCGGTCCGAGTTATGCGCGTCGGCTGACGGACTCCTTCGCGGTCGGCGGTTCGATGAAGTTCATCTCGGAGGGTACGAGCGGCGCAACCGGTGTGGATCGTACGAGCAGATCCATTGCATTTGACGTGGGTACCATATATACCACGGATTTTCGCAATTTCCGTATTGGCGCCTCGTTCCAGAATTTCGGTCCGGACATGCAGTTCATCGATGATTCCAACGCTAGAGATCAGTTGCCCACGACTTTCCGTATCGGTTTTGCCGGCGAACCTGCCGAACTGCCGATGGGAAGCGTAATGCTCAGCGCCGAACTCTGGAAGCTTCGCGAGTTCGATTCTGTACTTAACCTGGGTATTGAGTGGTGGGTTAACGATTACATTGCGGGTCGGGTTGGCTGGAAAGCCGGATACAGCGGCGGCCAGGATGAAGGTGTATCCGCTGGTGCCGGTCTCAGGTTCAGCCAGGGTGAGCTGAGTCTCAACGTTGATTACGCGTATACGCAGCAGGATCTTCTGGACGATCTGCATCGCGTGTCCGTCGGTGTGGGCTTTTAACTTAAGCCTGAATAGAGCACTGATGGAAGTACATTTTCGTTAGCTTGAGCATCAGGAGAATCCCTCAGTCCGTACGATGAGGGATTCTCTTATGTACCGGAAAGACATGTCGGGAGTACTAGATGGAGATTATAGTGAGAACGGTTCTCGCATGCTCGCATGCGGTAAGAGCAATTGTCATAGGTTTAGTTGTATTGGCCACAGTTGTACCGGCCTCGGAGGCCAAGGCCTTACAGATAAGCGGCGTAGTCATCGATGGAAAGGATCCCGTACCGGGGGTTCGAGTACGGGAACACGGTAAACCGAATTTCGTACTTACCGATTCAGAAGGAAGATTCACCCTGAATCTGCTGGAAGATCCGGTGCAACACTATGCAATAACGGCAGGTAAGGAAGGGTGGTTAAACGGCGGCGTCATGGTAGATCCCAAAACATCATATACAACGATCGTATTACAAAAAGTACCCGAGGAAGAAGACGCCACTTACGATTTCATCACACCACACAAATCCCTGGTCGATCTGCGCCAGGAGCCAGTGGAACTGGAGAGACTGCGCATGCAGTCCCATACAGGCTTCGAGGAGGGATGTAATCTCTGTCATTTCCAGCCGACCTGTTACCTGTGCCACAGGGATCTTTACGATCAATGGAATACATCGCAACATGCGAAGGGCGTGGACAACCCGTGGACGTTGAATCTCTACGACGGCACGGATGCGGACGGGAATGAGAATGTCGGTCCGGGATTCAGGCTGGATTTTCCCGACGAAGCTGGCGAATGCGCCGACTGCCACGCGCCATCGGCCGCCATCGATTCGCCGGGGAAAACCGACTTGAAGGTGGTGTACAATCGTTCAGTTGCGTATCCGACGACCCAAGACTATAAAACTCTTGAGCGCATGGAGTATGAAAGACTGGCCGGATCGGTCGACGGTGCAGGTATTCATTGCGACTTCTGCCACAAAATACAGAATGTGGACGTTAATGATCATGCGGGCATAAATGGATCGATTACCATGCACCGGGTGAGCATGGTAGATGAAAAGCAACAGCGGCTCATCAAGGGGAAGTTCCCTCCTATATTCGTTTACGGACCCTATGATGACGTCATCAACTTTTCGCCTTTACCCGGCACATCCAACACCTCACCCATGGTGGCGAGTTACAATCCGATTTACACGAGCAGCGACTACTGTTCCGCTTGCCATCAACATAAAAACAGTCATGGTCTTCCGTTCATGGATACCTACCGGGAATGGAAGGAAAGTCCGTATTCGGCCATGGGGATCGAGTGCCAGGACTGCCATATGGAGCCGGAGGCGGAAGGTTACACCTATGGGTCGTTCGTAAACGGAGACGCGGAGAAGTTCTGGACCCCGGTGGGATACCGGGATCCCACCACCGTGAAGACCCATGCATTCCCAGGGGCTACCGAGGTGCTGCTGGCGAACGCCGCTACCCTTGCCATCGATGCCGTCGTTGCAAATGGACAGTTGACGGTGACCGTCGATGTGCGCAACGTTAATACTGGGCATCATATCCCGTCGGGGATCACCATCAGGAATATGCTGTTGCTTGTGACTCCCGTTCTGGCGAACGGCGATACGCTGCGTTACGCAGGGGATCAGCGTGTGCCGTTATACGGCGGCGAGGGCGACCTGGCCGAAGGCAACTACGCGGGATATCCCGGTAAGGGATTTGCCCTGGTTTTTGGAGATGACAAGGGCAATAGTCACGTGATGGACTGGCAGGCGACCCGTATTATTGAAGATACCCGAATCAAGGCGCGTGAGGCGGACCGTTCCGTGTATACTTTTAAAATACCGCCGGGTTCGGAGCGCGTGGATATCCATACCGATCTGATTTACAGAAGAGCGTTCAAACCATTGGCGGATCTTAAAAAGTGGACGCAGAATGACATGACCGTGGCTTCGGACGTCACCACGGTAAGCCCCGTCAACCCACTGAAAGCTTCCACGCCTTCGAAGGGACTGAGCCTCCGCGATCGAATCAGATCCTATTTCGATTGACGGGTACGGTATTCGCGGGTAATCCATACCGTTTCCGAGGCAACCTGTTCAGGTTTTGAGATATCGTCCTCGATACCGTACCGCATGAGCATATGCGCAATATCCTTCTCGCAGCCCTTCTGCTTTCCACTCCCTTACTCACGGACACCGGTCCATACCTCACGTTAATTCCTTCGGTCCGGCTCGATGATGCGCCCAGACAACTGTCGCCGGAGGACGAGGATCGTCTGCTCAACGACGTGATGTATTTCCGTCAGCAGATAGAGAACAACAGAAGCGAGCCGGACAACTACTTCAATCTGGGTCTTGCCGCCATTTCATTGGAAAAACTGGCCACGGCCGAAGCGGCTTTTGAGGTAGTCACCAGGTTACGCCCCCAGGATGTGGATGCCCATTTCAATCTGGGCATGGTCTACGCCCGACAGGAACGGTACGCCGAAGCGATCGACGCATTCACCCGAGTCGTGGAACTGGATCCGGAACGCGCCGAACCATACTACAACCTGGGCCAGGCGTACCAGCTTTCTGGACTACAGGTGGAATCGATCAAATCGTTTGTACAGGCGACGACCCTCGACCCGGACAACAGCGTGTTTCATTATGGCCGGGGATCTACGGAAGAGAAACTGGGTGCTTTGACGGAGGCTGCGATTTCCTATTCAAATGCCGTCTCCATCGACCCGGATAATGTCAACGCGCGATATGCGTTGGGACGCGTGCTGTTGGATCAGCGAAAATTCCAGGAAGCACGGGATGCCTTTCGCGAGGTGCTGCGCGTAGATCCCCGTACGGCCAAGGCATACAGCCAGCTCGGCGTGATCGCACTGAGCGAAGGAAGAATCGATGGGGCGATCCAGGCCTATGAGAACGCGTTGCGTATTAATGAAGAATCGGTTGAGGCAATAGCGGGGCTGGCCCAGGCCTTGTTGCGGTCGGGACGGGCCGAAGAGGCGATAGCGCTTTACCAGAAAGCCGTAACCATGGATCCAGGATCCGCGGCCTTGCAGTACAATGCCGGTACGGCCTATGCTGGCGCCCAACGCCATGAGGAAGCGCTGGCAGCCTTTTCGCGGGCTATTGAACTAAATCCGGAGTATCCCGAGCCCTATCTTGCTATCGGGAACACACTTAACGCCATGGGTAGACAGGACAACGCCAGACAGTTTCTCGAATCGTTTCAGCGGCTGAATACGTTCAAAGAGGAGTTGTCGCAGGCGGAATCCCTGGTACGACTGAATCCTCGGGTAGCGGAGGTACACTACGACATGGCAACCGCCCTGACCAGGCTGGGTCGGTACGAGGAAGCCGTACACGAATTCAGGATCGCCACGGAACTCGCGCCTCGTTTCGCGCACGCCTACAATAACCTGGGCGTGGCTTATGTGCACCTCGGCCGTTTTGAAGAAGCCCGCGGCGCCTACCAGCAGTCTATCCTGCTGGATTCGACCTTTGTGGACGCCTACACGAATCTGGCATGGCTTTACACCGAACATGGCGAGAATCTGGACCGCGCCCTGGAACTGGCCGACATGGCGGTCAGGATCGCACCGACTGCCGTCTCCTTCGAAACCCAGGCCATAGTACGGAACGCGAGAGGAGACTACGCCGGGGCGGACGAGGCGATGCAGAATGCGATGCGGATCGAACCGGATAACTCGATATTGCAGAAGCGATGGGAGCAGATCAGGAAGGATAGAGACAGTTCATGAATCAACCATACCGGAAGGAGAAGCGGATGAGGTGGGTGAAGTCCGGGGCGTTGTCGTTCCTGGCGCTGGCAGCACTGGTGTCGGGTTGCGGCGACGCGAACGATGATGGGATGTGGCGTGGCAGAATAGAAGTGGTCGCGGGTGCCTCGAGGGTTATCAGCGACGCGCCTATCCTGCACTCACCCGATCAAACGGCAGATGTAGCCCTTGTAGAAAACCTGGTGATTGACGGACGTGGGGATCAGACTTTTTCCTCGGTCTTCGGGATAACCACGGACCGCAACGGAAACATCTACGTTGCCGATTCGGAACAGAAACACATTCTCAAGTTCGACGAAGCTGGAACGTTTCTGACGTCCGTAGGGTCGGACGGCGTAGGACCGCTGCAGTTCAAGTCGCCTGTAGATATGGTTCTGGATGGTGCAGGGAGACTCTACGTGGTGGACAGTGAACTCGACCGGGTCACGGTATTCAATCCAGACCTGACTTTTGCGGATATCTGGTCCACGCAGGTCACAAAGCCCCGCCGTATTCGCATCGATGCCGAGGGCAACGTGCTCGTATTCGTCATTACGCAGCATGACCTCATTTACAAATTCAGTCCGATCGGCGAACCCATCGATAAGTTCTACAATCCCATGGAGACCATGCGCCGAGTCGGAACCCTCAAAGAGTTTATCGCGTATTCGGACGCGGCCATGGAAACGACGGAGGACGGATACGTCATCGTTTCCGCGAGACATCCTTACTGGATACGTAAATTTGACCGGGTGAACGGACTGGAGCTGGAATTCAACCGGACAACACCGTTTAGAATGGAGCCTATGAAGCGATGGGAGGCCGCGCAGCGTCCACCTCCCGTGGGGGTTTCCGGCGGTCTTGCGGTAATGCCAAACGGTCGTATCATGAATGCTATACAGTACCAGGAATTCGAACATGTAGGCCTCAACGCGATGGGCATGCCCCAGTTGAAGATGACAAGGCTGGATCGATGGTACGATTTCTTTACTCCGGATGGTAAGTGGGAAATGACGGCACAGTTCGACGTGACCGGCATTCCGATGCATGTGGACCCGCAGGGTCGTATCTATTTCGCGGAATTGGAGGAAGATAGAATCGTCAGGTATTCCTTTGTTTTTCCTGAGGAGTTGAACTAGTGCGCGGAATCTTAACAGTGTTCCTTCTGGCGATCACAGCCTTGGCTTGTGGTTCGGCGCCTGACGATGACCAGGTGGCCGGTGGTACTTTCGTAGGCTATACTTTCTCTGAACAGGCCGTGGTTGACGCCGCCATAGACATGGAGGCCGGGTATACCCTGACTTTCAAGGCCTTCGATCTCGGCGGGGACGCCCGGTTTGTCGTTTACGTACAGCGTGAGATATCGGGGGAGTACTACGCGGGGGTCATACGGCTCGGGATCGAAGATCCACATGGAAACGTATACACTCACTACCACAGTGCCGAAGCCGAAGCCATAGACAGGCCGATCATGTGGACACGACGGGTTTCGGGCGTACACAACGTCGAGGTCGAATTTACCGTGCGCGGAGATGAGAAAGCGCGCGCCACCTTCGAGGTTCCATTGATCAGGGAACCGGTTTCGGGTGTTCTCGTCGTTGGAATCAGCCTGGGTCTCCTGGTTCTCGTGGGCATCGCCGTGGTACTGATCAGAAAACGCAGTTGACAGACGCAGGTTGGGGCGCATGGACGCTGGGAGGGATCGGTAGTCTCATGCATGCTATAGGCCGGGATTCGGTGTCCCTATTCCCCCAGGTTGCGGTACTTCTCCTCTTCTCCCTGATCCTCCTTGCCTGCGGCCGTTCCGGCAAACAGCCGGAATCGGTCCGACCAGTCGTTCAGTTCACGGACATCGCGTTGTCTTCCGGGATTACGTTCCGCCATACCAACGGTAATTCGGGCCGGTACTACTTCCTCGAAACGGTCGCGTCCGGTGGTGGATTCATCGATTTCGACGGGGACGGCGACCTCGATATCTACCTGCTCAACGGCGCGGCCATACCGGGTTTTGTGCCAGTCCAGCCTGTATCCAGCGTCCTTTACCGAAACGACGGGAACGGATCATTCGCAGATGTGACCGATCAGGCCGGCGTGGGGAATGTCGGCGGTTACGGGATGGGCATGGCCGTGGCGGACTACGACAACGACGGCGATGACGATCTATTCGTTACGAATTACGGAGCGAACATCCTCTATCGTAACGAGGGCGGCGGGGTTTTTGACAACGTGACTGCTCAGGCAGGGTTGTCGGTGCCGCGCAGTCCCTTGTTTTCTACCAGCTCGGTATTCCTCGACTACGACCGGGACGGCCACCTGGACCTGTACGTCTGCGTGTACGTCGAATTCAACTTCGACACCAACAGGCGATGCTCCAGGGACGGCATCCAGTCCTACTGCGGACCGGATATCTACGAGGGCGTGGCCGACCTGCTGTATCACAACAACGGCGACGGGACCTTTTCCGATGTTTCCGCGAAGGCGGGTATCGCCAACCCGAAGGGAAAAGGACTCGGGGTCGTGGGCGGCGACTACGATGGCGACGGGTGGACGGATATATTTGTCGCAAACGATCTGACGCCGGACTTCCTGTACCGGAATAACGGTGACGGCACGTTTACGGACCAGGCATTGTTGGCGGGCGTGGCCTATGGCGAGGATGGCGTTGCCCGTGCGGGCATGGGGGTTGATTTAGGAGACTACGACAGGAACGGGACTCCCGATATTTACGTGACGAATTTCTCCCTGGAGCCCAACTCGCTGCACCGGAACAACGGCAATGGAACGTTTACCGAATCCACATTCGGCGCGGGGGTGGGGAATCCCACGCTCCTTTTTCTCGGTTTCGGCACGGCATTCAAGGATTTCGACCACGATGGCTGGCTGGACCTTTTTGCCGCCAACGGCCATGTGATCGACAATATCTCCCTCTTCGATTCCTCGATTACCTATGCGCAAACCAATCAACTGTTCAGGAACGACGGGGATGGGCGCTTCACCGACGTAAGCGATCGCGCCGGCGCGCCATTCCAGGTAGAGCGCGTTCACCGCGGTGCGGCTTTCGGTGACGTGGACAATGACGGCGACATCGATATCCTGGTCACCACCGTGAACGACGTCCCCTTGCTGCTGCGAAACAACGGGACAGGCGGGTCCGGAGGGAACGGCGGGTACGGCAGTCTGCTCGTTTCCACCGAGGGCGTCCGCAGCAACCGCAACGGTATCGGCGCACGGGTCACCGTGGTAACTGACGCTCAGCGCCAGCGCCGCGAGATCCGGAGCGGATACAGCTACCTGGCGGCCAATGATCTCCGGGCGCATTTCGGTCTTGGGGCGTCCACTGGGGTGGATTCGGTCATCGTGGACTGGCCCAGCGGCGCACGGGATGTCGTGACCGGCATCGAAGGCGGACAGTGGATCACGATCCGGGAAGACGCAGGTATCGTCTTGCAAACGCCACTTCCCGCGCGTTGAAGAATCCGGTTGCGAGCAGCGCCGCGGGGTAAGCTGCAATCAGGACGACCTCCCAGGGCCAAGTGCCGCCGATAACGAAGCGCACCGCGTACAGCACGCCGCACACGAAGACCACCTTGAGCAACCGAATGTACTCGTAGGGTATCGGGTAATACCGTCTTCCGACCAGGTATAGTCCGGTCACCATCACCGCGTAGGCGGACACCGATGCCGTAGCCGCTCCGTACATGCCGAGAACCGGGATCAGCCAGAGGTTCACCAGGATGCATACCAGGGCCGATGCGGCCGTAATGAACGGCAGAAGGACGGTCTTCTTCTCCAGGTAGACGCCCACGGTCAGATTGACGTAGATTCCGTAAAGTACGTATGCCGCGAGGAGTATCGGGACCACGCCGATCCCTTCCCAGTAAGATGCCTCGATGAGGGTGTAGCCCCCAACGGACAGGCGGACCAGGTCGTCGATCAGGAAGGAAAGCAACAGGAAGACGCCGCCCGCTATGGCCAGGAAGTAGGTCATGACGCGCGCGAACAGTGGCCTGGGGTTCTCCTCTTTGGAGGATTCCAGGAAGAAGGGTTGCCAGGCCTGCCTGAACATCGTGACGAAGATGAGCATGCCGACCCCCAGCTTGCGGGCCGCATGGTAGATTCCCAGGATTTCGGTACCGGCCATCCGCTCCAGCATCAACCGGTCGATGGTTTCGATGATGATGATACAGGCGCCGGCGGGTACGTAGGGCAGGCCGAACTTCAGGAGCTTTCCCATGGTGGACCGTGACCAGGAGAAGGACACATGCTTCAGGGTGATGCCGGCCAGGATGAGAAATACGATCCCCGAACCCGCGATGTTGCTGATCAGTATCCCCTGCAACCCCATGTCGAGCACGACGACGAGATAGCAGTTCCCGCCCAGTTCAATCAACACCTTCATCAGTTTGAGGGTGGCAAAGAGCGTTGCCCTGCCCTCTCCGCGCAGCCGCGCGAACGGTATGGCGTTCAGGGCATCCAGCGCGAGGATCGCGCCGGCCAGTTGGATGTACGAAGTGAGGGAAGTAGAAACGGAAATAAAGGGCGCGATCCTGGCGGCGAACAGGACGATGACTACGGCGAGGCCCGTCGACGTGAACAGCATGGCGAGGTAGCCGGTACTAAGCGTTTCCCGCTTTTGTCCGTCGTTGAGCACGTAATATCGAAGAAAAGCCGAATCCATGCCGTACAGGAAGACGACGTTCGCCAGCGCGATAAAGGTGTACACAAGCCCGTAGAAGCCAAATTCTTCCACGGGCATGACGTGGGTGTAAACCGGAACCAGCAGGTACGCCATGGATCTGCCGAGTACGTCGCTGAGTCCGTAGATCGCCGAGTGCGTGGTGAGTCGCTTGAGGCTCTGAAACATGGATCGTGATTTGAGGACGGTCAGGGTTCTCGTTGCCTCGGGTGGGGATCGATGATCGCGTCGCCCGCGTCGCCCGCTCAGGGAAACGGGAAGCCGGCCGACCTTGCCGGGCGTATGGACGCTATCGAGATACGGGCGTTGAGCATCATAATGGTACCGTTGACCGGAAGGGTCGTCAAGAATTTACAGTTGCGTCACGGCTGTCCGGTGCTTCCGCGTCAACCGCTGCGTCCCGTACCGGTCGGGTTTCAGTATTGCACGCGATAGACTACAAAAGGTTCGGTATTGCGCGTACGGTTCCTTATCTTGACGTGGGTAGTGATACAATCCGTCAGGGTTCGGTCATTCTTCATCAAGAGCAGCCTCGATCATGTCAGAATTCATATACGGACGTAATCCGGTCCGGGAAGCCCTTCGGTTGGGCCGCAGCCTCAACCGGATCCTGATCGCCGACAGCGTTTCGCGCCAGGACATCGCCGATATTCTGGACCTCGCCAGGGAGCGGGGAGTCGTGTTCCAGTTCACGGATCGACGCAAGCTCGATCGTTTGACCGATGGCCGGCACCAGGGTATCGTCGCCATGGTCGCCGGACAACAGTACGCGGAGCTGGCGGATATCCTGGCCTCGTCCCGCCGTGCCGGATCTTCTCCCTTTCTGGTTATGCTTGACGGCATACAGGATCCCCATAACCTCGGTGCCATAATACGAACCGCCGACGCCGTCCGGGTCGACGGTGTCGTGATTCCCCGTCGAAACGCCGCGGGCTTAACCGCGGCCTCGGTCAAGGCTTCCGCCGGAACCAGCGCCCACGTGCCCGTTGCACGGGTGGCGAACCTGAATAACGCCATGAAGACGCTGCGCGAAGAGGGCGTCTGGCTCATGGGCCTGGCGGCGGACGGACCCTCCCTCTTTGACAAGGTGGACTATACCGTGCCGGTAGCGCTCGTCATCGGCGGGGAGGGACAGGGTCTTCGCCCCCTGGTCCGACGCAACTGCGACGAAGTGGTCCGGCTCCCTGTCGCAGGACATGCGGATTCGCTCAACGCGTCCGTGGCGGCTGCCCTCGTCCTGTACGAGGTTTTTCGTCAACGACTCGGAGCAGGCGGCGAGTGATGCAGGGCGGATAACGGCACATCAACAGACCGAAACCATCCATATCGACCCTACAAAACCGTTGACATTGTTACGACGAAGGGTTATGCTATCGCCTTGATTTTTTCGGTAAAAACGACCTGAAGGCTTGTGTTGAACGGAGTAAAGGAGCTCGGAAAAACCATGGCGAAACATGTGTACTACTTTGGCGCCGGTGAGGCGGACGGGACTGCGGATCTCCGCGAGCTTCTGGGCGGGAAGGGCGCCAACCTGGCGGAAATGAGCCACCTCAAGATACCCGTACCCGCGGGTTTTACCATCTCCACCGACATATGTACCTACTATTACGGACACGATCGCCAGTATCCGGCGGACCTGGACGGGCAGATCTGGAAGGCGATGGCACAGGTCGAAGCCGTCATGAACGCCGGTTTCGGCAGCGCGGAAAACCCGCTGCTGGTATCCGTCCGATCCGGATCGCGATCCTCCATGCCCGGCATGATGGATACCATTCTGAATCTCGGTTTGAACGATGAAACCGTCCAGGGTCTGATCGCGCAGTCGGGCGATGAGCGTTTCGCTTACGACAGCTACCGTCGTTTCGTGCAAATGTACGGCGACGTGGTCATGGGCGTGCGGCCTGCTGGCGACGATGATCACGATCCCTTCGAGGCACTGCTGGAGCGTAAGAAGGCCAGCCTGGGCATCTCACAGGATGTGGAGCTTCAGGCCGCCGACCTCGAAGCGCTGGTCTCCGAGTTCAAGGCCGAGATCAAGGCGCACACGGGCGCCGACTTTCCCGATGACCCCCGCGAGCAACTCTGGGGAGCCATAGGCGCCGTGTTCGGATCCTGGAACAACGAACGCGCCGCGGTGTACCGGAAGCTGAACAACATCCCCGATGAATGGGGCACCGCGGTCAACGTGCAGTCCATGGTCTACGGCAACATGGGGAACGACTGCGCCACGGGTGTCGCCTTCAGCCGCGACCCGGCGACCGGCGAGAAGCGGTTTTACGGCGAGTATCTAATCAACGCCCAGGGAGAGGACGTCGTCGCGGGCATACGGACCCCCAGGCCTATCGAGCAGCTTCAGGAAGAAATGCCCGACGCCTATCATCAACTGGTTTCTATCTGTGACACCCTGGAGTCCCATTTCAGGGACATGCAGGATATCGAATTTACGATCCAGCGCCGCAACCTTTGGATGCTGCAGTGCCGTGTCGGCAAGCGCACGGGTTTTTCTGCCATCACGATCGCGGTGGACATGGTAAAAGAAGGATTGATAGACGAGAAGGAAGCCCTGCGGCGCGTCGAACCAGACCAGCTCGACCAGTTGTTGCGTCCGGTATTCGACGTGGAAGAGAAGCGCCGGGCCGAAAACGAGGGACGGGTTCTCGCCAGGGGCCTCAACGCCGGGCCCGGAGCGGCGGCGGGCAAGGTGGTGTTCAACGCCCGCGATGCCGAGACCTGGGCGGACCGTGGTGATCAGGTCATCCTCGTTCGCATTGAAACCTCACCCGAAGACATACGCGGCATGAATGCGGCATCGGGCATCCTGACCGCCCGGGGCGGTATGACGAGCCACGCCGCGCTGGTCGCCCGGCAGATGGGCAAGGTCTGCGTCGCCGGCTGCGGCGAGCTTGAAATCGACTATGCCACGCGCCAGATGCGCGTTGGCGACAAGGTGATCGCGGAAGGGGATTTCATCTCCATAGACGGTTCTACCGGGGAGGTCATTGCCGGGGCCATCCCGACCATTCCATCGGAAGTGCTGCAGGTACTCTTACAGCACTCGATAAAGCCCGAGGAATCGGAGGTCTTTCAGCGGTACGAGAGCCTGATGACCTGGGCGGACCGAACCCGCCGGCTGAGAGTACGGACCAATGCGGATCAGCCCGATCAATCGGCCATCGCCCGTGCGTTCGGCGCCGAGGGCATCGGCCTGTGCCGGACGGAACACATGTTTTTCGAAGAGGACCGGATCGATTCGGTCCGCGAGATGATCCTGGCCGATGACGAGGCCGGCCGCCGGGAAGCGCTGTCCAGGTTGCTGCCCTTTCAAAGAAGCGATTTCATCGGGATCTTCGAGGTCATGGACGGCTATCCCGTCACGATACGAACACTGGATCCTCCCTTGCACGAGTTTCTTCCCCACGGGACCGCGGCCGTTGAACAGCTCGCCGCGCAGACCGGGGTTACCGTCGAGCGTTTAACGCGAAAAGTAGAGGATCTGAGGGAAGCCAATCCCATGCTCGGCCATCGTGGATGCAGGTTGGGCATCGCCTATCCCGAGATCACCGAGATGCAGGCCCGGGCTATCTTCGAGGCCGCGAGCGACTGCCTGAAACGCGGCATCAAGGCCATTCCCGAAATCATGATACCACTGGTAGGCCATGTTAACGAACTACGCCTGCAGGCCGAAGTCGTACGTCGAACGGCCCGGGCCGTGCAGTCCGAGACCGGCGTGGAAGTGGACTACCAGATCGGTACGATGATCGAACTGCCGCGCGCCGCGCTGACCGCCCACGAAATCGCGGAAGAAGCAGAATTCTTCTCCTTCGGAACGAATGATCTGACCCAGACGACTTTCGGACTCTCCCGCGACGACGCAAAGTTCATTCCCGACTATCTGCATGCGGAGATATGGCCGGAAGATCCCTTCGTCAGCATTGACGCCAGCGGCGTAGGCGAGTTGATCAAAATCGGTGTCGAGCGTGGGCGTGGCGCAAGGAATGGAATGAAGGTAGGCATTTGCGGAGAACACGGCGGCGATCCGGCATCGGTCGTATTCTGTCACGGCGCGGACCTGGACTACGTCAGCTGTTCCCCGTACCGCGTGCCCATCGCATGTCTGGCGGCAGCCCGTGCCGCTTTGTCCGACTAAGACGCCAGGGCAGGCACATCTTGCCTTCCGTACTGGGGTGCAACGGCGGCTTGCCGCGGGACACCGGAAAACATGTGGGAACTCTTCTGGCGATTCCTGGCCCTGGGATGTATCAGCTTCGGCGGTCCCGCCGCCCATATCGGATATTTCCGCACCGTTTTCGTAGAGCGGCTGAACTGGCTTGACGACGCAGCCTACGGGCGACTCATCGCCCTGAGCCAGTTCCTGCCCGGCCCCTCTTCCAGCCAGGTAGGTTTTGCCATCGGGTACCAGCGGGCGGGCGCCGCCGGCGGCATGGCCGTGTTCCTGGGTTTCACACTGCCGTCGTTCCTGCTCCTGTTCCTGCTTGCGACAGCCGGCGGGGCGCTGACGGACACGGTCTATTTCGGCGGATTCGTCAAGGGATTGAAACTGCTGGCGGTGGTCGTGGTCGCCGACGCCGCGCTGGGAATGTATTCCACCTTCTGCAAGAGCCGATTAACCGGGACGCTGTGTATACTCACCGCGTCGGCCCTGTTGATCGTCCCTTCGATGGCAACCCAGTTCCTGGTCCTGGCCGCCGGCGCCCTGACAGGGTGGCGCCTGCTGCGCACTTCCGAAGTACGGCACGGAGACAGACTTCGATTCGCCTGGCTGCCGCTTACGCTCTTCTTTCTTCTGCTCATCGGCCTGCTGTTGCTGGGGAACATGTCGCCAGACGTCGATCTGTTTTCTCGGTTTTACCAGACCGGGAGCTTGGTATTCGGGGGTGGTCACGTGGTGCTGCCCTTGCTTCAGCAGACCGTGGGGGATGCGCTTTCCATCGATCGTTTCCTGCTCGGTTACGCCGCCGCACAGGCCATTCCCGGTCCCATGTTTACCATGTCCGCCTTTCTGGGCGCGGAAATGACACCGGATCATGCGCTGGTCGGGGCGCTGGTGGCAGTCACCGGGATTTTCCTACCGGGATTCCTGTTAATCATGGCGTTTCACAATACCTGGGAGTCCCTGGCGCGGAAACCGGGCGCGGCCGGTGCCGTGGCGGGGGTCAACGCATCGGTGGTCGGGCTCCTGCTGGCGGCGCTGTACCAACCCGTTTTCATCAATGCCGTCTTTTCTCCCGTGGATCTTTCCCTCGCCATCGGCGGATTTTTCATGCTGCGGGTGTTTCGTTTGCCGATCCTGTTCCTGGTGCTGTACTTTGCCGTTGCGGGGATCCTGCTGGCCGTTCTGGGTTGACAGAAGCCGCCGCCTCAAGACCAGGCCTCGCAACCGGTGAACGACATGTGCTCACCGTCCTGGTAAGCGGGAAACGTACGGTAGTAATTTACGCTTTCCACGGGAGTGCCCCGAAAAAGGAAAAGGCAGGGCCAGTCCCTGGTGACCTTAGTCGTCGCGGGCATGTACTGGATCGATCCTCCGCGCCGCCACTCGTTGCTTTCGTTCGGGTTGGATCCATGCAGCAGCAGGGGGTGGTGCACCGAGATGTCTCCCGGTGCCAGCGTCAGGTCGACCGCCCGGCTTTCGTCGAAAGCGCCGGGGTCCGCCTGGTTGAGGATGTAGTTCTCCTTTCTCTCCGGCGAGTGGCTGTGCAGTCCGGTCCTGTGCGATCCGGGGATCACGCGGACACAACCGTTGGCGGGCAGAGAGGCGGTGACGGCAAACCAGACGGTTATGACATCCATGGGTTCAAGAGGCCAGTAATGTCCGTCCTGGTGCCACAAAACGCCTTTGCCCGTACGAGGAGGCTTGCAGATGTAATCCGCCGCAAAGAAGGCCACATCGGGGCCGACCAGGGCTTCCGCCACGTCCAGCAGGGTACGGTCGCTCAGAAAGCGGACCCAGAAGGGATCATCGGCAATGAGCCAGTGTCCCAGCGATTCAGGGGGCAGATCGGGATGCCGTTCGATCAACCAGTCGATATGCCGGTCCACCTCTTGAATCAGATCGGCCGGCAGCACATTACGCACGATGACGAAGCCATCCCGGTCATAGGCTGTCCCTATGTCCTTCAACGCGGGATATACGTAGACAGCCATGCGGCGTCACCTCTCGTATGAGCGGCTGTACTGAACTCGCGATATAGACGACCCGTTGACAACAGGGGCAAATTTCGGTATACCGTGTTTATGTCGATTTAAGTAGAACAGTACACACGAGGCAAGTCAAATACATGTTCTTCGTGTTGCGACTGAAAGTTCAGATGATGTTGGTAGGGCTGTCTTGACGGTATCCAAGTCGAATTTAACCCTGAATGACCCATGTCTCTACCCCTTGAAATGACCATGCGACGAATCACCCGATGCCTCTTCCTGCTCGTGTTTTTTGCCGATTTGGACGCCTGTGCCCAACAGGTCAACTCGATAGGCCGGGTGCTTCCGGAAGACGCCGCGCCGCTGGAGCGCCAGCAGCTCCGTTTCTTCGAGATTGACGGGACGTACATGGAGTGGTTCAAGACCATATACAAACGCAGCCCGGCCACCAATCTCATTTCCGAGCCGCTGGTCCGGCAGGATCAGGACTACCAGCTTGTGCCGGCCGCCGCAAGGTCCTGGGAAGCCACACCGGACGGTTACACGTGGCTTTTCCACCTGCGTTCGGGAATGCAGTGGGACGACGGCAGACCCTTCAACGCCCACGACTACGTCTATACCTTTCAACGTGGGGCGGATCCGGAAAACGCCTACGATTTCGAATGGCACTACCAGATAATCAAGAACTGGGACGACGTTGTTTCCCGCCGGCTTCCCGTCGACTCGCTGGGTGTGGAGGCGATCGACGACACGACGTTTGCCGTCCATACCGAACAACCCGTACCCTACCTGCCCTACAATCTCATCATGAGCTGGGCGTCCCCGAAGCACGCCGTGGCAAAATACGGCGAAGAGTGGTCGACCCGGGCGGATACGCATGTCTCTTCTGGTCCGTTCAAGCTGTCCGAATGGCGCAAGAACGAGGTCATCGTCCTGGATGCCAACCCCATGTACCGGGGGCCGGCACCACCGTTTCTCGAACAGGTGATTATCCGGGTGTTCTCCCAGTCGGCACAGCCTTTGGTGTTGTCGGCCTACACGGCAGACGAGGTAGACATGATCCTGTTGTCCGGCCAGGCGTCCCTGGGAAGGGTCAAGAGCGATCCGGTGCTCAGCCGGGAGCTGCATTCCATGGTTAATTTCGTTACCTTTTACCTGACCATGGATACCTACAATCCGCCCTTCAACGACCTGCGTGTCCGGCAAGCCTTTGCCCATTCAGTCGATCGAGTGGCGCTGATGGATTCCGCCCTGAGGGACGTTGGTGTGGCGGCCTACAGCATGCTGCCGCCTGGGTTTCCCGGTGCGGACCCGGAGGCCTTCAGGGAAACGCTGGCCTATAATCCCGAGCGTGCCAGGCAGCTGCTGGCTGAGGCGGGTTATCCCGACGGCCAGGGTTTTCCCCAGGTCGACATCTGGATCCGGTCCCTCGATTCCCAGGCTACGCGCCTGCCCGCCGAAGCCATTCAGGCAATGCTCGCCGAAGCGCTGAATGTCCGGGTGGGAGTAAAAGTCATCGAACGAAAAGTGTTCACGGACGGTCTCAATAACCACGAGGTGACACTGGCCCTGGTGGCGTACAGCCAGGATTTCCCCGACCCGGCCAATCTACTTGGACTGTGGCGTTCGACCGGGCGCCACGCCTGGCGCGACGAGACCTTTGAACGGCTGATTCACGAGGGCAACGAGTTCATGGGGTCTTCAGAAGATCGTTACGCCATTTACCATGCCGCGGAACGAAGGCTCGTGGATGACGTGGGCGGTATATTCCTCTGGTTTCCCGTTGAACACCGCCTGTGGAAATCCGACTTCTACAGCCCTACTCTCCTTCCCAACAGGCTTGGCATGGAAGTATGGGCTAACCTGACGCTCATGGACGGGTACTTTCGAAATCCCGACCGAGCAGCAGCATCGGCGCAGCCGTTCAACCTGCGCCTGTGGGACTGGCTGAAGTCCGCCCTGGACTGAGGTGAGGGGTCAAGAAGTGTGAAGCACTACCGCGGGGCGGAAAGCCGTTCCAGCATCTCGTCGTCGATCCGAACGCCCAGACCAGGTTCGTCCGTCACCGGAAACGCGCCGCCTGAGGGTTGCGGAGCCTCCATCGCGATGCGGCATTTGGTTGAATAGGACTCGTGTCCGTGTTCCATGACCAGGAAGTTGGGGATGGCGGCGGACAGTTGAATGGTTGCGGCGATGGAGAGCAATCCACCCCCGCCCACGTGGGGTGACACGGGGATGTTGTGGGTGTCCGCGAGAACGGCAATGCGTTTGCCTTCGGTCAGCCCCGTTCGCCCGATGTCCGGCATCACCACGTCGCAGGTCCGCTTTTCGAAAGCCTCTTTCATCTCGTAGCGGGTCCGATACCACTCGCCATTGGCCACGTGCATGTTGAGCGCCCTTGTCACGGTTGCGTGACCCTGTAAGTCATCGGGAACCGTGGGCGCCTCCAGCCAGTAGACGTCCAGTGGTTCCAGTGCACGGCCCAGTCTGATCGCTTCGGCCACGTCGAACTCGGTGTGCAGGTCCACCATGACGGCGATATCCGGGCCGACGCGGTCGCGCACCGCCGCAACGATGGCGCAGGTCTGTCCACGGTCACGCGCCGGCGACAGTTTAAGTCCCCGGTAGCCCGCGGCGACAAGTGATTCCGCCCGGTCCGCCGCGGTTGCGGGATCCCGGCCTGCGCATCCCACGTAAAGCTCGATCCGTTCACGAAAGCGGCCGCCCAGCAGTTTGTGCACGGGTTTTCCCGTCGCCTTGCCTTTCAGATCCCACAACGCAATGTCGCACGCGGCCAGGGCATCCACGTAGAACCCTGTCGGGTGGCCCCGCTCGCGCATGGCGTCGAAAAGACGCTGCCACAGGTATTCTACATCGAATGGATCCGCGCCGATCAGCACGGGCCGGCACAGAGTTTCCACTATGGTCCGTGGTGTTTCAGGGGATACGGGACTCTGTCCCTCGCCGTAACCGGCCAGTCCTTCGTCCGTAGTTATACGCACGACCAGGGTTTCGTGCATATTCGACTTGATGGAGCGTCTTCCATCCGGTATGGCGTACGCGGGAGTCCTGTCGGGTGCCACGGAACCGCTGTCCCGCGGGATACGTACCGCAAAGGCCTCTACGCTGGTGATTTTCATGGCGTTCAATCCTCGGGTCGCTCGCCCTGGGGAGCCATCTTGACCAGCCTGGGGTCGAAACGGGCCACGATGTCCACCAGGTCGGTCTGCGCGGCCATGACCTCTTCAATATTCTTGTATACAAAAGGAACTTCGTCCAGTCCGGCGGAGATGAGCGTGACGCCTCTTTCCCGGAGCATCCGGTTGGCGTCTTGCCAGTTCAGACTGCGCATCGCCCTCTTTCGACTCATCACGCGCCCGGCTCCGTGTGCGGCTGAATTCATGGCGTCCCGGTTGCCCTTGCCGCGCACCACGAAGGCCGGACTCGCCATCGAGCCGGGAATAATCCCCAGGACACCCCGGCCGGCCGGCGTAGCGCCCTTTCGGTGCACCACCACCTCCCGGTCCGGATTCTGTCTGGCGATAGAGATCCTTTCCCGCCAGGCGAAATTGTGGTGGTTTTCCAGGTCCAGCAGGACCTCCGCACCCAGGTTTCGGGCCATGTGCCGGTGAATGCATGCGTGGTTGGCCGCCGCGTAGTGGCCCATGAGCTCCATGGCCGACCAGTACTCCAGCCCCGGTTCTGAGTCCAGGTCCAGCCAGGCCAGATGTCGTTGTTCCCTGGGCAGGTCGGGGTGCATGGACATGGCCAGCCTGCTGTAATGCGAGGCGACCATGGCGCCGGTCCCGCGGCTTCCACTGTGAGAAAGCAGGGCCAGGTAAGTGCCTGCGTCCAGTCCTTTCAGCGATTCGTGCAGGTACAGTTCTCCGAACTCGACGAAATGGTTGCCGCTTCCGCTGGTGCCCAGCTGGCTCCATGCCTTGTCCCTGGCCTTTCGGGTCACGGGCGAATCGGACCAATTGCGGTCGAGGACAGGATGGTTGCGGCGCTTCTTGAAACGGGCTCCCACACCGAAGCGCGTCTCTGCGGAGATGGTCTTTGTCAGCCGGTCCTTTCCCCGATCGGATTGCAGCGTGTCTAGTGGCATGTCCAGGACGGACAGCTTCATCCGGCAGGCGATATCGACCCCCACGGCGTATGGAATGACCGCGTTCTCGGTGGCCAGCACGCCGCCGATGGGCAGTCCATACCCCACATGGGCGTCCGCCATCAATGCGCCGGCGACGGCCACGGGTAGCGCGCACGCCCGGTCCATCTGCTGAACCGACTGGGCGTCCAGATCCCGTCCCCACTGGCGGTAGGGTACTTTTCGCGCCAACATGCCTGTTCCCTGGTTTAGTAGTCCTAAAACAATATCGTGCGGACAGCGCCCGGTCAGTAGCCGGTGATTTGTCGACCGCCAAAGGTCAACCGATACATGAGCCGTTCATATCGCGTGTCGTCAAAGGGCGTGGGGGCGTGAAGCGTACACCGGTTGTCCCAGACTACCAGGTCGCCTGGACGCCACCTGTGCATATAGGTGTAATCCGGTCCGGTCGCGTGGGCCTGGAGGTTGTTCAACAGCGCTTCGCCCTCCGCTTTGTCCATGCCTTCCACGGATTCAATATGGCAAAGGGGGAGGTAAAGGGATTTCCGGCTGGTCTCCGGGTGCGTAGCGACCAGGGGCCGGATAATCGGCGGAAACTGCGCGCGGAGTGCTTCGCTCAGCGGAGGTCGGTGTGGATTCTTTCTGCGAAGCAGTTCATTGAGATGGTTGTAGGAATGTACGGTTCGGATGGATTCTATCTGGTGTTTCACATCGACGGTCAGGGAGTCATAGGCCGCGGTCATCCCCGCAAAGCCGGTCTCCCCGCCCTCCGGGGGTGTGCGGATGCAGAACAGACAGGAACCGATCGGCTGGGGATGCCGGAAGGAGTCGTCCATGTGCCACAGCAGCGGAGGTGGGTCCGCCTGGATGAAAAGCGCTGTATACTCGCCGTTTTCCTTCGCGTTGCCAATCCGCAGTATATCGGGATATCCGGGAACCAGGAAACCCGGATTGTACTTCTCGTTGCCTTCCGGCGTTCCGAACCGGGTCACGAACCGGCGCAGGTGAGCGGGATCGATATGGCCCTGGTCTCGAATGACCATCAATCCCCCTGTCTCATGAAACGCGTTCAGCGCTTCGTTGACCATGGCTTCATCCAGCCGCGCGAGGTCCAGGTCCCCTATTTCGGTCCCGAACCCGGATCCGGTGAGTGAGGTATATTTTGACAGGGTAGTCATGCAGGTGGCGTTTCCCGTACTGGTGATCCGGTCAGCCGGTCGCTTTGAATCAGCGCAGCTTTCCGCGGCCCACGATCGGCCACACGGTTTCGACGACTCCGTTGCGGATTCCGTACAGGTGATCGTGGAGGAACAGGGTGACGTCGGTGTACGCCACCATGAGATCGAGCTTGTCACCGACGGCGATCTCGTTATTCGGCCCGTTGAAGGTCACGGTACCGTGCTCCGCGGACATGCCCACGCTCTTCACATCGCTTACGCCTACCGGCATAGGCATGCCGAACCATGCGGGTACCGTCTTGAAGCCGGCGTCCACGATCAGGCGGTCCGGTTCGGGACGGCTGGTGACCGTCACGTGCACGTACAGGGCCGGATCGGTTCGAACACCCCACAGTGAGTACATCACGTCGTTGAAGATCGCGCCGCCCGCCTGGATTTCGGTGATCCCTTCCAGGTCGGGGGTTACCGTCAGCGTTCCGCTGCCCCCGCCGCTCACGATATCGCAGGGCAGCCCCGCGACCCGGCACCGTTCGGCGGAGTCCACGAGTTCTCCCACGGCCCGCTTGATCTCCCCGTGTTTCCAGTCCGCCTTTTCATCGACGCAGGCATGGCCCTCCCAGGCCATGATGCCGCGGAACCGCAATCCGGGGGTCTGATGGACTTTGCGGGCAAGTTCCACGACCGCTTCCCCGGGATGGACGCCCGCACGCTCCATGCCCGTGTTCAATTCGATAAGCACACCGATTTCGACGCCCGTCACAGTCGCGGTGCGACCCAGGTCCTCCAGTGTAGCATCGCTGTCGACGGCGACCTTGACGTCCGCCTGTCTGCAGAGATGCGCCAGCCGGGTATACTTGTGCGATCCCACCACCTGGTTGGCAATCAGGATATCCCCGATGCCTCCCGCGACCATGACCTCGGCCTCGCCGAGCTTGGCGCAGGTCACACCGATCGCACCGGCCTTCAGCAGCCGGTGGGCAATCGCCGGAACCTTGACGCCCTTGATATGCGGTCTCCACGCCACGCCGGCTTCCTTCAAACGTTGCCCCACGACACGGATATTGTTCTCGAGACGGTCCAGGTCTACCCAGAGCACCGGGGTATCCAGGTCCGACTTGCGTGTTCCGACCTCGTCCAAAGTGAGTTCCTTTTCTAGGTACCAAATGACGGATATGCGGCGATTTCAGGGAAATATCGTAGTTACATTGAGGCATTCGATTCGAAAAGAAACAAACTAGTCGAGATGTTCTTTATTGCACCGACTGTATATTGAGTATGATATAGCATGTGCCCCGTCAAGGACGTTTGCCTTAGGATGGACAGAAACGGCGAGTGATTAACGAGGTATAAACTTTGGAAATCGCAGGACTTCTGATCCAACCTGCCGTCCTTCTTACGGCCTTCGCCTTCTTCTGGCGGGAAGCCAAAGCGGGAAGACAGGAGATGAAGGCTGATATGCATAGCATGGAAACCCGTATCCGCGAAGATATAGGGAAGGTAGAAAGCCGGATAGATCGGGTTGAAAACCGAATCGCCCGGATCGAAAATATCATGCTCAAGCAAAGTAGCCCATGATGAACGATCAACTGGCCATCGCTCTGCCTGTCCTGCACTATCCCTGATACCGCACGTCCCTGTAGGGCGAAACCAGCGGTTCATCCGGACAGTGCAGCCTGCCGTTCACCACCCAACCGCAGTCCCTGGCCTCGAGTTCCGACACGAGATAGCCTTCCCACTTTTCTATTTCCTTTCCATACGCAGGATCGCCCACCAGGTTGCGGCACTCGCCGGGATCTTCATCCAGGTCGAAGAACTGTTTCTGATCGATACGCGGCAGCCAGATGAACTTCCGATGGCCGTCCGTCACGTACTGCATTTCCTGTTCGGGGGCGTAGCACCAGCAGTGCTCGCCGTGAATATGGGATCTCCAGCCGTCGGCATTGCCCCGGACCAGCGGTAGAAGGCTGGTTCCCGTTACCGTGGTCGGTACGTCTACTCCGGCCGCGTCCAGTATGGTCGGCAGGATGTCGCGGAGTTCGGCCACGCCGTCGCCGACGGGCGAATTAACCTGTTCCTCCCATGCGGCCGGCGGGCAGACGATCAGCGGAATCCTGGCGCTGCCCTCGTAGGCGTACGTCTTGCGCCACAGGTGGTGATCGCCGACCATGTCGCCGTGGTCTGACGTGAAGATGATCCAGGTATTGCGCCAGGCCTCCGGTTCATACCGTTCCATCCAGTTCTTGAGGCGGCCGATCTGCGTGTCGATGAACGAGATTTCCCCGTAATAACCGGACCTTCCGCGATGTATGCGTTGAGCCGATTGCCTGCCCCTCCATGCGTTGACATCCGTGGCGTCAAAGGGAATGTCGTGCATGTCCGCCCAGTCACCGATATAGGGGGGAGGGGTTTCCCGGTCATGGTACAGGTCGAAGTACCATCCGGGCGGCACGTACGGCGAATGTGGGCGGGCGAAGCTGACGTTTAGGAAGAACGGTTTCGATCGGTCGCGCCGCGCGATGGAATGGATCGCCCGGCTCATGGTCCAGGCGGTTGGATGGAGGTACTCCTCCGTATGCCAGGGACGCCCGATCCACGAGTTCCAGTTGACCCCGTGATCGTCCGGCGTGATATCTCGCTTCTTCTCCCGGTCAAACCACTGGCGGTACTCGTCCCGTAGACCCTGGGCGAACATGCGCCCGGATTCGTCGAGTTCCGCCGACTGAAAACCCATGTCCTCACGTTGCGGACTAAAGTGGCCCTTGCCGACCAGGTGGGTGGCATACCCGGCCTCCGAGAGCGTGCCAGCCATGGTATGCGGGAAGTCGTTGGGGATCGGTCCCTGCCCCCGGCCCATGCCGAGGACGCCCGTATGCCACTGGTCCATGCCGGTCATCACCGTTGAACGCGCGGGAATGCAGGAAGGGACCGCGGTGTACGCATAGGGAAACCGCGTCCCCCGGGCGGCCAGATGATCGAGATTGGGCGTTTCCACCACCGGATGACCATCGCAACCCATACAGTCACCCCGCATCTGGTCCGCCATGATGAATATGACATTGGGACGGGACATGGATTCCGGCTCCTGGAAGACGAGAGACCACGATGTGCGATAGGGACGAGCAGGAATTCATAACTTAACCCTCCCGCATCTACTGTCAAGATCGGTCACCATCGCGCCTATCGGGATACGACTGCTGTTAAGCCGCTAAACCGCTTGACATTGGGGCGAACTCCTCCACATTTCATGCATGGCAGGACACGTGAAGTACATGACTGAATGACCCTATTACAGGAGGCATTCGCCACATGGCTGCGCGCAATAAACCCATAACCGATGAAGAGAGGGCATTCTGGGCGGATATACGCCGCCAGTTCTACCTGGAAGACGGCGTTACGTTCCTGCAGGGCGGTTCGGTGGGTCCTTCCGCGAGACCCGTGATCGAGCAGGTGATAGAATGGCTGCGCCAGGTGGAGATGAATCCGCTGTACAACCAGGGCGGCAGGCTCATGGGACCCCATGTCGAGGCAGCCCGTGAAAAGGTCGCACGATTCACCGGAGCCTCCGCGAAAAACGTCGCCCTCGTACTCAATACCACGATGGGCATGAACGTTCCCGCCCGCGGGCTGCCCCTGCAGCCTGGCGGCGAAGTATTGATGAGCGACCAGGAATATCCCTCGGTACAGCGCATGTGGGAACACATGGCGAGAACCCAGCACGTCCTGATCCGCAGGTTTCCGCTGCCCACGCCTCCCGAGACCCAGGGTGAGATCGTCGACGCATATGCCGCCCATATCACCCCCCGGACACAGGTAATGGTCTTTTCCCACGTATACTGCACCACCGGCCTGGTGGCGCCTGTAAGGGAACTGACCACCCTGGCCCATGACCACGGCGCCGTTGCCGTGGTAGACGGCGCCCACGCGGTCGGCATGGTACCCGTCGACATAGAAGCCTACGGGTGCGATTTTTATGCGAGCAGCACGCACAAGTGGCTGCTGGCTCCCAAGGGGACTGGAATCGTGTATGTCGCGGATCCGTATCTGAGTACGCTGCCGGCGCCGATTCTGGGTTACAATACCGCACCCTACAGCCACGCTAGCCGGTTCGACGTGACGGGGACCCACGATATGACCCATTTCGCCGGTCTGGGCGCGGCCATCGATTATCAACTGGGCATCGGATGGGAGGAAAGGATACGTCCCTATTGCCTGGGCCTGGCCCGATACCTTCGCGACCTGGTCCTGGATGAGATCGAGGGCGCCCGCATGACCGTGCCTCCGGGACCCGAGATGTCTGGGTTTCTAACCTCCTTCGCCATCGACGGCTGCAATCTACACAAAATCGTGCAGCTCATGTGGGAGGAGTATCATATTCAGATCGCCGCCACCCATGCCGGCGACCATTCCGTCTTCCGTATTTCGACGCATTTCTACGACAGCTACGAGGATATCGACCGATTCATCGATGCGTTGAAAACCGTGCTTGCTAACCGGCGAGACGAGGTGTTTGAAGACCAGGACTAAACCGGTACATCAGTACGCGAACAGGAACGCCCCGTCAGTGCAACCCTAAGCGAACGTGCGGTCCCCCGCGTGCATGCAAGGCCCTTCCCCATGCTCAGACTCGAATTCGACCGAGGAACCATCCTGGTGCACGGCGATCGAGACCAGGTGGACGAACTGTCGCTGCCTGGGTGTACATTCGACAATCGGGTGGCGCTGTACCGCGCACCTGCTCGGCGATATCGTGAGATCATCACGCTGCTCACCGACCAGGGGCTTCCTTACCAGGACGACGCCCGATCCTACGAGAAAGTGGACCTGTCTTTCCAATCGGACCGGTCTCCCTTTCCCTACCAGCAGGAAGCCGTCGACGCCTGGTGGAATGCCGGAGGCCGCGGCGTTGTCGTGCTTCCGACCGGGTCGGGCAAGACTTTCGTCGCTCTCATGTCCATGGCGCGCGTCCAGCGCAGCACGCTGGTGATCGTCCCGACCATCGACCTGATGCAACAGTGGTACGGCGTGGTTTCCAGCCAGTTCGACACCGAGGTGGGCCTGATCGGCGGGGGTTACTACGACATCGAACCGGTTACCGTGTCCACCTACGATTCCGCGTACCTGCACATGGAGCGGCTCGGACATCTGTACGGTCTGGTGATTTTCGACGAATGCCATCACCTTCCCGGACCCTCCTACCTGACGACGGCGGACCTGTCGCTGGCGCCATATCGTCTAGGACTGACCGCAACGCTCGAGCGGGAAGACGGGGCGGAACACCTGCTGAAGGATGCGATTGGCGAGACAGTATACCGACAGGAGATCCGTGCGCTGAGCGGGGAATACCTGTCCGGTTACGAAACCATAAAAATCAGTGTGCGTCTTTCACCGGAAGAACGGACGGAGTATCAGGAGACTCGGAATACCTACCGCGCGTTTCTGGACAGGAACCGGATATCGCTTTCCGGCCCCAGCGGTTGGGTCCGTTTCCTGGCGGCGACTTCCCGCAGCGAAGACGGCCGCCGGGCTTTCACGGCCTACAGGACCCAGAAGGCGATCGCACAGGGTTCGCAGGCCAAGTTGCGCGTCCTGGAACGGTTGATCCGGCAGCACCGCCGCGATCGCATGCTCATTTTCACCAGCGACAACGAAACGGTGTACCGGATCTCGCGCCGGTTCCTCATTCCCGCCATCACGCACCAGACTAAGGTGAAGGAGCGCCAGGAAATACTGGCGGCGTTCAACGCCGGCGCGTACCCCTTCCTGGTCACGTCCCGTGTACTGAACGAAGGCGTGGACGTCCCCGAAGCCAACGTGGCCGTGGTACTGTCCGGTTCCGGCACCGTCAGGGAGCACGTACAGCGACTAGGCCGAATCCTCCGGCGCGTGGAGGGAAAACACGCGACGCTCTATGAACTCGTGGCAGAACGGACGGGCGAGGAATACGCGAGTTCCCGTCGAAGGCAGCACAGCGCCTATAGAAAGACCCCGGCAGGAAGGGGGAAACATGCTGACGGGTGACCTCCTTCGCGTACGGTTTCGCAAAGGCCAGATCCACCTTCCCTACATCGATGAGCAGGACCAGGATCACCTGGGCGTTGCCGAATCGCTGATCCGCGTCTTCGAGAGTCATGAAGGCGGAACCCGGCAGGAACTCGACGAAGAACTGACGGATACGACGGGTGCAGGGACGGACTTTCTGTTTCACCGCGGACTGGGCAAGTTGCTGAAGGACCGCTGCACGTTCGCGTCTGCATCGCCCGTCGACCCGGTGGAACTGCGGAGGAGCATATTCGAAGGCGCGGCCGCGGCATACCGGAACACGGACCAGGTACGCATCGACAGGGATGCCATTCTGACCGCAGTGGCGAAAACGGTATCCATAGAAGCCGAGGAAGCCGATGGGGCCTTCTATGCCGATCTCAAGGAGGCCGAGCGATTGGAGTCTTTCAAACCCTGCACGCCTGCGTGGCTACTAAGCAGGTATAACGTCGCCCTGGCGCAGGCTGTCCTGTTTCGGGCATCTGGATTGGACCTGTACATCGAAGGAGAAAGCCCGGCCCGCTGCCGGGACCTCTTCCGGAAGATGAAGTTCTTCCAGCTCATGCACGAGATCCAACAGACCGGCCCGGGAAAGTACCACATTCACATCGACGGCCCCATGTCGCTTTTCAAGTCGTCCCAGCGCTACGGTCTGCAGATCGCCCAGTTTTTTCCCGCCGTCCTTCACTGCGGTAACTGGAGCATAACCGCTTCCATAGTCTGGGGAGCCAGGCGCCGTGAGGGCGAGTTTCGATTGACCGCCGAGAAGGGTCTCAAGCCGATCGGCCCTTCGACGGGACAGTGGGTACCCGAAGAGGTTTCCTGGCTCGAGGAGCGGTTCGCCCGGTTGAATTCGGACTGGCGCATGGAAACCGGATCGGAAATCGTCGACCTTGGCGGCCAGGGCGTACTTGTTCCAGACTATGTCTTCACCCATCCACCCACCGGCATGAAAGTATACCTGGATTTCCTCGGTTATTGGCGTTCCGGCGGGGTGCGGACACGGTTGGACCTGCTGAGCCAGTACGGTCCTCCCAACCTGATCCTGGCGATTTCCGCGGAACTCGCCGTGGATGAAGAAACGTCGACCGGGCTCCCCGGCGAGGTGTATGAATTCCGGCGTACTCCCGTGGCCCGCGACATCCTCAAAATCCTCGAAACCATGGTGGAAACACACTCCGAAGGCACACGGACGACGCTGAACCTGTTCGACCCGTAGACGGTACAAATAGATTGATTTGTCCCTCCGCCATGTCTTAGGTTAAGGCCATGCCTTCCCATCCTTCCACAACAGTTTCGTCGTCATGGATCACCAGGGGATTCGAGGCGTTCCGCCGGGGTTCCTTCGGCAACGGCGGGCAGAATCTCTACGTATCCCGGGCGGGCGTGCTGCAGCGTATTCACCAGTTCGACCTGGACCGGGACGGCCACGTCGACCTGGTTTTCTGCAACAGCCAGAACCACGGCGAAAAACCCCCCGTCACCGTGTACCATGACGTACTCGGTAAAACCACCTCCCGTTTTCTTCCTTCCGACGGCGGGAGAACGGGCGTCGTCGCCGATCTGAACGGGGATGGCTACGACGACCTGATTGTCGGCATGTTCTACAACGGGATCAGGCGGGACCTCAACGCGTACCTGTACTACGGCGGACCGGACGGACTCGGCGAACGGCAGATACAGTACCTGCCGGCTCCCTGTTGCACTTCGGTCGCCGCCGGAGACTTCGACGGGGACGGAAGACCGGACCTGGCCTTCGTTTCCGATGGCAATATTAGGCTGTTCTACCAGACCGCACTGGGATTCGAGCCCAAGGGATACTTGGACCTGGATATCACGGCCAACCAGGTTGGGTCGGATGATATAGACGGCGATGGTTACGCCGACCTCGTCGTTCGCACCACTTCAGGGAACGTCTGCGTGTGCTGGGGCGGTCCGGACGGGATCAGCCCGGATAGGTCATCGTCGGTCCCCGTGGATATTGACCCACCAGTAAACGCGGACCCGGACCACGGCGGCTATCCTGAAGAGGTAGATCCCGCCGTTCCACTGGTTTCCGTCATCCGGATCCACGGCACGCCCCATGTGTTTGTCGCCCGGACCGCCGTCGTATACCTGGTGCCGTTCAATTCCGGCCGGGAACCGGGAGAACCGGTGAGTCTGGCCTGCCGCTCTGCGCTGGCCATCGCCGCGGGTGACCTGGACGGTAACGGACGATCCGACCTGGTCCTGGCCTGCCGGGACCGGCAGGACGGGGAGGAGTGCTCGTGGTTGTACCATGACGGTGAAGAAGGTTACAGCGAACGAAGCCGCACCTCGATCCCCAGTCGCTTTGCCTGTGACGCGGCCGTCGGTGACCTGGACGGGGACGGACAGCCCGAAATCCTGATCTGCCAGACCCACACGCCGGAAAGCTATACGTCGGAATCCCTGGTTTATCGCTGGAGCGAGGGCGCATTGTCGGCACCGCGCGGTCTCGAGACCCATGACGCGAGGCGGGTCCTGCTGGCCAGGTCCACCGGTGAGTCCAATCCCCAGGCGATTTTCATCAACCAGTTCAGCAGGAACCTCGTGGGGGACATACCCGTTTACGTATACCACGGCGGCCCTGACGGTTTCGAGCCGGATCGTCGCCAGGAGGTCCCGGGGTGGGGTACGGTCGAAGCGCTACGTTGCGACGTGAACGACGACGGGTTTCCGGACCTTATCCTGGCCAACGCGTCCGAAAACTCGGTGTACCAGGATCCGGGGTCGTACGTGTATCTCAACCAGGCGGGACGGTTCGGGAGCGAGCCGGACGCACGACTGCCCACCGTCCGCGCCCACGGGGTCTGTTGCGCGGACCTCAACCGGGACGGATACCTGGATCTCGTCTTCTGTGGATTCGACAATCCGGATATCGTCATATTCTACGGGGGTCCGGACGGATTCGACACCGAAAATACCGAGCGGATCCGCCTCGAATACGAAGGCGTCGTATACAAGGACCCGCGCTGGATATTCCTTGTAGACCTGGACGGTGACGGCTGGCTCGACCTGGTCGTGCCGCAGATCGCCGATGATTACAGTTTCATCCTCCGGGGCGGCCCGGAAGGGTTCAGTATGGACCGATGCCAGGCGCTTTCCGTCTGGCACGGCGCTTGCGCCCGGGCGGCGGACCTCAACGGGAACGGGTACCCGGACCTGGTCATCGGTGGCCACGAACCTTCACTCGGGGCTCCCCACGATTCCTTCGTACACATCTACTGGAACGGCCCGGATGGTCTGCGCGAGGACAGGCGCTCCCTGTTGCCCGCTAACGCGGTGAATGCCATGTCGTTAATGGATTTCAACGGGGACGGACTGCTCGACCTTTTCATCTGTTCCTACCACGACAACCGCGTTAGGGACATCGATTCCTACATTTACTGGAACCGGCCAGGCCGCGGTTTCTCCGCCGCCGACCGTACCCGGATGTTCACCCATTCCGCGTCGGGATGCGTGGCCGCCGATTTCAACGGCAACGGCCACGTTGACCTCGCCGTCGCCTA
Source organism: bacterium (assembly GCA_965262815.1). Classification (GTDB taxonomy): domain Bacteria; phylum JAAXHH01; class JAAXHH01; order JAAXHH01; family JAAXHH01; genus JAAXHH01. The sequence continues at coordinate 3,568,327 of OZ253560.1, read as the reverse complement.
TCACAAGGTCGAGGGCGATCACGTCGGCCATTCCGCCGTCTGGTGGAACGGTCCCGACGGATTCGACGCCCGGCGGGTGACCCGGCTGCCCACGACCGGACCCCACGGCATGACCGCGGTTCAGACGGGCAACATGCTGGATGCCGGACCGGAGGAATACTATACTTCCGCGCCCTATCTTCTCCCCGATGGTTCGTCGGTAATTGGCATCGACTGGGAGGCGGAATACGGACCCGGAACCTGGGTGCACGCCCAGATCAGGAGGGCGGATTCGGAGGAAGCGTTGAACCGTGTCACCTGGCAAGGACCGCCCGGAAAAGATTCCTGGTACGAGCAGCCGGGGGACGTGTCGTTGCCAGTCGAAACCTCCGGGGAACGCTGGATACAGTACCGGTTGGCTCTGGGCGCCCTCAATGGAGGAAGCACGCCGAGGGTAATGGAGGTCCGGTTAGAGATTGAGTAAAAACAACCGGAAAGGGTAGTATCGACGGGATTGCGAAAAGTGCGGCACATGTGTTTGAAATAACATGGTCCGAGGAGTATGAGATATGCGAAAGGCAAAGGAGATCTTCGATGAGTTGCACTGCTGGGCGGAAGATAACGATCAGATTCGAGGCCTGGTGCTATCGAGCTCCCGGGTCGACGGAGAAGCCCCAACCGATCTGTTGTCAGACTACGATGTCGTGTTGTTCGTGACGGACCAGGAGCCGTATGGAAGGGATGACGACTGGTTGGAAACTTTCGGACCGGTGATGACACGCTGGCCGCCAAGGCCGACATGGACCGAAGAAGGAGAAGTGTTCCGCCTGGTGATCTACGAAGATGGCGTACGGATCGACTGGGGAATCGCCAAAGCGGAACGCATGGCAGAACGCATCGACACGCCCGAACCCTACAGGGTGCTGATAGACAAAGACAATCGCGTAAAGAATCCGGTTAAGCCGTATCATGGCGCGTACAACGTGCCAAGACCTTCGGAGTCCGAATACGATGAACTGGTTTCCGATTTCTGGTGGGATATTACTTATGTAGCCAAGAGCCTGTGGCGCGATGAGCTCTACTGGGCGAAATACATGAACAGAAAGGTTCATTTCCCTTTTCTTGAAAAGGTCATCGAGTGGTATATCGGCATGCAACACAGCTGGGCGGTCACTACCAATAAACACGGCCGCTGGTTCAAACGATATATGGATACCGGGACATGGGCGGAAGTAGAGTCCACGTTTTCAGGAGCGGATCTACAGGAGAACTGGGACGCCTTATTCAACGCGACCCGGTTGTTCAGGCGTCTTGCCGTGGCGGTCGCCGACGGGCTGAACTACGACTATCCTCACGAAACGGACCGGCGTGTCACGGAGTACATGCTCAAGATCAAGCGCCTGGACCGGGACGCGGAGGATTTTGTATAGTTTCAAGATCGGCGGGCCAGCCGTGCCGTACTGACTTGGTCCCGTAGGAAAAACATCCAATACCAAAACGAGGTGAAGATGAAGGCATTGTTGCAAAAACTGAATATCGAAGCGCTGAACGCAGGGGCTTGCACGGGAATCGACGGCTGGATTCATGGCGAGGGCCCGATCCTGACGTCGTACAATCCGACGACCAACGAACCGATCGCGGGTGTGCGGCAGGCGACGCCCGAGGTCTACGACCGGGTGATCGACCATGCCCGCGGAACTTTCGAAAACTGGCGGACGATCCCTGCGCCAAAGCGGGGCGATATGGTAAGGGACCTGGGCAATGTCCTGAGGGAATACAAGGAACCGCTGGGCGAACTCGTTTCTCTGGAGATGGGAAAGATCCGCGTGGAAGGCATGGGAGAAGTCCAGGAGATGATCGACATCTGCGATTTCGCCGTCGGCCTTTCCCGCCAATTGTATGGGTTGACGATCGCCAGTGAACGGCCGAGTCATCGCATGAGCGAACAGTGGCATTCGCTGGGAGTCATCGGTATCATAACCGCCTTCAATTTCCCTGTCGCGGTCTGGTCGTGGAACGCCTCCCTTGCCTCGGTATGCGGTGACGTTACGGTGTGGAAACCGAGCGGGCAGACGCCGCTTACGGCCGTGGCCACGCAGCACCTGTGCAACCGGGTAATGGCTGACCATGGCGTGGACGGCGTTTACAACCTGGCCATCGGCCGCGGCAGCGACGTGGGCAATTTCATACTCGACGACGAACGGATCCCCCTCGTTTCCTTCACGGGCTCGAGCGCTACGGGCAGGACCGTGGCCACGCGGGTCGCGTCCAGGTTCGGACGAACCATACTGGAACTGGGCGGCAACAACGCGATCGTTGTCACAGAAAACGCCGACCTGGAACTGGCCGTTCCCGGCATCGTATTCGGGGCCGTGGGGACGGCGGGACAGCGTTGCACGTCAACCCGCCGCGTCATCGGGCACAGGAGCCTGTCTCAGGCGCTGATCGATAGACTGGCCAATGCGTACGGGCAGGTGCCAATGGGAGATCCGATCGACGACGCCACCCTCATGGGGCCCCTTGTCACGGCCGATGCGGTCGAAGACATGATGAACGCCATCGAGCAGGCGAAGGCCGAGGGCGGCGAGGTGGTCACCGGCGGTCACCGGCGTCCGGAAATCGGACCCAACTTCGTCGAACCGACGATCATTCGCATGCCCGCACAGACGGAGATCGTGAAAAAGGAAACCTTCGCGCCTATTCTATATGTCCTTGAATATGAAACCATGGACGAGGCCCTGTCCCTCCATAACGACGTGCCCCAGGGCCTGTCGAGCGCCATCTTTACCGACAGCCTGCGCCAGGCGGAGCGGTTCCTCTCCGCCACAGGTTCGGACTGCGGTATAGCCAATGTGAATATCGGAACGTCGGGCGCCGAGATCGGCGGCGCTTTCGGCGGCGAGAAGGAGACGGGAGGCGGCCGCGAGTCGGGCTCGGACGCGTGGAAGGCATACATGCGGCGCCAGACCAATACCATCAACTGGTCGACCGATCTTCCGCTGGCCCAGGGGATCGAGTTCGGACCCGGTGTTTCAGACAACGAATAGCCCAATACAGATAGTTTGGAACAAACCCATAGGAAGGGAGGATTGCCTGTGTCATCCAGTGGGGCGTTTATCATAGACAAGAACCTTGGCGCGCGTCTGGACGAAACCCAGGCGAATCTGCCCAGGGTAAATGCTGACGGCAAGGACGTGGTGCAGCTAACGGATGAACAGAAATACCTGTTCGACAAAGACGGCTGGCTTTTGATGCCGGGCGTGCTGTCCGAGGCCGATTGCGCGGACATGAGAGCGTTTTGCGAACAACTGCACCACGATCCGGAGTCCATCCCCGAATCCGAACGTTCGGTCCTGGGCGGTCCGCTGCAGAGCCTGACGGACCATCCGCTCGTCGTGGGATTCTTGAACGAGTTCCTGGCCTATCCCGGCCTGTCCAGCCAGGTCTGCTATGGTTTCAGGCAAGAATCGGCCAGTCTGTTCTACCGGACTGTGGGAGACGGCGCGTTCGGTCCCCACAACGGCAACGGCATGCTGCGCTTCCCCGGCGATTCCCATCTCTATCGTTGTATCCCCGGCAAGGCAAATTCCGCACTGACCCGGGTGGTATGGGAGTTGAACCCCGTAAAGGATGGAAACGGAACGCTGCTGGTGTCCGGCAGCCACAAGGCAGTCTTCCCTGCGCCGCCCTCAATCCAGTCCCCGGACTCGCCCATCTGGAACACCTATACCTGTCCGCCGGGTTCGTTGATGTTCTTTACCGAGGCCCTGACACACAGCGGCAGACCCTGGATCGATGCGGAAAACCCGCGTATAGCCATTTTCAGCTGCTATAACTCGGTCAACAGCAAGTGGCACAACTGGGACCCGCACCCGGACCTGCTCGCGTCCATGCCGCCCCTGCGCCAGACGCTGTACCGCCCGGTCCACGTGGCAGGCAACCTGGTGGGCGGGGAGATTCACTGATCGTCGGGGCGCCCTGGGTTTCTGAATACGAAAGACGACTGGTAGCAAAGGGTTTCGGTGCCAGGGGAGTTACGCCGTAACCTGGAGGTAGTCCTCCTCCAATACCTTGCCCAGGCAATGGAGGAGATAATCGGCGTTTTCCCTGTTGAAGACCAGGGGAGGTTTGATCTTCAGGACGTTGTGCAGGGGTCCGTCGGTACTGATCAGCACGCCGTGATCACGCATCCTGTTGGCCACGTACGCCGCCTGGTGTTCTCCCGGTTCCAGGCTGTCGCGGTCCAGCACGAGTTCCACGCCCACGTAGAGCCCCATGCCGCGGACGTCACCGATGATAGGGTGATCCGGCGCCAGGGCGCGAAGGCCTTCCAGCAGGTAGCCGCCCACCGCCAGGGCGTTGGTCTGCAATCCTTCTTCCTTGATGACATCCAGTACCGCCAGGCCGATGGCGCAGGATACAGGGTTGCCACCGAAGGTGTTGAAATACTCCATGCCATTGTCGAAAGCGTCGGCGATCTCGGGGGTGGTCACCACCGCGCCCAGCGGATGCCCGTTACCGATGGGTTTCCCGAGGGTTACGATGTCCGGCACGGCATCCTGGGTTTCAAAACCCCAGAAGTGGGTGCCCACCCGCCCGAAACCCACCTGTACCTCGTCGGCGATGCACACGCCGCCCCCATCTCGCACATGCTTGAATGCTTCTGAAAAATACCCCTCCGGCAATACGATCTGTCCCCCGCAACCGGGCAGGGACTCGGCGATGAACGCGCAGATCCCTCTGTCCTGTTCCGCGAGCGTTTCGATCCGCTCCCGCACGTGGTCTGCGTACCGGCTCCCCGTTGCCTTCGAATATCCCGTGTACGGACCGCGGTAGGGGTCGGGCAGGGGTACTTTGTGCACGTACGGCGGTGCGCCGCTGCCTCCTGGACCGTCGAACTTGTACGGGCTGATGTCGATCAGCGACGTCAGGTTGCCGTGGTAGGCGCCGTCGAGGATGAGCAGGTCGCGCTGGCCGGTACAGCTACGCGACAGGCGGAGGGCCAGATCGTTCGCTTCGCTCCCGGAATTCACGAAGAAGCACACGCTGAGTGGATCGGGCAGCTTCGCACAGAGGCGTTCGGCGTAGTCCACGAGGTTGTCGTGCAGGTAGCGGGTATTGGTATTCAACACCGCCATCTGGCGTTGACTCGCACGATTTACCCGGGGATGGCTGTGACCCACGTGGGGTACGTTGTTCACGGCGTCCAGGTAGGCGCGCCCTTCCTCGTCATACAGGTACTGCATGTGGCCACGGACGATCTTCAGGGGTCGTTGGTAGGAAACGCTGAGGGACCTTCCTATATGCTCCTGGCGTGATGACAGGATCTCTCTTCGCGTCCGTTGCTCCGTCGGGAACGCCCCGGCGGGCACGCCGACGATGGCGTTGGGATCCGGGGACAGGCTCAACCAGACGTTCCGCTGTCCCGGTCCCCCCACGCCGGGGAAATCCCCCTTGTTGCCCAGCATGTCCGTGACCATCTGAAAGTGCAGGTGAGGCGGCCATCCTCCGTTCACCGACGGGTCGCCGAGTGCGGCAAATCGTTCTCCTTTCCCGATCCGTTTTCCCTCGTACAGTCCGGTCAGCGATTCGACGCTGAGATGGCCGTATAGCGTGTAAAACACCAGGGCGCTGTCATCCACGGCATGCTCGAGTATGATACAAGGTCCGTAATCCATCGGCTGGGTGTTGTTTTGAAAGCTGTGGACCGTCCCTTCCAGCGGGGCGTAGACCGGCGATCCGGCGGGCAGGAAAATGTCCAACCCCAGGTGGATGGTCCGGCGTTCGGGCATTTCGTCGAAGTCCATGACGAACTGGTCAGCGGTATAGACCTGTCGGGCCTCGTTGTATCGACCGATTCCCGCATGCGCCTTCGCTGTTTCCATCTGCTGGAAAATGTCCCTGGTCAGTTCGTCTACGTCAACTGAACCCCCCAGTAGCGCCCTGTCCGGACTGCCCACGCTGAGGTCGAATACGAGGGCGGTGGACAGGTCCAAATCGCGACCCATGATCGGTGCGAAGGAACCGCGCTTCGATGACAGGTACGATTCGATCCCTGGGGTCTGCGGGCACGGCGGTAATTGACAGGCGTCCCGGAACTGGTATTCCGCGAAGGCGGGAGGCAGGTTGTCCAGCCGCTCGAGCAGGTCCCAGGCGTGCTGCTCGCTGACGGACAGGTAAGTGTTGTCCGGTTCGGCCACCTGTTGAAAGGCCGATATGCATACGCTCATGCAAAGCCGCATCACCGCGCAGTGATAGATCAGACTAAGATCCAGTTCCGTCAACGGATGCTCCGCGTGGTAACCCCGGACGACATGGGAGGCCGCAGTGAGAGGTTCCGCCTTGCCGAGCATGACATAGGCTACGGCGACGGCCGGTTCGAAGAGCGCACAGGAATGGGTCATGTCGCCGAAATCGATCAGGCCGGCCACTTCCAGTCTGCTGGACGCGGGATCATCAGGTCCGCCTGATCCGCCTGGCCTGGCTCGGCGAACCAGCACATTCTGGTCGTTGGCGTCGTTGTGTATGAACTGGCGAGGGAGTGACGGGAGGCGGGGAACGACGGTGGTTTCGTACGCTTCGCAGTACCTTTGGACCAGTCCGCGGCGGTCGGCGTCGGGAATATGGTCGACGTATCGGCGGATCACATCAGGCCCGTTGTCCATGTTCCAGATGAGATCCGGCTGTTTTTCTTCGTGGGAGAAGTCGGCGAAAGCGTGGGTCAAACGCCCCAAAAAGGCGCCCAGGTCCTTCAGCAGATCCGGACCGTGGGGTTTGACTTCGCACAGGGGGCGGCCGTCGATGAAAGTCAGCATCCTGACCAGGTGTTGCATTCCGCCGTGCCCATCGACCAGGGTGATACTTTCTCCCTTCCCGGTTCGGCACACGCTCGGCCAATCGGCTTCTCCGAACCGTGTGGCCAGGTGGTCGAGGGCGGCGTTCTGGAGGTCGAGGATGCTGCGCTTTTCCGCCGCACCAGAGGTTTTAAGTACGAAACCCTCACCGTTTTCACCGGTGATGTGGAAGTTCTGGTCCCTTTCGCTGGGCAACGCGCGCAAATAACCGGTTACGCCGTAAAGGGAACGGGCCAGGCCGGCGGCTTCTTCAGGGGTAAACCGGGGACGCTTTACGGCAATGACAGGCATGACGCGCCTAGTGCTTAAGAAGTTAAACGGACGTCGCTTCGGCAGACGAGTGTTGGTGCCGGAACTGCTGTGATCGAACGATCCGCATATCCATCCCGGTCGATCTACCGGGCGTAATCATCATCGTTGTTCCCTCGCCAGTCGGGCAGGTAGCCTTCCGAATGTCCAAAACCATAGGACGGACCGATTTGGTTTACCGATTTCCACGGCCACGCCTGGCCGCCGATGATGCGAAAATCATCGCCCTTGCCACACATCCAGTAGAACATGTGGGCTACGTAACGGGCCGATCCATGCCCGCCGTAATCCGCGTTCCGAAAGTCGAATTCCGGTTCAACAATCCAGTCCCTCGCGGGCGGTACCGTGCGCCAGAAACTGTACTTGAGCATGTGCCGAAGGCCGCTTGCCGTGGATTCGCCGCGGCGGTGCAGGATGCTCTGCGAATGCAGGCCGATGGTGCCGGCGGGTCCCGAACACAGCACCCCGCTTTCCTCCTGATCCCTGAGGGTCGCGCGGACATGGGAACCGGGGGTGACTTCGGTCGGCCCCATCTCATCGGGGGTATCCTGCGGGAAATAGAACACCTCGACGAAGTTGACCTCCGGCCCGAATAGATGGTCGGCGTCGTGGTGCCACGGCTGTGATTCCTTCGGACATTCGATCCTGTGATTGCTTACCAGCACGGGCAGGCCCACGTGCCGGCCCAGGAGGGATCGTAATGCGCCCGCAAGCACTGGATTGAGGAGGACGTGTTCGATGAACCAGTCTTCGAGAAGAATCGAACTCGGTTCGTGGGTATCACGGATTCGGACCAGATCTTCCCCGGTCATGCCCTCGGGCATATAGCACGGATTGACGGGAATCCGGCCGTTCAGCCATTCACAGGCTCGGTGGTTGATCTCGTCGGGGACGACGCCTTCGAAATGGAGATACCCATCCCTGCAAAAGCGCAGTACTTCCGTATCTGTGAGCGAAGGGGCACAGTCGAAGGTCCGCCTGGACGCGTCGTAGTGCATGTTTTATTCCTTGATTATGGGTTTGCGTAGGGTCAACTTCCAGTACAAACCTGTTCGAAAGTTCAATATTGAAATATGCAGTGCGGTTCGTCGGCGGGACAAGGATTTTCCGGCCGGATTCATGCATAGTTCGCATTTGGGAAGGGGTTCGCAATCATGGGCATCTACGAAGACATCGGCGTACGTCCGGTGATCAACGCCATCGGCACGGCCACAAGGTTCGGAGGTGCGCTGATGGCCCCGGAAGTCCTGGAGACCATGCGCGTGGCTTCCCAGGAGTTCTGTCTCCTGGACGAATTGCACGAGAAGGCCGGGGAAAGGGTTGCCGAAATGCTGGGTGTAGAGGCAGCCTACGTAACCGCCAGCGCGGCGTGCGGACTGGTCATTACCACCGCGGCCAGCATGACGGGAACGGACCAGGAAAGGATCCGACAACTCCCGGATACCACCGGGATGCGATACGAGGTGGTCGTGCAGAAAACCCACCGGATTGCCTACGACCAGGCCATTCGTCTCACCGGCGCCAGGCTGGTCGAACTCGACGACACGGACGGTCCGCCCGTGGAAGCCATGCGGGAAGCCATCGGCGGGAACACGACAGCGGTTTTCTATCTCGGTAAGAACTTTAAGAATGACAATTCGGTACCCCTGGAGAAGGTTACGGCCATGGCCCATGCCGCGGATGTGCCCGTTATCGTCGACGCTGCTTCCGAATGCCCGCCGGTGTCCACGCTGACCCGGTTTACGGAGGCAGGCGCCGATCTGGTCATATTCAGCGGGGGAAAGAGCCTCCAGGGTCCGCAGTCGACCGGCCTAATCATCGGGCGCAAAGACCTGATCAAGGCCTGTGCGGTGAACGGTACGCCCTTCGCCACAGTGGGACGGCCGATGAAGGTCAGCAGGGAAGAAATCTTCGCGTTTATCAAGGCCCTCGAGCGTTACCTGAACCGGGACCACGCGGCGGACGCGGCGGCATGGGAAGCGAAAGTGCGCTACATCGAAGGGGAGTTGGCCGGCGTACCCCGCGTTTCCGTCAGCCGGCTCGGCCCGGAGGAAACTTACGCCGTACCTCAACTCAAGGTCACCATTGGAAACGAATCCGGTCTAACCGGTAAAGAAGCGGTGAAAGCCCTGCTCGACGGCAGTCCCAGGATAATCGTGCAGGAACGGGGCGCGGACGGATTCTCCATCAATCCCCACAACCTGCAGGACGGACAGGAACGCATCGTGGCCGAAAGGTGCCGGGCGGTGCTCACGGGTGGAGGGACGGCTTAGCTGTGGCCCCGGGATTCCGAATCTGACGACTTGATCCTCGCCTTTCGTCAAGAGGATATGGTTTACTATCGGTTGTCGCTCTTGAAGATTTCATCCGGTTCTTCAACGAGTTGCTTGATCCGCCGCAGAAACCGTGCTGCCGGGGCGCCGTCGACGACGCGGTGGTCGAAGGTCAGGCTCAGCGACATCATACGGCGTATGTCCGTCGACCCGCTTTCCTCGTCGAGTACGACCACTTTAGGCGTCACCCGTCCCAGGCCGAGTATCGCGCACTGTGGAAGGTGAATGATCGGGGTGAAGGCGTCTATGTCATACATCCCCAGGTTGGTGAGTGTGAAGGTCCCACCCTGAAGTTGATCGAGCGTGAGCTTGCCGGCCCTGGCGGCCTCGACCAGACGCTTGGATTCTTCGGCCAGGACCTGGAGCGGCTTTGCGGCAACGTCCCGGATCACGGGAACGATCACGCCATCGTCGGTATCTACGGCGATGCCGATGTGTATACCTTCGTTCAGTACCACGCCATCTCGCCAGGCGGCGTTCATGAGGGGATGCTCGGCAAGGGCGGCCGCGGCGATCCTGGCCATGAGCACATACCAGGACGGCTGGAATGTTTCCGAAAACAACGCCGTAAGCGCGGTGACATCCACTTCGGTGTTCAGGGTGACCGGAGCCGAGGTTTGATGGGATTCGACCATCCGCCGGGCAATGACCCCACGCCTGTCGCCAGTCGCAGCGGACGATCCCACCACCTGCGGGTCCGCCAGGCCTTCTTTCAGCCGAGCGACGGCTTCCAGTAAGTCCCTTTCCACGATACGGCCCGACCGTCCGCTCCCCTTCAGCTGGCGCCAGTCGATATCCGCGCCTTCTGCCGCACGACGGGCCCGCGGACTGATCGCGGGTTCGCCATGGCTTCGTCCTGGGGCCGCGGCGGAACCGATCTTTGATTCATTCGCCCGTGTGACGCCAGATGCGCGTTCGACTTTCTCTCCGCCGACGGGTTCGATCCCTCCCGACGCTGTGACTTGAATCCTGTCCCCGCCCGTATCGACCGTCCGGACCGCGTTCGGTTCAAAGGAATCCACTTCCTGCTCAGAAACGATGTATCCCAGCACCGTGCCCACCGGCACCGTGAGTCCCGGCTGTGGAGAGGTATCCGGGATCTTGAGGATACCGGATTCGAAGGATTCGATCTCCGTCGCGGCCTTGTCGCCCTCGATGGTGCACACCGTTTCACCCTGGGTCACCGTCTCGCCGTCTTTTTTGAGCCACTCGACCAGCGTGCCTTCTTCCATGTTCCACCCCAGGCGGGGCATGACGATTTCGTAGGACATACCCCGTTCCTATTCCGCCAGCAGGTTGCGGACGGCCTGTTCAATCGCCTGTCGGTCCGGTATGACGGACTGCTCGAGCGTGGGACTGTATGGGGTGGGCACGTGGGCGCCGTTCAGGCGCATGATCGGCGCGTCGAGTTCGTCGAATCCGCGTTCCGTGACGTGGGCGGAGATCTCGGCACCGATCCCGCAGGGCATGAAGGTCTCGTCCACGATGAGCAGCCTGCCGGTCTTCCGCACGGACCCGAGTATGGTGTCCACGTCCAGGGGCGCCACGGTGCGCGGGTCTATGATCTCCAGGGATACGCCCTCACCGGACATTTCTTCCGCGACGTGCAGGGCTTGGTTTACCATGACGGACAGCGCCACGACCGTAGCGTCGGTCCCTTCCCGGGCTACGGCGGCCTGTCCGAAGGGGACCAGGTGTTCGCCGTCGGGCACGGGCCCACTGGTGCTCAACAGATCACGGTGCTCCATGAAGAAAACCGGGTCGTCGCTGCGCAGCGCCGTGGCGAACAGACCCTTGGCGTCGGCGGGATTGGACGGAAGGGCGATGTGGAAACCAGGGATATGGGCTAGCATCGGATAGTAGCTGCCCGAATGATGGGTCGCCGCCGAATGACCGATCCCGATACAGCCTCTGAGTACCATTGGCATCTTGAGGCGTCCGCTGCTCATGTACTGCATTTTTGAGGTCTGGTTGATCAGTTCACCCAGGCCGTCCAGGATGAAATCCATGAACATGAAGTCCACGACGGGACGGGTTCCCGTCATGGCCGCGCCTGTGCACATGCCGATGAACCCCCGTTCGCAGATCGGCGTGTCGCAAAGCCGCATGGGACCGTATTTGTCGTAGAGTCCGGCAGTGGTTTCGAAATTTCCCCCTCGAATCCCCACGCCTTCTCCGACCACGAAAATCGTGGGATCGGCTTCCATGGCGTCCGACAGCGCTTCGCGCGCGGCTTCCGTGAAGGTCCGCTCGTTCATGTCGTTTCCCGGTATACGTGCCCGATCGCCGTTCCGCCATCGGGCCAGGGACTGGCCGCGGCTTCCCGTTCCGCTTCGTCCACTTCCGATTTGATATCGGAATCGATCCGGTCCATATCGGTCTCCGTCATCGTCCCCTCGGAAAGGATATGGTCGCGAAATCGAGGAATGGGATCCTTTTCCCGCCACTCGGCGAGTTCTTCCTCGGTGCGATACACGCCGGTGGGACTCATGCCCTCGGCGTGGGGGCGCGTCCGGTAGGTTTTGGCCTCGATGAGGGTCGGACCCTTGCCCTCCCTGGCGCGCCGTATGGCATGGGAGGCCGCTTCGCGCACGGCCAGCACGTCGTTGCCGTCGACTTCGATCCCCGGAATGCCGTAACTGGATGCGCGCGATGCCACGTCCGGGTTCCGGGATGCGTAGGAAAAGGCCACCTCGGTCGCGTACAGGTTGTTTTCACAGACAAATAACACGGGAAGGTCGAATATGGCAGCGAGGTTGAGGCCTTCGTGAAAGGCGCCGTTCCCCACGGCGCCATCGCCGAAGAAGGCGACGCCTACCCCGCCGTTTCCCAGCAGCTTGGCGCTGTACCCGGCCCCGGCGGCCTGCAGAATGCACGGGCCGACGATCCCGCTGGTGCCCATGAGACCGATTTCAGGGGCGAACAGGTGCATGCTGCCGCCCCGGCCGTGGGAAATTCCGGTTTCCCGGCCGTACAGTTCGGCGATAAGCGCGGTCGGCGACACGCCCTTGGCCAGCGCGTGGCCGTGGCCCCGGTGTGTGCTGAAGACCGCGTCGTCATCCGTCAGTCCGGCGCATACCCCGGTGGCAACGGCTTCCTCGCCGACGTAGGTGTGGCACGCGCCGTGAATCAGGCCGGCCATGAAGGATCTCGCCAGCCGTTCCTCGACGGTCCGGATCGTGAACATGGTCCTGTAGAGCCATCGGTACAGTTCGTACCGGTCCCCGGTCGTGGTCGGCATAGACATTCCCAGCTAAAAAACTTGCCTGTAGTACGGGTGTCGTTAAATTGGATCGTGGGTATTCCATAATACAGGCAGATCTTCATGGTGGGCAAGGGTGATTTACCGTCCCCCGGGAGATCGCTCGAAAGAGGAAATGACTATGTCTACGGTACTGTCGGAATCGAAAGGCGGCTTGTCCGTCGACCAGGTCGGACTGTTCCAGGATCAGGGTTTCCTGGTGGCCGGCAAGTTGCTGGAAGATGACCACCTCGAGGTCCTGCGTGCGGAGTACGACCGGGTTTTCGAATCCGCGCGTGAAAGCGGCCGCTATCGTAACCTGTCCATCGACGATACGGAAGACAAGGACCGGAAGCGGAAAGCCAGGTCGCAGATGCTGCAGATCATGCAGATGTGCGAACGCAGCATCGAATTCAGGAAACTGTTGTACCACGAGCCCATACTGGACATCGTCGAATCCCTGTTGGGGCCGAACCTCCAATTGTTTCACGACCAGGCCCTCTACAAGCCGCCCCGCCAGGGCGGTCCCGTCTTCTGGCACCAGGACAACGGCTACTGGCAATGCACGCCCGCGAATCTCGTCAGCTGCTGGCTCACGCTGGACGACGTGGACGTAACTAACGGGGCCATGCACGTAATCCCGGGAACGCACCGTCAATTGGTTTCGCACGACCGGTCGTCGGATACCGGTGCCCTCCTCGACCTGGGCGACCAGGCCGAATCGGAAAAGGCGACGGTGGTGGACCTGCCCGCCGGGGGCGCCATGTTCCATCACTGCCAGACGATGCACCACACCCCGCCCAACGTGACCGACCGGCAGCGCCGGGCCTTCGCCATCCATTACATGACCCCCGGAACAAAGAGTACCCGGTCAGGGGAGTATCTCGACGTATCGTTCTCCCGTCCCATGCTACGGATGAGAGTGTAAGGGAATTGTAATGACAGAAAATCGCCGGTGGGAACCCCTGGGTCCGGACGTGGAGTCCATCCTGGCCGAGGAGCGCGATCCGCTCCTGGCCCTGTCCGAGGGCCGGATCCCCGCCATCATATGCCGGCAAGCCTATTCCCCGGCCCACTGCCAGGGGTTGATCGACCGGTTCATCGATCGCGGGCTGATGCGGGATCCTAACGACCCGGAAGCCGCGGCCAGGGATAACCGTACGCGGATCGACATCGGGACGAGCCTGGCCAACAAGGGGTCCGACAAGGAGGCCTTTCTGGAGCACGCGGCCGGTACGCATGCCCTGTACGGGAAGCTGTTTGAGGGGTATGGCGATCCCGTGAAGCTGCTGTACGGCGTGCTTGACACGCTCGCGGGAGAGAAGCGCGTAATGACCGCCCGGGAGCCGGACGGCCGCCAGTACGGTCCGGCTATCTTCCGGATTCATTACGGGGGGCATACCTACAAACCGCACATCGACCACGTTACGCTTCGGGAAAAGCGCTTCGATTACGACGTCACCCGATTCGGCCACCAGTTCGCCGGGGTCCTCTGCTTTCAAAACGCCCTGCACGAGGGACGCAGTACCCAGGCCATCCTGCATCGGTGCATGTGGACGTCCGAGGTGCAGGAATCCATCGCGGCCGACACCTTTCCCGACTACGCCCGACGCAACGACGTCAGCAACTACACCGTCGACCTCGAGCAGGGCGACCTTTATTTCTTCAACACCCGCCTCATCCACGAGGTCCCGGCCGTGGAGGGCGACGCGCCACGCATCGTCCTGGCCACCTTCATCGGCTATTCGCCCGACGATTCGGAAGTCTACGTCTGGTCGTGAGTGTGTAAAGCGACGGGTGTTTGTGCAGTCGGTCGGCCTGTCGTGAAATCAGAAGTTAATAACATATACGACTTGTAGATTAACCGTGCTTTAATCTGTAAGGACTTATTTACGTAGGTAACAATCGGGTCAGTTATTAGTCTTTGATTTTATGAGTCGTATAAAACCCCTAAAGAAGTACCACTACGACAACCAAAACAAACGCCAAGACAAACAGAATGATCAATTCTGTGGTCCCAAACGATCCTAACATTTTGACACCATAGTCAGACTGCGAGGGGTTATTCGTCTTCCTGAGCTACGGAATATGGAAATCGCGTTCCTTATAAAACTGAAAGTCAGTCATCCAAGGAACATTCATTATGTCACAGGCATCAGGTAACTTACGTCGCCCCCGCTGTTTCGTTGTTTGAGAGACTTCCTTCGTAACAATCGCACGTTCTGGACTCATCATACCGTAAGCGACGAGAAAAGGATCCTGCCCCGCTTCATTCAGTTCGTGGTCCGTCAAGTCTGGTGCGTAAGCTGTGTCGATAACCTGATTGAACACTCCTCTTTCGACTTCTTCATCAAGAATTAGCAAGTCCTTCACGTCACTGTCATTAATCCAGTCCTTCAAAGGTCCACTAGCTGGCGTGATTTCTATGTAGATTTCAAGCGGGATTTTGACATGATCGGCTTCTGCTTCGGCCATTAGCCAATCCCAGAACGGACTGACTCGGTCGAGTGGATAGTAATCCTCGTGAGCACGGATCAGGACGTTTGCGTCAAGGAGGTAGAGCACCGAAGATCTCGATTAAAGGAAAGAGCTCGATTCAGTTCGAGCCCCCTTAAGCAGCGATTCAACATTCCCAGGATTCACACCAAGGATCATTGCAGCTTTAGTATGGGTAAGGTTTTCAGCTTTTAGCGTACGCCCAACGAGACTTATAAGTGCTTTTCCTAATTTGTGCCTTCGAACAGTGTAATAGGATGGGCCTGACTTGTTGCTCTGATCAACGAGGTTGTTTTTGGTCTCAGTATTACGCCAGCGTGTCATGTAAGTTGCTACTAATTGGCGATAGATTTCGTCGTCAATTCGATTCGCACGCCAGAACCGATAAGCGGTCATCGATTCGCTGACATTTGCATCCCTGGCCACGTATCTGATGGTATCAACGGCCGTGTCGTAGGATGTTAATAGCTGGACATTCGCGATTGACACTTCTGGCAGCAAAAACTCACTGGCAACATCGTTACAGAATCGCTCGATACGCGTATTCCGTTCCTCTCCCGTAAACATGGATGGTGCATTGCTAACGCCTGTGGAACCCGTAAAAAGGTGCACAAGTTCATGAATCAGAGTAAATGACCGAGCTGGTACTGCATCCTGGTCATTGACAACTATAAACGGTGCAATCTCATCAGCAATTGCGATTCCGCGGAATACCCTTGCACTGACATTGGTATGGTGCGATCCAAGGTTTCCGACATAAAGGACGAAGACACCAATGTCTTCTACTTTTTGCCGGAGCGCCGCGAGTAGTTTGGCAGGTGAATTCAGTTTTTGTCGAAAACTCAGATATTCATCAATTCCAAGAACCTCCTGAATCGACTGGACTGCATTCTCAGCCCCAGAAGTCACAGGCATTGAACCAACGAAGGGTTTCCTCTGGGATTCCTCTTCATCTTCCAGGATTGATTTCACCATATCCTGTCGTGTACGGATATCGCGTAGAATTGCATTAAATAGTGCAGTCTCTTTATTGGATACGGCTGCAGAAAGCGTCCGAAAATCTTCCCCTTGATCTCCCTCAACTGGAGGCGTTAAACGATAGAATACAGACAGCGGGCGTCTGTAAGTCGATGCGATCTTTAGAAGTTGGTTTCTTGTTGGTTTGGCATCGCCGCGCTCGTATGCTTCGAGCTTGTCAATCGCTGTAGCCTTGGTACTCGATTTCAGACCAAGCTTTGAAGCGGCATCCTCAACCGATAGGCCTGCGGTTTCTCGTGCCCAGGTAAGTATGGATGGAGTGATATTCTCAGCGCGGGTAATCATTGTTTCTCGCGTCAGTTGGGGGACTTAGACCGTTCTTACACAACGGTCCTTCGGGGGTATGATTCGTTGCAAGTTATGCGATATCGAGTGTCGTTGTCAAGCCTCGCCGTTCTTGTGATTGTGGCAATTTAGAAGTCTGTATAGCCGATAATTCAGCATCCGGAAAGATCTGGTTTATTCAAATAGGTGATTTCTGCCTTGCAGATAACGTGTCTATACGACCGGCGGTTTCGGTTTGGTAAAGCAACGAGGTGGGGAACCGTCCGCCTGAAAGACACGGATTTGTCGTTTTCTTACGAGATTCGTGGCCCCTTCCTCGTCTATAGTACCAAGCCGTATCCGCATAGCGAGGTGTAACCGTGGCGAAGGTCTTCGACCTGTCAGCAGTCGCGGACATCGGCCACCACTAACCGAGAGGCTGTGATTCATGGCATTCAGCAATTGGTTGGACAGAAACGCAACCAGGCTCATGGTAACCGTTTCAGCGGCCATTATAGCCGGCCTTTTTGCTACAGTGTCGTTGTTGATTTCCGAACTTGGCCAGGAAAACCGGGCAAGTATAGCGCAAATACGAGATGATGCACGGCAGATGCGTGTGGAGATGCGCGCGAATACACTTCAACTTACCGAGGAAATGAGGAATATCAGAGTCGTCGTTGACCGGGTAGAGACGAAAGTCGACGAACTAGTCGGACTGTTCAAATACCACCCCGCCCTCCTGCGTGACGGTTCCCCTCCTGAATCTGACGAACCGTATTTTTACCGGGATCTTCGCACATATTCCAACAGGGATAAGTCATGAATTGGGGAATTCCTGTTACATACATAGCGATCGTGACCACAGCAGGACTTGTTTTTACCGCGGGGTAAGTCCGTGGGCCATCGCGGCGCCGATCAAGAGATTACATGTCCACTTAACCGGGTCAACTTCAAATCCAAATAGGGGCGTTTACCGTGGATTACGTTACAGAAGAAAGGTTGATTGAAATACTTGGTGCGATGGAAGGTCGGATAAATAAGAATGCTGACGATGCACATGCCAGGATAGGAGAACGAATTGACGTGCTGTGTTCGCGGATAGACGGTTTAGATTCGCGGATGGATGGATTGGATTCGCGGATGGACGGTTTGGATTCGCGGATGGACGGTTTGGATTCGAGGATGAACGGTTTGGATTCGAAGATCGTCCATTTGGCCGAGGACGTTAAACGTATTGACCGCAACGTCGTAAAGATCATAAAGGTGTTGCCAACCGATATGGGATAGAATGTCAAGAAGTGAGATTGAAACCCAAAACGCCCGGACAGACTATCACCTGCCGGGGCGTTTGTTGTGGATACCCTCTTCATTTACGCGTAGATTTTTTCACCTGGATCCCCGTAAGCCACCTACAGCCTCGAATCCCACAGCGGCTCGTCGATCCTCTTTTCCTTGTTCTCGTATCGCGACATGACGAAGAGCAGGTCGGAGAGGCGGTTCAGGTAGGCCAGCACGTACTCCCCGATCGCTTCACCGCGGGACAGGGCCGACACTTCCCGTTCCGCCCGCCTGCAGACGGTCCGCGCGAGGTGCAGGTACGCCGCCCCCGTAGATCCGCCGGGAAGGATGAAGTTCTCCAGCGGTCCGACGATGGGATTCAGTTCATCGATGATCGCTTCGAGGTTTTTGACGTGCCGGGCTTCGATCAGCGGGATCTGGTACTTCACCTTGTCCTCTTCGGTAAAGCAGAGGTCCGAACCCAGGTGGAACAGTTCGTTCTGAATGACCGGCAGCGTTTCCGCAAGGCGTGCGGCCAGTCCGTCCGCCAGCGCGATGCCAATGACAGAGTTCAGTTCGTCCACGGTTCCGTAGCTCGCCACCCGGAGCGACTCCTTGGGCACGCGCTGCCTGCTGCCGAGCGCGGTGGTCCCGTCGTCCCCCTTGCGGGTGTATATTTTCGTCAACCTCGGCATGTAACCTCCCCGGTTCAAACACGGCGTTGTCGGTGCAGCAGGTACAGAAAGAACGGTGCGCCGAGCACCGTGGTCAGGATTCCAATGGGCATTTCGGCCGGAGCCATGGCCGTTCGGGCGACCAGGTCGGCCAGTACCAGCAACAGGGCGCCCGCCAAGGCGGCCATGGGCGTCAGGATGCGGTAGTCGGGTCCCACGATCAGCCGTACCATGTGCGGCGCCAGCAGGCCCACGAAGCCAATGATGCCGCTTACCGATACCGCGGCCGCGGCGAGACAGGCGGCAGCCGCCAGCAGGACCAGTTTAACCCGCTCGACGTGCACGCCCAGCTGGGCCGCCTGTTCGTCGCCCAGCAGCAGGACGTTCAATTCCCGCGCATATATGAGGACGATGGTCAGCCCCACGGCCGCATAGGGCAGCAGCATCCAGACGTGATCCCACCGGCGGGCGGACAGGCTGCCCATGAGCCAGAAGAGCAACTGTCGCTGGTTCTCGCCGCCCATCACGAGCATGTAGGACGTGAATGATGTCGCCATGGCGCCGATCGCGATACCCGTGAGGAGCAGGGTGGTGGACGCCACCCGGCCCCCCCGGCGGGAAAGGGCGTATACCGCCATGGTCACGGTCAGGGCGCACAGGAACGCTGCTATGGATACCGCGTTCAGCCCGAACATCCAGAATTCCATGTTCAGGGTGACCGCGGCCGTGGCGCCCAGCGCGGCGCCGGCCGATATGCCCATGATATAGGGATCGGCCATGGGATTCTGGAAGAAACCCTGCATCACTCCGCCTGAACTGGCCAGGGCGGCCCCGACTAGCACGGCGAGGAGGGTCCTCGGCAGGCGGATCTCCCAGACAATCGTGTCGGTAACAGTATTGGTCGACTCGAGTGCGCCGGCCAACCACGCATGTTCCGCCAGCACCCGCAACACGGTACCGGCCGGGATATATACCGCGCCCACCCCCATGGAAAAAACGCAGGCAGCGAAGAGGACCACGGCGGTCAATAACAGGATGAGGGGTCTTTTCATCGTCACGCTTGTCCGTCAGTCGCCCGGTTTCAGGATGATCTGGGGCGAACCCGAATAGGGGCTCTGTATGACGGTTACGTCGGTTTCGAAGACCGCCTTGATATGCCCGTGGGTGAGGATTCGTTCCGGCGGTCCTTCGGCGTAGGTGCGCCCGTCCTTGAGCATCATCAACCGGGTGCAGTATTCCGAGGAAAGATTCAGGTCGTGGGAAACGCACAGCACCGCGAGGCCGTCGCTGGCACACACGTGGCGCAGCAGATCGAATACTTCAACCTGGTGGTTCAGGTCCAGAAAGGAAGTCGGTTCGTCCAGCAACAGGATCGAAGGCTGCTGCGCCAATGCCCTGGCGATGATAACGCGCTGCCTTTCTCCGCCGGACAACTCGTGGATGGGGCGGTCCCTGAACGAAAGGGAGTCGGTCCGGCGCATGGATTCGAGGGCGATTTCCAGGTCCCCGGGACCCTCCCTTTGAAACCGGCCGAGGTGAGGTGTCCTTCCCATCATGACCACGTCCAGCGACGAGAAGGCAAAGGTGACGGGTGTCAGCTGGGGGATTACGGCGATCTGCCGCGCGATCTCCCGGACGGTGTAATCTTCGAGGGGTTTCCCGTATAGTGCTATGCTTCCGCGGCGAAGCGGCAGTATGCGCGTAAGGGCCCGGATCAGCGTACTCTTGCCGGATCCGTTCGGTCCGATTACGCCCAGCATCTCGCCCTGGTGGAGCGCAAAGGTCAGTTTTTCCAGCACCGGACGCCGGTCGTAACCACAGGACAGGTTCTCTACTCTTATGGCGGTTTCCAAACTGCGTCACCCCGGTTTGGCCAAAAAAAACCAGCCGCTCCATGATAGAAGGGCTGGGACGGGATGGCAGACATGCACATCCAGGCTCGGCCTCTCTGCTCACGGAGAAGCGTTCGCACAGCCTGCAGGCAGGTCTCCTGACTGACGGATCTTCCTACTCCTCAAGTCTTCCCGCCGGTCCCTGGGCTAAACCTGACCGGCAGTGACGAGTTTGAGTTTCGTCCCCGAACACAGTGGCGGGACCGTGATGGATTTACACCATCTTCCCTTTTCAGCGTTTTCACTAACCGCCACCTGCGGCTGTATTCAATTGTACATTCAATGTACCTGCTGCGCTTGCTTATGTCGACAAAAATCCTTCTACACCTTTCAAAGCGGGATAAAACTGTCGATTTCTGGACGCGGTGTTTTGTTCAACGATTCAATGTCCATCACCTCACCACACCGTAGAAGCGGGTCAGGAATCTGGGCGGGACGGAAAGGGTATACAACGCCCGCAGGAACCAGGTAAGCAGCAAAGTGCGTACAGGCCCCCGTCGTTCCCAGCGCCGGGCGGAAGTCAGTACGGGTTCGTCGATCCAGTCCAGTCCCCCCGCCTTCTTCAGCCGGTCGGCGAACCCGGCGTCTTCGAAGACCGGAATGTCGGGATATCCTCCCAACGCTTCAAACACCTCCCGCCTGGTGTAGATGGCCTGGTCTCCGTATGTGATGCCCAGGATACGCGACCTGAAATTGGTACCCCGCGCGATCCATCGGTATATACGGTTCGTATGAGCGATTTCAAAGCGGAAGCGCCCACCCGCCATTCCTCGGTGGCAGATGGATTCGATCACGTGTTCCCTCCAGTGCGCGGGCAGCCTGGTATCGGCGTGTAGAAACAACAGCACGTCTCCCGATGATGCCGCTGCGCCCGCGTTCATCTGGACCGCCCGTCCACGCTCGCCATGTTCGATGTACCTGACCCGGGGATAGGACCTGACGATTGGTCCGGTGCCGTCGTCGCTTCCACCGTCCACGACAATGACCTCCGGAGTGTCCGGCCTGGCCGGTCCGTCCGGTCCGTCCGGGCCGTCCGGTTCACCCGACGGGCCTGTCCCGGTCGGACTTGCCGAACCGGAATCGAACTGGCACAGGCAGTCTTCGATCATCGTTGCTTCGTTGAGCGTCGGGATGATGATGCTGATATGGAGCGACTTATCCGAGGGTCCGTTCCAATGCCCAGACAAAGGCTTCATTTTCTTCCCTCGAACCCGTGGAAATGCGGATATGGTTCGGTGACGCCCACTGGCCGGCGCCCGCGCGAACCATGACTTTCCTGGACCACATTTGACGCACGATGCGCTGCGTCTCCCGGCCGAAATCCGCCCAGAGGAAATTCGTATGGCTGGGCACGACCCGGGCGCCCAGTCTCTCCAGTTCGGCGGCCAGGTAGTCGTTGCCGTCCCAGACGGCCTGCCGGGATCGCATTACGTGCTCTTCGTCGCCCAGGGCCGCGGCGGCCGCGTGAACGGACAGGACGTTCCGTCCCAGGAGACCCATGGAGAATGGAGCGAGGCGATAGATCACGTCTCGATGGGCTACCGCATACCCCACGCGGATGCCGCCGAGCCCGTAGACCTTGGAAAACGTCCTCAGCACGATCACGTTTTCTCTTTCCTTGGCGACCTCGATGAAGTCCAGGTAGCCGGGATCACGCACGAACTGGACATAGACTTCATCGACGGCCACGAGGACGTGCGGGGGCACCTGGTCGATGAAGTTCAGGATCCGATCGTGGGGCAGCAGCGCCCCGGTAGGGTTGTGGGGGTTGCAGATGATTACCAGGCCGGTGCGGTCGCCGATCCGATTGCCCATGTCTTCGAGGTCATGGTTTCCGTCCGGCATAACGGGCGACCGTTGGGCCTGCACGTCGAAGCCCGCCTCTTGCAGTTCGTCCCCGACCCGCGTGACCTGGCCGTAGGAAGGATGGGCTTCCACGATTTCGCCGTTTTTCATCAGGGCCTGCAGGGCCAGGATCTGGAGCAGTTCGGTCGTTCCCACGCCCAGCATCAGCCCATGGCGGTCCCCGGTGGCCTTGAAATCGAAGCCCGACGGGCGGGGGATGTCCAGGTCGTGGTGCCGAATGATCGCCTGTTGCAGGGTGGTCGTGTAATCATACCGGTTCATCCAGTCCTGGTGCCGCAGCACGGCTTCAATAGCCGCTGGGGAAGCACCCAAGGGGTTCTCGTTAAAGGCCAGCCTTACCCGGCCCGGGGGTAGGCCGACACTCTTGACGTCCGCGGGTTGACGCCCGGAAAGCTGGGCAGCAACCGATTCCGGAGACTGTAGCACAGCCGCCAGGGCAGCGGCGCTTGCCACACTGCCCTTGAGGAAGTCCCTCCGCGATACGGGATCGTCCCCAGGATATTCGTCTGGAAAAGTTTCGAAGGGATGGTCGGATCCGTCAGGTCTGTTGTGGGAAGGCACGCGGTGGGTCCATCGGAATGGGTGAACGCAGTAGAATTGTGTATATGGCAGACTACGTGAAACGGTCCAGGTCAGTTGTCGGGAACCTGGTCGAAATGGTCGAAGACGTCCTCGGATACACCGCCTTGTTTCACGCCCGATTCCCGTTCAACCCGTTCCACGCCCTTGATCTTCCGGATGCGAACGATCAGACGCTCGAACTGGCTGAGATGCTCCACCTCGATGCCGAAGTTCCCATCTGCCAACCCGTCTGTCGTCTTCATCGCGGCATGGGTGATGTTGATCCCGGCATCGGTAATCGTTCTGGAGATCTCGTTGAGCAAACCGGGCCGGTCGGTGCCGTAGACACGTAGACCGACGATGAAAAACTGGTCCTTATCCACGTCCCAGTCCACCTCGAGCCGTCGTTCGAGATCGTTCACGATGTTCGTACAGTCCTTGTGATGTACCGTTACGCCGCGGCCCCGGGTGATGAATCCGATGATCGGATCTCCGGGCACCGGTTGGCAGCACTGGGCGAACCGGATCAGCAGGTTGTCTATGCCCTTCACCTTGACCCCGCCCCGTGAACGGCGCATCCGGTCCACGAACCGCGTCAGTACCGACTCTTTAGGAGGTTTTTTTTCGGGTTCGGCCTCATCGGGAAGCAGCCGCTGAGCAATCTGGGTGGCCGCGTATTCTCCCCGGCCGATCGCGGCGTAAAGTCGATTCGAGTCAGGCAGTCCGTACTCCTTCGCGAGCGCTTCCAGGTCATCGGATATCTTGCGCTTGATCCTCAGACGCTTCAACTCCCGCTCCAGCAGGTCTTCGCCCAGGCTGATGCTCTGTTCCAGCGTGGCTTTTTTGAACCATGAGCGGATCTTTGAAGACGCTTTGGTCGTCTTTACGATATCCAGCCAGTACGAACTCGGGGTCTGGTGCGGAGAAGTGATAATGGTGACCGTGTCGCCGTTGTTCAGTTTACTGGCCAGTGGCGCGATACTGCCGTTCACTTTCGCGCCGCTGCAGTGGAGACCGATGTCGGTATGAATGGCGAAGGCGAAGTCGAGCACGCTCGCACCCTGGGGCAGTTCCTTGAGATCTCCGCGTGGGGTGAAGACGAAGATGGCGTCGTCGTACAGGTCCATGCGGAGGTAATTCATGAATTCCTTCGGATCGGTCATATCGGTCTGCCAGTCCAGCGCCTGGCTGAGCCAGTCCTGCCTCTCCTCGTCGCCATGGACCTCTTCATGGCCCTCCTTGTAGAGCCAGTGGGCGGCGATTCCCACCTCCGCGATCCGGTCCATTTCCCGCGTCCGGATCTGGATCTCGGCCGTTTCACTGTTGGACGCGATGACCGTGGTATGGAGGGACTGGTACATGTTCATCTTGGGACGGGACACGTAGTCCTTGAACCGGTCGAAGATGGGGGTGTAGAGGGTGTGTATGATCCCCAGCGCGTGGTAGCAGTTGGGCAGAGAGTCGGTCACCACCCGAAGTGCCAGGAGGTCGTAGATTTCTTCGAAAGACCGGTTGCGGCGCTGCATCTTCGTGTAGATGCTGTGGAAATGTTTCGCCCGGCCGTTCACCGTGGCATCGATGCCCGCGTCCTTCAGGGCCTTGACGATGGGCTGGCGGATCTCATCGATCAGCCGTTCCCGCTCCACCCGTTTCTGGTCCAGTTTGCTTGCGAGATCCCGGTAGATTTCAGGTGAAAGGTACTTCAGGCTGAGATCTTCCAGTTCCGATTTGATCTTGGCCATGCCGAACCGGTGAGCGAGCGGGGCGTAGATCTCCCGCGTCTCGAGCGATATGCGCTGCTGTTTTTCCTCCGCCAGGTAGGACAGCGTCCGCATGTTGTGCAGCCGGTCCGCGAGTTTGATAAGGATGACCCGCACGTCCTTCGCCATGGACACGAGCATCTTGCGGAAATAATCGGCCTGTAGTTCCTCCTGGCTTCTGAAGGACAGTCCGGTGATCTTCGTGACGCCATTCACCAGGACGGCTACTTCCTCGCCGAATTCCGCGGCCAGTTGTTCGATGGACACGTCTTCCACGTCTTCCACCACGTCGTGGAGGAGACCCGCGGCGATGGTAACGGCGTCCAGCTGCAGGCCGATCAGCGTAAGCACCACCTGAGTACAGTGCACCATGAAGGGCTCGCCCGATTTGCGTACCTGGCCGGCGTGATGCAGGGTGCTGAAGTGATAGGCCCGCTCGATGAGGTCCAGCTGGGCTTCCAGCGCTTCGTCGGAATCGATCTCCGGATGGGAAATGGCGTATTGTTCCAGCAATACCTGGACCGGAACGATCGCAGAGTGCGTGAGGGCGTTTTCAACAGTCGCAGTCATATGGATGCTCGCATGGGCAACCGGAACGACAGCCTGAAGTCGCTTGACAGTACCATGGGGCAACTTACACTACATCATGCCCCGTCCATCCCACCTGGCGCGGATTGCGGGTGTAACATCGGCTATTTACAATAGGTTACCTTATACCAGTATAGATAAAGGGCAAATCGGGCCGTTGTCAAGCCGGTTTTGGCCGGCCTAGGGGAACAGGAAAGTCGATACGCCGTGGATGAAACGGTCGAAGGCGCTTCTGTAGTCCGGGCCTATGCGATGGATGTTTCGGATGGTCCTGATCATGGCGCGGGTCTCCGGTGCGCGCCGGTCGTAGACTTCGGGCAGTGGATCTCCCGTGGTGAAGGGGAATTCGTGAACGCCCAGTTCCAGGCGCAGAACGGGCGCCGGACTCAGGTTCCATGCCGCCCGGTCGGCCGATATGACCCGGTCGGCGGGATTGACCACGACCAGGAGCCGATCGTCTATGGTTTCCATACGCTCCAACAGATCGACGCCGTGAAAAAGCACCTCCGCCAACCAACGCGTGGGTGTTTCGACCAAGCGCCGGCCGAGTAACCCAGGAAATGTACGCGCGCGCCGGCCCTGCAGCCTTCGTGATCGCCCCGGTCGATCCGAGTCTTCAGGTCCACGGCGTCAAAATATGTTTGGAGTCCGCCGAGATGGTAGCGTTCGGGCGACTGGCTCAGCCGGTCGCTGATGCGGCTGTTGAATGGACTCGCCCTGCCATTGTCCGGCATGGCGGCGCGGTGAGCGGCGATTCGGGACTGGTCCTGTGCGTTCCAGATATTAGAACGCCTTCCGACGTGGAAGGACAGGGGAAATAGGATTACGGGGATGTGCAACTGCAGGGCGAAACTGCAGGCCCAGGGTAACAACCGGGCATAGCTTCCTTCGTTCAGGCCGTGGAATATGACCAGGACTTCGTCGCCGCCTTCGGCGGGCAGATCGACCGGTTCCACCATGAGGTAGTTGAAACTGCGGTTTTCGACGATGCCCCGGTCTTCCGGCAGAAGCAGGCCGGTCCACCGGGAATCGAACCCCTGGCTGCGTAATCTGCAACGGCCGTCGTCAACGGTTTTACCACCGGCTGTCCGATACAGCCTGTACAACGCATCGGTTTCGTACGCGATCCCGGGCATCACACCGTCCTCAGGGCCTTTCAAGAGAAAACAGGCCCTCGCTATTCAAGCTTCGCATGCAACCACCGAACCACCGTCGCGTGACGCTGCGCTCGATTCTGGTCGGAATCATCCTGGCCGTGTTCATCAGCCTATGGATCCCGTACAACGTTTGGGTAGTACGGGGGACCTTCATGGACTTCGAGCACGTCTCCGCGTCCCTGATGGCGCCTTTCCTCTTCTTCGTCATCATCGTGAACGGACTCCTGCGCAAGTTCAGACCATCCGCCACCTTCAGCACTTCGGAATTGCTTGTCATCCTCTCCCTGGGCCTGATCGCGTCCACTGTGCCTTCTCACGCTTTCATGAGCTATTTCATCGGGGTCATCACCACTCCGTACTATTTTGCGTCGCCCGAAAACCAATGGGTAGAAGTTTTCTTTCAGTACCTGCCGGAGTGGCTGCTGGTGTCCCCGGAAGACCATACGATCCGGTGGTTCTACGAGGGACTGCCCGCGTATGCGCATCTTCCATGGCGGCCCTGGATCGTCCCGCTGTTCTGGTGGGGCTCGTTCTTTATCGCCCTGTTCTTCACGGGATCCTGCCTGGTGGTGATCCTGCGTAAACAGTGGATCGTCCATGAAAAACTGAGTTTTCCGCTGGCCCAGGTCCTTTCTCAACTGGTCGAGGAGCCCGGGGGGCGTTCGTTCCTGCCCTCCTTCGCGCGGGGTCGACTCTTCTGGATCGGTTTCATCCTGCCGCTGGTCGTGATCGGCTGGAACATGATGGACTACTTTACGCCGGTCGGAGTGATTCCCATCGGGCAGCCCTACGCGACGGATCTCATTGTCGGTCACCTGTTTCCGGCGATCAAGATCAAGATCAACATATACCTGTTCTGCTTCGCGCTTTTTTCCCCGGTGGACATCCTGTTCAGCATCTGGGTCTTTCACCTGTTCGCCATCCTCGAGTCGGGCGGAATGAATGCCGTGGGACTACTGGAAACCGGCGCTTCCCCGGACGCCGCGGTCCGTCTCCAGGAAATAGGCGCCCTGATTGTCTTTGTCCTCTGGGGACTTTGGATCGCCCGTCGCCACCTGTGGGACGTAGCGCGTAAGGCGCTGGGCCGGGCGCCGGAAGTGGACGATACCGACGAGTTCTTTTCCTACCGGTCGGCCGTGCTGGGCGTGGTGCTGGGCATTGCCTACATGGCAGCCTTCCTGAATATGGCCGGTATGAGTCTCACTATCATGGCGCCCTTCCTGTTTCTCCTGTTCGTGTTCTATATCGGCGTAGCCCGTATCATAGCGGAAACCGGCCTGGTCGCTCTCGACCTTCCCATGAACTCCCACGAGTTTCTCATACGCGGCGTGGGGTCGTCCGGCATCGATCCGTCGTCCCTTACGGTATTCGGCCTGACCAATGCCTTCGCCCGGAACTGGAAAACCTTTACCATGGTCTCCGTATCCCACATCACCCGAATCGGGGACCGTGTCTGGACCGACAAGAAGCTGATGTTCGCCGTGATCTGCGGGTCCTTCGCCCTGGCGTTCATGCTCAGCGCCGCGTACACCGTCTATTCCGGGTACGAAACGGTCGGCGCGTCGCAGTTCGACCAGTGGGCCTTTACGACGGGGAACATCCACTTTTTCGAAAGTGTCAAGATATGGATCCAGAACCCGAGCAGGATGACGGTCCTGGAGACCGCGTGGTTTTTCCTGGGTGGATTTCTCATGCTGGTTCTGATCCTGCTTCGATACAAGTTTCCAGGTTGGCCGCTCCATCCCATCGGACTCACCATCGCCCGCGGCGTGGCGATCGACAACGGGGCGTTCACCCTATTCTTAGCCTGGGCGGTCAAGGTGCTGCTGCTCCGTACCGGCGGCATCGGCCTGTTCCGAAGCGTCCAGCCGTTGATTCTGGGGATGCTGGTCGGGTTCTGCACGGGACTGGTCCTGTCCAACATAGTCGATATCATCTGGTTCCCCGGACAGGGTCACCGGATACACGGTTGGTAATAGCCCTGGACTGCCTGGCCTGCAGGGGAATATAGAAAAGGAGGGAATGTTACGATTCCGTGACGAATAGAATTGACTTTCGGGTATCTTACCCTATATAATTAAATGATTTAAAGATTTGTGGTGTACCCCGAATTATACGGTCGCGAAGGATCGTTTCATGGAGCAATTGGATCTTACCATACGTATAGCGGGCGAGAACGGCGAAGGCGTGCTTACCGTCGGTGACGTGCTGGCTGAAGCGCTGGCTCGGTCGGGGCTGTACATCTATACCTTCAAGAACCTGCCGGCTGAAATCAAGGGCGGAGCCTCCATGACCCAGGTCAGGGTGCAGGATACGCCCGTCCGTTCGCCGGGCGATGCCCTCGACATCCTGATGGTATGGAACCAGGAGAACTACGACATTCACGTGGGCGAGGTCAAACCCACCGGCGTCGTGATTTTCGATCCCGATGAATGCGAGTCGGACGAGAGCCTGGAGCTGACGCAGATCGCTGTGCCGCTCCATCAGATCACGAAGACCGTCATCAAGACGATGAAGTCCAAGAACGTTCTGGCCTTCGGGATCCTGACCGCGTGCCTGGGCATTCCTTTCGATTCCGCGAAGCAGATGGTATCGGAGAGTCGCTGGGGCCGCCGCAAGGAATTTCTCGAGTCCAATATCAACGCGCTGAAGCAGGCCTATGTCCACGTGGACGAGAACGACATCGACCTGGGTCTCAGGGTTACGGTCGAACAAAGGAACGGCCATGCCCAGTTGATCATGACCGGAAACGACGCGTTGTGCATGGGTGCGCTGGCCGCAGGTTGCCGGTATTACGCCGGTTATCCCATAACGCCCGCCAGCGACGTAATGGAAACGCTGGCGAAAGCGATGCCCAGGGTGGGCGGCGTCCTGATGCAGACTGAAGACGAGATCGCGGCCATAACCGCCACCATCGGGGCGTCCTTCACGGGTGCCAAGGTGATGACCGCGACAGCCGGCCCCGGCCTGTCCCTCATGGTCGAGGCGCTTGGACTGGCGACCATGGAGGAAATCCCCCTGGTGGTCGTCGACGTTCAGCGCGGCGGACCGAGTACCGGCATGCCCACCAAGACTGAGCAATCGGATCTGAACCTGGCCCTTCACGGCGCGCACGGCGAGGCGCCCCGCATCGTGATCGCGGCGACCAATACTGAAGATTGTTTCTACACGGCGGTCAAGGCCTTCAATCTCGCGGAAAAATACCAGACCCCGGTCATTCTACTCAGCGACCAGCATCTATCTCAACGGGCGCAGGTCATGTCCCGTCCCGACCTCAGCCAGATAGAGATCGTCGAGCGTAAGCAGCCGGACTTGAACGGCAGTGTCACGCCCCAGGATTTCGACCGGTACGAGATGACGGACGACTACGTATCCCCCATGCCTTTACCGGGACGGCATGGCCAGCACTACGTGGCGACGGGCCTGGAGCACGATGAACACGCCCACATCGATTATTCGCCGGAAGCGCACATTCGGATGACGGCAAAGCGGTACAGGAAAATCGAATCCGCGGTGAACGAACCGGGATACGTACAAAGATACGGTGCTGAGGATGCTCAACTCGGACTGATCGGGTGGGGATCGTCGGAAGGACCTATTCTGGAAGCGCTGGACAGGGCCCTGGCGAAAGGATACAAGGTCGCCGCCCTGATTTTCAAGATGATCCAACCCCTGCCGGAGAAAGAAGCCCGCGCTTTCATCGATTCCATACCGGTAGTGTCAGTAGTGGAACTGAATGCCAGCGGCCAGTTCGCGAACTACCTGCAGGGGCGCCTGGCCGTTTCCCTGCAGCGGTTCAATATCTATACCGGTTTGCCCTTCAAGGCGGGCGAAATCGAAGAGTACATCGAAGGAGTGCTACAGTATGGCTGAAGTCCGTACGGCCGACACCGCCAACACCAAGGCGCCTGAACAGGCCGAGGTGGCCAGTCAGACCGCCAAGCGTACGCTCAAGGACTATCGAAGCGAAGTCAAGCCCACTTGGTGCCCCGGTTGCGGCGATTTCGGAGTGCTCGCCGCACTGCAGCGCGCCATCGCCGAACGCAACCTGGATCCCAGGGACGTGGTCATCGTGTCGGGCATCGGCTGTTCCGGCCGCCTGCCGGAGTTCGTCAACGCCTATGGTCTGCATGTGGTGCACGGGCGGGCTTTACCCGCGGCCCAGGGCGTCAAGGCCGCCAATCCCGAACTGACCGTCATCGCCGTCGGCGGCGACGGGGACGGCTTCGCCATCGGCGGCGGTCACGTGCCCCATGCCGTGCGCCGTAACCAGGACATAACCTATATCGTAATGGACAACCAGGTGTACGGACTGACCAAGGGCCAGCCCTCGCCCAGCACGCCCACGGGCATGCAGGCGCTGCGGCGGAGCACGTCCATGCCCAAGATGGCGCCTTACGGGGGAGTGCTGGAAGGCCAGCTGAACATCCTGGCCATGGTGCTGGTCTACGGTTGCAGCCTCGTCGCGCGCACTTTTTCGAGCCAGGCGACGGAAATGGCCAAGATCATCGGCCAGGGGCTCGATCACCATGGATTCGCCTTTATCCACGCGATGAGTCCCTGCCCTACTTTCTACAACACGTACGACCCCTGGAAGGAGTCCTTCCTTCCCTTGCCGGATGGCTGGGATACCGGTGACCGGATCAAGGCGATCGACCTGGCCATGGAAGAGGTGGGCGAAAGCGTTTTCCACAGCGGCGTGTTCTTCCAGGATCAATACCGGACGTATACCGACAAGCTGCAGGATGTATACGCCAAGGCCTACGGCGACGAGCAGGCGACCATTGACGCCCTCATGGACCAGTACGCCTGACGCGTCGGCTTTGTCCCTGTTACCCGGTGCCAACCCGACCGGGCAACCTCTTAACCCTCGCAATTACCGAAACACGACGGTACGGCGTCCGTTGATCAATACGCGTCGCTGGATATGGTAGAGCACGGCCCGCGCCAGCACGATGTGCTCGATATCGCGCCCCACGGCCGCCAGTTCCGCCGGTGTCATGCGATGGGTCACAGCTTCCACGTCCTGCTCGATAATGGGACCCTCATCGAGGTCGGGCGTTACGTAGTGCGCAGTCGCGCCGATCACCTTCACCCCGCGCTGATGGGCCAGGTGGTAGGGTCTTGCCCCCTTGAATCCGGGCAGGAAGGAATGGTGAATGTTGATGATGCGCCCTACCATCCTGTTGCATACCTCGGGTCCGATAATCCGCATGTAACGGGCCAGCACGACGAAATCTATGTTGTTCTCCTCGATTTCGTCGATCAGGCGCTCCTCCTGCTCCTCCTTGTTTTCCGCCGTAACCGGCAGGTGCAGAAAGTCGATGCCCGATTCCTTCGCCAGTTGCTCGCCGTCGGTATGGTTGGAGACTATCAGCGGGATGTCCAGCCTGAGCTTGTCCGTGCGCGTTCGATTCAGCAGTTCCAGCAGGCAGTGCAATTCCCTGGACACCATGATCAATGCCCGCGGCCGGGTGTCGTCCGCCGAGAGGTCCCACTGCATATCCAGCTGCTCCGCCATGGGGGCGAAGGTTCTCCACAGCGACCCCAGGGTTACCTTGCCGCCGAAATGCACGTGCATGAAGAACCGGTCGCTGTACGCGTCGATGTACGTATCGCTTTCGATGACGTGGCAACCCTGTTCCGATAGCCAGCGGGTCACCGTGTAGATCAATCCGGTTCGCTTGGGACAGGGCCAGCAGGAAGTTCTTTACGGTGCGTGTCTTCATGAATGGAGACACGCACCGTCAGTTTTTAAGGTGGCGAATTTCTGCTGTTCGTACTGCGGGAGACGATGAACGATGCAACGAGGTAGACGCTGACGACTGGATGCGTTTGCCGTGGCCGGCAACACCGAAGCGTAGTGCGGAACAAACCATTACGGCCCGGCGGTAATCGCGATCTCTTTCGGTGGAAATCATTAATTGACGAAGAAGGCTGGAAGACGACCCTCGTCCGCCGGGTCGGTTGCAGGTGTAGCATCCAGGTTAGCCCAGGCAGCGGCATGCGCCCTGCCCGGGCGCATATATATCAGTCCTGGAAGAAATCCGCGTTGATTTGTATGAAATTCTGCCAATCATCCGGGGTGTCTTCTTCGGCGAAAATGGCCTCAACCGGACATTCAGGCTCGCAGGCACCGCAGTCTATGCATTCTTCCGGATCGATGTACAGCATACGTTCGCCATCCTTGGTGTGAATGCAATCCACCGGGCAAACATCTACACAACCCTTATCCATCACGTCAATGCATGGCTCTGCGATAATGTAGGTCATACGAGCCTCCTGTCTAATCTCTCCAACTTGATTTTAGCCGGCTTTGCGGATGCGTTAAAACATGAAATGATCAACAACGAAAACAGGCAACCATTGGTTGCCATCGCAACGATATAGTATAGTCAACCAGACCGGTGGTGTCAAGCCTGAATTCGATTGACCGTGGGGATGTCCACCCTTAATATCAAAGGCCATGCCAACGTTCGCCGTACCCACAGATCTGGCCCGCCGTTACGATGTGTGTCTCAAGAACATATCCATTGGCAAGTGGGTGACCCTGGATATCCTGGCGGTGCGCGACCCGGATGTACTCATAGACGAATTGGACCCGGAAGTATACGATGAAGACGAACGCCTGCCCTACTGGGCGGAAATATGGCCTTCGGCGATCGGTCTTGGCCGGCACCTGTTCGAGTACCCCGCTCCCGCCGGTTCGAAGATCCTGGAGCTGGGTTGCGGGATCGGCGTGGCAGGCATTGCAGCCGCTGCGGCCGGACTGGAGGTTACCGCGTGCGATTACGAAGAAGATGCCCTGGCCTTCGCCCGTCACAATGCCAGGTTGAACCACCTGGACGGGCGCGTTTCCTTTCAATTCCTGGACTGGCGCAGCCCGGATCTTGACCGGAAGTTCGCCATTGTCATCGGATCGGACATTCTCTACGAGAGACCGAACCACGGACCCATCCAGAAGTTGCTCGATCAAACGCTGGTACCGGGCGGCATGTTCCTGGCGAGTGATCCGGATCGCCGGGCGGCCGCCCCTTTTGTCGAATCCATGATCTCCGGAGGCTACCGCCACTGCGAACAGCCCCGAAGGATTCGGTACGAGAAGAACGACAACCGGATCATCGTTCACCGGTTTATGAAAGAGACCTGACCCACCATTTTTGCGGATCGGACCGGTTGTGAGAGAAGAGATCTCGAAATTGCCAGAAGGGATTCAGGAGAGACTGAGTCTGTCCGGCCGCCTGGCGGACGAATCGGGACTGGATCTGTATCTGGTCGGCGGAACTGTGAGGGATATGCTCCTGGGCCGCTCCAGGACGGACATAGACCTGGTCGTGGAAGGGGACGGGATGGCGTTTGCAGGCCGCCTGGCACGGAAGGTGGACGGTCGTTTCACGCCGCACCCGGAGTTCCTGACCGCCACGGTGGAATTACCGGACGGTAACATCCTCGATGTGGCTACGGCACGCAGTGAGACCTACGAGCATCCGGGCGCGTTGCCGAGGGTGGCGCCCGCTTCGATAGACGTCGACCTGGAGCGCCGCGATTTTACGATTAATGCCATGGCGGTCGCGTTGAACGAGCGGCGCTTCGGCAACCTGGTTGATCCCTTTGAAGGGCGGACCGACCTGGACAGACGCCTGGTCCGCATTCTCCACGAACGGAGTTTTATCGACGACCCGACCCGCCTTTTCCGGGCCGTACGGTTTGAACAGCGGTTACGGCTAAGGCTCGAGAAGGAAACGCAAAAACGATTTCGCGAAGCGGTTGCAGAGGGCATGATCGAGCGCCTTTCGGGTCCCCGGCTTCTGGAGCAGTTGAGGTTGATCTGCGTAGAAGCGGAACCCTGGCTGGTTTTCAATCGCCTGGAAGGACTCAGTGCGCTCAGGGCCATTCATCCCGCCCTCGCGTCCGACGATGGACTGAAGACGCTGGTACAAGAGATCAGCCAGTCCAGCGGTTTCTTGTCGTCGACGCACAACGGCTGGTGGATACTGTACCTGATTGCGCTGTTCAGGCCGCGGCGGACTGAGACGCTTCAGGGTATCGTAGACCGGTTGAAGCCCAACAGGCGACTCCGGAAAGCCATCGAGGACATGACACGTTGGAACGCCGTCGAACGGGCCATCGAATCGGGCGAAATCGAGTCGCCCGCAGACTTCTGTCAAAGGGTTCGGACCATCTCGGAAGACACGATGCTGTTCGTTACCCTGACCCATCCGGATGACGGCATACGACGAAGTTGCGAATCCTTCTACCACCACGACAGGCATCAGCGTCTGTCCATCGACGGGGGAACGCTGCGTGCACTGGATATCCCGGAAGGTCCCGTTTACGGACAAATTCTGGACGAGGTCCTGTCGATGAAAATAAACGGGGTAGTCGGGACCTCGGAGGAAGAACGACGCGCGGCGCGGGATATCTGGTCGCGCCGGAACAATCCTGTGCCCTGAATCGATCCGCAGTCGACGCAAAGGAGTATGCATGCCCTTTGATATTACCATTCTGTTTGTAGCCATGCCCGCGATCCTGTTCGCCCTTACATTTCACGAATACGCCCATGCCTGGGCGGCATGGAAGCTGGGTGATCCCACGGCGCGCAGCATGGGGCGCCTTTCGTTGAACCCCCTGGTGCATCTTGATCCGGCCGGTACCATCATGCTGGTCATTACCGTCATGAGCGGATTCGGAATCGGCTGGGCGAAACCCGTACCCGTGGATCCCCGTTACCTGCGCAATCCACGGAAGGACATGCTCTGGATCGCCCTGGCCGGACCGGTGTCCAACCTCATTCTCGCCTTTATCCTGGTGGGTATTTTTACCCATATGCCGTCGGGAGGCGCCCTGAACGAAACGCTGCGCCAGATGTTGCGGTACGGCATCATCATCAACCTGGCGCTGGCGTTCTTCAACATGCTGCCTATACCCCCCCTGGACGGATCGCGGGTGCTGAAGGGTCTTTTACCGCCCGCACAGGCGCAGCGGTACGGCCAACTGGAGATGTATGGCCCCATGCTGTTGATCGGACTGAT
Organism: bacterium; assembly: GCA_965262815.1. GTDB lineage: Bacteria > JAAXHH01 > JAAXHH01 > JAAXHH01 > JAAXHH01 > JAAXHH01. The sequence continues at coordinate 3,533,005 of OZ253560.1, read as the reverse complement.
CGTTGCGGACCAGATGTTGAGACTGGGCATTATCCGGACCTGGATCCTGGTTCCGACCCAGATTTGCCTGCGTCTCATGAGCGATCTTTTCAGCAGCCTCTAGACGAGGATTCCCGTCGCCATGCGTTTCAGTACCGAGACGATCCGACTGAACCTCATCCATCCCTTTCGCATCGCCCGCGAGGTCAGTGACCACAAGCAGAACGTACTCGTGCGCATTGCAGACGGCGAGCTTACCGGAATTGGCGAAGCCGCTCCCTCCCTATACTACGGAGAAAACGCCGAGTCGGTGCTCCGTGCCCTGGCCGAAGCACCCACCATGCTGGGCGGCGATCCCCTTGAACTGGAAGACACCATGGATCGCTTCGTGACGCGGATTCCCGATGATTCCTCGGCGCGGGCGGCGGTGGATATGGCGCTTCACGACCTCGCCGCGCAACGGCTTGGGGTACCCCTTTACCGGTGGCTCGGCCTCGATCGCGAAAAGACGCCCGTCACCTCGTTCACCATTGGAATCGACGAACCTGAAACGGTCCGGCGCAAGGTACGCGAAGCCGCCGGATATCCCGCTTTGAAGATCAAGCTCGGTTCGGATCACGATCTCGATATCATGCGTACGATTCGGAGCGAAACGGACGCACGCATCCGAATCGACGCCAACGCGGGATGGACGGTGGATCAAGCCGTGGAAATGGTCAAACGTCTGTCCGAGTTCGACGTGGAACTCGTGGAACAGCCGCTTCCCCCCGGTTCGCCCGCAGCCTGGCGCAGGGTCCGTGAGGCTGCGCCCATGCCGATCATCGCCGACGAAAGCGTGCTGACCTCGGCGGACGTGCCGGCCATGGCCGGGCTGGTGGACGGCGTTAATGTAAAGCTGATGAAATGCGGGGGGATCCGCGAAGCGCTGCGGCTCATCCATACGGCCCGGGCTCACGGGATGCAGGTCATGATCGGATGCATGATCGAATCATCCGTCGCCATTACCGCGGCGGCCCACCTTTCCCCGCTGGCGGATTACGCCGACCTGGACGGAAACCAGTTGATATCCAACGATCCGTTCATCGGCGCGACCGTACAACAGGGCCGCCTGGTCCTGCCTGAGGGACCGGGCATCGGGGTAACGCCCCGGTTTTAGGTATCATCACGACTAATTCTGGCGGTTCCAGCGTCACCCCTCATCGCAGGCGTATTTCTCCAGGCTCATCCGCCCGTCTTTCAACACCCCATATGTATCGTGCTGAAGCCAGTCCCCGAGATTGATATACACCTTTTCGCCTTTGTGCTGAAGCGCCGGACAGTGGTTGTGTCCGAAGACTACGATATCGTAACCGTCGTCAAGCAGCGAAAACGCCAGTTCCTGGTAGGTCTTCCGGGGATCCCACGCCGTAGGTGAACCGTGGCGTCGACTCAATCGCGAAACCAGGCGGCCGATCGCGAAACCGCAGTCCGGGTGGATCATCTGAAACAGGCGGATGCTGAGGCGGCTGTGCAGGACCTTCGACATCAATCGATATCCGCGGTCACCGGAGATCAGTCCGTGGCCGTGGGCAATGTAGATCCGGCGGCCGTGGTGGGTGACGGTCAGCGGGCCGGCGGCCGTTTCCACTCCGACCTGTTCGTCCAAAAACGATCCCAGCCAGAAATCGTGATTGCCCGCAAGATAGACAATCCGCGTGCCGCTTTCGGCCAGCGAACTCAGCTCATGAAGCACCGTGTAGTGCTGGCGGGGTACGACACTGCGGTACTCGAACCAGAAATCGAAGAGATCGCCCACGATATACAGATGCCGGGTCTTGCCCCTGAGGCTTCTCAGGAAGGCAAGCAGCCGTCCCCTGCGCGCTCCCTCCGCCGCGTAATCGTCGATCCCCAGGTGGGCATCGGATATGAAGTAGACGGGACTTTCCATCATAGCCTTCTTCTTATCTCAAACTGGCCGGGAACCGGATCTATTCCCCGGCGCCTGCAGGTAAATTCCCTGGTTTCCGCACGCACAACTTTGAATTGACAATTTTCTTCGTTCGCGTTAATTAAAATACATAGGGTCATACATTTAACTACTAAAAACTTAGTCGTAAACCACTCGCGGATTCTACGAATCACCGCAGTGAACCGGAGAACGGAACGGATGGCGAGAAAGAAACTGTCGTCACTGACGGACCTGGAAATCGACATCATGAATGTCGTCTGGCGGCTGCGTCGGGCGACCGTGCGCCAGATCGTCGAAGCGCTTCGGATCCAGCGCCCCCTGGCGTATACAACGGTACAGACGGTCCTTACGATTCTGACCCAGAAGGGCGTGGTGCAGTATATCCGCGAAGGCCGGGCCTACGTTTACAGTGCCATCGTACAGCCCGAAGGCGTGCGCCAGGAAACCATCAAGGCGGTGGTGGACAAGCTGTTCGCCGGATCGTCTCAATCCCTGGTGCTGCACCTGATCGAATCGGACACGTTGACCGCGGAGGAAGCCGAAAGCCTGCGAAACCTGCTGGACAGAAGGGTCTCGGAGGCATCCGATGATTGACTCGGGGTACGCGATCACCCTCTTCGACCGAATAGGCCGACAGGTCGTGGACATATTGTGGCTGCCGAGCCTGGAAGCGTTGCTCCTGGGTGTCCTGGTCTGGGCACTGCTTCAGGCGAACCGGGACTGCACCCCCAGGGTCAGGCACTTCCTCTGGGTGCTGGTACTGGTAAAGCCGCTGCTTACCGTCGTGGCGCCCTGGCAGGGCCCATTCGAAATCCCCTGGGCGCCCGCGGTGCTCGGAGGAGGGCCCGCCCCCGGTGATCATTACGCCCTGGGATCCTTTATCTACGCCGGTGCCGGCCTGGCCTGGATTGCCATCGCCGGTCTAGGACTGGTCCGCACGATTCCCGCGTTTGTTGCTATGACGCGGCGCAGTCGGCGGGCCGTTCCGGTCACCGTCCCCCGCGTGCGGGAGTTGTTTGACAGCTGCCTGGCCGAACTGGGTGTGAAGAAGGCCATATCGCTGCGGATTTCCGATGAGTTCGCGGGCCCCGTACTGATCGCCCTGGGCAGGCCCGTGGTCCTGATTCCTTCCTGGTGTATCCTGGAACTCTCCAATGCGGAACTCAGACAGGTTCTGCTGCATGAACTGGCGCACTATGCCCGTCGGGATCACCTGACGGTACTCCTGGTCCATTTCAGCAGGATCTTTTTCTTTTTCCATCCCACGGTCCGGTACGCGGCGCACAGAATCGATATCGAAGCGGAAAAAGCCTGCGACGTGGACGTAGTCCGGGTTTCCAGGCAGCCGGAGCGTTACGCTTCCACGCTGCTGAAAGTGGCCGGAAGCAGGGTCCGTACGCACTGGCACGTGGCGCTCGAACTTGCGCGATCGGCCTCGCTGGTGGCCCTGCGTATACGGGATGTGCTGGGATCGGCGGTGAATCATGAGCGCGGCGCCCGATTCTCCTTGCTGATCATGGCATTCTGCGCCTTGCTTGCGGTCATGCCCCTGTTCCGTCCCGCCGTACATACGACGGTCGGCATGGACGCCGTTACGTTGACGAGCGATCTCCCTGGTCCGGTGAATCTCAGACAGATCGATCCTGCCTCGATCCCGCTCGATCGCGGCGGTTCGATTCCCGCAGCCGCGGTTTCCCGGGTAGAAAGTATGCCGGGACCGATCGACCGCGGAGCCGACCCCAGGTTCATGATTGATGGAAGGCCCAGGATGCGTAATACCATGGCCGCCATGATGAATAAACCGTACGTCCAACGTTCCGACGAAATGCTCGAATCCGTGGAAGACCCGAAAATCAACCCCGCGGTACTCGGACTTTCCTCCGCTTTGACCATGTTGGATCGACCCGCGACGATGGAACGGAATCCTGGACAAGGTCGTATCGAGGTGCAGGGCGTGGGCCACACGGGAAACGAGTTGTTCAGACCCAGAACGGTCTCCCTGAGCGCCGGATATTTCGTCACGCCAATCCACCAGTTCGGCGGCGTGTTCTCCATCAGGCGACCGAACGATACGGAGGCACTTGACGACACTCGGCAGCCTTCCGAAATTCCTTTTGGCGGCAACCTGATTCGAGCCCGGAAACTGGCTGGTTTCGGTGCCTCGGCGTCATTGCCCGGAACGGCGTTCGAAGCCCAGGAGGAAGAGCAGGTGGACCAGATCACCAGGATCGGTGCGTTCTATCGTTACAATCTACCCGTCCTGGGCAGTTCCTTCACGCCCTTCTTCGGCTGTGGCACTGGTCTGGAGATTAAGCCGCAAAACGGCCATCAGACCATCGTCGACGCCGGGGTCGGGTTGCGTTACTTCTGGGCACGGCAGGTCGCCGTGATCGTCCAGGCAGCCTACCGAAAGGAACTGTATGTTCCCTCTCAGCCCCACCCGGAGATGTCGTTGGGATTTTCCGCTATCTTCTAGCTTCTTCTCAAGTTACATGCCAATCTGAAACTCGATACATGGACCGGAATACTAAAAGAGCGACTTCGGCGCTCATCATCGCCGGCGGCGCTGGCGCACGCCTGCAAAGGGTAACCGGCCTGGTTCCCAAGCCCCTGTTGGAACTGTGCGGCGTGCCCCTGGTCAAACGTATCATTCTGACGGCCAGCCGGGCCGGCATAGCGCGTTTCGTCATCGTAACAGGATACGAGGCGGACCGTTTTCACGAGGCCCTGTCCCACGATTCCAGCCTCGATGACTGCCGGATCGAATGGGTGCACAACGACCGTTGGACCCAGCCCAACGGGGTCTCCGCCTTAGCTGCACAGTCACACCTGGATGAGCCCTTCGCGCTGCTCATGGCCGACCACCTCTTCGATGGACGGACATTGGAGCGACTGCTTGAAGAACCCGTCGTCGAAGGTGAGTGCCTGCTCGCCATAGACCGGAAAATCGAAAGTGTGTACGACCTGGACGACGCCACCAAGGTAGATGTGCGTGGAGACAGGGTGGTCCAAATCGACAAGGAGCTGCAGGAGTACAACGCGGTCGATACCGGCATGTTCCTTTGCACGCCGGCCCTTTTTGACGCGCTCGATGCCGTGAACGGACCGGAAGGGTGTGCGTTGAGCGATGGAATAAGGGCCCTCGCCGGGGAGGGCAGGATGCGTGCTTTCGACATCGGCGAGGGTTTCTGGCAGGACGTGGATACACCCGAAATGCTGGCGCACGGCGAAAAGATCCTGCTGCGGCGCCTCACAAAACCCACTGACGGCTGGGTGTCCCGATATGTCAACCGGCCGATTTCGACCCGCATCAGCCGATGGCTGGTGCGGACGCCGGTCACCCCCAACATGGTAACCCTGGTCACTTTTCTTTCCGGCCTGCTCGGAGCATGGTTCGTGCTGGACGGTACCTACTGGACCGTGTTACTGGGTGCCTTTCTGTTCCAGGTTTCCTCTGTTCTGGACGGATGCGACGGGGAAGTGGCCGTCTTGACATTCCGCCAATCGAAATATGGATCCTGGCTCGACACGATTACGGACAACCTGACCTATCTGGCGTTTTTCTCCGCCCTGGTCTGGGCTTACGCGGGCAACTCGGATGAAAGCGTGATCCGGTTCCTCGGCATGGGATCCGTCGCGGTCGTGGCCGCATCTATTTTGGTGATGTACTACTATCTGTTGCAAACCGGAGGAAGCGGAAGCCTGGTCCGGTTCAACCGGGCCTTCGAAAGACACGCCGCAGGCCGGCGCCACGCTGTTGCCGCCCGGTTGCTCAACCTGTTTCGGATGATGTGCAAAAGGGATTTCTTCACCATGCTGTTGCTGGGTTTCGCCGCGGTGGGATTACTGAATTGTATGTTCTGGACCGTGACGGCCGGAGGCCTGGTTATGGGTCTGGCCATTTTCGTTTCGGCGGGACGGCTGCTGGCCCGCGACCGGGCCGTGGAACAGGCGCGACAGCCCGGCATGTGACGGCGCAGCAGGGGATTGCGGGAAGAGGCGTATACACGAGTACACGAGCTACGGACGACCAGACAGGCGGGGGTTAGGTGCAAATGAGCGGGTTTATGTACCGGTCAAGGGGGCTGTTCGCCCTCCGGATCAGAAAGGACTTCAACTTCCGCCGGGTTCAGGAAACTGTCCCGGCGTTGCGCTGGTTAAGGCCGAAAACGGGCGAACGTATCCTCGACATCGGTTGTGGAGAAGGAACCTACAATTACCGTATCGCCCTGCGAGGCGCCCAGGTATTCGGTTTTGACCTGAATCAGCACCAGCTCCGCCGTGCCGCGGCGCACCACAAAACACCGTCCAACGGCTACTTCTGTGCGGACGCCGGTGCGTTTCCACTGCGCTCGGGACAGTTCGACACGGTCATTAGCCTGTGTGTCTTCGAGCATCTGCCCAACGACCGGAAGACCCTCCAGGAGATGTGGCGCGTACTGCGACCGGACGGGCGCATTCTGTTGACGCTTGACAGTCTGAGCCTGGACGGAATTGGCGAGGCGTGGCGCACTGAGCACCGGGAACGGCACAGCGTCCTGCAATTCTATTCGCACCAGTCGGTCGAATCGCTGCTCGAAGCGTGTGGATTCAAACTGGAACGATACCGTTACCTGCTTCGTTCCAGGTTGGACCTGGCGCTGATCAGGCTGAGTTATGCCACGGAACGCATGCACGCGGTACCGGCGGCGCTGACGCGGTTGGGATTGGTCTCGGTCGGCCGTATGGTATCCGCGGTGTTTAATATGTTCAAGAAAAACCATCGGGGATGGACCCTGATGATTGAAGCAAGCCGGACGAATCTCTAGCCATGGAACAGACCCGAAAAAAGCCGATCCCAGACCTGGTCCGAACCGCATCCGACGCTTCGACGATCGCCGCGGGAGCAGCTGTCAACTTTGTCGGAACGCTGGCGCGGCTGATCAAGGCCGTGTCGGTCATTGTCCTTACCCGGCTCTTCGGCGCGGAGGTGTTCGGCCTGTACATGCTTGGGTGGACGATCGTCGACCTGGTGGACAAATTCGGTCATTTCGCGCTCGACAGGGGTATAGTCAATTTCCTCCCGAGGTACCGCGCCGACGGGGACGCAGCCAGCATCCACCGAACCATCGCCCAGGCCCTGGGAGTGGGACTGCTCCTGAGCACCGTGGCGGGAGCGGCGCTCTTCATCAGCGCACCCGCGCTGGCCGAAGGCTTCCTGGACAAGCCCAGGCTTACCGGTATGCTTCGGTTGCTGGCGCTCGCCATGCCGATGATCGCCCTGACTACGATCATCCTGGGCGTCGCCAGGGCCCACAAGGTCATGAAGTATGATGTCCTGGCCAGGGGGGCCATCGAACCGCTGATACTCTTTGCCGGGGCCTGCGCGCTGTTCTACGGGGGCTGGCGAACCTATGGCATAGCCGCGGCCCAACTGGCCGCCCTGGCAGGCAGCCTGCTGTTCGCCATATACGTGTTTACCAGGTTCTACTCCTGGCGCACCTGCCTCATTCACCTGCGGGAACTGCGTGTTTTCACTCCGCTGACCCGGTTCTCGCTGCCGGTAATGGGCTACGAACTGGTGTACATGCTGATGATCCGGCTGGACGTGCTCATGGTCGGCTACTTTTTGCCGGCGGTGCAGGTAGGTATTTACGTGGTAGCGGTTGAAATCGCCCTGGCTACCAAGAAAGTGCGCCAGTGGTTCGATCCCATTTTCAGTCCCATCGTCGCCGAGCTGAACCACCGCAACGACATGAAGCGGCTGGAGCGGAATCTCAGGCTGGTAACCCGGTGGGTGTTGACCATAGGGGCAGGTTTCCTCTGCGGATTGATGCTGATAGGCGATGAACTGCTTGGGCTGTTCGGTCCGGAATTCAGCGCCGGATTCATGACGATGGTCATCCTGGCCATGAGTCAGGTCGTATACGGTGCCATGGGTTCGGGTGATACCGTGCTCATCATGTCGGGCCGGCCCTATCTCAACCTTTTCAACACGATTCTGGTCGTGATCGTGAATTTCGCCCTCAACATGTGGTTGATCCCGAACCTGGGCATCCTGGGAGCGGCCCTGGGCACGCTGATCTCCTTCGCGCTGCTTACCCTGATTCGCCTGGCCGAAGTATATCATCTGTACCGGATTCATCCCTTGACCTGGCGCATGTCGAAACCGCTTGTTGCCGCGGTCCTTGCTTTCGGAACCGCGTACCTGGCGGGTGGCTACCTGCCCGATATCGACTGGATCCGCATGGTCATGCTGCCGGCAATCTTCCTGGCCGGCTACCTCGGTGTATTACGCATGCTGGGCCTGGAAGAGGACGATCTGCTTGTTCTCCGGCGTTTCAGGGAACATACGCCTTTTCTCAAGAAAAGATCGTGCGAAAGTCTGGAATGTGAAGATGAACAGGTAACGCAGACCACCATCGACAGGGAGTGTCCATAGTTTTGAATTTCAGCGTGGTCCTATTCGCGGATACGGAAACCAGCGCGGGGGGAGCCGGGCGATCGGTCTACGGTTTCCCCCTGCTCGAACGTCACCTGCGGGTTTTCGCTTCCCTGGGCGCCCGGCGGATTACGGTGGTCGGACCTCCCGGTGAACGGGAGCCGGAGGTCCGGGCCTTTGGGTTTGACGACCGCTGGTTTCAAGAGGTCCACTCCGTCACCTGCGTGGGGGCCGACGAATCCCCCGTCCGCTGGCTGCCCGAAAAGGACGAACCGGTCCTGGTCATGGACGCGCACCACCTGTACGATCAACGCGTACTGAGCGCCATGATTGACGGCGGTCCCAACAGGAAGTCCGTGGACTCCGAGGCCCGGGCGTCCTGCAGGCTGCTGGTGGCGGACGCGGGTCTCCTCGAGGAACTCACGGCAGCCTGGACAGGGTCCGAATCACTGTGGTCCAAACTGGATGCGATGCCTGAATCGTCCTGTTCCGCCTTCGACCTCCGTGACATGGATCCCTATATCGTGGATCTTCGACGCAGTCTGTCCGCCTGGTGGCTCATCCTCGATTCGGATCGGAAGGTTCGTCGGGCCGAAGCGCTGTTGATCGACGCCGCCCAGAAGGGCACCCTGGATTTTCCGGCGGAGTTTATCCATCCGCCCCTGGAGAACCTGCTTGCGAAGTGGATATCCGCAAGTTCCATCACACCTAACCAGGTGACCACCCTGACCGTTCTGCTCGCGTTTCTGGGCACCGGTCTCATGGCCGCCGGGTACCTGGCCGCCGGGTACCTGGCCGCCGGACTGATCTTGGCATTCGTCGTTGGCGTATTGGACGGGGTCGACGGCAAACTGGCCCGCGTGACGGTCCGCTGCACCCGGTTCGGGGACCGATACGAACACATTCTGGATGTGGTGTACGAACTGACCTGGTACTGGGCCATTGGATGGATGCTTAGCGGCAGCGGTACAGTGGCAGGCCCCTTCGTGCTCAGCACCGTCATCACCCTTTTTTATCTGCTTGACAAGTCGGCGACCGGGATGTTCAAGTCTCGGCAGGGCATCGAACTGTTTGACTACGAACCCGTGGATCGGTTTTTTCGTCGCATTGGCGCCCGTCGCAACACGAACGTCCTGTTGCTGCTGGGAGGAACGGCGATTGGCCTGCCGGAGGAATCATTCACTTTCGTGGCAATCTGGACGGTGGTCACGGCGGCGTTTCACTGGACGAGGGCCATCTGGCTGCTGTCGAAGGACGCTCCGGTTGACGAGGCGGACCGGTCCCTTTAGGAAGGGCCTGCATTGCGTGCCACCAGAAACCGGTTTAACACTATGATAATTTGGATCAATTGATGAACGGCCGCGTCTAATATACTTAAGATCGTTCGTATGCCGAGTATGCCGAAGCTGGTGATTCCGTACGGAGGCATCGTGTTTCGTTTTCTGACCCACATCCTGGCGACAGCGCTTTTTGTAGGAAATACCTTCGCGCAGGGATCGGATCAGCCTGTTCGGATGACCCTGGATCAGTGTTTGGACAGGGTGTTGCGGGTCAGTCCGGATATCGAGCAGGCCATCCTGGCCGTCGAAGGATTGGAAGCAAGGCTGAGCGAAGCGAAATTCGCCGGTATCGTACCCCGGTTGCAGTGGACGAACATCTTCGGGCCGGCGCCCGGGATAGAGGGCGATACGGAACAGATCGAGACCATCCGAAGCGATCTGTCCAACCTGGGGGTATTCTCCCGGACCCAGATAGAACTGGTTCAGCCGCTCTATACCTTCGGAAAAATCAGCAATGCAAGAAAAGCAGCCGGATTCGGACTTGAAGCGGGAGAAGCGGCCGTAGAGCAAGAGAAGCAGAACGTATTCCTCCAGGTGAAAAAACTGTTCTTCGGTCTCGTGCTGGCGAAGGAACTCCGGGATATCATTCTGGAGAGCGAAGAAAAAGTACAGGAGGCGAGACAGCGCATCAACGAGATGATAGAAGAAGATACGGAGGACGTCGGCCAGAATGACCTGCTTAAAATCGACGTCTTCGAATTCGAAGTTCAAAAGAGCCGGGCACGGGCCGAGAAGTCGATCGAACTGGGCAAGTCCGCGCTGATGACGGTACTCGAAATTGACCGGTTCAGGGATTTCGACATCGTTGATGCCTACAGTGAGGCGGATCCGGCCGGGCTCGACGGGCTGGGCGTTTACATCGAACGGGCGAAGAACCGCCGATACGACGTCAGGCAACTCCGGGCCGGGGTCCTGGCCCGCCGTGCGCTGGTGAAGGTATCCAAAAGCGATTTCTACCCCCAGATTGCCCTGGCGGGATCGCTTCAGTGGGGTATCGCTCCCCATAGACCGGAACTCGACAATCCGTTCCTGAAGGACGAGTTCAATTTCATACGGGGCGGTGCGGTGATTACGTTGCGGCAGAACTTCAATTTCGGTCTGACCAGGGCAAAGTACCTGGCACGGAAAGCGGAATTGGAATCTCTGGTGAGCAAAGAATCCCAGGCGATGAAAGCGATCGAACTGGAAGTAGAAAAGACGTACAGAGACGTGATCGAGGCTCGTTCCAACGTTACGAGCAGCGACCGCGCGCTTCGCTCCGCGAGAGCATGGTTGACTTCGGCGACGATGGGCTTCGACGTGACCGGAGACAGTACGGAACTGATTGATGCCTACACCGCCCACGCCAGAATGCAGCAGGCGCACCGGCAGTCCATTTTCGAACTTCGAGCCTCGCTTGCCGAACTGGATCACGTAACGGGTAATGGAGTTGCAGATGTACGGCGATAACGCCCGAAACGGAGTATGGCCATGATGGGTTCCCGGGGCCGTGGCAGTAGGTTGCTCTGCTTGCTTGCCGGCGGCGTATTACTGATCGGTGCGGCGGTAATCGATCCTACATCCATCCTTCGTTCGGCTTCCATCGAATCGGAGCCGGCGCCCGTTTCAACGTGGCCGCGGAATGATACGTTCATCCCCCCTGTCGCCTGGGCGGACCGGGTGGACCGGGCGGCTTACCCCCAGCGCCGCGGCGATAAACAGCTGTCTATCGTGATCGATGACTTCGACGATTCAAATCCTGGTGGTTTCCCCGCGGCCTGGAAGGCCTGGAGAGGAGACGACAATCTGGCTCGCAATACTTATATGATCCAGGAAGAAAAGGGAAACCGGTATCTCCACGCGGCAGACGACGGTTCCTCCATCATCATTCGCAAGCGATTGAACGAATGGGACGCCAACGAATACCCGATGCTGTCCTGGCGCTGGAGAGCGAGAGTTTTACCGGAGGCAGGCGACGAGAGTATAGCATCCAGGAACGACAGCAGCGTGGCGGTCTACGTGGTCCTGGATCAGAATTTCATCGGAGTGCCCAAGACGCTGAAGTACGTCTGGAGCACCACCCTTCCTGTCGGCACCTACTATCGTCGGGATGGAATCGGCCGTCCCCACGTGATCGTGCTCGAAAGCGGGAAGGAAAAGCTCGGACAGTGGGTCGAGGAGTCGGTCGACGTGTATGCGGATTACGTCCGGATCTTCGGGGACAAGCCTCCCCGAAAAGCCGTGGGCATAGGTGTTCTGACGGATGGAAACGCGACAGGAACGGATTCGCAAGGTGATTACGACGATTTCGTGGTTCATCGCCGAGACAACAGGTTCTTGACCCGATAAGACGGGGAGGAAGGGACATGTATTCGCTACGCCGAGAGATCCGCCGGGTATGTTTCGTTGCCTCGCTGGCGGCGACCTCCATGCTGGCTTCCGGGAGTTACGCGCAGGTAACCTCGCCCATTGAGACTTTGAAGCAAAGGGACGCCGCGTTGCACGCCCTGGACGGGTCCACAACCGAAGCGGTGCGGGACAGCCTGGCGCGCCAGGCTGTCATATCGGGTTTCGATTTCGAACGGTACAGCCGCATATCGCTTGGAAGATACTGGCGGGAGAGGACTGTAGCGGAGCGGGATGAATTCGTGTCGGTTCTTCGTCAGTGGACGGAAAACAGGGCGCTCGATAAACTGCGCAAGCGCTCGGATAGAACGACATATGACGGGGAAGAAACACGAGGTAGCCGGTCGCTGGTGAGAACCACGGTCTGGTACAAGGGCACCAAAACGCTCGTCGATTACAAGATGGAGCTAAAGCAGGGGAACTGGCTCATCTACGACATGGTGATAGACGGAGCGAGCGTTGCGCTGGCCAACCGGGACGCCTTTTACAAGAAGATCAGCCAGTCCTCCTATGCGGAGCTGCTCAGCACGCTCCGCGCGAAAACCCTTGAATCCGGCTGATTTTTGATGTATCTTTTCAAGCCTGTTTAATCAGTTGTCGTAAGTTGATAACCACATGTACTATGTTTTTAGGAGACAGCATGGCGACATCGCGGTTCAAGCGGTGTATCTTTTTCCTGGTCGACGGCGCCCGCCCAGACGTCATGCAGGATTTGATAAAGGCGGGTGAACTTCCGTCCCTGCAGCGGTATATACTGGATAGGGGGGATTACCGGAAAGCGGTAACGTCTTTTCCATCCACGACCGGTCCGGCCCATGTGCCTTTCCTGACCGGTTGTACGCCCGGTTCGTGCAATCTACCCGGTATCCGCTGGTTTGACCGGCATCAACCCCACAGATACACCCATTTCCACCAGTCACGCAGTTACGTGGGGCCGGGCGGGCTTAGTATCGACTCGGATCTTAAGGATGATATCCGTACCATCTTCGAATACTTCGAGCACCCGGGAGGGGTATTCAGTTTTCTGAACAAAGGCCTGGGAATCCTGGAAAACCAGACGTTGCTGTCCAAAACCTGGTACTGGGTCTACGCTCATTTCTCGGGTTGCTGGCAGTCGGTGGACGACGCCGCCTGGCGATACGTGGACCGGGCTATCGACCGGGAAGCGGATTTCCTTTCGGTGGTCTTACCCGCGGTGGATGAGTATTCACATTACACGGATCCATTTTCGGATGAAACACTGAATGCGTACCGGGCCTTCGACAAGGGATTCGGCAGGCTGGCGGAGCGGCTCCAACGACAAAGCAAACTGGATGATACGCTGTTCGTGATTTCAAGTGATCATGGTTTGACCGCCACCCATACACACTTCGAACTCTGGTCGTTTCTCGACGAATTGGGTTTTAACACACTCTACTATCCCAAGATCCTGCGAAACGGGTGTAATGCGGTTTCGATGGTTTCCGGCAATGGGATGGCGCACGTCTACCTCAAGAAGGGTGATACCTGGGAGGAAAGACCCTCCTACGAAGAGATTCGTACCATGGGGGAAAGAGATCCTGTCCAAGCCCTGCTTTCGCAGGAAGCGGTAGACCTTGTTGCGGTCAGATCCGCTGGCGACGGGGCCATCGTTTGCGGACTGCGGGGTGTGGCAGAGATTCGGGAGACGCGAAACGGTATATCCTATCGGTTACTCGAGGGTGAGGATCCCTTCGGCTACGGAGACATGCCGGCCTTTTTGTCCGAGGAGCAAATGCTCTCCACCACGTTCGAAACGGACTATCCCGACGCGCCATACCAGTTGCTGCGTGTCTTCGGATCACCCCGTTCCGGTGATCTGATCGTCAGCGCCCGGAACGGATACGATCTGAGATACCTGCACGAGCATCCAGAACACAAGGCGACCCATGGCTCCCTCCACCGTGACCACATGCACGTCCCGTTGTTGATGAATGTGGAGATTCCGGCGAAATATGTACGCACGGTGGACCTGTTCCCCTTGATGTTGAGACTGATGGGGCACTCTGTTGAAGGCGATATAGACGGCACCGATTTCGTCGTTGCCGCCTGAAGCGCGGCGACGAAGGAGTAGCAGGCCATGTCCGAACACATCCAGGTCGCTCCGACGGCGGAACTCGTCGCGCCGTCACCCACTCCGCCCATATCCCAGCCGACAGCCGACCATCTCGGATATGAACAGGTCCTGTTGAGGCCCATGTCCCTCGGAAGGAAGCTCCGGGGCGTCCTCAAGTACCTCTGGGTGCGGTTGAAGGGCGGGCCGATAGCGGTGAACATGGAGGTCACGTACCTCTGCAACGCCAGTTGCGATTTCTGCGATTACTGGAAATCGAAAGATTCCGGCAAGCTGGGCGATTACGACTACGTGGACGCGATCAGGAAACTGAACCCACTGACTGTTACGCTTACGGGCGGAGAACCGACGATCAACAAGCAGTTGCCCGAAGCGGTCAGGCGCATCAAGGCGTCCATCGGCTTCGTGTATATCGGTATGGTCACCCATGGCTCCCTCCTGACCGTGGAAAAAGCCACGGCCCTCTGGGAAGCCGGCATGGACCACATCTCGATTTCGTTGAATTACATCGGCCGTGAACACGACGAAGAACGCGGTATCGAGGGCCTCTACGAGCATATTTCCACGCTCGTGCCCCAGTTGACGGCCCGGGGGATCAACATAATATTCAACACCGTGATCATGCGCGACAACCTGGACCACGTCATTCCCATCGCACACCTCGCCCGGTCCATGGGCGCGAAAGTCTCCTACAGTTGCTACAGCGACTTCAAGAACGGGAACGAAACCCACCTGGTCGATCCCGGTCACGCCCACCAGTTGGAAATCCTGATCGACGATTTGGTCGACATGAAGTCCAGGATGGGAAATATCGTCAATTCCGCCTGGTACCTGCGCCGCATCCCGGCCTATTTCCGCGATGCCCTGCCGCGGTCCTGCTCGGTAGCGGGCAAGTGGCTGGTACAGCTGACTCCCGATGGTAACGTAAAGCCCTGCGCTGAGTTGCCAGAGCTATCCGGATACGCCGATTTCAAACCGGTTTCCAAGAAGATCGACTGCAACCGGTGCTGGTATAGTTGCCGGGGAGAGACGGAAGCCGCGCTGAGGTTTGAAAGAGTGTGGGAGGTCCTGGGCCGCGCCTGGCGGAAAGGCGCTTAGTTGCCCAGCGCCAGTTCCCGGGCAAGGATCTGTCCGGTATGGGAGAAAAGGGACGCGGCGATATCCTCCGGAGTACCCGCAGCGACCACGTGACCGCCCTGGTCACCGCCTTCCGGACCGAGATCGACAATCCAGTCGGCCGTCTTGATGATGTCGAGGTTGTGCTCGATGACCAGCACCGTATTCCCCTTGTCCACCAGCTTGTTGAGGACGTTCAGCAGCTTGCGGATATCGTCGAAGTGCAGCCCCGTGGTCGGTTCGTCCAGCAGGTAGATGGTCTTTCCGGTACCTGGCCGGGAGAGTTCCTTTGCGAGCTTGACGCGCTGTGCCTCGCCGCCCGATAGCGTGACGGCCGACTGACCGAGCTGGATGTAGTCGAGTCCCACGTCGTACAGGGTCTGGAGCATGCGCCGGATGCGGGGCACGTTCTCGAAGTGCTCAAGCGCCTCGGCAACGGTCATCTCCAGCGTATCGGCAATGGTCTTGCCCTTGTAGGTCACTTCCAGCGTTTCCTTCATGTAGCGCTTCCCATCGCAGACCTCGCAGGTCATCCACACGTCCGCCAGAAAGTGCATCTCGATTTTGCGTACCCCGAGTCCCTGGCAGGCCTCGCACCGGCCTGCGGGTACGTTGAAGCTGAACCGGCGGGGTTCGTAGCCCCGCATCCGGGCCTCCACGGTCTGGGCGAAGAGCGAGCGGATCGGCGTGAATAGCCCGACATACGTGGAAGGGTCCGACCGGGGGGAATGTCCGATCGGAGTCTGGTCGATGTTGATGACCTTGTCCACGAAACGCAGTCCCTTTATTTCGTCGTGGGGTCCGGGATTTACCTGCGAACGGTGGAGGGTGGAGGCCAGCACGGGATGGAGTATATCGTTGACGAGGGAACTCTTTCCCGAGCCGGACACGCCCGTAACGCATATGAACACACCAAGGGGAAGGGTCACATCGATGTTCTTCAGGTTGTTCTGGCGGGCCCCTACGATCTGCAGCTTGTTCCGGCCCGGTTTGCGGCGTTCTCGCGGCACTTCGATACGAAGCCGGTTGCTGAGGTAGCGTCCGGTCAGTGAAGCCTGGATCTCCTTGAGCGCGGCCGGCGAGCCTTCGCCTACGATTCGACCCCCGAAAGTGCCCGCTCCCGGACCGAAATCGACCAGGTTGTCGGCATGCTCAAGCGTATCCCGGTCGTGTTCGACCATGATGAGGGTATTGCCGAGATCACGCAGGTTTACAAGAGCCTCGATCAGTCTGAGGTTGTCCCGCGGATGAAGCCCGATCGTGGGTTCGTCCAGTACGTAGAGCACACCGGTAAGTCCCGAGCCGATCTGGCTGGCCAATCGGATCCGTTGCGCCTCGCCGCCCGACAACGTGGGCGCCCGGCGGTCGAGGGTCAGGTATTCCAGTCCCACGTCCAGGAGAAAGCGCATGCGGTTCTGAATCTCCGTCATCACCTCGCCCACGACTGCAGTCTGGGCGTCAGAAAGAGACAGCTTGTCGATGAAAGACATGGCGCGGTCGACGGACATGGCACAGAGTCCGGCAATGGACACGCCGTCAATGAGCACGGAAAGGCTTTCTGGCCGGAGTCGCCCGCCTTCGCAGGCCGAGCAAGGCGTCGGGTGCAGCAGTCGCGCCAGTTCGGGGAATCGATTCGCGTACCGGGCGACCAGTTCGACCGTCGGAAATATACCCCGGAACTGGAAGGACAATCCGGGTACCCTGCGGTCCTCGATCCACAGTTCGCTTCCGTAAAGAAACACCTGGAGTTGTTCCGGTGACAGCTTGTCAACGGGTGTTTCCAGGGAAAAACCCTGCGCGGCCGCCACCTGTTCCAGCAGGTCGAGCATGGAATGATCGCCCCCCGCGCCCTCACCCCATATCGACAGTGCGCTTTCGCGGATGGAATTCGAACGCTGGGGAATAAGCAGATCGAGATCGATGCCGGGTTGCGTTCCGAGGCCCTCGCATTCGCGGCACATGCCGGACCGGTGGTTGAACGAGAAGCTCTGGGGTGAAAGTTCTTCGTAGCTGACCCCACATGCCGGGCACGAATAGAACCGGCTGAAACGGACATCGCGTGCGCTTTCTGAATCCGGTTCCTGCACCTCGGCGATCAGCAGCCCTCCCGAGAGTTCCAGGGCCGTCTCCACCGAATCGGCCAGTCGTTGTTGCACATCGCCCTGGATGACGATCCGATCCACGACCACGCACAGTTCATGGCGACGCCGCCGGTCGATCTGAATATCCTCTTCGAGCCGCTGCAGGACACCGTCGATGCGAACCCGGATGAACCCGTTGCGGCGGGCCCGGTCCAGGAGGACATCATACCCCTCGGCGCCTTCGGGTTCCAGTGGTGCATGCAGCGTAACACGGGTCTGCTCGGTAAGGGTCATGATCCGATCCACGATCTGGCTCGGCGTCTGCGCGCCGATGGGTACGCGGCAGGCCGGACAGTGAGGAATACCGACCAGGGCGAAAAGTGCGCGCAGGTATTCGTATATTTCCGTTATGGTGCCCACCGTGGAACGCGGGTTCCGACCCGGGGATTTCTGCTCGATGGATATGGCCGGGGACAGGCCGACGATATGGTCCACCTTCGGTTTCTGCATCTGCTGGAGGAACTGGCGCGCGTAGGCGGAAAGGGATTCCACGTACCGTCTCTGCCCTTCCGCGTAGATTGTATCGAGGGCCAGGGATGTTTTGCCGGAGCCGGATACGCCGGTGAAAACGGTCATCCGGTCCCGGGGGATGGTCACAGAAAGATCGTCCAGGTTGTGTTCCCGGGCACCACGTACGGTGATCTCCCGGATGTGCCCGTCCCCGGAAGCCGACGCCGCCTGTCGCACCGGTTTCGGATGCTCCTGGGGAGTCTGCGGCAGCAACGCCTTTCCCAGTATCTGGCCCGTAGACGACCCGTCGACGGCCGCCACGGTCTCCGGTGTCCCCTCCGCGATGACACGTCCGCCTGCTTCTCCGCCTTCCGGACCCAGGTCGATGATCCAGTCCGCCGTCTTGATCACGTCGATATTGTGCTCGATGACGACGACGGTGTTGCCCTTGTCCACGAATGCGTTCAGTACGGCGAGCAAATGGGTGATGTCTTCGAAATGCAAGCCGGTCGTGGGTTCGTCCAGCACGTATAACGTCTTCCCCGTGCTACGCTTGCACAGTTCCCGTCCCAGCTTGATGCGCTGCGCCTCGCCGCCCGATAATGTCGGCGCGGGTTGACCCAGCTTGATGTATCCCAGGCCCACGTCGAAAAGGGTACCGAGTACCCGGGAGATGGAAGGAATGTGTTCGAACAGTTTCAGCGCCTCCTGCACGTCCAGGTCGAGCACGTCTGCGACGGAATGTCCCTTGTACTTCACCTCAAGGGTTTCCCGGTCGAACCGTTTGCCCTCGCAGATGGGACAGGTGACCCACATCTCCGCCAGGAAATCCATTTCCACCCGCGTGGCTCCATTACCTCCGCAGGCTTCGCACCGGCCGCCCTTCACGTTGAAACTGAACCGGCCCGGCTTGTAGCCGCGCACCCTGGCCTCGGGGATTTCGGCGAAGAGGGAGCGGATTGCGTCGAAGACCTTCGTATAGGTCGCCGGATTCGATCTCGGTGTGCGGCCGATGGGCGCCTGGTCGATGTTGATGACCTTGTCCAGGTGCCCTACGCCCTTGAGGCTGTCGTACTCGCCAGGGTCTGTGCCGGCCTTGTTCAGCGTCCGGGCAAGCGCAGCGTACAGGATGTCGTTGATCAACGAGCTCTTGCCGGAACCGGACACGCCGGTGACGCAGGTGAACAGTCCCGCGGGGATACGGACTTCCAGGTTTTTAAGGTTGTTCTGCCGCGCGCCCAGGATCGTGATCCACTTGTCGTTAACTCCGCGCCGCGAGGAAGGAACAGGGATCGCTTTCTTCCCGCTCAGGTACTGTCCGGTTAACGAAGCCTTGCTTGCGGCCACGACGCCGGGGTCGCCTTCCGCGACGATTTCACCGCCGTTTATACCGGCGCCGGGACCGAAATCGACCAGGTGATCGGACGCCCACATGGTTTCTTCATCGTGTTCCACGATGATGACGGTATTGCCCTGGTCCCGCAACTGGCCCAGGGTATCCAAAAGCCGCCGGTTGTCCCGGGGATGCAGGCCGATGCTCGGTTCGTCGAGCACGTACATCACTCCGACGAGGCCGCGGCCGATCTGACTCGCGAGACGTATGCGCTGCGCCTCCCCGCCGGAAAGCGTCGGGGCCGTTCGGTCCAGTGCCAGGTAGTCGAGGCCCACGTTGAGAAGGAAGTCGAGACGGGCGACGATTTCCTTGAGCGCCTCGTCGCCGATCTGGCTCTCGGCGTTCGTCAGCGTCAGCGTTCGGAAGAACCCACGGATATCCAGTATCGACTTCCGGCACAGCTCGGCGATGGAGAGTTCGCCCAGGATGACGGAAAGCGCTTCCGGCTTGAGGCGTTCGCCTTGACAGTGGTCACACTCTCCGATGGCCATGTATCGTTCGAGGTCGGCCTTGTGACGCTGCGACTTCAGCGTATGGTACCGTTTTTCCAGGTCGGTCACGACCCCGTTGAACCGATCCCTATGTGTCCATTCTCCGCCTCTGCCGTTGCGGAAGGTGAACCGGATTCGCTTGTAGCCCAGGCCATAGAGGACCACCCTGCGTGCCTCTTCAGCCAACTGTTCCCAGGGCGTGTCCAGGCTGAATCCCGCATGATGGGCGATTCCCTCGAAAAAGTGCCGTTTCCAGAGATTGGTGATCAGGCCGAGCGGCTCGATCGCTCCTTCGTTGATGGATTTCGCCGGGTCGGGTACGATGAGACGCGGCTCGACCCGCATCATGGTGCCCAGCCCGTGGCAGTTCGGGCACATGCCCTGGGGGCTGTTGAAGGAGAACAGTTGCGGCGTCGGCTCTTCGTAACTCAGATCGCACTTGTTGCAGGCGTAGCGTGTACTGAAGAGCAGGTCGGAAGTCCTGCCGTTCTCCTCCAGCTGGATCATCACGGTACCCTGGCTCAGATGCAGGGCGCCCTCTACGGCTTCGACCAGCCGGGTGCGTATGTCGTCCCGCATGATGAGCCGGTCCGTCACCACTTCGATCGTGTGCCGCATGTTTCGGTCGAGATCGGGATCTTCGGAGAGGTTTACGACCTCGCCGTTCACCCGGGCCCGCAGATAGCCCTGCCTTCGCAGGTCCTCGAACAGGTCCCGGTATTCGCCGCGCCGCCCCTGAATAATCGGCGCCAGGACGTGCAAGCGCGTTCCCCCAGGCAACGCCAGGATTCGCGCAACGATCTGTTCAAGGGTCTGCGCCCCGATCGATTCGCCGCATTTCGTGCAATGGGGCGATCCAACCCGGGCGTAGAGCACCCGCAGGAAGTCGTAGATCTCGGTGATCGTCCCTACGGTGGACCTCGGGTTCAGTCCGGAGGCTTTCTGTTCGATGGATATCGCGGGCGCCAGCCCCGTGATCCGGTCTACATCGGGTTTCTGCATCTGTCCGAGAAATTGTCTTGCGTAGGCGGAAAGGGATTCGACATAGCGGCGCTGACCCTCCGCGTAGAGGGTGTCGAAGGCCAGCGAGGACTTGCCGGAACCGGATACCCCGGTAAAGCAGATCAACGCGTCCTTAGGCAGATCCAGGCTGACGTTCTTCAGGTTGTGAACGCGGGCCCCTTTGATCTGTATGGTCGGTCTGGCCATAGGAATGTAGCTGGATTTCGCAGGTCGGCGGAATAGGATGTCGTGCGCTGGAACAGCAACCGAAAGGTGCTATACGGGTGTTTAGAAATCAAGGTATTTTCACTTCGGAACGGCAATCGTGGAAAAGACCCTTGAAATACGTAATGGCCGGCGTTAACGTGGGGGCGGCCGGCATTGGATTACGAACACGCATACACCGCCAGGCACTGGCATTGCCGCCGGCGGCGCACAGGCGAATGGACGATCATCATGGCAAAAGCCTGGTACAACGACTACTTCGGCGAAGACTACTACCATTTTGACCACCACGAGGATACAGACCTCGAAGTGGACGGTCTCGCACGCCTGTTCGGGCATTCGGACGGGATCGAGATCCTGGACCTCGGTTGCGGATACGGCCGCGTCAGCACGCCGCTGAGGAAGCGTGGCTACAGGGTCGTGGGATACGATTTGTCCCCCGCGCTGCTGAAACGTGCCCGTGAACAGGACCCCGGGGGAACCTGGGTAAGGGGCGATATGCGGGAACTGCCTTTTTCCGGGGGGTTTGACGCGGTCATCAGCCTGTTCAACGCCATGGGGTATTTCGAGGGGGAAGACGAGAACTTCAGGGTTTTGAGGTCCGTCTCGGAGGCATTGCGCCCCGGCGGACGCCTTGTGTGCCAACTGGTCAACCGGGACTACCTTGTCCGCAGATTCGCCGCCCAGGAAGTCCATCGCCGGGAAAAGCGTATCGTACTCGAAGAGCGCGACTTCGACCCTGTCGCCAACCGGGTTCATACCAGGACGACCGTACTCAACGGAGCCGAAAAACGAGAGTACACGTCTTCCATCCGGATCTACACAGTAACCGAACTGGACCTGCTCCTGGCCGCCGCGGGCATGACGATCAGGGAGGTCCACGGCGGACTCGATTTCAGGCCTTATGATTGGGATACGAACCAGTTGGTCGTCGTCGCCGAACGGACGGCTGAGTAGGGGGTGCCGGGTGCGCCAAGTCCCCAATATGCTTGACAAACAACCGGTCCGATCTTAGGATTCAATGTCGTTTCGTCGCATCTGAGCACGGGTAAATCACAAAGGAAGAATCCATGGCATCCGACCTGTTGCGTGTGGGCGTTATCGGACTGGGGTTCGGTCAATATCACGTCCGTGGCTACCAGGCCTGTCCTGACGTGGTGGTCGAGACGATTTGCAGCAGGACCACGGGAACCGCGCAGCGCGTAGCCCGGGATTTCGGAATTGCCGAGACCCAGACGGACTACCGGGCGGTCCTTGAACGCAAGGATATTGACGCCGTCAGTATCTGCACACCCGTGAACCTGCACAGGAAGATGGTTATCGAGGCCCTGGAAGCCGGAAAACACGTCCTGTGCGAGAAGCCGCTGGGGTTAAACACCGAGGAAGCCCGGGACATGCTCGAAAACGCCCGTAGAAGCGGCAAGGTGCACATGACAAACTTCGGATGGCGGTTCAATGGCCCGGCTTTTCGCATGAAATCCCTGCTCGACGAGGGGTACATCGGTAGGATCTACCATCTCAACGCCCGTTACATGATGGGTTACCGGGCAAGTCCCAGGAAAGAGCACAGCTGGCGCGAGCGGCGCATGGAGGCCGGACTCGGCGCCATGGGAGATCTCGGTGTGCACCTGATCGACATGACCCGCTGGTGGGTCGGAGAATTCGAGCGGGTCTGTTCGTTGATGCATACGCTCATTCCGGAACGTCCGGCGCCCGATTCCACCGGCATGCGGGAATCCGAGCTCGAAGACGCCTGCGCCTTCATATCCCAGATGCAAGACGGGATACAGGCCGTATTCCACGTGAGCCGCTGCGCGCTTTGCACGGACCACATACACATCGATATCCACGGCAGTAACGGCGCCCTCCAGTTCGAGTTCGTTCGAGATACCATGCAGGCCAGCTTGAAGGGCGGCAAAGGGCTTCGTAGCAACCTGCAGACCTTGCCGCTGCCCGCCCAGAAAGGCACGCTGTCTCCGCAGAGACACTTCGTCGAAGCCATCCGGTCCGGCGGAGAAGCCAATCCGAGTTTCCACGAGGGTGTCTGTGTGCAGCAGGTCGCCGACGCCATCACCGCATCCGAGGAAAAACAGGCATGGATATCCCTGGTTTGACATCACGACGGTTTGTGCTTCACCTTTCCGGTTTTCTGCTGTTAGCTCCGTTGTTCCTCGCTGGAATCCAGGGATGCGGCAACCCGGAACAGGATACGGGTTCAGCAGACAACAACCGGGACAAGGCCACGATCATCGCTGAAGAGGCGATGGAGGCCATGGGGGGACGGGAGAACTGGGACGCCACCCGGTACCTGAGATTCTCGTTTTTCGGATTTCGGACGCATTACTGGGACAAGGAAACGGGACGGCACCGCTTGTCCTGGACCGATCGAGAAAGCGGACAGTCTCACGTTATCCTGATGAACCTGAACACCGGGGAAGGAAGCGTTTTCACGGACGGGACGGAAGTTACCGACATGGAAACGCGGGACCGGTTCCTGGAACGCGCCAGGGGCGCGTGGATCAACGACACGTACTGGTTGCTGATGCCCTACAAGCTACAGGATCCGGGTGTTGACCTGACCTACGAGGGCGAGGAAGTCATCGACGACGCCGTCTACGACAAACTGCATCTCAGTTTTGACGACGTGGGACTTACCCCGGGCGACGAGTACTGGGCCTATATCAACAGGGATACCCGTATGATGGACAAATGGGTTTATCTTCTGCAATTACGGGAAGGCCAGGATGAACGAAGCCGGGGTGAATGGAAGTGGAACGCCTGGCGGAAGTACGGCGATATCATGCTGTCCGCGGAACGCGAAAGGATGGACGGTCAGAAGCGTTCCCACGAAGACGTGGCGGTATTCGAACACCTGGACGACGCGGTGTTTGCATCGCCGGCACCGGTCACTCATGAAATGCTGAGCGAAACTGCCGATTCCGATGATTCTGATGTCCCCGGCGCTTCCGATGACACCGTCACCTCCGAAGACATCGCAACCTCCCAACCCGCTGAACTGCCGGATTGACGGAGTCCTCATGTCCACTGTCGCGCCCGCGCCTGTGCACCTGGCTCTCGACCACCCTGTGAAAGGCGAACTGGCCGTCTTCTGGAGCGACGGCCGTGCCAGTAGGTACTTGCTGGCCGATCTTCGCAAGGCTTGTCCCTGCGCCACCTGTCGCGATCTGCGCGATCAACTGTCCTCCGCCGGAGGGTTGACCCTGCTTGCCAACGAATCCCTGGACCCGAGCGTCGAGGTGACCGACATGAGTACCGTCGGGCGCTACGCCCTCCAGTTTACCTGGAAAGACGGTCACAATACCGGTATATACACCTACGAGTTTCTATACGACGCCGGACAGGATCTCGAAGAGGCTGGTTAGCCTGGTGCGGCGGCAATATTCCGAGTCCTCGTTGGGCGCAACTGTGCGATGCTTCGTGGAAGGATGGATGACGTGAAGGTAAAGGTCGGATTCCTGGGTGTCACCCATCCCCATTCCGTTCCCCATTTGCGCACGCTCGAGTTACTCGAAGAGGTATCCGCCATAGTCCCCTGGGACGAGGACGACAGCGCGGTGAAAGGGTTGAGCAGCGAGGCCTATCCAAAGCTGGAGACTAAGCGCGCTTCATTCGACCGGATCATGGAAAGGGAGGACGTTCCCGTCGTCGTATCGCTGGCGACAAACGACCGGAATCCCGACTGGGTGATCCGGGCGGCGAAGGCGGGTAAGCACGTCCTCACCGAGAAACCGGTCGCGGCGAGAAGCCGGGACATGGAACCCTTACTCGACGCGGTTCGCGGTGCAGGCGTCCACCTGGGCGTTTACTATACCTGGCGATCTAATCCCATCGTCAATGACCTTCGCGCGATGATCGAAGGGGGGGTTATTGGGAAACTGCTGTCGGTGGAAGGCCGAATGGTCACGTCCCAGGTACGTTTCCGCAATCCGTCGCACTGGCTTTTCAAGAAGGATGTCGCCGGCGGCGGGATCCTGAGTTGGCTGGCCTGCCACTGGATTGACGCGATCCGGTACATCACGCGGGACGAAGTAGCAGCCGTTTCCGCCATGGTCGATACCTTGAATGAACAGGCTATCGACGTCGAAGATACGGCAGGGGTAATCATGCGATTGGAAAGCGGCGCAATCGCCACGCTGCACGCGGGATACCTTCTTCCCATCAGCCAGGCCGGGTACCTATCGGGAAGCTACGACACCTACCTGAGTTTTCGCGGACTCGAGGGGCATATCACCTGGTATCCCACCGAGGAAGATCGCCCCGTGGTCATCGAAAGTACATCGCAGACCTGGAACTCGACGCCCCGGCGTGAATTGAAGTATTTCGTCGCGGAAACCGACGCATACGGTGGTCAGTACGGACAGGATTTCGTCGGACGGTTCATCGAGTCGGCGTTGCGGGGGGATCCCCCGGGCGATGACGGGGAAAACGCTATGCGCGTACTTCGTATCATAGAGGCCGCTTACGAGTCCAGCGAAACGGGGCGCATGGTTTCGTTAGGCCAGGATCGGCCAGGGAGGGTTTAGCGCTCATGGCTTCAATGAGCGGCAACGTAGTCGTGATTACCGGCGCATCGACCGGCATTGGGCAGGCCACGGCCGAGGCCTATGCCCGCGAGGGCGCCGCGGTGGTTCTCGCGGCCCGTTCGGAGGGACGGCTGGTGCGAATCGCCGCGGATATCGAGAAAGCGGGAGGACGCGCGTTCCCCATGGCCGTGGACG
This sequence comes from bacterium, assembly GCA_965262815.1. GTDB lineage: Bacteria > JAAXHH01 > JAAXHH01 > JAAXHH01 > JAAXHH01 > JAAXHH01. The sequence goes on along the minus strand of OZ253560.1, from coordinate 3,507,283 downwards.
TTACGGACCGATCCGACGTGTTCGAAAAGATGAAAGAAGTCGCGGAAACCCAAGGGCGAATCGACGTCTTGGTGAACAATGCGGGAATAGGCCTGCTCAGCCCGGTGGTGAATATGGATCCCGCAGAATTGAAACGGGTCTTCGAGGTGAACCTCTTCGGCCTGATCTGGTGTACGCAGGCGGTGTTGCCTTACATGATCAAGCAGAACCGAGGCAGTATTATCAACGTTTCATCCGTCGCCGGCAAGCGGGCGCTGCCCGACATCTCGGCTTACTGCGCCAGCAAGTTCGCCGTGCAGGCATTCTCGGACAGCCTGCGCATGGAGGTGGCCGAACACGGTGTCACCGTTACCGTCGTAAGTCCGCCCCGGGTCGACACGACGTTCCACGACACGCCCCTGATGAGACAGAAGGGACAGCGGATGAAGGCACCCTCGATCACAGCGGATTCCGTTGCGGCGGCAATCGTCCGCGCTACCCGAAAGGGCAGCCGGGAAGTCGTGATTTCCTTCTACGGCAAGTTCTTCGTCTTCTTCCAGCGGCTGTCCCCCCGCCTGCTGGACTGGATCATGAAGCGACTTTGGTCGCGGCTCGCCGGCAATAAGTCCACCAAGCCGGATACCGACGAGCCGACTTGACGTTACCCGTTCACTGATTTAGAAATCTCTCCAACAGCACCGAGCAGCTTGTCTACTTCGGCCGCCGTGACCATGATGTGCATCGAGGCGCGGTTGGAGTCCCAGTCGACCTTCCTGTGCGTTACGTTCCGGATGTAGATATTGTAATCGTCCCACAGTTTCGTGTTCAGGTCGCGGGTGGGCACGCCTGTGATCCTGAAGGGGACCAGTCCAGCATGGAGTCTCGGATCCTCTGAAGCGAATACCTCCACGCCGTTTATATTGTGAAGTCCCATACGTAGTTTCCCGGCCAGGTAACGGATACGGGCCTCGATGCCTTCACGCGTCAGTTGGTTGTGAAAATCGAGCGCGGCGTTGACGGATACCCACTTCGGATAGCTGCTGGACCCCCGGCTCGTGTATTTCCTGGCCGAAGCCATCCGTTCCAGCCACCGTTCGTTGGTGGAGAGGTCTTCGCCGTACATGTTCTTCCCCCCATACGGGGTGGAGGAAATGACGGGCTCGATACGTTCCTGCATGTCCTCGCGAACATAGAAAAATCCGGACTGCATGGAGGCCATCATCCACTTGTGGGATGGACCGGCGTACATGTCGCATCCCAGGTCGTGCATATCCAGTTTGACCATGCCCGGCGGCTGGGCGCCGTCGACCAGCGTGATGACCCCCTTGGACCGCGCCATCTCGCAAATTTCCTTAACCGGCATGAACAGACCATCCGTGTAATTCGCGTGGCAGAAGCTCAGCAGCTTGGTTCTTGGGGTGATGGCTGCTTCGAATTGCTTAAGTAGATCGTCTGGGGAATCGGGTGGATGCAGTTTCGGATCAGAAATGTCGATGACACCTACATTCAGCTTGTCTCTCTTCGCCCGGTTCAGAACGGGATTGGTGCCGCCACCGTGATCGTGATTGGTGTAGAGGATCTCGTCGCCGGGTTCAAGAACCGGCCCGAAAGTACCCGTGATCATCCCGTCCGTCGTGTTGTTCGCCAGGGCCAGTTCATTCGGTTTACATCCCACGAAGCTGGCGAACTTGGCCATGAATTCGGCGCTGTATTCCATGGTGTAGAAATCTCTTCTGAAGCCGACGTAATCGGTATTGATGCGGTTCAGCGCATCGATCTGGGCCATATGGACGCTGCGAGGAGACGGTCCGCGCGTACCGGTGTTCATATAGGCGAGATCCTTGCGGATCAGGAACTGCTTCGTCACCAGTTCCCAGAACCGTTCGTCATCGGGCGCAGCTGCCACGCCCATATCATTCATGTCCTCCGCAGCGAAAGCGGACTTTGCTCCCAAAGAAAGCAAAGCGCTACCGGCCAGCGCACCACCGAGGACGCGGCCCAGGAATCCACGGCGGTTGAGCGCCGCCAGTTCCGTGGGGTCTTCAAATCGTGGATCGAAATTGAGGTCTGGTGCATGGGAATGCATGGGAACACCTCCGGTTCGGCAGTCTGCCACCTGGGCGTGTGTGAAGGTGCCAGACCGATTGACAGCATCCGGTCGAAGTAGCTTAGATGCGAGGGGGGAAAGTAGTTATCAGTATATATGTATTAGAAGCAGACAACAGGCAACCTGTTTTTGTCTGTCGGATCAAGAATTAGCTTGACAAAAGGCCGCTTTTCCGTATATTTACCACGAAGGCGCATATCTCTTAAACTTCTCCCCGACAATCTATACGATACCTCAACGATCTGCCCATGCTGTCGTTGTAATCGTCTTGTATTCGAACACGTTTGAAGCGGTTGTCAGGGAAACCATTTCTTCCTAGAAGGTAGGAGTGTCGGCATGGAACGTGGCACGGTAAAGTGGTTTAACGAACGTAAGGGATTCGGTTTCATCACGCGCGACGACGGGGACGACGTGTTCGTTCACTATTCAGCGATCGTCGCACAGGGGTTCAAGACGCTGAACGAAGGCGATGAAGTTACCTTTGATATTACGGAAGGACCGAAGGGACTACAGGCGGCAAACGTAACCAAGGTGTCCGGTTAGAGGCACCACCATAGCGCAGAACGTAACAGTATAGCCCGTGGACTGGTTCAAACAGTTTCACGGGCTATTGTGTATTGGGATCGAGTTGCCTGGAGAGTCGTCTGGTTCCCGCGGCAACCCGAAATCAAGTACGCCCTTGCAGGTTGGGCGCAAAGGAGGTCACCTGTGCCCGGCAGCGATGCATCCGTTCCGGTTACCGATTTCACTACCCCCTTTCTCGAATTCGATTTACCGCGCCTGAAAATAGGTTTCGCCGAGTATCCAGATGGTCCCACGGGATGTACGGTTTTTCTGTTTGATCAAGGCGCCGTCACCGCTGTCGACATACGAGGCGGCATGCCCGGCGTGGTCGAATCCGAGTATCAGTTCCACCATGCCATTTGTTTCGCCGGAGGTTCGCTGCACGGACTGGAGGCCGTATCCGGAGTGCGGGCCGTCCTGACTGCAAATGAGGCACCGAGCAGTCCCCCGCCGTTGCCCCTGGTTGCCGGCGCGATCATTTTCGACTGGAACAACCGTCGTAATTTCGTCTACCCGGACAAGGCGCTGGGCGAAGCTGCCGCGAGAACGGCTTCCACGGGTCGTTTCTTCTACGGCAGGCGCGGCGCGGGACGCTGGGCCGGCGTAGGCCAGGGCGGGGCATACAGGGAGATTGGAGATACGAAGATCGCCGTATTCTCCGTAGTGAACGCACTGGGGGTAGTCGTCGACCGCGACGGAAGGGCAAGAACAGGAGGTCATCACCATCCCCTTGACAGGCTGGAAGCGCGCCTTGCCAGGGGAGCGAAATCAGTGACCGATCAGCAGGGCAGGCACACCACGCTGACGCTCGTGGTGACCAACCAGAAATGGGCGCAGGGCGATCTGAACCAGATCGGAAAGCAGGTTCACGCGTCCATGGCGCGTGCGATCCAGCCCTTTCACACGATGCGGGACGGGGACGTGCTTTTTACCGCGACGACCAGTGAGGTGGAGAACAAGCACTTGAAGAGCACGACCGATTTCGGGCTGATCGCCTCGGAACTTGCCTGGAACGCCGTATTGAACAGCCTCGGGGAATCCGGATGAGCCCGGTGGTAAGCGGTGAGTCGCCCGGTGGTAAGCGGTGAGGCACCGGTTTGCCCGATCGCGCGTTAAAATTGAGATGCTTCGAAGACTACTGCGCGAGGTTTTCATAGACCGCCCGGGCATCGCGGAACTGACCGAGCACGTGGTCCCTCTCCTCCTGGGAACGCCATCCCGGATGTTCGTCGGCCATTTCGATCAGCCGGTCGATCCAGCGGACGAAATAGGCGGCCGATGCCTGGTTCCGGATCGGGTCGTCCCCTACGTACACACGGATGGGCTGTGTCGTCGCCAATGGATAGCGGTCGTCAATGGGATGGGTGGGTGTGGAACTCTCCGCCTGCAGGGTATACCATCCACTTTCTCCGGCAGCCAGTTGTTCATCCAGCACCGCTGTCTTCCCATCATCGGACAGGGGTATTTCCTTCACGACCTGGCCGTTCCAATAGACCATCACCCTGTCCAGGGGGACGATGCTCCGCACCTCTCCTTTCAGCGTGAGGGTACCGCCTTCAGCAGAAAATCGGATGGCTTCGCCCGGTCCCTCCCCATTGATCGTGAAGTCAAGGAGTGGGCCGTTGGTGGCAAAGGTCCTCCCGGCTCTGAGACCGGAAAGCCAGGCTTCCCAAGTCAGGGGTTCATCGCCCAGGTGGACGTAAGAACGTACCTGACCCACGATGGCGGTCCGGTACATGCTGCTGATCGAATCTTCTCCGCCGGTCAGAATGATATTGAAGTCATTGTTTAGCAGGTGATGCCACACGTTGATCACCGCATGGCCCGCCCCAGATATCTCCAGGGCCTCGACGGTTCCAAGCGCGGCGTCCACTGGAAAGGCCTTGGCGCCCCCCAGGGTCGGATTCTCTCCTCCCAGCGGATCTGCCTCTCCGCCAAAGGGATGGACGTACCCCCTGAATGCGCCTTGTCTCCCAGCCAGCCGGAGCATGTCCGTGTTCGACGGGTAGAGACTGTATATCGCCGTTCCCTCGTATCCGGATGCGAAAGGCGACAGCAGGTGCTCTTTCAGATCGATAAAGTAGACGTGGCCGTGAAACGCAGGACGGTATTCCTCGCCCACGTGCAGTATACGCTCCGGGGTAGATAGCGGGTCCAGCTTTCCGGTATAGAACTGATGGTCGAGCACGCGGTTGTCCTTGTTGGCCACAAGTTCGTTCACCACTGCCTGGTCTTCCGCGTCCGACATGTGCATCAGGTTCTCCAGCGTGTTGTGCAGGTCCCCCGCGTAGTTCATATGCACGTGGGTGCTGCCGCTGTACCATCCCTTTGCCGCCATGTCCTCCATGCGCGTCAGCGTAAGGGCCACGGCGGTGGTCGTTCCTTCCTCGATCGCTGCCGTCTTGCTGACAGGATGGTATTCGAATCCCTTCATGGCTTCAACGGTAAAAGTACCGACCGGAACATCCATGGTAAACGAGCCGGTCGAATGAAAGAAGTGCTCGCGGAGACGACCGACACGGTGGTAGGCGCCTTCAGGCGCATAGGACTTTCCGTTTGAGGCAAGGGTGTAGACCCGCGCCGCGGTCGGTTTGCCCGTATCCCCGTCGACGATGGTTACGGCCACCCGTCCGCGGGGACCGCGCCAGCGTTTTTCCACGTTTTGGACATCGGTATTCTTCCCACCCACCGTTTCCGTTACGCGCAGACCGGGCAAGCCGTACTGGTTAGTTATGTACGCAATTTTAGAACCGTCCGGCGACCAGCGGGGATAGAAATCGTCCCAGTCACCGAAGGTGATTTTGTACGGGTGGCCTCCGTCCGCGGGGAGAAGATAGAGTTTCGTGTACTGTCCGCCGCGGTGGGAGGCGTAGACGAAGCGAGACCCGTCGGGCGACCAGTGCGGGCGCGTTCGGTACAGGGTCTGTTCTTCGTGTACGATCCAGGCTTCATCGATCCCGTTCGGTACGGCCGGCATGCGCCATATCGCACCGGACCCGAGCGATATGCCCCGGTTGCTGACGAACATCAGCTCCGATCCATCGGGTGACCAGTGCGGTTCGATGTGCAGGTCGTATGCTCCGAAATAGAGCCGGCTCTTTCCGTAATCGTTGTCCCGGGTCAACTGTATGGGACTGCCGGCGGCGCGGCCGTCTTGTATGTCCTGTACGAAGATGTTGAAATAACCGCTGGGTTCTGTAGACACGTAAGCCAGCCTGGAGCCATCCGGCGACCACGACGGGTCGAGATACAGGTGGTCTCCGGTCCTTAGTGGCGTGGATTCTCCCGTCTCCAGGTCCAGGATCAATATATCGATCGTCCGGTTGTCGGTCTCGGCAGTATAGGCGATCCAGTTGCCGTCGGGCGACCAGGCAGGCGAGGAGTCGTACGTGGGGTTGTCCGTGAGTTCGTAGGCCGTGTTTTCTCCCAGGCGCATCCGCCAGACAGAGCCGTGAAGAGAAAAGGCCAGCTCTTCGCCGTCAGGAGACCAGGCGGGTCTGCGGGGCGTGGTCGTAGACGGTGGCGGCAGGTAGAAATTGTGCATGTAGTTGCCGCCCGACCTTGCGGCAGTGAAAGCCGAAGGGATCGGTTGCTGCGACACGGCGGGCATGGTTGTCGCGCAGAAGCAGGCGACCAGTAACAGGTGCAGGGAAACGGTTAGTCTCATGATCATATCTCCGCCAGAACGAGGGTGGGTTTTATTTAAAGGTCAGCAGTGGATGGTAGTGTCGTGAGCGGATTCGAAAGCCACCAGTCCAATTCCGCACATCATGTCAAGAATAAGGGTTATTCAAGCTACGGAGAAATCGCGGTTCAGCGCTTTATCCACCTCGGATTCCCACGTGCCTTCTACGCGAACGCCGTATTCCGCCACCCCGCCCGTCGCGCGGGGTCCGGTGACGTAAGGCCGGTAATCGCGGCCATCCGCAATCAGTTGTTTCGGCGCGTAGTCAGCGTGTAGAAAATGGAAGGCGATGCCTGCGCGGGCCTTATCCGTCCTGTTGTGGCCGGTGCAGTGGGCGGTGCCATAGCAGAAGAACAGCGCTCCGCCCGCCTTCAGTTCGATGGTATCCGCCTTTTCCTCCGGGGGATAGCACCGGATATGGTGATCGCTGTACGGATCCCGGCTGTGCTCGTAGGCCGTTTTGTAGCTTTCGGGGATCACCTGCATGGTGCCGTTGTCGACGGTCGCGTCGTGAACGGCGATCCAGACTGCCGTTCCCTTCAGTGGATCACTGATCTTGAAATAGGCGTTGTCCTGATGCCAGTTGGTGCCCATACCGTCGCCACCAGGTTTGAGAAACACCTGGTCCAGGTGGAGAATGTATGAAACGCTGATCAGTTGGGAAATGGCCGCGACCACATCGGACTGGAAGGGCAGGGCGCGGAACAGGTCGCTATGCATGTACATCGGGCACAACTGAAGATTGCGCATCGTCGACGAGGAAGTCTCCCCGTCGCCTTCCGTGGCAACGTTGCGCAGGGCGCCTTCTTCCATGAGCCGTTCTATCTCGGCCTGCAGCGCCCGGGTCTCGCGATCAGAGAAGAACCCCGGCTTGGCCACGTAGCCGTGGGACCTGAAATGGGTAACTTCGTCGTTTGTGAGTTCCATTATCCTGTTCCCTTTTTCGAGCGGTTCAGTAGGTCGCCAGACTTTCCATCAACTAGGGAATGACGTGGATCAGTAGACCATATCGGTTCGAGCGTGAGACCGGCACCTGGTGTCGGTGCCGGTCCCAAAGTATCGTACGCTGTCAGAAGCTCATGCGGCCTATCAGGCCAAGACGGTGGTCGGACTCGCCACCGCGCCGGTCGACCCGCATGCCGGAAAGCTCCAGGGAAACTTTGCGCGAGTTGTTTTCCACCCCGCCGAATCGTGCGCCGAGTCGCATCTGGCGTCGGTCATCCCCGGCGAGGTACATTTCACCGAATGGCGTCATCAGCAGTCCCATTGATGGATAGGCGAGACCGTATCCCACCTCGGCCTTGAGCGCACGGGCGTCGCGGCCGCCGTTGATGGATGTGCCGGACAGTGGTCGCTCGCGCCACATCATGCCGGAATCTCCGGTAGCGGCGCCGATTCGTGGTGCAACGGACATCGAAAGACCCTGGCCACCGCCACCAGGTCTCAGGTAGGCTACAAGAGAGATGCCGTTTTCCTTATATCCCTCGGCTGAGTGAACCGCCAGGTACCGGCCCTGTGCGTTGATGCCGATCCGGCTGCCGGAAAAGCGCAGGCCTCCCGAAACCTCCAAGCCCTGACCCGTCTGTCCGTCGCCACCGTCATATCGCCCCGCCACCTGCGCGTAGGGCGTCACTGTTGTCCCGCCGCCGAGTTTGGATGACCGCGAACCCTCCAGGCCGATCCGCAATCGCCGTACATCGGCGGTCAGGTCGCCAAGGGAAGCGGATTCACTATCGGAGGTCGAAAGACGCAACAGACCGGCGTCTCCGACCACGTCGAAACCCAGACCCTGCGAAGTCGCCACCCGCGCGCGCATGCCTACCATGCCCATGCGCATGGAAAGTTCGGTCGCGTGTTCCTCCGACTCTACCTCGCCCGTCCCGAGTCCCAGGATCGACCACACTTCCGTGCAGCAACCCGCGCTGGTCCAGCGTACGTAGGGGAGCACACTGGTGAGACTTGTTTCCAGACCGCCGCTGGCCACGGTCACGTCATAGTCCGACTGGCCTAAGTTGCGGGACAGGACCAAACCTGCCATCCAACTCTGCCCCGTCGCCACGTCCACGCCCACGTACGCCGTCTTCAGGTTGCCGTCGTAACTGGAGTCGGTCTCGGGTTCACCCTGGAAGTTCTGCCAGTCGCCGGTGCCCCAGACGGTCCACCGCCGTCCGCCGTCCGCCATATGGTCCTCAAGCACGTAGGAGAACGAACTGCTCTGCATCAGGTAGCCGCTGTTCACGGTACGCCCGTGTTCGGTATCCTCTAGCAATGCAAGGTGTTTCGATCTCGCCTGACGCCGGTGACCCGTCAGTCCAGCCAGCGCCGATATGCCGGATGCAAGCCCGTCGATCCTGCGGCCTCCCACGGCGACACCACGTCCGCCATCGCCGGCGGAGAAGCGTCCGGCGATGGTGGTGGAGACGCTGGACAACATGCTCCGGCCCATGGCGGCCAGGATGTTCTGGTAGGCCATTCTCTCCGCAGCAACGGCAGTGACGGTCACTCCGACGGCCACGCTGGCGGTTTCCACCGCGTTGCTGGCCGTAACCGTAACGGTGCCGTGCCCTTGCTCGCGCCTGTGACGGTCAGCGTGGCCGCCGACATGACGGCCGTGACCACACCGTTATCCGAGGAGGACGCGGAGTAACTCAGGCTGGTGCCGCTGAATAGCGAACCCGCGTTCAGCGACTCGGAGTCGCCTGCATCCAGCGTGACCGACGGTGGGCTGCCGACTGTCGCCGGGGCATCGTACGAATCGGTCACCGTAATCGTGGCAGAACCGAGGTCCGTTTCACGGTGGCTGGCGGTGACGACGATCGTCTCGTTATCGGATTCGTAGACCGTGTCGTCTGTGACCGAGAAGGTCAGGTCCGTCGAGCCCGTTGTGGCATCGGCGGGGATCTTGATCCGCAGTACCCCGTTTACGCTGTAATCGTCCTCTGTGGCCGTACCCGACAGCGAAAGCTGTATCACCGACGATATCGGTATAGGCGCGCTGGACTGCGTGGCCGTCAGTGTCACCGTCTGGGCCCCGCCGTCTTCGGATATGGTGGAAGGTTCCGCGGACAGGGTGATCTCCATGACGTAATTGGTCAGATCCGGGTAGAAACCGGAACCAATGACCAGTTCCTGTCCGTTCACTGTCGCCGGTTCGGCATAACCCACCTTGGGGGAACCGAGTTCTTCATCTCCGACGACCGTCGGATCGTCGAAGTAGTACTCAACATAACCGCCCCCACCCCGGGCGGCCGCAATGAGTTCCCTCACGTACATGACTCCGTTGAGGTCGGTCAGATGGATCAGGTTCGCGCCTTCGAGCGAAGGATTGGCGGCGTGGAATAAGATGTCACCGTCCGTCTCGGTAATGTATAGGTAGATGTCCCCCTGCTTCCAGGTCCCGTCTTCAACCCGGAAGGACTCCACGATTTCCGAATGCCGGTCGTAACCGTACATGTCCACCGCACTGGTATAGGCCGTCACCGCGCCCTGCACGAAGGCCTTTAAGCTTTCCCTGTCCATCACCTCGGCCGCGGTTACATCGCCGGCGGGCAGCACGGGAGTAGAGACGTCGTTCACTATAATCGTGGCGGAAGCCAGATCCTGCTGGTCGTGGCTGGCCGTGACAATGATGGTCTCGCCCCCCGGTTCGTCCACCGTCTCTTCCGCCACCGTGAAGGTCAGTTCCGTGGTTCCGACCGTCTGTTCGGCAGGTATAGTGATGACCAGATCACCACTTACAGTGTAGTCGGTGTTCTCTACGGCCGTGCCCGAAAGCTCCAGGGGCAGGCGAACTGATACCGGCAACGCACCCTCGCTGCGGGTCAGCGTGGCCGTCACGGTCACGGTCCGCGTACTGCCCTCGGTCAGCGTACCGGGTTCCGCCGACAACTCGATCGTCCCGACATGATCATCCAGGTCGAAGTACAACCCGGCACCGATGACGAGATCCACGCTAGTACCGCCGGGGGAAATACCGGATAGTGATTCCACGTAACCCAACTTCGGCGAACCGGTATCTTCGTCTCCCGGCAAATCCGGATCGTCGCAGTGGTATTGAACGAATCCCCCACCGGCCTTCGCCTCGGCGATGAGATCCTGGACGAAATAGACCCCGTTCACGTCTTTATCATCCCAAGCATCCGTGTTCTCCTTGCTGGCGTCGGCGCCGTGGAAGAACCAATTTCCCTCGGGGGTCAAGGCGAAAAGGTAGGCGTGTTCGTGCCTCCAGGGCCCGCCTTCTTCCCTGAAGATATCCAGATTCGCCGCCAGGGTGTCGAACCCGTACAACTCGAAGGCTGTCTCGTAGCTGACGATGGACCCCTCCACGAACTTCACAAGGGTTTCCCGGTCCACCACCTCGGCAGCAGTGACCTCCGGGGCGGGGATGGTGGATGGATCGATCGTGGGTGGAGAAGGGTCTGAGCTGGAAAGGTCCTGCCGAAATCCGCCGACCATGATCACCTTTTCACCGGTTATTCCAGAGATGTAACTTACGGCAAAGGCAGGCCTTGCAAACGAAAGAAGCCCGGCGAGTCCAAACATACCCCCTAAAACTAGAATCGATACGAGCAACCTATCAGATTCAAATATAGAGGATCTCATTATATGCATCTCCCTGTGGAAGGATGTGATCACGTCTGTGTATCGGGTGTTTTCGATTATTGTAAGATTGACAAGATCAATTTATGAAAAAGTTGAGTATCTTAAAGTCAAGCGAAAGGTGAAGTTGAATGTAAGTTTCGGTTTCTTTACTTGGCCAATGCAACGTTTTTGGAATCGTTCGGCGCCGCCAGGGACTTTCATGTATTACTCCCAGGATTCCAGGTATTCCTTCTGGTCCGAAGTCATCGCGTCGCACGACAAGCCCATGCTTTCGAGCTTCAGGCCCGCGATGTGCCGGTCAAACTCCTCGGGTAGCGTATGGATGCCAGGCGTCAACTCGTCCTGTCTTTTGACAAGAAACTCAGCGGCTAGTGCCTGGTTGGCGAAGGAAAGGTCCATCACGGCCGCCGGATGCCCCTCGCCCGCAACGAGATTGACCAGTCGTCCTTCTCCCAGGACGTATAGTTTCCGTTTATCCGGAAGCGTGTACTCTTCCACGTGTGGTCGCATGGGTCGTCGCGCGACCGCCAACTCGTCAAGCGCTTCCAGGTCGATTTCCACGTCGAAGTGTCCGGCGTTGGCCAGCACCGCTCCGTCGTTCATGACGGCCAAGTGGTCACGATTCACTACACCGCGATTGCCGGTAACGGTGATGAACAGGTCTCCCAACATGGCTGCTTCTTCCATCGGCAAGACGCGATATCCCTCCATCGCCGCTTCCAGTGCCGGTACGGGATCCGCTTCCGTAACGACGACATTCGCGCCCAAACCACGAGCCCGGGACGCCACGCCGCGGCCGCACCAGCCGTATCCGCAAACCACCACGGTCTTTCCCGCAATCAGAAGGTTCGTCGCCCGTATGACACCGTCTAGGGCGCTCTGTCCTGTCCCGTACCGATTGTCGAACAGGTACTTGGTTTTCGATTCGTTGACCGCGATCACCGGGAAAGTCAGATCTCCATTGCGAACCATGCTCCGCAGGCGGTTTATGCCGGTGGTGGTCTCTTCCGTACCACCGATGATACACTCCAGATGACGTCGATGGTGGAGATGCGCCGTCGTTACGAGGTCCGCCCCGTCGTCGAGCAACACGTCCGGTTTCGCGTACAGGACGGTGTGCATATGGCGCCTGAGCGTATCGGGATCTTCGCCCCTTATGGCGTACACGTGAATACCGTGATGTATGACCAGGCTGGCTGCTACGTCGTCCTGCGTGCTGAGGGGATTGGAAGCGCATACGAACGGTTCCGCTCCGCCCGCCTTGATCGTCGTTACGAGGTTCGCCGTCTTGGTCGAAATGTGCAGGCACACGCCGACCCGCAACCCCTTGAACGGTTGTTCGCGGGAGATCCTTTCCCTGATCGAATTCAATACCGGCATCTGCCGGGCGTCCCATTCAATGCGAACGGCTCCGGACTCAGCAAGGTCCGGGTTGCTAATTTCGTATTCCATATACTGAATTCGATTTGAGAGTTGGGTCTTTACTGACGTTCTTCGCCGTTTACCTCTGGGACAGCAACGAAGTAACTTCTTTGCGACAGCCAACGGTATATATGGCACCCTGTTTATTGTAAGTCAAAGACTAATACAACACGCGTGCCCAATACCACACACAACATATGAACTTGACACGTCCCGTCTTTAACGAGTAACATGAGAAAATTTCGGTAAATAACGGATTTACCGGGTTTTACAACGATCAACCTCCGCCTTCTTCATGCACAAGTGAGCGCCCCGTGCTCGACCTCTCCAGACAACGCCTCAACCGCACCATACTGACCCTCGCCTGGCCGGCCATACTCGAAAACCTGATGCATACCTCCGTCTATGTCGTGGACAGTATTTTCATCGGATCGCTGGGCACGCTGGCCTTCGCCGCCGTCGGCCAGAGTTCCATGATCCTCTTTACGACGGTGTTCGTCTTCTACGGTATCGGCGTGGCCACGGGTGCCATCGTGGCGAGGAACCTGGGTCGCGGCGACCGGAAATCAGCCAGTGAGGCCGCGGGACAGGGCATCATACTCGGTACGTCCATCGGCCTGATCGTTGCCTCGGTAGGTCTGATGTTCGGTGAAGACCTTATGGTTCTGCTGGGAACGGAGCCGGATGTGGTCGCCCTGGCCCAGGAGTACATGCCGATCGTATTCGCATTCAGCGTCATGCGGCTGTTCATCTATACCAGTAGCGGCGTACTGCGTGCGGCGGGCGACACGAAAACACCCATGTGGATCACGGGCATCATGAACGTGTTCAACATTTTCGCCGACTGGGTGCTGATCTTCGGCATCGGTCCGTTTCCGGAACTGGGTATCACCGGAGCGGCGCTGGCCACCGGTTCGGCTTATGTCCTGGGCGCTTCCATGCTCGTCTACAAGTTGTTCCGGCGCCACGCCAAATTCAGGCTGCACGGCAGTGACCTGCGCGGAATCAAACCGTACTACATGCGGACCATCGTACGAATCGCCCTGCCTAATGTCGGGGAACAGATGGTCATGCAGAGCGCTTATTTTTCATTCATGTGGATCGTGACCGGTCTCGGTACGACCGCGATGACCGCCCATTTCATGACCATAAGGGTGGAGATGGTTTCCTTCATGCCCGTGTTCGGGCTGTCGATGGCGGTGGCCACCATTGTCGGGCAGAGTCTCGGGGCTGAGCGTCCTGAAATCGCGGAACTCTGTGTAAAGAAGGCTGCCCGCATAGGACTGATCGCCATGAGCCTGCTGGGTGTCATCTTCGTCGCGGTGCCCGGTCCCCTCGTCGGCATCTACAGCCCAGCGCCGGAGGTATACAGTCTGGCCGTTGTCTGTGTCCGGATCGCCGCTCTCGAACTGCCCACCTCGGCGATCCTCATGATTTACACCGGCGCCATGCGAGGCGCCGGAGACACCCTGAGTCCCATGCTCATCAGTATCTTCGGTGCGATTTTCCTGCGGATCGGCATGATGTACCTGCTGGTCATCGGATTGGGATGGGGGTTATACGGAATATGGTACGGGACCGCGATCGACTGGGGCGTTCGCCTGGTGATCGCCTGGTTCCTGTTCCGGAGAGGACGCTGGAAGCGCGTGGCTTTATAGAATACCAGGTCATTGGCAGATTTGACAATGTGTAATCTGACGACTACCATGCTTTCACCAAATCGCGTGTTCTTTATTAGTTGTATCCGGAGTTGAACCTATGCGGGTCGTATTGCAACGCGTCTCAAGCGCTTCTGTCAAGATCGACGGAACGGTTACCGGAGAAATCGGTCCTGGGCTCGTCCTGCTCCTCGGCATTGCGAAAGACGATACCCCGCGGGACGTGGAATATGTCGTCGACAAGTGCGTGCAACTCCGGATTTTCGGTGACGAGAACGGAAAGATGAATCGCTCCCTGCTCGACGTGGCGGGCGATGTGCTGGCGATTTCCCAGTTCACCCTTTTCGGCGATACCCGCAAGGGCCGCAGGCCCAGTTTCGAGACCGCCGCGCCACCTGAACACGCCGAACCTCTGTACGAACTGGCGGTTGAACGTCTCGGGGGATTTGGTATACGGGTCGCCACCGGCCGGTTCGGAGCCTTCATGGAAGTGGCGCTGGTCAATGACGGCCCTGTGACCCTTACCGTAGAGTCGCGTCGATGAAGAAAATCGTCCTGGCCTCATCATCGCCTCGAAGGTCCGACCTGCTCAGGCAGATCGGGTTGTCCTTCGAGGTCGCGGCGCCGGATGTCGATGAGTCCCTGTATTCATTTGACGAAGATCCGCCAGGTACGGCGGAACGGCTCGCGCTGGCCAAGGCGCGAAACGCAGCAGGAAGATTCGATGTCAGTGGCCGTCTTGTGCTCGGGGCCGACACGGTGGTCCTGTTCGAAGGTCGGATACTCGGCAAACCGGACGACGCCGAGGACGCGTACAACATGCTGCGCAGACTGACGGGCCATTCCCACAGGGTCCTCACGGGATTCGCTCTGCTGGATCCCGACACGGATCGCTCGGTGACGGGACACGAATGGACGACCGTCTTCATGCGGGAATGCACCGGCGAGGAGATCAGGGCGTACGTGGATACGGGCGAACCCCTGGACAAGGCCGGGTCTTACGGCGCCCACGCCCTGGGAAGCAGTCTCGTCACCCGCGTGGAAGGGTGCTTCTACAATGTAATTGGCCTTCCGCTCGCCCGTTTGATCATGACGCTTAAAACCTTTGACGCCGACGCGGTCGGACGAGACTAGCCCATGGCAGATTTCCGTGGACATCTCTGGGGCGGATTTTTCGCCACCATGCTCTCCGCCATGCTTTGCGTCGCCGGTCTCTGGTGGACAGGAACACTTGAACCCTACCGGACGATCGATGTCTGGCCAAAGGTGCTGCTCCTCCTCTCCATCGGGATGTTGTCGGCCTGCTTTCCGGATACGGACATCGAGAGCAAATCGCAACGGTTGTTCTACCGCCTGTTGATTCTGCTGGACGCATGGTTTATTTTGATAGGAGATTATAGAACTGCGGCCCTGATCGGTCTCGGCGCGATGCTGCCGCTGCTTGGCAAGCACAGGGGATGGACCCACACCTGGCTGGCCATGCTGCTGGTACCGGCTCTTTTTCTGCTTGTACCCATGTATTTGAAACAGACCGTTGAATCCTTTCCGATCGTCTGCTACGTCGTATCGGTATCGGCCTATGCCAGTCACCTAGTGCTCGACGGCTACATCGAACAAACCGCCAGGCGCTTTCGCCGTTTACTCGGCGTGAGATAGGTGGTACTGGCGGTACTGGCAACCCAGATATTCAAATCGGAGGTGTTATGAAAAGCGCACTGGAAATCGCTATGGAAAAAACCGCCGGCGCGGAGCAGGTCGGCAAACTGACGGACGAGCAGCGATCGGCGATCGGCGACCTGGAAAAGGAATACCAGGCTAAAATCGCGGAACAGGAGATCATGGTCGAATCGAAGATTAAGCTGCTCGCAGCCCAGGCGACGGGACACGAGTTCCAGGAACAGGTACACGCACTGCGCGAACAACTGGCACAGGAACGGGAACGCCTGGACGAGGACAGAAAAGCGAAGATCCAGGCGGTCCGGGACCAGTCGTCGTAGGCTGGCATCCTCCCGGACGGTCCATACTTCGGGTTTCAGGAATCTACGGAGCACTTCAATATGGCGAGGAAGCGTTTGAGAATCGGTTTAATCGGTTGCGGCGGAAACATGCGGGGCGCCCACGTGCCGCGAATCCAGGCGGATGGCGCTGTAGATCTTGCCGCGGTCGCGGACACTTCGGAAGAAGCCGCGTCGGCACTGATGAAGCGCTGGGGCGGCCAGGTGCCCTTCTATACCGATTACCGGGATATGATTCATAACCACAGGCTCGACGCGGTGATGGTCAGTTCTCCCCATGCCATGCACTACGAGCAGGTGAAATACGCCCTTGATCACGATCTGCACGCACTCGTAGAGAAGCCGCTCACCATTTCATCCAGCCATACCCGCGCGTTGATCGGCAAAGCGAAAGAAACCAACCGAATACTCCTGGTCAGTTACCAGCGCAATTTCATGGCGCCCCACGTCTACGCAAGGGAACTGATCGCAAAGGGCGCCATCGGCGAACTGCGAGGCGTGGTGGCTTACGTCACGCAGAACTGGGGCGGCGTGCGGGGATGGAGGCTCGATCCTGCCCTGTCGGGCGGGGGGATGTTTCTCGACACGGGCAGCCACCTCGTGGCCTCCACACTGTGGATTACAGACCTGAAACCCCTCGAGGTGACCGCTTTCCTGGACCGGGTGGACAAGGACGTGGACATCAACATGGTAGTGGCCGTGCGGTTCGCCGGCGGCGCATACGGTACGCTGAACACCTTTGGAAACGCATCGCGCCATGACGAACGAATCGCGATCCACGGCAGCGAGGGAAGCGTGGTATTCCACCTGCACCAGTGGCACGTCAAATCGGTCCTGTTGAACGATGAGCCGCTGAAGATCCCGGGAAGGATCCGGGAGGACACGCCGGATGCCGGGTTCTTTCGCATGATTCGTAACGGCGGGAGGGGGTACGAGCTTCCGCACTTCGCCCTTGCCGTATCCCAGGTCAGCGAAGCGGCATACCAGTCGGTCGAAGAGGGCAGGCCGGTCACCGTTGCCCGTTAGTCCAACCGCAGTAATACCCCGGAGTCAGACCATGAGCACACCCGGACGCCTGGTGGAGAAGAGGGCGATCGTTACCGGAGCGGGCAGCGGTATCGGCCGGGCCATTGCGCTGCGACTCGCGCGGGAAGGCGCCCACGTCGCCGCCGTGGATATCGACCGGGAAAGCGCCGAAGCGGCGGCCGCCCTGATCCGCGACGGCGGGGGCACCGCCACGGCGTTGACGGTGGACCTGGTCCGGGTCGACTACATCGAACCCATGATCCAGGAGGCCGTTTCCAGCCTGGGCAGGCTGGATATCCTGGTCAACAACGCGGGTCGGGTGGAGATCAAGCCGTTTCTCGACCTCACCGAAACGGAATGGGACCAGACCATGGATCTCAACCTGAAGGGGACGTATTTCTGCATGCAGGCGGGGGCGCGCCAGATGATCCGACAGGGAGACGGCGGCCGGATCATAAACATGTCCTCCATCTCGGGCCGGCGAGGGAGAGCCGATTCGAGCGCCTATGCCGCCAGCAAGATGGGCATCATCAGCATCACGCAATCCGCGGCGCTGGCCCTCGCAGGTCATGGGATCCTGGTCAACGCGCTGTGTCCGGGCGTCGTGGCCACACCCATGTGGGATCATATCGACGAGGACCGCGCCCGCCTGTTCGGTTACGAAAGGGGAACGGCCCGCGCCAGGCTTGTTGAGAAGATCCCGCTCAAACGCGTCGCCCAGACTGAAGAGATCGCCGCCGCGGCCGCCTTCATCGCCTCTGAAGAAAACACGCTGATCACCGGCCAGGCGATCAACGTCGACGGCGGCATGGAAATGAACTGAAAACCGATTCAGAGCCGGTCAAGGGCGCGTTCGAACCGATCGGGATTGACCTTGACAGGCTGCGAAGCCCGGCGTATACTCGGTAGATTCCAAATCCGCATATTGATCAAGTTCATTGCACATCGCAGGCATAGGAAAGACCCTCCAAATGGACGAAAGAAAACGTGAACGACTAAGCAAGCTGCTCTCCCTCATCCTCCGGCACAAACCCGACCAGTTTTCCATAACCCTTGATGAGCGGGGATACGCTCGAATTGACGATATCGTCGAAGCCGCCCGCGAAAAGTTTGACGATTTGAATCGGGATGAAATCCTGGAGATCACCAACGGTGCCGAGAAAAGAAGGTTCGAGGTGGAAGAGGACCGAATTCGCGCACGTTACGGACACAGTTTTCCCATCGACCTGGGTCTTTCTCCCATAGATCCTCCCGAGTTTCTCTACTACGCGACGGTACCCGACAGGGCGTCGGTCATCACCAGCGGCGGACTGAATCCGAGCGACCGGCAATACGTCCATTTGTCCCTGTCCGAGGATATCGCGACGCAGGTAGCCAGGAACCAGACGGATTTTCCCGTCGTGTTCCGGATCAAGGCCCAGGAGGCTACCGAGTCCGGCATCGATTTTTACGATCGCTCCCCCGTAATCCTAACGACGGGCGTCCCCTCTGAATTCATCGACGTGATGGAGGGATCCGAGGCTCCTCCCGCCGTGTTTGGCCGGCGGAAGCGAAAGGCCCCTTCGCGCAGATAGCATGCGCCGCTTCGTCATTCCCCTCTTCGGCCTGCTGCTCGCCATCAGTCTGCTGCTCTTCGACCTGACCATACTGTGGTCGGGCCGTACGGCCATACGCCCCGTGATGCAGAAAGGGGTCGTCCTGGGTATATTCAAAGCCTCGGAGGGGATGTCCCATTACCAGGCCTCCCTGGAAGAGATCGCGGCCCTGGGCGCTTCCCACCTTTCCGTGCCTGTTTTCTTCCTGCAGGATTCCGTTCATTCCACTACCCACTTTTCCCGCCCGTCGGACGGCGCCACGCCGGAACAGCATGATCGCGTGGTCCGGGAGGTCATCGATTACGGTCACCGGCTGGGATTGAAAGTCCTGCTGACGCCCATCGTAAACATCGATCGTCCCGGTAGAAAGGAGTGGCGCGGGACTATATCTCCCGGCAACTGGGACGCCTGGTTTGAAAGTTACCGCGGTTTCATCCGTCATTACGCCGTGCTGGCCGCGGAAATGGACGTGGAGTACCTGAGCGTGGGCACTGAACTCGTGTCTGCCGAGGGATTTACCGAGCGTTGGCGGGAGATCATCGCCGAAGTGCGGGGAATTTACCCGGGACAGCTCACCTATTCGGCGAACTGGGACCAGCAAGATCATGTCGGTTTCTGGGACGACCTCGACTACCTGGGTATTTCGGCGTACTTCGAGTTGGCGGAATCGACGGATCCCACCGTGGAAGAACTGGTCTCCGCCTGGAGGCCGGTCAAGGAACGGTTGCGCCGGTGGCAGTCCCGGTGGAACAAACCCCTGTTATTCACGGAGATCGGCTACATGAGCCAGTCCGGTGTCGCGGGGCATCCCTGGAATTACGTGTCGGAGGAACCCCTGGACCTGGAGGCACAGCGGAGATGCTACGAGGCATTGCGACTGGCATGGGAAGGCGAAGACCGGTTTGCCGGCCTGTACCTTTGGATCTGGGAACCGGACAAACTGGGCATGGCGGACAGGGGTTACAATTTTGCCGGGAAACCGGCGGAAGGGGTCGTTCGCGACTGGTACCGCAGTCTTCCGGATAATGCGAATGTCCTAGATTACGCCGTCAACGGAATGGAACGGTTTCTGCGGACCCTTCGGCAGGGAATGTGACGGCGTCACGAATCCCGTAACCTATACATGGTAGTTTTACGAACCATGCGCCCGGTGGGGGTTGCGGACGACGCCGGAGGGATTGCCTGTCTTTACCAGTTTTTCCACGTCGTCCTGGCTTCCCATGACGATCAGGCACGGTAGATCCTGCGAGTCCCGAGGCCGGTTCGATCTCGATCTGCTCCAGTTCCAGATCGAGCTCTTCCGCCATCGACGCCAGTTCGATGAAATCGGCCACGGCCGGCTTGAGCAGCATCTGCGCCATCTGTCTCGATCCTGAAATGACAGGCGAAACCACCTTGTCCGCGCCCGCACGGGTCAACCGGGGGATGACAGAGGCCTCGTTTGCGCGTGCCACGATATAAATCTCAGGGTTTAAATCACGCGCCGTCAGGGTGATGTACAGGTTTTCCGGATCTGAAGATACGGCGCACACGACGCCCCTTGCCCGTTCGATCCCCGCCGTCTTCAGCACTTCCTCGTTGGTTGCGTCGCCATTCAGAATGCGATATCCGTCAGACTCGATCGGGTCTGCCTTGTCCTCGGTCTCAATGAGTACGCAGTCCAGGTCGCGGGCGGCGATTTCCTGTCCGATTCTTCGACCGACGCGCCCCGCGCCGCAGACGATGTAGTGGTCCTTCAGTACTTGCAGTTCTTTCATGAGGCGTCGTTTCCCCAGCGAGTGGACGATTTCGAGTGACACGACCGACTGTACAGCGACGGATAGGGCGTAACCCAGCGTACCGACACCCACGACAATCAGGAGCGTGCCGAAGTAACGGCCGTTTTCGGTCAGATCCGCCGGTTCGGTGTAACCGATGGTCGTGATGGTTATAAGGGTGAAGTAGAAACTTTCAAACCAGGACCATTCCGTCAGCAGCTTGAAACCGAGGGTTCCGAATCCCAGGATAATGACGATCGCTACGGAAGCCCCTATGAGTTTGTTTCTGGGAGTCATGAAATAGAACAGTTTAACCGGGCACGGGTGCCAGGTGACCGCCGTAACCGAGGGTTTCGGCGTCCTGGTACAGACGATCGAGCACCCTGGACCTGACCTCTTCGAACAGGTTCCTGGTCAGAAAATGCACGCCGGGCAGGTCGCCCTTGGGTTGACCCACGAAGATGTCGGCCGGCATGTCGTACTCGGCCGCCGTGATGCCCTGTTTCTGCTCGAGGGCAAAGCCCAGCACATGGGCACGGTAGGTGGCGTCCAGCACCCTCTCGCCCGTGAACGGTACGCCGAAAACCGACTCTATCCCCTCGCTTACCTGGTCCGGCGGGGCCATGGTGAACAGGCATCCGCCATGGAGGTCCTTGTTCACCATCTTCCAGCCTTCCTCGGTGATATTGTGGACCCAGTAGTCGGCCGAATCAGGCTTGCAGTCCGGGTCCATCACGTACAGGAGGAAAGTACGCATGGACATGTGTCCGCCGGCAACGGCAAAGGGGTAACCCGGATTGGTCTGTCCGAGGTAGGCGGAGAACTCGACCCCCTTGGAGTGCATGGCGAACGCCTGGCCGCCGATTTCTTCGGCGATCATCCGGACACCCTTGCCGTAGAGGGGTTCGCGGCCGTAGGCGATATCCTCCTTGAGACGGCGCGCGCTTTCAACGTCCCCGAAGGTAACGCCGCCCGCGACGGTACCGTTACCCCGGGAATTGTAATCCATCAGGAAGGACAGGACGACGTTGACCGAAATGGTATCGAACCCCAGATCATCGTCGAGCCGGGCGAGTTCCAGGTTGGCGTGGGGATCGAGGATGCCGAGATTGGCGCCGGACAGTTCCATGGGTTCGAATTCGAACCGGCCGAGATACTCACCATGGTTTTTTCGAGCCTGTCGCCAATCGGGGTCCTTGCCGCCTTCAGGTACGTCGTAGAAGTCCTGGTGGCAGGTGATCTGACAACCGAAGCAGCTCTTGTCGACAACGATGAAATCGTCCGATTCCCGCATGGTCTCCAGGTGTACGGGTTCGGCCACGTTCTCGCCGGGAGGCGCGAAATTCTTGAAGGGAAGCACACCGAACCCGTCGAGGATCTTGCTGTTTTTTCCGGTGCCGCCCAGTCCTTCGCGGTTGTGCGGATGGCGGTATCCCCGGCTCTGTTCGCCCCGTCCGATCTCGTTGTTGATGGCCTTCAGCCGGTCGTCGCCTTTTCTATAGTAGTCCTTTGGGGCCACGGCTACGATGCCAATGATGTTCTTGGACCCGAGCACCGACCCCATGCCAAGCCGCCCGGCGAACCGCCATTTGTCCTCCCCGCTCATCAGCTGTTCCTGCGTCGTACCCACCACGGCGGCGTACCAGACCGTTTCCCAGTGCTCACCGGCCGGGCCGATCACGGCAAAATGAGCCGGGTACTTCTTGTTGGCGCCATCGTTGAAGCGGTCGTTCAGATAGACCATCTTTTCCCGGACGCGCGCGCCGACCAGGTGTTCTGGAGCATCGATAAGGGATAGATCTGGGCCGTCTTCGGTCTGTCGGATTACCATGATGCTTGGCCCTCCGGCGCGTCCGGTAAGAATCAGATCGCCGATTCCAGTATAGGAGAACTTGCGGCCGAAACTGCCGCTCATGGCCGACCACACGGGCATGGGCATGCCCGACCTGGTGCGCTTTAACGGAGAAAAGCCCGAAAAGTACGCCCGCAATCCGGTCATGAACTGCGTGCCGGTGAAGCAACCGGAATTGATGACCAGCGGGGCATCCGGCGCGAAGGGATCGCTCACGTCATAGTCGGAGAGGATCTTGAACGAACGGCCAATGCCTCCCAGAAAGTCCATGTCGTCTTCAACCTGGAGTTCTTCATTGCCCGTCTCGCGTCCTTCGGACAGGTCATATTCGATGCGTGTATAATGGAAATCGGTCACGTCTCCTGGCGTGACGGTCCCTGGCTTCAGCACGATATCCCCCTCGCTATTGGGTTCTTTTCCTGTACTTATATCATCGGTTTGGAGTTCGAACGGAACCACGCTTGATAGTCAAGCGGTTCCGTATAATATACAGGTTTGCGCGGATGAAAAAAGCAAATATCCCGGCGGGACAATGCGAGGTTGACATTTGCCCCGTGTTTCGTTAAGAATAACTCAAAATCGCAACCCCGAACCCCCGTGCAGCCGAGGCCATCGATGACAAACCTTTCCCAGCAGACCGAACCCGCGATCGAGGTCCCCGAGATCGTGGATGATGAACAGATCCAGTTCTTCGTGGACAACGGTTA
Organism: bacterium; assembly: GCA_965262815.1. Classification (GTDB taxonomy): domain Bacteria; phylum JAAXHH01; class JAAXHH01; order JAAXHH01; family JAAXHH01; genus JAAXHH01. The sequence goes on along the minus strand of OZ253560.1, from coordinate 3,484,314 downwards.
TCTCGTCGTACCCGACCTGATGAGCAGCGAGGAACTGCAGGAACTGAAGGACGACCTGGTCGACGTGGCCCGCGGCAAGTACCCCTGCCGGGGACTCGAACCGCCAAAGCCCGACGACACCGACGAAGACGTGCTGCAGCGCATCCTGTGTATTCATCAGCCGCATTTCGTCAGTTCCGTAATCGAGAAGTACGTGCGTCATCCCAGGATATGCGGCGTGCTGAGCCAGATCACCGCGGCTCACCTGCCTCACTGGGACGGGAGCGTCAAGTGCATGCAGTCCATGTACTTCGTCAAGCCGCCCCGGTTCCAGGGTCAGGCCTGGCACCAGGACGAGATCTTCATCCCCACGCGCGACCGGTCCCTGATCGGCGCGTGGATCGCCGTGGACGACGCCACGATCGAGAACGGATGCCTCTACGTTGTTCCCGGTTCCCATCGCAACGGCTATCTTTATCCCCAGCGTCAGCACGAGAATCCCGACGAGTTCGACTTCGCCCCGGAGAGCTACGGTTTCGACGAGTCCGTGGAAGTGCCGGTCGAGGTCCGCGCCGGCGCCCTGGTGTTCTTCAACGGCTACCTCCTGCATCGTTCCTACAAGAACCGGAGCGACCAGCCGCGCCGCGTGCTGGTCAACCACTACTGCAACGCATGGAGCCTGCTGCCATGGGGTATCGAAGAGGGCGAGCGGCCCGCCACGGCCGACCGGCGCACGATCGTTCCGGTCTCGGGCACCGACCCCTATGCGTGGAAAGGTTACGAACCTCCTCAGAAATCTATCTGGATTCGAAACTGCAAGGCCGCCGACGAGATGAAGGAGGGCGAGCACTAGCTTGCCGGATCCTTAACCCCGTTGTTTCGATAACCCGTCCCGATACCCAGCGGAGCCCCCGTGAACGTCATTTGTGTCTGCCTGGACACCTTTCGCGCCGACATCATCGGTCCGGGCAGGAAATTCAGCCACGCGCACACGCCCAATCTCGACGCCTTTCACAGCAGCGGCATACGGTTCAACCGCGCCTTCGGTGAAGGACAGCCCACACTGCAGGTTCGGCGCGCGCTATTCACCGGGATGCGCAGCTTCCCGTGGCGGTACAACTTCGACCGGCGCGGACACTGGCACCATGCCCCCGGCTGGCACAAGATCCCCCCGGAGCAGGACACGATCGCGGAAGTGCTGCTGGAGCGAGGGTATTTGACGGCACTTATAGCCGACACGTATCACATGTTCAAGCCTACCATGAACTTCGCGCGGGGGTTCGCTCACCTGGATGTCGTGCGGGGACAGGAATCGGACAATTGGAAAAGCGGCGACCCCGGGCTGATCAAAGCGCAGCTCGCCCGGCACGTACGTCCGCCCGTGGATATGTCGGCGCACGTGGGCATGGTGAATTACCTGCTCAACCAGCGCCACCGGAAGGACAAGGACGACTACCAGTGCGCCCGGGTGTTCAACGCCGCCAGCGAGTGGCTCGCTGACAACCATTCGGTGGGACCTTTCTTCCTGTGGGTCGACAGCTTCGATCCCCATGAGCCGTGGGATCCGCCAGCGGAATATGCCGACCGATACTGCGAGCATGACGGCCTCGATTTCATCCAGCCCGGTCCCGCGTACGCTGGTGACGGACCTTCGGAATTAGAACTCAGGCGCATCGAGGCGCTGTACCTCGGGGAGGTCACCCTTGTGGACGAGTACGTGGGCCGTTTGTTGAACGCGGTGGCGGATCTGAACCTTATGGACGATACCATGATCGTCATCCTGTCGGACCACGGCACGCAACTGCTTGACCAGGGGAAGTTCGGCAAAGGGGCCGACGAACTGCACCCCTTCAATACCCAGCTCAACCTCATGGTGCGGGTGCCCGGCGGACCGACGGACCTGGACGTGGACGCCTTCGTGCAGAACCACGACCTCATGCCCACCCTGCTCGGCCGGCTCGGCGTGCGGGCGGACTGGACGGACGGTGATGACCTGTGGCCGCTGGTTACGGGCGAGCAGACTGCCGTCCGCGACAGAATAGTAACCGGCTGGGCTTCGTTCGTCACGGGGAACGCCGTGGGCCGGGCCAGCGTACGGGACGACCGTTGGAACTTCTGCACGGCAGTGGGCTATGAGGATGAGGCCGGCGATGAGTTGTTCGACCTGGAGACCGATCCGGAAGAGCGGCGCAACGTGGCCGGCCTGCATCCGGAGATCGTCTCGGAGCGCCGCGGCGACGTGGAAGCCGTCATTGGCCAGCCCCTCCCTGGACAGATGCTGGAGGTATGCGATGAAGCCCCGGGACCCATGTCGCACTGGCTGGGTAAACTGCTGCAAAGGCGGCAGGGGTGAATCGCGAGCGAGTGGAACCAGTCGATCGGATGCGATCTGGAATGCGGATCCGTTTAGAGTTGTACAATTGTACAATTTTGGAGGCACCATGCGACTAGCGGGTAGGGCGGCCATCGTGACGGGCGCCGGGGACGGAATCGGCCGCGGGATCGCACTGGCCCTTGCCCGCGAAGGCGCTTCAGTGGCGGTGTGCGACATAAACACCGACACCGTGGCGGAGACCGGCCGCCAGGTCGCCGAGATCGGTCGGGCCGTTCTGGTAGAGTCCCTGGACATTACCGATCACGGCCGGGTCAGATCCTTCGTGGAGGATGCGGCGTCCCGGTTCGGGAGGATCGACATCCTGGTCAACAATGCCGCCATCATGCCGGTAGGTCCGATCGAAGGCCAGGACGAAGCGACCATGTCCCGCATCCTCTCCATCAACCTGCTGGCGCCGGTCGTCTTCAGCAAGTACTGCGTGCTGCATATGCGCGCGTCGGGCGGTGGATCGATCATACACATGGCGAGCGTTACGGGCCACAACGGCCATCCGGGCGTGGCGGTCTACGGGGCGACGAAGGGCGGCCTGATCGCGCTGGCGCGGGGCCAGGCCATGGAACTCGCCGTGGACAACATCCGGGTCAACACGGTATCGCCCGGAACGGTCGATTCGCCCATGCTGCACAACTTCGTCAGGGAACACGCCGATGACCCGGAAGCGGCGCTACGAGCTTTCGACCGGTTGCATCCCATCGGCAGGATTGCCACCATCGAAGAGGTGGCCAACGTGTTCGTATTCCTGGCGAGCGACGAATCCAGCGACATCACGGCGACGGACATCCGGTGCGACGGCGGTTACGCGGTCCAGGGAAGGCAGCCAAAGGAATAAGGGAAAAGTAACAGCGGCAAGGAGATCATATGCCTGTAGGAGTTTGCGCCTATTCGTTCAATACGGGACACGATGCCTTTCAGCTCATGGACATGGCCGTCGAACACGGCCTGGCCGGTGTCGAGTTTCCGCCGGACGACTGCCTGACGGATCTGACACCGTCCTCGTTGGAGAAAGTCCGCGCCCGCGCCGAAGAATGCGGGCTGTTCGTCGTGGCGGACGGCGGCCAGGTCGAACTCGAGATGCTTCGGCGTCTCATCCCCGCGGCTTCCGGCCTGGGCGCTCCCACGTTGCGGGTGGTCATGAGCGGCGTGCTCGGCGGTGACCGGCGCCCGCTGTCGGGTCGGTGGGACGACCATCTCGGGGCGTGCAGGGACATCCTGCGCGAAGCTTTGCCGGTGGCGGAGAAGCACGGCGTAACCATCGCGGTGGAAAACCACTCGGATGCCACGTCCCACGACATGCGTTGGCTGTGCGAAGAGTTGAACAGCGAGTACATCGGCATCACGCTTGACGTAGGCAACGTACTGGCGGTCTGCGAAGAGCCCTTCGGATACACGGAGCGGCTTCTGCCCTATCTGCGCCATATCCACCTTAAAGACTATACCCTGCATCCTTCCGGCGAAGGATACCGCATCGCAAGGTGTCCGCTGGGAGGTGGCGTGGTGGACTACCGCAACCTGCTGCCCCTGATCGACGGATATCGTGGTCAGCCTGGCCAGCCTGGTCAGTCTGGCAGGGATGGCGAGATCACGAAAACCATCGAACTGGGCGCCATCCATGCCCGGCATGTGCGCATGCTCATGGACGATTACTGGGCTGAATATCCCGACCGGGACATTAAAGACCTGCTGCCGTTTCTGCAGTTGTACTGGACCCACGTACGTCCCGGCGAGGAAGACTGGCGCACACCCCGGGAGAAGGACGAATCCATCGAGGTTTTGAAAGCATACGAGGCACGGCAGTTCGAAGAGAGCGTCGCTTACCTGAAAGAAATCGGGGCCGTCCCGAATTCCTCCGGAACATCATGATCCAGGCGGGTCCGTCTGATGAGCTTTTCCTTACAGTCCAATAACTACCTTGAAAAGAAGGCTGCAGAAATGAAGATTGAACGCCTGGACCAGTCCGACATGCACGGATCCATCGGCTCGATACCCGACCAGGTTGAAGCGGCTTGGACCGAAATGGCGGGACGCGCGTTCCCCGACGCCTGTCGCAACGTACACCACGTCGTCGTCGCCGGGATGGGCGGATCGGCCCTGGGCGCCCACCTGATCCAGGATGTCTTCCGCGACGAGCTGCGCGTGCCGGTGACCGTGGTTTCCGACTACACGGCGCCCGCGTGGATCGACGAGCGGACGCTCATCTTGTTGTCCAGCTATTCCGGGGGCACGGAAGAAGTGATGGCCATGGCGAAATACGGTGCTTCCAGGGGAGTGCCCATGATTGCGCTGACTACCGGGGGCGAACTGGAATCGTTTGCCGAGAGCCAGGGGTTGCCGGCCGTGGTGTTCAGTGGCGAGTTGAACACCTGCGGCCAGCCCCGGATCGGTCTTGGTTACGCGGTGACCTACCTCCTGGGGATATTCCGCCAACTGGGTCTCGTGGAGCTCGCCGGTACGAAGGTTTCCAGCGCCATCATGCTGCTTCGTGAGACGAACCCGGGTTACGCGGAACCGGGGGAGGAGAATCCTGCTTTCGAACTGGCCAGGGCGACGAAGGGGAAATCGGTAATGATCATGGCCTCCGAGCATCTCACCGGCAACGCCCATATCATGGCCAACCAGTGGAACGAGAACGCCAAGAACATGGCAGCCTGGTTTGCCATTCCCGAACTGAATCACCACCTGCTCGAAGGAATGACCCACCCCCGGGAAAACCGGGACCGGCTTGCCGCCGTGCTGATCCAGTCCGATCTGTACGATACACGCAATAAGCGACGCCACGAGATTACCCGTACCCTGCTCGAGGAGCAGGGTATCGCGTGTCCGGTCATATCGCCCAGGGGTGAAACGGCGCTGGAACAGGCTTTCGACCTGCTCTTGCTCGGTACCTATGCCAGTTTCTACCAGGCGGTCATGAACGACATCGATCCATCGCCCATTCCTTGGGTCGATCAGTTCAAACGGCTCATGGCCACGTGAGACACCACCCGCCGAGATGTCGGCCCCGTCCACGGGGTGCATCGAAAGACGGTACGGTATGAGTGAAATGGTCACATACCTGCGGGGAAAGACGCTGTTGATCACCGGCGCCACGGGATTCCTTGCGAAAGCGGTCGTGGAAAAGATCCTGTGGCGCGCGCCTGAAGTTGGCCGCATATACCTGGTCGTTCGGTCCCGCCGCAAGAAGGACGGCACCACCCTGTCGGCACAGGACCGCGTGGAGGACGAGATATTCCAGTCAGCGGCATTCGCCCGCCTGCGTGATATCCACGGCGACCGCTTCGCGACGGTCATGGATGAAAAGGTCCACGCGGTCGAGGGCGATCTGACCCATGATCATCTCGGGTTGGAACCGGACCTGTACCAGCGGCTCGCCGGGGAAGTAAATGTCGTCCTGACCTGTGCCGCTTCCGTCACTTTCGACGAAGAGATCGACGCTGCCCTGCAGCTCAACGCCCTGGGCGCCCGCCGCATGCTGGAATTCGCAAAAGCGTGCAGCGACACCATACTCGTCCACGTTTCGACGGCTTACGTCAACGGCCAGATCAAGGGGCGCATACCGGAAGTCCCGCCCCGTCCGGACTGGTCCATGGCCCACGAAATGGGGCGCAGCGACGCGCCTTTCGACCTGGAAAAGGAAACGCGGGATATCCTCACCAGGGCCGATGAAATCCATGATGAATCTCGGTCTACGTCCCGGCGGGAGCAGTTCCGCAAGATGGCCCTACAGCAGAACGCGCGTCCCACGCCGCGCTGGCTCGACGCCCAGATGGAGACCTTCCGCAAGCGTTGGCTCAAGGAACAACTCATCGAAGAAGGCATGCGCCGCGGACAACGGTGGGGTTGGCACGACAGCTATACCCTGACGAAGGCCATGGGCGAGCAGCTGATCGTCAAGCATCGTGGTGACCTGCCCACGACCATCATTCGGCCGTCTATCGTGGAAAGCGGGCTGGAAGAACCGGAACCGGGATGGATAGAAGGGCTCAAGGTGGCCGATCCGCTGATCGACGCGCTGAGCAAGGGACGATTGCCGGATTTCCCCGGCCAGATGGACATGATCGTGGATATCATCCCGGTCGACATCGTGGTAAACACCATCCTGGCAGCCATGGCGCGCACCGCCCGGGAAGGCGGAGTCAGCGTGTACCACGTTTCGACGGGTGACCGGAACCCGATCCTTTTCCACCAGGCATTCGAACTGTCCTTTGACTACTTTCAGAAGAACCCCCGACGCAACCGGAACAACGAACCCATACCGATCCAGCGCTGGACCTACCCGACCCTCGCCCGGTTCCGGCGCCGGTACAATCTGCGCTACATCTACCCCCTGAACGCCACACTCTGGTTATTCAACCGATTCAGCCGGATCACCCCGCTGAACAACTGGAAGCGCAGAATCACCGTGCTTAAGTCGGCGATTTCCCGCATGCTGTACTACGCTTCGATCTACAGTCCCTATACGTCCCTGGAATGCACCTTCGAGACCGACCGGACCGTCGCGTTGCACGAGAGCCTCGATCCGGAAGACCAGCTGCAGTTCAACGGGGATGTCTCCAGGATCCAATGGAAGACCTATTTCCAGGAAATCCATATCCCCGGTCTGAAACGCCACGTGTTGAAGACCGATGAGCCAAAGCCCACGGCCACGGAAGAGGAGGAAGTCGCGGAGCGGTCCGGGTTCGCCCAGGCGGAGGAAGACGCCCTCCCCCATCTTGACACGTTGACGGATATACTGGCGAAGAGCGCGGATATGTACGGGGACAAGACGGCGTTGCAGATGGTGCGCGGGGATGACTGGGTCCGCTACTCCTACAAGAATGTATTCGACCTGGCGGGTCACATCGGATGGCAGTGGCGATCCAGCGGTCTGCATCCGGGTGACCGCGTGTTGCTCTTCTCGGAGAACAAGCCCGAATGGGGTATCGCCTGTTTCGCCGGATTGGTAGCCGGAGCGGTGCTTGTGCCCGTAGACCGGCGGTCGACGGCTCAGGAAGTGTGGCGTATTGCCCGGTTCACCGGGTCGAGGGCGATCCTGTGTTCGGAAAGCGGTCACGAATTGCTCAAGGCGTCCGAAGCGCCTGGCCACGACACAGTGTTCTGGAATATCGACAACTACGGCCTTCCATTCGACGCCCCGCGCCTTTCGGCCTCATCCGCCACTTCAAATGAGGAGCCTCCCGCATGGGCGCCGGTCGAACCCGATTCGCCGGCCGCCATCATGTTTACCCGGGGCATGGCCGCGGAATCCCACGGCGTGGTGCTGTCCCATCGCAATTTCGTATCGAACCTGCTTTCCCTCGCCGAGATCCTGCGCGCCTACAGGACCGACCATTTCCTGTCCCTGCTGCCGATGAGCCAGGCCCTCGAGTTCACCGGCGGATTCCTCATGCCGTTTTACGCGGGAGCGACCATATCATATACCACATCGGTTCGCCCTCGATCCCTGGTTGCCCTGATGGATGAATCCGAAGTCAACTGCCTGATCGCAGCGCCCCGCATATTCCGGTTGGTGCACCGATCACTGGTGCGCGCGGCGGAAGAACTGGACCAGCGTGTCGTATCCCGCATTCGGCTACTGGTCAGCGGGGGCGGCACACTCGATTCGGATCTATACCTGGCCTACAGGGATATTGGCCTCACGATACACGAAGGTTACGGACTCACGGAAGCGGCGCCGGTCGTGGCCGTAAACCCAATGGACCGAACCAAGCCGTCTTCCGTCGGCGTATCCCTCCCCGGGGTTGACGTGAAAATCGACGGCCCCGATGAAGAAGGAAAAGGCGAGATCATCGTGCGCGGGTCGAACGTCATGCAGGGGTACTACAAGAACCCGGCGGCGACGGAGAAAAGGCTCCGAGACGGGTGGCTCCACACGGGGGACATCGGGTATGTCGACAAGGACGGTTACCTGTATATTACAGACCGCCTGGACCGCTTAAACCGCCTGGACCGCCTGGAACGCATTCGCAGGTCCCCGTCGGAAGCATCGACCGTAAGACCGGAGGAACATACCGGGAACGGCCGGTCCCGGACCGCCACCGCCTTCTTCGACGTGGACGGCACCATCATAGACGCCACCGTCGTACATTATTACGCCTGGTACAGGACCTGGGGTTATTCCGGGCTGAGACGGCGGCTTTGGGCGATGGGCTTTCTGCCGAAGATCCTCTATTACATCGTGCTGGACAAGATCAGCAGGAGCCGATTTATCCGAGAGTTTTATCAACTGTACAAGGGTTTCGAGCGCGGTGACTGCGTGTCCCGGAGCGAACAGCTTTTCGAAGAAGTAATGCGCCCGCGTATGTATCCCGGGGCCGTCGAACGCATACGGGAGCATCAGCAAAGAGGCGAGCGCGTGGTCCTGGTCACCGGCTCCCTCGATTTTATCATGGAACCCCTCGCGGAGTACACCAAGGCGGACGATCTCATCGCCCTGGCCATGAAGGAGAAAGATGGCCGGTTGACCGGAGAGACGGAAGGGCCGGCGATCGGTGACGAGGAGAAGGCGCGCATCGTCAGGGACTACGCCGAACGACGCGGCATTGACCTGGACCGGAGTTATGCCTACGCCGACAGCAGTTCAGACCAGCCCATGCTGAGCGCAGTGGGACACGCCGTTGCGGTGAATCCGGGCGGGAAACTGAAAAAGGCCGCGGAGGCGAGCGGCTGGGAAGTCGTTCGCTGGACCCTTGTATGAAAGCGATACAATACATAAAAAGCGTTCCCCGGTACCTGTTCGTCCGGGCTATCGGTCATCGCCGTCCTGCCTCGGCGACCGGTGCAATGTCGTGCATCCGCATGACGGACCTCGATCCCCCGGCCCTTCCAACCCCCGAGTGGGTGCGTGTCAGGCCGCTCTTGAGCGGAATCTGCGGATCGGACCTTTCCACCATACAGGCCAAGGGCAGCCCCTATTTTTCTCCCCTGATATCCGCGCCTTTCGTCCTGGGACACGAAGTGGTGGGCGAGATCCTGGAGACCGGATCCGGTTCCGGGGCCTTTTCCCTGGGGGACCGCGTGGTAATCGAACCCGGTCTCTGCTGCCCCGTTCGGGGTATCCACCCGCCGTGCCCGCCGTGCCGGGAGGGCGATTTCGGCCTGTGCGAGATGGTCATGCATGGGGACATTTCACCGGGAATACAGACGGGGTATTGCAGGGACACCGGCGGGGGATGGAGTTCATCGCTGGTAGCGCACCCCTTCCAGGTCCACAGGGTCCCCGACCGGCTTGCCGACGAGGAAGCGGTCCTGGTCGAACCGTTCAGTTGTTGCCTGCACGCCGTGCTGAAATCCTTCCCTGCGGACGATGAAACGATTCTCGTAATCGGTTGCGGCGCTATTGGACTGCTCACCATCGCGGCCATCCGGGCCCTGGGCGGGAAGTGCCGTATCCTGGCCGCCGCGCGTTATCCCCATCAGCAGTCCATGGCGGAAGCCCTGGGCGCCGACCGGGTCATCGGACGAGGCGAAGACCTCTACGATACGGTCAGCGAAGCGACGGGGGCGGAGATCCATCGGCCCGAAATCGGACGGCCCGTTTTCATAGGCGGAACAAACCGGACCTTCGACTGCGTCGGTTCGTCGCGTACCATCGACGACGCCCTTCGATTGACCGGTTCCGGCGGAATCGTCACCGTGGTGGGCATGCCGGGCATACCTTCCGGCATCGACTGGACGGCCGTATGGTACAAGGAGTTGAAGGTGCAGGGAGCCTACGCTTACGGGACGGAAAACCATGAAGATAGATCCGTCCGGACTTTCGACCTGGCCATGAAGCTCCTGGAATCAGGCAAAGTCGACCTGAAACCCCTCGTGACGGACCTGTTCCCCCTGGAGGACTATCGAAAAGCGATCGGACGGGCCATGGAAGCCGGCCGGCGCGGGGCCGTCAAGGTGGCCTTCGACCTGAGAAGCGAACCGGCGACATAGGCGTGTCTAACTGAAACCGTACAAATCGGAGTGCTCCCGTGCCTTACATGAAGCTGTTGCACGCGAAAAATCCGCAAGTTTATGTCCTGGAGCGGGATGTCACAATCCTGGGTCGTTCCGGTGAGGTTGATATTCCCATACGCGGTGACCGCGGAGTCTCCAAGCGTCACGCGCGTATCGAAGCGGAGGGGGAGGACTACGAGATTTCGGATCTGGGCAGCAGAAACGGGACTTACGTCAACGACCATCCGGTGGGCGGCGAACCCGCCCCGTTGCTGCCGGGAGACCACATCCGGATCGGCCAGACGATTCTGGTCTTCGAGGCGGGAGAACCCGATCGTGCAAAAGCCGTAGCGCGCGTGAATGATCTCCAGGAACAGGCGTCCCTCTTCAGGGCGGATCAACTCCCCTACACGCTGGCCGGCGCCACGCCCGGTCGGCGGCGCAGTGAAACAGACGGTCAACTACTGAAGCTGACAGCACTGAGCAAGGCCGTCATGACGGTGGGCAGCGCGGAGGAACTGGGAGATCTCGTGACCCGGCGTTTGCTGGAATGGCTGGAAGCGGACTGCTGCGCCATCGTCCACCCCCGGGAAACCGAGGATGGATACGACCTGGAGATACAAACGCTGGTATCCCGACCGGGGAATGAAAACCGGGAGATCTCGGTTAGTACGACGGCGGTGAACCAGGCCCTGGTAAACCGGATGGCCTCGATCACCACCAATGCCATGGACGATGAGCGTTTCAGGGACCAGCAAAGCGTCATCGTCCGCAGCCTGGCGTCCATCCTGTGCGTGCCCCTGTGGCACGAAGACCGGGTGTTCGGGTTGCTGTACCTCGATACGTCGGACCGAACCCTGCAGTTTACCGTAGACCATCTCGGCCTGGTCAGCGCCGTGGCCAATCTGGCCGCCATCAAGATCGATAACCTGCGCCTGTTCGACGCCGCCGTGGCCAAGAGCGCGATGGACAAGGAACTGGCCCTGGCCGGTGAAATTCAGGCGGGACTGCTCCCCGGAGAACACTATGCCTTCCAACGCCTCGTGTGCGTGGGCAAGCACCGGTCCTTCGGGGAGATCGGCGGGGACTACTATGATTTCATTCCTTTAGACGAGGAGGTCCTGACGGTGACTATCGCCGATGTGACCGGACATGGTCCCTCCAGCGCGCTGCTCATGGTCGCCTGCAAGACCATGCTGACCACGCTCGTCGATATCCGGGTACCCCTGATCGAACGCATGGAGCGGTTGAACGAATACATGATCCACCATGCTGCGTCGAACCAGTTCATCACCTTCTTCCACGGCGAAATCAACCTGGGTAACCGGACGCTACGATACTGCAACGCCGGTCACAATCCCCCCATGCTCCTGCCGCCGGAAGAAGCCCCACTGGCGAAGCTGGCTTCCGCGGGTCCACCGCTGGGCATCGTTTCCTGTCCATTCGAGGCCGAGACCGTGACGTTTTCACCGGGGACCAAACTGGTCATGTACACGGACGGAATCACCGAGGCGGCTGATCCGGAAGGTGCGCTCTACGAAGAAGACCGGCTGGAATCGCTGCTGACGAGATGCCGCCGGCAGGACGCCGACGAATTGAAGGATACCGTCATCGCGGAGGTCCTGGATTTCACCGAGGGGCGGAACCAGGACGACGACGTCACCCTGGCCGTAGTGGAGTACACCTGATTTCCGCCAGGTTCCGCTAAACCGATGACAGGCAAACTTTTGCATTCCATCGTCCGGCAACCATTCAGATCCAGCCGTGATCAATGTTGACCGGCGTGCCGGACTGCTGGTGGGTCCACCTCCCACCGGTTTCGAGCGGGATCTCCCGTCCGGAGATGGCGGACTGCTCGGCGGCGAACACGATCTCCATGATATGGCGGCCCCATTCCCCCGGCGTGGGCGGTTCGATGTCATCACGAATCGACTCGATAAACCCCTTCCATTCGTTGTACATGGGATGGGGCGGGTCGTCGAAGGGCACGTCCTCCCACTTGTTGTCCTTGCCGACCTTAACGTACTTTTCACCGGATTCACAAAAGCGCAGTGAACCGTTGGCGCAGATCACCTGGCATTCGTGATTGGGTCCCCCATCGGCGTATCCGACGGCCACCGCCACGCCCGCCGTACCGTTCTTGTACCGGATGAAGGCCGTGGCGGAGTCGTCCGCGGCCTGGTAATGCGCCCGGTTGCCGATGGAAGCGGAGACCGATAACGCCTGGGAAGCCATGACCCAGGACAGGCGGTCCACCACGTGCACCCCGTTGGTCATCCACATGCCGCCGCCGTGGAACCTGCTGCGGTACTGGGGCCTGCGGCCACCGTACCCCCAGTACTTGGACATGTAGCAAACGCCCGTGATCACCGGTCCCAGGGCGCCGGAATCCAGGATTTCCTTGGCCTTGACGCTGGTGCCGTAGAAGTGCTGTGTAAGTCCCACCATGAGCTTGACGCGGTTAGCCGCAGCCGCGGCGATCATATCGTCGCACTGGTCCAGGCTGATCGCCATGGGTTTCTCCACCAGGACGTGCTTGCCGGCGTTGCAGGCGTCCACGGTAAGCCGGTGGTGAAGCTGGTGTCCGAGGACGACGGCCACGGCATCCACATCGTCGTCTTTCAACAACTCCGTGTGGGTAACGTACCCCCGGGGGATGTCATATTTGTCCATGTATTCGCGGCGCTTTTCCTCGAGCAGGTCCGCGACCGCGACGATCTCTACGCCATCCAGGTTGGTGATGGCCTCGCAGTGGGGTCGGGCGATGCCGCCAAGTCCGATGATGCCGACACGCAGATTGGGCATGGTTGAGGCTCCTTTGTGAAGTTGGCAGATGACCGGCAGAGCCCGTCAAGAGCTGGCATCGCCGGGGACCCTTTTGTTCGCAGAACGTATCAGCTTCGGCATGCTTACCTCGTCATTAAAAAGATGATTACACGCCGGGATGCAATACATTTCAGCAATATAGGCCAATGCAATCTACCGGCAACTTCGCTCGCAAGTTTCTGTAAAAATGACTTAGTTTCTTTATATTTAATAACAAGTAATATATAGATAATTATGGCACATTGAATTAAATGGTTTTATCTTCGCGACCTACGATAAGTCTGGATGTCCTTCATGCTATAGAAAAGACGCCGATAGAGTCTTATTGGCATCGCGCAATATCAACGACATTCTGAATGGGATACCACCTTTCTGCATTACCGACTTCAAGCCTGTCCTTCCACTGCATACTTTCGACTAAATTGGAATTGTTGAATGAATAGACGTGAGCCTGAATTTAAAACCGAGTTGCGGAGGGCAGGATTCGCCGGTTTGTTCATGGCCCTTATCCTCATTCCCTACAGTTTTGCCCTAGCGGCACTCATCTTCAACGGCCCGCTTCAACCGTTCGTCGTTCCCGGGAGCGGGTTATTGATCATCGGTACCATAGTAACCTGTCTTATTTTTGGATTGGCCAGCAGCTATCGCGGCGTACTCGCCGGACCGCAGGAGATTCCCGCCGCTGCGCTCGGAACCATGAGCGCGGCGGTAGCGGCGAGTATGGCGAACGTACCGGTCGAAGCAACCTTCACGACCATGATCACCTTGTTGGCCCTCACCAGTGTATTGACCGGTCTTGTCTTTCTAGGTCTCGGCCTCAGCCGGCTGTCCTACCTGCTTCGATTCATACCCTATCCGGTCTCAGCCGGCTGTTTCGCCGGTTTCGGATGGATACTCTGCGTAGCTGCCTTCTCTATGACGAGTTCTTTGTCATTGGACTGGCAAACGCTTCCTCGGCTTTTCGAATCAAATGTCATCTGGAAATGGATACCCGGATTCGCGTACGGCATCGTGTTATTCCTCGTCATGCGGCGCAGAAACAGTATCGCCATCCTGATCTGGAGTTTTCTGCTGCTTACCGGTGTTTTCCACCTGGTTTTATTCGTTTTCGATGTATCCATCGTAACAGCCAGGGCGGAGAATCTTCTCTGGTCGGGAGTCGGGGCTAATAGTGATCTGTGGTCCGCGTTCAGTTTATATGACCTGGGTCTGGTGGATTGGGGCGTCGTCGGGGATCAGGTGCCAGCGGTCACGGTCGTGGTATTGCTGATGGTGCTCTGCCTGCTATTGAATACGAATATCATGGAGGTGGCGTCCGCTGAGGAAATCGATCTTGACAGGGAGTTTCGGGTGGCAGGGGTGTCAAGCATCGTGACCGGTGCGGGAGGTAGTCCGCCGGGAGCACACTTTCCCGTATTGTCGGTAACATCACAGAGGCTGGGTGCCGGCACCAGGTGGACTGGTATATTCACCGCTGCGTGGTTATGTCTGGTCTACATCTTGGGCAGCACGTTCCTGGAGCTGATCCCGGTGTCTTTGACAGGAGGGCTGATACTCTTCTTCGGTATCGATCTGCTGAACAGCTGGTTGATCAAAGTCCGCAGGCGGGTAAGCAGGTTGGAGTACGCCGTCATCCTCCTCATGGCCCTGGTCATCATCGTCTTCGGATTTGTAGAAGGCGTTATATTCGGGCTGCTAGCCAGCTTTGGTCCGTTGTTCATCTATCTCGTTCGGCTGGATCCGGTCGTAACGGTCGAGACTGGAGCGAACAGGCGCAGCAGCAAGGTCCGGTCCGTTCCCGACCGGGGTATACTTCTGTTACACAACGAGCGGATAAAGATCGTTAAGCTTTGCGGTTACATGTACTTCGTTATCAACTACCGGCTGATGAATCACCTGAAGAAACTTCTTGGACAAGCTCCTCCCGGATCATTCATCGTGCTCGACTGCACCGAGGTGGAGTGGTTCGACGCGTCTGCGATCAACGTGCTGAGTATGTTTCTCAAAACCAACAAAGTAAAAGTTGTGTTTGCCTCTCCTCCCCTTGCGCTTAAGACCAGTCTCGTTCACGATTTTCCGGATCAGGTGCGAGAAAGGGTCTGGTTCGACAACACTCTGGACCACGCGCTGGAACGATGCGAAGACCTGATCCTGAAGTCCGAGGTCCAAAAACTGGACGTATCTTCGGTTGATGATCGATCGGATCTGCTGAAGCGGGTAGGGGACGATTTGGAAGAACATCTGGTCCGGCAGATTCGCTTTGAGAACCTGATCGAGCAACTCAACCCATGGCTTGAAAGGTGTGAATACGGTACCGGAAGCCAACTTGCCGGCCCTGACAGTGTGCACGACGGGATGGAACTCGTCGTCAGTGGCCGGATCTCGGTCAATGACACGACTGGCTCACGCCTCTTCCAATATGGTCCAGGTAACGTGGTAGAGCCCGCAGCCGCCTTCGAACCTCGGAATTCAGGTTTCAGTGTATTTGCGGAAGAGCCCTGCGTGACGATGAAGCTTACGCCCGCCAGTCGACGTATCCTGGATGCTGAAATGCCCGATCTCAGTCGCAGACTGTACAGGTATGTTTTGACCGATGACCCTCATTCCGTGTCTTCCCTGAGTTCACAGAATGGCGAATGACCGGCCCGATGTTTGACTGTAGTAAGACGAGATAGTCGATTCATCCTGCCTTGTAGTGTTGTTCCCTAACAACCGGTTCAGAAAAGCCATCCGGCGATATGCGGGTCTATCATGTGTATGGTCTTGGCGACAGGAACGAAAACCCGGATAATACTACGGTTTTCCCGTGCCTATAGAACCTGGTACGATTAAAATACTGATAATCTCAGGCAGTTCCTTCTGTCCAGGCACATCAGAATGCTCAGGAGAGACCCATGTACCGTATCCGGAAGTACGGACGCCTTGGAAAACCGGTCCGCAGCTTGGTTTTCATCTTTCTCATTCAGGTGACCACCCTGGTCGCCGCCGCCCAGTCAGCACGGTACACTCCGGTGGGCCCCGATGACGTGGTCGACCTGTCGCCTGTCATTTCCGAACGACATTACCAGTACTGGCCGGGCGGCCAGGTGCACCATCAACCCCTCATCGTACCGTATATCGTACATGGCGACCGTCCCTGGGCATCGGACCTGATTATCCTGGACGAAAACACGGCGACGCAGACGGATACCCCGGCCCATATGATGCCACCCCAGCACAGCGGTCTGCCCAACGCGCATTACTGGGGCGAGTTGACGGTGGAAAAAGTCCCGGCATGGCAACTGGTCGGCGAGGTCTATAAGATCGACGGCCGCTCCATGCTGGACCAGGCGCCTCCGGGTGTGAGTCCCCTGTTCACCATGGACCAGGTAAAGGCCGCCGAAGCAGCTTACAGGCCCATGGGTCCGGGCGACGCTGTTCTGTACTGGAGCGGGTACGACGACCGGCACGACCGGCCCGCGCCCGATGACCGCCGCCTGATCGTCGATCCGATCGCCGGTACGGTCCCCGCCTGGCCGGCGCCGGAATACGATGCGGCGGAATACGTGGGCAGCCGGGGTGTATGGATCATGGGCATCGACAGTCCGAGCATGGGCGGGCTGGGCGCTCCACATTACACGCCGCCCGGTCCCGAGGGCATGTTCGAGAATCCCCTCGCCCTGGAGAGCCATCTCGGTCATTTCAAGTACGGCGCCGTCCATACGGAGGGGCTGATCAACCTGGACAGGACCCCCAACGGCTCACTGTACATCTCCCTGCCGGTTAAACATGAGAACTCCCCGACGGTCGAAACGCGCGCGGTCGCCATAACCAACCCGACCCTGGCATCCGGTCTGCTCAAAGCCGTAAAGGCCAAACGCGTGGTCGACCTGTCCGTCACGCTATCCATGCAGCATCCGGTCTGGTGGCCGGGGCGCGGCGTGGGTCGCCACGTCTTTCCCTATTCCAGGGTGCAACCGGTCAACTACTTCGATGGACCCTTCGGGCCCTACTGGGTCAACACGCACATCATGGACGCCCATACGGGAACGCACGTGGACCCGCCCGCCCACTACGGTCCTCCGCCAGGATTCGATATCGCCGGATATGGGGAATCGACCCGGGAAGCGCTGCGGGACTTCGAAGCTGCTTTCGGTACGCTGAAGCGCACGGAGATGACGACGGACAAGATCCCGCTGCACCGGTTCATGGGGCCCGCCCGGGTCATCAACGTGCAGCACCGCGTGGGGACGACCTCACAGGACGACTGGCCCGCATCGCCTGTCATATCGCTGGACGATGTCAGGAGGCACGAACGGCTATACGGGGAGATCGAGGGCGGTGAGGTCGTGCTGTTTCACACAGGTCATACGGACGCCCACTTCCGGCGATTCGAGCGGGGCCGGGCGGACCAGTGCGTCAAGGCGCCCCTGGACGGGATGTCCGAAGGCTGGCCGGCGCCGAGCGCCGAGGTCGTCGGTTACCTGGCCGGGAAAGGCGTAAAGCACCTGGGGATCGATGCGCCCGACATGGGATCGGTTGATCCGGTTGAATCGATGAAGACGCACTGGGCGGCGGTGAACCACGACATGATCTTCTCGGAATATCTGCTTGGCGTCGGGCAACTTCCGCCGAAAGGCGCCTTCTACGTCTTCCTGAGTCCCCGGCTCGAAAACAACCACGGCGGACCGGGAAGGGCCATCGCGATCCTACCCTAACGGTGGATTCTGCACATTACCCGTAAGGCAGGATCCAGCGCGCTACCCGTAAGGCAGCGTCTTACGAATCATCCGCGTCCCGCCCTACTCCGAGGGCGTCCGCGACGCGGTTGATGTAGTTGAACCACGACGCGATCAGGGTGATCTGCAGGATGCCGACGTCGTCGAATCCCACGGTGCGCAACGCCGCGAGATCAGCCCTTGAAACCTCTGTGGCATCCCTGGTGATCTTGATGGCGAAATCCAGCATGGTCCGGTCCTGCGGGCCCAGGGGTGCTTTTTCGTAATCGTACTTGAGTGATTCGACCAGTTCGCCATCCAACGTGACCCTACGCAGAAACTCTGCGTGCGAGTCGATTCAGTAGACACATCGATTGACCGCGGAAACCACGGTCGAGATCATCTCGTGCTGCCTGCGGTTCAGCGGCAGGTCGGGCGACATCAGCACTCCGAAGGTGCCGAAGGCGTGGTGCAGGGCGTCCGGTATCAGAGAGTGCGACGCCACGATGCCCGATGTCCCGTCGTCGGTGGGATGGACCGGGCTGTCGTACTCCCCTGGGTACAGGGATCGCTGTGCCTCGAGGGCAGCCAGCAGCCGGTCATCCGCCTCGGACGTGGGTACAGTCTTAATCCAGGCCATTTTCTTCTCCTGTAGGTCTTTCCGTGTTGGACTGGTTACGGAACACGAGGTAGTAGACCGGTATCCCAAGGGCGGTCACGCCGACGCCCAGCATGGCCTGCAACGGACTGTTACCAAAGAGCAGCACGAGCAGGACCGCGGCAAGCACCAGGAAGACAATCGGGGTGACGGGGTAGAACGGGGTCCTGTACGGCGGCGTATCCGAACTTTTACGGCGTATCACGAACATGCCGGCCACGGTAAGGGCGATGAACAGCACGGCCACAAAAATGAAATAATCGAGGATCTGGCTGAAGGTACCCAGCCACACCAGCAGCGAAGCGAGGCCGCCCTGGATGGCGATCGCGCGGTAAGGCGTGCCGAAGGCGGGATGGACGGCGCTGGCGAATCGAAGGAAAACCCCGTCCCTGGCCATGGCGAAATAAACCCTCGGCGCCATCAACAACAACCCGGTGAGGCTGCCGACGATCGACAGGATGACCACGGAGGAGAACAGGATGCCTCCGCTTCGACCGAAGAGCACCTCGCCGGCCTGTGCCGCAAAGGTCTCGTCGCTGGTAACCTGGGAGATGGGTACGAGGTACATGAAAACGGCGCTGGTGGCGATATAGGTCAAGGCGACGATACCCACGGCGAGCAGCAGTGCCCGGGGCAGGGTTTTCGCCGGGTCCCGGATTTCACCGGCCACCTTGTTCAGGTCCCACCACCCGGCAAAGGCGAAAAACGCGCCCACGATACCGCCCGCGAGGGCGCCGAACAATGGACCGGAATCCGCCGGCCGCTCCACGAAGGGGGTGAAGTTCGACCAGTCGCCCAGACCCAGCCCGAATCCCAGGATGGAGATGACCGCGAGCACGCCGACCTTGAATACGGTCAGCAGGACGATGATCCAGGCGCCGATGCGCACGCCGTAGATGTTCACCCCCGTGAGGACGACCAGCACGGCGATGGCCAGCATCTTCATCGCGACCGGTTCCATCGGAAAGACGTGGCCCGCGTAACTCGACA
This sequence comes from bacterium, assembly GCA_965262815.1. Taxonomy (GTDB): domain Bacteria; phylum JAAXHH01; class JAAXHH01; order JAAXHH01; family JAAXHH01; genus JAAXHH01. The sequence goes on along the minus strand of OZ253560.1, from coordinate 3,464,840 downwards.
GGCCACTCGCGAGGGTCGCCGTGATGCCCGGATCGAGCACCATCAGCGACATCCAGCCGTAGAGAAAGGCTGTCGGGGTGCCATAAGCCTCGCGGAGATAGATGTATCCACCGCCCGCGTGGGGATACCGGGAGGCCAGTTCGCCGAAGCAAAGCGATCCGCACAGGGCCATGCCCGCCATCATGAGCCAGATGACGAGCAACAGGAAGGGCGATCCCAGGGACTTGGCCATCCCGGCGGGCACCAGGAAGATACCGACGGCGATCATTCCGCTGATCACCATCGCCGTGGTCGGCCAGATGCCCAGTTGGCGGCGCAGGTTAACCAAGGTCATGGAGTGGGTTGCATGTGGACAGGGCGTTACCGTTTATGATTACACGAGTTCGGGTTCGTTCTCGATCCGGGTCATCCAGTAATGATTGTCGAATTGATCGTCACCGGTCAGGAAACGCCAGAACTTGATGCGGTTCACATGCTCGATCCGGTCTTCGTTCCCATGCCACGGGTGGTTCGTGCCCAACAGGTTGCCGACTTTCGGGTCGTCGAGATCGTCCGTGTTCCACAGACGCAGCTGCCGGACCGTGGGATTGAGCCGGAGCTTGAACATGTACCGGAGCTCGTTCGTCCGGTTGGGTTGGGCACAGTGCCACATGCCGTGGTGAAGCACGATCACCGTTCCCGCCTTGCACACCATCGGCATCTGGCCCACGAAATTGTGGTACCGGGCGATATCGGATTCGCTGATGCGGCGGTAATGGCTCCCCGGAAGGATCAGCGTGCCGCCCATTTCCCTGGGCGTGTCGTGGGCGAAATACATGAACTGGATGTCGAAATGCAGCCGCGTGTCTATGATCGCATCGGCGTGCCAGTGCTGCCCGAGACCGTGCCCGGCCGGTACGGTGTGCACCGCGTGGTGGTCGTATAGCGGATCCGGTCCGACGAGACTGTGGGTGATCCCTTCTATTTCCGGAAGCCGGAATAACCGGCCTATGGCGAGGTCCTTCCATATATCGCCCAGGGGGGTGCCGGCCTCTTCTCTCGTAATGGCCTGGTTGTCCATTTCCTCCTTCACTGCCCGATTTAGCTCTCCGGGAATCAGTTCGTCGAACCGGAGATAACCTTCCGCGACAAACTGCGCCATCTGTTTCGAATTGAGTAGATGCGTCCTGTCAGCCATCGATTACCTCCAATTTTTCGAGAATGTACTCGTACTTGAGATAGGACGTCTGGTACTCGGTACCGGGATAGGCCGGGTACTGATGGGGAAACTGGATGACGCGCCACCCGTCCCGCATGGCGTCGACGACAGTTTCGTAGGGCGGCTCGGTGCCGTCCCCCGACGAATGACGATGGTCGCCCGACGAGGTTCCGTCGAATTCCGACCAGGCGACGACTCCGCTGTGCAATTCGGCGGTGCGAAGGTAGAGCACCAGCAGTTTCTGACGCGATTCGGCCATCTTTTTCCCTTCCAAGCAAGGTTGAAACGGCGTCGGCCGGTCAGGTCCCGGTCATCCCGGTCATCCCGGATACCCTTCCGTCAGCCCGTTCCGGTTATCCGTTCTATGGTACCGGTCGTGGAGATGCCCTCCAGAACGGGGACACGTTCCACCCGGCCGCCATACGCTTCCACCACGTCCCAGCCCACCACTTCCCCGTGACCGTAATGATCCCCCTTTACGAGGATATCCGGCCTGAGCAGGGTGAGCAAGGGAATGGGGGTCGGCTCTTCGAAAAGTAACACGTAATCCACGCAGGAAAGGGCGCCGAGCATATAGGCTCGTTCGGTTTCGCTGTAAATCGGACGTCCGTTGTCCTTGATCGTCCGGACGGACGCGTCGGTATTTATCGCCACGATCAGCAAATCGCCGAATGACCGTGATGTCTGCAGCAGGTGAACGTGGCCGGGATGAAGCAGGTCGAAACACCCGTTCGTGAAAACTACCGTGCTGCCCTTTTCCCGCGCGCTTGCCATCACCTTTGCAAGTTCATCGCGATCGACGAGTTTGCCGCAGTTCTGCCGCAGATGCATAACTGGCCAATGGTTACCAGGTTCGGGAAGTCGCAGGGATTTGTTCTGACTTAATACTGCTCCCCGCGGGGCGTGTCAACCGAAATCAGCCTGCGGGAGTGATCGAAATTGTCCATGGAGAGCGGACCGAAGTAGCTGGTCAGGGCCTTACGAACATCATGCCCGGCAACTGCCGCACGGCACCTTTCAGCTCGAGCGCCAGCAGCAGGCCGAGCGCCTGAGAGGAAGAAAGGGCAAGGGCGGATGCCAGATGATCGATGTGTTGTGGGTCCGGTGACAGTCGGCCGTACATGGAGTCCTCTTCGGGAGTGAGGTCAAACGCAGGGGTCGAAGGCCTTCGTTCGACCTTGGCCGGGTCGAAATCCAGGTGCGGAGCCAGTTCTTCGAGCACGTCGTCAACACGTTGGATCAGCTTGGCGGTACCGTCCTTGATCAGTCTATTGACCCCCTCGCTGCCGGGTGTGTTCAACGGACCGGGGACGGCAAAGACCTCGCGGCCCTGGTCCAAGGCGAAGCGGGCGGTGATCAGTGCCCCGCTGCTCTTCCCGGCCTCCACTACGATCGTTCCCAGGGTCGAACCGCTGATGATCCGGTTGCGCTGGGGAAAATTGACGGCGTCCGGACCGGTGCCGAAAGGCTGTTCCGTCATCACGGCGCCGTTATTACTGATCGAAGCCATCAATTTGCTGTTTTCTCCGGGGTACGGTCTGTCCAGACCCGATCCCAGTACGGCGACGGTTCGACCTTTCCGGTTCAGCGTTGTTCTGTGGGCCAAAGTGTCCACGCCCCGCGCCATGCCGCTTACGACGGTGAATCCGTACGAACAAAGCGCTTCGCTGAACGACTCGGCCATGCCGCGTCCATAGGACGAGGCAAGCCGTGTCCCCACGATGGCAATGGAGCGCTCATCCTCCGTTTCCCAACCGCCGGACACATACAGCAGGGGCGGTGGATCGTAAATCTCCCGCAGGCGCGCGGGATAGTCCCTGTCACGGAAAGTGACGATACGCGCCTCGAGCCGCTCCACCAGGCGCAACTGTCGGTCGACGAAGGCATCGTCCCGGTGAGTGCGTATCGCCCGGGCAATCTGCGGACCCAGCCCTTCCGCCATGGTCAGTTCGTCCACGGAAGCGGACAGGGCCGCGGAAGGTGATCCGAACCGGCGCAGTAACGCCTGGAACCGCGCCGCGCCTACGCCCGGCACGCGTGCCAGTGTCAGCCAGGATGCCAAATCCGACAAGGGCTAATCCTTGTAGTCCGCAAGGCCCGCACGACCCGCGCGGACCGTAGGGACCTAGTGATCGGTTCAGGTTCAGTTTTGCGGATTATCGTCCGCGCACACTTCTATTCGATGTGAATTTAGTCGAGCTTGGCGGGTCCGATCTCGTACAGAATCTGGCCGATTTCCCGAAGGAGTTCGGGGATTCCTTCGCCAGTGGCGGACGAGATCGCCAAAACGGGGTTGTTGCGCTGGCCAGCGTGTTTCGCGCGGTCGGGATCAACCGGGAGGTGTTTCAACTCGGAACGATCCACGATCAGGTCCAGCTTGGTGAAAACGACCAGGGCGGGCCGGGAGAGGAGTACGGAGTTGAACTGCCGGAGTTCGTTGACAAGCACTTCGTAGTCGTGAAGGGGGTCAGGCTGACTCGCATCGAGCAGGAAGACCAGGATCCGGGTCCGTTCGATGTGCCGGAGAAACTGGTGGCCAAGTCCCCTGCCTACATGGGCGCCTTCGATCAGACCGGGGATGTCCGCCATGACAAACCGGTCATAGTCCCCCAGCTTTACGATCCCCAGGTTGGGTTCGAGGGTGGTAAAGGGATAGTCGGCGATCTTGGGTCTTACCGCGGACAAGCGCGATATCAGGGTAGATTTGCCCGCGTTCGGGTGACCGACCAGCCCCACGTCGGCCATCAGTTTCAGTTCGAGTTCCAGCAGTCGTTCCTCACCCGGCTGTCCCTCTTCCCAACGCCGGGGCGCCCGGTTGGAGGACGTGGAGAAGGCCGAATTGCCGCGGCCGCCGTGTCCCCCGTGGGCGATGACCAGGGACTGGTCTTCCGCGACCATATCGGAGATCACTGCGCCAGTCTCACTGTCCTTGACAATGGTCCCGGGAGGGATACCGATGACCAGGTCCGGGGCGTTCCGCCCGTGCATGTCCTTGCCCAGACCGTGCGTACCGTTCTTGGCACGGTACAGATGCTGGAACTGGAAATCGAGCAGGGTGCGCTTGCTCGGTTCGACCTGCAGGATGATATGGCCGCCGTCGCCTCCGTGGCCGCCGTCAGGACCGCCGCGGGGTACGTTCTTCTCGTGGCGGAAGCTGCAGCATCCATTGCCGCCTCGGCCGGCCTTTACGTGGATTCTTGCAAAGTCGACGAACATGAGGGATATCCGCTTTCCAAATCACCGTCACTTCGAACATGGACTCCCGTTGGGCAGCCTACATCCGGTCAATGATGGCAGTGCCGAATTCCGAGCACTTGACTTCCTTCGCGCTATCCATCAGGCGGGCGAAGTCATAGGTCACGATTCTGTCTGCAATGGACTTCTCGATCCCTTGCACGATCAGGTCGGCCGCTTCATCCCAGCCGAGATAACGCAGCATCAATTCGCCGGACAGCACAACGGAACCCGGGTTGACCTTGTCCTGGTTGGCGTATTTCGGCGCCGTGCCGTGGGTCGCTTCGAAGACGGCGTGTCCTGTTCTGTAGTTGATATTACCGCCCGGCGCTATGCCGATGCCACCCACCTGGGCGGCCAGCGCGTCGGAAATGTAATCGCCGTTCAGGTTCATTGTGGCGATGACATCGAACTCGTCGGGCCGGGTCAGGATCTGCTGCAGGAAAATATCGGCGATAGCGTCCTTAACCAGGATCTTGCCCTCCGGAACGTTGCCCTGGCATTCGTCCCAACTGACAAGCTGGTCAGGATACTCCTCTTTCGCGAGTTCGTATCCCCATTTTTGAAAGGCGCCTTCCGTGAACTTCTGGATATTGCCCTTGTGCACCAGGGTGACACTCTTTCTGTTCCGCGCCAGGGCGTACTCTATCGCCGCACGGATCAACCGCTTGCTGCCGGTCTCACTGACCGGCTTGATGGCGATCCCCGAATCGCTGCGTATTTCCCACCCGAACCGATCCCGGCAGAACGCGATCAGTTCGCCGGCCTCGTCGCTGTAGGCCTCTTGTTCTTTTCCGGCATATACGTCTTCCGTGTTTTCACGAAAAATTACCATGTCCACTTTTTCCGGATGGCGCACGGGACTGGGAACGCCGGTGAACCATCGAACCGGTCTCAGGCAGACGTAAAGGTCGAGGATCTGGCGCAGCGCCACGTTCAGGCTGCGGATGCCGCCCCCCACGGGCGTGGTCAGGGGCCCCTTGATCCCCACCAGGTACTCGCGGAAACTGTCTACCGTTTCATCTGGAAGCCAGCTGCCCGTTAGGTTAAAGGCCTTTTCTCCCGCCAGCACCTCGTGCCACATGATGTTCCGGTCACCGTCGTACGCCTTTTCTACGGCGGAGTCGAACACCCGCCGGGCTGTCCTCCAGATATCCGGTCCCGTGCCATCGCCCTCTATAAACGGGATGACAGGGTGGTCGGGAACGTTCAGAACGCCTTGTGCATTTATGGTTATGTGCTGCCCACCAGCGGGTGGTTTTGTAGTCATGCCTGTTTCTTCCTCCTCGTCCATGAGGTGCTAAGTGACTATATGCCCAGTTCGTCCAGGCTTTCCTGGTACACCGACGCGGAAGCATGCAGCTCCGCGCGTTCTTCATCCGACAGCTCCAGTTCGATTACCTTCTCGATGCCCCCGGTGCCCAGTTTTACGGGCACGCCCACGCAGACGTCCCGAAGGCCATACTCGCCTTCCAGCATCACCGAGGCCGGCAGTACGCGATTCTTGCCCTTCAGGACGGATTCCACCATCTGGACAACGGACGCCGCCGGGGCGTAGTACGCGCTGCCCGTCTTGAGGTAGTTGACGATCTCCGCACCGCCGTCGCGGGTTCGTTGCACGATACGGTCAATGACGTCCTGGGGCAGCAATTCGGTAATAGGTATGCCGGAGACCGTCGTGTATCGCGGGATGGGCACCATGGTGTCGCCGTGTCCGCCGAGGATGATCGCCTGCGTGTCTTCCATGGATACGCCCAGTTCCATGGCGACGAAGGACCGGTAACGGGCGCAGTCAAGCACGCCGGCCTGTCCGTAGACGCGCCGCCGCCCGTAGCCCGACACCTTGAGGGCGACATAGGTCATGACGTCCAGTGGATTGCTGACCATCAGAATCTGGGCGTCCGGCGCGTACTTCACGATGTTTTCGGTTACCGAGGTGATGATATCCGCGTTTTTCTTGAGCAGGTCGAGCCGGTCCATGCCCGGTTTGCGGGCCAGTCCGGCGGTGACCACGACAAGGGCCGAGTTTTCCAGGGCCGCGAAATCGTTGGATCCTTCTATCGCCGAATCATATCCCAGTACGGGGCCGGCCTCCATCATGTCCAGTCCCTTGCCCTGCGGGATCCCGTCGACCACGTCGATGAGGGCGATATCACCCAGTTCCTTCTGAGCGGCGTACAGCGCCGCGGTCGCCCCTACGTTTCCCGCACCGACAATGCCAATCTTTACCATGTGATCCTCCAAGTATTAACGTTGTATCGGATCTCGTCCAACCCGCGTATTGTCACTGAAGAAAAAACCCAGGTTCCCACCGAGCTCTTCCGCTTCCAACCTTACGTTCAGATCGACTGCAATCCCTGGTCATCGGCCCGGATCCGTGCTGATCAGCAACGATTCGTCAATGGGATGGTAGCGGTCCGAGGCTTCCATAAGGTCCCGCGCCGTGTTGTGCGGAAAGGAAAACACCTCCACGCGCGGGCCCAGTTCCTTGAGCAGCTGGATCAGCGACACGAAATCACCATCGCCGCTGGCCAGGATGACGACGTCGACCTTGTCGGCCATTCTGATCATGTCGATGGCCATCTCCATGTCCCAGTCCCCTTTCGCCGAACCGTCGCTGCGTCTGCGAAGGTCTTTTCGCTTCACCTGGTAACTGAACTGTTCCAGCATGGTAACGAATCCGCTCTGGTCGACCTCGGGGGTCTGTATAACGTAAGCGTAGGCGCTTATGAGGCGCCTGTCGCCCACGGCGGCCTGCATGAGTTTATCAAAATCCAACCGCGCCGATATCCCGTAGTGTTTCCGGGCGGCATACCACATGTTCTGCACGTCGATGAAGATGCCCACCCTTTCGCTGGCCGCGGGAGCCGGAACGTTGAACGCGCCCGGGGGGGATTCATGCCGCAGATTCCGCAGTTGATCCACCTCTTCCCGGACGGCTTCCATGGTTCTTTGCACTTCCGCGTAACGCGTTGCGATGCGCTCCACGGTGTCCCGAATCGCCGTGCCCACTTTCTCCGTCCCCTCCCCGTTCAATACCGGGTCATCCTGCAGATACGGGGCAGCCATTTCTTCCGAGACGCCGGACCCGGTCGGATACGTGTGGATCCGGTTCAGGAGTTCGATAGCCGGGGTATGCACGGTCTCCCTTTCATCCAGCAGCATAGCGACCGCAAGCCGTCCGCTCTCCCGGGTGAAGGCGTCGGTCCGTTCAGCCAACAGACCGTTGAGACGTTCGGGAGATGTCTGCCTGATCTGCTCGATCTCCCTTGCGCTCGTATGGGCAAGGGTCTTGAAAACCTGAGTTGCCGTGACCTCACGTTCATAGCAGTCCCCGGCAAGTTGTGCGGCGAGCGCATGCACCGCCGTGGATTCAAGGTCATGTCCGTCGCGGACCAGGCCGCAGATGTGGCAAAGTTTGACGATCAGCTGACGATCAAGGGACAGTTCCAGGATCCGGGAGAGTCCCTTTTCATCGACTTTTTTGAACAGGTGCCGGAAGTCCGGCAATGCAATGTCCCGATGCTCCATATGTCCACCGTGTGTTTCACAGGCACCCGCGGATCCCCAGCGGTTACCTCTTCAACGCCGACAACCCTTCCTCAACCCGGTCCATGCCTTTTTCGATGATGTCCAGGGTGGTGGCGTAGGAAAACCGCAGACACCCTTCCGTTCCGAAGGCGGCGCCCGGCGCGGAGATCACCTGGTAATCCTCCAGCAGGTACATGGCGAGGTCCAGCGATCCTTCGACGGTGCGCCCGTCGGGCCTTCTGAGGCCCCTGTAGGCCGACATGTCGGGGAACACGTAGAAGGCGCCGCCGGGCCGGGCGCAGGCCACGCCTTCCATGTTGTCCAACCTTTCCAAGATGTAGTTCCGTCGGCGATCGAACGCCGCGATCATGGGTGGTAGAAAGTCTTCAGGGCCGGTCAGCGCGGTAACGGCGGCATGCTGGGTTATCGCGCTCGGATGCATGACGGTCTGTCCCTGGAATTTCACGACCAGGTCCAACACATCCCGGGGACCTGCGGCGTAACCCAGGCGCCATCCGGTCATGGCGTACGCTTTTGACAGCCCATTGACCAGCAGTGCGTGTTCCTTCATCTGCGGATGGAGCGCCGCTATGCTTTCGTGACGATGTCCATCATACAGGATCTTTTCATACAACTCGTCGGTGATGACGTAGATGCCCGTGTCCATGATCACTTCGGCGATGGCGGCGAGTTCTGCCCGCGTGTACACCATGCCCGTGGGATTGGAAGGGGTGTTGAGCATCAATGCCTTGGTCTTAGGCGTGATCGCGGATCGCACCTGGTCGGACGTCACCTTGAAGGAAGCATCCGGTCCAGCGTTCAGCACAACCGGAACGGCGCCCGCTAGTTTGACCATTTCTGGATAGCTGACCCAGTACGGCGCCGGCACGAGGACTTCGTCACCCTCGTCACAGATCACGTAGAGCAGGTTGTACAGCGCATGTTTGCCCCCGGAGGTCGTCGCAATCTGGTTCGGCGTGTATTCGAGTCCGTTGTCCCTCGCCAGTTTGTGGCAGATCGCTTCCTTGAGGTCCAGGGTGCCGGTCGCGGGCGTGTACCGGGTCATGTTATCCCGGATCGCCTGCATACCGGCTTTCTTGATATGGTCCGGCGTAGGGAAGTCCGGCTCGCCCACGGCGAAATTGAATATTTCGACGCCGTCGCGTTTCATCGCGATGGCCCGTTCATTGAGCACGGTAGTCGCGGACGGTGCGATGCGATCAAGTTTTGTAGATAGGGGACGGATAGAGGACATGGGAGAAGTAAGGAGGGTGGAGTAGGGAGGTCCTTGGATTACCGGCTGTCAACGGATCGTGCTGCGTTTTTCCAACAGGGTCTTTAACACGGGAGGGGGGACGTGATGGCTTACATCGCCGCCGAAACGGAATACTTCTTTTACGAGAGAAGAACTCACGTAAACCGACGGTTCGCCTGGGAAGAAAGATACCGTGGTCACCGATGGGGCCAGGCGGCGGTTCATCAGCGCCATCTGGGACTCCGTCTCGAGATCTCCGGCTGAACGAACGCCCCGGACGATGGCCCGGGCGTTCAGCCTCGCGGCCAGGTCGACTGTCAACCCGTCCGAGGACAACACCTCGACCCCTGCCAAGCCATCCACGCTCTGCCGAAACATCTCCACCCGTTCCTCTACCGAAAACATCGGGTGCTTACCGATGTTGGGCGCGACGGCGACAACGACCCGGTCGAACACGGTCAGCGCTTGTTTCAATACGTCCAGGTGTCCGTTGGTTACGGGATCGAATGTGCCGGGATATACCGCAACTTTCATCGGCGGGTTCTCGAAGCAGGAGGTGGAAGATCGATGGGCAGGACTTCCGCCCGGGTAACGGTTGTTTCCGGATCGGGCTGGAAGAACGATAACGCCGTTTCTCCGATGTCCCGTCTACGCGCCAGGTCCAGTCCCCTATCGGTTTCAGGCGGATCGTCCCCGCGATGCTCCAGGACAAGCAAGCCACCGGGTGCCAGTACCGCCCGCTCGCCAACGGTTCGGATGATTTCCTGTACAACAGGGTCGCCATAGGGAGGATCGGCGAGAATGATATCCACCGGGCAGGAATGGGCGGCAAGGTGATCGAGACCCCGAACGGCATCTGTCAGCCAGATCCCGCTCTGTACTTGCCGATCATTCAGACCATGCTGGCCATGCCGACCATGCTGGCCATGCTGACCACCAAAGCCACAGCGGTCCAGGTTGTCCCTGATTATCCGGACGGCACGCCGGTCGTTGTCGACAAAAAGACAGCATCGAGCGCCCCGACTCAGGGCTTCAATGCCCAGGCTTCCACTGCCGGCACACAGGTCCAGCACCGTGCTGTCGACGACTCGGGTCGACAGGATATCGAACAACGAACCGCGTACGCGGCTGCCGGTGGGACGAATCGCCCCGGTTACCGACCGTAGCCGGCGTCCCTTGGCGATTCCTGTGCCGATTCGCAGCATATTCCCCCACTTCCGATCTTTACCGTGTCGGACCACACCGAAAATAGGATTGCAGGGGGTTGTTGTCAACAAAAAAGCCGTGCTGAGAACCCGTGTCCAAAAGCTGGCCGCGGGCGTAGCACCCCGTGTAACAGGGGATCGCGCCAGCCGACTATCGCAGTTCCACGTAGGGGCGCAACCGGTCGAGCGTGGCGGGACCTATCCCCTTAACCTCGAGCAGCTGTTCGACGGTCGCGAAGTTCCCTGATTGTTGCCGGAAGGCGATGATTCTCTCGGCCAACTTCGGACCGATGCCAGGCAGTCTCTGTAGTTCGGACGCCGGGGCGGTGTTCACGGGTACGAGCGGGGAATCGAAGGATGAAGAGGACTTTGTTGAAATTCCGGTGTCCGGGTATCCCGGATCAGTTTGCCGGGACACGGCGTGGGGCCCTGGGTTTTCGACGTCTGATAGATCGGCCGAGGACACGTTACGCATGGACCCGGCATTTCCAGTTGCCGCAACGAGGTCCGTGGGTATGCCCCCATGTTCCGGCCCGCCCGCCGCAACCGGATGCAGGTCGGGCAGGAAATCCGAATCGTACTGTTTCACCAGCAGTACAAAAGCACCGACCAGCAGGCTGACTGCGACGAAAAGTACGGCCTGTATCTCCCCTTTTGTCATAGTCGAACTCTAAGTGGGTGCTGATTGGTGTGTTGAGACAGATGCTGCATTTCCCTTCATCGCAGGTCAGTTGAAAAGAAACTCGGTCCACAGTCCGCCGCCTCGACGAACCCGCTTCTGCTGCGTAATGACGTTCAGCGTATTCGTCAGTTCGACCGTGAAGCCGCCGCGGACGTACCTGCTGAAACGGTAGTCCGTCGTGACTGAGAACCGATTCTGGTTCTGTCCGTTGTTGGGTTGAAAATCAACGCTGGAGCGGGAAATCAGTATCCTGCTGGTATTCCTGGTGAATTGCAGCCGTGCGTTTATGTCCCCGCTCGTTCTCTTCCCGAAGATCCGGAATCCGGGTCTGAGCCTGTAGTCTACCGCGATCGAAAGCGACCTGTTCCGTTGTTTCTGGTCGGTCGCGTTCCGTCCGAACTGGGTCAACCCGTCTATGGTGGTGAAATTGCCTCTCACCACCAGGCCCGCGTTCAGATCGATAACGAAGCCGAGCAGCGGAGACAGGGTAGTCGTGGACGTCCGGGTGATCCCGGCTTCATTGGGATCCGCGGTACCTGCAGCCGTGGCTCCCCGCGCGGCCAATTGACCGGAAAGCTTGAGGTCGGTAGTCTTCCCCGTGCGTCTCGAAAACCCGCTGGACACTTCGATCCGGCGGAACATCCGACCGAAGTCGCCCATGCTCCTGGGATTGGGACTCCAGCGCAGGGACATTTCGGGCCAGGTGGTGTTGTTCTGCTTGCGGTTAAGATTCGTGGACTGGTTGTGGGCAGTTACCCAGGCCGGCCTGACGGACAGGGTAGCCCCCAGGAACCGGAGTCCCGTGCCCAGGTTGAAGGACGACCGGTTCGCTTCCGTTTCCTGGTTCCGTTGTATGCCGGTAGCCCCGCCGCCGGATGTCAGGGTGTCGAAAGGAACCGTGATATCATCCGACAGCCCCACGCGCTCTCCGAAAGAAGGCCGTGAAATCGCGTTGAAGAAGTTCTGGTTGCGACTGATGGTGTAACTCAGAGTGATCGGCGTGAACATGCTGAAGATCGAGGCGAACCGGCTCGTGGACGATTCCCCGAAAACATTCGTTGCCATTCTGGCCATATTGACGTTTGTGCGTATGCCCTGCTGGTTGTTGAACGTAATGGTTCGGGCTTCGGGCGAAGCGCCGTCAAGCTGCAACAGGGGATTCCTGTTTTCGTTATAGGACGTGGTAAAGTTGTAGGTTGGCCTGAACCAGGTCGTGATTTCGGGGCGGTAATCGATGCCCAGGTTTTGGCGGTAGCTGGTTTCCGGACCGAATTCCAATCTGGTCAACGCGACCGTGGAGTCGGATTGCATGTCGTTGGAAACCGTAAGGTTGTAATTCATTCTCACAGACTTGAAAGGTTCCATGATCGCCCGTACGTTTCGGTTCAGATACCGGGTAAACCGTTCTCCACGGTTCGTACTGGCCGATTCTTCTACACCGGTTTCTTCGACCTCGACCGCCTGGGTCTGCCTGTTGAGATAGATCCGCCTGTTGCGGTTTATTTCAGTAAACAACTCCAATCGCACCGGCAACGGGTTAAAGGTCATGTCTGAAATGAACTCCGGCAGGCCGGTCCACTTGAGAAACGGCCACTGGATCCTTGAACGCGGAGTCATATTGTAATACAGACGGGCACGGTAGGATCCCGATGTATCGATCCTTGAGACGGAGTGCCGGAAATTGCTGGACGACGTGAAATCCAGCCGGAAACGTTCCAGCGTCCAGGCGACGAAGGGATTCTTCGAACCGATAATCTTGGAGAAAGACGCCGTAAACGAGTGGTCGGTGTTTTCCGTACGCTGTGCTTCACGTTTCTCCTTGCTCAGAAGTATGATATCGGATCCGACCTGCAGGCGCGGCAGCCTCAGATCGTTCCTCCAGCGGAATCGCATCGGGATGGACAACCCCCAGTCTTCCGGCAACATGCTCCCCAGGTTCAGCAGGGTGGACAGGTTCATTACCGTTGACCTGCTTCCCGATTCCTGCCCGCCTATCCTTCGGAAGTGACTGCCCACGCTTCGGACTGTTCCGAACAGGGAGAAGACGTCGGCAAGATCTGCGTCGATCTTTAAACGGCCGGCCAGGCCGCGGTCACGCCTTACGTCACCCGCCCTCAACTCGTCCAGCCAGAGCTCGCCGCCCGCAAGCGTTTCCTCGTAGGGGTTGTAAATGCCCACCGTGATATGGCGTATCCGGGCCAGGGCGGGTGAACCGAGCACCCTGTACTGCCTGTTCCCTTCCAGTTCGACTGTGGCCAGCGTGAGCGCTTCTTCCGGCGGACCCTCTTTAAATCGCACGGGGCGTTCCTTTCCGTCGCTCAGTGTGACGGTGTGGGTGGTGTCCGTCGCCGTCGCCGTTTGCCGTGCCATTTCCGTCTCGCTCTTGAGAATCGTCAAGTCGTCGAAAACCACCCTGAGATGGTTCTCTTCGTCCCAGCCTGGCAATACACGGGTCCGATACTCGTAATAGTCGAATTCCCCGCTTCCGAATCGAATGAAAAAATCGGGCGACCGGTCGATTTCGAAATCGTCCGATCCGTGTATGTACAGCCTCAGGGTGTTGTACAACGTGTAATCCTGGTCGGCAAACAACGTGCGGTAAGCCTGGGCGCTGTGATGGGGCTGCAGGTTGGTATAGGTGAGGATCAGCGACTGCTCCTTGTTCTGCAGACCGGTGACGCGATCGTACTCGATGATTGCGCCGGGGGGCGACGTATATTCACCGGGGTTGTCGTACGTATTTTTCACGGCGACATCGAAAGTCTCCCCGAAGGCGGACAAGGTGGAAGCCGAGACCGGATTGCCCATGTCATCGATGATGGCCCCTTGAAAGTCTTCCTGCCACTGGTTGCCCACTATGTTAATGGAGGCTATGCGCATTTTTATGGGTTCATTCACCTTCGTGATCCAGAGCCGTACCATTTTGGTCTCATCGAACCGCGGCATGCCCACCGCACCGTCGTATGCCCGGTTCAACTCAGGGGATCCGACAGTACCAGTTTCGCCGTTCGTGCCGCCCGGTTGGCTCCCACTGTTCTCCCCGGGATTCCCGCCGGCTGGATCGGCATCGGTATCCAGCGGAATGCGGTACAAGCGCCAGCTTTCCGGGCTCCCCCAATTGGTTCGTTCCTGGTCGCCACCGGCCACGAGCGTCGTGTCTTCGTGGTCCGGGCTCAGATTCACGACAAACTTGAAATAGTCGTTCTGTCTTTCCAGGTATCCGGTGTTGTCGAGATCCTCGGTATCGGGACGCCGGTTCTGGTCCGGATCAGTAGCGTTTTTTTCCGGACCGTTGATCCTGCTGTAGTCAACCTGGTCGACCGGCACGGTGCCCCCGATCGTGCCCTCGAAGACGAAGTTGTCCCCGTGCGGGTCGGGATTGTTCACCGGGTCGTAACCGGTCTCGTCCTCGTCTCTAAGACCGTCCATGCCGATGTCTTCTTCCGGTTCGAGGAGATTGTTGCCGAATCCATCGCTTCTATCGTCTTCCGTGTCGAGCCTGCCGTCGTCGTTGACATCCTCGCTGATCACGCCGAGGTCGATATGCAGCTCACCACGGTTCCCATTCACCCATATTTCGATGAACCTGCTGCGCGTCTGGTCCACGTTGTTCCTCACCAGCGGGTGCATCAACCCGGCCCACCTATTCAGTACGTCATCCTGATCGTTTTGTCGCCAGGGCGCGTTGAAGGTCGAATCCGCGGGGATCCCGCCCCAGCGCAGGTCGGGATCCGTGGGATCGTATTCCATGATCAGCACGTGTTGCAGCTGGTCCCGGCCCGTTACCTCGCGGGTGGGATAGATCTGGCGGACATCGACCTGCTCCAGGGGATTGTACCAGGTCAACCTGCCCCGCTGGTCGTGCGCGAACTGGTCGGGCGGACTGGCCGGCCGCCAACCACTGCGGCGTACGCCCAGGTCGGTTTCCTCCTTGCTTCCTTCGAAATCGTCGATGAAACCGTCGCCCAGTATGTTCGGGTTCGGTACGCTCTGGGCGAGTTCGGCTTCGATGCTCAAAGAGGACTCGGCATCCCCCAGGTCGGCGGGGGAGATAAAATCCATGAAGGAGGTCATGAATTCAGGTTCGAAAGCCAGGCGGGTATCTATTCCCCACATCAGGTAGCGGCCGGTTTCGCGGCCGATCCTGGATTTCTGCTCCAGGGACTTGTCGGACCGGTAGAGCAACGTGCCCTTCACCCAGGACTGATCGCTGAACTGGTATTCTCCCTGCAGTCCCAGCAGGGTGTTCGAGACGGGTTTGAAGAACGGGGCGAACTGGTATTGGACGGTCACCTCCGCGTCCGGACTGAGGGCCTCTTCGTTCGTAAAACGAATCTGGCCGACCTCGTACAGGATGATGTAGTCCGACCCCCGCTGCAACTGTTGGCCGTTCAACCGTACGATCTCGCTTCCTTCGATGATATTGGACCGGCCCAGCGAATACTGGGACAACTGGTTCCGGTATTCCACCTCCAGGTAGTATTTGTACAATGTACTGTACTGACTGTTGACCGTTTTGCTCGTGAGGTTGTAGAACTCGGGTGTTTCATCGGGGAGACCTTCGCCCTGCGTGTCCGGATAGGCAAGTTGACCCGCGGTCGTTTTCGTCAGGGTCGGTGCGAATGGATACTGATCGGGAAAGATCAGTTCACCTCGCTTGAAATCGATCAACGCGTAGTCAATATCGACGAGCCGGTCGGGTTCGGAGCCGGGATACACCCCCCTGCGGTCGAGTCCCAGCAACTGAATGAAGGGCGTTCCGTTCCGGTCGACTTCACTGTGCTCGCCTTCGGATTGCAGACGGAAGATCTTCAGATCGAAATTATCCGGATCGATGTCCGTCTGGCCGAGGAAGTACACGTTTCGCCACTCGTACTGCCAGGTGCCCCACTGGGCGGGATCGTCCGGCACATCGGGTTCGAGTTCCTGTTGTCTCTTGAGCAGGCGCAGTTGCGGTACGTCGTCGTCCAGTCGTCCGTAAGTTTTTACTTCGCCGTCCCCGTTCACGGTCTCGTAGTAAACTGCCAGTATGTCGTCCTCCTGGAGCGGCGTGTTCAGTGCGATGTAACCAAATCTCTCGTTCACGTAAAACTCATCGGATTCCAGGTACCTGAATTTTCCTTCTACGAATTCGCCGGTCTCCGATCCCTGGATGATCATTCCCGCCGAGTCGTATACCGGGGGGTCGGGATAGGCGTTCGCATTGACCAGCTGCGCCTGGTTGGTCAGGGTGAGCCGACCCGATACGTAAACCTGTATCAGCCGGACCGAATCCTCGGCGGCGACACGGTATCCATTTTCGTCCCTGAGCGAGAAATTCTGCCGGTATCGTTCGTCGATGAAATAGTAGGATCTGCGTCTGAAGTCGAGGTCCCTGATCACTCGCCGGGTTCCACTCGTACCGGCCTGGAACGTGGCGGATTGACCTTCCCCCTTCTCCTGGCTGGCGATGGCGGTCAGGTGAAAGTTGCCGAGTTGGCTTATCATTTTAATACCGAAGAGCCCGGTGTGTTGTTGCGTGTAGCCCGTGAATTCCGTGTTCTTCAGTTCGAGGGATACGTTTCCCGCCTCGAAGCTTTTCAGTATGCCGTTTCCTTCACGGCCGTCATCTGAGACGTCCTGGTAACGTATGCTCAGGTTGTTGTCGAGGTCGGTGAACGCCTCGCTGTTCTGCTTTATGTTCACTTCAATCTTCTCGCCTATGTTTCCCGTAACGGTAAATTCCTGGGTCTGCTTCATAGCCACGTTGGGTACACGAGAAACCCGGTTCGTCGCCGTACTCGCGCTGCCTTCCTCCCATTCGCTGGCCATGTCCATCTCGATTCTCTGGTTACCGATGATCCGGATTACGGGTGTACCTCCACCAAGAAACGTGGGCAGGTTCACGGGAAGATCAAGGGTCAGCAGTCCGTCCTGGTTAATTCGTGTTTCGGTTTCGAACACGTAGGATAGAACCGACGTACGCCACAATCTCTTGAACTGCGCGGAACTGCGAAGCTGGAAATACCGGTCAAAGGATAGGACAAGCGGTACGCGCCGTCCGAGTCCTTCTTCTTCGTCGATGAACGCCAGGAGCTGCAGGTTGGGATAAACGACGGTCCGACCGCCCAGTGGCCACGGACGGTCGGTGAGGGTACGGAGGGCTGCTCTGCTTTGCCCCCGGGCGATTTCGTCAACCTCTTCGAAAGTAACGACGTACGGTCGTGCGCTTTCGAGCCGGATCGTCGGTCCCGCCGCCTGTACGGCGACGGCAAACAGGGATACCAGCACGTGGCTGAAGACAATCGTGAAAATGCGTTTCATAGGTAAACGAAAATAACCCGGAGAGTCTACACTCGCAACATCTGTTCATACGACTGAAGGATGCCTGTCGTTCCGAGATTCGAACCCTTCAGGCAAAAGACTTGACAGGGACCCGGGCTCGGATTAGGGTATGGGCGTCTACCTGCAGACCCGATTCTGTAAAAGAAACCCGGAGTTTGTTATTCATGGAACAACAGGCCACCGAGTTATCCATGGGCGGATGGGTTTTTCTGATCATCGCATGGACCGTCATTACGGGTCTGACCGCCGCCTGCTTCTACCGGGTTAGAAAGCTGAAATAGGTCCCTGCCGGTAATCGGGCTTCCGCGGTAGTTTCCCGACTCCGCGCACCGTGCCGACGATCCCCGCCGCCAAGTCCTTTCCACGCATTGCGAACACGGGTTTCCATTCCGTCCTAAATGGACGTCCCGCTTGACATTCGGGCGTTTTCGCCATATCGTGTAACGGTGTTCATGACTTCAGATGACGCCTGCAAAGGAAAGCCATGCGGATCATCGTGAAAAGTTTCGCCGGGTGTAAGGAGGCGGTGGGTGCGGCATCGGTTGCGGTGGAAGTCCCGGCGGGTACCACCGTGGGCGAGGCGTTCGCCGGTCTGGTTGAGTCCTATCCCGCCCTGGCAAACTATGACAAAAGCGTAATGCTTGCCGTAAACCGGGAATACGCCGGTCGGCAGGTCGTGCTGGAAGATGGAGATGAACTGGCGTGCATACCTCCGGTAAGCGGTGGCGCCGATCCCCGGTGAAGGGACGTAAACAAGCGCGTGTACAAGATCACTACTGATAGAATCAAGCCGGATGCCCTGTTCGAGTGGACCCTGAAACCCCACCATGGCGCTGTGGTCACCTTTGCCGGCACGGTGCGGGACAATACGGATGGTCGACGGACACTGCGACTGGAGTACGAGGCTTACGCCGAGATGGCCGAAGCCAAAATGCAAGAAGTGGGCGACGAAATCCTCGCCCGGTGGGGCATTGAAGACGTGGCCATGATCCATCGCGTCGGCACGCTTGATATCGGGGAGATCAGTATCCTGATCGCCGTGGCGACCCCCCACCGCAAGAAAGCATTCGAGGCCTGTTCCTACGCGATCGACCGCGTGAAGCAGATCGTGCCCGTCTGGAAGAAGGAAATCTGGGCGGACGGCGACCGGGAATGGGTGGAGCGCGGTTCCTAAACGACCGGTCCTTACATGATATACTTAGACCACAGCGCGGCGCCGCCGGTTGACCCCCGTGTCATCGACGAGATGGTGCCCTACCTCCGGGAACACTTCGGCAGCCCGTCAAGCCTGCACCGGTTCGGCGTGGAAGCGCGCCATGCGTTGGACCTGGCGCGCGGACGGGTCGCCGGACTGATTAACGCCGATCCCAATGAAATCATATTCACTGCCAGCGGGACGGAAGCGGACAACCTGGCCGTCAAGGGGATGGCGCAGGCGCGGACGAAACACGGGCGGCACATCATCGTATCCGGCATCGAGCACCATGCCGTGTTGTATGCCGCGAAAGCGCTGGAACGCCAGGGGTTCGCGGTCACCCAGGTCCCGGTTGACGGAAACGGGATCGTACATCCCGACGAGGTGGCGCGGGCCATGCGGGAGGACACGGTGCTCGTATCCGTCATGCTGGCCAATGATGAGACCGGTACCATACAGCCCGTACGCGATATCGCCGATATCGCCCGCCGGCACGGCGCGGTAATGCATACCGATGCCGTGGGCGCCGTGGGACGGCTGCCCGTGGATGTGAAGGAACTGGGCGTGGATGCCCTTTCGCTGTCGGCACGGCTCCTGAACGGACCGCCAGGCGCCGGGGCGCTCTATCTGAAAGAAGGTACGCGGTTACGTCCACAGGTGGAAGGAGGCGTCCAGGAAGAGGGCCGCCGCGGCGGACACGAGAACATCCCCGCCATCGTGGGATTTGGCAGGGCGGCGGAGTTGTCGGCAGCCGAACTGCCTGGACGGTTGGAACGGCTGAAGCGGCTGGACGAATTGCTCTTGCGCGGATTGACGGACCGCCTGCCGGATGTATCTCTCAATGGGCACCCCCGTCTGCGCGTACCGGGTCATATGAACGTATGGTTACCCGAGACCGACGGGGAGTCCGCGGTCCTGATGCTCGATGCCCGGGGGATTGCCGTCTCCGTTGGATCCTCTTGCTCGGCGCACGCGTCCAAGCCGTCCCACGTGCTCCTTGCCCTGGGCCGAACACCGACGGAAGCCCGTTGCTCGCTGCTGGTATCCGCCGGCCCGGAAACACGGGAATCCGAGATCGACGAGGTCCTGGACGCGCTGGTTGAAGTGGTGCGGCAATTGCGTACCATCGCCGGCGTTACGGTCTGATGTGAGAGGCACTGACGAACCGTGATCCATTCCGCCATGACCCTCGACACCTACGGCCTGCTCTGTCCCGTGCCGATCATGAAGACCGCCGCGGCCATCAGGGAGATATCCGTGGGTGAAGTACTGGAAGTGCTGGCCGACGATCCACAGATCCTGGAAGATATGCCTGCCTGGTGCGCGAGTCATGGACACGCGCTGCTCGATACCATTGAAGAGGATGAAGAGTTCAAGCTGTACGTGAGAAAGGTAAAATGATTGATCTGGCGTACTGCCGGATGTAGATTGCGCAACGAGATTGGCCCCATCGGTGATTTCGCGCCGTATCGCCGCCATTCAGGAGGGAAAGATGGCCCATGAAGTGACCATGCGGGACGTGGTGGACAGCCTGAAGCAAATCATGTACCCCGGATTCGACCGCGACATCGTCTCCTTCGGCCTGGTGAAGAACGTACAGGCCTCTGATGGTCACGTGTCGTTCAGCCTGGCGTTTTCCACGCAGGACGAATCCACACGGCGACAGATCACCATGACGGCCAGGGAAACGGTGGAACGCATGCCCGGGGTGCGGGACGTGCAGATCTCCGGACCTCCACCGGGCCAGTCGGCCACGGCACAGGGACCTGCGGCCGGTCAGCCTGGACAGGCCGGGCAGACCGGCATGATCGAACTGCCCGGGGTCAAGACCATCGTGGCGGTGGCCAGCGGCAAGGGCGGCGTGGGCAAATCCACGGTCTCGGTGAACCTGTCCGTGGCCATGGCCGATGCCGGCCTGAGCGTGGGCTTGCTTGACGCCGATATATACGGACCCAGTATTCCGACGATGATGGGCGTCAAGGACCAGCCCGGCGTGGTAGGGCAGAAGATCCTTCCGATGCTCGCCCACGACATAAAAATGATGTCCTTTGGATTCCTGATACCGGAGGACCAGTCGGTCACCTGGCGAGGTCCCATGGTACACCAGGCCGTACAGCAGTTGTTGCGCGACGTCCTGTGGGGGGACCTGGACTGCCTCGTCATCGACATGCCCCCGGGAACGGGGGACGCGCATCTTACGCTGACCCAATCCGTGCCGCTGACCGGTGGACTGGTGGTGACGACACCGCAGGACGTGGCCCTGATCGACGCGCGGCGCGGCGTGGCCATGTTCCAGCAGGTAAATGTGCCCATACTGGGCATCATCGAAAACATGAGTTATTTCAATTGTCCCCACTGCGGCGGCCGTACGGACATTTTTACGACAGGCGGCGGGAAACGGGCCAGCGAAGCGCTGGGCGTGCCCTTCGTCGGCGAATTACCCATTGATCCGGCGGTTTGCCTGGCGGGCGACCAGGGTACCCCGATCGTCCGGAGTTCGCCGGACTCGCAGCAGACAGAGTCCTTCCGCAAGGTGGCCGATACGCTGCGGAAATCGATCGGCATTTAAGGGAGAAACCAACCATGTCCAAACCCGTTAAGGCGGTCGGTTTGCTGTCCGGCGGACTGGACAGCACGATTGCGGCCGCCATGCTGATGCGGCAAGGCGTAGAAGTACAGGGACTCACTTTCTATACTGGTTTCTGCGTCGTGGAGCATAACCGAAGATCCAAGACGCGGAAGCGAACGAAACCGGTGCGCAACGAGGCCCTGCAGGCCGGCGCCAAGCTGGACCTTCCCGTCGAGATGATCGACATCTCCGGCCCGGACTACCTCAAGGTGCTGACCGATCCGAAATATGGTTACGGCTCTGCCGTGAACCCGTGCATCGACTGCCGCATTTTCATGTTCAGGCGCGCCCGGCAGTACATGGACGAGATCGGCGCCCAGTTCATGTTCACCGGCGAGGTCCTGGGCCAGCGGCCCATGTCCCAGCGCAGGCAGCCTATGAACGTCATCGATCGGGACGCGGAACTGGACGGTCTGCTGCTGCGCCCGCTTTCCGCCAAGAACCTGCCCCCAACCGTACCGGAACAAGAGGGGTGGGTCGACCGGGAGCAACTGGGCGATATCCGGGGCCGTTCCCGCCAGAAGCAGATGGAGATGGCCGAGGAATACGGCATAGAGGACTATCCCTCTCCCGCGGGTGGCTGCTGCTTCCTGACCGATAAGAACTTCGGCCGTCGTATCCTCGACTTCTTCGAGTACGAGGGCAAGGAAAACCTGACGATGGACGACGTGATGCTGCTCAAAATCGGACGCCATTTCCGGGTCAAGCCCGAGGTCAAGGTGGTGATGGGACGCGAAGAAGGGGAAAACAAGTTCCTGGATCGCTACACGCCGGGCCGATGGAGACTGGAAACGAAGGATGTCACGGGTCCCACTACCCTCGTCGAAGGCCAGCCCACGGACGACGACCTGCGGCAGATCGCAGGCATGACTGTGCGGTACGCCGGCCCTAAGGCCGAACCCGGGGCCCAGGTAATCTGCCGCTACGAAGACACCGAGCGTATTCTCGAACCGTCCCCGGTCGAGGAGTCGGTGCTGGAGGAGTGGCGGATCTAGGGCGGGTGTAGGGCGTCCAGCTCAGGCCATCAGCAGTTTCGCAGCGTTATCCCGCATGATGGCCATGGCCGCGTCGTGCGGAAGATCGTTGAGCACGCGGGGCGCGGCAGCCGCCGGCATGAACACCGGGGCATGCGATCCGAAAAGCAGCCTGTCCCCTAAACCCTCGTCCACAAGCATCTTCACACTGTCCATCCCATCCACCTGGGATGTTTCCGCATAGAGACCTTGTAGAGCGCGCCACCGAGCCGCGAGGTTCCTAAGGGTCGCCGTACTCGCCCCTCCGATGACCAGTTTCAGATCGGGATGGCGCTCCGCCGCTTCTACTATGCCCCCGGCGGGTACGTCAGGCACCATCGCCAAAGGATGGTGGCGACGGGGGTCGTCGATGCGCACCTGCACCATCACGACGAGGCCGGCACGCCGCACTTCTTCGAGCAGGTCATCGGCGACCGCTAAGTCATATCCACCGTAACCCGGCAACAGCTTGATCATGCGAACGGCGGAGTGTTCAGCCGCCTTTTCCAGTTCTTCCGGCCAGGTCGGCAACGTCGGGTCCAATACCGGCACCGGACTGATATCGTCGAACTCGTCGGACGCGTCGTAGACGACTGTGTTGCACAGGTGGGGATTGGAACACCACGCGGTGGCCAGAGGTGCCATGAAGATGCGTTCGATACCGTATTCACGTAACGAGAACCGTACCGAAGCGGCGTCGTAAGGCACGTTGACCATACCGGGCCACGGTCCGGCCCAGGCGTTTACGTCTATGAACACAGCTGATCTCCCGGTTAGCCGTCCAACTTCAATATCCGCAACGCGTTGTCCCACAGGATCGACCGCTTGTCCGCGTCCGATATGTCCGCCCCCAGCACCTTGTTCATGGTGACGCCGTAGTGTCGAATAGGCGCGTCCGAACCGTAGACGACCCGGTGCGCGCCCAGGCGGCGGACGGCCGCTTCGACGATGCCGCTCTCGGGATCGCCCCCCGACGTATCCACCGCGACGTTCGGCACGTCCACCAGCGCCTCGATACCCCGGTATCCCACGCCATTGAGATGGGCCATGATGATCCTCGCGCCAGGGTGGCGCCGGGCGAGATCGGCCACGTCAAAGGGCGTCGATTCACCGGGCAGGTTGCCAGTTGTCTTCAGCCAGGCATGCTGCAGCACGGGGACGTCCTTAGCGACGGCGGCCTCCATGATCGGATCGAGACCGGGGTCCGTAGCCCGGCGCGCAACCCAGAGTTTCACGCCCGCCATGGCATGGCCGCCCACGCACCGCTCGATTTCAGCTGCGGACTCATCGGGAAAGGCTGGCGTGACGTAGCAGAAGGGCAGGATGGCTTCCGGTTCCGCGTCGCGCATCCGCAGCACGTAGTCGTTGGCCTGCCGGCACTGTTCGGGCGTGGGCTCATACGGGGTGGACTCGTACAACGAAAACACGCATATCCTGGTAACCCCGGACCGCCGCGCGGCGGCGACCAGTTCCTCCGCGTCCGCCGTGGGGGAGGAAACCCGATAGTGTCCGAAACAGTTCAGGGGATGTACATGGATATCCAGCACCGGTCCGTCGGGCAGGAGTTTCTGACGCAGAGATGCGAGGGACATGGCATGAAGTGGGCGCAGACGTTACAGCCGGTAGAAGGAGATGGCGTTGTCCCGAAACAACTTTCGACTTTCCGATTCAGAGAGCCCGCTGGTCGCCCACGAAAGGGTTTCCACCCAACGGGGATACTCCGTGGCCTGGAAGGCAACCGGCCAGTCTCCGCCGTACATGACCCGGTCGATGCCGAAACACTCGATCACGTGATCGATGTATGGTTTCAGATCTTCGGGTGTCCACCGTTCCATGTCCGCTTCGGTGACCAGGCCCGACACCTTGCAGGATACGTTGGGCATTTCCGCCAGGGTCTTGAGTTCGTCCTTCCATGGATCGAACACCTGGTTCTTGATATCGGGTTTGCCGATATGATCCAGGATGAAGGACACTTCGGGGCATTGCCGCACGAATTCGATGGTATTGGCCAGTTGTGGATGAAAGATGCAGATATCGAAGGACAGTCCATGGGAAGGCAACAGGCGGACGCCTTCGATGAAATCGGGTTGCAGGCAAAAGTCCGCGGTCTCCGGCTGCAGCAGTCGCCGGATGCCCTTGACCAGTGGAATACGGGCCAGTTCCGCGAGATCGTCGTCGACTTCTTCCCCCTGTTCGAGCGGCGCGTTGGCCACGATCCCGCGAATCCGGTCGTCCCGCCGGGACAATCCTGAGACCCACTCCGCCTCCTGCACGTGCTGGCCGGCGTCGCATTCGCATTGCACGAAGACCATTTGCTCCACCTGCACATCCCCGCAGGCCTGCCGGTATTCTTCCAGCAGGTACCGTCTATTCAGCAGGGGGATGCCGTCCAGCCAGCTGTACCGCAGATGATCGGGGTCCCAGAGGTGCAGGTGGGTGTCGATAACGGGGAAGTCCACCATGGCGTATTCCTTGGCAGCGGCTTGTTGGGGCGATGTGAAGGCTCGGATGATCGAGAGAACATTCTACGAAGGGGATCGATTCCCGTCAATGGGATTCACGCCTTTTGTGCTTGAACAATCCCTCCGCCCCGTGTACAATGCTGGATCGATCCGTATTCGTTTCGTATTGCGTTTTCATGTGCGCATCGCATGCCCGCTCTCGAACCGGTCCGTTAGCTTCTGACCTGGATCGCCACCACCCCAAAGACCCCACTCAATGTCCGCTGAAACCACAACCGATGCCACCCGACCGCTCGGCCGCCTGGCGCCGTTGAAGATAGCCGCCGTACCCACCTTCGTAGGCATGTTGAAATACATCGGTCCGGGCATTGTCTGGGCCGGGCTGGCCCAGGGAAGCGGAGAGCTCATCTGGTGGCCCTACCTGACCGCCAAGTACGGCGCGGCCTTCATCGGCCTGCTCATACCGGCCGCCCTGATGCAATACTGGGTGAACGTGGAGATCGCCCGGTATACCATGATGACGGGCGAGACGGCGCTGACCGGTTTCAGCCGCATAGGGAAGTGGTACGTGTCTTTGATCTGGGTGGGGGTCTTCCTTGAAAACATCTGGTTCGGCGCCTACGCGTCGGCGGGCGGCGGCGCGCTGGCTGAACTGACGGGATTCCCGGACGGATGGACGGTCCGAGGCCAGTCGCTGTTCTGGGCCTACCTGACCATCGGGATCTACCTGGTCGCCCTGTTCATGGGCCGCGTGGTCTACCTGATCGTGGAACGACTCACCATGGTCGTGGTCGTCATCACGATCGTGGGCATTATCTTCGCCGTGTTCCAGCAACCGGTGCTGGCCGTAACAGGCGAGTTCTTTGGCGTCCTGCTCACTCCCGGCTACCACAGGCCGGCCAACTGGGACCCCGCGGACCTTTCCACGGTCCTCACCGCCATCGTCTTCGCCGGCGCCGGCGGTTTCGGCCAACTCTTCCTGTCCTACTGGATGCGGGACAAGGGCGTCGGGATGTCGGCTTACATCGGCCGCATAACCAGCCCTCTGCGCACGGCGCCCGAGGCCATATCGGCGACGGGATACGCTTTCGAGGACTCCGAATCCAACCGGACGAACTACCGGAAGTTCATGCGGTACCTGCATGTCGAATCCGGACTCGGCGTCACATTGAACCTGGTCACGACCATCATCATGTGCTGGCTGGCCTGGGCCCTGCTGAAGCCGCAGGGCATCGTTCCCCAGGGCTGGGAAATCGCCGTGGTGCAGTCCGCATTCTTCGAGGTCAGCTGGGGCGCGATCGGCAAGATCATATTCCTGGTCATCGCCGCGGCTTTCCTCTGCGATGCCTGGCTGCAGTCCACCGACGGCTTTGCCCGCATGCAGGCCGACTACATCTACGCCAACGTAAAGCGGGCGCGACGGTTTCATTTCCGTACGCTGTACTACGGTTTTGTGGTGGTTTTCACCATTCTGACGACGGTCACGCTGCCCCTAGCACAGCCTGGGGATCTGCTCATCATACGGGGCGTTATCGCCTTCATGGCTATGGGGCTCTTTTGCCCCGGCCTGATCTACCTGAACTACGTGCTCGTCCCCCGGGCATTCCCGTCGTGGACCAAACCCCATCCCCTCACCCGGGTCATCATGGTCGCCATTACCGCGACCTACATCTCCATCGGGCTGTGGTACATATTCGTTCGGCTGACTTCCTGACTTGAGCGTTCCCGGCGTCCCTGGACTGCCGTCCCGGTACAGTTATACCGTTACCAGCTACCGATCCAACTTAAATCTATCCCGATACATGGACGCATCACGCCATTGCCGGTGCGACACGGGCGGTCCGTTCCTCCGCGATCCGCAGCCCGGCCTCGATGATTTCCATGGACTCGTCGATCTGCGCCTCTGTTATGGTGATCGGAGGCATAAACCGCAGTATATGGGAACCCGATAGCTCCATGAAGCGGTGGCTCAGGGGATCGTCTTTCTGCATCCTGGGCACGATGGGCAACCAGAGTCCGTTCTCGTAGCAGTATTCCGTCACCATGGCGGAACCCTCGAAATTGGGTGTCCGGCTCTGCTTGTCCGTCACCAGTTCGAGTCCCAGGCATAGGCCAAGCCCCCGGGCTTCGCCCACGATTTCGAGTTCATTTTCCAATATCTTGAGTTTGTCCATGAAGTAGTTGCCCACGTCCCGGGCGTTATCGACCAGGTTGTCCCGGTCGACGATTTCGAGGTTGGTCAGGCCGGTCATGCAGAGCAGCGGGTCCCCGGCATGGGACGAGAAGGGCATGAATCCCTTTGCCACCGCCCCGTCCGCGATCTCCGCGCTCGTCATCACCGCGCACAGGGGCACGGAGCCCCCGAGTCCCTTGGAGCAGGTCACGATGTCGGGCACGAAATCGAAGTGCTCGAAGGCAAACCATTTTCCGGTCCGCCCGAAGCATGTCAAAGCTTCGTCCGCCACCGTCAGAATGTCCCTTTCCCGGCAGATTTCCACGATCCGCTGGATCCATTCCTTGGACGGCACGATCTGCCCCGCCGCGCTCATCATCGGTTCGAAGAAGAAGGCCGCGGGTCGTCCGGAAGTCGCCGAATCGATCACGTCCTCCGCCGCGTCCGCGCATCCGAGATTACAGCAGGTTTCATCCCGGCAGAACTGGCACCGGTATTCGTAGGGCGTCGGGATGAACGAGGCGCCCGTGGGCATGGGGCCGTACCCTTCGCGAAGCATGCCGCCCCGTCCGGTGATGGACGCGCTTCCATAGGACTGGCCGTGGTAGCCGCGCATGAGAGCGATCACCTCGAAACGGTCCGTGTACTTTCGCACGAGGCGCAGCGCCATTTCGTTTGATTCGGATCCCGTACAGGCGAAAAAGGACTTCTGCAGTGGATCGGGCGCAATTTCGGCCATCTTCTTGGCCAGCAGCACCTCGGAAGGCGCGATGAAGGTCGTTCCCACCTGGATGATCTTGTGGGCCTGGTCGCAGAGGGCCTGCACGTATTCAGGGTGGGAATGACCCAGGGTCACGCACAACTGTCCCGATTGAAAGTCGATGAAACGCCGGCCTTCCACGTCCCACATGTAAAGTCCCTCTCCGCGTTCGGGCACCAGCGGCGCGGTCCGCATCGGATGACGCAGCAGATACTGGTTGCCGAGGTCAAGCCAACCCTGGTTCGTAGTGGGTAACGACGCCATGATCCGTCTCCTGGGGTAATTGAACTTTGGATACTGACCGTGTTATTAAGGGGAAAATTGGTAAGGGCATGCTATACCACCTCCCGAAGCGTGTCAATACAATTCCGCGAGGTAGACTGCCGGAGATTGTTTTTGCCATGCCTTCGGTCCGGTTCTATCTTCAACCGCACTGGAATGTGGCGAATCACCATGTAACGCATCAGTGAAAATCCAATCCATATCGGGGTACATCATGAAAACCTATCGCGTGGGAATCATCGGTCTCGGCCGCATGGGCAGCACGATCGACGACGAGGGGCACACCCCCCTTCCTTACTCCATCGCCGCGGCCTGCCGGGCGAGCGAAAGACTGGAGATTGCCACCGGCTGCGACCTCCGTTCCGAACGTAGATCGGCTTTTGCCAAACGCTGGGGCGTTGACCCCCTTTACGAAGATTTCAGGGACATGGTACGAGAGGAACGTCCGGACATCGTTGCCGTCTGTACCACCGCGTCGGGGCTTCAGAAGCCCGCCCGGCAGGCTCCCGACGCTTCCTTCCGCGGAGATTCCCACGCAGAACTGGCCGTCGCGCTGGCTGAAATGGGCGTACCCATGCTCTACGTCGAGAAGGCCATGGCCAGTTCCATGGCAGCCGCAGATGACATCCGCGATACCGTGGTGAAGAACGGAACGATATTCAATACGGGAGTGCTGAGAAGGTTCGACAACCGGTACGAAGTGGTTCGGAAAGCCGTGCTCCGCGGTGACATAGGCGAGCCCAGGGTGGCCGTCCACTACGCCCGGTCATCCCTGATGCATGGACACATACATTCCATCGACACGCTGTCGTGGCTGATCGGCGATCCCGCCATTTCGGCCGTTCGCGGCGAGATCGTCCCCCGGGATTACGTTATCGAGAAGGACCACATTCCATACGATCCGATCGCGACGTACGAACTGGCCTTTGAAAACGGCGTGCGGGCCTGGTCGGTTCCCGCGGCCGGATGGGAGTACGAGATCATCGGGACCGAAGGGACCATCCGGTCTCTCAACAACGGGGCCGGCGCATCGTTAAGACGGGTTCCACAAGGGCATGGGGACGATCGAGGGGGCCGAAAGAACTGGGAAGAAGCGCCTTTCGAATTCGTAACGCCAAAGAGCACCGTTTTGTCCTGTCTCGAAGACCTGGTCGACGCCTGCGAATCGGACCGGAAGAGCCTGGGACATGTCGAAAACGCCCATCACATCACGGAAGCCTGCATTGCCGTCGCCGAAAGCCACCGGCTTGGCGGCGCATGGGTGGACTTGCCTCTGGCGAAGCGGAATCTGTACATCTGGCACGTGTGAAACCACCAGATGGTATGTTACCAGACCTTGATCAATGCGACAACCAATCCGGTAAAGTTTACAAATCCCACCGGAGCGCCAGCCAATACCCATGTCTTCGTGGCCATCGTTTTCTCTACGACGCGTAATCTGGTCAGGATCCCGTCCTGACCGTTCTGGCCGTCGAAACCATTGATGGCTTTGTCTCTCCCTATCACTCTTTCCTGACAAAACGCTTGCGGGGAACGCTGGATTCAATCTGCACCAACCGGTCTTCCTCCAACGCATAACCACTCAGCTGCCCGCCGTAGATACACCCCGAGTCCAGCCCGATTACATAGGGCGCCCCGTCGTCTCGCCGCTTCATGACGAGGCCGGCGGGAGCGTCGTGGCCGAATACGACGAGTTTGCCTGATGGCTCATACGCGTCGTGCCATCGCGGTCCCACGATGCCGTCCACGGGCGGCCAGGTGCGTATGGTGAGCAACTCGTCCCGAGTGGTGCCTCCCAGCCCCTTTTCCGGGTTGACCCCCGCGTGGACCAGGAGGAAATCGGGTTCGTCGATCCAGAGGGGCAGCGCTTCCAGCCAGGGGATGAGAGAATCCGCGACCGGTCCGAGGGCTTCCAGGGTTTGCTGGTAGTCGAGCCACCGTGTGGGAATCGGGACTCCGGAAAGGTGTTGGCGAATCCGGTCCGGCATTTTGACGTCGTGGTTGCCGAGGACCATTTTCGCATCGGTATCCCGGATTAGCCTCCACACCCCGGCGGGGTCTGGACCCCGGGTAAAGGCATCGCCCGTCAGGTAGAGGAGATCCGAGTCCCGCTGAAATTCCAGTTTGGAGAGCAGTTGATCGAATTCACGGGCGCAGCCGTGAATGTCGCCGATGAACAGGGTTCGCACGAGGTCTCGTTTTGCTTAAGTCTTCACTTTGAGGGTTCAAAGAAGACGGAAGGATGATCTTTTACCTTCATTCTATAGAACCGAAAAGCGGTATTACCTGACCGCCTTACATTATACCCGCGTTGTTCCGAAGCGGTCAAGGGATTGAACCCGGAGAGGTGAATTGCCTTGAGTACATCCCATCCGGCGCTTATATTGACCGGCGTTATGGAAGTGAATCCAAACCGGGGATACTGTAAACGCATCGAGGTTTACTTTGCGTAGAATCGGCATATTCGGCTGGGGTATCGTGGCTCCACGCTCGCGAAACATGAAAGCCTTTGCCCGCAACCTGGAGCAATCGGAAAGCTGGCTGGCGCCGTTCGACGGATTCGGCCCCAACAATTTCCTGGTCGGCGAACCCGATTTCGACTTCCAGGATTACAGGGAATGGATCGACGCCCGATTCCCGTCAAACCGATACACCCGCCTGGTCGAAAAGATGGACCCCACCACGCTTCATGCCATCGGATCCTTCATCCAGGCGCTGGATCAGAATCCGGGACTGGAGCAGGAACTCCAGGGACTGGGAACGGCGGCCCACGTGTACATCGGTACCGGCGTAGGCAATATCCCGACGATCAGCCGCATAAGCATGGAACTGTACCGAGCCCAGCGCGCATGGGACCGGTTCTGGGGTTCGGCCGAACGGAACGCCCGGCTTCGCGCGTATCTCACCGGACATGACGACGAGCACGTTCCGGAAAACCTTCCCGCCCATCCGGAGACAGCGCCTTCCGCATCGCGAGACCAGGCAGAGGAAGACTGGAACGCCTACTGGACAGGCGAATCGGAAGAACTAAGGGCATATCTGGAGACCCTCGCCGAAATCGAAGGGATGAGCGTCGAGGGGTCCGTGGAATCGGGCAAGATTAAGCTGATCCGGGAAAAGCAGCGGCGCAAGCAGCAGCTTCAGGATAAATGGGGCGCTCCGATTCCGCCATGGGACTGCGTCTCGGCCGATCTGGTGTGGAACATCCACAACACGCCTGCTTCACAGATCACCATGCTGGGGAAGATACACGGTCTGTCCATGGCCCCCGTGGCCGCCTGCTCCACCTTCGGCGTGTGTCTCAAGCTCGGGATGGACGCCATTCGCCGCGGCGAGGCAAAAGCGGTCGTCGTTGGCGCCACGGACCCGCCGCCCACGGCCCTCGTGGTTGGCGCACTATATCGGGCCAGGGTGTCCTCCGCGGACGGGATGGTTTCCAAGCCCCTGACCGGCCTGCGCGGCACCCATGCCGCCGGCGGATCCGTTCTGTGGATCATTGGAGATTACGAATACATGACTGCAAAGGGATTCGAGCCGATGGGTATGGAACCCCTCTCGGTGGGCGTCAGCTCCGATGCCGACCACATCATCACACCTTCGAAGGAAGGTCCGAAAATGGCCGTTGGCCAGGCCATCGAAGAAGCCGGCGTTTCCACGGACGACATCGCGTCCTGGGACCTGCACGCCACGGCCACGCCCGGTGATTTCCTCGAGATGGACAATCTGCTCGAAATGGTGCCGGGTTCGGTGACGGTTACCGCCCGAAAAGGCACTTTCGGCCATGGTATGAGCGCCGCGGGCGGCTGGGAACTGACGGCACAGTATCTCGGCTACGAACGGGGCGCCCTGTATCCGACGCCGCTGGCCAGGGATGAACTGAACCCGGAGATCGGCCGTCTGCATGATCGGTTCGTCTACGACGCGTCGTGCCCGCTTCCGGAGGGCGTTGCCGGGAAGTTATCCATGGGGATCGGCGGGATCAACGCCTGCGTCATCTCGAGGCCGTTGACGAAGGACTGAAGAGTCGTACCGACCGTCCTGCCCTCGAACCTCCACTCCGTTTTCACGTTCTCTTCAACATCGAAGCCAGTGCGTCCACCGTGGTAACGGGCTGGCGGCAGACGAACTGTTCGCAGACATAGGCGGTGGTTGCTCCGTCTACGGGCGGACGGTTGGCGAGGAGCGGAATACGCTTCGTCGCCAGTGCGTCCCCCGTGGTGGGATCGTGCAGGGCCACGACCTTGTTCGGCAGGAATGTGCTGTCAATCAGATCCAACATGGCCCGCGTCCCGGCGTCTTCCCTGGCGCCGATCAGGGCGATTTCCACGGGCGTGTCGAGATACCAGGAAAGTCCGCACAGTAACTGGCTGAAGCCTCCGGGAGCCGCGCCCATGTAATCGGTAAAGAGGGAGAGGGTCCGGCCGGCCTTGTCCCGGTATTCAGACTTGCCGGTAAACGCCGCCAGCTTGAGCAGGTTCTGCACGCTTACGGCGTTGCCCGAGGGAATCGCGTTGTCGTAGGGATTCTTGGACCGGACGATAAGGGTTTCGTGATCGATGCTGGTGAAGAAGAACCCACCGCCTTCCGAATCCCAGAACCGGTCGATCGTCGTATCCATGAGCGTCACGGCATGTTCGAACCAGGACAGGTCAAAAGTCGCTTCGTAGAGGTCGAGGAGGGCGGAAATCGTGAAGGCGTAGTCGTCCAGGTAGCCGTTGAAACGGGCGCGTCCGTCCTTGTACGCGTGCTTCAGCCGGCCATTTTCGTACAGTTCGTCCAGGATGAACCGCATCGAATCCCTCGCGGAATCCAGATAGTCCTTCTCGCCGAAAACACGGCTGGCCCGGGCGAGGCTGCCGATCATCAGTCCGTTCCAGTCCGTCATGATCTTCTCGTCCCGTCCCGGGTGGACACGCTTTTTGCGGTGAACGAAGAGTGTTTGACGGCCCTCGGATACGATCGACCGATACTCGTCCGGTGCCGCCCCCAGGTGGGCGGCCAGCGATTCGAGGTCCACGTCCACGTGCAGGACGCTGGTCCCGTTTTCGAAATTACCCCCTTCTTCCACCCCGTAATAACGGGAGAACAGGCGGCCTTCTTCTTCCCCCAGAACATCCTGGATTTCATCCGGCGTCCACGCGAAGAAACGGCCTTCCTCGCCTTCACTGTCGGCGTCCTGGGTCGCGTAGAATCCGCCGCCCGGCCGCAGCATCTCGCGGATGACGTAGGACGCCGTTTCCGTAACGGTCTTCTTGAACAGGGCGTCCCCGGTGGCTTGGTAGGCCTCGGTATACGTCCGCATAAGCAGGGCGTTGTCGTACAGCATCTTTTCAAAGTGGGGAATCAACCATTTCTCATCGACGGAATACCGGTGAAAACCGCCTCCGAGGTGATCGTAGATGCCGCCGTTACCCATCTTCGTCAGGGAATGGTTGACCATGTCAAGGGCCGTTTGCCGGCCGGTCCTTTGGTGATCGCGCAGGAGGAATGACAGCGTCATGGACGGGGGAAACTTGGGCTGCGTACCGAACCCTCCGTTGGTCCGGTCGTACGATGCGGCGATTCCGGTGTAGGCCTTGTCAAGCAAGTCCGTAGCCAGGGATTCGCTGCTCGAAGTGAAATTGGCCAGTTCGACGAGGCGATCCTTCAGCTTGTCGCCCTGTTCCTCGGCGTCTGACCGGCGTTCCCGGTAGAACTGGGCTACCGCCTGCAGTATGCGGGGAAATCCGGGCCGCCCGTATCGGTCGTCCGGGGGGAAATAGGTACCCCCATAGAAGGGTTTGAGTCCGGGTGTGAGGAAAACGGTCATGGGCCAGCCGCCGCTGCCCGTCATGGCGGTGACGGCGTTCATGTAGATCTCGTCCAGGTCGGGCCTTTCCTCCCGGTCTACCTTGACGTTTACGAAATGCCGGTTCATGATCTCCGCTGTTTCCCCGTTTTCGAAGGATTCGTGGGCCATGACATGGCACCAGTGGCACGCGGAATAGCCGATAGACAGCATCAGGGGCATGTCCTGCGTCCTGGCTCTCTCCAGGGCCTCCTCGCCCCATGGATACCAATCCACGGGATTGTAGGCGTGCTGCCGGAGATAGGGACTGGTCTCGTGGACCAGTCGATTGGCTTGTTGTTCAACGTTCTGCTCAGTGTTCAACTCACACCATTCCTTCCCTGACCATGCGTTCCAGGGGAAAATCGCGGACGTGGATGGGAAATTCCAGGGCGCACCGCCTGGCGGACGATTCGAAAATGCCCATGATGGTTTCCAGGGCCACGCGGGCGATCTTCGCTTCGGACCGGTGCGCAGCGCGGCCTTCCACGGCGGAGACCAGTTCCTCCAGTTCACCACAGATCGTCGAATAAATCTCCTTTAATTTCGGCGCTTGCCACCCGTCGGACCGGGAACCGGACAGCAACTTCAACGGCGGTCCGTCGGGACTGTTCACTTCGATTACGCCGTTGGAACCGATGATCCGGAAGGCGAAAGCCTGGTTCGCTCGTTCCCCCAGTTCAATGAATCCAACCACCCCGTTGCTGTACCCCACCCGTCCGATCGCCATGTCTTCGACCATCATGTCGGGATGGTTGCGCCGGCCGTCGATCCGGCGATGACGGTCGATCTGGCCCATGACCCAGAGGGGCGGGCTGTCGCTGTTCAGGTAGTTGATCAGGTCGATGACATGGGTACCGTTGTTCATCAGGTCGAGGGTGCAGTGTCCCCATATCATGGCGATCTCGCCGATTTCCCCCGCCTGGATCCGCTCCCTCGCCTGGACGGCCTGGGACGAAAATCGGTGGGCGTGGCCGATCGCGAGGGCGACGCCGGCCTTTTCGCAGGCCTCGATCATCCGGTCGGCTTCGTCAAGGGAGACGGCCATGGGCTTCTCGCACAGGATGCCTTTCACGCCACTTTCCGCCGCCGCGATGGTCGCTTCGCAATGTCCCCGGGGCCAGGTACAGACGCTCACGAGGTCGAGGTCTTCCCTGGCCAGCATTTCTTGATGGTCCTTGTATATCCGGATGCCGTGTTCGTCGGCAAGATACCGCGCTTTCTCCCCTTCCGGATTGATGTCCGATCCGGCGACCAGTTCGATTTCGGCATTCTCGACATGGCGGTATCCGTCCGAATGGGCCGTGGCGATTCCGCCGCAACCGATGAGTCCTGCACGATATCTGTTCATTAGCTGATATCCAGTGTGGTGTCTATCGTCACGGTTTCAGTCTATCGGTGTCCGGCAAACCACTTTCACGCAGACGCCCTTTCGCAAGAGTCATCATGCCCGGTGGACGGGACGCGCCAGGCAGGTCGGCCCTCCGCTTCCCGCGTAACAGATGTGATCGCCGGCGAACTCTTCGACCACGCAACCGGCCTTCTGCACGCGTTCCACGGTAACCGGATTGCCGCTTGGCACGACGACCTGGCGGGGTTTCACGGCCAGCACGTTGCAACCGAGGCTGTCGTATTCCTCGTCCGGCACCTGGACCAGCTCTATGCCCAGTGCGGCCAGCATGTCCCGGAAAGGAATGGGCAAGAGGCGCTCGTAGACGACCGCGAGGTCCGTGTCCAGCATGCTGATGATGGACATCAGGTGCAGTACCGCGCCCGGCCCGTCCCAGTGGACCATGGGAACGGCCACGACGTCTATGTCATGGGGATTCAGCAGTGCCTGGAACTGCCGGATCCCCTCTCCGTTCGTGCGGTATGTAAGTCCGATGACGACCAGGTCGTCCTTTATCCAGACCACGTCGCCGCCTTCGACCGTACCGGGAGGTTCAATGCGTCCCGCAACGGGTATTCCCGCTTTTTTGTACCAGTCCGCCTGGGCGTCCGGCTCCTGCATGCGGGCGTCCTTGCCCATGCGGCCCAGGATTACGCCCTGGTCGGTCACGGAGGCCACGGGATCGTGTGTATAGAGGGAGTCCATCCCCGTTCTGCCGTCCGTCGACAGGCAGGACACCTCGGCGCCAGCCGCTTCGAGCAGGGAAGTGAACCTGCGGTGTTCCGCGACTGCGCATTCGAAATCCGGTCTGTTGAGATAGTCCAGGGACCGCCACTGCGCGTCGATCCGGTCCTGGTTTTCGAAGGCCTCTTCAGGGCGCTTGACCAGTACCTTTTTCAACGGTCGCACCATGGACTGGCTGCCGTATGATGACATGTCGCTCCTAGGTGGCAAAAAGGGCCTCGAAATCCGCCTCGTTCAGTACCTCGACTCCGAGCGTCTGTGCCTTCCGCAGCTTGGAGCCTGCGTTTTCCCCGGCAAGGACGTAATCCGTTTTTTTGCTTACGCTGGACGTAATCCGTCCTCCAGCGGCCGTAATCCGTTCCGCCGCCTCGTCCCGGGTGTAGCCCTTCAGCGTGCCGGTGATGACGAAGACCTTGTCCGCCAGCGACTTGGAAACCGCACTGCTATCCGGCAGGGCCATTTCCATGCTGAGTTCCGCCGCCCTTAGCTTTTCGATGATCTCGAGGTTTCGTTCATTGCGAAAGAAAAACACGATGCTCTCGGCTATCTTCGGACCGATTTCCGGTATGGCGACCAGGTCTTCCTGCGAGGCCGACACGATCCCGTCGATGGAACGGAATCGATCGGCGATCAGCTGGGCAGCCCGTTCTCCCACGTGGGGTATGCCCAGGCTGAAAAGAAGGCGGTCCAGGGGCCGGTCCCTGCTGGCTTCGATGCCTTTCAACAGGTTCTCGGCGGACTTCTCGCCCATGCGGTCCAGCGTACCAAGCTGCTCGCGGGTCAGGTTGTAGATGTCTCCCACGTCCCCGATCAGGCTGCTTCCAAGGATCTGTTCGGTGACCGCCGGTCCGAACCCTTCGATGTCCATGGCGTTCCGGGCGGTGAAATGGGTGACGCGGGCCTGCATCTGTGCGGGACACGCCGCGTTTTCGCAGCGTACCGCCACTTCGTCTCCCACCCGCACCAGTGGAGTATGACAAACCGGGCAGTCCGTGGGCATCACGAAAGGAGATGCCCCTTCCACCCGCCTGGTCAAATCTGCTGAGACGACCTTTGGAATGACGTCTCCGCCCTTTTCTATATAAACCGTATCGCCGACGCGCAGGTCCTTCCGATGGATCTCTTCCTCGTTGTGCAGCGTGGCCCGGCTGATCGTCGATCCGGCCAGGAACACCGGTTCGAGTTCCGCGACCGGGGTCACCACGCCGGTACGGCCGACCTGCAGCCGGATGTCCGTTAGACGGGTTACGGCCCGTTGCGCGGCGAACTTGCTGGCGACGGCCCAGCGGGGACTCTTAAGCGTGGCGCCGAGTTCACCGTGCAGTCCGACTGAATCGACCTTGATGACCATGCCATCGATATCGTAGGGCAGGGACGAACGCCGGTCTTCCCATAGATGACAGAAATCGATCACTTCGGATATGGTGTCGAATCGCCTGGCTTCTCTGTTGGTTGGAAACCCCTGTCCGGCCAGCCAGAGCAGCCTCTGGTAGTGGCTATCCAGTTCGGGCCGCGCGGCGAGCGCGCCGCCTTCGTCCTCGAAACGCAACGTGTAGAGAAAAACCCTGAGGGGTCTTTGGGCGACTTCGCGGGGATCACGCAGCTTCAACGAGCCCGCCGTGGCGTTGCGCGGGTTCACGAAAAGCGGCTCCTCCCGTTCCTCGCGCAGCGCGTTCAGTTCCTGGAAACCGTCGTGGGGGAGGTACACCTCGCCGCGAATCTCGATGTTGTTTAGCCGGGGCTGGTCCTCCGGTATGCGAAGCGGTA
Source organism: bacterium (assembly GCA_965262815.1). Lineage (GTDB taxonomy): Bacteria > JAAXHH01 > JAAXHH01 > JAAXHH01 > JAAXHH01 > JAAXHH01. Next base: position 3,427,169 of record OZ253560.1, on the reverse strand, counting down.
TGGACCGGATGGTTCGCAGGTTTGCCGTGATATTGTCGCCCTGTTCGCCATCCCCTCGCGTGGCGCCCAGCGTCAGCACGCCATCTTCATACCGCAGGCTGACGGCCACGCCGTCGATTTTCAATTCCACCACGTAGGCGTGTTCCCGCTCCGGGCCCAACAAGTTGCGGATACGGCGGTCAAAATCCCTGATCTCCTCATCGTTGTACGTGTTACCGATGGAGAGCATGGAAACCGGGTGCCGGACGACGGGAAAGGAAGAGGAAGGCGACCCTCCGACACGCTGCGTGGGTGAATAGGGGGTAATTAAATCGGGGTGGGCCGATTCCAGGTCCTGCAGTTCCTTCATCAGCATGTCGTAGTCGTAGTCGCTGATGACCGGATCGGCGAGTACGAAATACCGATGATCGTGCGACCGGATTTCCCGGCGCAGGATTTCAATGCGTTCGGCAGGCGACATGGGATTTGCGGGTTACGCTAACCGGCGCTGGCGACTTTCGACCGTGGTGATTTTCTTGCACGTCGTATTTCTTCGCGCTTCTTCGATATCCAGTTCTGCCACCAGACCACGATGGGACTGGCAATGAAGATCGAAGAATAGGTTCCGGTTATGACGCCAAAGGTCAGCGCCAGGGCGAAACCCCAGTTGGTCGACGCGCTGCCGGCCAGCAGGAAGACCAGGACCAGCAGGACAGTGAGCGACGTCATCATGGTGCGGTTCAGGCATTCGTTGATACTGCGGTCCACCACGCCGGAAAATCCTTCCGTGCGGGTTCGGCCCAGGCTTTCCCGGATGCGGTCGTAGACCACGATGGTATCGTTGGTGGAATACCCCACGACGGTCAGCAGGGCCGCCACGACCGCCATGGTCAGTTCCTCGCCAACGAGGGTGAGCAGGGCCAGGACGATGAGGACGTCGTGGATCAGCGCGACGATCGTCCCGATGCCGAACCGGAAGCCGTTGACCTGCCGGAAACGTATGGTGATGTAAAGGACGATGCCGATAATGGAAGCTCCGACGGCGCCCATGGCGTCGACCGTGAGTTCCTTTCCGATTTTGGGACTGACGTTGAATTCCTGCCGCAGCCAGTCCTGTTCGTCGCCCTTGAGGTTCTCGGGAAACCGTTCCAGGAGGGTCGTCTTCACGGCGCCCGCGACCTGTTGTTCGTTCCAATCGCTGGCCGCCGACCGTATGAGGATATTCCCTTCCTCGCCTATGACCTTGATCTCGCTCTGGCTCAGGTCCACGCCCTGGTTCTCTATGGAGGCGTTGCCCAGCGCGCTACGTATTTCCTGTACCTGTACCGGCGGGTCGAAGCGCATCTCGATCAGTGACCCACTCTGAAAATCCACGCCCCAGTTCACGCCGCCGCGTATGACGATGGTCGACAACCCGACCGCGATCACGCACCAGGTGATGACAAAGGCCATCTTGCCGAACCGCATGAATCCGAAGTACAGGCGGCCGAAGGGATCGGACCTGCCGATGCTTACCTGTACGAGCTGCCAACGATCAATGAGCGCGTCGAACAGGGATCGTGTGATGAAGATCGCCGTGAACATGCTGATCATAATGCCGAACCCCAGCGTCACGGCGAATCCCTTGATGGGACCGGTGCCGAACTCGTACAGGGCAAAGGCGGTAATCAGGGTGGTGATATTGGCGTCCACGATGGTGCGTAGGGCGTTACCGTAACCACTGTCCACGGCCTGCCGGATCGTCTTCTGCCCCGATTTGAGTTCTTCCTTGATCCGTTCGAATATGAGGATGTTGGCATCCACCGACATACCCATGGTCAGAATGATACCCGCGATGCCGGGCAGCGTCAGCGTCGCCTGGAATGCTCCCAGGACGGCCAGGAGGAAGAGGAGGTTCAGGATCAGGGCGAAATTCGCGATCAGGCCTGCCGTGCGGTAGTACACGGCCATGAATATCATTACGGCGACCAGGCCCAGGATCGAGGCCCACTTTCCGGAATTGATGGCGTCTTCGCCAAGGGACGGACCCACGACGTACTTGCTTATGATCTCCATGGGAGCGGGCAAAGCGCCGGCTCGAAGGACGATAGCCAGGTCCCTGGCGTCTTCCAGGGAGTTGATTCCGGTGATTTCACCCCTTCCATTGGGGATACGTCCCTGGATTACCGGCGCGGAGAACACGCGGCCGTCCAGCACGATGGCCATGCGCCGTCCGATATTGTTCCCCGTAACCCGGGAAAAGGTCCTGGCGCCGTCATCGGTCGTCGTGAAACCGACCGACGCCACGCCCAGGCTACCGATATCGGAGCCGGATCCGGTCTGCGGATAGGCATCCTCCAGGACCGCACCGGTCAGTTCCGGCTGGGCGTTCATGTAGAAATATGATCTTATGCGCAGTCCATTGGCGGCCGTGCGCAGAATCCCGCCCCGGATTTCGGCGCCAGCGGGAATGAAACTCTGTACCTGGGGCTGGGCCAGGATCTCGTCCACCCGGGCGATGTTGCTCGCCGGTACGATGATTTCATTGTCCGAGATGTCGATAAGGGTCAGAAAGGGGTTGCGTTCCGACGTGAGGTCCGCTTCGGGGATCAGGGCATTCGTGTCCGCCACCGCGGAAGTGGTATCCCGGGCTGCCAGCAGGGCATCGATCCGCTCGACGACCGAGCGCAGTTCGACACCGTCGCGAAGTAACCTGAATTCCAGTTGAGCCGTCTGGTTGATCAGCGTCATCGCCCGGTCAATGTCCTTCAGTCCGGGTAACTCGACGATGATGCGGTCTTCGCCTTCCTGCTGTATGATCGGTTCGGTAACGCCGAACTCGTTGACCCGGTTGGAGATGACCTGCATGGCCCGCTCAACCACGTCAATGGCCTCGTCTTCAGGCAGGTTGGACTTGTCCACCTCGAGCTTGATGTGCACGCCGCCCTGGAGATCCAGGCCCAGGCGGATGGACTGGTCCTGAAACCGGTCGCGATCGGCCTTGGTCAGGTTCATTTGCTTGAGCTGGGTCCTATCCTCCCCGGTCAGGAGGGGATCTGAGTCGATCGCTTCGGACTGTTCTGAGGTGAGGGTGTTCTGAACGGGAGAATATTGCCAGTAATCAGATGTTCTGACGGAAGGGTAGACGTACCAGAGTGCGGTGAATATTACAACCAGAATGAGGACGATGCGTACCTGTTTCCACTGCATGCAACCCGGCTCCTAATCAGACGAAGGCGGGTTGCCTGACTGCCTGCGACCCGCCTTCGTTTCTGCGTAACGTGTAGGTAAATCAAATGTTCTATGGGAATCGAAGCGTTAGTCTCTCAGGGCGAAAAGTACATTCTGGCCGGTAAAGTTATCCGGCGCGAGCAGTTCTATGGATACCCTCTCGCCTGAGGGATGGAATGCGACGACGTAGTCCTGGCCATCCCGGAAGGTGCGCGGGAAAACGTCCACCTTCTTGATACTCTTCAACGACGGGAAAGCCGACAGTTCGATCGTAAGGACCGTGCCCTCGCGCAGATCCTGAGACTGCGAAAAACCCACACCGGAAAGCGACTCGACCCGGGGTCCGCCAAAGAAGGGATCCTTGATGACCCGCGTATCCTTCCAGTGATCCATGGTGTTTACCGCGTAGAATATGGAGTTCAGCTTCATCTCGGCTTCCAGCTTGGCCTGTTCTTCCATGTCCCTCTGCGCCAACGCTTCGTCGCGCGCCTCTGACAGCATCGCGATTTGTCCGTTAAGACGCTCTTCTTCGCTGCGCAGGAACACGATACGCTCTTCGAGCATATCCTTGACCTGGTTCAGCGAGTCGGCCATGAAGGCGGATCGGGCCTGGGCCGCGTCGCGTTCGTCGGTCACCGTCGCGATCTTGCGATTGATACGAGCCCTGGCGATGCGCTGCGCACGGCCCGGCGACATGTCGGCCGTACCCTGCGTCACGTACGAGCCAAGGATACCATCCATGTACAGCAGCCAGACCTGGTTGCCCACGTTCAGGCTTTCGACCAGTGCGGTCTGCTCCACGGCGTCGCGGGCTTCGGCAGCCGCCAGACCATGGTTTTCCATGAGGTACTCCAGTGCGATCTGGAGGTGCGAGTCTCCGCGCTGTACCGTGTATGGCGCGGGCAGGTCGTCCCTGAGATCCTGCATCTCCTGCTGAAGTTCGGCGACTTCGCCCCGGGTGTCTATGATCTCTTGCACGAGCCCGCGGTACGAGACATCCGCCTCGGTGGCCAGCATTTCGTTCAACACGGCTTCATGATCGGGATTCAGCGCCATGTTGGTCAACGATTCCGCATCGACCTGGTTTTCGGGGTGCGTTTCGTTGAATTGGCTTATAGTAGCCTGGATCTCATCCTGGCGGTCGCGGATTTCCTGCTCCGTCTCGTTCAACCGTTCCACGAGTTCCTCGAAGTTCTCGATCTCGGTTGCGCATCCCATGATCAGCGTCATGGATAGCAGTACGAATATACCTCGCATTTGATTCCTCCGTTTAATTTGGTTTACCGTGTAATCCCCTTGATTCGCGGTAGATTTTGTTTTCAGACATTACACCATTATATACCAGAAGGTGATATTTGTCAAGCATACTTGGCGCATGCCTCGAACATTGTCGGGATATCTATCCGATATACGTTTTTGTCCGACATTCGTTCCATTGCGACGGCCGGTTGACGGATTCGGTTCACCCCTGTCATTCAACCTGGAAACCTGTGCCGCATATCGGCAACCGCTGCGCTCACAAGAGATTCCAACACGTCCAGATCCACGTCGGCGAGTTTGTTAACGTACAGGCAGGACTTGCCGGTCCTATGCTTGCCCAGGCGGGAGAGCAGGTCCTGGTATCCCTTGAAACCGGGCATGATGTAGATCGAGAGGTTCTGCCTGCGCGGCGAAAACCCGGCGATGGGCCAGTCGCCTTCCTGACCGCTCGCGTACCGGTAGTGGTAACTTCCGAACCCCACGATGCTCGGTCCCCACATCACGGGCTCTTCGCCGGTCACCCGGCGCATGAGCTCCAGCAGGATACGCGCGTCTTCCCGCCTGCGCGCATGGTCCACGGCGTCAATGAATGCTTCCACGCTGGCGTCGTTGGGTCTGGTTTTCAAATCGGACATGTTGGATACTCCAAATTTGCACGAACCGATGGATGAGACTGGATACCTGGGACCAATCAGTCAGGCCGGCAACCCGGTTCTCATGACAAGGTATCTCGGTACGCCAATACGTTAGCAATGCTAAATAATACCAATGGTTTTGGTAAATTTCCAGCTCAGAGTTTCCGTTCTGAGGAAACGTGTAACACCGTGTTGCATTACAGCTTGACAGCACCGCACATTGGGCTACATTTCAATATACCCCTCATAAAGCAGACATTTGCGCTTTGTGTCGTGGTGTCAGTGACCTCGATTCTGATCGAAGCCTACCGGAACCGAAGAGGCAAAACCGATATCCGGCAGCACGGATCAGCGCGCTCCTTCCGGATGCCGGCGTTGCCGTTTCTAGATATCCCGCACAATGTCTCAGACTACCCTACAACATGATACGGCGGCGCGGTCCACGACGACCGGAGATACCTCCGTCCGCGCGTGTCCCGTAACCTACGTGTTCACGGGAGGCGGGACCGGCGGCCACGTCTATCCGGGTCTGGCCATCGCCGACGAGGTGCGATCCCGGAACCCGGAAGCCCGCATCGTGTACATCGGCGCCCGGGGCAGAATGGAAGCCACGCTCGTGCCGATGCGGGGCTACCCTATTCACCTGGTCTTCGCAAGGGGACTCCCCGCGGGGCGGAAGCCCTTCGCCCTCCTGTTCTTCGCGATCTCTACCGGTTTCGGTGTCCTCCAGAGTGTGGTTCACCTGATACGGTATCGTCCGCGAATGATCGTTGCCACGGGAGGCTTTGCCAGCAGTCCCATCCTCCTGGCCCACGCGCTGTTGAAATTACTCGGCCTCTCGCGCGCCCGCCGGTGTTTTGTCCACGAACAGAACGTCGTGCCCGGGAAAGTAAACCTGCTGGCCGGCCGTATCGCGGACCGGATCGGCGTGTCCTTCGAGTCGTCGCTGCGGTATTTCCCGCCCGGGAAGGCGTTGTGGGCGGGCTACCCGGTAAGGCGGGAGATCGGCGCCGTGTCCCGGGACGACGCGCGTGCTTCGCAGGACCTGCCGCCTGACGCAAAGGTCTTATTCGCCTTCGGCGCTTCATCGGGCGCCCGATCCATCAACAGGGCCATGGTCGACGCGCTGCCGCGGCTTCTGGCCAGACCGGATGTTCACGTCATCCACGTTATCGGACAGACGCGAAACGCGGTTTACCATGCCGAAATGGATACCCGGAATCGCCTGGAAAGTATCGACCTGACCGATGAACAGCGGTCGAGATACCATCAGTCCGATTATTCCCACGAAATCGAGACGCTCTACGCCGCAAGCGACCTGATCATCAGCCGGTCCAGCGCCGGGGTCATCACGGAAATTGGTATCTGCGGGATTCCATCCATACTCATACCGCTGCCCTACGCGCCGGGCGATCACCAGGCCATGAACGCCAGAGCGCTCGAATCGAGCGGCGCGGCCCGTGTGCTGTACGAATCGATCTCATGCGAGGAGGGCAATACCATCGGCGCGGTGGACGGCGAACGCTTGGCCGGCTTGGTCCTCGGGATCCTGGACGACCCCGCTCTTGCGGAGGACATGGCCCTTAAGGCGCGGGAGACCTTCGACCGCGGCGGGCTGGACCGGATCGCAGACCAACTGGATCATCTGTTGACGGACAGGCCGGCGGACCGCGTTCTTTCAAACGGCAAACCCGAAGAATCCGATACGGTGGGGCAGACCGCACGACCGGCTGCGACGATGTCGTCTTTCTCGCTTGTCCGTCGATTCAACAAAGGCCGCGACCAGGCGTTCATCGACTCCGTAGGCGAAGACTACCTGAAGTACCGGGTTGACGGATTCCTCCAAGACACGCGCTGGCAGATTCGAAACGAGGGGGTCAAACTGGTCGGACTGCTCGGCTATAGGGACCGCCTTTCATTCTTACTGGGACTGCTCCGAGACAAAACCCCGGCCCCCTGGCTGCAGCGGCTGTTCGGCGGTGACTACCGGCAGGTCGGCTTCATCCGCCGCAACGCCGTGACCACGATCAGCCAGCTCGGTGTCTACGACGAATCGGTACGCGCCGTGTTGCTGGACCTGTTGAAGGATCCCTACTACGAGGTGCGGTCTGCAGCCGCCCGGACCTTCGCCGCGCTCGCCCCGGACACCGGGGACACGGACGTAGAGGCGCTGAACGGACTACGCGGCCTGTTGCGCGAATCCTCCTTCGAAATCAAGTCGGCGGCCATACTCGCCATGGGGAAAATGGGCGACGGCGCTGTACTTGAAGATCTCCGGCCTTACTATCTGGATCCGAACTGGAAGGTACGCCAGGCCGTCATCGACGCCCTTACCAGCCTGGTCAGAAGAAGGTTGTTCAACGACCTGGCCGGATTGCGCAAAGAACTCGACGGGATCCTGGTCACCTGCAACCATTTCGATCCGGATTTCCCCATCAAACGCAACCTGAACCGGCTGATCGAAATCATCGACGGTCAGCGGGAAACCTCGTGAGATACCCATGATTTACTACCTGGTCACCTATCTCTTCGACACAGTCGACACGCTGTCGTTCCTGCGCCTGTTCCAGTACCTGAGCTTCCGCGCGATCTGCTCGGCGCTGACGGCCTTTGGCATCACCTTGCTCTTCGGCGAACGCATCATCCGCCTGCTTTACGTGCATCACGTGCGGGACAACCCCCGTATGCATGGCGCGCTGTCCACCGCTTCGAAAGCCGGCACGCCGCTCATGGGCGGTCTTTTGATCGTTACGGCCATCTTTTCCAGCGTGTTGCTGTGGAGTGACCTGTTCAACCGTTTTACCGCTATCTTCCTGTTCGCACTGGTCTGGTTTTCCCTGTTCGGGTTCATCGACGATTACCGGAAGATCAAGTACCGCGACAGCGAACGCGGCCTGTCGCAGGGCACCAAGCTGCTTTCCCAGGCGGTATTCGGCTTCGCCTTCGGCTTTATCTTCCTGGTTCCCGCGCTATCGCCCGTTACAGCAGAAGTCGCCTCGGAACTCTACATCCCGTTCGTCAAGGATCCCGTCCTCGACCTGGGCTGGTGGTACCTGCCCTTCATCGCATTCGTGGTGGTGGCCATCGCCAACGCGGTGAATTTCGCCGACGGCCTGGATGGACTGTCTATCGTCCCTGTTTCGTTTACCGTGGTCGTGTACGGGGTATTCGCATACGTCATAGGAAACGCCATCTACTCGGGTTACCTGCAGTTTACCTTTCTCCCTGGCAGTGGTGAGCTGACGGTGATCTGTGCGGGGGTCTTCGGCGCCTGCCTGGGGTTTCTCTGGTACAACGCCTATCCCGCCCAGGTCTTCATGGGCGACGTGGGCGCGCTGCCTCTGGGCGGCATTGTCGGCACCCTCGCCGTACTGCTCAAGCAGGAGTTCCTCTTCGTCATCACCGGCGGGATCTTCGTGGCCATGGCCTTCTCGGTACTGATCCAGGAGAAGATCGGGATCAAGTGGCTCGGCCGGCGCATATTCTACATGGCGCCGCTCCACCACGCCTTCCAGTATCGTGGACTGGCCGAAACCAAGGTCGTGATCCGCTTCTGGATCATCGCGGGCATCCTGGCGATAATCGGCCTGTCGACCCTCAAGATCCGGTAGGCCGCGGCGGAAGGGCAGTTGTCGGAATGATCGGAATCCAGTATACCAGGTGGGTACCTCACGTCGATGATGCCGAAGACCGGCTCGAACAGCTTTTCGGCCTGTTGAGCCAGATACTAATACACACCAGCGGCGACGTGGAAGAAGCCCTGAAGTGGATGCGCTACATCGATCAGCGGCAAGGCATCTTCGACAACCGGATCAGTTATGAATCCTTTGTGAAGGAGCTCGAGAAGCGGGGTTACGTCAAGCAGGACGACAACGCTTTCACCCTGACCGAAAAGGGCGGCCGACGCATTCGGGAAGACTCGCTGCGGTTCGTCTACAGCAACCTCAAGAAAGGTCTGAGTGGCGGTCACGAGACGCCTTTCGAAGGAGAAGGCGTTGAACGGCTCAGCGAAACCCGGCCCTACCGATACGGCGACCAGGCGTCGAACGTTGATTTCACCTCCACGATCGGAAACGCGATCCGCAGGTCCGGATTCAACCTGGATCTGCATGAGGACGACTTCGAAGTCTACGAGGTCGAACACACCACTTCCTGCGCCACGGTCATGCTCCTGGATATCAGCCACAGCATGATCCTGTACGGCGAAGACCGCATTTCTCCGGCAAAGCGCGTGGCCATGGCCCTGGCCGAACTCATCCTGCGCAAGTACCCGAAGGACGAACTCCACCTCGTCCTGTTCGGCGACGACGCGAAACAGGTGAAGATCGAGGATCTGCCCTACGTTTCAGTCGGTCCCTACCACACGAATACCAAGGCCGGACTCCTCATGGCCCGGAACATCCTCCGGCGGGCCCGGAACGTCAACAAGCAGATCTTCATGATCACCGACGGCAAACCCTCCGCGATCTACGACCGGAACGGCCGCCTGTATCTGAATTCCTTCGGCCTGGATCCCCGCATCGTGAACCGGACCCTCGACGAAGCCATGACCTGCCGCCGGGAGAAAATCACCATCAGTACCTTCATGGTCACCCAGGATCCCTACCTGGTTGGTTTCGTGGAAAAACTCACGGCGATGAACCACGGCAGGGCCTATTATTCGTCCCTCGACAGCCTGGGTGAATACATCCTCGTGGATTACGTTAAAAACCGCCGCCGCCGGGTGAACTGAGGGCGAGGTGAACCGGCGACCCGTATCGAAAACCGATGGGACGACGGACCGGGCACGCGAATCCATGCCGCAAGGAGAGGCCATGACCCCGGCGGGATTCGTTGAAGCCCTTCAAAAACTTGAATGCGACCATGCATTCAACCCGTATACGGACCTTTGCCCGGTATACGACCTGGAAGACGCCCCCGAACAGCGAACGAAAATCCTGCTTTCCGTGCTTGAGGCAGCGTTGACGCGGCCCGTAGATTCGCTGTGGATCGGCCGTGATTTCGGTTATCGCGGCGGTAGGCGGACAGGCTTGGCCTTCACGGACGATGAACATCTCCCGGAGCACGGTAGGAGGTGGGGTCTGACGATTCGAAGCGCGACCAGTGGGGAGATGGTTGGAGAACGATCGGCTCGTGCAGTCTGGAAAGTGCTATCACGCATCGACGTGCCTGTGTTTCTCTGGAATGTTCTCCCCCTGCATCCCCACGATCCGGGCAATCCGTTCAGCAATCGATCTCACAACGCGAGCGAACGCCGGTCCGGACAAATCCTGCTCGATCAACTGGTTCAACTCCTGAAGCCGTTGAGGATTATCGCCATTGGCAACGACGCGGAAAAGGCAGTCATGAGACTTGGCAGCCCGGTGGAGGTCACGAAAATACGCCACCCCAGCAATGGTGGTCAGAACGAGTTCTTGTCGGGGATGAGCGTGTATTACGGTGTCCAATAATTTGATACAAATCTAGAGGCTTGTATTGCGACCGGTGGAGCGGCTCGGCGCGGTACCCTTGAACCGAGAATACCTGAATACACAATCGGCACGCGGCACGCGAAATATGGTCAAACGGTCTTGACGAAAGAGACTGAGCCATGTAGGATATCTCGATATTCAATTTTACATATTATACTGTCGTTCAATCATCACTCCACCTTCTATCATCGGTGTCAGTAGGGAGATCACACCATGAGTGAAATCAACGACTACCTCGGGTCATACAGGCCTCGCGGTATTTCGGCAATGAAACTGCTGGCTGTGCTGGCCGCGCTGGTCTGCGGCGCCGGAACCGCGCTCGCCATGGCCGAACATGAAAGCGTCCTGGTCGAATCCCCGGACCAGTTCGTGTTCAACACCTTTTCGTTCCTGATCTGGGGCGCCCTGGTGATGTGGATGTGCGCGGGATTCACCATGCTGGAATCCGGCTCGGTGCGGACCAAGAACGCTTCCATGATCTGCCTGAAAAACATCGGCCTCTATTCCATCGCCGGGATCGCCTACTATTTTATCGGTTACAACCTCATGTACGTGGACGTGGGGAACTACATTGGATCCATCACCTTAATGTACGGACCGACGGCGGACGAAATCGCCCTGGTCAACGGCACCGAGGGCGCTGCAGCCGAGGTCATCGCGCTAGGGTACGCCACCATGTCGGACTGGTTCTTCCAGATGGTCTTCGTGGCGACCGCCGCATCCATCGTCTCAGGCGCGCTGGCCGAACGAGTCAAGCTCTGGTCGTTCTTTCTTTTTATCCTGATCCTGACCGGGATCATCTATCCCATCGTCGGTGCGTGGACCTGGGGAGAGGGATGGCTCAGCCAGATGGGGTTCAAGGATTTCGCGGGTTCCACCATCGTACACAGCACGGGCGGTTGGGCGGCCCTGGCCGGCCTGATCGTCGTGGGGCCAAGGCTGGGCAAATACCGTAAAGACGGCACGGTCAAGCCTACGCCTCCCTCCAATGTGATCCTGGTTACCCTGGGCGTTTTTATACTGTGGCTCGGATGGTTCGGGTTCAACGGCGGTTCGCAGCTTGCCCTGGGAAGCCCGTTGGACGCGGTGGCCATGAGCCACGTACTGGTCAACACCAACCTGGCGGCCGCGGCCGGCGCGATCACGGCGCTGACGTGCGCTCGATCAATCTTAGGTCGTATCGACCTGTTCGCCTGCCTGAACGGCGCCATTGCGGGACTGGTCGCCATCACCGCGGGTCCTGAAATGGTCCAGCATTACTGGGCCCTCATTATCGGGGCCATCGGCGGTGTCATCTGCACGGCCGGGATGAAAATGCTGGAGTCGGTGAAGATCGACGACGTGGTCGGCGCCGTGCCCGCACACCTTTTCGCGGGCATCTGGGGCACGCTGGCGGTGTGTATCGTGAGCGGCGGCAATGTCGGCGTTCAGTTGATCGGCATCCTCGCGATCGGTGCCTTCGTGTTTAGCGTATCCTATGTGCTCTGGCGCTTGATCGACCTGACCCTGTCCGTCCGGGTAACGGCCCAGGTGGAACGAATGGGTCAGGACGTCGCCGAACTCGGAATCGAGGCCTATCCCGAATTCGTGCTCACGCCCGAAGAACTGGACGAAGACTGAGGTTGAAGCTGGCCAGGAATCCCAAATGAAAATGGCGATAACCGGGACCGGTTATCGCCATTTTCGTATTCCATCAGTTTTCAGGACCGCGGGGTCGTGGGCCAACCCGTATCAGTCGCCCCGGCGAACCGGGATCGAAGCCGGTGTCCGTGTTCAGTCGGCCTCTTCCTTTTCCACCACCTGTTCTTCCTTCTTTTCTTCCGTCGTCTCGCTCGCCTGCACCTCCGCCGGGCCTTCCCGATCGATCAATTCGAGTATCGACATGTCCGCGGCATCACCCTGCCTGTGCCCGATACGGACGATGCGGGTGTAACCTCCGTGCCGATCGGCGTACCGGTCGGCGAGCGTGCTGAACAGTTTCGCGACCACGGTTTCGTTGTGGATCACCCGGAGCACCTGCCGCCGGGCGTGAAGATCGTTTCGCTTGCCAAAGGTAATGAGTCGCTCCACGAGGCGCCGCACTTCCTTGGCCTTTGCCGTGGTGGTCTGTACGCGCTCCACGTCCAGCACCGAGGTGGCCAGGTTGCTCAACATTGCTTTGCGGTGGCTGGGAGAGCGGCTCAGGCCGCGTCCCTGTTTTCGATGTCGCATTCCAGTACTCCTGTCCCGGCTGCTGTATGATCCGGCTACGCGGTCATACGATTATTCGTCTTCGACTTCTACGTATTCCACGATGTCCATGCCGAATGAAAGTTCCATTTCCTGGAGAATCTGGCTCAACTCGGTCAGCGACTTGCGGCCGAAGTTGCGGTACTTCAACATCTCGGTCTCGCTCTTCTGCACCAGGTCCGCCAGCGTCTTGATGTCGGCTGCCCTCAGGCAATTGCTGGAACGTACCGAAAGCTCCAATTCTTCCACGTTCATCCGGAGCAGTTTCCGGATCTCTTCGAATTTCTCGTCCACTTCGTCTTCTTCTTCGGAGACGAAATTGTCGTCGATGGAGATAAACAACTGGAGATGGTTGCGCAGTATCTGGGCCGCGGTCGACAGGGAGTCCTGCGGACTGACACTGGCATCGGTCCAGATCTCCAGCACGAGCCGGTCGTAATCCGTTCGCTGTCCGATACGCGTATTCTCAACCTGGAAGTTAACCCGCGTTACCGGGGAAAACATGGAGTCCATGGGAATGACGCCGATGGGCTGGTCCGGCATCTTGTTCTGCTCGGCGATTACGTATCCACGGCCGGTGTCTACGTGGATTTCCATTCTCAGCTGACCGCCCTCGTCCAGGGAGGCGATATGAAGATTCGGATTGAGAATCTCCACGTCGATGTCGGTCTGTATATCCAGGGCGGTAACGTCGCCCTTGCCTTCCGCTTCGAGCATTAGCGATTTGGGATCTTCACTGTGCAGGAGGAGCCGCAGTCCTTTGAGGTTCAGGATGATCTCGGCCACGTCTTCCACCACGTTCGGCATGGTGGAGAATTCGTGGGCAACCCCGTCAATGCGGACACCGACCACGGCCGCTCCGGGCAGGGAAGAAAGCAGGACCCTTCGGATGGAATTGCCGATAGTCGTCCCGAATCCACGCTCAAGCGGCTCGATAACGAACTTGTTGTAGCTATCGGTTACCGATTCTTCTTCAATCGTTACGCCTTTCGGCATTTGGAAATTCTTTAATTTCATATCTTTCGTCGCCCCTCATCGCTCGTTACGAGTGAACACAGGGATGGCAGAATGGCGGCCCTATTTCGAATACAACTCTATGATTAACTGTTCCTGTACAGGTGTCGGTATATTTTCTCGAATGGGTGCTTCCAGCAACCGTCCGGCAAGTGTCGTCTTGTCCAGGTCCAGCCAGTTCACCGCCGGGCGCTGGTTCGCAGCGCTCAAAGAGGCGTGAATGCAGTCGAGTTGACGGCTCTTCTCCTTGACCTGGATGATTTCACCCGTTCGGACGATGTACGAGGGGATATTGACAATACGGTCATTGACTAGGATATGGCGATGTCGGACCAGCTGGCGGGCCGCCTTGCGCGACGGCGCGAGGCCGAGGCGGTAGACGATGTTGTCCAGCCGGGTTTCGAGCAACTGAAGGAGACGCTCTCCCGTGTTGCCCTTGGTGCGGGCTGCCTTCACGAAGTATGAACGGAACTGTCCTTCGCCAATACCGTAAGTCTTGCGCGTCTTCTGCTTTTCACGAAGACGGAGACCGTATTCTGTGGGTTTCCTGCGGCCGATGGATCCATGCTGGCCCGGTGGAAAAGCACGGCGGTCCACCGCGCATTTCTCGGAAAAGCATCGATCGCCTTTCAAAAACAATTTAACGCCTTCCCGTCGACATATGCGACAGTTGGCATCCGTATAACGAGACATATATGCTCCTAACACGCACGACCCGGGTAGCAAACGCTGGCTGGCTTCCGCCCCCTGGCATCCGCCCGGTGTTTCACGATCAGACGCGACGTCTTTTCGGAGGTCGGCATCCGTTGTGGGGAATAGGTGTAACGTCCTTGATAGCAGATATCTCGAGCCCCGCAGCCTGCAGCGCTCGAATGGCCGATTCGCGGCCGGCGCCGGGACCCTTCACCCAGACCTCAACGCGTTTCAACCCCAGATCTATGGCTTCCTTGGCCGCGGATTCCGCTGCGATCTGCGCAGCAAAAGGCGTACTTTTCCGAGAGTTCCGGAACGTGCCCCCCTTGCCGCCGCTTGACCAGCTGATCGTGTGCCCCTGCAGGTCGGCGAGGGTAACGATCGTATTGTTGAACGTCGCCTTGATATGGGCTACGCCGATGGAATCCACGTGCCGGTCGCGCTTGCGGGCGCGGCTTCGCTTAGCATTAGCCAACCTTCTACCTCCACGGAATATAGTTAGTTACTAAATCTTCTTACGCTTCGCGCCAATCGTGCGGCGCGGTCCCTTTCGTATACGGGAATTGGTACGGGTCCGCTGCCCCCGCACCGGCAACCCGCGGCGATGCCGCAAGCCCCGGTAACACCCGATATCCATCAAACGGCGGATATTGAACGTGATATCGCCACGCAACGCGCCTTCAACCTGATAGTCGTTTTCGATGCTCTGGCGTAGCTTCGTGATCTCCCGGTCGGTCAGGTCCCTTACGCGGGTTTCCGGATCGATCCCGGTCGCTTCAAGCACCTTGCGAGCAGTTGTGAGTCCGATACCGAATATGTAGGTGATGCCGATCTCCACGCGTTTGTCGCGGGGCAGATCGATCCCGGCAATACGTGCCACCATTCCCTCCTTGGCAACGAGTCGTTGCTATCCCTGCCGCTGTTTGTGGCGCGGGTTCCGACAAAGTACCCGTACGACGCCTCTGCGGCGGATGACTTTGCAGTGTTCACAGATTTTTTTTACCGAAGCGCGTACTTTCATCTTCTGGTCCTCAGTTTCGGGCTGTTTCCGGTGATTACCTTATACCGGTCTAAAACCGGTTCCCGGATGCAGTCGATCCCAGGGTTTACTTGTAACGATACGTAATCCGGCCACGTGTCAGATCGTAGGGCGACAACTCCACCATCACCTTGTCGCCCGGCAGGATCTTAATGAAATTCATACGCACCTTGCCGGATATATGAGCCAGGACCCGATGGCCGTTTTCCAGTTCAACGCGAAACGACGCATTGGGCAATGGTTCCACCACCGTACCTTCCACTTGTACCGGGGGTTCTTTCGGCATGCGATTAACCTTTCACCACTCATCCGCGCCTTGATACGACGACGACCGTGGTCGGCTGTCCAGCCCGTTTAAGTCGTTCGGGCCAGACTTGTCAGAATGCGTTGCGTTACTTCCTCCAGCGATCCATCTCCGTCGATCCGCTTCAATATGCCCGCCCTGTCATAGTAATCGACGAGCGGCGCCGTGACCTTCCTGTAGACTTTCAGCCTGTGCCTGATGGTCTCCGGCGTGTCGTCCTTTCGATTCCTGTACGTCAGGCGGTCAATCACCGTACTGTCGGACACTTCGATGTTGAGCACCACGTCCACGGGCGCTTTCATACGCTGAAGGGCCCCTTTCAGGAAATCGGCCTGGTTCAGGTTCCTGGGGAAGCCATCCAGTATGAACCCGGGCGCGCAGTCGGCTTCCCGTACCCGATCTTCCAGTATGGCCTGGGTTATTTCATCCGAGACCAGTTCGCCCTTGTTCACGAATTCCGATATCTTGCGTCCGACCGGTGTACCTTCCTCCATCTCCCGCCGCAACAGTTCGCCCGTTGATATGTGCGGTATGTCAAACTTCTTCGACAGTCTCGCAGCCTGCTCGCCTTTACCCGCCCCCGGCGTTCCAAGAAGAATCAGTCGCATAACCTACTCACACCTGACGTCAGGTCGCCGGTAGACGCAAGGAGCGGACGTTCCGAAGCGCTATCCTGCACGTCCGCGTACGCGTCCACGTTTCATGAATCCCTCGTAATGGCGGGACACGAGATGCGACTCGATTTGCTGTAGCGTATCCAGGGCGACGCCCACCACAATCAGCAGGGCGGTGCCTCCGAAGAACGAGGATGCGCTCAGAGAGACGTTCATGCTTCGGATGATGAGAAACGGCACGATGGCGATTATCGCCAGAAAAACCGAGCCGGGCAAAGTAATGCGTGTCAGAATGTGATCGAGATAGTCCGCCGTTCTCTTGCCGGGCCGAATCCCCGGGATGAACCCGCCGACGCGTTTCATGTTGTCCGCCACGTCAACGGGGTTGAATATGATTGACGTATAGAAATACGTGAAGAACACGATCAACAGGCCGTACAGGGCGTTGTATATGAACGCGCCGGGCTGAAACCATTCGACCATGGTCTGGAACACGGCCATGTTCGGGAAGAAACTCGAAAACGTTCCCGGAACGAACATGATAGACTGGGCAAATATAATAGGCATCACGCCGGCGGCGTTCACGCGCAGCGGCAGATGCGTGCTCTGCCCGCCGTACACCTTGCGTCCGACCACGCGCCTTGGATACTGTACAGTGATCCTCCGTTGCCCCTGCGTGATAAGCACCACCGAAGCGATGATCAGGATCCACACGGCCACGATGAAGATCTCGACGAGTCCGCTGCGCAGCCCGTTCATCACCGCGTCGAATTCGCTCTTGGCCGCTATGGGGAACTGGGCGATAATGCCGACGAAGATGATCAGCGATATGCCGTTACCGATGCCCCGTTCCTGAATCTGTTCACCCAGCCACATCAGGAAGATGGTTCCGGTGGTCATCGTTACGACCGTAACGAATATGAATCCCGCCCCCGGATCGACGACGGCGGAACGACCTACCTCGTCCCGGATATCCTGAAGCCAGAAACTGATGCCGAGGGCCTGGACCATCGACAGCAACACGGTGCCGTAGCGCGTGTACTGGTTGATCTTCTTTTGCCCTTCCTGTCCCTCCTTCTGGAGTTTCTGCAAGTAAGGCCACATGGACCCCAGCAGCTGCAGGATAATGGACGCGCTGATATAGGGCATCACGCCGAGGGCAAATATGGTCGCACGTTCGAAGGCGCCGCCCACGAACATGTTGTACAGACCGAATATGGTCCCGCCCATCTGGCTGAAGAAGGCGCTCAGTACGTCGTGATCGATGCCCGGCGTGGGAATCTGGCCGCCGATTCGGTAGACCGCGAGCAGGCTGAGGGTGAAGATAATTCGCCGTCGTAGTTCCGGAATACGGAATACATTCTGAAAACTTTCGATCATCCGGAGATCACCTCGACCGAACCTCCCGCCGCCTCGATTTTCTGCCGCGCCGTCTCGCTGACCTTGTGGACGCTAACTTTCATGGGCCGGTCGACCTCGCCTTCGCCGAGTATCTTGACCGGGTCCGAAGACTTCCGGATCAGGTGCCGGTCCGCCAGCGAGCCGGCGTCCACGACCGTTTCTTCGTCCCATCCTTCAAGGTCCCGCAGGTTGACGATCTGGTAGGTCTTGCGGAACAGGTTGGTGAATCCCCGCTTGGGCAGCCGGCGCATGAGGCGCATCTGCCCGCCTTCGAAGGAAGGATGGATCTTCTTGCCCGATCTGGATCGTTGACCCTTGTGCCCCCTGCCGGACGTCTTGCCCGTGCCGGAACCGGGTCCGCGACCCAGCCGCTTGACCTTGCGCACCGCGCCGGAGGCGTGTTTCAAACTGCCGCCATTCATAGCTGCCGTAATCCTTTCTTCATGACCTGCCGCCGACTATTCGTCATCGGTCGTGATCTCTTCCACTTCCACCAAATGGCCGACGCGGGCGATCATACCCTGAATCTGGGGCGTGTCGTTATGAACGGCGCTATGATGCAACCGCCTGATGCCCAGCGCCTCCAAGGTCTTTTTCTGCCGCCGGTGTCTGCCTATAGCGCTCCTTCTCTGAGTAATACGCAGGCGCGTCGCCATGAAAACTACCCTTTCAGTTCTTCGATATCCACGTTGCGAGCGTTGGCAATCTCCGACGCCACCTTCAGATCTAGCAGTCCCTGCAAAGTAGCCTTGGCCACATTGTACGGGTTCGAGGAACCGATCGACTTCGTGAGGATGTTGTGTATGCCCGCCGATTCCAGCACCGCCCGGGCGGCATCGCCGGCGATAACGCCTGTACCGGGCGAGGCCGGTTTAAGGATCACCTCTGCTGCGCTGAATTTGCCGATGACGTCGTGCGGGATCGTGCCGTTGACCACTGGTACCCTGTGCAGGTGTTTCCGTGCCGTATCCGTGGCCTTGCGAATCGCCTCGGACAACTCCCGGGCCTTGCCCATGCCCAGGCCCACGTGACAGTTTCCGTCGCCCACCGCGATCAACGCGTTGAAGCTGAACGTGCGTCCGCCCTTGACCACCTTGGCAACCCGGTTTATATCGACCAGGCGTTCCGACGATAGATCAAATTCATCGGGATTGATTCTCGGCAATGTCGACTCCCTTCGTCAGTAATGACACACTGTGCGTATCGACGCGCAGCGCGGTTTCAGAACTTCAATCCGCTTTCGCGCACGCCGTCCGCAAGCTCCTTCACCCGGCCATGATACCGGTACCCGCCGCGGTCGAAGGTTACGCTCGACACGCCCTGCTCCTTCATCTTCTCTCCCAGGACCTGGCCCACGATCCTGCTCTGAGCCTTCCGGTCCATGCCCGACTCCAGTTTCTCCCTGATCTCGGGTGTGTTGGTGGAGAGGGAAACCAACGTGGCGCCTACCGCGTCGTCGATGACCTGGGCGTAGATGTGCTTGAGACTCCGGAACACGTTCAACCGCGGCCGGGCCGCATCGCCCCGTATGGATTTTCTTACGCGGCGATGGCGAACCTGCCGCATTCTGGCTTTCTGTAGTGTTTTCTTGGCCATGAAACTTCACCATTCTCCCGTCAGGCGCCGGTTTTGCCGGCTTTCCTGCGTACGTGTTCGTCGTCGTACCGTATGCCCTTGCCCTTGTAGGGTTCCGGTTTCTTGAACGACCGGATCACCGCGGCTACCTGGCCTACGAGTTGCTTGTCGATGCCCCTGACCGTAATCCGGTTGCCGCCGGCGACCTCGAGATCGACGTCCGGAGGCGTTTGGAAGATCACGGGGTGTGAATAACCGAGGCTGAGCGTCAGGTTCTTGCCTTTCAATTCCGCCCGGTAGCCCACGCCGACGATTTCGAGCGTCTTGTTGAATCCGTTGACGACGCCTTCCACCATGTTGGCGATCAAAGAACGGTTCAGGCCGTGCAGGGCGCGTGACTGCCTGGATTCACTTTGACGACCCACCAGCAGGTGGCCGTCTTCCAGGACGGCGCTGATCTGGGTGGGAATCCGATGGGAAAGCTCGCCTTTCGGACCCTTCACCTTGATGGATCGGTCATCTATCGATACTTGGACCCCGTCCGGGATCGCAATCGGAAGTTTACCTATTCGTGACACCCCGACTCCTTCGTGTATTCCGGATTACCAGACGTAACACAACACTTCGCCGCCCGTATTCAACTGGCGCGCTTCGCGGTCCGTGACGATACCCTTGGGCGTGCTCAGTATGGCCATGCCGAGTCCGTTCAGAACCCTGGGCAGCCGATCCGCCTTGACGTACACCCGCCGGCCCGGTTTGCTGATGCGTTTGAGCGTGGAAATGATCGATTCTCCCACAGGGCCGTACTTGAGGTAAATCCGGATGGTGCCCTGTTTTCCGTCTTCCACCTGGGTATAATGGCTGATGAACTTGTGGGTCAGCAGTATACGGGCGATCTCCGCCTTCACCTTTGAAGCCGGTATCTCGACCCTCGGATGCTTCGCCTGGCACGCGTTGCGTACCCGGGTCAACATGTCCGCGATCGGATCTGTCATTGACATCTTGCAGTTCTCCCTGAGAAACGGCCCTGTTTTACTACCAGCTGGCCTTAGTCACTCCCGGAATCTCGCCCTGCAGGGCCAGCGTCCGGAAACAGATGCGACAGATCCCGAAGCGGCGCATGTAGGCACGGGGACGTCCGCACTGCCTGCAGCGGCTGTACGCGCGCACCTTGTATTTCGCCTTTCTTTTCGCTTTCGCGATTAACGACTTCTTGGCCACTCGTCCCCCTCTCGATGTTTCCGATGTCCGACGCGAATCGGCCGGTCCGCCCGGACCTTACACAGACTGATCTCTGAACGGCATGCCGAGGTGCCTGAGCAACTCCGCGCTTTCTTCGTCGGTACCCGCCGAGGTTACTATCGTGATATCCATGCCCCGGAACAGATCGACCGCGTCATATTCGATTTCCGGAAAAATGGTCTGTTCGGTCAACCCGAGGGTGTAGTTGCCCCTGCCGTCGAATGACCGCGTCGACACGCCGCGAAAGTCGCGAATACGGGGTATCGCCACGTTGATCAGACGATCGAGGAACTCGTACATGCGTGTTCCCCGGAGGGTTACCCTGCAACCGACGGGCATGCCTTCCCTGATCTTGAAGTTCGAAATGGACTTCTTGGCACGGGTCACCACCGCTTTCTGGCCGGTGATCGCTGTCAATTCCGAAACCGCGCTGTCCAGCAGGCTGGCATTCTGAGATGCCTCGCCCACGCCCATGTTCAGGGCCACTTTTTCAATCCGCGGCACCTGCATGATATTGCCATAACCGAATTGCTGAACGAGGACGGGTTTGATTTCGCTGTTGTATGTGTCTTTTAATCGTGCCATGCTCTTATTCCTGTTATCCCTCGGCGATTACTTTAACGTTGGATGCGTGCATGGGGGCCTCTTTTTCGAGACGGCCGCCCTGCGGATTGGTCTGGGTGGGTCGCGTATGGCGCGTAACGAAATTCAAGCCTTCCACGATCACCCGGTTCTTCTCAGGCAGAACCTTCAAAACTCTTCCGGTCTTGCCCCGGGTAGCGCCGGTGAGAACCACCACGGTATCGCCCTTCTTTACGTGCATCCGACTACTCCTTCCCATTCGGCGTTTACGCGGACCTTACCTTACAGGACCTCCGGCGCGAGTGAGACGATGCGGGTGTATTCCCGTTCGCGCAATTCCCGGGCGACGGGGCCGAATATGCGCGTACCCCGCGGTTCGCCTTGTGCATCGATCAGAACGGCCGCGTTCTCGTCGAACCGGATGTAGGATCCGTCGCGGCGTCTCACTTCCTTGCGAACGCGCACGACCACGGCCTGTACTACTTCGCCCTTCTTTACGGAACCGCCGGGAGAGGCTTCCTTAACCGAAGCCACGAATCGATCCCCCAGGCTGGCGTATCGCCGGCCGGTACCGCCCAGGACCTTGATGCAGCGGACCTGTCGGGCGCCCGTGTTGTCGGCGACATTCAACCAGGTGTATTCTTGAATCATCTTGGATTTATCCTGTTTGTCGCTTTCCGGTATGCCGCCGGAAAACTATACCTGTTCCGCGCGCTGGATGACTTCAGTCAGCCGCCAGCGCTTGTTCTTGCTCAATGGACGCGTTTCCGTCA
The DNA here is from genome assembly GCA_965262815.1 of bacterium. Lineage (GTDB taxonomy): Bacteria > JAAXHH01 > JAAXHH01 > JAAXHH01 > JAAXHH01 > JAAXHH01. The sequence continues at coordinate 3,405,148 of OZ253560.1, read as the reverse complement.
CCCGGACGATGTCGCCGATCCGGCACGTCTGTTCTTCGTCGTGGACCGTCAGCTTGGTGGTGCGTCGCACGTATCTGCCGTAGAAGGAATGCTTCACCATTCGCTCAACGGCGATGGTAATGGTCTTTTCCATCTTGTTGCTGAGAACGCGTCCCACGCGGTTCTTCCTGTGTCCCCGCTCCTTCATGCTTCTTCTCCCGGATTACCCTGTCCGTCGTCCCGGTTCTGATCGCTCGCTGCACGGATGGAACGAATACTGAGTTCATCCTCGTGCAGAAGCGTGAGAATCCGGGCGATTTCCCGGCGTGATGCCGACATGCGCTTCGCATCCGCCATCTGCCGTGTCGCCTTTTGAAAGTTCAGGTTGAATATCTCTTCCTTCAATTCGGCCACCCGATCATGCAGTTCCGTTTCGGTTAATTGCCGAAGCTCGTACAGTTTCATTGCTTCCCTTCCTCGAGAACAGGCCTACATGAGGTCTTCACGGACTACCAGACGGGTCTTGACCGACAGCTTCTGCTGGGCCAGCTGAATAGATTCCCTGGCCATCTCTGAGGCCACGCCCCTCAATTCGAAGAGGATACGTCCCGGTTTCACCACGGCGACCCAGTGTTCGGGGTTGCCCTTTCCTTTGCCCATGCGCGTTTCGGCGGGTTTTTCCGTAAGTACTTTGTCGGGAAAGATGCGGATCCACACCTTTCCGCCGCGCCGCATATGGTGGACCATCGCGATACGGGCCGCTTCGATCTGCCGGTTGGTGATCCAGCCGGGTTCAAGCGCTTGTATACCGTAATCGCCGAATTCCAGCGTAGCGCCACGCATCGCCTTGCCCGTCATGCGGCCGCGCTGTTGCTTACGGTATTTCAATCGCTTGGGCATTAACATCGCAATATCTCCTCGAAAAGTCCCCGTGTCCCTGAAACGGACACGAATAACAAGACAGTCCTGCTAGTTTGATTCCCGTCCCGCGCCGGTTCCCGCTACATCGCCCTTGATGATCTCGCCCTTGCAGATCCACACCTTGACGCCGATGCACCCGTGGGTGGTATGGGCGGTGGACTGGGCGTAGTCTATGTCCGCCCGGATCGTGTGCAACGGAACCCGTCCGTCATTAAAGGTTTCGGACCGGGACATTTCCGCACCATTGAGCCGGCCTCCGCAGGTGATCTTGATACCTTCGGCACCCATACGCATGGCTGCGGTTATGGACTTCTTCATGGCTCTTCTGAAACTGATCCGCTGTTCGACCTGCCTCGCTATGCTATCGCCGATAAGCTGGGCGTCGAGTTCAGGACGGCGGATTTCCTGAATGTTGATGTAAACTTCTTTTTTTGTCAGGTGCTGGAGTTCGTCCCTGAGTTTATCCACCTCGGCGCCCTTGCGACCGATCACGATGCCGGGACGGGCGGTATGAATGGTAATGGTGGCTTTTTGCGGCGCCCGTTCGATTCCAACCTTGGAGATGCCGGCCCGCGAGAGGCGGCTCTTGACGTAGCGACGGATCATCAGGTCTTCCTGGAGCAGATCCGCCATGTTCTTGTCGGAATACCAGTTGGACTGCCACGTCTTGATCACGCCAAGACGAAAACCGATCGGATGTGTTTTCTGACCCACGTCGTTAACTCCTGTTGACAGGACCTCTTGGTGTATGGCTAGTCCGCGACCACCACGGTTATATGGCTGGTGCGTTTCCGGATCGTGGACGCGCTGCCTCGTGGTCCGTAATGGATGCGCTTCATTACCGGTCCACCGTCGACAAAAACGGTCTTGATCTTCAGATCTTCGATATCCACTGTATGTTCGTCGTCCACGTTCATGGCGTTCGCTGCCGCGGAGCGTACGGTTTTTTCCATCGGCTTGGCACACGCCTTGGGTACGAATTGCAGTATGTTCAAGGCTTCCTGCACGGACCGACCGCGGATCATGTCCGCCACCTGGCGTATCTTGCGTGCGGACCCTCGAACCTGCCGCGCCGTTGCACGGGCTTCCATCGCTATGCTCTCCCTGTTCCAAGTCCGGTCTATTTAAGCTGGGTAGACCGTTCCGTAACGCGGCCGCTGTGCCCGCGGTAAGTGCGTGTCGGCGCAAATTCACCCAGCTTGTGACCCACCATGTTCTCCGAAATATAGACCGGGATGAACTTGTTGCCGTTGTGAATAGCCAGGGTGTGGCCGACGAAATCCGGCGTAATCGTGCTTGCGCGGGCCCACGTGCGTACCACCCGTTTCTCGCCGGTTCGATTCAGTTCGTCAATCTTCTTCTTGACGTTGCTGTCTATGTACGGCCCTTTTTTTACCGAACGAGCCATCATCGCCTCCCGCGATAATCCGTCGCTTATTTACGCCGCTTGACGATAAGCGCGCCTGACTTCTTGTTTTTGTTACGCGTACGCAAGCCCTTGGATTTCTGTCCCCAGGGAGAAACTGGGTGCCGTCCCCCCGAACTCTTTCCTTCTCCCCCGCCCATGGGGTGATCCACGGGGTTCTTCGCCACACCGCGTGAATAGCCGCGCCGTCCCAGCCAGCGGGCGCGCCCGGCCTTGCCGAGCGTGATGTTTTCATGATCCGTGTTGCCCACCTGGCCGATCGTCGCGGAACACGCGCTGGGCACCCGGCGGATCTCGCCGGAAGGCAGGCGCAACTGGGCATAGCCGCCGTCCCGGGACATCAACTGGGCGGATCCTCCAGCGGACCGCACAAGCTGGCCGCCGCGGCCGGGCGTAAGTTCGATGTTGTGCAGCGTGGTTCCCAGCGGGATGTCATCCAGCGGCATATGGTTGCCGCTCCGAATCTCCGACTTGCCGCCGGCCATCACCGTATGCCCCACCGACAGGCCGAGAGGCGCGAGAATATAGCGTTTCTCGCCATCCGCGTAATACAGCAGCGCGATGCGTGCCGAACGATTGGGGTCGTATTCGATGGAATGCACCTTGGCCGGAATCCCGGTCTTGTCGCGCCGGAAATCGATTACACGGTAACGCCGTTTGTGGCCGCCGCCACGGTGGCGGGCGGTCATGCGTCCCAGGTTGTTCCGCCCGCCCGACTTCTTCAGGGGACGGATCAACGTGGACTCCGGGGTCTCCTTCGTGATTTCCTTGAAAGAGGACACGGTCTTGAACCGTTGCCCGGGTGTTTTGGGTCTAAATGTCCGAACTGCCATATCTGGCCTTCCTCTTCCTGACGCGAACGGGGTATCAGGTTCCCGAATACAGGTCGATGATATCGCCATCGGCGAGTTTCACGATGGCCTTCTTCCAGTCGGGCCGGCGTCCTTCGAAACGGCCGAGGCGTTTCACCTTGCCCTTCATGCGCAGCGTGCGTACGGACTCGACCCGTACATCAAAGATCTCCTCGATGGCACGCTTGATTTCCAGTTTGTTAACATCCCTGTCCACTTCAAACACGTACTTGTTCTCCGCTTCCTGAAGCACGTGGTTCTTCTCCGTTACCAGGGGTCGCGCGACGATGGCGCGTGGATCTTTCGTCATGACTTCAACGCCTCCTCAACCTGCTTCAACCCTTCTCGGGTAAAGATGAGGCAGTCGCTGCGAAGAATCTCATGTACGTGGGTATCCGTGGCCACGTTGATGTGCACGTCGGTAATGTTCCGACAGGATTTGTACACGGCCTCGTCGCTGCGGTCCACCAGGACCAGGCACTTCCTGTCGCTCACATCCATGTTCGTCAGCACGGAAACCATTCTCCGGGTCTTGGGCGCGTCGAACTCGAGCGCCTCTATGACGAGCACCGATCCGCTCTGCGCCCGGGTCGAAAGCACGGACTTCAGCGCGAGACGCCGCACTTTCTTCGGAATCTCGTAACGGTAGCTGCGAGGCTTCGGTCCATGCGCCCTCCCTCCCCCGATGCGAACCGGGGAACGGCGGGAACCCATGCGTGCGCGGCCCAGGCCCTTCTGCCGGTAGGATTTCTTTCCGGTGTAGGACACTTCCGATCGGGATTGGGCACTGGCCGTACCCTGCCGCTGGTTGGCACGGTACATTTTCTCCGCTTCGTACATGGCGTGGGCATTGGCGGATATGCCAAAAACCGATTCTTCCAGATCGATCTGGCCCTGCTCCGTCCCGTCGCTGTTAAACAATCTTGCTACCGGCATGATTACTCCCATTGCGCCTTCCAGGTCCCGCGCCGATCGTTATTCGGCCCGGTTGATCACTACGAATGCGTTTCTGTGGCCCGGAACCGCTCCCTTTACCAGGAGGATGTTCTTCTCGGAGTCTACGCCGACCACCTGCAAGTTCTTGACCGTCATGCGCTTGTTGCCCATCCGGCCGCCCATGCGGGTTCCCTTGAAAACCCGGGAGGGCGACGCGCTCTGTCCAATCGATCCGGGGTGGCGCACACGGTCGCTCTGTCCCCGGGTCGTGGTACCGCCCCGAAAACCGTGGCGTTTCACGACGCCCTGGAATCCCCGTCCCTTGTGAAAACCCGTCACGTCCACCAATTCGCCGGTCTTGAAAATGTCAGCGCCGATTACCTGGCCGAGTTCGCAAGCCTCGATATCATCCACCTCGACCTCGCGAAGGATCCGTTTGGGATCGATGCCCGCCTTCTTGAAATGGCCCTGCAACGGCCTGGTGGTCTGCTTCGCTTTTTTCGGTTCAAACCCGATCTGTGCCGCCTGGTAACCATCCCTGGCCAGCGTCTTCACCTGGGTGACATAACATGGTCCCGCTTCGAGCACCGTGACCGGTATCGCATCCCCGTTCTCGGCAAAGACCTGACTCATCCCGATTTTCCTACCTATAAGACCATGCATCTTCGATACTCCTACACCCTGATTTCCACGTCCACGCCTGCGGGCAGATCCAGCTTGAGGAGCGCGTCAACCGTCTGCTGGGACGTGTCATAGATATCGATCAGACGCTTGTGTACTCGCGTTTCGAACTGTTCCCGCGATTTCTTGTCGATAAACGGAGATCGCAGGACGGTATACACTGTTCGTTTCGTCGGTAGTGGTATCGGTCCCATGACCCTGGCACCGGCCCGCTGTGCCGCCTGGGTTATATCCCTGGCCGATTTGTCCAGCATTGCGTGATCGCAAGCCTTCAATCTGATCCTGATCTTCTGGTCCGTCTGATCGGCCATGACGGCCTCCTTCTCATGTTTTACTCGATGACCTCTATGACGACGCCGGCGCCTACAGTGCGTCCGCCCTCTCTGATGGCGAACCGTAGTTCCTTGTCCATGGCGATGGGCTGCATGAGGCTGACTTCCATATCGACGTTGTCTCCGGGCATGACCATCTCCACGCCCGACGGCAGGCTCACCGACCCGGTAACGTCCGTGGTGCGGAAGTAGAACTGGGGCCTGTAGTTGTTGAAGAAGGGCGTATGCCTTCCCCCTTCCTCCTGCTTGAGGACGTAAACCTGGGCCTTGAATCGGGTATGTGGCGTGATGGATCCTGGCTTGGCGACGACCTGTCCTCTTTCGAGGGATTCCTTGTCTACGCCTCTCAGGAGCAGTCCCACGTTGTCACCCGCCCTGGCGTCGTCCAGGAACTTTCGGAACATCTCGATGTCGGTGACGACGGTCTTTTTAGTGTCCTTGATGCCGATGATCTCCACCTCGTCGTTCTTGTTGATGATGCCGCTTTCCACGCGTCCGGTTCCGACGGTCCCCCGCCCCGTGATGGAGAAGACATCCTCCACGGGCATGAGGAAGGGCCTGTCCTCGTCTCTTACCGGTGTGGGTATGTAGTCGTCGACGGTATCCATGAGCTCGCCGATGGGCGTGGAACCGTCGGAACCGGCCTCACCTTCCAGTGCCTGCAGGGCGCTGCCTCGCACCATGGGGATGTCGTCTCCGGGGAAGTCGTAGGAGGACAACAGCTCCCGGACCTCGAGCTCGACGAGTTCGAGTAGTTCCTCGTCGTCGACCTGGTCGCACTTGTTCAAGAAGACGACGATGGCGGGCACGTTGACCTGCCTTGCCAGGAGGATGTGCTCCCGTGTCTGGGGCATGGGCCCGTCCGCGGCGGAGACCACGAGAATAGCGCCGTCCATCTGGGCGGCGCCAGTAATCATGTTCTTGATGTAGTCGGCATGGCCGGGACAGTCCACGTGGGCGTAGTGCCGTTTCTCAGTCTCGTATTCGGCGTGGTGCACGTTGATGGTGACGCCGCGCTCCTTCTCCTCCGGCGCGTTGTCGATCTCGTCGTAATCACTGAACTCGGCCAGTCCCTTCTCTGCCAGAACCTTGGTGATGGCCGCCGTCAATGTCGTCTTGCCGTGGTCCACGTGACCGATCGTGCCGATGTTCACGTGGGGCTTCGTACGCTCAAATCGCTCCTTCGACATACTGCAGATACCTCCAGATAATGAACCGTTAAGCTCCGCCGCGAATCTTTTCCAGTATTTCCTGTCTGACGCTATCGGGTACTTCCGCGTAGTGTGCGAACTGCATGGTCGATACGGCCCGTCCCTGCGTGGCGGAACGCAACGCCGTCGAGTAACCGAACATCTCGCTCAGGGGAACGGTGGCCGCCACCACTTGCGCGTCCGTCCGGGGAATGATCCCACCAATGCGCCCCCTGCGTGAGTTCAGATCGCCGACCACGGCGCCCACGTATTCGCTGGGGACCGCCACTTCCACGTCCATCACCGGTTCCAGCAGCGCGGGATTGGCTTTGCGCATGCCGTCCTGAAACGCCATGGAGGCGGCTACTTTGAAGGCTACTTCGGACGAATCAACTTCGTGATAGGAACCGTCGTACAGGGTGGCCCTTACGCCCTGCACCGTGTATCCGGCGAGTACGCCGTTGTGGGCGGCTTCCCTCACGCCGGCTTCGACGGAAGAGATGTATTCCCGCGGGATGACACCCCCGACAATGCCGTTTACGAATTCGACACCTTCTCCTGCCTCCAGGGGTTCCATTTCAAGCCATACGTGTCCGAACTGTCCGCGTCCGCCCGACTGCCGCACGAAACGGCCTTCGCTTTTCACAGCCGTGCCTATGGTCTCGCGGTAAGCTACCTGGGGACGTCCCACGTTTGCTTCCACGCGGAATTCTCTCAGCATTCGATCTACCAGGATCTCGAGGTGCAGTTCACCCATGCCTGAAATGATCAACTGGCTGGTTTCTTCGTCGGTATGTACGCGGAAGGTCGGATCTTCTTCGGAGAGTTTCTGGAGGGACTGGCTTAGCTTTTCTTCGTCGGCCCGGGTCTTGGGCTCGACCGCTACGGACATCACCGGTTTGGGAAACTCCATCGCTTCGAGGGCGATGGGCCATTCCGGATCGCAGAGCGTATCACCCGTCGCCACGTCCTTGACCCCAACCAGGGCCACGATGTCGCCTGCTTCGGCGACCTTGAGCTGCTCCCGCTTGTTGGCATGCATCTGCAGGATCCGGCTGATTCTTTCGCGCCGGTTGGACCGGGTATTCAGCACGTAACATCCCGCGGGCAGCGAGCCGGAATAGATCCGGTAGAACGCCAGCTTGCCGACGTGGGGGTCTGTCATGATCTTGAAAGCCACCCCGGATAGCGGAGCATCGGGCAGGCTTTCACGGGTCTCCTGTTCGCCGGTCAGCATGTTCTTTCCCGTTACGGGCGGTACGTCCTGGGGCGAAGGCAGATAATCGACCACTGCGTCGAGCAGCGCCTGCACACCCTTGTTGCGGAACGACGAACCGACCAGGACGGGTATCAGGCTGACGGAAAGCGTGGTCCGGCGTATGGCGGCCTGGAGTTCCGAAACCGTTGGTTCCTCGCCGGCCAGGTAGATTTCCATCAGTTCCTCGTCGACTTCGGCGAGGCTTTCGATCAGTTTGTTTCGGTGCTCTACCGCATACTCGACCAGGTCCTTCGGGATATCGTGCTCGTCGAAGGTGGCTCCCATGTTGTCTTCGTGGTAGCTGCGGGCCTTCATGGTGATCAGGTCGATGGATCCTGTAAACAGGTCCCCGATTCCGATGGGCAACTGGATCGGGATGGCATTGGCTCCCAGCCGTTCGTGAATCATGGTGACGACCTGGTGGAAGTCCGCGCCCACGCGGTCGATCTTGTTCACGTAGGCTAAGCGGGGGACGCCATACTTGTCGGCCTGCCGCCATACGGTCTCGGACTGCGGCTCGACGCCGCCCACGGCACAAAAAATCGCCACGGCGCCGTCAAGCACTCGCAACGATCGTTCTACCTCAACCGTGAAATCAACGTGACCAGGCGTATCTATAATATTGATCCGGTGGTCGCGCCAGAAGGATGTCGTGGCCGCGGATGTGATCGTAATGCCCCGTTCGCGTTCCTGGTCCATCCAGTCCATGGTCGCGGCGCCGTCGTGGACCTCGCCCATTCTACGCACGCGTCCCGTGTAATAGAGAATACGTTCGGTCGTGGTCGTCTTCCCCGCGTCGATATGGGCCATGATCCCGATATTCCGGGTCTTTTCCAGGTTCGATTCGGAAGAATGCTTTTGTGATTCCGTGTTCATTTTCGATTTCGTTCTGATCGTTGCTTCTGTCACTGCGCTATGTACCTCATAAATTACGGATCATCGCGAGGGATGATCCGTTTTACTGTTTCGACGTAATACCTATACGCGCTTACCACCTGTAATGGGCAAAGGCCCGATTCGCTTCCGCCATCCTGTAGGTTTCTTCCTTGCGTCGAACAGCGGCGCCTTCTCCCTTTGCAGCGGCGGTAAACTCACCGGCCAGACACTCGAACATGTTTTTTTCAGATCGGCCTCGCGCCGCGTCGATGATCCAGCGAATCGCCATGGCCCGCTGCTGGTCACCCCGGACTTCCACGGGAATCTGGTAGGTCGAACCACCCACCCGGCGGGATTTGACGTGAACGACGGGTCCGACAATCTTGACCGCCTTCTCGAACACGGGAAGAGGTTCCTGGCTGGTCCGTTCTTCGATCAGATCGAGGGCCTGGTAGAAAATGCGTTCCGCGATACTTTTCTTACCCTTGCGCATCAACCCGTTGATGAACTTGGACACCAGTACACTGTTGTACTTCCAGTCCGGTTCCGGTTCCCGTCTTACGATTTCTTTCCTTCTCGCCATCTCGTTCTCCCAGTCATTCCTCGAAGATCGTCTTCAGCCTACTTTGGTTTCTTGGTCCCGTATTTCGACCGGCTGTTGCGCCTGTCGGGAACTCCGCTGGCGTCCAGCGCCCCGCGGATGATGTGATAGCGTACACCGGGCAGATCCTTCACCCGGCCTCCCCGAACCAGCACGATGTTATGCTCCTGCAGGTTGTGGCTTTCACCCGGGATATAACAAGTGGCTTCAATGCCGTTCATCAGGCGGACGCGAGCGATTTTCCTTAGAGCCGAATTCGGCTTCTTGGGCGTCTGCGTTTTCACCTGAAGGCAGTTCCCCCGCTTCTGGGGGCTTCCGCGCAACGCGGGTGATTTCGTCTTCCTCTGCGCCTTTTTCCGACCGTGACGAATCAGTTGATTGATTGTTGGCATTTCAGCCTAATCTTCCCCTGGTGCACGGACCCGCCCGGTCATTTCAGTACGGGTCATAAAAGGTCAAACAACACGACTTTTTCACAAAAGCCACAGGTGGAACAATTTACATAGGTTCGTCTATCGTGTCAAGTTTTTTTCAAAAAACAGTGCACCGCCATGTTCCGGTTCTGGCGTCGCCCGATTGCGCTCTTCGTCCGCCGCCGTTAAACCGTTTCCACGGGCGGTGATTCGGCCTCGGCCACTTTCGGCAGCGATTCGGTTTTGGCATCCCCGTTCACCGATTCCGCGTCGAAGAAGGGCTCCACTTCCACCGTCGGTGCCTCGATCTCGTTGCCCGCTTCGTCGACAAGCCGCATCTGGCGGTACCTTTCGAGACCGGTGCCGGCGGGAATCAGGTGACCCATGATGACGTTTTCCTTCAGACCGAGCAGGGGATCTCTCTTGCCCTGTATGGCTGCTTCCGTCAGCACGCGGGTGGTCTCCTGGAAGGCCGCGGCGGAGACAAAGCTCTCGGTGCTGAGGGCCGCCTTTGCGATGCCGAGCAGCAGCGGCTGGTTCGTCGCCGGGTCGCCGCCCTCGCGAAGTACGCGGTCGTTCTCCGACTGGAACCGGTTGCGGTCGACGGCTTCGCCCTTTAGAAACTCCGTGTCGCCCGGGTCGTCGACCTTGACCTTCTGGAGCATCTGGCGCACGATGACTTCCACGTGCTTGTCGTTGATGCTTACACCCTGCATGCGGTACACTTCCTGGATCTGGTTCACCAGGTATTCCTGCACGGCGTTCACCCCCTGAATCTCGAGAATATCGTGGGGATCGATCGAACCTTCGGAGAGGGGTTCGCCCGCATGCACCCGATCGCCGTCACGCACGCTGAGATGCCGCCCCTGGGGGATCAGGTATTCCTGTTCCGACCCATCGTCGGCGCGCACGAGAAGGCGGTGGGAACGCCGGACGATGCCGGCTATTTTCACGACGCCGTCCACCTTCGCCACCGTGGCGGGATCGCGGGGCCGGCGCGCCTCGAAGAGTTCCGCGACGCGCGGCAGGCCGCCCGTAATATCCCGGGTTCTGCCGATGGAGCGCGGAATCCGCGCGAGGACCGTGCCGGGCCGCACCTGGGTCCGTTCGGTGTTTTTCTGGTCCGTATACTCTGTTACGAGCAGATGTGCTCCGGTAGGCAGGTTGTACTCGTCCCGCATCTTGCCTTTGGCGTCCGTGATGTAGATGCGGGGATGGAGCGCCCGTGACCCCCGGTTTTCCGTGATCACCTTCTGTCGCATGCCCGTGGTGTCGTCCAGTTGTTCACGCAGCGTCTCGCCCGCCACGACGTCTTCCAATTGCACGAGCCCGGCCTGCACGGCGATGATCGGAATGTTGTAGGGGTTCCATTCGAACAGGGCCTGGTTTTCCTCGACGATATCACCGTCCGCCGTGAGCATGGCCGCGCCGTACGGGATGAAGAAGTGGGCCCGCCGGTTGCCGTCTGCGTCCAGGATGGTGATCTCGCCGGCCCGGCCGATGACGACCTGGGAGCCGCTTTCCTCGGTGACGGTTTCGACCGCGGTGAAGACTACCCTCCCTGCCTGCTTCGTATTGATCTTGTTCTGCGTGGCGTCACGACTAGCGATCCCGCCGATATGGAAGGTGCGGAGCGTCAGCTGCGTGCCGGGTTCGCCGATGCTTTGTGCCGCCATGACTCCAACGGCCTCGCCCATTTCCACCATGAAGCCCGTAGCGAGGTTCCTGCCGTAGCACCGGGCGCATACGCCGCGCTTGACCTCGCAGGTCAGCACGGACCGGATATGCACGGTTTCGCTCATCTCCGCGTCAGGATCAGATGCGTACTGCACGCCGCCGCGCTGCTCGATGATGTCGGCGACCTCCTCTTTGATCTCGTCGCCGGCGGCCGTCAGCAGTTCCCGCGTGATGGGATCGTAGATGTCGTCCAGTACGACCCGGCCCAACACCCGGTCGCCCAGCGGTTCCATGATGTTCTCGCCTTCCTTCAGAGCGCCGATTTCAATGCCGCGGATCGTACCGCAATCCACCTCGTTGATAATCACGTTCTGCGCTACGTCCACCAGACGCCTGGTCAGGTACCCGGCGTCGGCTGTCTTCAAGGCCGTATCGGCAAGCCCCTTGCGGCCGCCGTGGCTGGAAGTGAAGTATTCGAGTACGGTCAGCCCTTCCTTGAGGTTGGACAGGATGGGCGTTTCGATGTATTCGCCGATCTGGCCGACGACCTTCCGCTGCGGCTTGGCCATGAGGCCGCGCATGCCGCACAACTGTCCCACCTGGTCCAGTTTGCTCCGCGCGCCGGAAGCCATCATCATGTAGAAGGGATTGAATCCGTCGTCCGCTTCGGCCAGCGTGGTTTCGACGATTTCGTTGAGCTTGGTCCGCGTATGCTGCCACACGTCGATCACCTTGTTGTACCGCTCGCCCTCGGTGATGGCGTGGCCCTCGTACTGGTCCTGTATGGACTTCACCTCGGCCTCGGCGTCCCGGATCATCTGCGCTTTTTCATCGGGGATGACGACGTCATCGATGCCCGAAGTAAGACCTGAAAGGGTCGCGTAGCGGAAGCCCAACCGCTTGACTTCATCGAGGAGCAGGCACGTGCGGTAGTTGCCCAACCGGCGGTAGACGTCGGCCACCATGTCCCGGATGGCCTTGTTGTCGAACACCTCGTTCTGGAAGCCGATTTCCGGCGGCAGGATCTGGTTGAAGATGACCCGGCCTACCGTTGTTTCGATCATTTTCCCGTCGAGGCGCAGCCTGATGATGGCATGGAGGTCCACGAGGTCGTTGTCGAAGGCGAGCATCACCTCGGACGCGTTCGCGAAGGCCTTGCCTTCACCCCGGCAGTCCTTCAGTTCCTTGGTCAGGTAGTAGCACCCCAGGACGATGTCCTTGCTGGGCGCGCAGATCGGCTGTCCGTTCTTCGGGTCGAGGATGTTGTTGGATGACAGCATCAGCACCCGCGCCTCGATCTGGGCCTCGAAGGACATGGGGACGTGCACCGGCATCTGGTCGCCGTCGAAGTCCGCGTTGAAGGCCTCGCAGACGAGCGGATGGATGCGGATGGCCTTGCCTTCCACCAGCACCGGCATGAAGGCCTGTATGCCCAGTCGATGAAGCGTGGGCGCCCGGTTCAACAGGACCGGATGGTCCTTGATGATTTCTTCGAGGATGTCCCAGACTTCGGGTTCTTCCCGTTCCACGATTTTTTTGGCGCTCTTGACCGTCTGCACGAAGCCCTTGTCTTCCAGCCGCTGAATGATAAACGGCTTGAAGAGCTCCAGGGCAATATTCTTGGGCAGCCCGCACTGGTGAATCTTCAATTCGGGTTCCACCACGATCACGGAACGCCCCGAATAGTCGACCCGCTTGCCGAGAAGATTCTGGCGGAAGCGCCCCTGCTTGCCCTTGAGCAGGTCTGAGAGGGATTTGAGGGATCGATTCCCGTCGCCCCGCACCGCACGCGATCGCCTGCCGTTGTCGAGCAGCGCGTCCACGGCTTCCTGCAGCATCCGCTTTTCGTTGCGCAGGATGACATCCGGCGCGCGGATATCGAGTAGTTTTTTCAGCCTGTTGTTCCGGTTGATGACACGCCGGTAGAGGTCGTTGAGGTCCGATGTGGCGAACCTTCCGCCTTCCAGGGGCACCAGCGGCCGCAGGTCGGGAGGGATGACCGGCAACACTTCCATGATCATCCATTCGGGACGGTTTCCGTCGGTGTCGGGTCCGTTGGAGTTCCGGAAGGCCTCGACCACTTTGAGCCGCTTAAGGGCGTCGTTCTTTCGTTGTACCGAAGTCTCCATCTTTACCTGGGTCCGAAGTTCGACGGACAGGTTATCAATGTCGATCTCGGAAAGCAGGCGGCGGAGGGCGCCAGCGCCCATGTCCGCCTCGAACTCGTGACCGGCCTCCTCGAGATCAAAGAAGGTGTCCTGGTCGATGATTTCGCCCTTCTGGTAATCGGTGTCGCCTGGATCCAGCATGACGAAGCACTCGTAGTAGATTACCCTTTCCAGGTTCCGTATGGACAGGTTCAGCAGGTTGCCGATACGGCTGGGCGGCGACTTGAAGTACCAGATATGGCATACCGGAACGGCCAGTTCGATGTGCCCGAGGCGTTCCCGCCGCACCTTGGCCTGAGTCACTTCCACGCCGCAGCGGTCGCAGATGACGCCGCGGTACCGGATGCGCTTGTACTTGCCGCAGTTGCACTCCCAGTCCTTCACTGGACCGAAGATGCGTTCGCAGAACAGTCCGTCCCGTTCCGGTTTGAAGGTCCGGTAGTTTATGGTTTCCGGTTTCGTCACTTCCCCGTACGACCACCTGCGAATGGTCGCGGGCGAGGCCAACTGAATCCGGATCGAACTGCGGTGCTTAGGCTGCGTGTTCATTAGATCGACCACTGGTGACACCTCCTGATCTCTGATTCCTTGTCAAGTCTCCGTCGACAACCGGAGCCTTCCTGCGGACTCCGTGGGCGAGGTGTGAACCGTTTCATTCTTCGAGTTGTACGTCCAGGGCCAGGCTCTGTAGTTCCTTGACCAGGACGTTGAAGGATTCGGGTATCCCCGGTTCCGGCGGATTGTCGCCTTTTACGATGGCCTCGTACAATCGGGATCGTCCATTGACGTCGTCCGACTTCACGGTCAACATCTCCTGCAGCGTGTAGGAGGCGCCGTATGCCTGCAGGGCCCAGACCTCCATTTCGCCGAAACGCTGACCGCCGAACTGCGCCTTGCCTCCCAGGGGCTGCTGCGTAACCAGGGAGTAGGGCCCGATCGAGCGGGCGTGTATCTTGTCCTCGACCAGGTGGTTCAGTTTCATAACGTACATGAAACCGATCGTGACTTCCTTGTCGAACGGAAGGCCGGACTTGCCGTCGAAAAGCGTACTCTTACCGGTATCGGGCAAGCCGGCGTCGACCAGCGCCTGCTTTATTTCCTTGATGGAGGCCCCGTCGAATACAGGCGTCGCGATATAGGTGCTTTTCTCCTTCGCGACCCATCCGATGTGGATCTCCATGATCTGGCCAAGATTCATGCGCCCCGGTACGCCGAGAGGATTCAGAATGATGTCTACGGGAAGTCCGTCCGGCAGGTAGGGCATGTCCTCTTCCGGGACGATTTTCGCGACGACGCCCTTGTTTCCATGCCGCCCGGCCATCTTGTCGCCCACGGACAGTTTCCGCTTCTTGGCGACGTACACTTTTACCAGTTGAATGACACCGGGAGCCAGTTCGTCTCCACGCCGGATCTTCTCCTGTTCGCGTTCCAACTGGTTTTCGAGCTCCCGGATATTTTTGGACGAAGCCTGGATTACCTTCCTGACCTGTTCGTTCAGCTTGGCGTTGACCACCCACCGCTCGCTCTGGATGACGCGGTCGAAATCAAGGTCCGCCAGCCGGGTGTCCGTATACTTCCACCTGGCCTGGACAACGACTTCGTCGGTCTCTCCATCGCGCAGTTCGACGCACACCTTGCCCCGAAGCAGTTCTTTCAGTTTCTCGTTGCGCGTCTCCTTGACCTGGTCGATCCGCTGCAGGTAATCGCGTTCGAGTTCGCGAAGGGTTTCCCTTTCCTTCTCACGGGCGATACTGTCGCTATCCTTGCGGCTGTAGAGACGGGTATCGATCACGATGCCCTGCATGCCCGGGGGCGCCTTCAGGGAAGCGTCCCGCACGTCGCCCGCCTTCTCCCCGAAGATCGCGCGCAACAGGCGTTCCTCCGGTGACAACTCTCTTTCGCCCTTGGGCGTCACCTTCCCCACGAGGATATCGCCGGGTCCCACTTCGGCCCCGATGCGGATGATACCCGTTTCGTCCAGATTACGGACGGCGTCTTCGCTCACATTAGGGATCTCACGGGTGAATTCCTCGGTGCCCACCTTCGTCTCCCGCGCCGGCAGTTCGAATTCGGTGATATGAATGGAAGAGAAGACATCCTGCTTGACCAGCCGCTCGCTGACGACGATGGCGTCCTCGAAGTTGTAGCCTTCCCAGGACATGAAGGCGGTCAGGACGTTGCGTCCCAGGGCGAGTTCGCCCCGGTCGGTAGCCGGTCCGTCCGCCAGTACCTGTCCCACTTCCACGCGGGCGCCGGTCCGTACGATCGGCTTCTGGTTGATACAGGTTTCCTGGTTGGACTTCTTGAACTTGGTGAGCGGGTACACGTCGGGAGGAGTGTCGAAAAGGCCGGAATCTTCGGTGGCGTCGGGGGTCACCGTGATCATGTCGGCGGAGACCTGCGTCACCGTTCCGCTCTGTTTGGCGACCACCACCGCGCCGGAATCCACGGCGACTTTCCGTTCCATTCCGGTGCCTACCAGCGGTGCTTCGGTACGCAAAAGGGGTACCGCCTGCCGCTGCATGTTGGATCCCATCAGGGCCCGGTTGGCGTCGTCGTGTTCCAGGAAGGGAATCAGGGCTGCGGACACGCCCAGGAGCTGCTTGGGCGAAACATCCATGTAGGCGACCTCGGAGGGTTCGACCAGCTTGATATCTCCCCTGTTCCGAGTCGGAATACGTCCTATTATGCGCCCTTCGTCGTCCAGCGAAATGGCGGCCTGGGCGATCATGTGATCCTCTTCCTGATCGGCCGACAGATAGTCGATCGATTCTGTGATCTGGCCGTCTACGACCTTGCGGTACGGCGTCTCGATGAAACCGAACCGGTTGATCCTGCCGTAGGTGCCCATATAGGCGATCAGGCCGATGTTCGGACCTTCCGGCGTCTCGATGGGGCAGATGCGGCCATAATGCGTATGATGGACGTCGCGGACTTCGAAGCTGGCGTGTGACCTGTCCAGGCCGCCGGGACCGAGCGAACTGAGTCGCCGCTTGTGGGTCAGTTCGGCCAGGGGGTTTGTCTGCTCCATGAACTGCGACAGTTGGCTGCTGCCGAAGAACGCGGCAATGACGGAAGAAACCGTCCGGGCGTTCACCAGGTCCTGGGGCGTGATCGAATCGGCGTCGTGGAGACTGATCCGGTCCCGTATAGTTCTTGCCATGCGGGTCAGCCCGGTGTTGAATTGGCCGGCGAGGAGTTCGCCCACGGACCGTGTTCGACGGTTGCCCAGATGGTCGATATCGTCGGTGACGCCTTCGCCGCGCCGCAGCTTCAGCAGATAATCGATGATGGCTATAAAGTCTTCCGCCGTCAGAATAGTCGTATCGATCGGAACGTCCAGGTTCAGGCGCTTGTTGAGCCGGTGGCGCCCCACGTCCGCCAGGTTGTACCGCTTCGGGTTGAAGAACATGCGGTCCATCAAGGCCTGGGCCGTTTCGAGGTTGGGCGGGTCGCCCGGTCGCAGCAGGCTGTACATGCGCGACAGTGCTTCTTCCGTTGATGCAGTCGTGTCTTTCTTGAACGTATTCGCCAGGACATCCGGCTCCCGGGTCGGGTCCATTCGGACGACCTTGATCCTGCGGGAATGGCCGTTCCCTTCGGCCAGCCGGGCCACCAACGCATCCGTCAGCGGTTCGCCGCTTTCGGCGATGATCTCCCCGGATTCCTTGTCGACGACCGGCGCGCCTATACTACGGCCGACCAGTTCACCGGCCTTTTTGGACTGGACGCTGTCGAATTCATAGAACAGCTTGTAGATATTTTCATTGGTCTCGTAACCCAGCGCACGCAGCAGCAGCGTTACGGGCAGTTTCCGCTTCCGGTCGATATGGACGAAAAGCACGTCGTTTACGTCCAGGCTGAATTCAAGCCAGGTGCCGTGTTCAGGAATAATGCGTGCGGAGTAGAGCTGCTTCCCATTGGGGTGGGTCTCTTCGGAGAAAAACACGCCGTAGGACCGCTGCAGCTGCGACACGATGACCCGCTCGGCGCCGTTGATGATGAACGTGCCCTTTTCCGAGATCAGGGGAAGTTCGCCGAGGAAGACGGTCTGTTCGATGATGTCCTTGACCTTCTTCTCGCCGGCGCTGTTTCCCTCCTCGCGAATGACCAGGCGAAGCCTCGCTTTCAAGGGAATCGCGTAGGTCATACCCCGTTCCTGGCATTCCAGGACGGTGTACTTGGCTTCACCGAGCATATACTCGATGAACTCGAGCGAGAAGTGCTCGTGGATGTCCGTGATGGGAAATATATCGGTGAAAACGGCCTGAAGACCCTGGTTCTTGCGCTCTGAAACGGGTACGTCGGCCTGTAGAAACGCCTTGAAGGAATCTATCTGTACTGCCAGCAGATTAGGCATTTCGATGATAGAAGGCAGTTTGGAGAAATCATGGCGTGTGATCTGAGTATTGTCCATCGGCTGACCACATCCTTTCGACAGGTAGGTTAAAAGAACCCGTGGACGAACCTTGCAACGACCCCGTATTGCCGCGGAGTCGCCGCTCTCGCCACGCGGACCCAATCCAGTTTACTGCCTGCCTATTTGAGTTCGACTGTTCCGCCCGCTTCTACGATTTGCTTCTGCAGGTCGTCTGCCTCTTCTTTCGTGACGCCTTCCTTCAGTGCGCCGGGAACGCCGTCAACCAGTGCCTTGGCTTCCTTGAGGCCCAGGCCCGTGATTACACGGACTACTTTAATGACCTGGATCTTCTTTTCTCCGAAACCGGTCAGCACGACGTCGAAGGAAGT
The DNA here is from genome assembly GCA_965262815.1 of bacterium. Taxonomy (GTDB): domain Bacteria; phylum JAAXHH01; class JAAXHH01; order JAAXHH01; family JAAXHH01; genus JAAXHH01. The sequence continues at coordinate 3,387,090 of OZ253560.1, read as the reverse complement.
CTGCTCTTCCTCCGCCGGCGCGGCTGCATCGCCGGCGCCAGGCGCAGCAACAGCCACTGTCGCCGCGGCTGAAACACCGAACTTGTCTTCGAGCGTCTTCACGAGATCATTCAGTTCCAGTACGGTAAGCTGTTCGATCTGATCGACGATATCGGACACGGCCATAACACATACCTCCATTATATATTAAGGAATACTACCTTTGATTATTCCTAACAGTCACAAACAAACGATTACTGCCAACCATACCGGCGAACCGGTACACATGGTATTCATTCGCCGCCTTCATTCGCCGCCTTCTGCTGCGATATGGCCGACACGGTGCGGACCAGGTTGCCCAGTACGCCGGACAACGTAAACACCAGGCCGGTAATGGGCGCGGCGATACCGCTGACCGTCCTGGCCAGCAGTTCATCCCTGCCAGGCAGTGCGGACAGTGTCTGCGCCTGCGAGGCATCTATGATCGCACCGGTCAGGAATCCGCCCTTGATTCGGGGCCGGTCATCGTGTTCCTTGCCGAAATTGATGATTACTTTCGCAGGAGCCACGGGGTCGTTCGAAAGGACGAGCGCAGTCGGACCATCCAAGGTTTCACCCAGGTCGGGCAGGCCCGCGTTGGCGACGGCGAGGCGGGTAAGTGTATTTTTGATGACGCGGCATTCCACGGATTCCGCCCGCAGCTGCCGGCGCAACTCCGTTACCTCTCCGACATCCAGGCCGGTAAGGTCCGTCAGGTACACGCTTTCGGTTTCCGCCAATCTCGTCGTCAGATCCTGAACGATCTGCTCTTTTACGGCACGCGGCTGGGGCATGGTGTCAAGACTCCTTTTCTACCAACGGCACCTGGCCGTGGATGCATCTACGCCTCTAAGTTCGCCGCCTGGCGATCGACCGACACACCGGGACCCATGGTAGATGAGATGGTAAGACGCTTTATGTATTGCCCTTTGGCGGATGCAGGCTTGGCCCGCATGACCGCGTCGATAAACGCCGAAGCGTTTTCCGTCAACTGTTGCACGGAGAAGGACACCTTTCCCACGGGACCGTGCAGGTTTCCGTTGCGGTCTACGCGGTACTCGATCCGGCCCGATTTCACCTCACGGACAGCCGGCCCGACGTCAAAAGTAACGGTACCGCTTTTCGGGTTGGGCATGAGGCCCCTCGGACCCAGAACACGTCCCAGCTTGCCCACGTCCCGCATGATATCGGGCGTGGCGATCACGACGTCGAAATCTGTCCAGCCCTTCTCGATCTGCTCGATGTACTCGTCGGCGCCGACGTAGTCCGCACCCGCTTCCTGGGCGTCTTTCTGCGCTTCGCCGCGCGTCAACACGAGCACCTTGGTTTCCTTGCCGGTTCCGTGGGGCAGCGCTACCGCCCCCCTCACCATCTGATCCGCATGCCGGGGATCCACGTTGAGCCGCATGGCTACGTCGACGGTCTCGTCGAATTTCGTCTTCGATTCGTCCTTAACGATCGATAAAGCTTCCTCGAGGGGGAGATTCCTTCCCGCCTCGGTTTTCTCCTTAGCAGCCAGATAGCGCCTGCCTCTTTTCATGGCCCGTCTCCTTGCGTCATTCCGCGGTTATCCGTCGACCTCGATACCCATGCTTCGGGCCGTGCCTTCGATCATCCGCATGGCCGACTCCGTATCAGATGCGTTCAGGTCCGGCTTCTTCAATTCAGCGATCTGTCTGACCTGGTCCCGGGTGACCCGGCCGACCTTGTCCCGGTTCGGTTCGCCCGATGCCTTGGCCAGACCCGCTTCGCGTTTGAGCAGCACGGCGGCCGGGGGCGTTTTCGTGATGAAGGAAAAACTGCGGTCGGCGTAGACCGTGATTACGACCGGAATGATCAGCCCCATCTGATCCTGAGTCTTCGCGTTGAAGACCTTGCAGAACTCCATGGGATTGACCCCGTGCTGGCCGAGCGCCGATCCCACCGGAGGCGCCGGATTCGCCTGGCCGGCCGGAACCTGGAGCTTGATCACCGTAGTTATTTTCTTGGCCACAAGACCCTCCTAAGTAACGTGGGAGACCTGTAGAAAATCGAGCTCCACAGGTGTCGCACGTCCGAAAATACTCACCATGACCTTGAGTTTCTGACGGTCGGCGTGTATCGCTTCCACAACGCCTGTGAAATCGGTAAAGGGCCCATCCGTTACCTTGACCTGGTCGCCGGTCCGGTACGGAATATCCACGCCCTCGCCCTTATCCTTGTGCGGTTCGTCCCGGTGCAGAATGCGGTTCAGTTCTGCTTCCCTCAGGGGTTGCGGCCTGGGTCCGCTTCCGACGAAATGGGTAACGCCCGGCGCGTTGGTCACCATGTGCCAGGAGTCACGGTCCATCTCCATTTCCACGAGGACGTAACTGGGGAACAACTTGCGTATGGTAGACGTTTTCTTTCCCTGCTTCATCTCTACGATTTCTTCGGTAGGGATGAGGATTTCACCGATTTTTTCTTCGAGTCCTTCTCTGACTTTCAGCTTCTCCAGGTGGGTCTTCACCTTGTTCTCATGACCTGAATAGGTATGTATCACATACCAGCGCTTTTCCATGACTCACCTCATCATTTCTTGCGACGCGTCAGGCCCCGAGCAAACGGCTGAGAATAATGGACAGTATGAAATCGATCACTCCGGTGAAAGCGGCCAGGATGAGCGTGATTATGATAACCACGGTCGTCGAACCGATCAGTTCGTTCCGGCTCGGCCAACTCACTTTCGAGAGTTCCGTTCTTACTTCTCTTAGGAAATCAACCGTTCGTTCGTACATGTTCCGTTTATCACGCTGAAATGACCGCTTGTCTTCAGGATCTACGGATAGTCGCGGTCATGTATCGGTTCATGGTTTATGAATGCCTGCGTATATGCGAGATTCGCATAAAAAGGCAGGCCGGAACTGCAGTTTCCGCTCAGTTCGAGTCGCCGGCCTGCGATTTTGCGCATTTTCTATGTCAAAATCATCCGGACCAACCGGGTGGATATCCTTTCGATCGTTCCACCCCGTATCTTAATGTATATACCCGCCCTTACTCGATGACCTCTATGACGACGCCGGCGCCTACAGTGCGTCCGCCCTCTCTGATGGCGAACCGTAGTTCCTTATCCATGGCGATGGGCTGCATGAGGCTGACTTCCATATCGACGTTGTCTCCGGGCATGACCATCTCCACGCCCGATGGCAGGCTCACCGACCCGGTAACGTCCGTGGTGCGGAAGTAGAACTGGGGCCTGTAGTTGTTGAAGAAGGGCGTATGCCTTCCCCCTTCCTCCTGCTTGAGGACGTAAACCTGGGCCTTGAATCGGGTATGTGGCGTGATGGATCCTGGCTTGGCGACGACCTGTCCTCTTTCGAGGGATTCCTTGTCTACGCCTCTCAGGAGCAGTCCCACGTTGTCACCCGCCCTGGCGTCGTCCAGGAACTTTCGGAACATCTCGATGTCGGTGACGACGGTCTTTTTAGTGTCCTTGATGCCGATGATCTCCACCTCGTCGTTCTTGTTGATGATGCCGCTTTCCACGCGTCCGGTTCCGACGGTCCCCCGCCCCGTGATGGAGAAGACATCCTCCACGGGCATGAGGAAGGGCCTGTCCTCGTCTCTTACCGGTGTGGGTATGTAGTCGTCGACGGTATCCATGAGCTCGCCGATGGGCGTGGAACCGTCGGAACCGGCCTCACCTTCCAGTGCCTGCAGGGCGCTGCCTCGCACCATGGGGATGTCGTCTCCGGGGAAGTCGTAGGAGGACAACAGCTCCCGGACCTCGAGCTCGACGAGTTCGAGTAGTTCCTCGTCGTCGACCTGGTCGCACTTGTTCAAGAAGACGACGATGGCGGGCACGTTGACCTGCCTTGCCAGGAGGATGTGCTCCCGTGTCTGGGGCATGGGCCCGTCCGCGGCGGAGACCACGAGAATAGCGCCGTCCATCTGGGCGGCGCCAGTAATCATGTTCTTGATGTAGTCGGCATGGCCGGGACAGTCCACGTGGGCGTAGTGCCGTTTCTCAGTCTCGTATTCGGCGTGGTGCACGTTGATGGTGACGCCGCGCTCCTTCTCCTCCGGCGCGTTGTCGATCTCGTCGTAATCACTGAACTCGGCCAGCCCCTTCTCTGCCAGAACCTTGGTGATGGCCGCCGTCAATGTCGTCTTGCCGTGGTCCACGTGACCGATCGTGCCGATGTTCACGTGGGGCTTCGTACGCTCAAATCGCTCCTTCGACATGAAGTCTTTCTCCTGAACCAGATAGGTTAACGAAACGAAACACCCGTATTGTCTAATGTCTGAGCCAAGCCCTCGGCCGGACTTGAACCGGCGACCCACACCTTACCATGGTGTTGCTCTACCAACTGAGCTACAAGGGCGCATTGTTCAAGGTTCAGATAAACTTTTACAATTCAACGGCTGAAACCTTCAGTTTTCCGAACCCCGAACCTCAAGAGCGGGAAACGGGACTCGAACCCGCGACCCTCAGCTTGGAAGGCTGATGCTCTGGCCAACTGAGCTATTCCCGCCGGTCTTCATTCTGCTGCTGCTGACCAGCCCTCTTCGGATTCGCATGGGGAGGGCAGGATTCGAACCTGCGAAGGCTGAGCCAACGGATTTACAGTCCGTCCCATTTGACCGCTCTGGAACCTCCCCTGGCTGCCGTGAAGCCACCACTCGGATTCGAACCGAGAACCTACTGATTACAAATCAGCCGCTCTGCCATTGGAGCTATGGTGGCCCATTATAATCAGTACAGATCCCCTATAGGAGCAGCTCAAAAACACAGACAGGTAAATATAATCAACATCTTGATTTTTGTCAAGTGTGATCCGAAATTAAATTGAAGGCGGGATTGGATTACCGTCGGAGGCGAATATGAAGTTCCCGAAGCTGTTTTTCGGTGACCTCTCCCGGTGCGCCCATCAGCAGATCCTGGGCGTTCTGGTTCAGGGGAAAGGCGATCACTTCCCGAAGGTTCGATTCGTCTGTGAGGAGCATGACGATACGGTCCACGCCGGGCGCAATTCCGCCGTGGGGCGGCGCGCCGTATTTCAGCGCGCTGATCATCCCGCCGAATTCCGCGTCGACTTCGCTGGTGGAATAGCCGGCGATTTCAAAGGCCCGGTACATGATATCGGGTCGATGGTTCCGGATGGCGCCGCTGGACAGTTCCGTACCGTTGCAGACGATGTCGTACTGGTAGGCCAGAACCTCGAGGGGAGGGGTGTTTTCGAGGGCTTCCAGACCACCCTGGGGCATGGAGAAGGGATTGTGCGAGAAGATCACTTTTCCCGTTTCCGCGTCGTATTCGTACATGGGAAAATCAACGATCCAGCAGAAACGGTAGGCGTTCGGTTCTCTTAATGACAGCAGGTTGGCGAAGTGCAGCCTGAGCTTGCCCGCCACGTCGCTGGCCCGGTCCTCCGTGTCGGCGACGAAGAACCACGAAGAGCCGGGCTCGGGTTCAATGGTGGATTTCAAACGCTCGAGAGTTCGGTCGTCCACAGCGCGGGCGATCGATCCCTTAACCCCGTCTTCGCTGAATGAAATGTAGGCCGCTCCCCTGCCCCCGAATTCCTCCTTCACGGTCCGGTCCAGGTTGTCGAAGAAACTGCGGGGCCGCGCGGCCACGCCCGGGACGGCCAGCACGCGTACTACGCCGCCTTTCTCCACGATCTGGCGAAAGGCGTTGAATCCGGACTCCTGGAAGGCTTCGGTTACGTCTTCGATCTCCAGGTCGAAACGGAGATCGGGTTTGTCGGTTCCGTACCGGAGCATAGCGTGACGGTACGGGATGCGCGGGAAGGGCGGACTGGTGACATCCCAGTCGCTGAATTCCGTGAACAGGCCGTAAAAGAGCGTTTCGAGCGCTTCGAAAACGTCCTCCTGCTCGACAAAGGACATCTCCACGTCCAGCTGGTAGAACTCGCCCGGCGACCGGTCCGCCCGGGCGTCTTCATCTCGAAAGCACGGGGCGATCTGAAAATACCGGTCGAATCCGGATATCATCAGCAGCTGCTTGAACTGCTGGGGCGCCTGGGGCAGGGCGTAGAACCTGCCGGGATGCACGCGGCTCGGGACCAGGTAGTCCCGGGCTCCTTCGGGCGAACTGCTCGTGAGGATGGGCGTGTTGAATTCATTGAATCCCATTTCCGTCATGCGGCGTCGTATGCTCGCCACGATGCGCGACCGCATGATGATGTTGTTGTGTAGTCGCTGCCGGCGGAGATCGAGCATGCGGTAGGTCAACCGGGTGGCTTCCGGATATTCCCGTTCGTCCGCGACGGACAGGGGCAGGGCGTCCGCCGCGCTGAGCACCGTCATGGAATCGGCTTTTACTTCGATGTGTCCGGTTGGCAGGTTGGGGTTGATCGCTTCTTCTGTCCGCAGGATCATTTCCCCGGTGAAGGTGGCGACGGTCTCGGGCCTCAGCCCGCCCGCCTCCTCGTGGAATCCGCTTTCAGGCGTGACGACGACCTGCGTGATCCCGTAGTGGTCTCTCAGATCGATGAAGAGCAGCCCGCCGTGGTCCCGCTTCCGGTGTACCCAGCCGGCCAGTCTCACCGGAATGCCCTCGTCGCTCTGCCTCAATTCGCCGCAGGTGTGCGTCCTGTATGGGTGGTCTTTCATCTGCCGATCCTTTCTCCCCTATCCTGGCGGACCTCTACGCGGGTCGATCCACGCCCAGTTCGGTCAAGAGGTCCAGCGTGTTCTTCATGCATATCCTGGAAGCCGCTTCCCCCGCCTCCGAATATCGTTTTCCCCCGGGCCGGTCGATCAGGGTCTGTTCAATCTGTTCCGGTCCGATGCGCCAGTGAGTCTCGAGGGACAGGCAACCATCGTATCCCTGTTCGACCAGGTCGGCGAACTGTCCGCGATAGTCGATTTCGCCTTCGCACATGGGCACGTTGACATCACCCTCGGCCGTACCCCTGGTTCCATCCTTGAAGTGCATATGACACATGTCCGACCGGATATGATCATATCCGTCCGGGTAGGGCTTCTGTCCGTCGTCGGCGAACAGCTCGTTGCACGGATCCCAGAGCGGCTTGACGACCGGCGTTGCCAGGGCGTCGACCACGCGCCGCGTTTCCGCGCCGGTGCCGATCATGGTGGACGCTTCGTTTTCCAATCCCAGTAATGCGCCCTCACCCTCGGCGATCCGGACAGGTTCATCGTACCGGTCGATAATCCGGTCCCAGTATTTCTCGAGGGGATCCCGTTTCCAGAATGCGAAGACCCGGACCAGTCGCGTGTCCAGGCTGTGGGCGACCCGTATGCACCTGCGGAGGATATGGAGATGTTCGCGGCACATGGCGTCGTCGTCTATGTCGCACTTGTAGAACGGCGGCGCCACGCCGACGACCGACAGTCCGGCCTCGCCGGTTCTGTCCCTGATCAGCGCGATCTCGTCGTCGTCGAGGTCCTGGGGCGGCTTGTCCCATATCGACCTTATTTCGATCCCGTCCAGGTTGTAATCCCGCGCGAATGCAATGACCGATTCCAGGTCCTGAGACACCTCGTCGGTGATAACGGCAATCGAGAACATGGGGCCTTCAAACTCCTTTACGCGTCGTGTTTTGCCAGGGATTCGGCGAATCGAAAGACCGACGATTCCTGGTCAAACGTTTCTACCGATCCGGGACGGCTGGTGCGGATTTCATCTATTGCTTCTTCCGGGGTAGATCCCCGCCATACGAGATATCCCGCCAGTACGGTACCGGTACGGCCTATACCCGCCATGCAATGCACGGCCACGCCTCCCTGTTCGATATGTTCATCGATATAAAGAACGGCCCGGCGTATCTGTTCCGGAGTAGGCGCGGTCATGTCCTCCACGGGAAGATGCAGGCTATGGAGCCCGCAACGCTCCAGCGTCTCCCCGTGCAGCGGATCCCGCGTCAGGGATACCACGGTGTTCACGCCCAGTTGCTTCAAGCTCATCAGGTCATGCTCCAAGGCCAGGTCCTCCTCCCCTCCGGCGTGCAGGCGATAGGCGCTCGTGGGCAGGGCCATGCCGGCCAGCCGCCTGGGGATGACCCAGGTGAAGTTCCTCAGCATCCAGTACTCCCTGTGTCACTTTTCGGAGATGTCCTCGAACCGGCCTTCCACGATATTCTTTGGATCGATGGTCGTTTTCGGCGTCTTCGGCGCCTTCGGTTTCGGTTCGTAGGCCGGCCTGGGGGGACGGGTAATCATGGCGGCCAGGAAACGGAGGGCCTGCTGTATCAAGATTCCCGCCAGGAACCTCATTACGAATCTCAAAATGTAGTGCATGGTTTTACCTGCCGCAGTAGGGTTGCATCACTTCTTTCACCCGCTCGCGTATTTCAGTCTGCACTTCGTCGGTCGGGCGGGCGCCATCAATGATCTCAATGTGTTCCAGGGATTTTCTGCGGTGCGCCAGTTCCTGGTAATTGGTACGGATGGCGCGGAGACTTTCCAGTTCTTCGAACAATTCCGTATTCGTCCGCGACCGGCTGATGCGTTCCATGCAGACTTCGGCGGGCACATCGATCAGCAGCGTCAGGTCCGGATGTATCGCCCTGGCGTTGATCGACTCGATCCAGTCCAGATCGCCGGGCATCTCCCGCCACTGGTAGGCAAGCGAGGAGAGATAGTAACGGTCGCACAGTACGGGGATTCCGCGCTTTATATTGGATTCGATTTCCGATTTGACATGGTCGATCCGGTCGGCCGCGAATAGCAGCGCGTGGCAAACTCCATCGAGTTCCACCCTGCGTTGAAGGGCTTCCTTCAACAGCCTGCCTATGGGGCGGTTCGAAGGTTCCCCGGTGGTATGAACCGAACATCCGTATCGCGCTTCCATCCACTGGTGCAGCTCTTTCAACTGGGTCGTCTTGCCCGCGCCGTCTATCCCTTCGATCACGATGAAAGGCGCGACGGTGTCCCCGGAATCCCCGCGGACCTCCTTCCCCTTCATGAATACCCCCATGGACGGAGCAGGTCCCGCCAACCCCGCGCTTCTTCCAGGATGTCCGTGTCCGTGAGATCATATCGTTTCTGAATCTCCCTCAGGCCGGTGCTGAACAGCACGCCCGTGGCGCCGACACCGAGAAAGAGCAGCCCGACGCCGCTGGCCAGGCTGAAGGCCATGGTGAGGAAACCCGCCAGCAACAGCATGAAGGAATACCTCGCGTTGTCCATTACCAGGAATACGGCCGACCGGATGATTTGTTTTAAAGGCGCCTGGCTTCGCTGCATCAGCGGAAAGGTATAAACGCCCGTCAGGCATATGAAAACGATCAGCCACATCATTACGCCGGTCAGGATCGCGCCCGCCCAGGGCCAGTCCTCCATGATCCGTACGTAGAAAACGACGTTGGCCGCGAGGAGGAGCACAGCGCCGGCGTACAACGCGCAAAGACGAAAACACCGGCCCAGTTCCCCGCGGGTGTGGGAGAAGAAATCCCGTATGCCTGTTTCTTCGTAGGCCGCGATTCGTCCCGTGACCCGGAACAGTCCGGCGAAGGCAAGAGGAAGGGTGACCAGGGGGAGAACGAACAATACCCAGAGGATGTTGATCACGATCAGGGTTCCCAGGTAATCATAGGTATTCCAGAACCATTTTTTAAACAGCCCGGGTTCCTTGTCCTGCATAGACGGCGTACCTCTACATGCGGCTTGCGACCGGCCGCGGCGGCTGGTAAAAACCCGTGTCCACCGGCCGACCTGGCCGGCTCAACAACGCCTGCATGGTACAGGCTGACCCCATGTTTCGCAACAGTTTTCTTGGTGATAAAAACCTTGACTATATCGGTCCAGCGCTCTATATTGGGACGATCTACAGTCATACATGTCGAACAGGTCGTACATTTGAGTCTGGACTGAAATGACAGCCGTCAACTCCTCCCGGTCATCCCTATTCAACTATCGGTGGAAGCAGAGCGATCTGTTTACCTGGTGGCCTTTTTACGGGAAGAGGCGGCATGTCATGCGAAGCGGCGCCTGACTGAAGTAAGTTCATCCTTCGTTGATTTGACCGGCCTCTACCCTCATAAGGTAGCGGCCTTTTTTGTTTTAAATGGAAAATACCACGATGGGCCGCTCGATGTAGAGGATATTGCAGGGAATACCCACCACGTAAGGATTTGCAACCATGTACAGAACATCCTACGACACCTTTCTTGAGTACAACAGGCAACCTGATTTTCCGCTGGTGCCCATCTGGCACGAACGGGAACTGACGGGTGAAACGCCCGAGGAGACCTTCCACAGGATAAGCGCGGGATACCGTTACGCGTTTCTGCTGGAGAGTATGGAAGGCGATCAGAAGACGGCCAGGTACTCCTTCGTAGGTGCGGATCCCTTCGAACGTATCGTCGGTACGAAACACGGGATCAACCGGATCAACGACCGGGGCGTCCTGACGCTGAAGGGCAACCCAATCGAGCTGATGCGGGAGATCATGAAGGAATACCGGACTCCCGTACTCGAACATCTGCCCCGGTTTACGGGGGGTGCCGTGGGCTACTTCGGGTACGACGTCGTGCGTCATTTCGAAGAGATCCCGGACGACAATCCCGATGACCTGATGATGCCCGACCTGCAATTCATCGTGGCGGGTAAGATCGTGGTTTTCGACCACGCGCGCAAGCGCATGTACGTGATCGTCAACATGCTGTCCAATACCACGGATCCGGCATCCGCCTATCAGCAGGGCATGACCCAGGTAGACGACATGCTGAAGCGGATAGACCGGCCGTTGCCCGACACGCGTACCTTTGACGAAGGCGCATCCGCGAATACGGATCGCGCCGTGTCTTCCAACATGTCCCGGGACGACTTCGAAGACGCCGTGCTGACCGCCAAGGAATACATCGCGGCGGGCGACATATTCCAGGTGGTGCTGTCCCAGCGGTTCAACATGGAAATCGACCAGGATCCTTTCGACGTGTACCGGTCGCTGGCCAGGCTGAATCCGTCGCCCTACCTATTCTACCTGCGGCTGGATGACGTGCATATCGTGGGCGCCTCGCCCGAGACCATGGTGCTCGCGGAAAACCGGAGGGTGACGGTGCGGCCCCTCGCCGGGACGTGCCGACGTGGAATCGACAACGACGAAGACCGGTTGTTGATCGAAGAGATGCTGAACGATCCCAAGGAGCGCGCGGAGCATGTGATGCTGGTGGACCTGGGCCGAAACGATATCGGCCGAATCTGCGAGTATGGTTCGGTGCGAACGACGGAATTGATGGGTATAGAGCGGTATTCCCACGTGAGCCATATCGTATCGAACGTGGAAGGACGCCTCAGGGAAGGCATAGATGGTTTCGACGTGCTGGAAGCGACTTTTCCCGCGGGAACCCTGTCCGGCGCGCCGAAAATACGGGCCATGGAAATCATCGACGAGCAGGAGTCCACGCGGCGTGGCGTATACGGCGGCGCATTGGGCTATATAGGTTTTTCTGACAATCTCGACCTGTGCATCACCATACGGACGATGGTCATTAAAGATGGCCAGGCCTACATCCAGGCGGGCGCCGGCATCGTCGCGGACTCGGATCCCCGGAAAGAGTACGAAGAGTGCTGGAATAAGGCCGAGGCGCTGCTCCGGGCTCTGAAGGAATCCGAGGTGGTATCATGATCCTGGTCATCGACAACTACGATTCTTTTACCTACAACCTGGTCCAGTACCTCGGTGAACTGGGTCAGGAGGTTACCGTGCACCGCAACGACCGGATCTCCGTTGGCGGTATCGAAGCACTCGCCCCGGATCACCTGGTCATTTCGCCGGGGCCGTGTACACCCGATGAGGCGGGGGTGTCCGTCGATGCGGTCCGCCACTTCTCCGGGCGTCTGCCGATCCTGGGCGTCTGCCTGGGACACCAGTCCATCGCCCAGGCCTTCGGCGGACGAATCGTCCGGGCCCCCAGGCCTGTACACGGGAAGACTTCTTCGATCACCCATGATGGCGTATCCATCTACGACCGTCTGCCGAACCCCTTTACGGCAACGCGCTATCATTCGCTGACCGTGGAAAAAGAGACGCTGCCCGGGTGCCTGGAAGTGACCGCCCATTCGGAGGATGACTTGATCATGGGACTCAGGCACGGTACCCTGCCTGTTTTCGGCGTGCAGTTTCACCCGGAGTCCATACTGACTGAAGTCGGAAAGCAGCTATTGCGGAATTTCGTGGAGTTGAATGGCAATTGAAACAACTCGATGTCATCCTGAATCGGTAAATCGGTACTGGTAATTCGACGTGGAAAGGTGTTTATGATACAGCAGGCCATAGCAGGAGCCATCGAGGGGACCTCGCTTACCGAGGCCGAAGCCATGGAGGTGATGGAAGGGATCATGTCGGGCGGCGCGACACCGGCACAGATCGGCGCCTTCCTGGTCGCTTTTCGACTGAAAGGCGAGACGATCGAGGAAGTCACCGGTTTCGCCCGGGTCATGCGCGCGAAAGCCACGCGGATCGACTGCCGGGCATATCCCATCGTGGACACCTGCGGTACGGGGGGTGACGGAAAGCATACCTTCAACATATCGACGGTGGCGGCCTTCGTGGCAGCGGCCGGCGGTGCTTTCATCGCCAAGCACGGCGGCCGCGCGGCGTCCAGCCGGGCGGGCAGCGCGGACGTGCTGACGGCCCTTGGGGTCAATATCGAGACGCCGCCTGAACGGGTATCGGCATGCATAGATGAAATCGGTATCGGCTTCATGTTCGCCCCGGCCCTCCATTCCGCCATGCGTTTCGCCAGCGGGCCGCGCCGGGAGATCGGCGTGCGGACGGTGCTCAACCTGCTGGGACCGCTGACCAATCCGGCTGGTACCACGGCCCAGGTCATGGGTGTATACGACGCCGGTGTCGTCCAGACCGCGGCCCACGTGCTGAACAACCTTGGCGCCGAACGGGCCTTCGTCGTGCACAGCACCGACGGGCTGGACGAGATCACGACCACGGCGCCGACCCACGTGGCGGAGGTGAGGGACGGCCGTGTCAGTACCTACGATATCGCGCCGGAAGACTTCGGTCTGCCGCTGGCGTCTATAGAGGATTTGAAAGGCGGGGAAGCGGACGAGAACGCCGAGATCGTCCGATCCATTCTGGCGGGCGAAAAGGGCCCTCGCAGGGACATCGTCCTGCTGAATTCCGCGGCGGCGCTTATTGCCGGCAGCCGGGCGGGCGATTTCAACGAAGGCATCGCCACGGCTGCCCGGGCCATCGATTCCGGCGCGGCAAAAGAGAAACTCGACGCTTTGATCAGCATGACCAACGCGTGAAAATACCGCGGATTCAGCGTGGAAACCATGAATATCCTGGATCGAATCATAGCCCACAAGATCGATGAGATCGAGGACCGGAAGCGACGCAGGCCTCTGCCCCGGGACGAGCCCGGACTTCGTTCGGATATACGGCCTTTTGACCGTGCGTTGAAGCAGGAGGACGGCATCGGGGTAATCGCCGAATTCAAGAAGGCTTCACCGTCGAAAGGCGCTATTCGTCCAGGCGCCGTACCCACGGTGATCGGGCCTGTCTACGCGGCTCACGGGGCTTCGGCCATTTCGGTGTTGACGGACGGTCGGTTTTTCCAGGGGTGTGACGAGGACCTGGTAGCTCTTCGCCGAAGCGTACCGGTGCCTGTGCTGCGCAAGGAATTCATCGTCGATGAGTACCAGGTACACGAGACCGCGGCCATGGGTGCGGACGCCATGCTGCTGATCGCGGCGGTCCTGGACGATGACCGCCTGGTATCTCTACAGCATGCGGCGGGTGTGTACGGCCTGCACTGCATGGTGGAAGTGCACGACGAAGGGGAACTCGAACGGGCCCTGGAAGCCGGCAGCCGCATTATCGGCATCAACAACCGGGACCTGACGGACTTCACCGTATCGCTGGAAACGTCGCTGAGACTGAGACCGCGCATTCCTGAAGGGGTCGTTACCGTCAGCGAGAGCGGCATTCTGACGCGTCAGGATGTCCTGACGCTGCAACGGGCGGGATTCGACGCCATACTCGTGGGCGAGTCCCTTATGCGCGCGAAGGAGATCGGCGAACAGCTGGACGCCCTGCTGGGCCGTTCGTCCGTTCGCACCGAACAGGGGGTCTGATATGATCCCGTTGTGGTTATGCCCATGAATACGGTCAGGATCAAGATATGCGGCATCACGAACGAAGCGGACGCCGCCGCGGCAGTCCACGCCGGAGTGGACGCGCTGGGTTTCAATTTCTATGAAGGCAGTCCCCGTTACGTGGAGCCCGCACGGGTCGCCGGCATCGTGGCCGCCCTGCCGCCTTTCGTGGTCCCGGTGGGCGTGTTTGTGAACGCGCCGTTGGGCTTGGTGCGGGAAGTGTGCGGGACCACGGGGATCCAGGTGGCGCAGCTGCACGGAGACGAAACGCCCGGTTATTGCAGGGAACTGGACCGGCCCGTCATCAAGGCCCTGCGCGTCCGGGACGAATCATGGCGGTCCGATGCCGCGAGCTATCCCGTAAGCGCGGTGCTGCTCGACACTTTCGCCGAGGACCGGTACGGCGGTACGGGGAGGACGTTCGACTGGGGGTTGGTGGAAAGCAGTCCCCATCGCGTCATACTGAGCGGCGGTCTGAACCCTGACAACGTGGCCGAGGCCGTATTGACGGTGCGTCCCTACGGCCTGGATACGGGAAGCGGCGTGGAACGGGAACCGGGACGCAAGGATCACACGAAAATCCAGGCCTTCGTGGAGGCGGCGAGACGATCATCATGACCCATTCGAACGAGACCCTTTCCACGGTGCCCGTCATATCCGGTTCGACCCGTGTGGTCGGCGTGTGTGGACAGGGCATCGGGTACACGCTTTCGCCGGCCATGCATAACGCCGCCTTTCGACATTGTGCCCTGGATTACGTGTACGTCACCTTTGAAATCGCGCCGTCCGGCGTACGGCAGGCGGTCGACGGGATACGGGGACTCGGACTGGCGGGCGTCAACGTGACCAAGCCGCTCAAAACGGATGTGCTGCCTTTTCTGGACGAAGTGTCGGACGAGGCCCGCAGGATCGGATCGGTCAATACCATCATCA
Source organism: bacterium (assembly GCA_965262815.1). Classification (GTDB taxonomy): domain Bacteria; phylum JAAXHH01; class JAAXHH01; order JAAXHH01; family JAAXHH01; genus JAAXHH01. Next base: position 3,372,072 of record OZ253560.1, on the reverse strand, counting down.
ATCGCTCGGGCCGCCTCGCCGGTGCGACAACGGACGGTGCGGGACTACTGCGTGCGCTCCGGGAAAAGGAAGTCTCCGTCGCTGGTTCGAGGGTTCTGATCCTGGGCGCCGGGGGTGCGGCGCGGGCGGCCTGCGCCATGGCCGAAAAGGCGGGTGCCGCCTCGGTCGTCGTAGCCGCGCGAAACTCGGCTCGGGCCGAAGACACCGCGGCGGTCGGGGGCGCTGTGGCGATCTCCCTGGAGCCGCGCGAACTGGGCGCCGCGCTCGGGAACGCCGACCTGGTCATCAACGCGATCCCCACGGACCTGCCCCTGGAACGGAACTGGTTCACGGGTGGCCAGTTCGTCTACGACACGCGTTACGACCAGGAGGAAACGGAACTGATGCGATGCGCCCGGTCACGGGGCGCGGGAGCGGCGAACGGCATCGACATGCTGCTGCTTCAAGGCGCCGAGTCCTTCGAACTGTGGACCGGTCTGCCTGCTCCAGTCGAGGTGATGAGAAGCGCGTTGGAGGATCATCTGCGACGCAGGGCGGACCAGGTCGGGGCAGGTAATTCATGAAAGAAAACCAGGACAGGTAACGCGATAGTGAAATGAATACCGTCGGCATGGGAAGTACCAGCCGGCGACTTTGGAAAGCGTGTAGACCCGGCCCAACCGGGACCGGACGAAACACCTCGAAATCTGGAGACGGCATGTTACGATACCTGACCGCAGGAGAATCTCACGGACCGGCGATATCGGCGATCCTCGAAGGGCTGCCCGCGGGGGTACCGGTCGCGGCGGATGAGATCAACCGCGATCTGAAGCGGCGCCAGGGCGGATATGGACGGGGCCGGAGAATGCAGATCGAGACCGATACGATTGAAATCCGGGGCGGCGTGCGCCACGGAAAGACCATGGGCGGCCCGGTATCCCTGGTGGTTCAGAACAGGGACTGGAAGAACTGGACCGACGTGATGGCCATCGAGGAGGCCGATGGCCCGGTGAGGCGCCAGGTAACCAGGCCCCGCCCGGGCCATGCCGATCTCGCGGGCGGCTTGAAATACGATCGCCGCGATCTAAGGGATATACTGGAACGGGCGAGCGCCCGTGAAACGACCATGCGGGTAGCGGTCGGCGCGGTCGCCCGCGCATTCCTGGCGGAGTTCGGCATCCAGGTACTCAGCCACGTGGTCCGGATCGGGCAGGTGGACGCGGACGTGTCCGGCCTTTCGAACGAGGAAATACTGGAACGCGCCGAGCGGTCGCCCGTGCGCTGCGCCGACGAGGACGCGGCTCCGAAGATGGTCGGGGAAATCGATCGGGCGAAATCCCTCAAGGATACGATCGGGGGTGTCTTCGAGGTCAAGGTGCTGAACGTGCCGCCCGGCCTGGGCAGCCACGTGCAGTGGGACCGCAAGCTCGACGGCCGCCTGGCCCAGGCGGTCATGAGCATCCAGGCCGTAAAGGGCGTCGAGATCGGATTGGGATTCGGCGTAACCCGGGTGCTCGGTTCCGAGGTTCACGACGAGATCTTTTATGGTGACAGCCGGTTTTACCGGGAAACGAACCGGGCAGGCGGTATCGAGGGCGGCATGACCGAGGGCGAAGAGATCATCGTGCGCGGAGCGCTCAAGCCCATCGCGACCCTGATGCGCACCATCATGTCGGTGGATATCGAAACCAAGGAAGCCTTCGATTCCGCCAAGGAGCGATCGGACGTCTGTACTGTGCCCGCCGCCGGCGTGATCGGCGAGGCGGTGGTGGCCTTCGTTGTCGCCGACGCCATGCAGGAGAAATTCGGTGGCGACAGCCTGGATGAAATGAAGCGTAACTACCAGGGGTATATGGAGCAGCTGGACCGCTACTAACGGATCATGCGTCCTCGGCGTGGAACGACAGGGACGCGTACGACAGGCAGGCAGTGCGTGGTGAATCCAGGAGAAAACAAGGCCGGCGGCGTAGTCCTGATCGGCTTCATGGGTACCGGAAAGACTGTGGTGGGCCGGCGGCTCGCTGGCGCGCTGGGCGTGCCGTTCGTGGATACCGACACGATGATCGAGGAGAATACCGCGACGAGTATCCCCACCCTCTTCAAGACACGCGGCGAGACCGGTTTCAGGGCGATCGAGAAGGAGGTCATCCACAGCCTCGCGGACGGGGAGCGCAGGGTGATCGCCACGGGTGGAGGCGCGGTGCTCGATCCGGATAACTTTGACGTGCTCAGATCCCTGGGTTCGGTTATACACCTGTGCGCGCCGGCATCGACGATCCTGGCTCGTACCGGGGGGGACGCCGGAGCCAGGCCTCTCCTGGCCGGGGACGACCCGCTGGAACGGATCCGGTCGCTTCAACGCGAACGGGCGCCGGTATACGGCCGGGCGGACCACGAAGTCGACACGTCGAGGCATACGATAGAAGACACCGTGGAGATGGTGATGAACTGGATGCGCAACGGCGAGCGTGTGATCCGGGTGGACCTTCCGTCCGACGGCTACGATATCGTCATCGGACCCGCCTGTCTCGACCGGCTGGGTCCCAGGATGAGATCTTTCGACCTGACCGACCGCGCGCTGGTGGTTACCCACCCTGGCATCGCGAAGATGTACGGGGAACGGACAACGGATTCCCTGCGTTCGGCCGGCTTCGAACCGGCCGTGATCGAGGTGCCGGACGGCGAGGAACAGAAGTCGCTGCTATGGGCAGAGAAGCTCTACGACGCCATGCTGTCCCACCGCATGGACCGCCGTTCGCCCGTCGTAGCGCTGGGCGGCGGAGTCGTCGGGGACCTGACCGGATTCGCCGCGGCTACCTTCCTGCGGGGCATCCCATTCATACAGGCGCCTACTTCCCTGCTGGCCCAGGTGGATGCCAGCGTCGGCGGCAAGGTCGCCGTGGACCACCGGCGGGGAAAAAACCTGATCGGCGCTTTCTACCAGCCCCTTCTCGTGCTGGTCAGCCTGGATACGCTCGACAGCCTTCCCCTTCGGGAACTGCGCGCGGGCATGGCGGAAGTGATCAAGTATGGCGTCATTGCAGACGCGGATCTTTTCTCCTATATTGAGGGTCGCCTGGACGAGATTCTGAAGCGCGACCACGGCGTGCTGGCGCATATTGTAGCCCGATCCTGCGAAATCAAGGCCGAAGTCGTCGCAGGAGACGAGCGGGAACTGGGGCGGCGGGCCATACTCAACTACGGCCATACCATGGGACATGCCATCGAGACGCAGACCGGCATGATGCACGGAGAAGCCGTGGCGATCGGCATGGTCTACGCAGCCCGGGTCGCCGAACGCATGGGCATGATGGACGGCGGGAGCGTCAAACGATTGATCGATCTGGTGAGACGTGCGGGGTTGCCCCAACGTTGCGACGGACTGGACGCCTCTTCGACGATTGAAACCATGAAGTTCGACAAGAAATCGTTCGGAGGCCGCCTGCGCTTCATCCTCCCGAATCGAATCGGCGAGGTGGTCATACGGGACGATGTTCCCGGTGAATACATTCGGTCGGTCCTGGCTTCGGGGACCTGAACGGCGGCCTGTCCGCGCGAAAATGGGATGGAATCATGAAATTTCTCGTGTTGCACGGTCCAAACCTGAACATGCTGGGTGTCCGGGAACCGGAGGTGTATGGAAGAGATACCCTGGAGGACATCAACCGGTCTCTCGAGTCGGCCGCTGCGGACCGGGGGATCGAGATACGGGTTCGCCAATCCAACCACGAAGGGGTGCTGGTGGACGAGATCCAGCAGGCCCTCGAATGGGCGGATGGCATCCTGATCAATCCGGGAGCGTACACCCACACGAGCATCGCCCTGCGCGATGCGATCGTTGCCGTGGGCCTGCCCGTCGTTGAAGTCCACCTGTCCGATATTCACGCCCGGGAGAGTTTCCGGCACCATTCCTATATCGAGCCTGTGGCTCTCGGGCAGATCTGCGGACATGGCAGCAACAGCTACCTGCTGGGCCTGGAGGCCCTGATCGATCATTTAGGGAACGGGAGCGAAGAGTGACAGGTAATGTGCTACCCGATGAAAGGGGTCATTTCGGGGTCTTCGGTGGCCGCTACGTTCCGGAGACGCTGATGACGGCTCTGGACGAGCTCCTCGACGTTTATGAAACGGCAAGGCGGGATCCGGCCTTCGAAGAGGAATTCCGGTACTACCTGGGCGACTACGTTGGCCGGCCTTCACCGCTTTACTTTGCGGAAGCCCTGACGGATACTCTCGGCGGCGCGCGGATTTATCTCAAGCGGGAAGATCTGAACCATACGGGCGCCCACAAGATCAACAATACCATCGGCCAGATCCTGCTGACCCGGCGCATGAAGAAACCCCGTGTCATCGCCGAGACCGGAGCCGGACAGCACGGTGTGGCCACGGCGACGGTGGCTGCCCGTTTCGGCCTGGAATGCGACGTCTACATGGGGACCGAGGACATGGACCGCCAGGAGCTGAACGTCTTTCGCATGCGCCTGATGGGAAGCCGGGTCATCGGCGTCAACGCGGGCAGCCGAACGTTGAAGGACGCGTTGAACGAAGCCCTGCGCGACTGGGCGACGAACGTGCGCCATACCCACTACATCATCGGTTCGGTCGCCGGACCCCATCCTTTCCCCATGATGGTGCGGGATTTCCAGTCGGTCATCGGCATGGAAGCCCGCGAGCAGATCATCGAGAAAGAAGGTCGGTTGCCGGATGTGCTCGTCGCCTGCGTGGGAGGCGGCAGCAACGCCATCGGTCTCTTCCATCCGTTTCTCGAAGACGGGGACGTCCGCCTGGTCGGCGTGGAAGGCGCGGGGCACGGACTCGATACCGGAATGCACGCCGCGACGCTCGGCGTGGGCTCACCGGGCGTGCTGCACGGCGCCATGAGCTACACGGGACAGGACAGGCACGGCCAGATCCAGGTCGCCCATTCCATCTCCGCGGGGCTGGACTATCCCGGCGTGGGACCCGAGCACAGCTACCTGAAGGACTCCGGCCGCGCGGAATACGTAAGCGTGACCGATGATGAGGCGCTGAAGGCCTTCGAGATGCTTTCCAGGGTCGAAGGCATCATACCCGCCCTGGAAAGCGCCCACGCTATCGGCCACATCGCCCGGATCGCGCCGGAAATGGACCGTGAACAGGTAATCGTCGCCGGTCTATCGGGCCGAGGCGACAAAGACGTCCAGCAGGTTTACGGATTCATGGACCAGGCGTCGAAGGGAAGCTGAATGAACCGAATTGCCGACACCTTCGCATCGTTAAAAGCCGCGGACCGCAAGGCGCTGATCCCCTACATCATGGCGGGAGACCCTGACCTTGAAACGACCGCCGCGCTGGTCCAGGAACTGGATCGCCGCGGCGCCGACCTGGTCGAACTGGGCGTTCCCTTCTCCGACCCCATCGCCGACGGACCCACTATTCAGCGCGCCGCGCTGCGGGCCCTGGCCCGGGGAACGAGCCTTCGGGACATTGTCGGTACCGTCGCGTCGATACGGGAGCGGTCCGATATCCCGATAGTATTGATGACGTATTTCAACCCGGTGCTCGCATACGGGATCGAGGCGCTCAGTGGAGATGCCGCCCGTGCGGGCGTGGACGGCCTGATCGTCCCCGACCTTCCGCCGGAAGAAGGGGCTGAACTGTCTGACGCCTGTCAACGGCATGGACTCTCCGTCATATTCCTGGTGGCGCCCACGAGCACTAAGGCGCGGATTGAGCTGGTAAACCGCCATACCACCGGATTCGTCTACTGTGTCTCCCTGACCGGGGTCACGGGTGCCCGGGGCCAGCTTGCGGAAGGGGTAAACGGGTTCATGGCGGACGTGCGGTCCCGCACGGACAGGCCCCTTGGACTGGGGTTCGGCATATCGTCGCCGGAACAGGCCCATGAAGCCTCGCGCCTGGCCGATGGCGTCATCGTGGGCAGCGCCATCATCAACGTGATGGAAGAACACGCCGGCGAGGCGGATATGACGCGGTCCGTGGGCGAATATGTCGCCTCACTGCGGCAAGGTATCGATAGCGAGGTCGCGCTGAACGGTTCCGGGTAACCCACCGGCGGCCGTTGTAAGCGTCGCCTGATTTTACAGGGTTTTGAGCATGGATCCGGGTCAAATCAAGAAAGCACCATTCCAGGAGGGAACATGGTCCGAGGCGTTCGTGGCGCCATTACCGTTGAATCAAACACCGCCGAAGCCATTCGGGAAGCATCGCGTCGACTGCTTTCAACGATCGTCGACCACAACCGCATCGAACTGGGACAGATTATCAGCGTTGTATTTTCGGCGACGAAGGATCTCGACGTGGAGACACCCGCCTACGGCGCGCGCCTGATGGGATGGACCTCGATTCCCCTGTTCTGCACGCAGGAGATGGAGATTCCGGGCGCGCTTGCCCGGTGCATACGGGTACTGGTTCATGTAAACTCGGAAAAATTACAGGATGAAATACGGCATGTATACCTGGACGGCGCCGCCGTGCTCCGCCCGGACATTGCCGAAGGGGGTTGAAATGGTAGTCGTGATGAAACCGCAGGCCACGGAGGAACAGAAGGAACACATTCGAGATACCATCCGGGCCTTCGGATGCAAACCGAGAGACATACAGGGTGACGTGATCACCATCATCTGCATCATCGGCGACACGCTGAGTCTTTCGACGGAACAGTTCGAAATAATTGAGGGTGTGGACCGAGTTCAGCGCATTCAGCGTCCGTACAAGCTTGTCAGCCGGGAAGTGCAGCCGCACAAAACGACCTTTCGCGTGGGGGACGTCCAAATCGGCGGCGATGGCATCACCATCATCGCCGGCCCTTGTTCCATCGAATCCTACGACCAGTTCCTGGCGGCGGCACAACATGCCCGGGCGGCCGGTGCCCACATCATCCGCGGCGGAGCGTTCAAACCGAGAACTTCTCCCTACAGTTTCCAGGGACTCGGCGAGGAAGGCCTGAAGATCATGGCGAAGGTGAGCGAGGAAACGGGGTTGCCGTCCATCTCCGAGGTGATGGAGCCGGAAATGGAACCGATGGTGTCCCGGTACGTGGACATGCTGCAGGTCGGCGCCCGGAACATGCAGAACTATCCCCTGTTGAACGCCGTGGGAAACAGTTCCAGGCCCGTCATGCTCAAGCGGGGCCTTTCCGCGACCATCGAAGAAATGCTGCTGGCGGCCGAATATATCCTTGCGGCGGGGAACCACAAAGTCGTCCTGTGCGAACGAGGCATACGGACTTTTGAAACGTGGACGCGGAATACGCTGGATATTTCAGCCGTGCCCGTGTTGCAGAAATACACTCACCTACCCGTGTTCATCGACCCGAGCCACGGAACCGGAAACGTGGATTACGTGGGGCCTGCGTCGCGGGCGGCCGTGGCGGTCGGCGCGGACGGGCTCATGATCGAGATGCATCCCAGGCCGGAGCGGGCGCTGTCCGACGGGGACCAGTCCCTGACTCCGGAAGCGCTGACCGCTCTGATCCCGGAATTGCAGGCGGTCGCGACGGCCGTGAACCGCACCATCGGCTGAGTTCGCATATGCATATCACCATCATCGGCGTAGGTCTGCTTGGCGGTTCGTTCGGCATGGCGGTCCGCAGGACGGGAGCGGCGAAGCGCGTCGCCGGTGTCGACCTGGACCGGGCCACGCTGGAAAGCGCCTTCGAACGGGGCGCCATTGACGAGGGATTCCTCGACCTGGCCGAGGGGGTGGCCGGCGCCGACGTGGTCGTCCTGGCCACACCCGTGCGGTCCATACTGCAGCTGTTGCCGGAACTGGCGCCGCTGCTCGGCCGGGAAACGATCCTCTTCGACCTGGGCAGCACGAAGGAGGCCATCGTCTCCGCCGTCGCCGACCTGGCCGGTTTCACCCGGTACGTGGGAGGCCATCCCATGGCGGGCGTCGAGCAAGCCGGTATCGTGCACGCCGATGACCGGTTATTGCACGATGCGACTTTCGCCCTGGTTCCACCCCGTGGGGCAGATGAAGGGGCTGTCGATCGGCTCGCCGACCTGGTCCGCAGAATCGGGGCCCGTCCCGTCGTCATTTCCGCCGAACGCCACGACCGGATCGTTTCCGTCACAAGCCATCTTCCATACCTGTTGTCCGTCGTGCTGTCCCTTGCCGCCGAAAAAATGGCTCGGGAGGATGATCTTACGCGGGAGTTTACCGCGTCGGGCTTTCGGGACACCACCCGTCTGGCCGCGTCCAATGTACGCGTGATGGCCGACATCTGCCTTACCAACCGGCAACCCATACTGCGCAGCATAGATGACGCCAAGCGGCTGTTGGATGACCTGGCGGTACAGATTGAACAGGGGAATGAAACGGAACTGGTGAGGACACTGACGCAGGCGAAAGAAAGCCGGACCACGGTGTTCGGCGAAAGGAGAACCGATTGACGAAGTACAGGATCGGCTTTCAAGGCGAACTGGGAGCCTTCAGCGAAATGGCGGTACTCGAGTTTTTCGGGGACGCTGCGGAACCGGTGCCCCTCGGGTGGTTCGACGACGTGTTCAGGGCCGTTGAAGAGGGCCGCTGCGACTACGGGATGTTGCCTATTGAAAACACCCTCGCGGGCAGTATACACGTAAATTACGACCTGATGCTCGAGCACGACCAGCAAATCGTCGGAGAAATCATGCTGCGCATCGTCCATAACCTGATGGCGAAACCGGGCGTCCGCCGGGAAGAACTCCGGAGGATCCAGTCCCATCCCAAGGCGCTGGAACAGTGCGTGCGGTTCTTCCGGGAGAACACGGCGCTGAAACCCGAAACCGTTTACGATACCGGCGGTGCGGCCAAGATGCTCAGCGAAGGAGACGCCCGGGACGTCGGCGTGATCGCGAGCATCCGGGCTGCCGAAAGATACGGACTCGAGATCCTGGAGGGCGGGATCGAAGACAACACCCAGAACTATACGCGCTTTCTGGTCCTGTCCAGGGGGCCGGAGCCATCTGAGGCCAGACGCATTAAGACGACCATCGTCTTTTCCGTTCCCCACGAACCCGCCATGCTGTTCAAGGCCATGAGCGTGTTCGCGCTGCGGGACATCTCCATCAACAAGATCGAATCGCGGCCCCTGGTCGGGTCGCCGTGGGAGTACCTGTTCTATCTCGACTTCGACGGGCATGCGGACAGTCTACTCTGCAGCCGCGCGCTCAACCATCTCCGGGAGATCACGACCAACTTCAAGCTGCTGGGATCGTACCCGGAAGGAAAGATCGTGGATCGTGGTTGAATGCGGTGGTCCGCCTGGCCGGCCTGGCCGGTCTGGCCGGTCAATCCATGCTGGCACCGGTAGAACCGTCGTCCGTCGCGTCCGAAGGAACGGCCTGGTTGAGTTCAAGCCTTGGTTCGACGAAGAGTGTCTTTTCGCGGGTGAATATGACCTGCCCCGGTCCGCCGTTCTTCATCTTTCGAACATAGCGGCGCTCGGTATAGTCCACCGGCACGGTGGTGGAACCGCGGCCCTTGCTGTAGTAGGCCGTCAGGCAGGCCGCTTCGTACAGGGTTTTTTTGCTCGGCATCTGGGTCCTGTCAACGCGCCGCAGAATCACGTGGGAACCGCCCAGGTTCCTCGCATGGAGCCAGATGTCGTCCGGCGCCGCTGATTTCGTGAGTGCTTCGTTCTCCCGGCTGTTGCGGCCCACGAGCAGCAGGTGCCCACTGGTGGTCAGGAACCTCCTCGGGTGAATGTCCCCTTTAGCCCGGTTCCGGTTCCGGGTTGAAGCATCCGTTTTAGCGGGGGCTTTGACCAGTTTCAACCGGGCGCACGCCCGGTAGGCGCCCTCCAGCATGATCTCGTCCGGCGCGTCCCCCAACTTCCCGCGGATTCCCTTTACCTCCTCCAACCGCTTTCCGGTCCGGGCGATCCGATGCTCCACCGCCCTACGGCCGTCTCTGGCCTTTCGGGCCTGACGAAAATACCTCCGCGCGTTTTCGGCCGGCGACAGGTCCGGTTTCAAGGCAATGACGATTTCCTCCTGGTCTCCGCTATAGTAGTCTTCGACCCGGGCTTCCGTCATCCCGGTCTTCAACTGGCCGAGGTGGGATGTGATCAAGTCGCCGTACCTGCGGTATTCCGCTTCTCGCTGCACGTGTTCCAGGTCAAGATCCAGGTTCCCTGCCAGGCGTTCCAGCCGCTGGATTTCATCCCGCAGGGCGCGTTGAACCGTCTTCGTCCGCTGTTTGGTCTCCTCTTCGGCGATCCGTTCTTCGTAAAACCGAGCCGCGGCACCGCTGATGGACTCGTGGTATTCGATCTGCTCCTCCGGAAGGGAGTGGATCGGCACCGCCGAAAGTATGCGGGGCCGTCCTTCCGAGTTTCGTCCCAGGCAGGGCGTCCATTCCCTGGACTTAACGCGCAGGACCAGGTCACGAAGGCTGCTCCATAACCGGGCTGCCCGGGTGTCCGCATCCGTATCGGCCAGTGCTTTCTCATCGGCCCATCCCGCGTGGGCAACGATTTCCACGGCCATTTCCCTGGAAAGTCCCGCGAGTACGCCGGTCAAATCCCTCACCAGGGCTTCCGGTGTCGACGGGGAGCCCGACCCGTCCAGCATTTCGCGCGTGGCATCAAAAAGCGGAGTTTTCTCCATCGGGGGCGGAGAAGTGTAGGTTTCGCCGGGGACCAGCGATCTGGCCGGACCGCGAATTCGTCTGAGGGTCTCCAGAATCACCTGGTCCGGTTCGGACATGAACACCAGGACGCCCCTGTTTCCGATGAGTTCTGCGATCAGCCGGTAGCGGCGGGATCCCAGCGAAGTGCGTCCGACACAGCGGATTTCCACTACCCTTTCAAATGGGACGGCCACGATCTCCTCCATGATACCCGGAAGGAGATGATCACGCAGCACGGTCAGAACAGCCGACGAAGCGGCGCTCTTCATCGAAGGATCCGCGAGATGAACCCGCGCGAAACTCGGATGCACGGAAAGGAACAGCACCCGCCGGCCCGACTTGCCCTTCAGAACGAGACCGAGTTCCGTGGGCCCGTACTGATCGACAGCCACGATACGGGAACCATTGAGGTCCTTGCACTCGTCTATCACGGCCTGCAGGGTCAGGGCGTCCATGGATCGAAAATCCTGGGTGCGTTACCGGGTTGATCCGGCCGCAAACCCGGTTTTGTGTTGTTTCAATCTCTAGCGTTCGTTCCTGTTTCACAATATAACCGGCCCGGTGCGCAACGGGTCGTTTATCTTCGTTTCGGCACATTGAAAAGCACGCGAACGACCCCCGGCCGGCCGCCAATATGTTATTGACAAATCGCCGTTTAGCGTGTATTTTCATGTTCCTTGTACATTGGTTTAAAACGGGGATTCAGGGGCATTGGATGATTTGCAGCATGACCGGATACGGCGCCGGAGAATCGGACCTCGCCGGCGTCCGCACCACCGTCGAACTGCGATCCGTTAACGGTCGATTCTGTGACATAACGGTGAGGTTGCCCAGGTCTCTCGGGTCGTTGGAGGCGCGCGTACGCGCGCTTGTTCAGGACCACGTGACCCGGGGAAACGTTTCCATTTCGATAAGATGCGATGAATCCGACACGGGCGCGCCTGTCATGCGCGTCGACGTGGAAGCCGGGAGAAAGTACTGCGAATCGTTGCGGTTGCTCAAGGAGGGCCTTGGGGTTTCGGGTGACGTGACGCTCGAGATGATAGCATCCTATCCTGGTCTGGTGACGCCTGAAAACCAGGAGGTCGACCCGGAAGAGAGCTGGAGCGGCATCGAAGCCGCGCTGGCGAAAGCGATCCCCGCCTTCAAGGACATGAGGAGAAGCGAGGGGAAGGCCCTTGAAACGGACCTGCGCAACCGGATCGAAGGCATACTAGCGATCCTGGGCAGTATCGAGGATCGGGCGCCGGAGCGGGTGTCCGAGGTCAGGGAACGGCTGAACGACCGTCTCGCGGATCTGATGGACCAGGGACAAGTCGATCCGCAGCGGGTGGCCATGGAAATCACCCTGTTCGCGGAGCGCAGCGACGTGACCGAGGAATGCGTCCGCCTGAGCGCCCACTGCGACGCGTTTATGGAAGCGCTGAAGGCCGATGGGAGCCCGGGAAGGCGTCTCAACTTCCTCATACAGGAGATGAACCGGGAGATAAACACCATAGGATCGAAAGGGAACGACACGGAAATCAGTCATTCCGTCATAGAGGCCAAGGAAGAACTCGAGAAAGTACGTGAGCAGGTACAGAACATTGAGTGATGCCGTACCATACGGCCCTTCGGCTTCGAGGGGGTTCTGCCTGGTCCTTTCCGCGCCGTCGGGCACGGGGAAAACCACTGTCGGCCAACTGCTCACCTCCGGGGATTCGTCCATCGTACGATCGATATCCATGACAACACGCCCGAGGCGGTCGAACGAGAAAGACGGGGAGGATTACTACTTTACCGCACCGGATGATTTCAAGACGAAGATCCGCCAGGGCGCTTTTCTCGAATGGGCCGAAGTGTACGACGGTGTACTGTACGGCACCCCCCGGGAGGCCGTACAGCGGATCATTCGTTCCGGGGAAGTTGCCCTGCTGGTCATCGACGTGCAGGGCGGTCGGGCCGTCAAGGCCATATTCCCCGAGGCCGTCCTCGTCTTCCTGATACCGCCTTCCCTAGACAGCCTGGCGAGCAGGTTGCGCCAAAGGGGACTTGAGACGGCAGACCAGATACAGAACAGGTTAAAAAAAGCGAACGCCGAAATGAGGTACCTGCAAGCGTATGACTACGGGGTAGACAATGATGATGGAAAGCAGCAGGAAACCGTCGACGCCATTCGAGGTATCATAGCCGCCGAACGGCGCCGCATCAACCGATGGGAGGAACAATGAGTGCCAAGAAGTCCGCGAGAGCCAAGAAGCCCACGAGTGTCAAGAAGCCCACGCAGTACGTATCCCAGGAACGCATGAGGGAAATCGCCGACAATACCTACGAGGCCGTCATGGTAACCGCCCTGGAGGCCCGGCGAATCAATCTCCACAACAAGATGCTGGGCACGCAGGAAGACCGAGCTGAAAAGGTTACGACCATCGCGCTGGACCGGTTGCTCGGCGACGAGTTGCGCTACAACTACGTGGAGACTGGAAACGACGAGGACGAGTAGATACAGGGGTTTCTGATGTCACGGTTGAAAGGTCGCCGTATTGTCCTGGGGGTGACGGGCAGCATATCGGCCTACAAGGCGGCGGAAGTGGTCCGCGGGCTTGTTCAGGAGGAAGCGGACGTCCGCGTGGTCATGACGCGCGAAGCCGGCGCCTTCGTGGGCGCTGTAACGTTCAGCGCGTTGACCGCCCATCCCGTGGCCATCGAGCAGTTTCCCGATTCCGGGCAGGCCGGTGAAGAGCACATCGACCTCGCCGTATGGGCCGACGCGGTGGCCATTGTGCCCGCCACGGCCAATATCATCGGCAAGATGGCGAACGGCCTGGGTGACGATCTGCTCTCCACCGTGATGCTGGCCTGTGAGGCGCCCTGTTGCCTGGCTCCGGCCATGAATTACCGTATGTGGAGAAACACGGCCGTCCAGGTGAATACAGGCCGGCTCCGTAGCCGGGGGATCCACGTCATCGAACCGGAATACGGCATGCTGGCCAACGGCGAAATGGGAGAAGGCAGACTGGCGGCGCCTGACCGGATCGTGGAGGCGATCGCCATCCTGGCCGATCCTGAACAGGACCTGTCCGGACGCGAGGTGCTGGTAAGCGCCGGTCCCACGGAAGAGGATATCGATCCCGTCCGTTGCATAACCAATCGGTCGAGCGGCAAGATGGGTTTTGCCGTCGCGCGCTCGGCGGCGCGGCGCGGCGCGGCGGTCACGCTCGTGACGGGCCCGACAGGTCTCGACGATCCGTACGGGATCACCGTGGAACGCGTTCGCTCCGCCAGGGAAATGCACGCGGCCGTCCTGCGGTGCCGCGAGGGGAAGGACGCCGTGATCATGGCGGCGGCGGTGGCGGATTACCGTCCCGGTGTCCAGGCCGGACGGAAGATCAAGAAGGAAGCAGGAGACCTCACGCTTGAAATGACCCGGACCACCGACATCCTGAAGGAAGTGGCCGCCGACAGGCCGTCCGTTTTAATCGGATTTGCCGCCGAGACCCATGACGGCCTGGACTTCGCGCGCAGAAAACTGGCTGAGAAGGATCTGGACATGGTGGTGTACAATGATATCACCGAGGAAGGCGCCGGATTCGGTACGGATACGAATATCGTCACCCTGATACACCGCGACGGTCGAGAGGAATCCCTGCCCAGACAGTCCAAGTCCAGCGTGGCTGACCGAATCATGGACGAGGTTGCCAGCCTCTTGAGAGACGGGGAAAGCATTCCTTCATGAGCCGAGAGAAGCTACTGTCGGATTTGATAGGCCAGACCGTCGAGGTTGTGAAACAGGAAGAGGAGCAGGGATTGGAATCGCTTTTCCTGCCGGGGGGACTGGATGCGGTGCTCCCGTTGCCGGAACGGCGGCGCCACCTTGATACGGATGTCCGCATCGATTCCCTTGATGCCTTGTATGGCAGGTATCATCGCTGTACGGCCTGCGCGCTCGGTCACAAGAGAAAACACTTCGTATTCGGCGCCGGCAACGAGCACGCCGACGTGATGTTCGTGGGCGAAGCGCCCGGTGCCCATGAAGACGAGCAGGGGCAACCATTCGTAGGCGCGGCGGGCAAACTGCTGACCCGAATATTGAACGCCATCGATTTCACCCGGGACGAGGTATACATCACCAACATTTTGAAATGCCGTCCACCGAACAACCGGGATCCGCTACCGGGGGAGATCGATGCCTGCGACGCCATTCTGAAGGAGCAGATACGTCTGGTCCGGCCCCGCCTGATCTGCGCCCTTGGACGCGTGGCCGCACAGGCGCTGCTGAAGACGAACGGCTCGATTCGAACCCTGCGAGGAAGGTTTCACGACTACCACGGGGTGAAGCTCCTGGTGACGTACCACCCGTCCGGCCTGCTGCACAACCCGGCCTACAAGCGGCCGACCTGGGAGGATGTGCAGATGTTGCGAAAGGAATACGATCGCATCGTGGCATCGGATACGAAAACGAACTAGGAGCGCGGGTCCATGAATAGTCAAAGCGACGGGGCGGAACGACTGCCGCCACAGGCCGTGGAAGCGGAAGCGGCTGTTCTGGGCGCCATGCTGTTGGAACAGGACGCCATCTCGATTGTCATCGAGATCTTGGACGATACGGCGTTCTACCGAGAAGCCAACCGCAAGATATACAACGCCATCATCGCCCTGTTCGACCGAAACGAACCCACCGATCTGATCACGCTGAGCGAAGAGCTGGACAAGCGGCAGGAACTGGCCTCCGTGGGAGGATCGTTCTACCTGGCCGGGCTGGTGGACAGCGTGTCCACGGCGGCCAACGTGGAGTACCACGCCCAGATCGTCCACGAGAAATCCCAGGGCCGCAAGCTGATCAACGTGGCCACGCAGATCGCCTCCCGGGCCTATGAATCCAAGGAAAACACCACGGATTTGCTGGATGAGGCTGAGCAGATGGTGTTTGCCCTTTCCCAGCGCGACGCCCGCCGTGGATTCACACAGCTCAATCCGATCCTGCACGATACCTTCGAGAACATCGAAAAGCTCCATGAACAGGACAGTTCCGTCACCGGTGTTCCCACGGGGTTTACCAGGCTGGATGAAATGACCGCCGGATTTCAGCGCGGTGACCTGGTCATCATCGCGGCCCGGCCGGCCATGGGCAAGACGGCCCTTTGTCTGAATATTATCCGCCACGTCGCGGTGGAAAGACAGACCGGGGTCGGGTTCTTCAGTCTGGAAATGACCAGCCACCAGCTGGCCCAGCGGATGCTGTGCAGCGAAGCGCGGGTGGATTCCCACCTGATGCGGACCGGCCGGCTGCCCGGCGACGCCTGGTCGAACCTGAGCATTGCGGTGGGAGCCCTCGCAACCGCACCCGTATTCATCGACGAAACCCCGGCGTTATCGGTCACCGAAATGCGCTCCCGGTCGCGGAGACTCATGTCCGAGCGGGACGACATCGGCCTGCTGGCCGTCGACTACATGCAGTTGATGCGGGGCCCGAAAGACGCAGAGAACAGGCAGCAGGAGATATCCGCCATCTCCCGGAACCTGAAGGCCCTCGCGAAGGAGCTGAACGTGCCCATCGTCGCCCTCTCGCAGCTTTCCCGGGCCGTGGAAACCCGCGGCGGCGACGGTCGGCCGCAATTGTCCGATCTCAGGGAATCGGGTGCGATTGAACAGGACGCCGACGTCGTGCTGTTCATCTACAGGCCCGCCCGTTACGGAGACGGAGAGGAACACGAGCAGAACCACGCGGAAATCATCATCGGCAAACAGCGAAACGGTCCCATCGGCACGGTGGAACTGGTATTCGTGGACCGCTTCGCCCGGTTTGAAAACCCGGATCTGTACCACGAAGATCCGGGTTCCCCCTCGTACTGATCATCCTTGCGCAGGACGGCCGTTACCAGCCCATGATCGAAATCATCCACTTAAAAAAAGGCTTCGGAAAATCGGTGCTGGAGGACGTCAACCTGACCATCGAATCCGGGGAGACCATGGTCATAATCGGTCGCAGCGGATGTGGCAAGAGCGTGCTGCTCAAGCACATCACCGGACTGTTGCACCCCGATGGCGGAACCCTCCTGGTTGACGGCAGGGACGTGACCAGGTTGAATAGACACGATCTGGACGAGATCAGGAAACGGTTCGGTTTCCTGTTCCAAGGCAGCGCCCTGTTCGATTCCATGACCGTGGGCGAGAACGTGGGGATCGGCCTCAAGGTTCACACCGACCGGACGGAGATCGAGGTCGACGAACGGGTGCGGACCTGCCTGCAGATGGTCGGCCTGTCCGGCGTGGAAGAGCAGAAACCCGCTGAACTGTCGGGAGGCATGCGTAAAAGGGTGGGGCTAGCCCGCGCTATCGCCATGAATCCGGAATACATTCTGTACGACGAACCCACCACGGGCTTGGATCCGATCATGGCGGACATCATAAACGACCTGATCCTGGACATGAATCAGAGGCTGTCGGTTACGGCGATCGCGGTGACCCACGACATGATCAGCGCATACAAGATCGCGGATCGTATCGCCATGCTCCATGACGGGGTGATTCACACGGTGGGGACGCCGGATGATATCAGGAACAGCGACGACCCGCTGGTTCAACAGTTCATTCTGGGCCGGGGTGAAGGGCCCATCAAATCGCTGGAATAGTCATGTATGACACGGTAAGAGGACTACGGGTCTCCCGCTATGTCGTCGCTGGACTTTAACCTGGCCGCCGTGGACCCGGCTTCCAACGCGCGGGCCGGGCGCATGAAAACGCCCCACGGCGTGATCCGCACACCGGTATTCATGCCCGTGGGAACCCAGGCAACGGTGAAGACGCTGACCCCGGAGGATCTAGAAGCCGCCGGCGCGCAGATCATACTCAGCAATACGTACCACCTGTTTCTCCGTCCCGGGCACGATCTGATCAGGGGAATGGGGGGGCTGCATGGCTTCATGAACTGGCGGCGCCCCATATTGACGGACAGCGGGGGTTACCAGGTGTTCAGCCTGTCGGACCTCAGGTCCATACAGGAAGAGGGGGTGACGTTTCAATCGCACATCGACGGCTCGCGGCACCTGTTTACGCCCGAGTCCGTCATGGAAATCGAGACCGCGCTCGGAGCCGATATCATCGCGCCACTCGACGAATGTCCGCCGTACCCGTGCGATTACCGGTATGCGAAGGATTCTGCCGCGATGACGTTGCGCTGGGCGGCCCGGTCCCGGAAACGGTTCGAGGAACTGGAAGAGGTACGGGCGAGCCCCCAGGCGCTGCTCGGCATCGTGCAGGGAAGCGTGTACGAAGACCTCCGGGTCGACTGTGCGCGATCGCTGGCCGACCAGGGATTCGACGCTTATGCCATAGGCGGCATGTCGATCGGAGAGCCAAAGTCCACCATGGGTGATCTGATCGACGCAACCGTCGAGTGCCTGCCGAAGGACCGGCCCCGATACCTGATGGGAGCGGGAACTCCTGAAGATCTCGTCGACGCGGTGGGCCGGGGAATCGATATGTTCGATTGCGTGATTCCCACGCGCGAAGGTCGTAACGGCGCGCTCTATACCCGTTTCGGCCGCATCAATATCTACAACGCCCGATTCAGGGAGGACGCGGATCCCATTGATGCGTCCTGTTCCTGTTACGCCTGCCGGACCTTCAGCAGATCCTATATCCGGCATTTGTACCGCGCGGGAGAGATCCTCGGTCCGAGAATGGGGACCCTGCACAACATCCACTTCTACGTCGGCCTGGCCACCGAGATGGGAGAAGCAATCCAGGAGGAACGGTTCGCCGCGTGGAGCAAATCGTTTATGACCACGTATCGCAAGGAAAAAGAACGAAAGGAGTGTCCCAAGTGATTCAAGATGCCTTTGCCATGGGTCCGTCCACGGGTGGAGGGGATGCCGGTGGACCGGGGTTCCTGATATCCATGATCCCCATCCTGTTGATGTTCGCCATCATTTACCTGTTGTTGATCCGGCCGCAACAGAAGAAACAACGGGAACACCAGGCCATGCTGGAAAGTCTGCAGAACGGAGACAAGGTGGTGACCCAGGGAGGGATCATCGGCGTCATCACCGGGCTCAAAGCGGACACGGTCACGGTTCGGATCGCCGATGACGTCCGGGTCGATCTGCAGCGCAGCGCCATTTCCCGACTGGTCAGCAGCAAGAAGGGAAGCAAGGAAGAGTAGGAAAGAGTCATGGCGGTCAGACCCATACGCATATACGGAGATCCGGTCCTTCGGAAGAAAGCGCGTCCCGTCGGGGAAACGACGCAAGATCTCCGCCGGCTCGCGGAGGACCTGATCGACACCATGATCGAGGCGGAAGGCATCGGTCTCGCAGCTCCGCAGGTTGGTGAGGCCATCCGCATGTACGTCGTGAATCTCGGGGCGATCAGCACGGAATTCCTCGTGGACTGCAATGGTCAGTCTCTGGATGGAAACCCGAGATTCCTCGTGCTTGTGAATCCGCGCGTCGTCAAGCAGGAGGGCGAGCAGACGGGCGAGGAAGGCTGCCTGAGTTTTCCGGAATTATACGACAAGGTGACCCGGCCTGAAGTCGTGCGTGTCGTGGCTGCGGACCTGGACGGCCGAAGCCTGGAAATCGAGGGCAGCGGATTGCTGGCCCGGGTCCTGGTGCACGAATACGATCACCTGGAAGGTGTGCTGTTTATCGATCACCTGAGCAAGATACGGCTCCAGTTCCTCCGCGGCCGATTAAAGAAACTCAAAGCGAGCAACCAGGCTGACTGACATGCGTGTGGTATACATGGGTACGCCGGATTTCGCGGTACCGAGTCTCGAAGCACTGATCGGGCGGCCCGGGCGGTCCGGGCGGCCCGGGCGGCCGGGACACGAAGTGGCCGGAGTCGTCACCGGACCCGACCGGCGGAAGGGCCGCGGGTTAAGGACTGTTTCATCGCCGGTTAAGCAAGCGGCCCTGCGGCACGGCATTTCTCTCTGGCAACCGGAACGGCTGCGAGATCCGGATTTTCTGAACGACCTGAGGGCCCTGGAGGCCGATCTATTCGTGGTCGTGGCCTTTCGAATTCTCCCAGCCGAACTACTGAAGATTCCCCCTGCCGGCACGGTCAATCTCCATCCGTCCCTGCTCCCCAGGTACCGTGGCGCAGCGCCCATACAGTGGGCGGTCATGAACGGGGACCAGGAGACGGGCGTTACTACGTTCCTGATCGAAAGGAAGGTGGACGCGGGAGACATACTCTGCCAGGAGACGGTGCCAATCGTACCAGAAGAAACCGCAGGGGAGCTGCACGAACGGCTGTCACGTATCGGCGCGGAACTCCTCCTGCGTACCGTGGATCTGATGGCGAATGAAGGCATCCGGCCACGGCCCCAGACCGGGGATGCGACACCGGCGCCCAGGATCTCCAGGGAGGACGGCCGCATCGACTGGAGTCAGCCGGCCCGGGCTATCCACAACAAGGTACGGGGCTTGAATCCCGTCCCAATGGCCTTTACCACGTGGCGGGACAAAAACATTAGGATCATATCCAGTCAGCCGGTTTGCCATAGAGGGGAAAGCGGATTCGCACCGGGCAGGATCGTCACCGCCGACGAACGGCTGGGTATTACGGTCCAGTCGGGAGAGGGCGCGTTGAAACTGGTCATGGTACAGCCCGAGGGACGAAACCGGATCGACGGAACAGCGTTCCTGAGGGGCTATCGGCCCTCGATAGGCGACCGATTCGGCATGAATGACGGGGAGAGTTCATGATTCGCGAGGTCGCGCTGAAGGCGCTGCATCGCGCGGAAACCCATGGCGTCATGCCCCGCGACGCCCTCAACACCTACTTTCAGCGGAACATTTACAGCGATCGGGACAAGGCCTTCGCAACCGAGGTGGTGTACGGCACCATACGCTGGCAGCGCCGCCTGGACTGGATGCTTGGCCAGTTGATGCGGGGAAACCCGGAATCGTTGACGCCGTGGATACGTCAGATTCTACGAATGGGTCTGTACCAGTTGATGATGATGGACAAGGTTCCGGACGCCGCCGCCACCCATGAGTCCGTGAAGCTTGCCCGGCGGTACGGACACCAGGGAACCGTCCGCCTGACCAACGCCATCCTGAGGACGGCCATTCGAAAACGGGATCAGCTTGAGCGGCCGGAATACAGGGAAGATCCCGTCAAGGAACTCGGGATCGCGCTTTCCTACCCCGCATGGTTGACGAAGCGATGGACCGAGCGATATGGAATGGAGGTCGCCGCAGACCTGATGGAGGCCGGAAACCGGACGCCGAACCTGACCGTCCGGGTGAACACGACGCGCACCACTCCCCCGGACCTTGCGGAGACGCTGAATCGACATGAAATCCACGTGGAACCGGGTCGCTGGCTCCCGGATTTCCTGGAGATTCGGCACACGGGCGACTTGCGCCGCCTGCCCTGCCACGAAGAGGGCCTTTTCCAGGTCCAGGACGAAAGCGCGGGCCTGGCGGTGAGGCTCCTCGACCCGAAGAAGGGCGAGACGATTGTCGATTTATGTTGCGCACCGGGCGGAAAAACAACATATATTGCGCAATTTGTTTGCGCGGGCGGTCGGGTAATCGCCTGCGATACGTCGCTGCATCGACTCCGCCGGGTTGAGGAACATCGGCGGCGAATGGGGTTGGGGCAGGTACGTCTCGTTGTTACGGACGGCAGGTCGCCGGGACTGGATTTCGAGGCTGACCGCGTCCTGATCGACGCTCCCTGTTCGGGGCTCGGCACCATCGCGCGCAGGCCCGATCTGCGCTGGCGGCGCAGGGTGGAGGATATCGAAAGGCTCCAAGAAGTGCAACTGTCGCTGCTGGATAGCGGCGCGGGACTGGTGAAGAAGGGTGGCGTCCTGGTGTACAGTACGTGCACCATCGAGCCAGAAGAAAATGAAGACGTCGTGGCCGCGTTTTGTAAGAAGCATCCCGGCTTTCACGTGGAGAAACCCGTGGACTGGCCGGAGAAACTCGCCGGGGTTATGGATGACGAGGGCAGGATCGGTACGCTGCCTTCCGTACACGGCGTGGACGGCAGTTTTTCAGCAAGGCTGAGAAGAGACGGCTGACCGCATCGGAGGGAATCGTGTTTGAAGAACTGTCCGGTCGCATGGAGGGGATCGTCAGAAAACTCCGCGGCCAGGGTAAACTGACGGAAAAGAACATCGACGACAGTCTCCGACAGGTGCGTCGCGCCCTGCTGGAAGCCGATGTGAATTTCAAGGTAGCCCGCACGTTCATCGACACGGTCAAGGAAAAGGCGCTGGGGCAGGGTGTGTTGAGAAACCTGTCCCCTGGACAGCAGATGGTGGGCATCGTCCAACAGGAACTGGTGTCCCTGATGGGAGAGGAAGCCGCCCCCGTCGCCTTCGCGGATTCGTCCCCGACCATTGTCATGATGGTCGGCCTGCAGGGATCCGGAAAGACCACGGCCACGGGGAAACTGGCCCATTACTGCCTCAAGGAGGGCCGTCGTCCCATGCTCGCCGCGGCGGACGTATACCGGCCGGCGGCGGTTAAGCAGCTGCAGGTGCTGGGCGGACAACTGGACGTGCCCGTCGTATCCCTCAAGGACGGCCGGTCGCCCGAGGCGATATGCAAGGTTGCCGTGGATCGCGCCGGGCAGCAGGACTGCGACGTGGTCATTCTGGACACGGCGGGACGCCTGCACGTCGACGACGAGATGATGGGCGAACTGCGAAGCATACGCGGGGCGGTCCATCCCCACGAGATCCTGCTCGTAGTGGACGGTATGACGGGCCAGGACGCGGTAAACGTGGCGGAGGCCTTCGATAAAAGCCTCGATATCGACGGTTGCATCCTGACTAAAATGGACGGAGACGCCCGGGGCGGCGCGGCGCTTTCCATACGGCAAATCACCCGCAAACCCATAAAATTCGTGGGGATAGGCGAGAAACTGGAGGCCATGGAGGTATTCCATCCAGAACGGATGGCATCCCGTATCCTGGGGATGGGCGACGTGGTGTCCCTGGTCGAACGCGCACAGGCCGCGATAGACGTGGAGGAAGCGCAAAAGCTGGAAGCCAGGTTGCGTAAGCAGACTTTCGACCTCGAGGATTTCCGCTCGCAACTCCAGCAACTGGGGAATATGGGCTCCATGCAGGAACTGGTTGAGATGATGCCCGGCGTCAACAAGAAGGCGTTGAAGGGTATGGACATGGATGAAAAAGCGCTCGTTCGCATGGACGCCATTCTGAGCTCCATGACCAGGCACGAAAGGGCGCGTCCCGTGGTCATCAACGGCAGCAGACGCCGCCGTATCGCCCGGGGAAGCGGAACGAGCGTGCAGGAGGTGAATCAGCTGCTCAAACAATACAACATGATGCAGAAAATGATGAAACAGTTGAACCGGCCGGGCGCCCTCGAGCGACTCGGTCAGAAGATGGTGCCATTTTAGACAGCAGAGGAGCGTAACATGGCAGTGGCCATACGGCTTCGCAGGACAGGAGCCAAGAAAAGACCCTTTTACCGAATCGTGGTAGCGGACGACCGAACCCGTCTGGGCGGGAAGTACATCGATGTCCTGGGTTACTACAACCCCATTTCGCCGGAACAACTGGAAATGGACGTGAAAAAGGCCGTCTACTGGCTCGATCGCGGCGCACAACCGAGTGAAACGGTACGGTCGCTCCTGGTGAAAACCGGCGCCATGGCGAAGTGGCGCGGCGAAGATCAGGCGCCAGCCGAACCGGCCGAGTGATACAGAGCCGATCGGTCGCTGGTGCACCGGGGCGGGAAGCATTGCGCGCAGACTGGGTCAATATCGGATTCATCCGCAAGCCCCACGGTCTAAGGGGCTACGTCCGGGTGGAGGGGTTGTCGGATGTCCCGGACCGGTTTGCGGACCTGGACCGGATCGGCGTGGAACTGAGGGACGGACGCCGGGAGTCGTTGGAGATCGAGCGCTGCAGCCGTGACGGAAACGGCTGGTTGATGAAGTTCGTGGGGATCGACACGACGGAAAACGCGGAGCGCCTGCGCAGCGCTTACATCCAGGTGCCCGGAGAAGCCGTCGCCGACTTGCCCGGGGACGCTTACTATGTTTTCGAAGTCGAGGGATGCACGGTCGTTTCCGAGGATGGAGTGGAAATCGGAATCGTAAGAGAAGTGTTGTCCATGCCGGCGAACGACGTGTTCGTCGTGGATACGCCGGCGGGAGAAGTGATGATCCCGGTGGTCCGGGACATCGTGGTGGAACTCAACCCCGAGGACTCGAAAATCGTCATCAGACCGATTCCGGGATTGATCGCGTAGTGGTATAGTTCATGCGTATCGATATTCTGACCGCATTTCCGGGCGTTTTCGCGGGTCCCTTCGGCGAGAGCATCGTGGGGCGGGCGTGCAAACGGGACATGGTGGACATTTTCATCCATGACCTGCGGGCGTTTACGACGGACCGCCACAAGACCATTGATGATTACGCCTACGGCGGGAGCCCGGGCATGGTGCTCAAACCGGAACCCATCTTCAAGGGCGTAAGCCATATCCGCCGGCAGGCGGACCAGGAAGACCAGGCGGACCAGGCGGACCAGGAGAGCCGGTCCCTTACCGTTTTGCTGTCGGCCTGCGGCAGGCCGTTTCTGCAGGAGACCGCCAAGTCCTTCGTGGAACTGGACCAACTGGTTCTTATTTGCGGGCACTACAAGGGCGTTGACGAGCGTGTGGTTACGGGCCTTGACGCCGAGGAATACTCCGTAGGCGATTTCGTCGTCACCGGCGGCGAAATACCGGCCATGATGATCGCGGACGCCGTGATTCGACTCATTCCAGGAACCCTGGGTGAAATGGCATCGGCGGTGACGGATTCGCACTACGATGGACTGCTGGGCAACGCCGTGTACACGCGTCCCGAGAACTTCCAGGAGCGGCGCGTACCGGAGGTGTTGCTCTCCGGGCATCACGAGCGTATCGAAAGATGGCAGAGGCAGGATGCCCTGAGGAAAACCTTCCAGCATCGGCCCGAACTGTTGGAAACAGTCGAATTGACCGGAGATGATGAAACCTATCTGAAAACCCTGCAACGGAACGAGAACGGGTAGTACACGACCCGCGGTCGTTCGAAAGGACGGAAACGAAACCATGAACGTACTTGACACGATATCCCAGGACCAGTTGCGGACCGACCATCCCGAATTCCGCGCCGGAGATACCATCCGGTTGGAGGTCAAGGTTCGCGAAGGCGACAAGGAACGCGTACAGCTCTTCCAGGGCGTGGTGATCCAGCGGTCCGGCAACGGTATCGGCGAGACGATCACAGTGCGCAAGATATCTCAGGGCATTGGCGTCGAGCGCATTTTCCCTGTCCATTCTCCGTCGATCGGCAGTATCCGGGTATTGCGCCGCGGCAAGGTAAGGCAGTCGCGGATCTACTACCTGAGAAAGTTGAGAGGCAAAGCCGCGCGGATCGCCGAGCGACGCAATTGAGCAAGGCGCCGGGCGATGCGGAGCTGGCCAGACTCCGGTCCATGGCCGTTCTGGAGAGATCCCTCCGTGAGAGCGGTGTACGGAACCCGGCCGGTATCGACGAGGCCGGCAGGGGCGCCCTGGCCGGTCCCGTGGTCGCGGCAGCCGTTATTCTACCGGATGACGCCGTGATACCGGGCCTGGACGATTCGAAACGCCTGACTCCGACGAAACGCGACGCGTTATTTGATGAGATCACCGACATGGCAACCACATTGGGAGTCGGCAGTTCCGATGCGGCGGTAATCGACACCATGAACATACGCCGCGCGAATCTCCTGGCCATGAAGGAAGCCGTCGAAGCTCTTTCGCCGTCCCCCGGTCATCTGCTCATCGACGGGATCGACACCATAGACTGGCCGGGTCCCCAAACCCCCGTGATAGGGGGAGATGCGAGAAGTCTCTCCATCGCCGCCGCATCCATCATTGCGAAGGTAACCCGTGACCGTATCATGATCGCCTGCGACCCGGACTATCCGGAGTATGGATTCGCCCGGCACAAGGGTTACGGCACCGCCGTGCACCTGGCCGCACTCGATATCCACGGTCCGTCTGCCATACACCGCCGTTCCTTCCTGCGAAAAAGACTCCACGTCCACACGGCGTGAAATCGATCAAGATTGAATACTGTTTATCGGGCGATCTGCCCGTCTTTAACCTGAAGGCGCCATGGGGGAATCGACTCATACCCGGGGTTCGCGCGGTGAATCCATTGCTTTAGCGTTTCTGCGGCGAAAGGGTCATGTCATTCTCGACAGGAACTATCGGGATTCCCTGTCCCGGTGTGAAATCGATATCATATCCCGGGACGGGGACGAACTCGTCTTCGTGGAAGTAAAGGCTGGCACGGGCCAGCGGTTCGGTGAACCTCAATCCTGGGTGCGCGGGCGGAAACAGCAACATATCTCCCGGGCCGCCCGTCGTTTCCTGCAGGATCGCAACTGGCACGAGGTTCCGTGTCGTTTTGATGTCATCGGGATCGACCTGTCGCGGAATCCACCCGGGGTAACCCACATTGAGCGCGCTTTCTGGAGTACGGTCTGATACGGCGTGTTCCTCCCTGCGAGCTTTTTGACAACTATGTCCATGGAGGCGCACAGGCCGGCTCAGGCCAGGCGGCAAACCATGCGAAATGCACGGAACGCGTTGAAAATCATCGCGGCGATCTGCGTACTGCTCTGGATCGTCGATGGGTTCCTGCTCATCCGGTCCGAATTGTCCCGGCCCGCGCCGACTCCCGGCCCGGACCTCCCGGTGCGGTACTCCGGCGCCATCCATGTCCATTCCACCTATTCCGACGGTGGCGGTGCGGTTGCTGATATTGTCCAGGCAGGACGGGATGCGGGACTGGATTTCGTGGTCCTGACCGACCACAGCACGCTGCAGCCCCGGGTCGACGGCCACCAGGGATACCATGACGGCCTGTTGCTGCTCATCGGCGAGGAGGTCAATACCAGCGCGGGCCACCTGCTATCCCTCGGTGCGGACAGACACGTGGAACAGCATGGCCCCCTGGGATTGCCCGCGCTGATCGGGGAAATATCGGAGGCGGGCGGACTGTCCATCGCGGCCCATCCCACCGGCCGGCGACCATGGACCGACTGGACCGTGGATAGGATGGACGGCCTGGAACTGCTCAACGCGGACAGCGCCTGGCGCGACGATAACGCGGTTGAACTGGCAAGGGCCCTTGTTTTCCTGCCCTTCATGCCGGACGGAGTCTTCAACAGCCTGATCGACCGTCCCGACGAAGCCATCCGGCTATGGATGCACCGCGTACAACGACGGCCGGTGACCGTGATCGGCAGCGTGGACGCCCATGAGCGCGTACCGCTCTGGGGTGAACGCTACCTGGCCTTCCCATCCTATGCGCGCTTGTTCGGGTTGATCAGGACTTACGTGATCACCGGCACCGAAGTGACGGGCGACGCGGACGTCGATGAAGCGATCCTGTTAAGCGCGGTGCGGAGCGGAAACTGTTACGTGGTGCTGGAAGGTTACGAACCGGCGCCCGGTTTTTCTTTCGAGCTTACCATGGGGGCGGAGAAGCAGTCCATGGGGTCGCGGATCGAGTTTCAACAGGGCGGCAGGTTGCACGTAGCCGCGCCTTCATCGGGTCCGGTTCGAATCAAGTTGTATAGAAACGGGATGCCGCTGGTCGAAACGGATGGCCACGACCTTTTCGTGGAGGTGCCCGGTCCGGGAGTCTATCACACCGAGGTCTACCAGTTGCGCAACACCTGGCTGCGCGGCGACCGGCAAAGGCTCTGGATCATCTCGAACGCGATCCGGGTGAAGTAAACCGCTCCTTAGCTCCGGCCACCTTCGATCTATCCCGTCTCCGTCACCTTCCAGTCCAGTTCCCTGCCCGGATACATGGGGATGACGTCGCCGTATCGCTCGGGTATGACCGTGCCGGTTTTCTCGAATACCACGGTTTTATTCGGCGGTGTGACGCCGTAGATCCGCCTCGCGTTGTCGGAGACGAAAGCCTGCAGCCGGTCCAGCGCGCCGTGTTCTTCGAAGAGTCCGACGAGCATCTGCAGGGCGATAGGCGCGGTAAATACCCCCGCGGCGCAACCGGCGCACTCTTTCCTGTCGACGGGGTGGGGCGCGGAATCGCTGCCGAAGACCAGCTTGGGATGGGCTTCAAGGGCAAGCGCGAGGAGCGTGTCGCGGTCTTCCGGCCGCTTGGCGATCGGTTTGCAGAACAGGTGGGGATTGAACAGGCCGCCCGCCACGTCGTCCAGGGTAATCATCAGGTGCTGCAGGGTGACGGTCGCGTACAGGTTTTCGTAGCGGTCCAGCAGCGCGGCGGCCTCCCTGGTCGTGATGTGTTCCATTACGATGTCCAGCCTGGGAAAGCGCGCGGCCAGGGTTTCGTAGACCGGTAGGAAGGCGCGCTCACGGTCCATCACGAAATCAGTCGTTTCGCCGTGGACCATCAGCCGGATGTCCATGTCCTGCATCAGTTCCAGCGTGTTTTCGACGTCGCGGATGTCGCCGACTCCATCGTCGCTGTGGGTGGTGACGCCCGCCGGGTACAGCTTGACGCCGATGATACGGTGCTTCACCGAAGCCAGCTCCTTTTCGGTGTAGGATCGCATGAACAGCGTCATGAAGGGCTCGAAGGCGCAGTCTCCCACGGCTTCCCTCACCTCCTGTTCGTACCGGTCCAGCCGATCGAGGTTGTCCACGGGAGGCACCAGGTTGGGCATGATCACGCCGCCGGCGAAGGTCCCGGCGCTCAGGGGCGCCACGCACCGCAGCATATCGCCTTCGCGGAAGTGTATGTGCATGTCCAGGGGCGCGTGCAGGGAGAAGGACGTATTCGACATGAGATGAAGGTTTCCGTAAAGGCGGTTACCGTTATTGGTCCGGTGCGTAGAAAGGCAGGTCGACGATGCTGGCATTGACCAGGCCACCGTTCACCGTAACGTCCACCGGTCCCCCCGACTGCTTGAATCTGCGACGGACGAAACCCAACGCGATGATGCCCTCTATCGTCCGACCATGCACGGCCGTGGTGATCCATCCCGCGTCCCTGCCATCCTTCTGGATCACGGCATTTCGCTCCGGCAGTGATGCTCCGTCGATGACCAGGCCCGTGAGCAGCCGGTTGGGACGACCCCTGTGCTCCATCATCACGACGGGTTCCTGTCCGATGTAGCACCCCTTTGTAAAACTGACGGCCCGGTCTTTCACCGCTTCATTGGGAATGACCCGTTCGTCCAGTTCCGCCGTGCAGCGGGGGATGCCCGCTTCCACGCGGAGCACCTCCAGGGTCTCGAAGCCGATGGGAACGCAGCAACCGTCTCCTCCTTCGCCGTGTAACGCCTTCCAGACATCTACCGCGTTTTTACCGTGGACATAGACTTCGTAGTCCGTTTCACCCGTTCGGCGGGACCGCGCCACGGTCAGGGACAGACCGTTCCACTCGATCTCGACGTGTCCGCAGTGCGGCAGCGGGTCCAGGGAACCGGCCAGGCCCTTGAGGCACGCTTCCGCCCGCCTGCCGTACACGCCGATCAGTCCGTACTGCGCGGTGACGTCCTCTATTTCGACGTCGTCGATGAGGGCGTAGCGTTCGAGGGTCTCCCGCAGGATTGTCGCCATCCCCGGTTCAACGTCGATGAGCACGTCCTCCTCTCGGGCGTAGATCGTCATGTCCGAGATGATCTTCCCCTGGGGCGTCAACATGCAGGCATAAACGCCGTCCCCGCGACGCAACCCCTCCACGTCGTTGGTCACCACGCGATGCAGGAAGTGCTGCCGGTCCGCGCCGGTCATGCGCAGTTTGCCGCGATGGGACAGGTCGCAGATTCCGGCGGCGGTTCTGACAGCCTGGTATTCAGCGCCGGCGTCCCCGTAATGAAGCACGACCGGCCTTCCCTGGCAGTCGCCGGGGACCGCTCCGTAGTCTGCGTGGTTTAAGTGAAATTCGCTCATCGGTTCATCGGGTCCGGATAACGATTCATGGCGGAAATTCATAACCCCAAAACGCTATGTATCAATGCGCGCGGCCCCCGCTCCTGTCAATCTATATTTTCGATATGGGAAGGGCCTTTTGGGTTGACACAGCACGGGGTTTTCGTTATGCTGAACGAGTTATTCGCGGCACGCCGGATGGTCGCGCCACCCGTCATCTCCCCATAAGTTCAAACGGAAAGGACCGCGGTGCCCGCTGTCTCCCTGGAACAACTGGTCTCGCTCTGCAAACGCCGCGGAATCATCTACCCGGGCTCCGAAATCTACGGCGGGTTGCAGGGACTGTACGACTACGGGCCGGTGGGCGTAGAGCTGAAGAACAACATCGTGGATTCCTGGTGGCGAAGGAACGTCTACGAACGCGATGACATGGAAGGACTCGACAGCGCCATCCTGATGAATCCGCTGACCTGGAAGTATTCGGGTCACGAGGAAACTTTCGTCGACCCCCTGGTGGATTGCCGGAAATGCCAGGGACGCTGGCGCGCCGACCAGGTCGGGGCAGCATGTCCCGCGTGCGGTTCCAGTGACCTGACAGAACCCAGGCCCTTCAACCTGATGTTCAAGACCCAGGTGGGGCCGGTGTCGGAAGAGAACGCCTACGCGTACCTGCGTCCGGAAACCGCCCAGGGCATATTCGTAAATTTCAATAATGTGCTGACCACCACGGCGCGCAAGTTGCCCTTTGGCATCGCGCAGGTCGGCAAGGGATTCCGCAACGAAATCAATCCCCGCAACTTCCTGTTCCGCGTCCGCGAATTCGACATGCTGGAAATCGAGTTCTTCGTCCATCCCGGCACGGAGGACGAATGGCAGGACAAGTGGCTGGAAGACCGGCTTTCCTGGTGGGAACATATCGGCGTGAGTCGAAGCGCCATCCGGATCCATGACGTGCCGCGGGAGGATCTCGCCCATTATTCCAAGAAGACCTACGACCTCATGTACGGCTTTCCCACCCTCGGCTACGAAGAACTGGAGGGCATTGCCAGCCGGACGGATTTCGACCTGGGTTCCCACACGCGATACCAGGAACAGTACGATTTGACGGCGAAGGTAGCGGACAACCAGTCCAGTACGACGCGGCTGTCCTATTTCGATCCCCGGACAAACCGGCACGTGATCCCCTTCGTGGTCGAACCGTCGGCGGGTGTCGGGCGCTGCCTGCTGGCCGTCCTGTCGGAAGCCTATGACGAACCGATGGTCAAAGCCCCGCCGGAGGAGAAACTGGCCGCGGTCAAAGATGGATTGGACGCTTTCAACGCGTCAGTTTCAAAGAACAACAAACTGCCGGACGAGGCGCGGGAGTCCATGCATTCCTTCGGGGAGTCCATTTCCGGCGAGCTGCCCGAAAGCATGCCGCGCATAGACGCGCTGCTGGCCATGCCGGGCGCCGATCGGATCAGGGAGGGCAAGACGCTTCGGAACCTGTCGCAGAAGGTCATCGGCGACCATTACCGGACCGTGTTGCGGCTCAAGCCCCACCTGGCACCGGTCAAAGTGGCGGTGTTTCCCCTCAAGCGAACCGACGACCGGCTCGCGGCCACGGCCAGGGACATTCGCAAATCGCTGCAATCGGGCGGCAGGATACGCACGGTCTACGACGACACGGGCGCCATCGGCAAGCTCTACCGGCGCCAGGACGAAATCGGCACACCGCTCTGCGTCACGGTCGACTTTCAAACGATCGACGATCAAACGGTGACGGTCCGCGACCGGGACACCATGGCACAGGACCGGGTGCCCATGAACGAACTCAAGGATTACGTAGCGGAAAAACTGGCATCATGACGGGATCGCCCCCGAGGCGAACGGGATCGAAAGGAGCAATGCATGGCACGCAACGTTAACGTGGGACTGGTGGGATATTCATTCATGGGCAAGGCGCACAGCCATGCTTTCAAGGACATGTCCTTTTTCTTTCCGGATGCCGCCGGCGTACCGATCATGAAAGCCATATGCGGCCGCAACGAGGAGAATGTACGAGGCGCCGCCGCCGAGTTCGGCTGGGAAGGATACGAAACCGACTGGAAGACGCTGATCGCCCGCGACGACATCGATCTCATCGATGTTTCGACACCGGGCGACAGCCACGCGGAAATCGCCATCGCAGCCGCGGAAGCGGGTAAGCATGTATTCTGCGAGAAACCGCTGGCCAACAGTCTCGCTGAAGCCCGCGCCATGGCCGCCGCCGTCAACAAGGCTGGCGTCAAGAGCATGGTCGCGTACAACTACCGGCGGGTGCCCGCCGTGGCGCTGGCAAAGAGGCTCATCGAGGAAGGGCGCATCGGCCGGGTCTATCACTGGCGCGCCGTCTACCTCCAGGACTGGATCATGGACCCCGACTTTCCCCTGGTCTGGCGTCTGCAGAAGGAAAAGGCCGGCTCGGGACCCCACGGCGACCTCAACGCCCACATCATCGACCTGGCCAGGTATCTCATCGGCGAGATCACCGAAGTTACCGGCATGCAGGAGACCTTCATCAAGGAGCGTCCCATCGTCGACGAGATCGACTCGGCCCTGGGCGCCAGCGCCGGCGTTTCCACCCGGACGGGACCGGTGACCGTCGACGACACGACCCTGGCCCTCGCCCGATTTGAGAACGGCGCTGTCGGTTCCTTCGAAGCAACCCGTTTTGCAGGTGGACGCAGGAATGGAAACCGATTCGAGATCAATGGCAGCAAGGGGTCCATCTCCTTCAGCCTGGAAAGAATGAACGAGCTGCAATACTACAACCGGGAAGACGAAGACCATGTCCAGGGGTTCCGCGACATCATCGTGACCGAAGGCGGCCATCCCTACATGGACCGCTGGTGGCCGCCGGGGCATATCATCGGCTGGGAACACACCTTTATCCACGAGGTTTACGATCTCATGCAGGCCATCGCCGGCGCTGACGACCACCTCCATCCGGATTTCGATGAGGGGGTCAGGGACCAGGCCGTGCTGGAAGCCGTTTCGGTATCTGCGGAGAACGGAACCTGGGTCAGGATCGCCGACCTGTAGACACGATCACGGCGCGGAAAGTCCAGGAGCATCCCGCGCCGTCCATGAACAGAAAGGAGCAAGCAACCATGTCTCGTCCCGTAACGCTATTTACCGGCCAGTGGGCGGACCTCACGCTGGATGCACTCGCCGAGAAAGCGGCAAGCTGGGGATTTGACGGTCTGGAGCTGGCCTGCTGGGGTGATCATTTCGATGTGCAACAAGGCGCGGAAAGCAAGGCGTACTGCGAGGACCGCAGGGCCTTGCTGGACAAGTACGGCCTGAAGATTTTCTCCATCAGCAACCATCTTGCCGGACAGGCGGTCTGCGACCTGATCGATCCCCGCCACGAAGCGATCCTGCCGCCGCACGTATGGGGCGACGGGGATCCGGAAGGCGTGCGCCGGCGCGCCGCCGAAGAGATGAAGCAGACCGCCCGGGCGGCCGCCAACATGGGCCTCGGCGTGGTCAACGGATTTACCGGTTCGTCCATCTGGCACCTGGTCTACTCGTTCCCGCCCGTGGATCCCGCTTCGATCGACGCGGGTTACGAGGATTTCGCGGCGCGCTGGAATCCCATCCTGGATGTATTCGACGAAGTCGGCGTGAAGTACGGGCTGGAAGTGCATCCCACGGAAATCGCCTTCGACATTTCTTCCGCCCAACGGGCGCTGGACGCGCTGGGTAACCGCGAGGCCTTCGGCTTCAACTACGACCCCAGTCACTTCGGCTACCAGGGCGTGGACTACGTGGAATTCATCAGGACCTTTCGCAATCGCATCTACCACGTACACATGAAAGACGTATGGTGGTCCGAGCGAGCGACGAAAGCGGGCGTATTCGGTGGACACGTCGCCTTCGGCGATTCCGATCGTTTCTGGGACTTCCGATCCCTCGGCCGCGGCAGTATCGATTTCGAGGAAATCATCCGCGCGCTGAACGAGATCGGATACGGCGGACCGCTTTCCATCGAGTGGGAAGACAGCGGCATGGACCGTGAACACGGCGCGGAAGAAGCGTGCGCGTTCACGAAGGGCGTCGACTTCCCGCCTTCCGACGTAGCCTTCGACGCCGCGTTTGCCGAGGAGTAGTCGGACCGGACTGAAGAAACAGCGGTGGACTCGGGGGATCGATGCGACAGTGGACACGATCCATTCTCTGCGCTATGGCGCTTACGGCGGCGGCATGCGGATCGTCCGTCGAAGGACCTGCTACCGGACCGCAGACATCGCGCGTCAACACCGCGGGCAGGGAACTTCCGACCGACGCCGCTCCGCTGAGCGAACAGTATATCCGCCTGACCATGCCGGAGCCGTCCACCCTGGACGTGGGCATCGCCCTGTTCGATGCCCAGTTCAACGCGTTCCTGTTCGAATCCCTGCTGGTCTTCGACGACAATATGGAGGTGAAGCCGGCGGCGGCCGAATCCTGGTCCGTGGGGGATGACCACCGGACGTGGACGTTCAAGATCCGGCCGGGCGCTACGTGGAGTGACGGCCGCCCGTTGACCGCCCACGATTTCGAGTGGTCGTTCCGCCGCCTGGTCAGTCCGGACGCGGGCAACATATTCGCCTACTTCTACTATCCGATCAAGGGCGCCCGGGCCTTCAACACGGGACAGACCGACGATGCCTCGGTCGTCGGCGTCAAGGCGGTGGACGATCGCACCCTGGTGATCGAAACCGAGGAACCCTGTTCGTACTTTCCCTACATACTCACTTTTTTCACTTCCGTGCCGGCTCCGCGGTGGCAGGTGGAGAAGTACGGCATAAGGTGGTCCGAACCGGAGCACCTGGTGTCCAATTCCACCTGGCGGCTTGCGTCCTGGAAAAAGGGCGTTGACATGACCTATACGCTGAATCCCCACTACAACGGTCCGTGGAAAGGGTACCTCGAACGCCTCGAATTCACCTTCATTCTACCGGGATGGCGGGGTTTGACGGCCTACGAAAACAACGAATTCGACCGGATGGGCGTTTCCGGTCCGGACTACCATCACGCGCGCCAGGATCCCGCGCTGAGCGGCGAACTGGTCACCTATCCCAACTTCGGTACCTACTATACCATCTTCCGGACGAACGAGCCGCCGTTCAACAACCTCCGGCTGCGCCAGGCGCTCGCCCATGCGATCGACCGGGAATCCATCTGCAGGATCGTGCTCGGTGATGCCGCCACGCCGTCGTACGGCATGCTTCCCAAGGGGTTTCCAGGCTACCAGGTCGACCGGATCCGTAAATACCAGGCCTTCGATCCGGAACTCGCCCGGCAGAGGCTTGCGGAAGCGGGGTACCCCGGCGGGAAGGGACTGCCGGCGCTTGAACTATGGGTGCGGGGCCAGCCGCCGACGCCCGATGAATGGAACGTGGTGGTCGCCATGCAGCAGATGTTCCAAGAGCACCTGGACATCAAGGTGAATCTCCGGCAGCAGTCCACCAACGCCTTCAACGCTTTCATGCGCAACCACGAGATCCCGTGGGGGTTTCTCTGGTTCAACATGGACTACCCGGATCCCAGCGACATGATCGCCGTACCCTGGCGCTCGCAACCCGCCGGTTCGGGTCGGCAGGACTGGAAGCACGAGGGATTCGACCGCCTGGTCGACGACGCGGCGCGGGAATTCGACGAAGAGAAACGCGTGGCCATGTACCAGGCCGCCGAGGAGATCCTGGCTGAACAGGCGGCCGGAGTGTTTCTATACAATATGGTGAACGCGACGCTCAACAAACCGTGGGTCCGGGGCATCGACGTGAACAAGTACGGCGACCGCCGGTGGAACGGGTTCGCGCCGTCCTTTGCCGCTCTATATATCGGTGACCCGGGGGATGGGGAGCAGAGACGGTAGGGTCAGGAGAAGGGATTCCGGTCGAAACCGGTTTCAGATAGGATCGTTTCCGCGCCTTCCGGCCAATCCACGGGCCAGTTCCACCCGGGAATCTCCAGGCTGGCGGCCCGGACCCGGTGCGCGGCGGCTCTTCGATGAACCCCCGCTGAAGCCTTGCTGACCTCCGAACTGTGGAGCATGGTAGGGTAGTAGAACGTGACGCTTCCCTCGCCCGCCGTGCAGTCGATGGCCTCTCCTTCGTGCCGGGCGACGTATTCCTCCATGCCGCCGGACAGTTCAAGAGGTCCTTCGAGATAGGAACCGGGGATGACCTTCATGGCCCCGTTCTCTATGGTCTGTGGATCCACGTTGATCCGGACTATGATGGTTCGTTGGAAAAGGTCTTCCTTCCAGTCGATATCGGCCGGCCGGACGTGTACGTGGCCGAACTGTTGCCAGTATCCGGTGAGATCGACCTCTTCGCTGTCCGGAGGGTCGACGATGAAGAAGGTATCCTGGTGCCAGCCGATCGCCGCGTCCCCGCCGGCCACCTTGTCGAACATCGTACCGATACTCGCGTGCTTGACCGGTTCGCCCAGCGCGCGCTCCAGCACGCCTACGATCGCGGGATGCCGCGAAAACCGGAGTCCGCCTTCACAAACAGCGTAGAGTTCCCACAGCAGCCAGACCGTTTCCCTGGATTTTCCAAGGAGCTTGTCGGTCGGCCTTCCCTTGTACTCTTCGACCTTGTCGGCCTCCGCGATGGTGTTGTCAAGGATGCCGCGGAACGTCTCCATCTCTTCGGGTGAAAATACTCCTTCAACGGTAACGATGCCCTGGGTCTTCAGGACATCCACCGTATCCTGCAACGTGGTGCCGGAGGTTTGGCTGTTCATGGCGCTGCTCCTTTGCGCGCTGTCTTAGCTTAAGGATTCAGTTTGAGCGCTACGTCTTCCGTCTCCCATCCCGATCGTACCTCCACGGTATCGGGATGGACCATCGATCTTTCGGCGGGCATGAACGGCATCGCGGTACCGAAATCATACCGGCCATTGTCGTTTGCGTCTCGATAGGCTTGCAGGATATACCGGCCTGGCAGGACGCTGTCAAATCGAAAATCGCCGGGGCCGTCCAGCTTGAGTTCCGAAACGGCGTCCGTTCCCCGGTCACGGAACAGGGATATCCCCACCGGTCCCCCCTTTGTCGCGTCTTCGTCTTCGAACCGGCCGGACAGCGAACCGTAGTCCGCCGGATCGATGGTCGAGAAGGAATAATCGAGCGTATCGGAACGGTCGTCCGCGGTCTGGAGGGATTGGCCCGACCCGTTGTTCACCAGGCTGGCGAGGATCCGGATCCCGTACCCGGCGCCCGGCAAGAGCAGGGTGTCGGGACGAATAGCGGCAACCGTGGGAGAGATCCAGCGGAGATCGCCGTCCACTTCCTTTCCGGCGGAGTCTCGCAGGGCCACGGAGTGCTCCCCCAGTGACACGGGTTCGCTGAATGCAAACGTGATTTCGGTGGACTGGGCGATATCCTGCGAACGGTCAGCTGGCCGGACATCTAAAATCTGCGGTGGTGACGAGTCTTCGAAGGAGGAACCGGTGAATTCAGCCGAGTTCCGCGTCGAATCGATCGGTTCCGCCCAGACGTTTTCCAGCCCGGTCACGGTCAGAAGGTAGGCCTTGTCCCGTGTTTGGGGAGCAGTGATCAGCACGATGGACGTCGAATCCGACGGGTCCGGATAGGCGGACGTAACCTTCAGGCTATCCCCGTCTTCCATGCCGCGAATGGCGTAGGAACCGGTGTCCATGACCAGGTCCCCGCGGGGCGCCTCGCTCAAAAGGACATTGAGCTCATGCTTGTGGGGCGGCCGTGCGGAAACTACATGCATGGAGGCGGAATCGTTGACGGCGAGCCGAAACCACATCGGTCCGTCACCGGTTTTTTCTTCCGACAGGATTGCGTCCCGCGTGGGGACCCCGATGGGATCCATGCCGGCATCGTAGAGGCGGTCCCTGCCCTGGTCCATGAAGGCGAAGAAGCGGTAGCGGCCGGCGGAGAGATGGGTAAACCCGAAGGAACCGTCCGTACCGGCCTGGGTGAGGTAGTCCGGAGGCGTTCCGGCCGGATCAGGAGCGGGCTTGCCTGAAAGGCTGTAGGCCCAGATGTAGGCTCCCCTGGCGGGCCGGTGGTT
Organism: bacterium; assembly: GCA_965262815.1. Taxonomy (GTDB): domain Bacteria; phylum JAAXHH01; class JAAXHH01; order JAAXHH01; family JAAXHH01; genus JAAXHH01. Next base: position 3,334,556 of record OZ253560.1, on the reverse strand, counting down.
GTAGACTGCCAGGCCGCTGACCTCCCCCTGGTCTATGCTCGAACCCGTGGACAGGGCGTACACATAGGTGGAATCCATGCGGTTGCCGCGCAGGTCCCTGACACCGGTGCCCACCGTGATAATATAAGTTCTCTCGCCGTCGATGGGCTCCTCGAACCGGATCCTGACCTGGTTGCCGCTCCAGTTCGTTTCGGTGTCGAATTCGACAATGGGCGCGATGAACAGGTTGCCCGAGATGGAACGGGGTTCAATGCGTTCGTTGAAGATCAGCGTCGGAGAAACGTCGACCGGGACATTGGTCGAGCCCTGGGGCGGATCGCTTTCAATCACGTAGGGCGGAAAGGTGTCCCTTGGGCCGCCTGGCGGCAAACCTTCGCGAGCGCAGGCCATGACGGCCATGCCGACCAAGAGCAACAGTGCGGTAACGACCAGCGTCCCATTCATATATCAGGCGCGGGGATGCGCTTTTTCGTACATTTTTTTCAGGCGGTCGAGGGCGACGTGGGTATAGATCTGCGTGGTCGAAAGGCGTTCGTGGCCGAGCAGTTCCTTGACGGCCAGCAAGTCCGCTCCGGCGTCGAGCAAGTGCGTGGCGGCAGTGTGCCGGAGTACATGGGGCGTCAGCCCCTGCTGGCTTATCCTCAGGCCGTACCTCGCCAGGATGTATTGGACCCCGCGACCCGTTAGTCTCCGGCCGTGTTGATTCAAAAGCAGCGCGGCCGTATCGTCCCGCCCCGCTTTCAACAACAGTAGCCGCGCGTCAAAATAGGATACGAGCACGGACAGGGCGTGCTGCCCCAGGGGTACGATCCGTTCCTTGTCCCCCTTACCGATCACCCGGATTCGCTCTTCCGTCAGATCAATCGCGCCCGTGTCGAGGCCGACGAGTTCCGATAGCCGCATGCCGGCGCCGTACAGCAGTTCCAGAATGACCGCGTCACGCAGTCCGAGAACCTGGCTCCGATCCGGTTGTCCGAGCAGCGCTTCCACCTGGTTCCGGTCCAGAAACCGGGGCAGGTGACGGTCCCATTTCGGCGTGGACAGGTAGATGCAGGGGTTGACGGAAACGACCCCTTCCCGGCAGAGGAAATGGAAGAAGGACCGTACCGCCGCGAAACGGCGCGCGATGGTCCGTTTGCTGAATCCTTCCTGGTGCAGGTGGTGGAGGAATGCCCTCACCGCGGACTTGTCGATCGAGTCGGGCGCCACCGTGTCGGCGGAGCGGTATTCGGAGATGAAGGACAGGAACTGATGCAGGTCTCCAGCATAGGCCGAACGGGTATGCGGGGAGTAATTCCTCTCTATCTCAAGATGTTCAAGGAACTCGCTGACCTGCTTTTCCATAATCGGTCATGCCTCCTGGTCCGCCTGGTCCGCATGGTCCGAACCGGCGGGTACCGGTTCGACAGACCGGATTCGGTGCTTGCATCCCGGGCATTGCATCGCCGAACTGCCCGACCTGTCCTGCTTCTCGACCATGATGGGATAGTCGCAGGAAGGACATCGACGATCGACGGGGGTATCCCACACCACGAAACGGCATTTGGGGTAGTTGTTGCAGCCGAAGAAGTTTCGGCCCCGCTGCGACCGGCGCGCCGTCAGGGATCCACCGCAACCCTCTTCGGGGCAGGTGATGCCCAGGCTGACCGGACGCGTCTGCTTGCAGCTCGGATATCCGCTGCACGCCAGGAACGGGCCGTACCTTCCGGTTTTCACGACCATTTTCTGACCGCACTTGTCGCAGACCTCGTCGGAGGTCATTCCCGCTGTCTCGCTTTCGTCTATCGGCCTGGTGTTCTTGCACGCGGGAAATCCCCCGCATGCCTTGAAACGCCCGTTCCGGCCCCACCTGATGACCATCGGTTTGCCGCATTTCTCGCAAGTCTCGTCCGTTTCTTCCGTAAGGGTGCTCTTCAATTCCGATCGCTGGGCGTTAACGGACTGAAGCCGTTCGTTGAAGGGGTGGTAGAAATCCACCAGGGTGCCCGTCCAGTCCAGTTCACCCGTTTCAATCCGGTCCAGGGCGTCTTCCATCCTGGCGGTGAAAGCCACGTCGAAAAGGTCCGGGAAAGCCATGACCAGTATTCGGTTCACGGCCTTTCCGAGATCGGAAGGCGAGAACCGGCCCTGTTTCATCGCCACGTACTTGCGCATGCGCAACGTGCTGATGATCTGGGCGTACGTACTGGGACGGCCGATCTGCCTCTCCTCGAGTTCCTTGACCAGGCTCGCTTCCGTGTACTTGGGCGGAGGCTGGGTGAAGTGCTGTCTGGGTTCGAGTTTCTCAAGCGCGAGTTTCTCATCCTCCCGCAGCCTGGGCAGCGATTTTTCTTCTTCCTTCTGTTCGGCATCTTCATCGACAGGCTCTTCGTACACCTTGAGAAAACCCGCGAAAGTGGGCACCGAACCCGTGGCGCGGAAAAGGTACTGCCCGGCCCGTACGTCCACGGTGGTCACGTCGAATCGGGCCGGCCGCATCTGGGAGGCGACAAAGCGCAGCCAGATCAGTTCGTAAAGCCTGAACTGGTCGGAAGTCAGGAAAGACTTCACCTTCTCGGGGGTACGGTCCACCGCCGTGGGCCGGATCGCTTCGTGGGCGTCCTGGGCCCCCGGTTTGGTCTTGTACCTCCTGGGCTTTGCGGGCACGTACTCCGCACCGTAGACTTCGGCGATCAGACCGCGTACGGCCTGGACCGCTTCGTCCACGATACGGGTGGAATCCGTCCGCATGTAGGTGATCAGCCCGATGGTTCCCTCGTCACCCAGGTCGATTCCTTCATAGAGCTGCTGGGCGATCATCATGGTCTTCTGCGTGGTAAACCGGAGGCGCCTGGACGCGTCCTGCTGCAGGGTGCTCGTGATGAAGGGGGGATATGGATTGCGCTGCGTGTGTTTCTTGGTGATACCCTTGATTTCGAATACCTGAGCGCGCATGTCTTCGATCAGCCCCCGGGCCGTTTTTTCGTCCGGTATATGTACCTTATCCTCGCCCGTCCGAATCAATTTTACCGGGAAAACTGTGTCCTGCCCGGTCCTGAGATGGGCCGTTATGGACCAGTACTCTTCGACCTTGAACTTCTCGATCTCGTCTTCCCGATCGCAAATCAACCGAAGCGCCACAGACTGTACCCGGCCCGCGCTCAACCCTCCGGTGATCGTCTTCCACAGAAAGGGGCTGACCTGGTATCCAACGAGCCGGTCCATGACGCGGCGCGCCTGCTGGGCGTTAACTTTCTGCATGTCGATGGGAACTGGCTTGTCGATCGCCGTACGGACAGCCTGGGGGGTGATTTCGTGGAAGAGAACCCTTCCCACCTCTTTGTTGTTGTTTCCCAACTGGCTGGCCACGTGCCAGGCTATGGCCTCGCCTTCCCGGTCGGGGTCCGTCGCGAGGAAGATCTGGTCGGCCGATTTCGCCGCGTTGCGCAGGTCCTTCACGACCTTTTCCTTCCCGGGTATCGTGACGTATTCGGGTTTGAAGTCGTTGTTTACGTCGACGCCCAGACTCTTTGGCGGCAGATCCCTGACATGGCCCACGGACGCCATGATTTCGAAATCCTTGCCCAGGTATTTCTTGATCGTACGGGCCTTGGCCGGGGACTCCACAATGACTAGGGATTTGGGCATGTCTGTGTGTTGACGGGTTGGAGAATGGGATGAAGGAGGGACGGCCTCAGTTCCCGATTATGCCTTCTTCGAGGTCGTCGGGAAACCAGATCATGGCCTGGCCGGATTCCGATTCAAGCAGAATCGGGGCGGCGATGGTCTTGATGTCTTCCCGGGTAACGGAACGGGCGCCGGTCAGCATGGCCCGTTCAATGATCAGCTCGGTCTGCGTATCGTTGATCAGGCCCAGTTCCCGGAGTTCCAGGAGGTAGCCGTACGCGTCCGGCTGGATCATCAACTGTTCTACGGCGTGCAGAATGCGGTTGGGTTTGGGCTGAAGGGGCAAGGTCGGATCGACCACGATTTCCGCCTGCGCCTGAAGGCGGTCGAATAACCAGGCAAAGGCCGTATTGACCTCTTGCTGGGTATAGCCGTGTCCGACCAGGGTCTGAGAGACATCGGCGATGTCGTTGAAGCGGCCTTTTTCATCCTGCATGTGCTTCATCAGGAAAACGATGATTTCCATCACTTTTTCCATGATTCTCTCCTGAATGAATGCGAAGATGGGATCAGGACCGGGCCGAAGAACGACCCCTGGCTGCACATGGTACTTCCTGTTTTACGACTGCAAATCTAATCTTCGAAAGGGGTAATTGCAAGTGTTTTTCCCGGCGATGTATGCTATGGTCAAGCTTCGAATACCTTGCCGATTTCATCCCTGTCGAACGCCGGAAGATCGTGTAGCGTTCCATTGCGGCGTATTCGGATACCGAAATCGGGAGGCTGAACGCAACCGATGGCGACGGCCGGGATGCCGGCTTCCAAAAGGCGATCGACGACAGGCTCCGAATGGCCCGATTCCACCACGATCAGGAGGGCGCCGGAGGCGATCGTCCCCAGCGGATCCAGTCCGTAGAACGAGCAGAGGGCCTGCGATTCGGGCAGCAATGGCAGCCGATCGTCCTCGATGAGCATGCCGACCCCGGACGCGGCGGCGATTTCCCGCAACGCCGAAGCGAGACCACCCTCCGTTGGATCGTGCATGGCATGGACCCCGCCGGTTTCCATCGCGATACGGGCTTCTTTAACCACGCTGAGACCGGGTTCCTTCAGGTACTGCCGGCACGTTTCGAGGAAACCGTCGGAGAATCGGGCTCTGACCTCGTCGCTCTTTTCCATGGCGATCAGCGCCGTCGCCTCGATGGCAATACCCTTGGTCAACAGTATCCGGTCGCCCGCCCTGGCGCCGGATCCTGAAACGTAGCCGTCGGGAGTCGTTTCACCCAGCATCTGGCCGATCAGCATGGGCCGGTCCAGGCCATGGGTGATTTCGGTATGTCCGCCGCAAAGGGTGATGTCGAGTTCCGCGCAGGCGTCGGAAAGCCCGGAGAAAATGCGATCCACCAGCTCGGGACTCGTTTTGGATTCAGGGAGCAGTATGGTCGTCAGGAACCACTTGGGCACGGCACCCATGGCCGCGACGTCGTTGGCGTTAATGTGAACCGCGTACCAGCCGATCTCCTCGGTGGCGAAGGTGATGGGATCCGTTTTGGTTACGAGTACGCGGGAGCCGAAGGAGATGACCGCCGCGTCCTGTCCGATGCCCGGGCCCACGAGCAGTCTCGGGTCGGTACCGGGAGCATACCGCCGCAGTATGCGGTCCAGGTCTTCCGCGGGCAGTTTTCCGACCGGGTAGTAGGAAGGCATGTTCGCTGATCGGAGTGGAGACGTCGTATCTTACGTGGTGTGAGGATCGGGTGATCTACGGCCGTGTTACTACTGCCGCTTTCGCTGGGCCCGCAGTGCTTCCTTGAGTATTTTGCCGGGTTTGAACTTGGCCTTCCGCCGGGCCGGGACTTCGATGGTATATCCTGTCCGCGGATTGCGGGCCGCGGGCTTGGGCCGGGTGTTCTTGATTTCCAACGCGCCGAATCCCCTGATTTCGATCCGGTTGCCATCGACCAGGTTTTCCCGCATGATTTCGAAGAGTGCGTCGATCACGGGATATATCTGGGTCTTCTTCAGTCCCAGCGTCTCGCTGATTTCATTGACCAGCTCTCTGCGCGTCGTTGTCATGGTTCTTCCCCGGTCGGAATCAATTCATTCATGACAGGCCATACATCTGGACCAACTTGCCCACATCCTCATCACTTATGGTGTTTACCCGGCCAAGCAAACGGGCAACGAGGGCAATCTGCGCAATATGCTCCATGGTTTCCATCTTGTGATACGCCGTGATTATGTCCGGCCCCAGTGTCAGTGCGCCATGGTTTTCCAGTAAGATCGCATCATGATCACTTACGTGTTTTCTGAGCGATTCGACCAACTCCATCGTTCCCGGAGTACCGTATGCGGCCGTGGGTATGGAACCCAGGGAGACGATCGCTTCGGGCAAGAGGTTTTCGGGCAGATTGATGCCGGCCACGGAATACCCCGTCGCCGTCGGGGGGTGGGCATGGGCTACGGCGTGCACATCCGGACGCTCACTATACACCATCAGGTGCATCTTCATTTCGGACGATGGCTCGTGATTGCCGGAGATCACCCTGCCTTCATAGTCGACGACGATTAACTGTTCCGGGGTCAGGAATCCCTTGCTGACGCCGGTCATCGTAATCAGAAGGCGGTTTTCTGACAGTCGAACGCTGATGTTTCCATCGTTCGAAGCTACGTAACCCCGGTCATACATTCGCTTGCCAACCTGGATTACGTCGGAGACGGCCTGCTCAAGATGCAAGATGAAACAATTCCATGTAATAGTTTACGGATTGAGAAGCTCGATTTCGAATATATCCGGCACGATGATCCTGCACAAGTTTTTTTAATTCCATAAGTTATAAGTCCACTGCAACGATCCTTGCCACGTCCGGGATCCGGCTTTTTTCAACGCCCCGCATATCGATCAGGTGCCGGTCCCGGTCGTGGTCTACGAGCAGGGACGGGGTTCCGCGCGCCCATTGGTCAGCCTGGCCGGCCAGGTCTACGGGCCTCGCTCCTGCCAGATGAACCGATACCGCGAAGCCGGCCATGCTGTCGCGGGGAAGCCGGTACGGCGTCAGGTACGCCGGTCGTTCGATCACCGCGCATGGCGTACGGAAGCGGCCGCTTTTCGACAGTAGTTCGAGGAGACCCCGGGCCCGTGTACCTACCTCGTCCCGCGAGGCGGTGAGCATATGTGCCGCCGGATGGTTATCAAGGTCGCATGGACTGTCGGCCAGTTCCTTCATCCTTGCTTCGAGTCCCGCCCGTACGTGCCGGGATGCCTGCATCGCAGGCCACAGCCCGTGCCCGCGTATGCGCGCCAGCACGTGACGCCTTCCGACCAGCAGACCGCAGGGAGGCCCGCCGATCAGACCGCCGCCGGCCAGGATGATCAACTGCGTGCCCAATTGAACAGCCTCGGTGACGGAGCACGCGGGATCATAGGCCGCGGAAGCGACCGGTCGCAACGTCGTATCGCCGGCCAGGTAGAGGACCGTGGCGCCGGTTTCCACCCCGGTCCGTACGATCTCCTCCAACCCGGCTTCTGCCGTAAAGCCCCGGAGGGCGTATGTAGACGGCCGAATACAGGTGATCAGCGCGGTCTGGTTACCCACAGCGGACCGGTAGTCGGACAACCGCGTCTTGTTGGTGGCGCCGGTCTCGATCACCCGGGCGCCGGCAAGCTCGCATATCGACACCGGATCGACGGGCCTGTCATCGTATGGCGCGTCGATCAACCCAAGCTGGCTCCGATTGATGACGACTTCCTCCCCATTCGCGATGGATTGAACCGCCAGAAGGAACGCCGCCGGGACGGAACGGGCCACCAGGGCGTCTTCCGCGCCGGTCAGTTCATGCATCAACCGGGCTATGCGGCCTTTTTCCTCGTATGCCGAGAATGTAAGCGCCAGATTGGAAGCCCTCCGCGCGGCCGCTCCTGCGTAGCGGTCCCGCGTCCCGGGATGGAAAAGGATGCCGGAGGCATTGATCAGCGCGCCATCCAGGGGGCCGCGTTCACTTTCCAGGTGCGCAACGACCCGCTCCGCCAGGTCTTGTGGCTGCACCCGCGTAGGCTCAGCCGCGGGGGTCTGGTACCTTATCCTGCTCCTCGCTTCGCGCAGGACTTTACGTATCATGGCGTCGATTCGCCGGTCCTCGTATCGACCGCGCAGTTCCCGAATACCGGGTTGGCGCTGCAGGACATGCACCGAAGGCAGGCGGGCGAGCAGGGGCCTCAGCTCTTCAGGGCCGGGACTCATGTCGGATTTCTTCCCAGGGTCAATTCTTCCATTATGGATTCCGTGTGCCGCCCAGTTACATGGTCACCGCCGGCGCGCAGTAATCGTATTTCGCGGGAAATCCTTTCCAGGTCGTCGGGACGGTCCACGTCGTACCACGGTGGGAGTTCATGGCAGGAAAGGCCGCATTTGCGGACTGCCGTCCGAGTCTGTTGCAGTACGCGGCCGGTGCCCCAGTCGATGGACTCGAACAGGCTCGCGTAGTGCTCGACGGCCTTCTGCCCGCTGCCCAGCCCGATCAGGTAGTAGCCCCCATCGGTGGCGGGTCCCAGCACGACATCGTGGCGGTCCAGCGATCGAAAGGCCTCTTCGACGTACGCGAACGGGAGAAGGGGGCTGTCTCCACCCAGTACGACCGTTTTGACCGGTTCCTTTATAAAGAACATCGTGAAGGCGTTTGACAGACGCTCCCCGAGATGGGCGCCGCGTTGGCCGAACCAGTTCACTTCGGGGTTGCCCAGGGCGGCCTGGAGCTCCGCCAGTCCGTCATCGGGTGTCCAGGCCACGTAAAGGGACGCGCCGGCAACCCGTCGTGCAAGATGAAGCGTATCCTGGATGAAGGCGCGATAGAGTTCCGCTGCCTCGGTGTTCGAAACCTGTACGGTCAACCGGGTTTTCACCGTCCCCGTCCTCGGCGCTTTCATGAACAGGACGAGTGCGTTCGTCATGCCACTGCTCCGACAGATGGGGTGTTTCGGGGCGGAAAACCGGACCCGCCATGGTGGGATGGCCAGGCGAGGAAGCCGATGCAATCCCGCAAGTTACCGCATACTACCCACCTTGTCCTGACGTGTCAAATAAAACCTTATTTATCAATCATTTAACCAATTTCAAATTCGCTCTGGATCAACAATAAACCTTGACATGGAGGGGGTTTGAACGGTATATTCGGCGATTCTTACCGTATGCCGGTTCACCGTTCCACCGGGCCGGAGTGCGGTATAGACGAATTGCGATGAAAGACAAGGTCCGATCCATGGGATATGGTCATGTGGGATGAAATAAAGGCGGTCATCGAATCGAATCAGTCCTTCGTGATCTCGAGTCACGTCAATCCCGACGGTGACTCGGTCGGTTCGGCCCTAGGGATTTACGAGTGCCTGAAGGCGATGGGAAAGAACGCCGTCGTAGCCATGAATGACGCCATACCAGAAGCCTACACCTGGCTGGATCCCGATGGGGATATAAAAGCTCCCGCCACGGAGGCGGACATCGAGCGGCTGGGTTCCGTGGACGTGATCTTCATCGTGGACGCCAATGGCTGGGACCGGGTGGGACGTCTGCGAAAGTCGCTGGAACGTTCTCCGGCGGTGAAAATCGTGATCGACCACCATCCCTACGACGAACTGATCACACCGCTTTCCGTGATCGAGACGAAAGCGTCGTCCACGGCCGAACTCGTTTACGACCTTATCGACTCGATGGACGCGCCGCTTACGGCCCGGGCCGCGGACGCGCTGTACACGGGCATCCTGACCGACACCGTATCCTTTCGCTTCGCCAGGAGCGCTCCGTGCGCCCACGTTATCGCGGCCAAGCTCCTGTCCACGGGCGTTGATCCCTCCCGGGTCTACGACCAGGTTTACAACCATAACACGGGCGCCCGCACCCGCCTCATGGGACGAGCGCTTTCCGATATACGATTCACCGGTTGCGGCCGCATCGCCTGGCTGACCGTAACACGGGCCATGATAGAAGAAACGGGTGCGTTGTCTTCGGACACGAGTGGGTTCGTGGACGTGACCATGACCATCGCCGGGATTGAAATCGGGATCATTTTCGTGGAAGCCAAAGACGGCACGGTCCAGATCAGTTTACGGTCCCGACGGGAAACAGATGTAAATCAGATTGCCGCCGGCCTGGGTGGCGGCGGCCACAGGAACGCTGCCGGCGCCGTGTTTAACGGCACGCTCGAACAGGCCGTAAAGACCGTCACGGAAGCGGCTGTCACCGCGCTGTAGCCCGGCAGGTCTTCCCCTCAAAACCCCGCCGGTCAAGCCTGGCCGATGACCGGCCGAACCTTCCGATCCCATGATGCTCCTGACTCGAAAAACCCGGTTCTCGGCAGCGCACCTGTGCCGAAATCCGGACTGGTCGGATGACAAAAACAAGCGGGTTTACGGGACCTGCGCCGGCGGCAGCGGCCATGGTCACGACTACGTGAGCGAGTTCACCTTCGGGGGGCCTGTAGACCCCCGGACCGGCGTCGTCCTGAACCTGACCGAAGTCAAGGAACTGCTGGCCGCTGTAATCGAACCGCTGGACCTGAGCCATCTGAACCATGACCACGCGGCCCTGGAAGGACCGGCTCCTACCAGTGAAAGACTGGCCCGGTTTCTATGGCAGGCGTTGGAATGCACGACCGGGCCGTGCAGACTGATGGGAATACGGCTGCATGAAAGCCGCGCCAGACATATCGAATACACCGGAGACGACAGCATGGTTTACGTCACGAGAAGTGTCGAGTTCAACGCCGCACACCGTCTTCACAGTATAAGGTTGAGCGACGAAGAAAACGTGCGTATATTCGGAAAGTGCAACAATCCTCACGGTCATGGTCACAACTACGAACTGGCGGTGACGGTCTGCGGTCCCGTGGACGAGTCGACCGGGATGGTTATCGACATGGGGCTTTTCGATGACATTCTTCGGAAGGAAGTCGTGGATCGCTATGATCACCGGCACCTGAACCACGACCTGGACGAATTCCAGACGGTCAACCCGACTTCGGAGGAACTTCTGAGGGTGATCTGGAAGCGGCTGGCCCCGTTTTTCGAAAAGCCTTCGCTCTACAGGATTCGCCTGGTGGAGACTTCCAAAAACGCTTTCGAGTACTTTGGAGAAGAGGAGCGGTAACCACGATGGATCCGATCGAGGGATTGACGAGGTCGCTGCTCGCGGAAATCGGCGAGAATCCGGACCGTGACGGCCTTAAGCGGACGCCACAACGCGTGGCCCAGTCCCTGCGGTTTCTGACCCAGGGATACGAAAAAAGCATTGAAACCGTGATAAATAACGCTATCTATGAAGAGGACTACGATGAGATGGTGCTGGTGAAGGACATCGAGTTCTTTTCACTGTGCGAGCATCATCTCCTGCCGTTTTTCGGCCAGTGCCATATCGCTTACATTCCCAACGGCAAGATCATCGGACTGGGCAAGATCCCCCGCATCGTGGATGTTTTCTCCCGGCGTCTCCAGTTGCAGGAACGCCTGACCTGCCAAATCGCCCAGACCCTTCAGAACTATCTCAATCCCCTGGGGGTGGCCGTTGTCATGGAAGCGGGCCATCTCTGTATGATGATGCGCGGCGTGGAAAAACAGCACTCCAAAGCTACGACGAGCGCCATGCTCGGCGTGTTCCGGGACGATCGCAGCACCCGGATGGAATTCCTTGGATTGACCAAGTCGAAGGACGGCGGGTAACGACGCGTCCGGTCGCCGGCTCAGACACGGCGGCTAAGGTTAAAGGAACTGCAGGGGCCGCCCATATGAACAAAGACCGACTCGTAAAAAAACTCGCGGCCGTTCTGGGCCGGGAAAACGTCATAGACGCGCCGGATCAACTGATCGTCTACGAATGCGACGGGCTGACCATCGACCGGAACGTTCCCCATGCCGTGGTTTTCCCAACGACGACAGAGGACGTGGCGGCCGTGGTCCGGATACTCCATGAAGCGCGGATTCCCTTCGTGGCGCGGGGAGCGGGCACCGGTTTAAGCGGCGGGAGTCTGCCGCCGGACGGTGGCGTCATGATCGCGCTCACCAAGATGAACCGCATCGTGGAGGTCGACTTCCGAAACCAGCGGGCGCTGGTAGAGGCCGGTGTGGTAAACCTGCACCTGTCGAAGGAAGTGGGACGTCAGGGCTATCATTTCGTACCGGATCCCTCGAGCCAGTACGCCTGTACCATCGGGGGGAACATCGCTGAAAACTCAGGCGGTCCGCACACCTTGAAATACGGGGTGACGACCAACCACACCCTGGGCGTCGAAGTCGTCATGCCGGACGGGCAGATCACCTGGTTCGGCGGCAAGTCGGACGACGCCGTCGGATACGACCTGCGCGGTCTCCTGATCGGCTCCGAGGGCATGCTGGGTATCGTTACCCGGGCCTGGGTCAAATTAACCCGCCTTCCCCAGGCCTGGCGGACCTTTCTCGTGGTCTTCGAAACGGTGGAGGACGCGTCCCGCGCCGTCGCCGGTGTCATATCCCTCGGGATCGTCCCATCGGCACTCGAAATGGTGGACAAGGTCGCCATCGGAGCCATCGAGCAAGCCTACCATTTCGGTTTTCCCCTGGACGCGGAAGCGGTGCTGATCATCGAGCTTGAAGGACACGAGGCCGGCCTGGATACCCAGGCAGAGGAAGTGATCTCGGTTTGCTGGGAGAACGAAGCCCGCGACGTTCGGACCGCCGGAGACGAGAAGGAACGGGCCCTGCTGTGGAAGAGCCGCAAACGGGCCTTCGGCGCGATGGGCCGGCTGAGTCCGAGTTACTACGTGCAGGACGGGGTCGTTCCCCGAACGAAAATTCCTGACATCATGCGGGTTATCCGGACTACGGCCGAGAAATACGAACTCCTGATAGGCAACGTGTTCCACGCCGGCGACGGCAACATCCATCCCTGCATCGCCTATGACGACCGGGATGAAGTCCAGGCGCGGAAGACCGTGGAGGCCAGCAACGAGATACTCCGGGCCTGTGTCGACCTGGGTGGATCCATTACAGGGGAACACGGGATAGGGTACGAAAAGGTCGACCTGATGCCCCTGATATTCGACGAACCGGATATACGGGCCATGGAAACCGTCAAAGAGGTTTTCGACGAGGAAAACCTCAGCAATCCCGGCAAGATGTTTCCCACGAACCGTTCCTGCATAGGATGCGGAACGGTGGAATTGAAATACACCAATCGGCAGGCAGCGCTGCTTTAGATTCTTACTTTCAATTCAACGGACTTTAGTTTCAATGGAGCACAGGTTCGCCCATGCCCGATGAGGAGCTGAACAGCAGGCTCGAATCCATCGTGGACGGTTACGAACCCGCGAGCGGTGAAGCGCTGGCGTCCCATGCCGTGGACGGGATCGTTCCCGCGGCCGTCGTAGCCCCGAACAGCATCGCATCCCTCTCGGCTACCGTCAAAATGGCCTCGGAACAGGGATACGCCGTTATTCCGCGAGGCGGCGGCACCAAGATGGACTTCGGCCTTCCGCCTTCCCGTGCGGATATCGTGGTGTCCCTGGGGCGCCTGAACCGGATCCTCTCCCACGAACCCGCGGACCAGACGGCCACGGCGGAGGCGGGCATCACCATGGCCGGCCTGCAGTCCAGCCTGGGGGAACGGGGCCAGTATCTGCCCCTGGATACACCCCACGGAGACGCCTGCACCCTGGGCGGCGTGCTCGCCACCAATGCCTCCGGCGTATTGCGCACCTCCTACGGTACGGCCAGGGACATGGTTATCGGGATCCGGGTTGTCCAGGCGGACGGCACGATCGTAAAATCAGGGGGTCAGGTCGTCAAGAACGTGGCGGGATATGACCTGAACAAGATGTACATCGGGTCCCTCGGCACGCTCGGTATTCTGGCGGAGGTGACCCTGAAACTACAGCCTCTGCCGGCGGCGGGAAGGATGGTCATCGGACGAATGCCGCTCATTGAGACGGCAACCGACTGCGCCTTCCGGATCATGGATTCCGATATCATGCCTTCCTTCCTGGAACTGGCGAATACCGCGAGCTACTCCCTGCTGACAAGTCCGCCCGGCGGGGTACGGGCCGGCGATATCCCGGTCGCGGCGGGCTTTCCGCTCATCGCGGGCATGATCGGTCCGGAAGAGACGATCGACTGGCAGGTCACGGAATGCGAACGGATTTTTCACGACATGGGAGCTGTCGAGATCATCCACCTGACCGGGGACGGGTACCGCCAGGGGCTTGAATCAATACGTGCATTCCCCTCGGGCCGGCACGTACCCCCGGACGCGTGTCCCCGCTTGACCTGCCGGGCCAGCGTCACCCCGGACGAGGTCGGAGACCTGTATCAGCTGGCCGAGGACCGCTGTCAGCGCATGACCATCGGCTGCGGCATGCTCTCCCATTTCCCCAGTGGCCATGTCGCCTTCGTCTTCTACCGGGACAGGCCTTTTCAGGATGCGGACTACGACGCGCTGGCGAGCCTGGTTGCGGATCTGCGAAATGCTTCGGAACAGCACGGCGCCTTCGTCGTTGAACATGCCCCGGCGGCTTTGAAGAAAAAGGTCAGTGTCTGGGGCACTGTACGTGGAAACAAGCGCATCATGGAGATGCTCAAGTACCGTTTTGATCCAAAAGGCACGTTGAATCCCGGGCGGTTTGTCGACGGCATTTGACGATATCAGTCACGATACCGCGAGTGGATACGCCGCACATCGCCTGGTAAATTGGGAGAACCTACATGAAGCTGCCTGAATTCACGGAGATACGTCAGCGGTTCGACGCGCCCGTCGTCGAGGATCTGGCCGGGACGACCGGAAGGGAAGTCTCGCGCATGATCGAAGAAACGGGAATGCGCCCCGGATCGACGGTTGCCGTAGCGACTGGCAGCCGGGGCATCGGCAACATCGCGACCATCGTCGGCAGTGTCGTTTCCGCGCTCGGGGAAGCCGGTATGAAACCCTTTGTCGTGCCGGCCATGGGCAGTCACGGAGGAGCGACTTCCGAAGGACAGCGCCGGGTCCTGCAAAACTACGGCATCAGCGAATCGACGATCGGTTGTCCCATTCACTCCGAAATCGAGCCGGCGAGTCTCGGCGAGACCGCGGACGGACTGCCGGTATACCTGGACCGCAACGCCCTCGGCGCGGATCATATCGTGGTGGTAAACCGCGTGAAACCCCATACGGACTTCAAGGGATCGGTCGGAAGCGGCCTGATGAAGATGCTGGCCATCGGGCTGGGCAAGCAGAAAGGAGCCAGCTACTACCACGGCGCGGTCTTCGAGTACGGATTCGAACACATGATCACGACCGTGTCGCAACATGTCCTGCAACACGCGCCCGTGGCTTTCGGGCTGGCCATTATAGAAAACGCCTACGATAGGACCGCCCACATCATCGGTGTGCCGGCGAACGTCCTGCAGACGGAAGAACGCAAGCTCTTCCAGGAGGCGCAGCGCCTGATGCCCCGGCTACCGTCCGATGACATCGACATTCTGATCGTCGACGAGATGGGCAAGAATATCAGTGGAACCGGAATGGACACGAATATCATCGGCCGTCGCATGCAGAATTTCGAGACGGAGCCCGAGGTCCCGCGAATCCTGCGTATCATCGTCCGTGACCTGACCCCGGAGAGCGAGGGCAACGCGGTAGGCATCGGCCTGGCCGATTTTACCACCCGCCGCCTGGTGGACAGGATCAATCACCGGTATACCTACGTGAATTCCATCACCGGCATGAGCCCGCAGAAATCCCGCATTCCCGTGTTTTTGGACACGGACCGCGAAGTCATCGAAGCCGCTTTTTCAACCATTGGCATGAAACCGCCCGAGGAGGGCCGAGCCGTTCGAATCAAGAACACCTTGTCGCTCGGACGCGTCGCGGTTTCCGATGCGCTGGTGGAAGAAATGGGCGACCGGGAAGACGTTGAAATCGCCGGCAGCCACAGCCCACTCGTGTTTGACGGACAAGGCACCCTGTCCTCCCTGGCAGGCTGACGCGCCTCGCCCTGTCTATTTTTTGTTGACAAAACGCCCTGTATATGTATATTAACAAACTTGCCGGTTTTCGGCCAGGTATGCCATAAGGCCGGAATTGGCAGGAAATCTTTGGTAAAGGGGGCCGACAGGGCCCTAATGTCAAACTATTAAACAGGAGTTTTCGCAGAGCGTGAGTACCTTATCAAAAACCCATTCGGCGGCGTCAGAAGACCGTTCCCTCGATCTTTACCTGCAGGAGATCGGCAACGTTCCGCTGTTGATGGCCGAAGAAGAAACCGAACTGGCCCGGTCCGTACGGGCCGGTGACCAGAAAGCGCTGGAGAAGCTTACGGCGTCCAATCTCCGTTTCGTGGTCAGCGTGGCCAAGCAGTATCAGAACCAGGGTCTCTCCCTGTCCGATCTGATCAACGAAGGCAATATCGGACTGATGAAGGCGGCCAAGCGATTCGACGAAACCAAGGGCTTCAAGTTCATCTCCTACGCGGTGTGGTGGATCCGCCAGTCCATCCTCCAGGCACTGGCCGAGCAGTCCCGAATTGTACGGCTGCCCCTGAGCCGCGTGGGCACGCTGCACAAAATCGGCAGGTTGTCCAGTGCATTCGAGCAGGAAAACGGCCGCGAACCCAGCACCGAGGAAATCGCGCAAGAACTGGATATGAATCCCGGCGACGTGAAAGACACGATGCGAATCGCGAGCCGGCACGTATCGCTGGACGCGCCGCTCAAGGCTGGGGAAGACAACCGGTTGATGGATCTCATCGAGGATGATGACCAGGATTCACCCGACGAAGCCCTCATGGTGGATGCACTGAAGGAAGAGATTTTCAGAGCGCTCGGTTCCCTGACAAAAAGGGAAGCGACCGTGATCGCGCTGTACTACGGCATCAACATGGAAAATTCCTACACCCTGGAGGAGATCGGGACGCGTTTCAGCATCACGCGGGAACGCGTTCGCCAGATCAAGGAAAAAGCGCTTCGCAGACTGCGCCATGTCTCCAGGAGCCAGAAGCTTCGGGCCTATCTGAACTGATCGGTCCCCATTCCGTATCTCGGCGGGATCCTCCCCGGGCAACCCGCCGTGAATCGTCCTTCGATGGGGACGCACCGGCCGCCGGGCCGTGGAGCCGGGTATGCCATTGCGCAAATTCGTTTCACTGGTACATCTACCGGGAAGATCCCACGACGAAACCAGGGATTACGGAATCTGGTCGATCCTGTTCGGTATCACCGCCCTTGTGCTTCTGTTGCTGACGGGATGGCACTTCGGCGCACCATATTTCGTTCCCCTGCTGGACGGTGGAGCCTTGGCCGAAAGGGAAAGGGAAAACGCCCGGTTGAGCGAGCAGCTGAGGGCCCTTAATCAACTGGACGGTACCCTCGAAACGCAGATACGGACACTGTCGGAACGGGCGGCGGACATAAGCACGATAGTTCATGGTCCCGATGGCCCCGGTCCGGTTGGCGGTTCGACCGTTTCCACTTCATCCATGTCATCCATCGAAGCGACCGGACCGCCCGGTTCGGCTATTCGCGAGATTGGCGTAAAGATCGACCGGTTGCTCATCGATACCCGTGCCGAACTGGCCAGCCTGCAGTCCATCGAAGCACAATCCAGGGAGAACGACCAATACTGGAGCAACATCCCCGTCGTGTCGCCGGTCAGCGGTCCTGTTTCGAGGTCCTTCGGATCGTCGCGAAACCTGCTGAGCGACGAGCAACGCGTGCACGGCGGCCTGGACATCGCCGCGTCCAGGGACGAGCCGGTTCGTTCGACGGCCGACGGCGTTGTTTCCCGCATCGGCGTGAATGCGAGTCTCGGCCGGTTCGTGGACATAGCGCATCAGAATGGATACACGACGCGATACGGACATCTTTCCAAAGTGCTGGCCGAAAGAAGGAAGCAGGTGAAACGGGGAGAAATCATCGGGCTCGTTGGAATGACCGGCAAAACCAATGGATACCACATCCACTACGAGATCCACCGCGAAGGCCGTATTCTCGATCCGTCGACCTGGTTATTCCCGGATCCGGGACCGTAAGTTTGCAACCGGGTGGTAAAAAATGCAAAAAACAGATTGACACTTACACCTTAACTCCTCATTTTAAACTTCATTATGTTCGTGGTAACTGGTTTATACGCAATGACTAAAGATAGATTTGCATCCCGTATCAGGATTAAATATATTGAGAAGTAACAGACTGCCGACCTGGCTCTTGGTCTTGCATTTTGGGGACCGGACGATACGCATACCCAGCTTGATGATTCCTGCTATGCTGGGCGTGCTGGTGATTATATCCGGCGTCGTGTACTCTGGCACTAGGTCGTTGTATGCCGAGTACAGACATACCAGTTTTCACGAAGAAATCGGGACCCTGGAACAATCCAGCCAGTCGAACAAGGCCAGGCTGGACGGGCTTATTGTCTCCGAAGAATCCGCCCGACTCATATCGGGCCTGCCCATGATTCACCCGGATGTGCGCCAGGTGGGTGTGGGTGGACGAGCCGAGACTCCGAATCAGGAATTCAATCTCGATTCTCCCAATTACCGCGCATCCAAACTGCACTCCGAGATGGAAACCTCGAAGCGCATGTCGAGTCTTTCGCTCAGGAGCATGGAGGATATCGAGCATCAGGTCCGGGAGATCGACGACCGCTGGCAATACGTACCCTCGATCACCCCGGTCACCGGCATTATTACCAGCCGGTACGGTCCGCGGACAGATCCCTTTACCGGTCTATACACCATGCACAACGGGATCGATATCGCCGCGGCCCCGGGCACGCCTGTCAGGGCCCCCGCCAACGGTGTCGTGATTAAAACCGGCGTGGACGCCCGGTACGGCCTGCATATAGACGTGGACCACCAGAACGGTATCAAGACCCGCTACGGCCATCTTTCCGCCATCCTGGTGAAGAAGGGTATGGAACTGAAACGCGGCGACGTCATCGGCCAGGTAGGCATGACGGGAAGAGCCAACGGATTCCACCTGCATTACGAAATTCAGAAGGACCGGCGACGGGAAAATCCCATAAAGTACATCTGGACGGAAAACGACTGCTGATCCGTATCGATCGCGAAGCTTGCGCGAAGAGCTTGAATAAATAAGGCAGGGGGTGTTGTTTCCTCCCTGCCTTTTCCATTTTCAGGTGGAGGACTAAGTCTATGTTCCGCCAGGATTACATCATGAGAACAATCCGTGTTTTCATCGATGCCATGATCCTTCTGATCCGATCCCGCCGTGACCAGGACTATCACCGCGCCCGCTCGATCATCGCCCAGACCTGGGAAGACATCTTCGGACTTTCGACCGCGTCCGTAATGGCGCTGTCCGAGCGTACCCTGCTGTCCATGCTGATGAAGCGGAGCGCCGGGGCCGTCGATACGGCCCTCATGGCCGCCCGCCTGTTCAAGGAAGACGGCGTGCTGGCCATGGCAGACGGACAGGAAGAAGACGGACGGCGGCTCTTCCTGAAGTCCCTCAACTGTTATCTGGAAATCTCCGTGGAGCCGTCCATCGGCGCGGATGGCTTTCGCTGGATCAGCGAAGAGATCAACTCCTCCGGTCTCGTCACGGATCCCCACGTAGCGATCGGGGAACTGCTGGATCTTCTGACGGACACGGACCTGCCCATGTCAACCACGATGCTGCAGTTCAGGTACTACGAGCGATTCGGCCACTTCGGCAAGGCCGAAGACATCCTCTTCCACGTGCTGGACGACTACCCGGCCGAACCTGAAATAGCCAGGCTTGGACTGGGGTTCTATGAAAGGCTCGAATCCATGGCGGACGATCGCCTGGAAAGGGGTGGGCTGCCCCGCGGGGAAGTGCTCGAAGGTATGGACCATTTGAGGTCGCGGATACGCCGGTACGGGTATGTTTTTGATTGACGATACCTCGCCGGTCCTGTAGATTACCGGAACCTGAAAAACGCGCAAAAAGACAGGATATCATGGTTACGGACAGGACAGTTCTGGAACCGCCAACGGCTTCTCCCGCGATTCAAACACGTGCGCTGTACGTGGAGACCTACGGTTGCCAGATGAACAAGGCGGATTCGGAGTTGATCGTCGGTTTGCTCACCCGCGAGGGATACCGGGTGACCGACCGGGTCGACCGCGCCGACGTGATCCTGGTGAACACCTGCGCCATCCGCGAAAACGCGGAGCAGCGCGTGATAGGGCGCATGTCGGAGTTGAGCCGGTTCAAGACGGTCAATCCAGACCTGATCCTGGGGCTCTGCGGATGCATGTCCCAGCACCTCGGTGACCGGATCATCGAGAAGGCTCCCTATATCGACCTGGTCGCCGGTCCCGACAGCTACCGCCGCCTGCCGGCCATGCTTCGGGCCCTGGACACCGAAAACGAACCGGCGTTGAACCTGACCTGGGACCGGGCGGAACATTACCTCGATATCGATCCCGTCAGGGAACCGGGGGTGAACGGCTGGATTACGATCATGCGCGGATGCGACAAGATGTGCTCGTTCTGCATCGTACCCTTCGTTCGCGGCCGGGAGCGCAGTACGCCCCACGAAGAGATCATTCGGCAGATCGAGCACCTCGCGGCGGAAGGATACCGGGAAGTGACTCTGCTCGGCCAGACGGTGAACAAGTATCAGGACGGCGAAGTCGATTTCGCGGACCTGCTTTCCCGCACGTCGGAAGTGGAAGGAATCGAGCGTATCCGCTTTACATCGCCCCACCCGGCGCATTTCCCCGACCGGCTGATCGAGGTCATGACGGCCTCCACGAAGATATGCACCCATACGCACCTGCCGCTGCAGTCGGGTGCGGCGACGACCCTTTCCCGCATGCGCCGAGATTACACCCCGGAAGTGTTTCTCGACGTCGTCCGCCGGTTGCGGGACAACATTCCCCATATCGCCCTGACGACGGACATCATCGTGGGGTTCTGCGGCGAGACGGAAGAGGAGTTCGAAGCTACCCGCGAGATGATGCGAACCGTAACGTTCGACAGCGCCTTCATGTTCAAGTATTCTCCAAGGCCCGGTACCGCTTCCCATAAACGGCTTGCCGACGACGTGCCCGAAGAAGTGAAGGCCCGTCGATTGACGGCCATCATCGACATGCAGAAATCCGTTTCCGAAATCAGAAACCGGGCATTCAAGGGACGAACCGTGAACGTGCTCGTCGAGGGCCAGTCCAGGCGCGACGCCCATAAGCTTTACGGCAAGGCGGACAACTTCAAGACCGTGGTGTTTCCGAGACGGCCTGGCATTGAATCCAACATGATCGTTCCCGTACGCGTCAACGGTTCTACGCCCTTCACCCTCTTCGGAGATATCGCGCTGCCGGAGTAGTACCCACCGGCCGCGGGTGATCCAAAGGAAATCCCAATAGCATGAAACCAAAAGAACACGAAGCCGATTCGCCGGAACGCGAAGCAGGTTCCCGTTCCGAGGTCAGCAGGGACGGCTCCGGCCTGTCCCGCCGAGGTTTTCTGGGTCGCATTGCAGGCGGCGCCCTGGCCGGCACTGCGATTCTCAACAGTTGTGTGCGTTCATCCCCAAAGGAGAGTACCATGTCTTTCACGCTGCCCGATCTACCCTATGCCCACGACGCGCTCGAACCCCATATCGACACGCGCACGATGGAAATCCACCACGGCAAGCACCACAACACCTATGTGACCAACCTGAACAACGCCCTCGCGGACCACGGTGACCTGGCCGGCAAGAGCCTGGACGAACTGCTCGCGGACAATCTCGCCATCGTCCCGGACGCCATCAAGACCGCGGTACGGAACAACGGCGGCGGCCATGCCAATCATTCGCAGTTCTGGACGATCATGAGCGGCAGTGGCGGCGGAAACCCGACAGGGAACCTGGCCGGCGCGATCGACGGCGCTTTCGGTAGTTTCGACGCCATGAAAGAACAGTTCGCGGCCGCGGGCGCGACGCGCTTCGGTTCCGGCTGGGCCTGGCTCGCCAGGGACGGCGCGGGGAACCTGGAGGTTTATTCCACGGCCAACCAGGACAGCCCGATCATGGAAGGCAAGACGGCCATCATCGGACTGGACGTGTGGGAACACGCCTACTACCTGAATTACCAGAACCTTCGTCCCAACTATATCGCGGCCTGGTGGAACACCGTGGACTGGGCGGAGGCGGAAAGACGCTTCAACGGCTGATTGAAACCACCCTTGAGTAAGAGCGGCTGAAACGATTCCTGGAGTCACGATGGCGCGAACGGGAAAAGCGGCGATCCTGGACAAGGAACGGGGAACCTTTACCGTCGGCGAGGCGGTGGTCCCGGACCCGGGGCCGGGCGAGGTACTTGTACGACAGACCATGTGCGGCGTTTGCGGCACGGACGTTCATGTCTACCACGGCCACATGCGCCGCAAGGCATTTCCCCTTGTTCTGGGTCACGAGATCGTCGGCGTCATCGAAAAGATGGGATCCGGTGTCGATTCGGACGCGATGAACAAGCCTGTGAAAGAGGGCGATCTCATCGCCGTTATTCCGGGGCAGCAGTGCGGAACCTGCTATTTCTGCGCGGTGGTACGGGAGCCCGGACTCTGCCCGAACGTGCTGGCGTACGGATTCCGGCCCTACGGCGACATCAAGCCCCATTTCCAGGGAGGGTACGCGGAATACGTACTGCTGAACATACCCCGCACCAAGTTCCTCAAGGTACAAAGCACGCCTGAAATCGCCGTGCTCCTCGAGCCGTTCACCGTCGGGATGCATTTCGCCGAGAAAGCCCGGATGAAACTAGGGTCCACGGCGGTGATACAGGGCGCCGGTGCCATAGGCCTGTTCAGCCTGGCAGCGGCCCGCGAGGCCGGCGCGCACCGCACCATCGTCGTAGGGGCGCCCGCCTCGCGGCTGGAACTCGCGGAAGCCTTCGGGGCCGATGTGACCATTAACATCGAGGAAGTGCCGGACGCGCGGGAACGCATCGAACTGGTCAAGGCGGAAACGCCCGGCGGTTACGGCGCCGACGTGGTATTCGAATGCACGGGGGTGCCGCCGGCCATCCCGGAAGGCGTGGAAATGCTGCGGCGGGGCGGAACCTACGTGGAAGGCGGTCATTTCACCGACGCGGGCGACGTCTCCATGAATCCCTTCAACCACTTCGTGTTTCGCCACATCACCCTGGTCGGCGTTTGGGCCAGCACCATCACGCACTTCGTCCGCGGACTGCCCATCCTGGAATCGGGCCGCTATCCCTTCGAGGAAATGGTCTCCCACACCCTGCCGCTCGGCCGGGTCGGCGAAGCCATCGACGCCCTATCGACCAACTACCGCCTCGACGGCGAAGAAGTGCGGAAGATCGCGATATCCGGCGAGATGGCCGGGTAGAGGAGCCCCCATTGGGATTCAAACTGGGATACAGCGGACTGCGCTGGAGTACCCCCGACTTGGACCTCATCCTGGCGCAATTGAAGGAAACCGGCTGGGACGGATGGGAAATCCGGCAGTCGCTGGACTGGCTCGGATCGGCATCGCGGGTCAAATCCGTCTCGGACCGTGCCGGCGTGCCGGTCGCCGTGGTGTGCGGTACCGGAATCAGCCTCGACAACGATCACGAGATGCTGGAGCGGAACAAGCGCCGTATCGATTTCGCCGCCGACGTGGAAGCCGACACCTACATGTTCATGGGCGCCGGCCGTCCCTACGGCCGGACATCGACCACGGACGAGATCCAGGCCCTGGCGGACCTGTCTGACGAATTCGCCGACTACGCGTCGCAGTACGACCTGGACGTGTGTTACCACATCCATACGAGCACCACGGTGGATTCCCGCGCAGAGTGGGAACTCCTCATGCGCCTGATGAAACGGGCGCAACTATGCATCGACGTGTCCCATTCGGCCTTCTGGCACTACGATCCCGCACAGTCAATCCGGGATTTCAGGGATCGGCTGGTGTATGTGCACCTGCAGGATTACAAGGACTATCGCTTCGTCGAACTCGGCGAAGGGGGGCTGCTCGACTTCGGTGCCGCCATGAAATCGCTGGAGGAGATCGGCTATGACCGGTGGGTGACCGTGTGCCCCAGCCAGTCGGACATTCCCGACGAAGAAAAGATGCGGCGGGACCGCGCCTACCTGCGAAAACTGGGGTATTGAACTTCCCCTATTTGCCCCGGGATCTTTCCAACACGGCCAGTGCGATATCCGTGACCCGCTCCGGGTCGCTTGCGATGACCCTGATCATGGGTTCCTTCCCCTCGTCGCCCAGATCGTAGACGATATCCGGTACGAATCCCTGTTCTTCGATAACCCGGGCCGTTCCCCATTCCAGGGACGAGCCTTCCCGCGTTTTCGATTCGAGGGGTTCCTCGTGCCGGTCGAAGGAGGCGATCGAGAGGCCCAGGCTCCGGCAGGCGCCCAGGATCGATTCGTCGTAGCGGATATTCAAGACGGAGCGCTTGTCCGGATCCCGCCGCATGGCGGTGAGTATGATCCGGGCCACGTGCGAAGACGCCCCGAATTCCGGCGGCGCCACGGAACGGATATCGCGGCGCAGGCGGATGAGCCGGCCGGGAAAGGCCGCCACGTCGCCAGCGGACCGCGAGTCGGCCAGCCCCATGCCCAGGTTGCACTGTACTTCCGGGACGAGATTCCCGGCGTGGGCGCCCTCGAGGCGCTGCGCCGCGGCCGCCAACTGGTCGAGCACAGCGATACGGTCGGCTTCGCGGTAGAGGTTGTGAAAGTGATGGACCGGACCGTGTCCCCGGCCCATGGGCACGGCGTGACGCAGGGCGCCCGTGAGGTAGGACTTGGCGTCCTGCACGGCGTCAGCGACACCGGCGCCCTTTGCCAAACCTGCGGCAATGGCCGAAGCGAAGGTACATCCGGTACCGTGGGTATTCTTTGTATCGACGCGTTCGGCCTCGTAAGAATGGAAATCCGTACCGTCGTAGAGCACGTCCACGGCCGGCCCTTCGAGATGTCCGCCCTTGACGACCACGTGGCGGGGGCCCAATTCAAAAAGCCTGCGGGCGATGGTCTTCATCCCTTCAACGTCCGATGCCTCGATACCCGTCAATTCCCGCGCCTCGTCCAGGTTCGGCGTAATGACGGAGGCCAGGGGAAACAGCCGTTCGATCAGCGTGGACACGGCGGTGGATTCCAGCAGCGTGTCGCCGCTCTTGGCGATCATTACCGGGTCTACGACGAGCGGAATGTCCCGATACCCTGACAGCGTATCCGCCACGGCGGCAATGATCTCCGCGTTGGCAAGCATGCCCGTCTTGATCGCCTGGGCGCCGATGTCCGACAGGACGGACTCGATCTGCGCCGCCACGGCTTCGGGGGGCAGGTTGTACACGGACTGGACGCCGACGGTGTTCTGGGCCGTGACCGAAGTGACGGCGGACATGCCGTACACGCCATTGGCCGAAAAGGTCTTTAGGTCCGCCTGGATGCCGGCGCCGCCGCCGGAGTCGGACCCTGCGATGGTGAGCGCTGCGGGGATCATGATTTGTGATACGCTATGCTGGACATCAGGTAGTCCGGGCCTGGTCTTCGTAGAACTTCTTGATCAGGCTGTCGAGGTATTCTCCAGGATTCCGGATCGCCTTTTCCGTAATCTTGAGCTCCCTGGCCTGGATCAGTTTCAGGCCGTGGACGTAATCCTTGAACAGCTCCATCCCCATTTCTTCGGCGGCCTTTCCGTGCTTCTTCGCCACCTCCGCCAGGACCGATGCGGCGGACTGGTCCAGCGTAAGCGTTATGCCGTGTTCCTCGAAGAAGAGGTGCTCGAAACTCAGCGCCGGCGCCTCGGCCAGAATCCGTTCGAGTTCTCTTTCCGGGTGCTTCACCACCTCGGCCGTCACCTCAAACTGTTTCACGGTGCTGGAAGGCAGTTTCTTCTCGAACTTGATCAGGATCCGCTCCATCGCGCCGATGAGACCGCGCGCGCCCGTACCCGACTGGTGGGCTCTTTCCGCGATCAGGCGCAGTGACGCCTCGTCAAAACTGACGTCGATGCCGTAGGCCTTGAAGTCCAGTTTCTTGGCAGTAATGACCGGCCCGTTCGGGTTAAGGAGGATCTGGAACAGGTCGTCGACACTGAGTTTGTGGAGTACGGCGGTTACCGGAAGGCGCCCGATGAATTCCGACTCAAAGCCATACTTGATCAGGTCCTCTGCCGTAACGTGCGGCAACCATTCACCGTCATCCGGCAGGGCCGCGTCTCCACCCTGCTCGAAACCCATCGACTGCACGCTCAATCGTTTCTTGATGATCTCTTCCAGGTTGGCAAAGGCGCCGCTGACAATGAACAGGATATTGCGTGTATTTATGCGCTTTCTTTCCACCTTGCCCGTTTTCTGGAACTGGAGAGCGTTCTCCATCTGGGACGTGAGATCGTGGGGCGCCTGCAGGTCCACCTCCGTCTCCTCCATGAGTTTCAGGAGAGTCCGCTGGACGCCGGTTCGCGAAACATCGGGTCCGACCACGTTTCCGGACGAGGCAATCTTGTCGATTTCATCGATGTAGATGATGCCGTGTTCCGCCAGCTTGATATTGCCGTCGGCCTCGTGCACCAGCGAGCGGACCAGTTCGTCTACGTCTCCGCCGACATAGCCCGTTTCGCTGAATCTCGTGGCGTCGCCCTTGACGAAAGGTACGCCGATTCGGCTGGCGATGAGCTTGATGAGGTAGGTTTTCCCCACGCCGGTCGGACCGATCAGGATGATGTTGTTCTTGATGTTTCCGACCGGTTCCATCTCTTCCTGGAGCCGGATGCGGTTGAAATGGGTACAGATCTTGGTGGCCAGGACTTCTTTCGCCTCGTCCTGTCGGATGACGTACTCGTTGAGGAAGCCTTCCAGTTCTTCCGGCTTCATGTCGAACTGAATCTCCGGCAGCGGGGCTTCTTCGGCTGGCGGATCGGTAGGAGTGCCTTCGTGTTCGGGTTGGGCGAACTGCACCTGCGCGCCATACTTGTGCGAGAAGAACTCTTTCAGATCCTTCTGCAAATCACCCAGGTCGGGAGACTTGGCCATATGGGGACATTCCTTTCGGGTGGTGTATTCTACCCTGGTCGTGTTAAAGCGGTTTGCCGGTGAAATGCCGCCGGCGCTTCACGCTTTCCCGCATTGTAGACAGCGGTACAGCCCGACAATATAGCCCATACACGGTTTCCGGGCAATCGTAATTGACAGGAATCATAGATGCGGATTGATTAAATGGACCAACGCGCCAGCCGAATGAATAACAGATCCTGTGGTTTTCGCGGTCCGCCTGGCGCGCTGGTCCGCTGGGCCACACACTAAAAAAGTAATCAGCCAGCGGTATCAATAAGCGGGATTTCATAGGGAGACAGACTGGACCCGTCGAACATGTATTCTTCAGTATACCGTTACTTCCTCAACGAGACGTTCGTCAAGTTCGCCCTCACGGGCCTGTCCGGGGTGTTCGTCAACCTGGGTTCGTTCCAACTGCTCATTCTACTTGGCGTGCATCGCCTGCTGGCGTCGCCCGTGGCGATCGAGATATCCATTTTGTCGAACTTCCTGATCAACAACTTCTGGACGTTTCGCGATCGCACCATGGTGGACAGGCATCGGATACGAGGCATGAAATACCACCTCGTTTCGCTGGGCACGCTGTCGCTGAGTTACGGCACGTTCCTCCTGCTGAACTGGATGTGGCCGCAGGTGCCCCCCGTGTATTTTCAGGGTTGCGCCATCGTCCCGGCAGTCCTGTTCAATTACGCCATCAATTCAGCCTGGACTTTTCGCGCGTATTCGAAAAACGGTACGCCTCGCGCCCGACATGGTGCGGGGTAAGTGGAGGCCCGCATTGAAGAAACCTTCGTCGTCTTTGAAAATGGAGAATAAAACTCGCGTAGCGCGCGTCGCCGCACCAGGAAACAGAAAACCGTCGTGGGTACAACTGTTCCGCGGCAAGGACGCGCTCTACCTGCTGGCGTTATGCTTGGCTGTGGTCGTTCCCTACTTTCCCGCGATGCAGGCCGGATTCGTCTGGGATGACCGGATATTCCTGGAGGCAGAAGCCGTCCGCGACGTGTCCGGCATCTGGCAGATCTGGTTCGCCCCGAGCGTTATCGAGAACGAAAGCCATTACTGGCCCCTCGTGTATACCACGTTCTGGCTCGAGCACAAGCTTTGGGGATTCGAGCCCCTGGGTTTTCACCTGGTCAACATTGCCCTGCACCTGGCCAACACGCTCCTGGTATGGCGTCTGATGGTTCGGCTGGCCGTACCCGGCGCGTGGCTGATTGCCGCCGTATTCGCGGTGCATCCGCTTCACGTCGAGTCGGTCGCCTGGGTCATGGAACGCAAGGACCTGCTATCCACCCTCTTCTACCTGGTAGCCTTCTGGACCTACATCAACTGCTCGAAAACCCGTAGTTCGGGAAGCTACCTCGCCTCCCTTGCGCTCTTCGGGGCGGGCATGCTCTGCAAATCGATCGTGGTCACCCTGCCCGCGGTGCTGTTGCTGTGGCACTGGTGGAGTAGCGGCCGGATGACCCGCAGAGACTTACTGCGGCTGATGCCGTTCTTCCTGGTTGCGTTGGGCATCGCCGCGGCAGACGTGGCGTTTTCCAGGATCCGGGAACCGATATCCTTCGACTATTCGCTCGTGGAGCGCGCGCTTATCGCCTCCCAGGCCCTGTGGTTCTACGTGGGCAAACTGTCCTGGCCCCTCGACCTGGCGATTATCTATCCTCATTGGAAGGTCGACGCGGCTGACCCGGCGGCCTGGCTGTACCTGGCCGGCGCCGCGGCGGTGCCGGTGTTGCTCTGGATTTACCGTGGGCGTCTGGGCCGGGGACCACTGGCGTGTTTTTTATTCTTCGCGGTAACGCTGTCTCCCGTACTTGGATTCGTAGACTACGGGTACATGCAGTACTCCTTTGTTGCCGAACGGTACCAGTACCTGGCCGGACTAGGAATCATCATCCTCGTGGTGGCTATGGCGACGCGGAATGCGGGGAAGTGGAAGGGCGCCGGACGATGGGCCACCCTGGGTCTTGTCGGTCTCCTCCTGGTGTTGATGGGCACGCTGACCTGGAGGCAGGCCAACATTTACCGGGACGTCATTACCTTCAACAGCCACATACTGACCCTGAATCCCGCGGCGCGGTTCGCCCACGTGAATCTAGCCAAGGGGCTGTTCGACCGGGGCCGCCTTGACGAGGCCCTCGCCGCCGCTCAAATAGCCGTTGATAAGGGGGCGGTTCCCGCGGAGGCGCATACCGCGTTAGGCGCGACCCTGGCGGAGTTGCAGCGATTCGAAGAAGCCGAGCATCATCTGCGGCGCGCCGTGGAACTCAAGCCGGGCTTCAAGACGCCTCTGCACAACCTGATCGAGATGTACCGGCGACAGGGCCGTTACGAGGACGGGTTGGAGGTTGCCCTGATCGTCATCGGGCAGGACCCAGAGTCCTTCGTGGGGCAGTCGAGTAGCGGACTGATGCTGCTGCAATTGAAACGTTTTGAAGAGGCGGAGACCTATCTGCGGCGCGCCGTGGAGCTCGACCCCCGGAACGCGACCAACCTCCAGAATCTCGCGGAGGCGCTGAGGAAACAGCAACGCTACGAGGAAGCGGTGGAATGGTACGGGAAGGTCATCGAAGCCGATCCGGATCTTGTCCAGGCCTATGCCGCGCTGGCCGACACCTTCATACAGATTAAGCGGTACGATGAGGCCGCGTCAACTTTGGAACGGGCTCTGGGAAGATTCACCGACTCCACCTGGCGGGCTTCACTGCACAATCTCATGGGGATGGCAGAAGAAGGCCGGGAAGATTACGAGGCCGCTGCGGAACAGTACCGGTTGGCCTATCGATCGAATCCGCAATTCGAGGAAGCGGTCACACGATTGGCCGCGCTGCATTTCAGCCGGGAACATTACGAAGACGCGCTGAAGTACTTCCGAGCAGCTGCCGAAATCAATCCATATAATCCCAGCACCTGGTCGAACATCGGCGCCGTGCTGCACCGCATGGGCCGTGACGAAGAAGCTGTCGCGAGTTTCGAACAAGCCCTCTCCGTGGATCCGGACTACGAACAGGCACGAAGTTTTCTGCAACAGGTGCGGCGGGGGATGCGGTAGGGTAAGATCGGTTTCCGGTGTGTATAAATAAACACGCGGTCCCGCTCGGCTTTACTCCTGGGATCCTTCGACGATCCACGCGATGACCTGGCGCATATCCGCAGGAGCGTTCTGTACCCTGAGCCGGTGAATGGCGTCGGCCGCGCGGTACGCGGCTTCCATGTCATCAGGTCGGAACGCCGCCCCGGTGTTGTGCAGGTACAACTCGGCGGGCGTAGCGAGTGCCGCGGCAGCGGCCAGTCCTCCCAGCCGCCGCAGCACGGGTATGAAAAGCTTTTCTTCGTACTCCCTGTCGCTGTCCGCATCGAAATGATCGACGTCGATCACGGCCCGAACGACCTGGGGGCAGAGCCCGCAGGCCAGCAGGCACCACGGTCCGGCCTCGCCGATACCAACGAGGGAAACCGAGGAACATCCGCTGGAACGCCTGAGCCAGGTCACGGCCGTGACGATGTCCTGAACGCGGTTGGCTGTAACGGTTCGGTTGTATGTGGAGTAGTAGTCGTGTTCCGCAGTGTCCATTGCACCGTCCGCCGTACCCGTGAGAAAAACGTCCGTCACGAGAACCGCCTGACCTTTACCCAAAAGCTGCTGAATCAATGGGAGCGGTTCACGACCGCTTCCCCGGGTCAGTTCCGACACCCCCCCGGGATGGACGACAAGGACGGCGCCCCGATGGGAACTGTGCGGACGAAACTCGGTGACAGGCACCCGGACCCCGGTGTTCTTCCATCCTATGAACAGGGAGTGTACAGTACAGGCATTGGCCCGGTGTATTTCCTGCAGGCTCACGATGAGGTCGTCATCGGACGCGTTGGGCGATCCGATGGCTGATCGGAATCCAGTCGACATGACCTGCCGGTACCTGCGCAGCGACTTGGCGTCCACAGGCTTCATTTTATCGAGCTGTTTCCGAGCCCGCGCTATCCAGCCGCTCGTCAACCCTTCCTCATCGACCCAACTATCGGGTGTAGCGTCCGGCGTGACCGCCAGCATCGACTCCGGGGGTTCCACTTCAACGGGTTGATCAGAGAACCGATCGCCGTTGTCTTCTCCCAGCAACCACCTGCCGAACCAGGCGTACACGGCCTCACGGCTCGCTGCATTGTAATTGTGCCCCGCGTCAATCTGTTCTTCCGCCAGATGGTCCTCGGCATCGTACAGCGAATAGACGGCCCTGATGGCCGGATACTCCATCACGGGCGTGTTGACCGTCCAATCCCCCGTAGCCGATACCAGCAGCAAGGGTCGGGGCGCGGCCAGGGCGGCGATTTCCACGTTGTTCGTCTCGATGCGCAGATTAGGGCCGTTTTCGCAGATGCACCCGCCCTGCATGTGGCCGGAAACCATGTTGACGGGCGCCGCGGCCATTACCCGGTCGTCCACCGCGGTCAGCATGAATGTCTGCGTACCGCCGCCGGAAGCACCGGTGCAGGCGATACGACCTGAGTCCACGTCGGGCAGCGATGCCAGGAAGTCGACGGAACGGATACTGTTCCAGAGCTGCAATCCCATGAGGCTGAGTCCCCAGAGCGATTTCAGGTTGTCGCCGAAAGTCCGGTGTGACAGTTGCGTACTGTCGTTGTAGCCGGCCATGGACCAGGCGAAGGCTACGTATCCCTGCCGCGCGAAATGGATGCAGCGGGCCGGCACCGAACCCTCGGGCGCATGGTGCAGGCGTCCCTCCATCCAATGTCCGTGGGGATTCAGGATGGCGGGGCAGGGCGGCGTCATGCCGGTGGGACGGTACAGGTTTCCGGTCACGTAGTATCCGGGCAGGCTCTGGAACCGGACATTTTCAATGCTGTAACCTTCTCGCTCGATCCGGTGGGTAATCTCCGCGTTCAACGGACTTTTTACGGGGTTAGGCCAGAGTCCCATGCTGACCAGGATATGCTCTCGGAGCGCGCGGGCCCGTTTCTCCCAGGCTTCCAACGTGGCCGGGGCGACAAATTCACAGGGAAGGTTCAGGTGGCGGATTTCCGTCCTGCGGCGATCGACGGTTGGCAGGGGGTCGTGACTGAACATGGAACGCTCCGCTGGTAAAACTCAAGTTATTGGAATATCACAGCTTGCCGTATAGATGGTGGTCAATACGGCAAAGATGAGACGAGCATATCAACGTCGAGACAGGCGTACTTCCGGTACGACGGACACGGGGCGAGTCAGGACACGTTCCAGGACGCGGACGGCCGCTGGTAGTCCGAACCCACGGGCGGCAGGAACTGCCGGAGGTGCCGGCCGCCGAGGGCGAAACCGGCCAGTCCGGGCATGCCCCGGTCTTCGTTTTCGACGCAGAGAACGTAGTCGTAGCCTGATTCTGCCAGGGCGCCGATAACGGTTCCCCAGTTCAGCTGTCCCCGTCCTGGCACGCGGTACTGCCACCACCAGTTTCCGATGATCCCCTGGCGGAACAGCATCGCCTTGCTTACCTCGGCGTCCTTCACGTCCGCGTATACCCATTTACCCGCGAACATGCGGATGGCGTCCTCTGCAGGGAGGATCATCATCCACAGCCAGTGGGACGGATCGCACGAGAGCCCGAGATGATCGGAAGGGATGGCGTCCAGTACCCGCTCCCACATCTCTGGGTTGCAGGCGATGTTGCCCATGCGCACCGCGCCGTCCAGGGCGATGGTGACACCCCGGTCTTCGGCTAGTCTCACGATGGGTTCGTACCGCTCCCGGAAGCGCTCCACCAGTTCCTCGGACCGGTCGCCCGGGTTACCCGGCGGCGAGGAATACTGGCCGTAGAAACGGGACCCCACCGGACTCCCGGCGTGGGTGACGACCACAGGCGTGCCGAGTACGGAAGCGGCCTCGATTGCCTTTCGGAGCCGGTCCGCGGCGGCCTCCGCTTCCTGCGCGTTGTCGTCCAGCAGGTTGTTGTGGGCCGAAAGGGCCGCGAGATATA
The DNA here is from genome assembly GCA_965262815.1 of bacterium. Taxonomy (GTDB): domain Bacteria; phylum JAAXHH01; class JAAXHH01; order JAAXHH01; family JAAXHH01; genus JAAXHH01. The sequence continues at coordinate 3,301,992 of OZ253560.1, read as the reverse complement.
CGCCATGATCCTTCAGGACGCCGTTTACTTCACCGGGACCTTCCGCGAGTATCCGGTCCGGATCGACAGCACCACTCGCCGAAAGCCGCACGGCGTCGAATCCATTTTCCTTCGCCCACCCGGCGCATTCCTCCAGGGACCAGGCATCCCCACCGGCGCTAGTAAAAAAACTGATGTCCATGAATCTTTCGGTTTCTTTTGTTACCGTGGTTATTGCATTCGGTCAAAGGGCAGAGACAGCGCTTGAGACGTGCGACGCGCCATTGTTGGCCGCTACGGGCCCGGCGCTACTTTTGCGCCGCGTCGTATCGGTTTGTCGGCGTCTTGACCAGATGCAAAGAGGGGATATAACCTTCATTTTCGACGTAGTAGTGCGCAGTCTCATGGCACCCAGGTGCCTTCGTCCCGTCAAAGACGTTGATGGTGAAGTCGTCGCTGTTCCGACCGTCGCTCCCATGCTCGTAACCCGCGGGAATCATCCAGACGTCGCCCGCTTCAAGGACGAAGTCTTCCCGGTTTCCATCGTGGTCCACCCAGTAGGAAGTGCCGCTGCCAGAAAGGATCAGCCAGGTCTCGTCGTGGTCATGGAAATGCTTCTCGCAGGTTGGCAGGGCGAAACCGCCCTTTAACAGGGCCTTGTGGTGGGCCATTAGGGTGGTCCTTTCCTGGTGTCTGTACTTAGTTTATCGGAAGGGAATTACATGAAGTAAATCCGATTTTCATATGTGTCTAAAGTATGGAGATCTGGATGATACATCAAGCATCATTGGCGTCGAGTGTTTCGCGCGAGTAAGTTCGCGCGATTTGCACGCTGGGAGAGTCTGTAACATGTTTTGTGTAACTGGCAATAGCTTGTATCTTGCTCACAAGGAGGAAGTGCTATGGCCAGAGAAAGAAAACCCTCAAGTAAGATCGACCGTCTTTTGGATGAGCTCATGGAAGACGGGGTGGACGCCGAGGACCTCTTCGGCGAAGACGGCCTGCTCAAGCGCATGAAGAAGCGCATGGCCGAACGGATCCTGGAAACCGAGCTCACCGATCATCTCGGCTACGAGAAGCATGCCCCCGATGGCAGGAACCGCGGCAACAGTCGCAACGGCAAGACCACCAAGACGCTCAAGGACGACAAGGGCGATCTGCCGGTAGAGATCCCCCGGGACCGCGAGGGCTCCTTCGATCCCAAGCTGATCCGTAAGTATCAGACCCGTTGGCCGGATTTCGACGACAAGATCATCTCCATGTACGCAAGGGGCATGAGCACCCGCGATATCCAGGGCCATATCGAAGATCTCTACGGAGTGGCCATCTCGCCCGAACTGGTCTCGCGGATCACCGACACCGTAACCGACGAGGTCCTGGCCTGGCAGTCGCGGCCTCTGGACCCGGTCTATCCTATCCTGTTCCTGGATGCCTTGTTCGTCAAGGTGCGTGATAGCGGCAGCGTACGGAACAAGGCGGTCTACCTGGCCCTGGGCGTTAACCTCCACGGCGACAAGGAACTCCTGGGCCTCTGGATCGAGCAGAACGAAGGGGCAAAGTTCTGGCTCCACGTACTGACCGAACTGAAGAACCGGGGCGTTGCCGATATCTTCATCGCCTGCTGCGACGGGCTCTCTGGCTTTCCGCAGGCCATAGAGACGGTGTATCCCAGGACCCAGGTGCAACTCTGCATCGTACACATGGTGCGTAACAGCCTGACCTACGTCTCCTGGAAACACCGTAAGCAGGTGGCCAAGGATCTCCGGGCGATATACCAAGCCGCTACCTTGGAGCAGGCCGAGGCCGCGCTGGATCGCTTCGCAGAACACTGGGATAAGCAATATCCCACGATCAGCCGGCTATGGCGCAGACATTGGGACCATCTGACCCCGTTCTTCGCCTTCCCACAGGAAATCAGGAAGGTCATCTATACCACCAATGCCATCGAATCCATGAACCGGGGACTGCGCAAGATCATCAAGACCAAAGGCGCTTTCCCCACAGACGAGGCGACCAGGAAACTGCTCTACCTGGCCCTGCTCAATCTGTCCCGAAGGTGGACCCGGCCCATTGTCCACTGGACGGCCGCCATCAACCAGTTCGTCATCATGTACGAAGACAGAGTGCCCATCACATGAAACAGTCAGTTACACAAAATCCGTGACAGACCCCGCTGGGATACCCAAAATATGATCTGCCGGATGCCACTTGTGGTGTTACATCAGCACTACTGCCATTCATCACCTTGACATACAGCCTCTCCAACCCACAATTTGTAGTAAACCCCCTCTTCTACGCCATACATCAGCCTTCCCTGAATAGAAAGAGACCTCCCATGGCAGACTATCTACCCCTTGATTTGTCAACGCTGTGCAATGCGGGTCTTGAAGTACTGAACGAAAAGACCAACGCCCCGCTGGGCGACCAGCTCTTTCGCGGTCTGCCATTCCAGGTAAACGACGATTCTTCGAAGTGCTTCATCGCGCTGGACGAAGCTTCGGCAGGCGTAACCATACCCATTCATCAGACTGCCACCGGCGTGATTATGGCTCACCGTCTGCTGGTATCCGACTTGATGAAAGGCGGGCCGCTGGGGATCCCCGTCGCGGACTACGTATTCCGCATGGAGGGAGGGGGTGAGATCCGCGTCCCCATCCGCGAACGGTTCGAAATCGCCCATATTTCACTGGGCGGCAAGCCCTTTGTTGCGCTCCCGGACCACGGTCAAGTAAAGATGCAGCGTTACCAGGGGCATTGGTCCAACATGGGCCGGCGTCAGACGGAAGTTACGGGAGACTATTCCAAGGGATACTTCCTCTGGGCCTGGAGGAACCCCCATCCCGACCGTAGGATCGAATCGCTGGAGATCATTCCGAGCGGTCCGCGATTCATCGTCGCCGGCGTTACGCTTTCGCAGGTCAACGAGCACCCCTTCGTTCGCCAGGGGAAGCGCGAAGCGCGCCTCGTACTGACCGATCCTGAAGACGCTGAAAAGCCCTTTGATTTGAGCGTGAAGGTGGACCGGGGAACGGCCACCTATGTCCATCCCCTGCCGGAGGCGTCGGCGGATGATTTCGTCGACGACGATTTCGCAGGTTGGGGAGAAGTCCAGAATCCTAAATCGAGCCCGGCCTACGTCGAGGTGGCCGCCATTCCGTCCGCGACGGTGACGGTAAAGCAGGGCGAGGATAAAGTAGGCGAGGTCAGGTGGGGAGACGTCGAGCAGAAGAAGGTGGTCGAGACTCCGCGAATGCGCGTGGAACTCCTGGACCGGGGGCGGAACTGGGTACACGTCAACGTGCTCGACGACGACACCGGCCGGCCCGTTCCCTGTCGCGTCCACTTCCGCTCGCCGGAAGGCATACCCTACCAGCCCTACGGCCACCACAACCAGGTCAATTCCAACCTGGATACCTGGCATATCGACATCGGCGGGGATCTGCGTCTGGGTCAGATAACCTACGCGTACATCGACGGCCGATGCCAGGGGTGGCTGCCTCGTGGCGAGGTTATCGTGGACGTGGCACGGGGCTTCGAGTACGAGCCGCTCCGGACCCGGGTGAAGATCGAACCAGGGCAGCAGGAATTGAACCTGCGCCTCAAGCGCTGGGTGAATATGAACGCGCAGGGATGGTACAGCGGGGATTCACACGTGCATTTCCTTTCGACCCAGGGCAGCCACACGGAATCCCAGGGAGAGGACTTGAACATCGTGAACCTGCTCCCTTCGCAGTGGGGCAATCTCTTCACGAACACGGAGGATTTCACGGGCCGGCCGAGTATCTCGCAGGACGGCAACAACATCGTCTATGTAGGCCAGGAGAACCGCCAGCACTTTCTGGGCCACCTCATCCTCTGGGGCCTCAAGGAGCCGGTAATGCCCTGGTGCAGCGACGGTCCGGGAGAAGCCGAACTGGGCGGTACGCTCGAAATCACCATGAGCGACTGGGCGGACCAGTGCCACGCACAGGGCGGATCGGTCATCATCCCCCATCTCCCGAACCCGAACGGCGAACCCGCAGCGCTGATCGCCACGGGCCGCGCGGACGGCGTGGAGATGCTGCGCCACGCGCCATTCAATCATATCGAGTATTACCGTTATCTCAATTGCGGATACAAGTTGCCGCTGGTGGGCGGGACGGACAAGATGAGCAGCGACGTGCCCGTCGGTCTTTACCGAACCTACGCCTACATGCCCGACCAAGACTTCAACTACGACAACTGGTGCAAGGCCGTGTCGCAGGGCCGCACGTTCCACAGCGGTGGCCCCATCATCCATCTCAACGTGGATGGACATCAGGTCGGCGACACCATGCAACTGTCGGGGGCCGGCACGGTGGAAGTCGAAGCCTGGTCGGAGAGCATCTTCCCGATACATACGCTGGAGATCGTCCAGGGCGGTCGTGTAGTGGCCTCTACGGAAGACCGCAATGGCACGCGGCGGCTTGAACTGAACGCAAGGGTAACCGTGGACGGGCACACCTGGCTGGCTGCCCGGTGCGCGGGTCCAGATTACACCAGCGTACCCCATCACGACGGCTGGGGACGGGGTATATTCGCCCACACTTCGCCGATCTACATCGCCTGCGGGGGCGAGTGGTGGATGTTCGACCGGGAAGCCGCCCAGTACATGCTTACGCTCATCGACGGCGACCTGCAGTACATCCGACGGACCGCGGCCCGGCACGAACCGGGCACCGCGACGCACCATCATGGCGAAGAGGACCATCTCGCCTATCTGGAGCGTCCCTTTATCGAAGCCCAGGAAGCTATCCACCGGCGCATGCACCAGCATGGGATTCCGCATTAGAAAACTCAAAGGGAGTACATAGAAGGAGTCCGAAATGAATTTCAAAAGAGAAGTACGTATCGGTTGCGTTCAGACGCCCGCCCTGGCGACTTTTAACGAGGCCATCGGAGCTGCGGTCCGTCTGGCCGGCGACGCGGTGGCGTCAGGCGCCGAGTTGGTGTGCCTGCCCGAGTATTGCGGCGGACTGAGGAGCGACAAGGGCGTGTTCAGGCCCCCGGCGGCCCCGGAGGCGAGCCACCCCGTGCTTGGCGCCTTGCGAGAATTCACCCGCGATGCCGGCGTGTGGATGCTCATCGGTTCCGTGGCCGTGGAAGGACTCGAAGACCGGCTCATTAATCGCGGTTTCCTGGTGGACGACCAGGGCGAGATTCGAGCACGTTACGACAAAATCCACCTCTTCGACGTGGACCTGTCCGATACCGAACAGTACCGTGAATCCACGGTGGTCTCCCCGGGCGATCAGGCCGTTGTCGCGGACACGCCGTGGGGGCGTCTCGGCATGACCACCTGCTACGACCTGCGGTTTCCCCACCTTCACCGGTCTCTGGCCCAGGCCGGCGCCGAGATCATCACGGTGTCGGCGGCGTTCACGAAGATTACGGGCCAGGCCCACTGGCACGTGCTGAACCGCGCCCGGGCCATCGAGAACGGCGCCGTGGTCGTCGCGCCTTGCGCCGTGGGGGCAGTGCCCGGCGGCGGCGCGGTCTACGGTCATTCGCTCATCATATCGCCCTGGGGCGAGGTCCTCGCCGATGGCGGCGATGGCGTAAGCACCATCGTTGTTACGGTGGACATGGAAAACGTCGCCAGCGTACGCAAGCGCGTACCGAGTCTTCGACACGATCGTCCATTCAACCTGTCGGCGCAGTCCAAACCGGACCGACGCTCGGTTGCCTGAATTGAAGGGCCGTTCCCCTAAGGAAGCGCTTGAGATGAAAGAGTTGATCATTGTACGGCATGCCAAGTCGAGCTGGAAGGACGCCACAGTCGACGATCATGAAAGGCCGCTGAACAAGCGGGGTAAACGAGACGCGCCGGAGATGGGCGCCAGGTTGAAACGGCGCGGGTGCGAGCCGGACCTGATCGTATCGAGTTCCGCTGTCCGGGCGCTGGAGACGGCGCGGACTGTCGCTGGTGAGATCGGTTACCCTCTTGGACGCATCGTGGTGGACGAACGCCTCTACGGCGCGGGCGTCACTGAGCTTCTTCATGTTATAGCCGGTGTGGATGATTCGGTGGATTCCGTGATGCTCTGCGCGCACAATCCAGGATTGACGGATCTTGCGAATCATCTTGGACCGCGAGAGATCTTCAACATGCCCACGTGCAGTGTACTGCATCTTGGATTCCAGGCAGACACCTGGTCGGCCGTGGGACATGTGTGCGGCGACGAGGTGTTGTACGACTATCCCAAGCGCACTACGATTAAATAGCCCCTGCACAACCGGTCAGCCTACACGCGAAAATTGGAAATCCTTACGAATGGCACGAAAGGTAAGATCGATAAAGTGGAGGAATTGATGTCTGCTGCAACGAGAGAATTGAAGTTCACGGCGACTGTAGAAAAAGGCGAGGTGTCGGCCATATTGGCTGTGCCGAGCGACGCGCGGGCGCTACTGGTCCTCGGTCACGGCGCGGGTACCGATATGCGTCATCGATTCATGCAGGAGCTGAGTGACGCATTGAACGATGCCAAGATTGCCACTTTCAGGTTCAACTATCCCTATTCTGAGAAGGGCGGGGGCATGGATGGCGAGAAAGTCAGGCTGGCCACGGTACGCGCGGCCATCGAGACGGCGATGCGGGGGGCAGACGGGCTTGCGGTGTTCGCTGGCGGACACTCCATGAGCGGAAGGATGGTATCGATGGCCTGCGCCCGGGAATCCATTGCCGGACTTAAAGGCATCGTGTTCTTCGCCTTTCCGCTGCATTCAGGCAAACCGAGTACGGAACGCGCCGAGCATCTGAAGGACGTGGAAATGCCCATGCTGTTTCTGTCGGGGCAGCGGGACAAGATGGCGGATCTGGAATTGCTGCAGCCGGTCATAGACGATCTGGAAAACGCGACCCTGCACGTAGTGGATACGGCCGATCACGGATTCAAGGTGCTCAAGCGGCGGAATACCGACGAACCCGTCATGGAGGAACTGGCCAGGATCGTTGCGGAATGGATGCATAATTAGAACGAAAATGGTGTAAATCGAGCCGAGACTTGGTTTTTCCGTAATTATGTAGTTTTGGGCAGTGGAATTTAGAACAGTTACTACCAGTCTACATTGGATGTATGCAACAGAAGCTTTTTCGTTCATTATTTGCCACAATAACCGGATGACTGATATGGCCAGGATCGACTGACGCGATTCTTTAAATATGAGGCGAATATGTCCCGCATAAAGTTTGTACATGCAGCCGATCTGCATCTTGACAGTCCGTTTCACGGAATCGCTAGCGAAATGCCGGAATATGTCGTAAATACGCTGCGGCAAGCGACATTTGAAGCCTATGGAAACATAATCGAACTATGCTTAAGAGAACAGGTTGACGCACTACTTGTGGCTGGAGACATCTACGATGGGGCTGATCGCAGTCTTCGAGCTCAACTAAAGTTCGTGGAAGGTCTTCATCGGTTGGATGCTTCGGGCGTACGAACTTTTATCTGCCACGGCAACCATGATCCACTCGATGGATGGGAGGCACGGATATCCCTGCCGCCGGGTTGTGTACGTTTTGCATCAGAAGAGTCAGGTGTACCGGTATTTCCTGACGAGCCGAAGCGGGCTATTGTCTACGGTATTAGTTATCCGAGACAGGCTGTTCAAGACAACCTATCGTTACGTTTTCAAGACGGTCTGGTTAGGAATACGGGTACGGAGGGTTTCAACATTGGTTTAATGCATGCCAATGTAGGAGTCAACACGGGCCACGACAACTATGCTCCTTGTTCCATTGACGATTTGGTCAGCACAGACATCGATTATTGGGCATTGGGACACGTCCATACACGTCAGATCATGCGTGAGGAACATCCGGCAATAGTCTATCCTGGAAATCCTCAGGGCCGACATTCCAAGGAGCCAGGTAAGCGCGGAGTCTACCTAGGAGAGGTGGGCGACTTTGGCTTATTGCGGTTAGAATTCCGTGAGGTGGACGTGGTGCGTTGGGAAACTCTGTCTCTTGATATTGCCAAACTAAACACTGACCAAGATTTGCTGAACGCCATAGAGCAAACTACCGAGGAATGTGTTGAAGGTGCGGATCGCCGCAACGTGGTATACCGGCTAGTGTTGACAGGGCGTGGACCGTTGCACGGAAACTTGCGTAAACCTGGGACTACGAACGACCTTATGGAATGGATAAATGAACAGTATGCCAACTACATTCCTTGGATTTGGTGCGAACGGATTTTATCTGACACCGGATCGCCGTTGGACCGTCAGAGTGTGGCGCAACGTGACGACTTCGCTGGTGATTTAGTCCGGCTAAGTGGTGACTTGGTAGAAGACGCTGATGCCATGTATGAATTGCAGGGGTTGCTACAGACTTTGTACGTTAATTCTAAAGCTGCGCCGTTTCTTAAGAACGACCTGCCAGCAGACGATGAACTCCGGGGATTGGTGGCTGCTTCCGAGGACCTCTGTTTGACTGAACTTGTTGATGAAGAGGACGAAGGTTGAGACTACAAAAACTATATCTAGACGGTTTCGGCCATTTCTGTCAGCGTACCATCGGCCCAATTTCGGGTGCGACAACTGTTTTCTACGGCCCCAATGAGGCAGGCAAAAGCACACTCCTCGCCTTCATCAGGTCTATTCTGTTCGGTTTTCCCACTCGGTTTAACAGCTTCTACCCACCACAAGCAGGGGGAAGGCAGGGGGGGACAATTACTGTAGTAGACAGCGATGACATCGTCTACAACGTGGTTCGTTATGCAGGTGCACGAGGTGGACTGGACGTCGCCGCACAAGATGGAAATGCCGCAGATCCTGAAGCCATTCTGCGACGGCTTACTGGCAACGCCACCCCCGACCTATTCAGGAATGTATTTGCATTCAGCCTTGACGAACTACAGGCTGCCTCATCTCTGGAAGATTCCAGTGGAATGATTTACAGCGCTGGACAAGGAGCACCGAGGTTGCCAGATCTTAGGAAGACACTTAGTGAACAGAAGTCACAAATATACCTGAGCCGAGGCAACAATCAGAAAATCCCTAAGCTGCTTAGCCAGTTAAAAGCTATTGATACACAGCTGCGAAACATCGAAGAGAAAGCCGGACGATACGGATCCCTTATCGATCGCAAATCGGAAATCGATGAGGAATTGAAGGAAGCCGATACCCAATTTACCGACTTGAACGCCCAACTTAACGAGATTGATCTTCTGCAAACCGGCTGGGATGACTGGGTGGTGCTGTCCGACTGTGTAAAAAGGTTACAGGTAGTGCCCAAATATGAAGGATTTCCAGTCAATGCTTTATCTCGGCTGGAAACTCTGGATGAGCAAATACGTCAGGCCAGTGAGTCCCGAGACGAGGCTGCAGAACGACTTCGTCAAGTGAACGAAGCTGCAACTGCCATGATTAAATATGAAGATTTACTAAGTGATTTGCAGCAAGTCGACGATATCCGTCGAGCTCGTAGCAGTTTTGACAACTCCGTGCGAGATCTTCCTGAACGCCAAACAGAACTTCAAAGCCTGAAGGTTAAGTTCTCCGAAGATTTGTCCTATTTAGGACACAATTGGGACGAAGAAGCTCTCAAGACTTTTGACACATCCCTAGTAGTCCGCGATCAAATCAATACGTGGAATAGTCAGATCGAGGAAGCCAGCGAATGTGCCCGACAAGCAAAGTCTCAATTGGATGAGAAACTTCAGACTCTGCGGGATCTCCAAGTGGAAACGCAGGAGGCGAAAGAACTGCTACCGACCGAGCCACCACAGCTGGATGAGGACGGAATTTCAATACTCCAGAACACGATTCGTACTACCCGAGGGCGGCTAGAAGAATACGAGAGACAACTTCAGAACCGCGATAATCTGGGCGGACAAATCACAGCTTTGACTTTGGATAGAGAGATACAGCCAGCGTTTAACCATCAAAAGGATAAGTTTCTCGCTGTCTTTTTTGTTCTGGCTGGTGTGGCCTTTGTAACTGCCGGGTATATCCTCAGCGAAGACGCTTTCCTAATGGGTATTGTTGTCGGCCTATTTTTATTAGGTGTAGCTGCCTCGCTAAGGTATATGGGAAGGCCGAAACATTCCAATGCTTCAACGCTGATGTCTACCGCACTACAACAGCAGGTCGACGACGCAAACAAGGCGGTGGAAACGGCTCACAAGTCGCTAATGGAATCATCGGCAACCCTGAATCCTGAGAGACAGCCCGATGCCGCCATGCTGGACTTGAAGCAAGTAGGTCTCGAAGCTCATCAATCTGAATCGGAACGCTGGAACGACGCTAATACACGATTAGAGGACGCATCCCGCAAGGAAAGGTTACAGGCACAACGCTCGGAAGAAGCTAATTCAGACAACGAATCGGTGGAAGTACGCGTAAAAAAATTGAATCGACAGTGGTGTCAATGGCTTCGGAAGAAGGGACTGGATGAGACATTGACGCCGAACACAATGACCACTTTTCTGGCTCGCGTAGATACAGCGCGCAGTTCTTTGTCAGAAGTCCAAAGGATGGCTGACAGGGTGGCAGCAATAGAGAATGATATCCTAGAGTTTCAAGAGCAAGTGGCGCCAATGGCACTACGCCATTCACTACCAGTAGATCCCGACGATATGAAAAAGTTAGCGTCCGTCGCTGATGAACTCATACTAAGATTGGAAGAAGCCCAAGGGTCATTCTCCTCACGCCGGCAGGCTAAAGAGCAGGTGGAAGAAAGTAGACCACTTTTTAAAAAGCTGGAGGAGCGACTAAAGCTAGTCGAGCAGGAACGTACCGACTTACTATCTGCGGGGGGTGTTGATGACGTTGAGGAGTTTCGACGTCGCTCGCGCCTCTACGAGGAAAGGCAAGAATTGGAGCGAACTAAAAGCGAACTTCAGCGTCGTTTGGAGCGGCTAAGTGGACCCGGAGAAAGGTTTTCGGCCTATCGAAAATCGTTTATTGACACTGATCCTCAGCAATTGAAGGATCAAATCACTACGTTAAAGAATGATCTGGAGGAGGTTGATGCACTGCGCAACAAGTTACGGGAAGAACGAGGTGGTATCTATTCTGAGTTGGCTCAACTTGTTGACGAAGAGGAATCGTCAACTCTCCGCATCCGTAAACATGCCCTCGTTGAGCAACTGCGGGTACATGCTCGCCGGTGGTCATGTTTCACTATCGCGGAAGTACTGCTAGACAAGACTCAACAGAGATTCGAGAAGGAGCGCCAGCCTAAAGTCATTCAACACGCTCAAGAGTTTTTTATCAATATTACCGGACAACGTTACCAGCGTCTTTATGCTCCCATCGGCGAGCAAACTATTACAGTATCAGATGCCAATGGTGTCAGCAGGCAACCTCACGAATTGAGCCGAGGCACCCGCGAACAGTTATACCTTGCATTGCGGTTTGGATTGATTCGGGAGTTTGGGGAACATTCTGGCTCGTTGCCTGTGGTCGTTGACGAAGCACTGGTTAATTTCGATCCAGATCGAGCCCGCATGGCCGCTCAAGCATTCGCTGAGCTATCGGTAGTAAACCAGGTATTGGTCTTCACCTGCCATCCTTATATGCGTGATATGTTTGCTGAAGGAGTTGACGCTCAGGTTGTGAACATTTGTGACTAAGCTGTTATTAAAGTTAAATCTGAAAACTGGGATAAGAGGTAAATCTCCAAGTGTATTGAAATGCAAGGTTGATTTACACTAGAATGTCCTAGAATGTAGAATGAATACTTGGGAATCGTCCTTCACTAGATCAAAAAGTGCACTTAACAGTCCGGGTCTTTGAAATCCCCTAACTTGACCGATTTAGATTGTTGTACTTTTTATCTGCACATTGGAAACACTAGTGTGAACAATTTAGCAAATACGGTTCGGTCAAGAATGACAGGATTGAACCGGGAGAACTGATTGGTATTTTTTTCTATATAGGAGGAAGTCGTAGATGGCTTATTCTCGTTATATTGATCGTCTAACACCTGAAGAAACGAACGCACTCCGCGAAAGACTTCACACTGTCCAGTCTCATGTATGCTTTATTTGTCGAGAATCTATCGACCTACAATTACATGATGGCTCCTTGGAATTCGACCATATTGAACCGCTAGCAGTTGGAGGCAAAGACACCGAAATCAATTTGGCTCTGACCCACTCTTCTTGCAATCGAGAGAAAGGAGCGTCAGACCTTCGAGTTGCACGGTGTATCTCGGAGTTGCACTCGTTGGAAAAGAATGCAAAGGAACGTGGAGACCGAGGAGCAAATTTTGGAGATGTGCTTCAAAATTATGGTGGGGCCAAAGAAGAACTGCGTCTTAAAATATATGATTCTAGTGTGGAGTACTCATTCCCCAATGTCGGAGACAATACAGTTCATTCAAGTCCACTGTATCAGGACAAACTAAGCGAATCGCTCTATTTCTTTGCCGTTGTTCCCTTACAATACATACATCACGATGATATGATAAACCCACGGTCTATCGGATCCAACATTCGAGGGCTAATTGAAGAGTTTCAAAAAAAAAGACCTCAATTACACGTTGGCCTTGCATGGTGGACATCCAATGAAGATAGTACAGGATTTTTAAAGTTATTTGATGGCCAACATAAGGCGGCGGCCCAGGTGCTCTTGGGTGCAACTGAACTTCCTATAAGGATCTTTATAAATCCCAAAATTAATGTGTTAGTTCAAGCCAATACAAACGCAGGAAGCTCACTACGACAGGTTGCGTTCGACAAAGCAGTTATGCGCCATCTTGGCAGTACGCTTTATGCAGACCGGCTAAAGCAGTTCCAGAAGATGCGCAATCTACATGAAGATAACTTCTCATTCAGTGAGCTAGACCTCGTTCAACACTTTAGGGGCGAACGGCGCCAAATGGAGCGGTTCATCATAGACGCTCAAAGAAACGCAATAGCACGTGATGGCGAAAACTGTCTGCTAGAATTCGTTGAGTGGTCCGGCAAGGGAAATGACCGTCCTATGGCGTATTCAACTGTCGATAGGGCGTTTTTTCAATTGCTATATCAAAAAGCTTTAAGTAATCCCATAGACCAAGGCAATGAAAGAGGGCTAGAACGTCGGCAAATGATGTCATTGATGAATATTTTTGCCAAGACTTTCTTTGTAGGGCATTGGGATTTTGATATTGGTGGTAGGAGGATCGAAAGTAGAATTCAGAACGGTGATAAGTTCCCCTCAGAACATCTACGCGCTTGGAGGATTTCACGTGATGAAGTTGCAGTTAATGTATTGAGATGGGTGCGATTGGTGATCGAGAATTACAATGCTGTAAATGGAAGAAACGTAGAACGCGAACGTCTGTTTCTAGAGGAGTTTCCGGATTTGTTATGGGGAAACATCGAAAGATTCCTCAGAAGCCTTTCTGAGCTGACATGTTGGACAGACACCGAACTTAGTTCGTCTGTTTTTGGAACCAAACACAACCAGGATTATTGGGAGTCTGTATTTAAAATTGGGCAGGCCCCTGATGGAACTCACGTTCTTCAGGCAGGTCTTGAATTAAAGGAAATGATTTCACAAGATTGGGTTTTATGATCGGCCCAAAACCGTTGGATGATCATATTGTTACGTTTGCGGACGCACGGTATTTGAGCTATTGGGTAAACAGCTACACAGGTCCATCCTGTAGTGAAGGGTCCTACATTGCGAACCTTACGACCGCCAACTGGACGTCCTGTCGTGACGGCTTTTAATCTCGAAAAAACTTGAAACATTCTATGTACTGAGTTATCGATCCCTCACCACGTCCTCTCCTTCAGCATTTCCTGGATCGCCTCCTTCGGGACCGGTAGTTCTTCCATTCGGTCCTCCAGCCACTCGGAGAAATCCGCTTCCATCTCGTCCGTCCACCGGTCGTCGATCTGTCCTGGTGTGTACCTGCCTTCCCGTAGCCGCTGCTTGCCGAACATATCCCTCAGCTGGACCAGTTCGGACGTCTTCACGACGGTCTCCGCGAGGTGGGGCGGAATGAAGACGACCCCTTCCCGCTTGCCCAGGACCACGTCGCCGGGCATGACGGTGGCCTGCCCGATGCGCACCGCGGTGTTGACGCCGAGGAGCATGATCGTGGGCGAGGCGAAGGAGGGGTGCCAGCCCCGGACGAAGCAGGGGAAGTCCGGCATCTCTTCGATGCCTTCCAGGTCGCGCACCGAACCGTCGAATACCACCCCGTTGCCGGAATTCGCGTAGATCGCCATCGCCAGGTTGTCGCCGATGATGGGTCCCTCGTCGACCTTGCCGTACGTGTCCGCCACGTATACGTCGCCCGGAACCAGCATGTCGATGGGCCAGGAGATCTGGTCGCCGATGCAGCCGTGAGCGGCTCCCTTTGCCTCCATCACCGTGCGCATGGCCGGACGACGGGGCATGTACATCGCCGTTACCGCCCGTCCCACGAGTGTCTTTCCGGGATGAGTGTGTTGCCAGCCGCCCTCGTACTGGTGTTCGTAGCCCGCGCCTCGCACCACGCCCCAGGCCTGGGTGATGGATACGTTCTTCATCCGCTCGATGATCGGGTCCGGTACTTTCGGACGTCCGTCAGCAAAACGTTCGCCGTCCCAGTCCGGCGTGTACTCGATGAGTTCCCCGGGCGTCAGGTTCAGGGGGCAGAACTTGTCGGACATGGTTGCTCCTTGTTCATTCGAATCGATCGTGGTCCCATTGCCAGCATGTGAGGCGGAGGTCTTTCCCCTCCACGGCCAGTGCCCCGATGTAGTCCGGACTGGGATCGATCGAAGCCATGGACCAGCGATCCGTGTCGGACGCGTCCCAGCGGGTGGCCAGCAGTTCGGCGGGGTCATTGGGATCTACGGTGACGTCAAACTGGTCGAGGGGGAAGGAAAGGCCCTGCCCAATGGCTTTTATGAAGGCTTCCTTCCGCGTCCAGCATGCGAGAAAAGCGTGATCGCGCCTGCCCCGGGGCAACACTTCCAGCGCCGCGTATTCCGATGAGGAAAACAAGCGGTGGGCGATCTTCATCCGGTCCACGATCGAGCGGCGGTGCAGGTATTCCACGTCGACCCCGACCGATCGGTTTGAAGTCAGGGCGTAGACGGCCAGGCCGTGGGAATGGGTAACATTGAACCGGATGGACGTTGCGGGATGGGCGAGATCGGGTTTACCGTGCTCGGCGTAGCGGAATCGCAGACTGGACGGAGGTTCGGACACGTATCGCGACAGGAGGTTACGCAGTACGGCCCGTGCGGTGATGAATCGGTCCCGCACGCCATGCACGACGAATCGCTTCGCCCGGGCGCGCTCGTCCGGGGATAGATATCGCTCCAGAGCGCGGGTCCGCTCCGGCGGCAGATCGAGGGACGCCCGCCAGAGGTGGACCTGGTCGCTGGAGAGCCGCCACTCGGCTTCTGGCGAAACGATCGACCACTTCCCGCCTTCACTGTGACTGTCAACGCTCATAGACGACTGTACCGCCGACCACGGTCAGGTCGACCATCGCATCCCGGATCTCCTCGGGCGGCATGGTGGTCAGGTCACGGTCCAGAATCACGAAGTCCGCGAGCTTACCGGGCTCCAGCGATCCCTTGATGTCCTCCTCGTAGGAGGCGTACGCGGCGTCGAGCGTGTATCCGCGCAGGGCTTCCTCCACGGTGATCTTCTGCTCCGGGACCCATCCATCGGGGTTCATGTCGTCCAGCGTGCGGCGCGTTACCGCCGCGTAGATGCCCTCAATGGGCGTCGCGGGCGCTACCGACCAGTCGCTGCCCAGGGCCAGCCGGGCGCCGGTGTCGAGCAGGGACCGGAAGGCGTATGTCGTCTTGATGCGTTCGGGACCGATGACCTTCTCGGCCCACCGGCCATCGTCGATGGCATGGTAGGGCTGCATGCTGGGTATGATGTCCAGGGCGCCGAACCTGGGCATATCGGCGGGAGCGATGTGCTGGGCGTGTTCGATGCGGAAACGACGGTCCCGGGGTCCGTTCTCCGCCGCCACGCGATCGAAGATGTCCAGTTGAAGGTCGATGGCCCGGTCGCCGATGGCATGGACCATCACGTGGAGGCCGGCCTTGTCGGCGCCGGAGGTCCACGTGTACAGGTTTTCTTCTGTAGTAATGAGCAGTCCCGTATCGTCCGGCGCGTCGGTAAAGGGATCCATAAAGGCGGCCGTGTGGGATCCAAGGGAGCCGTCCACGAAGCCCTTGAGACCGCCCAGGCGAACCCACTCGTCTCCGCGGCCGCCCGAGGTGATCCGGTCTTCGAGACTTTCCCAGTCATAGAGAGGAATGGCGGCGTACAGGCGTGTCTTCAACCGACCTTCGGAGCGGGCCCGTTCGAAGACGGCCACGTCGTCCCAGGAGCCCATATTGTGGACCGACGTGACGCCCTGGGCCGCCACGTAATCCATGGCCGCGTCCAGCGCGCGGTCCTTCATCTCCTCCGGCTGGTTGGGAACGACCTGGTCGACGAGGTACATGGCGTTGTCCTTGAAGATGCCGGCCGGTTCGCCGTCCTCATATCTTTCGATGGTACCGCCGTCGATTTCCTCTGTCTCCCGCGTCACCTCGGCGGCCTCGATCGCGGCCGTATTGGCCAGGGACATGTGCCCGTCGAGCCGGTTGACCCAGACCGGGTTGTCCGTCGTGACCGAATCGATCCAGTCACGGCGGGGGAGTTCTCCGCCCCACTGCTCGTGATCCCAGTCACCCCCGGTGATCCAGACGCCCGGTTCCAGGTCCTCGGCGAATTCGGCGATGCGATCGATGAACACCTGCGGTGTCGGAGCGTCCCGAAGCTGAACGGACGACAGGTTGAAACCGCCCGAAATGAAATGCACGTGGGCGTCGATGAATCCAGGCGTAACGAGACGTCCGCCGCCTTCGATGACCTTCGTCTGTTCGGTGACCATCCCGTCGATTTCCTCGTTACTACCGACCGCCAGGATGCTGTCTCCTGAAACGGCCAGGGCCTCTGCCCATGGACTGGATGGCTGTCCGGTCCACACGCGGGCGTCCCGGACGACCAGCGAAGCCGTTTCCGCGGGACTCGAACAACTTGCCAGCGCCGCGAGGATGGACAGACTGAACAGTGCTGCGATTGAGGATCTGAACATGCCGGTTTCCTTTGCTGTTTTTCAGGTCGGTATCGGACTGCTACCAGTCTGCGACACTGCCATCCGCGTCGTGGTAGTGCTCGCCGCCCAGCTCTTCCCGGTAACTTACCCGTCTGGACACTTCCGCTTCGTCTATTTCAATACCCAGTCCCGGTCTGTCGGGCAGTTCGATATGTCCGTCGACGACCTGCCAGCTCTCCGTAAGTATTCCCGCGCCCAGCGCCTGGTCGACTTGTTCCTGCGCAAGAAAGTTGGGAATCACGGCGTCTACGTGCATGCAGGAAGTGAAGGCCACGGGACCAATGGCGCAGTGGGGGAGGACGTGGATGTAGTATACCTCGGCCATGTTGGCGATGTTCTTCAGTTCCGTGATGCCGCCGGCATGCGAACCATCCGGCTGAATGTAGGCCGCGGCCTGTTTTTCGAAGACCTCGCGGAACTCCCACCGGCTCAGCAGCCGCTCACCCGTAGCGATGGGGAAGGTGACGTGGTCCGATACGAGCTTCAGGGCGTCGATGTTTTCCTGGGGTACCGGCTCCTCCACGAACATGGGCCGCATGTCCTTGATCTCGTGGCATATCTCGATGGCCAGGGCCGGGGTCATCTTTCCGTGGAAATCGAAAGCCAGTTCCACCTCCGGTCCCACCCACTCCCGCATGAGAAACGCGCATTCGACGAACTCATCGATGACGGCCGGCGGTTCATGGCCCCGCCACTTGCCGCCGGGTCCGGACTTGAAGGCGGTGTATCCGCTCTTCTGCAACATGTCCAGCCGCTCCCTGGCGGCGGACTGGCTTTCATCGGTAAGTCCGCCGATACCCCAGTGGGCGTAGACGCGGATGCGGTCGCGCACCGCGCCTCCGAGGAGCTTGTAGACGGGAACGCCGTAGTGTTTCCCGGCGATGTCCCACAGCGCCTGGTCCACGCCGGAAATGGCGGTCATGAGGATGGTGCCGCTCCGGAAGAACGCCGACCGGTACATGTGCTGCCAGTGATGCTCGATACGCAGGGGGTCCTTGCCGACCAGGTAGTCCGCGAGTTCCCTGACCGCGCTTTCCACGCTTTCGGGCTTTCCTTCGAGGGTGGTTTCCCCCCAACCGGAAAGACCGGTGTCCGTGGTGATCTTTACAAGCCTGGTACGATGAAGGGGAAAGAACTGTTCGACGGTCGCGATTTTCATAGCCACTCCGGATGCCGGGCCGCTCCCCTGTTCAATGGAATGCCCGTGGAATCGGACAGGGCGTGGTTCCAGCCCGTGACCCGGATGACCGGCTTTGCAGGATGGTTCGTATCATCTGCCGAAGAGCCGTCGCGTATCGAGGGATTCGATGGCGTATCCAGCCGGGACGGCGAATATGGATGGATCGACGTCCTGTAGATTCACTTCGGTTACCGTCAAGGTCATGGTCATGGGCGTGCCGGGGAACGACGTGGTGACTTTCAGGGGAAAACCGGATAGTCCCTCGGTCCAGAAGGGCATGCTATCCCTGATCGCACCGCCGAATGTCGTGGACAGGTCCATTTGAATCGCGTCGGTGACCCACATGTACTGTATCATCGCTCCTGAGGGATTGTTTCTGATGATCTTATACTTTTTGCATTCGTAACCGGCAATGACGATCGTTTCATTTTCGTCTATGATGACCGGTGCCGACCCTTCTTTCAGATTCGCGTCCGCGGAGATCTCGTAGGCGGTGTCATTCATGTGACTGATGACGTATCCTTTGCCCGTCGACCCGTCAAGCACGACCTCGCCCATCATCATCCCGATCATGCCGCCCCGCATGTGGACCTTCGTCTGGTCGCCCTTGATGTAGAGTCTGTAGGATTCCGGGACCATCATGGCCACCTGGGCCCGGTCCTTCATATCGCCGCCGGTAAAGCTCACGTTAAAACGGAGCGTGCCTTCGAAGGCGATTTCAGGTGGGAGGGCGGAGGCGACGGGCGCCAGAAAGAGAGACAGAAGCACAGAAATCGCCGCGTATCTTGTCATAGTTCTTTGTCCGCCTGCTAGTCTTCGGATATGATCGCGAGTTCACCGGCGTGACAGGTGTAACAGGTAACGGGCTGCAGGTTTTCCTTGCTCATGACGTTCGTGTTGATGGCCTCCACCTGCTCGTTGATCTGTACAACGAGTTTGATGAACTCCCGGCCGATCAGCTTCGTTTCCTTTTCGTCGCTGGGATAGTCTTTCAGATTGTGACAGTAGACACACTTCTCTCCGATGCCGCTGCTCACCGTCTTCATAAAGTCGCGAATCTCCCGGGTAGAAAGATCCGTCAAGACCTGGACGTTCTTAGGCGCGCGCTGGGCGTCTACGCTCGCGTCAACCAGGACCGTCAGCACGAAGCACGCAGCAATGATCGGTATGATCCGTTTCATCGCGATTCCTTTCGTCATGGGAGTTACGGGGTTTCAAAACACGTCGCCGGACTCGTTTCTATCCCGAAAGGCGGTTCGGGAAACTTAGGTAAGCCAGGTGGTTCTGTCAAGACCTTTCAGCGTAGTTTACCATGATCCGGATACCACTGTTTCCGCCAGGGTCAAGGTACGGATAAATGCTGTTTTTCTGCCTGCCGAACGTCCCGGACCAGGCCGGCCCGCGGCCTTATTTGTATTGACAGTACCGTACTTTTAGCGTTTCAATAACGGATGACTGGCCTGGTACCGGAACCGTCCGGTCGAGGTCTTTTCCGGGACTGTCAAACCGGATGGCCCGCCACTTACCGGTTATATGGAAACCCCACCTGGTATCCGTCGTGATGGATTCTTTTCTACGAACGCTCGGTCTGATCGGAGCGTCTGAACACCTGGCTTTCAGATCTCCTTCCCCTTACTGGACCATCGTCCTTCTTACCGTGGTCGTGGCAGGGCTCGTGATCCTGTTTTACCGCCGTATGCCCGTGGCGATCTCCCCGGGAATGAAGGCCGTGTTTACCGCGCTGAAAATCCTGCCCTTGCTGCTGGTCGTATTCTGTCTCCTGGAGCCCGTCGTCGTAACGTCCGAGGTCACGGCCCGGCAGGGGTTCCTTTTGCTGATGTTCGACGATTCGAAGAGCATGGGCATTCAGGACGGCGACCGGGACCTGTCCCGCGCGGAAGCGGTTAAACGCCGGTTCCTGGATGACGGACTGCTGGAAGGCCTGGGCAGCAGGTTCAGGGTAAGGACTTACCGTTTCGCGGAACGTACGGACCGGGCTGCCGATATCGCAAAACTCGACGCATCCGGAAGCGCTACGGATATTGCGGGCGCCCTGAGTCAGGCCGCCGGCGAATTCAGGGATCTGCCCGTGGCCGCCATCGTACTCGTGACGGACGGCGCGGACAACATGAACGCGGGAACGGACAAGCTGGCGAATGCGACGGCATACCTCGAATCGCAGAACATGCCGGTCTATACCGTGGGGGTAGGCGAGGAGCAAATCGCGCAGGATATCGAGATACTCAAGGTGGCCGCGTCCGACAAGGTGACGGAGGGAACGATCACCGACCTTTTCGTTACCCTGCGAAGTTTCGGTTACGCGGGCAGATCGATCGACCTGAACATCAAGGAAGGGGGACGCGTCGTCCAGACGGTGCCTGTACGGCTTAACCGGGACGGGGACATTCAGCGCGTCCGTTTGTTTCTCTCGCCCGAATCGCCGGGCATACTCGAGTACACGGCCGAAGTCGCCCCGCAAAACTCTGAGACGATCGCGGAGAACAATGCGCGGCCCTTCCTGCTGGACAACCGGTCGAGAACGGGACGGGTTCTGTACGTGGAAGGATATCCTCGCAGGGAGTTCAAGTTCATCCGGCGGGCGCTGGACGAAGACCCGCGGATCGACATGATCTCGATAGTCAGGATTTCGCCCGACGGGAGGATCTACCGGCAGGGAATCCGGGATCCGAAGGAGGAGCTGACCGGTGGATATCCCCGAAGCAGGGAGGAGTTGTTCACATACGATGCCATCGTTTTCGGCGATATAGAGGCATCCTGGTTTACGCCCGAACAACTTCAGCTAACCGAGGCCTTTGTAGGCGAGCGCGGCGGTGGATTCCTTATGATCGGCGGCCTGAACTCCTTTCGGGAGGGCGGTTACGCGGGTACGCCGGTTGAGGACATGCTGCCTGTTCAACTCACCGGCGACAACTGGGCCATGGGTATTGTCGACCATGCCTTTCGACTGGCTCCGGCCGAGGAAGGCATACATCATCCCCTGCTTCGTTTCGGGTCGAATCCCGAGGAAAACCAGGCAAACTGGGATCGACTGCCGGAATTGATCGGTTACAACCGTATCGGTGGCGTCAAACCCGGTGCGGCGGTGCTGGCGGTCGACCCCACTGTCGACGTGCTGGAAGGGTCCAATGTGCTCCTGGCCGTGCAGCGTTATGGAAGGGGGCGCTCGATGGCCTTTACCGGCTTCAGCACGTGGCGCTGGCAGATGCATCTGCCGTCGGATGATCAGTCACACGAACGATTCTGGCGGCAGATGGTCCGCTGGGCCGCCCTGTATGCACCGGGACGGGTTGCCGTCACTACGGACAAGGCGAACTACGGCGGACATGAGACGGTCGCCATCGAAAGCCGTCTGTTCGACCGGAACTACGAACCGGTTGACGGCGCGACCGTATGGGCACACGTAACCGGGCCTACAGGCCAGTCGAAGGCCGTTCAACTCGAATGGTCCCTCGGGAACGAAGGACTGTACCGCGCCGAATACCGGCCCGAACTGGGCGGTGTGCACACGGTCGAAGTATCCATACGATCCGAGGAGGAAGCGTTGCTTCGCGATCAGACCGGGTTTACCGTGGCCCCGTCGGCCACCGAGTTCACGAATGCAGGTCTACACGCGGAGGACCTTGAAAGGCTCTCTGAATCCACGGGCGGCGCATATCTGCACTTGTCGGAGGCGGGACGGCTGCCGGATATGATCAGGCCGGTCGATCAGACGGCCACATCGACCCGTGAAAGAGATTTGCGTGATACCCCATTCCTGTTTGCCGCCATTCTGCTCTTCCTTAGCACCGAGTGGTTTCTACGGCGCCAGAAAGGACTGTCTTGATGCGCCTCGTCGCCGGCTTCGTTCCGGTGCTGTTGCTAAGCTGCCTGGTATCTCTAGAGGCCTTCTCGCTGCCGCCCTCAACCAGGCAACAGGATTCGGTCAACCCTCCGGCCATGGAGGAACCGGGATCGTCTCCCGGCGTTCAGTACGGATTGATCATCGCGGGGCTTGGTGGAGAAAAGAAGTACGTCGAACAGAACCTGTCCTGGGCCGCCGGTTTCTACGACGTAATGAAAACCGATCATGGGTTTGCGGAAGAACGGTTGATCCTCCTCGTTGAGGACCCTGCCGCCACGGGCGCGATCCCTGCGCGGAAGTCCACCCTCGAGGAGATACACGGGGCGTTGTCCGACCTGTCCCATCGTGTTCGCCCCGCGGACGACCTGTTCGTCCTGTTGATCGGACACGGCAGCGCCGCGGGTGCGAGCGCCAGGTTGAACATCCCCGGTCCCGATCTGTCGGCAGACACCCTTCGCGACGCGCTTGGCGGCATCAACGGGCGATTCACGGTCGTGGTGAACGGCGCGAGTTCGAGCGCCCCTTTTATCGCGGCGCTCAGCGGTCCCGGCCGCGTGATCGTAACGGCGACGAAGAGCGGCGGAGAACGCCTTTCCACGGTTTTCCCCGAACACCTTCTCGCGTCGTTAAAGGGGACGGAAGGCGACCTGGACAAGAATGGGCGGGTCTCCGTCCTGGAGTCCTTTATCTACGCTAGGAACAAGACCACCGAGTGGTACGACGGAGAGGGCCTCCTGGCTACCGAACATGCCCTGCTGGACGATGACGGTGACGGAAGGGGCGCCCGGGAACCGGGAGACGGCAGTACGGACGGAGCGCTGGCCGGCGCGGTGCACTTCGGCCGCGTATCTGTACCGGCGGTGGCTACCGGTTCGCCCAGGGCACGGTCTTTGTGGGCGAGGATGGAGGAACTGCGGACGAAGATCGATGAGCTCAAAGGTGAGAAGAACCGGCGGGATCCATCGGAATACTCGGAGCAGATGGAGGGCCTTCTGATCGATCTGGCGCGAGCCAGCAGGCAACTCAGAACACTGGAAGAGAATCCGCCCTGACGCCTTCCGTCTTGTCCTTGACGCATGGACCAGAGCCTGTAACATATAGAGCGATTGACGTGGCAGGAGCCCGATGTAAATGAAGCAGAGAGCAGTTGAAGAAACCTTGAACCGCAACCCGGGATGTGCCGGATGACGGAAATCGTTTCGATTCATGGTCGTGAAATACTGGATTCAAGAGGAAACCCCACGGTCGAGGCCGAGGTGCGGCTGTCCTGTGGCGCCTTCGGGCGGGCGATCGTTCCCTCGGGCGCATCGACAGGCGCCCACGAAGCCCACGAACGCCGCGACGGAGACGGTTCGCGCTACCTTGGAAAGGGCGTGCTGCAGGCCGTCGCCAGTGTCAACGGCGAAATAGCCGGGGCGTTGCGCGGGCGGGACGGTGCCGACCAGGCCGGTATAGACCGCGCCATGATCGAACTCGACGGATCGACCAACAAGGACGCCGTGGGAGCCAACGCCATACTGGGCGTGTCCCTGGCCGTGGCCCACGCGTCGGCTGCGGCGGTGGACCAGCCGCTGTACCGTTACCTGGGTGGAGACGGGGCCTGCTTGCTCCCCGTACCCATGATGAACATCCTGAACGGGGGTTCCCACGCCGACAACAATGTCGATCTGCAGGAATTCATGATCATGCCCGTCGGCGCGGCCACCTTCTCCCAGGCGTTGCGCATGGGCGCCGAGGTTTTCCACAGTTTGAAAGCGGTGCTCCTGAAACACGGGTATGTGACGTCCGTGGGCGACGAAGGTGGTTTCGCACCGGATCTCTCGTCGAATGCAGAGGCCATTGAGATGCTCGTGACCGGCATCGCCGATGCCGGGTATGACCCGGGTGCCGACGTCATGATCGCCCTCGATGCCGCGGCCTCCGAATTCCACGGCCAGCACGGCCAGGACGGCCAGGACGTGCAGGGCATCTACCGGCTGGAAGCGGAATCCACTCCCGAAAAAACCGCGTCGGAACTGGTCGATTTCTACGCGGACATGGTCGGCAAGTATCCCGTGGTGTCCATCGAGGACGGGGTGGCGGAGGACGACTGGACCGGATGGAAGATGCTGACGGAACGGCTCGGCGATGACGTTCAGCTCGTCGGCGACGACCTCTTCGTGACCAACACCGACCGGCTTTCCCGTGGTATCCAAAGCGGCGTCGCCAACAGCATCCTGATCAAGATCAACCAGATCGGCACCCTGACGGAGACCTTCGAAGCCATCGATATGGCTCAGGCGTCGGGATACACCACAGTGATCTCCCATCGATCAGGGGAAACGGAAGATACGACGATCGCGGATATAGCGGTCGCGAAGTCGGCCGGCCAGATCAAGACCGGGTCCCTCTGCCGATCCGAGCGGACCGCGAAATACAACCAGTTGCTGCGGATAGAAGAATCGCTGGGTGAACGGGCCCGGTACGCGGGCCGATCCATCCTGCGCCGGGCCTCGTAGCCGGAGCGGTATCCCATGGCCGAATTAAAGCCCGATATAAACACAGCCGGCGCCGGGTCCGAGGCAAGGCGGCGCCGCAGAACCGGAAAGAGAAACCGGCTGAGATGGATGATCCTCTGCGTCATCGCCATCGTATTCGGTTATCTCTATATCGGCGGCAGCTACGGCTGGTACAACATGTGGAAACTCAGGAAACAGATGACCCAGCTGCAGTCTGAACTGAAGGAACTGGAATCCCGGAAGCGGGATCTTACCGGCGAACTGGAACTGCTGGAAGGCGATTCCGAGACGGATGAACGGACTCGTTTCGAGCTGGAAAGACTGGCCCGGGAGGAACAGGGCCTGGCCCGGGAAGACGAGTTGATTTACAGGTTCCCGGCGGAAAAAGAAGATACGACCGAAGTCAAAGCGTCGGATCTCGACCCCTGAAGCGCAATTCTCCTTAGGACCACTGGGCCTGCCCCATGGCCATACAATCCTCGGAAGCCATCGTCCTCAACAGAATCCCGCTGGGGGATACCAGTCTCCTGGTCACGGTGTACGCCCGTGACTTGGGAAAGATTAAACTCGTGGCCCGTGGCGCGCGGAGGCCAAAAAGCAGGATGGCGTCCTCCCTGCAACCGTTCTGCGTGATCCACGTAACGTTCAACCACCGGGAAAACAGGGAGTTGCAGACCCTGTCGAAGGTCGAGGCCGGTCCTTTCTTCAGATACATCGGGGAAGACCTGACGAGGGTGGGTTACGCCAGCGCCGTATGTGAACTGGTCAACAGGCTGGTCCTCGGCGAAGAGCCCGGAGAGTCGCTTTTCGGACTGATCATCCGTACGCTGGGATCGATCGACCAGCTGCCGGCCGAAGCGTGTGAAGTGCTTTTCTGGCGCTTTCAACTCGAATTCGCCGATATATACGGTACCGGACCGGAGTTCTCTACCTGCATAGGATGTGGAAGCAATCCGGAGGAAGCATCGGTCCGATTCAGTCCGGCCCTGGGCGGCATCCTATGCCGGGACTGCCAGGTCCAGGATAGCGATGCGATGCAACTCTCCCTGGGAACCACGCGGCTTCTCACCCGTGTGCGCCAGTTGCCCCTGGAGCTTCTGCCCAGATTGAAACCCGTCAGGACATCCAGGCAGGAAATTCAACGCGCAATCAGGGCCTTCTACCTGTACCAGTTGGACGACGGCCGTGAGTTGAAATCGCTGAAGTTCCTGGAATCGATCGAGGCGGACGGCATGGAGAACCGGCAATGACAAACGAAGAAGCCAGGTACGATGTCGTGACCTGGGGCGAGGGTTTCCTGCGCCTTTCACCGAAGGGTCGTGAACGATTCGAGCAGGCCGGGAGATTCGATGTCGACGTAGCCGGCGGAGCCCTTGAAACGGCGGTAGGTCTCGCAAGACTGGGCCTCCGAACGGCATGGCTGTCCGTGGTGGGAGACACGCCCCTGGGCATGAAGGTGGTCAACAAGGTACGGGAGCACGGGGTTGACACCGGATACGTGGAACGGGTACCCGATGGACGCACCGGTCTGTGTTACACCGAGGCAGGCAGCGCGCCCAGGTCGACCCATTCGTGGTACGACATGGATGATACGGCTTTTCGTACAACTCCCCCGGGCAGGATGGACTGGTCCTCCGCCCGCGAGGCGGCCATCTTTCACCTGGACCTCACCACGCCCATGGTCGATCCCGGAAACGCCTGCTGGATGGAAGCCGCCCTCGCTGCCGCCCCGGCTGCGCATGACCAGGTCAGTGTCCTGCTGGATGTACCGGACGAACGGCGTTTCGACGCCGAGGTCAGGAAACGGGTGCTCGATCTCGTGGAAACCGCGGGAATCCTGGTGGTGACGCTACGGGCCCTGGAGACGATCTGGGATTTTGACGGCCCTCTATCATCGGTGCCCGAAATGGCGCGGACAAGTTTCAGTTCGAAGAATACGGCAGTCGTAGAGCACCGCCTTTCCGCTGCCGGAACAGGCCCCTGGAACGGAATCGCGGTCTCCCCATCCGGCGAGGTCTTCGAGGACAGTCCGGGCGAGATCAAGGTGATCGATTCCGACGGGGCGCTCGGCGCTTTTGCGGCGGGTTATCTCTTCGGTTGCCTGCAGGATTGCGCCGGTTCCGCCCTGCGGTACGGCAATGCCGCTGCTGCCCTGGCCTGTTCCGTTCCCGGTACTTTGAACTGGTTCACCAGGCAGGACCTGGAATCGCAGATCGAAGGAACCGGGTCGGGTCTGCAGCGTTAGATTAGTCGGGGTTTGGATTTTTTGGTCTCGAATCGAAGAAAAGTGCATCCGAATTGTAGGTATTTAGATAGCGTCCTGATACCCGCGGGAGCCCTCTTTGCGATTCGCCATGGACGATTTGTACTTTTCGGTCCTTTATTACCAGTGTCCTCCCCGGGACAAAACACGCAAAAGGAGGCATGATGATGGCAACAGCCAAGCATGCAACGTGGTCCGTCACCGGCCCGAAGACCTTCGTCTCTGACGAAGGCACGCCGATCTCGTCTCCGGAGTGTTGTTATACATCCCCTGAATACCAAAGGTGAAAAAGGGGTACTAACGCACGTCCTCCGGAGCCGCGAGACCCACGTCACGCGGTTTTTTTTGTCCTTGAACGCATCGAAACCGGAGGTAAAGTCAGGTCATGTATAATCCTGAATTCTGGGAAATCCGATTGGACCAGGTTGATTTGGAACAGTTTCCCAACGAAGCGAATATCTGGTACGAAACAGGGGAGGACCGGGTGCATCGGTACCGGCGCGAAGATCGGGTGGACGAGCTGGCCGACGCGGTCTACGATTTCCTTTCCCAGTATCTGACCCAGAAGCAGTGCGAGGTCGTGGTGCTGTATTTCATCTACCAGAAGACCCAGCAGGAAGTCGCGGAGATCATGGGTATATCGCGCCGGGTCGTGAGTCAGCACCTGTTCGGAATCTGCCGGGATGGCAAGCATATCGGCGGCGCGGTCAACAAGTTGCGTAAAATGTGCGACCGGCACGGAATTGATTTTCAACCGGTCGAACCGTTGTTCGGCGCACGGAAATACCGTGACCGTCTCGCTATATCCGCCTGAAGCGCAGTCCCGTACTGCCATTGTCACTGAGGAAAAGCCGTCGGAAACATCATCCGGCGGCTTTTTCTAACTGAAAGCGATGAGATCGATGGACCATGAAAGATACGCGGACGCAATAGAACGCATCGACGCCGCCAACGGCGCGGACCCGGAAACGGAAGAAGTAGAAGGACGTTCCTGGCCGAAGGCGCTGCTGTACGGCCAACGGATGTCCGCCTGCCTGGAAGAGCAAATATCCGACGCAACGGAAGCCTTGCGGCTCGCCGTGCGATGCCAGCATATTCAACGGTGGAAGATGCCCCGTGGCGATTTTCCCGTCGGCCGGCTGGGTTACAGGCAGTGGCGGACGGAACTGGCCAGGTACCACGCGCAGACCGCGGGCGATATCCTGAGGGACGTCGGATATGACGATGTCCTCGTAGAAAGGGTAGAGTCCCTCGTAAGAAAAGAGCGATTCAAGGCCGATCAGGAAGCGCAGATCCTGGAGGACGTCGCCTGCCTGGTGTTTCTCCGCTACTACCTGCCCGCTTTCAAGAAAAAGCAAAGTGAGGATAAGGTGCTCGATACCCTGGCCAGGACCTGGAAGAAGATGTCGGAAGCGGGCCGGGCCGCTTCCCGGAACATTGATCTTTCACCCCCGTTGAAGTCGTTGTTGGACCGGGCGATCAGACGCGGATAGCGAGGCATTTTAAAATTGGTCAATCAACATGCTCCCAACATCGTATTCGTTTTCGGCGATCAGCATCGATGGTGCAGTACCGGGTTCGGCGGCAGCAGCAGCCAGGTACGCACGCCATACATGGACCGGATGGCGGACGAAGGCGTCGTCTTCGACCTGGCTGTCGCCAACATACCGGTCTGCACACCCTGGCGCGCGGCCTTTCTGACCGGCCAGTACCCGTTGACGACCGGTATGTTCATGAACGACGTGCGGTTGCCGGTGGACCGGCCGACGCTGGGCACGGTCCTGCGCTCGGCGGGGTATGATACGGGGTACATCGGCAAATGGCATCTTGACGGTCCGTCCCGGTCCGGATTCACCCCGCCAGGACCTCGGCGGCAGGGATTCGATTTCTGGGCCGTGGGAAACTGCACGCACAACTATATGGACTCCCTGTACTTCCGGGATTCGGAAGATCCGCTGTACTGGACGGGGTATGACGCGGAGGCCCAGACGTCGCTGGCCATCGACTACATACAGTCCAGGAAAGGAGACAGTCCCTTCGCGCTGGTGCTTTCATGGGGACCGCCGCACAATCCCTACGACGCCGTGCCCGGGTCCTATCTCGACCTGTATCCGCCGGATGAAATCGAAGTGCGGCCCAATTGTCCCGATCCGAGCCGCACCGACCTGGCCGGTTACCATGCCCATGTCACGGCCCTCGACGACCAGTTGGCGCGCCTCGGCAAGGTCCTCGATGAACAGGGATTGATGGATAATACGGTTTTCGTCTATACTTCGGACCACGGCGACATGCTCGGATCGCACGGTCGGCAGCGCAAGCAACACCCCTGGGACGAGTCCATCCGCGTCCCCTTCGTGATGCGATGCCCGGACCAGGCGTCCAGGGGGCTTCGTATCAAAAGCCCCTTCAACGTGGTGGATATCATGCCTACGCTGCTCGGCCTGGCCGGAATCCCCCTTCCCGGCACCTGCGAGGGCACCGACCACGCTCCGGCGGTACGTGGCGAGGCCTTTAAGGGCAACGAAGCCGCCTATATCATGAGCATCGCACCCTTTTCGGAGTACAGGGGCCAGCCCTGGCGAGGGATCAGGACCCGCCGGCATACCTACGTACGCAATCTCGAAGGACCCTGGCTGCTGTTCGACAACCGGGAAGATCCCTACCAGATGCGGAACCTGGCCGGCAAGATGGAACAGGCCGATCTGCAGCGCCGGTTGGATGATCAGTTGAAAAACGAGATGGCCCGCAGGGTCGACGCGCTGCTTCCCGCGCGGCACTACCTGGATCGCTACGGCTACGAAGTGGGCGAATCGGGTGCGATCCCCCATTGGACATCAATCAAACCGCCCGGTCAAAGCTAGTTGCGGGAAGCGAAGCAGGATCACGGGAGACAAAGGGAGATATAGATGGCGGATGAAAGGAACCTGCGGCTGATCGACCCCGTGCGGGATGCCGCCGCAATCGCGGAAATGTGGAATGAAAGCGACCTTGAATGGCCTGGTTCGTGGAACGCCGGCGTGCCCATGACGGCGCGGTATGTACGTGACTGGCATGAGCGGGAGGAACATATCGCGGTCTTCGTGTGGGATGAAGAAGAAAGAATCGGAGGGTACTGTTCCCTGGTATACGACAAGGACGACGAGGCCCTGTACCTCGAGCTGCTCAATGTCTCTCCGAAATACCAGGGCAGGAGCATCGGGCGGCGGATGCTGGTCCGGTCCGTGGAGAAGACCATCGAGGAGAAGAAACCCCGTCTCGATCTGGATACCTGGCCGGGCAATGTAAAGGCGATGGCGCCGTACAAACGGACGGGTTTCTTCTGGGATGCCGGACCCTTTACGCTGATGCGAAACTACATACCCGCCATTCGGCAGATGCCCAGTACTCAGTCCTTCTTCGATCGCCACGATTGGTACGGAACCCTTCGGCGGTCGGTCGAGCAGGTGCCCGACGAAGAAAAGTGGGAGGGAATGGGGGTTTTCACCTACCGGTTTGAGGCCCGCGGGGACCAGCAATCGTCCGACGGCGGTGGGTTAACCGACGGTAATGACTTCCTGACGGTCCGGGTGGACCGCGAGGCGCGGCACGTCACCGCGGTGGAGACCACGGAGTTGTCCGCGGCGGCGACCGGGGCAAGACCGCACCGAGGGTATACACACACATCCGCTGGGATGACCTGCCTATCGTGCTCGCCACGGGTATACGCCCGCGGGTCGAGATGTCTGTTTCCATCGATCCGGACGAGATTACCCTGGTACCCGGAACGCCGCAGAATGTGCGGGTAAACCTGCGCAGCCATCTGCCCGATGATGTCGAAGCCCAGGTTCGTATCAACGTTTCAGGCGGCCTGTCGGTGGACAGGCGGGAACACACCGTCAGGGTGCCTGCAGGAGGATACGGCGGATGCGAAACGGTCCTCGAAGCCGACCGTCCGGACGTTTTCGAATTGACGCTTACCGGACGCCTGGAATGGGATGGTAGAACGGTTGACCTGTCCAATGCCAGACATGCCGTGTTTGCCCTGGAGCCGGGTGGGCTGCTGTACCACCAGGACGGCGCTATCCGCGTCGAGAACGAAATCTACAGGGCGTCCCTGCTGACTGAGGGCGGCCAGCTGAAGATCAGGGACCGATCCACCGGGAAGGACCTGGGGACGGAAGGAGCACGCCCCATCCCGCCTAAATGGCCCAGTGAATTCAGCGAATCGGACTTCAAGTTGAGCGCGAAATGGGAGGGACACGACCTGGTCCTCGTGGCTTGCTATGCGGCCGGGAAAACCCCCGGGCTGGTCTTCAGCCGGATCATCAGGCTGAACGCCGGTCCGATCGTGTCGGTGGAACACACGGTGGAAAACACCGGGTTCGATCCCATTAAATTTAACCTGTACCAGTTCGTGACAAACGGGGCCACGGAGCACTCAACGCTGACGCTTCCGCTCAAGGAAGGGATGCTGAGAGCGCGTTGCAGCGACCGTCCCGCGCCGGACGACCATGACTTCAAGCGCGGTGATTCATTCGCAGAGACGTGGGGCGCTTTTGAAATGGCCCACGGGACGGTCGGGGTCTTCTGGCCCGGAGACCTGGACGAGATCGAATGGAATGGCTACGAATTCCAGTCGGTGAGCCGGGAGATGACCTGCGCACCACAGTCCCGGGTAACCTTCGGCGCCCTTCGTCTGTTCATCGGCGACGGTGGCTGGCAGGGCGCACGCCGCGTATGGCGCCGCACGAAGGGGCAACAGGTCAAAGAGGGCGAACCGGCGCCGCCTGTCCTGGACGAATTCGCCGTATCGACCGATCCGCCCCTGGCCGTGGTCACCCGGGAAGAGACCGACATCCGGTTTCGCATAGCGCAGTGGAAATCACGGAAGGCCGGCGGGACCGTTACCTTCGTCATGCCCGACGGCTGGTTGTGCGATCCCATGTGGTTTTCTTTCTCGGAAATCGACTGGCAACATCCCTTCAGCGGTTCGGTGCGATTGACCACATCCCGACCGCCGGGCGTCTACAACGGCCGGATGGTACTCGAAGGCGGAGAGCGCGACGTCGAGGTCGAAATGCCGCTTGTCCGGTTGGGGGACGGGTCGGCCGCAGAGGTGGAAGTTGGCGAAACCGCGGGGCACAGGGTGTATACCATTCGAAACCATCGGCTTGAAATCGACGTGGTCCCCTCCTTCCTAGGCTCTGTGAGCGCAATCCGTGACGCGGAGGGCGGGTGCAACCACCTGGCTTCGGCTTTTCCGAAACCAAGGGCCTTGGGATGGAGTTACCCCTGGTACGGCGGTCTGCAACCGCAGGTAGAGGTGGACCGGCTTTCATGGACGGCCAGTCTGGAAGGGGAGACATTTACCGCGGAGACCGTTTCCTGCAGCGACGCGCGTGGTATGGGCGGCATGGAATGGACCGGCGTGCGCCAGCGGGCGGCGCTGTCTCTCGAAGAGACCCGCGGCCTGATCCTTGAACTCGATACGCTGACCCTCGGGGGCAGCCCGGTGATCAAGCAGGTATGGAGGGTTGTGAACGGTGGCGACACGATACGCCGTCTGAGCGGGGGGTGGAATTACTTGCTGCAGCCCGATGGCGAAATGCAGGACACCGTCCTGTTCTCGGCGGACTACGAACGGAAGCGGAGCGACTGGGATTACCGTCACCATGGCGGTCACTGGACCGCGGCCGCCAATCCGCGAACCGGACGGACTTTCGTACTCGTATCTCCCCTGAAGGAAGCCAGGCTGGACAGCTGGGGTACCGGCGGAGGGCACCTTATACTCAAGACCAAGCTCGAGGTCCCCGCCCACGGCGCCAAGGAGATGACCGCATACCTGGTCCTGGCCGACTCCAGGGAAGAAGGGCGAAAGTACACGGTTCTGAAGGATCTGCGATGATCCCTGCCGGGCCGACTCGGCTAATCCCAGAGACCGGGGTTTTCCGTCAGTATCTCGGGGCCGTCTGACAGGATAGCGATGGTGTGTTCGAAATGGGCGGACAGGCGGCCATCGGAGGTGGAGGTCGTCCATTCGTCGTCGAGAACCTGGATCTGGTGCGAACCCGCGCACACCATGGGTTCAATGGCGATGACCATGCCCGGCTTGAGACGGATGCCGCGCCGCGGACTGCCGTAATTGGGGACCTGAGGTTCCTCCCACAGACTGCGGCCTATACCGTGTCCACACAGGTCCCGCACCACCGTGTAGCCCTGGGATTCCGCGTGTTTCTGCACCGCGTGGCCTATGTCGCCGATGCGGTTTCCCGGTTTTGCCTCCTCGATTCCCTTGTACACCGAAGTTCGGGTGACATCCAGCAGCCTCCGCGCTTCGGGTGAAATACGACCGACGGGGAAGGTAAAGGCCGTGTCACCATGATATCCGTCGATAATCATGGCGAAATCAAGGCTGAGTATATCCCCCTCCTCAACGATCTTCCGCGGGCTGGGGATGCCGTGGACGATCTCGTCATTGATGGATGCGCAGATCGTGGCGGGAAAGGGTGGATGGAAGGTGGGCTTGTATCCCAGGAAGGAGGAGGTGCCCCCGAAGTCCTGGATCATCTTGCGGGCGATCGTATCCAGTTCGGAGGTTGCGACGCCCGGTTCCACGGCTTCGCCCATGCACTGCAGCGTCGCCGTAGCCGCCTGGCCGCTGCGGCGAATGGTCTCTATCTGTTTTTCGGTTTTGAGAATGATACCCATAGTGGGGAAATCCCCGAACTCCCGGTGTTGAAACCGTACCGGCAGACCTCGCTTCCGTGACCGGCGGCGATATCCAAAACGCACCATGCATGATACAGGGGCAGGGGATTTAGTCAAGGCCAATAAACGGGGTTCTTCCAACCTTCGATCAGGGCTGTTCAGCGAGATCTGATTTCCCCTTGAGGCGGCTTTCGGCAGGCTTTACTTTGCCGTGCAGCCGGCCGTTTCCTGGACGGCGGCACGACGTCTTAAAATACCTTGTCCCGGTGCCCCGAGCCGTGTAAGTTCAGTCCGGAGCGGTGCCCCTATTTCGCTGCCGCATAGGCATGGACTTGTATTCACCAGAAACCAGGAGTGATGTCAAAAGGATCATGGACCAATCAGCTCTCAATGAAGCGCCCACACGCAAGTGGCTGACCTACCGGCCGGAGATCAAACTCATCGACTGTACCATACGGGACGGCGGTCTGATGAATGACCATCGTTTCGAAGCCGATACCGTCAAGGCGGTCTACCAGGCCTGCGTCGCCGGTGGGATCGATTACATGGAAATAGGTTACATCAACTCGCGGAAGATCTTCTCTCCCGATGAACACGGACCATGGAAATTCTGCTCGGAAGAGGACATCCGCGGTATCGTGGGCGACAACGACACGCCACTCAAGCTCGCGGCGATGGCCGACGCGGAGAAATCCGATTACGAGACCGATATTCTGCCTGCCGGCGACAGCGTACTGGACATGATCAGGATCGCCACCTACATCCACCAGATCCCCC
Source organism: bacterium (assembly GCA_965262815.1). GTDB lineage: Bacteria > JAAXHH01 > JAAXHH01 > JAAXHH01 > JAAXHH01 > JAAXHH01. Next base: position 3,267,666 of record OZ253560.1, on the reverse strand, counting down.
TGGCGCTGGAAATGATCCAGGACGCCCATGAGAAGGGCTACGAGACCACGCTGAATCTCATGGCGGCTTCGACGGTACCCGAGGGCGAAATAGACGAGGCCCTGTCCATGCTCGTAGAATCGCCTGTCGAAGCCATCTACGTGGTGGACAGTTTCGGCGCACTGTACAGCGAACAGATAGAAGCGCTCGTCGACAAGTTCCTGAACGCCCTGCAGTCCACCGACAAGCAGGTAGGCATCCACGCCCACAATAACCAGCAACTGGCTTTCGCCAATACGATCCAGGCGCTGATCCGCGGGGCGAATTACCTGGACGCCAGCCTGGCCGGCCTCGGCCGCGGCGCCGGTAACTGTCCCATGGAACTGATCGTCGGTTTCCTCCACAACCCGAAGTTCCGCCTTCGCCCGCTGCTGGAGTGTATTCAGTACGAAGTCGAGCCGATGCGGGCCGAACTGATGTGGGGATTCGACATCCCATACATGATTACGGGCCTGATGAACCAGCACCCCCGGGCGGGCATGCGGTTCAACGCGGCTGCGGAACGGGGCGACTTGGCCAGATTCTACGACGAGATGGAGGACGCCGGGTAATACGGCACTAGCAAGGTCTCGTATCCACGCGCAACACAACGGCACTGTACATCCACGTCACCCGTGAGCCCATGATCACCCCGCACGAACAGCGTATCGTGGAACAGGTAGACGTCCTCCGCGAAGACATGGTATCGTTTTTGCGGGACCTGATACGCATTCCCTCCATAAATCCACCGGGAGACGAATACCTGCCCTGTGCCCGGCTGGTGGGCGACGTGTTGAAGTCACTGGGATTCGAGACGCGTTACGTGACGGCCAAGGACCATCCGGACCATTCCGCGGAACGTCCCCGGGTGAACGTTGTGGGCCGACTCCCCGGTGTCTCGCCGATGCCGACGCTTCACTTCAACGGCCATACCGACGTGGTGCCGGCGGGAGAAAACTGGACGGTCGATCCCTTTGACGGAATCGTCAAGGACGGCAGGATCTACGGTCGCGGGTCCTGTGACATGAAGTGCGGCATCGCGGCGGCGCTCTTCGCGGCTGCCGCGGTACGCGAGGCCGGTGTCTCCCTGCGTGGGAGCCTCGAATTCAGCGCGACGGTGGACGAGGAAACCGGCGGTTTCGCCGGCATGGCCCATCTCGCCCGCGAGGGTCTGATTGCTCCGGAGCGGACGTCGTACGTGATCATCCCCGAGCCCTTCGGCCCCGGCCGCATCTGCCTGGGCCACCGCGGGGTCTACTGGTTTCGGATCGACACCTTCGGCCGCACCGCCCATGGCAGCATGCCCTTTCTGGGCGTCAGCGCCATCAGCCGGATGGAGCGGGTCCTGCACCGGATTGAATCCGTCCTTGTACCAGCGTTCCGATCGCGCACAACGGACATGCCCGTAGACCCCCCAGGGGCCCGCCACGCCACGATCAACGTGAACGGGATATCCGGTGGGCAAACGGACGGAGGCGTCGGTTCACCGTGCGTCGCCGACCGGTGCTCCGCGATCTTCGACCGCCGGTACCTGAAAGAGGAGTCCTTCGCCGCCGTACGGGGTGAAATTGATAGCCTGTTAACCGACCTGACCGAGGGTGATCCTGATTTCAACGCCGAGCTTACCGACCTGATGGTCGTTCACCCGGTCGAAACGGACCGAAACTCCGAACTGGTCGCGACAACCGCACGTACGATCGAGGATCTCCTGGGCACACCGATTGAATACGTGGCCAGTCCGGGTACATACGACCACAAGCACGTATACAACACGGGACGGGTGAAGCAATGCATCGCCTATGGCCCGGGACTGCTGCACCTCGCCCACCAGCCCGATGAATACTGCGAGATCGATCATCTCGTGCAGAGCTGCAAGGCCATGGCGCTTACCGCAGTCCGGCTGCTTGGCGTAAACTGAAAAGGGAGAACCGATGGATTTCGCATTGAGCAGCGATCAGATCATGATGCGGGACACGGCCCGCCGGATCGCCGAGGAGAAACTGAAACCCCATGCCCGGGACATCGACGAACGGGAAGCCGTGCGCTTCGAAACGATCCGGGAACTCGGCGAGATGGGTTTCATGGCCATGATGGTCCCCGAGGAGTACGGTGGCGCGGGGCTGGATACGATCAGCTACGTGCTGGCCGTGGAGGAATTTTCCAGGGTATGCGCGTCAACCGGGGTTTGCGTCTCGGTCAATAACTCCCTTTTCGCCGACGGTGTCCACGCCTTCGGCACCGAAGAGCAGCGTAATGCCTACCTGCCGCCGCTAGGTTGCGGCGAAGCGCAGGCCTGTCTCGCGCTGACCGAGCCGGGCGCGGGGACGGACGTAGGCTCTACGGCCACGTCGGCGTCGAAGGACGGCAGGGATTACGTCATCAACGGCAAGAAGCATTTCGTTACCAACGGCGGTTTCGCGGACTACCTGCTCGTCCTGGTGACCACCGCGCCGGGTACCGGCCACCGGGGCCTCAGCATGCTCCTCGTGGAAAAAGGCACGCCGGGGTTTACCGTCGGCCGCCAGGAACAAAAGCTTGGTATCCGGGGTTCGGATACCAGTGAACTCCTGTTCGAGGAATGCCGCGTGCCACAGACCAATCTGTTGGGAGAGGAAGGCCGGGGCCTGAACATCGCCCTGACCATACTGAACGGCGGCCGCATCGGAATAGCGGCGCAGGCCCTGGGCATCGCGCAGGGGGCCTACGACGCTTCTGTGCGATACGCGAAGGAACGGACGCAGTTCGGCAAGCCTATCGGCGAGTTCCAGGCGATCGCCTTCAAGCTCGCCGAAATGGCCACCGAACTCGAGGCAGCCCGCCTCATGACCTACAGGGCCGCTTGGCTCAAAGACTCCGGGGAAGACTACATCACGGCGTCGTCCATGGCCAAGCTCTACGCGTCGGAAGCCTCGATACGGATCACGAACGAAGCCATACAGATCCACGGCGGTTACGGGTACATCCGGGACTTCGACGTGGAGCGCTTCTACCGCGACGCGCGGATCACCACCCTCTACGAAGGCACCACCGAAGCCCAGAAGATCGTCATCTCGCGAAACATCCTGAAGTCGGACGGCGCCGGGTCCTAGGCCAGGTCCGGACCCGCTCGCGGGCATCGTTTTACCTTGACAAGATACCAAACAAACGTAGGGTATATTGACACGATTGTACGATGGCTATATATTGTGCTGAATTCATAACTTGACACGACATGTTCTAATCCCGCTGTGGCATGGAAGATGTCCACTGTCAAAATTTACTCTACCGAGGCATGACCGATGGCGACCCAAAACGGTTCCGGCAACGGAAAGGACCGCCGCGCCCAACTCGACCTGCTTGCGCAGACTGACGATTCGTCGGACGACCGTTCCCGCAACGGAAACTCTGAACGCGGCGACAGTGCCGCGACAGTCGGAAGCACGGTTGAAACGGAGAACGGCGCGAAACCGGTTAAAGGCAACGGTTCGCCGGCCTCTGCGGAAGCGGCCGTCTATGACGAAAGCAAGGTCAAGACCCTCTCGTCCCTGGAACATATCAGGCTTCGGACCGGCATGTATATCGGCCGGCTCGGGAACGGCACCGACCCGGAAGACGGCATCTATGTCCTTCTGAAGGAAGTGATCGACAATGCCGTGGATGAATTCATCATGGGTCACGGCCGGAAGATCGACGTGAATATCGAAGACAACCGCGTCCGCGTCCGCGACTTCGGCCGCGGGATTCCCCTCGGCAAGGTCGTGGAATGCACTTCGATCATCAATACGGGCGCCAAGTACAACGACGAAGTCTTTCAGTTCAGCGTGGGTCTGAACGGCGTGGGCGCCAAGGCCGTCAACGCCCTTTCCGTTTATTTCCGGGTCGTGGCCTACCGGGACGGACGGTTCGCTGAGGCGGTATACGAGCGGGGACAGCTCCTTGGGCAGAACGAGGGCACCACGGAAGAACCGGACGGTACCTACGTCGAATTCCTGCCCGACGAGGAGATCTTCGGGGAATACGACTACCTGCCTGACTATGTGGAACGGCGCATGTGGAACTACGCCTGCCTGAACAGCGGCCTCCGCATGATCTACAACGGCAAGCGCTTCGTTTCCCGGTATGGACTGCTGGATTTCCTGAAGGCCGAGGTGGGGGATAACATCCTATATGAGCCCTCCTATTACAAGGGCCAGTACATCGAATTCTCCTTCACCCACACCACCAACTACGGCGAGACGCTGTTCGCCTTCGTCAACGGCCAGTACACCGCCGATGGCGGGTCCCACCAGAGCGCCTTCCGCGAAGGCATCCTCAAGGGGGTCAACGAGTACTTCAAGAAGAACTACGGCGGGGTGGACGTACGGGAGTCCATTGCCGGCGCCCTCGCCATCAAGCTGAAGGACCCGGTTTTCGAATCCCAGACCAAGAACAAGCTGGGCAACACCGATATCAGGGGCTGGCTCGTTTCCGAGATCCGCAGCGCCGTGGTGGACTTTCTCCACAAGAACCAGGAGTCAGCCCAGCGAATCCAGGAAAAGATCACCCAGAACGAACGCCTCCGGAAAGAACTGAACGCGGTCAAGAAAGAAGCCCGGGAGGCGGCCCGGCGCATCGCCATCAAGATCCCAAACTTCAAGGACTGCAAGTACCACTACAATCACGACAAGCACGGGGACGATTCCTCCATCTTCATCACCGAGGGACCGTCGGCCGCCGGTTCGATGGTATCGGCGCGGGACCCGCTGACCCAGGCGATATTCGGGTTGAAGGGCGTTCCGCTGAACGTCTTTTCCCGTTCGCGGGCGGCCATCTACAAAAACGAGGAACTCTACAACCTCATGATGGCCCTCGACATCGAGGAGGGGATGACGAATCTCCGGTTCAACAAAGTGATCATCGCGACCGACGCCGACTACGACGGCTACCACATACGGAACCTCCTGATGACCTTCTTCCTGAGCTTTTTCGAAGATATGGTACTCGCCGGACACGTCCATATCCTGGAAACTCCGCTCTTCCGGGTGCGCAATACGAAGAAAACCGTTTACTGCTACAGCGAGAAAGAACGCAACGCCGCGCTCAACCGGATCAGGGGAGCCGAGGTGACCCGGTTCAAGGGGCTCGGCGAGATCTCCCCCGGGGAATTCGGACAGTTCATCGGTCCAGACATGCGGCTCGTAAAGGTCAACGTCCGTTCCATCCACAGTATTCCCGATACCCTCACTTTCTACATGGGCAAGAACACGCCCGAGCGGAGGGATTACATCGTGGAAAACCTGCTGGACGAAGTATAGGATCCCCATGGCTTACGCCGATACCCTCTTCGACGACTATTACCTGAAGTACGCCTCGTATTTCATCAAGGACCGGGCGATCCCGGAAATCGACGACGGCCTGAAACCCGTACAGCGGCGCATCCTTCATACCCTGTTCGAGATGGATGACGGGAAGTTTCACAAGGTCGCCAACGTGGTCGGTCAGACCATGCGGTATCATCCCCACGGCGACCAGTCGATCTTCGGATCGCTGGTCAATCTCGCCAACAAGGACATGTTCATCGAGAAGCAGGGCAACTTCGGTTCGATCCTGACCGGAGACCCCGCTTCCGCGGCCCGGTATATCGAATGCCGTCTGACGCCGCTGGCCAAGGAGGTGCTGCACGATCCGGAAATCACCGAATACGTGGACTCCTACGACGGCCGTAACAGGGAACCTCTGGCGTTTCCTGCGAAAATCCCCGTACTGCTCGCATTGGGCGCCGAGGGAATCGCGTCAAGCATGGCGACCCGGATACTGCCCCACAACCTCATCGAACTCATGGAGGCCCAGACGGCCTGCCTGAGGGACGAGCCCTTCGAGGTCCTGCCCGATTTCCCCACGGGCGGACTGGTGGACGTCTCCGATTACAACGACGGCACCGGGAAGGTGATCGTCCGCGCGCAGCTCGACGTGTCGGATGCCAAGCGCATCGTCATCCGCCAGATTCCCTTCGGTTCGACGACCGAGAGCCTGATCGCGTCCATTGAAGCGGCGGCGAAGAAAAACAAGCTGAAAATCGCCGGCATTTCCGACTTCACGGCCGAGGAGGTGGAAATCGAAATCCGGCTGGCGCGGGGCGTGCATTCCGAGGAGACCGTGGATGCCCTTTTCGCCTTCACCGATTGCGAGTCTTCCATATCCACCAACGTGCTTGTCATCCGGGTGGGCCATCCGTGCATCCTGCCCGTATCCGACGTGCTCAGGCACAATACGCAGCGGCTTCTCGACGTGCTCGACGCGGAATTGAAAATCGAGCGGAAACAGTTACACCATAAACTTCGTGCGAAGACGCTGGAGCAACTCTTCATCAAGGAAAGGATCTACAAGCGCATCGAGGAAATCAGGGAGCAGGAACGGATCCACGAAGCGATCAGGGCGGGATTCGAACCCTTTGAATCCAAGGTGAAAGACCTGACTTCCGAAGATATCGATACCCTGCTCAAGGTACCCATCCGCCGGATTTCCCTGTACGACATCAACCGCGCCAACGAGGAGATGAAAGGCATACGGAAGCGCCTGGGCGAGATCAGGGATCATTTGGGCAGTCTCTCCACGTATGCGATCACGCTCCTGGAAGGGCTCATCGAGCGGTACCGGGAGGCCTATCCCCGGCGGACGACCATTACCTCGTTCAAGCGGGTCGATGCCCGGGAGGTGGCGCAGCGCAATCTCGCGCTCAAGTACGACCGGAACACCGGGTACCTGGGGTACGAACTGGGCAGCGGCGATACCCTTTTCGACGTGTCGCCCTACGACCGCGTGCTCGTGATCCGAAAGTCCGGCGCTTACGGGCTGCACGACGAGATCGAAAGATTATTCGTGGACAAAGGCATGCTACACTGCGGGTTCGTCGATCCCGACCTGGTATTCACCGTTATCTACCGGGACGAAAAAGGCCACCCCTGCATCAAACGCTGCAAACTGGACAAGTTCATATTGAACCGGGGTTACGAACTGGTACCGGAAGGTTGTCGAATCCTGCAGCTAACCACCGACGACCATGTCCTGGCCACCGTCACCTTCAAGCCCACACCCCGCATGCGGGTTTTCGAGGAAGTCTTCGACCTGTCCCTCTTTCCTGTACGGGGAAACCGGGCCAGGGGCATCCGCCTGGCGCCCAAGGCGGTTAAGGGCGTGAAGTTGACCAGTAAGCCGGAGGTCAATGGAAATGCCGTCGAGCCCGATTGAACCGGGTATCTTCGGGATCCCGGCTTTCAAAGAAATAAGGAACGGACTGACATGAACCTGGAAATGCGCGTCGGACTTGGACAGTTCAACGAGCTCACCGACGAAAAACTGGCCTACATCAAGCAACTCGGCGCCGACGATTTTCTCATGAACACTCCCCGCCTTCCCGGCGATGAGCGCTGGGAACTCGAGGATCTGATCAACCTGAAACGCAGGGCGGATAACGCCGAACTGCGCCTGATGGCCCTGGAGAACGTACCGGTTTCCTTCTACGACAAGGCCATGCTGGGCCTGCCGGGGCGCGACGAACAGATCGAAAACATGAAATACACCATCCGGAACATGGGAAAGGCCGGCATCCCCATCCTGGGGTACCACTGGATACCCAGCTCCGTGTGGCGCACCCCGGATCCCGCCGTGCTGCGGGGCGGGGCGACGGCAACGCGTTTCGATTTCGAAGCCCACAAGGACGTGGAACCCACGCACGGAAGGATCTTCACGGCCGACGAAATGTGGGAGAACTACAAATATTACCTGTCCAGGGTACTGCCGGTCGCCGAGGACAGCAACGTCCAACTCGCCCTGCATCCCGATGACCCTCCCGTGCCCATGCTGGGTGGTGTCGCCCGAATCTTCAGTAGCTTCGAGGGCTTCAAGCGGGCCATGGATACCTTTGACAGCCCGTACCACGGCCTCGATTTCTGCATGGGATGCTGGTCTGAGATGGGGGGCCATGACTACGTAATCGACGCCGTGCGGCATTTCGGCGGCCGGGGCAAGATCATCTACGTGCATTTCCGGGACGTCCAGGGGAACGTGCCCTGTTTCAACGAGTGCTTCATCAACGAGGGGAACGTCGATCCCTACGAGGTCATGCGGACCCTGAAGGAGGTCGGATTCAGCGGGTTCATGATCACCGACCATGTACCCCATTTCGTTGACGACACCGACTGGAACCACCGCGGCCGCGCCTACGCCATCGGGTACATGACGGCCATGCTTGAAATGGTGAACAAGCCGCAACCCGCCCCGGCGTAGCTGGATTCCTCATTCCCGCCTAGAGCGAAAACCAGTAGTTGAATTTCAGCAGGAAGATGTTCGAGGGATAGGTGTCGAAGAGGTCGCCCAGGTCCCGGTTGACGGAGAAATCGCCACGGTCTCCCGAGCCGCTGCGTTGCTGGGACCACACGAGGAACAGGGTCGAGCCCGGCGTATATTCCCATCGCAGCACCAGGTTTGACCTGAACTGCAGGAAACTGAAGTTGGGATCGTCAAAGGAATAGTCGGCCTGTCCATCCTGGTTCTCATCCACCCGGTACACCCCGTCCGAATCGTCGTAGTCCAGCACGCCATCGCCGAGCACTGCAAAGCGATCCTCGTACCCGTCGGCCCTTGGATCCGTGATACGCTTGAAATTGGAATAGCGCCCGGCGGCGACATAGGGCTGGCCGTAATACTGGATGGACATGTTGTTGGTGATGCTGTAATTGAGCCGGATACTGATCCCCAGCGTTTTCTGGGCTACCCGGCCGAGCACGTACCGCTCATCTCCTTCATATGACCTGTTGGCCACGTACTGAAGTTCGTTCCAGCTGTTTCGGAAAAACGGGCCTATGCGAATGCGCATGGCGTTGTTCGGCCGGTACCGCATGGAAACGTTCACGGAGTTCGAACTTGCCGCGTTTTCAAAGCTCCGGGCGAGGTTTCCGCCAAAACCGAAACTGACCGGTTTTCTGCCGTCGGTATCCACGTCGATATTGAGTCCCACTTCACCCGGTGTTTTAAGCGATGGTCCGCCGCGCAGCGCCGTGCTGGAAAGGCCGTTGGCGCCGAACTCCAGGTTCATCCATGCATCCCAGTAGTTTGTGAACTCGCCGCCCACGTTCAATGCGCCTCCCAGGAACTCGCGTTCGCGGCCGAAGTTCAACCCCTGCCATTGATTCAGGTTAACGTTGTATTCACGGAAGATTCCCTGTGGACGATCTGACTTGTACCCTATCCAACTGTTCTGCATGAATATGTCGGCCCGGCGCAGGAACCCCGCGTCGTTAAGTTCGAGGCCCGGAGAGCGCCAGGTCCCGGCGACGCCCATTTCCCAGGGACTGTTTCCCGAGCGGCCGATGCCCACAGAGCCGCCGTGGCCGCCCAGTGCGGTAAGGGTGGAGTCGAGCCGAACGTAGGAAGCATCGGGACGCTGGTAGTACCTCGCGGAGCTGCGCTGCACGCGCGTAATGGCTTCCTGGTCGCCCCGGATATGGCTGAACGAGAGGCTGGCGTTGAGCCAGTAGGTCCGGTCGCTCCACCGGTGGTTGAAATCGATCCCGCCCGTGTAGGCCGCCCGGTTGAGAAAGTAGAAGTGCGGCTTGTTGTTGTTTCGATTTGTCGCCGTGAACATCGATCCCAGCGAGGAGGCGCCGTCATTGAAGTCCTGCTGCAAGCGCGCGACGAGGTAGTTGGTCAGCGGTTCAACCGACTCTTCGCTCCGTGCGCCTTCCGTATCGATCCTCGCGGCGGTCTCCGCGGTCACCGCGTTCACGATGCCGATCGACAGACCGCCGGGCGTCTTGCCGGTAACTTTGGCCGCGGCGACGATGGGTGTATTCCTGGGCCTGTCCATGGTCTGGCCGTCCGACAGGTCCGGGCTGCGCTGGGGAGACCGGCCGATGCGCCGGGAGTAGAACAGCTGGTCGTTCCAGAAGGGTCCGCCGCCGCCGACGTGGAACTGGGTGATGTTTTTCCCTTCCACGAACAACGGTCTCCGCTCTTCGAAGAACAATTCGTAAGCCGAGAGGTTGACCCGCGAGGGATCGGCTTCCACCTGGCCGAAATCGGGATTCACGGCCAGGTCGAGGGTGAGATTCCCGGCGAGTCCGACCTTGCCGTCAAGTCCGATGCGACCGTCTGTAGTCTGTCCGTCTCGGAAGGGGTTGCGCGCTTCGGACTGGTACCGGTTGAGGTCGCCCACGATGTAGGGCAGTACCTCGATCCGGTGGGACGACTCGATTCCATCGAGGCCGTGCAACTCCCCGAATTGGCTGACCCAGCCCGGAGCGTTCCTGTGGATATGCTGCCAGCCGGATCGTTCGTCTAAACGGTAGAGCCGTCGATGCACCTGGATTCCCCAGACCTGTGCCTTTCCACCGGAGAAACGCAACTGGCTGAGCGGTATACGCATTTCAGCCAACCATCCCAGGTCGTCTATGGTGGTCGCCCCGAACCACACCGGGTCCCAGCTGTCGTCCCAGTCGTTGCCATCGTTGGATATGGCCTCGTCACTGCGTCCGCCGGCCGCGGACAAGCCGAAAGAAAAGGCCGTACGTCTGTCGAAGTAGCTGTCTATGTTAATCTCGACCCAATCGCTGTTGAAGTCGTCCCGGCGGGTGACGCGCCGCGTGATCTTGTCCGGTTCCGTATCATAGGCGCGGATCAACACGTAGAGATTGTGGTCGTCGAACAGGATCTTGAAGGCAGTCTCTTGTGTGGGTTCGCCGCCGTCGATCGGCTCAGCCTGGGTGAAATCACGGGCCCATTCCACTTTACTCCACGACGAATCGTTTCCCAGCCCGTCGACATTCGGCGGCTCCGACGGGACGCGCTGCGTGTTGTATACCCGTTTTTCCGGCCCCGACTGTTGCGCTTCCGATTCGGCCGGAACCAGCAAAGATACGATGGACAGGGTCATGATCCACCAATGTAGTCTGTTGTGGTGCAACGTCTTGCCTCCAGCCCTTTTTAAACCTTCCCTACTGTGGTACTGATATTAAATCCCGAACACTGCATCTTCGACGCGGTAGCGGGAATAAAGGTTGCGTAATTTCGATCCCTGCAGCGAATACATTTGAAACTACTCCAAAGCCTTACTTCATACATCTGGTTGGACGACCGTATTCACAAAAACCTGTCCCTTAATCCTCACGATGGATGCACCTTTTCATCCCGATCCGGCGATGATCGACTCATTAATATGGAATATGTTTTTGCCTGACGGAAACACGGCTGCATATTGAATCTGGTAGAACGGATACGCAATTCGTGCAGTCCGCGATAAAGTGTCGTCCCGCACGTTTGACCCGCACAGTGCACCGAGAACCCAAATGTCCGATGATCGACCGAACATACTCTTCATCATGACCGGCCAGATGCGGGCGGACTGCATGTCCCGCGTCGGCCACCCCGTTGTCCGGACGCCCCACCTCGACGAACTCGCATCCGGCGGAGTCCTGTTCCGTAGGGCCTACGTGCAATCGGCCGTCTGTGGTCCCAGCCGCATGTGCTTCTACACGGGCCGGTATCCCCACGCCAACCGCTCACCCTGGAACGAGGTGCCGCTGCCCGCGGACGAGAAAACCATGGGGCACTACTTCGGTGACGCGGGCTACCGGGCGGCCCTGTGCGGTAAAACGCACTACACACCCGACCCGTTGGACGACCCGACGGCCCAGCCTTCCGAGGGCATTCGCCGAACGACCCTGGCCGGACTGGAATCATGGGAATACAACGACAACCGGGGAGAGGGGTGGCTGGCCCATCTCAGCAGCAGGGGGTATCCGGCCGAAGTCGTGAACGACCCGTTCTCCGTGGACATGCCCGCGGATGCCGACCGGGATCACGCTGCCTATCCCACGCGCTTCAACAGGGAGGACAGCGATACCGCGTTCATGACGGACCGCGCCATGGCCTTCATGCAGGATGCCGCCGGGACGCCCTGGTTTCTTCACCTCTCCTATTTCAAGCCCCATCTGCCCATCGTGGCTCCATACCCATACAACCAGCTCTACGATCCCGCCGAATCTCCCGCGCCGAACAGGTCACCGGAAGAACTGCGGCGTCCTCATCCCTTTCACGTTCCTTTCCGGATCGAACGCGGGGGCGTGGACTACGACGACGAGGCGGTCTGGCGCCAGCGAAGGGCCACTTACTATGGATTGATTACCGAGATCGACGATCACCTGGGCAAGTTGTTTCGCTTCATGAAGGATAGCGGGCTGTGGGAGAACACGCTGATCATCTTCACGTCCGACCACGGCGAATACGTGGGTGATCACTGGATGTTCGAAAAGGAACTCTTTTACGATGAGGCGTACAACGTCCCCTTCATCGTTCGCGATCCACGGTCCTGCGCCGATGGGACCCGCGGTAGTGTGATGGAGGATTTCGTCGAATCCCTCGACGTCCTTCCGACCTGCATGGAAGCGTGCGGAATGGACGCGTCGCCGGTCCTGCAGGGCCGGTCCCTCGTACCCCTGTTGCGCGGGGAAAGGCCGGTCGACTGGCGTACCGAGGTCTTCGCGGACTGGGATTTCAGGTTCTACTGGACGCCGAAAAAACTGGGTATCCCGCCGGAAAGGTGCCGGGGTTGGATGGTGCGGAACGACCGATACAAGTACTGGCATTTCAACGGCATGCCCGATGTGTTGTTCAATCTGGAAGCAGATCCCGGAGAACTTCGAAACGTAGCCTGTGATTCACGTTACGGCGACGTGATACAGGACCTTCGCGTGAGACTCATGGACTGGCGGATGTCCAACGAAGACGTCAGCCGGGTCGCCTGGACCTATGGGCGCCGCCCCGGATTCGGGCGCAATCCCTTCGTGGAGTGAACGATCCGCCGTACGGTGAACCGGAGTCGAAATGAGCAGGTTTTATTTCCTCGCCAGGAGATTTGTCGCGGGGGAAACCCTCGAGGCCGCGATCGATGTCGTCCATGCGTTGAACGACTCGGGGCTCGACGTGACGTTGAACATGCTGGGGGAAGGAACCCGGGAGCGGGAACTGGCCGAGCACGCCGTACAGCAGTATCTCGTCATGCTGGATCTGATCGGGGGTGGAGCGCTCAAGGCCAATATCTCCGTCAAACTCACCCACCTGGGACTGGATATCGACGAAGAATACTGCGTGGGCAATCTGTGCCGGATCCTGGAGGCCGCGGAGGAGAGGGACATCTTCATCCGGCTTGACATGGAAGGGTCGCCGCATACGCAGCGGACCCTCGACATCTTCTACTCCCTGTTCCATCGATACAGGAATTCCGGCGTGGTGATCCAGGCCATGCTGCTGCGCAGTCCCCACGACATCTTCGTGCTCAACAGGATCGGTGCCCGGGTAAGGCTGTGCAAGGGATCCTACCGAGAACCTTCCGACCTGGCCCTGCAGAGAATGCCCAATATCCGAAGCGCGTATCTATCCATGGTGGAACAACTGCTGCAGGATGGCCATTTCCCCGCTTTCGCAACCCATGACGACTATCTGATCGATGGGGTAACGAGGTATGCCGAGCAGATGGGGGTGCAACGGGACCGGTTCGAATTCCAGATGCTGTACGGATTGCGGCCCGGGTTCCAGCGGGAAATGCGACGGAGAGGTTACCGCATGCGGATCTATGTCCCCTTCGGAACGGAGTGGATGCCCTACTTCTACCGAAGGCTCAGTGAACGCAAGGAAAACGTATGGTTCGTCCTGCGAAACCTGGTCAGAAGTTGAGGCTCGATCCGGATTCATTCTACCAGGACATAAACGTCCCTGCTTCGATGCGGCATAATCTATTGACAACGTATACCGCCGAACATCATAATCTGGAAACCAAAGCGAAACATGGGCCTTTGATTTACCGAGTCGACCCCTGGGACGGGAGGTGCATACTTGACGGACTTGACTTTTCCGTTGTGTCAGAAATGCAATGTGGGCGTGCTGATTCCGCTCTCCGACTACGGTCGGGACGGCGCGACGATCGAGTACAAGGCCTGGGCGTGTACCAATCCGGAATGCGGATTCAACATTCGCATAGACAACGGCGATATCAGTTACGGCAGGCCCATGGCGCAGTCTCAAAAGTGAGTTGATGGGGTGTGCTGTGCTCATCCTCGGTATCGATACTTCCTGTGACGAAACCGCGGCAGCCGTATTGCGCGATGAGACGACCATTCTTTCCAATGTCATTTCCTCTCAGGACATACACCAGGCTTACGGTGGTGTAGTACCGGAACTGGCCTCCAGGGCGCACCTGACCCTCCTCCTGCCCGCGATTGATTCGGCTCTGCAAAGAGCTTCCTGCGAACTTGACGACCTGGACGCCCTCGCAGTGACCTACGGCCCCGGTCTGGCCGGATGCCTGTTGATCGGACTGTCCACGGTCAAATCCATGGCGCTGGCGCTCGATAAACCGCTGGTCGGCGTGAACCACATCGAAGGTCATGTATTCGCCGGGCGCCTGGCCGATCCCACCCTGAATCCCCCGTTCATCGCGCTCATCGTTTCCGGGGGCCATACCCAGCTGGTGCACGTCGAGCGCTGGGGCAGGTACCGAATCCTGGGCAATACCCGCGATGACGCGGCCGGCGAGGCGTTCGACAAGGTCGCCAGGCTGATGAGAATCGGGTATCCCGGCGGTCCGGTCATCGATCGGCTGTCGCGGAACGGTGATCCCGGGTTCGTGCATTTTCCAAGGACATACCTGGACCCCGACGGGTTCGAGTTCAGTTTCAGCGGTCTCAAGACAGCGGTGCGCATGTACCTGTCGAGCCTGTCGGAGGACGAGATCGACCGGGACCAGGCGCATATCGCCGCGGCCTTCCAGGAAGCCGTAGTCGACGTTCTGGTGAATAAATCCATCGCCGCCGCCGCCGCCGTGGATGCGGAGGCCATATTGATCACGGGCGGAGTGGCCTGTAACAGCCGGTTGCGCGAGCGCTTGACCGAACAGGGTGCGGAGAAAGGCCTGGAAGTAGTCTATCCTCCGCCCATTCTGTGTACGGACAACGGCGCCATGATCGCGGCGGCCGGGGCCTATCATTTCGGTAGGGGACAACGGGACGGGTTCTCGCTTTCCGTCCATCCCCGGGCACGCCTGTCCGGTTCCAACGGGACCGGCTGAACTGGATGCCGGGGGACAGATAGCAGTCACAACCAATTCGAGACATCAGTCATTTCCTGGATCGTGAGCATAACCCATGAACCAGATCGCATCCTTTTTCAGGTTTGACGAGCTGAATACGGACTGGCGTACCGAAGTGACCGGCGGTCTGACCACCTTCATGACGATGGCCTACATCGTGGTGGTAAACCCGGGTATTCTCTCGGAAGCGATGGGCCAGGCGTTGTTCGGGGAACTGTTGTTCGCCACGTGCGTGTCCGCGGCCATCGGGACGTTGCTGATGGCGCTCCTGGCAAACTACCCCTTTGCCCTGGCGCCCGGCATGGGCCTCAATGCCTTTTTTACCTATACCATCGTGCTGAACATGGGCGTGGACTGGCGCATCGCCCTCGCCGTGGTGCTGGCCTCGGGACTCCTGTT
Organism: bacterium; assembly: GCA_965262815.1. Taxonomy (GTDB): domain Bacteria; phylum JAAXHH01; class JAAXHH01; order JAAXHH01; family JAAXHH01; genus JAAXHH01. The sequence goes on along the minus strand of OZ253560.1, from coordinate 3,252,152 downwards.
CCTGTTGCTGACGATACTGCGGGTACGTGAAGCGATCATCACGGCGGTTCCGGAACCGCTCAAACGGGCGACGGCGGCGGGTATCGGACTGTTCATCGCGTTCATTGGACTCAAGAACGCAGGCATCATCGTGGACAATCCCGCCACGCTGGTCAGCCTGGGCGACGTGAGGTCCTTGACGGTCGGACTGACGCTCGTCGGACTGTTTGGTATCGGCGTGATGCTTGCGCGGGGAATCCGCGGGGCGATCCTGCTGGGCGTAGCCGGTGTCGCCTTCCTGGCCATGGCCATCGGGGCGGCGCCCTGGCCTGTGGGCGTGGTCAGCATGCCCGCGTGGCCCGTCAACCTGTTCGGGGAAGCCGTCGTCAACCTGCCGCTCACCCTGGACTCGGCGTTGATACATCTCGTATTCGCCTTTCTGTTCGTCGATCTGTTCGATACTATGGGTACGCTGGTCGGACTATCGGAACGTTCCGGATTCCTGGACGCCCAGGGGCGGCTGCCCCGGGCCAACCGCGCGCTGCTAGCGGATTCCGTCGGGACGGTTCTCGGCAGCGTATTGGGATCATCCACCGTGACGACCTATATCGAGAGTGCGACCGGCATATCTTCCGGAGCTCGGTCTGGATTCGCCAGCCTGGTCGTCGCCGTCCTGTTCCTTGGAGCCCTGTTCCTGACCCCCCTGATCGAGTCGATTCCGGTTTTTGCCACCGCGCCCGCACTGGTCGTCACCGGCGTGTTGATGATGGCGTCGGCCGCGCGGGTCAACTGGAGCGACGCCTCGGAAGCGGTTCCCGTTTTCCTGACGCTGATCGCGATCCCGTTGACCTTCAGCATCGCCGACGGGCTGGCCGTCGGTTTCGTCGCCTATCCGATCATCAAGAGATTAAGCGGCCGGGGCGGTGAAGTGCATCCGCTTGTCGACGCGCTGGCCCTTGTTTTTATCGCACGTTACGTCTTCTTGCAGTAAGAAGCCGTCGAAATCCATCCGAATTCCGGGGAGCCGTTACAACCCTCAAGGTTCAAACACTCATTGCCTCGGAAGGGAGGATCATCATGCGACTGTCATATGTCCTATTACTCGCGGTGTTCTGCGTATGGCCCCTGGCGGCCCAGGAAAACGGCGGCCTGGAGGGCAGGGTGGCAACCGAAGACGGAATGGCGTTATTCGGTGCCAATGTCGTCGTCAAGGGAACGGCGATCGAAGGCCTGCTGGGAACGACGAGCGACGGAGAAGGTGCGTATCGTATCGATGGCCTGCCGCCGGGCGACTACGAAGTCACCGTGTCCTTTCTCGGCTACGAATCGGTCACCACGTCCAACATCGGGATCAGGAGCGGTGAAACCACGCGGCTCGACATCGGTCTGGCCGCCACGACGCTGATCGGTCAGCAGATCGTCGTATCGGCTTCCCGCAAGCAGGAAAAGCTGCTGGACGCACCGGCATCCGTGGCCGTGGTCGATTTGGACGAGATCATGAGCCGGCCGTCCCTGTCGGTAACAGATTATATCAACGACCTGAGCGGAGTGGACCAGGCCAAGGTCGGCGTCACACAGAGCAGCACGGTGATCCGTGGATTCAACCGCACGTTTACCGGATCCCTGCTCACGATGGTGGATAACCGCATCGCGCGGATCGCCTCGCTCCGGCTTAACCAGTCCAGTTCCATACCCATCACGAACGAGGACATCCAGCGCATCGAGGTCGTTCGCGGTCCGGGATCGGCCCTGTACGGCCCCAACAGCGCCAACGGGGTCATGCATATTGTGACCCGCTCCCCCTTTGGTTCGGAGGGTAATTCCATCGCCGTCTACGGCGGCGAACGCAGCCTCCGCAAGGCGACCTTCCGCCACGCCAGCAGCGTAAACCAGAAAATCGGTTTCAAGATATCGGGCGAGTACATTAAGGCTCGCGAATGGGAATACGACGACCCCGCGGAAGTGGTCGCCCGGGATAACGACAACGATCGCCTGATTGGGGAAATACGGCTCGACTTCCGCCCCACGGACGACCTGTCCGTCATCACATCAGCCGGATATTCGCGGATCCACGGGATTCAGATGACCGGGCAGGGTGCGGCCCAGGCCGACGGGTGGTCCACCCGGTTCTTTCAGGCCCGGACCCAGTACAAGGGCTGGTTCGCGCAGATCTTCCACAACCGGAACGACGCGGGCAAAACCAGGCTGCTTCGGACCAACCAGCCAATCGTGGATACGTCCGCCCTGACCGTCATGCAGCTTCAGCATAACTTCGGGCTGGGCGCGAGGCAACAGTTCACCTACGGCGCCGATGTGCTGCTGACCCGTCCGAACACCGGTGGCACGACCCACGGCATCTACGAAGAGATCGACAACCTCAATGAATACGGGTTCTACGTGCAAAGCGAAACGACCGTGAACGACCAGGTCAGTTTGATGCTGGCCGGCCGGATCGACGAACACAGCAATATCGAAAATCCGGTCTTTTCGCCCCGGGCCGCCCTGGTCTTCAAGCCCTCGACGGAGAGTACGCTCAGGCTAACCTATAACCGGGCGTTCAGCACGCCCAGTTCCCTGAATTTCTTCCTGGATCTGAAGGCAAGTGCCGATCCATTCGGCCTGGGCATGAATTTCGGCGCGCTGGGCCTGGGTGCGGACCGCACCATCGACCTGCGTACCCAGGGCGTCGCCTCTCAGTTCACGTTCAGGCGGGGCGATGGCGGCCTGCCCATGTACCGTTCCCCCTTCGCCCCTGTAGCCGGACTGCCCGTGGACACATTCCTGCCCATGAACGATCCGCAAAGCACCAATCTCCTGTGGGGCGTAGCCCGGGGGGCCGTACTGGCGCAGCTTACGCCGCAACTGCAGGCGCTGGCGACCGGAGCCATAACGCAGCAACTGATCGGGTTGGGTTTTACGCCTGAAGCAGCGGCGCAGGCGGCCGCCCAGAAAGCCGCGCAACTGGCTGCCGCGTTCCCGGGAATCATTCCTTCCGCACTGCCGGGATTGACCAATTCGCTGGGCATATTGGACACGGGGACGGGTAGCTTCAACCCGGTTGATCCGGCATCGGTCACGGATCTCGACAAGATCAGGTCGTCCATTACCGAAACCTACGAAGTGGGGTACAAGGGCGTTGTCGGCAACCGGCTGATGCTGACCGCCGACTTCTACCGGAACAAAATCCACGATTTCATCAGTTCCATACACATCGTGACCCCCAACGTGTTCCTTGATCCCGGTCCTTTGAGCACGGCCCTTGTTTCGGGCATCGCGCAACAGCTCGCCGACCCGGCCAACGCGGAACTCGCCGCGGCCGCCGCCGCGATCGACAACCCGGCCGCCGGTGTGGGCGGAAACGGGGACGGATCGCCGGTGGACGAACTGACCCGCATCTTCGTCAGTACCGCAGCGGCGATTCCCTTCGGTACGGTGACCCCGGAGGAAGCTTCGGATCCCAACGCGGTGATGTTGACCTACCGGAACTTCGGTAACGTTACTTACTACGGCACGGACATCGGGTTCTCCTTCTATCCCAACGATAGGTGGAACGTGTCCGGCAGCTATTCTTATATCAGCGAGAATCTCTTCGAAAACGTGGACGGCATCGACGACATCCCCCTGAACGCGCCGCAGCACAAGATTTCGACGGCGATCGGGTTCAAACCGCCCAATACTTCGCTCACCCTCGGCAGTCGTCTCCGCTACCGGGGATCTTTCAAGATGGCCGACGGGGTGTACGCCGGGGATGTAGATTCCCACACGGTCGTGGACGTGAATGCCTCCTACGAGTTTTCGAAGATCACTGTGAGCGTAGATGCCAGCAACCTGCTCAACAGCGAGTACCAGGCTTTCGTGGGAGCGCCGATGATCGGACGCATGGTCATGGCGGGTCTCGCTGTACGGTTCTGACAGCCATGCTGGGCCATGCGTGACCTGGCTTGGTCTGATGCTGAAACGTGCCGGTCCAGACGGTCCGGCGTGGCCTGACTGGACGACAATCAGCTTGACAAAGTGGTATTTTTGAGTAGTTTATATTGAACTAGGCCAAAGTGCTCAGATCACCACTCCACCGCATTCAAATCCTGCACCATTTCGTGTTCGGAGTTGCTCGAACTCGTACGACCGCACGCCTCATGCCTGTGTGAAGGAGATCCTGACATGCGACTGACCGTCGTTTTGCTGACCTTGGTATTCAGCGCCCTCCCGGTTGCGGCGCAGAATGCGGGCAGCCTGACAGGAAAGGTGGTATCCGAGGCCGGCGAAGTCCTTTTCGGAGCCAACGTCATGGTCAAGGGTCCGGCGATAACGGGGCCGTGGGGCGCGACGAGCGATGTCCGGGGAATGTACCGCGTAAATGGCCTTCCCGCCGGTGAGTACGAAGTCACCGTGTCTTTTCTGGGTTTCGAGACGGACACCTCGACGTACGTGACGGTACGGGACGGACAGGACACGGTAAGAGATTTCAGCCTGGCCTCCACGGTTCTCGTGGGCCAGCAGGTCGTAGTGTCCGCCTCCCGAAAGCAGGAAAAGGTCCTGGACGCCCCGGCATCGGTTGAAGTCGTGGAAATGAAGGAAATACGGGATTCCCAGGCGCTCGCCGTCAACGAACACATCAAGGACCTCAGCGGCGTCGATTACGCGAAGACGGGCATCGTACAGGCCAGCACCGTGATCCGCGGCTTCAACAAGGCGTTATCGGGCCTCCTCCTCACGATGGTGGACAACCGCATCGCGCGGATTCCCTCGCTGCGTATCAACTCCTTCCACATCATACCCATAACCAGCGAGGACATCGAACGCATCGAGATCGTCCGCGGTCCCGGTTCCGCGCTCTACGGCCCCAACAGCTCCAACGGCGTGATGCACATCATATCAAGGTCTCCCTTCGGATCGGAAGGCAATTTCGTGTCCCTTTCCGGAGGAGAACGCAGCCTGCGCAAAGCGTCGTTCCGGCATGCCAGCAGCGTCAACGACAAGATAGGACTCAAGATCTCGGGCAAGTACATGAAGGCACGGGACTGGGAATACCACGATCCCCAGGAGATTGTGCCGCGCAATTTCAACATCGACGGCCAGTACGGGGAAATCAGGCTCGACGTGCGTCCTTCCGAAGAGCTGACGTTCATCACTTCGGCGGGATATTCGAAGAGCAGCAGCATCCAGATGACAGGCCAGGGATCGGCGCAGGGTAAAGACTGGGTGTACAGTTACCTCCAGGGCCGCATGTTGTACAAGGGCTGGTTCGGCCAGTTTTTCTACAACAAGAGCGACGCGGGTGCCACCCGGTTGCTTCGCACCGGCGACGGCGTGGTGGACAAGTCGTCGTTGACTGCTATGCAGCTACAGAACACCTCGGACATCGGCGAACATCAGCAGTTTATTTACGGAGTGGACCTGCTGCTCACCCGTCCGCGGACCGAAGGGACCATCCACGGCGTTAACGAGGACGATGACGAAACCAATGAGTACGGGGTCTACCTGCAGAGCGAGACCAGGTTCACCGACCAGGTGAGCCTGATGCTCGCCGGGCGCTTCGACGAGCACAACAGGCTGGAAAACCCCGTATTCTCGCCGCGGGCGGCGGTCGTGATGAAACCCAACCCGGAGAGCACCTTCAGGCTGACCTACAACCGGGCATTCAGCACGCCAACGGTTACCTCGTTCTCGCTGGATCTCAAGGCGGTAGACGACGCCTTCGGATTCGGCACGCTGTTCGGCGGGTTGGGGCTGGGACCGGACAATACCATCGATATACGGTCGTACGGCGCCCGCAATCCTTTTACCTTCCGCCGCGACGAAACCGGCCGGCCCATGTACCGGTCGCCATTCTCCACCGTGGCTGGGCTATCCAGGGATACCTACCTCCGCCTCGACGATCCGGTTGCGACCAATATGCTCTGGGGGGCCGCAAGGGAACTGGTGGTCGCCGGGTTGATCGAGCAACTGGGTACGGACAGCGACGGCCTGGTAACCCCCGAACTGGCTGCCCAGTTCACCGGCGTTATACCCGAGCATCTCACCGGCCTGAAGAACACGCTCGGACAGATCAACGCGGAAACGCAGGGTTTCGATCCCTACGACGTCTCGGCGGTCCAGGACATTGACAAAATACGGCCGACGATCACGCAGACCCTCGAGTTCGGGTACAAGGGCATTATCAAGAACAAGCTGGTCCTGGCGGCCGATTTCTATCGCACGGAAATGGACGACTATACGTTACCGCTCTGGGTCTTCACGCCCTCCGTGTTTCTCGACGAAGGTTCCCTCCGCAACGCTCTAAGCCAAGGTATCGCCGACTACCTGTCGGACCCCGCGAACATACAATTGGCCACGCTGATCAGTTTGCTCGACACAGACGCTTTCGGCGGCAACGGGAACGGCGACCACACGGACGAAATCAACGGGTACATTGCCCAGATCGCGGAAGGCGCCGCCATGATCCCCTTCGGCACCGTAACCCCCGAGCAGGCCTCCGACCCGACGGCGGTGGCCCTGACTTACCGGAATTTCGGCAACGTCACGGTTTACGGCGCCGACATGGGGGTTTCCTATTTCCCCAATCGGTCCTGGAGCTTAACGGGCAGTTATTCCTACATCCACAGGAACCTGTTCGAAAACGTGGAGAACCTGGGCGACGTCCCCCTGAATGCGCCGAAGCACAAGTTCAGCGGGGGTGTCACGTTCCGTCCCCAAAACACATCGTTCACCCTCGGCGGAAAGGTCAGCTACCGCGGAGCCTTCCCCATGCTGGACGGCGTGTACGCCGGTCCCGTGGATTCCTACACCCTGATGGACGCTAACGCTGCCTACGAGTTTTCCCACATCACCGTCAGCGTGGAGGCCAGCAACCTGTTGAACAAGAAGTACCGGTCCTTCGTCGGCGCACCGGAAATCGGTCGACTGCTTTCCGCCGGCGTAGCCGTGCGTTTCTGAGTCGTCAAGCCGCGGACGGGACCCGACTCATTCGAAGCCATGTACAAACGGACCGGCTGAACAACGGGCTTCCTTCTGGCCCGTTTTTTTGACACTTTCCAATCCTACCGGGAATGATTCCGCCCCCATGGTGGTCTAACACGGGGGCGGTTGTACATTCGACCTCGCAACCCTCGAATCGATCCCAAACCGCATATCGCAACTTTGTGGCCGGAATATCGTGAAATCAATTATGAGCGCCACCCGCATTGCGACTGTTCTGAGCCTGGTCCGGGCGGGTGCCGACGGCCCACAATTGGCTTGACAGGAGTAGGCCGGGTTCGTAAGATGAGTCCAACCTCAAGGAGACTTAAAATGCCACTACGGGTGCGGTTTATACTGGCGGTTCTGTGCCTGCTTGCGACGCCGGCGGTCGCATTTGCGCAAGGGGACTACTTCGGGCGGAACAAGGTCCAGTACCGCGACTTCAAGTGGGAGATCATATCCACGCCCCACTTCGAGATCTACTACTACCAGGGCGAAGAGGAGGCCGCCTACGACGCCGCGAGAATGGCGGAGCGATCGTATAACCGGCTGAGCCGCATTCTCCAGCACCGCTTCAGCGACAAGGTCCCGATCATCCTGTACGCCTCCCACACGGACTTCCAACAGACCAATGTCCTGTCTGGCTTCATAAGCGAGGGCACCGGCGGTGTTACGGAGTTCAACAAGAACCGCATACTGCTACCTTTCACGGGATCGTACGCTGAGTTGGAACACGTCCTCACCCACGAACTCGTTCACGCCTTCCAGGGTGACGTATTGTACGGCGCCGGCCCGGGTGTTTCCATTCTGAATCCCATGGCCTTCGTCGCGCCCCTGTGGTTCATGGAAGGCATGGCCGAGTACCTGTCCCTCGGACGGATCGACGCGTATACCCACATGTGGCTTCGTGACGCCGCGCTTCAGGGTTACCTTCCACCGTCCATCCCGGCCATGGATTACAGTTTTGGCGTATACCGTTTCGGGCAGGCGTTGTTCGCCTATATCGGCGACCGGTACGGAGATCGGAAAATCGGCGAGATACTCCGTAAGACGGGGCGTATGCGAAACCTGAACGAAGCCTTTCGTTCCTCCATCGGCAAGGACATCGAGAAGCTTTCCGACGAATGGAACGAGCATGTACGCAAGACCTACCTGCCGCAGATCAAGGATTTCGACAAGCCGCAGTCCTTTGCCCGGCAACTGACCGATGTTCGCGAGTCCCGGGCGGGTTTTCACCTCGCCCCGGCCATTTCGCCACGCGGCGACAAGATGGTCTTCATCTCCAACAATAGTCTGTACAACGACATTTATCTCGCCTCCGCCATCAACGGCGAAGTCATCTCCAAGCTCGTCGAAGGCGAACGCTCGGCCGATTTCGAATCCTTGCGGTTTTTTTCCACGTCGATTTCATGGTCGCCCGATGAACAGTACATCGCCTTTCCGGCCAAGGTAGGTGCGCGGGACGCCCTGTACATCATGGATGTAAGGCGAAAACAGGTGGTCAGGCGCATCAAGGTCGACCTGGACGGCGCCACCTCGCCAAGCTGGTCGCCCGATGGAAGCAAGCTGGTGTTCGTTGGTCTCCAGGGCGGGCAGTCGGACCTGTACATCGTAGACGCCTCCGGGGGTAATCTAAAGGCCTTGACCCGGGACCGTTACACGGACCGCGATCCCGTGTGGTCCCCGGATGGCAAAACGATTGCATTTTCCACGGACCGGGGTGATGTGACCAATTTCCGAACGCTCACCTTCGGATACCAGCAACTGGCCCTGTACGACCTGGCCACGGATAAGGTAGAAAAAGTCCCCGGCCAGATTGGCAAGAGCATTTCGCCGCAGTGGTCCGCCGACAGCGGGAAGATCGCCTTTATTTCAGATCGAACCGGTATCTCCAACATCTTTATCTGGGACAGGAAGTCGGATGAGACTTATCAGATCACCAATATCCTGACCGGTGTGACCAACGTTACGGCCGCCGGACCGGCCATAAGCTGGGCACAGAAGAGCGATCGACTGGTCTTTTCCGCCTTGTCCTGGGGAGGATTCGACCTGTTCGCCATCAGCAACCCGGCGGGATTGATGAAGGAGCCCTACGATCACGACAAGGCTGCGACACCGGGAGCCGCGCCGACGGCACAGCAACTCGCCCCGCCCCTGAGAACCGAACCGCAGGAGGAAGCTCTTGCTGCCGGGGACGGCGATACCACTGCGCCGGATATTACAGCGTCAGAGGTTGAGCCCGTTTCGACATCCCCGGACACCACTACGCTGGAGGAGCAGTCTTTTTCACAGTCCGCGCCGGAAGCGGTAACCCCGGTCCAGACCATAGTGACGGCGCCTCCGGACACCTCTTCCGCTACGTTGGAAACGGCGCCCGACGACCTGTCTGCGGAAACGGCGCCCGACGACCTGTCTGCGGAAACGGAGCCCGACGACCTGTCCGCGGATACGATGGAGGATGACCTGTCTGCGGATACGGTGGAAGACGGCGATTCCGAGGATTCAGACCTGCCTCAGCGCATGCCGGACCCTTTAATGCCCTTCCAGCCGATCCTGGACGGCATCGGTCCCGGAGGCGAGTTGCCCGATACGACCGCGTGGTCGGACGGCACGTTCACGAAGAAAAAGTACTCCCCGCGCTTCGGTCTGGATTTCATCGGCGGCAACGCGGGTTACGCCACGAACATCGGCCTTGTGGGCAGTTCCATTCTGTCTTTCAGCGATATCCTGAACAACCACAACATACTCATCGGCGCCAACGTATTCGGGTCGTTGACCGACGCAAATCTATTGCTTCAATACACCAATCGTTCGCGTCGAATAAACTGGAGCGTAGCAGCTTTTCAATTCCGGTACGACATGTTCTACGACCCGCGCAGTCCCGTACTGACCCAGGTGACGACGCAAATAAACCGGGGAGTCCAGTTTCACGTCAGCCACCCTTTCAGCAAGTTCAACCGGATCGAACTGGGTGTCCAAGGCATCAACCGGTCCCGTGAGTTGGTGGACGTCAGCTTCAGCTACTTTTACGGTATCCGGAGAACAAGGCGCGGCAGCCTGGGCAGCGTGAATTTCATACAACCCACCGCCGCGCTGATCACGGATAACACGCTGTACGGAATAACCGGCCCGATTGCCGGCGGGCGGGGGCGCCTCGAAGTTACGCCGACTTTCGGTGAATTACAGTTTACCCGCGTTGTCGTCGACTACCGCAAGTATTTCAATGTCCTGCAGCGTTACGCTTTCGCTTTTCGAATGTACGGACTGGCCAGCGAGGGCCGCGATCAGGAACTCTATCCTTTTGGCGGTCCCTATGATTTCCGAGGCGCGGACTACTGGTCCGTCTGGGGCAGTAAGGTCGCCATGGTAAACGCCGAATTCCGTTTTCCGATGATTGAATTGCTGGCCATGGGCTGGCCGCTGCCGCTGGCCTTTCAGCAGATCCGCGGCTCGTTGTTCGTGGACGTGGGCAGCGCATGGGACCAGACCACCAGTCGTGAACAGGCCAACCAGTACGCCGGTTATCCCAACGTAGGCGAGTTCGTCGAAGGGAGTCTTGTCCGGCCCGGCGGACTGGGACCAGGGACCATGGAAGAGATTGCAGGAGGACCGGTCGCCGTCGCGTACGGAATCGGCATGCGGGCCCGTCTGGGCTTCCTGATCCTGAAATTCGACATCGCCCATCAGTTGGATCTCGGGAGAAGGCCCGACTGGTATAACAAAGAAAACCTCCCCAACGTACCCGAGGGGCTCGAATCGGAGTTTCCCGGTACCCGGTCATATCGTCTTAGAAACGCGTTGGATGATACACAGTTCTTCTTTACAATTGGCGCCGATTTCTAGGTCATCTCTTCAGCAACCGGCCTGGAATCGGCATGTCCGTTCGATGATAAGCTATTGGCGATTCACGGGAGATTCCACAGGTATACATGCACACAACAGAAGAAATCAAAGCCTTGAGGGAGCAGCATTACAACGCCACGCTCACAGAAATCCTTGAACTGAACCCTGAACTGTGGATCATTCGGGTGAAACCGGACGAAGAGCTCCCGCCGTACAAGCCGGGACAGTACACCACCCTGGGGCTGGGTGACTGGGAACCCACCAACGATCCAGCCAACAACGAGGATGCCAACGAGAACCTCAAGACGAAACTGGTCCGCCGCGCTTACTCCATGTCCTTTCCCATGTTCGAGAACGAGCCCCGGCAATTGCTGGTGCCGGAGAACATGGATTACTACGAGTTTTATATAACACTCGTGGCGCGCGACGGCGAACCGGGCCAGGATCCCTCCCTGACGCCCAGGCTGTGGTTGCTGAAGGAAGGCGACCGGCTATGGATGGGACCGAAGGTAACTGGTCACTACACGCTGGACTATATGGGCCCGGACGACCAGGTCATCTTTGCCGCAACGGGCACGGGAGAAGCCCCGCACAACTGCATGATCGCGGATTTGCTTCGGAATGCTCACAAGCCCGATATCTTATCCGTAGTCTGTGTACGGTATGCCCGGGACCTGGGCTACCAATCGACCAATGAGCAGTTGGAACGTCTCCATCAGAATTACCATTACATTACCCTGACTACCCGGGAAACCCACAATCTCGACCGCAAGGTGTATATACAGGATCTGGTCCAAACCGGGGAAATGGAAGAAAGGACGGGAATCACCCTGGATCCGGAAAGGACTCACGTGTACATCTGCGGAAACCCCGACATGATCGGCGTACCCAACTACACCAGGGAAGGCGACAAGTCCTACCCATCGCCCACCGGTATTGTCGAACTGCTCGAATCGCGCGGATTCAAGGCGGATCATCGCAGGGACAAGGGCAATATCCACTTCGAAGAGTATTGGTAGTGTAGAAGAGGCTGCCATGCAGATATTGACGCAGGATACGGATGGTAACCCCGCGGTATCCAGCGGTCCCGTACCCTCCTGCGGCGATTCGGAGGTGTTGATCAAGGTACGGGCGTGCGCATTGTCGCGCCGGGGGACTGCAACCCCTGGTATCCCGGTTTCCGTAGCCGGCGGACGGCCCGTACCGTTCAGCCGGAGTTTCACCGGAATCATCGAATCCGCCGGGAAGAACGTGGATGCGCTCGCGCCCGGTGACCGGGTCATTGCCTGTCATACCGACGGGGGATTCTCCGAATTCCACAGCGTACCCGCATACCAAGTCGTCGCGCAGCCGATGGACATCAGCTTCGAAGAAGGCGCCATCGCGCCCCGCATGCCGACAGTGCTGAACGGCCTGGAACGGGCACAGGTAAAGGGCAGGTCGGTTTTCATCAGCGGTGCGGGGGCAACGGGTCTTTTGAGCACGCAGATCGCGCGAATATCGGGCGCATCGACCATTATCGCGGGAGACCTGCACGTAAAGCGCCTGCGACGCGCGACGGACGCGGGTGCGGACACTGTAATCAACGTCTCGACGGAGGACGCCCACCGGCGCGTCATGGACCAGACCGGCGGCCAGGGCGTGGATGTGTGTCTCGAGTGCGCCGGCAACGAGGCGTCTTTTGCACAATGCGCGGCGAATCTTCGTCCGGGCGGAGTGCTTGTGGTCCTGATAGCCATGTCCCAACCCGTATCCATCGATATACAGGCATGGTCGGAACGATCGCTCCAACTCGTCATGGGCCGGGAACAGCCCTTTGAAACCCCCTACCTGTTAGAGCGGGGATTGAAACTGGTCGGCATCGGCGCGGTCAGGCTGCGTCCCCTCCTGACCCACGTCTTTCCCGTTCATCGCATAACCGAAGCCCTCGACCTGATCGACGGTCATCCGAACCTGGCCGTTGAAGTCGTATTGGTACGGACATAGAGATCGAGCGATTCTATATTGCTTGACACGCCTGCTGCAAGGCTCTTACTTTCAAGCCGCCCTGCGGGAGCCACGAGACCAATCTAACAGGATAAGAAAGCGCCTTGTCATCTGAAATCAGTATCCTGAACCTGATCCTGGATTCAGGCACCGTCGCCAAGACCGTAATCACCGTCCTCCTGATCTTTTCGATCGTTTCATGGGCGATCATGGCGGAGCGTTGGCGTTACTTTCGCCGCGCCCGGACGGAGTCCCGGCGTTTCCTCGCATTCTTTCAGACTCAGACCGATTTCGACCAGGTATATCCCGTAACTTCGAAGTGGCCCCATAGCCCCGCCGCCATTGTTTTCCGCGAGGTATACGAGAAGCACCGCTCTATCTTCTCACGTACGGCCAGGAAAGAAGACCGGCCGGCGTCTGTTGGCCAGGACCTGCTGGAGACCGTCTACCGCGACCTCGGGCTGGCCGCCCATCGCGAACTGGCCAGGTTTGAACAGAGACTGTCCGTGCTTGCCACCGCGGGAAGCGTGTGTCCGTTTCTCGGCCTGTTCGGCACGGTATGGGGCGTCATGACTGCTTTTCTGGACATCAGTACCAAGGGTTCAACCAATATCGTGGTCGTAGCGCCCGGCATCGCGGAAGCCTTGATCACCACGATCGCGGGACTGGCCGTTGCCATCCCGGCCATGGTGGCATACAACTACTTTGTGCAGCGGTCGCGGATACTGGGACTGGAACTCGAAGACATGTCCACCGCGGTCCTGAACATCCTCCAACTGCGAGGACGCCATGAACTCGTTTGATTTCAATGGCGCGGGTTCTCCCCGCACGCTGTCGGAAATCAACGTAACGGCGCTGGTCGACGTCATGACCGTGTTGCTGATCATCTTCATGATCACCACGCCGATGATCCAGAGCGGCGTCCAGGTGGATCTGCCCAGTGCGAGCGCCGCCGCCCCGGACCTTGACGAGGGCCTGGTTATCACGGTAACGAGCGAGGGTTCGCTGTACCTGGAAGACCGGCTCCTTTCGATCGGCCAGTTCGACGGGGTGTTCAAGGCGGTATTCGAGGAACAGCAGGACAAACCTGTTTTCATACGCGGAGACGAACGGGTGCCCTACGGTACCGTCATTGCCGTGCTCGACAAACTCAAGGAGCACGGTGTAACCCAGATAGGACTGACGACCAGTATGAAACCGTCACGATAATGACACGTATGATTTGGGCTTCCGGTATCCTGCATTTTGCAGTGATCTTAGCTCTTGTCGGCTCGAATGCATGGTGGTCCGACTCGGCTTCGTCCCAGGATCAGCAGGTCTACCGGGTCGATCTCGTTACGCTGGACGAGAGTGCATCGATCCGACGTCCCCCCATGATCGAGGAGGCGTACGAAGTCGTTTCGAAAAAGGAAGCCGCCGCCCCGCAGGAGGAAGCGGCCCTGGCGCTGGAACGTACGCCGCACCTGGTTTCCGAAGAACCGGATCCGGGACCGGAGACGCCCGAATCCTACGAGACGGACTCACAGGAAATCCGGCTGGACGAGCGGATCTTCGAGTATCCCTACTACCTGGGTCTCATGCAGCGGAAGATTCAACGGCATTTCGTGGTGCCCAGGATGCTTGGCGTAACGCAGCTCGAGACCGTCATCTACTTCCGCGTACGGCGTTCGGGGCGGATTTCCAACGTCGTCGTGGAGCGGTCGTCCTCCAACCCGATCTTCGACCTTGCGGCGCAACGGGCGTTGAACGCGGCTGATCCGATGCCGCCTCTTCCGGATGGCTATACGAAGTCTTACCTGGGCGTGCACTTTGCCTTCCAGTACTCGTTGTGATTCCAAACATGCGCACATACAACCAACCCCGGTACCGTACAATCACACTTTCACACCGAAAACCTGAAATGAAGAGACCAGGGCGTTTACCGGCCGGAATATGGCCGATGCGGTTCCTATTGCTGGCAATCGTTCTGCCCCTGGTCGGCGTGAAGTCCGTGCAGGGCCAGGACGAAGTCAATCTCACCGTGCAAGCCCGTGTTTCACCCCGCATACCGCTTGCCTTCAAGCCCTTTACCGCCCAGGACGGGCCCGGGTTAAACGCCGCTTTCCAGGACACCATCAACCAGGTGCTCATGAGAGACCTGGCGTTCTCCGGAGTCTTCGCTGTCCGGGACCTTTCCATACCGGCCCGGATCGGAGACGACGACTCCTCCGTACTGACAGACGGGTCCGGTGAAACCACCTACGTGTTCCTGGACGATGCCGGCGAAGTGGATCTCGAACTGCTTCGCAAGTTGTCCGTGCAGGTCATGGTATCGGGAACGTACGAAGTTTCAGGCTCGCAGGTGGAAATGTCCGTGCACCTTACCGATGTGGGCACCCGCCGCACGATCGTGGAAAAGGGCTATGCAGCCTTCGATCTGACGCTGAGGCGGATCATTCATCTCATGGCCGATGACATCGTGCTGCAGTTGACCGGAGACAGGGGCATCGCACAGACCCGGGTCGCCTATATCTCCCAGCTAAGCGGAGCCCCCGAACTATACGTATCGGACTACGACGGATTCAACGCACGCCGGCTGACCCGGGACGGATCCCGAAAATACTCGCCGAACTGGTCGCCAGACGGCACCAGGATCGCCTACACCTCCTATCGGGATGGTCCCCACGAATTGTATGTGCTGGACCTGAGGACCGGGGTAATCGGCAAGATCCCCTTCGAGGGGAGAACGGTCCTGTCACCTCGCTGGTCGCCGGACGGCCGTCACCTTGTCGTGGGCCTGATCACGGACGGTATTTCCAAGCTCTTCATCAGCACGCTGGACGGAAGCCGGCTGATTCCGCTTGCCTCCGGTTACGGGATCAATATATCACCGTCCTGGTCACCGCGGGGCGACCAGGTGGTATACATGTCGGACCGATTGACACAGAAGCACCTTTATGTTATTAATATAGATGGTTCGAACGACCACCGGATCACCCATGAAGGCGGTTACAACGGATCACCCGCATGGTCGCCGCGGGGAGACCGCATTGCTTTCGTGGGCGGTGACCTGGTGCCGCGGAGACAGGGGGGCACCGAACGAGTCTTCAACATCTACACCTGCGACGTCAACGGAAGGAATCTCGTCAAACTGACCGGTGTCCGTGGACTGGAAGGTGACAATGTGAACCCGACCTGGTCCCCGGACGGTCTGCATATTCTTTTCGGTTCCGACCGGGGCCGCAAGGGCGAGTTTCATATCTACAGGATGTATTGGAACGGAGGGGACATTCATCCGGTCATCACGGACGGCAACAACCGGCAACCCGCTTGGGGTCCGAGACCCGATGACTTCGAAATGGATTGAGATGACATGAAAAACCACATCGCAAAAAGCCGCGGACCGGGCGCCATGCTCCTCGTCTGCGTTCTGATCATTACCGGCGGATGCGGCGTGCAGTCCGACCTGACCAACATGAAGAACGATACCACGCATCTCAGGGCCCAGATGCAGGTACTGCGGGAGGAGGTCGCCCTGCAGGAAGATATTGACACGCTTACGGTCCACATAGAGCGCCTGGAAGTCCTTGTGCGTGAACAGATGAACGAGTTCTGGAAAATGCGGTCCGACATGGGACAGCGAATCAGCGGCCTCGAAAGCCAGTTGCAGATACTGGATACGCGCATTACGGAAAGCGACCGGCAGTTTTCGACCCTTGTGCGGAGGTTGGAGGGAATACAGGCCCTGTTAAGCGGATCGGAAAGACCCGATACTTCCATGGCGCAGCCCCAGTCCGTGGTTCCGGGAGACCTGTACGACCTAGCACTGGGGGACTATCAGCGGGGCAGCTATGACGTGGCTGTCCGGCAGTTTACCCAGTATCTCGAGTATTTCCCCGACTCGGCCCTGGCCGACGACGCACAGTACTACATCGGCGACTGCTACTATACGCAGAGCCTGTACACCCAGGCCCTCGATGCCTACGAGATGCTGTTGAACAAGTACCCGGATGGTAACAAGGTGCCGACCACGTTACTGAAGATCTCTTTCATCAAGCTGGCAAGAAAGGAACAGGACGAGGCACGGAACTACCTGGAGCGCGTCATCCGGGAATATCCCAATTCCGAAGAGGCCCAACTGGCCAGGATGAGGCTGGATTTGATGACGGACGAGTGATTTTTTCTTTACTTTGGTTTCCAAATCATTGATTTTTATCTACCTGAACGGGCCAAAGTTATGTTAAGTGGCAAAAAAATGTTTTAAGAACGAGATTGTTTACATATACTTGCATCACGGAATAAAACAAATGTTAAGTGGTACGTGTCCAGACAACATGTCTAAGAGCGGAATAGGTGCTCACCCACACCAAAGGAGTTCCTCATGAAACGATGGAGCAATACGGCTTCGGTTCTGGCGCTTTGCGTGATGATCGCAGCGCCCGTGTGGATGGGGGCCTGTTGCGCCGTAACCCGGGGTCCGTCCGCGGAAGAGCTGGCGGCCATGGAATCGGAGCGGCAGCGAGCCATAGAAGATTCCCTCAGAACGGTACGCGCTGAAGAGGAAGCCCGTCTGGCGGCCGAGGAAGAGGCACGACGGATGGCCGAGGAAGAAGACGCGCGGATGGCGGCCGAGGAAGAGGCACGGCGGATGGCCGAAGAGGAAGCACGAAAGGCCGCCGAGGCAGAGGCGTTGCGCCAGGAGATGATGTCCCTGTCAACCGTCTACTTCGACTATGACAGGTCCAATGTCCGGGAAGACCAGCGTTCGGCCATGGACGAAAACGCCCGCAAACTGCGAGATTTCCAACCCGACGACATGGTGGTTGTAGGAGGGCACTGCGATGAACGCGGTACCATTGAATACAACCTGGCGCTGGGCGAGCGGCGTGCCCAGGCGGTCAAAATGTACCTCGTGGATGGCGGCGTGGCGGACGGTCGTGTCGAAACCGTCAGTTACGGCGAAGAGAATCCTGCGGTCATGGGTAGTGACGAAAGCGCCTGGTCGATGAACCGGCGCGTGGAGCTCATGCGCAAGTAAGCCGCACAGTCTCCAGTACGGTTTAACAAGGGCGGCCGCCACGGCCGCCCTTTTTTATCCCTCCTGTAGAAACGGTTTCCAGTTCTCATAAATCATATTGTGAATGGCCTCATCCGGGAACGCGGGCAGGGAGGTGTTCCGGACGATGTCGTTGACCTTCCATTGTCCCGCAATGACCTGGGCCGGCGTGGCGGAAGGGAAATCGGAGCCGAAGATCAACTTATGCTCCACGCCATACTCCAGGGCCGACATGAACGCCATGTAATGCCGCAGCGGGCGGTAGTGCAGGGCCGATATGTCCGCGTAGAGATTCGGCTGCTTCCGGATCAGCACCACGCATTCGTCCTCCCACGGATGTCCCATGTGGGCGATCATCATACGCAGGTCCGGGCACGCTACCGCGATGTCCTCGAGTTGAATCGGATTGGCCCACTTGAGCGGACCCGGTCGAACGAACGAGGTACCCTGGTGCCATATGACGGGGATATCCAGCGCTTCCGCTTTCCTGAACAGGGGTAGATGCGCCGGGTCCTGCGGGTCGAAGTGCTGGTAGATCGGCGCGACCTTCAGTCCGCGCAGGCCAAGTTCGTTGACATTGTACTCGAGTTGTTCGACGGCGTCCGCGTCGTTGGGATCGACGGAACACCAGCCGATGAACCGGTCGGTATGTTTCGACACGAAATCGGCGACGAGTTCCTGGGGCACGTCCACTCCGCAGTAGGGCGCCCTGAGTCCGAACACCACCACCCTGTCGCAGTCTTCCGTCGCCTTCAGCAGCGTTTCGGGCGTAGCGTCGAAAGCATTCTTGTACTGGACCTCGTGTCCGGCGTAGTAAACGTCTTCGGACAGCCGCATCTTGGCTTTCTTGGCCGCGTACGCGTATTCCACGAACTCATCGGACAGGTGATCCGGGTACCACATCAGGTTGGTATGGATGTCGACTAGCATGATTGGCAATCCCCGTGGTTGGCGTGATCGTTCCCGCTTGTTAGGCAAGCATGGATCATGTCGGCGGCATCTTCCAGGTGGAAACAGCCGGTATCAACGGGAAACCCGGTCCTGTAAATGGCGGTCATCAGGTTGCACAGACCGGGCCGGCCCGGCGACCATGCGTCTTCGCCGTCATCCATGGCAAAAAGACGATCCGGCCTGACATCCGCCGTTATTCTGCCGTTTTCCATGACCAGGATTCGGTCGGCCAGGCGGGAGATCAGATCCATGTCATGGGTGATCAGAAAAAGGGTCGCTCCCGTTTCGTTAAAACTTTTGAAAACGGCTTCCACCTGACGAACACTTTGCGGATCGAGACCGGACGTGGGTTCGTCCAGGGCCAGGACGGACGGTTCCATGACCAGGATCCCCGCGATCGCGGCACGACGCTTTTCACCGCCGCTCAGCGACAGGGGATGCCGCCCCGAGAAGCGGGAAGGATCGAGGTTGACGCGCTCCAGGGCCCTGCTCACCATGCCGGGGATTTCTGATTCTTCCACCCCCATCTGCCGCGGACCGAAGCCCACGTCGTCGAACACGGTTTCCTCGAACAGCTGGGTCTCGGGGAACTGGAATACCAGTCCCACCTTCTGCCGCAGCTTCCCCAGGTCGGTTTCCGAAGCAGACACATCCACACCCTCGACGCGAATCGTGCCTGATTCCGCTTTCAACAAGCGGTTCAGGTGCTGAATCATCGTGGATTTACCGGAACCGTTCGGACCGGTAAGTGCGACGCATTCGCCCGGAAACACCTGCACAGTTACGTCGCGCAGCGCGGAGATCTCCAGGGAAGTCCCCGGGGAGTAGGTATGGCTCACCTGGTCGAATTCGATGATGGGCGGCCTGGCCGGCGAGACGCTGGACCGTGGCCTGTCCGGCGTATCGGTTTCGCCCGGCGGAATAGTCTCCAGTACCCGGTCCGCCCGCGACGCCGGTCTTTGTTCAGACAGCCAATGAACCAGGGATTCCGGATGGACGGTGCCGGCAGGCACCTGGACGCCGCGCGTTCGCAGGGCATCCGAGAGCCGCTTGGCCAGGGGCGCTTCGAGTCCGTGGCGCGCAAGCCCTGTCGAATCCAGATAAACCGTCTCCGGCGTTCCCGAAGCGACGACTTCCCCATCCGCCACCAGGACGATACGGTCCATCCGGGCGGCTTCCTCTGGAGACTGTGTGATGAATACCACGCTCATACTGTATTCATCCACGATCGACATGAGCAGGCCGAGGATGTCCTGCCTGTCGCCGGGGTCCAGCGAGGAAGTGGGCTCATCGCATATGAGGTACCGTGGACGCATCGCCGATACGGAAGCGATGGCCAGTCTCTGCTTTTCGCCGCCGGACAACCTGTGGGGCGGATATTGGCGGTACTTCGACATGTGAAATCGGTCCAGGGCCCACGCAACCCGCTCGTGAATCTCCGGTGTAGGCAGGCCGAGGTTCTCGAGCCCAAAGGCCACTTCCCGTTCCACCGTGGTCGAGACCAACTGGTTGTCCGGATTCTGAAAGATCATCCCGGCCCGTTGATGGACCTTCCACTTGTTCCCCGGATCGGCCGTATCCATCCCGTCCACCAGGATTCTGCCGGATTGGGGCACGATCAATCCGTTCAGACAGCGTGCCAGGGTGCTCTTCCCGGAGCCATTGGGTCCGATCACGGCAATGCTTTCGGATTCGCCGATCTCCAGGGACAGGCCGTTCAGCGTGGGCACATCGTTTTCGGACTGGAGGTGATAACGGAAGGTTACGTCTTCGGCGACGATCACGGCAGATTGTCCAGTTCCATGCGGCCGGCGGCATCGTGGACGGCCGCGTACACGTCGGCGAGTGGAACCCCGGTCTTTCGAGCGGCCTCGCGGCAATCCTCGTATTCGGGGGTATAACGCCGGGAATCCCCTAACAGCACGACCTTGATCCGGACCGCGCCATAGGGGGTTTCGACCGTGGCTTCGCGGCGGTGCAGGACGCGTCTGGAAGCGGAATAGCTTCTGAGTCCGATGGTCGTCGTTTCTTTTAAGATCAGTTCGGACAAACGGTCTGCCAGCGCGGGCGGGGACAGCACGGTGAGCAGCACGCCAGGACGGCTCTTTTTCATGATCACCGGCGTAAGAAACGCGTCCAGCGCACCGGATTCGAGGAGCAGGTCCACGACGTGGCCGTAGAATTGCGGGTTCATGTCGTCGATCTGCGTTTCGAGGACCTGTACGGACTCGCAATCGACCGGCTGCACGATATCACCGGTACACAGGCGTACCAATTCACCGTGGTCACGGTCTGCGCCGTGCCCCCCGTAGCCCACTTTTCGCAACGTAATGTCCGGCACGTTCTTCGTACCTGCCGATAGCGCGGTCAATACGGCGCATCCCGCCAGGTCGGCGGGGGCGCGGTCAACGGGACGAATGGCGACGCCCCGCATCAGGGCGGCGTGGAGAGGCGGCGTGGGGTCGATCCCCGCGGCGAAGGGCAGCGCCTCGTGGTAGAGGACGTCGATACCGTGAAGGTGCAGGGCGTTGCAAAGGGCCAGGATCCCCAGGGCCGCCTGGCGGCCGCCCACCTCATCATCGGATGGTACCTGGTCCCGCGTCCCCCAAAGGTCGTTGATGTTCTTCTCGAGATGGGTGATCACCTTGCGGATCAGCACGCCTGCCGGGGTGTCCGCCTCTCCCGGTATGGCCCTGAAAGACTCTGGTGCGGATGTCCCGCCGGCCGACAGGGAGGCGTAGGCGACCCAAGTCCGGTCGACCTGTCCTGCTTCCACGCTGATCTCGCAGTCCACGCCATGGTGTCGTTTCAGAGCCGCTTCGATTTCCTTCCGGCCCGCCTGGTCCGCCTGGCCCGTCCGGTCCGTGCCCGCGTCTATCAGCGCGCCGAGCAGCATGTCCGTGGTAAACCCGGAAACCTGGTCGAAGTATGCCGCCACTGCCATATGGACTCACCGTCTTTATTCGATTTTCCTGTTGATAAGGCCCGCTGCATAACCGGCACTGAACCCGCCGTCTATGTTCACCACCGTGACGCCGGAAGCGCAACTGTTCAGCATGGCCAGAAGCGCCGCCAGGCCGTTAAAACTGGCGCCGTAGCCAACGCTCGTCGGTACGGCGACCACCGGCCTGGAGACCATTCCCCCAACCACGCTGGCCAGGGCGCCTTCCATACCCGCAACGACAATGAGCACCGACGCGTTCATGATGGTCTCGCGATGGGAAAGAAGACGGTGGATGCCCGCTACGCCGACGTCGAAAATAGTTTCCACGCGGTTACCCATGGTCCTGGCGGTCACCGCGGCTTCTTCGGCCACCGGGATGTCGCTCGTGCCGGCCGAGACGACCAGTACCTCGCCGGTGCCCAGGTCCTGCCAGGTTTCCTGGACCACGATAGCCCGCGCCGTCTCGTGGTGCTCCGCCGAGGGACACCGCGCGGCCACGGCCTCGTACATGTCCGGGGTCGCCCGGGTAGCGAGCATGTCACTGCCCGACGCGACGATGCTTTCCGCTATCGCTGCTACCTGTTCTTCGGTTTTCCCCGCACAGAAGATCACCTCGGGGAACCCGCACCGCAGCGCCCGGTGGTGGTCTACCTGCGCGAATCCGAGGTCTTCGAAGGGCATGGACCGCAACCTGCTGGACGCCTCGTCCACCGACAGGGCGCCCGATCGGACCTCTTCGAGCAGTTGCTTGATCTGGGTTTGATTCATAGATCTCAAATCTGTCCGGAAAGGCAGCATTCTCAACCGGGAATCCGAATACGGGTTTCCCAATAGTAGCGTGGCTGCTCCCGGGTCCGTGATCCGATTTCCAACGCGGCTATTCTCCGTCCGCCACTTCGATGCGAGCGCCCGACGGATTGCGTTCCTGCTGCAGCCGGGCGGCCACTTCCTCCGCACCGCGCATCACGCGCAACACGTTCAATCCCAGCACCTTCATGACATCTTCGTCCGTGTATCCCCGGCGGATCAGTTCGGCCGTAAGCATGGGATATTTAGAGACGTCCTCCAGTCCCTCCGGAACCGTGGAAATACCGTCGTAATCTCCGCCGATTCCGACATGATCGATCCCGGCTACCTGCCGGATGTGGTCGATATGATCGGCCACTTGGGCGAGTGTGGCGCGCGGCGCGGGATTTGCTTCGTTCCACTCGGCCATGCCGGTTTCGACCGAATCATCCGTGCTATCTGGATACGACCGAAGCCGGTCCCGCTCCTCGTTGCGGCTCACGCCGTGCAGGCGCGTTTCTTCCGATATGTACGCGGGCACGAAGGTGACCATGATCACCCCGCCGTTCTCCGCCAGGGTTACCAGGACGTCATCGGGGGCGTTTCGCACGTGGTTGCACAAGGCCAGCGCCGAGGAATGACTGAAGATGACCGGGGACTCCGACACTTCGAGGGCGTCGCGCATGGTCGCCGGGGAGACGTGGGACAGATCCACCAGCATGCCCAGGCGGTTCATCTCCCGCACCACCTCTTCCCCGAATTTCGTCAGTCCGTCGGCCGCCACGGTATCCGTAGCCGAATCGGCCCAGGGCACGTTGCGGCTGTGGGTCAGCGTCATGTATCCGACGCCGAGCCGGTGAAACATACGTAGCGCGCCCATAGAGGAATCGATGGAATGTCCCCCTTCCATACCCATCATTGACGCGATCTTGCCGGCCGCGAAGGCCGCTTCCACCTCGTCGGCCGTGGATGCCAGCTGAAACGTGTCCGGATACCGCGCGATCATCTGGTACACGATATCGATTTCCTCGAGGGTCGCACGCACCGCCTCCTTGCCTTGCATGGAAGCGGGTACGTAAACAGACCAGAACTGGGCTCCAAGCATGCCCTCGCGCAGACGGGGAATGTCGGTATGCAGGTCCGGCTGCGGTTCGTTGATGTCCATGGCCCAGACGTCCCGGTTCGCCTTGTTCCGGTACTGCCAGGGCAGGTCGTTGTGCCCGTCGATCAACGGGACTTTGGCGTGAAGGGCCATCGCCCGTTCAACAGGATCCTCCGGCAGCGGTTCCTCCGCCGGTGAACAGACGGTGGTCAGCGCGATGAAACAAAGGCCGGTCAGCATAAGTGCGAATGGTTGCATGGATACCTCCGGGATGAAGCCAGGTTATTGTCTATGCGGGTACATGTTCAGGATCAGTTTTCCTGCTTCGGAAGGAAATACGCGTATGGGTGTGGATCCAGTTCCGATGAAGGTGGTCTCATCTAAAATTAACGATATTTCGGTCAGGGCAAGGGTTATTTGGGTATACATACCGTGGAGATTCTGCCACTTCAGCGTGTAACGGCGGACCCGGAATCACCGGGTGAAACACACATCGACCCACGGTCGAAATCTCATGTTGCCAATCCCGCCGCATCGGTTTACTTTTTCACTCGTCGAAAGTGGCCGATACCCCCATCCGAAGGAGTCTGCATGGCTCGATTTACCATTCTCGCACCCGGTGATCCCGGAAACCCCGGTTCCAATCAATACATCCGGGACGAACTGAATACCATTGGCGCCGAACTGAAGATCCGGCCCTACAGCACGATCGAGGAGATGCTGGATGCCGCCCGGGACGTGGACGGATTCACCCAGGGCGGTCTGACGTATCCACGGGAAGTCGTGGCGCAACTGCCCGAGCGAATACGCATCGTTGGCGCGGGTGGGATCGGCGTGGATTTCATCGACGTGGACGCGGCCACGGAACGGGGTATAATCGTCTACAACATTCAGGGGGTATTCGAACGGGAGGTCGCGCAGCACGCCATGATGCTGCTGCTCGCGCTGGCCCGCCGGTTGATGATCATCAATCGGTCGTTGATCGAGGGAACCCCTATCACCCGCGGCACCATACAGCCGCTGTATGAGCAGACGCTCGGCCTGGTTTCCTTCGGAAACATCGGCCGTACCATGGCGAAGATTGCCGCCGGGTTCGATCTACGCGTCATCGCCTGCGACCCCTTTGTCAGCCAGGCCGACGCCGATCCCTGGGGCGTGACCATGGTGGACCAGGAAACGCTTTTCAAGGAATCCGACTTCGTCTCCTGCCACGTACCCCTGACGCCGAAGACCTACCATATTATCGGAGAGCGGGATTTCCGGAACATGAAGCCCTCCGCCTACTTCATCAATACGGGCCGCGGCAAGGTCGTGGTCGAAAAGGCGCTGATCCGGGCCCTGCAGGAAGGGTGGATCGCCGGCGCGGGGCTGGACGTGCTGGAACAGGAACCACCGGCCCCGGACAACCCGTTGCGGAAGATGGAAAACGTAGTCCTCACACCCCACTACGCTTCCGCGTCAGAAAGAGGCGGCGTAGAGCGCTTTAAGAAGGCCGGCCGGCAACTCGTCACCATTCTCAGCGGGCGCTGGCCCGACGACGGCCTCGTAAACCCCGCCGTTAAAAAACTCGCCGCCGAAAAATGGGGCATGCCCTCAGATTGACCGAAGGGCGGTACGGATCCATCATGTTCTACGATACCGTGATCTTCGACGCGGCGGGTACGCTCATCGGCCGGGAATCCCCCGATTTCTTCGAGGAGTTCTTCGTCGTCGCGGCCGGGGAACTCGGAACCGCGATCACACTGGACCAGGCAAAAGCGGCGCTGGCGAAGGCCATGGAGGAACCCCGGTTCCGGCTTCGCGAAGGACGCATGAGTACACCGGACCAGACGCGGCAGTACTTTCTGGATCTCTACGCCCGGGTTTTGAACGCCGCGGGCGTAGAGGGCGACCTGCTGCCTGGACTGCGGAAGTACTACGACCGGTTCCAGGACGGCAGGTACCTGGACGTGTACAGCGACGTACGTCCCACGTTGGAATCGCTGAAGGGGCACGGCGTGCGCCTAGGCGTGCTATCGAACTGGTCGGAGCACCTGTTCCTCGTCCTGGAACGGTTCGACCTGTACCGGTATTTCTCCTTCCTCGTCGTTTCCGCGGAAGTCGGTTGCGAAAAGCCCGACGAGAAGATCTTCCGCATGGCCATACACCGTGCGGAAACCCCGATCGATCGTATCCTGTATGTCGGGGACTATCCCGATGAGGACATCCTGCCCGCGGAAAGAATCGGCCTGGACGCCCTCCTCATTGATCGGTATGACAAGTACGGACGCTATCGTCTTCCCTCGATCAAGCGACTGACGGATATCCCCGGCTTAGTGGGTGTCTCGTAAGGAAATGCCATGAAGGATCAACCGATCCGTGTCGGCATAGTGGGCGTGGGGCGCGGAAAGAGTTTTGCGGAAAGCGCGTCCGGCGCCGTGGGCATGAAACTCGTCGCGCTGTGCGACATCTGGGAGGAGCGCCTGCACCGGCTGGCCGGTGAGCTCTCCGTCGCCGCGTACACCGACTACGATGCATTCCTCACCCACGACATGGACGCCGTCGTCCTTGCCAACTACTTCAACGAACACGCGCCGTTCGCCATTAAGGCCCTTCGTGCGGGCAAGCACGTCATGAGTGAAACCGCCTCGAACGCCACCCTGGCCGAAGGGGTCGCGCTTTGCCGTGCCGTGGAGGAAACCGGCCTGATCTACATGCTGGCCGAGAACTATCCCTACACGGTCTTCAACCAGGAATTGCACCGGCTGTACCGGGAGGGGGAGATCGGCGAAGTTACCTATGCCGAAGGCGAGTACAACCATCCGATGGCCCGGGAGGACAGCCTGCGGATTTCACCAGGTTTTGACCACTGGAGGGCCTGGACGCCGTCCACCTATTATTGCACCCACGCCCTGGCCCCGCTGGTGTACATCACCGATACGCGGCCGGTCAGCGTCAACGCCCTATCCATCGCCCGTCCACCGCGCACGCTCACCTTGCGAAGGGGAGATCCCGGTTCCGTCATCCTCTGCCGCATGGATAACGGCGCGGTCTTCCGGCTCTTCGGTCTCAGCCTGCCCGGTCACAGCAACTGGTACCGCCTGCACGGCGAACGCGGCGCCATGGAGATCACCCGGGGACCGGGCTACTTTGGTCCGGGAGAGGTACGGGTGTGGCATGAACCGTGGCACCTGGAACCCGGCGAGGAAGCGGAACGGGTCTATCGGCCCGACTGGCCCGAGTACGGCGATCTCGCACGCCAGGCCGGTCACGGCGGCGGCGACTTCTGGACCAGCTTTCATTTCGCCCGGGCCATCCGTTCAGGAGAACAGCCCTTCCTGGACGTGTACCGCGGCGTGGCCATGTCGTCTGTGGGCATCCTGGCCTGGAAAAGCGCACTGGAAGACGGGCGTCCCTTCCAAGTACCCGATTTCAGGGACGAGACTTCCCGAAAACCCTGGGAGAACGATCACTGGTCGCCCTGGCCAAAACATGCCGGCCCGGGACAGCCTCCGCCCAGCATTCTCGGCCATCGCGAACCGGATCCGGAGCACGTCCCGTACGCCCTGCGCATATGGAAGGATATGGGTTACGAAGGGTAAAAAAGGCTTGCGTTGCGAGGTGCTGTCGCCTATTTTATGACGGCTTTGGAGGAACGCGACCCCATCGTCTAGCCTGGCCAAGGACACCGCCCTTTCACGGCGGCGACACGGGTTCAAATCCCGTTGGGGTCATACCAGACAAACTACCAGGTAGAGGGGGTTGCATTCGCGGCCCCCTTTTCGCTGTCCAGTCGTGCCGGCGGCCTCAATGGACGAAGGGGACGACGCGGATGACTTCGATCGATCCTGCCTCGGTAAACTGCCACACGGCCACGAAACCTTGAGCGAGGTCGCCGTTCTCGTCCCAGTCCAGGGGCATGGCCGCGCCTTCGTAGTTGATCTCGCCGCCATCGGCCAGAATCCTTAGACCATTCGCGATGCTGCCCGCCTCGGCGATAACGAGTTCACCGGGCGGCCTGCCGATGCTGCGCAGCTTGTCGCGGATGGCTGCCCCGTCCAGGCTGCCCGCCGCCTGAGCGGCGAGGGCTAGCGCCACGGTCGCGTCGTAAGCCTGTTTCACATAGGGGTATGGTGGGGGATTTCCATAGGCGGTCTTGTAGGCATTCTCCCAGGCCAGCGCCGACGGAGTGTCCTGCGCCGCGCCGGGCGAGGTGCCGCGCATGCCGGCCAGGTGCTCCGTACCGATCGATCGGAGCAGGTCCAGGCTGCGGCCGGTGGGTCCGAAGATGAAGTTTTTGTAGAGACCTTTGTCTATAGCCTCCTGCACGATACCTTCCTGCTGGGGTTGAAAGGCAAGGACGACGAGCGCTTGCGCGTCTTGCCGGACGCTTTCCAGCAATTCAGCCGCGAAAGTGGTCTGGGCGGGATCGACGGCGACCCGTACAAGTTTACCCTCCCACTCGTTGTCGAAGGCGTCCGCAATCCCGCGACCCCATACGTCGTCACGGTAGATGAGGCCCACGTTGCCGAACCCCTGTTCGAGGGTGATCTTCGCAAGAACGGGTCCCTGGTCACGATCTGACAGGGTGGTTCGGAACAGGAAATCGTTGTCCATCGCGTCCGTGAGCATGGGGGAGGACGAGGCCGGCGAGATGGTGGGAATGCCTGCCTCGGCCGTCACGTTTTCCACAATGGCCAGCGTCGAAGAACTGGCCCAGGCGCCCACGATCGCGTGGACACTATCGGACTCCACCAAGGCACTTGCCTTCGAGACGGCCTTTTCAGCATCCAGTCCGGTATCGGCCACGAGTCCCACCACCGGATTACCCAGCACACCCTCCTCGTTGATGTGCTCAATCGCCATTTCGAATCCCCGTCGCATGGGAATCCCGTGTTCCGATCCTCCCCCGGTCAGATCGATCAGCAAGCCGATCTTCAGCGCGGGTGTTTCGGGCGGATCAGGCGGATCGGGTGATACCGGGTCCTTCTTGCCGCACGACATCAGGACGGTCAGAACCAGGGCAACTGCCAGCCAGGGTCCGGTTGAAAAGAACGCTACTCGCATCCCACGCATCTTCATGCCTCCTGCGCTATGAGTGCATCTTGTTTCGAGTGTCCGGGTTCGGGTTGCATACCCGTATCAGGATACATATACGGTATACCGTTTATCCTGTCATCTGTTTTCTTATCTACCACGAACACAACAACTTGGGAGGGCTCGCCCTTGCGCTGAATTGCCTTGCCGGCTCGTTCCGGCGGGCATACATTGAACGCCATGCCCGACCATACCGCCGATTCCCCGAAACCGGCCGACGAGGTTCCGCCTTCCCAGGTCCTTCGTCACGTCTGGGCCATTGCCTGGCCCGTCGTCGTCGCTTCACTGATCGACGCCACTGAAGGTCTTGTAGACATCTACCTGGTGGGACTCCTGGGTCCCGCGGCGATCTCCGCCATCGGCATGAGCCGGCAGATCGTGTTTATCGTCATGGTCATGGCTATTTCGATCACCGGCGGCACGCGAACGCTGGTGGCCCAGTACCACGGGGCCGGAAGACACGGGGACGTCAGCCGGACCGGCCAGCAGGCGCTCCTGATGGGCACTTGCCTGGCCCTGGGCTTGTCGGGCGTCAGTATCGTGCTTACCAGGCCCGCGTTGATCCTCCTCGGCGCCCCGGAAGAAGTGCTGGCCCACGGCATCCTCTTCCTTAGACTTTACTTCGCCGGCATGGTCTTCATGATCCTGAACTACGTGATGAGCGCCATCTTCGGGGGCGTCGGCGATACCCGCACACCGCTTAAAATCTCCGTAATCGTCATTATCGTGAAATGCGTGACCTCGTACGGGTTCATCTTCGGCGCCTGGGGACTGCCCGAACTGGGCGTGGCCGGCGCGGCCGTGGGTATGATCATCTCCCGCCTGGCGGGTTGCGTCATCGGGTTGTCGATCCTGGTCCGGGGCCACGGACAGGTACGCCTCTCGCGGAACTGGCGCATAAAACCAGACTGGAACATCATGTCACGCATGCTGGACATCGGCCTGCCGTCAGGTGCTTCCGGTTTTTTCCGAAACGGCGCCCGCGTACTCATCTACCGTGTGGTAGCGGGGGTCAAGCAGCCCACGGCCGCCATAGCAGCCCTGACCATGGGGTTTCAGATCCGCCTGTTCGCGATCATGCCCGCCCTGGCGTTCTCGGTCGCGGCGACCTCCCTGGTCGGGCAGAGACTCGGCGGACGGAAGATCCGGTCGGCCGAACAGTACGGTGGGCAGACGATCCTCCTCTGCATGATCCTGATCGCGGCCGGATCGGCGTTGATCTGGTTGTTCGCCAACGCGATCGCGGCCGTATTCACGACGGACGAAACAGTCCTTGGAATCAGCTCCGTCATGTTGCGTTTCTTCGCTTTCGCCCAGGTATTTTCCGCGCTGTCCATCGTGGCGAGCGGCGTGCTGGCCGGAGGCGGCGAGACCCGGCCATCGCTTTACTACACCCTGATCTCCCAGTGGGGCGTCATGCTCGTGTTCGCCTACATCCTGGCCTTCCCCCTCGGGATGGATGTGGAAGGCATCTGGATCGCCTGGCTCGCCGCGAGCGTACTGCAGGGACTGCTTACCCTCAAACGGTACTACAAGGGAACATGGAAAAGGGCGGTGGTGTGACGTCAGGCGCCGTCGCGCAGTATCCGAATGCCTTCGGCGACGCCGTCCGGATGCTTGAATACGGCCGTGGCGGCCACCAGGACGTTCACGCCCGCCGACACGGCGGCCGGCGCGGTATCGGCATTCACGCCGCCGTCCACCTCGAGATCGCAGGAGATCCCGCGGTCTGATATGGTCTTGCGGACCTGGCGGATCTTCGGCAGCACGGTTTCGATGAACCGTTGTCCCGAGAATCCCGGGTTGACGGACATGACCAGGACCAGGTCGAGTTCGTCGATGACGTCGTCGAGGACGTAGGCGGGCGTGGCCGGATTCAGGGCGACCCCGGCTTGCTTCCCCTTCTCCTTGACGGACTGCACCACGCGGTGGAGGTGGGGCGTGTTTTCCTGGTGCACGATGATGACGTCCGCGCCGGCGTCCATGAAGACTTCGACATACCGGTCCGGATCCTCGATCATCAGGTGGGCTTCCAGCGGCAGGTTCGTGAGCGAGTCGATGGCCTCGACGATGAAAGGCCCCATGGAGATGTTGGGAACGAACCGGCCATCCATGACATCGATATGTATCCGGTCCGCTCCGGCTTGTTCCACGGTCCGGACTTCATCGGCCAGTCGGGTAAAGTCTGCGGACAGGATGGATGGAGAAATCTGGATCATGGTCCTCCCGCGGTTTTCTTCAGTTCCACGTGACCGCCGAACTGGTGGCGCAGGGCCGAAAGCACCCGCGCAGCGTAGGAATTTTCCTGCCGCGATTGGAACCGTGTAAAAAGTGAAGCCGTGAGCACGTGGGCGGGCACGTCTTCCTCGATGGCCGTCTGTACCGTCCACCTGCCCTCACCCGAGTCCTGCACGTATCCGGAATAGGCCGATAGACTAAGGTCCTCTCTCAGGGCGATTTCAAGCAGGTCCAGCAGCCAGGAACTGACCACGCTTCCGTGTCGCCACACCTCGGCTATGTCGTGCAGGTCCAGGTCGTATCGATGGCGCGGGTCCACGCGGTCGGACGCCGCTTCGCGCAGAATTTCCAGTCCCTCGGCAAAGGACTGCATCATGCCGTATTCGATCCCGTTGTGGATCATCTTGACGAAGTGCCCCGCGCCTGCCGGTCCCACGTGCACGTATCCGTTCCGGGCCCTTGAGCCTGGAGTGTCGTTCGCGCCTGGTGGGTCATCCGGACCGGGACCCGGAGCCAGCGTCCTGAACAGTGGGTCCAGGTGTTCGACGATCTCCGCCGGTCCCCCTATGGTCATGCAATAGCCCCGCTCGAGTCCCCACACGCCACCGCTTGTACCCACGTCGATGTAGTGAAGTTCCCTGGCGGACAACCTGTCCGCGCGGGCGACATCATCCTTGAAATAGGAGTTTCCGCCGTCGATGACGGTATCGCCCGGAGACAGAAGACCGGCCAGTTCGTCAATGGCCTTTTCGGTGGCGTCACCGGCCGGCACCATGACCCAGACCGCTCGGGGCGCGTGGAGGCCGGCTATGAGGTCGTGCAGCGTCAGGCCGCCCTTGGCGCCTTCTTTTTCCATCTGGCGGACCGCTTCGATGCTGCGGTCGTACACGACGACTTCGTGGCCGCCACGAAGCAGCCGGCGCGTCATGTTGCCGCCCATCCGGCCGAGTCCGACCATGCCCAGCTGCATGCATTCCTCCCGGGTCCAGGCGAACCCGTGGCTCGCCCCGGTGCGTTTCCGGTCTCCAACGCCTCGATTCAATCCGGCGCTTAGGCCGGTTGCAACCGTTTCCGTTCAATGGCGTCGATCAGTTTAACGAAAGGGTCCACGAATTTCTTCACCCCTTCTTCGACGAGTTGGTCCGCGACCCGGTTCATCGAAATGCCTGCTTGCTCGACGTTGGCCATGGCCGACGCGGCTTCGTCGACTTCCGCTTCCAGCGAATCGGACAGGCGCCCGTGATCGCGGAAGGCGTTCAGCGTTTCATCGGGCAGGGTATTGATGGTGTCCCTTCCGATCAGCTCTTCGACGTAAAGCACGTCCCTGTATTCGGGGTTCTTGGTACTCGTACTGGCCCAAAGGAGCCGCTGGGTCCTGGCGCCCTTTTCAGCCAGTGCGTTCCAGCGTGGCGTCGCGTACAGCGCCTTGTACCGCTGATAGGTCATCTTTCCGTTGGCGATGGCGATCCTGCCGATCAAATCCCGTACCATGGCGCTTTCCGACGGGTCGACACATCGACCCAGGCGTTCGGCCAGCAGGTCGTCGACCAGTGTATCGATCCGGCTGATGAAGAAACTGGCCACGCTCGCGATATTGCTTATCTGACCACCCGCGGCAAGACGGTCCTCCAACCCGCTGACATAGGCCTCGGCCACGGTCTCGTACACGTCCCTTGAAAACATCAGCGTCATGTTGATGTTCAACCCCTCGCCGATCAGCTGCCGCATGGCCGGAATGCCCGCCTTCGTCGCCGGCACCTTGATCATGACGTTCCGTCGGTCCACCGCTTTCCACAGGCGGCGGGCCTCTTCGACCGTACCCGCCGTATCATCGGCCAGTTCAGGGGACACCTCGAGGCTCACGTAACCGTCTCCGCCGTCGGTCGATTCATATACGGCGGCCAACTCGTCTGCAGCCAGCCGGATATCCGAAATCGCCAGGGCCTCGTAAATCTCCTTGGAGGTCCTGTCCTGCCCCGCCAGTCGCTCGATGTCGTCATCGTAGTCCGTGCTGCCGGCAATAGCCTTCTCGAAGATGGCCGGGTTCGAGGTCATGCCCTTCAGACCGTCTACTTCGATCAATTCCCTCAACCGGCCGGAATAGATCAGTTCGCGGCTGATGTTGTCCAGCCAGAAGCTCTGGCCATGTCGTTCGAGTTGGATGAGCGGATTTGCCATGGCGGATTCCTTTGTGCGCCGGTTCGCGGCGTGAACGCGCGGTTCGTGCCGCGGACTCAGGGTATCAGGACGATTTTTCCATAGGCGCCGGCTTCCATGACGGCGACATGGGCGCTTGCCGCGTCCGCCAGTGGAAACTCCGTTCCCACCACCGGGTTGAGTGCGCCGTTTTCCAGTCCGGCGTACAACCCGGCGTGGATGGCGGCAAGGTCTTCCGGAGCGGCCAGCAGCAGGACCATGCCCAGGATGCTGGCGTCCCGCGCCATCGCGTCCCGCGGATTGATCTCGATGGCGCCCCTGTTGCCGATGACGACGACCCGTCCGCCATAGGCCAGCATATTCAGGTCTTTGTCCAGGTTGACGTTGGCCAGCATTTCCATGATTACGTCTACACCCAGGCCGCCCGTGAGATCCATGATCTGTTCCGTGTAGTCGGCGTCATGGTGGTTGACCACGTGATGGGCGCCCTGTTCCGCCACCAGTTCCTCGCCCCGCTCCGAACCGGCGGTGCCGATGACCGTCATGCCCGCGGCCCGGGCAAGCTGTACGGCCGCGATGCCAACTCCGCCGCTGGCGCCGTGCACGAGCACGGTCTCGCCCGCCCGGCCTTCCGCCCGTTGAAAGAGGCCTCGCCAGGCCGTAGCGTACGGGATGTAGATTCCCGCGCCTTGCGTGTAGGAAACGTTATCGGGCAGCGGATATACCTGGCTGGCGGAGCACAGGGCCTGGGACGCGTAGGATCCGGTAAGCGTACCGGCCAGGTACACCCGGTCACCTACGGAGACATGGGCCGTGTCGTCGCCGACCGCGGCTACCGTTCCCGCGCCGTCCATGCCCGGTGTGTAGGGCAGATCGGGTCTCATGGCGTAGGTGCCCGCGCGGATATAGGTGTCCACCGGGTTTACGCCGGCGGCCCGTATGTCGACCAGGATCTGCCCGCCGCCCACCTGGAAATCCGCGCCGGATTCCAGTTTCATTACACCCGGATCGCCGAATTCATTGATGCGAATCGCTTCCATATACGTCTCCTGTATCCTTAGTCATCCACATAGTTTTTCAATTACTTCGTAAAGTATCCTCGGACCCCGTTCCATGTTCTCCACGGAGATGCGTTCGTCGTTCCCGTGGATCCGGCGAAGGTCGTCGTCGATCAGCAGAAAGGGCATGAAACCGTAGGAATGAATCCCCAGGTCGCGGAAGTAGTGACTGTCCGTAAACCCGGAGAGTATGTTTGGCACGACGTCCACGTGCGCATGGTGCCGGGACACGACCTCGCGCACTGAGTCTACCAGGAGGGAATCGAAGGGAGATGACGAGTTTCCGAAGTTCAATAGGGTTTCCATCTCGATCCCGTCGTCTCCCACCACCCGTTTCAACTCGCGAACGAAGTCTTCAGGTTCCTCCCCAGGCAGCAGCCTGCAGTCCAATTCCGCCGTCGCTGTCTGAGGTATGATATTGATTTTATCACTGCCCTGCAACATGGTTATCGAGATGGTGTTGCGGAGAATCGCCGCATGGTGCTGGTTTCGAAGCAGGTCCGCAAGGAACCTGCTGTCCCGGACGGACTCACGGATACGGGTGAAACGCTGGCGATAGCCGTCATTCTGCAGGTGCGCTATGCCTTCAAAGTAGCGCTCGGCCGCGTCCGTCACCTTGACCGGGGGCTTGTAATCCATGATGGCGTTCAGGGCGCGGATGAGCCGGTTCACGGCGGAATTGGGCTTGGGACGGGAACCATGCCCGGGTTCTCCGCGGGCGACCAGGCGTACCCAGCAGGGCGATTTCTCGGTAATATCGATGGAATAAATGGCCTTGCCATTCTCCACGCGCCCTTTACCGCTTTCGTTGATCAGGAATTCCGCGTCCGCTACGAGTTCCGGACGGTTCCGGGTGATCCAGCGGGCGCCGGCCGATCCTCCTGCCTCCTCGTCGGCGGTCACGAGAAAAATGACGTCCCGTTTTAGTGGAAAGCGATTTCGGTGCAGGGCAAGGAACACCACCAGTTCCGCGATGCCCAGGTTCTTCATGTCCAACGCGCCCCGCCCCCAGATGTAGCCGTCCCGTACCAGGCCACTGAATGGATCTACAGACCAGTAGGCACGGTCAGCGGGAACCACGTCGCTGTGACTGAGCAGAACCACGGGCCGTTTCGAACCGTCTCCTTTCAACCTCGCATAGAGATTGGACCGGCCCGGGGCGGATTCGTGCACCTGGCAGTCAATGTCCTCTTCGGACAGAATACGGCTGAGGAAGGCTGTCGCGCGATCTTCATTACCGGGCGGATTCGTCGTGTCGATCCGGAGATACTCTCTGAGCAACTGTACGGCTTCACGCCCCATCGCGTTCCAGTCCAATACCCTATACGCTCCCTTCGGTCTGCGCCGCCTGCCTGATTACGGCGATAGCGGCAAGATCTCCCACGGAATCTCCGAGTCCGGCGGGCACGACCCGTACGGTGTCGTATACCCGGGACCAGGTTTCGCTTTGCAGGTAGCTTCGAATCGGTTCGAGCAGAAGATCCCTGGCCTTGACCAGTATGGTGCCGATAACGATGATTTCAGGGTTCAGGATATTGACGATGTTCCCCAGTCCGACGGCCATGTAACGGGCCGTTTCGTCCACGATTTCCAGCGCGGCGGGATCGTTCCTGCGGGCCGCTGCCATGACGGTTTCCGCCGTGATGCGTTCCAGGTCGCCATCCGCCATCTCAACCATGAGCGTGCCGGTTGTCGCCAGCGCCTTTTCCCGGGCCCTCCTGGCGATCGACGGGCCCGAACACAAAGACTCCAGGCAGCCGCGCTTGCCGCAACCGCAGGAGGGTCCGCCCTCGACGATGGTCATGTGCCCCACTTCGCCGGCCGTGTCGTTCGGGCCGCGGTACAGCCTGCCGTCGAGTATGATGCCGCCGCCGATGCCGGTGCTCATGGTCATATACACCATGTGGCGAAAGCCCCGGCCGGCCCCGAAAGACCACTCCGCCAGGGCGCTGGCGTTGGCGTCGTTTTCGACAAACACCGGCAGCGACAGTGCTTTTTCGAGCCACGCCTTCAGCGGCACCTCTTCCCAGCCCGGTAGATTGGGCGGCGCGTAGACCACACCCGTTTCCGTGTCCAGGGGACCGCCGCAACTGACGCCTACGCCGGCCACGTCCGCGGGAAAGAGGGAAATATGGGCCATGGCTTCGCGGGTCATGTCCACCAGGGTTGCCACCACGGCTTCCGGACCTCGTTTCGCGTCGGTCGGTCGCCGGATCTTGTGCAGTATGTTCCCGTCCCAATCGGCGATGACCACGGCCAGCTTGGTGCCGCCGATATCATGGCCGACAAGGTACCGGGCGTTTCGGCCGGAATGTCCCATGACCGCCAATCTCATCCCTTTTCCGTCGTGTATCGGGCACCTCTAAGAATACCCGGACAGCATGCAGTTATTATAGTCGGAAGCAGGGTTCTGTCAACTGCTTTCACCGGGCTTCAGGAACGTCCCGACGGACTAAAAAGTGATTGACAACGACGTTGCGCCACGGTCATTTTGGAGGTGTTCTGCGTGCATCCTTGAGAAACCTTCGGCCATGGGCTGGAGCGCAGTGTTTAGCTGTGAGAAACCAGCCCGCGCCAGTACGGGAGGAAGACGGCACATGATGCTAGATACCAAACTTTTGTGGATGTGGCTGCATATCCTGGGTGTCGTACTTTGGGCGGGAGGTTTCTTCTACGTCCTGTTCGCGCTCACGCCGGTACTCCGGTCAGGCAGGCCCTCGGAGGAGCGCGTGGAAATCATGCGCAGGACCGGTAAGATATTCCGGCGAGTTTCCTGGATGGCGATCATTATCCTTACCGTGAGCGGATCATTCAGTCTGTATAACCGAATCATGGAGGGACTGGCCGCGCGCGCGATGTCGACCCAGCCGGAGCTGTACCCGCTGCTTCCTCCAGGTTACGAAGCCATCATGACCGTCAAGCTCCTGATCGTAATTGCCCTTATCGTGCACCACGCGGTCAGGCTGCTTGAACCCCGCGTCCTGGAAGATGGCAGTATTGGATTCAAATCCCGGGCTTCGGGCATCGTGGGGGCCGTGCTTTTCGCCGCGGCGGTACTGCTGGGCCTGGTCCTGCTCACCTTGAACGTCTCCGTCTGATCCTGCGACCAGGCTGGTCTGTCGGTTAAGCTGAGAAACAGGAGATGGGACCGGCACGGCATCCAAATCCACCCCGCTTCCATACGAAAACGATGTTTCGGCAAGTCTGAGGCTCAGGGGTCCTGTCCATGAAGGACTTCATCGCATTAACCAAGCCCGGCCTGGTCATCATGCTGGTGCTTACCACCTGTGTCGGGTTCTACCTGGGGACCGAAGGACCGGTGGACTGGCTGCAGCTGCTGCATACGCTGGCTGGAACCACCCTGGCGGCCGGCGGCACGCTCGCCCTAAACCAGTTCATGGAACGAGACCGGGACGCCTTGATGAAAAGGACCCGGAAACGTCCGCTTCCCGCCGGTAAGTTGCGACCCGTCCAGGCGCTCTGGTTCGGCGTGGGTATCACGGTGGCCGGACTGCTCTACCTGGCGCTGGTGGTCAACGTACTGAGCAGCGTGGTCACCGCGGCGATCACCGTCACCTACCTGTTTCTCTACACCCCGCTCAAGCATCGAACCACCTTGTCGACCGTATTCGGCGCCGTCCCTGGAGCGTTGCCTCCGGTGACCGGATGGGCGGCGGCCCGCAACGAGCTGGGATTGGAAGCCGGCGTCTTGTTCGTCATCCTCTTTCTATGGCAGATGCCCCACGCCCTCGCGCTGGCCTGGCTGTTCCGCGAAGACTATGCCCGTGGCGGATTTCAACTTTTGCCCGCCGTGGATCCCGACGGCCGTTTCACGAGCGTGCAGATCCTGATCAACTGCCTGGCTTTGACCGCCTTCAGTCTTGCCCCGACCATGCTCGGCATCGCCGGGGTCCTGTATTTCTACGCGGCACTCGCGGCCGGACTGGGACTGCTCGCTTTCGCCATCCACCTGACCGTGACCCGGACCCAGGCGTCGGCGAGGAACCTGTTCTTTGCGTCCCTGGTGTTTCTACTGGTACAGTTCTCGGTGATGGCCTACGACAAGGTCTGAGTTCGTGAAGGAATCGCACCGGGCCGCGTATCGTGTCCACGCTCGGTCGCTTCGACGGGCGGCCGCTGCTGTATATTTGGACGCGGAACCGTTCGGAAGGAGAACCTGCTGACATGTTGGAGATCTCCGATCTGCCCCTGGTGAACGCGTGTCTCAACACGACCAGCGCAACGTTCCTGGTTGCGGGTTATTTTAACATCAGGAAACGCAGGATCGCCGCCCACAGGATCTGCATGTTGGGCGCGGTCGCGGCGTCGACCCTATTTCTGGTGACGTACCTGGTTTACCATTACAACCACGGCAGCACGCCCTTCACCGGCGAGGGCTGGACGCGCTATGTCTATTTCACCATTCTCATCAGCCACACGATCCTGGCGACGGCCATCGTGCCGATGGTCGTGCTGACTCTGCGCCACGCGCTGAAAGGCCAGTTCGAGCGCCACGCGCCCCTGGCCAGGTGGACCCTTCCGATCTGGCTGTACGTGAGCTTTACAGGCGTGCTGGTGTACCTGATGCTGTACCACTGGCAGGGATAGGTAACCCGATGGCTTCTGTGACCGTTCGGAACATTACGCTGGCCGCACTTGCCATTGCGTTGACGACCCTGGCGACGCTGATCATCCGAATCCCCAATCCGGCCACGCAGGGGTACATCAATCTCGGGGACGCCATGCTGTTCACCATGGCCCTCGTCTTCGGCTGGCGCATCGGCGGCCTGGCCGGCGGCGTGGGTTCCGCCCTGGCCGACGCGCTGGGCGGTTACTTTCTTTGGTCGCCCTGGACTTTAATCATCAAGGGGATCGAGGGAATCCTGGTGGGACGGATTGCGGCATGGGGAGGACGCGACGGTTCCAGGACGCGTAAGTTCACGGCGGTCGCCGCTGTTTTAGCGGGCGGCGCATGGATGGTAACCGGATACTACCTGGCCGGCTCGGTGGTCTTCGGCGCCATCGCCGCACTGACGGAGATCCCGGGCAACCTGATACAGGCCGGTGTGGCGGTGGTGGTGGCACTTCCCCTGTCCGCCATTTTGAGAAACGCCTTGCAACGGAGCGATTATGGACCTCACGCACATCGATGAAAAGGGAAACGTCCGCATGGTGGACGTGACGGACAAACCGGTTACGGACAGGCGGGCCGTGGCCTACGGAGAAGTGAAGGCCGCACCCGAAACGATCCGGAAGATCTCCGCGGACGAGATGGGCAAGGGCGACGTGCTGACCACGGCGAAGATCGCGGGCATCTCTGCGGCCAAACGAACGGGCGACCTCATCCCCATGTGCCATCCCATCCCGTTGACCCACGTGGAAATCAACTTTACCCTGAACGAGGACAAGGGGAGGATCGGCATCCTGGCCTCGGCCGTCGCATCCGGAAAAACCGGCGTGGAAATGGAGGCCCTGACAGCGGTCTCCGTGACCGCGCTGACGATATACGACATGTGCAAGGCCGTGGACCGGACCATGGAAATCGCCTCCATCCTGCTGGTGGAAAAGCAGGGCGGCAAGTCCGGCACGTTCAAACGTCCAGGCTGGACGTATCCGGGGTAGTCGTTGATTTTTCCAGTTAGTAGGACACTAGTCGATCACTACACCGCGTGTTACCTTAGTTCCCGAATCACGAGGCCCGCGCCTATAATATCTTTAACTCAGGGAAGTAGGTGGTGTAGAAACCACGATCCCGAGTGAGAAATACGTCTGCGGAAACCAGTGCATGAGATCCACTGAGGAAGTCGGTAATGATCCGATCCCTCGGCCCTCGCGCTTGGTGATACCGCAGCCAGCGCGACCCTGCTTCGTAGGCAATATCCGCATCGATGGATGACAATCTCATGCCTATTTGTCGTAACGCACCGTCGAGAGTCGTTCGATCATTGAAGGCCGGAATTAGTTCAGCATACACCACTTCGCACACAATAACAGCTCCCTGATCATACGCTGTGCGAAGAGCCTCCAAAGAACGAGGGCCGTGACGGTCGTCAGGCAGGAAAACGTCCAGCATGACACTGGTGTCAACGGCAGTGATCATCTTCCCCGGATTTCCTCGATGTACTCGTCAGTATTTCCACCACTTCCCAGAATACCATAGATTCGATCGACAGGGTGTTGAGCCGTTGCTCTTTTCTGAATCAATAGCCCATTCTCCGTTGGTGTGATCTCAACTTCGACATCACGATGCATGCCAAAACGGTCTCGCAGCCGCTTTGGTATAGTAATCTGTCCTCTTTCGGATATTTTCATATTTCCTCCATATGATATTCAAATCTCATATTTAATGAACACCTTTGCTAAGGTTTAGTCGAGAAAATCGTGAATATCTACCATTCGACCACATTGCATCTAATGCAGTCATCCGCTCAATCATTCCTCCATTTTGTCCTTCAGCATTAAACTTCCTCGCCTTGACGCATGCCCAATTTCTATCGGATTTTAGCACACATGTGCATAAATTGTATATACATATCGGGCATAAACTGATACCTCGACAATTGCTCGCAATGTGTTGATCTCACCTGCATGTTTTCGCTTGTCTGCCGTCGAAAACGCCGTATACTGGCAACTTTCAATGCTCAAGCGGTGTTGAACGGTGTAAGTTTTGCAGCCCGCTAAACATGTATCGGTATTGCAGCTGCCTTATTTCTGTATATACACGACAACCTTCGACTCTTCCGCTTGAATGCCGATGTTCAGATGTCCGTAATGGACACGTAATCTCTCACTTCGTCGTCAGACGTTAAACGCGGGAGAGCTACATGCGTTTTTTGCCAATCTATCTCGCCTTCCTGTTTTCATTTGCGTGTAACAGTTCGAAACCAACCGCCCCAATCTTAGAGGTAGGTCCGGAACCGGTCATCAGGATCACAGGAGCGGATACGAACTACCAGGAAGGCGAGGCCTGCGCGTATCATCTGGCTTTACTTCGTGACAGCTTGTACGTACCGACCGACGGCAGCAGCAACGAGATCATCTATGAGGGCACAATCAAGAATGTGTCCCAGTTGGCGATCAAGGGTGCATCGGTCGTGGTCAAGGCCCATGAAGACGGTGTTGCGATCGGTGACGGGGAGGACAAGCTGGGTATTGGGAGTGCAGGCTCCAATATTCTACCAGTCGGTTACGAAGACCCGTTTTTTGTAACTGTTCAAGCCTATCAGATCCCAACTCGATATGACAGTATTTCGGTGGTGTTCTACGTACCCACCGAAGGGCTCAATGAGATTCCCTTTACCGAAGAAACCCCTGACAGTACGGTACAGGATACCACTACGGTTCATCCCGTGCTCGGTGTCCGGATAACGCCGGAAGTGCGTCATACCGAGTACGACAGGGATGACTACTCCTATCCAGCAAGCATTGAACTGCGCATCGTAGACCAGCAGGGCGGCATTTTCTCACCATATTCCCTTGCTTGTTTCGACAGCACTACTGCAACTGACATTGAGCACATCGTGGCTACATCCGAGGCTCACGAAAGCGGCATGAGCCTGAAGACGATTGAGGAACGCACGCAGTATGCGAGAGATCTCGATAACCTCACCCTGGCTTCGCCTAGCCTGAACCGGCATCAGAAGTCGAACAAGGATCCGGCGGAATGGATGCCGGAGAACAACCGGTGCTGGTACGCCGGGAAATACGTCGAGATCAAGAAGAAGTATGGTCTTTCCATGGACCAGGTCGAAGCCGACTCCCTGCTCAATGTATACGAGTCGTGCACTTCGTACGAAATGACGATACCGGGTTGTGCCACCCAGCAAACATCCTGACTGGCAAGTTCAGATTACTTTTTTCTTGACGCAACGGGATCAGGTGGTATATTGCGATGCGGTAGAAGGAATAATAATTCATATAATTTGATAAATATTCTACATATTGAACACCATGAATGCCAAGCACCAGCGCCAGGGTAGGATACGATCGCTCATCGAAAGAGGGCATTTCCATACCCACAAGGAGGTCATTGCGGCCCTGCACACGGAAGGCATTGCCGTCAACCAGGGAACGCTGTCCAAGGACTTCAAGGAACTGCATGTCATCAAGACGCGTCTGGCCGACGGCCGCTACAAGTACGTGATGCCCCGGTACTACTCCCTGGAAACGCAGGACGAACTGGTCGAGCGCGAGATTCGAGATTTCGTCGTCAGTGCGGACGACGCTATGCACCAGATCGTCCTGAAGACTTCCGCCGGACACGCGTCCGGAGTGTGCGAGGCGATTGACCAGGCGGAATGGCCGGAGATCGTGGGCAGCGTCGCCGGCGAGAATACGATCCTTCTGATCACCAAGTCTACGGTCCAGGCTAGGAAGACGCTGAAACGCGTCAAGAGCATCATGGAGGAAAAGAGGAAAGCAGATGATTAAACTGGGCATTATCGGTGCGACGGGATACACCGGCATGGAACTGTACCGGCTGGCGTCGCGCCATTGTGGTATCGAAATCGTATTCGCTACATCGGAGCAGTACACTGGTCAGCACCTCGGCGAGGTGTTTCCCCGGATCGATCCCGACAGGGACATCACCTTGAGATCCCTGGATGACATCGCCGAAGAGCCGGCCGACGTGGTCTGCTTCTGTACGCCGGACGGCATAGCCATGGACCGGGTCGGCGCCTTCCTGGATCGAGGCGTACGCGTCGTGGACGTGAGTTCCGATTTCCGGTTCGACGATCCCGATGTGTATACGTCGTGGTACAAGCGTCCGCACACGGCGCCGGCGCTGCTCGAATCCGCGGTGTACGGAATCCCGGAATTGAACAGGGATCGCATCCGGACGGCCGATCTCGTGGGCAATCCGGGCTGTTATCCCACAGGCGTGATTCTCGGCCTGGCCCCGCTGCTCGAGGAGGGCGTGATAGAGGCCGGACAGATCATCGTCGACGCCAAGTCGGGCGTCAGCGGCGCCGGCCGTGGTCTGAAGCTGCGCAATCTCTACGTGGAGGTGAACGACAGCATCACGCCGTACAACATCGGCCATACCCACCGCCACGTGGGTGAAATCGAACAGGAACTGTCCAGGCTTACCGACGAGCAACCCTATGTCGTCTTTTCACCCCACCTGACCCCCATGAGCCGGGGCATTCTGGCGACCACGTACGTTCGGTTGAAGAATGGCGCGGCCAATGGGGAACTGGCTGCCTTGTACGAAAAGCGTTACGGCGGAGAACCCTTCATCCGGCTATCCCGAACGGGATATCCCGAGACGCGCTTCGTGACCTGGACGAACTACTGCGACCTGCGCGTCGACCGGGTCGATGGTTCGGACCTGGCCATCGTCACGTCCGCCATAGACAACCTGGTCAAGGGCGCCGCCGGCCAGGCGTTGCAGAACGTCAATGTCATGTGCGGCTGGGACGAAACGACCGGATTGCTTTAGGGACGACGGCATCGAAAGAGATGATCACATCGGATGGATTCAATACAAGCGGGCTGACAATGGATCGAAGCATCGTGGTGAAACTGGGTGGCGCGACGATTGAACAGGACGGCGTGATCGAAGAGCTGGCCGCCGACCTGCGGGACATGCCGACCGTGTTCCCGATCATCGTCCATGGCGGTGGCTCGGAGATCGGCCGTTACCTGGAGTTGCTCGGCAAGGAATTTACCTTCGTGGAGGGACTACGGGTAACGGACGCCGACATGGTTGAGGTAGTGGAAATGGTCCTTTCCGGCAAGGTGAACAAGCAACTGGTTTCCCGTTTCCAACATTGCGGCATTAACGCCCTGGGGGTTAGTGGCAAAGATATGGGACTGCTGAGGGCGGAACGGTATCAGGTAAACGGTAACGACATCGGTTTCGTCGGCGAAATCGTCGAAGTGAATACCACCCTGTTCGACATCTGCGCC
The DNA here is from genome assembly GCA_965262815.1 of bacterium. Classification (GTDB taxonomy): domain Bacteria; phylum JAAXHH01; class JAAXHH01; order JAAXHH01; family JAAXHH01; genus JAAXHH01. Next base: position 3,208,125 of record OZ253560.1, on the reverse strand, counting down.
TCGCACCGGGTCATACCGGTGGTGTCTCCCATTTCCGGAGGCGCCAACGGGGAAACCTACAACGTCAACGCGGATCACGCCGCGTTGGACATCGCCCGGGCGGTGGCCTGCGACGACATCGTTTTCATCTCCGACGTGGCGGGCATCTACCGGTCCGACGGCCGGCCCGTTCGCCGGCTCACCCCGGAGCTGGCCGATGCGCTGATCGAATCGGGCGAGATCACGGGCGGGATGATTCCCAAGGTCCGCTCCGCTCTCGAATGCCTGTCCTATGGCGTCCGGCGTGCCCGTATTATCGCGTGGAAGGGCCCTGGGACCCTGATGAAGGAATTGTCATCGGAAGACAGCGTTTATGGCACCGTGGTAACCACCTGATGAAAGGATAAAGCATGACTACCGAAGAGATCATCGCCCTGGAGGAAGCGTACATCGCGCCGACTTACGTGCGTCCGCCCGTCGTGTTTGACCGGGGAAGCGGCGTTTACGTCTACGACCTCGAGGGCAAGCGGTATCTCGATTTCCTGGGCGGCATCGCGGTGAATTCCCTGGGACACGGGGTACCCGAAATTGTCGGCGCCGTGGCGCAGCAGACCTCGAAATTGATGCACATCTCCAATCTGTACCACACGGAACCCCACGTGAAACTCGCGAAATTGCTGGTGGAGAACGCCTTTCCCGCCAAGGTGTTCTTCTGCAACAGCGGCTCGGAATCCATCGAAGCGGCCCTGAAGTTCACCCGCCGGTGGGCGTCTGAAGTGGGCGGGGAATCCAAGCACGAAATCGTAACGTTCGAAAACGCCTTTCACGGACGGACGTACGGCGCCGTAAGCGCCACGGCCCAGCCGAAGTACCACGAAGGATTCAAACCCATGCTTCCGGGCATGGTCTATCTGCCGCTTAACCAGATCGAGCCTCTCGAAGAGGCGATATCGGAAGAACGGACCGCGGCCGTTATGGTCGAACCCGTCCAGGGCGAAGGAGGCGTCAATCCCTCCCAGATCGAATTCCTGACGCGCCTGCGCAAGATCTGCGACGAACGCCGGGTCGCCCTGATTTTCGACGAAATCCAGTGCGGACTTTGTCGTACGGGCAAATTCTTCGCCTACCAGCACCACGGCATCGAACCGGACGTCATGACCCTGGCCAAGCCGTTGGCCGGCGGTCTGCCCATCGGCGCCGTGATGATGAAGCCCCATATCGCCGAGGTCCTCAAGCCGGGCATGCACGGTTCCACCTTCGGAGCGAATCCGGTGGCCTGCCACGTGGCCCACGCCGTCGTGAGCAAGATGATCGACGAAGGACTGGATCAGCGTGCCCTCGAAATGGGCGGAAAACTGACGGAGGGCTTGAAAGCGCTGGGGCAAAAGCATGACGACCTTAAAGATGTCCGCGGCACCGGATTGCTGATCGGTGTGGAATTCGAAGACAAGGTGGACGGCGTCGTATCCGCCTGCCGGGAATCGGGCCTGATCGTGGGAACGGCCGGTGAAAAAGTACTTCGCTGCGCGCCGCCCCTGGTCATCGAGCAGCAGCACGTGGATGAAGCGCTGGGGATCATCGGCGGAGCGCTGGACGCAAGGTAGGAAAGCAAATACGGGGAAGCCACATGTCGGATAGCCGGGATGAAGCGCTCAAACAACTTATGGACGATTTCCACGCGTCGATCGACGTGGATCGTCGTCTTTTCCGCGTGGACATCCGGGGCAGTATCGCCTACGCCCGGGGTCTGGTCCGCATCGGTGTACTCACCCTGGAGGAGGGCAGAACGATCGAAGAAGCGCTGGGTGAGATCGAAGGGGAGATCGAAAGCGGCGCCTATACGCTGACCCGGGACATGGAAGACATCCACATGGCCGTGGAGAAGCGCCTGATCGAGAAGGCGGGACCGGTGGGAGGAAAACTCCACACGGGTCGAAGCCGCAACGACCAGATCGCCACGGACGAGCGCTTGTATCTCCGCGAAGCAGTGGATGATATCAATATCCGGATTCGGGACTGCCAGGAAGCCCTGTTGGGTCTGGCCGATCGCACCGTGGACGTCATCTTCCCCGGGTATACCCACCTGCAGCAGGCGCAGCCTATCCGTTTCGCCCACTACGCCCTGTCCCTCTTCTTCGGGCTCCAGCGGGACAGGGAGCGGCTCGCGGACTGCAGGAAGCGCATCAATGTCCTGCCGCTCGGCGCCGGGGCGATGGCGGGCAGCGCCTTTCCCATCGATCGTGCGTTTCTGGCCGAGGAACTCGGATTCGACGGTCTGTCGCCCAACAGTATCGATGCGGTAAGCGACCGGGATTTCATCGTAGAGTTTCTCTCCGCCTGTACGATCATGATGATCCACGTCAGCCGGGCCTGCGAAGATCTTGTCGTCTGGTCGTCCACGGAATTCGGATATATTTCGCAACATCCGAGGCTGGCGACGGGAAGCAGCATCATGCCCCAGAAGAAGAACCCGGACGCCGCCGAACTGCTCAGGGGCAAGGCCGGACGGGTCGTGGGCGACCTGGTCGCCCTGGTCACCATGCTCAAGGGTTTGCCCCACGCGTACAACAAGGATATGCAGGAAGACAAAGAACCGCTGTTCGACGCCATCGACACCGTGACGGTCGCCCTGACCGTTTTTTCCGCGATCTGGGAGACCCTGGAAGTAAGGGGGGACCGGGTGCAGGAAAGCATGGACGACGCGATGCTGTCCACGGACCTGGCGGATTACCTGACCGGGCGCGGAGTGCCGTTCCGCGAGGGACACGGCATCGTGGCCGCGCTTGTGGACGAAGCCATTAACCGGGGATGCAGTCTAAGGGACTTGCCGCTGGATCTGTACCGCCGATACTCGGAGCATTTCGACGAGGAAACGATCGGAAAGCTCAGGTTCGACGACAGCGCCGACAAACGCGCTTTGGCCGGCGGTACGGGCCGGGATTCCGTTCTGCGGCAACTGGCCCAGGCCCAAGATCTCATCGCGTGCGGGGCGTAAGGAAGGAGGACGACCATGGGTAGTGAAAGTATACCCACGAAAACGGATACGACGGGTACTGAAACCATGATCCGCGAAGCGGTGATACAGGACGTCCCCGAAATCATGGAGATCCTCCAGCCCTACATCGATGAAGACATTCTTCTGCCGGTCTCGGTCTACCGTTTGTTCGAACACATCCGTTACTTCGTGGTCGCCGAGCGGGAGGGACAGGTGATCGGTTGCGGTTCACTCGTGATCGTGTGGCACGACCTGGCGGAAGTACGTTCGCTCGCCATCCGCAGGGGATGCCAGGGTGGCGGTATCGGGGGGCGCATTGTCAGTAAACTGATCGAAGAAGCGGAGGAACTGGGCGTCGCCAGGGTATTCGCCCTGACCTACGAAACCAACTTCTTCGGCCGCCACGGATTCGAAGTGGTCGACCGGGAAACGCTTCCGCACAAAGTGTGGAAGGACTGCACCTACTGCGCCCGTTTCACCCACTGCGACGAGATCGCAGTGGCCAGAACGCTGATCCCCGAAGATCAGCGCGCCCCGGAACCGGCCCTGCCGGCCATGCAGCAGGATCCTAACCTGATCATGCCTTCTCCCGCTCCACAGTGATTTCCCTTTAGTCGGCTATACTACGTCGAGCCTGGACGACCTCCCATGTCGAACCACGTGATCGAGGCGGCGGATCAACTGAGATGGTGGCTGCGGCTTCCCCCGACCAACCTGATCGATCGCGGCGACCATGTCCGCTTCCGTCACGCCCTCTACCTGATGATTCACCAGATCGCCACAGTGCTCTACGGGATAAACGGTCTGCCGGAAATCATGTACTTTCCTTCGCGGCTTGCAGGGGCAAGGGAACGGTTGAACGGATTGCCGAAGGCGCCGGTCAATGCGGGTACTTCCCTGTGGACGATGGCGACGAAACGGGAACCCAATAAGGCCTGGGAGACTGCGGCCGGGCTGATGCGGGAAACGCTGGTGTTGCTGGACGAAGGGTCGGAAGCCACAGGCTTTACCGATAGCAGCGCCGCGTCTCTGGAGATTGAAGAAGGAGTATTTAAGCCGGAGCGTTCTAACTCCCCGGACGAGCTATTCGCCATAGCTACAGCTGCGGCCGAAAAGATTCGGCACTTTGCAGGGGTGGAATCAGTGGCTCTGGGCGGTTCGCTTGCCCGTGGCGTGGCCGATGACCAGTCCGATATTGATCTGCTGGCATTTGGCCTGGGCATTCCTGACGAGACGGCACGTCGGCGGATGATCTCGGCGTGGCCCGATGTCCAGTTCGGCCCGTTGATCGAACAGGCATGCGACAGCGTTATGGTCGATGGCGTTATGGTACACGTCCGTTACTGGACCACGGGAACGGTGGACGATATGCTCGCATCGTTCCCCTCTCCACCCGCACAGCGCATCCTCGCGGAAGAACTGCAGTGTTGCCACGGATTGATCGACCCGAACGGACGAATTGGCGAGTGGAAACGGGCTTTAGACGAATTTCCGTCTGAGCTGGTTGCTGGTGTGATAGAACAGGCCAGGTTAAGGTTGCCGGTGTTTAGAAGTCTCTGGCAAAAGGCCGGAACTGCCGACGACAGAATACACCTGTACTGCCTGGCCAATCAGGCAGTTAACGATTACCTGGTGGCACTTTACATCCGGAATGGCCGGTTTTTAAGCACGCCGCGATGTACGCACCGGGACATTCCTTCATTTGAAGTGGTTCCATCGGAATTGGAAACAGGGATGTCTCAATTGACGGATGGGGTAGAGAATATGGACGAAGCGGCGGCGAGATGGCGGGTGCTGGAGGGTTTGTGGGAAGAGTTGGTAGGTATGAGGTCAAAGTTGCCCTGAAAATTACTTGTTCCTGCGGAGCTTTCGAAGTTGGCTCAGGGCGGTTTCGGAGAACTCAATCTTCCAGGGCAAGAGAATCTTTCACTTCCGAGACCGTGTGGACTTTTTCTTTTCCGCTACGGATACGTTTCAATACATCCGCCGCCAGATAGTAGTCTTCGACATCTTCAAGACCGCGTTCGATGATTTCGTCCAGGTAGGAGTCTTTGCTGCGGCCCGTCTCGGATACCAAGAATTCCAGACGTTCTTCTGCATCCTGGGATAACTGAATCGAAGTCGCCACGCCGCGATTGTCCTTTCTTGAATACTATTACACTATGAATTTGAATAGCTTAAACTCAATCGTATCGCATTCTTGGACACTCGTCAATATCGTATTGTCAAGAGACTACGGAATCAGTGATCCGAGGCTGAATCAAGCAAAACCTTCCGTTCACCGATCGCCTACATAGACCTGTTCTATCGCATTGATCGGCAGGATAACGTCCACGCCCTGTTCAGCATCGGCGGATTTTTCGATGCTGAAGGTTACAATCGATGAACTCCCCACGCCCTGCCCGTAGTCGACCACGAGCCGATTACCGTCCGAGGGCAGCACCTCGGCGATGTCATCGGGAAGCGTGGCGAGGTCCACGGCCACGGTCAGGCGTTCGTCGTCCATCGATGACACCGTACCGGTTAGTTCTCCGGTTTCCCAGTGGACCATTTCACCGGCCGCATTGGACAGGCTTAAGCCCAGTTCCGTTTCCAGTACGACGGTGACTCTGTCTCCCGGTGCTATACCTTCCAGCGCCGCCTTGACTTCAGCACCCCGGTCACCACATCCGACCCCAGTCACAACTCCGAACAGTACGAAGTAATACAGACTTTTCCAGTTCATTGTTCTGCTCCTTCCTTGAGTCATGCCTCTTCGATAAACGATTCCACGTCCACACAGATCCCATCCTGTTTCGTCGACTCCCACCCGGCCAGTATGGGCGCCAGGGACCGCAGGCCGTCGTGGTAGTCGCTCTGAAGCAGTTCGGGGCGGTTTGACCTTACAGCCTCGACGAAGGTCCGGTCCTGTTCCAGCCACGGGTCGAAGGGTTCGGCTTCGTATACCACCTCGTCGTTTACCTCGATGCGTTCGTAGCCGAAGATGGAAAGCCGCCCGCCTTCGAAGTATATCTTGAAATAGGGTTCTTCGCCCAGCCCGGTCGGATCGGTCTCGATGAAAGTGAGATCCGCGGTGGCGCCGTCCGAAAGTTCATAATGGAAGGATGAAGAGAGTGGAGTATGGTATCCATCCGGATGGCAAAGAAATGCCTGGGCTTTGACAACGTACTGGCCGGTCATGAACCGGGTGTAGTCCGTGGCGTGCACGCCCCAGTCGAAGAAGCGGACGCCGCCTTTTTTCATCTGGAACGACCAGTCTGTCCGATCTGCGGCGGCAGGCATCGGGTTGTGTGCGATCTGTTGAAAGCGGACGTGCACCACGCGCTTATTCTGCAAGAGCCGTCTGGCCTCCTGGAAGATCGGACGGTATCGTTCCCGGAAGCCTACCGTACTGATGATGCCGCTTCGTTGCACCGCCGCATCGATCTGCTTCGCCAATCCCATGTCTATCGCCTGGGGCTTTTCGCTGAAAAGGTGGATGCCCCGCTCGGCCGCGGTGATCTCCACGTCGGTACGGGCGAAGGCAGGCACGATGGACCACAGGGCATCGGGTTTTTCAACAGCGAGCATTTCGTGGGCGTCCCTATACGCGTGTGGGATCCCGAATTGCAAAGCCGCTTCTTGCAGTGCATTTCTGGCCATATCGCACAAAGCCACGATTTCGACGCCGTCAATTTGCAGAAGGTTGGGAATATGGGTGGCACGGGCAAACTTCCCGGTACCGTACACGGCCACGCGAATGGGTTTGGCTGGCATGAAGTCTCCTAGAGTACAGGCATTTCTACGCCCGATTCTTCGGCGGTTTCCGCGATGTCGTCCCAGGTTTTATCGGGTATATAGATGCCCTCGGCGAGCCGTTTCCGCCGGACGTCCTCTTCGATTTCACCGGGGGCGTAAACCTGCTCGAATCCCGGAAGGGGTTTAGCAGAGCCCACATAGGCCACGTGGGCCTCGATCTCTTCCTTGTAAGCCTCCAGGTCCATGAAGGCTGCAATGTCCAAAGCGGCAATCAGTATCCCGCCTCCGCCTTTGCCGCCCGTACACCCGGCATTTGACAGCGGTCCGATGATCATCTCGATCATCATGGCCAGTCCGTGTCCCTTGTGGCCGAATTGCAGGCCGCCCAGGGGCAGCACGGCCACCTGGTCCGGTTCGGCGTGATACCGGCTCCCGTCGTTCACGTAGCGGCCCTGCTGATCGATCAGCCAACCATCCGGCATCGGTTCGCCGCGCTCGATCTTCTGTTCCACCTTGCCTCCGGCGACCACGCTCAGCGTCATGTCGAGCATGAGGGGCGGACCCTTTTCGCGGGGCACGGCAAAGGCGATGGGTTCGGGCCGCAGCCGGCGGTCCGCGCTGCCGAATGGTGCAACGAATTCGCCGCCGCCGTTCAGTCCGACCATGCCGATCATCCCTTGTTCGGCGATTCTCGGGGGGAAATCTCCCAGCCGCCCGATATGGGAGACGTTCCTAAGGGCGACCATGCCTATCGTGGAGTTCCGCGCCTTCTCCACCGCCAGGGAAAGGGCCTTCGTCACCGCTATGATACCGTTGGCGCCGTTACCGTCGATCTGCGCGAAGCCGGGTCGATCCGCGATCACGATATGTTCCTCCCAGGGCCTGTAATCCGATCGAAGGGAAGGAACGTAACGCGGCATGAACCAGACGCCGTGGGAATCATGGCCCAGCAGGTTGCTGCTCGTCAGGTGATCGGCGAGGATATTCGCGTCTTCTTCGGGGATGCCGGTCGACTTGAAAATGGCTCGGCTCAGTCTATTCAGCTTGTCGTAGGGTACAACGGGCATGGACTGACTCCTGTGATCTTTGTGATCTGACTTGTACCGGGAATGGGGACCGAGGCGGATCAAAAGAGTAAAATATCACATCGCCGGGTAATGACAATCATAATTGCGGTTGGCCTTGACACGCCACATCGGCATGTATAAATTGGCATATGCACTATTTTGGCAATGCCAAATTGGCACGATAATGGGAATATGATTGACTGAGGTCATCCTGGAGGTCCAGTGACTACGGCGGCGTGTATCGCATTCATAAGTAATAACACCAATAATATCAATAGGATATGTAGTTTTCTGAACAACCAGGTAAGGAAGCATCGCAACATTGGCATGGAAAATGCATAACAAGTATATGGATTCAAAAATCGTGCTGATTGCAGATCAGCGTACCTATCACTTGTGAAAGGAGCATGCAGCAATGAATGTACAACCTTTGGGCGACCGAGTACTGGTCAAGCGCCTCGAGGAAGAAGAGGTACAGCGCGGCGGTATCATCATTCCGGATACGGCCAAGGAAAAGCCGCAGCAGGGCGAAGTTGTAGCGGCCGGCCCGGGTCGTGTTGGCGACAGCGGCGATCGCGTGGCCCTTGAAGTCAAGGTCGGCGACAAGATCCTCTTTGGCAAATACTCCGGCACGGAAGTCAAGCTGGATGACGACGAATACCTCATGATGCGGGAAGAGGACATTCTGGGCATCGTGTCGTAGAAAACCACTGAGATTATCCGTGACTGCGATACGGTTGCGGTTGATTTGGAACGTATTCAAGGAGGTATGATTACGTGGCGAAGCAGTTAATCTTCAGGGATGAAGCGCGACGGGCCATTCTGAGGGGCGTAGAGACCCTTGCCAAGGCGGTGAAGGTAACCCTTGGTCCCAAGGGCAGGAACGTGGTGCTCGACAAGAAATTCGGTTCGCCGACGGTCACGAAGGACGGCGTGTCGGTAGCCAAGGAAATCGAACTGAAGGACCCCTACGAAAACATGGGGGCCCAGATGGTCAAGGAAGTGGCTTCGAAGACCAGCGACATCGCCGGCGACGGAACGACGACGGCAACGGTGCTGGCCGAGGCCATTTACCGCGAAGGTCTGAAGAACGTGACCGCCGGTCACAATCCCATGGCCCTCAAGCGGGGTATCGAGAAGGCCGTGGCCGCGGTGGTCGACGGGATTCATGACATGAGCCAGCCGACGGCCGGCAAGACTGAAATCGCCCAGGTCGCGACGATTTCCGCCAACAACGACGCCGAGATCGGCGACTTGATCGCCAATGCCATGGAGAAGGTGGGCAAGGACGGGGTCATTACGGTCGAAGAAGCCAAGAGCATGGATACCATGCTTGACGTGGTCGAAGGCATGCAGTTCGACAAGGGCTATATTTCTCCGTATTTCGTCACCGATTCCGAACGTATGGAATGCAGCCTGGACGATCCCTACATCCTGATCCACGAAAAGAAGATCAGTGCAATGAAGGATCTCCTGCCCATTCTCGAGAAAGTCGTACAGCAGGGCAAGTCCATGCTGATCATCGCCGAGGACGTAGAAGGCGAGGCCCTGGCTACGCTGGTGGTGAACAAGCTGCGGGGAACCATGCGCATCTCGGCAGTCAAGGCGCCGGGATTCGGCGACCGCCGCAAGTCCATGCTGGAGGACATCGCGATCCTGACCGGTGGCCGGGTGATCACCGAGGACATCGGCATCAAGCTGGAAAACGTGACGTTCGAAGACCTCGGACAGGCCAAGCGCGTGGTCATCGACAAGGATGAGACGACCGTCATCGAAGGCGCCGGCGAGCAGTCCGAGATCGAAGGCCGCATCTCCCAGATCCGCCGTCAGATCGATGAAACGACATCCGATTACGACGGCGAGAAACTGCAGGAACGTCTGGCCAAGCTGGCGGGCGGCGTGGCCGTGATCAACGTCGGTGCGGCGACCGAGACGGAGATGAAGGAAAAGAAAGCCCGCGTGGAAGACGCACTCCACGCGACCCGTGCTGCCGTGGAGGAAGGCGTCGTTCCCGGCGGCGGCGTCGTTTACCTGCGTGGGACCGGCGCGCTGGACGCGCTGCAGGTCAACGGCGACGAAGCCACCGGAGTGGGCATCGTGCGACGCGCCCTGGAGGAGCCGCTGCGTCTTATCGCGGCCAATGCCGGCGCGGAAGGCTCGGTCATCATCGAGCACGTCAAGCAGCACGAAGGCAGTGTGGGGTACAACGCCAATACGGGTGATTACGAGGACCTGCTTGTGGCCGGCGTGATCGACCCGGCGAAGGTAACCCGTATCGCGCTGCAGAACGCATCCAGCATCGCGGCCCTTCTGCTGACTACCGAAACGCTGGTCACCGACATTCCCGAGAAGGAGTCTCCACCCGCGCCAGGCGGTTACGGCGGTGGCGGCATGGGCGGCATGGGCGGCATGATGTAAGCGCCCCGGCCGAGCAGTTCAATTGCGTGAAAACCGGCGTCGGCTTTCCCAGTCGACGCCGGTTTTGTTAGGAAGGAACACATGCCAACCTACCAGTACCGTTGCAACGAATGCAGCCACGAGTTTTCCGAGTTTCAGTCGATCACGGCGGATCCCCTCTCGACGTGCCCGGAATGCGGCGGCGCGGTGCAACGCCTCATCAGCGGCGGCGCGGGTTTCCTGTTCAAGGGCGATGGATTCTATGCCACCGACTACCGCAGCGAGAGCTACAAGAAAGCCGAAAAGGCCGACAAGGAATCATCTTCGCCCAAGACTGACGGATCCAAGTCAGATGGCGCCGGGTCCTCCGACGCGTCCGGGTCCGGGACCAAGTCGAAATCCGACGCCTCTTCGAAGGTCGATTAGTCCTCCGGCAAAGGCACGTCAAACTGAAGGATCAACATGACCACGGAAAACGCCGAATCGCCGGATGACATCAAGGTCATCCACGACCGCATATACGAGCAGAGTGTCTTCGTCGACCGGTTGACTTCGGAAATCGGCAAAGTGATCGTCGGTCAACAGTACATGATCGAGCGCCTCCTGATCGGCCTGTTGACCAATGGGCACATACTCCTCGAAGGCGTGCCGGGGCTGGCCAAGACCCTGGCCGTTCGAACCATGGCGTCGACGGTCGCGGCGCAGTTCCAGCGCATCCAGTTCACGCCGGACCTGCTTCCCGCCGATCTCACGGGCACCATGATCTACCAGGCGGACAGCGGTAACTTCATCGCCAAGAAGGGCCCGATATTCGCCCACCTCATTCTCGCCGACGAAATCAACCGGGCGCCCGCGAAAGTGCAAAGCGCACTCCTGGAAGCCATGCAGGAACACCAGGTCACCATCGGCGACGAGACCTTCCCGCTGGAAGACCCGTTCCTGGTGCTCGCCACGCAGAATCCCATCGAGCAGGAGGGAACCTACCCCCTCCCGGAAGCCCAGGTCGACCGGTTCATGCTCAAATTGACAACGACCTATCCCAGCAAGGAAGAAGAGCTCGAAATCCTGAACCGCATGACGACCGGCCAACCGGTGGAGGTGGAACAGGTCGTGTCGCTGGAGGATATCGTCCGGGCAAGATCGACGATCAACCAGGTCTACATGGACGAGAAGATCAAGCAGTACATCGTCGACCTGGTCTTCGCGACCCGGAACCCGGAAGACTACCGCGAACTCGGCGACATCCGCGACCTGATCGAATACGGCGCCTCGCCCCGCGCGACGATCTATCTCGCGACGGCCGCCCGCGCCCACGCTTTTCTGCGCCGCCGGGGCTACGTGACTCCCGAGGACGTCAAGTCCATCGGCATGGACGTACTGCGTCACCGGATAATCATCACTTACGAGGCGGAGGCGGAGGATATGACCGCGGAGCAGATCCTCCAGCGCGTCTTCGACTGTGTAGAAATCCCTTGATACCCAAGCAGGTTCTCCAGAAAATCCGGCAGATCGAGATCCGGACCAAGCATCTCGTGAACGACGTGTTCAGCGGTGAGTACCACAGCGTCTTCAAGGGTCGCGGCATGGAGTTTGCCGAGGTGCGTGAGTACGAACCGGGCGACGAGATCCGGTCGATCGACTGGAACGTCACGGCCCGCCTGGGTCGTCCCTTTGTCAAGCGCTTCACCGAGGAACGGGAACTGACCGTCATTCTCATGGCCGACGTGAGCGCATCGGGTGATTTCGGGACGGCAAACCAGATGAAAGGCGAGATCACCGCGGAAATCTGCGCCCTGCTGGCCTACGCGGCGATCCAGAACAACGACCGCGTCGGACTCCTCATGTTTACGGACCAGGTCGAGAAGTTCATCCCACCGAAGAAGGGCCGCACCCATATTCTCCGGGTGATTCGGGAAGTGCTTTACACCCGTCCCGATCATACCGGCACCGACATCGCACAGGCACTGGACTACCTGAACCGGTTGCTGACCCGCAGGTGTATCGTCTTCATCATATCGGATTTCCTGACATCGGACTACATCAAACCGCTGCGGGTGGCCAGCAAGCGGCACGACGTGGTCGCCGTTACGATCACGGATCCGAAAGAACTCGACCTGCCGGACATCGGCCTGATCGAACTGGAAGACGCCGAGTCGGGAGAGGAAGTGCTGGTCGACACCAGCGACGAATCATGGCGCAGGCATTACGCTGAATACAACGCGGCCATCAGAAACGACCGAGACCAGCAGTTCAGGATAACCGGCGTGGACGCCATACATATCCGTACGGACAAGCCCTATATCGATCCGCTGTTGCAGTTCTTCAAACTGCGCGAACGCAAATTCGCACGGTGAATCGAAACCGGCGCTTCAGACGCGGCAAGGATTGGATCTGATGGCAACAAAGTCTTGCGTTTCATCACTTTCCGAGGTAAATTAGGTTACTTTGAAAATCGCCGACCGTTTAGCGCGAAACCTGCAGGTAAAGGTACGGGGAGCCAGTTGTGATAGAAGTCAAGAATCTGACAAAAAAGTACGGTAACTTCACCGCCGTCCGGGATGTGAGTTTCGAGGTGGAGCAGGGTGAGATTCTCGGATTCCTCGGGCCGAACGCGGCCGGCAAGACGACTACCATGCGCGTACTGACGTGTTTCATGCCCGCGTCCGAAGGCACAGCACGCGTGGCGGGTTACGACACGTTCAACCAGTCCCTGGAAGTGCGCCGCAGGGTGGGATACCTTCCTGAAAACGTTCCGCTCTACCTGGATATGCGTGTCCGCCCCTACCTGGATTTTATCGCCAGGATAAAGGACATACCTTCCCGCGACCGTAAAAAGGCCTTAAACCGCGTGATCGAGTTGACTGCCCTCGAAGAGGTGGAACACCGGATCATCGGACATTGTTCCAAGGGATTTCGGCAGCGGGTTGGTTTGGCGCAGGCGCTGATACATGATCCCGAGGTCCTGATCCTGGACGAGCCGACCAACGGACTGGATCCCAAGCAGATCAATGAGGTACGGGAGGTCATCAAGGGCCTGGCCGGAGACCACACCATCATTCTGAGCAGTCACATTCTGCCTGAGGTGAGCAAGACCTGCCAGCGGGTGTTGATCATCAACCAGGGCCGCATCGTGGCCGGGGATACGCCGGCCAACCTGGACGTGCGGCTGCGGGGTTCGCAGTCCATATCGGCGCAGATTCGCGGTCCGGTCAAGGACGTGATGGACATGCTGAAGAAGAGAGATGGCGTCGTCGACGTGAAGACGCGGTCTTCCCTTGGCGATGGCCTGTGGCAGTACGACATCGACGTCAAACCCGGGCAGGATCTGCGTCCGGCAGTGGCTTCTTCGGTGGTCGAGAACAGCTGGGATCTCGTGGAACTTACCACCCAGGGCATGAGCCTGGAAGAGATATTCCTGGAGTTGACGACCCAGGAAGAGGAGGTCGCCTGACGATGCAGGGATTACTGGCCATATGGAGTCGTGAACTGAGGGCCTATTTCATTTCGCCCATCTTCTACGCCCTGTCGACCGTTTTTATATTTATCGTAAGTTTCATGTTTTTCCAGCAATTGCAGTACTACACCCAGTATTTCATGCAGGCCGCCCAGTACCCGACGATGATGGAACAGATCAATATCAACGAGATGATCATGCGGCCGCTGTTCAATACCATGAGCTTCGTGGCGGTGCTGACGCTCATGCCCATGCTCACCATGCGGGTGTTTTCCGAGGAGAAGAAATCCGGAACGATCGAACTGCTGTTGACGTCTCCTCTCCGGGACTGGCACGTGATCCTGGGCAAGTTCCTCGCGGCCTTTACGCTGTACTCGGCCATGATCGGATTGACCATGATCTATCCGCTGGTGCTCCAGGTGTACGGCGAACCGGACTGGGGTCCCATCTGGGCCGGTTACCTCGGTCTCCTGCTCCTTGGCGGCGGCATCATCACCATCGGGCTGTTCGCTTCGTCGCTGACGGAAAACCAGATCGTGGCCGCCGTGATCTGCTTCGGCGCCGCGCTCATACTCTGGATGCTGGATTTCGCTTCGGATTCGATGACCGGCACCCTCGGGGAGATGGTCGGGTACCTGTCTGTTCTGAGACACTACAATTCGTTCGAGAAGGGTATCATAGACTCGACGGACTGCCTCTTTTTCCTGAGTTTCATTTACCTGGGCCTGTTCCTCACGGTACGGTCGGTGGAATCGACCCGCTGGCGCGGTTAATCTGCTCGTCTACGCCAGGAGTGTATAGCGTTATCATTCGGTAAGGGAGAGAATCTGTACATGAAAAGTCTCGTTTCGTCCGCAGGATACCTGGGTTGTATCCTGATCCTGGTCAGCGGGTACCTTTACGTCTCGGATGCGACTACCCAGCGCACGGCGTTGATCGTCCTGCTGGTTGGCCTGGCCCTGGGGTCCACCTGGATAGTCTTCGAGTGGGAGACGGTGAGAAACGTGCTGGGACGGCGTACGACGCGTTACGGCGCCAACACCGTGGTGATGATTCTGCTGCTCGTGGGCATCCTGGGATTCGTAAACCTGATCGGATCGCGGTACTCCCAGCGGGTCGATACGACGGCGAACAAGCGGTTCAGCCTTGCGGACCTGACTGTCAGCGTGCTGGAGGATCTGGACCAGGACGTACATATCATAGGATTCCTCAGATCCAGCGGTTCCGAGGCCGCGGTGCGATTTGAACTCGACGACATGCTGAATCAGTATACGTACCACTCCGACCATATTACTTACGAATTCGTCGATCCGGACAAAGAGCCTAACATCGCTCGGCAATACAACATCACGTCCTACGGCACGGTCGTGTTCGAGAGCGAGGGCAAGACCGAACATATTAACCGATATCTCGAAGGAAGCGTTACCAACGCGCTGGTCAAGGTCACCCGCGAAGGCCAGAAGACCATTTACTTCCTGGAAGGTCACGGGGAACACAACGTAAACCTGACGGACCAGGCCGGCTACAACAAGATCCAGCAGATGCTCGAGAACCAGAGCTACCTCGTCAAGAGTTTTTCCCTGCTCAGCGAAGTGGAAGTCCCGCCGGACTGTAACGTCCTCGTGGTGGCCGGTCCCAGGACCAACCTGGTGGGCAACGAACAGGAAGCCATTCGCAGCTACCTGGACCGCGGCGGCCGCGCCCTCTTCCTGGTCAATCCCGATTTTCCCGGTAAAAGCGCCGATTTGTCGTCCCTGCTCGCCGACTGGAAAGTGAAGATCGGCGACAACGTGGTGATAGACCGCAGCGCCGTGGGCCGATTGCCGGGCATGAACGAATACATGCCGGCCGTCATGCAGTATCCCGCCCATCCCATCACGCGCTCCCTTCAAAATACCGTGAGTTACTTTCCTCTGGTCCGGTCTATCGATCCGGCATCGGCGTCCGACGACACGGTGGAGATTCAGATTATCGCCATGACCAGTACGCGCAGTTGGGCGGAAATCAACCTGCCGGGTACACCGGAAGAAGCCATGGAGTATACGCCGGAGCTGGACTCGAACGGGGACGAACCCGGTCCCGTTTCCATCGCCGTAGCCATTACCGCCGTTCCCAGGGCCCTGCCGCGCAGGGACATGACCACGTTGACGCCGCAGGAACTGGCTATGCGTCCCGAGGAGCACGAAATAAAAACGCGAATCGTGGTAGTCGGCAATTCGTCCTTTGCTTCCAACGCCTATATCCTGTTGCCCGGCAACGGCGACCTGGCCCTGAATATCTTCAACTGGCTCGCCCAGGAGGAGGACCTGATCGCGATCAGGCCCAAGTCCAGCGACACCAGGCTGGTCCAGATTTCGCTGAGCCAGATGCGGGATATCTTTATCATCACCGGCATCCTATCGCCCATCGGGATTTTGATCGCGGGCATTATGGTGTGGTGGAGAAGGAAATAGGAGACGAAACGCCGTGAGCGGTGGCCGTTACACGATCATCCTGGCAATCATACTGGGACTACTGGCTTCCTTTTTCTTTCTTTTCGTGTTTGAAGAGGAACAGATTGTAGAAGCCGAGCGCTTGTTCGAGGTCGACACGGCGGAGATCGTTCTGATCAAAGTTACCGCGGATGGCGCTACGACGACGGTAGAGAAGGTCCCGATGACGGGCTGGGAGATAACCGACCCGTTCAGGTACCCGGCGGACCCGAACATCGTGGGTACGCTGCTGCGCGAGTTTTCCACGCTGTCCCCCGCCCGTACCGTGGCCGATTCGGCGGAATCCCTGTCGGAATACGGCCTGGAGTTTCCTTCGGCGTCCGTAGAGGTAAGCCGCGGTCTCGACAAGCCCCTGGTGTTGCTGCTTGGAGACGTAAATCCCACGGGCGCGGCCTACTACGCCGCGGAACAAGGCGCCCGGCGGGTCTTTCTGGTCTCTTCGCAAATCAACGGCAATCTGCGCAGGTCGACCGATGCGCTGCGTGACCGGAGCCTGATGAGGGTGGAACGGGACAAAGTGGACGAGGTTGTCCTTGAGAAGGGCGGCGGTAAAGTCGTCATGAAATTGGACCCGTACGGTACCTGGCGCGTGGAAGAACCTTATCGCCTGCCGGCGGAGCGCGATGAAGTGATTAACGCGTTGAACAGTATCGCCGGGGCATCGGCTATCTCTTTCGTCGGCGAGGCGCCGTCTTCCCTGGAAAGATACGGTTTGACGAATCCGGTGGTGAAAGCGACCATAAAATCCAGGGACGGCAATATCAATCATACGCTTTCACTCGGTCACGTCGAAATGGGCCGAGTCTATGCCATGTCCAGCGAAAGACGCAACGTGTACTCTGTCTCGACGACGCTGCTCCAACAACTGGACCGGGAACCCGATTTCTACAGGCGGCTCACCGCCTTCGACTTTCAATCCTACAGGATTCCCACGTTTTCGATGGAGTTGGGCGACGAAACCGTGACGCTGGTCAAGCACGCCTTCGAGGACTGGCGTATGACCTCTCCCTACGAGTTACGAGCCAATGACGGTCTAATTACGGCCATACTGGACAGTCTTGAAATCATGCGCATACAGGAGCACATCCCGGTTACGGCCGCCAATAAAGCGCGATTCGGATTCGAGAATCCGGTCGCCAGCCTTTCCCTGACGATCGAGGAACGGGTGAAACCCCAGGACATTGTGGTGGGATTGGCCTCCGACGACGGGAGGCATATGTACATCATGGATCCGGGGGAGGACTGGATTTACGCGGTGAATGCGTCCGGTCTGCAAAGGTTGCCGTCCACCGTGCTCGAACTCCGCGACAACAAGATTCTCCGGTTCAAGGGTTACCAGGTGCACATGTTCGAGGTAGTCACGCCCGAAGAGCGCGTACGGGTACGGCGTGATCAGAAGCAAAGAGTCGTCTGGAAGATGGAAGAGCCCGCGACGGGCGACGCGGACGCGATTTCGGTAGGCAGAGCGTTCAGCGAACTGGATTCGCTGTATTCGGAAGCGTTCATTTCGGCGGATCCCGATGCGGACCTGGCGTCCTACGGGCTGGACAGACCGTATATGGAGCTGACGCTGCAGAGCGGCGGTCGGGACGATATACCGGAAGAACGCATATCACTTCTGGTCGGCAAGTCCTTTCCCGGGGACAGGAGCCTGGTTTACGTCAAGCAGCGAAACAGCCCCGTCGTGTCCCTGGCCAAAGCCGGGTTCGTGGCCCGGATAGAGGATATGATCGCCCAGACACCGAAATCGTGACATGAGGCGGCGTGCGGTGAGGTGTTCCTTTTTACTCGCCACCATCCTGGTGGTCGTCTCAACGAATCCGGTCGGCGCCCAGGCCGTCTCCGTTCCGCAAGCAGGAGATAGCGGGCTTTCGATCGTCGCCTCGGTAGATCGCGAACAGATCACCGTGGGCGATCCCTTCCTGTACCGGATCACCGTGAAAAGTCCCGGGAACGCCGCGGTCGAGTGGCCGGAATCCAGGCGTCCCCCGGAAGGTTTCGATCTGGTATCGTTCGAGCACGCAGGACCCATGACCGGGCCCGACGGCACGAACATCGATTCTCTTCGCTACGAACTCACACTGTTCCGGACGGGCGAACACGTCATCCCGCCCTTTTCCCTTTCGGGTATCCTGTCGGACGGCACCGGACTCTACGCCGTATCGGATTCCATCCCCATCACGGTAGTCAGCGTGTTGGACGATGACGCGGCGGATATACGCGATCTGAAAAGTCCGGTGGAAATCCCCGACGAGATACCCTGGTACTGGTGGGTGATCGGCGGACTGGTGCTGCTCGCCATTGCGGCGGCGGTCATCCTGTACATCAGGCGCCGCAGAAGAAAGG
Source organism: bacterium (assembly GCA_965262815.1). GTDB lineage: Bacteria > JAAXHH01 > JAAXHH01 > JAAXHH01 > JAAXHH01 > JAAXHH01. The sequence continues at coordinate 3,189,657 of OZ253560.1, read as the reverse complement.
ATGCTCCGGCCTCTGCGGAGGCGGCAGTCGAACGTTCTCCGGAGGAAATCGCCCTGGAAGAACTGGAACACCTGGTCCGCAGGGAGTGGCTGGCCAAGGAACGCGTAAAAGCCCATTACTCCGCTCTTTCGGAGATCCTGCGGCGGTACCTGTCGGCCCGTTACCAGATTGCGGCCATGGAATACACCACCACCGAACTGATGGCCTCATTGAATATGCTCGAACTCGGTCACGAAGAAATCCGGGCCGTCCGGGTATTGTTCGAGGAATGCGACATGGTGAAATTCGCAAAGTTTACGCCCGAATCCCATCGGCAATCTCTTTCAGTTCAGGAAGGCAGGGAGATCGTCGTGCGTACGCGGCCGCCCGTGGTGGCAGCGCCTTCTGGTGGAGACGGGCCGCCTGATGAAGGCAATTCTACCGATCCCGGTTCCGTGAAGGCTCCGGTAAAGGATTGATGGCACCATGTTCTTATCCACACCACTTTTTCTGGTTCTGCTGGCACTCCTTCCCGTCCTCGTGTGGTGGTATCGCCGGCAACGCAAGGGTCGCCGGGGCGGACTCCGGTTTTCCGACACCTCCGTAGTACACCGGTTTAGACCCGCGGCGATCCTGAAGTACCGCCACGTCCCCAGCGTGCTGCGCATCGTGGCAATAGGCCTGGCGATACTCGCCCTGTCACGGCCCCAGACGGGGACCGAGGGCGCAGAGGTGATGACCGAAGGGATCGACATCGTACTGGCGCTCGACATTTCCGGCAGCATGGGGGCCGAGGACTACAAACCCAGAAACCGGCTCTATGTCGCCAAGACCGTGATATCCGATTTTATAAGGGAACGGAGAAACGACCGAATCGGCATGGTGGTTTTCGCGGGCCGCAGTTTCACGCAATGTCCGCTGACGCTGGACTACGAGGTGCTGCTCGGCCTGCTCGACCAGGTGGAGATCGGGTTGACCGAAGACGGCACCGCCATCGGGATGGGGATTGCCAATTCCGTGAACCGTCTCCGGCAGAGCAGTGCTGAAAGCAAGGTAGTCATCCTGTTGACCGATGGCGTAAACAACACGGGGGCGATCGATCCGATTACCGCGGCGAAAGCGGCCAATGCCCTCGGGATCAAGATCTATTCCATCGGAATAGGAAAAGAGGGAGGCGCGCCTATTCCGGTCGACGACCCCGTGCTGGGCCGCACGTACGCGCGAAATCGCGACGGCAGCCTCGCCCTTACGGAGATCGACGAGGAGACCTTGAAAGAGGTCGCGCGTATTACGGGCGGGTTCTATTTCAAGGCGACGGACGGGGAGATGCTGTCCCATATCTACCAACGTATAGACGCGCTGGAACGCACGGAGATGAAAGTCATCGCTTATTCAAGGTACACCGAGTTGTTCGGCTATTTCCTGTTGCCGGCCCTGTTCCTGGTACTGGCGGAAACCCTGTTGACGCACACCCGGTTCAGGAAACTGCCTTAGGCCAGGCGGCCGATCTTCAAGGCCCTGGAGTAAACATGCGCTTTGCCCAACTCGAGTTTCTGTATCTGCTGGCTGTCGCGCCAGTGCTGATCCTGTTCTACGTCGTTCGGTTCCGGCGCAGGCGCGAAGCGCTCAGACAGTTGGGAGAGCCGGAACTGGTGGACCGGCTTTCGCGTTCAACCGTCGCGGGCAGACAGTCCGTCAAGGCGGCGCTGCTGTTGCTGACGCTGGTCTGTTTTGCCCTGGCCCTCGCCCGGCCGCAGTTCGGAACCCGGTCCGAAACGGTCAGTCAAACCGGTTTCTCGGTAATGGTCGCACTGGACGTTTCCAACAGCATGCTGGCCGAGGACGTCCGGCCCAATCGGCTCATACGGGCAAAGTATGCCGTCCGGTCCCTGGTAAGGAAGCTTCGGAACGACCGGGTCGGACTGGTGGTTTTCGCCGGGTCGGCGTTTCTCCAGTGTCCATTGACTTCCGATTACAGCATCGTGGAACTCTTTCTTGACGGAGTAGATACGCAGACGGTGGGAACCCAGGGAACGGTCATAGCCGAAGCGCTGCAGATCGCGGGCCGTTCATTTCAACAGGATCACAAAGGATACAAGGCGGTTGTGCTCATAACCGACGGGGAAGACCACCAGGACGATCCCGTCGCCGCCGCCAGGGAACTGGCAGCCCAGGACGTTCGCGTATACGTAGTGGGTATCGGTACTCCCCTGGGCGTACCCATACCGGTCAAAGGCGATGACGGCCTGGTCTCCGGACACCTGCGGGATCGTTCCGGTGAAGTGGTTATGAGCAGGCTGGACGAGTCTACGCTGCGGCAGATCGCCGAGACGACTGGAGGCGCGTATCACGAGGCTTTGCCGGCAGGGGAGGAGATGGACGTGATTTACGATACCATCGCCTCGCTGGAAAGGTCCGAATTCGAAAGCAGAGAATTTACACAGTACGTGGAGCGATACCAGCATATATTGTTGTTCGGATTGCTGCTCCTGGTGGCGGATACCGTGATCCGGGACCGCAGGTTGCTCATCGAATCGCAGGAGTCGGGACGCTAAATCATGAGCGTGATTCTGGTCATCATACTGTTTCTCGGTTGGCAGCCGGCCGCTAAGAACGCGCGTGCCAACGAGTTGTATCACCAGGAAAAATACGATGAAGCGCTGGCGGCCTATAACGAGGCGCTGGTGGATGACGGGGAGAACCCGGCCCTTCACTACAACCGGGGCAATGCGCTTTATCGAAAAGAGCAGTATCCCACGGCTGTACAGGCGTACACCACCGCGCTGGACGGCGATCCGCCGCTCAATGAACAGGCATACTATAACATGGGCAACAGCCTGTATCGCCTTGGCCGGTTGGAGGAATCCATAGAGGCCTACAAGGAGGGCCTGCGGATCAACTCGGACGATATCGACATGAAGTACAACCTGGAATTCGTCACACGACAGCTCCAGGAACAGCAGGATCGGCAGAACGCGCAGAATCAGCAGGACGGACAGGACGGACAGGACGACCAGGAAGACCAGGATCAGGAAGCGCAGGACAATCAGCAGAAACCGGAAGAAGAAGAGCCCGAACAGCAACAGCCCCCGCAAGAGGGAGAACTCAGCAGGGAAGAGGCGGAACGACTTCTGAACGCACTGAACCGGGACGAGCAGGATATACAGAAACAACTGCGCAGGCAGCAGGCCACGCAGGTCAATCCGGAGAAAGACTGGTAAGCGGATCGAAGAACCCAACGGTACCATTTATGATTGTGATGAAATTCGGCGGGACTTCCGTTGGCAGCGTGGCGGCCATCAGACAGGTCGTCGAAATCGTTGGAAATCACCGCGAACATGATTTGCTGGTGGTTTTGTCGGCCATGAGCAAGGTGACCGACGCCTTACGGGCGATGGCGGTGGAGGCCTGCCCGGGAGTGGAACCGAAGGCCGCCCTCGAAGCCCTGTTGAAACGCCACGAGGAGACGGTGTGCGCCCTGGCTGACGGGGATGAACGGCAACGGGCCCTGGAAGCATGCGCCCGGTTGATCGATGAACTCACAGGAATCCTCCACGGTATTACGTTGCTCAGGGAACTCTCGCCGCGGTCTGCCGACCTGGTCAATTCATTCGGCGAACGGTTGTCCGTGATCGTAGTCTCCGCGGCACTCAGATCGGCTGGTTTGCCGTCCGTGCCCGTCGACGCGCGCGAATACGTGATAACCAACGAGCGCTACACCGAGGCGGAGGTAAATTTTGCGGAAACGGACCGCCGCCTGTCGGAGGGGCTGGTTCCCATGGTTTCCGGCGGCCGGATCCCGGTCATTACAGGGTTCCTGGGGTCGACGGATGAAGGCGTCACCACGACGCTGGGTCGGGGCGCATCGGACTATACCGCTTCCCTGGTCGGCGGTGCTTTGGAGGTCGAGGAAATCTGGATCTGGACGGATGTGGACGGCGCCATGACGGCCGATCCCAGGATTGTCGCGGATGCCCGAGTACTCCATGAGATTACGTATCTCGAGGCCGCTGAAATGTCGTATTTCGGCGCCAAGGTACTCCATCCCATGACCATGCTCCCCGCGGTGAAGCAGGAAATCCCCATCCGTATCCGGAACACATTCAGGCCCGAGATCAGCGGCACGATCATCTCATCGCGTACCGGAGAAGCGCCCCAGGGTGTGAAGGCGGTGACGAGTATCGACCGGCTGTGCCTGATCATGTCGAAGGAACCAGTCTGAGCAGTACCCCGGACACCCATGCGCGTCTCTTCAAGACCACGGCGGAACGCAAGACACAGGTCGTCATGATTACCCAGGCTTCATCCGAACACGACATCTGCCTCTTGATCAACGAACGGGACAGCCAGGGGACCGTTCACGCGCTGAAAGCGGAGTTCCGTCACGAAATCGCCGAAGGCAGCCTTGAAGAAATCGGCGTTCAGCCCGACCTGGCCGTGGTGGCGGTGGTCGGCGCCGGCATGAAGGGGACGCCTGGCATCGCCGCGCGTACTTTCGGTATTCTCGGTGAACAGGGCATCAACATCATTGCGATCGCCCAGGGTTCATCGGAGTTGAACATATCGTTCGTCGTTGAGCGGAACGATTTGCAGAAAACTGTTCAGCTGGTGCATGCATCCTTTGAGCTGGGAGGAGACTGCGGTATTGAGAACAATTAACCTGTTTCAGTTCGGAAAGGGCAATATAGGCGGCGCGTTGATCCGGCAGGTGGCCGAACGGTCCGGCTCCCTCGCGGAAGCCACCGGCCTGTCCTTCGAATACGTGGGCATATGCGGCCAGAGCCGGGTGGTATACGGTTCCGGCGGTCTCAACGCGTCTCTTCGGACCCCCGGCGGCCTGGACCGGCTTCTACGAGCGTCGGACACGGGGAAGGACTACCCCGGCGCGACGGCCATGATCGAGCGTTTGCTGCATGATTATCCTCAGGATCTGTGTGTGATCGATACGACCTCCGCTGAATTGACAGAAGTGCACCTGGCCTGTCTTCGCCGGAGCGTCCCGGTCGTAACGGCCAACAAGAAGCCCATTACCGATCAGGGCGACGCCTACGACGAGATCCAGCGGCTCGGTCGCGGGAACCGGATGCGTTACTGGTACGAGACGACCGCGGGGGCGGGCCTGCCCGTCGTCAGCACGGTCAGGGAACTGGTGGACACCGGGGACGAAGTGACTGAAATCATCGGTTGCCTCAGCGGTACGCTGGGTTATATCTGTTCACAGCTGGATCATGGGCACGCGTTCTCGGAAATCGTCCGGGAAGCAAAGGAACTCGGATATACGGAACCCGATCCGCGCGACGACCTGAACGGCATGGACGTGGCCAGGAAAGCGCTGATCCTGGCCCGGGAGATCGGATACCGCCTCGAACTCGAAGACCTGGAGGTCAAGGGCATGGTGTCCGAAGGGCTGCTCGACGCGCCTTCGGTGGAACAGTTCATGGAAATGCTGCCCGGGGAGGACGCGGACTACGCGCAGCGGGTCGAGTCCGGGCGTCAGCGCGGCCAGGTGCTGCGATACGTCGCCGCCGTGGGTGGCGATACCTGCCGGGTAGGACTCGAAAGCGTGGACCGGGAGAGTCCGGTGGGAAGTTTGACCGGACCGGACAATATCGTCGTATGCACGACGAAGAGATACCGCGACAATCCGCTGGTAGTGCGGGGACCGGGCGCGGGACCGGAAGTGACTGCGGGCGGACTGTTCGGCGACCTGATCAAGGCGGCGAGGGCGATGCCCTGAGGTGAACTGCAATGAACGCTGTTTCTCATAGGGGAGCTTGAAGTGTCGACGAATGAAATCAAAGTGGGCATACTGGGCGCCACCGGGGCGGTCGGACAGCGGTTCGTCCAACTGCTCGAACACCATCCATGGTTCCGCGTAACCGCCCTCGCGGCATCGGAACGTTCGGCCGGCAAACCCTACGCCGAAGCCATGACCTGGCGGCTGGATTCGCCGATTCCCGACGCGGTGCGAGAGATTCCGGTAGCACTCTGCGAACCGGGGCTGGACTGCGATCTCGTGTTCTCCGGCCTGGATTCCTCGGTGGCCGGACCGATCGAGGCGGCCTTCGCCGCTGCCGACTACGGCGTCGTAAGCAATTCAAAGAACCACCGCATGGACGACGATGTGCCGCTGCTCATTCCCGAGGTAAACGCGGATCATTGCGGGATCATCGACTACCAGCGGAAACGGCGGGGATACGATCGCGGCTTCATCGCAACCAATCCGAACTGTTCAACCATCGGCCTGACGATGGCGCTGAAGCCGATCGCCGATCATTTCGGAATCCGCAAGGTCGCGGTCACCACCATGCAGGCCCTCTCCGGCGCCGGTTACCCGGGTGTTCCCTCCCTCGAAATCCTGGATAACGTGCTTCCCTTCATCAAGGAAGAAGAAGAAAAAATGGAGCGGGAAACCCTGAAGCTGCTGGGCAGGTTCCAGGATAACCGAATTAAAAACGCCCAGACCGTCGTCAGCGCCCAGTGCAACCGGGTCCACGTCCAGGACGGTCACATGGAATGCGTTTCCGTAGAGATGGAGACGAAGACCGGCACGGAAGGTCTTGCCGAAGCGCTGCGCACCCATACGGGCCTGCCACAGCAACTCGGACTGCCATTCGCTCCCAGATACCCGGTTATCGTTCGGGATGAACCGGACCGGCCGCAGCCGAGAATCGATCGTGACGCTGAAAACGGCATGGCCGTGACGGTGGGCCGTATCCGTCCCTGCCCGGTGCTGGACATGAAATTCGTGGTGCTGTCCCACAACACCATTCGCGGAGCCGCGGGTACCGCCATCATGAACGCGGAACTGTTACGAACCCAGGGATACCTGGATTGAGTAAATGGGGCAACGAATGCACAGAAGCCTGTGCGCGTTAGTGCTTTTCTGGTCACTATCACTGTGGGGTCAGGAAATCTCCGTCACGGCGGAGGTGAATCGCACCCGGGTGACCGTTGACGAATCGCTGATACTGACTGTTACGGCTTCGGGATCCGGCATGGACGATGTGCCGAAACCAGTATTGCCGGACATGCAGGCATTCATCGTCGTCGGCAGCACGTCCTCCTCCTCCTCAAGCTTCAATCTGGTGAACGGCAAACTGTCCTCTTCCAAGTCCGTCCGGTTCATCTACCCGTTGAAACCCCGGGAGACGGGAACCTTCGTCATCGGTTCGGCCGAACTGAACTACGATGGAGTCATCCACGAGACGAGGCCGATCACGGTCGAGGTTTTACAGGGCGCCGCGGGCGCCGCGTCACCGGGCAGTCCCCGCGCCGCTACGCAAGGCAGTTCCCGGCCCGCGCCATCCCGTCCGTCGCAGAGCGGTTCGGTTCAACCGGACCTGGAGGACGCCGTGTACATCCGCACCTCCATCGACAAGAAGCGGGTCTACGTGGGTGAGCAGGTTACGGTGACCTACACGCTTTACACGCGCCTCGGGCTGAGCAATGCGCGGTACGAGGATGTGCCCTCATATACCGGTTTCTGGATGGAAGAACTGTTTTCTGCCCAACACTTGGATTTCATGGAAGAGATCATCGGGGGCAAGCGGTACGCCGTCACTAAATTGCGTCAGATCGCGTTGTTTCCCACCGTGACGGGTGAACTTAAAATCGAGGCCCTTTCCATGATTTGCGACGTACAGGGCGAACGAGCCCGCAGAAGCCTCTTCGACAGTTTCCTGAACGATCCGTTTGATACGTTTTTCTCAACCTCGCGACAGATCAAGGTGGCGTCAGGCGAACAGACCGTCATGGTTTTAGCTCTTCCGATCGAAGGACGCCCCGCCGATTTCAACAACGCGGTGGGCAGTTTCTACCTGAAGGCGGCGGTCGATCAGGCCACCACGGAGGTAAACCAACCCGTGACGTTGACAATCGAACTGTCCGGCGACGGCAACTTGAAGACCGTGGCAGATCCCGTTCTGCCGCCACTGGACTTTTTCAAGGAATACCAGTCCGGAAGCGAGGCGGCATATGAATCGGGGGGCCAGCGTATATCGGGAACGAAAACATGGGACCACGTACTCATACCCACGCTGCCCGGCGACCATACCATCGCGTCGCTGTCCTTTCCCTATTTCAATCCCGATGCGGATGCCTACAGGATCGCGACAACCGAACCGGTTACCATAGCGGTACTGCCGGCGAGCGGGGAACAGGCTGCGGCCGTCGGTACGCCGCGGAAGACCGTCGTCAGGCAACTGCGTCAGGATATACAGTACATCAAGCCCGAAACTGTTTTTCTCGGCGACCAGGGAGAGGCCCTGTTCCGATCGTCGTGGTATCTCCTGCTACATGTCCTGCCCATCGCGGCAATCCTGGCCACGGTCTTTTACCGCTCCCACGCCCACCGTTTGCGATCCGACGCCGGTTACGCCCGGCGGCGCCGGGCAAGAAGCAACGCCCTCAGCGAACTCCAGCAGTCGAAAAAGAAGCTGGACCTAGGGGTGCTTGATCAGGCTTTTACAGGTATATCCAACGCACTTTACGGTTACATCGCCGACAAGTGCAATCATCCGACGGCCGGTCTCACGTCGCCCCGCGTTGCCGAGCTCCTCAAGGAACGAGGCGTGGACGACGACTCGGTGAGGCTGTTGAAAGACTGCCTGGATGCCTGCGACATGGCCCGATTCGCGCCGACGGCGCTCACGGCGGAACACACGGAAGACGTGCTTGACAGGGCCCGGAAGGGAATCGAATCCATCGAACAGCAGATTACGAAAGAAAGTTGAAAGGCACTCCTTCCCATATTACGCGTTGTCCGGGTTCATCAGGGACTGTTTCGAAACGGACTGCCGCCGCTTCGAAAACGAAGGAGCGTCCAGGAGACCATGTCCGTACCCGGCTGTTTCCATGGCCGATACTGGTCGCGCTGATCATCGGATCCTGGACCGCGGGTTGCGCCGTAGAACCGGTCGATACGCAGACCGAGGAGTTGTACCGCCAGGGCAATCTGCTGTATGAAGGCGGAAAATACGCGGAGTCGAGCCGGACCTACGAGCGTATCGTAGATCGCGGGATACGAAACGGCTACGTGTACTACAATCTGGGAAACGCGTACTACAAGCAGGATCAGCTCGGTCGGGCCATCCTGGCCTACGAGAGGGCTTCCCGCCTGATACCCCGGGACGGGGACTTGAAAAACAACCTGGACCTGGCCAACGAAAGAACGGTCGACCAGATTACCGGCGACGTGCCGTGGTCCGGCCGACAGGCGCTGGACGCGGTGACGATGAACGAAGCCACGGTCGCCGCAACCATCACCGGGTTCATCGCGTCCCTGTCGCTGATGATCTACCTGCTCGCCAGACAGACAAGCTTTCGGGTACGGGCTGGTTACCTTTTAGGGGTCACCGGCCTCATTTTTCTTCTGGCCATTGGGTTCACGGGTGTCAAGATTTACGATCATTTCGCGAATGAGGAAGGGATCGTCTTGAGTGCGACAGCCGTGGTCAGAACGAGTCCCGACGAAGCGTCCGACCCGGTGTTCACGCTGCACGAGGGCGTCAAGGTCCAACTGGTTGAACACCGCCAGGACTGGATGAGAATCCAGTTACCGGATGGCAAGAACGGTTGGCTTGCCCAGGACGAACTCGAAGGCATCTAACTCCAGACACAGGAATCCAGGTTAAACCCATGCTTACATCCATTTCCGAACCGCAAACCCAGTCCATCGATCCCAGGGATGGTGCGTACTGGTCCCAGGTCCGTTCACAGTTCATGCTGGAACCGGGTCACGCCTATCTCAACAATGCCGCCCTGGGGATGCCGCCCAAGCCGGTTCGGGATGCCGTTGCCGAGGGTTTTCGCCTGATGTCTGAAAACCCTTCGAAGGCCAAGACGACCTTCCACCATTACATCGAAGACGAACTCAGGCCGGCCATGGCGGTCTTTCTGGGCGCGGAAACCAGTGAGGTCGCCCTGGCGCGCAACGCGACCGAGGGCCTCTATCATATCATAAACGGACTGGACCTGGCTCTGGGTGACCGGATCCTCGTGACCTCGCAGGAGCATCCCAGCGCGATGCGGCCCTGGAGGGTGCGGGCGGAACGGGACGGGATCGAGATCAAGGAGATCCAAATCCCCAGCCCGCTGATCGGAGAGGATGATATCCTGGAGCGCATATCCGGGGCGATCGACGATCGTACGAAAATCCTCTTCTTCTGCCACGTCACCCGCGGTGGTTATCTCTATCCCGTCAAGCGGCTTTGCGACCTGGCCCGGGAGCGGGGACTGATCTCGGCCATCGACGGCGCGCAGGCGGTGGGGATGCTGGACGTCGACCTGGCCGCCATAGGAAGCGACCTGTATACCAACAGCCTGCACAAGTGGTTTCTCGGTCCCGCCGGTACGGGGTTTCTTTACGTCAGCCGCGCGATGCAGCCGTCCTTCAGTACGCTGTACTCGCCGGCGGACGAACCCGGGGAGGATGCCCGCCGTTACGAGATCCAGGGGACCTACGATCTTCCGGTGCGCGCAGCTCTCGGGACCGCGCTGGACTTCCTGAACCGCATCGGCATATCCAATATTGAAAACCGGCTAAGGACGCTTTCGGACTACTTGCGGCAGCGCCTCCAGGAGATTCCCAGGTTGCGGCTGCTCACCAACCCGTCCCACGATATCTCTTCGCCCGGATCCACCATCTTTGAATTCGAAGGGATCAACGCGGCGCGGTGGCGCGGCCCCATGGAGCAGGAAGCGAACATCCACGTCGACGACCACGACCGCGACGGACACCATGGCATGCGCATCTCCACCCACTATTACAATTCCGTGGAGGAAATCGACCGGTGCGTGGACCTTTTGAGGGAAATGCTTCGGCGGGAGGGGTAGGGTCGGTCCTGCTGTATCGCGAGCGAGAAAACCGCCCTGGTCGTTCTATGTGGCACAAGCCTTCCTGGCTCGCGGGAAACCTACTGATTTATCAGACTTCGTATCCCGTTTCCACCAGTGCCTCTCGAAGTAGGTCGAGGGGGAAGTCGCCCTCCGCTTTTTTCCATCGACCCACCGCTTCGGGCCGCACGACGATACGGCTCAGGGGAATGCCGAGGAAACCTTCCAGGCGGCGAAGCGTTTCTTCCTGGTCCATCACGAAGTCTTCGAAGCGCACGGTGAGCAGGTTTGCCGGCCGAGGCGTCGCTTTCATGAGCTGGTACTGGTACAGCCAGGAAATGGCGCGTTGTCTGCGTGTGTCCTCCGTGGCGGGATACGCGATACCGAATTGGCCGAGATCGTCCGTCCTGTGTGGGGCGAGTATGCCGTCCCGCGGGTCGCGGATCCAGTGTATGTACCGGATTTCCGGATACAAGCGGACGATCCAGGGATAAATCAGTGTCGTTTCCGGAAGTTTCCAACCACGGTAAGGGCTCTCGTAAGCCATTACATCGGCCAGGTAGGTTTCCACCTTCTCCTCGAATTCCGGGTCTACATCCATTTTCATCACCCGCGAAAAATCCCAGGAAAGTCCTCCCGTCCACTTGACGTATTTCGCGAAGATACGACAGGCGTCGTACAGGTCGTGCGGAGGCACCTTGTCACCCGAAGTATTTATGGTTCGGCCCATGTACACGCCGCTGGTATAGAGCGTGTGGGACATGGCCCGCGTTCCGGAGTGTCCCCGGCCTATGATGGTGACGAGGGGCAATACTGATCCTCTTCAGAGAACGATTCCCTAACGAACTGAAGCGCTACAAGTAAACTTCGATTCTATTTTCTAGCACATCACTATATTCTACACGGCTGATCGGCTACTGTATATTACATGCCATCGCACAATACAAACAAACCAAAAGCATCACATACATGAAGTACCGGGATGCTGTCATAGCTGCCCAAGCCCAGGTCTACGGTGATGGAATCAGGAAAGGTTCATAGTTTTTGATCAGTTACCCCCGGTCTTCCATATTGTCAGCCGCCACCATTTCAGTATTCCTGTTGCTGTGGGCTGGTTGCATTCAAAACCCAACCGCATCGAACGATCAAATTCCAACATCGATTTCGGTTTCCACATCACGCCTTGATCTTGGTATCGGTGAGACGGCAGCGATTACTGCCCGGGTACTGGATCAGGACCTTTTACAGATCCCTGATGCTGCACTGAGTTGGTCAAGCAGCGACCCGGCGGTCATAAGCGTAAACAGCCAGGGGGTCCTTACCGCCCTTTCGTTCGGAATGGCAGAGATAACCGTGATGTCGGGCACGATATCAGCGGTGATCCGGGTGACTGTCAGCAAAGACCGGGCTGCCCTTGTTGCCTTTTATATAGCAATGGGCGGACCATTGTGGGAGAACGGGACAAACTGGTTGAGTTCCCAGCCTGTGAACGAATGGCATGGTGTCACCCTCAATGCGAGCGGCCGTGTTGAACGACTGAATCTCGAAAACAATGGTATACTTGGTGAATTGCCATCAGCGCTGGGGGACCTTGATGAACTCAGAAGCTTGTCGCTGGATGGGAATATGATCGGAGGATTCCCTGCGGATATTGGTCGCCTTACAATGCTGGATTCTTTGTCACTCTCGAGAAACCCGATAAAGCGTATCCCCAAAATAGTGGGTGATCTTCAAAGCTTAAGGTATTTGTCGTTAAATGATTGTCAGCTGGTCGGCGAAATCCCCTCTTTTCTTGTAAATCTTGGCAATCTCGAGGAACTGAATCTTCATCGGAATGAATTTAGCGGTGAGATTCCAGCGATTTTGGGCAACCTCACCAATCTTAAACACTTGCGGCTCTATGACAATAGTCTCGGCGGAGAGGTACCCGCTTCGTTGGAGAAGCTAACCAGTCTAGTTCTCCTGGATATCCATCGCAACCGTTTAAGTGGAAATCTTCCCGATGAACTTGGGAATCTCTCCAGCCTCGAGACACTGACTCTCAGCAGCAATGAATTAAGTGGCGAGATCCCGTCATCTCTGGGTAACCTTGTTAGTATCGAGTCACTGAATCTGGATCAAAATGAACTTAGCGGCGAAATCCCGTCATCCCTGGGTAACCTCGAGAATCTTACACATATGTCGCTCCAATACAATCAGCTCAGTGGCGAAATCCCGTCATCCCTGGGTAACCTCGCCAATATCGAACAAATTGATCTTGATGTGAATCAGCTCAGTGGCGAAATCCCCGCTTCGTTAGGGCGACTTACCAGTCTTGTTGGTTTATCTATTCGGGGCAACCAGTTAAGCGGAGAAATCCCCTTTGAAGTGGGGAATATATCTAGTCTTAGGAGTTTAACTATTGAAAACAACCAACTTACTGGACATATACCTCCTTCATTGGGTAACCTCGGCAATCTTGAAGAGTTACGTCTTTCTCTCAATCAACTCAGCGGCGAGATTCCTCCTTCTTTAGGCAATCTCGGCAATCTCAGGTACTTATTCCTCGACTCCAATATGCTCGCCGGTTCGATTCCACCGGAATTCGGCAGGCTGACAGGACTCCTGTTTCTGATTCTCGACAACAATAGCCAAATGAAGGGTCCATTGCCCCTGGAACTCATCAATCTTACCCAACTCCAGAATCTGTTCCTGCACAGGACCAACCTTTGCGTACCGCATAATTCAAAATTCCTGGACTGGATGCTGGAAGTAAATTTCCTTTTTGAAACCAATAGACCAGAGGATATTCCGCTTTGTACTGGTAATTAAGGGGGATTATCCCACTTTCACAGTAGTGTTAAGAGATGGTGACAGAATCCGAGGATTCGGCATAATTTCCGATCTCACCCTGGAAGTTTCCGTTGCATTCATGCTCTCCCAGGGGGCATACAAGGTTAAACATGAATCCCGGTGTTTAACGCTCCAAGGAACCGGTTAAAGCTCGAGTAGGCTTTCCAACTATGATCAACAGCATTTATCGTCCCTCCACAATAGCCGCCACATGCGCGTTATTCCTTACGATAATCGCCTGCGGTGATAAAGGTCCAACAGGCTCGGACTCCCAGGTCCCAACCTCCATTTCCGTTTCCACCTCGCTGTTGTATTTAAAAATCGGTGAAACAGCGGTGGTGACAGTCGAGGTGCTGGATCAGAACGATAGGCCGATCACGGAAGCGGAATTGAGCTGGTCAAGCAGCAACATCGAAGTGGCAAGTATAAGTAATGACGGTGTTATTACCGCGCTTTCGTTCGGAAAGGCTGAGATTTCGGTCAGATCAGGCTTAAGGTCGACCGTGATTCAGGTGTTTGTCAGCAATGACCTGGAAGCTCTTGTTGTCTTTTATACCGCATTGAACGGACCGTTCTGGAGGAACAATTCGAATTGGTTGAGTACCCGGCCTTTGGATGAGTGGTACGGCCTCACGATCAATGCTGAAGGCCATGTAGAGCAGTTGGACCTTGAAAACAATGGGTTAAAGGGTGAATTGCCCCCGGAGTTGGGAGATCTTGAAAAACTCCAAAGCCTGAATCTGCGGAAAAACAGCATAAACGGTGACATACCCCATGAGTTGGGTCGTCTATCAGAGCTTCAGGTTTTGACACTGTCTGAGAACGCAATCACCGGAAGTATCCCGAGTTCAATCGGCGATCTTCGTAATCTTGAAAGTTTCTCGATTTTCGGTAATGGATTAAGCGGTGAGATACCCTCATCGTTGGGAAATCTCTCAAATCTTTGGTATTTGACTCTTGATGACAATAGACTTAGTGGTGATATCCCGCCATCCATTGGATATATGGGAAATCTAAGGCAGTTATCATTCCGAAACAATGAACTCAGTGGTGAGATACCAGCAACGTTAGGTCGACTTGCCAACCTCTCTTACCTGAACCTCAGCAACAACCGGCTTGCCGGTAATCTACCCCCGCAGTTGGCAAACCTGTCAAGGCTTACGCGCCTGTTCCTGAGCAACAACGGTTTGAACGGGGAAATTCCACCACAGTTTGGCAATTTCGCTGTGCTCGAAAGATTGTTCCTCGCGAGCAATTCACTAACCGGGTCGGTCCCGCCTGAACTGGGCAGGCTGAACAGCCTCTGGCAACTCAACCTGAACAACAATCCCTTGATGATGGGCCCCTTGCCCCTGGAACTGGCCAATCTCACCAACCTGTCTGCGCTGTGGTTAACAGGGACCGGACTGTGTGCGCCAGCCGACCCCGAATTTCTCGCATGGTTGGAGGTTGTTGGTCAACATTCAGGATTACAGGGTGTTGAAATATGCTCAGGGATATAGACAAAATCATCTGCATATGCGGGACAGCAGATAGAGGAAAGATTCTTAGTCCAATAGAGTCCCGTCAAACCCCGATTTTCGACAGCGTTACGTGACCATTGAAGCATTGATCGATGTCACCACCGGGTTGCCGCTGTCGTTCGTGGTAGAAATGGGTGGGCATAAACCCGTCTTCCGTCGGTGTAAACGAGTTTCGGTAGGGGCTCGTGTCCACGACGGTCTGTTTCGTTTCCAGGAGGGTCCCGGAATGTTCCGGATGGGGCAGATTCACGCTGAGAAAATACCCGGATTCGAGAGGTTCGTGCAACAGGCGTTTCAACAACGGTTCCAGGCGTTCGGCGGCCAGCGGCCAGTCGATGGAACGTCCCTCCGCCACATAGTGTGACAGCGCCAGGGCTCTTCGGCCCTGGATAGCAGCTTCCCGGGCCGCGGCCACGGTGCCCGATTCATAGACGTCGACCCCGAGATTGCCGCCGTGATTGATCCCCGACAGCACCCAGTCCGCGTCGGACACCAGGTGCTCGAGCGCAAGGCGTGCGCAGTCGGCCGGCGTTCCCCATATCCGGAAGCGGCCTTTGGAAAGTTTATCCACACGGACAGGCCGGTCGATGGTCAACTGGTGTCCTACGCCGGACTGTGGTTCCGCCGGCGCGACGACGACAACCTCGCCCCACCGCGACGCCAGGTCGGCCAGGGTGCGCAGACCCTGCGCCTCGATGCCGTCGTCGTTGGTAACGATCAGTTTCACCGCGGCCTACTTGCCTGGGGAATTGACTTACGGGATGGATGGTACTGCGACCGGGAAGAAGAAGAAACTGAACGCAAGTTTCCCGATTCCTGGCTCCGTTTGCCTTTTATCCGGCGCCAGCAGGGATAGATCAATCCGAATACGGGATAGATAACGATAATTGCGAGCCCACCGCTAATCCATTGTATCGTGCGTGCGAGAAGCAGGTTGTTTTTTCTTTTCATACTCTGTCGTTCATTTGGAGGTAGAAAACGACGGGTTCCCGGCCTGGTCTGATCGCGGAATACGCTAGTGGTATGAATGCCGAATGTCAAGTTCATTCGAGAAGTTTGAACCGGGATCGGAAGGGTCGTACGAGTCTTGCCAGGGATACACGCTAGGTGTCGTTGCCGGGGCTTTCGGGACGTCCTGCAGGCATGACAAAAGCCATGAAGAGATAGAGCAGGGTGACGATTCCCACGGAAAACAGAAAGGCCACGAAAAACCCGATGCGTACCAGCGTCGGGTCCAGGTCGAAAGAATCCGCGAGACCGGCGCACACACCGAAGATCTTTTTGCCTTCCCTCAACCGGTACAGTCGTCGATGTCTGAAGAATACCATGATCTGCCCTCTGTAATTGATCAGGACAAATACCGCAACGGCGATTGCCGCGATGGGTACCAGCGGCAAGAAAAAGGAGAAGTGCGCAGGTCCTGAAGAGTAAGAATAGGTCAATACCACAGCGGCCAGCAGGATCAGCAGGATGCCCCAGACCATGCTGTTATTCTCGGTTTTGATCTGGTCCGCCTGATCCGCCTGGCCCACCTGGTTCGTTTGGTCCGCCTGGCCCGTCTGGTCCGTTTGGTCTGATTCACCTGGATCCGGTACGCTGGTCACAGTCGCAGGTGTCTGGTCCGGATTCCGGGGCATGATGAATATGCACACCAGGTAAGCCAGGAAAACAAAGGGGCCGAAAACAGGAAGGGTAATGACCGTGAAGGCGACCAGGGCGATCCGAAGCACGGAAGGATCCAAATTGAAGTACTCGCCCAGGCCGCCGCAGACGCCGCTGATCATCTTGTTGGATGAGGACTTGTAGAGCGTTTTTCTTGGCATATTACCCTACACCTCATCTTTCTTTGTCGTTGTCTGTTCTTCGACACGTGGAAGGCCTTCAGTTGGGGTTGGCGTCAGGCCTTCCTGCTCTTTTTTTCTTTGATGCAGCAACCTGGAACGAACAATGAGGCCGATTCCCACGAACAGCAGTGCGAAGCCGAAGTACTCCACGTCGCTCGCGATAACCGTGGCCAGGCCGATGCCGACCAGGAAGACTACGGCCAGGGAGGGTATCCCGGACTCATGTCTCCTGGCTTCGATATAGATGCCTTTCTCGATCATTGCCAGCCGCTCCTGGTGCCTGATTTCTCTGCCCCTTCTAAGATACCCCAGGAACACGCAGACGATACCGAGTGCGAAAGGTGCTGACACGGCTATCCCGAGTACTTCCACGTAATCATAGTAAGCGAGGATTGCAACCATGACACAGACACTTAGAAACAACACTGCCCAGGCTTTCCAGTTATCCATTCCGGCCTCCGAATCGAGCCTGCACTAAGTCTTCCGCTAAATTTGCATCTGCCGTACAAGATTTCGACACGGGAATTGGGTTAATTGTTTCAGAAATTGCAAATTTAATGGTTATGCAGGAGATAACCCACAGGAAAAGCATGTCCATGTTTTGAAACATTTATAGATTCAAGGTAGTCCTATCAGTTAGAGGGGATACCCCTCGGGTTTCCTTGGAAGAGGGTCGAATCTGTCCTGTGGAACGGCCCTGCACGCGGCTGAGACACACTTGAGACTGGATGAGGCGACCCATGGATGTCAGCGATGAGGAACTTGTCGCACTGGCCCGAAAAGGCGACAGGCCGGCATTCGCTTCCCTCGTCAACCGCCATAGCGGTTCCGTGTTCAACCTGACTCTGCGCATCATCGGGAACAGGGAAGATGCTGAAGAGGCAGCGCAGGATGTATTTGTACGGGCATTCAAGAGCCTTGACAGATTCAGGGGAGACGCCAAGTTTGTTACGTGGCTTTACCGCATCGCCGTCAACGTCAGTCTGAGTTCAGTCCGGCGTTCTCGGCGTAACCTGTCCACGGCTTCCCTTTCGGATGATGAAGAAGACGGATTGCCGTTGCAGGTACCCGATACATCGGCGAATCCCGCCGAACTGTTTGAGCAAAGGGAGTTCAGGGAGAAGGTAAGAGACCTGGTGGCGGCACTGCCGCCGATATACAGCGCGGTGATCACGATGCATCATATGCGGCATCTGTCGTATGACGAGATAGCCGAAGCGCTGGAACTGCCCATAGGCACCGTCAAAGCCCGTCTCTTTCGTGCCCGTGCCGCGCTGAGGAACCTGGTGGTCCGCGCCGCGGATAGCGGCTCGCTGGATTGACTGCCGTGGGCGGAGATACCGGAGTCACGAGAACATGAATTGCGAATCCGTACTGAAACTGATCTATGAGTCCACCGATCGGGCACTCACTTCCGACGAGCGCCGTTCGATGGATATCCATCTGCCCGGATGCGAACGATGCCGGTCGGAACTCGCGCTGCTTAACGCCTTGATAGAGACGGTCGAAACCACGCCCGACGAGCAGCC
Organism: bacterium; assembly: GCA_965262815.1. Lineage (GTDB taxonomy): Bacteria > JAAXHH01 > JAAXHH01 > JAAXHH01 > JAAXHH01 > JAAXHH01. The sequence goes on along the minus strand of OZ253560.1, from coordinate 3,171,114 downwards.
CTCCGAAGCCTTCGCGCTCAACGTGATGGACAGGTTACCCGCGCCGGTGCGTTCCCACCGATTCATGCCCGGCCTGGTCTTTCAGCGCATCGCCCTCGCCTGCGGGATGGCGGCCGCCACGGTTTTCTGGCTGTATCTCGCTCCGATTGCCGAATTCGCGGGTCGATTCATCCCTGTTCAGGATATACTTGAACCCTTCTCGACTGCTAATCGAGACCTCCAGGCGTACCTGCAGTCAACGGCCGGCGCCGCGTTGTCACGCCTCCCCGAACCGGTATCCTCTTCGGTCGACTGGGGCTCCCTGCTGGCGGTTGTCGCCACGCTGATGGTCGGTTACATACTGGTACGTACGGCCGAAGCCTTCGAAGTCGGTGGTTCGAATCTTCAAGCGGGAAAACGGTCCTGAGGTTCAGCCTCGTTCATCCCGGTACCACAACACCCGTCGAACCGTAGAATCCACCGGTTTCCGCCGCTTAAACGGGCCGCCCGCAACCCGTATACCTGTTGACATCCCCCCCGTTTCTCGTTTTATTCCAACCGGTTGCATTCGATTCACTACTCGGTGGTTTTCCCAGTTTCCTGGATGACAACACGGGATTTTCATGTCTACGGCAAATATCCGAAACTTCTCCATCATCGCGCATATCGACCACGGCAAATCGACGCTGGCGGACCGTTTGTTGGAATTGACCCACACGATTTCCCCCTTGAAGATGCGTGCCCAGATGCTCGATAACCTCGACCTGGAAAGGGAGCGGGGAATCACGATCAAGGCACACGCGATTCGCATGTCGTACGAATCGCCAGAGGGTCAGGCCTACTCCCTCAACCTGATCGATACCCCCGGTCACGTGGATTTCTCCTACGAGGTCTCCCGCAGTCTCGCCGCCTGCGAGGGAGCGCTATTGATCGTCGACGCGGTCCAGGGGATCGAGGCCCAGACGATCAGCAATCTGTACCTGGCCCTGGAGAACGATCTGACCATTATCCCGATCATCAACAAGATTGATCTGCCCAACGCCCGGGTCGACGTCGTTACAGGACAGATCGTGGATCTCCTGGGCGTCGAACCGGAAGATATCGTCCTGACCAGCGCGCGGGACGGGATCGGCGTCGAACAGGTGCTCCAGGCTATCCTGGACCGTGTCCCGCCCCCGGAGCCGGGCGACGGTCCGTTGCGGGCCCTCATCTTCGATTCGATTTTCGATCAGTACCGCGGCGCGGTGCCCTACGTGCGTGTCATGAGCGGCGAAATACGCCCGGGCATGTCCATCATGATGTGTTCAAACCGCAAGCGATTCGAGGTCGCGGAGACGGGCATTCTTCGTTTTGACAAGGCGCCCGTAGCCGCGCTCAAGGCGGGGGAAGTCGGTTATCTTATCGGGAATATCAGAAACGTGGCCGACGCCAGCGTGGGGGACACGATCACCGATGCCTCGCGTCCCTGCGCAGATCCACTTCCCGGATATCGCGAAGCCAAGTCCATGGTTTTCAGCGGGCTCTACCCGGTTGCTTCTGAAGACTACGAACCGCTTAAGGAGGCCCTTGAAAAATACCAGTTGAACGATGCCGCCCTGGCATACGAACCCGAAACCTCGATAGCGCTGGGATTTGGTTTTCGCTGCGGATTCCTGGGGCTCCTGCACATGGAAGTCGTACAGGAACGCCTGGAGAGGGAATACGGACTTACGATTCTCGCCACCATGCCCAGCGTCGAGTACCGGATCACGACCAACGGGGGCGAAGTGCTCATGGTGGACAATCCGGCCGACATGCCCGACGCCTCGCTCATCGCTTTCGTGGAAGAACCGTTCATCCAGGCGCAGATCGTGGTGCCGACTGATTACATCGGCAATATCATGAAGCTGACCCGGGATCGCCGGGGGATCTACAAGGCCATGGAATACCTCGACGCGAAACGTGTCTCCCTGCAGTATGAACTGCCGCTGTCGGAGATCGTATTTGATTTCTACGACCGGTTGAAATCGATCAGCCGTGGATACGCTTCCTTCGACTACGACTTCCTGGAATACCGCGCCTCGCCCCTGGTCAGGCTGAACCTGCTCCTCAACGGCGACCTGGTGGACGCCCTTTCGATCATCATCCACAAGGACAAGGCCTATGAATGGGGCCGCGAACTTTGCCAGCGGTTGCGCAAGATCATACCGCGGCAGATGTTCGAGGTCGCCGTGCAGGCCGCCATCGGGGGAAGGGTGATCGCAAGGGAGTCGATCCGCGCCCTGCGCAAGAACGTCACGGCCAAGTGTTACGGCGGCGATATCTCCCGGAAGCGCAAACTTTTGGAAAAGCAGAAGGAAGGCAAGCGGCGCATGAAGCAGGTCGGCAACGTCGAATTGCCGCAGGAAGCTTTCCTGGCCGTGCTCAATATCCGGGGCGATAGAGCGGCCGTCGGCAGTCAGCAAGCCGGAAGCTGACCAGTAATGGTTGGCGTTTTGCAAAAACAGAGAGGAAACCAGGTCTTGGCGAAGGAAAAATCCGTTCTTCGAGAATACACGGAAATCGTTCTATTTACCGTGATTCTCTTTCTCTTCATCAGGGCTGAGGTCGTACAGGCTTTCCGTATACCCTCGGAGTCCATGGAAGCCACCCTCCAGGTGGGTGATTTCCTGCTGGTCAACAAGTTCATCTTCGGCCCCGGTGTCCCCTTTACCGATATACGTCTTCCAGCCTGGCGCGAACCGGAACCCGGCGATATCCTGGTGTTTCCGTATCCCAGGAATCCGGCGCAGATGTTTATAAAGCGGTGTATCGCCGCCGCCGGCCAGAAGGTGGAGATCCGGGACAAGGAAGTTTACGTGGACGATGTGCTGCTGGATAACCCGCCGCACGTCAAGTTTGACGACCCTTCGTTCAGGGCGGCATCCCGAAGCACGCGGGACAACTGGGGACCCAAGATCGTACCGGCGGACGCCCTGTTCGTCATGGGCGACAACCGGGACTACAGCTCCGACAGCAGGTACTGGGGGTTCGTGGATACGAAGGACGTCGTTGGCAACGCCTTCATCATCTACTGGTCCTGGGAACGTCACCGCGACGATCCGGTCCTGGTGTGGCAATCATCCAGGCCCCTGGAAAGCGTCGCCTCCCTGGTATACGTGCTGGGTTACAACGTCGTGCATGTTCCGTGGCGCGTGCGTTGGAACCGCATCGGCAGGCTGGTCATGTAGACCGGAGAACCGGACACGTCCGGCAAGGGTCGATGAATAGGAGCAGCCTCGTCCTGCTCCGGGACACGCGAGTCACCAGGAATCCTTGATACCGTACGGTTTCCCTGGCGTATCCGCCGGGCGCGCATCGGGACGCAAACACATTGACCGGTCTCTACATACATATTCCCTTCTGTACCCAGGCCTGTCCGTACTGCGATTTTTCCTTTGAACTGCTTAAAGACGGTCGGGTGAACCGGTTGTTGACGGCCTTGGAGAATGAGGCGAAGCGTCGAAGCGGGGAATCGCCCTGGCCCGATAGCATCGTCAACACGATCTTCCTGGGAGGCGGCACCCCGACCTGCCTCACGGACCGCCAGCTGGACCGTGTCTTCGGACTGGTCCATGACCATTTCCGCGTCGACCCCGACGCTGAAATCACGCTTGAAGCCAACCCCGAAACCGTCAGAACCTCAAAATTGAAGCGTCTGCGCAGTCTGGGGGTCAATAGGCTCAGCATCGGTGTCCAGTCGTTTTCCGATGAAATCCTGCAACATCTCGGGCGGTATCATACGGCGGATCAGGCCGTGCAGGCAGCTGGTCTCGCGAGGGAAGCGGGCCTCGAAAATATCAACCTCGATCTCATGTTCGGCGTGCCCGGACAGGCCGCGGTGGACTGGGCGAACACGCTGGATCGCGCGGTTTCCCTGGATCCGGAGCACCTGTCGATTTACGGTCTGACCGTCGAACCGGGGACGGCCTTCGCCCGGATGGAGGAGGAGGGCCTGCTTGACCTGCCGGATGAAGACCGCCACGTTGAATACTACTACCAGGCGCTTGACCGGTTAACCGCCGCGGGTTACCGCCACTACGAAGTTTCCAACCTGTCGAAGCCCGGCGTAGAATGCAGGCACAATGTATCCTGCTGGAACGGGGGCGATTACCTTGGGCTGGGGCCGTCGGCCCACTCGCACGCGGGAGGGCGGAGACAGGCCAACACCCGGAGACTCGCCGACTATCTGACGGCCATGGAAAAGCGTGGACAGGCCGTTGAACTGGACGAAACGCTCACGGAAGACGAACGTATTCATGAGTACATCTTGTTGAGCCTGAGGTCTATCGAGGGTCTGGACACCGGGACCTTCCGCGACCGATACGGATCCGAAGCCATGGGTAAACGTGACCCGGCGATACACACCCTGACTGCGGAGGGGCTGCTGGCGAAGCACGGTTCGCGGCTTTGCCTGACACGAAAGGGGCTGGCCCTGGCGGATATCGTTTGTGAATATCTTATGTAACCTGACCGACGAGTAACTTATGTAGCGTGTCCGCCTGGTCGGAACACATACCGAAAGAGACTACAGCCATGAAGAAAATCAGGGTAGGGATCCTGTGCGGAGGCAGGTCGGCGGAACACCAGGTCTCGCTCCAGTCGGCCAGGAATATCATCGACGCCATCGACCGGTCCCGGTACGAGGTAGTCCTGATCGGCATTGATCGCACGGGGCAGTGGCACCTGGGGGATTCGGCGGAATTCCTGCTCAACCCTCACGATCCGAAGCTGATCTCCCTGAACCGCCTGAGTGAAACCGTTGCCCTCGCTCCGGGAGCGGCCAGCGACCAGGTGACGACCAGGAAAACGCACCGGCCGGCGGGAAACATCGATGTCATTTTTCCCGTTCTCCATGGTCCCTTCGGCGAGGACGGAACGGTGCAGGGCCTGTTGAAATTGGCCAACCTGCCCTTCGTGGGATCCGGTGTCCTGGGTTCGGCGGTATCCATGGACAAGGACGTTATGAAACGTCTGTTACGGGATGCCGGTCTCGCCATCCCCGATTTCATGACGTTTTCGTCTACCGACAGGGACCGGATCGATTTCAACGCCGTCCGCGGCCGCCTGGGCATGCCGTGCTTCATAAAACCCGCCAACCTGGGTTCTTCCGTTGGCATTACCAAGGCCCACGATGCAGACGAATTCGAAGCGGGAATCCGGGAAGCATTTCGTTACGACCGGAGGATCCTGGTAGAGGAATTCGTGAAGGGCCGCGAGATCGAGTGCGCGGTGCTGGGGAATGCCCGGCCCGAAGCGTCCGGCCTGGGTGAAATCCGGCCCACCCACGAGTTCTATTCCTACGAAGCCAAGTACATCGACGAGCACGGCGCCGTGCTGGAGATACCGGCGTCACTGCCGCCCGAACTCACCGAAAGAATCCGTGCGACCGCCGTGGAAGTCCATCGGGTGCTGGCCTGCGAGGGCATGTCACGGGTTGATTTTTTCCTGAGGGAGGACGGTGAAGTCCTGGTAAACGAACTCAATACCATCCCCGGTTTCACCCGGATCAGCATGTTTCCCAAGCTGTGGGAAGTCGCCGGAGTCTCTTACGGCGACCTGATAGACAAGTTGATCCAGCTCGCACTGGAACGGTTCGAGGAAGAGAAGTCGCTCGAGACTTAGTCCATGGCCCGACGACTGCCTGGCGGGGAATGCGGGACGCGCGCCGGTCCGGATATCGCTTGACACGGTGGCGGGTCCCGGCTAAAATACGGTGAACTACGACCATCCCGGTCCTGTTTTCCCCGCGGGAATAGCTCAGTTGGTAGAGCATCAGCTTCCCAAGCTGAGGGTCGCGGGTTCGAGTCCCGTTTCCCGCCTGGCTGCCCTGTGGTTTACCGATCCGCAGGGCGTTTTCGTTTAAGGGGGTTCTTAGTGCGCTGGTCGGCGGTTTGCCTGGTACTGGTCATCTCGGCGTTGGTGTTCGTCCGATGCGGTACCAAGACCATGCAGTTCCCGGATTCACTCAATTCACCCGAGGCCGAGTACGCGAGGGCGCTGAATCTGCTGGAATCAGGCGTGCTTGACGAAGCGGAAGCGGCGCTGCGCAGAACGATGCAACTCGATGAAGGTTACGCTCCGGCCTACGTGGGGATGAGTCGCCTGTACTTCGAGCGGGGTGAAGTGAAGGATGCGATCCGTTACATTCACATGGCCAGGATACGGGATGTCGACTACGTGCCCTGCTGGCTGATGGCTGCCCGGCTGTACGATGCCTCCGGGCAGTACCAGGCGGCGGTGAACGAGTTCCGGGAGGCGATCTCCAGGGATAAAGATCAATTGTGGGCCGTGGAAAGCTACTTCGACCTGGGCCGCACACTTGAAAAGCTGGATGAACTGGAAGAAGCCCACGACGCCTACATGGAGGCGATCTCCCTTGACCCCCTTCATCTCGAGGCACGTGCCGGGGTCACGCGAATCTGGAAAACCCTTGGCCCCGAATTCCTGATGCGGCTTCGTTACGAGAACCGGGACATCATCCTGCCGTGACGGATACCGCCCGCCCGGAAGCGCGCGCCAAAGCTGGCGGCGCAGGTATACCGGTCAGCCTGTTCAGCCCGTTCAGCCCGTTCAGGAAATCTCCTCGATAACACCCTGGATGTACTTTACGGAGCGTTTCAGGGCCTCGCGCCTCTCCTCCCCGCTGTCTCCCGTAATACCGCATTCATAGGCCAGGTACCCGTCGAACCCGATTTCCCTCAGGGCGGACAGCCCGGCCTTCCAATCGATGTCACCGGTGCCCGGTTCCTGGCGCGTATTGTCGGCCATGTGCACGTGACCGACGTACCGGCGTCCGGCCCTGCGCAGCGCCGCGGGGGTGTCCGTCTCCTCGATATGCATGTGGAAGAAATCGCACAGCAGGCTTGCCGATGGCGGGTCGCCGGCCCTCTTGATGATTTCGATGCCCCGGTCCTGCTGTCTCAGCAGGTGCTCCTCGTAACGGTTAAGCGGTTCCAGCAGTACCTTCGTGCCCTGCTCCGCGGCGAATTCCGCCAGGTCCCGGACAATCTCCGTCAGCAACTGCATTTCCAGGGTGATGGCGTCGGCCAGCGGCGTGAGATCCGGAATGCGCGGCGGCCCGAAAATGGGGGGCAGGATCAGGCCGACGGCCCCGAAATGCCCGCACACCTCCAGGTTCTCGTTAGCCTCGTCGATGCTGTGGTTCCTCTTCCCGGGATCGGGATCAAGAAAGTCGAATGTCGACTGCCCGCATAGGGATACCAATCGTATATCGCGATTCCGGAGCGCGGTTTCCAGTTCTTCGATTCGGCCGGCCGGTCCCCGTCCCGAGATCTCGAGGCCCTCGACCTGCAAGGCTTCGGCAAAATCCAGTTTTTCGTTTAAGCTGTCCCCGGGAAGCAGGCCCTCCTGCAGAGCGATTTTCATTTAGTCTCCTTACGGTTCTTCGTCGATGAATCTAGAGTTGGACCAGACCGTCGAAGTATCGGGTACATCCGCGTTTCGGTAGGTGGGAATGAATGACCAGCGTTCCTGGCCGGAACGATTCGGATAGGAACTGTGCAGCAGTCCGTCGTGAAACACCAGGACGTCTCCGCATTTCATCTCCACGTCCAACACTTCCTCGCCCTTCACGTCATCGTCCGAAACGCGGTTGGAGAATCCCCTGGCGTCCTTGACCGACGCATGATCGCGCGTCTGACGGTGGGAACCGGGTATGACCCGCAAGCAGCCGTTTTCCGGCATCGCATCTTCCAGGGCGATCCAGGCGGAGTACTTGGTCGAACCGCCCCAGTACGCCTGGTCCTGGTGCCAGGGTGAAGCGAAATGGACCCTGGTAGATTTGAAGACGGGTTTCGCGCTGAGGAACTCGATGCGGGGACCGACCAGCGGACGCAGGATCGACACCATCCGCGGATCGCAGGAAATCGCTTCGAACAACGGCGGTATGGTGTCGCACTTCCACACGAAAACACCGGAAGGACCGGTCTGGCTCTCCACGAGTTCCTTCGCCGCGGTCTTGCACGCCGCCATCTCGTCCACGGAGAATACGGACTCGGCGAAGTGGTAACCGTTTTCAGCGAAGGATGAAACGGCTTCTTCAGAAGCATTCAGCACGGAAGCCTCCTCGTATGCTAGTGGGAATCCCTAGCGACCGGTGCCCCGCTGCCGCCGACCAGGAAATCGAAATCCACGCCCCGGTCGGCCTGGAGCACGTGGTCCACGTACAGCCGGCAGTATCCCCGGTCCATCGACGGTTCGGGCGGGGTCCAGCGCTCGCGTCTACGCGCCAGTTCGTCCTCGGGCACGTCGAGGTTCAGACGGCGCCCTCCAACGTTCAGTTCGATCATGTCGCCATCTTCAACGAGCGCGAGCGTTCCGCCCGCCGCGGCCTCGGGCGCCGCGTGGAGCACAACCGTGCCGTAGGCCGTGCCGCTCATCCGGGCGTCGGATATACGGACCATGTCCGTCACGCCCTGCTGGAGCAGTTTCGGCGGAAGGGGCATGTTTCCCACCTCCGCCATGCCCGGATAGCCCCTCGGTCCACAGTTCTTCAGAACCATGACACTGTCGGCGTCCACGTCCAGGTCCGGATCGTCTATGCGGGCGTGGAGGTCTTCGATGTTCTCGAACACCACGGCGCGGCCGCGGTGTCGCATCAGTCCAGGCGTAGCAGCGGATGGTTTGATGATGGCTCCATCGGGACACAGGTTGCCCTGGAGTACGGCCAGGCCGCCGGATTCGTTCAACGGGGCGTCGAGGGTGCGGATCACGTCCCGGTTGTAGCAAGGCGCTTCCGCCGTGTTCTCCCCGATGGTCCTGCCGTTTACGGTCATTGCATCGCGGTGGATCAAGTCGCCCATTTCGCGGATCACCGCCGGCAGGCCGCCCGCGTAGAAGAAGTCCTCCATCAGGTATTCTCCCGACGGCATCAGGTTCACAAGACAGGGGATGTCGCAGCCGAGGCGGTCCCAATCCTCCAGGGAGAGATCAACGCCGAGCCGACCGGCCAGCGCCAGCAGGTGCACGACCGAGTTGGTGGAACCGCCGATGGCGCCCACCACCCGGATGGCGTTTTCGAGGGCCTCGCGCGTGACGATCGCAGACATGCGCAGGTCCTCGCGAACCATCTGTACCGCCCGTCTGCCCGCCTCGTGGGCCAGCGTTAGCCGTCGTGAATCCGCCGCGGGAATGGCCGCGTTGGCCGGCATGCCCAGGCCCAGCGCTTCCACGATGCTGGCCATGGTCGAAGCCGTTCCCATGGTCATGCAGTGGCCGGCGGACCGGTTCATGCAGGATTCCGCCTCCAGGAACTCCTCCACGCTCATGGTGCCGCCACGCACCTCTTCGCTGAATTTGTAAACGTCGGTACCCGATCCGATATTCCGTCCCCTGAACTTGCCGTTGAGCATGGGGCCGCCGGATATCGCCAGGGTGGGTAGATCGCAGCTTGCCGCGCCCATGAGCAGGGCGGGAGTCGTTTTGTCACATCCCGCAAGTAATACGACGCCGTCGAGCGGATTGGCGCGAATGGTTTCTTCCACGTCCATGCTGACCAGGTTGCGGAACAGCATGGTGGTGGGCCGCATGAGGGACTCGCCCAGGGACATGACGGGGAATTCCACCGGGAAACCGCCCGCCTCGTATACGCCGCGCCGGACACGCTCCGCGATGGTTCGAAAATGGGCGTTGCACGGCGTCAGTTCCGACCATGTGTTGCAGATGCCGATAACGGGCCGGCCGTCGAAGACATGGTCCGGAAGCCCCTGGTTCTTCATCCAGCTTCGATGTATGAATCCCACTTTGTCCCTGGGACCGAACCAGCGGGCGCTGCGAAGGGGTGATGACATGAATACTCCTGGAATCGAAGGATGGTCTCGGTTTATTTCGGACGTCTGGACACGGACCAGGCCGCGCGAATCGTGGAAGGAGAAAGGACGAACCGGGCGGCGGGCAAGAGCAGGGTTGCGGGAACGATGCGGATCACGCCCCGGCTGTCCAATTCGAATACGGCTTCGTTGAATTCGGGTTCGACGAGAATCCGGACACGCTTCGCGCCGTAGAGGAAACCTGTGAAGGCACAGATGTTTCCCCATAGACGGCCGGTGTCATAGGGATTGTCCAGTCCGAAGCGCCCGGCGACGTGCAACGACACGAAACGGACGCACCCCGCCACGTTGCGCAGGAGTCTCAGCAAGCCCCTCATGAATCCCTTGCTCTTCAACAGTCTCGTAAAGCGCTTTTTCGATACGACCGGTGCTTTTGACGGCGTTCCGCGAGGATCGGCCGGCGCTTTGCGGGTCTTGCGCCTCCTGTTTGAATCACTGCTTTTTGCGAGAGAAGGGGTGTAACTGAGCAGACCGAACAACCACCCGATCGTGACCCTGCCTGTGAATGCTTCCCTTCGAACGATCGAGAAGGAAATCGTCACGGGTATGACGAGCAGCAGAAGAACGACGAGTAGCACGGCGGCGGAAATGAGAAGTAACTGTTCCAAGGTCAGGGGCACGTCTTATTTTTCTTCGCTTTCTTTGGGCTTAAGCCATCGGTCCAGCACGGATTTCATGAGGTCCACCATCGTGTTCGTGGCTGATGATAGACCGGACTGGCCCGACATGCGTTCCAGGCGTACTTCTCCGTCCTTGACTACCAGGACGGCAACCGGCTGTACACCGCCGCCGCCGCCGGTGCCGCTTCGTCCGCCGTTCTTGTCTTCCGCTCCACCGCCGCCAAAGCCGAAACCGAGTTTGACCAGGGGAATGACGGTCGTTTTACCAACTTCCACAGGATCTCCTACGACGGACTGTGCCTTGGCCATTTCCCTGAGTTCGCCCAGGGTGGTTTTGACCAGATTTTCCAAATCAGCCATGCATGATCTCCCATCTTTTCCTGAAGTCCCGGTTTTTCTGCGGGACCGGGATACGATTACCCAATGTCGCGCCGGCGCCGATGGTGGTCATTTCCGGCTTCGGCCCCTTACAGCCGGCAAAGAACTTATTGGCTGCCCCAAAGATCTTCCAGTCGACGGTCCCGGCCGCAGTTGTACCGGTAGAACTTGTACCGCAACGGGTTCTTAAGGTAGTAATCCTGGTGGTACTCTTCCGCCTTGTAGAACACCGAGGCCGGGCTGATCTCAGTCACCACGCGGTCGAAACGACCGGAATCGATCCATTTCTGTTTCGATGCCTCGGCCAGCGCTTTCTGTTTGTCGTCGTGGAAGAAAATGGCCGCGCGGTACTGGCTGCCCCTGTCGCAGAACTGGCGGTCATTCACCGTCGGATCGATGTTTACCCAGAAAACATCCAGCAGTTCCTGGAAAGTGATCTTCGATGGATCGTAACGGATTTCCATGCCTTCCGTATGTCCTGTATTGCCAGCGGATACCTCGCCGTAGCTGGGATTGCGCAATTGACCGCCGGTATATCCCACGATGGTAGAAATGACGCCGTCCAGTTCATCATAGGGCGGTTCCATGCACCAGAAGCAGCCCCCGGCGAAGGTCGCCAGGGCATACGCTCCGGTCTGCCCGGTCTCGTCTGACTGAGGTTCCGGATCGGCCGACGGTTTGGCCAGGGAATACACGGTAAACGCGAGCAATCCGGCGATCAGTACGGTTGGGAGGGTGTGTTTCTTGTTGAACATGACGTCTCCTTTCTCATTGAACGGTTCCGGCCGGAACCCAGCGGGACCGGCCCTATCCGAACAGGCCCAACTGGTTCGAAGGGCGCGGCTTTGCCTTTTTCCGCCGTCGTTTGTCCGGTCTATGCGGTCTATCGTATTGCTTCAACTGGTCTTCTATATCGGTCAGGAAGGGTGACGGACGGGATGCACGCACCTCCCCGAACAGCATGCGCTTTTTTGACCGTACCAGGTAAAGCCTTTCCCTGGCACGGGTCATGCCCACGTAAAACAGGCGGCGTTCTTCCTCCACGTCGGACTCCATTCCCTCGAGTTGCAGAGGCACCAGGCCGTCTTCACAGCCCACGACAAAGACGACCGGAAATTCCAGCCCCTTGGCCGCGTGCAGGGTCATGAGGTTCACGCGCTCGGATACTTCACCGTAGGCGTCGTATTCCTGGCTGAGCAGCAGCTTGTCGAGCAGCACCGGCAGTTCCGTCTCGATACGGGCGCACCGGGTCAACTCCCGCAGGCTGTCGTCCGCCCTGGGATAGCGCCATTTCAGTTTATCCCATACGGAAGTGTGGGTAAGGCGCTTCAATATGTCGGCCGCCGCGAGATGCTCCTGGTCGATGTTTATTGTTTTCAAGTCGTCCAGCAGGGCATTCACTCCGATTTTTGACCTCTTCATGAGCAGCCTGGGCTGGTCCATCAGATCCCGCACGTGGTCGATCGTGATCTGCGTGCGCTGTTTCCATAGCACTTCGATGAGTTCCACGGTCCGGTCCCCCAGTCCGTCAATCGTCGACGACAGACACCGAAGCGCCGAACCGGTGGTGACGGTCCTCCCGTCGCCCAGTTGAAGCAGGGTGACCATCTCCTGTACGCCCGGTCGGTTGATGAGGGACGTGTCGCCGGCGACCTGGTAGGGGATTCCGCTGCGATCGAAGGCTTCCATCAAGGCAGTATTCTGGCTGTTCATTCGGTACAGAACCGCGATCTCTCCGAAGGAACGCTCCTCGCCCGGGTCTGTCCCGTCTTCCAGGCGTCCCGAATCCTGGGAGAACAGGCTGGTCCCGCCCACCAGTCGTTCGACCTGGTGCACGACATACTCGGCTTCGGCCTTGTCCGATCGGGTTTCCCTGATGACCAGGCGTCCCTGGACGTAAAGAGCTGCGACCAGGGGTGGCGCCGCGGAGGAGTTGGAAGCGCGCATGACCTGGGACGAAGCCTCAATCAGGGATGCCGCGGATCGGTAGTTCTCCTTCAGGTAGTGTGTACCGGCACCGGGAAAGTCGTCCGCGAAGGAATGGAAGTACCGGGTATCGGCTCCGCGGAAGCCATAGATCGCCTGGTTGGGGTCGCCTATGGCGGTAATCAGGGCGCCGCCTTCCACCAGGATCTTCAACAGGGCGTGCTGGGCCGGGTTGATGTCCTGGTACTCGTCCACGAAAACGTACCGGAACCGTTCGTGCACGCTCTGCCTGAAACGGTCGGCTGTTCGAAGCAGCTTGGTGGTCTCGAGGATGACGTCGTCGAAGTCCAGGAGTCCATGTCTGCGCAGAAGGCGCGTATAGGCAGAGACCGCTTCCGGTATTTCACCGCCGCGCCCCGAGGCTTTCCATCGCGCGACCTCCTCCAGCCGCCTCCTCCGCTGGACGGTGTTGTCCATCGGCCACTGAACGCGGGCCACCCGGTCCTGGTCATCGGGCGTCGCCACGCTGAAGCTGAACGGGACGCTCGTACTGCGGGACCACTGGCGCATCAGCGCGAGGCAGATACCGTGGAACGTGTCGACCATGACATCATCTGCCTGGCCGTCCAGGCGGTCCAGCAGGTTTTTCAATCGCGACTTCAATTCCCCGGCGGCCTTGTTGGTGAAGGTCACGGCCAGCATCTGGTCCGTCGGGATTTCATGCCGCGCCAGGAAAGACATGCGGTGCGTCAGCGTGTGGGTCTTTCCGGTGCCGGGTCCCGCCACGATGAGCAGATGCCCCTCCCGGTGCCTTACGGCCTTAAGTTGATCTTCATTCAGCGGTGCATCGCTTGATGACGCGGCGACCGCCGGATAGGGGGTTTCGAGCACGGTCACGGCTGGTGTGGTATCGTGAGACAGCGAGGAAGGAGCCGTGGCGGTTGTGTCCGCCGGTTCGGGTATCTCCGAAATGGCTGGCAGTGGTTCGATGGTCCCGGCCGTCCCGTTAGTGCGACGGGTTATTTCCTCTTCCATCACCGGTGCGCCGTCATTTACGGGAAACTTCTGGGACGGTACGCGCACATCGCCGGGAATCGCGTCGAGCAGGGCGATCTGCGTGTCGCTTCCCAGGCGGTCCGCCTGGTTGAACAGCTTGATGACCCCGTAATCTCCATCGTAACCGGGCAGGATATCCACCTCCCCGACCCGCATGCGACGAATGCCCTCGGCGATCAGCGAACCGGCAACCTGCGCGATTTCTTCTTCAGGTATATCCAGAAGGATTTCGAGTTCGCTGCCCAGCCGGGCAACCATGGCCTGGTAAATCGTGTCTACGGTTTTTGTTCCAGGTCCGACCTGTTTCGCCTCGCCGATAATCTCGGGGAGGGGGATCACGCTGTGGAAATGGCGCCAGCGGGCGGGTTTTTTCCCTTCGGCCCGGTCCGCGAGCTCTTCCACGCGGGCCATGACGCCGACGGTTACCGGCTTGCCGCAATCCGGACAATTTCCGTTTTCGGCGATGGTCTCACTGGGGTGCATCCTTCTCCGGCACTTTCGGTGGCCGTCATAATGGTATTTGCCCTCTTCGGGATAAAACTCCACCGTCCCCGCCAGCCCGTCGTCGTCCGGGTCGGAAAGTGCGCTGTATATCGCGGGATAGTTGCAGGCCGTATCGAACACGGTGGTCTCCCGGCCCAGCTTGCCAGGTGAATGGGCATCGGAGTTCGATACGAGCACATAGGCATCGAGTTGTTCCAGGCGCCAGTTCATCAGCGGGTCGGAGGAAAGCCCGGTTTCGACGGCGAAAATGTGGTCCGTAAGATCGCCGTAACAGTCCGCCAACCGGTCGAATCCTCCCCTGGATCCCAGGGCGGAAAACCAGGGCGTCCATATATGGGCCGGGATGAGGCAGGCCATCGGGTCGGTCTCGAGGGTGATCTCCAGGAGGTCCCGGGAATCCAGTCCCAGGATGGGACGCCCGTCCGACCGGATGTTGCCGATGGCGTCCAGCCTGGCCTGTATGCCCTTGGCGGCTTCGAATCCGGGGGCCAGCAGGATGTTGTGCACTTTTCGGACGCGGCCGAGCCGTTTGTATATGTTCGAAATCTCCACCGTCAACATGAAGCGAACCGGCGCTCGGCAGGCTGCAGGTACCTGGTCCTGCATCGCCCTTTCGTGTTCGGGTTTCAGCCGGAACAAACCCTCTTCGGCCGGCTGCAGTTTCTCCTCCAGTTCATCCATCCATCCTGGATGAACGAAATCCCCGGTACCGACCACCCGGATTCCCTTCAACTGGGCCCACTTGTACAGGTGTTCCAGGTTCAGGTTTTTGCTGGTTGCCCGGGAGAAATGGGAGTGGAGATGCAGATCGGCATGAAAAGGCACGGCGGCCCCCTGGTCGTAGTCCGTCACGGTATTCGTCAGCCGGAAGAAACCTGGATCAGGGTCCGGACCGGCGTTACCGCATCTGATTGAAAGATGGCGGAATACACGGGTACTGGCAAGGAGTTTGTAAGGGGTGGGGTCGCGGTCAGGAAGCCGGTGTTTCGACTACTTCGCCGGATTCCAGGACCTGCCCTTTCACCCGAATCTGGATGCGGGCAAGGACGGCAAGTCCGTCTTCGAGGATGTAGTAGCTGATGGGAACCAGGATCAGCGTGATGGCCGTGGCGAAAAGCACGCCGAAACCCAGGGATATGGCCATGGGAATGAGGAATTGAGCCTGGAGACTTTTTTCCAGCAGTATGGGGGTGAGTCCCGCGAACGTCGTGAGCGAGGTCAGCAAAACGGGCCGGAAACGGGCGACGCCCGCGTTGCGGATGATCTCGTGCAGGTCCGCGTCCGGTCCCGATCGTTCGCGGCCGCGGTTGATGAAGTCCACCAGCACGAGGCTGTCGTTCACGACGACACCGGACAAGGCGACGATGCCGAACAGGGAAAGAAGCGAGATCGCAAATCCCATGATCAGGTGCCCCATAACCGCGCCTACAATGCCGAAGGGAATGACGCTCATGATGATCATGGGCTGGATGTATGACTTGAAGGGTATGGCCAGCAGTCCGTAGATCACGAGCAGGGCGACCAGGAATCCGAAGCTCAGGCTTTCGATGGATTCCTGCTGATTTCGTTGTTCTCCTTCGAGCGAATAGGTAAGGTTGGGGTACCTGGCCATCAGGCTCGGCATGTAAGACGTCGTTAGATCGCCCAGGATGTCGTTGGCGTTGGCGACGGCGTCGTTCACGTCGGCGGTGACCGTGATAACCCGCATGCGGTCCTTCCGCCGGATATTGGAGTAACCCCGGTCCATCTCCGCCATGGCGGCGAGGGAAAAGGGCACCTCGATTCCGGTCGGCGTACGGATGCGCATGTTTTCCATGTCGCCCAGGGACCGTCGTTCCGTTTCGGGATACCGCACCATGACGCGGACATCGTCGCGCCCCCGCTGGATCCGCTGCGCTTCTTCGCCGTAGAACGCCTGGCGCACCTGTCGAGACAGACCCGCCATGCTTATGCCGAGCGCCTCGCCTTCGGGCGTGACGGTTAACCTGATTTCCTGCTTGCCGGGCCGGAAATCGTCGGCGACGTCCAGGACGCCGTTGTAGTTGGCCAGCGTTCGCTTCAGTTCAGCCGTCGCCTCAAGCAGGTCCTCGTGATCCGGACTCGCCAGTTCCATGTTGATCGCCTCGCCCACGTTGAACAGAGAGGAAGTATAGCTGAGTTCCACGACGTCGGGAATCGGGCCGATGAGTTCCCGCCAGCGGTTCACGATATCCTCGCTGCTGATACTTCGGGTCTCCGACGATGACAGGCCCAGCGCCACTTCACCGATATGCGACGCCGAGGCGGACCCGATAACCGCGCCTGCGTTCTGTTGCGACCGCGCCGCGTAGGGTTGCTCGCCGATAGCCGCCATGACGTGACGAACCACGTGGGGGTCGTCTTCGGGATAGTCCTGGGTTATTTCGTCGTTCAGCTGCCGCTGCAACCGGACGGCGCTGTCTTCGATGCGCGAGATGACCTGGCTGGTTACCTCGGAGGACGTGCCCTGGGGCATGGTGAGGTGCGCCGCCACGTATTCGTTTTCAATCGACGGGAAAAAAACGAAACGCAGGATTCCCCCGGCGACGAGCCCCACGGTGAGGACAATTGCGCCGACGCCGATGGAAAGCGTGACGTACCGCCAGGCAAGGGCCTTTTTCAACAGCGGAACGTAGACACCTTCGACGAATCGCCTGAGGTAGCGGGCCACGGTATCCTGGAGGTCGTGCAGCCATTTGTCCAGGTAGAACAGGACCAGGTAAAACGGCCTGATGAGCAGTAACGTGTTCTGCATAGGACGGTCCCTGCGCTCCGGCTGACCGTGCCGCAGGTGGGTCGGCAGTATGAAGAGGGACTCTACCAGTGAGAACAGCAGCATGAGGATGATCACGATGGGGAAGATTTCGAAGAACTTGCCCATAAGACCTTCCACGAAGAACATGGGTGAGAAGGCCACGATGGTCGTAAGCACCGCGAAGATGATCGGTTTGGCGATTTCCTGGACACCGATCCGCGCGGCGGTGGCGGGCTCCACACCCCTTTCCTGGTGCGCATAGATGTTTTCACCGGCTATGATCGCGTCATCCACCACGATGCCCAGCACCATGATGAACGCGAAGAGTGACAGCATGTTGATCGAAGCACCCAGCAGCGGCATCATCCAGAAGGTGCCCAGGAAGCAGATGACGATGCCCATCGCGACCCAGAACGCCAGGCGGATGCGCAGGAAAAGCGCCAGGCAGAGGAATACAAGCAGGAAGCCCAGCTGGCCGTTATTGATCATCAGGTCCAGTCGGCTTTCCAGGAGTTTTGACTGGTCCTGCCAGGTGGTCAGTTCGACGCCTGCCGGCAGGGTTGCCCGCTTTTCGTCCACGTATCGATGAACGGCGCCGGAAACGTCCAGGATGTTCTCATTCCCGACGCGGAATACCTTGACCAGGGCGGTCGGTTTTCCATCGAATCGGGAGCTGACGTCCGTATCGGCAAAACCGTCTACCACGCGGGCTACGTGGCTGAGCAGAAGGCGGGTGCCGTCGGGCCTCGACCGTAGTACGATCTGGTCAAATTCAGGGCCGACCAGGGCCTGTCCCTTCGCGCGGAGCAGGATCTCGCCGCCGGGCGTCTTCACCGAGCCGCCCGGAAGGTCGAGCGAAGAACTCCGAACGGCGTTGACCACTTCGGTGAACGTCAGTCCGTAGCGTCGCAGGGCGGCTTCTGAAACCTCGATGGAGATTTCGTAGGGCCGTACGCTCGCCAGTTGCACCTGGCTGATTTCCGGCTGGGACAGGAGGCCTTCCCGAATCTCTTCGCCGAGTCGTTTCAGATAGGTCTCGTCCAGGTTTCCAGCCACGGCGATGTCGATAACCTGCCGCCTGAAGAGGATCTCCCGGACCACCGGTTTTTCCGTCTCCTCCGGAAGGGTGTCTATGGCGTCCACTCGGGACTTCAGCTCATGCAGCAGCGTACGGGCATCGGCGTCGGGGTCCACTTCGATTTGAATCGTTCCGACCCCTTCGGCGGCGGTGGAACTCAGTCTCTTGATGCCGTCCAGGTCCTGTATGGCCTCCTCGACCCGGACGCACACGGCTTCTTCCACTTCCGCCGGGGCCGCTCCCAGGTAGGGGACGGTTACGATGATGATATCGGTCTCGAATTCAGGAAAGATCTCGACCTTGATCACCGGGATCATCAGCAGGCCGCCGACGATAATCGTCATCATGAGCAGATTGGCCGCCACGTTATTCCGGGCGAACCAGGCCAGTACGTAATTCATTTACCCGTACCTTCCTCTTCCTGGACGGTGAGTCCGGATGGTTCTCCGTTCAGGACTCGTACCTCCATGCCGTCAATCTGGGTTTCGAGCGCGGACAGGCAGACGAGTTCGCCCTCTTCGATCCCGCTGCGTATGAGGACGTGGTTGGATTCCATTCTCAGGACATCGACCATGCGGAACCTGAGCCGGTTTTCACCATCTATGACGGCGACCCGGTTTTCGCCGTGCATGGCAGTCCGGGGCAGGACCACGATTCCGGGATAGCGGTTTCCGTGGATTTCCGCCTCTATGAACATACCGATGCCAAGGGGCGGACGGCCGGGATTCGGGCCGCGTCCGTAGGGGTTCTGTACGCGGGCTACCGCGTAAACCATCCGGCTCAAAGGATCGATCTCGCCTTCCATGCGGACGATCCTTCCGTTCCACCGGTGCTCGTTGCCGGCGAACTCAGCGCTGATCACGACTTCCGGCCCGGCGTCGAGCATCGTCTCCGTCTCACCCCGGTACTGCATGGGTATGTCGAAGAACGCGAGTTGATCGTCGGGGATGGGCAGCCGCACTTCGGCATAGTTGGTCGCGTAAATGGTAGCCAGCGCATCCCCGCGACGAAGGAACTGTCCTACGTCCACGTTTTTCTGGCGTATTTTGCCCGCGTAAGGCGCCCGTATTTCCGTTCTGTCCAGGTTGAGTTGCGCCTGCTGCAGCGCCGCGACGGCAGCCTGAAGATTGGCCTGGGCCTGGGCCAACTGGGGTTCTCTGCGAACCAGGGGCATCGGTGCGCCCGATCCCAACTGGCGCCATTCGTCCACGGCCAGGCTGGCTTCCTCTTCTTCGATCTGCAGTGCGGTGGCGAAACGCGCCGTATCCGCAGCGGCCCGTGTAACCGCCAGTTCGGCGTCGCGCGGGTCGAGGCGTACCAGCAACTCGCCCTGCTCAAAGAATCCACCGGAAACAAAGGACGGGGACACGTAAACGATCAGTCCGTCCGTCTCCGCCGAAAGGGCACTTTCTGTCCGCGGTACCACCGCGCCCTGGGACCTTACCATGAGCTGGACCGTGTCCAGTTTTGCCGTTGCGACACGGACCAGGGGTGGCGGCACGACCGGTGGCTTGCTTTCCACTACGGGCCTGCTTCGGACCATGAAGAACACGACCAGCAGCGATCCGAGTACAATGGCCACCGGCAATACTGTTTTTACCCACTTGTTCATTCCGTTACTCCTGAGTCTCAGGTCCAGTCCATTCAGTCCGTTCAAATCCACCACCCAGCGCCAGGTAGAGGTCTACCCGGGCATCCAGCCTTTGCCGCCGTACAGCCAGGTACTGTCCCTCGGATTCGAACGCCCGCCGCTGGGCGTCCAGCATGGTGATCACGTCGCTCAGTCCTCTGTGGTACCGCGACTCCGCCAGTTCACGGGCGGCCGCGGCCTGCGTCGAAGCTTCCAGCAACGCGGCCTCCCGCTGTTTGAGTAGCGAGTCAGCCACCAGGGCGGATTCCACCTCGCCGTACGCGCGTAGGGCCTGGCCCGTGAAGTTCGCCAGGACCTGATCCCGGTTGGCTTCGGCCAGCGCCACACCCGCTTTTAACCTTCCACCCTGGAACAGGGGTTGAAGCAGGCTGGAGGCGAGGCTCCAGACGATGAAGTCGCCGTCAAGCAGGTCGGTCAAAGCGGCTGATGACGACCCTCCCGATCCGGTCAAGCGGATCGCCGGATACCGTGCCTTCTTCGCGACGCCGATTCGAGCGCCGGCCGCCGCGAGTTGCCGTTCGGCAAGCATCAGGTCCGGCCGCCTCGCGACGAGATCGGCTGGCAGTCCCGTCGGCACGGCGACGGGGACCGGGGGAAGGTCGGCCGCGATCGCCAGTTCCGCCGATGGATAGTTGCCCAGGAGGATCTCCAGTTGTCGGACGACGCCGTCGAACAGTTGCATGTTCTGCAGGACGACCGCCTCCGCCGCCGCCACGTTGGAAAGCGAAAGTCGCAGGTCCAGGGAGGGCCTCAGACCCCTTTGATACCGGTTGGCGATACGTTCGTTCACCACACGGAAATTGTCCCTGGTCGCCCGGGCGAGTTCCAGCTGGCGATGGGCTTCTATGGCGGCGAACCACGCCTTGGCGGTTTGGCCGGCGACAGACGACCGGACCCCGTACAGGTCGGCCTGCGAACCCTGCAAATCAGCCAGCGCGGCCGCCTTGTCGTCGCTTAGCCGGCCCCACAGGTCGATTTCCCAGTTTACGTTGGCAGACACCCCGTAATTGGTCGAGGTCGTCTTCAACACACCGCCGTTGCCGCCCGGAATGGGAAACCCGATAAAGTTACGGCGCTGCCGAGACTGATTGAAGTCCAGGTTGACCTGGGGGAAGAGGGGCGCGCCGACGATGCGCGCCTGCGCCCGCGCGGCCTGCATTCGGTCGGCGGCGGCTTTCAGGTCGTAGTTACGCGTCAGGGCTTCGTCAATGAGGGAGTCCAGCCGTGCGTCGCCGAAATCGGCCCACCATCGCAAACCGATGCGACCTCCGTCCGTCTGGGCGGCCGTCCACTGGGAGGGAATACCGTCCTGGAGGGATGGTTGCTGCAGTTTCGGGGCCGAAGCGCAACTCACTACCAGCGCCGCGGACGCGAGCATGGCACAGACCGATCGCAAGAAACCCCCCTGCCTGGCTGTGAAAACAATCCTGTATGTACGTGGCCGTTGCGGAGAAACGACGGCCACCTATGCTTCTCTTTGACAAACGAGATTCGCGGTATCCTGCGCTCGTATACCCGTTGTGCATCCCGACAAACGCTCACAGTGCTATGATTTCTGTGAAAAACTCGGGAAATTCAGGGTTACAGTCAAGGCATTTCACGGATGGCCCATACGTCTGACTCATAGGTCAGATTTTGGTATGCGGGCCATCAGGATTCGAAGGAAGCATTTGTTTATTGCAATACATAAGCGTATCCATAGTATGTCATGCGCTGAACCAGGGTATGTTCTCACCAGGAATCTGAACGGTAAATGCATGAGTTGAAGCATGTCCGATAAACCGCGCGAGGCTAAAAATCCGTTCGTGCTCTGGTTCACCGGGTTGTCCGGATCGGGCAAGAGCACCATTGCGGATCGAGTCTATGAAACGGTCCGCGACCGGAAGATAAAAGTGGAGCGGCTCGATGGCGATGAAATCCGGCTGGTTTTCCCCGACACGGGTTTCGACAAGGCGGGACGCATGGCTCATATCGCCCGCGTAGGTTATCTCGCATCGGTTCTCGAGCGCAACGGAATCTGCACGATCGTCTCACTCATCTCGCCCTACAGTGAAGCGCGGGACAGGGTAAGAGGCCTTTGCGGCCGGTATATCGAAGTGTACGTCTCCACCCCCCTGGAGGTATGCGAGGACCGCGATGTCAAGGGACTGTACGCGAAGTCCCGGCGAGGCGAGATCAAGGGGTTTACGGGTGTAGACGATCCCTACGAAAAACCGGAAAGCCCCGACCTGGTTATCGACACCTCGCGGCAAACCGTGTTGGAATCCGTAGCGGTCACGATGAATCATATAGATCCTTATATATGAGACGGAAATACCGACATGCCCCAGTATACCATATCACACCTGATGCAACTCGAAGCCGAGAGCATCCACGTCATGCGCGAAGTCGTCGCGGAATTTGAACGGCCGGTGATGCTGTATTCGGTCGGCAAGGATTCTTCGGTCATGCTGCACCTCGCGCGCAAGGCCTTCTATCCGCAGAAATTACCCTTCCCGCTCATGCACGTGGACACGGGATACAAGTTCGAGGAAATGTACGCCTTTCGAAAGCGCATGGCCGATGAATACGAGGCGGAACTGATCGTCTACCGCAACGAGGAAGCCATAGCCGAAGACGCCAATCCATACGACCTCGGCACGCAGCGATGCTGCGGCCTGCTGAAGACGCAGGCCTTGCTGGAAGGGCTCAGATCGGGTCCATTCGACGCCGCCCTGGGCGGCGCCCGCCGCGAGGAGGAGAAATCCCGCGCCAAGGAGCGGTTTTTCTCCTTCCGGGACCGGTTCGGCCAGTGGGATCCGAAGAACCAGCGGCCCGAACTGTGGAACCTGTACAACTGCCGCATCGGCCAGGAAGAATCCATCCGGGTGTTTCCGCTCTCCAATTGGACCGAACTGGATATCTGGATGTACATCCACCGGGAGAATATCCCGGTCGTGCCCCTCTACTTTGCCAGGGAACGCCCGGTCGTGGTCAGGGGGGAACAACTGATTCCCGTGGAGGGACAGGCTCGCATCCTGCCGGGTGAAACCCCCCGCTCCATGGTCTGCCGATTCCGCACACTGGGCTGTTCTCCCTGCACCGGAGCCGTTCGATCCACCGCGACTTCCGTCGAAGAGATCATCGGGGAAATGATGGTGGAACGCATATCGGAGCGTTCCACCCGCATCATCGATCACGACCAGGAAGGATCGATGGAAATAAAGAAGAGGGAAGGCTACTTCTAAAGGCGATTAAACCGGCCGCGTATGGCCAACGCACCGTGCAATGACCGACATACAGACCTTTCTCGCCCAAAACGAAGAAAAAGAACTGTTGCGTTTCAGTACGGCGGGCAGCGTGGACGACGGCAAATCCACGTTGATCGGCCGGCTCCTGGCCGACTCGAAGAATATCTACGAGGACCATCTCGCCTCGCTCAAGCAGCTGGCTCGAAAGGACGAAGCCCCCAACCTGGCCCTGTTGCTGGACGGCCTCAAGGCCGAACGCGAACAGGGAATCACCATTGACGTGGCCTACCGGTATTTCTCGACGCCCAAACGGAAGTTCATCATCGCCGACACGCCGGGCCATGAACAGTACACCCGGAACATGGTGACCGGCGCGTCCGGCGCAAACCTCGCGATCGTGCTGGTCGACGCGCGTAACGGCGTGCTTACGCAGACTCGGCGCCATGCCTTCATCACCTCCCTGCTCGGTATTCAGCATCTCGTGGTGGCCGTGAACAAGATGGACATGGTGGATTACAGCGAAGAAGTATTCGCCGCCATCCGTCACGAGTTCCTCGACTACGCCGCCAAGCTGAACGTCAGCGACATACGGCTCGTGCCCGTCAGCGCCCTGCTCGGCGACAACGTGGTGGAGAAGAGCGGCCGCATGCCTTGGTACCACGGCCAGACCGTGCTGGATATCCTGGAGGACGTACAGTTCCTGACCGATCGCAACCTGGTCGATCTGAGGTTTCCCGTGCAATACGTCATCCGCCCCAACCAGGATGAGCGGTACTACGCGGGGCCGGTGCTTTCCGGCGTGGTCCGACCCGGAGACGAAGTACTGATTCTGCCCGGTCAGAACCGTACCCGGGTGAAGTCCGTCTCCAGTTTCGACGGCGACCACGAAGCGGCGTATCCGCCCATGTCCATATCGCTGCAACTCGAGGACGAGGTGGACGTCAGCCGGGGAGACATGATCGTTCATCCGAAGAACCTGCCCCACGTGGAGCGTCGGTTCGAGGCCATGATGGTCTGGATGAATGAAGTCCCCATGGATCCTTCCCGCCATTACCTGATCAAACAGACCACGCAGACCGCCCGGGCAAGCATCGATCACGTGGACTACCGGATCGACGTCGATACCCTGCACAAGGTCAACGTGCCTCATCTTACCCTCAATGAAATCGGCCGGGTGGCCCTGACCTCGAACCGTCCGCTCTACTACGATGCGTACCAGGCAAACCGGCTGACCGGGAGTTTTATCCTGGTGGATTATCTCTCCAACAATACGGTCGCCGCGGGAATGATCATCGACAGGCTGCCGGGAGAACGCGTGCCCATGGACGTGGACGCCGATTCCGAACCCAGGGCATCCACATCCCCAAAGTACAGTCTTGTGAACCTGGACCGGCGGATCACGCGGTATGGCCAGAAGCCCTGCACGATCTGGATCACCGGACTGGTGGGATCGGGGAAATCGACCGTTACCTACGGACTTGAAAAAGCGCTGTACGAGGAGGGGTATTCGGTCGTGGTGCTGGACAGTTCGGTCGTTCGCAGCGGCCTGAGCCGCGATCTGGGCTTTTCGGCGGCGGACCAGGCCGAAAACCTTAGGCGCGTGGCCGAAAGCGCGGCCGTGCTCAACGAATCGGGGCTAATCGTCATCGCCTCCTTCGTGTCACCCGGCGAGGATACCCGTCGCCAGGTGGCAGAACGGATCGGTATCGACCGCTACGTGGAGGTGTTCGTCGAAGCGTCGATAGCGTGGTGCCGTAAGCACGATACCACGGGTTGTTACAAGAAGTCGGACCGAGGACTGTTGCGTAACCTGGCCGGTGTGGATTATCCCTATGAAAAACCCCGTAATCCGGCGGTGACCGTTTCGTCGGAGACCGACCCGGTCGACCTGTCCGTTACACGTATCGTCGACCACATGAAAATAGAGGGCTTCCTGCTTCCGAGGAAGTAGATCGATGCCGCCGGGTCCGGCGAACATGCCCTGAAGGTGTGCATGTCGTGCTAACGGCCCTCACCATCCCGCAATGCCCATGATCCAGTAGGCGGTCTGGGCGACGATGAACAACAGGATGAAGGCGATGGCCAGGGGCATGAGACCGCTTACGACGGTCCATTTAACGCTCTTCGTTTCCTGGTAGACCGTCCACATGGTCGTGGAACACGGGTTGTGCAGCAGGGAAAACAGCATGAGGCAGACGGCGGTTAGCAGGGTCCACCCCTGCTGGTCCACCAGGAGATGCTGCAGTTCTGCCATCGTGTCCAATTCGATCATCATGCCGGCGCCCGTGTAGGCCATGATGATGGTCGGGACCACGATTTCGTTGGCGGGAATGGCGATGATGTAGGCCAGCAGGATTACCCCGTCGAGACCTATGGCCCGGCCGACCGGTTCGAGCCA
Source organism: bacterium (assembly GCA_965262815.1). Lineage (GTDB taxonomy): Bacteria > JAAXHH01 > JAAXHH01 > JAAXHH01 > JAAXHH01 > JAAXHH01. Next base: position 3,145,652 of record OZ253560.1, on the reverse strand, counting down.
CTGTGAAACCCATACCGTCAGGCTCTGACCACCGGCGTTGATGTTGCTCAGCAGCCAGATCACCCCACCTGCCGGCGCGGCCATGACCACCGCTCGCCATAGTACGAAGATCGTCCGGTCGATCAGCGAGGTGTACAGCACGCGCAGGATGCTGGGACGCCTGTAGGGCGGGAGTTCCAGGGTGAAACTGCTGGCTTCGCCCCGCAGGAAGGACCTGGACAGTATGGCCGATACCAGCAGGGTCGTCACGGCGCCGATCAGCACGATGAAGACCAGGGATCCGGCCGCGGCCATGGCCGCGAAAGCCGGTGGGAAGGCAGCCGCCACGAACAGGGTCGCCAGTATGATCAGCGTCGGCCACCTGCCGTTGCAGGGCATGAAATTGTTGGTCAGGATGGCGATCAGCCTCTCTCGCGGCGAATCGATGACTCTGCACGCCACGACCCCCGCCGCGTTGCAGCCCAGGCCCATGCTCATGGTCAGCGCCTGTTTGCCGTGAGCGCCGGCCTTCTTGAACAGCGCGTCGACGTTGAACGCCACGCGGGGCAGGTATCCCAGGTCTTCCAGGATGGTGAAAATGGGGAAGAATATCGCCATGGGCGGAAGCATGACGGCTACCACCCATGCCAGTCCCCTGTAGACGCCGTGCCAGATGAATCCGGTGATCCACCAGGGGATGCCCATGCCTTCGAAAAGATCGACGCCGCGCGCGCCCAGCCAGAAGAGCCCTTCGGCCAGCATGGCGGAGGGGACGTTCGCGCCCGATATCGTGATCCAGAAGACGACGCCCAGGAGCAGGGCCATGAAGGGGAGGCCCCAGATCTTCGAGGTTACGATACGATCGAGTTTCTGGTCCCAGGGATACGAAGTCGTTTCGTCGGTGCGGACCACCTTGCGCGTGATGGCTTCGGCGTCGTGGTAGATGGCCTCCACGATTTCGTCGCGGTATGACCCTTCCAGGTCCCGCTGCATTGCTTCGACCGTGCCGAGAATCTCCTCGCCGGTGTATGTTTTCGTCTGTGCGTTGCTCATTGTCCTTCTTCCCGCCCGTGGACTTCCGTATTGACGCCCATGTGGCTGAGCTCTCCAAGTTCCAGGGCCTGCCGTACCCGGTAGTCTCCATCAAGCAATCGAAGGGCGATCCAACGGGGATTCGGCAGATCCGGATAGGATTCGCGAAGCATACCTGTGAGTGTATCTACGGTTCGATCGAGCTCTCCGTTGCCGGATATGCGTCGCGGCGCGTTCCGGATCGTTCCCTGTATCACATCGGCGACCGTGCGCATCAACAGGCCCAGGCCTTCCTTCTTCCTGGCCGATACCGGTACTACCGGCACGCCCAGTTCACGCGAGAGGGCGCGGTGATCGACGGAGATACTCTTGCGCGCCGCCTCGTCCATCAGGTTCAGGCAGACTACCGCTTGTTCGGTGATCTCCAGCACCTGAAGCACCAGGTTGAGGTTGCGCTCGAGCATGGTGGCATCGACGACGATCATAGTGCAGTCGGGGCGCCCGAAGAGGATAAAGTCCCTTGCGACCTCCTCGTCGATGGACGCCGAAAGCAGGGAATACGTGCCCGGCAGATCGATCATCTTGAACCTTCTGCCGTTAAATTCGAAGCCCCCCTCGGCCCGGCTCACCGTCTTACCGGGCCAGTTTCCCGTATGCTGCTTCAAACCGGTCAACGCATTGAAAACCGTACTCTTGCCCACGTTGGGATTCCCTGCCAGGGCGATGACATAGTCCCACCTGTCCAGTGAGATTCCCATCTGTACCAGGTTTTCCTGCAGCGCGCACGACCCGCAGTCGTGACCGGGTGGAGCGGGCGGACCGGGCGGTCCAGGCGGTCCGGGTGGATCGTGTGAAGCGGTATCCGTACTCATATCTCAGTCTCCCCTTCGTTCTGTTTTCCTCGCTCGATCCTGATCATGTCGGACTGTTCGCGGCGCAGGGCGATCAGGGTATTCCGAATCCGGTAGGCCGTCGGATCGCTGAAAGCGCTTTGCATGACCCGCTCGATGCGGGCGCCGGGCGTGAGACCCAGGTCTTGAAACCGCCGCCGCGTCAACCCCTGGCATGCCGGGATCAGACCGACGACGCGCCCCTCCTCGCCGTGTTCCAATATCGTGAGCGGGACGCCTTCCTGCTCCACCTTGTCGGTGGGCGCCTCCCGCACGGAAATGTTCGCCGCGACCACCGGAGCCAGTACGTATTCCGCGTCCGGCGTGCCGATGACCAATCGTACCGACGACACGTCCACGATCGTAATTACCATCCCCGGATGGAGTTCCTCGGCGATAATCTGGGCATACACTTCCGGGGGTTCGTCTTCGATATGCACGATTTGCGCCGGTATGCCCACAGGCCAGTCTACGAGTTTCTGGCTTCGGATTTCCTTCATGTCGCCGGCCGCGTTTGGTATCGGATCTCCCTGGGGATCGAAGGTGGGATGGCCCATATCGGCATCCATCTTGTCGACCTGCGCTTCGGTCACCGTGTGTTCCAACTGGTGGGCGTGGGCGTGGGCGTGGATCTTTTCGCGGGGCACCGAAGTCTCATCGGCGAGATACCGCTCGAACAGACGATGGGCCCGTATGATCTGAAGGGCCCAGCGGTGGCCTGCCGTAGAGAGCCGCATGCCGTGGCCGGTCATGACGACCAGGTCCTGTTGCGCCATGCGGTTGACCAGTACCAGCGTGTGCTTTGTCGACGTACCGAGGGTATTCGACAGGGATTCCACCGAAGCCGGCCGACCGTCGTGCTGGAACTGATGCAGGTGGGCAAGGGCGTCCTCGATGGCCTGACGGGAGTGCAGCCACCGTTTGCGCCGGAAACGCCAATACAGGCCGTATTGCGGTATGAAAATCACCCCGACTATTAAAAGCGCTATGATAACGGTCATGATTCCGCCTGCTGACCTTTCTTGGAGTCGTCGACTGCCACGCATTCCACCAGGACGCTGCTGGCGACCTGGTGCCCCACGTGGTGTTCCTCTCCTCCCACCTGCAGGAGCAACGGGCCTTCGAAGGGTTCTTTCTTCACGATGTCCACCCTGTTTTCCGGCCGGAGACCGAGCTTGGCCAGGTACCGCAGAAGGGCAGGTTCCGTGTCCGTCACCCGTCGAATGACCACGGTATGACCGGGATCTATGTCGGACAACCGGTCGTGGTTCGTGGGGGCTATGGAGCCGTCCTTACCCGGTATGGGCGAACCGTGGGGGTCCGTCGTCGGGTGCCCCAGCATGGCATCGATTTTGTCTTCGAACTCTTCCGAGATCACGTGTTCGAGCCGTTCCGCCTCCGCATCCACCTGGTCCCAGGTAAACCCGAGCGCTTCCGCCATGTAAACCTCCAGCAAGCGGTGGTGGCGGATAATCTCGAGAGCGATCTTTCTACCCGCTTCGGTCAGGGTAATCGCCTGGTAGGGCCGGTGTTCGACCAGGCCCGCTTCCGACAGCCTCTTCATCATGTTGGTGACGGAAGCGGCCGATACCCCCATCCGTTCCGCAATGGCATTGGTCGACGCGGCTTCCGCGTTTTCCTGCAACTTGTAGATGGCTTTCAAGTAATCTTCTGTGGCGGGCGTGGGCATGAGGTTCTTCCGTAAAACGATTTGTGTACTGTATCGTTGTGTAGCACGAGAAATTTTAGATAAAGTTAAAAATAAAGTTATTCACGGTATATGTCAAGAATTAGCAATAAAAAACCCTGAACCGATCGTGATTTGAACGTGCAGAATCCCAATTGGGACCCTGTTGCGTGTCCTAACAATACCCTTGTTTCCCTTTGAACGCTGCCTGTATATTCGATTGCCGCCGCGGCGCAAGTCCCTGGTCGCGGCAGCCGGTTCTGCCGCCCATTAAGTACTGAGCGGGTGGGCCGCGTGTGATCGTATACCGCGACTGGAAGCCGGCCTGGCGCTGATGCCGAATGCGCACCGGCCGCGATGACCCTGGAGCCTTTATGTCCAATAATACCGTGCTTGTCGTAGTGGATGACCTGTTTTTCTCTTCGAAAATCGGAGAGACCATTCGCCAACTGGGCGGCACCCCGCTTTTTGCGGCGGAGACCGACGAGATTCCGGAAGATTTCGACCGATGCATGCCCGTCGCGATCATAGTGGACCTGGACCTGGCGCGGATGGACGCCGTGCACGTTGTTTCTCATCTCCGGAGTAATGGAACGACCAGGGACGTGCCGATGATGGCCTACGGCAGGCATACCCGGCCCGAAGCCTTCGTGCGCGCCCGGGAAGCGGGTTGCGAACGGGCGGTACCCAGATCGGAATTCGTGAAACGATTGCCGGAATTCGTCGAAGCCTGTATGCAGACGGCTGGAACGAAACGTTGATTTGACACCGGGACGATATCGAAACATGACCAACAAACAGATCGGCAAGATACTCAGTCAGATTGGATCGCTGCTGATTATGCAGGGCGAGAACACCTTCAAGACGCGGGCCTACGCGAATGCCGCGCGAAGGGTTGAAACGCTCTTCGAACCGGTAGAGGACATGGTGCATGAAGACCGGCTGAGTGATGTGCCCGGACTGGGCGCGTCCATGGTCCGCCACATCACCGAACTGGTCAGGGACGGACAATCGAGCTATCACCAGTCCCTCGTTCAGACGGTACCGGCGGGATTCCAGGAGATGCTCTCCATTTCCGGACTCGGCGCCAGGAAAATACGGACGATCTATGATCATCTGGGAATCGATACCGTCGGAGAACTGGAATACGCCTGTCGCGAAAACCGGCTCGTCAAGCTGGACGGATTCGGTGCGAAGACCCAGGAGCGTGTGCTCAAGGGCATCGACCTGATCAAGCGTTCCCGCGGGTACCACCTCCTGGACCGCGCGTTAATCGAAGCAAGATCCCTGGTGGACGAACTGCTGCGGCACCCGGACGTGTGGCGCGTCGAAATCGCGGGGGACGTCAGGCGCAGGATGGAAGTGATCCGCGAAATCGACATCGTCGTGGGTCACCCCGACTCCGTAGGGATCATGCCCTGTCTGCACCGTTTTGGCCAGGTACAGGAGGCCGACGGCCATGTCGTGACGGTCACCGGTCCGTCCGGACTGCCCGTACGGGTTCACTGTGTTCCGGACGAGACCTTTGCCGTGACGCTCTATCACTGGACGGGCAGCGATCTCCACCGGACCGGTATCGCGCGGCACGCCGACGATCGGGGGATCACCGTCACGGATCGCCACGTAATTCACAACCGCGCCGTGATTCCCTGTCCGGACGAATCCGTGATCTATGACATACTCGGCCTTCAGTACATTCCCCCTGAACTCAGGGAGGGCGGCGGGGAGGTCGCCCGGGCCGCGGAAAATCGCCTGCCGGACCTGCCGGTTCGAGACGACATCCAGGGGGTGATTCACAACCATACGTCGTACAGCGACGGCATGCACAGTCTCCGTGAAATGGCAGAAGGCGCCCGGTCCAGGGGTTTCCGCTACATCGCGGTCTGCGATCACAGCAGGACCGCGGCCTATGCCCAAGGATTGAGTATCGAACGGGTTCTTCAGCAACAGGAAGAAATCGATGCCCTGAACGCCGAGTACGATGATTTCCGCATACTCAAGGGAATCGAGTCCGACATCCTGCCCGATGGCAGCCTGGACTATCCGGACGAAGTCCTGGCTACCTTCGACCTGGTCGTGGCTTCCGTACACTCCATGTTCAACATGTCCGAAGCGGACATGACAGAACGCATGGTCCGTGCGATCAGGAATCCGTACACGACGATTCTTGGACATCCCACGGGCCGTCTGCTATTGGCCCGGGACGGATATCCCGTGGACGTGGGTCGCCTCATCGACGAAGCGGTCGCGCACGACGTCGCCATCGAAGTCAACGCCAATCCCCACCGTCTCGACCTGGACTGGCGGCACCTGGACTACGGGATGACCCAGGGCGCCCGGTTCAGCATCGGGCCCGACGCGCATCACGTGGACGAACTGGACTACCTGGACTATGGATTGTCCATGGTCCGCAAGGGAGGGGTCACGGCGGACCGCCTCCTGAACCACCTGACGGCGGAAGAGTTGATCCGGCGGAAAATGGGTAATCAGCGAACGGCCGCGAGTTAACCGGGTGGCAGCCGGATCGGACCCGGCGATCCGTAATTAAGGTCCCCTGTTGCCAACTTGCCAGGGAATGGCAAGGTTCCGGCTCGAACCGTTCCCCTCGAGGAGAGCCTGGAGCATGCCGAGCAGGAAAGCGCAGCGGGAACGGATGGGCGAAATACTGGACCGCCTGAAGAAAACCTACCCGGACGTGGGCTCGGCGCTGAACTTCTCCAATCCCCTGGAATTGTTGATCGCGACCATCCTGTCGGCGCAGTGCACGGACCGCCGGGTAAACATCGTCACCCAAGCCCTTTTCGACAAGTATACGTCCCCTCAACACTACCTGGATGTTTCCAGTGAAGAGCTGGAAGCCGATATATTCACCACCGGCTTTTTTCGCAACAAGGCCGCGAACATCCGGAAGTGCTGCCGGTCGTTGATCGACCTCCACGGCGGCGAGGTACCGGCGGGCATGGAGGATCTCACGAAACTGGCCGGCGTGGGCAGGAAGACGGCCAACGTCGTGCGCGGCAACGCTTTCGGCTTTCCCGGCATCGCCGTGGACACACACGTAAAACGGCTGTCCGGCCTCCTCGGTTTTACGAAAAAGACAGACCCCGACCGGATAGAGTCCGACCTGATGAAGATCGTGCCGGAATCGGACTGGACCCGTCTCGGGCATCTTTTTGCCACCCACGGCAGAAAGACCTGCATCGCCCGTCGTCCGAAATGCGACGAATGCGTGCTGAGCGCCCTTTGTCCATCCGCGAAGTAGGCGCCACCGCCGAATCGGCTGTTGTTTTGTGTTTTCAACGGGTCCGATGCCGGATATATTGACTATACTTCACGGTTGTCCAGCAGGATAGCCGAGGTCATGGTACGGTTGGCCGGGAAGAACCTGGCAGTGGTTGACGAGGAATAGAAATGCGCCAGACGATACTGGTAGTGGACGACGAACCGGATATCGTGGAAATCATACAGTACAACCTGGAGAAATCGGGTTTCGATGTAATCGTGGCAGAGGACGGCCCCGTTGCCCTTGATAAAGCCCGCGATGAATCGCCCGACCTCATCGTCCTCGACCTGATGCTGCCGGGACTTGAAGGCACTGATGTCTGCCGGATTCTGAAGCAGGACGAGCGCACGCGTTCCATTCCCATCCTGATGCTGACCGCGAAAAGCGAGGAAATCGACCGGATCATCGGCCTCGAACTAGGTGCCGACGATTACGTGGTCAAACCCTTCAGTCCCCGGGAAATCGCACTGCGTATCAAGAACATACTACGTCGACGAGCTGTCCCGGAAACATCGGCGCCCGCCCGGGTGGGGCCCATGATCATCGACGTGGAAGGCCACCACGTGTCCGTTTCGGGCCGTACCGTGTCCCTGACGGCTACCGAATTCAAACTGCTGGTCATTCTCTTTCAACGCCGCGGCCGGGTTCAGACGCGGGACGAACTGCTCAACGTGGTATGGGGGTATGATTACATGGGATACGGCCGTACCGTGGATGCCCACATCAAGCGCCTGAGGGAGAAACTCTGCGAAGCCAGCGTCCTGGTTGAAACGGTGCGCGGGGTGGGATACCGCTTCGCCAAGTAGGCCCTGTCCATGCGACTGTCGCTTCAAATCAAGATCCTCGTCGGCTATGTCGCCTTCACCCTGGTGGTGGCCGGCGCGGTGTACATCTACCTCAATACGTCCCTGCGCCAGGACGTCAGTGACCACACCCGCCAGCAGTTGCTGAACGACGCACGCCTGATCAAGTCCTTTCTGGAAAACGCTCCACTCCCATCACTATCCCACACGGTAATCGATCCGATCGTAGACAGCCTGGGTGAGCAGTGCAGCGCCCGCGTGACCGTGGTGGCGGACGACGGCGTGGTGGCCGGGGATTCCTCCATCCCCCTTTCCAGCATTCCACTCATGGAAAACCACGGCGGCCGGCCCGAAATCGTCGAGGCCGCCGCGTCGGGAATCGGAAACAGCATACGCTACAGCAATACCCTGGAAACCGATATGGCTTACGTGGCCGTTCCCTTCCAGACTGAGGGGGCAAGGGGTGTGGTACGAGTCGCGCTGCCGCTGCAGCAGTTCCAGTGGATAGAGTCCCACATGTGGAATATCGTGCTCGCGGCCCTGTGTATCGGACTTGGCTTGAGCGTCGTGCTGAGCTGGGCCACGGAGAGACTGGTATCCCGCCCGATCGAACGCATGACGGAAGTCGCGAGGCGCCAGGCGGCCGGTGATCTTACGGTCTCCGCCTCCGCTCCGACCCACACCGAACTATACGACCTGGCCACCGCACTGAACGAGATGGCCGACCAGTCAAAGGAACGCCTTTCGCAGATCCGGGAGGAAAACGCCCAGCTGGAAGCCGTGCTTTCCGGCATGGCGGAAGGCGTCATGGTGACCTCCGCGGACGGCCGTATCCTGATGGTCAACCCGGCTTTCAAGCGTATGATGGACGTGGACGCATGGTGTCTGAACAAGCGGCCGATCGAGGTGGTGCGCAACCACGACCTGCAAAGCGCGGTGGACGCCGCCATCGACACGGCGCCTTCCCTGCACGAAGACGCCGTGGTCGACCTTACGCTGGAATGGAGCCAGCGCATCTTCCAGGTGCACCTGACGCCCATACGCATCGGCGACCAGCTTCACGGCGTCGTCTCCGTGTTTCACGACATCACGAAACTGCGTCGCCTGGAGCAGGTGCGGAAGGACTTCGTGGCCAACGTCTCCCATGAATTGAGGACGCCCCTGACCTCCATCAAGGGCTATGTCGAAACGCTCCTGGACGGTGCCATGGAGGACACCACCGCGTTCCGCCGGTTCATCAATTCCATACTGCACCACACCGATCGATTGCAGGCGCTGGTCGAGGATCTTCTGCAACTCTCCCGGATAGAGTCCGGCCAGTACGAGGTCGATTTTTCGGCCTGTCATATCAACCGGGTATCCGAACGGGTCGTCGAGGCATTCGCGGAACAGATTACCCGTAAAAACCTGGACATCGCACTCAGGTTCGAAACGGAAAGACCGGCTCGCGGTAATCCGGGTCTCATGGAAAGAGCGCTTTCAAACCTGGTGGACAACGCCATCAAGTACACCCAGGAAGGCGGATCGATCACCATAAGCACTTTGGAAAGGGGTGACGAGATCGTCCTGTCGGTTGCCGACACGGGACCTGGTATACCATCCGATGCCCTGCCTCGGATATTCGAACGGTTCTTCCGGGTGGACCGGGCACGATCCAGGGCGCTGGGCGGAACGGGACTGGGCCTTGCGATCGTTCGTCATACCATGGAAATACTGCATGGAAAGGCCTGGGTCGAGAGCCGGGTCGGCGAAGGAGCGACCTTCTACCTCTCACTGCCCGTATGGACGGAGGCGGAGACGGCCGGCGAATCGGACCGTCAGCCGCACGCAGCCCTGGAAGAGGTTGCTGGAACCTCAACGGAAGTAAAAACTTAAAGCATTCTGACTTCCTCAGTCACATCGCAACGTCTGTCCGGGAACAAACTGCCATTCCTTCCTTGCTTCGAACGAAATGCTCGCCGGCTTCAGGCTATTTTTAGGGGTTAATTCACAATTACCCTTGACAGTTCTTCCCAACCGGTATTTATTGGTTACATACATCCTAAAACGCAATATAACTATCGGGAAATAGGCCCGATTCCGCAGGACTCCGACCAGGCTTCTTAAGGCAGTCGATGACACGCGGACGCGTGCGTTCTGAAATTGTCGGTCCGAGAGAAGTTCGTGACAGGTGCGGCTTACTGTGCGTACTCGACGCAAGTTCGTCTCGCCGTTGTTTCCCGTCACGGGTGCGTGTTGGTGCATACCGTGACAAAACCATACTCCTTTAGGAGGTAGGCATGGCAACCAGAGTAATTGTGGGATTGATAGCCCTGTTGGCGATTGTTCAGGGGTTAGCGGGTGCCATGATGCCCGCGGGTATCATGATGCTCCTGATCGTACTCTTGGGCATCATCTATGGCTTCATGGGAGTCGACGCTGAGAACGCAACTGATTTCCTTGTCGTAACCATTGCGGTTGGAGCCGCGGCGGGTGCGGACGTTTTGAGCAATATACCTCAAATCGGCATGTACCTGGATGCCATGCTCGATCCAGCCAGTTCGGCACTGTACGCCAGCGTGGTTTCCATCCTGATCGTACGTACGGTAAACCGGCTCAAGGGTTGACGGATTCAAACCGGCGGATCCACGGCTTACGGCCGCTTGGTCCCACCTCTTTGAAATCCCTCAACCTGAGTCGTCATCATGCTGTAGGAGGTTACATTTATGGCAACACGCATAGTCGTTGCACTCGCGGTCCTTCTTGCGATTATACAGGGACTGGCACCTGACGCAATGATCTCGTCGGCGCTGGTGATGATGGCGCTGGTCATCCTTGGCCTGCTCCATGCGCATATGTCGGTCGACGCGGAAGACGCGACGGGCTACCTTGCGGTTACGATCGCGGTCGGAGCAGCTGCGGGCATGGACGTGCTGGGCAATGTCCCTGCCATCGGCGGATCCCTGGATGCTATCCTGGATCCAATCAGCACGGTCCTGTACTCCGGAGTAGTGACCATACTCCTCAAGAGGGTGAAAGCCCGTATCGGGTGTTAAGATTCGGGAGATTTAACGTAGTAATATCGTAGAAATATAGATACAGGCGGATCGGGGAAGACATAACCTCCCTGGTCCGCCTGTTTCTATTCCTGCCTTCACAAACGGTCTGTCCTGAACCCTCAGGATCTTCCGGACGCGGTACGTTTTGCACCGGAGTTGACCCTCACCGTTTCACAGGCCTGTTCGAACAATTCCTTCTGCGAACGAATACGCTTTCCGTTGTTTTTCACGTACCTGTACGTCCCATCCTGCTGCAGCACGCGCGCCTTCACGTTATCCTTCAGTTGAATCTTCAGATACGCCCATAATTCCGCCTGGAGCACCCGGTCTATGACCGGGAAGGAAATCTCCACCCGCCTGTTGAGGTTTCGGTCCATCCAGTCCGCGCTGGATAGCAGGTATTCCGGTTCCCCGTCGTTGTAAAAATAGAAAAGCCTGACATGCTCGAGGAACCGGTCGACGATGCTGATGACGCTGATGTTCTCGCTTAACCCCGGAACGCCCGGTTTCAGGCAGCATATGCCACGAATGATGAGTTGTATCTGCACACCCGCCTGGGACGCCTGGTACAATTCCACGATCATGTCCGGATCGACAAGGGAATTGATCTTGGCGATAACGAGGGCCGGGTGCCCGTTCCGTGCCCTTTCGCCTTCCCGCCGTAGCCGTTTCACCATGTCCTCCCGCATCGACGTGGGGGAGAGGATGAGGTGGTGAAAGCGCGTGGGAAGCGCGTAACCGGTAAGCAGGTTGAACAGCTGCGTTACGTCCTCGCCAAATTCCTCCCTGGCCGTGAAGAGTCCGAAATCGGCGTAAATCCTTGCCGTCTTGTCGTTGTAATTGCCCGTTCCCAGGTGACAGTAGCGATGGATACTTTCTCCTTCGCGCCGGACCACCAGGCAGGACTTGCAATGGGTCTTGAGGCCTGGAATCCCGTAGATGACGTGGGCTCCCGCCTCTTCCAGTTGTCTGGCCCACTGTATGTTGGCCGCCTCGTCAAACCTGGCCTTCAATTCAAGCAGTACCGAGACTTCCTTGCCGTTTTCAGCGGCCCGCGTCAACGCCCGCGTGATGGGCGAATTGGCGCTGACCCGGTACAGGGTCATCTTGATGGCGAGCACATGGGGATCTTCCGCCGCCTCCGAAACGAAATGGACCACCGCGTTGAACTGATTGTATGGATGGTGCAGGAGTATGTCTTCCTTCTTAATCGCGTCCCATATGGACGGGGATCCTTCGAAGGTCGTCACGGGCTGGGGCGGAAAGGGTTCGTCCCTGAGATCAGACCGGTCGATGGCGTCGTAGAGCTCTATGAGATCGGAAAAAGCAGTGAAGCCCTCCGTGGGATATAGATCCTCCGATTCCAGCTCCAGTTCTTCCACCAGGATGTCCAGCACGCGCGTCGACAGCCCCGGATCGTACTGCAGCCGGACGGCGGCCCCGTTGCGCCGGTTTCTAATGCCTTCTTCGATGACCTTCAGCAGGTCTTCCGCCCCTTCCTCCTCGTAGTCCACGTCCGCGTCCCGCGTAACTCGTATAGACGCACAGTTCAACACCTCGTAGCCGTTGTAAAACATATCGAGGTTCATGAGAATGACGTCTTCCAGCATGAAGAACGCCTGACGGCCGTTTTCGGACGGGAGTTCAAGGAACCGCGGCATGACCGAGGTGGGCAGGTGGATGACAGAGAGGTTCGTATGGGGGAATACGGACCGCTGGATCTTCCGGATTTCGGCTACCAGGCAGAGGGTGCCGTTGGCCAGGTAGGGAAAGGGGTGGCCCGGATCCACCGCCAGCGGGGTTACCACCGGCAGGATCGTCTTGCGAAAATAGTCATCTAAATAGGTCCGTTGTGAAACACTGAGTTGATCGGGTTCGAGTATGTCGATGCCCTGCTCGGTGAGTTGCGGTAAGATCTCGTTGATGAACAGGCCGTGCTGCTTGTTGACCAGTTCGTGCATCCTGGCCGAAAGGGCGGTCATCACGTCCCTGGGACTCATACCGTCGGCCGTCCGGGTCGACTGGATCCGCGCGTCGATCTGTCTCTTGACGCCGGCGACGCGGATCATGAAGAACTCGTCCAGGTTGTTGCTGAAAATGGCCAGGAATTTCACCCGTTCCAGGAGCGGCACTGTCGGGTCGAGCGCTTCCTCCAACACCCGCGCGTTGAATTCCATCCAGCTCAGTTCGCGGTTGAAGAAATGCTCCGGCCGCCAGTAATTCGTCACCAGCGGCGCCACGGGAGGCCGGGGCTTGCGGGTCGATCGGCGACCGGCTCTCCTCGAAGCGATGGTCCGGACGGTGGTCGTCCTGGAGTTGTTTCCGTTTGATGCAGGCATAGTCGGTTATCCGAGTGTCACGCGACAACGGGCTCGTACCGGGCAATCGCGCGTACTGAGGTACACAAATCGTGTACCGGAAATTTCGATTAAAATGTTCTCGGACCGGAACCGGACCGGGTCTAATCGATACACGTCGGTCCAAGTTACCATAAAACAGGAATATCAACGTTTTTGTCAAGCCGTCTTTCCCGAATCGACCTCGGGAAACCAAAAATTCCGGACTTAATCATATCGTCATGCCGTCGTCACGATTTTGTCATCCGGCGCCGTTATTATACACTGGACCAGTAAAATGGTATTTGTGCCGTCAAAACGTAACTACGTCGTCTTGGTCTTGTGGGAAAGACTTTTGGTAAAGGGAGGGGTCCGAATGACCATGTGCTGCCAATCAATCCTATCCTACCTATCCCGGTTTCGATCCCGGTGGTTGGCCTGCCCCCTGGTGGCCGCGGTGATGGTTTTTGTCTGCATCGCGGGTACGGCCGCTGATGTCCACGCACAGCAACGGACTGGACGTATATCAGGTTCGATCGTCGACGCGAACACCGGCGATCCCCTGATCGGTGCTACGGTGATGGTGGAAGGACTCGGGCTTGGCGCGATGGCCGATCTCGAAGGCACCTACCTCATTCGTAACGTTCCCGTCGGGCAGCACACGGTCATGGTTTCCATGATCGGGTATGCGCAGCAGCGGGTAACCGAGGTCCAGGTCACCTCCGGCCAGGTAACGAAAATCAACCTTGCCGTCGAGGAAGAACTACTGGTCGCCGACGTGGTCGAAGTTACGGCGAGGGCCGTCGAGAACACGGAAGCCGCCCTGCTGAAGCAGCGCCAGAACGCCCTGTCCATCAGCGATGCTATCAGCGCGGAGGATATCTCCCGTGGCGCCCAGGGCGATGTGGCCGCGGCCATGACCCGTGTCACCGGCGCGTCGGTGGTGGACGGCAAGTACGTTTATATACGGGGATTGGGAGAACGATACAGTACAGCGCAGTTGAACGGTACCACCCTGCCGAACACCGATCCCAACAGCAAATCGGTCCAGATGGACATATTCGCGACGAACCTGCTGGACAACATAACGACGGAAAAGACCTTCACGCCGGACAAACCCGGCAACTTCACCGGCGGCAGCGTCAACGTGAAGACCAAATCCCTGCCGGAAGCGTTTACCATGTCCTTCTCCACATCCACGAAGTTCAACACCCAGTCTTCCTTCAAGGACATGCTGAGTTACGACGGTGGGGAATACGATTTCCTGGGTGTGGATGACGGAACGCGGGACATCCCCGTGTCGCTCCAGGATCCCAACGTAGAGATACCCAGCATAACCAGTGCGTTGCGGGATACGGAAGCCGCCCAGTTGTTGGACCTGTACTCCAAGTCGTTCACCGACAAGACGATGACACCGACCACGAAGGTAGGCGGCCTGGGCCAAAGCTATTCCTTCTCGATCGGCAACCAGACGACAGTCTTCGACCGCCCGTTCGGGATGTTGGGTAGTGTGAGTTTCAGTCGTAACATCTCGGCATATGACAATGGCACCTCCGGGATATGGAAGCGCGTGTCGCGGGAGTCGGAAGACCTGAACCAGGAGCGGTTCGCGACGGACTCGAGCGGTTCCGAGGAGATGCTGTGGGGTGGGCTGGTGAACGCCACATACCGTCCAAGCATCACCAACGAAATTGGTGCCAACTTGCTCTACAATCGTAGCGGTGAGAAAATGTCGAGGTACCAGGCCGGAGCCTGGCCTTCATCCCTCCCCGGCGACAATGTGCGGTACGAGACCCGCGTATTGTCCTTCATCGAGCGCGAAATGCGTTCCCTGCAGTTCCGCGGGAAACACGTTATTCCCTCCGTGTCCAACATGGAAATCGAATGGACCGGTGCCTTTATCCAATCCAACCAGGACGAGCCGGACCTGCGTTACTTTACCAACGAATACCAGACCGTCGATACGGCAGGTGTGAGCGCTTCGAATGTCGAAAGCTATACTATCGCCCTCTCCAACTACGCAGCGCCTACTCGTTACTTCAGAAACCTGGAAGAATCGAACCGGGATTTCAAGATGGACATCACGCTTCCGTTCTCCCAATGGTCCGGGTTGACGGCCCATCTCAAGTTCGGCGGCGCCTACCTGGATAAGGAACATACCTTCAGGGAAAGACGTTTCTCGTTCCGCCAGGACAACCTGCAGTACCGTAACGATCCGGTAGTCTTCTTCTCCTCCGAGCGTACTGGCATCCTGCCTGACCAGTTCCAGGATTCCCCAGGATTTACCCGGTTCGGAAATTTCGTCTCGGAAGATTCGGATCAGAAAAGCAATTACGACGGTGATCAGCGGATCCAGGCCGGTTACGTGATGCTGGATCTGCCTTTAAGCCGGCGACTTAAGGTCGTGGGCGGTGCCCGATACGAGTCCACCTTGCTGGATGTGGCGAGCCACGACGCGTCGCTTTCACCGGGCAAACTGGACGAAAAGGACTGGCTACCCTCGGTCAACGCGGTGTACCAGGTCATGGACAACATGAATGTCCGGAGCGTCTTCAGCCGAACCCTGGCCAGACCTTCCTTCCGCGAACTCGCGCCATTCGCCTCCTTCCTCTTCGTTGGCGACTACATTTTCGTCGGCAACAGCGAATTGAAGAGAACCTTGATCGAAAACTACGATTTCCGATGGGAGTGGTTTAATCGGCCCGGGGAGATCTACGCGCTCAGCTATTTCTACAAGCAGTTCGAAAACCCGATTGAGCGCGTGATCGTGACCACGAACGGCGAAATCCAGTTTCAGAACGTCGACCAGGCTTCCGTTACCGGGGTGGAAATGGAGTTTCGTAAAAAGCTCGACCAGGTTCATCCGTCCTTGAGCAAATTCCAGATCGGCGGAAACCTGTCCCTGGTCAAGTCGCAGGTGGATATCGCGCCGTCGGAACTCGCCATATTACGGGCCCTCGATCCTGACGCGGCGAATACACGCAAGTTGCAGGGTCAGTCTCCTTACGTAGTCAATATCGATGCCATGTATGACAACCCGGATACGGGGACCCTGGTCAGCCTGCATTACAACGTGTTCGGTGAACGGCTTTCCGAGGTGAGTACGGGCGGAACGCCGAACGCCTTCGAGCAACCCGCAGGCATGCTCGATATTACAGGATCTCAGCGTCTGGGGGAGCGAGTAACCCTGAAGTTCTCCGCCAAGAATCTATTGGATCCTGACATTAAGAAGGCCCACTCGTTTAACGACACGGAGTTCATCCGCAGCCTCTACAAAAGGGGGCGGACGTTCTCCATGGGTTTCTCGTACGGTATATAGTGCGGTCGACCCGCGAGGACGCTCAACGCTTTCACGATAGTTGCGGGCCCTTATTAGGAGGGGGTATGTTTCGTCGGTGGATTTCCATCGCTTTACTTGCTGTACCGTTGTTTGTTCCAGTCCTCGCAGAAGCACAATCCGGCACCAAACCCGTATTGACGATCACCGACTCCGACATCGTGGGCAACACCACGTTCACTTCGAACAACGAGTACCTGCTCTCGGGCCTGGTCTTCGTGGAAGACGGCGAGACACTGACCATTGAACCCGGAACGGTCATCAAGGGTCGGCCATCCAGTACAGGTGGCGATGAATCAGCGCTCATCGTAGCGCGCGGCGGCAGGATTTTCGCAGATGGTACGTCCAGGGATCCGATCATTTTCACGGCCGAAGCCGATGACGTGAACGATCCCAACGACATACTGCTTTCGTCACCGACAGCTTCGCGCGGCCTGTGGGGCGGGGTGATCATCCTGGGCCGGGCGTCCATCAACACGGCCACGGGTGAAAGCAACATAGAAGGTATCGACGCGAGCACCGAACCGCGGGGCATCTACGGCGGAGGCAGGAATCCGAACGACGATGACAACTCGGGCGTATTCCGCTACGTGTCCATCCGCCACGGCGGTACGGATATAGGCGCCAACAACGAGATCAACGGACTCACCATGGGCGGCGTGGGCCGCGGCACGACGATCGAGCACGTGGAGGTGTTCTACAACCAGGACGACGGGTTCGAGTGGTTCGGCGGCACCGTCAATACCCGCTACCTGATATCGGCCTTCGCGGGTGACGACAGCTTCGACTATGACGAGGGGTTCCGCGGCAAGCACCAGTTCTGGTTCTCGATCCAGGATCCCAATCTGGGCGACCATGCCGGTGAGCACGACGGCGGCACGGACCCCGAGGACGGTACGCCCTACGCCAGTCCGACAATCATAAACGCGACGTACATCGGCCGCGGCGCGCTGGCGACGGGGGACAAGGCGAACAACGGCATCATCTTCCGGGATAACGCGGGTGGGATGTATTTCAACAGCATCTTTACCGAGTTCAAGGGCCATATGCTCTCGATCGAGGACCTGGACCCGTCCAAGAGCGCGCAGGACAGCAAGGCGCGGTTGGAAGCCGGCGACCTCCAGTTCCAGTACAACATCCTGGGCGCTTTCGGCGAGGGTAGTACGCCGGCCGACCTGGGTGGCGATACCCCCACAGCAGAAATGCTGGCCGACGCGGCGAACATGAACCGGATCGCCGACCCCCTGCTTCAGGGTATCAGCTGGAACCGAAACCAGGGCCTGGATCCGAGGCCCGGAAGCAATAGTCCGGCCTGGGATGGGAACAAATTAAAAGAGGTGCCACGAAGCAGCGGATTCTTCGAGGTCGTCGACTACTCCGGCGCCTTCGGCAGGGAAAACTGGGCGTTGCACTGGTCCGCACTGGCGCAGTTGGGTTTTTTCGGTACCGCGCCACCGCCCGAACCTCCGACTCCTGTGGAACCCGGCGAAGAGGTGCCCGATGCGTTCAGCCTGTCGCAGAACAGCCCGAATCCCTTTGATGTGACCACGAATATCGATTACGCGGTATCATCGACCAGTCACATCAAGATCGAGGTCTATAATCTCCTGGGGCAGCGGGTCGCGACCGTCGTAAATGAAATCAGGCTGCCCGGGTACTACTCGGAGACGTGGGATGCGCAGCATCTCTCGAGCGGTGTATACTTCTACCGTTTTGAAGCCACGACGGACGGCCGGACGGCCCAAGTATTCAACAGGAAAATGACCCTGTTGAAATAACCCGTATCCAGGATTCCCCGATGTCCGTCCTCAGGCGGCGACGCAAGGTTGACCGGCGTCGCCTGCTCGACTCACTGTTCAGTCGACTCGCCGCGTTTGGCGGCATCGTCCTTATACTGACCATTTTGTCCGTTTTCGCCGTGATCATGTGGGTCATCTACCCCTTGTTCAAGGCGCCGTCCGTTCGATTCGACGGGCAGGTTGCCGAAGTTGCCAGTCCGTTGGCCGTGGATGTGGCGTCAGATGATGGAATCACCTGCATCGTCGCTGAAAACGGAATTTATGTGCTAAAACACACAGGCGATAGTGCGCCAGCCTTGTCTTTCTCCGAATTCCCGGATGGAGCGGGCGTGAAAAGTGTATCGATGGCGGAAGGGAACCGGTTTCTCCTGGCGCTTACGGATGGACGCCTGTTCACCGCGGAGTGGTCTGGTATCCCATCGAATGAGGAGGGCGGCAACCTGGCCGCCGGTGTGAAGACTATCCACGCTGCCGACCTGCCGGTTGACCTTTCAAACAGTGCATCCGACCTGCTGATTTCCTACGCGCCGATGGATGCTGGATTTCGTGCGGCTGTGGCCAGTCGGAATGAATTGCTGCTGGTCGGCTTGATTCGCCAGTCCATTTCGACGGAATCCACGGATCAGGGTGCCCGTATGGAGATCATAGAACGATCCATAGGCCTTCCGGTCGACAGTCGTGTCACGTCCCTGGCGATGGATGAGCGTGGGGAATCTGTGTTTGCGGGTACGGCAGATGGCCGCCTCGTCTCGGTATGGTGGGATGAGACGGAAAGCCGGCAGATTGCGGATCCGGTCATCGTGGTGAGCGAAGGCGTGGCCATAACAACGCTCGGCTTTCTGAAGGGCGGTCGCACGCTCGTCAGTGGAGACGACTCGGGAGCTGTCCATTCGTGGCGGTTGATTCCCGATGCTGGTGGGACGAAACAGTTGCAACGTATCTATACCTACCCCTCCCATTCCGCGCCGGTCGCTGCCTTCACATCTTCGCTCCGCGACAGGTCTTTCGTCACGGCGGATGCGGCAGGTGGACTCCACATGTCCTATGGAACGACCGGCGAGACGCTGACCATCGTGGACAGTGGGATCTCCAATCCTCTAGCGCTTGCCATGACTCCGGACGCCGATGGCATCCTTGCCGTGGACAAAACCGGCACGGTGTCCTCCTGGAGGGTGGATAATCCACACCCCGGAATCACGTGGCGCGGCCTGCTGGGCGCCGTGTGGTACGAGGACGCTCAACAGGAGGAATACCGGTGGCAGGCTTCCGGCTATTCGGAAGGAATCGAACCGAAATACAGCATCGTACCGTTGATTTTCGGGACCTTGAAGGGCGCGCTGTACACCCTGCTCTTCGCGGTACCTCTTTCGGTGCTCGCCGCGCTCTACGCCTCGCAGTTCATGCCACGGGTGCTGAAGGAGGGCTTGAAACCGCTGGTGGAAATCATGGCCGCGGTTCCCAGCGTCGTACTCGGCTTTATCGGCGGCATCTGGCTCGCGCCCTACCTGTCGTCTCATCTATCCGCCCTCCTCCTGGCGCCGGTCTTCATTTCCATCGCGGTGGTAGCCGCTCTTCTGCTCAGGCACCACGCCCCTGACCGATTCCAGGCATACTTCCGTCCGGGTATGGAAATCTGGGTGCTTCTGGCCGCTGTCCTGGCCGGTGGATGGCTGGCGCTTGAATGCGGGGCCATGCTGGAAGGCCGCTACCTCCTCGACGGATACGGCTCCTGGATAAAAGAGTCCCTGGGACTGACCTTTGCCGAGCGCAATTCGATCGTGGTGGGCATGGTCATGGGCCTGGCCGTAACCCCGATCATATTTACGATATCTGAGGACGCGCTGTCCGCCGTTCCCCCGTCATTTGCGGAAGGTTCCATGTCCCTGGGGGCCACACGTTGGCAGACGGCCGTACGCATCGTCCTGCCCGCGGCGGGCTCAGGTATCATTTCGGCTGTCCTGCTGGGATTCAGCAGGGCGGTCGGCGAGACCATGATCATCCTGTTCGTTTCGGGCAATGTCCCGGCCATGGACTGGTCCGTCTTTTCTGGATTCCGGGCCCTGTCGGCCAGCGTCGCACTCGAAATGCCGAACGTTATCAGGGGAGACAGTCTATACCGGGTACTGTTTTTCGCCGCGTTTCTCCTGCTCATCACGACATTTACGGTAAACACCGTTGCGGAATTGATTCGACGAAGGCTGAGAAGACTGCATCCGTAGCGGTCATCTGCCTCTGCCCACGTTTGAGGAGAATCGATGCATTCACGATGGACCAAGGATGACGCCCTGATCTGGCTGTCCGGCGGTACCCTGGTCGTAGGTTTCCTGATGGTCGCCGGACTGATGCTGATGATTGCCTTCCATGGCCTTGGTTTTTTCTGGCCCCAGGACCTGGTCCGGTATGCTTTGCGTGACGGAAGGGTATTCCTGGGCCAGGAAATATCCCGTGAAATCGTCCGAAACACAAACCAGGTCGGTGTACGAACCACGGCATATCGTATCCAGGTCAGGCCGGGGAACAGGGAACTTTACCCGGACGAGTTTGTCTGGTTCGAAGAAGACCAGGTCATCGAA
The DNA here is from genome assembly GCA_965262815.1 of bacterium. Taxonomy (GTDB): domain Bacteria; phylum JAAXHH01; class JAAXHH01; order JAAXHH01; family JAAXHH01; genus JAAXHH01. The sequence goes on along the minus strand of OZ253560.1, from coordinate 3,124,895 downwards.
CGGGATGCGCCTCGAGAAGCCGTGGTCGTGGAACGGGTCCATGGCGGAGATTTCTACGGCTTCCTTGAATCGTTCGTGGATGATGGCCGGGCCGTCGCCACTGGCCATGAAGCCGTGTGGGAGGTATACCAGGAGCGGTTCCCGGAACTGGAGCGTCTGCGCAGGCAGAGGGCGCTGTCCATCGAACTGTCTTCGGCGGACGGACGATTGTACACGCTGTCTCTGCCTGACGTCCTGCGTATATACGTTCCCAATGCAATGACTACCTGGGCCAGGTTCCGCCATTACACAACCGGCGCGTGGATGTACCTCTGGTCGCCTCCGCGGGACGGAAACAGGCAGGGCGGAGTCTATCCGGCCATCTTCGGCACCGCGGTGATGGTCATCATCATGTCCGTCGTCGTCATGCCGTTCGGTGTTCTTGCGGCGTTTTACCTGAGGGAATACGGCACACCGGGCCCGTTCCAGGGTGTAGCGCGTATCGCCGTCAACAGCCTGGCCGGCGTGCCTTCCATCGTATTCGGGGTTTTCGGTCTCGGTTTTTTCGTGTATTATCTGGGTGGAACGCTGGACCGCGTATTCTACGCCGAGGGACTGTCGGTACCGACCTTCGGACGGGGCGGCATACTATGGTGCTCGTTGACCCTGGCGTTGCTCACCCTACCCGTGGTCATCGTCACGGTGGAAGAAGGCCTGGCCGCCGTGCCCGTCCATCTCCGGGAAGCGTCCCATGCCATGGGAGCCACGCGGTTCGAAACTCAGTGGCGGGTTGTCCTGCCGATCGTGCTGCCGTCCATACTCACGGGACTGATACTCTCCGTGGCCCGGGCGGCCGGCACCGTGGCGCCGTTGATGATTACCGGGGTCGTCGCTTTCGCTCCTGCCCTTCCCGTGGATGGCGTCTGGCCCTTCGTGCACCTGGAGCGCGAGTTCATGCATCTGGGGTATCATATCTTCGACACCGGATTTCGCCCGGACGGCGGCGGAGCTTCTCTGCCTATGGCCTACACGTCCACCCTGTTGCTGCTCGTCATCGTGGTCGCTTTGAACGCGGCGGCGATAGGTCTGCGCGCACGGCTGAGAAGATGGTATTCTCTGGCCGCGGTATAGGGTTTCCGGCCCGCGCGGGATCCGTGCGTCCGGAGGGATTTCAGCACATCAGAGGGGTATCTAAGCATGACGATGGAAATCGTGCCTGCCACGCCGCAAAACGAGGATGACCGACCGGTCATCACGATTGAGGACGTGTCATTCTGGTATGGAGACCATCCCGCGCTGCAACACGTCACCATGCCAATCGATCGTCACGGCATCACGGCGTATATCGGTCCATCGGGTTGCGGCAAGACGACGTTGCTTCGGCTGATGAACCGCATGAACGACCTGATACCCTATACCCGAATGACAGGAACGATCAGTATGAACGGAGAAGACATCTACGGTCAGAACGTCGACGTGACGCAGCTGCGCCGGCGCGTGGGCATGGTGTTCCAGCAGCCGAACCCATTTCCCAAATCGATCTACGAAAACGTGGCCTATGGTCCTCGCATCCATGGCGTAAAGTCCGGGGGGTTTCTCGACGAGATCGTGGAACGGTGTCTGCGCAGAGCCGTATTATGGGGCGAAGTCCAGGATCAACTCGAGGAAAGCGCCCTCAGACTCTCCGCCGGACAGCAGCAGCGTCTCTGCATCGCGCGGGCGATTGCGGTCGAACCGGAAGTCCTTCTCATGGATGAACCGTGCTCATCGCTGGATCCGGTAGCCACGACCAGGATTGAGGAATTAATGCTTGATCTGAAGAATGATTATACCATTGTTATCGTGACACACAATATGCAACAGGCGGCGCGCGTGTCGGATTACACCGGGTTCATGCTCACGGGCGAACTGGTGGAAACGGGCGTGACCAACGTCCTGTTCACCACGCCCCGCGACCGGCGCACCGAAGACTACATCACGGGCCGTGCGGGATAAAGCACGGATAGTACCTGAAAGGGCGACGATGGAAACCCACCTTCAACAACAACTGGAAAACCTGAAATCCGCCCTGTTGAACATGGCCGCGCTCGTCGAGGAACAGATCGCCAGGGCGATCACAGCGCTGATGGAGCGCGATGTCGAGTTGTGCGACCAGGTCATTTTCGGTGATCAGCCCATCAATGCCATGGAACTGGAGATCGACGAACAGTGTGTACGGTTACTGGTTCTTCAGCACCCCATTGCCCGCGATCTTCGCTTCGTTGCATCCAGCATGAAGATCACCATCGACCTGGAACGCATGGGGGATATCGCGGTCAACATCGCCAAGAAAACGAAACGCCTCGTCGGAATGCCCCTGTTGAAGCCACTCATCGACATTCCACGAATGGCCGATCTGTCCCAGGCCATGGTCAAGGACAGTCTGAACGCCTTCGTACGAGGCGACGATCAACTCGCCTTGCAGGTCTGCGCGCGGGATGACGAAGTCGATCACCTTCAGGACCAGATACTCAGGGAACTGCTGACCTACATGATGGAGGATTCAAGGTCGGTACCCCAGGCCCTGCAACTGATCTTCATATCCCGCCACATCGAACGGCTCGCCGATCACGCGACGAACATCGCCGAAGGCGTGGTGTATTTTTCAGAAGGCCGCGTGATCAAGCATCATGCGAATGACGATCCGAATCAGCCAGCCACTCGTCGAGAATCCGATGGGCCTGCGTAATGGTGTCCACCTGCACGAGGCTGGTTCTCAGGTGGGACGCGTTGGGAAAGCCCTTGAAGTAGGATGCGAAAAACTTGCGCATTTCCATCACGCCGACCTTCTCCCCCTTGTATTCCACCATCATGCCCAGGTGGTCCCGGGCAAGCTCGACCCGTTCTGAAAACGACGGCATCAGGTCGCCGGAGAATATGTAGGGATTGTCGCGCGCCGCCCGGGCGATCATCACGCCGGCGCAGCCAGTCTCTTTCACCATCCGAACCGCGTCCTGGAAGGTAAACACGTCCCCGTTTCCGAAGATCGGCACGGGGGAAACCTCCACGGCCCGGGCGATCCATGACCAGTCGGCGGTCCCATTGAATTTCTGGGCCACGGTACGGGCATGTACCGCCACCGCGTGAGCGCCTGAATCCGCTGCGCGTTTCACCACTTCCAGGATGCTGATGTTGTTGTGGTCCCAGCCCAGCCGGGTCTTGATGATGACAGGGATCGACATCGCGTCGGCCACGCTGCGCACCGCGTTCATCATCCGGTCGATGTCCTTGAGAAAGGCGGCTCCGGAATCGGAACGCAGGATCTTGGGCACGGAACACCCGAAATTTATGTCCATGATCTGCGCGCCGCGATCCTCCAGGACCCGCGCGCCTTCCACCATGCGGTCGATGTCGTTGCCGTAGATCTGCGCCGCGAGAAGCGACATGCCGGTATCGCGGTAGATATCGGCGTCGCAGAAATTCATCATCTGCAGCGTCTTGGGATTCTCGTGGAGAATGGCGTTGCAGTTGATGAACTCCACCCCGACCATGCGCGCGCCCATTTTTGCGCAGATCAGTCGGAAAGGCCAGTTGCTGATACCGGCCATGGGCGCCAGCGTAAGGATCGGCATGCCCGGCCTTAGTGAAGTAATGCGATGGGGGCCCACGGCGATTTCGTGCATCATGATGTCGAGACGGCTCCGTGTGTTTCCTTTGACGTTGACATACGCAAAATCTGCAGATAGATTTCGTCCTGACTTTGATCGGTTTCCCGCGTTGAAGTTAAGTCGATATTCAGTTTTGTCGCAAGTTGTTTGTCTTCCTCGCAAGGTTCTGCAGTCCTCGTGCACAGGGTTCCGCAACCCCACAGGATACATGGAAAACAAAGGAGCGTGTTAACATGCCGGTGGCGTTCGTACCGAATCGGAAGAAGTTTTCGGACGATAAGTTCCAGAAGGTCAATCTATTCGATACGGAACGCATGTTCTGCGATATCTACTGTTTCGAACCGGGACAGGAACAGAAGGCTCACAGCCACGCCGAAAACGACAAGATCTACTACGTACTGGAAGGCGCTGGAGTATTCACGGTCGGTGACGAGTCGATAGAAGGCGTTCCGGGCACGGCGGTGCTGTGTCCCCCGGGGGTGGACCACGGCGTGCTCAACACGGGCGAAGAACGGCTGGTGGTGTTGGTTTTCATGGCGCCGCATCCGTAAAGTGGCGGACACCGTCGGGTGGCAACCATCTGGGCATGGAGTCAAAACCGGTCGACAGGTGAGCACTGAACGAGCAGGAGAACGTGCGAAGGAGCAGTAAGCTTGGAACGAACTTTTACAATCGTTGTCATGATCACGGCGATGCTTTCGTCAGTATGTCTGACTGGTACCGCTACGGCCCAGGAAACGACCGGGCAACCTGAAGAGATGTCCCTTCCTGATTTCATTGAAATCGGCGGACTGGTGGAACTGTCGGCATCGCACGAACGATCGTCCGAGGGAGAGCGTTCCACGTCCACCGCGGCCGAGCAACTGGAGCTGGGAATCGGAATCGAGCCCCATGACTGGTTCGGCTCCGAGTTAATCTGGCTTCTTGAACATGAAGAGGAAGTAGACGGTGGAAACAACCTGGGCATCGTCATGGCCACCATCGTCGTGGGACCGCCCGGGGGATCCTGGTGGTTGAAGGGCGGCATCCAGTTCCTGCCCTTTACCCTGTTTGAACTGGCGGAGGTCCACGCGGCGCACAAAACGAGCGTCGGACCGTTCCAGACCGGGGCGATCGCTGATCCGCTGTCCTTCGAGTACGGCTCGAAACGAGAGAAATCGCTGTTGTTGGGTGGTTCCCTCGGTCCGTTTCTGGGCAACGTCTACGGCTACTATGGAGAAGACGAGCGCTCGCACGATCCGCGGACCGGATTCGGTGCCACGTTGGGCTACAAGAAGAACCTGAACGAAGACAACGAATTGGCTTTCAACCTGTCTATCATCGATGACCTGGGCACGCTCGACATCTTCCAGGCGGGATTGTACGAACAACACGAATCGCCGGTCGAGGCGGGTCACGGATCGCCCACCATCGATGAAGGAGAAGAGGTGCCGGGTTGGGCGATCGCCACTCAACTGGGTCTGGGTAACGTATCGGTTACTGGAGAGTACATGATCGCCCTGGACCGATTCGGGCAGGACTTGCTGGCTTACAACGGCCAGGGAGCCCGTCCGTCGGCGTGGGCGTTCGAGACCAGTTATGGTTTCGCACTGGCCGGTAGTTCGGGGGATGTCACGCTGGGTTACCATGGAACGGCTGAAGCTGTAGGCCTCGAGTTACCCGCTTCAAGATACGTCGCGGTGCTCAGAGTCGATCTGTGGAAGGAACTGCTCTTTGGTACCTTTGAGTGGGTACACAACCGGGATTACGGAACCGCCAATGACGGCACCGGTGAGCGCGTAGACACCTACACCGTGCAACTGGGCGTTGAATTCTGACGGACACGGCCGGAAGGATAAAGGCAAAAGAGGAGCTGGATTAACGACCGACTATGCCGTCGCCGAACGGGGTGGTCGGTATATGCCGCTCGTTCAGGGCAAGACCCAGTCGGGAGAGTCCTTCGGGGTCTCCCCAGGCAAGGACGGATTTACCCGCGCGCGTTTCATCTAGCACCCGGCTGATGCAACGGTTGAAGAACGGCTTGGCCGGAAACATCACGGTTACCCGGTCCGTTTTCTCACGGCTCCACTTGAACACCCTGTTGCCTTCGAATCCGCGGTAAATCACTACCATATTCTACCCCTTTCCGAAAGCACCTCCGAATCACTAAACATAAGATAAGCATAAACCGGCTATTTGTCAACTTTTTGTCGGTTTTTTTATGTTGTGAGATTCGTCAAAATACCGCGTTTCGTGCCTGGGTTCCGTCCTGCGCAAGCAAAAACCAGGCTTCTGAATGCGAAATCCGTAGAAACGCGAACCTTGATGCTGTTCATCCTATCAGTCGGAAAAGGAAAGAAAAACCCGAAGAAAATGAACGGCTCCGGCTCCGATGCAACCAGGTTCCGGGGTCACCCTCCCTGTGGTTTCGGCATGACGGCGCCGCAGAGCTTGCAGGTTCGATGTTCTTCGCTTCCGAAAAACCGGTTCATGACGGGGGGCAACTGGCTGACGATGTCTTCCAGCTCGAACCGCTCGTCGTATAGCTTTTCCCCGCAGCTTTCGCAAAACCACATGAATCCGTCGATTTCTCCGCTTCTACGCTTGGTTTCCATGACCAGGCCCACGGTATCGGCCGGTCTCTGGGGCGAATGGGGCATACCGGGCGGAAGCAGAAAGATCTCGCCTTCACGTATCGGGATGTCCACCGGTTTCCCGTCATCGATGATCTTCAGGACGATATCTCCCTCCACCTGGTAGAAGAACTCCTCGCCCTCGTTGTAATGGTAATCCTTGCGGGCGTTCGGTCCCCCGACGACCATGACGATGAAATCCTCCGCTTCCGTGTATACACACTGGTTGCCGACCGGCGGTTTGAGCAGGTGTCTGTGTTCGTCGATCCAGGCTTTGAAATTGAATGGAGCCGTTACCGGCATGATCGAACCTCCTTGTTCAGATGGTGGCGATGCATTTCAGTTCAATGGCGATTTTGGTGGGCAGCCGCGAAACGCCGACGGTGGTGCGGCAAGGCTGGTTGTCCGTGAAATACTCGCGGTAGATGCGGTTGAACACCGCGAAGTCCTTTTCCATGTCGGTGAGGTACACGGTGATATCCACGAGGTTCTCCCAGTTACTGCCCGCGTCTTCGAGAATGTATCGAACGTTCCGGAAGACCGAGTGACACTGTTCCTCGATATCATAGGACACGATTTCGCCAGCCGGACCGAGGGTAACGCCCGGAATGGCCTGCTTGCCCCTGCTGCGGGGTCCGATGCCAGAGAGAAACAGCAGGTTACCCACACGGCGGGCATGGGGATAGGGTCCTACCGGTTCGGGGGCGCGTTCGGAATGATGATCCTGGTTCAAGCGCGGTCTCCTGGGTCTACATTTTTACGCATACGTTCTTGGGTTCCGTGAAGAAACGCAGGGCTTCGAAACCGCCTTCGCGTCCCACCCCTGACTGTTTCATGCCGCCGAAAGGCGTGCGCAGGTCCCGCAGCATCCAGCAGTTGATCCAGATAATACCGGCATGCAGGCGCTCGGCGACGCGATGGGCCCGTCCCAGGTTGTCGGTCCACAGCATGGCGGCGAGGCCGTATGACGTGCCGTTGGCCAGGGCGACAACCTCCTCCTCGGAATCGAAGGGCAGGAGAGTGACGACGGGACCAAAGATCTCTTCCTGGTTGGTCCGGCAGTCCGGCGGCAGGCCTTCGATCACGGTGGGTGCCACGAACCATCCATCCCGGCACCGCCCGTTTTCCCGCACCTGGTGACCGCCGCAGAGGATCCTCCCTCCTTCGTCCCTGGCCAGTGCGATGTAGGACAGGATCTTGTCCATATGCGCCTCGGACACCACGGCGCCGAGACGGTTGCCGGCGGATCTCGGGTCGCCGACGGTCAGTTTCCTTGTACGCTCGACGAAATCGTCTCGAAAAGTCTCGTACAGGGGCCGTTCGACGAATATCCTCGGACCGCACAGGCAAATCTCGCCCTGGTTGGAGAATGAAGAGAGCAGGGCGGTCTGCAGCGTATCCTCGTAGGGGCAGTCCGCAAAGATTATATTGGGGTTCTTGCCGCCCAGTTCGAGGGATACATGCTTGAAGCGCGGCGCGGCCGCGGCTGCGATTTTCCTGCCCGTATCCGTTCCACCGGTGAAGGATATGATTGGGATCCGGGGATGTTCCGCCACGGCCGCCCCGGCCCTGTGCCCGTAGCCGTGCACGATGTTCAACACGCCGGGGGGCAGTCCGGCTTCCATGCAGATCCTGGACAGCAGGAACGCGGTGGTGGGCGTGAGTTCCGACGGCTTCCCGATCACGCAGTTGCCGGCGGCCAGTGCCGGCGCGATCTTCCACGTCAGCAGGTACAGCGGCAGGTTCCAGGGCGATATGCATCCTGCTATGCCGATTGGCGAGCGCAGGGTGTAGTTGAACGCGGCTTTCCCCATGGCGTGGGATTCGCTGGAGAAGTGCTCGATGGCCGTCGCGTAGAACCGGAAATTGCTCGCGGCGCGGGGTATGTCCACCGTCTCGGCCAGCGTCGCCGGTTTACCCGTATCGTCCGATTCCGCCCGGGCCAGTTCTTCCCGTCTTTCTTCGATCAGATCGGCGACGCGGAGCAGATAACTTGATCGCTCCTGGACGGACAGGGACGACCACGCGGGGAAGGCCTTTTCCGCCGCGGTTACCGCTTCGTCAACGTCCCGCCCGTCGGAATCGGGTATCCTGCCCAGCACGGTGGCCGTGGCGGGATCGAGATTGTCCAGGTAATCGCCGCCGACTGGTTCACGCAGATCGCCGTCGATGTAATTAAGTACATGCATTTTGCAAAGAAAATCGCCGGACTTGTAGAAGTGGAAGCGTGTGGTCTGTAGCGCCGCGTAAGGTAATTGTAATGTAGACTTAACCCCATACCCTGTCAAGCCGGCGCAAGCTTGTCCATCCCGGCCGTCATCCGGTGTTCCGGATCACTTCCGGTCAGCAGGTGCCGAGGCGCTCCTTCACCAGGCGGTCGGCACGGGTCCAGTCCACCTGGTCCTCGGAGGAAACCGACGCGCACAGGTCCCGGAGGATTCCATCCTGGATTTCTCCCCGTTGCAGGGCCTCGGTGTAGGGCACCCGGTGGAACGACACCATGGAGTACCGCGGGATGAACAGGTCGGGAAACCGCCGCTCCAGCAGGAATCCCACCTTCCGCTTGAACTGAAAGACGGGATCGTTCACGAGGTCGCGCATCTCCACGTAATTGGCGAGCGCCATGTCGGCAATGGCATCCGTGTTTTCCTTTCTGCGCCGCCCGAAGGATTCGAAAACACGCGCCCAGTCGGGCCAGCAGGTTTCGATACACTCGTCGAGGATGGTACAGTCCTCGAAGGCGCTGTTCATGCCCTGGCCGAAGAAGGGCACGATGGCGTGGGCGGCGTCGCCGAGCAGCTGGACCTTGTCCTCGTAATGCCAGGGATAACACTTCAGCGTGACCAGCGATCCCGTGGGGTTGTCGCGGAACAGCGTGGTAAGATCTGGCATCAATGCCGCCGCGTCGGGGAACTGTTGCGAGAAAAAACCCCGTACCTTCTCCGGGGTTACCAGGGTGTCGAAGCTGTATTCTCCTTCGTGGGGAAAGAACAGGGTACACGTAAAGCTGCCGTCCAGGTTGGGCAGGGCGATAAGCATATACAGTCCCCGGGGCCAGATATGCAAAGCGTTGGGCGGCATCCGGTACGATCCGTTCGGTCCGGACGGAATGGTCAGTTCCTTGTAACCGTGGGTCAGGTACTGCTGGGAGAGGTCGAATCGCCCGACGTTCATCATGGCGGTTCGAATGGCCGAAGCGGAGCCGTCGACGCCGATGATCCTTTTGGGCCTCAGGGAATGCACGTGATTGGTCGCGTCATCCCGGATGTACAGTACGCCGGTACGGAATTCCAACCCGGTACACCGGGCGTTGAAATGAAACCTTACACCGTCCTCCCGCTCCGCGGCGTTCATCAGGGTCCGGTTCAATTCTCCGCGGGAGACGGAATAGATGACCTCTTCGTCTTTCTGGCCGTAAGGTTGAAAGCCGAGGTCTCCTTCCAGGGGATGGATCATCCGTCCCGCCATGGGGATGGCCATTTCGAGGATTTCATCCTGGAGTCCGACCTGGTCCAGGGCGTGGATGCCCCGGATGGACATGGCCAGGTTGATCGACCGGCCGGCTTGGCCCGCGCCGGTGGATTCACGACGGATATCGGGCCGCTTTTCGTACACTTCGACCCTGAACCCCCGCCTGGCGAGGAAGATCGCCAGCAACGACCCGGCAAGACCGCCGCCCACCAGGGTAATGGTTTCTCTGAAGCCAGCCATTGGCGTTTTCAAGGGGTACGGGATGGTCCGCCGGTCAACCGGCCGTATCCATCCCTTCCTCCATGACCTCTACGAAACGATGGATATCCGTAAACGAATTGTAAAGCGGTGCGGGCGCAACGCGTATCACGTCGGGTTCCCGCCAGTCGCATTGGATGCCGTTCTCCGAAAGGTGCTTGTGCATGCGGCGCCCTTCCGGTCCCGTCCTGAGCGAAAGCTGGCATCCCCGCTGCTCCGGATCCGCCGGCGAGATGATGGACAACTCATCGGGAAAGCGGGTCGTGAGCAGGTGTACCAGGTACCCTGTCAACCGTTCGCTTTTCGCTCTCAACCGGACGATGCCCGCCTCGTCGAACAGTTCCAGCGACGCGCGCAGGGCCGCCAGCGGGAGGATGGGCGGATTGCTGAGTTGCCACCCTTCCGCGCCCGGGATCGCCTCGAATCCGGACGGCATCCGAAACCGGGTGGATTTGTCGTGTCCCCACCATCCAGCGAAACGGGGCATGTCGTCTTTTCGGCCATGCTTTTCGTGGACGAAGCACCCGCCGACGCACCCGGGTCCGCCGTTCAGGTACTTGTAGGAACACCACGCGGCGAAGTCGACGTTCCAGTCGTGCAGACGAAGGACCAGGTTGCCCATGGCGTGGGCGAGGTCGAATCCCACCACGCACCCCTGCCGATGGCCCGCCCTGGTGATCCGTTCCATGTCGAAAGCCTGGCCGGTCAGGTAGTTCACTCCGCCCAGGAGAACCAGGGCAATGGTGTCGCCCTCTTGCTCGAGCAGGTCCTCGATGTCCCCGGTACGGATGGTGTCTTCCCCCTCCCGGGGCCTGAGTTCGATCACGCTTTCTTCGGGACCATAGCCGTGCCAGGCTACCTGGGAAGCGACGGCGTACCGGTCGGAAGGGAAGGCCGAGCCTTCGATGAGAATCCGGTTTCTCTCCGGCGTGGGACGGTAGAAGGAGACCATCATCAGGTGCAGGTTCACCGTGAGGGTATTCATGGCCACGACTTCGCCGGGCAGGGCGCCCGCGAGACGGGCCAACGGGTCCGTCAACGCTTCGTGGTAGGGCATCCACGGGGTATCGCCCTCGAAATGTCCCTCAACCCCCAGCGTACGCCAGTCATCGAGTTCACGGTTTACGTATTCCCGGGCGGACTTCGGCTGGAGGCCCAGCGAATGGCCGACGAGATAGATGGTATCTTGCCCGCTGTCGCTCAGGGGTATGTGAAAGCGGTTTCGATACGCCGAAAGTTCGTCTTCGGCGTCCATCCCGGCTGCGTTCAATCGGAGATCGAGTCGAGTATCCATGGGGCGGAACGGTCCCGTTACCAGTGGCGGCCTAATGATCAGCGGATTTGCTTTTCGCGTCAGATTTGGCGCTTACGTCCGGCCTCCTGTCGCCGGTCCCTCCGAAAAACAGGTCTTCTGCCAGATCCAGCCAGTCGAGGGCGGAGCGGTACAGCAACCGGGATTTGACGTCCATGTCCAGGTGACTCATGGATTCGATCATCCTGCCAGGCACCGATTCGCCCAGGGGAAAGGGGTAGTCCGACCCCAGGGCGATATGGTCCGCGCCGATCAGGTGGATGAGGTAGTCCAGTATGCGGCTGTCGTGGACGAGGGAATCCAGGTAAAACCTGCCCAGGTAGTCGCTGGGCTTGACGTTGTTGTCCACCGCGCACAGGTCGGGGCGGATCTCGAAGCCATAGTCGATACGCCCGATGGTCGCCGGAAAGGAACCCCCGCCGTGGGCAAAGGCCACGCGAAGCGAAGGCAGGCGCTCGAAAACACCCCCGAAGATCATCGAGCAAATCGCCCGGGAGGTCTCGGCGGGCATGCCCACCAGCCAGGGCAACCAGTACTTTTCCATGGTCTCCTGCCCCATGATGTCCCAGGGATGGATGAAGACCGCCGCGCCCAGCTCCGCTGCCGCTTCGAACACTGGAAACAGGTGCGGCTCGCTCAGGTTGTTCCCGTTGATGTGTGTCCCGATCTCGATGCCGGCCAGACCCAGTTCCCGGACGCATCGCTCCATCTCCCGGATAGCCAGGTCGGGGGCCTGCATCGGTACCGTTCCCAGGCCGATGAACCGCCTCGGCCAGGTGCGGATCACCTCGGCGATGTGGTCGTTGAGCATGCGGGACAGGTCCAGCGCGTCCGCCGGCTGCGCCCAGTAGCTGAACATGACCGGGACGGTGGACAGGACCTGGACTTGCACGCCGGCGGTGTCGCATTCTCCGAGCCGGGTTGGCGGATCCCAGGAGTTGGCCTGGATCTCGCGAAACTGCCTGCCGTCGATCAACATGCGGGCGCATCCCGGCCTGTAATGATCCAGTTCGACGAATCCGCCGTATCCGTACCTCTTGTGCAGATCGGGCCAGTTTTCCGGAAGGATATGGGTATGGATATCGATCTTGGGAATCGGATTGGGTCCGGTGTAATCGCACATGGTTTATGGAAGGCTATTCGTACCGCGGGTCATCGAAATTGCTTACCCGATATGCCCGCCGGTGGCATGTTTTAGAAACCAGAATAGGATCAGTTTATGCAGAATCAGGATAACGGATTGCGCGAGTTTTTGTCAAGATTATTGCCGGGCCGTTTTTGATGCTGAAGACGAGATTTTTTTAAGGCGCGCAAGACCGAATCACCGGGGCGTGTCAACACCTCGCAAAACCATGCGTTGTGTCGACGATCAGCACACCCTTTCGCGGTAGGGGACCAGGTCGAGGCCGGGAAAAGCGTGGGATAGAAGGTCCATGGTCTGCTCGGTGTAGTACGGGTGTCCGGGCTCGGGCCATCCGAATAGGGACCGGATGCGCGGTGTCGTTTGCGTGATGAAGGGCAGCATGAATTCCCGCTCGCCGTAGATGAAGGGATTCGAGAAACGGGTCCACCGGTCCGCATCCCTCCGGCACATGGAGAGGGTCCAGAACGCCCGTTGCTTTTTCGTATTTTGAAAGGGCTGCGCCGAATGGAGCAGGTAGGAAGAATAGAACAGCGCGCTTCCGCGGGAACCCACGGCGGGCACAGGATCTTTCAGGCCTGCCTTGCGAATGTCCCGGACCTGGCTGGCCCCGGCCATGTTGTCCGTTGCGTACCCTTTAGCAAATACATCGGCAGCCCGCGCGTGCGAACCGGGAACGAGCAGCATGGGGGCGCCTTCCTCGGTGACGTCGTGGAGGTACACGCCGGAGTTGATATAGGAAAACCTGTCCGCTTCCGCGGAAGGCGGAAGGACGCAGTTGGTGTTGTGGTCGATGTGATAACCGCTCCAGGCCTGGTCGGGGTACCGCTTGTCCACCGGACCCGTCCGCATGAAGAGATGGGCGTTGCAGTAACTCGCCCGGTCGCCCAGGAACAGTTCGAAGAGATCCAGATAGTTGTCGTTCTCCATGAGCCGGTCCAGGGCCGGGTCGCCGACGGGGAACTGGGATCGTCCGATCACCTCGTCCTGCTTCGTGGTGAATCCATCGCCCACGGAACCGATCCTGCCTTCGTTGTAGTCGTTGAGCCAGGACGCGTAGGGTTTGCCATAGAAATTACGTTCCATGGCGTCCAGCGCCGCGTCCATTTCTTCCGCGGTATAGACGTCGGGAACAAGGACGTATCCGTCACGTTGAAACTGTTCCAGCATGGCTTCCCCCGTGGTCTTAATGGTCAAAGACATCAGACGTTGCGTATCAGGTCGTCCCACGAAGGCGCGATGCCGTCACGCCTGCGCCGGGATATGTTCAGGGCGGGACCGTCGGGGCGCACGCCGTGACCCATGATCACGTCGAAATAGGGTTCCCGCGCGGCCTCCAGCAGTTCCAGCAGGCGGGCCCGCATATCCGCGGCCATCACCGTGTTCGAGTGCGACAGGTTCTTCAACTCGTAAGGATCCTCCCACAGGTCGAAGAGCAGTTCGTGGCCGGTCTCGTAGAAGGCGTACTTCCACCTGTCCGTGACCAGTCCGCGCCAGTCGGCATAGTCGAAATGAACCCGTGGGCTGCCCACCATCTCGAGCAGGACTTCAATGGGACCCTCGAAGACTTCGTCCCGGCAGGCCGGAGAGAAATCGGTGCCCTGCATGTGCGCCGGCACGGGCACGCCCGCCAGGCCCAGGGTCGTAGGCGCCATGTCCACTAGGCTGAACAGGTCCATTCGCGCGTCCTGGGACTGGAGGATCCCGGGACCGTGAAAGATCGCGGGTACCCGGACGGACTCTTCGTGGGGATGGCCCTTGTCCTCGATCTGGTTGTGGCTCCCCATGAAGTCGCCATGGTCCGAAAAGTAGACCGTAACCGTGTTTTCCCTGAATCCTTCGGCATTCCCGATCACATGAAGCAATCTGCCGATGTTCCAGTCCAGGTTCTCGATCATGGCGTAGTATCCCGCCAGACCCTCTCGGAGGTCAGGCTTGTCGCCGAAATTGGGCCGCGTCTTTATCGAATCTGGGTCGAACCGCTTGTAAGGATCCGGTGCCTTGATTGGCCAGTGGGGCGGCTCCACGCTGAGGACGAGAAAGAGCGGCCGATCCCCGTCGTAGCCCTGCAGGTACTCGATGGCCAGGTTGGTCAACGCGTCGGTCTGGTAGCCCCCCAACCGGGTCGGATCGACGTCGTTTCCCTGGTAGTAAAAGCCCTTGAACGGGGCGTTGTTCATTTCGAACCCGAACCAGTCCTGGAACCCGGCCCGATGGAACTCGGGCGTGCGCGCCGCCGCCTCCAGGTCGTAGTATCCCGGGTCGCGCCGAACCTCCGGAGGGATCTGGTCGCGGACCGTCCCGCAGTGCCACTTTCCGAAATAGGCGGTATGGTAACCGGCTTCGCGCAGCACGGTGGCGGTGCTCGGCGCCGCGGGCTTGTATACGTCGTGGAACCCCTGCACGGGTCCGGCATGGGCATGGCGCCCCGAGAATATGGTGCCCCGGGATGGGGTGCACACCGGACAGTTGGCATAGGCCCGATCGAAGCGTACGCCCTCCACGGCCATGCGGTCCATGTTGGGCGTGCGCACATTGGGATCGCCGGCGTGACCCATGGCCGTGCCGGCGTGTTCATCGGAAAGGATGTAGATGATGTTCGGTCGGTGCATAGTTCCGTCTCATTCCACCGCTGATATGGCGGATCCCTGCCGTTTTTTCCAGTAGAAGTAGAAGGGCAGTCCCACGGCCAGGATCAGGAGTCCTAACAGGGGTCGCGTGTAGTCGGTGATGAAGGTATTGACCAGGACACCGCCGGAAATCAGGAGGAACAGGATTGGAGTCACGGGATACCCCCAGGTGCGGTAGGGACGGGGAAGATCCGGTTCCTTCTTGCGTAGTATGATGAGGCCGATCACGGCCAGGGTGAGAAATACGTAGGTGTAGAACATTGCAAAGCTGACAATCTGGACGAAGGTTCCGGTTAACGCGAAAACCGACGCCCAGATCCCCTGCAGCACAATGGAAACAACGGGTGTGCGGAAGCGGGGATGTACGTACTGGCACGCCCTGAAGAAGATGCCGTGGTTGGCCATGGCGTGGTAGACCCTGGGCGCTACCATCAGCTGAGCATTGACCGTGCCGAAGGTTGTCAGCATGATCGCAGCCGAAATGACCATCGCGCCGGTAGGTCCGACCAGGACCTGGAGGGTATCGGCGGCCACGCGGCGAGAGGTCTGGAGTTCCTCGAAGGACAGGACCGTCAGGTATACGATGTTGGCCAGGATGTAGACCGTGGCCACAATGGCGAGTCCGGTGAGTATGGACCGGGGAATACTCCGTTCCGGGTTTTTAATCTCGCTGGCTACAAAGGTGACAAAAAACCATCCATTGTAGGCGAACAGGACACCCAGTATGGCCAGGCTCAGACCTCCCATCAGGGAAATTCCCGTCTTTTCCTGCACCAACGGCGCCCACGAGACATCCGATCCCGATCCGAGGGTGAACCCCAGCACGATAACGCCAAGGACGGCGCCGACCTTGATGAAGGCGAAGACGTTCTGCAGCCCTCCGCCAACCTTAACACCCAGGCAGTTTACCCCGGTCAGGAAGAGGATGCAAGCCACGGCCAACCAGCGTTCGGTCCACGGGTCTTCGATCGCGAAGAGTCCGCCAGCGTACCGGGCGAAGACGGTAGCAACCGCTCCCATGGCGCCGGTTATGATGATAAAGAGAAAGGCCCAGCCGAAGAGAAAGGCGATCAGATCCGTGTTGTAGGCCCGTCTCAGGAAGGCGTAGGTGCCCCCGCTCCGCGGTATGGCTGCGCCGAGTTCGGCGTAACAGAGTGCTCCAGCAAGCGTGAGGATACCACCCAAGATCCACACCAGGAGACTGAGGGATGGAGAACCGACCTGGGACGCCACCGAACTGGGCACCATGAAGATGCCCGATCCGATGATCGCCCCTATGATCAGCGCCGTACCGGTATTTGCGCTCAGCGCCCGAAGCAGTTTCGGCTGCCCGGGTGGTGTCTCAAAATCATCGAACCTGTTTTCCGGGTTTAGTGACATGTCGACTCCTGTACGTATGTAGTCTGGATATACATCGCGGGGTGAGCGTTGTTCACGACGGGCCGGTTGAAACAACGCATGCGATGCGATTTCACACGCTACACTTCGATTTACGCTGAGGGATACCTACTTGAAAGTACAGCGTAACCATCGTTCGTCAACGGGTATCCTGACCAGTACTTGAAGTTGGACTCAAGACGGGTGGTTCCAGGTTTCTTCACGTGCCCGCGACCGGCCTACTCGGGCGCTATGACCGGCGCGGCGGCCAGGGGCGAAGGGACGGGATCGACTCCTTCGAACAACGTGCCGTGCTCGAACCAGGAACGGGGGGCGGCCTGTCCCCACAGGGTCTGCCGCCGGGTGTCCTTCAGGTCCCATTTCCGCGTAGGATGATCCGGGTCTACGGTGACGTAGTCTCCCGTGAATAACTCGATCCGGTGGCCGTCCCGGTCTAGCAGGTAGAGGAAGAAGGCGTTTGAAATGCCGTGGCGCCCCGGTCCCCGTTCAAAGGCGTCGCGGTGCTCCGAACTGGCCAGGCGGTCGCAGAAGTGGATGATGTCCATGGCCGTGGGAACATAGACGCCGATGTGGTGCAGGCGCGGTCCAAGACCGTTCGTAAAGGCGATATCGTGGACGCCGCCCCGGCGGTGCAGCCAGGTGGCCCACAGGTCCGAATCCTCGTCCCCGATGTCGGCCACGGTCACTTCCGTCGGCCGGAAACCCAGGGATTCGACGTAGAAGGCCGTCATCCCGTTGACGTCGTTTGAGAACAGGTTGAAATGGTCGATGCGCTGGATGTGGGCGCCCCGGTACCGGTGGTACTGCTGCAGCAACAGCTCCCGGCGTTCCATCTCGTGGTAGAACTCCAGCGGGATGCCGAAGGGATCTTCCACGTGCAGCGTACGGCCCTGGGCGTGTCGGTCTACGAAGGCGGTCCGGCATCCGGCCGAATCGTAGAATGCCGCGGCCCGGTCCAGGTCGGAATCGCCGGCAACCTTGAACGCGATGCGGTACACGACTGGTTCGTCGGCCCGGGTAAGGATCAGCGAATGATGGTTACGTTCCTCCATCCCGCGAAGGTAGATCGTGTCGCCTGAATCATCCTCGCAGACGTACCCCAGCAAGTTGACGTAGAAGTCCCGGGCGTAGTCCAGGTCCGTTACGCCCCACTCCGCGTGGCTGCTTCGGACGATGTTGAACGGCGGGGAAGGGTTCGCATTCGGCAGGGGCACGGGTTCGTCCTCTCATTTACCCAGTTTCGGCACCGCGTGGTGTTCAAGGGCGATGTCGATGTTTTTCGTTTCCATGTAGAAATCGAAACTGTAGTCGCCCCCGTCCCGGCCGATACCGCTCGACTTCATACCGCCGAAGGGCGTCGGAAGATGGCGCACGTTCTCGGAGTTCACCCAGACCATGCCGGCTTCGAGCCGCTGGGCGAAGGAGTGGGCGCGGGTGATGTCCCTCGTCCACAGGTAAGCGGCCAGGCCGTAATCGACGTCGTTGGCGACGTCCAGCGCTTCTTCTTCCGTTTCGAAGGGTATGGCGGTCAGAAACGGGCCGAAAACCTCTTCCCGGGCGATGCGCATGGACCGGTCGGCGTCGCCGAAAAGCGTGGCCTCGAAGTAGTTCCCGGACCGGGCCTCATCCGGACAAGCGCCGCCGGCTACCAGCGTGGCGCCTTCCTCCCGCCCCGCGGACACGTAGCCCAGGACCTTCTCGAGATGCCGGGGATGGATCAGTGGGCCCAGTTCCGTAGCCGGATCGAAGGGGTTGCCCAGTCGGATGCGCTTCACGCGTTCGGCGAGCCGGTCTACAAAGGCGTCATAGATACTCCGTTCCACCAGCAGGCGGCTGCTCGACGTGCATCGCTCTCCGTTGAGGCTGTAGATCATGAACACGGCGGCGTCCAGGGCCCGGTCCAGGTCCGCGTCGGCGAATACGACGACCGGGTTTTTACCGCCCAGTTCGAAGTGCACCCGTTTGAGGGTTTCCGCACCCTGGCGCATGATGGCCCGGCCCGTCCGCGTGTCTCCCACGAAGCCGATGGCCTTGATGGCCCGGTGTTCGGTGAGGGCCCGCCCCGTGGTTTCGCCGATGCCGTTGACCACGTTGACCACGCCCGGCGGCACGCCCGCTTCGTGTACCAGTTCGGCAAGCCGCATGGCCGTGACCGGGCTCCATTCCGCGGGTTTGTGCACCACCGTGCAGCCGGCCGCGAGCGCGGGCGCCATTTTCCAGGTACTGAGCATGAAGGGGGTATTCCAGGGCGTGATGATGCCCACCGGTCCGATGGGTTGCCGAAGGGTGTAGTTCAGGTGTCCTGTTGTCGGCAGCGCAAGGCCGTCGCGGGCGCTTTCGGCGCGGTCCGCGAAGAACCGGAAGTTTTCGGCGGCCCGTACCGCGGCCTTGGACATGAAACGGATGGGCTGACCCGTATCGCAGGTTTCCAGCAGGGCGATCTCTTCGCCGTTTTCCTCGATCAGGTCGGCAACCCGGTGCAGCAACCGCTTTCTCTCGGCTCCGCCAGTATCCCGCCAGTCCTTAAACGCAGCAGCCGCCGCGCCGGCCGCCCCTTCGATCTCTTCCGTCCCGCCGTTCGCGACGGTGCAGAGCACGGAATTGTCGATGGGGGTGGCATTCTCGAAGGTGTCGCCGCTGGCGGACTGTACGGACGAACCGCCGATGAGATGGCCGATGCCCCGTTCGCGGAACCGGGCGATGTGCTGCTCCGCTCGCGTCTGGTTCGGATGTTCCCGGATGGCTATGATGCATGCTCCTTGAGCTTGGATACCACGTCGTTTTCCAGTGCGCCCAGTCCGTCCACTTCCAACCGGAGCCGGTCTCCCGCGTGGATGTGGGAAATACCCTCGGGCGTGCCCGACCAGACCATGTCGCCGGGATTCAGGGTCATGTAGTCGGTAATGTACTCGATGAGCTCGGCGACGCTGTGGCGCAGGTTGCCGGACCAGCCCTCCTGGCGGAGCTCTCCGTTGACATAGGTGCGCAGATGCACGTCCGTCGGATCGATTTCGTCCGCCGTGGTCAGAAAGGGTCCGAGGGGCCCGAAGGTGTCGAACCCCTTCGCCTTGATCGGCGGCCGGAAATAGTTGCTCACGAAGTCCCGGATCGTCAGGTCGTTGCCGATGGTGTAGCCTCCCACGTAGTCCAGCGCGTTTTCGGCCTTTACCTTGCGCGCCGGCCGGCCGATCACGGCGACCAGTTCGCATTCGTAGTGCAGGTAATCGAATTCCGGGGGAACGACGATCTTCGCCCCGTGTCCGATGAAGGTCTGGGGCATCTTGTTGAACAGGATGGGTTCTTCGGGCAGATCCAGGTTCAGTTCTTTCGCGTGCTCCGTGTACCCCAGCGCGACCCCGATGGCCTTGCTGGTGTGAGGCACGGGGGGCAGGAACATGACGTCCTCCGGATCGTAGGCGACCGTTCCGACCAGGAGCTGTCCGTTTTCGTAGACGGCCTCCAGGACCTGGCCGTTGCAGGCGAACCGCGCTGTTTTCATAGCATCTCTCCGTTACACTTCATACCACTGGTCCACGCTGCGTTCCAGTTCCCCGGAACGGCCATAACGGTCTTCCATGGCCTGGATCGCGGCTTCCACTTCCGATTCGGATGGAACGAGATCCCTTTGACCGGCGGAAAGGTCGTAAACGGACCGGCCCTCCGTGGAAAGGGGTAGATCCAGGTCAATACGGCCCGAGGGCCGGCGCTTGAGCAGGACGGAATAGGTATCGCAATACAGGTCGGGGTCGTATTCGCACGTCCTGCCTCCCATTTCTTCCCCGTCGATCAGCCCGAATCGCAGGGCCACCGCGCACAGGTCTTCCCACAACGCGTACATGATGCCGGGCTGGGCGTCCCCCTTCTCCCGCTCGTGCAGGGGGCTGTTGCTTCGCTCTTTTCGTTGTGCTTCAATGAGCTGCCTTACCTGCTGCGAGGGTGTGGGGATGCCAAAGTATGTCGATGTTTCGTCCACGAGCAGGGCTTCGACCGGATCCGACTCCACCCGCACCAGTTCGACCAGGCGGTTGCCGATGAGCGGGGTTTCACCGATGAGGATATCCCGGTCGCCGCGGTGCCTCTCCGCCCAGTTCCCGACCGCGAGCCTGGCCCACATGCCGACCGCCTTACGAACGCCGGCATGGGTAATCCCGTCCCTTTCGTGATATTGTTCCATCACGCGGGCATTTGTCAAGAACGGCAGCCGGCAGACATCCCACTGTAGGAGGTGCGGCGTCCTGCCATGACCGCTTGCCAGGATGGCCAGTTGTTGCAGCAGCAGGCTCTTCCCCGTACCCGGCAGACCGGCCAGGAAAACCATCTTCCTGGTGTCCACCAGGCGCCGGAGCGTCTGGAACAGCTCGCTGTCTTCGGGAATCAGGAACATGTCAGAATCTTAGCCGGTCCGGTGTGCACTACCTGCCCGGGTCCGCTCCTCTCACCCTGGGGCCTCTCTTGAAACGGTCCGCGTCCGGCATTTCGCCCACGGGTATCTCCACCAGGGTGGGACCGTCTTCGGCGAACCCCTCGCGAATCGCCTCGCGCAGTTCGCCGGGCGTGTGCGCCCGCAGCCCCCGGGCACCGAACGATTCGGCCAGCTTGACGAAATCGGGGTTCTGCAGGTCGGAAGCGATGACCCGGTTGCCGTAAAGGGCCTGCTGCATCCGTTTGACGTTGCCGTAGGCATTGTCGTTAAACAGGAGCGTGACCAGGCCGATGCCGTGCTGCACGGCGGTAGCCAGTTCCTGCACGGCGAACATGAACCCCCCGTCGCCGGCGATCGAGAGGACCGGCTTGTCCGGGTGGGCCACCTTGACGCCCAGCGCCGTGGGAAATCCCCATCCCAGGGTGCCCTGGTAACCGGTGGAAATGAACGTATACGGTTTATACACCGGCATCACCTGCCGGCTGGCATAACCGACCTGGGTGAGTTCCTCCACGAAGATGCCGTCCTCGCCCAGTTCTTCGCGGATGACCCGGAGAAAGGAGATCTGGGGTCCAAGAGACTGGAGCATGGCCGTTGTTTCTTTTTTCTGCGCCAGCATTTCGGCCTTTCGGGAAGTACGGGGGCGGTTGTGTTTTTCGACCAGGGGCACCAGGAGGGGCATGGCGTCTTCGGTCCGCGCCGTGATGGGCAGGTCCGGCATGGCGATCCTGTGGTGGGCCGCCGGATCCACGTCGATGCGGATAATAGCCAGGTTCTCGTCCACGCCCCAGTTGAGCTGGGGTATCTCGAGGCGGGAGCCCACGGCCAGCGCGACATCCACCTTCGGCCAGAGCCTGTGGCCCGTCGGGTTGGTGTGACTGAGGTAATGCCGGCTGTCCAGCACCCCCCGGCCCGTTCGGTAGCCGATGACCGGCGCCTGGAGCAGTTCGGCGAGCTGACGGACCTCTTCGGAAACGTTCATGGCCCCGCGGCCGACGAATATCATGGGGTTATCGGCCCTGCCTAGGATGCGCGCGGCTTCTTCCAGCGCGTCGGTATCCACCGGGGCGGGGGATATGGGCAGAGGCCCTGGAATCCGTTCCACGGTTCCTTCGGTCGCCAGCACGTCCCAGGGGCATTCCAGGCCCACTGGGCGGGGCCGGCCGGAATTCAGTCGCCGGATCGCCTCGGCCGTCCTGGCTGGCGCTTCGGAAGGCCCCGTGATGCGGGCGGACCACTTGGTCAGGGAACGAAGCACCCCCAGTTGGTCGTTTATTTCGTGCAACTGGCCGATTCCCCGGCCGATAAACCTGGAGGGTATCTCGCCAGTCAGGCACAGGACCTTCGCGTTGGTCGCGTAGGCTGTGCACAGGGCGCCGGTGCTGTTGAGGAAACCTGGTCCGGGGACCACGTTGTAAACGCCGGGGCCGTCCGTCGAAAGGGCGTACCCGAGGGCCATGTAGGCCGCGCCCTGTTCATGGCGGGTGTGGATGACCCGGATACGGTCACGGTGGTCGTAAAACGCGTTGTACAGCGCGTCGTTCTGTACGCCCGGCAGGCCGAAAACCGTATCTACACCGTGAGAAACCAGGGTCCGGACGATCGCTTCGGCGGTGGTCAGTTTATCCATGGGGGGCGAGAGGACGGGAGAGGCCGCATGGGTGGTCACAGGTCGATCCGGAACAGGGGTTCCTGGTCCCGGGCGACCCGGTCCGTGTTCTCCGCGGCCGCGGCGGCCCGCCGCCGGGCGGTACCGTCCGTCACGCCGGCGATGTGCGGCGTGGTCACCACGTTGGGCAACCGGTAGACGGGAAGCGCTGGATCCGATGGCTCCTGGGCGAACACGTCGAGCCCGGCGCCTCCGATCTTCCCCGCTTCAAGCGCCTCGTAAAGGGCCGCCTCGTCCACGAGGGCGCCCCGCGCCACGTTGACAATGCTCGCCGTCGGTTTCATGAGTCCGAGCCGCCGGGTATCGATGACATGGCGGGTTTCGTCGTTCAGATGCAGGTGCAAAGAAAGGAAGTCGCTCTCCGCCACGACCCGGTCGAGGTCGTCCGGCGTGCCCATGAAGTCCGGTTGAATGTCGTCGAGCACGGAAGAATCTATCGCGCGTACGTCGATACCCATGATCCGCATGCCGAAGGGCTTCGCCCGCCGGGCCAGCGCCTGGCCGCTCGCGCCGAATCCGATGATGCCAAGCGTCTGGTTTTCCAGCTCGTATCCGAGGGGACCGTAGAGCTGTCCATCACGGAAGTATTCCACCGCCTCTTTATACCTTCTGGTCAGCATGATGATGAACATCATGGCCGTTTCGGCCAGGGCGACGTCGCTGAAGAGCCCGGGCGTATTGGCCGTCGGGATGCCCTTCGTCTTGATATAGGCCAGGTCGAAGTGTTCGAAGCCCGTGCCCACGATCTGCCACAGCCTGCAGTCGGTCGCGGCGTCCATCATTTCCCGCGTGCCCCGGCTTCCGCCCTGGTCGATCACCACGTCCATGCCGGCGAACTGAGGCGCCAGGGGCTGGTCGTCATCGAGTTCCTTCAGGACGTGCCGGTCGCCGATGGCCGCCTTTATGTTTTCACACCAGGGGGTGTACATGCGTTGCAGGGGCAACAGGATAACGTTGAGTCTCTCCATGTGATTTCCTTAATGATTTCCGGGTTGATTTCCCTGGAGATCATGCACCGGCGTCGTGTCCTGCACGTCGGTCCGGAACACCCAGGTTCCTTCCTTCACATAGTGCACGGCAAAGGCTAGTCGTGGCCGGGTACGGGACCGGTTTGCAAAGGAACCGTGCACCGTCCTGCTGGTGAAGAACACGCCGCCGCCGCAAGGTACCGTCAACCGGACGAGGTCTTCTTCACCGATGCCCACCACGTCGAAGGAGTAGAGTTTCTCGGTCCATTCGCGGCCGTCCGGCGACCGCATGCCATATTCACTCTCCCAGCTTACGTGTTCGGGATTGGTGTTCAGGGTCGTGTCCCGCAGGGCGTCTTTGTGGCTGCCCGGCGCCACGCACAGCCCGCCGTTTTCCGGATCGGTATCGCTCAGGGCGATCCAGCAGGCCATCAGCGTATCGGGCTCGTTGGGCAGGTAGTGAGAGTCCTGGTGCAGCGAGATGCCCGCATCGCCCAGTTCCTCGTCCGGTCCGGCCGGCTGCTTGGACATGTACATGGTCTGCACGATGCGAGGCCGCCCGCCCAGGATCTGGCCGGCGACTCCGGCGATGTTGGGATGGATGGCGAGTTGGCGCCAGCACGGGTCCGACAGGTGGGTGCGCAGCCCCTGCTTCAGGGAAGCCGATTCGGGATCGGCCTCGTGTCGCAGAAACGCGTCCACCTCTTCCCCTGTCAGCAGGTCCGGGACTACGAGGAATCCATCCGCGTGAAACTGCGCAATCTTCGCGGCGGTAAGCTGAATAGGTGACGGTTTCTGCGGCATGTTCGGCGGCCTTCGCTGGATTTCCCGGCAAGAATTGGACTCGGGAAACGACCATCATATGAGTTTGAAAACAATCAACCTATGAAAATGGACACGGGGAGTCCGGTCAAGGAGTTTGTCTGTCAAAGCCGGTGTCCAGGACCGGTCTCTACAACTGGTTGAGCAGCATCAGTTCGCCGGGAAAGGGATGGAGGTAGGTCTGGTCTTTCAGGTCGGTGATGTCGAATTCCCGGACGTAGTGCCGGAGCATGACGACGGGGACGATCAGGGGCAGGAGTTCCTCGCGGTACTTCTGGATCATGCGGGTCAGTTCCCGCCTGGTGCTGCGGTCGAGCCGGTCGGAAACGTAGCCCGCCATGTGTTGCAGCACGTTGGTGTGGTTCCTTCGGGAGGGGGACCGCTTCATGACCCGGGTGAATTCGCCCAGGTAGGCGTCCGCCAGTTCGTGGGTGGTGGCGTAACGCTCCGGTTTGGCCAGCAGCCGGCCGAGCCGGCGCGTGCCTTCCTGGCTGTGGGCCATGAGGAGGTACTTGTAGGCGCGGTGGTATCTCATCAGCGATTCCCGCGTCAGGCCCGTCGCGGCAAGCTGCAGCCAGCGGTAACAGGCGAAAACCCGGCTGATGAAATTCTCCCGAATCCTGGGACTGTGAAGCCGCCTCTCTTCCTCCACGGGCAGGTGGGGCATGGTTTCCATCAACCTCCGGGCGAAAACGCCGCGCCCGTTCCTGAGGGCGGCGCCCTCGACCTGCGCGACCGGTACGCGCTCCATGCCGCACGAGGGGGAACGGCTTTTCAGAATGTAACCGCTGAGCTTCGCCCGGTCGAGGGACTGGACGCGCTGTTGGGCGAACCAGTCCACCATTTCGGTGTGATCGACTCCCTCTTTAGTCAACATCCGGATATCGCCGTCGACCTGGGTTAATTGCACGGTCTCTCTTGGCGTGCCCATGCCCGCTTCCACCTCCGGGCAGACCGGGACCCACTCCACGTACCGTCCGACCACGTCCACCAGGTAGTCGTCCCGCTTGTGTCCGCCGTCATAGCGGACTCTTTCGCCGAGCAGGCAGGAGGAGATGCCGATGCGTATGGGCAATTCGGCCCGGTGTATATCCATCATGGTCGCTTCGCTCATAGACGCCTCGCTACCATCGGTCAATGGCTCCGAGCAGCAGTTTCTGTTCGTTCGTCCCCTTTTCCCGCAGGGCGGTTACACGGGGGCCGTCAAAGGGTTCCCGGGACTTCATCCAGGCGTTCTGATAGCACATGAGACAGACCCTGCGGGTCCGTTCCGACTGGTTGGCGGCTCCGCGGTGAAAGAGCCAGCCGTCGAACATGACGGCCTGTCCCGGTCTCGCCAGCACGTGCTTTTCGTCCGGAAACCGGGCATGGGTCTCCGGGGGCTTGAAAGGAGCCCGGTGGCTGCCCGAAACGATGACGATGGGGCCGTTCTCCATGGTCAACTGGTCGAGGTAATATCCGCAGTTTACCTGGCCTGGTTCGTTGCCGTAGGGCGGCGGATCGGGGTCCTTGGGCCAGGGTATGTCCCGGTGCCAGTTCTGGTCCGGTTCGCCGGGTTTCGTCACACGCGCCGTCGCGCTGTGCAATTGGACGCAATTGCCCAGGATAGCCTTCATGCGGTCCAGTACGGGCGGGTTGTCGAGCAGGAAGGCGAACCGGTCGTCTTCCTCCAGGAGCTGGTGGGTGAAGGACTCGCCGCGCCGGTCAAAAGTCACATCGAGGGCGTCCCGGAGCACTTCGATCTGATCGGCCGTTAACGCGTTTTCCACGACGAGGTAGCCCCATTTACGGAAAAAGGCGGCTTCTCGTTCCAGTTCGGGGGTCAGGTCGGGATTCATCCGCGGACCGACGATTTCGGCGTCATATCCCATGGGTTGTCTCTCGGAAAAAACCCAGGTCCTCGCGGGTCGCGCGACGGGCCGTCTCTTCGTCCAGCGTAACGCCCAGGCCGGGTTTCGTGGGCAGGTCGATGTACCCGTTCAGGATCAGGTCTCTTTCCACCGTCAGCGTGTTCCACACTTCGTTGTCCAGGTGATGAAATTCCAGCACCTGGAAATTGGGCACCGCCGCGCACAGGTGGCACACGGCCACCGTGCCGATGGGTCCGCAGATATTGTGCGGCGAGACGGGAATGTAGTACATGTCGGCGAGATCGGCGATCTTCCTGCCCTCGAGCAGTCCGCCCGCCTTAGCGTGGTCGGGCGAGATGATGTCCGCCGCCTGCGCTTCGATGAGGTCCCGGAAGCCGTGGCGCGTATAAAAGTTCTCCCCCGTGCAGATGGGGACGCGCGTGGCCTGGGTGACTTTCGCCATGGCCTCGATATTTTCCGGCGGCACCGGGTCCTCCAGCCACATCAGGTTGAGATCTTCGCAGGCGTAGGCCACCTTGAGAATGTCCACCGGGGCATAGTTCCAGTGGGCGTCAATAAGCAGATCGGTGTTGGGGGCCAGGGACTCCCGAAGGGCGGTTATGACGTCGATGAAGTAGGCCGCGTCTTCGTTGCTGATGGTCCGGTTGTACCGGTCCCGACGGGAGGGCCTGGGATCGATATCGAACTTGATGGCGTCGAATCCCCGGGCTTCCACGGCCCGGGCCTTTTCCGCGTACGCTTCCGGCGTCTCGTCGTCGCCGGCGTGACAGTCGTTGTACATGCGGATGCGGTCCCTGAACTTGCCCCCGAGCAGCTGCCAGATGGGTACGCCGCAGGCCTGTCCCGTGATGTCCCACAGCGCCATTTCGATCCCGCTGATGGCGCTCATGACCGCGCCCTGGTAGAAACCGGACGCCGACATGGAACTCATCATGTCGTGGAAGAGTTTGTCCACGTTCCGAGGGTCCTTGCCGATGAGCGCCCGATCGACCAGCCTGGGGTCGGTGGCGATCTGGTGGACACCGGCGCCGTGGTAGGCCTCGCCGATACCGACCAGCCCCTCGTCGGTCTTCACCTTGACCAGCACCCAGGGCATGGGCTCGAGCAAAACTGCCCCCACGTGCGTGATTTTCATATCGGCCCTTTGATTTGAATCCGTTTTAGAACGCTAGCGCATCCTGGTCAGCGTGTCCCGTACGTTCAGATAGGGAATGGATCGTTCCAGGAACGTAGTCAGCAGTTGTTCAGGCGTGAGGTCGGACGTGTCTATGGCGAATTTCCGGTGTATCCAGGACTGCGCGTACTCCTCTGCAAACCTGTCCAGGACGTGCGGGACGTCTTCCGGCGGAACCAGCTGGCGGGTATGGGGATCCCTTTGCATGCGCCGCCGGATGACCTCCGGCCGGGCATGGAGATGGACCAGGATCGCGTCGTCGGGCATGTCCGGTTCGTACTCGCGCACCGCGATGTTTATACCGGGATAGTAGTACCTGGGACCATATACCATTTCCTCGATATGAAACCCGCCGAGCAGGATGTGATCGAATTTGTGCATCAGGCGGACGTGATACACGATCTGGAAACGTTGAAACCGTTCCTTGATGGCCGGCAGCATATCGATGAAGCCCTGCTGCTCCTCCTCGTCAAGGTGATATGCGTCCGGTATGGTGAAGTGGTCGTCGAGGTGGTGGTGGACGCCCCGCTCATTGCCCCAGGCATAGAGTCCGTCGATCAGCGTCGTGACACCGGAGTATTCGCAACCCACGGCGATTAACCGCATGATCGCTCCTTTCGCGGTTCCAGCGAATGTTTCAGTTCAGTTCCTCGTAACGCTGCGTGTAACGTTGCAGCGCCTCGTAATCTAGGTCGCATCCGAGGCCCGGCTCCATGGGCGTGGGAACGTGGCCGTTTTCAAAGTGGATGGGCTCGACGATCAGGTCGTCCTCCCGGGTCCACCCCCCGACGAAATCGGACGCCATGGTGCAGTTCGGCGCCGCGGCCGCCGCGTGAACGAAGGACGTGTCGGCGATGCCCAGGTCGTTGCCGGAACCGTGCCAGCATGGAAGACCGGCCGCCGCCGCCGTGGCCGCGCTGCGCTGAAAGCCGAACATGCTGCCGCCCAGGTTCACGCAGTCGACCACGCCCCGGCCCCCGTCCGCCTGCAGGGCACGGACCACGCCGGGTCCGTCCCCCAGGTGCATGGCCAGGGGGAAGGGGATGGCCCGGTGGATCTCTTCATAGCCCTCGATATCCGTTTTTGGTATGGGATCTTCGAATACTTCTACGTTACCCAGGGGTTCCAGTCGTTCTGCCAGCTCGATGGCCTGAGCCGCGGTGTGGAACCGCTCGTTGGGGTCGACGGTAACCTTGAATTCAGCACCGCCGACGTCGTGCATGGCCTTCAGGCGCTCGTACATGGGCTCCTCGATCCGGCACTTGATCTTGACGCCCGTGAACCCGTGACGCAAGGCTCTTTCCACGGCCTTCCGGCCGTCCTCGGGCGTCTGGTGGCCCATCCAGTAATCGGCCCGGACACGGTCGCGCATGGCGCCTCCCAATAGCGCGTGCACGGGTAGATTCCGCACCCGGCCGACCAGGTCCATCACGGCCATTTCGTAGGTATCATAGGCCGGACCGCCACCCGCCTCGATGGCGTCCCTGGGCCGCTCCCCCCGGACGACGAAGAGGTCCTGGAGCGTCAGCGCCTCGGGGTCCCGTCCGATGAGCCGATCCGCGCCTTCCCTGATCTGCTCGATAGGCACGCCGCGCCAACTCTCCCCGATACCGGAAAACTCGGTGTCCGTATCGATCCGGATGATATGTTTAGGCACCTCGTCCCAACCAGTCGTCGCGGCGTATTCCGGGCTGTGCACCCGGCCCGGAATGGTGGGAACGACGACCGTCCACACGGCAACGGATGTGATCTTCATGCTGGATACTCCAAATCATATGGGGACGCGTCGGCTTTCCGGCGGCCGCACTGTTCCTGCCGGGCGGCGTCAGTTCCTACGCCATTCCGCCATGAACGAATCCATGTCTACGCCCGAAGGCATTTCCTCGAAGTAGTAATGCATGGGACCGGACTGGAATCCCGGCACGTACTGCTCGACTTCAGACTGAATGCACTTGTCCAGCGGGGCAAATCGCTGCCAGAGGGTGTCCAGTTCGTCTTCGGTAAACCGGGGCTTGAGGTCCTCGTCATGGGAGATGTCGCCGCCGAAAGACACCCTGTCGGGATGGGTGGCGAATCTCATTTTGAAGACGATCTTGGACAGGAGCACGGCGCATACGATACGGCCGAACTCGCCCGGATGCAGCGCGGCGACGCCTTCGTGGAAAGCGTCCTCGTCCCGGTCGATAGCGGCACGGAAGACGGATTCGATCTGGTCGGTCTCGTCGTCATACCGCCTCTTGATATCCCGAAAAACCGCCTGGTTATCGGATGGCAGGCAGTCGATCAAGTCAAGGTCCCGGCAGGTCCTGTTTACGTAGGGAAAGATCGGCCCGCCGTAGGACCGGTAGCCCAGGTGTATGGTACGGCGCAGCCGGGCGCTGTAATCGCTCCCCCAATGGAGGATCGTATTGGTATAGACGACCCCGTCGCCCGCGTTCAGTTCGACCTGCACGCCGCCAGGCAGCGGTTCGCGGGGATTTCGTTCCAGGTAGCGGTTCTCTTCGTCGGTATTGCCCCTGCGGTGACTCTTCGGCACGACCCAGAGCACGTTGTCATCGTAGAGAGGTATGTTCCACTGGAGGTAGCCGGGGGCGTTGTTCAGCAAGTCCGTCTGCAGGCCGCGAAGCGGGGCCTGGTCGATGGGGTGTATATCCCGGTGCCACGCCGCCGGACCGCGGTCGTCCACGGGGTTGCACATGAACATGAATCCCGTGTTTCCCGCGGCTTCCGCGCCCATGATGCGGCGGCTGGCGCCCATGGTGTTCTCGTGGTGACTGAAGGCCATCGTGTTGGCCGTCGCCTCGTCCACGAGGGTCTCGAATTGCAGCCTGGGCTGATTGCTGACCGCCCACTGGCCCCCGGGGGGTTCGGACGGTTTTCTGTCCCTGGCGCAGAGGTCCTTCTGCCGCTCCACCATGTGCTCGAAACTGTCCCTCAGGGGTCCGAGACAGTCAGGAGGAACCACCCCACGAAGCACGATGAAGCCGTCTTCGATCAGTTGTCGAGGTTCAAAATTCATGCAAGGTTTACCATTAAACGACTCGACGCGGAACGATGTCCGTGCCGTATATCAGGGTATCCATTAAATCTACAACGCCATATGGGAATGTCAAGGGAGTGTAGACACAAGTTTCACCAATGTTTTATTTAACCCAAACGCCGCCCGCCGGCGCCGGGCCCGGAAGGGATTTCACCTTGCCACCGTCTGGTCCTGTTTTTAGATTACAGCCCACATTTTATAAAAAAGTCACCCGGTCGAATCGTGTCCGTGAGCATCATTCCGCCTACCGACGAAGGAGTTTCCATGGCCGACCCGACTGACTGGCGCCGGTTCGTGCTGGTACTCATCGATGTCCAGCGGGATTTCTGGTCCGAAGAGACGGCGAAGGCCTTTCCTTGTTTTACGTCGAACGTGGCGCAATTGCTGGCATCCTGCCGCGCATCCGGTCTCGACATCGTGCACGTGCGCGCGGAATTCGAACCGGACGGAACGGACTGGATGGCGCCTTACCGGGTCAAGGGAGAAACCCCGTGTATCCGGGGAACGACAGGCGCCGACGTGCTACCCTGCGCCGCCGAACGGACTGGTGAGCCCGTCATGCGCAAGCAATCCTTCGACGCCTTCCTGCAGAAGGACCTATTAACCCATTTACAGCGGGCGCGTAAATCCTTTATACTGGTTGCGGGGCTGGAAACATCCGTCTGCGTGCTTTTAACCGCGGCTTCGGCGGTACAGCGCGGGTTCCTGGCCGCGGTCGTCGATGACTGTTGCGCCGACGATCCTTCCAAACACGGGGCGACTTTGACCGGGTATCCCTTTGTATTCGACAGGACGTCCCTCGACACGCTGGAATCCGATCACGACCGTTGGATGGATATGCTGAACTCGTTGCATCGATCCGGAGGTTTGCCGTGAATCACCTGAATGTCGGCATTGTCGGCCTCGGCTGGGTAGCCGGGGCGCATATCGACGCTTTCAAGGCCGTCGCCGGGGCCGACGTCACCGCCGTGTGCTCCCGTCGTACCCATGACGACGCGGCCCTTTCGGCGCAGTTCGGGACACCGCTGAAGTCCCATGCCGACTATAAACAAATGCTTTCCGATCCCGACATCCACGTGGTCGACATCTGCACCCCCCATCCCTATCACGCCGACCAGGCGGTGGCCGCAGCGGAGGCCGGGAAGCACCTCATCATCGAAAAACCGATCGCCCTCACCCCCGCCGACGCTGGGCGCATACAGTCCGCCGTGGACCGAACCGGCGTGTCGGTCTGCGTCTGTTTCGAATGCCGCTACAGCGCTCACTTCACCCTCATCCGGTCCGTAATCGACCAGGGATTGCTCGGCGACCTTCACTACGCCGAAGTAGACTACTACCACGGCATCGGACCGTGGTACGGGCAGTACGACTGGAACGTGAAGAAGGACTTCGGCGGAACCAGCCTGCTGACGGCCGGATGCCATGCCCTGGACGCCATGCTATTCTTCATGGACGGCAAGGTGGAGGAAGTCACCAGCTACAACACCAGGTCTTCGAGCCGCCATTTCGAGGCGTACGAGTACGACACCACCAGTGTATCCATCCTGCGGTTCGAGGGCGGGAACCGGATCGCCAAGGTGACCTCCTGCATCGACTGCCTGCAGCCCTACTACTTTCACGTGCACCTGGTGGGCAGCGAGGGCAGCCTGCTGGACAACCGTTTCCACTCGGAAAAGTTCAGGGGGATGGACCGTAGCCGCTGGAGTACGCTCGAGACGTCGCTCATCGATTCGGGCGACGTACAGGATCATCCCTACGAACCCCAGTTCCAGGCCTTCGTGAACAGTATCCGCGAGGGCGGCCCCATGCCCCTCACCGATATGAACGCCGCCTGCGAGTCCCACCGCGTCGTTTTCGCCGCCGACCGGTCCGCGGCGGAAGGCCGGCCCGTGCGGCTGGACGAAATGGAGCACTAGGGCATGCGTAAGGACGACGTCGTTCTCCATTACCGCATCGAAGGAAGTCTCGGACGGGGAGGCATGGGCGAGGTATTCCTGGCCGAGGACACCCGTCTGAAACGGCGGGTCGCCCTCAAGGTGCTGCCGGAGGACCTGGCCCGCGACCCGGTGCTGCTCCATCGGTTCCGGATCGAAGCCGAGGCCGCCGCCAAGCTGAACCACCCGAATATCGCGCAGGTCTTCGCCATCGAGGAAGCGCGCCTGGAAGACGCCGGAAGCGATGGTCCGGGAACGGTATACTTCATCACCATGGAATACGTGGCCGGCCGTCCCCTCCACGATCACCTGTCCGGCACACCCCTCCCGCTGGAATCGTTCTACGACTGGTTCGTGCCCATCGTGGACGCCCTGGACCACGCCCACGAACGGGGCGTGGTTCACCGGGATCTCAAACCCGCGAACGTCATGATATCGAACGAGGGCATACCGAAGGTCCTGGACTTCGGACTGGCCCGGATCTCCGCCGAAAGTTCGGACGAAACCGATGGCGGCGCCCCCACGGTGAGCCTTACGCAGGCCGGCACCGTGCTGGGGACTCCTGCGTACATGTCACCGGAACAGGCGACCGGCAACCGGGGCGATCACCGAAGCGACATTTTCAGCCTGGGCGTCATGATGTACGAGGCGCTTGCGGGCAGCCGGCCCTTTACCGGCGACCATTACGTATCGATCATCAGCAGCACGCTGAAGGATGAACCGGATTCGGTGGGTGAACACAACCGGGAGGTGCCTCCCACGCTGAACCGCGTCGTGCGCCGCTGCCTGGGCAAGGACCCCAGGTCTCGCTATCAATCCATCCTCGACGTGGGCCATGACCTGGTCGACAGCCGGGCAGAATCTGCGGCGGATCCTCCAGGAGGAATGAGCGCCGGCGCGTTCCGGGTGGGAAAGAACCTGTCCTTCCTCCAGCGGTCGGGCGTACTTGCCGCCTGCGTACTGGGTCTCGTCGGCATTGTCCTTGGCGTGGCCGGCCTGACGGGGTTTCTACGGGAGGAACCGGCTGCGCCCGTCCGCAAGTTCCAGGTTACGCTGGACAACCTGGGGCGGGATAACGTGGCCATTTCGCCGGACGGTTCCATGCTGGCCTACGTTCACGGCAATCGGTTATGGGTGCGTGCGATGGACCAGGTCGAAGGACGGGAGATTCCCGGTACAAATGACGTTGTCCGGGTTTTCTGGTCGCCCGACAGCCGAAATATTGGTTTCCTCGTCGACCGAAACATCTGGAAGGTGGCGACCGACGGCGGAGGACAAGTCCGCCTGTGCGAGCTGCCTGAACAGAGGTTTACGGGCGTATCGTGGGGCGGCGACGGACAAATCCTCTTCAGCATGATCGGCCCGTCGCCAGGCGGAGGACTATACACGGTGTCCGAGCTTGGCGGCGATCCGGTTCTTCTGGTAGAGCCGGACATCGAACGATCCGAATGGGGATACATAACGCCCGTAAGTCTGTCCGATTTCAATCTGCGGCTGTACGCGGTGGTCCGTTCATCCGACGATATGGAAGAGATCGCCGGTTTGAGTGAAAAGTACCGGGGAAATCCGGATCTGAACCGGTTTATTTCCGTGGCACACATCGTTTCGTCCCGAATCGTCGCGGAGACTCCGGGCGGTGGGCAGCACACGCTGCCCCTGGAAGGCGAGTTTCTTACCGTCGCTGGATATGCGGCCGGCTTTCTGTTGTTCTACAGGGAAACGGCGCAGGCCGAGGGCGACCTTTGGGCCGTGCCCTTTTCACCCCCGACAGGGGAACTGACGGGCGAAGCTTTTCCCATCGTCCGGAACATCAACACGGTCAGCCTGTCCAATGACGGAGCCATGGTATACCGACAGGCGTTTCGGTCCGCACAGCAACTGACCCTGGTCGATCGCAGCGGTCGAATCGACCGGGCAGTCGGCAACCCGCAGGACTGGATCGGCCAACCGGTCCTGTCACCCGACGAAGCGCGGGTCGTAGTGGAAAGCGTGTCAGACGGCAAGGGGGCGCTGTGGCAATACGACCTTGCGAGCGGCGCCGGAAGCCGGCTTACATTCGCCGATTGGGACTACAGCAAGGCGGCCTTCACACCCGATGGTGAATCGATCGTATTCGCGGTTTCACCGCGCTTGAACCAGGGCCGTTTCCGACGCGAAGGACTCCTCATGCGGTTGGATCTCGAGGTCATGGACGGAATGGCGCTTTACGCCGCCGATTCTCTGAACGGATGGGCGCCGATTCTGTCCAGAGACGGGAAATACCTGGTTTACTTCAACGGGTTCAGGATACAGTACGTTTCGACTGAACCGGGTGCCAAACCGGAGGTATTTGAAGAGGAACACAGACGGGTATGGCAGGCGGCCCTTTCACCGGACAGCCGTTACCTGGCCCATGTATCGGCCCAGAGTGGCAGTCCGGAAGTGTACGTGACCCGGTTCCCCTCCGGCACGGGAAAATGGCAGGTGTCGGTCAACGGCGGCTGGACCCCCCATTGGAGTCCCACGGGCAAAGAACTGTTCTACGTGGAAGACAACCGGATGATGGCGGTTCCCCTCATGGAGAGCTCCGGGTTTCGGTTCGGCCAGCCTGTAGCGCTCTTCGACGGGGTCCGGGCCGGTGCCGAGAACCTGCGATTCGCCGGTTACGACGTAACCCCCGATGGGGAGAAGTTCGTACTCGTGACCAACGCCGAAGAAGCACGGCCCGTCCTGACCATCGTGCAGAACTGGACGCGGGAATTCGACCGGTGACCTGCCTGGTCTGCCGCTGCCATCGAACCTGATCGCTATCAGAATCGAGGTGTGATTTGGAAGCACTCAAGCAGAAGGTCCGTAACGTTCCTGATTTCCCCATTCCAGGTATCAACTTCAAGGACGTGACCACGCTGTTCAAGGACCCCGCCGCCTTTCGCATAGCGGTGGACCGTTTCGTCGCGGAATTCGCGGACAAGCCCATTGATCTCGTCGCCGCCATCGAGGCCCGGGGTTTCATCCTGGCGCCGGTGCTGGCGTACCACATGGGCAAGGGGATCGTTCCCCTGCGCAAGCCCGGCAAGCTCCCGGCGGAAACACGGCGCATCGAATTCGACCTGGAATACGGCACAGACGCGCTTGAAATGCACCTGGACGCCGTGAGCCCCGGCGATCGGGTTCTCATCGTGGACGACCTGCTGGCCACGGGGGGGACCGCGTCCGCGGCCTGTAAACTGGTGGAAGATGCCGGCGGGGTCGTGGCCGGCGTGGGATTCCTCATCGAACTGTCCTACCTCGACGGCCGGAAACGACTGGGCGATCGTCCCGTTTTTTCCCTCCTGAAATACGAATCAGACGACTAGGATCGTCTCTGCGCACCCAAGACCACCACCACGCGCCGTGGAACCCGGTCAAACCGAGAGCGCGCGTTCCGCCGCGTCGATGACGCGCTGATGCGGGAGATCCTCCATGCACGCGTGGGTACCGAACCGGCAGGCGCGGTCCCCGTGCAGGCTGCATGGGCTGCACGGGAGGTCGAGGGATACGGCGGTGTCATCCGGTCCGAGGGGGGAGAACCCCAGGCGGGGATGGGTCGCCCCGAAGACGCCTACAACCGGGGTACCTACGGCCGTTGACACGTGCATGGGACCGGAATCGTTGCTGACCAGGAGCCGGCAGCGCTTCACGGCCGCGGGCAGCAGCGAGAGATCCGTTGTCCCGGACCAGTCCACGGCCGGTCTCTTCATGGCGCCGGCTACCTCCGAGACCACCGGACGGTCTCCGCCGCTTCCCAATAGCAGGATCCCCATCCCGTGGGCCTCCGCCAGGTGGTCGGCAACCCGGGCGAACCGGTCCGGCGGCCAGCGCTTGGGAGCGTGCGAGGCGCCGGGCGCCACGCCGAGCACCGGGACCTCGGGTACGATTCCCGCTTCGGCCAGTCTTTCCGCCACCTCCGCCGAAGCGTCGTCGTCGACGATCAGTTGCGGTAATCTGTCCTCCGCCGCCCGGACCGCCCCGCCGCGGGAAGAGGCGCCACCAGCATCCAGCCCGCCGCCAGCATCCAGCTTGTCGAATACCTCCAGGTATCGGTCGACCGTATGGGGTATAGACGTGGAGCGCCGGGACATGGCAACCATGGCCATGCGGGCGAAGCGGCGTTTTTCGTAACGTGCGACCCGCCGCGCGTTACCCGCCAGTTCAACGAGCCTGCTGCGGATATTCCCGTGCAGGTCGATCACCAGGTCGTAGCGTCTCCGTCGTAAGCGTAAGACGAGTTCCCAAAGCCCTTTTTCGGGTTCAAAGCACTCCACCTGGCTTACGCCGGGAAGCAACCGGGCCAGGGGCGCGAATTCGGTCCGTGTGAGAAAGTCGATTTCCGCACCGGGGCAGATCCTGCAGAGCCGCCGGGTAACCGGCGAGGTCAGCACGATATCGCCCATCGAACTGAACCGGACGATCAAGATGCGGGACGGCGCTTCGGACACGGTCATGGCTCCGGACAATGTCATGGAAAGGGTTTTCCGGCCAGAGCCGGCTGGTTGTGCCTGTTATCCCAACTGTTCCCCAACGGCCTCATGGACCATGTCTACCGAGATGTCGGAAAGATCGCAGAGGGGGCCGCGTTCACAGGTCGGGCACTGACCGCTGGGGGGCACCAGGATCCGGTCCCGGCCGCCCAGGGGCCGCCAGCGCTGCGGTGACCGTGCGGGAAGCGGACAGAAGATCGATACCGTGGGGACGCCCTGTGCCCCTGCCAGGTGCATGGGACCCGTGCTGCTGCTCACCAGGAGGTCCAATTCACCGATAACCGCGATGAGTTCACCCAGCGAGAGTCTACCGGTCAGCGAAAGGGAGGGGCCCTCCAGCCTGGTCACGATCGCGTCTGCGAGATGTCCTTCCTCTCCGCTTCCGGTAACGACGATCTTCGCGCCGTGTCGTTGCTGCAACCGTTTCGCCAATACGCCGTATCGTTCGGCCGACCAGTTCGGGGCGTTGCGTCCGTTTCCGGGATGGATGCCGATGAGGGGCATTCCATCCGGCTGATTCAGCATTTCCCGGGCCTGCCTCCGCTCCGATTCCGGCACTTCGATCAGCGGCAGTCCGCCCGGTTCGCGGGCATCGATGGTCCGCGCCAGGTCCAGGCAGTAATCCGATTCGTGCCGAAGCGGAACGTATCCGTCGCGGCTGACCGACCGGGTGAAAGTGAGCGTCTGGTAGATCGTCCGGCCTACGCCGACGCGGCGGGGGATGCCGGCCAGAAAGAGCATCCAGGCGTGACGCATGGTCGGCAGGAGCATCAGGGCCGTGTCGAAGCGGTGGGTTCTGAGATGACGCACCTGTCCGAGGAAACCCCCCAGGCCGCGATGGCCTGCTTCCGGGTCGTCTTCGATTATGGCGTCTAGACAGGGGTTGCCTGCAGGCACGTCCCGGGTATAGGGGCGAACCAGCATGGCGAGATAGGCTTCAGGCCATCGGCTTCTAAGGGCGTTCAATACCGGCAGGGACAGCACCACGTCGCCGATCCGGTCGGGCCTGACCACGAGGATCCGGGGGAACGTTGTGCGATCCATGGGGAATGCTCCATCCCGCCACGGTCTCCGAACCGGTCAACGGCCTGCCCGCGGCCCCGGGTCCGTCAACCGCCGTTCCGGGGATCTGAAAGGCGCAGTTGACCGCACGCGGCGTGGATGTCCCGTCCGCGTTCCCGGCGTATGGTCAATTGGAGACCGCCCGCGCGCAGCGCTTGCATGAAAGCCTCCTGCCGGTGTTGGTCGGGCGTTTCGTAGGGTAGTCCCTGCACCGGGTTATAGGGAATGAGGTTCAATTTGCACTTGTCTTTTTTCAACAGCCGCACGAGGTTTTCCGCGTCCTGGAACCGGTCGTTCACGCCCTTGAGCAGGACATATTCGTAGGTAATGATCCGGTCGGTCACCTCGGTGTAATGACGGCAGGCTTTCATGAGGTGCTTGAGGGGAAACCGCTTGTTGACCGGGACGATCATGGTCCGGGTCCGGTCGTCGGCGGCGTGCAGGGAAACGGACAGTTCGAACTGTATTTTTTCTTCGGCCAGCTGGTATATCTTCGGTACCAGGCCGCTGGTGGACAGCGTGATTCTACGGGCGCCGATGTCGAGCCCCCATTCCGCGTTGATGATGCGCACGGCCTTCAGCACCTGTCGGTAATTGGCCAGGGGTTCGCCCATGCCCATGACGACGATGTTGTTTATGGGACGGCTTTGGCCGGCCAGTCTGCCCTGCTTCCTGACCTGTACGACCTGGTCGACGATCTCGGCCGCCGTCATGTTGCGCACCAGACCCTCCAGGCCGCTCGCGCAGAAACGGCAGCCGATGGCACATCCCACCTGCGTGGAGATGCAGAGCGTATTGCGCCGCGACCCGCCGATCAGCACGGTCTCCACCTTCTGTCCGTCCCCGAGTTCGAAGAGGTATTTCATGGTCGGACCGTGGCGTGACTTCGACTGGTTGACGAGGGTGGGCGGGTTGAGGCTCGCGCGGTCCGACAGTTCGGCGCGAAAGGACCGGGAAAGGTTGGTCATTTCCTCGAAGGAACCCGCGGCCTTTTCATATACCCACGAGACGATCTGTCCGGCCCGGTAAGCCGGTTCATTCATCTCGGCGACGATCCGCGAGATCTCGGGCAGCGTCAGACCCCTCAGGTCGGGCTTCCCACCGCCAGTCGGCCGATGGGCCTGTTTTTTCGCGTTTTCCCGTATCATTTGCGTATTCAAGTATCCGCTCCGGTTATCATAGGTGAACCGGACCAAGATAGGGTGGAAAGCCCGCTCTGTCTATTGAAAAGCAATCCAGGACCATATCATATAAGTAAAAAAAGAAAAGCCCCGGAACCTGCTGATCCCGGGGCGCGGTTAACGGCGTTAAAGTCAAACGCGGATGTCATGAAGTGAATAGCGACGGTTCGATCCTGTAACCGACCTGTTGATCAGAGCGAGAAGCCATACTTGACGTACCAGAATGCGCCGCCAAAGCCAAATGGACTGTACTGGCTGTACTTGTTGCCGGGGCCTCCAGAGGCGCCTCCGGCGGCATGCGGATTCTCGTCCGGATAGGTATTCAGGATGTTTTGTCCGCCAATGGTTATCCTGGACCGTTCGTCGTTGAACGTGATGGTACTCTCAAGATCCAGCAGGACCTTGCTGTCATAGGTCTCACCATCTCGAAAATCGAAAAAGGATCCGTAGTAGCTGGCCCGTCCCAGGGTGTTCCAGTTATCGGACAGGTTCTGGGTCAGGGTCAAATTGCCGCGTTGCTTGGGGAGTCCCTCCTCCAGCGCCTGGATCTGCACGTCATCCAGGATTTCCGGATTGTAATCCGTGACCTCGGAGCTCGTGTAGTTGTAGGCCAGGCTCAGCGTACCCGACCGCACAGGCGCCGAAACAACGACATCGATTCCCCTGTTTGCGGATTCGAAATCGTTGGTGAAGAATTGAAACCCCTGCAACCCGGCCGCGCTGGTGATGCCTTCGGTGATCAACTGGGCTCTCTCCGCATCGGTGAGCTCGAAATTCTGGGAGACCGTCAGCCGGTCGCGCACCCTGATATCGAAAAAATCGATCGTGGCGTTCACGGTGCCAAGGTCGAAGACGAGGCCTGCCGAAATGTTTACGGACTTCTCCGCGTCGAGCGGTTTGCCTCCCTTTAACTCGGCCGCGCGGCTGATGGAAGGCACCGTTCCGTTATTCACCAGGTCGTTCAGTGCCAGATCAAACTCCGTCGTGATGTTGAAAGCGTTCTGCTGGCCGGGCGTCGGTGCCCTGAAACCCGTGCTGTAACTGCCGCGCATCCTCACTTCGTCGGTAAAGCCGACGTTGGTAGCCACCTTGTAGTTGGTGGTGGTTCCGAAATCGGCAAAACGTTCGCTGCGCACGGCCACGTCGACCAACCACCGGTCCATGGGCGTGATTCCGCCTTCCACGTATATCGCGGAGTTGGAACGGTCCCATTCTCCCGCGGCGACCTTGCTGAATCCTGCGAATCCATTGGTAGCCGGTGCAAATCCCTGGCTGGCGAGGGGCTGGCCAATCAGGTAGGACTCGACCTGGCCTTCGACGAGCGCGAAGGTCTCGGTCCGGCGTTCGAGGCCGGCGGCAAGGACCAGTTTCTGGCCGACCGGGTAGGTTACGTCGAAGTTCAGGTTGACGTCGGACTGGACATAGGAGCCCGGATCGAAATAGGTGGGGTGTCGGGACCCATGGAGGCGTTTACTGTATTATAGATGAAGTAGTCCGCCTCGTTGCGTCCATACGATGCGCTCAGTTCCCAGCGCATTAATTCCAACGCACGTCCTTTAATGCCGAGGACCACGGATTCATCCGACGCGAAGGCGCCGAACCGGGGCGTGAAACCCCCTGGAAACTTCTTCAGGAACGAGAAGCAGTTGGGATCGTCGCGAATCTGCAGCCAGGCTTCCTCATCCGGCCTGTTGTTTCTGACGGGCACCGGCGCGCATTCGCTGCCCTGGCCCACGCCGTCCAGGTCGCCGACCAGCACCGTAGGCAGCATCACTCCGTCTATATCCACCACGGGCCCCTGGTACACGCCGCCGCGTGTAAGCGGATTACGAAAATAAAACCCGCCGTCGACTTCTTTGCTGGCATAATTGGCGTGGCCAAAGAACTCGAGGTTTTCGCCGATACTAGCGCCGTAGTTGGCGAAGAACTTAAAGTCGTTTCGGACAAAGGGCTGGCCCCAGAAAGTCTCGGGATTGGCGATGTCGAGATTGCCGGCCGCGATCTGGGCTGCTCCGGAGTTCGTCTGCACGGAACGGATCGTTTCGCTGGAGTTGCCGTATTCCACGCTGAGATTGGCCCACGCGTTTTCGGTGCCCACGCCGAGATTCCCCGCAATGGAGAACAACTCTCCATCGCCAAGGTACCTGCCGGAGCCGTCCTGAAAACTGCCGACCTTGGATTCTAAGGTAAATCCCTGGTAGTTGTTTTTCAGCTGAAAGTTCAGCACTCCGGCGATGGCATCAGATCCGTACTGCGCCGAGGCGCCGTCGCGCAGGACTTCCACCCTTTCGAGCGCAATTGCCGGAATCGCGGCCAGATCGGGGCCCTGCGCACCTTCGGCTACGGCGTTTGCATACCAGTTGATCACGGCGCCGCGGTGGCGGCGCTTGCCGTTGACGAGGACCAGCAACTGGTCGGGCGCCAAGTTACGCAGATTGGCAGGCCTGACGATAGTGCCGGCATCGCTGATCGGCTGGGAGTTGATGTTGTAGGAGGGTACGACGTTTCGTATCAGGTCACCCAGATCCGATCCGCCTTGCTGGATAACTTCATCAACGAGAATCACGTCGATGGGCACAGTGGATTCGGTGATGGTCCGCGGTTGGGTCCGCGTCCCGACCACCGTTATGCTTTCCAGTGCGTCTTCCAGTACAATCGGCAGTTCCGGCAGTGCCTGCAATTCCTGCTCCGTCATCTGTGTCGCCGTTTCCGCTTGCTCATCTGTCTGAGCGGTCTCTTCGGCGGCCTCCTGGGCCAAGACGACCGGCGCGGTGATCATGAGTAAAACCGCGAAGAGATATAGAACAAGACTACCTGGTGTAATTCCAGGCTTCCTAATCATAATTTCCTCCTTCATGAATCCGTTGCAACCAACTCTGAGGATACATGAACGATAATGGTAGTAACCAACTGTTATCGCACTCTTTCTCGTATCGCACTCTTTCTCGTATCGCACTCTTTCTTGTAACGCACTCTTTTAGTCTTGTATCCCAACAAATCCATTTCGTCTCCTTTCAAATGCATGAGTTGCTGGTTGAAAGACTGCGTATTGAGTCAACGTATTCCAACTGCGTTTAACGCACACGTATGCGGAGGCAACCAGTGCTACTATCGTGCACACGTATGTGTTGAACAACCCATCTAGTAAATAGTTAAGACATCAAAAATATTCGGTTATTTTAGCAGGTGAACCAGTCATACTAAACTACTGCTTTTTCTTGCATTTGTCAAGGATAAACGTTAGATTGAGCATGATGAGCAAACTATCTAGATCATGATGGTATTCAACTGCGACGAAACAGGCTGAAACAACTCGTTTTGGAGGACTTTAAAATGGCTAAGGACAGAAGTTTCGCTGCCAAGGTGGCGAAGGGCAACCAGGACCAGGATGAGCAGGTGCAGACCGCCCTGGTGGTCAAACCCGTCAAGACCGAATCCGGCAACTACAAGTTCAAGCGCACGCTGGCCAAACTGACCCCCGAAAACAAGAAGGCCCTGGGAGTCTGACACAGGACCGGTCCTCGAAACGATCCTACTATTAAAACAGCGCGGCGGCGAGCACGTCCCTTTCTTCCGTCATCTGCAGCGTGCCGAGCAAGTTGTTTACCCCATGGATGGCGAGGGGAACATAGAGGGATCCGTTGCGCTCCCGTGCGATCCCGAGCAGGATCCCGATCAGGGCGATCAGCGTGAGGAAATACGGGTCGTACTGGGCGACGTGCAGCAGCGTCCAGAGCAGTGTCGTGACGACGATCGTTCCCCCGGCTCCCATCCTCGTCCGGCGCAGTCCCTCGAACAGAAAACCCCTGAACAGAACCTCTTCGAAAACCGGAGCGGCGATCACGAGCGCGAACCACAGCAGCGTGGTGTATCGCGTCGTTTCGATCATCGTTTCCATGATCGGCGGCACGGGTGAACGTCCGAGTTCGACCGTGACCAGGTCGGCCAGTTGCAGCACCACGAAAGCGAACACCACCCAACCGAGCAGGGACGTTGTCCGAACCGGCAGGAGCGCGAGCCAGGACCGCGGGTCGATGCCCCGTGCACGGCTGAGAATGAGCAGCACGAGGGCTGTACACGGAACGGCGGAGGCGGTAACGCCCAGGGCGACCAGGTCGCCCATGCGTTCCGCGGGATCCAGGTCCAGCACGACCACCGAAAGTAAGGTCGCAACGAACTGCAGCACAAGATAGGCGCCCAGGATGAGCGCGCCGTAAACGAGGGTGAACCTGAGACGCGCCGGTGGAGTGGATTTTTCCGGTTCAACCGCGTTCAGGGACGTGTTGCTCATAAGGATTGCCGGAAGAAGGCCTGAAATCAGGCCGGTAGGCGATGCTCAGACACGAAATTAGAACAACATCCTGAACAGGTAGAAGAAGATGATCGAAAGCAGGGCGCCGATGGGTACGGTCACGATCCAGGAAGCCGCAATTCTGCCCAGGATGCTGAAGTCGAGGGCCTTGACGCCCTGGGTCAGGCCCACGCCCATGACGCCGCCGACCAGGGTCTGGGTCGTCGAGATGGGCAGGCCGAGCCGGCTGGCCAGGACGATGGTCAGGGCCGCGGCGAACTCGGCCGCGTATCCCCGGGTGGGCGTCAATTCGGTGATTTTGGTTCCGATGGTCGCCATGACGCGGTATCCCATGGTCGACAGCCCGATGACGATACCGATACCTCCGACCAGCAGGAGCCAGGCGGGCACCGGCGACTCGGGGTCGACCACACCGGACTGGCTGATGTGTACTATTGCGGCGAGCGGTCCGATGGCGTTTGCCACGTCGTTGGAACCGTGGGCGAAGGCGACTGCGCAGGCGCTCATGATCTGGAGCACGCCGAACATTTTCT
This sequence comes from bacterium, assembly GCA_965262815.1. Classification (GTDB taxonomy): domain Bacteria; phylum JAAXHH01; class JAAXHH01; order JAAXHH01; family JAAXHH01; genus JAAXHH01. The sequence goes on along the minus strand of OZ253560.1, from coordinate 3,080,959 downwards.
CGACGATGGCCATCTGGGAATCACCGGACGATGCATCAGTGGAATTGGATACCGACCGGTTGCCGATCATTCCGAGCAGAAAGCACCCTGCGATCACCCCGAAGATGCCCAGGATGCCGGACCAGAGCAGGGATTCGGCCAGGGTGAGATCCAGGTTGATGTTCTTGAGCCCTTTGAACAGGGTGACGAGGGCAATGACGACGACGACGAAGAATATGTACAGCGGCGCCCATCGCCGAGTTTTCTTAACGGGATCGGGATGGCGAAGGATCGTCCATCGTATCGCGCTGTAAATAAGGTAGGCCAGAGCGCCCGACAGCAGGGGTGAAATAACCCAGGAAGCGACGATTTGCACCAGTTGTTCCCACTGCACGACGCTGGTGCCGAAGGCGACCAAACCGAACCCCGCGATGGCGCCCACGATCGTATGGGTAGTTGATACGGGCCAGCCCAGCCTGGATGCGACCACGAGCCACGTACCGGCCGCCATGAGGGAAGCGAGCATGCCGTAGATGATGAGATCCGGCGAGGCCGCGGAGATCTGCGGGTCCAGTATGCCACCCCTGACGGTCTTGGTGACCTGTCCCCCGACCAGGAAAGCGCCCAGGAATTCGAGCACCGCGGCGATAAGGATGGCCTGCTTGATGGTCAACGCCTTGGAACCCACGGAGGTTCCCATGGCGTTCGCCACGTCGTTTGCGCCTATGGAAAAGGCCATGTAAAGTCCGAGTACCACGGCCAGTACGAGCGTGAAATCAGCACTCATGGTTCCTATTTCTCCCCTTGCGTATGGTCGATGTCTGGATGGTGGATGGTAGCCTGGGCTTGGAACCCGTCAGGCGGGTACAAATATATTGAGCGGGCCCGCGTACGCCACGGTTATTTTAGGTAAATGGCGTCCAACCCCGGCATGCCTGAATCACCGCAATCTTCGGACGTTTACGACCTCTGAATTCAGTACTTCAACCCGGATAGGTTAGACTTCGAAATTCAGTACTTCAACCCGGTATAGAGTCCTTCGTCCACGCGGGCGACCAGGACCCGTGCCTCGCGGCGCCGCACCCAGCGCTCTACGGCGGTACGGGTTTCTTCCAGGGTACTCACGGACTCTGCGGCAACCCCGAATCCCTCGGCGACCTTCACCCAGTCCACCGGTGCGAAGTCGACCCCCGTCGTGGGCAGTCCGCGGGCCTGCTGGGCGATCTTGATGACGGCCAGCGAAGCGTCGCAAAGGACGATGACCAGGGGTACGATACCGGTCCGGTGGATGGTTTCGAGTTCCTGCACCATCATGGCGAAGGCGCCGTCGCCCGTCACCGCTACGACCGGCCGGTCGGGACAGGCCGTAGCGGCGCCCATGGCCGCGCCCAGGCCGTACCCCATGGAAGAAAGACCGTTGGACATGAGGAAGGTGCCCGGTCCAGACGCCCTCCAACGTTGTCCCATGACGTTCTTGTGGGCGCCCACGTCCGAGGAGACGATGGCGTTTTCCGGGAGCGCTTCGCGCAGGACGCCGACCAGGTGATAGGGCGACATGCCGCCCGGTCCCGACGAGGCGGGCGGATGGTAGACCGCGTCGACCCGGTCTCTTAATTCCTGGATTTGTTCGTCTGTCCATGCATTTCGGCCCGTGTAACTCCCGGCGATCCGGTCGAGCAGGCCGGACACGTCACCCACGCAGGAAACGGGCGGCCGGTAGGTTCCGAATCCCACGGGGGCGTTGGCGACGACCTGCAGCGGCGCGTCGAAGTGCCAGAGACGGGAGATCTCCACGGGGTCGAAGCCAATGCCGAAGACGCAGTCGCTTCGCTCCAGCCATTCGATGATCCGGTCTTCACCGGCGGCCGGTGCGATCGTTCCCAGGTATCCTCCTCCTAGTTCGTCTGCGATCCCCTTCGCCTGCACGGTAGTGGTGTAGGGTATGCCGGTGTCCCGCAGGAAACGCCGCACGGCAGGAGCGTCCCTTGCGGCGTCCATGGCGATTCCGACCACGGCGACCGGCCATTCGGCGCCGTTCAGGCAGGCCAGGATACGCGGTAGATCGGTATCGTCCGCCGAGGTCGGAGGTGGGGGATGGGAGGATTTGACGCCAGCGCTGTGATTCGCGGAATTGCCGTCGATCGCGGGCCTTCCCGCCACGTCGGACGGCACGGAAAGGTATACCGGTCCCCGCGGCGGACCGACCGCGACGGAAAGGGCGCTTTTCAGGGTATCTTCGACCGCTGCGCCTTCGAGGTCGACGGACCATCGGGATATGGGCGTGAACAGATCGACCAGCGGCAGGTTCTGCTTGTTGCTTCTGTGGTGCCGCTGCGTTGACGTCCGCGCGGAGATGGCCAGGACCGGGTCGCGATCCAGGAAGGCGGTCCCGACGCCGAGGACCAGGTTGCAGGCGCCCGGGCCCAGGGTCGCGACGCACACCCCGGGGATTCCGGTCAGGCGTCCCACGGCCGCGGCCATGAACGCCGCCGTGGATTCGTGCCCGGTCAGGACGAACCGGATGCCTGCGCGTTCCAGCGCGTCGATCAGTTCCAGCACTTCGCCGCCGGGATGGCCGAAGGCGAAGCGAACGCCGGCCTCACGCAGGGTGCGCGCCATGACCGCCGCGCAGGTCTGGTCTGAAGTCAATCGGACATCCTCGTTGGCGGTTCGTCGAACCTTTGTTCGGATATCGGGAGGGAATAGGAACGCCGCTTTCACGGCGCGGGGTCTGGTGTAACCGCCGAAGCACCTACTCGGAGGTGACCACGTCTCCGCGGCGGAGGTGGATCCGGTCGAAGCTGTCCGCCGAGATTACATAGTACCACCGGGCGAAACGGGTGTTCAGGTCAGCGGAGGTTCTGCGTCCGGATTCGACGTTACTTTTCCAGGCTTCGTGTTTTTCGTGCAGGTCTGCATTGGTCCGGTCGGAGTCGGTCCACAGCGAGTCCGCCCGGGCCTGAAAACCCGTGTCGACGGGTTTCGTCGGCTCCGGAAAAACACCTGCGTCGAATCTGGTGGTGATGAACAGGTACCGGTTCTCACCCGGACCGCCCGTTCCGCCGGTATCCCGGGCCTCTGTTCCGGCCGTGACCGCGTTGCCCGCCCCGTACACGATTTCCCCGAAGCGCAGCGTGTAGACGACGCCGTCGGTCGTGCGGACCTGGGACTCCCCCTCGTTGGATACCAGCTGGCCGTCCCGCGTGAAGTAGTAGCCTTTTTCCTGCAGGGACACCAGGGCCTCGCGGTTCAAGCCGATGCCTTCGTCGTTGTCTTCCAGGCTCCTGGACAGGCCGACGGGCTTGGGACGGACGCCCACTATGGTCAGTTCGTCGAGGACCTTGAGCAGGTCTTCCATCTTCACCCCGTCGACTTTCTGCCCGCTCCTCATGCGGTTGGCCGTCCAGTCGGGGTCGCCCCGGGTCAGGACGATCGTGTCGCGCTGGTCGAGGATGCGGGTGCTTTCGTCGATGGAATAGTCCCTGAGGGTCACCTGCTCGATACGGTCCAGGTCCACCACCAGCAGGTCCTTTTCGATCCAGTCGCCGAACCGGGACGAGATTTCCACATCGAAGCGCGCCGCGTAGGTCCGTTTCTGGTCCGGTACCCGCAGATACCGGTACCTGCCCTCCCGCCCGGGCACGTTCTTGCCGACGATAAGGTCGGCGAGGAGGTTGTCGTTCCCGTCCTTGACCGTTACTCGCTTGCCGCGACCGGCCAGGGAGGCGACGGATTCGTCCAGCGGGTCCACCACGCCCAGGGACTCGTGGTCCGCTGCGACCTCGGCGACCACGTCGTCCTTGCGGACGTCGATGAGCCCGGCGGCCGTTTGGGCCAGACGATCCTTGTCATCCGCGGGGTAGTTGTGGTGGGAAGGGATGCGCCATCGCGTGCCCTTGAACACCACGTTGAAAGCGTCGATGCGGCCGGTTTCCTCGTTGAAATCGATGACTTCCAGCGAAGCCGCGTCGTTCGGATCGGTGAAATCCGGAAAGAATACCTCGCCCCGGTCCGAGAATGCCTCAGGTGTCGGATCGCCGGGCGCAGCGAGATAGGCGACTAAGGTCACCAGCGCCGCCGCGGCGATGAAGATCAGGGTCTTCCGCGTTTCGTCCATGGTCAACTCCTCAACCGCCGCGCTGCTGCGGCCGCCTCGTTCTCACGCCGCCGGCGCCGAACGAAAATAAACACGCCAAGGAGGAAGACCGGCACGGGCGGAAGCAGGGCGGCCAGGTTCTTGATGGTGTTCTGGATCAGGCGTATCTGGCTTTCCATCATCTCCTTGCTGTCCTGGATCCTGGCTTCCTTCTTGGCCTCGATGTTGGTCTTCAGGGTCTCGAACCGCCGGTTCTCGACTTCCTCCAGGTTGCGGACCATGATCCTCAGGGTCTGCTCGTCCAGGTCGTTACGCTGCCGGACCTCGTCCACGCGGGCCGTGAGGCGTCGCTGCGCCTGGTCCAGGGCCGCCTGCGCTTCCTGTTCGGCTTCGTCTTCGTCTCTGACGCGTTGCTGGGTGTACGCCATGGTCTGTTTTTCGACGGTTTCGAGCGTCCGGTATCGAACGCGCTTGCTGCGCAGGGCGATGAAGGACTCGTCACCGACCAGTACGTCCATGACGTTCAGGAAGAAGGTGACGTTGTCGAAGTTGAGTCCCCCTGCGCCGAGGCGGCGGATCTCGAAGAATTGCTGCGATGCGAAATCCACGTCGGCCACGACGATCAGATTGATCCGCGCGGATTCATCATCGATCTCCGCAGCGTCCGCGAATCCGGTGACATGGGCTGCCATAGTGTACGCGTTCTGGCTCGCCCGCCGCGGGACATTGGACAGGACCAGTTGCGAACCGCCGAAGAAGTTGCGCTGAACGAGCTGTGAATAAGCGGTAAGTCCCGACGCCTCCCCGCTCTGCACCAGGGGCTTGAAGGTAAAGTCTCCCACTCCGGAAGGCTGCAACCGGCCGGGAAAAAGGAAAACCAGTTCCTGCAGCGAGGCCGTACCGACGGTTTCCTGGTTGAATGTATCCCGATTTTCGTTTCCCGGCGAGGCGAAGACCACTTCAGGCGGAAGATGGGCCATGCCGGGATGGGGATTGTAGCGGTCCCACACGATCAGCCCGGCATTCCATTCCACGCCGAATTTTCGCAGCATACCCTGTATATCGCCCTTTGGCGTGGGAGGCGGCTGCTGGTTTCCACCGAAGGGATTGGCGCTGGCGCCCTTCTTCTCGGAAGGGGAAAGGGACAGGTTGAAGGACGGCAGGGGGTCCGCCAGGATCAGCGTGGGATGTCCCTCCGCGATGTAATCCGAAAGCCGGTCCATTTCCGGCTGGGTCAACGTGTTGGGCAGGGCGACCACGAGCGCGTCGAGATCGTCCGGAAAGTCCTCCTGGGGCTGGACCTGCACCACGTCGTACTGCTTGCGGAGTTCTTCGGTCATGGCCCAGGGCTGCCGGCTTTGCATGGTGTTGAAATCGAAGCCGCCGAAGAGCCGCACCTCCGTGGCCAGGATCCCGAGTTTCGCGCGGTCCGCGCGGGCGACCACCCTGAGGCTGCGCACCAGTTCATACTCGACGGGCAGGCCCGTATCCAGGAATCCGATGACCTGTTCCTCCGGACCCGAGGTAAAGGCGATGCCGGCGAACACGTTCGTAACGCCCGATCGGGCGCTCCGGAGGTCCGGCAGCCCCCGGGGTGCAATGCCGAACCGCTCCCGGGCCTCCCGGGCCTCGGGAGAGTACATCTCCGTGTCTTTTATACGTACCTGGACCCGGGCGCCCCCCACCGCGTCCAGCTCCTTGAGCACGTCCACCAGGTTCGAACGGGTCTGCACATAGGACTCCGGCACCTCGGGACTCACGAAGGCCTGGATGAACACGGGCCGTTCTTCGTCCAGTTCCCCAAGCATCTGCACGGTCTCACCGGAGAGCGAATGGAGTCCTTCTGCGGTTACGTCGAGGCGGAAGCCCGCCCGGCCCAGGATAACGTTCAGCCCGATGACCGCTGCGACGAGCGCCGCGGCGCGGATCCCGTGATGTATGCCCATCCCATATCCCCCGGCTTTCGCGGGCCAGTGGCGACGGCTGATCAGCACCACGTTGAGATACAGCATCAGGCACGCGACGGAGACGAAATGTACCTGGCCGGAGAAACTGACGACGCCGCGGGCGAAGTCGTCGAAGGCGTTGAACAGGCCCAGTGGCGCGAGCAGGTTCCGCAACCCCTCACTGATGCCGCCCGTAATGGAGCCGATGAGCACGAAGGCCCCGCAGAAGAGTGCGCCCAGGATGAAGGCGATGGTCGCGTGCGAGGTCAAAAGGGATGCCAGCATGCCAACGGCGATCAGGGCGGCGCCGGCGAGCCAGTAACCCAGGTAGTTGCCGACCATGAGTCCAGGATCGGGGCTTCCAAGCCACATCAATACGAGCACGTGAGTAAGGGAGAGCAGCAGTGATGCCGTGTAGACACCCAGCACGGCGAGGTACTTTCCCAGCACGATTTCCAGGTCAGTCGCCGGCAGCGTAAGCAACAATTCATCGGTCCCCTGCCGGACTTCCTCGGCCCACACGCTCATGGTTAACGCGGGTATGAAGAAGAGCAGCAGGTAGGGGAACAAGGCGTTCAACTGGTCGAGATTCGCCAGGTTGTTCAGGAAGAACTGTACCTGCCAGAAAGCGGCGGCCGCGCTGAGGAAGATGAACAGGGTAACGAAGACGTACCCCGTGGGATTGCTGAATGCCAGGCGCATGTCCCGGCGGAAAATGGCCGACACCACCTTGCCGTTAAGCCGGTTTAACGGGCCGAGATTCATTCGCCCGCCTCCCCGCCGATCGCCGTCGTACGGTCCGCCCGGTCCGCCCGGTCCGCCCGGCCGTATCCGGTCAACGCGTAGAACGATTCCTCCAGCGTGCCGTCCCTGCGCAGGGTCTCGGGCGTGCCGTCGAAGACCAGCCTGCCCTCGTTGATCAGGAGCACGCGGTCCGCGATGACGTCAACTTCCTGCAGGATGTGGGTGGAGAGGAGCACGGTCTTGGTCTGCCCGAGCAACCGGATATCCTGCCTGAAATCACGGATCTGGTTGGGATCGAGCCCGGCGGTCGGCTCGTCCATGATGAGCACGTCGGGATCGTGTAGCAGGGCCTGCGCAAGGCCGACCCGCTGCTTGTTTCCCCTGGACAGTTTATCGATGGGTTTTTCCAGGGCCTGGTCCAGGCTGCACCGGTCGATGACATAGTCCAGGCGATTCGCCAGTCGCACGGAATCCAACCCACGGGCCTCGCCGAAGAACCTCAGGAGTTCCAGCGGTGTCATACTCTGGTAAAGCGGGCCGTTTTCGGGTAGATAACCCAGGTGTCTCGACATGGCGAGACGGTCGCGCCTGACGTCCAGCCCGGCGATGGCCGCATTGCCCGCGCTGGCCCCCAGGTAACCGCTCAGGATCTTCATGGTCGTGGATTTTCCCGCGCCGTTAGGGCCCAGGAACGCCACGATTTGACCGTCGGGTATGGTGAATGAGATGTCTTGCACGGCGACAAAGGAACCGTAGTATTTGCTGAGCCCCCTTGCCTCTATCATTACTTTTTCGGACACCCCTGTTTCCACTCCTGTTCGTACTTGAATACCTGATGTCCACGTCTGAAGAACATGTCGTTTGTTTTCGCGGCGTCGAATGATAAACAAGGTGTAAGATCATGTCAAGTCCGTATTGTGTGAAGACGCGAAATTACTTGACAAATCGGCGAAAACACCCCATGTTAGTGAACTAGAATCCAAATACGAAAGTTCCATATACGTCATACGTCGATCGCTGAATCGACTTGGTGATGAGTCCGGCATGAAACTTCTCACGCTGTCCTGCGTCCTTGTGTACGCCTTCCTCTTCGCCAGTCCTCCACTGCACTGCCACGGGCTGGAGGCGAGCGCCGGACATGAAGACCACTGTCAGGGATGCCAGTATACCTTCAAAGCCCCCGCGGTACTGGACAGGTCATCGGCACCGAATCCGTTATACGAGGCCGTTGATACCGCAATCGCCGGACCCGAACCCGGTTACTCTCAGACTCAGGACGCGCTGCATAGGAACCGCGCGCCACCCCTTTCCTGACCTGACAATGAGCAGGCTAAGGCCGGTTGCCCAAACCCGATGGACTCGGCCTGCGACCACGCCCGGACATCCCTGATCCATTACGTCCCGATCCTTCGAAAACACGCGATGCCATTGATGTGTCCCGGGTGATACCGCAGGCAGGTAATCCAGGATCGATTCATTCTATCGGGCTCAATCTTCATCCAATCCGGCCCATGGAACATGGTTACCTGGCGCAGGTTTACTCCGCAGGACAGCAACCGGGTCTTTTTGAGACCGATGCAAATGGTGCGATGGTCGTACCGTCCTTTTGTCAAGATTCTATTTCGTGAATGATCGGGCACGCAACTTGGTATCTGAAAAGGGAGAAGTTTTACATGTTTAAGCATGGTTGGAACGTCCTGTCCGTCCTGATCGTCGCGCTATTCGTTGCTGCGTCCCTGACATTCGCCTGTGCCGACGACGACACCGGACCGACGACCGGACCTACGACCGGACCGACCGGACCTACGACCGGACCGACCGAACCCGGTGAGGAGGAACTCATCACGACCATCCTGATTTCGCTTTCGCCAGATGACGGAGGGACGGCGGTTACCGCCCGCTTCCGGGACCTGGACGGCGAGGGAGGAAATGACCCGGTCGTGGACAAGCTCATTGTTATGAAGGGAACGAACTACAACGGTACGGTAGGGGTGTTGAACGAAACGGAGAGCCCCGTGGAAGACATCACCGATGAAGTGATGGAAGAAGCCGAGGCACACCAGTTCTTCTACTTTACACTGGGTGGTTTCTCGGCGGCCACCGTGGATTACGCGGACAAGGAATCCGACTACGCGACGAACTCAGGGACTGATCATCCCGTGGGTATCAAATTCACGCTTTCCATCCCCGAAAACGCACAGGATGGCCAGTTGCGCGTTACGCTCAGCCACTTTGACGATGAATCCAAGGACGGAGTGAACCCGAGCGGCGAGACGGATATCGACGTGACGTTCGACGTGGAAGTGCGGACTTAGACCTATTATGATTGTGCAGACCATTCCGAGGAATCCAGCGAGGAAGGATTGTCAATGAAAGCGAAGAGACTACTGTGCGCCGCCATGGTGATAGTGGTGACCTGTATCGTTCTTCCAGCGGGAGCCTACGCAGCCGCGGTGAGCGGCAAAGTGTTGAACGAGTCTGGGGAGCCGATGCCCGCGGTAACCGTTATCCTGCCGGTACTCGAGATCGGCGCGTTCACGGATGAAAGTGGCCTGTTCCGGCTGGAGAACGTGCCGGTCGGCAGGCACGCAATAGAGTTTCGATTCGTTGGGTACCGGACGATCACTACCGAGGTCGTCGTATCCGAAGAACGACCTACCGTAATCGAAGCGAGAATGTTTCCCACGCCTCTGATCGGGCAAGAGGTGATCGTAACCGGCCAACGGGATTTTGAAGGCGAGCTCAACGGCTCGAGCCAGTCTCTCATCGTTTTGCACCCCTCCGCACTGGAGGAACGTCGCGGCCAGACGCTGGGCGAGACGCTGTCGTCCCTGCCAGGCGTGTCCATCCTGACCACGGGACCGGCCGTGTCGAAGCCTGTATTGCGGGGGGTTCACAGTTCGCGCGTCCTGGTGATCAACGCCGGGATAGTCCAAGAGGGGCAGCAGTGGGGACTTGACCACGCTTTGGAGATCGATCCCTTTTCTCCGGCACACATCGAAGTGCTGAAAGGTGCCGCAAGCGTTCAATACGGTGCAGGTGCCATAGGCGGCGTCATCAGCATCGAACCACCGGAACTGCCCCAGGATCCGGGTATCGGGGCCCAGTTCGACACGAACCTTTTTTCCAACAACAAGCAGGGCGCAGGCTCGCTGATCGTGCAAGGCGCCCTGCGCGTTCCGGGTAACCTCAGTTGGCGACTTCAGGGAAGCCTCAGGCGCGCCGGAGATGCCAGGACCCCGGCCCACATAATCGGCAACTCCGGTTTCGACGAAAGGGACTACTCCGCCGCGCTGGGTATATCGACCGATAGGGTCGACGCCGAAGCACACTTCAGTCATTTCGGCACATGGATTGGGATCTACAAGGGATCTCATATCGGCAACACGACCGATCTGGCGCGAAGGATTGAACAGGGCGACCCGATCGAGGCAGGGTCCTTCAGCTACAAAATCGACAATCCGCGGCAGCAGGTGGATCACGATCTTCTGTCCCTTCGGTCCCGCATACGCTTCGATGGGAAGGGGAATCTCACACTGCGTTATGGGCAGCAGTACAACCGCAGGGAGGAGTGGGATGCTCACGCGAGGGGCGGTAGCGACCCTACGAGCCCTGGTTTCGCCCAGGGTCTGCAGACCCACAGCGGCGAGATGATCTATCAGCATCGCAACTTTGGCAGGTGGTACGGCAAGGCAGGCGTCAGTGGCTCGCGTCAGCGAAACAAGCGTTTCACCACGGGATTTCTGATTCCCGACTACCAGATGAGGAATTTCGGTTTGTTCGTCCTGGAATCCTGGACGAACGCTAGGACTACGGTGGAAACGGGGGTGCGATACGACTACCGCTGGTTGGAGATTTATCCGAACGAAAGCAAGCGCGCCTCTGAACGTGTAGAGGGGGGAATCCATTCCTACAGCAACCTGTCGGGCGTGCTCGGATTGATCTACGAGTTGACCCCGACCCTGGCAGTCGCCGCCAACGTCGGCCGGGCCTGGCGTCCGCCCGGGGTAAACGAACTTTACAGCCATGGCGTTCATCATGGAACGGCCCAGTTCGAAATCGGAGATACGGGACTGGACGTGGAGTCGAGCCTGAACACGGACCTTACCCTGCGGTATCTGGGCGACCGGGGACGCGGTGAGATAGGGCTGTTCAGATCGAGTTACAGCAACTACATCTCGCTGCTGCCGGCGAATGACCTGGTGCTGACCATTCGTGGCGCGTTCCCAAAATTCACTTATAGTCAGTCCAACGCGGTGATTCAGGGTATCGACGGGTACCTGGATTACGAACTGTCGCAGTCCGTGGAAACCTACTTGTCCGCCTCGTTCGTCCGTGGACAAGATACAGTGGAAGACCAACCTCTGTACCAGATGCCGTCCACCCAGCTAACCGCCAGTATGGATTTCCACCTGCCTACTTTCGGGCGACTCCAGGAAGCCGGTATGGAGTTGACGGGCCGCTTCGTATTGCGGCAGGATAACTTTCGCGAGGGTATCGACTATGCAGACCCTCCTGCCGGTTACAACCTCTTCGACGCGCGCCTGCACGCAGAATTCGGGGTGGCTGATCAACTCATCCGCATGCAGTTCGGTGTACAAAACCTGTTCAATAAGCGGTACCGGGATTACCTGAGCCGTTTCAGGTATTTCATAGACAACCCGGGACGGAACATCACCTTCGCCATGTCCATTCCATTCGGACAGCTCATGGAGCACTGATCCTATGCACTGTATTTACAGTTTACCGCGTGTGGCAACCGCGTTCTGTATCGCCGCGTTGCTCGCCGCCGGCCCCGCGTCCGCACAGGAGCGGGAGATGGTCCCCCTGCGCATCCTGGAATCGCTGCACATGGACGGGGTATTGGACGAGGATACCTGGCAGAACGCCCTGGCGGCCAGTGGTTTCACGCAGCAGCGTCCCGACGAGGGCCGGCCCGCCACCGAGCGGACGGAGGTACGGGTCCTCTACGACGAGGAGACCCTGTATATCGGCCTGTGGGCCTACGACTCCGACCCTTCCCAGATCATCGCCACGCAGATGCAGCGCGACGGCGATCTCGCCGACGATGACTACTTTCAAATCATCCTGGATACGTACCTGGACCGTCAGAACGGCATTCTCTTTGCCACCAACCCCGACGGCGCCCGTTACGACGCACAGGTACGCAACGAGGGCCGCTCGGAGGGCCGCTTCAATACCAACGTACTGACGGACTGGAACGGCGTGTGGGACGTGTACACCTCGCGGACCGAAGAGGGCTGGTTCGCCGAGATGGCCATACCCTGGAGCACCCTGCGCTTCGAGTCCGGAGAGGACGTGGCCTTCGGCATAAACCTGGAACGTCAGGTCAGGCGACGAAACGAACAGTCCTTCTGGGCGCCGGTCATCCGGCCATTCAATATTTCCCAGGTGTCTGTCGCGGGTACGCTTAAGGGGTTCAACCTGATGGAACACTCCAAGCGAAACCTGCAGGTCACCCCCTATTCCCTGGGCGGCGCTACGTGGACCTACGATCCCGGAACGACAAAGCGGGACGACGACTTCGACGGTGGCGTGGACGTCAAGTACGGACTGTCCAACAACCTGACCATGGACCTGACCTACAACACGGACTTCTCGCAGGTGGAGGTGGACGACGCGCAGGTCAACCTTACCCAGTTCAACCTGTTCTTCCCGGAAAAACGCGCCTTCTTCCTCGAGAACGCGGGACTTTTCCGCTTCGGCGTGGCCCGGGCGACGGAGTTGTTCTACAGCCGCAACATCGGCCTGGCACGCGATTTATCCGGAGCGCTGAGACAGGTGCCGATAACCGGCGGCGGCCGGCTGACGGGCAAGGCGGGACGCTCGAACCTCGGCCTGCTGCTCATGCGGACGGGCGACCAGCGGTTCGGCGACATCAAGATCGAAGACAACATCTATGCCGTGGCGCGGGTCAGCCAGGACGTGGGAGAGAAATCGAACCTCGGTCTCATTGTAACCAACCAGCGGCTCGGCGGCGGGGATAGCAACCTGGCGGGCGGCGCCGACTTCAACCTGGCGATCGGTCCGAAGCTGGCGGTCAGCGGTTTCCTGGCCGGTACTACTTACGAGGAAGGCGAGAACAGCGAATCCGGTTTTGCGGGCAGAGTGTGGTCGCGATGGAACGGCCCGCTGTGGCAGCTCGAAGGGCTGTACATGGGCGTGTCCGAGTTTTTCAACCCCGGCATGGGGTTCTTCAGCCGCCAGAGCCTGGCCCGGAATTTCGGCGGGTTTCACGAGGTTTCCGGTCGTATTTTCTTTACGCCCGAACCCGAGAACAGCATCGTACGCCGCTACTTCCCTCATGCCGTGGTGGGAGCTACCTTCGGGGATGACGGCACGCAACTGACCCGCAGGGAGCACTACCATTTCGAACTGTTTTTCACCGGGGGTGAACAGGCGGGGATCACCCTGGACCGCGCCTTCCGGCGAATCAGCGAGGACACGCGACCCATCCTGGGCGTCAAACTACCCGCTGGCAACTACACGGACGCGTCTTCGCGCATGCATTTTACGACGAACCTGAGCAAACCCCTGTCCGCCGACATCGAACTCATCCTGGGCCAGTACATCAACGGCGACCGGCGCTCGCTGAGTCTCGGGGGCGGAATGCGCACCGGTTCCAAGTTCACGATCGGTCCCCGTTACGAGTTGAACGACGTGACGCTCACCGATGCCGGCCAGATGAAGCGGGAAGTCACCGCCCACATCTTCGGGGTCAGGACCAGCTATTCCTTCTCGCCCGACCTGTCGCTCCGCGCGCTGGTGCAGTGGGACACCCAGCAGGACCGGTTCGTGTCGAACTTCCGGTTCAACTACATCATCAGCCCCGGCAGCAACCTCTTCGTCGTGTACAACGAGCGGCGAGACAACGGGGAACTATCGGATGATACCCTGCTGGGCGATCCGCTGGACCGGACGCTGATCGTCAAGCTGGCTTACCTGTTCAACCTTTAGGAGCATAATGAACGTACTCGGCGGACCACTCACGGGCTGTTCGACGGATCCCCTCACCGGTTTCTACCGGGACGGCGCGTGCAACACGGGTTCGGGTGACGCCGGCGTTCATGCCGTTTGCGCGGTGATGACCGAGGAGTTCCTGGTCTTTTCCAGGGCGTCGGGAAACGATCTCAGTACGCCCGTACCGGCTTTCGGCTTCAAGGGACTGAAACCCGGCGACCGCTGGTGCGTATGCGTAAACCGCTGGAAAGAGGCCTACGACGCCGGCGCGGCGCCACCGGTCGTGTTGAGCGCCACCCACATCATGGCCCTGGAATTCGTGGCGCTGGAGGAACTGAAGGCCTGCGCCCTGGAAGAAGCGTAGGATCGCCGGTCCGGATTTTGTCCCGGTGTTTCGACGGGGTTCACGGTACGTGCGCGGTTCTATAGCGGTTATATGCAGATGAATAGGTATTATTTTCTTGATTTTACTGCACGCGCCTGTTAAATTTGATCGCTTGATCGGTGAAACCGGCATTTCTGAAGATTCGTTCATCGAGGAGTACAGCATGGCCAAGGGCAAAAACCGTGACCTGGTGAAACTGAAGAGCTCGGAAAGCGCGCACTGCTACTACACGAAGAAAAACCGGCGAAACACGACCGCCCGCATCGAGATCAAGAAGTACGATCCCACGCTGCGGCGGCACGTCATGTATCGGGAGACGCGGTAGCGGCGTTCCTGGAGGTTTATCCCATGTCGAGAAAATGCAAGTTGACCGGAAAGAAACCCCTGGTCGGCAACAACGTATCCCACGCCCATAACAAGACCAAGCGGCGCCAGTATCCCAATCTTCAGTTGAAGCGTATCTACGTGCCCGAATTGGGCCGCACGGTGCGCATCAAGATGTCCGTCAACGCCCTGCGGACGGTCACGAAGATCGGGCTGATGCCTTTCCTGAAGAAACAGGGACTGCGGCTGCAGGACGTGCTGTAGAATACGGTCTCATGTCATCGAAGAGCGCCTCATTCCATAAAACCCGCGCTGCGGAGCGCGGACCCGTGGGAGTCGCCGTCGTAACGGTCAGCGATTCCCGGACGCCGGAAACGGACGTCAATGGAGATTATCTCCGGGCGCGCATCGAAGAAGCGGGCCACCGGGTCGCCGCCTACCGGCTGATCCGGGACGAACCGGACCAGGTCGAGACCGCCCTTGAAAGTTGCACCGGCGAAAATATCCAGGTCGTCATATTCAACGGGGGCACCGGGATCTCCCAGCGGGACCGGACCTTCGACGTGCTGAACCGCAGGCTGGAGAAGCCCCTGCCCGGCTTCGGCGAAATCTTTCGCATGCTCAGCTACGAGCAGGTCGGCGCCGCGGCCATTATGTCCCGCGCCACGGCCGGCGTATACCGCAACACGGTGGTCATATCCACACCCGGCTCCCCGGCCGCGGTGAAACTCGCGTGGGAAAAACTGATCGCGACCGAAATATCCCACATGGGCTGGGAACTGATCCGATAATCATCCCCATCCACTAATCATCCCCATCCACGGAGGTCTTCATGCTGTCCCCGTACCGAGATTCCATACCCGGGGTCGCGTACCGCGTGATCCTTTGCTTTTCCCTCTGCCTTACGCTGGTGGTTTCGCTGGCGATACCCTTCGCAGCCCGCGCCCAGACCGACGATGAGAAAGCGGTTGCCGCCATCTACGATGAACGGCTGACTTCCGGCGAGATGTACCACCTGCTCGGCGATCTGTGCAAAAACATCGGGCCGCGTCTGAGCGGTTCGGAAGGCGCTGAACGGGCCGTAGAATGGGCGCGCGAGGTGATGGAAGGCTACGGTTTCGACCGGGTGTACCTGCAGGAAGTGATGGTGCCCCACTGGGAGCGCGGCGACGCCGAACAGGTGCGGATCGTAAACGTCGAGGAAGGGATGATCGAATTGCGGGCATTGGCCCTCGGCGGGTCGGTACCTACCGCACCGGCGGGGATCACCGCGGAAGTGGTAGTGGTCCATTCCCTGGAAGAGGTGGAAGATCTCGGCCGCGATGCCATTGAAGGCAAGATCGTTTTCTACAACCGGCCTTTCGACCAGACTGTGATCGGAACCGGGGCCGGCTATGGCGGCGCGGTAGGCCAGCGTTCCGCCGGACCCTCCCAGGCCGCGAAGCAAGGCGCCGTGGGCGTGGTGATCCGGTCGGTCACATCGGGCTTCGACGACGAACCCCACACCGGCGGACTGCGCTATCTCGACGGTACGGAGCGCATCCCCGCGGCGGCGCTGGGCTTCCAGTCCGCCGATCAGCTGATCGAGGTCCTCGAGGACCAGCCCGACGCCAGGCTTTACATGCACCTGTCCACAAAATGGCATCCCGACGCCCTGTCCCACAACGTGATCGGCGAGATCAGGGGCAGCGAACGGCCGGACGAGATCATCCTGGTCGGCGGCCACCTCGATTCCTGGGACGTGGCTGAAGGCGCCCACGACGACGGCGCCGGCACCGTCCACGCCATCGGCGTGCTGCGTACCTTCATGGAACTCGGCATTCGGCCCCGTCACACCATCCGGGCCGTACTGTTCATGAACGAGGAAAACGGCCTGCGCGGCGGCATGAAGTATGCCGAGGCCGCCAAGGAATCAGGGGAGAAACACCTGATCGCCCTCGAAAGCGACGCCGGCGGATTCAGCCCGAGGGGATTCGGCGTGACCGCCGACGATGAGGTCATCGAGCGGTTTCGGTCGTGGCTGACCCTGTTTCCCCGGAACACGATCTCCTACATCAACAAGGGCGGCGGCGGCGCCGACATAGGTCCCCTGCGCCGGGAGACGGGCACCCCGACCATCGGGTTCATCCCGGATTCGCAGCGGATGTTCGATCTGCACCACGCGCCGACCGATGTCTACGAAACGGTGAACCGCCGGGAACTGGAACTGGGCGGCGCGTCCATCGCCTCGTTGATCTACCTGATCGACAAGTACGGTCTCAGGGACGAGTTGAGGCAGTAAGAAGGGGGCAATGACAACACTCAGGATCCTCCTCTGCCTGCTGGTCATCCCCGTATTCGAGGCGGCCCCGGCGCAGGCCCACGTGTTCTACGTGAGCATCACGCGGGTCAAGTGGAACGCGGCCGAAGCGCGTCTCGACGTGACTGTGCGGATCTTCACGGACGACCTGGAGGAGGCCATCGTGCAGGCGGGCGGCCCCCGGCTGCTGCTCTGGACCGACGGCGCCCGCGAAGACCGTGACCGCCACGTGGCGGACTACCTGGCGACCCGGCTGGCCTTCCGGGTCAACGGAGAAAAGCGGGAACTGGCTTACGTCGGCATGGAGGACGCCCTTGACGCCACGGCCTGCCTGGTGCAGATTACAAATGTGGATCGCGTGGAAACGATCGAGGTCGAGAACCGGATCCTGATCGATCTATACGACACGCAGGCCAACGTGATGCGGTTCGAAGTCGGCGGCGAGAAGAAGTACGTCAACCTGAGCAAGGGGACCGTCAAGGGGACGGTTCGTTTCGGTTCCTGACGCCGGGCCGGACCGTGGCGGGATCATGTCCGAATTCCAGACCTATCTGCAAATCGGTTTCGATCATATTTCGGACCTGCGGGCCTACGACCACATCGTTTTCATCGTCGCCCTCTGTGCCGCCTACCCGCTGAACAGGTGGCGTTCGGTGCTTTTGCTCGTAACGGCCTTCACGATCGGGCATTCGATTACCCTGGCGCTGGCCACGCTCCGCATCGTGCTGGTCCCTTCGGACCTGGTCGAAATGCTCATTCCCGTGACGATCCTGGCGACCTGCCTGATGAACGTGTTCAGGCCTTTCGAGGGGAGAATCGGCAGGAAGACGAGTTACGCGCTGGCCCTGTTCTTCGGCCTGATCCACGGCCTGGGTTTCTCGAACTACCTGAGGGCGCTGCTCGGCATGGAAGAATCGATCATCGTGCCGCTCCTGTCCTTCAACATCGGACTGGAACTGGGGCAGTTGATGATCGTGGCGCTGTACACGGGCGCGGCCTTCGTGTTTCTTCGTATACTGGGCACGCCCCACCGCCCGTGGAACCTGTTCGTATCGGGCGCCGCCGCCGGGGTATCGGCCATGCTGTTGATAGGGGTGAACTGAGCAAGGAGGACGCACTATCGTGACGCTTGACACGACGATAGAAGAAGTGCTGGAAGACTTCGACTACCTTGAAGACTGGGAGGAGCGCTACCAGGAGATCATCGACCTGGGCAGGAAACTGCCGCCCCTGGCCGAGTCCTACAGGACGGAAGCGTACAAGGTCAAGGGATGCGTGAGCCAGGTGTGGCTCGTTCCCCACGTCGCCGAGACCCTTCCGCCGACCATCACCTTCGATGCCGACAGCGACGCCCACATCGTGCGCGGCCTGGTGGCCATCCTGCTCATGGTCTATTCCGGAAAAACACCGCGGCAGATCCTGGATGCCGATATCGAGGGCATATTCGACCGACTTGACCTGGCTTCCCATCTCAGTCCGAGCAGAAGCAACGGTTTTCGTTCGATGGTCAAGAAGATCCGTACCATCGCCGGCAGCGCGCAGGCCAACTAGTTCCCTTCGTGCGTCGCCGGCGCTCCGTCGAGCCAGATCTTGCAATCGCCGGTACCGTAACTCCCTCCCGATTCGCGCCAGGGACTAATCTTTCAAATCAGCCAGGATCTCGTCGACCTGCCGACGGTGGTCGTCTGAGAGTTCCCACCCCACCGCATCGATGTTCTGTTCAACGTGGGCCGGCCGCGTCGCGCCGCACAGGACCGACGTGATCCCAGGCTGACGGGCCGTCCAGTGGATGACGAGCTGGGCGATGGACTTGCCGTATTCATCGGCGATCGGCCTCAACCGGTCGAGCGTGTCGAGGGTGTGTGCCAGTTCGTCCCCCTGGAACCGAACGTCGTCGTTGCGGGAATCGCCTTCCGGAAACCGGTGGCCCCGTCCGTACTTGCCCGTCAGCAGTCCCTTGTACAAAGGCCAGTAGGAAATCACACCAATGTTGCTGTTCCGGCAGTAGGGGAGGATCTCCGCCTCGATTTCCCTTTTGAGCGGGTTGTACGGCGGCTGGTCCGAATGCAGCGGCGCGTGTCGGGCGAAACTTTTCATCTGCGCCACGTCGTAATTGCTCACGCCGATCGCGCGGATCTTGCCTTGTTCCTTCAGTTCGGCCAGCGTGGCGGCCGTCTCCTCGAAGGGGGTATTCTCGTCGGGCGCGTGCACCTGGTACAGGTCGATGTAATCGGTGTTCAACCGTCGCAGACTCTCTTCGACCTGCTCGAGGATGCGTTTTCTCGAGCTGTCGTGGAGCAGCGTCGTGCCATCCCAGTACAGGCCGCATTTCGTCGCCAGGACGATCTGGTCCCGTCTCCCTGCGATCGCCCGGCCCACCAACCGCTCGGATTCCCCGCTGCGCCCGTACATGTAGGCCGTGTCGATGAGGGTAATGCCGCCATCCATGGCCGTCTCCAGCGCCGCCAGGGACTGGTTGTCGTCGATTCCGGTCCAACCTACGCCGGCCATGGGCCAGCAGCCCATGCCGACAGCCGATACCGTCAGGCCTGATTCACCGAGTGCTCTGTATTCCATTTTCTGCATCCTTTCAAGGAGGATCAGGGTAAGAACAGGTTGTGGAAAATGCCTGGATGGTACCCGTGATCGATTCAAATTCCGATTGACGAGGCGGACAGGGTAAACATATATTGAATGCGCCGGGATGTTTCCGGTACGGTAGAATATAATACCGATAGCCTTTTTCGTGTACAAACGATATTGACCAGAGTAACGGAAATGACGGGCTGTCGACTCGTTTTTCGAATCGACATGCCCGATTCCCTGGCCAGAAAACCGAGGCCCCTTTCAACGCAATACAGGAGGTGGATATGTTGAAAACCGGTTTCTCTCTCATGGTCGCGATGATCCTCGCGGCGTCCCCGGCGATGGCCGGTTCCCCGTCGGTTACCGGCGATTACGTGGAAGTGCGGTCCAATCACATTCTGGGCGGCGGCTGCACGTACTCGGCCGAGGCGGGCGGCGACGCAAACCAGGCCGTCGTGGCCTGGAGAATCCGCGATGGCGCGCTGGCTGATCTGTCCGTCGTAGCCGTCATTCTCGGGGAAGGCAACCTGCAACTCGGTCATCACGCCCGGGAAACCGTGCTGTTGATCGACAGCAAGGCGACCCCTGCCCAGCGCCAGGCCCTGGAAGACACCTTCACGGCCCGGTACGGCGATCTCTTCGGTACGGTAACGTCGGTGAAGCCCATCGACATTTCCTTCCGCCACGAAGGCGGGGATGCCTTCGCCGTTACGGTGGATGGCCAGGTTCGCGTGTCCACCCGGACCATGCTGGCGACCGACCACGAGCCCAACTGCGATCGCATGGTATGGTACGATCCCTTCACGCGGGACGCGTCGGCCTCGCTGGTGCAGACCGCCGCCCATGCGTACAGCGGTTCGGACCTGATCGCGACGTGGAGCATACCGAACAAGCGCAGCGCGTACGTAGGGACGTTCGCCTTTACGCCCTAGACCAGGCGCGGCCTGCCGCTGTCGCGAAGCAAGCCGGCGCCGCGGCGACAGCCGTGTTCGCCCGGCGACCTGTAACAAACGGACGGAGAGCACACTACGGCGCTCGGATTCCTCCTGCTGATCACGGCGACGGTCGTGACGTCGTGTTTCGGCCTGATTCTGAAATCCGCCCACCACAACGGGCGCAATCCCGTAGCGGTGGGCAGCCTGAATTATGCCGCCGGCGCCCTGTTTTCCGGCCTGTTGATGCTCACCGATTCGGATTGGGTATGGCACGGCACTACCGTGTTGATCGGCGGGGCCAGCGGGGTCTTTTACTTCGTCGCCTTCTACTTCCTGATCCAGGCGCTTCTGCAGGGCGGCGTCGCCGTGACCCTGGCGATCGTCCGTCTCTCCGTCCTGATTCCCATCCTCTGTTCGATCTTCATCTGGTATGAAATCCCTAACCTCCCGCAGATCGCGGGGATCGTCACAGTCTTCATTGCCCTGCCCTTCCTGAGTCTCGGCGTGGGCAAGCAGGCCGCGCTTTCGATGCGCGGCGTCGCATGGCTCGTCGGCGCCCTCTTCATCACGACGGGATTCTGCCATCTATCCCCCAAGGTCTTCAGCGAACTCGCGCCTCAAAGCCAGATGTCGCTCTACCTGTTCTCGCTCTTTGCCGTATCCGGGGTAATGGGGCTGTGCTACGTTCGGTTCAAGCCGATCCAAGCCAGCCTTCACGACATGCGGTGGAGCGTCATACTGGGCGCGTGCAACGTCGCGGGAACCTGGCTCCTCGTCCTCACGCTCGAGTTCCTTCCCGGTACCGTCGTCTTTCCCTTCGTCAGCGCAGTCGGCCTTGTCATCACCACCGTCGTGGCTATATTGTACTGGAAAGAACAGGTGCGCAGGCTGGCCTACGTCGGCATCGGCCTGACGCTGATCGCGGTCGTCCTGGTCAACAGCGGCTGAGAAGCTGGCCGTATCCAGGGATTACCGCGGTTCAGTAACGCTTTACGGCGGCGCGGCGCACGATCATGGCCGCATGCGAACGAAACAGGAGCAGCGTCTGGTGTTCGAGGAAATTGACCGGACCCGCAGAGTTGTGGGCGTGGGAAGCAACGTAGTGGACGTGATCTACCGCGTGAACCGGATCGCGGGCCCGGAGGAAAAGACCTACATCGTGCCCGATGAAGGGGGCGCGATTGTCAACGAGGTGATGGGCGGGGTGACCCTCAACCACCTGGCGTGGTCGGCCCTTCTGGGTGTTCCTGCCGGCCTCTTCGGCTTCCAGGGTGACGACCGGTACGGCGTGATGATCCGGGACGAAATGGATCGCCGAGGCATCGACCGGTCGGCCATCCGGGTCCGCGAGGACTGCCCTTCCTCCTTTTCTATCGTAAACGTGGCCGACGACGCGGACCGGGCGATTTACATGGCCCGCGCGCTGACGGCGGAGACCACGGCCGCGGACGTGGAGACTCATTTCGCCGACTACATTCGTTCCGCCGCCATGGTTACGACGGAGATCTCCCAGCTCCCGCTGGACGCCGTCATCGCCGTACTTCGCACTGCACGCGACGCCGGCATTCCCACCGTGCTTGACGTGGACGTCCCCCCGGATTTCGCCATCGATGTGGCCAGGCTCGGTACCGCGGCCGAATTGGAGACGGCCCTAAGCCTTGCCGACGTCGTGAAACCGGCCAAGGCCGCCGCGCTCCAGATGGTGGATGCCGACGGATCGGAAGAACGGGCCAAACGAATTCTGGAACGTTACGGCGCACGCCTGGTGGCCATAACCGAAGGCGCGCAGGGCGCGGTCATCACCGACGGAAGCCAGACGATTCGCGCGCCTGTAAAACCCGTGGATGCCAGGGATACGACGGGCGCCGGAGATGCCTTCCTGGGAGGATTGATCGCCGGTCTCTACCACGGGTTGACGTTGCGGGACACGGCGAATCTCGCCCACGCCTGCGGCGCCGTATGTTGCCGCATCCCAGGGGCTATCCCGCGACTCGGTGCGAGTCGCGACGACGTGTTTACGCTATACGAAGGCGCGCCGGTCCCTGCTGGAAACCTGCCCGGATCGGTTGCCGGGAGCGCGTCGTCGTCCGATGAAGCATCAGGGGATGGTTCTACGGAGACGTCCCCCGGAGCGGCCGGCCTGAACGCCGTGGGGCGGACCGCCGACGCGCTTGCCAAACTACACCAGGGCATGTCCGCCACGTACTTCGACGAAGCCGTCGCGATCATCCGCAAGGCGGAGGCCTCGGGCGGCCGCGTCCATGTCACCGGCGTAGGCAAGTCCCGCCATATCGGCCGCAAGCTGGCGGCCACGCTGCAGAGTACCAGTACAAGGGCGTATTTTCTGGATCCGGTCGACTGCAACCACGGAGACAGCGGCCAGGTGGAGGAAGGGGACGTGGTCCTGGTCCTTTCCCACAGCGGGCAAACCGCCGAATTGATGGCGGCCGTGGATACCCTGTCGACGAACGGCGCGACCCTGATCGCGATTACCGGGAACCGCTCATCCGAACTGGCCCGATCGAGCGCGACGATCCTGCACGTACCCGTGGAAGGCGAGGCCGGACCCCTGGGACTCGCGCCGACCGCGAGTACCTCCTGTCAACTGGCCGTGGCGGACGGACTCGCCATGGCCCTGAAGGCCGACCGCGGGTTTACCCGGGAAGATTTCGCCCGGTATCACCCCGGCGGCAGTCTCGGAAAGAAACTGAAGCATCGGGAAGGAACGAAATGAACGCCGAAACACCGCAAATAAAACTGATCGCCTTCGACCAGGACGACACGGCCCTGTTGCCAGACGGGAGACCGTCTTCCGAGGGCCTGAGCGCCATCGAAGCCGCCCTCGACCATGGTTTGATCGTGGGTTCCGTGAGCGGACGGAACATCGACCGCAGCACCGAACCTTTTCGCGACGCCCGGTACCTGTTTGACCGGCTCTACCTGATCGCCAACAACGGCGGAATCATACTCGGTCCGGTCCGCCAGGGGCAAAGGCCCTTGCTTTTCGAGCAGCGCATGCCCCGGGACACGTTCCTTGACCTGCTCGACTTCATCGAAGATAACGATTTAAATTTCGTTTACAGCTGGCTGCGCATGACGGAGAACGGTCCCCTGGATAGCGTGATCACCAACCAGTATACCCCTTCCATTGCATCCATAGAGGAACAGAGCCGCGCAGCCGTCGATCGGGACGACGATCTCATGGCGCGGCTGAGACAGGGTGACTACCCGCCTCCGCCCAAGATGCTGGTCCTTCCCGGACTGGATCGGCGCGAGGCGGTCCTGGCGGAACTGAAGGCCCGTTTCGATTCCCGCCTCTATCTCGTCAAAACGAACCCGGACCGGATCGAAGCCATGCATGCCGGTGTCAACAAGAAGGTCGCCGTCGAGTTCATCGCGCGCGAGCACGGGATTTCAATGGATCACGTGATGGCCGTCGGGGACGGCGACAACGATCTGCCCATGCTTTTCAATGCGGGTCTCGGCGTGATCATGGAAAACGCCCAGGACGCGGTCAAGGAAGCGGGCAGGTCCCGGGGCCTGGTCATCGCCCCCGCGAACCACGAGAACGGCTTTGCCTGGGCGGTGCGCCGATTCGCGCTGAACGACGGCGGCTGAGCGATGTACCACGATTTTCGGTGAATGAACGGATTCCTTCCCATGGATACATCCCTCCTCGATCATCTCCATTCTTCCCTGCTGGTAGCGGACGGCGCCAGCGGTACGATGCTGTACGCACGGGGCGTGCCGATGGAGGTCTGCTTCGATGAGATCAACCGGAGCCAGCCCGATCTGATCCAACGAATCCACGAGGAATACGTGGACGCGGGCGCCCGGTTGATCGAAACCAACACTTTCGGCGCCAACGCCCTGTCCCTGTCCAAGTACAACCTGGAGCGCGAGGCGGAAACTTTGAACGCCCGGGGCGTCGAGATCGCCCGGAAAGCGGCTGGGTCACAAGCATACGTGGCCGGCGCCGTCGGGCCTGCCAGGGGGCTGCCCCAAGAGGAATATACCGAAGAGGACTACAGGCGGGTCTACAGGGAACAGATCTCGGCCATTGCGGAGGGCGGAGCGGACGCGGTCATCCTGGAGACTTTTCTCCGGCTCGATGAACTCCAGGGGGCATTGGCGATCTGCCGGGACGTCTGCGACCTGCCGGTGATCTGCCAGCTCGCGGTGGACCAGTACGGGCAAATCGACGACGGGTTCGGGGTGGTGGAGGCCTTCGATCAACTGCGCGCTGCCGGTGCAGACGTAGTGGGGGTTAATTGCCGCAGTGGTCCCAAGGGCCTGCTGGACGCCCTCGCGCCGGTGCCCCTTGCTGAGAACCTGGTACTCTCCGCCTTTCCCAATGCCGGATCTCCCGTCTACGTGGACGGGCGTTTCATCTACGAGGCGACCCCCGAATACTTCGCGACGAGCGCGCTGCGGCTGCGCGACCAGGGTGTCCGGCTGATCGGCGGGTGCTGCGGTACCATGCCCGAGCATGTCCGAGCCATGGCCCAGGCGCTCGAGGGACGGGAAGTCGTCACCCGTAAGAAAGTCGTCCCGGTGGAAATCCAGGCCTCCCCGCGCCCGGTCCGCCAAGTCCAGGCACCTCCGGCGGCCGAGCCTACGATAGTTGACCTGGTTCGGAAGCGGGTGACCGTCATCGTCGAACTCGACCCGCCCCGGGACCTGGATCACGCCCCCATCGTTCGGGGGGCCAAAGCCCTGAAGGCAGCCGGCGCCGACGCGCTCACCATGGCCGACAATTCCCTGGCCGTCACGCGGATCAGCAATATGGCCGTGGGGCAGATCGTGAAGGAGGAGGCCGGCATTCGTCCGCTGTTGCACATCACGTGCCGGGATCGTAACCTGGCCAGCCTGCAGTCCCAGGTACTCGGCCTGCACGCCCTGGGCATTGACCATGTCCTTGCCGTCACCGGCGACCCCGTGAAGTTCGGTGATCAGCCGGGGGCGAGCAACGTGTACGACGTTTCCTCCTTCGAACTGATTCGATTGATCAAACGGATGAACGAAGGCGTGGGTTTTTCGGGTCGTCCTCTAAACGGAAAAACCGGGTTTTCTGTGGCGGCGGCGTTCGACCCCAACGGACCCAACCTGGAAAGAAGGATCAGGAGGCTGGAACGAAAGATCGAGGCCGGCGCCGATATGATCATGACGCAGCCCCTCTTCGACCGGCACCAGGCCCGTGCACTACACGAAGCGACCCGGGATACCGGCGTTCCCATACTACCGGGCGTCATGCCGCTGGTCAGCGACGGCAACACGGAGTTCCTCCACAACGAGGTGCCCGGATTCGTAGTACCCGACGAAATTCGTGCACGC
This sequence comes from bacterium, assembly GCA_965262815.1. Lineage (GTDB taxonomy): Bacteria > JAAXHH01 > JAAXHH01 > JAAXHH01 > JAAXHH01 > JAAXHH01. Next base: position 3,055,350 of record OZ253560.1, on the reverse strand, counting down.
ATGGCCCGGGCGGGCCGGGGAAGGAAGGCCCGGCGAGAGGGTGTTGCGATCGCGCGGGAAATAATCGAATCCGTGTTGACCTACTTCAACGGCCTCTACCTGATCACGCCGTTTAATCGTTATCCCATGACGGTTGAACTGACGAAGTTCGCCCTGCAGACTGCTCCACGCATCAATACTCGGTAGCCTGCGGGTGTGGCGCTTTCGCAAAACGCTCGACGCCTATCCCGCAAAACGCTCGACGCCTATCCCGCATACAGCAGACTCGCAATTATCGAACCGGCGATGATGATCATCGCGATCATGAGCCTGTTAGCGGCCCCCATGATCCTGGCTTCCACCTTTGATTCGCTCGCCGAGATTCGTTCATCCGTGGCAAGAAAACGGTATTGGATCGTTTCATTCATGGCGGTGAGACGCGTATTGAACATCTCATTCATAGCAGTGAGTCGACCGTCGATCTTCTCACCCATAGCTGTGAGATGAGTGTTGAACATCTCATCCATAGCCGTAAATCGGCCGTCGATCTTCTCACCCATAGCTGCAAGTCGGCCGTCGATCTTCTCTTCCATCACAGCGAACCGGTTCACCATCTTTTCTTCCAAAGTGTCGATACGATTGTCCACGGCCGCCAGTCTTGTTCCAGGCGATCTTCCATTACCGCGAAGCGGCCGTCGATCTTCTCGTCCATGACTGCGAACTTGTTGTCGATCTTCTCGTCCACGACCGCGAGGCGATCACCTATTTCGTCCTTTAATCCGCGTAGGGCGGCATTCAGATCCGACACGGTCACATAGGAATCATCGGGTTTGCCCTTAAAAGTGTCATCCGACATTGTGGCCTCCCTGTCAACTTTGGGAACTGCGAGAGTACGTGCTTCCATTGATGTAGATGGTTCCTTCGTGTCTGCGATCGTCCGCGAAATCATTTGTACAAAAGGCTGGTCTAATTCGCCTTGCTCTGTTCAAGCATGATGTTTTCAATCCTGCCCACACGCGCGTCCAGTCGATCTATCCTGGTATCCATCTTATCCAGGCCTTTCATCATCCTCGATTCCATGTTCCTCATATCTTCGCGGAGGTGGGACTCCATCCTCTGTACGTCTTCCTTCAGTTCATTTCTGCCGAGCTTAGCTTCACGCCAGAAGAAGATAAACGCGGTCAACAGGACAATGGGTTGTAGCCAGATTTGCAGTGCATCCATAGGAGCACCCTCTTCCCTTTGACGGATTCATTTCCTTCCACGTAACGTTCCACTAAACCAGTCGGAGTATTCCGTGGAATCTCGTATTCGGTTTTATACGATATTGCTGTATGGAAGTTATAATCCAGGCGCGGTTAGAACCGTCGTAGCACAGAACCGTCGCGGTCAGGAAACCGGCCGGTTCCTGTAGTAAAGGTAGGATACGGCAATGAGGATGACGCTCAGCCCCAGGAAGGCGAAGATCCGGTAAAACGTGTCCAGGAACATGAGGTCGATGATGAATACCTTCAGGACGGTACAGCCGAAGTAGACGATGGCTGCGGCGCGCAATGCCCGGATATCCAGCCACCTCCCCATGATCATGACCAGGGTCGCGCCGAGAAGCCAGACACCGGAGACAGCCAGTTGTCGGAGGTTTGCCAGCTGTTCCGGCGAACCGCCTTCAAGCGTGATGATCCGGTACTGGAAGTAGTGCAGGACTTCCACCGTACCCCAAGCCACAAGCAGGAACGTCCAGGCGACGTGGAATACCATACCCAGCCTGAGGTCGCCCTTCGATTCAGTGCGGCCCTGCATCAAACTGGTGCAGGCAAGCAGTGCGCCACCCACGACCCAGTATGCGCCAGTGCGCAACGAAAGTACCGGCACATACCCGGAAACGAGGTTTGATACGTAGGCGCCGCCAAAGAGAAAGATCCCTACGGCTGAAAGTGCGAACAGGACTGTACCGGCGTGACGGACGGCTCGCCGGCCGAAATGGACGCCAAACCCGAATAAGGCGAAGGCTTCCAGTGCCCAGGTGATGATGACTCCGTAACTGGTGAAGAACCGCAACGGTACGATCACCGCCAGCAACACCGCCGCCGTTGCGTGAATCGCGGCCGCGTGACGGTCATCCGTTCGCCGGACAATCCACGCTGTCAGCGCGAAATAAACAAGTGAAAGGACAGCCGCCACGATGCCTGCGGCGTAGAGCCAGGCGTTTTGCGGATATAGAAACTCGATTCCGAAGAAGGCCCATATGCCTTCCGTGTACCGGGTAAGGCCTACGAGCATCCCGTAGTAGCCAATGACGTTGATAGATGCGGTCGCCCAGCGCCACGCGCTTCTTGCCGGATCCCCCGTGAAGGAGCGGTAGAGGCTGATGCCGACGAAGAGCGCCCACCACAGGGTCAGGAAGACCAGGGCGATCGCAAGGCCCTCGGGTAGATCCGCCCGGAAGGACCATAACAGAAACGTCCCGTAGGTGGCCGCTATGCCCAGTGGTTCCAGCAGTCTCCAGTTGCGCCGCTTCAGCAGGATGGCGATCAGACCTGCGTCGAGCAGCGTGACGTACACGAAAAGCCCGAATGTGTTCAGTTCGGCGGTGACGAGCAGGAAGGGCGTCAGGAATCCGCCGGCCCATCCAAGCAGCGCTATGGCCCGGGCGTCATAATGGAGCGAAAGCAGCAAGGCCGCGACCGTCACGACGGCCATCAAAATAAACGCCAAGGGCTGGGGAACGAGATGGTAAAAGTCGTAGGCGGCGTATATCGACAGGTAGAGAATCGCCGCGCCCGCGCCGGTCAGCCCCTGGGAGAAAATGGCCAGGTTTTTCTGATGGAAGCGGTAGCCGCCGCCGATCAGCAGCAGGCCGGCCGCGGCGCCCATGAGCACACGCGCCAGTTCATTCAGCCAGTCGTTGTCGAAGGCGTATTTCAGGAAGAAACCCACACCGAGTATGAGGGCGAGGGCGCCCACGCGGTTCAGCAGCTTGCCGCCGACCAGGATTTCCCACTCTTCGCGGCTTCGAGGGCGCAACATGCGGGCAATCCCGGTTGGTCGGGGAACGCCTTCGGCCAGGACGGGAACAGGTGCGGGCTGCAGCGGGGCGGTTTCCGTTTGCTCCTCGCCTGCTTCCGCTTCAAGCGACTGCTCCTCACCGGCCTGATCCCCGCCTCCCGATGCCGGCTCTTCCCTGCCGGAGATCCCCTCCGCCGGGTCCTTCGTTTCACGGAACTGCCGCTTGATGGCTTCCTCGAGGTGCTTTACGCGACCCGAAAGCGACAGGTACGTCCCGATGAGAAAAAGGAGCAGCAGTATGTTGAGGACGATGAGCAGTTCCATGGTATCGCATACTAAGCCACACAGAGGGGTCGTGTCAAGGTCGTCCGACGTGTTCGATTCCTGCGCTGCGTACGGTTTCGGAAACGTCTCACGAGGCTCCGGTACCCACGCCGCGTCCGGGTTCGGAGACGGCATGCACGGCTTCCGTTGGGATCATTGACACGCCCCTGGCCGCCGCCTATATTCCGTTATTCGAAATCTCAGCCTAATCCGTATCCTAATCCGTTTTCAGGGAGGAGTACTTGATGTCCACGGTCTATCGTGTCGGCATTATCGGGTGCGGAAGCATCTCGCACCTGCACATGAAGGGATACCTGGGAGAGGAACGATTCCGCGTTGTCGCACTCGCGGACCCGGTGGCCGAAGCCCGGCAGGATTTTGGCGACCGGTACGGTATCGAAGGCCGCTATGCCGACGCCCGGGATATGATGGACAAAGAGGGCCTGGACGTCGTAAGCATCTGCACGTGGCACAAGCTTCACGCCCCGATGACCATCGCGGCCTGCGCACGCCGGCCGAAGGCCATCCTGTGCGAGAAGCCCATGGCCGTCAACATGGGGGAATGCGACGAGATGATGATCGCCGTCAGACGGAACGACGTCAAGCTCGCCATCGCCCACCAGCGGCGGTTCAACCCGGTGTGGACCGACGCCCGCAACCTGATCGCCGAAGGCGCCATCGGCAAGGTCCGCCAGGTGACGTGCAGCGGAAGCCAGGGCCTGCTCAACGACTGCTCCCACATGTTCGATTTCATGCGTTACGTCCTGGGCGACCCGGCACCCGAGTGGGTGATCGGAAATATAGAGCGCAAGACCGACCGGTACGAGCGGGATATCCGGATCGAGGACCGTAGCGCGGGTATCGTAGGTTTCGACAACGGGGCCGTGGGCATGCTGCTGCAGGAACTGCATCCCGAGCGGCGCCAGGGCGGGTATGTCTACGGCTCGGACGGCATGATGGACATCAACGAGCAGCGCGTCCTGCTCATCAATTCGAAAACCGGCGGCTGGGAAGAGCGTCCGTCGACGGGAGAGGATCCGAGTGTCGGACAGGCCGTGGAACTGGCAGACTGGATCGAAGGTAAGTCGGGACACCGCGGAGAGGCGTCCAACGGCCGGGCCGCCGTGGAGATCATCATGGGAATCTACGAGTCTGCCCGTCTCCACGAGGTCGTCCAGATGCCGGTCCGCACCCACAGTTCGCCCATCGAGGAAATGATCGAAAGCGGGGATCTCCCCGTGGAACGCCCCGGCCGGTACGACATCCGCGCCTTCCTCCTTCGCGGGGAGCAGATGCAGGGCGAGGAATATGAAGAAGAATGACCGGGCGGAAATCGGCCGCACGGGGTTGAAGGTCAGCCGCCTGGGACTCGGCGGTGCACCCCTGGCCGGTCTGTACCAGGGCGTTTCCGATGAACAGGCCCATGAAGTCGTTAACACCTACCTCGATCACGGCCTGGGATTCTTCGACACGGCTCCGCTGTACGGCAGCGGCGTGAGCGAGACCCGGCTGGGCGCGGTGCTTTCGCAGCGCGACCGCGACACCTTCGTGCTCGCCACCAAGGTGGGCCGCCTTCTCGTGCCCGATCCGACCCGGGACCAGGACGTGTGGTCCGACGATCTCCCGCCCGTCGGCCCGGTTTTCGACTACAGCTACGACGGTACGATGCGATCCCTGGAGGAGAGCCTCGAACGTCTCGGGCTGGACCGGGTGGACATCCTCCACATTCACGATCCGGACAACCACTACGGCGAGGCGCTGAAGGGCAGTTACCGGGCCCTGACAAGGCTACGGGACGAAGGCGTCATCCGGGCCGTCGGCGCCGGCATGAACCAGGCGAAAATGCTGGCCCGTTTCGCCCGGGAGGGAGATTTCGACTGCTTCCTATGCGCGGGCCGCTATACCCTGGTGGACCACACGGCGCTGAAGCGGCTGCTTCCTCTCTGCGAGGAACGGAAGATCAGTCTCATCATCGGCGGCCCGTACAACAGCGGCATCCTGGCCCAGGGCGCCACGGATGGGGCGAAATTCGACTACCGAAAGGCGCCGCCGCAGATCGTGGAACGGGTACGGCGCATCGAAGAAGTTTGCGGCCGCCACGGCACGCCCCTGAAGGCCGCGGCGCTGCAATTCCCCCTGGCCCATCCGGCAGTGGCCGCCGTCATACCTGGCGCGCGGTCGCCCGAGGAAGTGAACGATAATGTGAAGATGTTTGAATTTGATATTCCTGCGGATTTCTGGATCGAACTGCGCGAGGAAGGACTGATTCCCGACGAGGCGCCGACGCCGGAATGAAGCGCGACCCACTCAAAGACCGCTGCATTTCGAAATCGTACCCGGAATCAGGAACATCGATCAACTATAAGTAGTACCAGACGCAAGGAGACTCCGATGGCAGCATCCCAACGCTACGGCATGGTCTTGAAGATCCGGCCGGAACGACTCGAGGAATACAAGGAGTACCACGCCGAGATCTGGTCCGGCGTGGCGAAGATGATCACGGAATGCAACATCACGAACTACTCCATCTACCTCAAGGACGATTATCTCTTCTCCTATTTCGAATACGTGGGCGACGACTTCGAGGCGGACATGGCGAAAATGGCCGCCGACCCCGTCACGCAGCAGTGGTGGGACGTGATGATGCCCATGCAGGATCCGCTGCCGACCCGGAAGGAAGGCGAGTGGTGGGCGGAGATGGAAGAGGTATTTCACCAGGACTAGACAGGGAATCGGGTTTGATATTACGTCTTGTCACCGTAACTTTAGCGGTATGCAGATGTTTGAATCCTCCCCAGACTTCTCGAGATTTCTCATCAGGAGCCACAATCATGACAAACTTTTCGCGTTCCCTCATGCCGGCCGCACTTTGCGTGTCGGTCTTTCTTCTTGCCGCCTGCGAACGCACGACCCTCCCCACCGTACCGATTCCACCCGAACAGGATCCAGCCCGGATTGAAATTACCCCTTCTGTGCTGAACCTCACCTCCATCAACCTGACCCAGAAACTGTCCGCCGAGGTATTCGACGTGGACGATGAGGTCATATCCTACGCCGTGGTGTCCTGGTCGAGCAGCGACCTGACCGTGGCCGCGGTGTCTCCGCAGGGAGACGTAGTTGCAAGGGAATTGGGGGTCGCACAGATCACGGCGAGATATAAAGACGTTTCCGCATCGGTGGACGTCACGGTGACCCAGGTCATCGGCTCGATCGAAATACTTCCGATCGTCCTTACGCTTTCTGTGGGCTCTTCTACCAATTACCTCTCCATCGTCAAAGATCAGACTTTCAGCGTTATACCAAACGCGCCCGTGGTGTGGACGGTAAGCGATCCTTCCGTAGCCGAAGTCGTGCCCAGACTGGACGGCACTGCATGGGTGACCGCCATTTGGATCGGCACCACTCAGATCACCGTCACATACGGCGACAAGTCCGCTACCGCGACGCTCACTGTGGAATAATCCTGACCAAACCGGGAAAACACAACGCCGTTGTGGCCATTGTCTGCATGACTTTAATTTTCAGATTTTCCGATGTTGCCATCGTACTCTGAGTCGATTATGTTTTCTGATCATCCCATCAGAAATCCAAGAACGCATAGGAGACCGCCCATGGCTCTGACCGATGCACAACTGGACGAATTCCACGATCGAGGCATACTCGTCGTCGAGGACGTGCTGACCGATGCAGATCTCGCCCCCGTGATCGACACCATGACCGAGTTCATCGACCGTCAGGCGCAAAACCTCCAGTCAGACGGCAAGATTACCCACACATACGAGGACGAACCCTTCCTGACGCGATACGCGCGGCTATTCGCCCAGAACACGGAGATCGGCCGCGGTATGGATATCTACGACCTGAGGGCGAAGCCGGTCTTCGATTTTCTCCGGAACGACAACCTGCTCGATGCCGTGGAGTCCTTCGTCGGCCCCGAAATCACGTGCTCGCCCATTCAGCACCTTCGCGGCAAGCCGCCTTCCCGTCTCGATGCCAGCCCTTCGTACAACGTACCCTGGCACCAGGATTCCGGGGTGAGCTGGGCGGAGTCGGACAAGACCCTGGCCCTGACCTGCTGGCTTCCCCTGGTGGACGCCACGGTGGAAAGGGGATGCCTGGAGGTAATCCCGGACGTGATCAAGACGGGCCATCTTTCCCACGTGTCGGACGGCGGCACTAGAATCAGGACGGACCTCATGCCCGAGACCGTCGCGGAACCGGCGGAAGTACGCAAGGGCGGGGTGGTGTTCCTGAGCCAGTACACGCCCCACCGGTCCACGCCGAACCTCACGGAGTGGGACGTGCGCTGGAGCCTGGACCTGCGGTACGTGGCTTACGGCGAGCCTACGGGAAGGCCCTTCTTTCCTGATTTCTGCGTGCGTAGCCGCGCCCATCCGGAACGGGTCCTGACCGATCACCGGGCCTGGGCGGACAGCTGGGTCGCCGCCCTGGAAGAGCAGAGCCGGAATCCCAGGCAGGCCCACCGGGTTACGCAGGAGCATTGACCGGATATACGAAGGGACCAGGATGGCTCCCAGGATGGCCAGATTGATAGAAGTGGAGCGATGATCAGCGAACGGACAACGCGACCGATTGGAGACACATCATGCTTTGAGGCCTGATTTCAGGCGCCAGGTTCGGCGCCTTGCTCGGCAGTCTGATCATTCCCGGACTGGGTCAGTTGTACCAGGGCCGCAGGAAGCACGCGATCGTGCACTTCGTCCTCGCCATTGCGCTGTGGATCTTCGGCTACGGCTGGATCGTACACTTGTATTCCGCCATCGAAGCGGCCATGCAGAAAACGGACGGCGAGAGTTGCGCGATATAAGCCGCGGCTCCGCGATCGGCATTGCAGCGTAGCAGGCATTGTAGCATATGCTTAGATGTAACTTGGCACAGGTAATCACACCCAACAGGAAGAGGCATGTCTATGAGTTTCGGCGGCAATGGATATACGTACGAAGTCCACGAGAACTGGTGGAAGCTTCCCGAAGGCTGGTCTTTCGGGTGGATAACCGGAGTCGCCTGCGATTCGAAGGACCAGGTGTACGTCTACTCCCGCAGCGAGCATCCCCTGGTCGTCTTTGATCGGGACGGTCGGTTCGTCAAGACGATCGGCGACGGCATCCTGAAGGACGCCCACGGCATCTTTATCGACGACGACGACAATATCTTCCTGGTCGACTGGCTGGATCACTGCGTCCGCAAGTTCGACCGGGACGGCAACCAGGTCCTGGTAATCGGCACGCCCGGTGTGCCGAGCGGCAACGACGGGGATCCTTTCCGCAAGCCTACGGAAGCGGTCGTCGCGCCCAACGGCGATATCTACGTGACCGACGGCTACGACAACGCCCGCGTACACCGGTACGACGCCGAAGGGAACCACATCCACTCCTGGGGCAGCTGGGGGGACGGTCCTTCCCAGTTCGCGCTGAGTCACTGCGTCCGCATCGACCGGCACGGCCGGCTGTGGGTGTGCGACCGCGAAAACCAGCGCATCCAGCTATTCGACCTGGAAGGCAAGTTCATCGAGGAGCGTCACGTTCCCGGCAAACCCGATACCGTCTACTTCGATCCGGTGGAAGATATCGCGTACGTGGCCGAGTTGGAGCAACAGGTGGGTATCTACACCCTGGAAGGCGACCTGGTCAGCAGTTGGGGCGGGGGTCAGCGGAGCGACCGGCCAGGCGAGTTCGCCGGCTGTCCCCACGGTATCTGGATGGACTCCCACGGCGATCTTTATGTAGGGGAAGTACAGGCCGATGCCCGGCTACAGAAGTTTGTGCGAAGGGGCTGAGGCAGACTACGCAATAGTACTCAAGGCAACGGCCTGAACATTTCGTCCGTCATCCCGAGATATCTTTCGACGCGGTCCAGACGAGTGTTCATGTCCCTCAATTCCGTTCGGATGGAAGCGAATCCTGCTCTCATTTCTGTCCGGACGGAAGTGAATTCATCCTTCATCTCCTTCCTGATGAAAACGAGCCCATCCTTGGTCTCCTCCCGGATGGAAGCGAGTTCAACCTTCATTTCAGTCCGGATAATCGCGAATTCTTCCTCCATCACACCGCGAGGGTCCCTGGTGGACTGACCGAAATAGTTCAACAGGACAATCACGAGAATCCCAATAGCCGATACGGCCTGCAGACCCAGAATCAGGTTTTGCCTTTCCATGATAAAGTCGCCTCACTTTCTCCTTGATTAAATCCTCTGTCGCTTCAACATTTTAGCAGTTCGATGCTGCTGCTTGATTTATCTCTTCTTACGGATCATGACAGAAAGACTTCATGCGCATCATCGATCCCCACACCCACGTCTGGATCAACGATCCTGCCTTTCCCTGGCCGGCGGCGAACGAGAACCCGCCCGCCGAGGACCGGACGGCCGAGATGCTGCTGGAACTCATGGATGCACACGGCGTAGAGAAGACGGTCCTGGTCCAGTACATTGGTTACCGGTGGGACAACACCTACGTTTCCCATGTCCTGCGCACATACCCGTATCGGTTCGCCGGGGTCTGCCGCGTCAATCCGGAAGACCCGGCCGCACCGGATCACCTGGGCTGCTGGGTGGAAGAGCACGGGTTCCAGGGCGTGCGGCTCAGCCCGTCCGAGGGCCCGGAGGGAGACTGGTTCCGGGGTCCCCTCATGCCGCAGATCTTCCAGCGCGCCGAGGACCTCGAGGTTCCGCTCCTCATGCTCACGCGTTCCGGCAGGCTTCCGGACCTGGCGAGGCTCCTCGACCGGTTTCCCGGGCTCGACGTCGTGGTGGATCACATGGCTGACGCGCAACCCGACCGCCCCTCCGAAATCCAGGCCGTCCTCGACCTGGCCCGGTACCCAAGGGTCTACGTGAAGATCAGCCATACCTGGTCCATTTCTAAGCAAAGCTATCCCTGGTCGGATACCCATGCCATGGTCAAGGCGGTCTACGATGCCTTTGGTGGAGACCGCATCATGTGGGGGACCGACTGGCCCGTGTGCCTGCCGAACGCCGGGTACGGCCAGACCCTTTCGGTAGTCCGCGACGAGATGCCGTTCATCGCGCCTGAAGATATGGCCCGCGTGCTGGGCGGTACGGCCCTAGCTCTGTGGACCTTCAAAGATTCGAAGGCCTGAAGTGGTCAATCGACCAGGACAGCACCACCGGGACGCACGCGGGAAGGTCGCCGTGGAGACCTTGATAACATTAGTCGCAAAAACCGATGAGAGTCTCGTACGTATTTTTTAAACCAGGTAGTTGTTAAAACCGTAAAAGGAGTACCCATGGACATCCTGATCACCGGCGCTGCGAGCCGGCTGGGCCAAGCCGTCGCCGAGACCCTGGAAGGCCACGGGCTGCGCCTCATGGATGAATCTCCCGTCGAAGCACCGGAGGACGGTGACGCCTTCGAGGGCAGCCTGCTGGACCAGGACGCCGTCTGGCGGGCGGTCCGAGGCATGGACGCCGTGATCCACACCGGCGAGCCGCCCCAGGACCTACCGGCATCCGAGGTGGACCGCGAGCAGCACATCCTGGAACTGGCCACGCGAGGCACCCACCAGCTCTTCAAGGCTGGCGTGGAAGCCGGCGTCAAGCGCTTCGTCTACGGCGGTACGCTCGATCTGTTCCAGTCCTATACCGACGACGTGTACATCAGTGAGTTATGGAAGCCGCTGCCCGAACCCGATATGCCGGCGATGTCCCGCTATCTCGGCGAGCACATCGCCCGGGAATTCGCCCGGGACTACATGGTGACGATCACGGGCCTGCGGATGGGCAAGCTGGTCCGCGAGGAGGAGGTCGCCGGCCAGGCGCCCGACCTGTTGTGGCTGGACTACCGCGACGCTGCCCAGGCCTTCCGGCTGGCCCTGGAGCGCGATGCCTCGGACCAGGTCTGGTGGACGAGCCGCTGGGCCATGTACCACGTCTGCGCCGACCTGGAGAACCCGAAGTACCTCATCAACCAGGCCCGCGGGCTGGGTTACGCACCGGTCCACAACTTCGCCGCGAACTGGCAGGACTGAGGAGCAACCATGAAGAAGGTCCTGTTGCTCGGCGCGTCCGGACTCATCGCGCCCCACATCATCCCCGCGCTGGAGAAGGATTACGACCTTAGGCTGGCCGACATCAAGGATCATCCCGACGGCAAGCCGGTCCAATCCGTCGACGTCCGCGACTACGACCAGGTGCGCGCGGCCATGGAAGGCGTGGACGCCGTCATGAATTTCACGGTCCTTCGCCATGACGACGTGCTCAGCTTCCAGGTCAACACCATCGGGGCCTGGAACATCATGAAGGCTGCGGCCGATGCCGGCATCCAAAAGATGATCCACACCGGCCCGGCCCAGACGCTCCTGTTGTACACCCATGACACGGACATTCCCGTCGACGCACCTGACGCGCCGTCCAGCGACTACTACTTCATCACCAAGCACCTGTCGAACGAGATCGTCAGAAGCTTCGCACGGCGGCATGAGATCCACACGGTCTGTTACCTGTTCCAGGGCCTGGCGCCCCGGCCGACGCAGACGTCAAGCAAATCGTCGGTCCGGGACTTCCTCATCATATACGACGACCTCGCCGTGGCGTGCCGCCAGGGCCTCGAACTCCACTCGGTGCCCGGCTTCTACCAGGCCTTCAACCTGCATAGCCATTACGGTCCGGGTAAGTACAGCCTCGAGAAGGCCGAGCGCATCCTGGGGTATGCCCCGCAGGAGGCGTGGTGGGACTGGCAGCGGAGACCGACGGAGTAACGGAGGCCGACGAAGCAGCGGAGGCCGGTGGGGAACACAACGGATGGACTACCGGGGACGGGCAGTTTCACCGGGTGGGGGTAGCAGTGGAAGATGAATCTAAGGTTGTATTTGTCTGTCTCTGATATTTCCAACTGTACCAACCCTTACCCCGATAGCCGCTGGCAAGTTTGATGTTGATCTCAATGCCCAAGATGACGATGTGTTCACCATTCAATGATTCCAGCAGCGTATTCTTGACCTGCTCGTCGTCTGACATTTCAAGACCGGACAGGCGATTCTTGACAATTTGGTCCTTGAAGTAGACTTCTTCCGTATCTCTCGACGGCCCGTCGTTATTCATGTCCAGGTCCTACACGTGTCGACCATCCAAACATGAGAATGTCAGGCATTCCATGTATTTGGCCTGTATCTCCTAAACCTATAGACGAGAAAGTGCTCAAAAACTATGGACAATCTTATCAGATGTATGATAATGGTAAACGACTTTGGAGAGGATAACAGTCGCAAAAGAACAAATTAGAACCCTTCATCTTACTATGGCCTGGTTGGTTATGCATCGTCCCACAAAGGACGTCAACCCGCGAATAGTCATCATCCCCAATCAAATATAGCCCCGATATATAGGAGAAACCTTTAATGTCACAGACCGTACGCGTATTCGTCGGTACCTACACCCAGACCACCAGCAAGGGCATCTACGTCTACGACGTCGACACCGATACCGGCGTCATGGAATACGTCAGCCACATGGGCGGCATCACGAATCCGTCCTTCCTGGCCCTGACGCCCGACGCCCGCTTCCTCTACGCCGTCGGAGAGACGGGCGATCCCCACGGCGGCGTCTTCGCCTTTTCCGTGGACGCGTCGGGCACGCTCACCCCACTGAACAACCGGTCGTCCCACGGCAGCGGACCTTGCTCTATCGACGTGCACCGCAGCGGCAAGACCGTTCTCGTGGCCAACTACGGCGGTGGGTCCGTCGCGTCCTATCCTGTGAACGACGACGGCTCCATGTGCGAGGCGGCGTCGGTGATCCAGCATACCGGCTCGAGTGTCAACCAGAGCCGCCAGCAGGAGCCACACGCCCACATGATCCGCCACGACCTGGACTACAACTTCGTCTTCTCGCCGGATCTCGGCACCGACAAGGTGATGATCTACGCCCTCGACCCGGAGACGGCCGTGCTGACTCCCCACGGCGAGGCCACCGTACCGCCCGGGTCCGGACCCCGGCACATCGAGTTCCACCCCAATCGGAAGTTCGCCTACGTCATCAACGAAATGGGTAACACGATCACCGCCTTCGACTACGACGCCGAGGCCGGCACGCTCGCAGAGATCGAGACCGTGTCGACGCTGCCCGACGACTACGACGAGGTCAGCCACACGGCGGACATCCACATCACCGACGACGGGAAGTGTCTCTACGGTTCCAACCGGGGCCACGACAGCCTCGCCATGTATGCCGTGGACGGGGATACGGGCCGTCTGTCCCTGCTCGGCATCGTGCCCACCGGCGGCGAGAATCCACGGAACTTTGGCATCGACCCGACGAACAGCTTTGTGCTTGTCGGCAACCAGAGTTCGGACACGGTCACGTACCATCGCCTCGATCCCGAAACGGGCCACCTACATCTCTCGGGCGTCGTGGCCGAGATTCCCATGGCCGTGTGTCTGAAAATGATCCTGGTGGACTGAGTGCGTACCTAAGTGTCGGTCCCGGACCAGTGCCTGGCCGAGACACCCGGCATCTGTCACCCTACAACAACATCGAGCACCGACACCTGCTATCCAGGAGCCTGAATACCAGGAGACGAATGCATGATGTCCCGTCCATGGCATGGTGGACCTTGCTCTACGAAGATGACGCATCATACCGATCCGGATGCGGAGCCTGATCTATCGGACTCCGTGCGACAGGATCTCGCCTGGCAGGCTTTCGTCGAACGGATCCGAGGCGAGTCCTTGCCCTTTGAGGCACACCTGAAGGCCTTCCAGCGCATCTTCGCCAGCCGCCGGTCGGAAGACGGTCCACCCTCTGCCTGGTCGCCCGGTGAGGCGACCATCCGCAGGTCGAACCTGAAGGCCAGCATGGAAGCCGTGGGAATCGACCGCTACGAGGACTTCCACGCCTGGTCCGTCCAGGACCGTTCCTCTTTCTGGGCACATACCCTAAAGCAGCTCGGCATCGTGTTTACCCGCCCCCCCGACACCATACTCGACCTGTCCGGCGGTGTTCGCCAGCCGCGGTGGCTATCGGGCGCGGAACTCAACATCGTCGACAGTTGTTTCACCACCGACCCCAACCGACCGGCGGTCATCACACCCGCGCCGGACGGTCGCACGTTATCCATTGTGACCTACGGCGAACTAGAACGTCTTGTCAACCGCATCGCCAACTGCCTCCGCGACCGAGGTCTGGCACCCGACCAGACAATCGCCCTTTACATGCCCCTTACACTGGAGTGCGTGGCTGCCTACCTGGCCATCATCCGCGCGGGATCGCGCGTGGTCTCCATCGCCGACAGCTTTTCTGCGGTCGAGGTACGGCGCCGCATGGCAATTGTCGGCGCACACTGCGTCGTTACCATGGACGGGTATGTACGTGCGGGCAAGAACATTCCGCTCTACAACACGGTAGTCGAGGCAGGTGCGTCCACGGTCATCGTCGTACCCGCAGGAGAATCGAGCCCACGCCTTCGTGATACCGACATCGCCTGGTCCGACCTGCTTTCCGGCGAAGACTATTTCGAATCCGATGCCGGCGACCCCTACCGGACAACCAATATCCTGTTCTCCTCCGGAACTACAGGCGAGCCAAAGGCCATTCCATGGACCCACCTTACGCCCATCAAGAGCGCCATGGACGGTCACTACCACCAGGACATCCATGGGGAAGATGTGACGGCTTGGCCAACCAACATCGGCTGGATGATGGGTCCGTGGCTAATCTACGCCACCCTGGTCAACGGCGCGTGCATGGCCCTGTACGCGGACGCAACTGGAACGGCCGATTACCCGCGTTTCATCCAGCGCGCCGGCGTGACCATGCTGGGCGTCATCCCGTCCCTGGTACGGAACTGGCGGCACAATGGAGCCACAGACGGCGTCGACTGGTCTTCCATCCGCATTTTCAGTTCCACCGGTGAACCTGCTGGCCGTACTGACTACCTGTGGCTCATGAGCCGCGCCGGCTACCGTGCGCCCGTGATCGAATACCTCGGCGGCACAGAGATCGGCGGTGGCCACCTGGCTTGCACGGTCCTGCAGCCCTGCTCACCCGCGGCCTTCGGCACGCCGAATCTCGGGGTGGATTTCGCCATAGTGGACGGAGCAGGCGGCGAGGTAGAAGAGGGGGGTACTGGAGAACTCTTCCTCATTCCACCGGCCCTTGGGATGTCTCAGCGACTGCTCAACGGTGACCACGAAAAAGTTTACTACGTAGACTGTCCGCCAGGACCCCGGGGTGAGACCCTGCGCCGACACGGTGACTACACGCAACGTCTACACCACGGCTACTACCGCGCCCAGGGAAGGGCCGACGACGGAATGAACCTGGGCGGCATCAAGGTTAGTCCCTTGGAACTGGAACGCATTGTGGACGGCCATACCGCGGTCTACGAAAGTGCGGCCGTTGCTGTACAGCCCGAGGGCGAAGGCGCCGAACGTCTGGTTGTCTTCACCGTCCTCGAAGTAGGTTGTGGCGAACTCGACCCCGCAGCACTTAAATCGAAACTCCAGTCCATGATTTCCACCAGACTGAACCCACTATTCAGAATCTACCAAGTTTCCATTGTCAACGAACTGCCTCATACCGCTTCCGGTAAACTTGTCCGTCGTTCACTGAGAAACAGGATGAAGGGTAAAAGTTAAGTCCTATCAGACAGATCTTCCGACCTTCCCCGGAACACGACTCCCAGCAGCCCGTTTCGCCAAGTGCTCTTCGGGCATTTTGGTCCTGATCGCTAACGATTCTTGTCTTACTACTATCTTAATCTCTTTAGATCCTCTCTAATTTCAACCCTGATTTCCTGGAATCCATCCTGCATTTCGAAGTGTAAATCCTTCGTGGATTGATCGATCCAGATAGTCACAGAGAAAACGAGAATTCGTCGCTTTCGCGTGAGTAAATCCGCCGGCTACTCAAGCAAACAGGTGTAACAGGTCTTGACTTACTCTACAGTTAGTCAACTCTACTGTGTAAACAAACCTTGACTTACGCGGTATTTATGATAGAATGTACATTTTCATTGAATAGTGCTCCACCGACGAGATAACTCAGTTGTCAATCGCCAAAACCCAGATCAGAGCAGGCTATTCACATGAGCCGTAAACGCGTCGCCATCGTCGCCGGAGGCCGTACACCCTTCATCAAGTCGGGAAAGGTCTTTGCGGAACTCGATTCCCTCGCCATGGCCGTCCACGCGACGCGCGGCGTGCTCGACAGGAGCGGGATCGACCCGGAGATGATCGAATCCGTCGTCTTTGGCACGATGACGCCCGACCCCCTGAAGCCCAACCTGGCCCGGGAACTCGTCTTCGAGGCGGGACTGCCGATCCAGGCCGAAGCCCATACCGTGGCCTCTTACTGTATCACCGGACTGCGGGCCACGACGGTCGTCGCCGACGCCATCGCCGGCGGCCGCATCGACGTGGGGCTGGCCGGCGGGGTCGATTCGCTGACCCGGGCGTCCATGGATCTTTTCCGCGAGCCGTCCACGGGTCTGACCATGGGCGAGCATATGGAACTGACCGCGAAGGACTGGGGTATTCCGCGCAAAAGGCAGGATGAGGTAGCTCTGGCCAGTCACCGCAACGCCGTGGCCGCACGTGACAGGCTCGCCCAGGAAATCCACCCACTGCTGGGCGAGGAAGCTGACTCGGGACCGAGGGCCGACACATCGCTCGAAGCCCTGGCCGCGTTGAAGCCTGTCTTCGACCCGGAAAACGGTACTCTAACTGCGGGCAACTCCTCACCTGTGACCGACGGCGCCGCGGAATTGTTGCTGATGAGCGAGGAGAAGGCCGATGCCTGCGGGCTGGAACCCCTGGCCTATATCGGAGGCATGGCTTACGCCGCCCACGACCCGTCCGAAGGCCTGCTCATGGCGCCCGCCATCTCCGTGCCGCGGCTCCTGGAAAGCCGGAACCTGACCATGGCCGACATCGACCTCATCGAGATCCACGAAGCCTTCGCGGCCCAGGTTCTGGCCAGTGCAGCTGCGTGGGAACAGGGATGGAAGGGGGCACCTACGGGCGCGGTAGCCTGGGACCGGGTGAACGTCAACGGCAGTTCCATCGCCGTGGGCCATCCCTGGGCGGCGACGGGGACGCGCATCCTGACGACGCTGGCTTACGAGATGGCCAGGCGTGACGCCCGGTTCGGACTGGTCAGCATCTGCGCCGCCGGTGCTATGGCCGGGGCGTTCCTGCTGGAGCGGTAGGCGGAAGGCAGATCCAGACTCAGCCTCCACTCCGGCGCTCCTGCTCGATCTTCACATCCGGATGCGCGACGAGGTTGAGACGAATGTAAAACCCCTTGTTGATGCCGGTGGGTACCCACCGCAGCGTGAACTCCCAGCAGTGCAACTGGCGATATAAATCCAGGCTGTGGGAGACGATTTCCCGGCGGCGGTAGTCGTAGTTAAACGAGTGCTGAATGCGCAAGCTGTTGGTCACGGGATTGGACAGCCTGAGTGGATCCGTGATGTCGTTCAGGGTGAAACGGTTCACGGCCCTGATTTCGTGACTGCTGGTGCTGAATTCCTTAGCGGGATTGGTGCGCCGGACTACGTACCGATGGGTGAGTTTCACCGTCCACGGACCCTTCACCTGGTCGAATCGCTGGTTGAACCGGTCGTCTCCGTATCCTCCGGTGGAACCAAACCCGCTGTCGTAGTTTCCGGAACCGAGCCCGCTGTCGAATCCACCCGAGCCGGACAGTCCCGTAGAGGACCCGAAGCCGCGATTGTCCCCGTAATTCAGCTCGCGCTGGTCCGACCGGCGTGAACCCACCAGGTTCAGGGACGTGTTGACCACAAGGCGTTCCAGCCAGGGCCGCCGGTATCCATCGGTCT
Source organism: bacterium (assembly GCA_965262815.1). Lineage (GTDB taxonomy): Bacteria > JAAXHH01 > JAAXHH01 > JAAXHH01 > JAAXHH01 > JAAXHH01. The sequence goes on along the minus strand of OZ253560.1, from coordinate 3,037,226 downwards.
CCGGATCATAAAAATCATGGTTTAGCGTCACGTTCACGTTCAGTCGGCGGTTCGGAATACGCACGGTGGTGGCGAGGTCGGACAGACGACGATTTTTGGCTTGAAAGTTGTAGGAGGCCGAGGAACGGACGTACATCAGGTTGTACTTCTTCTCCCTGTTGTTGTGTTCCGTTTTGGCCTGAAGAATGTTGTCCAGGGAGAAACGCACGGCCTTCCTGATATTGGCCGGACCGGACTGGGTAAAGGAGACGAGGGGCGTGACCACGTGGCGTATCGCGGTAAGCCGCCCGATCCGGGGTTGAAAGAGGCCGTACAGCGTCGTATTTGCCGACATGCCCACCGAATGTTCTTCCTTCTGTTCGATTACATTGCCCGTTTCCTGCTCCCAGGTTCGGGTGTACCGGACCTGCGGCCGAATTTTCAGCCAGTCCATGAGTTTCTGCGGCGCGCTCAGGTTGAACGCGTTGGAAAAGGTCTTTATGACGTCGTGCCGGTAGAGGTATCGAATGTCCGGACCGGTGTAGGTCGTGTCCCTACCTATATTGACGTTGTTCCTGCGGTTTCGCAGGGTATTGTTGAAACCGAACAGGATCGAATGGTACCAACGCGCATCATCAACCCTGTTGACCCGCTTGAAGTCGGGCATGCTGCCTCGACGATTCTGTCTGCGGTCCGGCTTGAAGATCGGCCGCGTCGCGAAACGGAATCTCAACGTGGTGGTCGGTCTGCTCGGCCTGCCAGTCCTGCTGGACGTGGAGATGTTTAGATTGAGGCTGTTCTTGCCCCATCTCTTGTCCGCCGAGAAGCCGGAACGCGTGGTGGACCGCAGTTGACCGGGATCCGTACCACGCGTGGTCGAATGCAGGTATTGCAGCGACTTGGCAAAGGCAGCTTGGCCTCTGATTGTAAGTCCGGGAAGGATCTCCTGCCTGTGTTGTGCGGAAACATCCCATCCTGTCGTCTTCCCTTTGAAGTTAGATCGCCAGGAACCGCTCACCGTGCCCCTGAGTCGTCGGCCGTGTTGATATTGAACCCGGTTTTTCAGCAGGAACCCGGTCTTGGATTCGACGTCGCCCGTGAGTTTGAGGTCCAGGTATTCGTTCGGCGCCCAGTAGTACCCAACGTTACGCAGATATCGGCCTTCCTGCTCGCCGTTGCCGTAGCTCGGTACCGTAATGCCGGAGTGCCGGCCCAGTTTCACCGAGAAGACGTATACGGGTAGATAGAAAATCGGTATGCCGAAGACGTAGGCGGTCACGTTGCGGACGACGGCCTTGTCATCGGGTACGATCCTGGCCCGGCCGACTTTCAGAATGTAATGCAGGTGATTCGGATTGTCGCAGGTGGTATAAGTTCCCCCGTCGATTTCGAAGGTCCGGTCTGGATTTACCTGGATGAGGTCGCCATCGAAGAAACCCTCTGCGTATTCGGTGCGGCCCTGCCATATCTGACCTTCACCTGTATTCAGATCGTACTGCATACGTTCTCCGACCAGCGTGCCCCCGGCGTCTTTCAGCGTAGGACGGGTATTGGCGGAGGCTGTCACGCCAGTCGTGTCGGGCAGGAAATCCGCGGTCAGCAAATCGGAAAAGGTGTGGTACTTAACCTGGCCGGCCGTCAGCTCGATCTCTCCGTACCGCAAGACGGCCCGGCCGGAAAGCACCAGTGTGCTGTCGCTGAATTCGTAGGTGACAGAATCCGCGTTGTACTCTATAACCGGTTGGGCGGTCGTATCGGCTTTAGTGCTTGCCGCGCTTTCACGGTTGGAAGGGATCTGTGAAAAGCACAACCCAGGAAAGTATACTAGTAGAAGATGGACAGGTAGTAATAGCATTGTGTAAAACAACCTGTATTTGACCGTTAATATAAAGCACCTCATTATCTAAATGGAGTTGATCCGGTTAAGTGGACAAGTCCCATTGTCAGTTTACGATCTGGTATTCAGGCTGTTTCTTAAACCTTATTTCGTAATGTAAGGGTGACAGGTCATCGAGGGAAGCGATTCGTCTCCTGGTGTAGTAGAAGTGCTCGATTTATTGTAAAAGGGGATCGTGGCTTCGGTCCTGTTAGCAAATTGCCTGTGACCTGTCAGTTCGCAGGCCAGGCTGGCGACGAAGCGTTCGCACAGGTCGGTGTCTGAATGGTATCTGGTATGTTGCACTCCATTCAACTCAAAAGATAACATGTCCACTAAAACTGGCGTACTTCACTTCAGCAGAGAACCACAAGGCATCTTGCTCATAGACTTAGAGATACATGGGATTAGAAGAAAGCTCCTTTCTATAGCCCAATCGAAGATGATCAGGCGTTTACAAGTGGGAGAAAAAAAGAACAAGCCTACGGACAAGTAACTGCATCCTGTAGGTTGTACAGGTAGGAGAATGGCTTTGATTGCAGCCAAGGATCATAAGACCGGCCAGATCCATTCTGTAGTTGTCGAGGTGACCATGAAGGACCAGCTTCCAGGAAGGGCTATCGATATAGGATGGAAGGGAAACTGGTGAAATACGGCGACCGGATAGACCTATAGGTCAGGCGCTTACATCGCAAGGTAAACATACGGGAGGTGGAAGATGAAGGTTTACTGGTGGTAAATCGGCATTCATATGAATATGGTCACTGTTCAAGCCGGGATACCACGGTACGTACCACAAGATGAGCGACAAACACCTGCACCATTAAGTTAACGAGTTTGCTGACAGGCACAACGACCTAGTCGCGTAGAAAAAACATATTGACAGTGTATAGCGCCGGGACTAATATATAAGAACCCACACCACAGCTATTAAGTTTATTCTTCTGTTGACTAAACTTTTGTATTTTTTTGTTGACATTGTATACTCAACAATATTGCTTATGGTCTGATAATGGGGAGCACGCCGCCTGTGTGGTTGTTAAGTCGAATTTTTGTCCATTCAGTTTCATAGTCATATACACCTGAAGGTGGATTGCCACCCGTATGGTCTTTTGTAAGGAGGAAAAATGATAGATTGATAGGGTAGGCCTTGTAATCGATCTACACACATCAACGGGAGACAACGATGCATTACCTCATAATTTCAATTATAGTTTTAGCTTACGCAGCCATGGGTTGCGAAGGTAAGACTGGCCCAGCAGGCCCATCAGGATCGGACGGCATTGCTGGTGCATCAGGCCAGTCTGGCAATCAGGGCTCGCAAGGTGTTAAGGGTGATACGGGTGCTACTGGGCCAGAAGGTCCTCAGGGCGAAAAGGGCGACAAAGGTGATACCGGTGATACCGGTCCGGCAGGTCCCGAAGGTCCGATGGGTCCCGAAGGTCCGCAGGGTGATCCCGGTGAAACAGGGATCCCAACCGATATTCCAGGTAACATTCTGGCGGACATCCATCACATCAAGCTCATACAGGACGACAAAGATCCCGATGACGTAGATGAAATCGGGGGGCCGCAGTTTGACATGAATATCCCGTCGGTCAGTCTGCTTGTTGATGAGACAACTACTTTCGTTGGGAAAGCCGCGACTCAAAGCGGTGATCCTATACCTGTGGAGTTTGCCTGGGAATCCGCTGACCCTATCATAGCCTCTGTAGACAATGGTACTATTATGGGCGAAAGAAGCGGTTCAACGGAAATCACTGTATCGGTCGTTGGCCGAGGGATAGAATTTGACAATCCCCGTCACGGTTCATAATCCCGTCAAGGGCATCATACTCATGGCTGTCGGTGATACCACCGTTGAATCTGGCACCAATGTCATGATTACGGCTACTGCCTATGATGAGAAGACCGACGATGACGGTAATAATGCAGGAACGGTGGTTCCGGGAGTGACCTATGTCTGGTCTACTTCCAAAGCCAGCGTTGCGACCGTAGATACTGGAGACAGCAATATGTCGCCTACGATCAAGACGCATAGTGCTGGTAGCGCTGAGATCCAGGCCGTTATCGGAGATGTAAAGAGCAACAAGGTCAAGATCTCCGTGTTCAGCGTAGAGGCTCCGGAGCGTCGTCTGGTGGCGTCAGGTCAGCCCTATGTGACGACGTTTACGCCTGCTGTTGTTGCAGACGCCGCTGCCGATCCGCCCGTTCAAGAAGCGCCCGCGGTATGGGGTGGCAATATTACCATCACAGTTTTTCTGCAGGAGTTGCGATTCAGCAGCACTGCTGGCGAACTGAGGTGGGAGAATATCGCTGGCACTGTTGATTTTCTGAGTCTGGACATGGCTACGCTTGCCCTTGAAGTGGATAATGACGAAGCCACTGATCAGGCTGGGGCGAGCGTAGTAATAACGCAGGAAGTGGATAATGACGGTCAAGCACTGGCCAATGGCGATGTCATAGTGAGGGTTTCTTCCGAGTTCGCCGATGACATCCATGTCAGAGTGTCGCTGAACGCCACTCCGGCCGGCTAACATTGGGATAATCCGGGCCCGTTAAACAGGGTGCTGAAAGAGTCCTGTAATGGTTAGTGGCTATATCTGTCAAGAATATAGCCACTAACCAAGTTTTTTGGTGGCTCCCGGTATTATCCTGAAGGGACAGTGTGGCAAGACAAAACTCCAAAACATACTCGTCCTGGCATTTGTATCAGGTCGCCTTAGAACATCTTCCTGTTCGCCCTGAGTAGGAGCTACGGCCACCGAAAAGGGCGAGCGGTCACGCAAAAAGGAAAGCCCCGTAGCAGTTTACGGGGCTTTTTATATTCTACAACTGAAAGTTGACTTTTCGTATATAAGGTAACGGGAATATCTGAAACGAAATAAGGATGTTGATTAGTGTACCGGCATATGGTCAAGACGTTCAACGGCGGACTCGATACCTACTACCATCTATCGCGCCCGTCTTTATTGTTTATGCATGTTTACTTTGCGATGTAAGCTCCATAGGATAGAAAATGTGGCAATTGAAATAAGTTGACATCGCAGGCTGTAGTAACTATACGGACTGAAAATAAGTTAACTCTTGTGCTTCTTCTCAGCAAAGCCGGACACGCCTCCGGCATACCAAACCAACACTACTATAATTTGGGGTGAAAACACGTTCTACACACGGAGGGGATATGGCTAGAATAGTATTTCTTTTGATTGCCACGGTTGTATGCCATGATGCATATGCTCAGATGGACCTCAACCTTGGATTGTCTGGAAACAGGTCCTATTCATGCCTTACAGATCTCACAGACCAGGGCATTGGGTATGGCGTCCGTGTTGAAATGGCAAGGGATTTAAACGACCGGTTTCAGATGATAGCCAGCCTTTCGCTTGACAGACACCATAAAGATTACACCTCTCTGCCAGCAATGGCCGGGTTAAGGGTGTCTACAACGTCAGATGATGACATGTTTTGTTTCATTCAGGCTACGGGAGGAAGTTCTTACAGGGTTATGGGTGAAGACAATAATGAAACAGCCTGGATTATGAGCGCCGGCGTCGGTACAGTGTTCAAGAAGTTGGGAGCAGTGGTGGAGTATAGTGTTGCACGCGACAAGTGGAGTTGGCTTTCTATCCGTACATTCATAAGGTTACCACTTAGTTTATAGTGTCCATGTCACCGAAGGGCATCCCTGGCTACGATCCATCACACCAGGCAAGGGGAGGCTCGCGGAGATATCCTTCAATTCAGATCGCCTCTGAGAACACATGGTTGACCCGTGTATCTTCCCGTCCGTCCTTTGTAGGTGCCTTCCGAGACCGAACAGGGCGGACGTTTTTATTGTCCATAGGAAGAAGGAGTGTGGGTAATAATAGTCACGTATTGACTTAGTCTATGAGCGAAGTCAAATCTCGTTATAAATCGTTTGAGAACAGGGAGAGGGTGAATACTACGTGCCCTCTGTTTAGGTTACTTGGTCGATTTTCATTTATTCCTGCATAAAAAAGCCTTCGACATGATGAGATGCCCCTCCTATGTTTGTAGCGAATGCGCCTTCTCCCTTTCTAAACAAAAGTTCCTAATGACCAGTTGTCGGATGCCTGGTGTAGGTTTAATCCTTAAGGGTGCAGTACAGAAAAGGAACATCTCGATGTTTAGGATTGACCGCAAATATACAGTGGTATTGTGCGCAATCAAACAGAACGCTACGGCAAATTCGTCTCCCCGTTCCAAATATCAGGGAACGGTTTAAAGGAAGCGTGCGGATTGTCACTCGCAGGAAGCAGTTCGAACGAGATGTTGGCTCGTCTACCAGCCACGCGGGATACTGTCCTACGCGCTTTTGCAGCATCGTAGAGACGCCACATCTCATCTACGCGGATACCGAATCCGGGGTTACTTGACGGGATGGGTGTGGGTTTCCCGGTAAGCTCATCGTAAACTACTCTTTCGAAACCAGCGTAGTTTATTCCGATGATGTAACCCACGTGATCGAAGAGTAGGCTGCCGCTCATACCTCCGGATGTGTCCAGGTTGTGCTGTATAACACGACTGTTCTCAGGCGTGGCAATCTCATCATCGAATGACCTGAATGCGCTGATTGTGCCGTCTTTGAAAGTAGCTATGGGAACCGTCGTTGTCATATTTGCAAGATCACCCGGAAACCCAATAGCGGCTATTGGGTTCCCCACGCGCAATTCATGGATGCGGTCCCTTGGCAAAAAATATGAAAGGGTTGTCAATCTTGCGTCTATTGTCAACAAAGCTATATCGGGTGAATTAACCGTACCATCGTAGTCAGGATGTAACCAGAAAATATCCAACCAGTAAGTATCGGAACCACCGACCACCGTTCCCGATTTAACAGCGAAAGGTCGTGGGTTGAGATGTTTGATGGGATCGATTGCGTTGATTACTGCCTCCACAATGTGGGCATTGGTCCAGATTCCATTCCAAAAATGTGCAACGAATCCTGAACCCAGCACATAATTCTGCCCCTGAATTTGAACACCAATTGCATAGACTGCGTCATCCAGATTCCCTGCGTCTATTACGTCCGCCCAGTTCAGCAGTTGTCCCGGTTCGCCCTGCAACCCGGCCGGTCCTTGAGGTCCTGTAGCGCCAACTGGTCCTGGTTGGCCTGCCGGTCCACTCGATCCCTGCGGCCCCGTTGGCCCCTGCTTACCTTCGCAAGCAAGAAATACGAGGAAGAGAAGCAGCCTGCTGAAGTGTTGTAACACGTTTACGACCTCCTGAAGTTAACCAGAACTTGTGTACAGGTTTCGATTAGTGTTTCAGGCAGATTTCCCGAGCCTTGATTCATAATTTAAGGGTGACAGGTAATCGAGGGAAGCTTTTCGTCTCTTGGTATTGAAGAAGCCCTCGATATTCGAACAGGGCGGTCAGGGTTTTCACATTTGACACACGGTAAAGCAATCAATACCTTAGCACTATAATTGCGCATTTTTTTCTTACGATCATTCAGATTACATAGCTTATTTTCAACTTCGCTCACTTCATTCAAACCGTGAATGGAGTTTCTACATATGCGGTACATTCAAAGGTTCAAGAACTCTTTACGTGCTTCGAGCATTCACGGTCTGACGTTCATGCTGATTTTAACCCTTACTGTCGGCCTGATAAGCATTGAAAAGGCACATGCTCAGCGGCAGTTAGACGATGAGGAGTTGCCGACGATAACACTCACGGCGATTCCTGACATGAGCCTGGATGTGGGTGATTCGAGGCAGGCGGATCTGAGTGGTTCTTTCTCCGGCAAGTCCTTGAGCTACTCGGCCTCGTCCTCGGATAACGGTGTGGTTTCAGCCGAGGTATCTGGTTCATCGCTGACAGTCACGGCCAACCGCGGTGGTTCTGCCCGCGTGACGGTCGTTGCGACCAACGATGCTGGTTCGGCCAGATTCGCCTTGAACGTGACGGTAACGGCTGTCGGCGCCGAACGGATAGTCTACACAGACATCTTGGCGGCCATGGGCCGGAACATCATGTCGAGCGTATCGAATACTATTGGCGGACGCTTTTCAGTCACCGCAGCCGAACGTCAAATCGCGCTGGGCAACCGTCGTGTCGATGGAATGGACGACGGTCTGAGCTACACGATCTGGGGTGCCGGCGACTGGAACGCTTTCGAAGGCTCGCCTACAGAGATGAATAGTTACGACGGTACGCTGACATCCGGATACCTCGGTCTGGATGTAACGAAGACCGCCAGTTGGATCGCCGGTGTGTCCGTGTCCCGCACCATGGGTGAAACGAACTACGATGCGACAGTCACTGACGGAACACTGGAAGCGACCCTGAACAGTGCATATCCTTACGTGTATTGGACCGGCCTGAGTTGCGGCCTCGAGTTCTGGGGTATCGGTGGATACGGTACTGGTGAAGTCGACGCGAACGAGATGACGAGTGACCTATCGATGAGCCTAGGTATGATCGGCGTACGCGCCCGGTTGGTCGGCGCGGCCACGGGCGGTCTGGAGCTCGATCTGATTGGTGACGCAGGCATCACCAAACTGTCGACCGCCGATAGCCAGTCCGCTTCCTTGAGCGACCTGGCCGCCAGAGTACATCGCGTACGTATCGGTCTCGAAGGTTCGCGAACCTCCGATATGGGCAACGGCGTGCTGGTCACACCTTTTGCCCAGGTAGCCGGTCGTTATGACGGTGGCGACGGTCAAACGGGTAACGGTCTCGAGGTTGCCGGTGGTCTTAGGATTGCTGGTAGCCGGGCAGGACTGGAAGCACAAGGTCGTCTGCTGGCCATGCACACCGGTGAAGAGGTCGAGGAGCATGGTGTGTCGGTCGTGGCATATGTGCGACCGATGGGTGACAGAGGACAGGGTCTGTCGGTGTCGATCGCTCCGCGCCTGGGTGCCGATACGGATGTCTCGGGTGACCTGTGGCGTGAAGATCCGATAAATGACTTATCGCTGACATCTCGCGGAGCGGCTGGCGTCAAGGCGGAAATCGGTTATGGACTCGCACATCCCGAGATGAGCAACATCCTCGTGACTCCTTTTGGTCAGATGGACATGGATGGTGAAGAGCGTCGTAGAATGCGCCTCGGTGCCCGCTTTGGTTCCATCGGTACGACCAGCAAGATAAGTTTCGAGCTCGCGGGTGAGCGTATCGACAGCGCAAACAGAGCCACTGATCACCGCATTGGCATGCTCGGAAGGATGAGCTTTTAGAACCGCTCGCAACAAGGAATAACCTGATCAGGGTCGTCCTCAAAGGGGCGGCCCGAAGGGTGTTTCCGAATACGTCTTGACGTCGGGAGGGCGTTTGCAGGATCCGGTGAATCACTGACCGAAATTGCAGACTCCCTTTAACTTTGTAGGCTGAACAGTCTATGGACGGAAAATTAACCCAATGGAATCTGTTGCTGTCGATCCGTGCAGTGTCTCGAATCCGGCTTTGTCGAATCTGTTAGGAGTTTGCCATGTTCAAGTACCTATTCGTGGTTGCCGTACCGTTGTGGTTCGCTGTTGGTTGCGCTGAACCGTCTCAGGAAGCTTCGTCGTCTTCGCAGGGAATGGACACGGAGGCCTTGCAGGCGCCATTTGAACAGAATGAAGCATCACAGACACTTCCTCCGTCTCATGAACCGGTCTATCTGACGTCGGAAACAACGAAGAGCATGAACCTGCCTTTTTCAGACGCCGTGCGCGTGGGCCATCTGCTCTTTCTCTCCGGTCAGATCGGAAACGTGTCCGGAACGACAGAATTAGTCCCCGGTGGGATCCAGGCGGAAGCCAGGCAGACCATGGAGAAGATCAAGTCAATCCTGGAGGCCAATGAATCGTCTATGGATCGGGTGATCAAGGCGACGGTCATGCTGGCGGACATTTCCGAATGGCCTGCCTTCAACGAAGTATACATAACGTACTTTCCCGGCAACAAGCCTGCCCGGAGCGCTTTCGCCGGCAGCGGCCTGGCTTTCGGCGCACGGTGCGAGGTTGAAGTGATCGCCACGGTGGGTCCCTGATGGCTAAGGGCAAGTTCTGGCGCGACGGGGTGGGATTCTCATGTCACGGGTGCGGCCATTGCTGTACCTTCCCCGGCGGTTTCGTGTATGGCGCCGAGAGGGAATTCCGACGCATAGCCGAATACCTGGATCTGCCCTTCGAGACCTTCCTGGAACGTTACACGGAGGAGATCGACGGGAAGGTCTCCCTGGTGTCGCCGAATGACGGTCCATGCGTCTTCTACGACAAGGGCTGTTCGATCTATCCCGTGCGTCCATCCCAATGCAGCAGCTATCCCTTCTGGCAGGACATCCTCAAATCGCAGCGCCGATGGGAACTGGAAGCCGAAACGTGCGGCGGCATGAATCGAGGCAAGCGTTGGACGTGGAAGGAAATCGAAGCCCAGGTGGAATCACGGACTACGAATTTGATGGAAGCTAAGAAGTAACCTCTCGTATACCACCAACCTGCACAACCCTTATCGGGGTCAGGAGTCTGTCATGGCCGGCCATATTACGGAAGAGCATGTTGCCACGGACCGAAAGGAACAAACTCCCGAGCTGAACCGCCGTACCTTTCTGACGATAAGCGCTATCGCCGGGGCAGCGGGTATCGCTGCGACTGGATGCAACGGCATGAGTGGGATGTCCGGTGATTCGGGTGCCGCACCCGCGGATGCCGGACCATCTGATCCGGAATCCGTGGCCGCGGACTTGCAAGACAACGTCTACACCCGGATGCTCGGCGTAAGGCCCCATGTCGGCGCCCATTCCCATCTGTCCAGCATGGGCGGTTCCCGCATGCCGCCCGAGGTCATGGAAGCGATGACCTCGGCCAATCGTTTCTTCGTCGACATGCAGGACCTCCACGAAGCGGCCGGGCGCCGTATCGCGGATATCGCAGGCGCAGAGGACGCGTTGGTCTCGTCAGGCGCTTTCGCCGCGTTGCTTGTGGGCGCGGCAGGGGTGCTGACCGGGACCGATGAGGAACGCATGGCGGCCCTGCCCCGGCCAACCTGGCCGAAGGTCGAATGCCTTTTTCAGACGCCGCACCGGTTCTTCTACGACAAGGTCTTTCAATACGCGGGTATGACACTGGTGGAAGCCGATACCCGGCAGGCCTACGAGGCGGCCATCACGGATCGCACGGCCCTGCTTGTGGGACTGGCCTTCATCGAGCATCAGAACACGGGGAGGCCGCCGTTTCCCGCGAAGTACCGCGAGCCGACACCGGCGGAAACGCTCATGCCGGAGGAGATCATCGAAATCGGCAAAGGGAAAGGCGTGCCGGTCATGATCGACATGGCATCCGACGTACGCCCCATTCGTAACCTGAGGCGCTACCTCGAAATGGGGGCTGACCTGGTCATCGTCAGCGGCGGCAAAGCGCTGCGGGGTCCAAATTCGTCGGGTATACTCGCGGGACGGGGAGACCTCGTCGAAGCCGCACGGATGCAGAACGCGCCGAACAACGGCATCGGCAGGGGACTCAAGGTGGGCAAGGAGGAGATCGTCGGTCTCATCGCCGCGGTCGAACGGTTCAACGCGATCGACGAGGATGAAATGATCGCCGCCTGGAACCGGAAAGCCCAGTGGCTGGCGGACCAGCTCCAGGACATTCCCGGACTCGAGGCCAGTTACGAGATCAATACGGCCGATTACGCCGACGTGGAGCTGATATGGGACCAGGATATCATCCCGCTTTCCCGGGACGACGTCGACAAGGCGCTTAAGGAAGGCACTCCGAGCATTATCTACTACGGGGAAGGCATCTGCACCAAGCAGTTCGAGAACGGCGAGGAGGTTCTCGTCGCCACCAGGCTGCGGGAACTCTTCACGACGGGGAGTTGAGACGGATCTATATACGGTGAGGGCTAGCCGGCGACGGATGGACGATCGAACGACCGGTGAGGGGCTTGCGGCGGCTGACGAGATCGACAGTTCGAGGATTGAATGACCGACGCCTGCCTGTTGACGGAGCGAGTGAGATACAAATGACCGAAGACCGGCTTACCTACGAAGATTCAGGCGTCGACTACGACCGGATCGATCCCCTGAAGGTCCTGGCTCAAAAGGCTGCCCGATCCACGGGCGTCAACCTGGAAGGCGCCGGTGTGAAGGAAGTGTCGGCCAGCCGCGGCGAGTCGGCCTACGTGGTGGACATTGGCGACGCGTACCTCGCCTCTATCACCGAATGCCTGGGCACCAAGGCGCTGGTGGCGGACGCGATGCGGGAGCAATCTGTAAATCCGGAAGTGTCGGAGCGTACCTGGTACGATCACATCGCGCAGGATACCATCGCCACGGCCGTGAACGATATCGTCACCGTGGGCGCCCGGCCCCTGAGTATCCACGCCTACTGGGCCGCCGGTTCGTCGGACTGGTTCGACGACGAGGCGCGCATGAACGACCTGGTTTCGGGATGGAAGGCGGCTTGCGACTTGTTGGGCGTGGCCTGGGGGGGGGGCGAGACGCCGTGCCTGACGGGTGTGGTGGAGGAAGGCACCATCGACCTGGCCGCCTCTTGCGTGGGTATCATCCGCCCGAAATCGCGCCTGACCCTGGGTGAAAACCAGGCGGCCGGGGACGCGATCATCCTCCTGGAGAGCAGCGGCATCCACGCCAATGGCCTGACCTTGGCCCGCAAGCTGGCCGAACGGCTGCCGGACGGCTACGCCTCGGCCATGTCCGACGGCCGCAGTTACGGCGAGGCACTCCTCGACCCAACCTTGCTTTATCCCCTCGTGACCGAAGCGGCCTTCGTGGCCGGCATAGACCTTCACTACATAGCCAACATCACCGGCCACGGATGGCGCAAGCTCATGCGCCACCCCGGTGAGTTCACCTACCGCATCACCGAAGTGCCTCCCGTACCCGAGGTCTTGCGTTTTATCGTCGATAAGACGCGTGAGACACCGGAAGAAGCCTACGGCAGCCTGAACATGGGCGCCGGATTTGCTCTCTTCGTCCCTCCCGGGGACGCAGGGAATGCGGTGGCCTGCTCGGAGCAGTGCGGAGTGCGTGCCTGGCACGCCGGTGTGGTGGAGGATGGCCCCCGCCAGGTGGTCATCGAACCGCTGGGCGTGACCCTCGCCGGCGAGAGTCTCGCGCTGCGGGGCTGATAGTGCATCCTGTCCCTGTCGACTCCTCTCTTCCCATTTTTTTATCCAACTTCTGAAAACTGCGAGATTTGCACGACGATCTCCGTCTATAGAGATGTACCTATTGGGTTTCCTTCCGAGAAAGAACCCCTGAAGGATAGAAACCTGTAGAGCGGACGAGAGACTGTCTTAGGAGGTTGGATAATGATAGATCCGAAAATCCTGGGTCCGACGGACCACGCGTTTCATGACCGCCTGGTCAAGGTGGAGGACCGCCTGGTCAAGGTGGAGGACCGCCTGGTCAAGGTGGAGGACCGCCTGGTCAAGGTGGAGGACCGCCTGGTCAAGGTGGAGGATCGCCTGGTCAAGGTGGAGGACCGCCTGGTCAAGGTAGAGGATCGCCTGGTCAAGGTTGACAGGAAGCTTGAAATGATTATATCGGTGCTTCAGGAACATACCGAGCTGTTAAAGAGGCTGTCTGTCAACTGAGAATCTGGATGTGATATATCGCCGAATGTTAGCAGCAAACGATGTAACCCTGAGAAGTTTCCTATTCAAAAAGGGTGCGTCGGAGAGACCGAATGACGGAACTCGCACAACTGGTGGTATCGCCGGCGGTCCTTCTGACAGCATTCGTCTTTTTTTGGAGAGAAGCCAAAGCCGGAAGGAAAGAAGCCAAAGCCGGAAGGTTGGAATTGGAAACCCGGCTGGTGTCGCGCATGGACCGCATGGAAGACCGATTGGAATCTCGGATTGCCCGGTTGGAAGACAGGCTGGACGCGCGAATCGACCAGTTGGAACTAAAACTAGCAAAGAATGCGGAGGCTGGATGAATACACGTGTCGGGCCACTATTCTTCGGACCGGACCACCAGGGTCTTTGCGATGAGGTCGTGGAAGGCCTGCCTGCGCTGGGTGAAGACCGCGGCGAGGTAGCCCGGCCAGAGAAAGGGCAGGCACTTGGGGATGGCCCGGAGGGCGGCGCGGCCGAAAGTAGGGGGGTGCCCGTCCGCGTCCACTACCCGGATGTCCAGGACCATTTTGCCAATCGTGGCGCCTTTGGCCGAACCTTCCATGACTGCGTAGTAGAACCACGGCATGAGCAGTTGGAAGGCGCTCAGCAGCGGGCCGGTTACCGGGTCGTCTTCGCCACGGAGATAGGTGCCGGCCCACGCGAGGATGGCCGAAGCCACAGTGATGATCACCAGGTCGATGGCGAAGGCGCCGATTCGCTGCAGGTGGCTGGCGTAGTCTTCGGAGAGGGAGTATCCGGAAACGAAAGTCACGGCCGGGCGGGCCCTCCATCGGGCGTGCGGGTCTGGGTCCAGGAGATGATCTCGTCCTCGCAGGGGTACTTGGCCGCCAATTCCTCGTTCACGTCGATGCCCAGGCCGGGCCGGTCGTTGGGATACATGTAACCGCCGCGTACTTCGGGAGTGCCGGGGAAGATCTCGTACATCTCCTCGCCGAAGCGGCACCACTCCTGGATGCCGAAGTTGGGCGCCCACAGGTCCAGGTGCAGATTGGCGGCGTGGCCTACGGGCGAGACGTCTCCCGGTCCGTGCCATGCCGTACGGACGCCGTACATGGCGGCCATGGCCGCGACGTTGCGGGCCGGGGTGATACCGCCCATCTGGCTGACGTGCATCCGCAGGAAGTCCACGAGCCGTTCCTCAATGAGGGGCAGCCACTCCGCGGGGTTATTGAAGAGCTCTCCCATGGCAAGGGGCGTGGTGCAAGTCTGCCGGATACGCCGGAACCAGGCGTTGTCTTCGGGCGCGAGGGCGTCTTCGAGGAAGAACAGGTTGAAGGGCTCGAGCCGTTTCGCGAAGGATACGGCGTCGGCGGGGTTGAGCCGTTCGTGGACGTCGTGAAGGAGCTCCACCTCCTCTCCGACGTCGGAGCGCACGTGCTCGATCATCTCCAGCGTACGGCGCATGTAGCCCCTGGGGTCGAAGTAGGCGCCGGATATCGCGCCGTCGGGACGGGGAATGGGCGACATCCGGCCGCCGTAGCCCCCGATCTGGACGCGTACGTGGCGGTAGCCCTGCTCCATGTATTTGCGGACGTTGTCCGCCACTTCCTCCGGGGACGTACCGTCGGCGTGGGCGTAGGTGGCCGCCGCCGCCCGGCACTTGCCGCCGAGCAGTTGATATACGGGCATGCCGGCCTGCTTGCCCTTGATGTCCCACAGGGCCTGGTCCATGCCCGAAACCGCATTGTTCAGGACGGGTCCGTTGCGCCAGTAGCCGTTCACCATGGCCATCTGCCACAGGTCCTCGATGGCGTCCGCCTCCCGGCCGATGAGAAAGGGCTTGAGGTGATGTTCGATGGCCGCGTGGACCGCGTGGAACCGCTGGGTAAAGGTCGCGCAGCCCAAGCCGTACAGGCCGGGTTCGGAGGTCATGATTTTCACGACGCTCAGGCGTGAACCCGCGGGCTGGGTCAGGATGGTCTTCACGTCGGTAATGGTCACGGGCATGGTTAGCCTTTTCCTTTAAAAAAACGCACTGGAACGCGCCTGGAGCCCGCCTAGAACGCGCCGCCGAAGAAGACGGCGTTCAGGAACAGGCCGTTCGTTCCGTACCAGAAGGCCCGGAAGTTGGGGTTGTCGGCAAAGAGAATGACGGCGCCGTCACCCAGCCTGCGGGCAATCAGCGCGGCTGTGCCAGCCAGTTCGTCGTGCCGCTCCGGCGAGATGTAGCCGCTGAGCAGCGGGGTCGGCGTGTATTGCGCCACCGTGGCGCCCGGCGTCTCTGACGGCTCGAAGAAGGTCTCGTGGTTCCGGAACAGGGGTGTCACGCCGCCGTAACCAAATGCCAGCGGATGGGTGGTGTCCAGCGCGGCGGCGAAAATCGCGCCGCCGATGCGTTGCGCGCCTCGCGTGGGCGAGACGAGATCGTATGGAATGAAAGCCGAATCCGGCATGGTGGCCACCAGCTCTTCGTCGACGAGTTCATCATCGATGAGCCCCTCGTTGATCAGGTCCTCGCCGACGACCCACCTGGCGCCGCTCTTCCACGCGATGAGCACGCCGCCCTCCTGCACCCACCACTTGAGTCGGTTCACGTCTTCCGTGTCCAGGCCGTAACTGCCCGCGGCCATGACCAGGGTCGTGTAGCGGTCCAGGTCCAGGTCCGCGAACCCGTCTGCGTCGACCAGGGAAACGGGTATGCCGAAGCGTTCATTGAGCAGGTGCCAGGTCTCGCCCACTTCATAGGCCCTCGCACCGGGGCCGGAGAGGATGGCCACCCGCGGCTTGACCAGCACGGGCGACGTCGGTCCGCCCAGGTCGCCGCCCACGGGCGTGAGTCCCGTGTCCGCGCCGTGGACGACCACGTGGTCCTCTGCGACGACGCGGTCGATCAGGGCCCGCACCTGCTCGGGGGTCATCGTGGAAGCGGCGTCGCGCTGGGCTACGGGGATGATGATCGTACCCCGTTCGAAAGTCCGTTCCGATCCGCCCGTGACCAGCGAGAAAGGCTTTCTGGCCAATCGAGGCCGGATGCCCGCGTCCTGGATACGATAGAGCGCGCGCGGGGCCAGGTACCGGTCCCATTCCATCAGGAAGGCGTAGGATCCGTGCCCCCCGATCAGGCGGCCGCCGTCATATCCGGCTTCCGTGATTTCCGCTCCGGCCAGGTCCTCGGCGCTCCGGCGCAGTTCGCCGCTTTCGACCCCCATGGCCAGGGGCAGGGTCCAGGCCGAGACGTCGTAGAAGAGCGAATCCTCGAAGGAAGTGACCCTTTCGAGAGAGGCCTTGATCAGCCGCGTCTGGGGCTGGTCAAGGGGGACTATGACCGCCTCGCCCGGTGTGAAGGTGCGCCCGTCCGCTTCGACCGCGCTCGCAAGCTCGTAGACGCGGATGCGGTGACGGAGCAGCATCTGCACGAGGGCCTGCGTCCGTGTCCGCGACGCGCCCAGGTCGAGGACGTAGGCCTTGACGGGATTGCCGCGGGCCATTTCGGGCGCCGTTGCGTAGAAATCGCGCTGGTGGCCGAGCAGTTCCTCGCGCAAGGCCAGGCTGCCGGCCAGCGTGGACATGGAACTGGTGAACTGGTTGCGGATCGTGAAGGGAAGCGTCAGGACCCCGTCATTCGTTTCGCGTTCCAGCGACCGGGCCGAAGCCTGTTCGAAGAGGATGCCAATGGCGCCGTTCACGTCCGGAAACGTGGATCCCTTCCCGTAGAAGTAGTCGTCGAAAGTTTCCTCCGAGTAGTAGAAGGTGCCCTGTCGGTCGTGCCACTCGGCGTGATGGGCCGCCAGCGCCGCCGTGAGCTCGAAGGCGCGGTCCGGCGTGTTCGGATTGTTCCGGCTCGGGATCCCCGGCTGGAAGAAATAGGTCGCGTTACTGCCCATCTCGTGGAAGTCGGTCAGCACCTGGGCGCGCCAGTGGTGGAACAACCCCAGGCGGGCCTGCGATTCGGGGTGCTGCGCCACGAGCCAGTCTCGGTTCAGGTCGAACCAGTAGTGGTTGGTCCGCCCTCCCGGCCAAGGCTCGACGTGCTCCCGGTCCTGGCCGTCCCGCGTGGCCACGCGGCCCCGATTGCCGTTGGCCCAGTTGACGAAACGGTCCCGTCCGTCCGGGTTGTAGTTGGGATCGAGGATGATCACGGCGCGGTCCAGCAGGTCTTCCACGGCCGGTCCGCTGCCCGCGGCCAGGTGGTAGAGCACCAGCATGGCCGCCTCGGAACTGCTGGCTTCGTTGCCGTGTACGCCGTAGCCCATATGTACGACGACGGGCATGGCTTCGATCATGGCGTCCGTCACCTCGCCGGGTGCGTCCGACAGCCGGTGGTTGGCCAGGCGGATCTCTTCCACGCGCTCGTGGTTCGCCGCTGACGTCACCACGGCGTGGACCAGGTGCCGCCCTTCGTAGGTGGCGCCGTGGCGGTTCACTATGACGCGGTCCGACGCCTCGGCAACGGCCCGGTAGTAGGCAGCCACCAGGTGGGAACGCGTATGGGTCGTGCCCACCACGTGGCCGATGACCGATTCGGGATGGGGGATGGCCGGGTCGTAGGCGCTGACGCCCGGCACGCGGACATCCATGGCAAAGGGCAGTTCCTGTCCCCTGACGTGGCCGGGGGCGAGGGACAGGACGAATACCAGAAGGGGCAGCATGTGGACTCGGATCATGATCTGTTCCTGAATGGGATGTAGACTTGGATTGAGCGGATGTTTGAAGGAAAATATAAGCGCCAAGATACAGGTCCCGAATACCGTGATCAAGGGATATCCGGCATGGTTAACCCTCCCGCGGTACAGGACGGGCGAACCGGTCCTCTCCCGCGGCATCCCTGCCAGATTGGCCTTGACGCGGCCCCCCCCGTCTGCACAAATTACGAGTCCGGCTGAGGGTTGAATCTATCACACACATTCCTTTAAAAGAGGTCTGATCCTTAACGGAGGTACCCGTGCGTATTCTGGTGATCGGCAGCGGCCTGATGGGTCCCGCGGCGGCATACAACGCCATGTTGGACGAAGCGGTGGAGGGGGTTACCGTCTGTGATCTCAGCGACGATCAGCTCGAGGCCTGCCGCGACAGACTTCGTGGAATGCCGGGGACGGACAAGGTCGTCTTTCGAAAGCTGGACATGAACGACCGGGCCGAGTCGATCGCGGTGATGAAGGACCACGGCGCGGGCGTGGCGGCCCTGCCCCGCGCGGCGAGCATGATTGCCCTGCCGCTCGCCCTGGAAGCGGGCATGCCGGTCATGGACCTTACCCGGGTACCCGACGATGCCCTCGCCGGCTGGACGGCCCGCTTTTCCGGTTCGGAAGGCTTCGT
Source organism: bacterium (assembly GCA_965262815.1). Lineage (GTDB taxonomy): Bacteria > JAAXHH01 > JAAXHH01 > JAAXHH01 > JAAXHH01 > JAAXHH01. The sequence continues at coordinate 3,018,496 of OZ253560.1, read as the reverse complement.
CATTCTGGGTTGCGGCCTGGAGCCGGGACTCACCGAGATCATGGCGCGCCACCTGGCCGAAGAATTGGACCGGACCGACGAACTCCACATACAGTGCGGGGGCATCCCGGAGCATCCGTCGCCGCCCCTGGGGTACAAGATCGTCTTTGGCGGCCGTCGCCTGCCCCTGCGCGAATCCACGGCCCGGGCCGTGGTCGACGGGCGCCTCGTGGACGTCCCCCGCTACTCGGAACCGGAAACGGCTGTTTTCGAGGGCGTGGGTGAATGCGAGGCCTGGCACGAGGGCTTCATGCCGTGGCTCCTGGAGGTGGACGCCCTGAAGGGACTGCGCGCCGGGACGCAGAAGACCGTGCGCTGGCCGGGATACTCGGCGAAGGTCACCGTGCTCAGGGAGCTCGGCCTGCTCAGCGAGGAACCCATGGACGTGGACGGCGTCAGCGTGATCCCGAAACACGTGGTGGACGCCGTACTCTACCCCAGCGTGAAGATGGCGCCGGAGGACCGGGACATTACGGCCTACCGCGTAACGGTGATCGGCGAGAAGGACGGCCGAGCCGCCACGAGGTCGGCCGAGTTGATCGACCGGTACGACGAACAGACGGGTTTTACCTCCATGGCGCGGACCACCGCCTTCACCGCGGCCATCGCCGCGCGCATGGCAGCCCGGGGCGACCTCCCCCATCCCGGCGGTCCCTTCGTTACCCCCGAGCAGGCGATTTACGGGGATTCATACCATACGTTGATCGATGAGCTCGATCGGATGAACGTGCGGTTCAGGATTAGCGGTTCAGGATGAGTGGTTCGGATAACTTTTGTATTGAAAAGAGGATGTCTTTGTGAAGAAGAAAAAGAAGAAAAAGGGTAAAGACGAGCATGCACCCGGCAAAGTGGGACGCAAGTTCTACGAATCGGAACTGGCCAGGATGCAGGTCGAACTGTCCAAGCTCCAGGAATGGGTGATAGACCATGGCAAGAAGTTGGTGGTCATCTTCGAGGGGCGCGACGCGGCCGGCAAGGGCGGTACCATCTCCCGCATTACGGCCAGGCTCAACCCCCGCGTCTGCCGGGTCGTCGCCCTCGCAAAACCGACGGACCGCGAGCAGACCCAGTGGTTTTTTCAGCGGTACGTGACCCATCTGCCCGCGGCGGGCGAGATCGTCCTCTTCGACCGGAGCTGGTACAACCGGGCCGGCGTCGAGCGGGTGATGGGATTCTGTACGGAGGAGGAATACCGGGAGTTCCTGCGTACGTGCCCGCAGTTCGAGCGCATGCTCGTGCGGTCCGATATCAAGCTGATCAAGTACTGGTTCTCTGTGGGCGCCGAGGAACAGGCGCGTCGTTTCAAAAACCGGATCAACGATCCCGTGAAAAGCTGGAAGTTCAGCGATATGGACCTGCAGTCCTATATGAAATGGGAAGAATATTCCCACGCCAAGGACGAGATGATGGCGGTCACGGACATCAAGCAGGCGCCGTGGTACGTCGTTCCGTCGGACAGCAAGCGGCAGGCGCGGCTGAACTGCATTGCCCACCTCCTCAGCCTCTTTCCCTACGACCAGGAACCGCCCACGGTCGACGTCGATCTACCGGATAGAATGACCGAATCAGGATACGTCCGTCCACCCATGGACGACCAGCGCTTCATTCCCGAAGTGTACTGAACGGCCGGAATCCCGAGCTTACCTGATAATCTCACCCAGAATACGTCCGTCGCGGACTATTTTATGATCTCGCCCAGAATGCGGCCGTCTCGGTTTGACGGAAGCGTAATCCGCAGCAAGTTGCAGATCGTCGGCGTGATGTCCGCCGTGTCCACCCGATTCCGGTAGCGGCCTGGCGTGATCCACGGTCCATGGAACATGATCGGCACGTGCGTATCGTATTCGTGCGGCCATCCATGGGAGGTGCCCACCGTGGCCGAACCGTACTCGCCCAGGAGCAGGTAGAAGGGGGTAGCGACGAGTATGACGTCGCCGCTGTTCTCGGAGTGGAAACTGTGGTATACCGCCTTCGTAACGTCTGATTCCGGCAATTGCCGGCTTTCGATGCGGTGGCGGGCATAGGCTCTCCAGACGGCCGGGTGCGTCACGAGGGCATCGGCCGCCGTCTCCTCGACCTTCGCCTGGTCCAGGCCGCGGCGTTCGATAGCGTCGTAATTCAGGTAGAGGCCGGATTCCGCAACGTGCAAGACCCAGTCGTCATCGCCGTGCCGCCCGTCCAGGGCTTCCTCCACCAGCGCAGTCAGGGGTTCGGGCCCGGCCCGGCCGGCCTCCAGACCCTTCAACTGCAACTGTTCCGGAAGTTCCAGCGCGCCGTGGTCCGCCGTCAGGACGAGGAGGGTGTGATCGCGTCCCACCCGCTCGTCGAGAAAGCCGAAGAAGTCCGCCAGCTGCCGGTCCGTGCGCAGGGTGGCGTCCATGGATTCCTGGCTGAAGGGGCCGAAATCGTGGCCGATGTAATCATTGGCGGAAAGACAGATGATCAGGAGGTCCGGGATGTCGTCCTGTCCCAGGTCTTCCTCGATGATCGCCTGCCGGGCGAACTCCAGCTGGTAATCGGTGGACCAGGGCGTGTGCTTGAAGGCGTTCCAATACCGCGGCCCGGGGGCTTCCAGTCCTCCCCTGGTCACATGGGGAAAGGTAATGCCGCTGTCCCGGTTGTCCTCTTCGCCCTCGCGGACGTCCTTTCCCGCCCGTTCGAGGTAGAGTTGCTCGGGCAGCAGGCGCTCCCATTTACGGCCGAATGACTGGTCCGGCAGTTTCCTCTCGTTGAAGCGCTTGATCCAATCGGGTATGTCGTCCATGAAGTAACTGCTCGACGTGATCCTTCCCAGGGACGCTTCGTACCAGTATGGCGCGCCCAGCTTGCCGGCGGAGATCATGGCGCTGTAGTCCTTGAGGGATATGGATATGGCCTTGCCCCGGTAGCGCGTGGCCATGCGCAGTTCGTCGGCCAGCGAGGACCCCTCGAGCTGCCGTGTGGAGGCGCGTCCGTTCTCGGTGGGTTCCTTGCCGAGAATATGGCTTTCCGGGTCCACCAGCGAGGGCTGGAAAATCCCCCTGGACCGGTTGTACCACCAGTTGTTGACCATCCCCGTCTTGTGGGCGTAGGTGCCCGAGGTGACCACGCTGTGCCCCGGCGAAGTGGAGGCGTGCACGTGGCTGAACCGGGCGTCCTGCATCCACGCGCCGCGGTCCATGAACCGCCGGAGGCCGTCTTCCACGAAGAGATCGTCGAACCGCTGCAGATAGTCGTGTCGGAACTGGTCGATGATGATCAGCACCGCAAGCCGCGGCGGAGCGGCCGGCCTCTCCTGCGATGCCGACTGTGCGCCTTCCTGGAGGCCGGGCTCGTTGGGGGTGCGGCCTTCGGCAGTGGACGGCAGGAACAGAAGAAGTGATAGCAATAGTCCAGACTTGATGAAACCCGCGATGGACATGACCGGTCCTTTCTTGTGTCGAATTAACTGAAAGTGTTTTTCGTTTCGAGATTATACAGGTTCTGCTGACTAATCATTATACCACATGCGACAAAACAGATGCCAGCATCGCATTTGGTAGGGAGTACGAGCATGAATTTGCATCCGGCTGACACCAAGATAGCGACATATGGGAAGATGTCAACGTTAGCGCCGAGGCGTTGATAGGAGGTTGCAGTACTGAATGACTGAATACATGGTGGTGACCCAGACGGTCATGGCGGCCGTAATGTTGATCATTGCAGTTCTCGTATACACGGGGCGGATTACCGGGGAGCTGCGCGACGAGCTGCGCACAGGGATTCAATCCCAACGCGAGGAGATGCTCGCCGGCTTCCAGTCCCAACGCGAGGAAAAGCGTTCGGACGGGGAGTCTATGTCCGCTGAGATAGCGTCCCTGCGCAATGAGATGAAGTCGCAGATAGCTACGCAGCATAAGGAGATGCTCGCCGGCTTCCAGTCCCAACGCGAGGAGATGCTCGCTGGCTTCCACTCCCTTCGTGAAGAGATGCAGCGCGGCTTCCAGTCCCAACGCGAGGAAAAGCGTTCGGACCGGGAATCTATGTCTGCTGAGATAGCGTCCCTGCGCTATGAGATGAAGTCGCAGATAGCTACGCAGCATCAGGAAATGCTCGCTGGCTTCCAGTCCCAACGCGAGGAGATGCTCGCCGGATTTGCTTCGATCCGTACCGAGATAACCTCGACCCACGTGGAGATGCACGAGATGAACGGACGCCTGGGTCGGGTCGAGGGACACTTGGGAACAGGTGTGGCCGACGGTTAGACGTAACCTGGAACAATGAGCAGACCCGGAGTCAGGTGCGTGTCTCTTCCCTTTGTTTAATCCGGTGCAGCATTGCGACGAGGTGATCACGAAACACACTACCTGCATTCGGTTCGAAAGGGAGATGTCGGCAGATGCGCGGAGCGAACACCGCGGCATACCACCCGAATCCTTCCTGGTCGAAATCCTGGGGCCTGGCGAGGTAGCCGACGGTCTCGTTCGCGTATCCGATGATCATGGTGTTCGGGTAGGGAGAGGCCGCCTTGATCTGGTTGCCGTAGGTCAGAAAAAGTTCCAGCGGATGGGCGAGCAGCACGGCGTCGTTGATACGCATCCACGATACGCGGAATTCCATTCTCTGGGGATGGGGGCCGTCGAGCAGTTTAAGGTGCAGCGCCCTCCAGTCCACTTCAAAGCGCAACAGTCGGTATTCCCTGGAATCTCTGTCCTCGTCAGATTCGGCGAGCTGCTTCCTGTATTCGGTTAATTCGGTTCCCAGTTCGCCACGATCCGGTACGTCCACGGGCAAGGGGATTTCGTAGGTGTCGCCGTCCAGAACCACATTGGAAGTTGTCTTGATACGGTCCAGGGCCGGCAGGACGTGGTCGCGGAGGATCGAACCGTTTTCCTTCATCGTTTCCAGGCCTTCGCCGAATCCTCGGCAGTTGAGGTCGCCGCAACTACCCTGCAGGAAGAGCGCTCGCAGTCCTTCCCGTTCACCTTCCATCTTCTCTATGGCATCGGCGGGATAGTCGCCGCAGATCACGGTATCGGCCCCGAGTGTAACGGGGTGCGCGCCGAAGTTGATCGTTGCCGCGCGCATCCGGCCACGGTCGTCGTCGATACGCATCAGCAGCGCTTCCGCGTCCGCTTCGCCCCCTTCGTCGACCCGGTTGACGGACAGGCCCGGTACTGGCGTCCGACCGAATCCGACGCGCCCGGGTTCGAGGTTTGTTACGGCTTGCCCGATGGCGTCGGCGAACCGTTCCGGCAGACCCGCCGTGTATTCCTCGTCCCATTGGCCCCAGGCCACGGTTCTCATGGTCGCGGGACCGGAATGGGTATGGGTGTTGGTGATCACTACGCGGGAAGGATCGAGGCCGTATCGATCCCGGACGATACGGTGGGTTGCGTCGACCAGGGAGCGGTCGGTCCAGACCAAGTCGTTCGATACCCAGACAAAAACACTATCGCCGTCCGACAGCGCCAGGGCCGTGGAGTGAAGTTCCTGGTGAATGGTCGTGGATCTGCGCTCGATATAGGGACCGTAACCGCACAGTTCGACCCCGGTGGGCGGGGTGATGACGGTGCGGCCGGTACCGAATTGCAACTGGGGCATGATTGATTCTGTATTAATCCGTGAACCGGTAGGTTTTTCCCGTACGAACCGATTCGGCCTCCCCGAGGCAGATGCGCAGGGCGTCGCGGCCCGCAGCGGCTGAAACCAAGGCGGGTTCCGTTCCGTTCTCGAGGGCCGTGACGGCGTATCCCAACTGGGCTTCGAAGGCCTCTGGGAATTTGATTTCGGGTTCCGATCTCCCCCCGTCGGGTGTGTAAAGCGTGACCGGCCTTTCCGACAGGACGTTGTACCAGAGCGTCCCTTCTTCGAAGTAGGCGTCGTAGCCGTGTTCGAAAGCGGCCGAACTGATCGCCCCGCACTGGGCCGTGACGGTGATGTCCCGGTTTTCGTACCCGTACTGCGTGCCCAGGTAGAGCACGTAACCGTTGGGGCTGGTCATGCCGGTGGAGTGAACGCTGTCCGGCATGCCGAAGAGATAGCGCAGATAGTCGGTGTCGTGAATATGCAGATCGATGCCCGCCGCCCCCGTGCGCTCGTAGTCCCCGAACCAGTTGTCCTCGCCCCAGAGGGGCTTGGAGATGACCCGCTTGAGGTGCAGTCCGAGGAGTGGTCCGTATCGCCCGTCGCCGATGGCCTGCTTCAGGAAGGCGAACTCGGGGAAGAATTTCAACACGTGGGCGACCATCAGGGTCCTGCCGACTTCACTGGCTTTACGGATCATGCGGTCCGCTTCATCCAGGCCGAGGGCGATAGGTTTCTCGACCAGCACGTGCTTGCCGGCATCGAGTGCCCGCATGACGACGGCGTGGTGCAGGGCCGTGGGCAGACACACGTCGACCAGGTCGATGTCCGGGTCGCCCAGCACCTCGTCGATATCGGTGCAGGTACGGATGCCGGTCAGGTCCTGCACGCCGCCGCCGCCGCCGAAGTTACCCTGAATGTGACGCCAGTCGCCGCCCAGCTTCCGCTGGTCCCGGGTGCATACGGCGCCCACTTCCGCGTTGGCCAGGTTCTTGATCGCCATGAAATGGGTCGTGCCCATGAATCCGATGCCCAGGATACCGATGCGTATCAAGTTTTTTCTCCTTTGCTCGGTGCGTGTGCCTTAGTCCGCGGCCGACGGCGTAAACAGCGGCTGTCCGTGTTTCCGGTAACCGCCTATGAGGGCCTGGGCCTCCGGCGAGGTCACGTAATCAATGAGCTCCTGCGCGAGCCCGTACTTGACGTGCGGCCAGCGCTCAGGGTTCACGGCGATGATGCTGTAAGGGTTGTGCAGCGGGGGATCGTACTCCACCAGGACCCGAAGGTTCACCGTTTCCCGCAAGGCCAGGTAGGTTCCCCGATCGATCAACACGTAGCCCCGTTTTTCATCCGCCATGCGCAGCGTGGCCGCCATGCCCTGTCCCACCTCCACGTACCAGTCCCCTTCCGGATCGATTTCGGCCAGGTCCCAGATCGCCCGCTCTTTCAGGTGGGTCCCGGACAGATCGCCCCTTGAGAAGAACAACGCCTCTTTTCGCGAGATGGTGACGAAGGCGTCGGCGACTCGGTCCGTTCCGGCGATCCCGGCCTGGTCGCCGGTCGGTCCGACGACGACGAAGTCGTTGTACATCACGCTGCGCCGGTCCACCCCGAATCCGGCGGCGACGAAGGTCTCCTCCAGCTTCGGCGCGTGTACGAGGACCGCGTCCACGTCGCCGTTTTCAGCCAGTTTCAGGGCCTTGCCCGTTCCCACGGCGATGACGTCCACCCTGATCTCTCCGGCCCGTTTGTCTTCGAAAGGCGGCAGGAGTATGTCGAGCAGGCCTGAATCTTGGGTACTCGTGGTCGTCGCCAGCTTCAGCCGGGGCTGCGCTTCCGCGGCGGTTGCGAAGACCGCGACGAAAAGCAGAAGCGAAATGTGGCGAAGACGCATGCTATGGACCGTTCCCGGATTTGGCCGTCAGTTCAACCGGAAGTTGAACATCACGCGGAGCCGCGTGCGCCAGGCGTTGTTGGCCACGGGAGAGATGAGGGTTTCGGGAGAGTCGTACTTGCGGGTGTACAGCGCGATGTCTACCGTCAACTTTTCAATGAGATGGTGGCCGAACAAAAGGCCGGCGCCTTTCGTATTGGTCTGGGTGTAGTCGATGTTGCTGAAGGGCGCCAGCGTGGCGTCCTGCTGCATGAGGAAGACGTGCACCCCGCCCCGTGTGCCTCCGACCTGCCCCGTACTGCCGTATGTCACCATGCCGGTGATGCCCTGCCGCATGTCGTTGGCGCCCGTGTTGAACACGTAGTCGGCGTTGAGCGTCAGCGGCCGGCCGTTCACGGTCTGGGTATACTGGCCGCTCAGGTTGATCATCCGGAATTCGGACAGGTAACCGTCCCTGTATATATTCGGCCGGTTGGAATTCGGCGCAACGATGAGCGGTGGCGATTTCAGGTTCTGCACGGCGAAGAGAGAGTCCGCGCCGGAAACCGAATAGATGGCGGCGGCCAGGGTCTGCGACCTTCCAGGCTGGGTGAATCGGGCTACGAACTGTCCGCCCAGGAAATACGTGTGGTCGAGATCCTTCACCGGCGAGGCCACCTGGTTGATCATGAACTGTCCGAAGTTCATGCCGAAGGAGGCCGATTCGTCATCGTTGTTTATCTGGATCTGCTGGGCGAAGCCTTCCGGCGAAAGATCGCTGTCCAGGACCACCTGCGTCGGCCGGAAGAAGGGCAGGGGGAACTTGCCCGCAGTCAGGGTGAGCGAAGGATTCGGCCGAATACGCGCATACATCCAGGACACAAAGGGCGTTTCGCGAACCAGCAGGTCGCCGTAACTCATCCAGTCGGCGGTCACGATGGCCTTTGGATTTCCCGTCATGAGACGGCCCGTCACGTCGATCCGGTCGCTCAGGCGCACCGTCCCGTTCAGGAAGAACCCGTACATGAATCGGTTCACCGCCCGGCTGCCATCCTGGTAGTCGCCCTGCAGCCGCGTTCTGATCATGCCGCTCCAGGAGAAACGGTCGTCTTCCTGACCGGTGGCGGGATAGCTGATCGAAAGCGCGGCGAGTGTACAGGCACACATCAGGATGTGTCTGATCCGCATGGGATCCGTTCCTCCGGTGTACCAGTTCCATCCGGCTCCCCGCAGTGCGGGCCGGATTCGCCGAAATCGCGCCATTTATTCATGTTGATTCTTGAACAAAGCATAGTATGGATCAAGGCCTTTCGTGTCAAGAAATATTGGTATGGAATAAGGGCGGCTCCATGTATCAAATCCACCGCTGCCAGCCTGTATCGGCCGAATCGATCCCATTCTGGGCTTCTTCGTCCGCGGCATTATGTTAGAAGGAAGTCGCCGGTTTGAATGTATCCACATAATACAGGTCAACCTGCCCGGTACGGTATCCCCAGTACCGTGACATTTAGGGTTGTCAAGGTACCCACGTTCCGGTATATTCGAAATCGATATTGAAACAGACCGTTACCCGAATAGGAGCGGGACGATATCGAACGCGGCGGCCGGTCGTTTGCGGCCGCATCCATTCATCTTCAGGGAGATTATCCATGTTGAACCATTTAAGCGAAACGGTCGATTCCGGCCTGTCCCGCCGTCGTTTTATCACGGGCGCGCTGGCGGCCGGCGCCGCGCTGACCATGGCCGACCGCCTGGCCCTGGCCCAGACCATGGCGACGACCGGTCTGACCGCCAAGGATATACACGGTATCGGCGTCGAACCGGGCCTCGTCCGCATGGCACTGAACGAGAACCCCATCGGACCGTCTCCGCGGGCGCTGCAGGCCATCGCCGAGAACATGTTCAAGATCAACCGCTATTCGTTCGGCGGCGGGGATATTAACGGCGCGCTGGCCGAGTTCGACGGCATCGAACTGCCAGAGCCTCCCGAAGCGCCACCGGGCATGAGAGGCATGGGTGGCGGATTCCGGTTCCGTCGACGGTCCCCCTTCTTCATTACCGCAGGGTCCGGCGCGCTGCTCAGCCAGCTCTCCCTGGCCTACCTGAGCAAGGGCGGCACCGAGGTCATCGAGGCGGACATGGGTTACGGCGACGTGGCCCGCGAAGCCGAGGGTTACAATGAAATGGGCATCGACGTCAACATCAATCGCGTGCCCGTGAAGAACCACAAGCACGACCTGGACGCCATGCTGGCGGCGATCACGCCGAAGACTTCGGTGGTGGTCATCACCAATCCGAACAACCCGACCGGCACGCTGCTGTCCTACGACGAGCAGGAGAAGTTCGTTGCCGCCGTTCCCTCGAACGTGCTCGTGGTCATCGACGAGGCCTACATCCATTTCGTAAAGGACCCGGACTACAAGACCGCGTCGTCCCTGCCCGCCAAGTACGACAACGTGATCGTCACGCGTACCTTTTCCAAGGTCTTCGGCATGCCCGCCATGCGGCTCGGATACGGGATCTGCAGCCAGGCCATCCAGCAGAAGCTCCGGTTTTACAGCACCGGACCCGCTAACACGCTGGCCATGGCCGCGGGCGAAGCATCGCTCAAGGACAGGAACCATTACAACCGCTCCAGGTCCGTGGTGCTGCACTTCCGGGAGAGACTCGAAGAGGAATTCACGAAGATGGGTCTGGAATACATCCCGTCGGAGAGCAATTTCATGATGGTCGACCTGGGTAAACCCTCCATGAATATCATGCGGGAGATGTTCCGGAAGGGCGTCATGGTGACGAACCGGCGCAGGCAGCAGATGCCGACCTGGATCCGCGTGTCCTCCGGCGACGAGCGGGAAACCGAAGTTTTCCTCAACGTGCTGAAAGAAGTCCTGGGCAAGGCCAGCTAGCAGCACGGTGCCGCCAATGACGCAAATCCGCCTGCCCCTGTTCGTTACGTGGGGCCTGGTCTTCCTGTGGTTCCTGCTGGACGTCACGGGCCTCATGGCCGGCGGGCCATTCAACATCAGCTGGACCATACCTGCCGCCGTAGTGTGGCTTTCTGTCCTCAGTCTCCGGGCGGGAAGGGGCTACGGCGGTTTTCTTTCCGCTGTTCTGCTATACACGGCAGGCGTCCGCCTGCTCATCGTGCTTCTGGCGATCCTGGGCAAGACGACCGGGCTCGAAGGCGAGTACTTCACCTGGGGACGTAACGTCCTCTTCGGCCTGGTCATCCCCCACGTCGTGCTCTGGCCCGTCGTCACGCTCATAGCGGGCACGCTGCTCTGGCCGGTGCTGGCCCTGATCATACGCCGGGGACAGGTTTCCTATCGAGGCGCCGCCATGGGTGTTGCGGTCATTCTTCTCCTCGTCTTCATCGTTCTTCCCTACTTCATATCGACCCTGTACACCGGCAGCGTGGGACCCCGGCGCCAGGCGCGGCAGACCCCGGCGGACTTCGGGTTTGCCTACGAAGACGTGACCCTGAACACATCGGACGGCTTGAAACTGACCGCCTGGTACCTCCCGAACGAAGTCGGCCGCGGCACCGTAATCTACTGCCACGGCCATCTCAATCACCGGGGCCAGATGCTGGACCAGGCCGCCTTTCTCCACGAACAGGGTTTCCGCGGGCTCCTAATCGACTTCCGCCGCCACGGCTCCAGCGAGGGCGATCTCACGACCTTCGGTTACTACGAATGGCGCGATGTGCAGGCGGCCATCAGGTACGCTATCGACGAACGGGGGGAGGAAGGTCCGGTCATTCTCTGGGGCATTTCCATGGGTGCGGCGACCGCGTTGCTGGCGGCGGCCCAGGAGCCCGATGTCGACGCCGTCATCGCCGAGAGCAGCTTCTACGCGGCCTCCGAAACACTGCGCAGCGACCTGAGCCGGATGTTCGGCCTGCCCAGGGTGCCATTCGGTTTCCTGACCGGGACCATAACGGAACTCCGCGTGGGCATCGATATCGGCTCTCTGGACATCGGCCGGGCGGTGTCCGACATGCGCCACGCTTCCGTATTGCTGGTGGGCGGTACGAAGGACCGCCGCATGCCGCTGTCCAACAACGAACGCCTTTTCGATCACCTGCCAGGCGCGAACAAGGAAATCTACGTGGTGGAAGGCGGCACGCACGGCGACATCTGGGAAATGGCGCGGGAGGAGTACGGGGAAAAAGTCGTGGCATTCCTTAAAGAGTCGGGGTTTCTCGATGACCGGGAGCCTCGGGCTGGAGAAGAAACAAACCTGGACAAAGGGGAATAGGCGTGACAGAACCCGTGTTTCAACCCCTGTCGACCTACCATGAATACCCGGCTGACGAGATGGAACGGCGGGCGGGACAGTTTTACCGGGACCTGGGAAGACGCCGTACGGTCCGCGATTTTTCCGACCGGCCCGTGCCGAAGTCGATCATTGACCACTGCCTGCTCGCGGCGGGCACGGCGCCCAGCGGCGCCAACATGCAGCCGTGGCATTTTGCCGCGGTATCCGACTCCGAGATCAAGGCAAAAATCCGCGTCGCCGCCGAGGCCGAGGAACGACAGTTCTACCGGGAAAAGGCGCCGAAGGAGTGGCTCGACGCCCTGGCGCCCCTGGGTACCGACGAGCAGAAGCCCTTCCTGGAGACGGCGCCCTGGCTGATCGCGATATTCGTTCAGCGGCACGGTATGCTGCCCGACGGACGCAGCGTCAAGCACTACTACGCCGTGGAATCGGTGGGGATCGCCACCGGCATGCTGATCGCGGCGGTGCACCACGCCGGACTGGCGTCGCTCACCCACACGCCGAGTCCCATGAACTTCCTGAACCGGCTCCTGGGCCGGCCGGCCAACGAACGGCCGTTCCTGCTCCTGGTCGTCGGCTTCCCCGCTGAAGACGCGGAAGTGCCGGTGATCACAAAGAAGCCCCTGGAAGACATCGCCACTTTTGTTTAAGGAGAATCTATGCGCGGGTCGATCGTACCGGTGGTTACCCCCTTTAAGAATGGGTCGCTTGACCTGGACGGCCTGGCCAGCCTGGTTGAATGGCAGATACAGAGCGGTTCCCACGGCGTGTCGGTGCAGGGAACGACGGGGGAACCCGGATCGTTATCCCTCGAAGAGCGCAAGGAAGTGATCCGCGCCGCGGCCGGGGCGGTGGACGGCAGAGTGCCCTTTGTACCTGGCAGCGCATCCGCCCACCACGAGGAGTCGATCGAACTTTCCCGCTTCGCCCAGTCCATGGGCGCCGACGCGTTGCTTTTTATCGCGCCGTACTACAGCCGGCCTGGCCAGGAAGGCATTTTCCGCCACTTCGACGCCCTGGCCAGGTGCGTCGACCTGCCGGTGATCCTGTACAACATCCCCGGACGCACGGCCGTCAATATCGAGATCGATACCGTTGCCCGGTTGAAAGAGGCCAACGAAAACCTCATCGGCGTCAAGGAATCGAACAAGGATTTCGAGCATATCAACCGCCTCCTGCACCGCATGGGACGGGATTTCCTGGTGTATTCGGGTATCGAACTGCTCTGCTATCCCATCCTCGCCATCGGAGGCGCGGGTTTCGTGAGCGCCACGGGTAACCTGATGCCGGCGGAAGTGGCGCGGCTGTACGACCTGGTCCAGGAGGGAAAGTGGCTGGAAGCGCGGGAACTCCACTACCACATGATGACCCTGAACGACGCCGTATTCATGGAGATCAACCCCGTGCCGGTCAAGACGGCCCTGGGCATGATGGGAAAGATCAGTCCGGAGGTCAGGCTGCCCCTCGCCCCGCTGTCGGACCAGAACCACGAAAAACTGCGCGGGATCCTGGCGGACTACGGGCTGATCCAGTAACCTGCCGCGGTTGCGGTCGGGTCACGAGATGTTCATTCACGGAATGCTCATGTCGAATACGCTTTACCGCCTCCACTACAACGAGAACCCCCTTGGTCCCTCTCCCGAAGTGCTGGACAGGATACGGGAGCACGCGGGGGGACTCAGCCTGTACCCGTCACGGGACGACGAAGCGCTTCGAAACCGTCTGGCGGCGTTCTACGGACGAGGACTGACGGAAGGCCACTTCTTCTCGAGCTACAGCGGTTCCGAGGCCCTGGACCTGATCGCCCGGGCATTCCTGGAACCGGGCAACGAGGTCATCGTCTGCGGTCCGACCTTCCACGTATACGCCCGGACGGCCGAGTGGCAGAGCGCGAAGGTCATCGACGTGCCCCTGGATACCGAGGATTTCAGTCTCAGGGTCGACGCGATCATGCGGGCCGTAACGGTCAGAACGCGTCTCGTGTACCTGGGCAATCCCAACAATCCAACGGGATCCATCGTCACCAGGGCCGACATGGAGCTGCTCCACATCGGTCTGCCCCAGGGCGTGACCGTGGTATCCGACGAGGTGTACCACCACTTCGTGACGCATCCGGATTACCCGGATTCGCTGGCCGACGTGGCGGCAGGCCGGAACCTGATCGTACTGCACTCCTTCTCGAAGGTATATGGACTGGCCGGGCTTCGCGTGGGCGTGGCCATATCCCGTCCCGACGTCATCGAACGGCTGGGGAAACTGCGCAGGACCTTTCACCTGGGTTCGCTGGAGATGGAAGCGGCCATCGCCGCCATCGAGGACCAGGGCCACGTGGAGAAGTCGGTCGCGCTGGCGGCCCGGGGCAAGAGAAGGCTTTTTGCCGCCTTCGACCGGCTGAGGCTCACGTACTGGCCGAGCGAAGGCAACTTCGTCCTGTTCCGCACGCCGGTGCTTGCGGACGACCTGGCCGCGCGCATGGCCGACCGCGGCATTCTCGTGGGATCGGGCAGCCGGTTCGGCCTGACGCACAGCATCCGGGTCAGCATCGGCCATCCGGAGGCGAACCAGGCCTTCGTATCCGCGCTGGAAAGTATCCTGATCGACAGTTGGTAGACAGCTGGTCTGCCCATCAGATCCACGGCAGGAAGGGAAACACATGACACAGGCCGCATTGCTGGAAAGGGCGGAACGGGTCCTGGTCGGCGGGTCGAACGGCGAATTCCGCCTGCCGCCGGAAGCCAACATGGTCGTGTCCCACGGCAAGGGCGTCACCATCTACGACACCTCGGGCAGGTCGTACATCGACTTTCTCCTGGGTTCGGGCCCGATGATCCTCGGCCACGGCCATCCGGAAGTCGTGGACGCGGTGACCCGCCAGGTCGCCCGGGGGACGACGTTCATGGCCCTGAACGAGCCGGCCATCCAGCTGGCGGAACGGGTGGTCGACGCATCCCCCTGCGGTGAGAAGGTCCGGCTGGTAGTCACCGGTTCCGAGTCGATCCAGTTCGCCCTGCGGGCCGCCCGGGCCTTCACGGGGCGGGACCGGTACCTCCGTTTCGAAGGGGGCTGGCACGGCGTGAGCGATTCGGCGCTGCACGGGGCCAGGACGCTCAAACCCGGCACCTACCCGGCCACGGCGCCGGACGGCGGCGGCATTCCCCGGAGCTGGTCGGCGGACGTGCTGGCCACGCCTTTCAACGACGTGGAACGGGCGGCGGAGGTCGTGGAAAGATACCAGGGCGAGATCGCCGCAATGCTCATCGAACCCCTCCAGCGCTGCATCCTGCCTCGGCCGGGATTCTTCGAGGCGATGCGAGAACTGTGCACAAAGTACGGCATCATCCTCATCTTCGACGAGATCGTCACGGGTTTCCGCATGGCCCGGGGAGGCGCCCAGGAACGCTACGGCGTGACGCCCGACATGGCGGTCTACGGCAAGACGATCAGCGGCGGCTACCCCATGGCCGCCATCTGCGGCAGGGCGGACGTGATGGACGTCATGAATAGCTGGCGTCCGGCGGACGATCCGAAGCGGATCATCGCATCGGGTACCTTCAACGGCTATCCCGTTGGCGCGGCGGCCGGCCTGGCCACCCTGGACGTGCTGGAACGGCCCGGGACCTACGAGCGGCTCTTCGCCATGGGCGATCGAATAACCCGGGAGATCACGGCCATGGGCAAGCGCCTGTCGATCCCCTTGCTCGTCGGCGGCGAAGGGCCCGTGCTCCAGGTGCTCTTCACGAACGATCATGAAATCGTCGACTACGGGTCCATGTTCCGCGCCGACACGCAAAGAGCCTTCGTCTTCGGCGTCGAGTTGATCAAGCGGGGGCTCTTCGTCAGTCCCTATGAGAAGATATACCTGTCCCTCGCGCATACGGACGACGACATCGACCGTCTACTGCAGGCGGCGGAAGAGGTGCTGCGGGACGTGATCGCGAAAATGGAGTGAAACCATGAAAAACGTCCTCCTCCTGGGCGCGTCCGGCAACATCGCGCCCCACATCATCCCCGGACTGGAACGACACTACAACCTGCGCCTGGCCGACATCCGCCCCCATCCCGGCGGCAAGCCCACGATGCACGTGGACATGGGCGACTACGGGCAGGTGCTGGAAGCGGCCCGCGGCATGGACGCGATCATGAACTGGACCGTCGTCCGCCAGGACCCGGTGGCGAGTTTCACCGTGTCGGTCCGGGGCGCGTGGCACGTGATGAAAGCGGCGGCGGAACTGGGCATCACAAAGATCCTCCACACGGGTCCGGAGATCATCATTCCCGGCTACCTCCACGACCACGACATCGGTGACGTGCCCCAGGCGCCGGGCACGGGCTATTACATGGTGACCAAGCACCTGGCCATGGAAATCTGCAGGATCTACGCGCGCAGATTCCGGATTCACACGGTGTGCTACCAGTTCAACGGACTGGGACCGATGCCGGAAGAGGCCGTGAGGAACGCCGATCACCCGCCCTTCACGATCATCTACGACGACCTGGTGGAAGCCTGCCGCCTGGCCCTGGAAATCGAGGAAGTACCGGACTATTTCCAGGCCTTCAACATGGGCAGCTACCTGCAACAGGGCAAGTATTCCATCGACAAGGCCCGGCGCATCCTGGGTTACGAACCCGTGACCAACCCGCAGCGTTTCTACAGGCGTCCGGTGGCCGGCTGAACGCGGCCGCGACCCGGACGATCATTCTTATTCCGATATCTGAACCGGGGACAGGTTCATCATGCCTTGGAAAAATGACATCGTTGCTTTGTTGGTATTAAGCGGAGCCGTACTGCTCGCCTGCGCGACGGAGGCGGATCCATCGGCGTCGACTGCGGAATCGGCGGTTCGCGCAGGGGATGGAGGCGGTCAGGCCGGGACAGGAAGTGCTTCCTCGACCGTCCCGGACAGATACTGGTCGCCGCCGCGACCCCCATCGGCCGATGAACGGCGGGAAGAACGGGCGCGCATGGTCGCGGAGATCGAGCGGAAGTCCCCGATGGTTACGGACGGGGCCGTGCTACAGGCCATGAGGACCGTACCCCGTCACGTGTTCGTCCACGAGCAGACCCGTCGTCTCGCCTACGACGACACGCCTCTGCCCATCGGTCTTGGGCAGACCATCTCCCAGCCCTACATCGTCGCGTTCATGTCCGAACTGCTGGAACTGGACGCCGATTCCAGGGTCCTCGAGATCGGCACGGGATCGGGCTACCAGGCCGCCGTGCTCGCCTACCTGACGCCTCACGTATACACCGTGGAGATCATTGAACCCCTGCTGGAACGGGCCCGGGGCCTGCTGGCCGAGGAGGGTTTCGACACGGTGCAGGCCCGCCAGGGCGACGGTTACTTCGGCTGGCCTGATGCAGGACCCTTCGATGCCATCATCGTCACCTGCGCGGCCGGCCATCTGCCGCCGCTCCTGTGGTCCCAGCTCAAGCCGGGAGGCCGTATCGTCATTCCCATCGGCGAGGTGACGGGCGTGCAGCGGCTCGTCGTCGTGGAGAAGACAGCGGACGGTCAGCGAACCTCCCGCACCGTCATGCCCGTGCGTTTCGTGCCCATGACCGGCCGAGTGGAACAGTGACTTCGCGGTCAGGCAACGCAGAATCTCCTGCAGGCCTGTCGTCACGATATCTCGTACGTGCCGCCGGCCTCGTGTCCTGCGGCGTTATCGGCTTCGAGATCGGGCTGATGCGGGTGCTGCAGTACGCGAGCTGGTACCATTTCGCCTTCCTCGTCATCACCATCGCCCTCCTCGGATTCGGGATGAGCGGCACGATCCTGTCGCTGTGGCGCGGCTACCTCTTGCGGCACCGTCACACGGCTATTCCTCTCCTGGCCCTGCTTACGGCACTCTCCATTCCCGCCATGCTAGCAGCGGTCCAACTGCTCCCCGTTTCCGGCCGCTTTGTACCCGGCCTGGCCGTCGTTCAACTGGCCTGGTGGGCGGGATACTGGGTCCTGTTGACCGTCCCCTTCGCACTGGGCGCCACGGCCATCGGACTCCTGCTGATGTCCGCAGGGGAACGGTTGTCCGCGGTGTACGCGTCTAATCTCATGGGCAGCGCGGCCGGCGCGGTCGGCGTCACGATCGTCATGTATTACGTGGAACCCGCCTGGCTGGGTTTCGCGACCGGCGTGGTCGTCCTGGCTGCGGTCGTCCGTCCCGAGCGTCCGGGAATGAGCGCGGGCCTGGTATCCGCGGGTCTCCTGGCCGGCGTGCTCATGCTGCTGATCAGTCCGCCATCCATCCGCATCGATGACGACAAGTACCTCGCCTACGTGAACCAGCTCGTCGAGGGCGGGCAGGCCGAGCGGTTGGCCGGCGCCCGGGGACCGTCCGGTGTCGTGGAGGTTTTCCGCAGCGATACCTTTCACGACATGGCCTTCATCACCGACGAAAGCGTACCCCCTTCCATGGCGTCGATCGTAGTCGACGGCCACCGCGCCGGTTCCCTTTTGAGGATCGACGAAGCGGACCAGGCGGAAGCCCTGGACGGCACGCTGATGGCCCTGCCCTACGCACTGGTTCCGTCCGCCCCCCGGGTGCTGCTGCTGGACGAGGCTGGCGGCGGCAACATCTGGCTGGCCCGCCGTAATGGGGCGGATTCGGTGGACGTGGTCCAGTCGAACCGGGTGCTGCTGGACCTGCTGGCGGGTCCGTTGAAGGGTGCGGGCGGCGACGTATTCAACCTGTCCGAAGTCTCTCTCCATCCCGTGGAGCCCCGGGCCTTTATCGAAAGCGCAAAGGACTCCTACGACCTCATTCAACTGTCGGGGATGGAATCGTGGTCGGCGGCCGCGGGCGGACTGGAAGGGTTGAACCAGGACCATCTCATGACGGTGGAAGGCATGGCGGCCAGTTTGCGCCGGCTGTCCCCCGACGGGATCCTTCACGTCTCCCGCGGCATTCAGCTTCCGCCCAGGGACAACGCCAAAATCGCGGCGACGATGATCGAGGCACTGGAACAGGCGGGCATCTCTCGCCCCGGCGCCCGCATAGCCATGGTCCGCGACTTCCTGGGTGTGCTGACCATGGTCAGGCCGCGGCCCTGGAGGGATGATGAGATCCAACGGTTGCGGGACCAGTGCGCGGCGCGAAACCTGACCCCGGTGTATTTCGATGGAATAACGGCGGGCGAACTGAACCGTCCCGACGAACTGCCGGGTCCCCCCGGGATGGAGGGAGACTACCTGTACCACGCCGTGCTTGCACTGTTGTCGCAGGAACCTGGCGAAAAAGACCGGTTTATGGACTCGTGGCCCTTCGACGTCCGTCCGGCCACCGACGACCGCCCTTTCTTCGGCAATTTCGGCAAGCTGAACGCCCTGCCCGAATTTCGAAGGGTTTATGGCGCGGGATGGCTGTTGAGATCGGAACTGGCCTTTCTCTTTGTGCTCGCTGCCGCCGCCTTCGTGGTAGTGGCCGGTGGGGTGCTGATCCTGGCGCCGTTCGCTTTTCGTTCCGACATCCGAAGAGCGACGAGCCGCACAACCGCCGCGGCGTACTTTCTCGCCATCGGCCTGGCCTACCTGGTGCTGGAAATCGCCTTCCTGTCCGGATTCCAGCGTCTGCTCGGCGACCCCGTGATCGGCGGGGCGGCCACCGTGGGGGGCTTTCTGCTCTGCTCGGGCCTGGGAAGCCTGGCGGCGAACCGCATCGCGTCCCTGCCCGGCGTATCCCTGGCCAGGCTGGCGATGGTGCCGGCGGTCCTGGCCATTCCGGTGTTCACGGTCCTGATCCTCCTCACCCTCTACGGCGGCGCGTGGCCACTGCCTCTCCGTGTCGTGACGGTACTGGTCCTCATCGCGCCCCTGGCCTTCTCCATGGGCCTGCCCTTCCCCCTCGGACTGCAATGGTTCGGAAATCGGTCCGCCGCCCTGGTCCCCTGGGCCTGGGGGATCAACGGTTGCGCTTCCGTCCTGGCTTCGCCGCTGGCCATGATCATCGCCATGCAGTGGGGATTTACCCTGACGGTGGCGGCCGCGGCGGTCTGTTACGTGATGGCGGGGTGTGTAGTGTTGAAAGGCAGTTCTCAAACGCAATCCGGGTAACTTACGAATTTCTAGTGCCGGTCCACCCGGGGTTCGATGGGCAGTTCACGGAACTCCTGGATCAGTCCCGCCAACTCCTCCGAAGCGGCGCGGTAGAGCTGCTCGCCCTTCTCCACCGTGGCGACCGAGGCGTCGCCGATAACGCCGGACTCGGAGATCCGGGACCACTGGTCCATCATGCGCAGGGGCGAGGCGCCCTTGCCGCGGATCCAGCCGCGCCAGTAGTACTTAGACACGGGGATCTTCACCTCGCGCACCGCCTTGTCCATCTGGATGGCCTCGTCGTTGAGGTAGCGGTAGACCGAGGTCTCGATCTCGTCGGCGTGGGACTGCAGTTCCGAATCGCCGATCTCCCAGAGCTTGGACTGGGCCACGCTCCACCAGTTGAGCGTCCCGCAGTGGGCGTCCGTCTCGATGACCGTACGCCGCGAGGCGGTTTCCAGGATGGTGGCGTTGGAACCGTGGCCGTTGACGATCAGGATCTTCTGGAATCCGTGGTGGGCCACGCTGCGGGTGATGTCCACGACGAAGTCCTGCAGGTGGTCGTCCCGCACGGTGATCGTGCCCGGGAAGTCCATGTGGTGGTCTTCGAAACCGTAGGGCAGGGCCGGCAGGATCAGCACCTCGTCCGGGATGAGCTTCGCCGCCCCCTCGCACACACTGCTCACCAGGAAGGTGTCCACGTCCATGGGCATGTGGTAGCCATGGTCCTCCGTGGATCCCACGGGCAGGATAACGGCGGGCTGCTCCTTCACCTTGTCCCGGAGTTCAACCCAGGTGTAATGATCGTAGCGGTAGGGCAGTCTTGGCCCCTTCATGATTTCTCCCTCAGTTCATTCTGGGCATGACTTCGTGGACGAAGAGGTCCATGCTGTGGAGCCAGGCCTCCTTGTCGTCCCAGTCGTATCCCATCAGGATCAACGTGCCGAAATCCCCGGTCTCGTCCCGCATCACGTTCAACCGGCGCAGCACCTCCTCCACGTCGCCGTGGATGATCTGTTCCGTCATCAGGTAGTCCAGGTTGCACTCGGAATCCGGCATGTCCTGGTCCCGTTTCAACATCTTCCTGCCCAGTCCCTGGTCGAACAGTCCGCCGAGGTATTCGAAGCCCAGTCCCAGGGAATTGGTGCGCACTTTCGCTGCCGCTTCTTCCTTGCTGTCGGCGAGAAAGATGCTGCGGCAAATGCGCCAGTCATTACGGTCGGGCGTGCGTCCGGCGTCGAGCGCCGCCTGTTCGTATACCCGCCAGTTGTCGGCCACCACGTTGACCGGGGATATGTTCGCGCTGATGGGAGACCAGCCTTTCTCGCCGGCGAACTTCATCGTGGAAGAATTCATGCTCATCCCGGGGGCGCAGATGGGTGGGTGGGGTTTCTGCAGGGGCTTGTGGATATAGCCGATCAGCGTGTCATGGTCCACGTTTTCTTCGAGGTCGATCTGCCAGAAGCGTCCGTTCAGGTGATAGGGCGGGTCCTGGCTCCAGATCTGCAGGATCATTTCCGCCGATTCGGTGGCCATGGCGCTGTTGAGTTTCGGATCGATCTTGTAGAGTTCCAGGTCCGCCGTCACGCTGCCGGGACCGAAGCAGAGGTTGAGCCGCCCGTGGGAAAGCTGGTCCATGAAGGCCAGCCGGCTGGCGACGTGGGCGGGGTGGTGATAGGGCAGGCAGGTGGGCGCCGTGCCGAGTCGGATGGTGTCGGTCATGGCCAGGGCCTTGCCGATGAAGGCCTCGGGCAGGACGATGTTTTCATACTTCATGGTATGGTGTTCGCCGATCCAGAACTCGGTGAATCCCAGTTCTTCGCAGCGCACGATCAGTTCCAGGTCCTCGTCGTGGCACTGCGCCGCCGGTTTGACCGGGTCGTGGAACGGCATGATGAACATTCCATAATTCATATTGCTTCTCCAGTGCTTTAACGTCCCACGATCGGGTGGTGTTTGGAATACGGCCGGTCAACCTTGCAGCGACGTCCCGCTCAGCCGTTCATCGCCGGCATGACTTCGTTGACGAAAAGCTCCGTGCTGCGCAGCCAGGCGGCCTTGTCTTCCGCGTCGTTCCAGTCGAACGCCATGAGGATCAACGTGCCGAAGTCTCCCGTCTCGTCCCGCAGTTCGTTGAGGCGGCGGACCACCTCGTCCACGTCGCCGTGGATGATCTGCTCACCCAAATAGTAGTCCCTGTCGCACGCCTCGTCGGCCATGTCCGGATCGCGCTTGAACATCTTCTTGCGGCCGGGTTCATTTCCCTTGTCCAGGACCCCGCCGAGAAATCTAAAAAACCCACCGAGGTAACTCGTCCACGCGCGTCTCCTGGCCTCGTCCCGGTCGTCGGCCACGAATATGCTGCGGCAGACGCGCCAGTCGTCCCGGTCGGGCGTGCGGCCCGCCTCGAGCGCCGCTTTTTCGTACACCTTCCAGTTGTCCGCCACGACGTTGCCCGCGATGAGGTTGCTGCTGATAGGCGCCCAACCCTTCCGCCCGGCGGACTTCATGGTCCCCGAGTTCATGCTCATGGCCGGCGCGCAGATGGGTGGGTGGGGCCGCTGCAGGGGTTTCTGGATGATGCCGAGCCGGGAATCCAGGTCCACCCACTTCTCCAGGCCGATACGCCAGAACCGGCCGTCGTACCGGTAGGGCGGGTCCTCTTGCCACAGCTGGAGGATGATCTCCGCGGCCTCTTCCGCCATGGCGCTGTTGACACTGTGGTCGATTCCGAAAAGCTCCATGTCCGGAAAGACGCTGCCCGTGCCGAAACACAGGTTGAGGCGGCCGTGGGACAGGTGATCCAGGAAGGCCAGGCGCGTGGCCACGTGGGCCGGGTGATGATAGGGCAGACACGTGGGCGCCGTACCCAGCCGGATCGTGTCGGTCAGGGCCAGGGCCTTGCCGATGAAGGCCTCGGGAAGGGCGATGTTCTCCCACTGGTGGGTGTGATGTTCGCCGATCCAGAATTCGGAAAAGCCCATCTGCTCCGCCAGCACCACCAGTTCCAGGTCCTCGTCATAGCACTGGGCCGGCGGCTTTGCCGGATCATGGAACGGCATGATGAACATACCGTGTTTCATACAGGTCTCCAGTTTTTACCCCAGCGACTTGTTGAGCGCCGGCATGACTTCTTTGGCAAACAGTTCGAGGCAATTGATCCACGCCTCTTTGTCGTCCCAGTCGTGGGCGGTCATGATGAGCGTGCCGAATTCGCCCGTTTCCTCCATCATGCGGTGCAGCTGCCGCACGCATTCGTCGGGGTCGCCGGCGATGACCTGCTCGTCCATCATGTAGTCGAGGTTGATTTCGGAATTCGGCATGTCGAGGTCCCGCTTCCAAAGCATCCTTCCGGGCCCGAGATCGGACATTTTCATGATATAGTCGAGACACTTGCCCAGCGACAGGTTCCGGGCCTTTTCCCGCGCCTCCGCCGTCGTATCCGCCACGAAGATGTTGCGGGAGATCTTCCATTTCCGCCGGTCCGGCTCCACGCCCTGGGACCGGGCGCCGCCGGCGTAGGTTTCCCAGTGGTTGAGCAGGACGTTGCTCGCGACCATGTGATGGCTGAAGGGAAAGTACCCTTTCTGTCCCGCTATCCGCGTTCCCGCCGAATCCCGCATGATCACCGGGACGGAAAGCGGGGGATGGGGTTTCTGCAGCGGTTTCAGATATACGCCGATCCCCATATCCTCCCGCACCTCCCGGCTCACGTGCAATTGCCAGAAACGGCCGTTCATTTCGTAGGGCGGATCGGTGGTCCAGAGGGTCATGATCATCTGTATGGCTTCGCCCACCATGGCGCCGGAATCCTGGGGCTGGATGCCGTACATCTCCATGTCGGACGGTATCGCGCCCGGTCCGAAGCAGATGTTCAGACGGCCGTGGGACAGGTGGTCGAGGAAGGCCAGGCGTCCGGCCACGTGGGCGGGATGATGGTAGGGCAGGCACACGGGCGCCGCCCCCAGCCGCATACGGTCGGTCAGGCCCAGGGCCTTGCCGATGAAGATCTCCGGCATGACGATGTTCTCGTAGCTCGAAGAGTGGTGCTCGCCCACCCAGAATTCGCTGAACCCGAGTTCCTCCGAGCGCACCAGCAGTTCCATGTCCTCGTCGTAGCACTGTCCCGGCGGTTTGGCCGGATCGTGCACCGGCATCAGGAACATGCCATAGTCGATCATGTCACTCTCCTTTACAGATCGTCTTCATATCACCATCAAATCGCTTACCTGCCAAATCCTTTCACGCGACACCGTCTACTGCAATCCCTTCCGTCGCTTGTTCGCGACGACTTCTTCCGCGAATCCGGGTCCGCACGCTTCGTTGAATCCGCAGCCCGGGAACCGTGTCGCCCATTCGTAGACTGTCCTGATCCTTTTTTTGTCACCCTGGAAAACGGAAGGCTCGGCACGGACGGCGTCCAGCTGCTCGATCACGGCGCCGGCGATGCGGTCGTATAGCCGCTCCGACCAGGTTCCTGGTGTTCCTTCTGCTCTCCGGGCCTCCTGGTACCAGGCCATGGCATTGAACTGGACCTTGCGGACGCGGGGGTAGAAGGAGCACATCAGGTTCCAGTCGTCGCCATCCCTTTCCTGGTCTCCCGAGGCCCGAAAATCGGACCGGAGCAGGACGGAGGGAATGTCCAGGAACTTGGCCATCATGAACTCCACCACGGTGCCCGAGTCGAGGTCAGCTCCGTCGAAATTGAAGAGACCCAGGTCGCAGGCCATCACCTGCCTGAGGTCCTGGTTCCGGATGTCGGCCATCCGGTTCGACGACTGTTCGAGGTCCTGGGGCAGTACACAGGCATACCGGCCGTCTGATACGCGGTCGATGGCCCCGGCCAGGAGCTCGTTTCCGGCGAGATGCTTGTGGTCGAAGAGGTCCCCGGCGAAGTACACGCTGTAGGTGGTCATGACGCGTCGCGCCCGGTATGGCGCTTCCCGATCGCCGCCGCCTCCCTGCTGCCGTTGGCGACCATCACGCCTTCGTCGATCATGTCGGTCACGTTATCCGGTTTTACTCCGTTCAGGAAGGCGACGCCGTTGGCCTTGCAGGCCTTCAGCACCGCGGCCCTCGCGGCGATCATTTCGGGCGGATAGGGCGGATCGTGGCGGTCAGGATACCCGAAGGACATCCCCATATCGCCCGGTCCCCATTCGGCAAAGGCGATGCCCGGCACCCCGAGGCTCTCGTCGACGTTCGCCAGCGCCCGCCGGTTTTCGATCTTGAGGCCGAGCATCAGTTCCCCTTCCGGGTTCAGGGGCCAGACGTCGGCTCTTCTTACGTATTCCTGTACGGGGAGTCCCCATGTGGCGGCCGCGAATCCCTGGCCCCCCGAACCGCGCTGCCCCGTTTCGAGCCCGGTATCCACGCCCTGGGTTTGGAAGGGGTAACGGGCCGATTCCACGAAGGCCCGCACCGCGCCCGGTGTCTCCGCGTGGCACAGCACGAGCCCGTGGACGCCCAGGGCCAGTAACTGCTTGACCATCCATGCGTTCGCCCGCATGACGGCCTCGCTGGTCCCGTTCGTGGGCAGCGTGACGACGACGCAGGGCGTGAGGTGTCCGGCAGGCGTGGGACCGGCATCGACCAGCCCGGTCATGAAGGCCTTGAGGCGGGACACATCGAAGAGGCCGTGCTCCATTTCGACGACCAGGTAGTCCTCCCACCTCACGGAGGCTTCCCTGCCGCGTTCGTAACTCAGTTCACCGGAACCGCCGTAGTAGATCGGCTGACCTCGTTCGAGCAACTCCACGGCGCGGTTTACGCTGGGCATTTCATTTACTCCTTGAAGGGCAACCTGTCCGCCAGTCCCAGGTCTTCGGCCAGTCCGGCCAGGTTCTCAACCGCCATCCGTGTGAGCGGGACGCCTTCGCGGCGGGAATGAGCCTCGCAGTCGTACTCCATTTCGCCCGGGACGTAGGTGCGCTCCACCCCGGTCGCTTTCGGCGCTTCCCTCATGCGCCGTACAAGTTCGTCGATGCGTTCATGGTAGCTGTCCAGCGGCATCATGGCGCCCACGTCGATGGCCATGAAACTGTGCCCTTCGTCGCACGTGTCGTCCGAGACCTTCGCCCAGGAAAGGATGTCCGTGGTGACGGCCGCCCCCGCGAGCACCCCGGCAAGGGATTCCACCAGCAACGCCAGGCCGTAGCCCTTGTGGGCGCTGAAAGGTGTCAGGGCGCCGGTGACGGTGAACACGGCCGGGTCCGTCGTAGGCAGGCCATCCTTGTCGGTGAGCCAACCCTCGGGAAGGGGAGTCCCCCGGTCACTGTACGAGGCTACCTTGCCTCCCGCCACCGTACTCATGGCGATGTCCAGGACGATTGGAGGCTGGGCCCGGGTCGGGACGGCGTAGGACATCGGATTGTTGCCGATGGCCGCGCCGCGGCCGCCTGGGATGTTCATGACCACGTCCGTATTGCTCATGGCGATACCGATCATGGTCCGGTCCAGGGCCATCAGCGTATAGGCCGATGCCGCGCCGAAGTGGTTGCTCCGGCGTACCGTGGCCATGCCGATCCCGCACTTCGCGGCCTTGTCGATCGCCACTGACATGCCGAAGTGCGAGCCCACCATGCCCACGGCCCGGTGGGCGTCGATCCGCGCCCAGGCCGGACCCTCGTCCGTGATCGCGGGCGCTGCGCCCACGTCGATGCCGCCATCCCGCATCAACTGCACGTAGCGTCTCAGGGCGACCGTGCCATGGGTGTATATACCCCGCATGTCGGTGCGGATCAACACGTCCGCCGTGAGCTTCGCGTCACGGACGGACAGTCCCGCCGCGGTCATCGCCGATGTGCAGAAGTCAGCGAGGGGTCCAGCCGGCGTTCTGAGAACGTAGAGTTGCTCCGTCGAGTGTGCCTGGTTGGCGTCGGTGCCCAGCGCGGGTGCCTTTCTAGCCGCCGCGAATCCCGGCGGTAACGCGGTCGAAACCGCTAATCAGGTAGCTGTAGTCGCAGTCGACCTGGATCCAGTCGACGCCCCGCTTGCTCCAGCGCCGGCCGAAGTCGTATTGCGATCCCATGCCCATGCCGATGGAGAGACCCGCTTCGTGTCCCACGTCGATGATGCGCTCCATGGCGGCCACGACCTCGCTGTTGTCGAGTTTACCAAGGACGCCCATCGAACCGCTCAGGTCCACGGGACCGATGACCAGGCTGTCCAGCCCCGGTATCGCCACGATGGCATCCAGTTCCCGGTAGGCTTCGACGTGCTCGATCTGGACGGAGACGAAGAGGTCCCGGTTCATGTCGTCCACGTAAGCGTCGAAATCCGAAAATGCCCGACCGTAGTTCGACGGGCGATGTGGTCCGAAGCCCCGGTCTCCCATGGGCGGATAGCGGCAGGCGTCGACCACGCGGCGCACCTCGGCGGCGGAACGGACCTGCGGGACGATGATCCCCGGGGCGCCCGCGTCCAGTACGGGTTTGACGTGGCCGATGTCGCTCGAGGGCACCCTGACCAGCGCGGCCGTACGGCCGGCACGCGCGGCAATCAGGTGACCCGTGACCGACTCGAGGTTCATCGCCCTGTGCTCGGTGTCGATCCATATGAAATCCACCGAATCGCACAGGGACTCGGTCACGGCCGGATCGGTGAAGGTTACGGCGGCGCCCAGGCAGAGTTCGCCATCGGCGATCCGCTTTCTGAACGCCCTTATTTCATTTTTAAACATGGGTTGCTCCGGGTACTACGCAACGTCCTGGACTGTGCCTGGACCGCGCCTAGACCGCGCCTTCCCGCCACGGTCCCCAGATGGCGTAGGTCAGTCCGGGGCGTTGCATGTTGACGAATAGGGTCTCGCCGTCCGGGCTGAAGGTCGCCCCGGCGAATTCACCCCGGTACGCGATGCCGGCCACGTCCCGGGCCACGTCGAATATCCTGCCGTCCTTCGTCAGGCCGCGGATGTGCTGATTGCCATCCCGGTTGTCTTCGCAGACGATCAGGCCGCCCCGTGGACTCACGCAGACGTTGTCGGGCGCAGCCATGAGCGACGGGTCCGGCGATTCGAACAGGAGCGTCAGGACGCCTTCGTCGGCGCTTTCGGGCAGGTACTCCCACACCTGTCCCAGGCGTTCGTCGCCCCCGCGGGTCGCCGTGAAGAAAATCCGACCGTTGCCGTACCAGCACCCTTCCAGGCGGTCGAAGGCAGCGCCGCCCTTGTCCGCGCCTTCCTTGTGCACGAGGTTCCGGTCCAGACCCGCCCCCGCGGGATCGGGATCTTCGATCTCCACCCAGGTTGCGGGCAGGGACGCGCCCATGGTCTGTCCCGTGCGCGTGTCGTACCCCGGCCGGTCCTTGACCGCGAGCATGCGCAGGCGTCCCCCCCGGGCGAGTTGGCCGGGCTGGTCGGGTATGTACTGGTAGAATCCGCTCGGATTCTGGTCTTCGGTTTCGTATACGATTCCGGAGTCCGGGTCGACGGCCACGGCCTCGTGGACGAACCGCCCCATCTGGGTCAGGGGTTCGGCCGGCACGCTTTCCTCGGTATCGGCGGGTACCTCGAAGCAGTATCCGTGATCCCTGTCGTATCCGCCCAGGTACTGAAGCCAGCGCGCACTGAAGAATCGGTCCGTGCCCATCGTGGTCTCTTCACAGGTGATCCAGGAGCCCCAGGGCGTGGGTCCGCCGGCGCAGTTGTGGAGCGTTCCTCCGACGCTCACGAAATCGCGGACCAATTCGCGGGTACGGGGGTCGACAATGAGCGTCGTCACCCCGCCGGGCGCCGTGGGATCGTAGGCCGAGGCCCGGTCTCCCATGGCTTCGACCGGCTTGCCCGTGTTGATTTCATGGTTGCGCAGGAGCCGTACCATCCCGTCCGCGGGAAAGGCGGCCATGCCATCGTGGGCGGGCGGCGTGGGATGGCCGTCCGACATGATGCCGCCCTTCTTGCCGAAGGCGGTATAGGCGAATTTCGGCGGCAGTTCGAGCAGGGTTTCCCCGGTGTTCTGTGCGGGCACGGGCGAAAGCGGTCCGTATCCACCCTCCCCTCGGGGAGCCAGCAGATGGGCGTGGCCGTCGACCATGGCGCGCGAGCGTCGGGCGATCAAGCCTTGCAGCGCCACGGCGCCGACGGTCATGGCGCCAAAGGTTACGGCGGAATGTCGGATGAAGGAACGGCGGCTCAGACGGGACACGTTTACGGATCTCCTTTGCCGGCTACCAGCCGACAGTAACGAAGCGTAAGGCGTACGGAATCACAATGCCGATCAAAAATGCAATGTACTTTGACCAGGATCGAAAATCAAGACGCGTATACCTAAGTATTTCAACCGAATTTGATGAAGAAAAGGCCGGCGACGATCATCAGTACGGCGCCCACCTTCAGCGGGGTGATACGCTCCTTCAGAAAGACGAATCCCAGTATGGCGCCAAGGACCACGGCGAACTCCCGCAGCGCGACGATGTAGCCCACCTGGCCCACGGTCATGGCGTAGAGGATCATCAGGTAGGCGGCGGTAGATCCGACGCCGATCAGTAGAGCGGGACGCCAGGTCTCCGCCAGCTTGCGCCACAGCCGTCCCCGGTCGCGGACGGCGACGACCGGCGTGGCAAACGCGGCGCTCAGCAGGAACATGCCGAAGATGTACACGACGGGATGGACGATGCTTACCCCCACCTTGTCCACGAGAGAGTAACTCACGATCGTGGCGCCCACCCCTAGGGCGGATACGAAACCGCGTCTTGCACCCTTCGCGTTCCGAAGGACCGAAGCGCCCATGGAGAGAATGCCCACGCAGATCAGTCCGATGCCCGCAACGCCGACCGTCGTCAGCGATTCCCCGAGCAGCAGCCACCCGAGGAAACCCGTAAGGCCGATGCCCGAGCCCCGTGCGATAGGGTAGACCAGGGAAATCTCACCGGTTTCGTAGGCCCTGCCCAGCAACAGGAAGTAAAAGGTGTGGATGATCCCCGTGATCAGGATATAGAACCAGCCTTCCTCCAGCATGGCCAGGAATCCCTCGATGCCCTGTGCTGAGGCAACGAGGGCAACGACGGGCAGGAGTACGAGGCAACTGATCCAGAGGGACCACCAGAACACGGTGAGATTCCCGGCGTTGCGGCGGGCTACGAAGTTCCAGGAGGCATGGAGGACGGCGGAGAGCAGGACGAAGACAAATAGTTCAGTGGACATGGAAGGGAAGTGGGTTGGATCAGGGTCGTGGTTCGGTATGGTGAAAGGTTGGCGGTCCGGTATGCGGCCGGGTGCGCGGACGCGCATGTTGAACGGTACGCGTTTCCCCGTCCTGAAAGGAGCGCAACCCGGGGACGGACCGATTCCTATATGGACGGAAATCACAGGAGTGTCAACGGGTTATTACTGGCGTTTCCCGGGTGCGGGTGGACCGGTTCCGGCATATACGGACGTATACACAATGTATATATATGATAGGCACGATACATCGCATTGCGCCAAACGGCCCGCACTCGACACTTGAAACTGTTTGGGCCGGGGGGCTATTGGCCGTACATTTAAATACACAGCCTCACCATTCATCCCATGGAATTCAATCGGCACCAGCACGCATTGGATTTCCGGTCAATGCTCCCGGTAAGCCGCATCTGGATCGGTAACAGGGGTACCTTCGTGATCCGTCATTACATCGTATCCGCATTCCGTCACATATCGAAGAGCAAGGGCGTATTCGCCGCGAACATCTTTGGATTCACCCTGAACTTCATCGTGGTGATCTTCGGGCTGAACTACATCCTCTTCGAAACGTCCTACGACAACTTCCATGAGAACGGGAATCGCATCTACCGCGTGCTGGTGACTAAGCCCGACTATGACTACACCTTCCCCACAAACTCCGCCCTGCTTGCCCCGACGCTCGTGGAAGCCTATCCGGAAGTGGAATCGGCTGTTCGTTTTTACTATCGGTTTGCCATGCCGTTCAGTACTTCTCCGAACGAAACTACTGAATCCGGTGCATTTAACGTCGCCTACGCGGACCCCGACGTTTTCAGCGTGTTTTCCTTCGGAACGATCGCACCGGCGACGTTTGCGGAATTCAGCCGGCCGAACACGGCGGTCCTGAGCCGCACCATGGCCAGGAGGTTCTTTGGAGAAGAGGATCCAACGGGAAGATTGCTGCATTCACAAGGGCTGGGATCAGGTCCTTTAGAAGTGATTGGCGTCATGGATGACGTTCCCCGCAATTCACATCTACGGCCGGATGTCTTCGTTTCCTTCGCCACGGTACCCGGAAACATGGTCGGTCGGGGATCCGATCTCGGCTGGATGATGCAACAGTTCCCTACCTATATAATGTTGATCGACGGCAAGGAAGATACCTTGGGAGGATTCCTCGATAAACTGGCGGCATTCCCTTCCATCTACATGCCCGATACCTATTCTGATACATTCACCCTCGAACCCCTGTCCGAGGTCTACTTTTCGCCGCACTGGGCGCCTGTAAAGGGGGACATCAACTACGTTTACTTTGCCCTCGTGTACCTGGTGCTCATATCGTTCATGACGGTGGCGAACTACGTAAACATCAACATCGCCCACCTGGTACGTCGGGTGAAGGAGATGGGTCTGCGCAAGTCGTTTGGCGCGGGCAGGACGCAGGTGATCAGCCAGATGGTCGTCGAGACTCTGATGAACTGCCTGGCTGCCGTCGGCATCTCAATCCTGTGCGTTCTGATACTCAAGGCGAGTCGAATACCGATCCTGGAACATCTTTCCCAATCCGAGATCAGCGTCCAATACATTGGATCCGTGGGCATTTCCTTTCTGCTCATCGGCCTCATTTCGGGAATAGGCCCGGCCTTCGTATTTTACCGGGTCAATCCGGTCGATATGCTGGCGAACCGTGTATCCACCAACTGGACCGCCAATTCGCTGAGAAAGGGACTGCTGTTCTTCCAGCTTGCCATTTCCGTGGCACTGCTGTTGCTCACCTCACTGCTATACAACCAGGTAACCTACATGACCGCCAAGCCGCTGGGATATGAGAAGGAGAACAAGATCGTTATTCCAGCGCCCGTGTCGGCCGGCTGGCACCAGCGGCTTGCCGAGGGTTTCAGAAGAAGCCCCCACGTGGTTAATGTCGCCTCCACCAGAGGTTACCCGGGATTCTTTGCCGTATTGCGGGTTCCTTGGAAAATCAGGGGAACTGAAACCCAGTTGGAGATCGGGATGCTTACCTTAGGACGCAACTTCCTGGAGACACTCAAGATCGGATTGATTCACGGTAGAGACTTCGTAGATGACGAGTTACGTAACGCGGTCCTATTGAACGAAACCGCCTTCAACGCACTCGGATTGGATGAAGAGGATGTGGGCACCGAGCTGGAAATCGTGGGAAAGGTGCGCGTCGTGGGCATCGTAGCCGATTTCCACATCTGGTCGCTCCATCATGCAATCGAACCCCTCATGTTGAGTTTTTCGGATTCGGATACGGACCTGACCCACCTGATCGTAGATATCGAGCCGACAAATCAGGACGAAACCCTGGACCACCTGTCGCGTACATTCAGGGAACTGATGCCCAACAACAGGTTCGACTACTTCTTCCTGGATGCGAAGCTGGAAGAACTGTATAGCAGCGACCGGCAGATTCTGGATACGCTCCTCCTGCTGGCTCTGGTCGCCTTCGCCCTTGCCGTTGCCGGGATCTACAACTACGGGGTGTTCTTCACGCTCAACAGGATCCGTGAAGTCGCCATTCGCAAGATCCACGGCGCCTCCGCCGGCGACATCGTCCGGATGAACGTCACGGCTATATCCAAGTCCGTCGGCCTGTCCCTGGTTATCTCGATTCCGGTCGTTTACTGGGTCTACGACCTCTGGATCGCCCAGTACGCGTACCGCGCGGAAGTATCACTGTTACAGGTTGCCCTTCCCGTGCTGGCGATATATGTTCTGACCTGCGTCATGGTGACTCGCGAAACCCTTAAAACCGCCGGTATGAAGCCAGCACAAGTGATACAAAGTGTTCAGCAATGATCTTCTGCCTTTCGCGACCATGAAAAGGAACTTCCCATGCCCCTGAAATTCGCGTATCTCGGCCTGTGGCACAGCCACGCCGTAATGCACGTCCGCGACGCCGCGAGCCGTCCCGACGAGTTCCAGCTGGTGGGCGTTTACGAGCCGGATCCCACGATCAGGGAGGCGAAACTGGGCGAATGGGCAGGTGATCTACCGGATATACCGGTTTTCGATTCCATCGAGGAAGCACTGGACAGCGACGCCGAAGCGATCATCTGCGAGGGACGGGTCTCGGAGAACCTCGACGACGCGGAGCGGGCCCTGAAGGCGGGCAAGCACGTGCTGCTGGAGAAGCCGGCGGGGGTGGACATGGCCCAGCTCCAGCGGCTGCATGGTACGGCTCGGCGCAAGGGCCTTCATCTCCAGATGGCCTACATGTGGCGCTACAATCCGGCGATCGCGGAAATGATCCGGCTGCGCAGGGCTGGCGCGCTTGGCGATCCCTTCCACTTCCGGGGACACATCCCGAAGCCCATGGCGTACCATGCCCGGCTGGTCGAAGAACTCGACTGGTACAAAGGGTCCCTCTATTTCGAAATGGCCGGCCACCTGGTGGATGTCATGGTCACGCTCATGGGCAGGCCTCGGCAGGTGAACGCTACGCATGCCAAATTTCACGGCGATCGGAAACACGTGGACAACGCGGTAGTCGTCCACGAATTCGACGACGACGGCCTGGGCGTAATCGACACCGCGTCCATGCACGTTGAAAGCGGGCTGACCCGGCGCATCGAGCTGTACGGTACCGGGGGGACGGCCATCCATACCCCGATCGGATCGAACAAACTGATGCTGAGCCTGGAGAAACCCTTCGAGGACTATGCCGCGGGATGGCAGGAGTTGACCGTTGATACGCCTCCGGGTCCTCCCTCGTTGTTGACCGAACTGGCAGCCTGTATATCCGGTGCGAAGGAACCGGACTATACCCTGGAACACGATATGGCGGTGCATCGCACCCTCTTCGCGGGGTGCGGAATCACGGACGGTTCGGCGATGACGGACGCGCCACACTCGGCAAAAAGCAGTTGACAAGCAGCGCTTGATTTGTATATTTACCAGTTAGACGACGCGGGGTGGAGCAGTCTGGTAGCTCGTTGGGCTCATAACCCAAAGGTCGGAGGTTCAAATCCTCCCCCCGCTATTTCGATTGATCAGGGGCGGTTCCCGGACCGCCCCTGATTCTGTTTATACCCTCCCTTCGTACGAATTTCAGTAAATACGAATCGTATTAGTACTATTCTAATGGAACGGCCGATGTCTGAAATGACCGGTTACCGGTACATCGCGGAGATGCTGCACGGCTACGGGGTAACGGCCGTCTTCCATGTTCCCTACGTCCTGGACGGCGCCCTCGTGGAGATGGAGAAACTGGGTATTCGCAGGGTCCGGTGCCATTCCGAAAAGGCCGCGGCATACATGGCGGACGCCTATGCACGGGTCTCCCGCAGTCCCGGCATCGCCATGGCGCAGTCCGTGGGCGCGGCCAATCTCGCCGCCGGGCTGCAGGACGCCTGGCTCGCGGGTTCGCCGGTCATCGCCATCACGGGCCGTTGGATGCCCCATTACCTCTATCAACAAGCCTACCAGGAGATCGATCACCGTCCACTCTACGATCCGGTCACCAAATTCAATGCCTACGTCGACGACGTGGAACAGGTACCGTTCATGCTGCGCCAGGCTTTCCGCGAGGCCACCACGGGGACGCCGCGCCCGGTTCACCTGGATTTCCTGGGACTTGCCGGTGATCTCGCGGCGGCTTCGAAACTGGATGCCGAGGTGACCGTCGAATCGTCCTTCCGGAGGTACCCGGCCTTCCGACCCGAACCGGAGTCCGGTCGCGTAGCGGAGGCGGCGCGGCGCATCGCCCGGGCGGAACGGCCGGTCCTGGTCGCCGGAGGCGGGGTTACGGCGTCGGGCGCGCAGGCCGAGGTGGTCCTTCTGGCGGAGAAGCTTTCGGTCCCGGTGGCGACCTCGCTCAACGCCAAGGGAACGATCCCCGAGAACAACCCCCTGTCGGTGGGCGTGGTGGGCACCTATTCCCGCAAATGCGCCAACGAGATCGTGGCCGAGGCGGATCTCGTGGTATTCGCGGGCAGCCATACCGGTGGCCAGGTCACCCATTTCTGGCAGGTTCCCCGGACTGGTACGCCGACCATACAGATCGATGTGGATCCTTCCCAGATCGGCCGTAATTACCCAGCCGAAGTCGCCATACAGGGCGACGCGAAGGCAACGCTGGAGCGTCTCTTAGAGGCCGTGGAACCTGTGCCGGAAAGACCGGCCTGGACGGCGAGGGTACGGGAGTTGGTCGAAGGCTGGCGGGGCGAATTCGACGGGTTGCTACGGTCCGGCGCCGTGCCGATCCGTCCCGAGCGCCTGTGCCAGGAGATCACCGATTTTCTCCCTTCAGACGCCATCCTCGTCTCGGACACGGGCCACGCTGGCATATGGACGGGCACCATGATCGAAATCACGGAGCCTGGGCAGACTTTTCTCAGGTGTGCCGGTTCGCTGGGCTGGGCCTTCCCCGCGGCCATGGGCGCGAAGTGCGCGGCGCCCGACAGGCCGGTCATCTGCTTCACGGGTGACGGTGGATTCTGGTACCATCTGGGAGAACTGGAGACGGCCGCCCGGTTCGGGATCAACACCGTGACAGTGATTAACAACAACCGGTCTTTCAACCAGTGCCGGGACGGCTTCGAAGGAGCCCACGGCGGGCGGGACCAGGGGTCGGACGATCTCTGGGTATTCGAGGACGTGAATTTCGCCAAAGTAGCGAAGTCCATGGGCTGCATGGGGATACGCGTGGAGGATCCGACGGAAATCCGGCCCGCGCTGGAACGGGCTGTTGCGGCGGAAGGGCCCGTCGTGGTCGACGTGGTCAGTGACATCGACGCCATGGCGCCGACGGCCTTTGTGCCGGAATGATCGCACGTTTCGGAAGTATATCAGATTAAGCTAAAACCGCACGCTGTCGCTGTCAGGCAGTATCCCGCCCTCGTCCCGGGGCAGGACCGAAAGGGGCAACGCGATGGAGGAACCCGCGTCGACCGGGAGCGTGATCCCCGTTATCCAGCGGGACTCCTCGCTGGCCAGGAATACGGCCGCGTGGCCCACGTCCCAGGCCGTGCCTTCGGTGCCCAGCGGCGTGGAGCGTCGCCTGAGTTCCCGGTGGGCGTCCGAAAGACCGGCGGTGAAGGACGCGTGCAGGTGTCCCGGCGCGATGCAATTAACTCGGATGCCGTCTCTACCGTGCTGTACCGCCATGTTGATGGTCAGGGCGATGACACCGCCCTTGGAAGTTTCGTAGGCGACATTGTATGACCACCCGCTACGGAAACCGTCAACGGACGCCACGTTGATGATGGATCCGCCCCCGGTCTCCACCATCGCCGGTATGGCATACCGGCTCGCGAGCATCATGGCCTTGATGTTTACTTCCATGATCTCGTCCCAGTGCTCCTCGCGCACGTCCACCACCGTGCCGGGATAACTGACCCCCACGTTGTTGAAGAGGATGTGAAGTCCACCGTACTTGGTGACCGCTGATTCTGTCATGGCCCGGCAGTCCGCCGACCGGGTCACGTCCCCGGGGAAGACCGACGCCGTACCCCCTTCCTCCTCGATTGCGGCCAGCGTCTTGTTGGCCTTCTTCTCGCTTCGGTCCGCCAGCAGCACCTTCGCGCCTTCCCGGGCGAGGAGCACGGCGGTCGCCTGTCCGGTGCCCGCCACTTCGCTCTGCGTACCCGCGCCGGTCACGATGGCCACCTTGCCGTCCAGCCGGGGCTTGCTGGAAGTCATCTCAGCTCCTTATCCATCAGAAGATCTCGGCGCCACCCGCGACCACCAGGTCTACGGCCGTCAGGTAATCCGATTCCGAAGAGGCCAGAAACGCGACCGTCTGGGCCACGTCATCGCCCCGTGCCACCCTGCCAAGGGGCGAGGCTTCGATCTTGTCACGAATGAACTGCTCGTGGGCTTCGCTGTCCTTCCAGGATTCCCCGAGGATGGCCCCGGACGACACGGCCTCGGCGATGTAACCCACCCGTTCCGTATCGACGGCAGTGGGCGACACGGAGTTCACGTTGATCCCGTGGGGGCCAAGTTCCTGCGCCAGGGCCTGGGTGAACCGGATGATGGCGGCCTTTGAGGCGCAATATGCGGAGAACCTGGGTCGGCCGATCTTGCCCGACGTGGAGGCGATGCTTATGATCTTGCCGCCCTTACCCCGCTCGATCATGTGGCGGGCCACGGCCCGGCACATAAGGAACACGCCCCGGGCGTTGACGCTCATCTCCTTGTCCCAGGCTTCCTCCTCCATGTCGACGACGAGGACCCGGTCCTTGCCGGGCAGGGAACCGGCGGCGTTCACCAAAATGTCGACGTGGCCGAAACGGTCTATTCCCCGTTCCACGAGGTTTTCCACCTGGTCCGCTTTGGAGACATCGGCCAAGATGGCCTCGGCTTTTCCACCCGACGCCTCGATTTCCCGGACCACGGAGGGCAATCCTTTCCACTCCGTGGAGTCGCCGGGATAGGGATTTTCGATCAGGTCGCTGACGATGACGTCGGCGCCTTCCCGGGCCAGCCGCGTGGCCACGGCTCTTCCGATGCCCCGTTCACCGCCCGCGCCCGTGACGAGGGCTGTCTTGTCGTGGAGTTTGTACATCGATCGTTCCTTCTGAGCTGGCTATATCGTAAACCGCATTTGCATACCCAAAGCGCGCGCGATACGAATCAAAGTGGAGAACGCAGGATTGCCCTCCTCCGATAAGGCTTTGTACAGACCCTCCCGGCTCATTCCTATCTCCCGGGCCAGCCAACTCATGTTTCCCGAACGGGCGATATCGTTCAAAGCGGCACGGATCAGACTACCATCGCCCGGATCCTCTTTCGCGCATGCTTCCAGGTATAAACGAGCATCTTCCCGGCTGCGCAGGTGCTCTGTGACGTCCCACTTTGTGAATGACTCATTCATGCCCGCCTCCATTCCGTCGCCAACCTGCATATCTTCACTCGCCCTCTCTCCGGGGCCGCACCACGGTCTCGCCGTCGTCCTCCACGAGGGGGTGGTGATAGATGTAGGGCGGCTCCAGCACGGCCCGCTGCGCCTCGGTCAGTTCCGAGACCCATTCGGGCAGGGTGGCTTCGTAGATCCCACCGGCATAGTGGAGATACTTGGGCGTGTACCGGTAGAGGGCTATCCTCCGCTCATTCTTTCCGTGCCAGGGCAGGGTACCGTGGGCGGTGGCCTCGTTGAAGATCACCAGGTCGCCCGCCTTCTGAGGGATGTGATGGACCAGGTCCTGGTTGGCCTCCCAGATCA
Source organism: bacterium (assembly GCA_965262815.1). Classification (GTDB taxonomy): domain Bacteria; phylum JAAXHH01; class JAAXHH01; order JAAXHH01; family JAAXHH01; genus JAAXHH01. Next base: position 2,980,397 of record OZ253560.1, on the reverse strand, counting down.
GGATATCCTCCGGGCATTCGAAGTTGGCCTTGTGGCTGCCCGGGATGACGCACAGGCCCCCCGCGCCGGGGTCCACGTCCGCCAGGGCGTACTGGCAAACGATCAGGCCGGAACGCATACGCCCGTTGTGATAGTGGTAGTAACGCGACCCGTTGAAAGTAACGTTGCCCGATCCGTGAAGCTTGAGTCCCTCGCAGCCCTCCGTTGCGATCAGCACGTCTACGCCGTGGTCGAGCTTCCAGCCGCGGCCGAACAGGGTATTGAGATAGGGTATGATCCTGGGATGGGCCAGGAGATCGCGGAAGGGCTGGCACCACGGCTGCGGCCACGTCAACATGCCGGAGTAGTGACGGAAAGGCGCGTGCCTGCCTTCGAAGGGCCGGCCCCTCCAGTCGCCGCTGAGTTCGTTGGGTCCGTCGTAGGCCCCGAGGCGGTCGGGGTTGGCGTCGAGGGCCTCGTTCAGCGACCGTACTTCCTCCCCGGTCAGAATGCCCCGAATGACGAGAAACCCCTGGAGGTCGTAGAGGTACTGCTCCTCGTCGCTCATGGTCGAAAAGGTCGACTCATCGGCCACGGAAATCTCCTTCCCGGAGGTAATCATTTTATTGATATCTAAGGTGTATATGCACCACAAGATAGCCTTCCAGGTTCCCCGCGCAACGATAAAAACGACCGCCCGAGACCCCTTCGGCGGGCGCCACAAAATGCCTTGACAGGTATGTACGTCCCGGTTAACGTCTCGTTGTCCGTCTCCTTAGAACGGGCATCGAATTGTTCCCTTAAAAACAACGCAATAACACCGGGATGCCGTGTCCGAAGAAGCCGAAGTTCCCGAGCAGATCGAAGCGCAACATCTCGTCCGTCCGACCGTTCCCGAACTGGATGAAATCCTCGGCGTTCCTTTTGACGTGCTCGACGACGGGTTCGTCCGTGTCGTGGACTACATGGGCAGCGATCATTCCATCGTGCAGGCCGCCCGTGTTTCCTACGGGGCCGGAACCCGGCAGGTCCACCAGGACCGGGGACTGATCCGCTATCTCATGCGGCATCAGCATACAACCCCCTTCGAGATGTGCGACATCAAGTTCCATCTCCGGGTGCCCATGGACTGCTGGCGGCAGTGGATCCGTCACCGGACGGCCTCGGTCAATGAGTACAGTACCCGCTACTCCCTAGCGATCGACGCCTCGCAGACAACGCCGCCCAAGGCGTGGCGGCTGCAGGCACAGGGCAATCGCCAGGGCAGCAGCGGATTCGTCGACGAAGAACAGGGCGCGCGTTTCACCGAAAAGGAGCGGGAACTCCAGGAGGCAGCCCGGGCCCGCTACGAAGAACGTATCGAAGCCGGCATCGCCAGGGAACAGGCCCGCAAGGACCTGCCGCTGTCTACGTACACCGAAGCCTACTGGAAGGTGAACCTCCTGAACCTGCTTCGGTTTCTGCTCCTGCGCATGGACGATCACGCCCAGTGGGAGATCCGGCAGTACGCCGAGGTGATCGGACACCGCGTCGTTTCCGCCTGGTGTCCCGTCGTGTGGCAGGCCTTTCTCGATTACAGCGTCAATGCCATGCAGTTGACCCACCTGGACTGGGAGATCATCCGGGCGATCCAGGGAGGAGACAGCCAGAAGGTAACGGACCTGGCGGTGAAGTACCGTTTCATTTCAAAGGCCGGAAACCTTCGCCGGAGCAGGGAGCGGGATGAGCTCGAAGCCAAGCTGCGGAAACTGAACATCCCGATCCCCTGGCGATCCGGCGAACGGATTCAACCAGAGTTGCGGTAACCGATGACCCGAGTCAAACCGGAGCCCGTTTCCCGCAGGTACGACGTCACCGACGCCCGCGACCGGCATCGGATCCGCGAGGCGCTGGAGCATCTCGGTCCGTCGGAGCGCACGACCGAAGCCTGGTGCGACTGGGTGTTCGTTTTCGAGGATGAAGGGGAGCGGCTGGTCCTGAAGCAGTACCAGAAAGGGACGTTGATGATCCAGGGCAGGGCGGGACACCTGCTCCAGGTGATCCTCCACGTGCTCTCACCCTTTCTGAATGATTCCGCGGAAACTTCCAGGGATGGTACAGGCGGCGCGAAGACCCGGAACCTGTCCCTGCCACACATCGGTTCCGACGAGTCCGGCAAAGGCGACTATTTCGGTCCGCTGGTGGTCGGCGGCGTCCTGGTCGAGACCGGGTCCTGGGAAATACTCTCCGGTCTTGGCATAAAGGATTCCAAGAAACTGGGCGACGCGCGCTGCCGCAAACTGGCGGCAGAGATCCGCAAGGTGTGCGTCGAGCGTTACTGCGAAGTGATCATTCCGCCGGAGCGGTACAACACGCTGTACGAGGAATTCAGGCGGGAAGGCAGGAATCTCAACCATCTCCTGGCCTGGGCCCACGCCCGTGCCATCGAGAGCCTGCTGGACCGCACCCCCTGCCAACTGGCCGTGGCGGACCAGTTCGGAAACGAGTACTACATTCGTTCGCGACTCATGAACAAGGGCCGGGGGATCGAGTTGATACAGGAACACAAGGGAGAGCGGAACCTGGCCGTGGCCGCAGCGTCCATTCTCGCGCGGGACCGTTTTCTGGAATACCTGGACAGGTTGTCTGCCGAGGCCGGCATGACGCTGCCCAGGGGCGCCGGCGCGCCGGTTGTCGAAGCCGCCCTGAAATACGTCGAACGCCACGGGGCGGACCGGCTGGCAGCCGTGGCCAAGTTGCATCACAAAACCACGGCCCGGGTTGTGTAACCCGGTCAGAAGCTGTACATATAAACTGGTGAACTGGTGAATTTGCCAACGTTTTACCAGGGGAGTTCGGCCTGCATGCGACAGACGACGCTCTACGCCCATACAAGGTTTCAAATCGCGCCCGTGGACCCGAGAATCTTCGGAGGATTCCTGGAACATATCGGCCGGGCCGTCTACGAGGGCGTGTACGAACCGGACAGCTCCCACGCCGACGAGGATGGACTTCGGAAGGACGTGCTGGACGCGCTGGAACGTCAATCCATGTCCGTCATGCGGTATCCCGGCGGTAACTTCGCGTCCGGCTACCACTGGATGGACGGCGTGGGCCCGAATAAGCTGCGGCCCACCGTCCGGGAACTCGCCTGGCAGAGCATCGAGCCAAATGCTTTCGGTACCGACGAGTTTATACGTCTTTGCCGCAAAATGAACTGGCAGCCCATGCTCACGGTCAACCTCGGCACGGGTTCGCCCGAGGAAGCCCGTAACTGGGTAGAGTACTGCAACTGTCCGGCGGGCACGAGCTATGCCGACATTCGGGTGGGCAACGGGGAGGATATGCCCTACGACGTCGATCTGTGGTGCCTGGGCAACGAGATGGACGGCCACTGGCAGCTTGGCCACGTACCGGCGGACCAGTACGCGATACGGGCCCAGCAGGCCGCCAAAATGATGAAGGACGTCGATCGCAGGATCGAACTGGTCGCCTGCGGTTCCTGCTCCGTGGACATGTTCGACACCTACATGGAATGGGACCGACAGGTCCTCGACTACCTGGGCGATTACGCCGACTACATCAGCCTGCACCGTTACGTGGGCAATCCGCAGGACAATACACCGGACTACCTTGCGGTCACGAACTCCATCGATCGGCAGATCGAGGAGATGGACGCGGTATGCAGGTTCATCCAGGCCAAGCGAAGAAGTCCCAAACGCACGTACCTGTGCTTCGACGAATGGAATGTCTGGTACAAGAACCACGAAACGGACGGAGACGGTAAATTCGCGCCGCACCTGGTGGAAGAGATCTACAATCTGGAAGACGCCCTCGTCGTCGCCGGATTCCTGAACAGTTTCGTGCGCCACGCCGATTCGGTTAAGATCGCGAACATCGCCCAGATCGTCAACGTCATCGCCCCGCTTATCACCCGGGGCGACGATCTGCTCGTGCAGTCCATATTTCACCCCTTCACGATGTACGCGCGGCGCCGCGAAGGGACGGCGCTTCGCACCAGCGTGGACGGCGCGAGCTATATGAGCGAGAGCTACGGCCGGGTGAACTACATCGACGCAGCCATGATTCAGGACGACTTTAAACTGCACGTATTCGTCACCAACCGCAGCGCGGACACCGCCGTACCTCTGCGCATCGTGCTCGAGGACCGGCCGATCGAATCCCTGGCCAGCGCCGAGATCCTAACCGGGGGAGCAGATCCAAAGGCCGCAAACACGTTCGAGCAACCCGACCTGATAAATAAACAGCCCTTCGACCAGATCAAGGTCGCAGGAGGCAGGGTACAGTGCTTCCTGCCCCCGCTCGCCTTCGCGGCGATGACCTTCGAACTCGAGAAATGGTAGGCCGCTGCGGAGCCTGTCGTGGTCCTGCTGCGCTGCATCCGGATTGACAGGCGCAACGACGTCCCATCCTTCCCATGTTCAAACGCTCTAAATCCAAGAGGCTGTCCCGCCGGGACGCCCTGAAAATCGGCGGCGGCGCCCTGCTCGGCGCAGCCGTACTCGGATGCGGCGGCGATCGCGACGATCGGACAACCCTGCGATTCATGACGGCCCTGACCCGGGAGAAGCACCGTTCCCTGGAGCCGCTGCTCGCCGAGTTCTCCGAGATCCATCCCGCCATCCGCATCGAACACGTCAAGGTACCCTGGGACCAGGCCCATTCGAAGTATATCACCTCCATGCTGGGAGGTGATCCACCCGACGTCATGTCGATTTCCAGCTGGTGGATGGCCGAGTTCCGCGCCATGGGCGCCCTGGAGGACCTGAGGCCCTGGGCCAGCGACTGGCCCCATCTCCAGGGCTACTCGAAAAACGTGCGGCGCTTCACCCGGTCGACGATGGCCTTCGACGGCGACCAGGTCTTCGGCCTGCCCGCGGAAGTGGCTGTCCGTTCCATGTTCTATCGCACCGAATGGCTCGATGAACACGGACTGGCGCCAGCCAAAACGCGCGAGGAGTGGCGCGCGCTGCTCGAGAAAATCACGGATCCGGGCCGGCAGCGTTACGGATACGCCTTCCGGGGGGCCCGGGGCGGGTTCTACAGCTGGTGGGCCATCGCCCAGGAATATGCCGGATCCAACGCGTGGTTCGACCGGGACCAACGGTGTATCATCAATGGTCCGGATCACGTGGCGGGGTTGTCGTACTGGAACGACCTGTACCAGGACGGCCTCGTGCCGCCGGATTCGTTGAACTGGGGTTTCAACGAACTGGTGCAGGGCTTCTGGTCGGATCTCTGCGGGACGATGGAACAGGACCCGGAGGTGGTCCGCACCTGCCTGGAACACGGGTTGAACGAGGATACGCTCGCCATCACCACCATGCCCGCCGGACCGAAGGCCCGCGTGGCCCTGGCCGACGGTGGATACGTGTCCATGTCCTCGGGATCCCGCCTCAAGGAGGAAGCCTGGACGTTTCTGAGCTGGTTGATGGCGCCCGAACAGCGGCTTCGGTACTGCAAGGACGTCAACATGATCCCGCCCTTCGCAGACGCCATGAATGACCCCGCCTTCGGGCAGGGCCTCTACCGTTCTTTCATGGAGATGGTCACCGACCCAACCATTCTCCAGAACTGGTATCCCAACTACCTGCCGGAAATGGGCGAGTTTCTCGAGGTGCGGGTAACCGAGGAACACCAGAAGATGCTGCTGAAGAGGCAGTCGCCGCAGGAGACCCTCGACCGGCTGGCCGAATTCATGACGGCGGCGCAGAAGAAGTACGTGGACCGGCACGGTCCGGACACGCCGCGGCCGCCGGTATAGCGCGACAGGTCAGCGAAGCAGGTCCGGATACGCCGCGGCCGCCGGTATAGCGCGACAGGTCAGCGAAGCAGGTCGGTATCTCAGGTCAGCAAAACGGATCCGTCACGATGCGTCATCACGCAAAATATGAATTCCCTTCCCGCCGCGATGTGCTGCGGCTCGGCGGAACGGCCTTGGCGGGCGCGGCCATGCTCGGTTGCGGCGGCGGGGACGACCGCCGGACTGTCACGCTCTTCAGTCCGATGGGCGAGGTGAAGAATCGTGCCCTCGCCGCGCGGATCGACCGCTTCATGGCCCTGAGAGACGATATTCGCGTGGAACTGATTCCCGTTCCGTGGGACCAGGGTCACGCCAAGCTGGTGACCATGATCGCCGGCGGCAACCCGCCGGACCTGATCACGGCGACGGGACAGTGGATGGCCGAATTCCGCGCCATGGGCGCCATAGAGGACCTGACGTCATGGTACGAGTCATGGCCCCATCGCGACGCTTTTACATCGACGAGCCTGCTCCGGTGCGAGAGCAGCACGGCCATCGAGAACGGCCAGGTCTATGGACTGCCTTTGGAACTGACGACGCGGGTCATGTTCTACCGCAAGCGTTGGCTGGATGAGCACGGACTGGAACCCGCCGCGACGCGGGCCGACTGGCGCGCGTTGCTGGAACGGTTCACCGACCGGGACAGGGACCGGTACGGCTACGCCCTGCGCGGCGCCCGGGGCGGTTTCTGGACGTGGTGGCCCATACTGGAGGAGTTCTCCGGCACGAACGAATGGTTCGACGGGGGCAACAACTGCATCATAAACAGCCCGGATCACGTGGAAGGGCTGGCCTACTGGAACGACATATACCGGGACGGCCTGACGCCCGTGGACTCGGTAAACTGGGGGTACAACGAACTGGTGCAGGGCTTCTGGTCCGGTATCTGCGGGTGCATTGAACAGGACCCCGAAGTGGTGCGCACCTGCCTCGAACACGGCATGGACGAATCGACCCTGGCCACGGCCGTCATGCCCGCCGGTCCCCGCGCCCACGTGGCATCCAACGACATCTGGATCCTTTCCGTCTCGGCCGGCGCCCGGAACCCGGATGGAGCCCTGGCTTTTTACGAGTGGATGATGTCGCCGGAACAGCTCATCGCCTACAGCAAGGATGCGAGCGTGCTGCCCACGGTGAAGCAGGGCATGGACGACCCCTATTTCGGCCAGGGGTTTCTCCGGCCCTTCATGGACATGGCCACCGACGCGAAACTCCTGCAGAACTGGTACCCGAACTACCTGCCTGAAATGGGCGAATTCATCGAGGTGCTGGTCACCGAAGAACAGCAGAAGATGCTTCTCGGCAGGCAATCGCCGCGGGAAATGCTCGGCCGGCTGGCCGCCTTCCTGGAACGGGCCCAGAAGCGTTACGTGGACCGCCACGGTCCCGACACGCCCCGTCCGCCGAAAACCTCGTAATCCATCGCGTCATGAAAAAAGCCGAACCCTACCTGCTCCTGACGCCCGCCTTCCTGCTCATCGGGGGATTCCTGTTCTATCCCATGGCCACGGTATTCCTGCTTTCGCTGCAGGAATACCAGCTCATGGATCCGCTCAATACCCCCTTCGTCGGATTGAAGCAATACGGCATCATGTTGGGGGACGAGTATTTCTGGAGCAGCCTCTGGAATTCCGTAGTCTGGGTGGTCGTTTCGCTCAGCTTCCAGTTCTTGCTCGGATTCTGCCTGGCCCTGCTGCTCAACAGCACGCAGTTCAGGGGCAAGGGGCTTTTCCAGGCTATCGTTTTCGCCCCGTGGGCGGTATCGGGCTTCCTGATCGCCATCATATGGGCATGGCTGCTCAACGGTGAATTCGGCCTGGTCAACGACCTGCTCATCCGCTTCGGGTTGATTGACCAGAAGGTGGGGTTCCTGTCGCGGGGGGAAACGGCCCTCCTCTCCTGCGTACTGGCCAATATCTGGTTCGGCGTCACCTTTTTCGCCGTCATGCTATTTGCCGCGCTGCAGGCCATCCCGCCGAGCCTGTACGAAGCGGCCGACATGGACGGGGCCACGGCCTGGCAGTCCTTCTGGCGTGTCACGGCGCCCATGGTAAAACCGGCCATCGTCATCACCGTACTCCTCCGGGCGATCTGGATATTCAACTGGGCAGACCTGATCTGGGTCATGACCGGGGGCGGTCCGGCCGGGGCGTCCCGCACCCTGGCCCTATACGTTTTCCAGAAGGCCTTCCTGGGGCTGGATTTCGGATATTCGGCGGCCCTGGGCGTGGCGCTGACGGCGGTTTCCCTGGTCTTCACCGCCATTTTCCTACGCGCCACGAGGTTCTACGGCGACCAGGCCACGATATGAGGAAGGGAAGATGATCCGACCGGGACCGCAATATCGCCTGCTTCAAGCCGCCGGACTGTGCGCGTTTTTTCTTTTCGCGGTCTTCCCCGTGTACTGGATGGTGGTCACTTCCCTGACACCCGAGAAGGACCTCTTCGTCTGGCCCCTGCGGTATTTCCCGTCGGCCCCCACGCTGGAACACTACGCCGCGGCCTTCCTGCGTACCGATATCCCCCGGTTCTTTACCAACAGCCTCATGGTCGCCAGCCTGGCCTCCGCCTGCACGCTGACCGTGTCCGTCCTGGCGGGCTATGCCCTCGCGCGCTACCGGTTCCGGGGTCGCCAGGTCACGCTGCTGTTGTTCCTGTCGACCCAGATGATGCCCGTGGTGGTGCTCATCGTCCCCCTCTTCATCATTTTCAGGATGCTCGGCCTGCTGAACACGCTTTACAGCCTGATGATCGTGTATACCGTGCTGAACATCCCCTTTTGCACGCTCATGATGCAGGGTTTCTTCGCGGGCGTCCCTTCGGAGTTGGAGGAAGCCGCGATGGTGGACGGTTGCAACCGGATGGGGGCGATCCTGCGCGTGGCCGTGCCGTTGACCCGTCCCGGCCTGATCGCGACCTTCCTCTTCGCCTTCATCGGCGCGTGGAACGAACTGCTGTTCGCGGTGATGTTCCTGAACTCGGAGTCCACCTTCACCCTGCCCGTCGGCCTGTACAACTTCATCAGCAAGTACGACATCCACTGGGGACGCATGATGGCCGGCGCGACACTGGCCCTGCTTCCGGCCCTGGCCGTGTTCGCCTTCGTACAGCGTTACATGGTGCGTGGACTGGCGCTGGGCGCGGTGAAAGGATAAGGCAGGAAGACGGGCTGTCGGGGTTGTCCGAGGTTTTACGCGACCGGCGGCCGGGTTCGGTCGTCAGCATGAGCGCGGAAGGCGTTCATCTATCTAGTCGTCGTTGTCGAGAATGGTGATGCTGACCTGCTCTGGGTAGTTCGGACTCAGCAGCTTGACGAACGGTCGGGCGCGCTCGAGCGTCATGGTCGCGCCAATCGTCTCGTCGCCCTCCACTTCCATGTCATCCAGAATAGTGATCGTCAGCACTTTCAAAGCCTCGTACCTTGAGTTTTTTATCGTGAAATCCGCCGGGTTGAACTCTACCGATTGTGTGAAGCGACCGAAATCGACCCCCTCGTCTGCAGTGCCCGAAACTAGCCAGACACGCACGGGGATGGACTCTGTCGGCGCACGACTATTGCCTGTGGTCCAAGCCACTATGACCAAGCGCGAGTCACCGATATCTTCCTCGACGCTATCCTGCCTGAAGAGATGCACCTCGGTCTCTGGTTGGCCGCCCTGTTCCGGGGGTTCCGAGACCGCGACGTGCACGGCGTCCGAGCAGTTGTTCGTCGTGTCCGACTCCCCATCCACCGCGTCCACGCATGCACCGTAGTAGTACGTGCCGGGTGCGTCCGGCGCCGCCAGCGCGATTGACTCGGGGCTGGTCGCCGAACCGGCAAGCCTCCTCACCGCATCTGTGCCCTCGGCCGTGTCGGCGGTGGTGACCGTCGCATCCGGCGACCTGAAGTAGCGCAGGGTGGTGGCTGCCGCGGCGCCGTCCCCGGCATTGCGCACCGTGGCGGACAGCGTGAAAGGTGACCCGGCGTCCGGGCTGCTGTCGCTCACCGTCGGCGTCGCCACGTGCAGGTCCGGAGCGCGCTGCACCGGAGCGCGCTGCACCGAGGGCTCCGAGACCGCGACGTGCACGGCGTCCGAGCAGTTGTTCGTCGCGTCCGTCTCCCCAGCCACCACGTCCACGCATGCGCCGTAGTAGTACGTGCCGGGTGCGTCCGGCGCCGTCAGTGTCACCGAGGCGTCTGTGCTCGCGGCGGCGGCAAGCGCGTCCACCGCGTGGGTGCCCTCGGCGGTGTCGGCTGTGGTGATCGCCGCATCCGTCGACCGGAAGTAGCGCAGGGTGGTGGCTGCCGCGGCGCCGTCCCCATCATTGCGCACGGTCGCGGACAGCGTGAAAGGTGTCCCTGCGTCCGGGCTGCTGTCACTCACCGTCGGCGAGGCCACGTGCAGGTCCGGAGCGGGCTGCACCGGGGGCTCCGAGACCGTGACGTGCACGGCGTCCGAGCAGTTGTTCGTCGCGTCCGTCTCCCCAGCCACCACGTCCACGCATGCGCCGTAGTAGTACGTGCCGGGTGCGTCCGGCGCCGTCAGTGTCACCGAGGCGTCTGTGCTCGCGGCGGCGGCAAGCGCGTCCACCGCGTGGGTGCCCTCGGCGGTGTCGGCTGTGGTGATCGCCGCATCCGTCGACCGGAAGTAGCGCAGGGTGGTGGCTGCCGCGGCGCCGTCCCCATCATTGCGCACGGTCGCGGACAGCGTGAAAGGTGTCCCTGCGTCCGGGCTGCTGTCACTCACCGTCGGCGAGGCCACGTGCAGGTCCGGAGCGGGCTGCACCGGGGGCTCCGAGACCGTGACGTGCACGGCGTCCGAGCAGTTGTTCGTCGCGTCCGTCTCCCCAGCCACCACGTCCACGCATGCGCCGTAGTAGTACGTGCCGGGTGCGTCCGGCGCCGTCAGTGTCACCGAGGCGTCTGTGCTCGCGGCGGCGGCAAGCGCGTCCACCGCGTGGGTGCCCTCGGCGGTGTCGGCTGTGGTGATCGCCGCATCCGTCGACCGGAAGTAGCGCAGGGTGGTGGCTGCCGCGGCGCCGTCCCCATCATTGCGCACGGTCGCGGACAGCGTGAAAGGTGTCCCTGCGTCCGGGCTGCTGTCACTCACCGTCGGCGAGGCCACGTGCAGGTCCGGAGCGGGCTGCACCGGGGGTTCCGAGACCGTGACGTGCACGGCGTCCGAGCAGTTGTTCGTCGCGTCCGTCTCCCCAGCCACCACGTCCACGCATGCGCCGTAGTAGTACGTGCCGGTTGCGTCCGGCGCCGTCAGTGTCACCGAGGCGTCTGTGCTCGCGGCGGCGGCAAGCGCGTCCACCGCGTGGGTGCCCTCGGCGGTGTCGGCTGTGGTGATCGCCGCATCCGTCGACCGGAAGTAGCGCAGGGTGGTGGCTGCCGCGGCGCCGTCCCCATCATTGCGCACGGTCGCGGACAGCGTGAAAGGTGTCCCTGCGTCCGGGCTGCTGTCACTCACCGTCGGCGTCGCCACTTGCAGGTCCGAAGCGGGCTGCACCGGGGGCTCCGGGACCGTGACGTGCACGGCGTCCGAGCAGTTGTTCGTCGCGTCCGACTCCCCAGCCACCACGTCCACGCACGCGCCGTAGTAGTACGTGCCGGGTGCGTCCGGCGCCGTCAGTGTCACCGAGGCGTCTGTGCTCGCGGCGGCGGCAAGCGCGTCCACCGCGTGGGTGCCCTCGGCGGTGTCGGCTGTGGTGATCGCCGCATCCGTCGACCGGAAGTAGCGCAGGGTGGTGGCTGCCGCGGCGCCGTCCCCGTCATTGCGCACGGTCGCGGACAGCGTGAAAGGTGTCCCTGCGTCCGGGCTGCTGTCACTCACCGTCGGCGAGGCCACGTGCAGGTCCGGAGCGGGCTGCACCGGGGGCTCCGGGACCGTGACCGTCACGGCGTCCGAGCAGTTGTTCGTCGCGTCCGACTCCCCAGCCACCACGTCCACGCATGCGCCGTAGTAGTACGTGCCGGGTGCGTCCGGCGCCGTCAGTGTCACCGAGGCGTCTGTGCTCGCGTCCGCGGCAAGCGCGTCCACCGCGTCTGTGCCCTCGGCCGTGTCGGCGGTGGTGATCGCCGCATCCGTCGACCTGAAGTAGCGCAGGGTGGTGGCTGCCGCCGCGCCGTCCCCGGCATTGCGCACCGTGGCGGACAGCGTGAAAGGTGTCCCTGCGTCCGGGCTGCTGTCACTCACCGTCGGCGAGGCCACGTGCAGGTCCGGAGCGCGCTGCACCGGGGGCAGTGATGTCGGTAGGAATGGGTTTGCGTGACCTGGGGAATCATCGCCGCAATTCGCATGCCAAACGCAAGTTCCAGCGATAAACGCGATGGACGCGATCTCCCTAAAACGCATGAACGAGCGTGTATTTCGACTGCTCTTTGTCACTCTGACGAATTACCATTGGGTGGTCGACTCGACCCTAATTGGTATGTGACTGGCCGTGTCAACAATTCCGATACAATAGTGGAACTCCTGCCTATTTGCCAGGATTGCTTAGTCAGTACCACCCAAAATACTTGGTTCTTGTATTCAGAAAGGTAATCCGACTTCGTACACTCTCCTTTAGCGCGAACCGCACTTCGTGGCACTGAAGTGTGCCGGTCGTGCTGACAGCGCGGAAGCGTCGACAAAAACTGATTTTCTTCCACGTAATACATATCGAGACCGTAAAATAGTATAGATAGATATTCATGTCAACGAAAATGTTGTTTTTACCGGATATCCTCACGGAGTGCGAAAATTGGCGAAATTCGCTTGGCCCTGGTGCCCCAGTTCGGTCTCGAATCGCTGCCCCGGCTACTTCGGGGACCGTGACCTGTTGTCAGGCGAAGCGCGGTATTTACCGCGGCCACCGGTAGCGCACAGGCTGGACCCGTACAAGGCGGTACCTCCGGGGGCCATTAAAGGATAAGGCAGGAAGACGGGCTGTCGGGGTTGTCCGAGGTATTGCGCGGTCAGGGCAGGAGGAGCGGTCGGACCCATACGAGGTATACCTGGTCGCCGGACCGTATCGCCTGGTGTTCGTTCAGCAGCCGGTAGGCTTCACGGGCGGATGATCCGGAAAGCGTCCGGTATCCACGGGGGCGTTTCCCCTTCACCGCTGCAAGGTCTATCGCATCCAGCGGCCATTCCACGGCCAGATCGGACTGGTCCGCCATGTAGCGGGGCAGCTTCTGCACGGCGATCTCGACGCGGTCGGGGACGTATGGCTCGACCTCGGGATAGGTAAACCCGGCCAGGAAGTTGTTGAACTCGTAAAAGGCGTTCCACGCCGGCGCGATGAGATTGTTGCCGGAACGGGCCTTGAGCATCCCGGTCGAGTAGGTATGCAGGCTCGCCGGGGTGTGCAGCCCGATCCATACGGTCACCTTGTTATTGTTTTCCTGATAGGGTTCTTCTATACTCCTGGCATAGGGCAGTTCGTTCTCGAGCCATTCATTCGTAAGACTAGACAGACCGAAGCTGCTCTGCATGGTCAGATACAGCTTGATCCGATCCTCGCCGCTCAGCTGGACCTGACGGTATCCCTTCTGGAAATCGTCATCCCGGAATACGACAAGGCCTTCTTCGTAGATCACGATCTGCGGGGATCGGGAAAGAAACGCCTCGTGGACGGTGGTCGATGCCCGGACCAGTTTGCGCCAGATGGCCGGGTTGTACTCGGCCCCGTGGACCGCGGCGGGCGGGCAAAGACCCGCAAGTACGATCAGTACCAGGAAGGAAAGGTTCCTGAGCGCGTCGTGGTTTCTTTTCATTTTGCTGTCATCTCTTTTCGATATGTATGCGATGCAAACGTTGTAACCGATCAATGAACGAAGCAAAGCGGAGTTTTCACAAGCAGCGCAAGTGGCGATGTCCCGCCTGCGGACGCGTTCGGTTTCAGCAGAACAGGCCCAGGTACCGTTACGCGAAACGCCGCCGCTGGGTTTGAATGGCCGGATGGACACCCGTGCGGATCATCCGCCCGATCGCTTCGCATAGTCATCGTAGATCGACCGGTGCGCGGGATCTATCTCCATGAGTATGTCGTAGACTTCCGTGGATGAATCCGTGCTGAAGACGTCCGCCAGTTGCAGGTAATGGGCGTTCAGAAAGTCCTGAAGACGCTCGTCGCGCGGGTTTTTTTCATACTGTTCGGCCATGATGTCCACGGCCTGGCGGCAGAGCGCCATGGACTCGACCAGCTTGTTTTCCCGTTGAGCCGCCAATCCCCGGTAATACCGGTTCCTGATCAGGCGGTGGGGTTTGTAATCTTCGGCCAGAATGCCGTCGATCAGGTCCAGCCGCTCGTCCCATCCCCGCTGAAACTCCCGGCTGAACCGGCCGTCCAGGGCGATGGCGTTGGCGCGCTGGAAGTGCCGGTCCCCGCCATATTCGGTGTGCTTGTCCAGCTCGTGCCCGATCATGATATGGACGTAGTAATCGATCAACCAGGTCAGGGCGTGAAACTGCTGATCGTCGTGCTGGAGCAGATCCTCCCGCTGGTATTCGAATAGCCACCAACGGTCCAGGTACTTCAGGTCGGTACCGCTGTAAACGGTCAGACGCGAGCCGTACTGGGTCTTGACCGCGCTCCCCAGAAAGGCCAGAATCGCTTCGAATCCCACGTGAACCTGTTCGGGCAGGTCTTCCTGCAGCCAGTCCCATTCCTCGATGTAATCGGTGAGCACGAAGTCGAAGTCGGCCATCTGCTCACGGTGCAGGATAGGCAGCGCTTCCAGGTGAACCGTGATTTCGGCCTTCACCTGCTGCCCGGAGACGTCCAGCGAGGAAAGCGCCAACAGGCAGAGAGACAGCACGCCTGCCGTTTTCCACATGGCTTTCCGCGTTGTCCCGCAAAGATTCGGATCCATGACACCTTCTCCCATGGGACCGGGTCCCTTCCGTCCGGGTCGTCTTTCGTCGGGAAACTAACTGAGGGAACGCGTGATGTCAAGCCTATCCGGCGCGTCTGGAACCACGGGGTTGCCGTCGGTGCGAGCCTTGACACCCGACGCGCCGGGCTGTATTTTCACCGTCCATGGAGTTTGACGGTCCGATCGAATAACCCGGAGTGCGTGCGGTGAGCCGTTTTCCGCACGGTGGATCAGGTACATGCTCGAGCAATCAATAGCGCAGACCCTCGCCCGCGAACGCGGGACCCTGTACAAGAATACCGGCGGAATGGCCGTCCGGATCGCCCTGGTATATCCAAATACCTACTACCTGGGCATGTCCAACCTGGGATTTCAGACCATCTACCGGCATCTGAACGAAAGGGAAGACGTCGTCTGCGAGCGGTCTTTTCTCCCGGATCCTTCCGACCTGGAAGACCTGGCCAGGTCCCGCAAGCCCCTGGTCACCTTGGAATCGGGCAGGCCCCTCAACAAGTGCGACATCGTGGCCTTTTCCATTTCCTTTGAAAACGACTACCCAAACCTGGTCCGCATCCTGGAGCTCGCCGGCATACCCGTATTCGCGGAAGACCGGACGCACTTCGATCCGATCGTGCTGATTGGCGGCGCGATCACCTATATCAACCCGGAGCCGCTGGCGGATTTCGCCGACGTGATGATCATCGGAGACGGCGAAGAGGCCGCTTACGCGTATCTCGACCGCTACGTCGAGGACCAGGGGCTGGAACGGGAGCGGCATCTTGCCCGGACCATGGCGCTGGAAGGCATGTACGTGCCTTCCCTGCAGTCGACTTCCGCCGGGGATGGCGGCGCGGCGCCGGCCGGGCCGACCGGACCGACCGAGCCGTCCGATCGGATCTCCAAGCAGCAGGTGACTTCCTTCGAGGACTATCCCGCCCATTCCGCCGTGCTGACACCCGATACGGAATTCGGCGACATGCTGCTGATCGAGATCTCCCGCGGGTGTCCCAGGCGGTGCCGATTCTGCGCCGTGAGCTACGTTTACCCCAAGTTCCGCGCCCTGAAGCCCGGTACCATACTCGACGTGATCCGCACGAAGGAAGAGGCCCTGTCGTGCGAGGGCAAGGAGGGGCTAAAGGCCGTAGGACTGGTGAGTTCGGCCATGTGCGACTATCCCTACCTGGACGAACTCTGCGCGGGCCTCGAAGAGACCGGGCTTCGCGTGGGGGTTTCGTCGGTTCGGGTCGACCTGATCCCAGACAGCCTGCTGCGACTGATGCTGAAGACGGGGCTGCGCACCATGACGATCGCGCCGGAGGCCGGGTCGGAGCGGCTGCGCAAGGCAATCAACAAGCCGATTACTTCGGAGGAGATCCTGACCGGGGCCCGAAGGATACTCGAAAAGGGCATCAAGCATCTCAAGGTGTACTACATGGTCGGACTGCCGACGGAAACCGACGCGGATATTGAGGAAATGATCGAGATGACGTGCCAACTGGCCGGCCTGCAGCGGGAGTACGGAGAACCGGGCGGCCGCCTGAGGCTGAGCATAAACCCCTTCGTGCCGAAGGCGCTGACGCCCTTTCAGTGGAGTCCCATGGCGTCTCCGAGTGAGGTCAAGCGCAAGCTGAACCGGATCCAGAAGGCCCTGCGCGGTACGCCCGGGGTCGACGTCAAGCACGAGAGCCTGAAGTCGGCGTACTTCGAGGGCATACTCTCCCGGGGCGGCCGGGAATTAAGCGCCTTTCTGATGGAAACCGTCCGGCAGGACGGCGACTGGAAGCGCGCCGCGGCGGAAACGGGACTGGATACCTCGCTTTATCTCGGGGACCTGTCGGACCGGCAGTCGCTGCCCTGGGATTTCATATCCAACGAAAAGGAACACCACCGGCTCCAGTGGGAGTACCGGAAGAGCCACAACCTGCCTTACCGAGAACGGCAGGACGCGTCCTGCGAAAGCCCCGCGGATGCATTGCAACCGGCGGTCTGAATTCGGGACGCCACGACTGGAACCCTACCACACAATTCCCAGAGTCAGTGGAGGAAGAAGATGCGGAATACAGGTCTCGTAGTTGCCGTTTTTACCCTTCTGTTTTTTGCCGTGTCCTGCGGCGAGTCTGCCGAACAACCCCAAAACAGTGGAGAACCCGCAAACATGATGATCATCGAAACCAACCTGGGTACCATTACCTGCGAATTGTTTCCGGACAAAGCGCCCATGACCGTGGACGTCATCTCCGGACTGGCCGATGGCTCGCGGGAATGGACCCACCCGGAAACCGGTCAGACCATGACGGGCACGCCCTACTATGACGGCGTGACCTTTCACCGGGTCATCCCCAATTTCATGATACAGACCGGAGATCCAACCGCGTCCGGACGCGGCGGACCGGGCTTCCAGTTCGATGATGAATTCCACGAGGAACTGCTTTTTGACCAGCCCGGCAGACTGGCCATGGCGAACAGCGGCCCCAATTCCAACGGCGGTCAGATATTCATCACGGTGGCGCCCACGCCCCACCTGAACCATAGGCATACCATCTTCGGGCAGGTCGTTGAGGGACAGGAAGTGGCCGACGCCATATCCGAGGTTCCCGCGATGCAGTCCAAGCCTCGGGATGAGGTCAGCATCACCCGGGTGACCGTGGTCAGAGGGGAGGGCGAGTAAATTGATCGATCTGATTCGAAACGCTTGCACGGCCGTCATGCTGGCGGTCCTGGTCGTCGGTTCCGCGTTCGCCGCCGCGCATCCGTTCCAGGCGACAGCCCAATCGACCGAAAACGCCCAGTCGGAGACCGGCGAACTGGCCGCCCAGTCCCTGGGACCCGGCACGTACGCCGTGTTCAATACCAACATGGGGGTCATCATCTGCAAGCTCTTCGACAAGCTGGCGCCCGTCACCGTAGACAATTTCATTGGACTCGCGGAAGGCACGAAGACATTCAAGGATCCCGCAACCGGGCAGGAAACCACGCGCCCATACTACAACGGGACCACGTTTCACCGGGTCATTCCGAATTTCATGATTCAGGGGGGCGACCCGACGGGAACCGGCGGCGGCGGACCGGGTTACAACATCAAGGGTGAAATCAGGGGCTCGCTGAAATTCGACCGGCCGGGACGGCTGGCTATGGCCAACTCGGGGTCTCCGGATACCGGGGGCAGCCAGTTCTTCATTACCCATGGTCCGAAGTCGTACCTGGACGGGGGATACACCATTTTCGGCCAGGTCATGAAGGGACAGGAAGTCGTAAACGCCATCGGCCGGGTGCAGAGGCGTAACGACAAACCCATCTTCGATATCGTACTGGAAAAGCTGACCATCGAACGGGTCAAGTGATTCCGCTACGCACTGTGTTGTCCGTCAAGCGGAATGCGGCGGGCGTAGTAATACCACGCGCAGACGATCAGTATGCCCGCGACACCCGCCAAAAAGGCTACCAGGCGAGGCGCCATGGCATCCAGCAACAGGCCCGTCCCGAGGGCCGACAGGGAAAAGGCAAGGGTAAACAGGCCCTGGTCCGCGGCGAACACCCGGCCGCGGTAGCCTTCGTCCACCACGAGTTGAAGCCCGAGAGAGGAATAGACCCACATCACCATGCTGCCCGCGGCGGCCAGGATGATGCTTGCGGCGGCAAGCCAGATGGACGGGGCCTGTGAAAACATGATGAAACAGGCTCCGTAGCTGACCAACCCGATCAGGATGCCCCTCCTGAGCTGACCCAGTCGCATAGTGCTGAACAGCTTGATGAACACGGCGCCCAGGAGCGTCCCCACACCCCTGGCCGTGTAAAGGATGGCGATACCCGTGTCGCCCGCGCGATAGACCTGCCCGCCGAATACGGCGTACAACAGCACGGCGCCGCCGCCGGCGAGTCCCCAGGTCGCCTTGCCCGGCAGAAAGACCCGCGTGGGCCGGTCGCGGCCAATGTACTTGAGTCCCTCTATAAAATCCGACAGGAACCGGACCGGCTGTCCCGCGCCCGCCGCGGCGGGGATGGCGATGCGGGCCACGAACAGCGCCGAGACCAGGAAACTTAAGGCGTTCACCTGAAACGCGGCGGACCGGCCCAGGTGATCGGACACCAATCCGCCGAGGGCGGAGCCGATGGCCAGCATGGCGGCCCAGGTCGTGCTGGACAGGGCATTGGCCGCCAGCAGAGACTTTCCCTGGGCGATGCTCGGCAGCGTAGCCGTGCGCGTGACGTCGAAGAAGGGACCCAGGCCGGACAGCAGGGCCATGAAGAGGTACAGCATCCAGACATCGTCCGCGGTTTCTACCAGGAGAAAGCCGAGAGCCACGCCCGCACGCAGGATGTCGGCGACGATCAGCACCCGCTTGCGATCGTACCGCTCGGCGACGACGCCGGCCAGCGGGGTCATCAGGAAGGGCGGCAGCATCTGGCAGATGGTGACGATGCTGAGGGCGAGCCCGGAACCCGTGAGGGCCAGGGTAAAGCCCAGTACCGCGATCGTATTGAACCAGTCTCCCGCGTTGGATACCACCTGCGACAGCCACACAAACCGAAAGGTCCGGTTCTTCCTGATCAGGCGGGTGTACGAGAGGGCCGAGCCGGTGCTATTCGTCACGTGAACACACCTGGGGCTTTACGCGGCGGTGGAAAGTAGTTCTGCCCTCCCGGCCACGCACTTGACAAGGACAGGCGGCGCAGTTAACCTGTGTTTATATTGGTCTCGCCAGACTATGCGGATGTATTCGCTACAGGAGACACGGGATGAGCAAGCTGAAGTCGATCATGCACAACCGGACACACGGTCACCTGGGGGAACAGCGGCGCAGTTGTTCCGACTGCATCCACGTCATGCCCGCCACGAGGGGAGATGAAGTGACCTGTGAGATATACACCTTCAAGCACGAGGCCTACAATGTCCCGAAGCGAAGCGCTCTTTCACCCGCCTTTGCGAACGACTGCGGATTCTACCAGGCCATGACCCCGGTGCAGAAGGCGGAATCGGAGCGGAAGTTCAGGGAATTCTTCAAGCGGCTCAAGTAAGTCGGGGATCTTGCGGACCGTATGACCCTATTCGTTCATGGATTTGAGGAAATCCATGTTCGTCCCGGTCCGTGACAGGCGTTCTGTCATCAGTTCCATGGCTTCGACCGGTCCGAGGCCGTCCAGGAATTTCCGCAGGATCTTCACCTTGCCCAGGATAACCGGTTCGAGCAGCAGTTCCGCCTTTCGGGTGGAGGACGCGCTCAGGTCGATTGCCGGGAATATCCACCGGTTCGCCAGCTTGCGGCTGAGTTCCAGTTCCATATTGCCCGTACCCTTGAATTCCTCGAAGATGCCCTCGTCCATGCGGCTGCCCGTCTCGATCAGCGCCGTGGCCACGATCGTCAGGCTCCCGCCTTCCTCGATGTTGCGCGCCGCACCGAAAAAGCGCCTGGGTTTCTGAAGCGCGTTGGCGTCGATACCGCCGGACAGGATCTTGCCGCTGTGGGGTGTCACCGCGTTGTGGGCCCGCGCCAGGCGGGTGATGCTGTCGAGGAGGATGACGACGTCCTTGCCGTGTTCCACCAGCCGCTTGGCCTTTTCCAGGACCATGTCCGAGACTGCCACGTGGCGTTCCGGCGGTTCGTCGAAGGTCGAACTGACCACTTCGCCCTTCACCGACCGTTCCATGTCGGTCACCTCTTCCGGCCGTTCGTCGATGAGCAGGACCATGAGCACCACCTCGGGGTGATTGTCCGTGATGGCGTTGGCGATCTCCTGCAGCAGCATGGTTTTGCCGGCCTTCGGCGGCGAGACGATCAACCCGCGCTGGCCCTTCCCGATGGGAGTCAGCAGGTCCATGACCCGAGTCGGAAGTTTCTCTTTCTGATACTCGAGCTGGAACCGATCCAGCGGGTAGATCGGCGTCAGGTTGTCGAAGAGGGTCCGGTCTTTGGACGCCTCCGGATTATCGAAATTTACCGTATCCACTCTCAGGAGCGCGAAGAAGCGTTCCCCGTCCTTGGGCGGCCGGATCTGTCCCGATATGGTGTCCCCGGTCCTCAGGTCGAAGCGCTTGACCTGCGACGGCGCCACGTAGATGTCGTCGGGGCCGTGCAGGTAGCTGTAGTCCGGCGACCGTAGAAAACCGCAACGGTTGTCCGGCAGCACTTCGAGGACGCCCTCGCCGAAAATGACGCCTTCTTTCTCCGTCTGCGCCTGGAGAATGCTGAAGATCAGCTCCTGTTTCCGCAGCCCCGTGTAGCTCTGCAGGTCGAGCTCCTGGGCTATGGAGTACAGGTCGGGCAGGGTCTTGGTCTTTAGTTCTAGTATGTGCATGCGTCCTTCCCTTGTGAAAGGTATGGTTGACTTCCGCCTTCCGGGCGTTCTAATGGCGCGGATTCCCGGGGCGAGTCGTGGGGAGTGTGTTTTCTTACGGACTGGGTTGTGGACATTGTGAGCGGCGGAAACGACGAAATACGGTCGGATCGTTCCCGTTAAACAGGCCTGGCGTGCCGCGTCTGGAGTCGCGCGGTTCTTTGTTCTGGTTATACCATCAGGGATTCGGGCAAACGATGCTTACATTTATGATGGAGTAATCCCGTTGAATGCGGTATCGGCCGTCATGAATCTGTTCTAAGGTAGATTCGGCTTTCCAATGAGGAATCAATCAGGGGAAATGCAAGGCATCGGGCTGCCGCCGTTTCGACGACACGGCTTAATATACGGATTTCGACCGCCGTGTCAAGGCCCGTCGTCACTTTTTTTACGGAGTCCCTTCGACTTCCGGCCGTTCGCACGGCGTTTTACTGGTTCATCTTGGGGTCGAGGGCGTCGCGCAGGCCGTCGCCCATCAGCTGGAATCCGAGCATGGTAAGCGCGATCATGATGGCGGGAAAAGTCGCCAGGTGCCAGTACGACCGGATGTAGTTGGCGTTCTCCCCGACCATCTGCCCCCAGCTCGGTGTCGGCGGACTGATGCCGATGCCGATGAAGCTCAGTCCGGCCTCGGCGAAGATGGCGGAAGGGATACCCAGGGCAAGGGCGATGATCAGCGGCGTCAGGCTGTTCGGCAGGATGTGGGTGACGACGATACGGAAGTGACTGCCTCCCATCGCCTTGGCCGCCCGGACGAATTCCTTTTCCTTTAATGACAGGATCTGCCCCCGGAGGAGCCGGCAGACCCCGACCCAGCCGGTCACGCCTATGGCCACGAAAATGTTGAACAGTCCGGCCCCAAGCCACGACATGATCAGGATGATGAAGAGCAGGCCCGGAAAGGCCGACATGATGTCGACCCCCCGCATGATGACGCTGTCCACGCGGCCCCCCGCGTACCCGGCCAGGGAGCCCAGGGGGACGCCGATGGAGAAGATGATGGCCTGCACGAGTACCCCCACCGTCATGGAAATCTCGGCGCCGTAGATGACCCTGCTGAAGAGGTCGCGACCCAGGCCGTCCGTGCCGAAGGGATACTGCCAGGACGGTTCCTGCCAGGCGACCAGGAAGTTCTGCTTGGTATAGTGCAGAGGCGCGATCCAGGGCGCCAGCAGCGCCGTGTTGCTCAGCAGCAGGACCAGAAAGAGCCCGACCAGGGAAAGCCTGTTGCGGGAAAACCGACGGGAGGCGTCCGCCCAGAGGCCGCTGTCGTGTTTCTTGAAATAGCGGTAGGCCCTCGGCCAGAGCAGCGTAAACTCCGTGGCCAGGGTAACCCGGAAGATCAACCCCGCCCAGGAGAAGAAGGGCTCGAGGCCTTGCCAGCTCATGGATTCCGACAGGCTTTCGGGGATGTCTTCCGTTCCGTAGGGATACAGATCCATCCATGGACCGAGCAGCCACCAGGCCGCCAGCAGGGCGCCGGCGCCCACGGCGGCGAAGAGCGGTTTCTGCTGCACCGCCCTGTGGCAGAACTCCGCCCATCTGCCCGTTTCGTTCTTGTGTCCCAGGCGATACATCCGGGGCAGACAGAGCAGCAGCTGAATCGCCAGCGCGATCCGTCCCATCTCGAGGATCATGGTGTCCCAGCTCCACCCCAGGACCGCCCAGAGGATCCAGACGAGGTCCACTTCGCCGGATGTGCCGATCGGTTCCATGCTAGTCCTTCCGATATCGTATGCGAGGGTCGACCAGGGCGTACATGAGATCCGTGATCACGTAGATCACCACGATGAGCGACGACCAGAGCAGCGCCGTGGACATGATCATGGGATAATCACGGGCGAATACGCTCGTGGTAAAGTATCGCCCCAGGCCGGGTATCCGGAAGATCGTCTCGATGAAAAAGGATCCGGTGATCAGGTTGGCCATCATCGGTCCCGCGATGGTCAGCAGGGGGATCAGGGCGTTCTTGAAAACGTGCACCACGACGACCGATATCTCGGTCAGTCCCTTGGCCCGGGCGGTGCGCACGTAGTCGGCCCGGATGGCCTCGATCATGTTGGAACGGGTGTATCTCGCCACGACGGCCATATCGCCCAGAGACAGGGCGATCACCGGCATGACCCAGTCTTTGGGCGAATTCCATCCCCCCGTTTCGAACAGGTGCAGCCACAGGGAAAACACGACGGTCAGTCCCACGGCTACGACGAAACTGGGCGTTACGATGCTGAACACCGCCGTGAGCGAGGCGACGTAGTCTATCCACGTATTCTGGTACACCGCCGCGAGAATGCCCAGCAGCAATCCCCCCGTGAGGGCCACGACCAGCGCCATGCTGCCGAGGTGGACGGATACCGGCCAGGCCTGGGCGATGAGTTCCTGGCAGGTCTTGCTCTGGTGCTGGAAGGAGTATCCGAAGTCGCCCCTGACGACGTTGCTGATCCAGGAGAAGTATTGTACGTACAGCGGTTGATCGAGATTGTACTTCCGCATCAGGTTGGCCCGCACTTCGGGAGTCAGCGGAATGCCGCCGGTTTCGCCGCCCGCGTCGAAGGGGCCGCCGGGAACGGCGTGCATAATGGAAAAGGTGATGACCGAAACGGCGAAGAGTACGGGGAAGATCCAGAGTATGCGGCGGACCAGGTAACGGAATCCGAGGTTCAGTCCGAGGAGAAAAATACTGGTGACCGCAAGCATGATCAGCGTGCGGATCAGCATGACGTTCAGAGAGTCGGTTCCCCACAGCGCCAGGCCCACGGCCGCCAGGGCGATGGCCCGCGCGGCCAGGTTCGGCACGCGGAAACGGTGCATCAGGACGGAAGCGGCGAGAAAGAGGAGGAGCCACAGCACCGCGAGCGCGGTCTTGAAAACCCCAAGCTGCGGCGCCGCAACGGCCAGGGCGACGAGGGTGATAAGTGTCTGGACGCCCTTGACAAACGTCGCGTCAAGCTTGCGCCGGCTACCCCAGTAACCGGCGGCCAGAACGAGCAGCAGCCACAGGGCGCCAATGATCCCTATTGAGGGCATCCGATCGTCGAATCCTTTGCTGGAATTTGATGATTACATGCGAAACCGCGGTCCAAGTAATGAGGAAACTGCCTGAAGGGGCGTGCCCGACCGCAATTTGCGGTGCTGTCGGAGCGCGGTGCCAACGGAGCGCGGCCCCGCTAACCGCCAGACAACCTATAGCCCCGCAATGATTCTGTCAACGTCTTTCGGCGCGTCCGCCGGGGTAAAAACCTGTTGATTCAATGGGAGGTTTTGTTGTTTCATAGGGAATATGGACTACCTGTTCAGTGGATTTCAGGAAGCGGTCCGTTTGCTGGTGACGGGCGAAGCCGGCGTGTACACCATCGTCGGCGTTTCCGTTTTCGTCGCGCTGACCGCAACCCTGCTGGCTTCTCTCATGGGTTTGCCCGCGGGCTACCTGCTCGCGACCCACCGGTTTCCGGGACAGCGGCTGGTTACGACGGTGCTCAACACGTTGCTGGCCATGCCGACCGTGGTGATCGGTCTTTTCGTATACGCCCAGATATCCCGGCGCGGTCCCCTGGGCTTTCTCGAACTGCTGTACACGCCGAATGCGATGATCATCGGCGAGACCATCCTCGCGTTGCCCATCGTGGCCGCTTTCACCCTTTCGGCATTCCGCGCCGTGGATTCGCGGATCACGGAGACGGCCCTTACACTGGGCGCCACGACGACCCAGACGGCCCGCACACTCATATCGGAAGCCCGCTTCGGGATCATGGCCGCGGTGGTCGCCGCCTTCGGCCGGGTGATCGCGGAGGTGGGCGCGGCCATGATGCTGGGCGGCAACATCAAGGGCAGCACGCGGACCATGACGACGGCGATCGCCCTGGAAAGCAGCAAGGGGGAGTTCGGTCTGGCCATCGCCCTCGGCATGATCCTTCTGCTCACGGCCTTTGGCGCGAACATCCTTTTTCACTGGCTGCAGGGGTTCGACGACTGATGGCCGATCCGATCATCGTGGGCGAGCACCTTGCGCACCGTTACGGTTCCGGGTTTCATTTACAGGTCGAGCGCCTGGCCCTGTCCACCGGAAGGACCTATGCCGTTTACGGCGCCAACGGATCGGGCAAGACGACGCTCCTGAACATCCTCGCCCTGCTGACCATCCCGCAGGAGGGACGGATCCTGCTCGAAGGCCGGCCCGTGAACCGGGCGGACCCCGCCCGGTGTCGGCGATACCGCCGCCGCGTCACGCTGCTCATGCAGCAAGTCTACCTTTTCCGATCCACCGTGTTCGAGAACGTGGCCTCGGGACTGCGGTTCCGCGGAGTAGCGAAGCAGGCCATCGAAGAACGCGTGACGCGCATGCTGAAAATGGTGGGTCTGGAGGAGTTCGCCGACCGGCCCGCCCACAGCCTTTCGGGCGGCGAAGCCCAGCGCGCCGGCCTGGCACGGGCCCTGGTCACGGAACCCGACGTGCTGCTCCTCGACGAACCCACGGCCAGCGTGGACGCGGTGCACGGCAGGCAGATCGAAGATATACTCAGGGAGACCTGTGAACAGCGGCGCATGACCGTGGTGCTCTCGACGCACCAGTACGACCAGGCCTATCGCATCGCCGACGAAGTGCTGATCATGCGCGGCGGGTGCATGCTCAAGTCCGGACCGGAAAACGTTTTCAGCGGCCGTATCGAGGATACCGCACACGGTCCGGTCGCCACGCTGGACGGCGGTGTGACGTTGCACACGGATACGACCGTACGCGGCCCCGCCCACATCGCTATCCCGCCTGGCGAAATACAGTTGTTCCGGACGCCCCGGTCTCCAGGCGCCGCGAACTCGCTCGAAGGGGTCGTGACGGCGGCGGCGGTGGACGGAGATCACATTCGCCTGGAAGTGGACGCCGGGTTGCGGCTGACCGTCCACGTCGCGCGGGAGTCCTTCGCCGGGATGGACCTGACCGTCGGCGACAGGGTATACGCCGCCATCGAGCCCTCGGCCGTTCAGGTGCCGTGAATCGCCCGGCGCGTAAATCGGCCCGTAAATCAAATAAAACAGCAGGAGGAATCCATGGCCACGCAGGCATCGAAAACCCTGATCATGGGCAAAGACGAAATGGAATTGGGCGGCAGGTACCTGTCCACGCTCCGCGAAGCCAACGATTTGCTGGACGATGCCGATGCGCTCAAGGCGCGCATGGCAGAAGACGGCTACCTGTTCATCCGCGGGCTGCAAGACCGGGACCGGGTCGGGGAGGCCCGCAGGGTCGTGCTGGAGAATCTCGAGGCGAACAACCAGATCGATCCGGACTATCCGCTGGACCTGGGCGTCGCGGCCGCCGGAAAGCGGGGAAGCTTCTTCGGCGGCGCCAAGCAGGTTACCCATACTCCCGAATTCCTCTCGGTGGTCAATTCGCCGGAAATCATGGGATTCTTCGAACGTTTCCTGGCCGGGCCCGTGCTCACTTTCGACTACAAGTGGCTGCGTGCCGTGGGACCCGGCAACAACACGGGTGCGCACTACGACGTAGTCTATATGGGCCGGGGAACCACGAACCTGTACACGGTATGGACGCCCCTGGACGATGTCACCTACGACATGGGTCCCCTCGTCATCCTGGCCGGTTCCCACCAGTTCGACGCGGTGAAGGAGACCTACGGCAAGATGGACGTGGACCGCGATCACGTGACGGGCCACTTCACCAACGAACCCATCGAAATGGTCGATCAGTACGGGGGCCAGTGGCAGACGAGCGAGTTCTCCATGGGCGACGTGATCATCCTCGGCATGTACACCATGCACGGGTCCATCAACAACACGTCGAACCGGTTCCGCATCAGTACCGACACCCGCTACCAGCTGGCCACCGATCCCGTCGACCACCGGTGGGTCGGCGAGAATCCCGTCGCCCACTACGCTTGGACCGAGGGGAAGACCGTTTCCATGGATGAGATGCGGCGCAAATGGAAGGTCTAGTCCGGGTTGCGTGTAATGCGTGGATCACTGCCGCGGCAAAAACTGCTGGATCCGCAGTCCGGTCCAAATCCTGGTCGGATCATGCCTTCGATACTTCATGGATACAACGTGATCGCTAAACGATCTATTCCCAGCCTCCTGGCGTGCCTGGTGATGCTCCTTGGAATGTCCGCCTGCCGGACGACGGGGGTCAGAGAGCACGTGGAAGTCCTCGCCGAACCGATCGGCGATGGACAGGTAGCCGCCGTGGTCGACTCCACACGGATCAGGAAGACCATCACGGATCTCGTGTCCTTCGGTTCGCGCGTGGCCGGCTACCCGGGCGCCACCGAAGCGGGGTACTACCTGGCCGACCGCATGCGGGAGATTGGTCTCGAGGACGTGGAGATGGAGGAATTCGTCACTTCCGTTCCCCTGGACGAGGGCGGCGAACTGGTTATCCTCGACTCCACGACCATGGAAAACCGGTCGATACCCCTCTACGCCGTGTGGCCGAACCTGGTCCGTACCTCCACGACGCCGCCTGGAGGCATCACCGGGAAGCTCCACTACATCGGCAACGGCGAGTGGGAAGACTTCAACGACATCGATCCGGCCGGCGCCGTCTTCATGATGGATTTCAATTCCGGCGTCAACTGGCAGCGGGCCGCCCTGCTCGGCGCCCATGCCGTAATCTTCGCGGAACCCGACCTCACCACGCGGATCGACGGGGAGGAGAAGCACCTCCAGGTTCCCCTCGACTTCCCCCGTTTCTGGATGGAAAAGGAGCATGCCCGACCCCTGGTTGAATATCTTAACGTCAACGGCCCCATAAATATACGAGCGAGGGGCCGCATGACGTGGAAGCGCCTTCCGGCCTACAACATCTTCGGAAAGATCACGGGGACGCACCCAGTATTGAAGGAAGAGGTCATCGTCCTGGAATCCTACTACGATTCCATGTCCCCCGTACCGGCCGTATCCCCCGGGGCGAACCAGGCGTCGGGCACGGCCGCGCTCCTCGAGATGGCCCGTTACTTCGCCGCCCACCCCCCCGCGCGTTCGGTGTTGATCCTGGCGACATCGGGGCATTTCCTGTCGCTCAGCGGGGTGAACGACTTCATGTACCGCCATGCGCGCAAGAGCAGTTATTTCGCACGGCAGATCACCGAACCCATCAACATAAAGCTCTTCGCCGGCATCGACCTTTCCAGTGCCCGGGACCAGGTCGGGGTCATCTATTCCGGCGTCCTGTTCGCGGGCGACACCTTCGAAAAACAGCGGTTCTTTACCCCCTTCGGGCGCACCTTCATGGGCTATGCACAGGAGACGATCCAGCGGGGCGCCTTCCAACCCGGCGCGCTGGTGAACGTGATATCTCCGTCCCAGGGCCACCGGACCGCGGGTTTCTTTCCCGCCGGCAACATCGCCCTGGACGCCGAACTCGCCTTCTGGACAGGATTCCCGGCCCTGTCTTTCGCCACGGTGTTCGACATCCGTGAATTCGTGGACACCCCCATCGACGAAATCGACCGGGTCAACTTCCACAACGTGTACACGCAGACAGTCCTGTTGACCGAGCTCTTCGGCCGCGGCGTCAACGATCCCCAGCTGTTCCCGGACTTCAAGATGCAACTGGAAGACCGCTTCGTGAAGGGTCGGATCCGGGTCGTGGAATTCGATCCCCGTGAGGACTACATCCCAAGCAAGCCCAAGCCGGGCGCCGTCGTCCGGTTCCGCCGCTACAACAAGACCATCAGCGGGGTGAAGAACGAGATCTTCGTGGTGGCCGACAGCGCCGGCGTGGCCGAAAGCACCGCACTGGAGGCGGGCCGCACCTATCCGGCTGAGGGCTACGTGATGGATCCCGAAACGGGAGACATCATCTACGCGCCGGACCGGGGACCGTACGGGGAAGGCGCCTATCCCCTCGAAATCACGATGGACTGGGTGGACAAGGAAAAGCCCACGGTGGTCTTCCGGTCCGAGGCGACCAACATCTACGACCTGGTGGACCCGCGGTTCCTGACCCGGCTCAACGAGGCCGTGGTGCTGGACGAATCCGGCAACCCACCCCTGGAATGGGGCATGACCTTCCAGGAAAGCGGGTGGACGACGGGCACGACCTACGAAGAGGACACGGCCGTCCTCTTCATGCCCCCGGAAAGCCGGTTCAAGGTGACCATGTCTACCGGTCTGTTCGGCCGCCGCCTGATCCTGACCAACGCCGATGAAAGCAATCCCGAGGGCATCGGCTTCGACTCGGGGATCGGCGCCATTCCACTGACTTCCTACCAGGTGGCGCAGGACATGTGGCACCTGGACGAGGCGCGGATCGACGCGCTCAGGTCCGTCGGCGTCAGCAATACCCGGCTGGATGACTTCCACCAGGAGGCGGGACGCCTGCTGGACAAGGCCGAAGCGGCCCGGTTGGCGCTGCAGTGGGACCGCTTCATCAAGTACGCCCGGGCCGCGTGGGGATACGAATCAAGGGCCTATCCCGATGCGACGGGTACGGCCAACGACGTCGTGAAAGGGGTGCTGTTCTACATGGTGCTGGTGATACCCTTCGCCTACGCCCTGGAACGGCTGCTGTTCGGATTCGCCAACGTCTACAAGCGCATCGGCGCCACCTTCGGCATCTTCCTGGCCGCCTATGGGGTGCTGCGGTTTACCCATCCCGCCTTCCAGATCACCACGGCGCCCGATATCGTGCTTCTCGCCTTCACGACCTTCGCCCTGGCCGTCGTGGTAATCTGGCTCATTACGGGACGATTCAGCCAGACCATGCGCGAGGTCCAGCAGAACACCCGCACCGTGCAGGCCACCGACGTGCGGCGCTCGAGCGCCCTGGCCACGGCCTTCGCCCTCGGTATTGGAAACATGCGTAAACGCAAGGCCCGGACGCTACTGACGTGCACCACCCTCGTACTCCTCGTGTTTACCGTGCTGTCCTTCACGTCCGTACAGACCTTCCTCCGGTTGCAGAAGTTGAGCAAGGACTCGGTGGCCGAATACACGGGGTTTCTTGTTCGTAACCCCAACTGGGCGCCGTTGCAGAAGCAGACCCACGAGTACGTGCTCTCCGAGTTTGGATCGTCTGAGTCCGAAGACCGGGACATTACCGTTGTACCGAGGTCGTGGTACTCCGAAGCCGGGATCGGCGCCAAGACCTACGTGAAGGTCGATCACATGGGCATGGACGCGCCAACCAGGACCACCTTCGCATCGGCCATCCTGGGTGTGTTGCCGGAGGAACGGGAGGTGAGCCATCTCGACCGCGCGCTTACGACGGGGCGGTGGTTCGCCGGGGACGAAAAGGACGTGTGCATCATCCCGTTGGAAATGGCCGAACTCCTGGGCTTGACGGAAGCCGACGTCGGGCAGTCCGAGGTCCTGATTTTCGGCCAGCCCTTCAAGGTCATCGGCATGTTCGACGCGGCGGTCCTGGACGGGATCACCGATCTCGACGGCGAGCCGCTCACACCTGTCGATTACACGGCGACGGGTCACGATTTGCTCGCCGAGCTCCTCCTCAAGGACTACGACGAGGAACCGGTGGAAATGGCCCGCTTCGAACATATTCCAGCCGCGAATCTCATCCTGGCGCCCCAGGCCTACGTGAACGACCTTGGCGGAACCCTCCGGTCCGTCGCCGTCCGGTTCCCTACGGACGAGTCCGCCCGGAACCGCATCGAACGCTTCATGCAGCGGCTGGGGATTCCCGTGGTGGCTTCCGTCGACGGTGAGGTCGCCGTGTACAGCGCCATGGCCCTGAGCTCGCTGTCGGGACTGGGCAATCTGTTCATTCCCATGGTCGTCGCCGCCCTTATCATCCTGAACACCATGATGAACGCCGTCTACGAACGCTTCAGCGAAATCGGGGTGTACAGCGCCGTGGGACTGGCGCCGGCCCATATCGGCGCCCTCTTCATGGCGGAGGCGGCCATGTACGCCGTCATCGGCGGCATGTCGGGATACCTGATCGGCCAGACCGTGGCGCGGGGCATTACCGAATATCAGTTGCTGGCGGGACTCACGCTGAACTATTCCTCCCTGTCTGCCGTGGCCTCCACGGCCATGGTCATGGCGGTGGTCATGCTTTCGACGATCTACCCGGCCCGCAAGGCTTCCCAGATGGCCGTGCCGGATGTCAACAGGCAGTGGTCCTTTCCCGAACCTGACGGCGACGACTGGAGTTTCGAGTTTCCCTTCACCATCAGCCGTACGGAGACGCTCGGTCTCTGCGCCTACCTGACGCGGTTCTTCGAATCCTACGGCGAAAGCACCATTGGAAGTTTCATGACGGACGAGGTGGCCTTGACCGGGGTAAACGGTGCGGGAACACGCAGCGGCAACGATCCGGTGGATGGAGATGACGCGGGCGACGGCGGTGACCTGGTAGTCAACGGCGGCGTTGCCGCGTACGAAATCAGCATGAAGACCTGGCTGGCGCCGTACGACACGGGCGTCAGCCAGCGGGTCACCATGCACGCGTCGCCCGCGGAGGAGGAACACGGTCTGTACGCGGTGTGGGTGCATATCTACCGCCTGAGCGGCGAGGTGGATTCATGGCAGCGCCTGAACCGGCGGTTTTTGAACGTGCTGCGCAAGCAGTTCCTGGTCTGGCGAACCGTGGATCAGGCGGTCAAAAAGGTCTATGCCGACGAAGGCCGTGATATGATCGGTTTGGGCCCCCGTGAAACGATCTCGCGGGACACTACGGAAGCGTAAGCGCTAGAAATGGCTGCGTCGGATGCGGTAGCGTCCTGTGCGCGGTCTGGTACTGCCAGGTTGGCGGAGAGATTCTATGGAAGGCGGAGGCAACGGAGGTCCCTGGCTCAACACGCTGATGGGCCAGAATGTGCGGGTAAAGACACCGGGGTCCGCCACGGAGGACCGCGTGACGGTCATAGAGGCCGTCGAACCACCCCACAGCCCATCTCCCGTATTTACCCGCCACGCCTTCATCGAGATGTTCCTGGTCGTCAAGGGCGCCCTGACCTTCCAGTTCCTCCACAAAAGCGCCTTTGTGCTCGATGCCGGCCAGATGGTGACGGTACCCAGCTACAGGCCCCATTCCTTCTGGAATGACGGGGACGACCCTGCACTGATCATGCTGATCTGTACGCCCGCTGGGCTGGACCGGTTCTTCGAGGCTTCCGACCGGTTGCTTCGGCGCATGCCGCCGGACACCGTCGACCCCGAGGTTCTGAAGGAGGAGATGGACTGTCTGCGGGAGGAGTTCGGCCTGGAACACGTGGCGCCGCCGCCGCGGTGAGGCAGTTACCTATTCTCAGATGACCGGTGTCACTGTTTCTCGTGGGTTTTTCACCACGCTAGTAGTCTCAAACTGACATTTCAACAGGACAGCAAATTTGTTATGTTCATCTTCATCGTAGTCAAAAACCTATTTCGATTTGATACGTATGAAAAGAAGTTCTTAAAGTGATTTAAGTTTAAACGGCACTACATGAAGGCATGCGTATGACGGGGTCAATTGTTCGGTAAAACATGAGTTGACCCAGTTTAGTATACGAGTTTTCTTGTGTTGGTAGGAACATATCTCGCGCAGAAACGATGACTTTATCTGGCAGTCTTGCAGTAACGCTGGTCCCAATGGGATTAGTGAATATGTGAATGTGATGATCTCTCAGGTTGCATCAGGTCTCGATGATCTATCGGGCTCGTTCGGGAATTGAAGGCGGCTGGCTTCGACATTGACGTAAATCGGACTATATAGCTATGCATGCACAGTTGTCGATACCGAAAGTTGAACTAGCGGCGTTTTGCCAGGCCCACGGAATCCGACGGTTTGCGATCTTCGGCTCAGCGCTCCGGACCGATTTCAGTCAGGAGAGCGATATCGATGTGTTGGTGGAGTTCGTGCCTGGTCACACACCTGGGCTGCTGGGTATGGCCGGAATGGAGATTGAGCTATCCAAGCTGTTCGGCGGCCGAAAGGTGGATTTGCGAACTAAGGAGGAATTAAGTCGTTATTTCCGCCAGGAGGTACTCGATACGGCGGAGGTTCAGTATGCGCAAGGATGATGAAATTCGTTTCAGGCATATGTTGGACGCCGCGCGCGAAGCGGCGACCCAGATTTCAGAAAACACGCGTCTCCGTTTATCGGAGATTCCGTGGCAGTAGATCACTGGTAAGCGAAATCGTCTCGTTCATGCCTACTTCGACATGAACCTTGATATCATATGGAACACGGTGCAGGAGGACATCCCCAAGCTGATTTCATTGCTTGAATCAGGTGAGATTACTTGATTCAAGTCGGTCACCGGAGACTAGGAAGTAGCCGCACTGCCATGCATTTTGTTACGGACTCAGTTGCATTCCCCCGCACACCAAGCTACCAGATCGCACGCGAATAAAATCCATGAATGACTGCGTCCGAAGTCACGAGCGGACAGTCGTGCAACTTGGCCGTGGCGACGATCGTGCGGTCGGCGGGATCCCTGTGATCCCAGTCCAGTTCGAGATTCCCGATCCAGGTCCGCACGTCGACGGAAAGCACTTCCACACGATCGATCCGTTCCAGGTTCTCGGCATAGTCCCGAATGGAAAGCGGCAGCACGAGCTTGCCCTTCTTCGCCTTGACGCCGATCTCCCAGATCGAGATCGAACTGAGGCAGATGCGGTCCGCCTTCTTGATCGCCTGTTCAGCAGTTTTCGACAGTCGTTCAGGATCCAGCGTCCAGAAGACCAGCGCCGACGTATCCAGTACGACCATCACACTTCTCTCCATTCGTCGGTGGTCGGCGAGTTGATGTCCTCGTGGTAGCCGACCTTCCCCTGCAGGCCATCGAAAACTCTGTGAACCGGTTGCCTTGTTTTAATGGGCTGTACACGGAGCACGGGACGCCTGTTATGTGTAACGATCAATTCCTCTCCCGATTCCTCGATCTCCCTGAAAACCTGGAGCATGTTGGCCTTTAGCTTGCTTTTTGAGATTACTGGCATGGGGAACTCCATTTGAATTATCATATGATTATAGTCATTACTATGGTCATATAGTAAATCTGATCGACGGATTTGTCAAGAGAAGACCAGGGAATCGATGGATCAGGCGTCCGTGGGCCTAAGATCCAGGGCGAGATCGCGGAAACCTTTGACCCGGTGGAGGGTGACCAGGTTGGTGTCGTGCTGGTTCTTACCGCCGCGGGCGGTCCGGGTGACGACAAGAAGATCGTCCCCGGAGATCACCTGCGAGGCGTAGCTGTAGGATTCCATCATGCTCTTGCTCATGGCCACGAATCCGGCCTGGAACCAGTTCAGGGCGTCCACGCTGTACATGAGCATCAGGATGCGCCGCTCATTGCCGGGGGGGCCACTGAAACCGATGGCCCGAAGGGGTGCGCGGTCCTGCCACGGGTTCGTGGACCGGGTTACGGTGGTCCAGTACAGGTCGTCCACCTCGTCGTGGACGATCTGAAACTTGCACTGGGCGCCGGGCATGGGGTGGTACTGAAGGAACCGGTAGTCCAGGTTTCTGCCATCGTCCTCGACCCGCCCGATGGAAGCCAGGCTCGATGTCGAGTGACCATCGACGATCGTGCGCATGATCATCCTGATTTCGCCGTCCACCAGCACGATATTGCCTTCCAGGAAGCTGTCGGCGGGCACTTTGTCTTCCAGGCTTTCCGGGTACATCCGTCGTGACAGCACGTCGGGAATGCCCGGGAAACGGACGTGATTCGACATACGCCAGGCCGCCGGGTCCAGTAGGTCGCGGGACAGGTCGCCGGCAACCACCAGCGAATTCCAGTCGCTTCGGCTGGGCGCGTCGCAGGTCTCGAAGGCGCGGTACGCATATCCGTTGTGGATCAGCACCGGCGTAGGCGCGCAGTGGTGCTTGCCCTCGAAGAGCGTGACCGGCCCGTCCCAGGTACAGCCGCCGTCCCGGGACCGGCCGATGATGATATCCCGGCTCTTTCTCCTGTTACCGATGAGATAGGCATGGTCCTCGTGGGACCATATGGTCGCCCAGATGAAGTCCTGGCAGGACGCCAGGGTCCAGGAGGCCCCGTCGTCATCGCTGACCAGCACCTCGGTAGCATTCGGCACGGCTTCCTTAAGGGGCTTGGGACGAAACCACTCGTAACTTGCCAGTAGACGTCCCGAGCGCATCCGTGCGATCGAGGGCGACCCGGCATACACGTTCTCCGGGTCGGGCGATGACGCCAGAACAAGGTAGTCTTCGGATAGCATCCGATGCATGAATCCAACCTCCGGCTTTTGGAATGAACAAACGATTCTACCCGAAGGGCATGTGATTGTCAACCGGAAGGTTCGGCGTGCCGGATCCCTGAAACTCCCGCCGATTCTTTCCCCAAATCACCATTAGCACTTGATCTGAATCGCTCCCTCCCTGTATCATAGCACTGATCACCTGAAAACCGAGCCGTACGAATTGAACCGGGTCCGCCAGGAGGATAAAAAATGGCTGGGAAACCTAACCTGTCCCGCCGGGACGTACTGATAAAGGGTGGGATCGCGGCGGCCGGCATGACGCTGCTGCCTTCTCACGTACTGGCCCAGTTGACCCAGTTGGCGCGGGACGAAACGCCCGTGGACTGGATCGATGAATTCGGGCCACCACAAAGCCCCGATTTCGTCCTGCTGGACTGGAACGGGCTGGAGTCATGGATAACGCCCGTGGACCAGTTCTTCTCGGCGGGCCACTATCCCGAACCGACCGTAGATGCGGCGAACTACAGCCTGGAGGTCTCGGGCGCCGTGAAGCAGAAGCTCTCCCTCGGCCTGGACGAAATCAGGTCGATGCCGAGCAAAGACGTTATCTTTACCCTCGAATGCTCAGGCAATCGGGGCGTCCCCGTTTTCCGTGGCGGCGTATACAATGCCCGTTGGACCGGCACGCCGCTGGCGCCGATCCTGGAGCGGGCAGGGGTGTGGGGCAACGGCATCGAGGTGGTTTTCTTCGGACACGACGAAGGGATAGAGAACATCACGCCGATTCGAAGCGAACCGCTGGCGATGAAGCAGAATTTCGCCCGGTCGCTGACCATGCAACAGGCGATGGACCCGGACATCCTGCTGGCCTACGACGTAAACGGCCAGACGCTGCCGCCGAAACACGGATATCCCCTGCGTCTCATCGTGCCCGGCTGGTACGGCATTACCCAGGTGAAATGGCTGAAACGCATCGAGGTGCGGACGACCCGGTACATGGGCAGATTCATATCGCGAGACTACGTAACGGTACGCGAAGAGACCCACAACGGTGAGACCGTGTGGCGCCAGGAATCCGTGGGCCGGGGACGCATCAACTCCGTCACGGCCCGGGTCACCCGGGTCGGCCCCCTGCACCGTATCTACGGCGCGGCATGGGGCGAACCGCTCAGTGCGGTCCAGGTACGGATCGACGACGGTCCCTGGCAGACAGCCGAGATCATCGAGGGGCAGGACGCCGAGCACGCCTGGAAGTTCTGGCGGCTGGACTGGGACCGGCCTTCCGCGGGCGAGCATACGATCACGTCGCGGGGCGTAACAACGGGCGGCACGGTACAGCCTGCGCCGGACGATCCTTACCTGGCGGGCAAAAAGACCTACTGGGAAAGCAACGGTCAGGTGACCCGGACCGTGCGGACCCTTGAAAGCTAGGGGCGTTATTTCCGATTCATGATCATCGACGCCCACGCGTACTGTTTCCCGCCGGGAGACGCGAAAGCCGGGTACGGAGCACCTCGTGAGCACCTGCGGTGGATGCAGGCGGAACACGCGGCCCATCACCAGCCGGCATGGCGCGTGCGGGACCGTGCACCCGCCTCGTCCGACGAGATCGGGCCGAAGGCGCCAGGCGACTGGTCCACGTTGCCCGACGTGGATTTCCGGGTCGACCGTTCGCGCGGACGGGTGGTGTGGACGATCGACGGTGAAGACTACACCAAGCAGTTCTACCCGCCCCACCTGCACAACCTTGAATACACGCCCGACAGCCTGATTGCCGAGATGGACTACGCCGGCGTAGACGTCGCCCTGTTGCATACCAATCCCATGCTGGGCCGCGACAGTGCTTTCCAGGCCGACTGCGTCGCCGCCTGGCCCGACCGCCTGTACTCCATGGCGCCCGTCGACGAATGGCGTATCGCCGAAGAAACAGACTGGGCGATCGAAGCGCTCGACCGGGCCGTACGAACCCACGGGTTGCACGCCGTAAAATTCAACGCCACGCTGGCTTACCGCGGCAGCGGCGAACGATGGAGTGGCGACGCCTATCGCCCGTTCTGGGAGTCCGTGGACGCCCTGAAGGTCCCGGTTTTCTTTACCCTGGGCGCCGGGCCTGTACTCGGCTATCATTCCGATCTCGTGCAGGGCTACCTGGACGAGTTGCGGGTGCTCATGGAATGGATGGACCGGCACCCCGATACCATATGCAGCATCACGCACGGTTTCCCCTGGCGCATGTTCGTCGACGGCGGCCGCCTTGTGCTGCCCGACGACCTGTGGAGACCCTTCGAGAACCCCAACCTCAGCCTGGAAGTATGCTTTCCCGTGCGTATC
This sequence comes from bacterium, assembly GCA_965262815.1. Lineage (GTDB taxonomy): Bacteria > JAAXHH01 > JAAXHH01 > JAAXHH01 > JAAXHH01 > JAAXHH01. Next base: position 2,942,978 of record OZ253560.1, on the reverse strand, counting down.
GGCGACCTGTACGACTATCCCTACCGCGAGGTCTGGCCGGCACTGGAAGAGATGGTGGACTGGATCGGCGCCGGCCGGCTCCTCTGGGGCACGGACATGCCCTTTCAGAATCGGTTCTGCACTTACCGGCAGTCCCGGGACTGGATCGAAAAGTACGCCGGTTTTCTCGACGGCGATGACCTGGCCCTCCTCGTGGGCGGCACGGCTCGTCGAATACTGGGTATAGCATGATGAGAAGGTACACCGGATGGCTGAACCCGGCGTTCGGGCCCCCGGTAAGCATCTGACATTATTCGAGTAGTACCATGAACCGCAGGTTTACATAAACCGGAGGATCCCATGCACGTCGGTACCCAGCAGTTCAGTACGGCTGACGAAGATCTGGAATATCTCGCCCGTCACGGCGTTTTCAACAAGAACGAGAACAACATCGCTTTTCACCGGGAATATGGGTGGGACGTGGAGGAGCTTGCACAGAAGAAGGAGAAGTGCGCGGGTTTCGGGATCAACATGGAGATGGTCGCCATACCCGTGGCGCAACTCAACGTGAACGGCGGCCAGGTGCCCAATTACATGCTGGGCAATTACGAAGAAGGCGACAGGGAAATCGAACTCGTCTGCAACATGATCCGCCAGGCTTCGGAAGCGGGGATACCGGCGGTGAAGTATTTCCTGTGCGAGATGGAGAACCAGCGCACCGAAAGCACGCCGCCCGGCCGCGGTGGTTCGATCTACAGCACCTGGGACCTGGAAAAGGCGAAGGATATGCCGCCGAGGTACGACGAACCCGTGACCGCAGAGACGAACTGGGCCCGGATCACCTACTACCTGGAGCGGGTGGTGCCCGTGGCGATCGAGTGCAAGGTTCGCATGGCCTGCCATCCCTGCGACCCGTGGCTGCCGCCCGGCTTTCGCTGCGTGGACCGCGTGCTCGGCGGTTTCGAGGGGTTCAAACGCTTCATCGAGATTTGTCCCAGTCCCTACCACGGCGTCAACCTCTGCCTCGGCTGCATGGCGGAGAGTTCCCTGGATCCCCGCAACGACGTGCCGGACATCATCCGCTACTTGGGTTCGCGCGACAAGATCTTCCTCTGCCACTTCCGCAACATCGTCGGTGGACGGAACAAGTTCCAGGAAGTCTGGCCCGACGAAGGGGTCATGAACATGCACCGCAACATGCAGGCGCTCAAGGAGGTCGGCTATGATCACATGTGCGTACCCGATCACGCGCCGGGGCACAAGGACCCGGACAGCAACCGGCAGGCCTTCGCCTACGAGTTCGGCTACATACAGGCGATGATCCAGGCCGTGATGGACGAGGGGTAACGCGTCGACGCCATCTTACTTGTACTTCGGTTTCGCACAAGCGATACCAGACAACGAATCACTATCCAACACAGATGGTCAGAATGAAGCGGTCAATCATCCAGGACAGATGGTCAGAATGAAGCGGTCAATCATCCAGGATGTTTGCGTCGGCTATCGGATCCATGTCTCCAGTTCAACGCGCGAGTCCGTGCGTTCGTCGCGGTACTTGACGATGACGGGCGTCGCGAGTGAAAGGCCCCAGGCGGGCCCGGCGCCTCTCGTGACCGCTCGCGCGCCGGGGACGACAACCGCATCCTCCGGTACTACGGTCGGCTCACCCGCCACAGGCCTGATGATGCGACCCCGTGGCAGATCGTAGATCGGAGTGGACCCGGTCAGTACGGTCCCGGCCGCAATGACCGCCCGGCGTTTGACGACCGCGCCTTCGAAGAGGCCTGTATTGCCGCCGATAAGCGCGTCGGACTCGACGATCACGGGGAGGGCGCCTACCGGTTCAAGCACCCCTCCGATCTGCGCCCCGGCGCTGACATGGACGCCACTTCCAATCTGCGCGCAGGATCCGACAAGCACGTTCGAGTCGATCATGCTACCGTCTCCAATATAGGCGCCGATGTTGATGTACATCGGCGGCATGCAGATCACGCCGCGGCCGAGGTAGGCGCCGTCGCGCACTGACGATCCGCCCGGTACGAGCCGGACGTTCGACGCGGTAGAAAGGGGGAGGAGCGGTAGGGTATCCTTATCGAGCCAGGGCGAATCGGCGCCGGGCGAGTCGAAGGCTACCACGTCGCCAAAACGAAACCCTACCAGGATGCCCTGTTTGACCCAGGAATTGACTCGCCAGCCAGTCGGGGACGACGTGTCCGGTTCGGCCGCGCGCACCAGGCCCTGCGCGAGTTCGGTTCGAAGTGCTGCAAAGGCGGTGCGGGCTTCATCCCGATCGGCATCGGCCGCCTGGGTATAGAGTTTACGAATCTGTTCGGCGAGTTCCATATTGGTTTTAACTCCTGGAAATTGATCAGGTCTATTAGATGCTCACATGTCCGGCCGTACAGACGACACGCATCGTTCGAGACCCTCCGGATCATGGCTTTTTCTAAGGATTCCCTGCGCGTGCGCCACAAGGTAATACTGCTTCACGGCATTCTGTCAAGCATCAATCCTTTGCACCTCGAAGTTGCTGAACAGGCCTGTCTGAACCGACAGCGTGTTCCTATTCAACGTTTATTGAATGTAAACCGTTTCATAGTGCGTCCCGGCGTTGATCTTTTTGCGCAAACCCTTGACAGCACCAATCCTGGCCGGTTGCTTTTCAGGAAAACCTCGACTTTTCGTGGGGGAATCTCGAAATGGACGTCAATCAAGGGTATCGGGTAGCATCGTAGCCAAAAACATCCGTTGGAGGACAAAAAGGTGATTTCTACACGCATACTTCCAGGAGAGTGCCTCGACGACACCCAGATGGAAAAAACGCTGGAAGTGTTTCACCGGGACGGGTTGGCCCTGATACCGGGGGTACTGACCCGGGATGAAATCGATGCCCTCCGGGAGGTCACGGACCGATGTTTCAACGACCCCGTGCTGGCCGGCACCGACTACACGAGCGGGCGGGGGGACGGATTCGTGCTGCGCAACACGCTGGAGCTGGATTCCGTGTTCGTGGACATGCTGATCCGGGAACCCATACTAAGCCTGGCGGAGGCGATCGTAGGGACGGACTGCAAGTTCTGCGGCCAGAACGTGATCCGCAACGCGCCGGGACAGGCCATATCCCGGTGGCACGTGGACGACCGGGTGGAATTTCCGCTGCCGAACGACGTGCCCCGCCACGATCCCCGCGTCCGCATGCCCGTGCAGTGGTTCACCATCCAGATGGCCCTGACCGATATCGACACGGAAGAGGATGGACCGACTCAGTTCGTCCCGGGCAGCCACTACTCGGGACGCGAACCAAACAGCCAGGAGCAACCCGAGTTCGAGGGCAGGGGACCGGTTTCAGCCCTTTGCAAGGCGGGGGACGTCTACCTGCAGAACAACCAGTGCTGGCACCGTGGCGCGCCGGTCACGTCAAACCGGATGCGCTACGTCTTTCAATCCCAGTATGCCGCCATGTGGGCCTACAGGCGTTTTTCAGATTACAACCACGTGCCCGTGCCGCCCACGGTGCTCAGTCGGGCCTCCGACAGGTTGCGCGGGGTGCTGGGCGTTCCTTAGCGCTTAATGTACGATGGTCTCGAACCGCGCGGGAAGGGCCACCTCAAGGAGCTCGAGGTCGTCTGAGCGGTCGGTGAGGGATGTCTTCGTATGGGGCGGAATGACGTAGGCGTCTCCCGCTTCCAGCCGGTGCGCGCCCTGGCTATCCCCGTTCAGCGTCACCTCTCCTTCCATGACGAAGGTGAAGAGGATGTCGCCCGTGTGACTCGTGGGCTGTTCGGACGCACCGCCGTTCGCACGGGCGACCTGCACCGAGGCCACGCCGCCCGTCGCCTCGCCTATACCCGTTTCCCGGGCCTCGAACCCTGCCATTCTCCAGGGTTGCCAGACCGCGTCCTTCACCTCGTGGCGGCAGAACTTCTGTCCACCAAAAATACGGTCGGGGTTCAACACGGGCGTGGGCAGTTCAACCTCGTGGTCGATGGTGGTCACGTGGTCCGCTGGCACGCCGATCTCGATCACCTGCAGGTTTTCGGACGATTCGAGTACCCGGTGCCGGATTTCCGGGGGTTGGATTACGCAGTCCCCCGCCTTCAGCAGGAAGGGCGGCCCCTGGTCCTCGTAGACGAGTTGGACCCAGCCCCGGTAGGCGAAAATCAACTGAAATCCCACCGTGTGGTAGTGAACCACGTCCGGCACTGGACCGGCGTCGGGGATCCGGATGTGTGAGGCGATGATGCTCCCGCCAAGTCTTCCGGGAACCAGGTCGCGGTAGTGCATGCCGGCGCGGCCGATCACCCAGGGCGTGTTGTCCTTGAGTCGTCGGACGAGGAAGGCATGCTCCGTCCGGGGAATTTCGAGCGGCGGATCGGCTTGCACAATCTCGATGCGGACGCCGTTAGGTGCAGTGAGTTCAGTTTGGCCACCGGCCAGGGCCGCCGGGTCGCGGCACAGGATACGGAGCGTGCCGGGTGGTTCGGACGCGCCCTGTTCCAGGCGGATGGTGAGCCCGTGTCCGGAGAGTACCGAAACCGTCGGATAGTCGGCCGGGTAGATCTTGTCCATGCGGAACCCGAGGATTTTCATGAAAAACGCCAGGTCCTCGTTGAGGTCCGACATCGGCAGCCTGATTTCAGCGCCCTGTATATTGTCGGTGAGATTGGTCCGCTTGTTGTCGTGAAGTTGCATTTGAATTGCCTCCTATTCCTTGCTATCCCCCTGCAATCCTTCGCTATCCCTTGAAACGGTGTTTCTCCACGACGTCCATCACCAGTTCCGTCCCCAGCCCCGGCTTTTCTGGAAGTCGGAAATACCCGCTGTCCACGACCGGCGGATCGGTGAGGAGGTCGTTGCGCCAGGGCGCGTCCTGTTCGTCGTCCACGTATTCCAGCACCAGGGCATTCGGTATGTTGGCCATGACGTGCAGGCTCGCGAGCGTGGATACGGCGTTGTTCGGGTTATGGGGTGAAACTTGCATGTAGTAGCTTTCGGCCATGGCGGCGATCTTCTTGGTCTCCAGGATGCCGCCCGTGCGCACCACGTCGGGCATGATCATGTCCACCGCCTGTGCGGCGATCAGGTCCCTGAAGCCGAAGCGCGTGTATCGCCGCTCTCCGACGCATACGGGCACGTTGACGGACGCGGTCACCCGGGCCAGGGCGTCTATGTTCTCCGGGTGGACCGGCTCCTCGTAGAACAGGAGGCCGATTTCCTCCAGCCGGTTGCCCAGGCGGATCGCGGCGCTCGTGGTGTATCGGCAACCCACGTCGGTCGCGATGTCCACGGCGTCGCCCACGGCCTCGCGGCAACGGCGCATGTGATCCAGCGCTGATTTCTCTTCCTGTAGCGTAATGGAACGCGGCGAGTCGATGCGTTCCCCGGTATCCGGTCTGTCCGACGGGAAGTACGCCTTGATGGCGGTAACGCCCTTTCCGGCCAGCCGGGCGCATTCATCCGGGGAGGCGGCGTGGCTGTAGAACCGGATGCGCTCACGGCACGGTCCGCCGATGAGGTTGTAGATGGGTTGACCGGTGACCTTGCCCACGATGTCCCAGAGGGCGATCTCGATGCCGCTGATGGCCGCGATGACCGCGCCGGTTTGTCCGATCTGCTGCAGGGCATGGTACATGCGGTGGTACAGGTACTCGATGTGGAAAGGGTCCTCACCGATGACGAGCTTGCCCAGTTCCTCCACGGCCTGGCCTATGATCGTGCCCCCAGGCCAGTTCGTCGCGTCTCCCAGGCCCACGACACCCTCGTCGGTATAGACCTGCACGAAAATCCACGGCGAGGCGATGTCCGCCGTTTTCCGCCAGGACTCCACCAGGTGTACTTGGACATCGGTTACTTTCATGAACCACCTCCGCACCCTTCATCCAGGCTGACGTCAGTCCCGCTGCAGATGGCTGAATTCCGGTCTGGGGCCGCCCTTTTCCCGGTCCCACTGCCACAGTTCCGTGTAGGGAGACTGGACCTGGAAACCGAATATGACCGGTCCGTCTTCGCCCGCCCGTTCGAGCACGTCGGGTCGGACCACGCGGGCCATTTCGTATTCGCACCTGGTCCATCGGCGACGCCACGGACTCAATACCGCGTAGCGCGGCCCTTCGGTCTGGTTCTTCGTCGTGCCGTGCCAGGTGTTGACGTCGAAGAGCACCAGCGAGCCTACAGGTGCGACGGCGGTCCGGGCGTTGTCATAGGCCGTTTCGGGGACGTCCAGATACTCGTACCGGTGGCTGCCGGGGACGAACTCGGTAGCGCCGTTGATCTCGGTGAAGGGACTCAGGCAGAAGATCACGTTGAAGGCGATAGGATGGCTCGTGATCCGCCGGCTCTCGTCCGCTTCGGCCATGGAAGCTTCCCGGTTGTGACCGGTGATGCCGCTGTCGGAATGCAGCCCGCGCCCGCCCTCACCGGGCATCACCACCGATCCGTACACGGCGCTCAGAAGCGCGTCGGGGCCGAGAAAGTGTCGGACCAGGCGCAGCAGGTCGGGAAGCTGGTAGAACCGTTCAAAAACCCTCGCCTTGTTGAACAGCCATTCGAAGCCGCCCCGCTCCCTCTCGGGATAACGGGCCTCGAGTTCTCTGCGCGCCTCGGCGCATTCGTCCGGCGTCAACTGGCTGGACAGGATGGTAAATCCCTCGACCTTCAGGTCCAGCACATGGCCCTCGAATTCTTCCTTTGTCATGGTATGGATCGTCTTCCCATATGTTGTCGCGTGGCCTATCGTCCCGACAGGTCCTCGCCCAGGTCCGTCGCGTCCACCTTGCCCTTTTCCAGGCTCACGCCCACGACAAAAAGCTCCAGGTCCTCGTCCGTGTGGTTGAAGATCCCGTGAGCCCCGCCGAGCGGGTTGGGGATGGCGTCCCCGCGGACCACTGCCTCGGTCTCGTCGTTTACTGTCATCCTGCCCCGGCCGTTCATGATCATGTAGGCTTCCTCCACGAGATCGTGCCGATGGTAGCCCACGGAAGTGCCGGGCGGCAGCAGGATGTGACAGAGATACTCGAAATTGGTTTGGAAATCCCGGCTTCCCCATACCTCCCGGAACAGCACTTCACCCCGGCCCTCATGGAGCCGGAGCGGCCTCAGCAGGGATCGGTCGAAACGTCCCACGGGCAGCCGGTCCGTGGACTCCAGGGCGACGTTTCTGCGCGGGTCGTTGAAATCCTCGTGCTTAGGTTCGCGGACTGTATCCACACAGTGGAAATTGAAGAACCAGGTATCCTGGTCCGTGTGGTTGTAGATGCCGTGGGACTCGCCTGATCGCAGGGGTACCGCGGCGCCGCCCGTGACCTCGGCCGTGCGTCCGTTGTGGGTGAACTGCATGGCGTTGTCGATGCTGACGAAGATCTCTTCCGCGTAGGTGTGGCTGTGTTCACCGATGCCGCTGCCGGGCGGGAAGATCACGGAATGGATGAACCCCCAGGGAGACTTGAATGCCGTGGCGTCGAACCCGGGGTTGAAATAGCTCGCCGCGGCGCCGCCGTGGCTGACACCCAGGTGCATTTCTTCCCGTCTGGTATGGGATATCAACATGTGGTCCGCTCCCGACACCCGGAAGATAGCATCATCCAGGGCGCGTATTTCGGATCACTACAGGGTGACTTCCTCAACGGCTTGCGTACCGGTCTCGTAAGCAGGCCGCCACCGGTCGTGGGCCATGGATTCTTCCTCGGTCAGACCGCACAGCCAGTTCCAGGTGTGTATACGTCGCCTCGTGTCCCGGTAGGATTCAACCCCGCTCGTGTAGGGAGCGGACGGGCGATCCCGGTACTCGGGGATTGCTTCCGAATCGATCAGCCAATCGCGCCGCGGCGGAGTGTTCCGGAAGTAGGAGAATTTGATCATGCTACGGGGCTTGTGATTGAGCTTCGGACCGGCCCTGTGCCAGATGCCGTAGCGTGTAATGGCCACGGTGCCGGCCTTCACGACCAGCGAAAGCTGGCCCGTGAGATCGCCGTAGTGGGCCAGGGCGTCGCGGTTGACCGCCCGGCAGTGGGAACCGGGCAGGATCATGGTCGGGCCATCCTCGATCCCCACGTCCTGCGGATAGTAGTAGCACTGGAGTTCGTTGATCTCGTAACCATGGCCGGATATACCGTCCGAATGCCAGTCCTGTCCCGAGACCGGCTCGTTCATGAGGTGGTGATGACCCCCCGTCGGCATCAGGAAATTGGGACCGAGCAGCGATCGTATCACGCCCGCCAACCGGGGATGGAGCAGGACTTCGCGGACGAAATCGGGAGAACCGACCAGTTCCTTCGCGGGGCCTACCTTGACGTTGCAGCACCGCTCGTTGAAATCGGGATCCACCATGGCTACGAGCACCGCGTATCCCTTGGCCACGAAATCCATCACGTCGTCATCGGTCATCGTCGGTCTGATCTCCGCCATCGCATCGCCTCCTCAGTTCCACTTCTCGAGTATGAAATCGAAACCCACGTAGTCGTTTTCAAGGTCCTTGTATTCGTAAAGCTTGGGGATAGGGTACTGCACCACGCGCCATCCGTCGGCAACAGCCTCCAGCACGGAGTCGTAAGGCGGCTCGTCGCCCGGCAGCCTGAGTTCCGGCCACTCGCCTGGGACGAACACCGCCCAACCGACGATCCCGGATCGCATGCTGGTCGACCGTGCCGTCAGGTACATGGTCTTCGGCCGGGGCGGGTTTTCCACCAGGGCTTCCAGTCGATCGAGGTCCCGCGCATCCAGTGACCCATCTTCAAGTTTCTTACGGCTTACGGCTAGCCATTGACTGATCTCCGATTGCATGTCACAAGCCCTTGTGTATCAGTATATAGTCCGATAATTAAAAGTGTGAATGGTGTGTGGAATTCGGTATGCCTGACCGGGATTGTACAGGCGAAAAGGACACGTTGTCAAGCATGATCGAAGTTTGCCCGCTACCGGAATCCGGCATCCGCGGCAGGCTTGACAGCAGCGCCGCGGCCCCATATGTTCCATGGACCTGAAACCCGGATTCCAGGATAGCCCAATGTCCGATTTGAAACCCTTGAACACCCAGCAGATCAACCAATTCAAGTTGAACGGCTACCTGGTTCTGGAGAACGTGTTCGACGAAGAGACCGTCGAGGCCTGGCGCCGGCAAATCTGGCGGAATCTGAACAGTTCGCTGGAGGAACCTGAAACCTGGCCCAGGGAAACGAGCGGTCTGGACGGGTATGAATATGATCCGCCCGATTCGGCCCTCGTGCACCATCCGTACATGATGGCGATCATGGACCAGTTCAGCGGCGGGACCTTCGTTGCCGGGGACGGCATTCCCATCATTCGCTGGCCGGAGCTGGAACGTACATGGCAAATGCCGAAAACAGGGCATATCGACGCCTACGGGGGACGCTGGCTGCCCTTCATGATCGGCGCGACAACCTACCTGTACGACGTGGAACCCGGCGGCGGCGCTCTCATCTACTGGCCGGGAAGCCACTTTGCGGCCCACCGGTATTTTCTGGAACATCCTTCGCAGGTGGACGGCAATTTTCTGGAGATCGAAGGTTTCTCGTGGGACGTATTCTGCGACAACCCGGCCACCGGCGGCCGGGAGTTTGCCGCGAAGGCCGGCGACTTGGTGCTGTGGCATTCCTACCTGACCCACAACGGTTCGGAAAACACGGGTACTATGCCGCGCATCGCCCTATTCGCCCGATGGAACCACGAAAGACACCTGGAGAAAGCCTTTCGCTACGAGATCCCCGATGATCTGTGGAAATACTGGGCGGTGTGACCCGTTGGATAACCTAACAATGTTGGCTATGTTTAAGAAAAACGCGGAGTTGGAGCTATGGAAATAAGAAAACTCATTTTAAGGGATGTTCGATGTTTTGCCGGTCGACAGGAGTTCGTTATCTGCCCACTTACATTTTTGGTGGGAGAAAACAGTACTGGTAAAACTACGGTTCTAGGTTGCTTGCAAGCAGTTTATGATTTCATGTGTAGGAAAGGTTATAGTCTAAACTTCAATGTAGATCCTTACCCAATGGGAGCATTTTCAAATTTAGTTAGGAGATCTAATCCGACAATAAAACAGTTCCTGGTTGGGTTAGAACTACAGGCCTCAAAGAAAAAGGAACCGGTTGAATATACATTGATTCTGGTTGCGAGAGAGGAAGGTTCAGAACCCGTAATAAAGGAACAAAAGATAGTTACTAAGCAAGGAGAGGCGTTTTTCTTCAGGGATGACAGGGAAGCAGATACAACGAAATCTATTCAAAACGATGATTCATCTATCATGAACTTAGGATTCGAAATTGTTGACTGTTCTGAAGAAAGCGGATACACGAAATTTACTTTAAAAGAAGCAACGGAGCTGAGATTGGATCTCTCACTGTTAGGTTTATTTAGATCTGAGAGTGCGAGGACTTTTGGATCTATAAGAGGCGACAGAATCAATTCAGTACCCAAGAACTTTAGAGTTTTTGAGAAATTCAGAAATGCTATTTCGAATTTACTCGATATAAAACCTAGTTCCTTGTTCTTCAGCAATAGTAGGTTTGACCAACCTGATATAGTCAGTTTTGCTCCGGTGCGCTCTAAACCTCAACGCACCTACAATCCGTTTAAAGAGGAAGAGAACCCAGAAGGAATCGACATCCCGATGTTGATTATGAATATGTCAAGAGCGAATAAGGATAGATGGGGTGAACTAAGAGACAGTTTAATTAAGTTTGGAAAATCATCTGGCTTGTTTACCGATGTAAATGTCAGAAGACTGGGGAAGTCAATTGGCGATCCATATCAACTACAGATTAAGGTAAAAGGACCTAAAGTAAATTTCACTGATGTGGGATACGGAGTGAGTCAAATTCTTCCGATCCTTGTCCGAATCTACAACGCATACTCTAAGACGGTTTTCTTAATGCAGCAGCCAGAGGTACATTTACATCCCAAAGGCCAAGCTGAACTGTCTTCAATGTTGATTGAAACCATTAAAAGCAAGAAGCACAGATATGTGATTGAGACTCATAGTGATGCTATGGTAAATAGAGCACGAATTGAAATCATGAATGGTGTAATCGCACCACAGGATGTCTCACTTATATACTTAGAACCTGTTGGCAACCGAGTGAGAGTTCACAATATAAGTTTCGACAAACAAGGCAATCTTATAGGTGCTCCACCTGGCTATAGAAACTTTTTCATAAATGAATCGGATAGGTTACTAGGTTTTACAAATTGAAAGTACATTTATGTGTCTTATTTTAGATACCAACAAATTTAGTGAGTATGTAAATCCTGAAAACCAAGATATGGAACTCGTAAGAAAATGGATGAGCAAAAATGGTAAGATGGTGTACTCACCGACATTAAAATTGAAACAAGAATTGGAAAAACACGACAAGATGAGAAAGCAGTTTGATCAATTCAGAGAAAATGGAAAACTGAAACAATATCCAGCAAGAGAAGTTGAACAGGATAAAAGATCATTACCTCAACTGAAATCTGACGACCCTGATATAATCGCCTTGGCCAGGATAGCCAAGGTTAAGCTGTTAGTCTCGGGCGACACCAATCTGCATACTGACTTTAAATCTGTTGTTAACGGGAGTGTTTACCAAACCACGAAACACAAAAAACTGTTGAGACAAGACACCTGCCCTTAAGTTTTGTACCCGCATTTTTTAATTCTAAAATGTTTATTAGCGTTCCATGAACGAGACCCCCCGTTACCTGACCGGCGAACAACTGGAGCAATTCTGGTCCGACGGCTACCTGGTGCTGAAGGGTACCCTGGACGCCGCTACGGTGGAAACCGCCCGCAACGCCATTCTTGATTTGATCCCCCGCGACCTTTCCCTGCCGGACCACTATATCGCGTACTGCGGCAGGATCAAACCCATGCACACCGACGGAAACCACAGTTTCTACAGTCCGGCGCTGCTTCCCCTGCTTCAAAACGAAGGGCTCTACCGGGCCGCGGCCGAAATCCTCGAAACCGACTGCATCCGGGTGGGAGACGGCTCTGTGGGGATTACCCTGCGGGATAAAGGGCGCGAAGGGCGCATTCAAAACCTGCACCTGGACGCGCGGCCGGGCGGACCGGAGGATCTGAACCCTCCATTCCTGCGCCACGGTATCGGCATCGGCGGATGCTACTACCTGTCTCACGTCGAAGAAAACGGCGGCGGCATCCACGTTATTCCCGGCGCGCCGAACAGGGTGAGGGACGTCATGCTCAACGAACCGGAAGGACTATCGCGCAACGACACATGGACCCACGTCGTTGATTTTCCGCCGTCGGTGGAGGTCAAAGGGGACGCGGGCGACTTCGTGCTCATGCACCACCTGATGCCCCACGCCGCCAGCGCCAATCACCGAAGTGTGCCCAGGGTCGCCCATTTCACCCGCCTGTATCCCCTGGAGGGCGAAGAGGCCCGTCTCGCCCCGGGACCCGACCGGTCCATGAGTTCCGAGGCACTGGCCATGCTGACGCCGCTGGGCCGCAAGTTGTTCCGTATGGATCCCTGGATCGAGTAACATAATGTGCCGCAACATGAACGGAGGTATTCCATTTCCCCGGAACCACCTCGAAACCGCGGATCAACGGCCGTAACCCTGCGGGCCGGGATCATCGGTCTAGGGCTTTCCGCCGTGGTGGCCGTCTGGGGACAGTTCGCCGCCGACCACGCCGGGTACAACTACGTCACCTACGCCCATCTGCCCTCGGCGCTGCTTATCCCCTTCCTCGTGCTGATCCTGGGACCCCACGTCCTGCTGAAGATCCTGGCGCCCAGGCACACCCTGAAAACCTCCGAACTGGTCGTGATTTTCGCCATGGGCCTGATCGGTTCGATGGTACCCGACTGGGGCATGACACGGTACCTGGTCTCCATCATTACCGGACCCTTCTATCACGCGAGTCCCGAAATCCGTTGGGCGGAAACCTTCTTCGACACGCTGCCCGCGTGGCTGGTGATCAGCGACAAGACCGACGCGGTACGGATTTTCTACGAGGGGGCCGGCCCCGGGTACGACATCCCGTGGATGGCCTGGATCTCGCCCCTGCTGTGGTGGATGTCGTGTTTTGCCGCCCTCATGTGGACCGGCGCGTGCATCGTGGTCATCCTGAGGAAGCAGTGGGTCAGCCACGAAAGGCTGCGTTTCCCCCTGGGCGAGGTGGCGCTCAACCTGATGGGATTGCAAAAGGACGAAGACAGGCCGCCCATGGTCCGCACGAACGCCTTCCGGATCGGCGTCGTCCTGTCGCTGGCCGTCGTGCTTTGGAATATCGTTTCCTACTGGGGCTTTGTTTCACCGATTCCCATCATGGGACCGGACCTGGTGTACGTGAAGGTGCACCCGTCGATCCCCGATCTTCCCATCCGTCTGAATGTCTTCGTGCTCTGTTTCGCCTTTTTTGTCAATGCCGAGATCCTGTTCAGCCTTTGCTTCTTCCTCCTGCTCACGACGCTGCAACGCGGCGTACTGAACATGCTCGGGGTTACGGCGGCAACGACGATGTCACCCACCGGCCTGGTGGGCACGCAGTCCATCGGCGCGCTGATCGCCCTGGTGGTTTGGGGACTTTGGATGGCCCGGCATCACCTGGCCGCCGTGGGCAGGCGGGCGTTCCGTAAGGATCCGGCGGTGGATGACCGGGAGGAGTTCTTCTCCTACCGAACAGCGGTGTTCGGAATGATCTTCGGATTGATCTACCTGCTGGGCTGGCTCTACAGCATCGGCATGTCGCTGCCGGTCAGCCTGGCCCTGCTCGCCGTCCTCTTCATCGTATACCTCGGCATGGCCAGGATCGTCGCCGAGGCGGGCCTCGTCGCCATGGACCTGCCGGTGAACGCCAACGTGTTTACCGCGGGCATCATCGGCGCCGACAACCTCAACTCTTCCACCATCACCGCCCTGGGCATGACGAACGCCTTTGCGCGGAACTGGCGGACTTTCACGATGATCGGGCTGTCCCACACCGCGTATCTCCAGCGCTGGATGCAGCCGGCCACCCGGCACCTCTTCCTGTGGATCTGCCTGTCCTTCGCCGTGAGCGTCGTCGCTTCGCTGTATTATTACATCAGCGCGGGTTACGCCGTGGGCGCCGACAACCTGCTATCCAAGCCCGGCGATCTCGTGCCGTTCTTCTACAATACCATCATGCAGTGGAACAGCAGCGCGAGTAGTGTTTCGGGACTTGAACTGGTATTTTTCGGCAACGGCGTCGCCCTGTACATGCTGATGATCCTGGGGCGCTTCCTCTTTCTCTGGTGGCCGCTGCATCCCATCGGACTCGTCGCCGTGGCCGCGGACACCGTCCGGTTCATGTTCCTGCCGTTCCTGCTGGCCTGGCTCATCCAGGTGATCCTGCTGCGCCTGGGCGGGGGAGCGCTGTACCGCAAGGTGCAACCCCTCTTCCTCGGCATCCTGGTGGGCTACGTCGTGGGTATGGCGCTTTCGTTCCTGGTGGACAGCCTCTGGTTTCCGGCCACGCCCCACCAGTTCGAATCCTTCATCAACTGAAACCTGCCCGAGAACATGGAAGAACGATCGGGATAACCCGAAACACATGCGAGGCTAAACCATGACAGGTACCAAACGCCCCAACCTGTTGTTCATCATGGACGACCAGCACCGCCACGACTACCTGTCCTCGGCGGGGGCGTCATTCTTGAATACACCAAACCTGGACCGGCTCTCGCAACGCGGGATCCGCTTCACGCAATGCATCACCAACGCCCCGGTCTGCGCGCCCGCGCGCATCGGCCTGGCCAGCGGATACCAGCCCGCGCGGCTGGGTTGCCTGGACAACAATTGCTACCTTCCCCGGCACGTCACGCCCTATTACGCCCGCCTGCGGGATGCGGGGTACCGCGTAGGCTGCGTGGGTAAACTCGACCTCGCCAAGCCGGATTCCTACAACGGCCTTCACGGCGACCGTCCCCGGGTATTCGGATGGGGATTTACCCATCCCGTGGAGTGCGAGGGCAAGATGCACGCCGGCATGGCGGACGAACCCCGGGGACCGTACGGATTCTGGCTGCGGGATCAGGGGCTCTTCGAAGGCTTTTGGGCGGACTACGCGGCGCGGGGAGCGAAGGGATGGATCGAAGGCGCGTCCCACGACTCGGTCCTGCCCCTCGAGGCCTTCGAGGACATTTACATCGGACGTCGCGCCGTCGATTGGATCGAAGCCGTGCCGGACGACTACCCCTGGCACCTGTTTGTGAGTTTCGTAGGTCCCCACGACCCCTTCGATCCACCCGCGGCTTACGCCGACCGCTACCGGGACGCGGAGGTGCCGCCTGCCGTGCGCAGCGCGAGAGAAGGGAAACCGGACTGGGTCAACGCGCGGCGTCGCGACCTGTCCGACGATGAGGTCGCGGTCACCCGTCGCCAGTACTGCGCCGCCACTGAACTCATCGACGACCAGGTGGGCCGGATCATCGAGGCCGTAGAACGTCGAGGCATGGGGGACGATACCTACGTCGTATTTGCCAGCGACCACGGGGAGATGCTGGGCGATCACGGCATGTACACCAAGTCCCTGCCCTACGAGGCGGCCCTGCGTGTGCCCCTGATCGCCGCCGGACCGGGCATACCGGGTGGACAAACCTCCGACGCCCTTGTGGAACTGATCGACGTCAACCCCACCCTGTGCGCCCTGGCTGGACTGCCGGCCCAGGACGGCCTCGACGCGATGGACTTCGGCGCCGTGCTCACCGGGGAACGGTCTACCCACCGGGAGGAAGGAGCCAGCGCGCTGCGTCAGTTCAGGCTGGTCCGTACGGCGGAATACAAGCTGATCTCCCACGAGACGGGCGAGACGGAACTATACGACCTGAAGAATGATCCTGAAGAAAAGGAAAACGTGGCGGCGGACCGGCCGGAAACGGTAGGAGAGCTCAGACGGCGGCTGGACCGCCGGTTTCACTTCCCGCCCTGACCTGATGCAGTACTGCCGTAAGGCGCCCCGGAAGGCGCGGCGTGTTGGGGAGAGACGATCTTCCTGCGATCGGGGGTCAGGCGGTCCAGCAATTCGGGTGACGGTTGGTACCCGTGGCGGAAGTTGCCCCAGGACGGTCCGTACCGGTAGACCACGATACGCCGCGTTCCCGCGTTTCGGCGGGTGGCCGAACCGTGGGAAATGCCATCCACGAACAGTAGGGCGTCGCCGGCTTCCATGAACAATTCGACGGAAGCGGAGATGCCTTCCACGGAGGCCCCCTTCGGCTTCATGGCGTGGCGGGCGTATTCGGGATGGATGAAGTTGGACTTGTGGCTACCGGGAATGACCATGGTGGCGCCGTCCCCCGGACCGATGTCGGTCAGGGCGATCAGCACGTTGATCTGTCCGCACATGAACCGGCCGCCATCGTAGCGGAATCCATTGCGCATGATCCGGGGGAATCCCCCGGAATGCAGTCCGATCGCTTCGCCCGGTTCCCGGAAATTGGCGAGGTTTTCGTCGATGAACAGCGGTCCGTGGCTGTAGTCGAACGTCCCTTCCCCGCCCACGAAGTGCTTTAGCTTATCGATCCAGGATGGATGATCGATCAGGGCTTCAAAGGGAGCGCCCGCCTCGTAAATCTGTTGCAGGTTCAGTCCGTCCACGGTGCCATAGGTATGGGCATGGACGCAACCGTGCCATTCGCCGGGAGACAGGGGCGGGATTTCGTCCAGGCAGGCGTTCAGTTCAGTCACCTCTGCCCCGGTCAGGGCCTGCTTCATGTGGATGAAGCCCTGCAGGTCGAAGAGGTAGATATCCAGGTCATCGGGTTTGCTCATGGGGAAGCACCGGTTGCCGATGGGAAATCCAGTTGATTTGTGGTTGGTGATTCGTTACTCTCTTGACCGGCAATATAGTACGCCACCCGGCGATACACAACCCAATTACCCCGGCCATCACACCAGGCGCCGGCCGGGTCCATTTAAGACTGATTCATCCCGCGGAGACAGGACGAGGTAACCTGGATGAAGGCCGTTTCAACGCCCAATATTCTGATCGTGCTGAGTGACCAGCTGCGTCGCCAGGCCCTGTCCACCTACGGCGATCCCAACATCGTTACGCCCCACGTAGACGCCCTCGCCGACCGGGGCGTGCGCTTCGAAAACGCCAGTTCGACCTGCCCCATCTGCGTCCCCTTCCGCTTTTCCTTCATGACGGGCCTGTACGCCCATGACCGGAAGGTCCCGGGGATCGAATACAGGATGTCTCCTGCTGAGCGGACCCTTGCGGACGAATTCAACGAGGCGGGGTACGAGACGATATACACGGGGAAATGGCACCTGGACGGCGGTCACGGCCGCATGGGGTCGGCCCGCCAGTGCGGGCGGACGCCCGTAAAGAAAGCCTACCGGGGCCGCTGGGAGAAATGGCTGGGTTTCGAGCTCAGGAACGGTCCCTTCGATACGTTTTATTTCGAGGACGACGACCCGACGCCGCGACCGATTGAAGGGTACCAGACCGACGGGCTTTTCGACCTGGCCATGGACAACCTGGAATACCGGGATCCATCCCGTCCCTTCTGCATGGTGATCTCCGTCGAGCCGCCCCACGATCCATTCGAGGCGCCGGAGACCCTTCAACGCACCTGGGAGGCGATGGACATCGTACTGCCTCCCAACGTCGAGGCTGCCGAAACCGGGGAATTGGAACGGATCATGCTCAACCGGAAGCGTTACTACGCCATGGTGGAGAACCTGGACTGGAACATGGGGCGACTTGGCGCTTTCCTGTTACGGACCGGACTCCAGGGTGACACCGTTGTCCTGTTTCTTTCTGATCACGGCGAACTCGGCGGCGCCCATGGACTTCGGGGAAAGCAGTGGCCTTACGAGGAGTCGACGGGCATTCCCCTCATCGTGGCGGATCCCAGGTGTCCGGAGCGGGCCGGCGACACGATCCAGGATCCGGTCTGCACCGAGGATCTATTCCCCACCATCCTGGGACTGGCTGGAGTGAAGCCGAGAGACGACCTGCCGGGAACCGACCTCACCCCGCTTATACATGGCGGCGCCGATCATTTGAAAAGGGAAGGGGTGATGCTCGAATTCGTAGCTGAACTGCGTCAGGGCATGGCCTTCTACGAGTGGGTGTGGCGCGGATTCCGGACCGCCCGGTACAAGTACACCGTTCGCGGAGACAACCACGGCGGCGGTCCATGGCAGTTTTTCGACCTGGCGAATGATCCCTGGGAACAGCGGAATCTCCTGGACGATCCCGCGTACCGGGAGGAGATCATACGGCACCATGACCTCCTTTTGCACAGGATGAAGGAAACGGAAGACCACTTTGTACTCCTTCCGGCATTCGGCCGGAAAGGGTTGAACACCTGGGATTAGGCCGCGCGGCCTTCGAGTGGCCGTGAATCGGATCCGTCCGCCGCAACGACGGAACGCCATAGGAAATCGAAGTTTCCATGTCCCTTTCCAGCACGACATCCCCGCAGACCGGTAGAGATGAAAGCGGAGGATCCAGGGCGACCCTCAAGTCGGGTATGACAAAAAAGGCACTGTTTATCGGTGTCGTCATGTCCGTCCTCCTGAATATATGGACGATCCACGCGGCGTATGTCACCGGGTCCTCCTATATCAGCCTGACCCATCTACCCGTCGCCGCGCTGTTCCCCTTCATGCTGGTCCTGCTGGTCTTCAATCCCCTGATGAAGTTCTTCTGGCCGGCCTGGGTCCTGAACCGGTATGAACTCATCGTCGTTTTTTTCCTGGTCTTCACGGCTTCGACCATTCCCGCCTGGCCCTTCAGTTCCTACTGGATTTCGGCCATCACCGCGCCTCACTACTATGCAACAACGGAGAACCAGTGGGCGGAACTATTCTTCAAGTACCTGCCCTCATGGCTCATCATTTCCAACGAGCACCGGGCCATATCCTGGTTTTTCGAGGGTGTACCGGAAAGCAGTCCCTCTATCCTTGGGCTGTTGCGCAACACCTGGTCGATACCTCTCTTCTGGTGGATCACCTTTTTTCTCGCGATCTTCGTCGTCGGCGCATCGGCCATGGTCATGCTGCGCAAGCAGTGGGTGGAACACGAAAGGCTGACCTTTCCGCTGGCGCAGATCCCGTTGATCCTGATCGAGGAAGGGACGGGACGCCGGGCCCTTCCCGCCGTGATGCAGTCGAAACTGTTCTGGTACGCCTTCGGCATAACGCTGTTCATCTTCCTCTGGAACATCATCAGCTTCTTCAACTGGGTCGGGCCAATCCCCATAGGCCCCATGCACAATTTCAACTTTGTCCTGGCCAGGTCCTTTCCCGCCATACCCGTAAAGTTCAATTTTCTGGTAGCCGGGGTCGGCTATTTTACCAATCTGAATGTCCTGTTCAGCATCTGGATTTTCTTCGTCCTTATGACCATTCAGCAGGGCATCATGATCCGGCTTGGCGTGCCCCAGGCCTTCGCGGTCGTCAAATCGCAGCATTCCGGGGGGTTTCTCATCTTCTCCCTTTTCGCCCTGTGGGCCGCGCGGCGCCATCTGAAGAACGTGTTCATGAAGGCGATTGGAAGAGCCCCCCATGTGGACGATTCGAAGGAGTTCTTCTCCTATCGCATGGCCATGCTGGGCGTGCTTGGGGGCGTAACGTATATCGTCTGCTGGCTGTACGCTTCGGGGATGTCCCTTGGCATCATTGCCTTCATGATGGGGTCGTTGTTGATCATGTTCGTTGGTGTGACCCGCATCGTGGCGGAAACGGGCATCGTGTTCCTGGACCTGCCCTTCGAAACCCATGATTTCACCGTGGCCGTCATCGGATCCGGCAGCATTGGTACACAGGACCTGACCAACCTGGCCATCGGCAACGCCTATGCACGCAACTGGCGGACCCTCGGTATGTGTTCCATGGGACACATCGCCAAGGTGGACGATGAAATGGGGGGAACGGGAAAGGGGGCGTTCCGTGCGATCACCGGGGTGCTCGCCCTCAGCATCATCGTGGCGGTGGCGTACACCGTGTACCTGGGATATACACACAGCGGGGCGTCGAACTTTCTAGAGCCCGCCTTCAACACGGGGAGCAAGCTGCCCTACGACAATCTCGTGAAATGGATCAACAACGAGCAGGCGATTACGGGTGCGGAATTCTGGTTTATGGCCATCGGCGGCGTGATTACTACGCTGCTCATCCAGGCCCATCATCGGTTTTCCTGGTGGGCATTGCATCCCATAGGATTCACCGTAGTATTGACGCCCGGCATGGCCAGTTCCGTCTTCTCGGTTTTCGTAGTGTGGCTCGTTAAGGCCCTGTTACTTAGGCTGGGAGGCATCCAGCTTTACCGAAAGGCCATACCGGCCGCAATGGGCATGCTGGTCGCCTTCGTGCTCGGCGTATTCCTGTCCTACGTGGCGGATACCCAGTGGTTTCCACAGGCCGGGCATCCCGTCCAGACCTGGTGACCGGGTTGGCGTTCATCGACTTCAGGCAAGCGCGGAGAGTGTGACGTGTCGGAAGAACAGGATCCCCAGGAAGTACTGGACAGCATCCTGGAAAAGGACGGCCGCTTTCCACGGCGGGCCTACCTTTTCGTCATGGAAGCCGTTTCGTATACGGTGGGGAAACTATCCGCCCGAAGGCATATCACGGGGAAGGAACTGTCCCTGGGCATCCGGGACTTCGCCATCGAGCGGTTCGGCATATCGGTGAGACTGGTTTTCGAAGAGTGGAACATCACGAAAACCCGCCACTTCGGCGATATCGTCTTCAATCTCGTCAACGAGGGACTACTTCGAAAAACCGAAGAGGACGCCATCGAGGATTTCGACGAGGTATACGATTTCACCACGGCCTTCGAGACCGAATTCCAGATAGAAGTGGAGACGAAGCGCCGCTGAAAGACGAACCTGTCCTGCTGCGGCGCCCCGGCTCCAGGACGGCGTGAGTCAGCCGTCCCAGGATACGCGACCCAGTGCCAGTCAGTGGCTCTAGGTCCTGCGGACCGTACGCTGCCTTCTCCCGTAGGTGGGCTTGCGGACCTCTTCTACCGGTTTGGCGTTTTCGGTTTTCAAATCGTCCTTGCGTACATCCTTAGCACTTGACGGGTCGGCCGACGGCGTAGTCACGGCATCGGGTTCTACCCTTGCCGCGGGAGCGGTTTCAGGTTGGACGGCGGTCGGTTCTCCCTGCTCGGGCAACTTGTCCTGCTGCACGGCCTTATCCTTGCCTTTGCCGTTCCTGCCTGCCTTGTTCTCTTGTCCTTTACCATTCGCGGTGACCCGGCTTTCCTTTGCGTCGCTGTTCTCCTGGGCCGCCTCTTTCACGGTGCCGTCGTCGCTGGCGGGGTCCGCGGCGCCGTTCGACCGTTGGCGCGTACCTCTCCGGCTCCCCGTCTGCCGGGACCTGCCCGATGAGCGCTGCGACCGGCTCGAGCCGGATTTTCGGGATGACCGGGATGCGGGTTGTTCGGCTTCGGCCGCCACGGTCTCGCCACCGGTGTCGCCGTTGGCCGCGGGGGGCAGAGAACGGAAATTGAGCTGGCCGGAAGCGGTAGGTTGCGATTTGATCTTGCTGATCAACCGCTTTGGAAACACCATGCGCGCGGTAATGAGCGGATTTCCCCACTGGCTGACGTGGAGTCCGCCGCCAAGACTGACCAGCGCGTAGGCCGTATCGAAATCAAGTCCCTTGTCCTGTGAGATCCATTTCACCATCTCGGTGATTGCCAGGCGCGCAGCCTGGTCGACCGTGGACGCGGACGTGATGGTAACCCATTCGCCCTTCGATTCGACCCGGGGCCAGGAAAACCGGCCGCCCGGCAGCGTGTCCACTCTCACGGTGACCTCCGCCTCGACTTCCACGCCCGAACCGGCGATCTGGCCGTCGCCCACGCAGGCCTTGACATCTCCCAGCGACAGCAGGGCGCCATTGACCTGTACGGGCAGGAAGATCTTGGAACCGGTCGTGATTTCCAGGGTGTCCATGTTTCCGCCGTGCCTGCCCGGGTAAACGGAATCGATCTCCCCGTGCTTGGCGGCCACGCCCATGATTCCTATCACCGGGTGTACCGGTAGATTCAGCCGGTCATCCAGCTGGACCTGTTTGTCGTTCACTTCCAGTATACGTACTTTCGTATCCTGGATCTCCTGCCCGGGGACGCCCGTTTCCGGCCGCACTGCGAACACGCCGGTACCCGCCGGTGTGATCTGCTTCACCTGTATGGACAGGACGTCGCCGATGTGGGCTTCTTCCACGTAAATGGGACCGGTTACCGGTATGCCGCCGGATTGTTCGAAGTTACGATGCGTTTCGGGTTCTTCCGTGAGAAGACCCCGGTAACAATCCTGTGTTTCCACGACGATGGTCTCGCCGCGGTTGACGGTGATGGCCGGAGAGACGTTCGGGCCGAATACGTGGTGAACCCGCTCCCTGGCTATCCGTCTTGTCGGGCCTTCGCTTTCTTTCTTGTCGCTTGCTTTCCTGGATGATCTGCGTAACAAAATATGGGTTACCTCTCTTGGATGCGTTGGAAAATCCA
This sequence comes from bacterium, assembly GCA_965262815.1. Taxonomy (GTDB): domain Bacteria; phylum JAAXHH01; class JAAXHH01; order JAAXHH01; family JAAXHH01; genus JAAXHH01. The sequence continues at coordinate 2,920,540 of OZ253560.1, read as the reverse complement.
ACAGGAGCGGCTCAGCCGAAGAGCTCGTCTCCGTAGGCAAAAATTGCGGGCGTTCCTCCCGTATGCAGGAAGACGACGGTGTCGTCTGTCTGGAATCGCCCTTCCCTTATGTGGTTGACCAGGCCGTCCATGGCCTTGGCCGTGTATACCGGGTCGAGTACGATGCCCTCGGTCTGCGCTACAAGGCGCATGGTTTCGAGGCTGGTCCGCGACGGTTCGCCGAAATCCGGTTTGGCGTACTGGCACGTGACATCGAAATCGTCCGGCGTGAAAGTGTGTTTCAGTCCGATGACCGAGGCGCATTCGTTGGCCACGGGTGCGAGGCGTTCCTGCATTTCCCGGTCGTCCCCTACCCAGTAGTTGAGCCCGACGGCCTTGAAGCAGGCGGAAACGGCGCGCAGTCCGACCACCAGCCCGACGATGGTATAGGTCATGGAACTCGTATAGATGGCCCGGGGCGCGATACCCCGCTGTGCGAGCTGCTCGCACAGTTCCAGGGTGGCGTCCACGTAGGCCACGGCGCGAAGGATCGCACCGTCCCGGCTCGTGTCGTAGGGTCTTGATCCTTTTGCTTTCAATTCATCGATCTGCTTTTCCACTTCATCCTTCACGGTCAGCGGGAAGACGTACCTGATCTGGTCCGCTATGAGATGGTTGAGCAGCAGGTTGCCGGAAACAGGATAGGATCGATGGTCCCGCGGAATGACCACGACGGACTTCATGCCCAGCCGGGCGGCGGCGGCGGCGGTCTGCGCGGATTGGTTGGACTGGGAATCGGAGCCGTGGATCAGGTAATCGCACCCGTTATCCAAGGCGGGACCCAGGGAGTAGGTGAACTGGCGGGCCTTGTTTCCACCCATGGCCAGCCCGGTCATGTCGTCGCGTTTAATGAGGATCCGTGGACCCTCGAGGGCTTGCTTAAGGCGAGGACAATCCTGTAGCGGAGTGGGCAGGTGGGCCACCGGTGCTCGGGTGAACCTGCCCAGCTGGTGACGCAGTTCCTGCGCGGCGTCACGGTCGTACAACTTCAATTTGCTTACTCCAGCAGCGAAACGCGGAACTCCCTATCGGGAAAATCCAGCGGGTTCGCCTAATGACCGAATGCAGCGCCCTCGATCCGGGGGTCCGGCGCCCCCAGGCGGTAGCCGGTATCGGGGTCCACCATGATACTGTGGCCGTCCCCCTGGCGGTAGGATCCGCCCCCGAAACCCCGGCTGCTTAGTTCATGACCCTTGGCCTGCAAAGCTTCCGCAGTCTCGCGTCCCACTCCGTTCTCGGCTCTGAGACGGTCCGGGAACCACTGGTGGTGGATTCGCGGTGCGTCGACTGCTTCCTGGATATTCATGCCATGGTCGATGACGTTCAGGATCAACTGCATTGTCGTATTGATGATCGTGCGTCCCCCGGGACTGCCCACCACCAGGTACAGGTCGCCGTTCCGCGTGACGATGGTCGGGGACATAGAGCTCAACATGCGTTTGTTCGGTTCGATGAGATTCGGCTCCGTACCAATCTGTCCGGTAGATCTGGTTATTCCCGGCTGCGGATTGAAGTCGCCCATCTCGTTGTTGGTGATCATGCCCGTGCCCGCGATGACTATATGGGACCCGTATCCGCCTTCCAGCGTGTAGGTGTTCGAAACGGCGTTGCCCCACTGGTCGGCGACGGAGTAATGGGTGGTCTGGTTACTTTCCGCGGGCAAGGTCAATTCCGGTCCCACCTCTTCGCTCGGCGTGGCGTAGAAGGGATCGATAGTGGACCGTAGCTTGGCCGCGTATTCCTTCGTCGTGAGATGTTCCGGAATCTCGACGAAGTCCGCGTCGCCAAGGTGCCGGGCCCGGTCAGCGTAGGCTCGGCGCATTGCCTCGGTCATGACGTGAAGGGTGTTGGATGAATTATGCCCCATCCGGCCCAGGTCGTAGCCTTCGAGTATGTTGACCATCAACGACATGGTAATGCCGCCCGAACTCGGCGGGGGCATGGATATGATCTCGTATTCATCCCTGTAGGTGGTGCGAACGGGTTCCCGGATGATCGCCTGGTAGTTCGCGAGGTCGGTGCGGTCTATCATCCCGCCCCCAGCCTCCATGTCCTTTTCGATCAATTCGGCGGTTCTGCCCTTGTAGAACCCGTCGTGGCCGTCCCTGGCGATAAGCTTCAGGGTTTCCGCCAGGTCTTTCTGTATCCAACGATCGCCTGCCTGCCAATCCTCTCCGTCCGCCCGGAGCATGGCCTTCTTGCTCGCGGGGATCTGGTTGAAGATGGCTGTGCGGCTGTTTAATCCCCGGGCGATGCGCTCTGTCAGTATAAAGCCCTGTTCCGCGAGATCGATGGCGGGCTGGATGACTTCCACCATGGACATGGAGCCGTATTTCTCCAGGGCCAGGGCAAATCCGGCGACTGTTCCCGGCACGCCGATCGCCAGGTGATGTATGCGGTTGGTTGGGGGATGGAAGGTCGAACCGTCAGAACGGGTAAAGGAAATGGCGGGGTTCACCGCGCGGTTTCCTTGCTCGTCCAGGTACATCCCGGCATGCGCTTTTCCCGGCGCTTTTTCCCTATAGTCTACCGCCACGGCCGTGCCGTCGGCCATGCGAATGACCATGAATCCACCGCCGCCGATATTCCCGGCGGAGGGATGGGTAACCGCCAGGGCCAGTCCCAGCGCCACGGCGGCGTCGACGGCGTTTCCGCCGTTCTTAAGAATATCCGCGGCGATTTTCGTGGCCATGGGTTCCACGGCCACCGCCATGCCCTTTTTACCAACGACCGGCTTGCGAGACGCCGCTTCTGCATCGTGAACCGCTATGGATGACAGAAACAGGCCACACACCGCGACCAGGATTTTCATTCGATGCAACATTTACCGTATCCTTGTTCCGACAATGACAACGCCGTGTTGTTCATGGATCGAACGGGTACTGAAGGCATACCCCTCGTTAATCAGGCGGATCCCACGTCTGTGCGTTGGAACCGGCACAGGCAATAAAGGCGAGGGTTAATGGCAAGTCAAGGCATATATGCACCATACATCCTTAAAGAAAGACTACTTAGATTAAATACGCCCGCGGGCCGCCGTGTCTTCAGTTTTTCTCTGTTGATCCAGCCGCATGGTCTCCGTATATTCGAACGATGTTCCGAGCGAGCAAGACAACGGATCCGACTCACGTTCAATACCCATCAATAGGTGCCCTTCATGCGTAAACACTACCGATTGATGATACCCGGTCCCGTCGAAATCAGTCCTGACGTGCTGGCCCATATGAGCGATCCCCTCACCGCCCATTACGGGGACCGCTGGGTGGAAATCTGGCGGAAGACCGTTTCCAATCTGCAGCGTGTAATCGGGACGGAAGGAGAGGTTTTTATACTCGTGGGATCGGGACACACGGCCAACGACGTGGCCATGAACAGCCTTTTCAATCCAGGCGACCGGATCCTGACGCTCGACAACGGACTGTTCGGCCAGCGCCTGGACGATCTCGCCCGGGCGTTCGGGCTCGATTCGGTGGTGTCGAAGAAACCCTGGGGGATTCCCTTCGAAGCGTCGGATATCCACGCGGCGGCGGCGGACAACCCCAGGCTCAAGGCGGTCTTCATGGTGCACGGGGAGACATCGACTGGTCTGGCCAACCCGGTGAGGGAACTGGCTGCAGCCGCCCGGGAGCACGGGATGCTCGTACTGGTGGATTCCATAGCGTCCCTGGGCGGTGAGCAATACCTGATGGATGCCTGGGACATCGACATCACGACCTGCGCCTCCCAGAAGGCCCTGGGCGCGCCGCCGGGCCTGGCCCTCGTGGCTGTGAGCGACCGGGCGTGGGACGCCATGAAAGACCGGCGAGAGCCCCGTGGATTCATGACCGATCTACAGAATTTGCGGCATTTCGCCGAAACGCAGGCCGACGTCCATCCCCATCCCGGCACCATGCCGGTCAACAATTTCACCGCCCTGTTAAAAAGCACGGATTTCATTCTGGAGGAAGAAGGGCTCGAGGCCACCTGGTCCCGCCACAGACGGGTAGCCCGCGTGGTGCGTGAAGGGGTCCGCGCCATGGGACTGACTGTCATGGCCGAGGAACGGGCCGCGTGTGTCAATATGACGGTCATCCTGTCGGAAGACTGGTTCAAACCAGTCGCTTTCTCCGATTTCATGAAGGCCGAGTACGGCATGCATGTCGGCCTGGGCCTGGGAGACCACGTGCATCGATCGATCCGCGTGGGCCACATGGGGCATAACGCCGCCCTCGAGGCCGTCACGCCGTTCCTTGTTGGCCTTGAACAATACCTGCGCCGGCAGGGTCACGCCGTTGCGCGGGGCGCGTCCCTCGCCGGGCTGGATTGACCTCGGAGCATGGCGGCCCCTTCGGAGGCATTCTCATGATCTATGAAGAACGCATCTACAAAATCATGCCCGGCCGTGTGCCGGATATCCTGAACCGGTTCACCCATCACGCCGTACCCCTCTTCGAGAAACACGGCATGAAGCTGGTCGGTTTCTGGCAGACCGTGGTGGGACCGAGCAACCATGAACTCACCTACCTGCTGGTCTTCGATGACACGGCGCACCGCGAACGCGCCTGGGCGGCGTTCATGAGCGATCCAGCCTGGATCGAGGCCAAGGCCGCCAGCGAAACTAATGGACCGCTGGTTGCGGACGTGGCAAACCGTATCCTCGCGCCGGTTCCCTTTTCTCCCCTGCAGTAGTACGAAAGACGAGTTCGGCGCCTGTGAACCGATGTGCCGGGCCTTTAGGACACGTAGGGCGTCCCCGTTCGACGCAGTTCCTTCGTTACCGCCAGTTGACAGGTGACGTAGGCATTCCCGTCCACGTTGCCGCGCCGGTTCATCAGGCCGGCGGCGTATCCCGGACGGGCGTCGGCGATGGTCCCGACGATAAGGTTGGCGTATTCCACGGTGGTGTCGTAACGGTCCGCTATGAGGGAGTTCATTTCGCTCCAGGCGATCTTCACGGCCTCTTCCCAGTTGTAACCCTGGCCGCTGGTCAGGTATTCTTCCTGCGACTCCACGATCCGGGTCTTCTCCACGACCGGACTGCTGCAGGGGAACCCCGGTGAGCGATCCACCCGCATGGTGATCGTGGAATCGATTTCGACACCTGTACCTGTCAGTTCGCCGTCTCCCATGCGCGCGTGCACATCACCCAGCGAGAGCAGCCCCCCGGGTTTCTGCGCACGGATATGCACCGTGCTGCCCGGCTGGATCGCGTTGAAGTCCATGTTCCCACCCGTGTCGATCTGGTGGTGGGCCACCGATTCCAGCTGCACGACGCCGATCATGGGGCGAACAGGAACAACGAAATCGGGCGGAAAATGTACGAGGCCGTCCCGTACCGGTGCTATGAGCCGGAGACTACCCCAGTGAGGGCCGCCGTTTCGGTAGAAACCATAGGCGCCGACTTCCATGTCGAGGATCTCCACGGACACCCAGTCTCCGGCCTCGATCCCCTCGATGCAGAAGGGACCGCACGGGCGTGAAAAACGGTAGGGATCCACGTCCATGACCGCCCCGGCCCGCAGGTCTTTCTTGGCAAGGTAGTCCTGGTCGTGTCCGCCGAATGTCTCGACCTGGACCGTTTCACCTGGTTTGAGTACACCGCGGATTTCACGGAATGCCGGATCATTCGGTCCGGAGAGATAGGGGGTGCGGGTAAATCGTCTCATGATTCGCTCCTTCCGTTGGAGAAAACGCAGGGTTCAGATTCCGGTTTTTTATTTGCTTTAAAGGGTTCCTGCGGGACTATATTATAGAAGCCAGATACTCCCAAACAAATCGTTAGGTGGCAAAAGATCAAGCAGGCTGGTCCAATTTGACGGAGACGCTCCGATGAAACTGACCGAACAGCAACTGGGGTTCATGGACACCTTCGGCTTCCTGGGTTTCCCCGGGTTATTGAAGGACCGCGTCGACGGGATCATCGACGCCTTCGAGACCGTGTGGACAGAACGCGGTGGCGGGCACGACGGCAAGCAGCACGACGGTACTGCCCGGTCCTGCATTGTACCGTTTATTGACCAGCACCCGATTCTCTCCGCCCTGCTGGACGATCCCAGGGTCAACGGGATCTTCAGCAGCCTGCTCGGGGACGATTTCGTCTACCTGGGGAGCGACGGCAATTTCTACGTCGCCGATACGGGATGGCATTCTGATACGGACTGGTCCGGCAAGATGCGCGGCAAGCCGCCCCGTATTTACTTCAAGATGGCCTTCTACCTGGATCCATTGACCCGGGAAACAGGGGCGCTGCGGGTGATCCCGGGCAGTCAACGGTACGGGGACGCATACGCGGAGTCCCTTGAATCCTCGATCAGGAAATCTCCGACGAACTGGGGTATAGAAGGCTGGGAGGTGCCGGCCGTGGCCCTGGAGACACAGCCCGGGGACATCGTCGTGTTCAACCAGAACACCAAGCACAGCGCCTGGGGCGGTAGCGACCGGCGCCGGATGTTCACGATCAACTGCACGGCCCGTTTCGCCGAACGGGATATGCAAATCCTGAAGAACGAGATCGCCGCCGGCGCGCGGTTCTGGCTCGAAAGCGTGTACGGCGAAGCCATGATCCAGACGGCGGGTCCGGATCGCATGAAGCACCTGGAACAGCCCCTGGCGTACCAGTCCCACCTCGAGGAGGAAGTGCGCAAGGCCAAGTTGCGCATGTCGGAGCCCTCAAGGGGATAGGCCGCGCTCAAAGGCCCACCGACCAGCTACTAACGGCAGCGCTTCATGGTTTGGCCTTACCGCCACTGCTGCCGGGCGCGGACTTCCGAAAGAAATCGCTTCGCGTTGCCGGAGAAGTGATCCTCGATTTCGCCGGCCGTCAGTCCCAGCATCTCCGCCACCTGCTTCTCCTGCCGCAACTGCTCGTAGATAACCAGCGTCGCCCGCGGATCGCAGTGGGGCGTGGTTTCCGTCGTCCCCTCGTAATAGGTCCACGCGCGTCCGTAGGTAACATACTTCCCGCGGGCGCACCCCGCGACGATGTTGTCCGAACCGAACATGACCCGGGACCGATACTCGTGCTTCATCAGCAGGTAGTGGGTGTAGAGGTCATTCACGGCCGAGGTGTCGTACCAGATGTTTGGCAGGCCGGTCAGGAAGTGAATGCCCCGTTCCATCATGAAGGCGTTGAACGCACGTGCGCAATGGGCGAGAATCCACTGCGCACGTGGATATTTTTTCGTGTAGTACGCCAGATCCCTCTGATTGTCCGCGTCCGCCGGTCCGTCCGGCTTGGACAGGTGCATGGTGATAGCGAGACCCAGGTCGTCGGCCACCTCTATGAAGGATTCCGGCAGGAAATCGCAGATCCTGCAATGGGTGGGGTCCGGCGCGAAGGTCCGGTACGGCTTCAGGCCCAGGAAGCCGTGTTTTCTGACCTGCGCGGCCACGTAATCGGGCGTCATGTCGGGCGTCACCATCATGTTGATCGCAGACTCGGGATCCTGCTTCATCTCCTGCGCCATCCAGTCGTTGTGCCCCTCCACGTCGATCCCGCCCACGATGGGCGTGCCGAGGACCAGGTAGTGCATATCTCGGCCGGGATACATCTTCTCCGCCCAGTCCAGGTGGTCCTGGTAGTCGATTTCCAGACGCAAGCCCGTGGATTCCGTGGTCAATCGTCCCTTGTGCCGCTCCGACCACATGTGGACGTGCATGTCGTAGACCGTATCCGGCACGAAACCGGCCAGTTCGTCTTCCCATATATCCCGGTCGAAATCCTGATAGTCCAGCGAGTACATGGTTACTCCTCGTGGTATGTTTCTATTCTGTGCTAATGCACAGCGGACATCACGTCCGGTCCGTTCAGCGTGAACTCTGGATGTACTTTTAGGGAACACTCATTGTATCCGATGTGTGACGAGGTTTCAAGGTCAAAAGAGTCTTTGACAATACCCCACCGTGGCCGCTTATTTCCAGCGAGGTCAAATCCCCCAAAAACTGCCATCGAAGATGGAGGTCATCATGGCTGATATACACGAAATGGACCGGCGTAATTTCCTGCGTAACACCGTCCTGGGCGGCGCGGGTGTTTCGCTGATCGGCACACCGGTATGGGAAGCGGCGGCCCAGATGGTCAACGAACCCCAGATGCAACCGGTAAACGGCGTAGGTCTCGATGATCCGCTGCTGGTGCAGCTCAGTATCAACGAGAATCCCCTCGGCGCGTCCCGCAGGGCCATCGAGGCGGTAGCTCAAAAAATGTTCGGCATGAACCGGTATACCATGCACAACGAACTCGAAGAAGCCCTGGCCGCGCATCATGGCGTCGATCCGGAATACGTGGTCCTGGGCGTCGGATCTTCCGAAATACTGTTGACGGCGACGCTGGCGGCTTTCTGGAATCAGCCGGGGAACACGGTTACGGCCTTTCCATCCTATCGTTCCATACCGAGGACGACCGAGGAACTCGGACAGGTCGTCAAGAAGGTGCCGTTGACCGGAGACTGGCAGATGGATCTGGCGGCCCTGGCCGCGGCGGTCGACGAACAGACGCGGATCGTCAGCATCTGCAATCCCAACAATCCCACGGGGCAGATCCTCGACCCGGGTGAACTTGAACGGACGATTCGGGCCATGCCCGGACACGTCATCGTCTGCGTGGACGAAGCCTATATCCAGTTCGTGGACGACCCGGACTACCCGTCCATGGTCTCCCTGACAAAGGACGTCGAAAACCTGCTGATCTCCCGAACCTTCTCGAAGGCCTACGGCCTGGGCGGCATGCGGGTCGGTTACGGCGTCGCCCACCCTTCGCTCCTGGAACGCATGCAGCGGTTCAGTATTGGTATGCTCAACAAGAACACCCTCTCGACCGTCGCGGCCATAGCGGCCCTAGGGGACCAGGAACACGTGCGGCGTTCGGCGGAACTCACGCGGGAAGGCAAGGCGTATCTTTACGAAGAACTGGAAGCCATGGGTTACAGCCCGATGCGTACACAGACGATCTTCGTAACCGTCGAAGTCGGTTCCAACGTGGACACGCTGATCGAGCGTCTCTGGGAAAAGAAGGTCCGCGTCCGCCAGGCCTTCGACATGGAAGGCTTCATGCGGATTTCCGTCGGCCTGCCTCAGGAGAACGAGGCCTTCATTTCCGCCTTCAAGCGCGAAAGAAGCGCTTTGTAGGCGGATAGCCAACCACCGGCAGCATGCTATAGAAGGGCAACCAAACCAGATGAAGTATCCCAACCCGTTAAAGCAGCGCATCCGTGAGGGCGCCCTGCTGCTGGGCACGGTGCTGCCCGCGCCTACCTCGTTCACCGCCGCGGCCGTCTCCGGTGCCGATATCGATTTCATGTGGATCGATACCGAGCATTCCTCCTTCGGCATAGAAGACCTCGACATGGTTCCGGTGATCGCCCGGCAGCGGGGCGTCGCACCCATGATCCGCGTCGCCTCGAATGATCCCGCGCTGATCAAGAAGGCCTATGACATCGGGGCCGTGGCGGTCATGGTCCCCCAGGTCAATACGGTCGAAGAGGCGGAAAGGGCCGTCCGGTATGCCCGTTACGCTCCCGAGGGGCAGCGGGGCATATCCCCGTACTGGGCGATGCTGGCGGACCTGGATTTCAACGAGGTAATCCGAACGGCCAACGAAGAGACCGTGCTCGTGCTCCAGATCGAGAGCAAGGAAGCCTACGACAACCTCGACGATATCGCGCAGGTCCGAGGCATCGACGTGCTCTTCGTCGGTCCCACCGATCTTTCCGCCACGCTGGGCGTGATAACGCAGAACGATTCCCCCGAGGTGCAATCTGTCCTCCGCGACGTGCCAAAGCGCCTGGAAGGCACCGGGATCATGGCGGGGACGACGCTGGACGACGTACAGGATATACAGGAGAAAATCGAGTGGGGATACCGCTACATCAACGTCGGTACGCCCATGGGCTACGGCTTGCGCGTCCTGCAGCAAAACCTGGATACACTGCGGAGTGGATGACAGAATGATCAGCGAAGACCAGGTCAGACAGTTCCACGACCGGGGATGGGTGGTGGTAGAGGGCGTCTACACCGCGGAAGAATCCGACGAGGTGGCCCGGCTCGCCCTGGAAATCGGCGAAAACATTACCGAGCATGAAACCATGGCGGGGTACTCACTGGACGTCTCCGAATCGGGAGAAACCGCGCCGCGAAAGATCGATAGCCCCTACCTGCGTCACACGGTGTTCCGAAACTTCGCCCTGGACATCCGGCTTCGAGACATTCTCCGTCGGATTACCGGTGAAGTACCTCTGCTCAAGAGCGACCAACTCTTTATGAAACCGCCGCGGTTCGGGTCGGAGAAGCCTTACCATCAGGACAACTTCTACTTCCGGTGCACGCCGGGAGACCACGTGATCACGGCCTGGATCGCCCTCGACGACGTGGACGAGGAGAACGGCTGCCTCCGTTACATTTCCGGTTCACACAAGAAGGGGATCATCGATCACGTGGAGGTTCCCGGTCAGCCTTACAACCTTGCCCCTCCGGACGACCTGATCGAGTGGGAGAATGAGGCCGCCGCGCCGGTGTGCAAGGGCGGCGTGGTCTTCCACCATTCGGAGACCCTGCACTCGTCCCGGAGCAACTCCTCGAATCGCTGGCGGCGCGGCTACGCGACGCACTGGGTCACCGCCAAAGTGACCACCGAAACCGACAACCTGGACGGCGCCTACTTTCGGTGCGATGACTACACGGCTCATGTGCGGGTCGCCGACCAGAGTGTGATGACCGGATGACCACCACCACGGCCAACACGCACATCACAGATCTCATGTGGTCGGAGACAGCGTCCATTTACGATGCGATCCTGGTCCATCCCTTCATTACGGGACTGACCTCGGGCAACCTCGACCGCGCGGCCTTCGAATTCTATACCGTCCAGGACGCGCTTTACCTCAAGGAATATGCCCGGGCGCTGAGCCTTGCCGCGGTCAAGGCGCCGGATGAAGAAACCATCATCCTCTTCAACGAACACGCCAAGGGATGCCTCGTGGAAGAACGGGCCATGCAGGAGAACTTCTTCGACGTCTTTGGGCTATCGGCGGAACAAGTGTGGGCGACGCCCAAGGCGCCCGTCTGCCAGGCCTATACGAGTTACCTGTTATCGGTGGCCTACGCCCGTCCCTTTCACGAAGTCGTGGCCGTGGTGCTTCCCTGCTACTGGATCTACTGGGAGGTGGGCAAGGCGCTGGCGGAACGGGGATCTCCGGACCCAATGTATCAACAATGGATAGACACCTACGCCGGCGATCAGTTCGCCGAGTGCGTAGTGGCCGTCCTCGAAATCACGAACCGGATCGCCCGGGGACTTCCCGCGGAAGACCGGGAAGCCATGCTCCATCATTACATCACGACCAGCCGGTACGAGTGGATGTTCTGGGACATGGGGTATCGGAAGGAGGCGTGGCCGGTGTGAGTTCGCTCCCGGCGATGACCTCAAGCGGCAATATTTTCGGCGACCAGCTTTTGCAGAATGTTCGCCAGCGCCCGCCCGGGAGACTTCTCCACGTATCCCACCCTTTCAAAACGATTTTGCCCCCGTCTCCGCACCACGATCTCGCTCCAGAACAACCCCTCTTTCAGCCTGACTTCCTCCAGATCGCCGATGTCGTAAGACGCCGATACGTTGTTGTTGACCAGGCGGTTCGACCGGGTGATGGCCATGCCTTCTTCGCCGGATCCGTCGATATCGTAGAAAACCAGCAGGTCGTTCACCGTTGAGGCCGCGCCTTTGAAGAGGGCATTTTGCTGCAGCGATACGACGAAGTTAGCGGCCCGGTCTGCATCGATATCGGGGTAGACGTACAGGCCCGAACCGGCATCGGTCCAGGTTCCTTGCGCGGCCCTTCGTATGCGCTGGACAGCCGGGTCGGCGGAGGCGCCCGATCCCGACTGGCTGGAGGCACCCGATCCCGACTGGCTGGAGGCACCCGATCCCGACTGGCTGGAGGCACCGGTTCGTGCCCGGTCAGTGCGGGCCCCACCCGCGCGTCCCTCTGACGATCCCCGCGCCGAACGATAACGGGGTGGCGACTGCCGGGTGGAAGATGAACCGAAGGTAGCGGATGCCTTCAGTCGATCCGGGTTCCGGACGAGCCACTGGTACGCCTCGTTGATCTCCGTGAACTTTGTCGTCGCCCGGTCTTTCACCTGGGCGGGGACCTTGTCCGGATGCCATATCAGCGCAAGTTCGCGGTACGATTTCTTCACCTCTTCGACGGACGCGCCCGGCACGAGGTCGAGGGTGGAAAGCGCCTTTATCGTTTTGTCGTCCATGTAGGGGTATTTAACCGATGCAAAGGGTTGTCTCAAGCGTTTTGTGCCGCTATATTTACCGTCGCGATCATCTGACAGGCCATCCATCACAGTCCGTGCCATCGACCGGGGTCACTTTATGCCCATAACCGATGCCTTGCCCGAAATGAAACGGGAACTGCGGTTTTTCCCGGTGCGAAACGAACATCCGAAGACGTTAACGCCCGATCAGATTGCTTTTTTCAATGAAAACGGGTACCTGTGCCCCTTGGACGTTTTCACGCCCCAGGAGGCGGAGGCGAACCGCTTGTACTTTGAAGACATGATGGCTCGGGCCGAGAAAGAGGGATACAACAGCTACTCGATCAATGGCTGGCAGAGACATTGCAGGGGCATTTACGACCTGGCCATGACGCCCAGGATCCTGGACTACGCCGAAGACCTGGTCGGCGAGACGCTGATCTGCGAGATGACCCATTACTTCTGCAAGATGCCCGGGGACATTAAAAAGGTAAGCTGGCACCAGGATGCTTCGTACTGGCCGCTCACCCCGAGCAAGGTGGTAACGATCTGGCTGGCCATCGACAACGTGGACGAGGAGAACGGGCCCATGACGGTGATCCCGGGCTCTCACCGGCACGGCCAGATCCCGTTCGAAAACAGCACGAAGGCGGAGCGAAACGTGTTGGGGCAGACCGTCCTCGATCCGGACAGGTGGGGCGGGTCCCCCGTACCCTTTGTCATGAAGGCGGGCCAGATTTCCATTCACACCGACCTTTTGTTGCACGGATCCGAACCAAATGTATCCAACCGCCGCCGCTGCGGTTTGACGATACGATATTTACCGCCCGACGTTCGCGGCCGCAATCCGGAATACCACCAGGCCCTCGTCTGCCGGGGCAGCGATCCCTCGGGTTACTGGAGACCCGTGCCTCGGCCGGCGGGTGACGACATTCCGCCTCGGAACCGCTAGGTATATACAATGTATCTACGGCAGAAGCGGATCTGGATAAACGCTGGAGGTGGTTCGGAATCTACGTCGCTAACGGCCGGCAGTGCTTGCACGGCCGGCAACCGTTTGCTGTCGCCTCATCGGCACTGGTGAATTCCAGGCGATGCCGATGCTGGATGCGACGGGCGTCGCGGCAGGTCGGATAACAGAAAATACCGGTCGTACGGCTGCCGACGAAGCGAACGCCGCGTTGTTTCCAATTCGCGAGATCCTCCCTGGCGATCCCCTCCCGTTCCAGCAGCGTCAATTTCATCTCCGGGCCGTAATAGTAGTTCCCCACGCCGCCCACCGAGGGTACCAGCCGGTGGCAGGGCATCAAGAAGGGCACGGGATTTCGCGCCATGACTGTGCCGACGGCCCGGATCGCCTTCGGCCTGCCCACCTCCCGGGCCAGCCAGGCGTAGGGCCGTACCTCGCCGAGCGGTATCTTGGCCAGGTGCTCCAGGACGGTCCGTTCGAATCCGGTCAAACCCTCGAGGGTGACCGGCGGCGGGATGTTCTTCTCGCCCATGATCGCTTTCCTGACCGCATTTGCGTATTTTCCAGGCAAACTGCCTCGTGCCACCTTCCGCCCCAGTCTGTCTTCATAATAGGTTTCGAAGACGCCATCCTCCTCCACATCGAGCTTTACCGCGGATATGCCCCTTGGCGTGAATCCCACGTGCGCCGGTCCGAACTCCGTATCGATGACATCGTATCGGTCGATGATCATCCCTGTTACTCCTTCCATTATCCCGTTTGGGGCGGTCATTTTAAGTGGCTTTATACCCTCTGCCAGGCGCGCGAGGGATGCGGCCTCGTCGCGGCATGCGGGACACGATTCAAGGTGTTCCGACACGGCCCGGCGCACTTCGGTGTCAACCTCTCCCGTCCTCACGGCATCCAGGTACTGCCTTGCTTCGTTACAGTTCACGGGGTTTATCCTCCATGAGCTTGCGCAGTTTTCTTAAGGCGCGGTGCACCTTGCCGCGCAGGGCCGATTCCGACGATCCGGTTATCGACGCTATTTCGGCATAACTGGACTGCTCGATGAATCGCAGGATGATCAGTTCCCTGCTTTCTCCACCCAAACCGGCCAGGGCGAGCCGCAGAGCCCGTGTCTGGTTATCGGAAGGCTCGCGAGCCGAGTTGCTGACTGTAAACTCGACCGCCATTCGATCCTGCGCAGCCGCTTTCCGTTTTCGTGCCCGCAGTCTGTTGAACGCCAGGTTCCGGACGATGCGGAAAAGCCAGGGACGAATCTCGAGGGTCCGGCAACGCTCCTCGTCGTACTTGCCTGTGAGCGTGACATAAGCCCGTACGAAGGCGTCCTGCGTAATGTCCTTCGCGTCGTCAAACCCGCCCAGCATATGAAAGGCATAGGTAAACAAAATGTCCTCGTAGGTTGCCACCAGGTCCGCCACCGCGTCGCGGTTTCCACGGTGGATTTCGAGGGCGATGGATCGTCCCTCTCTGTAGGTCATACGCGGTCCTTTGCTCGTCGACTGGCTGCGGGCTTCAAGAATACAACACGGTATAGCGGCGTTTCGTTCGCCAGAAATAAAAAACATGTAATTCAGCTAAGCCCAGTATATTGGGACAACTCCTTGACACATAGATTCCCACTGTTTTAAAATGATGATGCCGAAATTGATCAGGAAATGGCCGTGAAAGGCGCAATCGAGGAATCAAAAAAATGAGGGCGAGTTCCCAATACGTCAAAATAGTAGAGTGGTCCGATGAAGACCATTGTTACGTTGGAAGTTGCCCCGGGCTCTTCTATGGCGGTTGTCATGGGGAGAACGAGAGCGACGTATTTACTGAACTATGCCGGATTTGCGAAGAAACAATAGATTTGTATCGAAAAGAAGGCCGGTCCCTTCCGTCGCCCACGGCTGGAAAAGACTATGCCAACAAAATGCTGAATATCGTCTGAGAATCGATCTCATCCCCTACCCACCCCCTCCAAATACCCGCTCCCAGAACCCGATTGACTCAATGCCCTGCCCCCCGTCTTCCGCGATATAGATCGTAAAGGCCGTGTTCCCGATCTGCTCGCCACGCCAGGACCGGAAGCCCCGCTGGTTCGGTTCGAGAGCATCCCCTTTGATGTCCGATTTCCATATCTGGTTCATTGTCGGGTACCACACGAAGAGGCCGCCCACTTCCTCCACCAGGATCCGTTCGGCCTGCCGGTAGACGTCCATGCGCGCCCGGTAGTCGCCGACGATGCCGCCGGCCTGGACCACCAGCAGGTTGAACTGGTCGTCCTTCCAGGCGTGGCGGCCCGAAGAAAGCCAGAGGTTCATGAGGCTGCTGGGATCGATGAAGTCGGCCCCGAAACGGACCAGACCCAGGGGAAGCTGGTGGTTGTTGATCGCGTCCATGAAGACCTTGACCTCGATGTTGCGTACGACCAGGTCGATTCCGAGGTTCTGCTTGATCATGGCGTGGATTGCCTCGCCCGCTTCGTGCACCGGCTGCACGTCGCGACGGATCCACATCTCCACCCGGGGGAATCCTTTCCCATCCGGATATCCCGCTTCGGCCAGCAGCTCGCGTCCCAGTTCGGGATCGTATCGCTGGACGGGCTTCAGCGCTTCGGTCGCTTCCGCCGGGAAACCGGGCGGCAGCATCGAGTAGGCCGGCGTCGCGAAGCCTTGCAGCGCGGAGCTGCAGACGGCATTCCGGTCGATGGCGTGGCTGAAGGCCTGGCGGACTTTGAGGTTGTCGAAGGGCGGGTTGTAGGTGTCCATCGTGAGGTAGTAGGTCGCGAAATCTGTGTAGGAATGCAGTTCGCGGCTCAGTTTCGGATCGGTCTTTATCCGGGCGAGTTCGGCATGATTCGTAACGAGGGCGAAGTCTATCTCGTCCGCCTCGTAGGAGGCGAGCAGGGGCGGCGGCGTTGACGCGTTGTACAGCTTTGCGATGATCGTTTCCAGGTAGGGCCGCGCGGCGCCGTGGTACCTCGGATTGGCCTTGAGCACGACCTGGTCGGCCTTGGTCCACTCCTCAAGGAAGAAAGGTCCGCTGGCGATAGATGTCTCAGGACTGGTGGACCAGGCGTCGCCGTGCTTCTCCACCGCCTGTTGGGGGGAAACCCAGCTGTCGACCATGAGGTCCGGCATGTAGGCGCAGGGTTCGTCCGTCTCGATCAGCAGGATGTAGTCGTCGACCGCGTGCACGCCCAGCGAGTCGAGGGGCAGTCTGCCTCCCACGACCTCGCTCCAGTTCTTGATCGGCCGGTAATACCACTCCACGTCGTAGGCGTTGTCCGGATCGGCGCCGCGGCGCAGGGTGAACACGAAATCGTGGGCGGTCAGCGGCTTCCCGTCCGAAAACTCCAGGTCGTCGCGAAGGTAGAAATACCATCCAAGCCCATCGTCGGTGGGCTCCCAGCTGTTCGCGGCCGCCGGGATCAGGTTGAAATCCTTGTCGAAACGGATCAGCGGCTCCGCGATGATCCGGTGGCCGTAGGTCCCCTTGTAGATCGTACGGAACCACTCCATGTAGGTATTGTCCAGTTGAAACAGGCGGACGTACTGCTCCGAAGGCGGCGCCGCGTCGGGGGGCAGCGCGACACCGGCGGAGTTGACGTAGGTCGTGGACGGTTCGTCGCTGGCCAGGACATGAAGGATCCCGGCGGAAGCCGCGCCAAGTATTACGAGGAGAGATAACACGCGAACCGGCGTCAACATGGTGGGGCCATCCGTTCGTCACGGTTGGAAATGGATATGATGAACGTTATCGTCGATTGGGCCTTACGTCAAGTAGGAAGGGCGGGTTTCGCCTTGACCGGTCGGGGTTGACCCTTATTTTGCACGTGGTCGCCAATCACCCGGAATGAAATCACCATGGATTCCTTCCTGATATCGCAGATGCTCGC
Organism: bacterium; assembly: GCA_965262815.1. Taxonomy (GTDB): domain Bacteria; phylum JAAXHH01; class JAAXHH01; order JAAXHH01; family JAAXHH01; genus JAAXHH01. The sequence continues at coordinate 2,903,408 of OZ253560.1, read as the reverse complement.
CGCGGTCGCCTTCTCGTGCGGTGTCATTTCCTTCCAGCTCAAAAAGCGGCGCAGTGTCCTGCTTTGGCTTTGCGGCTCGGCATTGTCAAACGCAGCCCACTTCTTCGTTCTCGGCAGGGCCGGGGCCGGGACGCTCTACGTCGTCATGGGCGTCCGCGTTTTCACAGCGGCGTTTACTACCGACCGGCGACTGATGTACTTGTTCATGGGGCTCATCCTGGCGGGATTCGCGGTCAGCTACGAACGGCCCCTGGACATCCTGGCCCTCTTCGGATCCTTGCTGGCAACATACGGCAATTTCCAGGCGACCGACCGGAAGGTGCGGCTCTACTACATGGCCTGCGCGGTGACCTGGATGGTGCACAATTTCATCGCCGGCAGCCCGGTCGCGGTCCTGATGGAAATCACGTTCCTGGTCAGCAACCTGATCGGTTACCGCCGGATTTATCGTACCACTTTGAAAGCCTGAGCAGGGATGCTCCGTGGTCTACCCTTACCCGTACATCCGGATCTGTTTCGGCTGGGTAGGACGATTCTTGCGGGGCGGTCGCTGCGTCGTGACCTTCAGCGCTTCCTCCCAACCGCGGCGCCAGGTTCCGTAGTTTGTGAGCACGAACTCGGGATGGCGGCGGCTCCGGGTGATGAAGTTCGGGTAAAACGAACGACCGGTGGGCAGTCCGGTCTGTTGATACCGCAGGTCGAGACTCCACCGAATCGTGCCGGAACGGTTGGGGATGGACCGGTGCGGGATCAGCTTGTGCATGAGGAGCACGTCGCCTTTCTTCATCGGCAGTGACAGGACCCCGCCTTCGGGCAACTGGCCTTCTTCGATGCCGAACCCTTCGCTCCAGTACACGGTCCGCCGGTGGTGAACCCGGGGTATGATCTGCAGGCATCCGTTCTCTTCGTCGGTGTCGCAGAGGGGCAGCCAGACGGTGAGGATGAATACCGGGTCTGCGTCTTCATGGTGTACCTGCGCGTCCTGGTGCCAGGGCGCCACGTTCTCCTTGATGCGGGCGCCCAGGGGGTCTTCTTCCCCGTTTCCCGTATATACCAGGTTGTCCGGCAGCTTCGCCCGCAGATGCTGTATGGGACTGCACGTGATTTCTGGTCCCACGAGGGATTCCACCAGGTCCAGCATCCGGCTGTTGCCCAGGAAGTGAAACACGGCTTCGGCCCGCATGTGCATGATGTCGATATCGTCGTAGATCGAGGTGTTTTCCTGCGTGATCAGGGCGAGCCGCCGCTCGAAGGGTTCGCCCTCGTGCAGTTCCGAGATCAGTCCCTCCTGCTTGAGATTATGTGCCCGTTCATCGACGTAAGCTTCGATTCCGGCGATGACGGGATCAAGGTCGGCGTTGTCTAGCGCGCCTTCGACGATTACATAGCCCTCGTCTGAGAAATGCTGGAACTGATCTTGAGTAAGTGCCATTTCTGAGTACCCCGTTGAAATTCGCGGTGTCAGGCCGCTTCAGGTATGTGTGTGATCAGATTCTGCAGGTGCAGTAATCGTTCCGGCGTTGCCGTGGAAAGCAGGGGGCCGGTTTTGCCGCCGAAGACCTCACGCGTGGTGTAGGCGTGTTGCCGGATAACCTCTTTGAAGGCATCCAGGGCTGGGCCGTCGGTGTGATGTCCCGTGAATACGATCGTGAACATGCGCCTCTTTTGGCTTCCGCCCCATGCGCTGTGCTTGGTCGAATGGTTGAATACGACCAGGTCTCCGGGCCGGGTCTCGACGGCCATCGACGGCACGTCGCTGCCGTGAAGTCCGCCCCAGCATCCTTTTCTGCCCGTCAGGTGCGCATGAACCGTTTCCGCGTAGCCTTCTCCGAACCGGTGACTGCCCGGAATGACCCGAAGCGCGCCCGTATCCTTCGTCATCGGATCCAGGTAGACGGCCATCTTGTAAAACCGGATGGGTTCCGGCCACTGGGTGTCGGAGTGCCACCTCGTGTCACCGACGTAGTAGTTGCCGTCGCTGTTCCAGTACTGGTACTGCTCACCCAGTAAACCAGTGGCGACACCGTGGATGCGGGGATCGTCCAGCAGCGTGCACAGGTAGGTGTCATGGTTGATGAATGGTACCACGGCCAGGCGTTCGATGCCTTCGTGATCGTCGCCACCGTGCCTATTCAGCAATGCATCGAAAGCCTGATCGATCTCACCGATCCTGTCGTTGAGCAATCCGGGAAAACTCAGGTACCCGAAAGTGTCCATGAAATCCAGCTGGTGTGATTCAAGTTGAAACATCGATGTTCCCCAATAGTGTGTAGATTGCAACCGGCCGAAAAACCTCCGTTGCCTCGAAATCCCTCAGCGCTCCTCCAGCACCGATCCTTCAATGCCCCGGATGCCGTCTTCATAGGTATAGTAGTACACGACCAGCACCCTTCCGTCCATTAATTCAATAGACCATGGATACCCGCAGTCCGAATCGGCGGAATCGGCGCGTACGACGAGACCCGGCGCGGTATCCAGGTCGCGGGCCTCGGGGTCCAGGATCCGTGCCATGCAACCCATCTGTCCTTCCCACCGGGTGCCCACCGTGGCCAGGATACGGCCGTCACCCAGGCCCAGCAGGTGTCCGGGACATCCCCTCATGGTCGTCGAACGCCACGGCGACCAGGTCTCGCCGCCATCGTCCGAGTGCACAACCACCAGGTGAACGTCCTGTCCGGGAGGCTGGTTCGGATGACAGCGGAAGAGTACCAGGATTCTTCCGGATGGCGTCATGCAGATCGCCGGTTCGCTGAAATGGGCGACGTCGTCCTCGGCTATGCGTCCGGCGAATGACCAGGTCTGCCCGTTGTCTTGCGACGCCTGCATCATTCCAAAAAATGGCGGCTTGCCCTCCGGGTGATCGGTCGCCTTACCGGGGAGCAGGAGCCGTCCGTCCGGCGTTTCCAGTAGTCCGCTGCGGCAGATACCGGTGTGCGAAGCGGGATGACCGTTTACGGCGCCAGGAAGCGGCGGAAACCGTTCCGGGTGCGACCAGGTCGTTCCGTTGTCCCCGGAACGCACGTGAAAACCCACGCCGGGCCGGGAAACCCACGTATGTTTGGAGACCCCTGGCTCATCCGCGGGGACCAGGTCCACCGTGCTGCCATGAAGAAAGATCTCGCCGTTGGACAGCGTATGGGTTCCGAAATCCAGCACGCCTCCGTACGGGTAGACCGTTACCAGCTCCGGCGGACCCCACGATTGCCCTTCATCGCTTGAGCGGCATGCTCTCACATCGAAAAGGGGATGGCTGTGGTGGCTGAATCCGGTGGCGGGCGAACGGTGAAACAGCGTCAGCAGGTCTCCACTTGCCGTCCGGACGATGTTGGGATGGGCCCCGTACCAACCCTTTTCGCGGTAGATCGTGAATTGTTCTGCAACACGCCAGGCCATTTGGACGCTGCTCTTCCGGATTTTCGATCCATCATTCGTGCAGGATTCATGAACCAGTTGAACGAACACAGGATCAACAATATACCCCTGCGCAAAGTCCGTGTTAATTGGAAAATGGTCATGCGTCCCGGCTTTTCAACATACGCTATCGGTTCGGCGTGGACATAGCGGCGGCAGTTTAAGCCAGGTATCTTTGCGGCGGCGCCACACGACTTCGGCCGGACAGCGTACGCCCACGAAATAAACGCCCGGTCCTTCCATGCGGCTTGCGCAGCGATAGAGTATTCCACGGGGCATTTCGTAGTCGTCGTGATGTGCGATATCGGTCACTACGTTCAGGCCGTTGCGAAGGTGGGCAGCGATGGAATCGTAGAGCGCCGTTGAGCATAACAGCCGTGCCCGGATTGATATCGGAAGGAGGCATGTCTACCTTCTCCTTTTTCCCGGTTTCGTTGTGGATTAACCGTAATATATGGATTATCTTTTGTGAGACAAATCAGTATTTATCCACTCCCGGTCCGGTGTTTTATCCCTGCATGAACGCCAGGTTTCAACCGATGATCTCTCGGCACATTACGGGTAACTACGAACTCAACGTCAGAATAACAAGCGCGGAGGCAGCGCCTTCGTCAATTATCAGGTTTTCCGGTGACGGCGATGCTTCAGGCGTGTTGCTGAACATCGACAGGCAAGGCTTCCGCGTGGTCCGGCAGGTCGGGGGAAAGAGTACGGTGCTGAAGGAATACCTGGACAGTGGCCCCCCTCCCTGGGAGGTCCGCGTGCTGAAAAAGGGTAACTACTTCCGGTTCTTTGTCAACGGGATATCGGGCTGGATCCGCGGTCCGTCGGGTGAATGGGACGAAGTGTACGAACCGTGGGAAAACCTGCTGGAACTGGATGGATCTACGGGGTGCGCCATAGAATCCTGCACGGTCGCGACGCTGCCCTGGCTGAACCAGATGTCGGAGCCGGTCATTCCACTGGGTCCGACGGGCAGCCACTACGAGAAACAGATCATCCCGGGCTCGATCGTTGAAACAGGCGGGCGCTACTACATGTATTGCCTGGCGGGCATGGAGGGTGATCAGGAGGGGTCCTCCCGGCGTACCATCGCCGTGGCCACAAGTGATGACCTGCTGACGTGGGATGTGCATCCGGCGCCTGTACTCTCCTACAAGGATGCACCCGGCGACAATATCTACGTAAACGGCGCCGTCGTTACCCCCGGCGGCCAGGTTGCCATCATGTACGCCGTACAGCAATATCCGGCCTGGCTCGGTTTCATGATCGCGACGGCCGATGATCCATTGGGTCCTTTCACGCCCTTCGCAGGGAACCCCGTCTACCGGCACTTCAACGATGCCGCCCACGAATTCGACCTGCAGCGCGTGGACCATCCGGATTACCGGTACATCATGTTCTACGCCGGGTACACCCCTGGACCGGCGGGAGGCTGGCCTGGCGGTGACCGGGGTTACCTGCTCTACAGCGACAATCTCGTGGACTGGCGCGAGGACGAAGACAATCCCGTGTTCGGCCCGGAGACACTGGACAACTGGGACGCTGTTCATGTGCGGCCGCGGTCCCTGAACCGCATCGGCGATGCCTGGTATCTCTGGTACGAAGGTTGCAACGCATGGGTGCCGCCGGGGGCCAATAGCCAGCATCAGTGGTGCGACACGGTGGGCCTTGCCCGTTCACATGACCTGAGAAACTGGACCTACTATCCACGCAATCCGGCCCTTCCGGCACTGGGTATAGGCAGCGAGCGTTTTGACCATACGTGGACCGGCTGGCCCCGCATGATCGTGAGGGGCGACACCGGATACGTTTTTTACACCGGAAATGCCCAGGTAGGACTTAGAACGATCCCGGTCCGCCAGTTGACGGACTGGCACACCGAGGGCGGGGAGACGTTCCGGGTAACTTAACTGGTCTCGTTCCGGCCTGGTCTCGCGTCGGCGGTGTTACGTTTCGCTTGCGATCCACGCCGGCGGAACACGTAAATTGGAAGGTAGACCACGAAGAACATTCCGAGCGCCACGGCGTCGAGGAATGGGATGTACCACGGCCACGGCGCGAAGAAGAAGGGCGAGACTGTGCCCCAGGGCGGCTTCGAAAGGTACATGTAATTCGACCCCAGGAGCAAGTTGACGATACCCACGGCTACGGCGAATACATTCAGGATGATGAAGGCGCGAAAGAGTCCGCCCAGTGTAGGCCGCATGCCCAGGCCCCAGGTGGCGTATAGGACGCCCACCACGATACCTGAGTGGGCGATGAAATACTGGAAGAATCGCCAGGAAGGGAAGCCGGTCTCAATGGCGCCCGGCGTGATCACGGCATTGGCGGAACCGACAAGCCCCCAAAAGTAGGCGATCTCGTAAGTATGCCGGTTCCGGAATACCAGGGTTGCGGCGGTGACAAGGTTTGCGATGCCGCAGATATGCAACGGCAGGTAGTTCCGGACGAAGTAATCCGGACCGAATTGCAGCAAGCGGGATCCCCCGGCCGTGACTTCGTTGACCAATAGCATGGCGGCGAGCAGGTAACCGATCGACTTTGCAGTTCGGCCATCCCCCGCTCTTCCTGCGAGACCCGAGAGCACCATGGGAAGGGCCAGGGTCAGGCCCATCACGACGAGGTGCGGGGTCCCAAAGGTCTGGAATTCGGATGGTGTCATGATGTAGAATGATTACAGGAAATCAATCAGTAAAACAACCGGCATTCCCCATGATTACGCTTTTTAAAAACAGACAACCCGCGTCGCAGATCGTGCTATCTTCCACGGCCGGACCGGCTGAGCGACGTGCCGCCAGCGAGTTTCAACGCATCTTGAAGCGCATGGGTGGAATGGATTTGCTCGTCCTGCGGAATCCGGCGGAACTATCCTCGATCGGCGCCGATGAATCTCATACCGGCCATGAGGACACTGCCGGCCGGGTGTATATCGGATGGGCTCCAACCGAACTTAAGGTCGACCTGACCGAATCCGTCCTGGGCTTCGATGGCTACGTCATCCGGTGTACCGGGAACAACCTGGTGCTTGCGGGCAGCCGGCCCTACTCCGCCCTCTATGCCGTGTACCGGTTTTTCGAAGAACACCTGGGCTGCGGATTCTTTGAAGAGGGCGAACAGATTCCGCAAAGGGAGACCGTCACGATAGGCGAACTCGAGGACTGCCGCAAACCCCGATTCAAGTGGCGGATGTACTTCGCCAACATGCAGGACGCCTACAGCGGGATGCGCTGGTGGACGTGGGAGGAGTTCAAACCCTGGGTCGACTACCTGGTCAAGAAGCGGTTCAACATCCTGGAAAGCGGCAACATCGCGGACTGCTGCGGCATCGGCGCGCTGGCGGCTAACCGCCTGGGCGTGCACGTGGAGCTCACCGACTGGCAAAAGGAACGAATCGCGCTTTTGCGCCGCGTATTCGACTACGCCAGGGAAGCGGGCATACGCGTCCGGTACCGCATGCAGCTTCACGTGGGCACGCCTGCGGTAAACCCGGGATTTTCGCCGTACGCCGACGGCCGCCAGCTCCAGGAATTCGTGGACGGGTACGAGGGCATGACGGGTGTGAAGATCCGGGTCGCGCCGCTGGAGTGGTGCGGGGAATCGGAAATCGTACTCGATCCGAGGGACCCGGTTACACGCCGTTTCACCACCGCCGTGGTGGAATCCTACGGGGAAGCGCTGGGCACGGATCACCTGTACAGCCTGTGGCTGCCCACGGAGGAGACGTGGGTCGAAGAAGATCCGGATAGGGCCTCGGAACTCACCCATGCATCGGTGGACGGGATGATCCAGGCCGTTCGGGACGGAGATCCGGACGCGGTGTTGTTCAGCCCCCGGGTGTGCACGGACAATCCCACGGCGGCTGCCCAGGCCCGGGCTGTTCGGGATGCCGGTCTGCCCGTGATCGGAAACATGTTCCTCAACCACGGCGGCCGCATGTACGACTTCCTGCGATGCGACTACTACTGGGACCTGCCGTGGTCCACGGGCATGTGCGGCCAGTGCGGGAGGGAGACCAATCCCAACGGCGACATTGAAACGGCGATCAACAACGCCCGGTCGCTGGCGGACAATCCCCGCGCGGCCAACCTCCAGGGTTTCATGGTGTCTACGGAAACCAACCACCGGAACGTGATGACCATGGACCTCTACGCGGAGTTGTCGTGGAACCCGGCGGACATGGACCCCGACGATTACGTCGAACGGTGGAACCGCAGGCGGTACGGCCCTGCGGCGGAGGGCACCCGGCCGGCCGTGCAGATCTTCGCCGAAACGATCATGGCGTACTTCGATCCGTGCACTCACAACGGTCCCTTGTACCGGAACTGGGACGGCACCCTGCTGCCCGGTCTCACTTCCGGATCCGTCAAACGGCTCATCGGGTTTCTACCGGCATTGCACGACATGCTCGAGATCCTCCTTTCCCGTTACGATGCGCTCGAGGATTCCCCCATGTACCGCTTCGACCTGGTCGACATCGGCCGGACCTACCTGGCGGGCATATTCAACCATCGCCTGGCTCACACACGGAAGGCCTTTCGCACCGGGGACAGGGAACGGTTCGAACGGATGGCCGCTGAGGCGGAGCACGTGATGAACGCCATGGCCCGGTATTGCAGCGCCCATGAGCAGTTCAGGCTCAAGACCCACGACGACTGGGCGGCCCGGTGGCCCGAGATCGTGCCTGGCCACGCCAACAGCGAAAGCAACTGGATCACGTTCACCGCGCTGATCTCCCTTGAGAACTGGCAGGTGCTGCTCGACTACCTGCCGGAGGACTTCGCCGAAATGATCGTCCACTATTTCCTTCCGCGCGTGCGGCTCTACATCGACCGGATGCGGACGCTCATGGACGAGGGCAAGGACATATCGGAGAGGCTGGTGGACCGGGACTCGGACGTTGATCTGCCATCCCGCGTGGCAAATTGGTCGACCCCCCAGGGCAACACGCCCTGGTCGCCCTTCGGGGACACCTGCGAACCCGAATTGACGGAAGGCGACGAGGCACTCGCCCTCCGCCAGATCAAGGCCGGATCCGTGAGCGGCAGGTACGATTTCTATGAAGGTCCGCTGGATTCCCTGGTGCGCGAGATGCTGGACGAGTTCCCGCCGCCGGGTGACATCGGGGAGATCCTCGCGGAGAAAGACTATGCTCCTCCGAGCAACCGGCTGGTAATGCACGGGGTTCCCGGCGAAACGATAGAGGGGTTCAACGTCCCTGGTTTCGTGGAAAGGGTTGTCGTTCCGCGGGAACTCAACGAGATGATTGCCGTACGCGAGGTTCGCAGGGAGTACAACATCGCCCGGGGCGAGATCGCCCTGTACCAGGTGACCGTACCGCCGGACGTCATGCTGACCCGCCACGAAGACGAATCCGTCCCCTCGGATGGCCACGACGTCGCGGTGTTTACGTTCAGTGTCGGGGGCGTGGAGTACAAGGTGTGGTTCGACAGCGGGACGGAGTTGGACGTGGCGTCTCTTGTGGTGAAAAGAATCTCGGCATCAAATTAGAAGGCTACTTCTCGGGGTCCGCGGCGGGCGACTCCATGTTGGGAGCGGCAGCATTGAACTTGAGATATCCCCGGACTTCATCGACCTTCGTTTCCACTCTGTCGATTTTGTTTCCCAAGTCCCGTATCTCGACTTTCAAGTCCAAGTACATCAGGACTGCAACCCCAATCAGTGCCGCCTTAATGGTCGTATCCATCCACGAATTGCGGTTCAACACTGCCGCCTTTTCGAAATAAAAGAAATACAGCTATCTGATCTACATAGTCGGAAAGTACCGGTATATCTCGCAAGTAAAGTTCAGATACTTTCCTCCGCATCCGATGCCCTTACGCATATGGCAGGAGGAGCCCCCATGTTGTCCAGCGGCCAGATCGCCCATTTCCACACCTTCGGATACCTGGTCATCCGCCGGGCCTTCACCAGGGACGAGGTAGGGGTGCTGATCCGTGAGGCCGCCGTGGCGTGCGCGAGGAAACTCGGCCGCGACATCGGCGAAGAAGAGTGGCTTTGGAAGCCCGGATTCATCGAGGAAAGCCCGGAACTACTGGAGCTGGTGGAAGACGACAGGATCTACCTGCCCATGATGGAACTCCTGGGCGAGGATCTCATCTGGATCGGATCGGAGGGCATGTGGGGGATCGATCCGAAGCTGGCCGACCACAGCTGGCATTTCGACGGATACAAGACGTCACAGCATCTCGATTACCCGCGAACCAAGGTCATGCTGTACCTCGATCCGCAGCGAAGGGACAACGGCGCGCTGAGGGTCATTCCCGGCTCCCACCGGGATCCTTTTCACCAGGCGCTCATGCCATTGCAGGACGCCCATTACAACGGCGATGACCGTTGCTTCGGCGTGGAGGGACCCCAGATTCCCGGCTGTGCTATCGAAACCGAACCGGGCGACATCGTCCTGTTCAACCAGTGGCTGTATCACGCGGTATACCGCAAGGCGGGGAAACGTCGGGTGATCGTGTTCAAGTTCGGCCCACGGCCTCGCACGGAGCACCACCTGGCCATGATGCGGGACGGCGCTCCGGACGTTTTCCGGCCCCACGCGGCCTTTTGCAACAGCAAAAGCCCCCGGATCCGGGGCCTGATCGATGGGCTTGTCGAGCCAGGTCAGTAGACGTTTTAGCCGGATCAGTTTTGTGCCGGGGTCGTACGAGGTTGTTCGTCTTCCATTGACAGTATGGAAGGCGCAGAATAACAGCCGTCAGGCTGGATGGCGAACCCTGGCAACTATGCCCCGCCACCAGGTCCTGAGGTCTTCGAAGGCGCTGTAGACCAGGGGAAGCGCGATCATGGCGCCGATGGTGGAAAAGATCAGGCCCCCCATCACGGAACGGCCCATGGGATAGTAGGGCTGGTCGCCCAGGGAGGCGTTGCCGATGGCCATGGGCAGCAGGCCGAGCATGGTCGTCAGCGCCGTCATCAGGATCGGGCGCAGACGGTCGCGACCCGCTTGAATGATTAACTCACGGCCCTTCAATCGACCCTCCCGCTCCAGGTGCTTGATGTGGTCGATGAACACAATGGCATTGTTGACCACTACACCGACCAGGATCACCACGCCGATGAGTGCGAGCACCGACATATTGGTGCCGGTGGCCCACAGCATCCAGTAGCATCCGAAATACGCGAATGGAATGGATACGAGGATGATGATGAGGGGGTCGATATAGGATTCGAATAGGGATCCCAGAAGCAGCAGTACCGCAACCAGCGCGAGAATGATCGCCGTGAACATGGCGGCGGTGTCTTCATCCAGTTGTTCCCAGCGATCTCCCAGCCGCCATGAGTATCCCCTGGGCAGGGACAGGTCCGCCAGGCTGCCGCTGATTTTTCCCCCGAGCGTCTCAATGCCCTCGGTCGTGGTGTTGGCCCGGACCATCAGGATGGTCTCGCCGTCCCGCCGGAAGATGGTCCTGAACGCGGGGGTCTGGGTGAAACTCGCCATGGTGGCCAGGGGCAGTTGCGTTCCATCGTCCAGGTAGACCGCCTGGTCCCGAAGCTGGTGGACGGTTTCCCGGTCTTCCTCCATCGTTTGCAACCAGACCCGAATCTCCCGATCCTCCGTTTTCAACCGTTTCAGTTCGTTGCCCCGGATGCCCGACAGCGTCATATCGGCGATACGGCGAGGCGTCAGGCCGAATTTGCCGGACAGCTCGCGGTCAACCGTTACCTGAACCTCGTTCTGCGTCTCCTCGTTGTCGAGGTCGGTGGTGATCGTCGTGATTTCGGGCAGTTGGCTCAAGCGCGCGTTCACGTCCTCGGCGATCTGTTCGAGACGCCTGGGATCTTCGCCGCTCAGGGCGATGCTGACCCTTGGATCTTCCTCGCCGCCCTCTCCCCATCTCCATTTCACAACCAGCCCCGGTATCTCGGGAATGGTCTTTCGGATGATCTTGGCCACTTCTTCCGATGACCGGTAGGATTCCGCGCCGCCCTGGGTGCCGAGAATCACCAGTATGGCCACGTACAACGCAGTAATAACGGCGAGGGTTTGAAAAGCGTAGGGCTTTCTCCTGAATACGATCAGCAGGCAGGCGCATACCGCGAGTGAGACCCATATCCACGGTTGCTTTGCCCTTTGGCTCAGACCCTCCCAGACAGAATCGTCCTGTCCGCTTTTGAGATAGACCTCGAACCATATTCGACTGGGACGAAAATCCGATCGAACGGCCTTGATGTTCAACGTATCTGCCGCGGCAAGCCACTGGTTTTCCAGGTCGACCGTAAAGCGCTCGGTTTCTGCCATGTCGGCGAACTGACCGGGTTCGATATACATCCAGACCCGACGCGGGTCCGAAGACGAATTGTCAAGCGTGACCCTGCTCATCGGCAGGTAAATGGTGAGTGCGATGAATCCCGCCAGGATGAGCGCCACGTCGAAACGATGGTTCAACACCCACCCGATCACCTCGGCGTATCGGCGCTCCAGCGCTTCCAGTAATCCGATGTTCGGAGGAAGCCCGTCCTTCAGCAACCGGGACGCCAGCAGCGGAATGAATGTGAGCGACATCACCAGGGACGAGATCAGCGATATGGTAATGACCAACCCCAGTTCTCTCATCTCCGTCTGGGCGCCTCCGCCTCCGATAAAAAGCAGGGGCAGAAACACAATGGCCGTCGTCATCGTGGCTGCGCTAACGGCCACCGATACTTCGCGGGCGCCCTGTATGGCCGCATCTACGGGTTCCAGGCCCTGACGGCGCAGTCTGACGATGTTCTCCAGTACCACCACGGCGTTGTCCACCAGCATGCCTATTCCGAGCATCAGCCCCATGAGCGAAATGAGATTGAGAGACAGGATCTGGTAACGGGCATTGATAAAATACATGACGGTAAACGTCACCAGGATGGAAGCGGGGATGGACGCGGCTATGATGAAGGTCGTCCGGTATTTTCTTAGAAAGAAAAACAGGACGCCCAGGGCGAACAGGCCACCCCACATGCCGGCTGTTCCTAGCGCTTTGAGGGAACTCAGAATCCAGGATGACTGCTCGAAGTAGACGTAATAGGACAGTCCGGGCCACCGGGGATCCCGGGTCAGGTCGTCGAGCGTGGTCTTCACCGCCGCGGAGACTTCCACGGTATTGGCGTTGGATTCCTTGCGGATGACCATCCCGACGGCGTCCTGGCCGTTAAGGCGGAACCGGCGACGGACCGTGGGCTTCCGGTAAGACACCTGGGCGACGTCGCTGAGCCGGAGTCCCCGGTCATTGATGGGGAATCCCTGGATGTCCTCCACGGATTCGAAAGCGCCTGTAAGCCTGATGATATAGCGGAAACCGCCGTCTTCCACGTATCCGCCCGGAGAATCCATGTTGGCCTGCTCCATGGCGTTAACGAATTGTTCCGCGTTCACCCTGTACGCCTTGAGCAGGTCTTCGTCCAAATCGATGATAACCTGCCGCGCGCGCGATCCCCACGCATCGATACCCGCTATGCCGTCGATCCGTTCGATCCGGGGACGAAGCTGTTCGTCGACGACCTGGTACAACGCTTCCTGGTCTCCGTGCCATGACAGCGAGAGGAACATGACGGGGATATCGGTACTGGAGAACTTCCGGACCCAGATCCGATCGATTTCGTCCGGCAGCGAAGGCCGGACCCGTTCCACGCGGTCCCGGACCTCCACGTAAGCCAGTTTCATGTCGGTATCGGGTTCGAAAATAAGGTTGGCGTTTACCCCGTTGGTACGCGCGTTGGATTCGACGCGGCGTAGGCCCCGCAAGGTCTTCAATTCACCTTCCAGCGGTCTGGCGATGAGATGCACATTGTCTTCGGGCGTGGAATTGGGATAGGGAACCCAGACGTTCATCCACGTCCCATCCCGCGCCGGTACGAATTCCAGCGGGAGAAGTCGAAAGGATATTGCGCCGAACAGGATCGCGCTCACCAGGACCATGAATACGGTCACGGGTCGCCGGAAGGCGAAGGCGGTCCAGTTGTCAGGTGATAGAAAGCTGAACATAGGTGACTCGGCATGGGTGACCGCGGTACGAAGCGATCACGGGTTGAGTCTGACAGGTCTGACTATTTGCGATCCAGGACCGTGTAAATCGTCGGAATCACGATGAGGGTCAGAAAGGTTGACGCGATCAGTCCGGCGATGACCGTTATGGCGAGGGGTGTACGTATTTCGGCGCCTTCGCCCAGGCCCAGCGCCAGGGGCAGCAGCCCCAGTATCGTCGTGGCCGTGGTCATGAGAATCGGACGAAGCCTGACCCGGCCGGCCGTGATGACGGCCTCTAGCCGGTCCATGCCCCGCCGTCGCAACTGGTTTATGTAGTCCACCAGCACGATCGCGTTGTTGACCACGATACCCGCCAGCATGATAATGCCGATGAGGACGATGATGCTGATCGCAATGTCCAGTATATACAGGGTAAGTAGTACGCCCGACAGGGCAAGCAGGAACGAAATCATGATGATGAACGGGTGCAGCAGCGACTCGAATTGCGACGCCATGACCAGGTAGACCAGGAACATGGCCATGGCGATGGCGAGCAACATGCTGCGCGACGCGATGGTCATCTCCCTGTACTGGCCGCCCAGGTCGATGCGAAAGTCTTCGGGAAGAGCCATCCGGTCCAGTCTATCCTGCATATCACCGGCCACGCTTCCCAGGTCGATGCCGGTCAGATTGGCCGTTACGAGGGCTACGCGCTGCTGGTCGATCCGGCGGATTTCACTCGGCCCCTCGTCGAGGTGGACCCGTGCCACGGCGTTGAGCAGAATGGGACCGCGTTCTCCCGTGCGCTGGGACGACGAGGCATTTATTGATTCGGGATCTTCCGACGAGGTATTCCGCTGCGTTCTCCCGCTCCCTTCCGGGTTTCCACGGTCACCCGTGTTGACTGCCAGGGCCTTCAGCTGGGCGATCTGCTTTCGATCTTCCTCCCTTGCCCGTACCAGGATATCGATTTTCCGTTCCCCCGCCGAAAACCGGGTGGCCACGCTGCCGCGGACCTTGTTCCGGATCGCGTCCGCCGCCTGTCCTATATCCACACCCAGGGCCGCCATGCGGTCGCGGTCGAAAACGACCACGACCTCGGGATGGCCCGCTTCCATCAGGGATCGTACATCCCGCAGGCCTTCCACATCGTCCAGGGCACTAACCACCTGTCCGCTGACACTGCGAAGATCCTTCAGGTTGTAGCCCCGTATCTCGACCTCCAGCGGCGTTTTGAAACTGAACAGGGCCGGCCGGCCGAATTCGACCCTGGCGTCGGGAATCTCCACCAGGCGGGACCGCAGCCGGTCCATGACAGCGTCGCTGCCGGTCTCTCTGGATGCGTTCAGGTTGAGCATGACCGACACACGCGCCACGTTCTCGCGCTCTTCCTCGACGAGCGTGCCGCTGGTCTCCATCGCGCCCACCACGACATAAACCTGTTCCACGCCCGGATCTTCACGAATCAAGGATTCGATCATCGTCGCCATCGCATCGGTTGTCGCCAGCGGCGTGCCGGTGGGCAGGATGAGATCCACCACGAATTCACCCTGCTCCAGCTCGGGGATCAGTTCCGTGCCCAGGCGGGGAATGAGTATCGCGGAAGTCCCGACAATCGCCGCCGCCGCAAGCAGCGTCGCAGCCCGGTGATGGAGCGCTTGGGTGAGCACGGACACGTACAGTGTCTGGCATCTGTCGAGTCCCCGGTTGAAAACGTACAGCACCGGTTGGAATACCTTGCCCAGCACCCAGGCAAGCCCCCGCAGGATAAACCACACGGGAACCAGCACTGTCAACAGCAGGTTCGGTACGATCGTGAAAAGGATTTTCAACGTGCTGCCGACCAGGAAACGGACAAGCTGGTAAAAGGGCAGGACCAATCGGAACAGGAAAATGAAGAACCAGCGCGGAATCGCCGAGACCGCACGGAGCCACCTGTTCGTGGTGTCCGTACCCGTCGTCCCTCCGTGTCTCACGCATTCCCGCAGCCAGCGCCACGACAGCACGAAGAACCTGCTTTCCAGGTACACGGGGAAGAGTCCCACCCAACACGCCCGCGAAGGCGGAATGTCCCCTCGCCGTTTACGGTATTCTCCGGCCGTTTCCCCGAACCACTTCAGGCCGGGAAAGGTCTCCACGAACCACCGTCCCGCGTCGACCCGAAACCTGCGGGCGAACCACTTTATCGTGCCCCGACGTTCTTCAGCCGGGGACTGCCTGAAATCTCGAAAGGTCGACTGCACCCAGAGGCCATCACCCGCCACGCTGTCCAACCCGCCCTCCCGCGAGGCCATCATGGGTATGAAGGTCAGCGCCACGGCCAGGGAGGCCAGCAGGGCGAAGGTGACGGTCAGGGCCTGGTCGGTGAAGATCTGGCCGGCGATGCCTTCAATGAAGACGATGGGGAAAAACACGGCGATGGTGGTGAGGGTCGACGCGGTCACGGCCATCCCCACTTCGGATGCTCCCCGGCGGGCCGCCTCGACGATGTTGTCGCCTTCCTCCCGGCAGCGGAATATGCTTTCAAGCACCACGATGGCGTTGTCCACCAGCATGCCGACACCAAGCGCCAGGCCGCCGAGAGACATGATATTGAGCGAGGTCTGGCTGAAGAACATCAGGATGAAGGTGATCAGGATCGATACAGGTATGGCCACACCGACGATGAGCGTGCTTCTGACGCTGCGCAGGAACAGGAACAGGACCAGGATCGCCAGTGCGCCGCCCCATTGCGCCGTTCGAATGACCTCGTTGATGGCGTTTTCGATGAAACGGGACTGGTCCGATACGAGATACAGCGAGACGCCTTCGGGCAGGGTCGCAGAGATCGTGCGCGTTCCATCCGCGGTTAAATTGTTCTCTGGATCGGCGGTTGATACTTCCGCTCCCCCGCCGGCCGGTTTTTCCGATTCACCGGTGGTTGCGCCTTCCTTTTCAACAGGGACCTCTTCCTCTTCGCCTGTCGTAACGTCCCCAAGCCTTTCCTTGATCGCGCGGGCCACGGTAACCGTATTGGCGTCCGCTTCCTTGAACAGGGAGATTTCGACACTTTCCCGGCCGTTTATTCTCGTGAGGGTCTTGCGTTCCTTGAAATGACGGCGGACGGTGGCCACGTCGTGCAGCCGGACGGGCACCTCTCCCCGGCTGGAGATGATGATCTCACCGATTTCCTCGACGGTCTGGAACTCGTTGACCGCGCGAACGATCAGTTCTTCGTCGCCTTCCCGCAGCTGCCCACCGGCCTGGTTGATGTTTTCATCGGCGAGCCGTCGGTTGATCTGCTCGAAGGTGAGGCCCAGCCGCGTCAACTGTGCCTCGTCGATTTCAACCTGGATCTCTTCGACCAGTCCGCCCTTCATGCGCACCGAGGCCACACCGGGTATAGTCTCCAACTGCCTTCGGATTTCCCAGTCCGCCAGGTTTCGAAGCTGGATCAGGTCCTCCCCGGACAGACCCAGTCGCATGATGGGGTCGAGTTCGGGATTGTAGCGAAGCAGTAGCGGCCTTTCGGCATCCTCCGGTAGAAATACGCGGTCCACCCGTTCGCGCACGTCCATGATCGCCAGGTTCATGTCCGTGTCCCAGTCGAATTCGAGCACCACGTCGGACATGCCGGCCCGGGAGACGGAACTGATTTCGACCAGTCCGGCAATGACTCCCACGGCTTCTTCGACCCGCCGTGAAACGAGGTTTTCGATCTCCTGGGGAGCGGCGCCTTCGTACTCCGTGCGTACGGTCAGCGATGGATAGGAGATGTCCGGAAGGAGGTTGACCGTCAGGCGCTGGAAGGACACGTATCCGAAAATCAGGGCCGCCAGCACCAGCATCGTGATGGTGACGGGCTTGCGAATGGCGAAGTCAACGATGTTCATGGAATGGATTCCCGCGCGTCAGGGAGATACGATCTTGACCCGGGTACTGTCTTTCATGCTTCGGTGACCGGCGATAACAATCAGGTCTCCCGGATTGAGACCTTCTCGTATCTCGGTGAAATCGGCGTCCTGCAGTCCCAGGGTGAGCGCGACGCGGGTCGCCACGCTGTCTTTCACGGTAAAGACTTCGTTGTCTTCCAGCAGGGCGATTTTGGGGATCAGCAACACATCCTTGTGCTGGTCGACGAGGATCTTGACCCGGACGAACATGCCGGGTTTCAACCGCCAGCCTGGGTCGTCAATCTTTACCGTAACCTTGAAGGTGCCGTTCTGCGGGTTTATGATGGGGCTGACGCGGAGTATCGTGCCGTCGAACTTGCCGTCCGGCAGCGTTTCGGTCTCCAGGATGACCTGCTGGCCCACGGCCACGTGGGACCATTCCATTTCGGGCAAATGAGAGTAGATGAGCAGTGTATTCAGGTCGACCATGGTGAAGAGGGCATCACCCGGTCTCGCCATGTTGCCGACGTTCTGGTGGCGATCCGTGATGGTGCCGCCGAAGGGCGCCCGGATGGTCGTTTTGTCGAAGGCGACCTTGGCTGATTCCCAGTCCGCCTTGGCCATAATGAACTCCCGTTCCTTGCCCTCGTGGTCCACCTCGCTGATGAGCTGGGCATTCAGCAGGGCCATGGAACGGTCATACTCCTGCTTCCGGGCTTCCCTGATGGCTTCCGCCCTGGCCAGGGACACTTCTTCTTCGTCGTTTTCCAGTACGGCAAGCACATCGCCCTGGTTCACGTAGGCGCCTTCCTCGACCCGCATTTCCTCGATCATGCCCGTGGTTCGGGGGAAGATCTGCGCGTCGCGGTCCGCTTCCACGGTAGCGGTCGTCAGTATGAGGTCGGAAATGGTGCCCAGGGAAGCGGGTATCACGTTCACGGGCACCGGAGGCGGTGCGGTCGAGTCGGCTTCCGCCTTGCCGTCCTCGCCGATTTTCGTCTTGTCAGCAGTGTCGGAACTGGCGTCTCCGCATCCCGTCAGGATGAATGCCGCGAGGATCGCAGTGAAGACGGAAAAGTAAACTTGTTTTCCCAGGTGAAGATCTTTCAAACGCCCCATTTTTACTCCAAGCAACATGCCGGGTGAGTCTGGCCAACGACCACGTCTATCGTTGAGTATACAATATTTAAAGCCCGTTATTCATGGCAAAGTTCCCGCTTACCTGTTCGTTAGACGTTGGAGCAGGGGGAAAAGTTACCTGAATGTGGCCGTCCGCTGACGACAAGAAGGATTCGGGAAGCTCACTGTATTGCCGGGGATTTGGGCCGCACGGATTCAGCCGGCGCCCGCCAGTAGCCGCTCCATGTTGCCGCCCAGGATGAGATCCATGTCCTGATCGGCGATGAAGGTACAGTGGGTACGGACGGCTTCCAGCGATTGCCGATAGGTGCTCGCAAGGGCAACGGGAGGATAGTTGGACGCCCAGCAAAGACGTTCCGGTCCATAGGATTCGTAGAGTTTGCGGACGATCCAGAGGCTGTCCGAATAGGGGTATTCCCACGCGACTTCCGATGTGTATTGGAACCCGGAAAGCTTGAGGTGGATATTGGGAACGTCCGCCGATTCGAGGACTTCGCGCAGCATCGGGCGGGGCGGCGGTTCGCCCACACTCAAGCTGGCCATGTGATGGCAGAGAAAGGGGACGGAAGGGAACCGCCGCGCCAGTTTTCTCAGCGCGGGCATCCAGGCCGGACCCAGGGCCAGCGACGCGATCTGGTTGAGTTCGGCCGCCTTCTCGAAGAAAGCGAGACCCTCACTGGATTCGAACCAGTCCATATCGTCCCTGAGGTAATGGGTAAAGCCCTTCAAACGGTACTTTCCGACGGCCTCCGCCAGCCTGTCTACGCCACCCGGTTTATGGTAGGTTTCAGTCCAGCCGCAATCCACGTCGGCGAATTGAATGAATCGATCCGGGTACCGCCGGACGCATTCGGCCCCGTAATCGTTGTTGCCGGGATTGTGATCGATCCGGGCGCAGACCAGCACTGCCTTGTCCACCCCCACCATATCCATTTCGTGCAACAGCATCTCCGCCCGGCCCCGGTTCTCCGGATCGGGCGGCACCGGTTCGTAGGGCCAGTAATCCCAAGCATGCGAATGGCAGTCGATGATCATCGCAGTATCTCCTTCCTCGTCATTAAAAAATGATTGTCAATACCGGTTGACCACCCATAGTCCGGCCGCCAACAGCACCAGGCCGCCGGTGAGATACGTCGTTACCTGGTCTCCAAGAATCAGCCAGCTCAGTATGACGCCGAACAGCGGTGTCGTAAAGAAAAAAGCGCTGATCTGGGTGGCGCTGTGCCGTTGCAGCAAGCGTATCCAAACCATAAAACAGAATCCGGCCACGATGGCGCCCTGGTACAGGATCGCCGCCACGATCTTAAGGTCAATCGAGACGGGCAGCTGCCATTCGGTCGACATCCACAGGACGGTAAAAACGGGCAGCACGACCACCTGTTGCCAGAATATCAGCGCGACGGGGGAGATCCGTCTGACCAGGACCTTGTTGATCATGATCTGGATGGCCAGGGATATGGAACTGAACAGGACGAGCACGTCGCCCAGTGGCGTCGACGGCCCGCCTGCCTCGTCGTAAATGGTCAGCAACATGCCGGCGCCGGCCAGGACCAGGCCTACGAGCTTGATCAGCGTCAGGCGGTCACCCGGAATGATGTAGTGGGCGATGGCGGCAACGACGAACGGGTAGGTCTGCATGAACAGGACAGCGTGGCTTCCGGAGGTTCGTTCGGCGCCGATGTTGAGGAACAGTATCTGCGCGGCCATGACGAGCGCGGGAACGATGATGATCAGACGGTCGCCCCGTTGGACGTACAGGGAGACCCCTGCCAGACGCGTCCAGGTATAGACGCACACCAGGGCGACACCGAAACGCATTACCGCGAGAAGGATCGGCGGGATCCCCTCCAGGCCCACCTTGACCGATACGACCAGGCCACCCCAGAGCGTGCACAACATCAGTACGAGCAGGAAAGGTCTCGTCGTCAACGGCTGGTTTTCATCGATGTAGCTCACCCTGGCCAGCCTTTTGCGGGGGGGTAGGCAGCGGTAGGAACAGGCAGGGCGAGATTATACGTCAGCGGGACGGATGGGGGCAATGTTAAAGTTCATGGCCGGAAATACATGTTTTGAAATCGCAGGGCCACGTTGACCAGCGCGATCATGACCGGCACTTCGACGAGGGGACCGATGACCGCCGCGAAGGCCACGCCGGATTCGATGCCGAAGACCGCCACGGCCACCGCGATGGCCAGTTCGAAGTTGTTGCTCGCGGCGGTGAAGGAAAGCGTTGCGCTTTTGGAATAGTCTGCTCCGATCTTCCGGCCGATCCAGAAGGTGATCAGGAACATGAGCACGAAATAGATCAGCAACGGAATGGCGATTCGGACCACGTCCAGTGGTATGGCAACGATCGTGTCGCCCTTCAGGCTGAACATGACCAGGATGGTGAAAAGCAGGGCGACCAGGGTAACGGGACTGATCCGTGGTATGAAGACGGAATCGTACCACTCCCGTTCCTTGTATCGAATCAGCACGAGGCGGGTTGTCATGCCGCCGATGAAGGGAATACCGAGGTAGATGAATACGCTCTCCGTGATCTGCCCGATCGTGATCGGTACGACGCTGCCCTCCAGCCCGAACAGGGGAGGAAGCACCGTGATGAAGACATAGGCGTAGACGCTGAAGAAGAACACCTGGAACAGGCTGTTGAAGGCCACGAGTCCGGCGGCGTACTCGGTGTTCCCCTTTGCCAGTTCGTTCCACACGATGACCATGGCGATACACCGTGCCAGGCCGATCAGGATCAGTCCCGTCATGTATTCGGGGTAGCCGGACAAAAAGAGCACGGCGAGGCCGAACATCAGGAGCGGCCCGATGACCCAGTTCAGGAAAAGGGACGTGCCGAGTATCCGGAAATTGCGGAACACGTCGCCCAGTTCTTCGTACTTCACCTTCGCCAGCGGTGGATACATCATCAGGATGAGCCCGATTGCGATGGGCATATTGGTCGTGCCCACCTGGCCGAGCTGGATCAGCTCGGGGATACCCGGCGCCCAGACGCCCAGCGCTACCCCCAGGCCCATGGCCAGGAAGATCCACAGGGTCAGGAACCGGTCGCGGGCCGAAAGTCGTTTTGACGTTGAATCCATGGTCTCTAGGCTCACTTTCGCAGGCTTTCGCAGGCTTTCGCAGGTGCCTGAAGTTACTTTTAATTATGCTGATACCGTCGCCGCGAACACCCAGCACATTTCCCGGCATATTTGCCTGCAGCACGCGTCGTACCGGGCGGTCTCCCGGTCCGTGCCGTCGTAGCGTTTCGGGTCCTCGTAGGCTATGAGCACCCGTTCGTCGGCGTCGGTTATGACGGGGCAGTCCCGGTCCGCACTCGAACAGGTCATGACCGCGCAAAACCCGCGCTGTGGGTTCGAAGGATCGAGAAACGTCTTGGAGAACGCGCACACCGGGTCAAGTTCATCTCCGGCTTGTACATGGTATACCGGGTTTTTACCTGTTGTGGTTTGGTCCACTTGGAAGCCCGCACGCGACAGTGCCGCGACCGCTCTCGGGTTGAACGACGTAGATTCCGTGCCTCTGGAGAAGGTAGATACGCCGGTGACGCCGAAGTATCGCGCCGCAGTATGCGCCCAGATCTGGGCCATCTGGCTCCTGCGAGAATTGTGCGTGCAGATAAACGTCAACCTGGCTGGATTCCTCTTGGTCAATATACCCTTTATATAGGTGGAAACACGCTCCAATGCTTGCCGTCGTTCCACCGGGATCATGGTGGATTCCGCCGCGCATGCCTTCAGGTATTGTTCAAGCCCTGGATAGAAGGCCGTATCAGCATCAGGCAGATTCACTTTCCTCCCGTCGCTTCCACCGGTATCCCGGATTCCGCAGGCGCATCGTCGTCATCGATCTGGAGCTGGGCCATGGACGGTTGGGGCACGCAGATCTTGCCCTGGCTGGCCAGTCCAAGCAATCGGTCCAGGTCCGCCCGCACCCGGTCGTGTACCTGACGCGCCGAGTACAGGTACACCATCACGTGTCTCAGGGCGATCGAGGAATCTTTGGCCAGCGCGTAGTAGATCCATACACCGTCGCGGTGATCCGTCAGCAACCCGTATTGTTTCATAACGGCCAGGTGCCGGGAGACCTTGCCCTGAGGCAGGTCCAGGACCGCCATGATTTCGCACACGCAAAGTTCCCGCTCGGTAAGCAGGAACAGGATGCGCAGGCGCGTGGCGTCCGAACAAGCCTTGAAAACGTCCAGGTCCTTTTCCATATCGGGTTCTCCGTTGTCAGGAGATGGTTCATATATCCTTATAATCGAATATACAGATGTATGGGAAGTTTGTCAACGACAAAACCATGATCGAGCTGCAACGGTAGTCGTGGACACCAGAAATTGTGAACTGTATATTGGGAAGGTTCCTAACCACGCTCTTCACGTGAATGCATATGCACTGATGAACGCGTTACCGTTACCCGGGGGAAACATGCCGTCCCGTCCACACGTCCTCCTAGTCTGCACCGATCACTGGCCCGGTACGCTGTTCGGCCATGCGGGACACCCGGTGATCCAGACACCGACGCTGGACACGCTCGCCCGCAGCGGCGTTCGCTATAACCGGGCCTACAGCGAATGCCCGGTGTGCATACCCGCGCGCAGGACGCTGATGACCGGCACGACCACGGCCACCCACGGCGACAGGGTGTTCATGGTCGACAACCCCATGCCGTCGGTTCCCACCATGGCACAGTCCTTCAGGGACAGTGGCTACCAGGCCTACGCGGTGGGAAAGCTGCACGTATATCCGCAACGGGATCGGATAGGGTTCGACGACGTGATCCTCGCTGAAGAGGGCCGCCCGCACCTGGGCGCCGTGGACGACTACGAGACGTTTCTCGGCGAGAACGGCTTTGCCGGCGAAGGGTTCACCCACGGCATGAGCAACAACGATTACGCACAGCGTCCCTGGCACCTGCCCGAGGCAATGCACGTGACCAACTGGACCACGCGCCAGATGGCCCGGATGATCCGGCGGCGGGATCCCACGCGTCCGGGATTCTGGTACCTTTCCTATTGCCATCCCCACCCTCCGCTGACCCCGCTCCAGTGCTACCTTGACCTGTATCGCGACGAGGACCCCGGCGAGCCGTATCTCGGCGACTGGGCCGAGGACCCGGACAGCCTGCCTTATGCGCTGAAGGCGGTCCGCGGAAGAGTCGGCGAAATGAACGACAGCCAGATCGCCTGGGCGAGGCGTGCTTTCTACGCCTTGTGCACCCATATCGATCACCAGTTGCGCGTGGTGATCGGCACACTGCGGGAGGAAGGCCTGATCGACAACACGGTCGTGCTGTTTACGGCCGACCACGGGGACATGCTGGGCGTCCACGGTCTGTGGGCGAAGCGGCTGTACTACGAGCAGTCGGCCAACGTGCCCATGATACTCGTCGGGCGGGCTGGTGACAACCGCGTTGGCCACAACCGCACCGACAACCGGCTCGTGGGCTGGCAGGACGTGATGCCCACACTGCTGGACCTTGCGGGGATCGACGTCCCGGGTACGGTCGACGGCATCTCCATGGTGGGCGGCGGGAAACGGGAACACCTGTACGGCGAGTGCGGCGAAAACGCCCAGGCCACGCGCATGATGCACGACGGCCGATACAAGCTGATCTACTATCCGGCCGGCAACCGGTCGCAGTTGTTCGACCTGGAAGAGGATCCGGAAGAACGCCGGGACTTATCGGGATCGGAGCGACATGCCTCGACCATGGGCCGACTGACTGAGCGACTGGTGGAACAGGTGCGCGACCGGGACGGGCACTGGCTGAAAAACGGGGGGCTGACCGGACTGCCGGACCTGGAATATATGCCGCCGGCCAACCGGGGTCTGTCCGGCCAACGTGGATTGCACTGGCCGCCGCCGCCCGTGGATCCGGACACATCCTATGTACCCTGAATGAAACCTGGAGAGCTGTATATGCGCGCCGGAAAAATCCTGATCGCCGTGTTCCTACTGATACTCTGGTCGTCACCTGCAATGGCGTGGGGTCCGAACGGCCACCGCGTCGTGGGCCAGATCGCCGAAAAACACCTGACGGACGCGGCCCGCAAAGGAGTGGCTGAGCTCGTCGGCCGCGCGTCGCTGGCGCAGATCAGCACCTGGGCCGATGAGATCAAGTCCGATCCGACCTGGCGCCATGCTTCGCCCTGGCACTACATCAACGTAGCGCCCGGCCAGACTCTGACAGCGGCGCCAAGGAACCGTCGCGGAGACGTGATCGAGGCCATTCAACGGTTCGAAGGCGTCTTACGGGACCCCGGGGCGGGACGTAAAGAAAGGGTGGACGCGCTGAAATTCCTGGTGCACCTGGTGGGCGACATCCACCAGCCGCTCCACGCGGGATACGGCAGTGACCGCGGCGGCAACGACATCAGGGTCCGCTGGTTCGGCGAAAGCACCAACCTCCACACGGTCTGGGACGAACACCTCGTCGAGCACCAGCGGTTGAGCTTCATGGAATTCGTCCGGTTCTTCGGCCATGCGGAACCCGGCGAGATCGATGCATGGCGGCGCTCGACGGTGTGGGACTGGGCTCGGGAGTCGCGGAGCATGCTGCCTGCCGTATACGATTACGGCAGTACCCGTTCCGCCAAAACGCCTTACCTGGGCTATGCCTACATCTTCAAGCACATCGATGGCGTCAATTTGCGATTGCTGCAGGCCGGCATCCGGCTCAGCGGTCTGCTGAACGACGTGTTCGCGGCACCCTGATCCCTATCCCCCGGCCAGCATGGCCGCACCCGCCGCCAGCACGAGTCCCGTAATGGTGATCTGCAGGTTTCGCTCCGGGACCTTCCGCGACATGCGAACCCCGACGGGCACACCCACCAGCGATCCTGCCGCCATGGTGACCGATATCGCGAGATCCAACTGGCTGCTGCCTGCGTATATGATCGAACTCGTGAAGGTAAGCACCAGCGCGATGAAGATCGATGAGCCTACCGTATCCACGGCGGTGAGGCCGAAAATGATGATCATCAGCGGTACGATCAGTATGCCGCTTCCCACCGAGGTGGCCGCGATCAGCCCACCGATTGCGGCGCCGAGAAGCGCCGCGAGGGCCACCTTGGCGCCCGTGAGGGTAACGCCTTTACCCGCCGCTGCCCGGGACCCCGGCCTCATGAACATGTGCCACAGGATCAGCAGGCCCGAAAGAATAACGACCGCCGCGATGAACCTGCGAAGGTTTGCCTGGAGTTCACGCCAGGCCGGGTCTTCCTGGTCGATGGCGCCGGCATATCCGGTAATCCAGAGTGCCACGGCCACGGTCGCCGGCACGGCCCCCGCGAGAAAGTACGCCGACGTACGGAACCGGATGGTGCCTTGTCTGAAATGGAAGAATACGGCGGGAATCTTACACAGGAAGGAATAGAGATGGGCGGTGCCCACCGCCACCGTGGAAGGCAGGCCGAACCACAGGGTAAGAACGGGCAGGATGAGTACACCGCCGCCAATGCCGGTCATGCCTATGCAGGCACCGATCAACGCGCCGGCGACGAGTTGCACTACGGTCGACAGGACATCCACGTCCATAGATTGCGAACTGGCTCCCAATTCCTGGACGAAAACCGAATTCTACCCGGAACCTATCCGATGGGTTTCGCCCATTTTTCTCTTGCCACGCCCTTAAAAACCATGCAAACATGACCTTGATATGATTCCGACCAAACCATACGCGGCCACGGACCTGGGGATCTTCAGATTCCTCGATGGCAAGTTGCTGGTCTACCTGGTCGAGTTGAAGATCGAACCGTTCGTAGGCCGGTTTTCACTACCCGGAACGCTGGTTCTTGAAACGGAAGACCTGGAGTCGGCGGTCCGTCGCGCCTTTCGCGAGGCAACGGGTCAGGTCAGCGCCTATTTCGAGCAGGTTTATACCTTCTCCGCCATCGACCGAGACCCTAGAAGACGTACTATTTCGACGGCTTACATGGGGTTTCCCGACAGCCCCGGCGATCCCTTCGGACCCGTGGACAAGTACCGCAGGGGGGAGTGGTTTTACGTTAACGATACCCCCTCGCTGGCCTACGATCACAATGAGATTCTGAAGGTGTGCACGGAAAGAATCGCAGCCAAGCTGAATTACACCAATATCGCCCTGTTGCTGCTTCCCAACGAATTTTCCCTGGTAGAGCTGCAGAGTGTGTACGAACAGGGTCTTGGCGAAGGGATGGAGACACGGAGTTTCAGGGACAAGGTCCTGTCGCTGAACATGATTGAGCCCACCGACGGTGAACGCGGGGAAGAAAGCGCCTCGCCGGTCCCCCTCTACCGCGCCGTGCACCGGGAATTGCAGGAAAGCCCCTTCATCTGAAACTACGGAATTTCCCGTTCTACATCATCCGCTTGACAATCCGGCCTGCCTGCTCCTGGCTGATTCCCAGATCACGCCGCGCCAGCGCGCCGCCTTCGTCCAGCACCGGTTCCTGGTCACCCAGCGTGGGCGCGTCCGTTTTTTGAAAGAACAGGCCGGTGTAGATTTCATCCCCCCAGACCAGGGCCTTTTCGCAGGCTGTTTTCCAGTCGCTCGGGTCGTGGCCTTCGTCTTCCAGCTTCTTGACCCGCTGTTTGAAGAACGGGTAGTCGTTGTCCTTGTTGAACGTGACGCAGGGGCTGAATACGTCGATCAATGCAAAGCCCCGGTGCTGAACGGCCTGCTCGATGAGCTGGGTCAGGTGCCGCGCGTCGCCGCTGAATCCCCGCGCCACGAAGGTGGCGCCATTCATGATCGCCGCCGTGATGGGATTGATCGGCGTTTCCACGCTGCCGAAGGGTGTGCTTTTGGTCCGCATGTCGATACTGCTGGTCGGGGAAACCTGGCCCGTGGTCAACCCGTAGATCTGGTTGTCCATGACGATATAGGTCAGGTCGACATTGCGCCGCGCCGTGTGGGTGAAATGGTTTCCACCGATGCCGTATCCGTCGCCGTCGCCGCCCGTGACCAAAACGGTGAGTTCGTGGTTCGCCATTTGCGCGCCCGTGGCCACCGCAAGCGAACGACCGTGGAGTGTATGCATCCCGTAGGAATTAAAGTATCCGGGGAAATTCGACGAACACCCGATTCCGCTGATCGTGAGTACCTCGTGGGGTCGCAGGCCCAGGTTGACGCAGGCCCGCTGCAGGCTGCTCAATACGCCGAAATCACCGCAACCGGGACACCAGTCGGGATCTACCTTTCCCTTGAAATCCTTCGCTTTCAGCGGTACTGCCGGTGTTTCTTCCACTTCGTCACGGGTTAAAGTTTCCACTGACATGTTTGGGACTCCTTAGACGATGACTTCTTGATAGGGCACGTAGCAGTTCGTTGTGCCGGCCAGCAGTTCTTTGACGCCATCCACGATATGATGGGGCATGAACGGCTCGCCATCGTACTTCCTGATATGGCCGTCCGCCGTCAAACCCGTTTCGCTGCGCAGATAGCGATGGAATTGACCGGAATAGTTGTTCTCCACGATAGCCGTCCGTTTCGC
The DNA here is from genome assembly GCA_965262815.1 of bacterium. Lineage (GTDB taxonomy): Bacteria > JAAXHH01 > JAAXHH01 > JAAXHH01 > JAAXHH01 > JAAXHH01. Next base: position 2,875,522 of record OZ253560.1, on the reverse strand, counting down.
CTTGTCGAAGACCTCCTGAATGGCGTCCACGTGGAGCGGGACGATCCATCTGACCGGGAGGTGGTTGACGGCGATGCCTTCACGGCTGAGGATTTCCACCGCTTCTCTGATCACGCCGAGGGTGGAACCCCAGCCGATGAGCGTGATCTCGGCGTCTTCGGCTCCGGAGAGTCCGGGCGGATTGATCCGGCTCGAGATATCCTTGAATTTTCGAGCGCGTTTTTCCACCATCTTGCGGCGCTTGTGGGGATTGGTGAATTCGTCGCTCACCAGGACGCCATCCTCGTCGTGCTCGTCCGAGGCCACCACATGGGCGTAACCTTCCACGCCGGGAAGGGCCCGTGGCGAGACGCCGCTTTCGGTGTTTTCATACCGGAGGTAACCGTTGCTCGGGGCTCCGATGAGCCCGTGTCCGTTGGCCTCCTGCGAGCCCGTCGGGATGTCGCTCGCGCCATTGGCCGGCTCGGTAATCAACGCGCCCCGCTCTATGTTCGGTTGCATATCGATGTCTTCCGGGTCGACGCTGAAGGTGCCTTCGGAGATCAGCAGATCCGATATCACGATGCCCGGACACTGGTAGCTGTCCACCAGGTTGAAAAGTTCGGGCATGGTGTTGAAGGCGTCCAGGGCATCCGTGGGCGCCACGATGAACCGTTCGAAATCCCCCTGGCTCGCGCCGAGTATCTGCCAGAGGTCGCCCTGCTCCGTCTTGGTGGGCACACCCGTGGATGGTCCTGCGCGCTGCACGTCAATGAAAACAACGGGTATTTCCATCATGGCGGCGCTGCCGACCGCCTCGGTCATCAGGGCAAAACCGCCGCCCGACGTCGCGCACATCGACCGGCACCCCACGTGCGCTGCGCCGATCGCCATGTTGGCCACGCCGATCTCGTCTTCGACCTGCCGCACCATGATGCCCAGCTCCCGCGCGTTTTGCGCCATCCAGTGGAGTACGCCCGTGGATGGACTCATGGGATAGGCGCAGTAGAACTTGACGCCCGCCGCCGCGCCGCCCATGGCCAGCGCGTCGTTGCCCGTCCAGACCGCCATCGGCTTGTCGCCGGTGGGTACCGGCATTGAAAAGGGCTCAAAGTGCGTGGCGGCATAGTCGTAACCCGCACGCGCCACGCCGACATTCTCGTCGACCACGTCCTGGCCCTTGCGCTGGAACTGCATGGTGAGGATGTCTTCCAGGATCTGGAAATCCATGTCGAGAAGTTTGAGGATCGTTCCGAGTGAAACGGTGTTCTGCACGAGCTTGTTGCGGTTGTTGTCGGTCAGTTCGGCGATGGGAAGAGGACAACTGTGGACGCCGGCCGCCGGGACCCCGGGCGTGATCGTATCGCTGTTGTAGAGGACCCACGTACCCGGCCCCATGAGGCCCAGGTGCCGATCCATCGTATCCTGGTTCAGACAGACCAACAGGTCGAGTTTGTCGCCATGGCTGTGCACCGGTTGATCGCTGACTCTCACTGTGAGGAATATATGGCCGCCCCGGATGATCGACTGGTAGGCATTGTAGGCGTTGAGGTGCAGTCCGCGGCGGATGAAAATCCGGGCGAGGACATTGCCTGGAGTGGCGATTCCCTGGCCCGCCGCGCCGCCTATGGCAATGGCAAAGTCGAATCTGTCTGAACTCATCGGTTTCTCCAGTCTGTATATCACGGACAAGCTGATTTGCAGAACTGCATACGAATTGTTGTCGGGTGATGCAAAGAATAATGGGAATCATCAAGATACATGTTCCCCGGTGTAGTGTCAACCATTCCTTTATTTTAAAGGTACGGTCCCAGCACCCGTTCACCGAGGTGGTTTTCGTCCTTGAACCAGGTGGTGAATCCGGGCGAAACCGGTGGTTTCAAGGGTTGCCTGGCAACCGTGGGCAACGATCTTCGGTCGCCGCCGATACCGGATCGCTCTTGACAGATTCGTGCGAACTGCACTATTTTCCGGGTTGCGAAAACCTACCTGAAACTGTGGCCGTCACCAGAGCTACACGTATCAGGATTTATAGCACCAGATCGGCGTCGTGGGCCGCGCACTGCGCAAACACCTCGAACACGAACGATAGGAATTTACCCTGATGAACGGTACCGATATCGTACGGAAATATGAAGAAGACGGTTATGTCGTCCTGCCCGGGGTCATCGACCAGGATCTGACCGAGGAAGCCCAGGGGCATATCGAATGGATGGGCGGGAAGTATCCCGACGTCCGGCCGGAACAGTACCACCACAACCTGATCGTGGACGATCCGTTCTGGATCCGACTGTGTACCGACCCCCGCCTGATCGACCTCATAGAACCCTTCCTGGGTCCCGATATCGCGCTCTTCGCGGCCCACTACATCAGCAAGCCGCCCCGCGACGGACAGCCGGTGTTATGGCACCAGGATGGAAACTACTGGCCGCTTGAACACATGGAGGTCATTACGATCTGGCTGGCCGTGGACGATTCGATCCCGGAGAACGGATGCATGCGGGTTGTACCGGGGAGCCACGCGGATCAGAAGCTGTACAGGCACCGCACGTCGGATGGGGAGAATGTCCTGCGTTCGGCACTGGATTTGAAGGTGGACGAATCCCGGGCGGTCGACGTCGTCGTGCCGGCGGGGGGCGTATCCCTGCACGATCCCTACCTGATTCACGGTTCGAAGGCCAACCTGTCCGACAGGCGCCGGTGCGGGTTGACGCTCCGTTACATTCCCACGACCACGCGCATCAAGCGGGAGAACTTCCCCGCCTACCTGTGCCGCGGCAAGGTCGTGGACGGTATCAATTACTATCCTCCGCTTCCTCGTTTCCGGACCGGCGATCACTATCCCTTCGAAGGGTGCGACCGGCCGCCGTGGAACTGATACGGCGATCGTTCAAAGTATCCCCATTTCCTTCAATTCCTGCCTGACCGCGAACATAGCGCCTTCGGTCGCCAGGACCCACAGCCGGTCGCCCGGCGTGAGACGGCGCATGATATCGTGGAATACGTCGCTGACGTCCGCGGCCGAAGCCATCTCTTCCGCGTCCATCTGCTCGTCCATGAGGGCCAGGTGCGCGCCGCCTGCTCCGGCCACATGGACGGACCTTGACCGGTCCACCACACCTTCCAGGTCGCAGTCCTCGATCCATGGCCCTGTTTTTCCGTCCTGCACCGCCTCGTCCAGGAGAAACAGGTAGTGGCCGCGTCTGCGTTCCAACAGGCAGGTTCTGAGCGCTTCGTGCAGCGATGTCCTGTTCTTGATCGTCATCAGGTGCGCTTCCCTTTCATGGATCACCACCCGTTCGTCCCGCCCGCCTGTCGACGTTACCGCTTCGAGCCCCTTGCGTATCGTCACGGGACTCAGGCCGAGGGTGACGGCTGCCGCCGCCGCCGCCACAGCGTTGTACACGTTATGAAGTCCCGACAACCGGAGACGGACGTCCAGGGGACCCCGCGGCGTGATGAGCCGGAAGCAGGAATCTTCCGTTCCCAGTTCCACATCGATTGCATAGACCGTAGGCAGCGGTCTTTCCCACCCGCAGCCTTCGCAGGCGTAGTCGCCGAGATGGGCCAGGCAGTTGATTCGGTAGGCGAGGGGGGTGCGGCACCGGTGGCACGGCACCTCCGGCGTGGACGCATGCTCCAGGTGCTGGCGTTCATCTTCCACGCCGAAGTAGGTCAGCCGCGGCGGAACACCGCGTGTGAATCCGCCGCAGAGGACCGGGTCGTCCGCGTTTACGAGGATGTTGTGGCCGGCTGCCATGGTGCCGAACCAATTGCTCCATTCTCCGACCAGTGTACCAGGATCGACCTCCTGGTTCAATTCGTCCTGGTAGAGGTTGTTCAGCACCAGCGTGTGTGGACTGCACACCCTGATCGCCCTGCCCAGCATTCCGGTTTCAAAACCGAATACACCGTAATCCGCATGGATCATGCCGCGGCGGTCCGTGGCCTGGACAAGCGTGGAGACGACTTCGTCAATGGAAGGGGCGATATCATCGGGGTAAAGCGTGCGGGCGTCAGCCTGCCGGAGGATCGCAGCCAGAATCCGGCAAGTGGTGTGCTTGCCGTTCGTACCCGTTACACCGGCGACGCCCTGCTTGAACTGTCGGACCAGGGACCGGACCAGGCCGGGCCATGCGGCGGCGGTAAGGGTGCCGGGCGGGAGACGTCCGCGGGAGAAATCGAACAAATCGGCCGCTCTAGCAACGGACTTGTCAATCGAAAGCGCGGCCGATCGGAGTATACGCATAGGAGGTTGATCGGTACCGGGGAATCAACCCTTGTTCATATCTTCACGCCGCGCCATTCGTCCCTGTCACCGGAAATGTCGACAATGTTGCCATCGGGATCGATGGCCTTGAAAGCGATCTCCGGTGGGGTTTCGGAGGAGATGGCGTCACGGCCCTTCACGGTCTTCGGCGCTTCCGCTCCCCAGTTCCGCACCCTGTGCCAGGCAGCCTCGAGGTCATCCACCAGAACGCCGAAATGGATGTATTCCTCGCCTTCCTCGAGCGCCGGCCGGGCCTGTTCTCCGTGAGGCAGCAGCGTGATGTTGGCGGTTCCGTCGCTGAGATCGACCGCTTCGCCGTTACCGCGGCGTCCGATAAAGTCGAAACCGATCACTTCCTCGTAGAAACGCCGCGATATGGCCACGTCTCGACAACGCAACGCCAAATGACGCAGAAAAGCCATGACTCATTCCTCGGGATTCTGTCCCGCAAAACCCGCAAGTTCAGCAGTACTGTGCTGGACTACAGCCGTTTCTCCTTGGCGATTTCCTCGATAGCGCCGATGAACTTGTCGGTCTGGGCATCGGTAACCATCACGTGCATCGACGTCCGGTTGGCGTCCCAGTTGATCTCGGAGTGGGTGACGTTGCGGATGTAGATCCTGTGGCGTTCCCACAGCGTGTCGTTGAGATCTCGGGTTTCCACCCCCCCGACCTTGAACGAGACGAGTGCCGCGCTCATACGGGGATCGGGCGAGCTGTACACGTCGACGCCGTCGATGTTGCGCAGGGCGTTGGCCACGCGCATGGCCTGGTAGCGGTTCCGTCTCTCGACCGCAGCGGGGCCTATCATGTTGTGGAAATCCAGCGCGGCGTCGATGGCGACCCGTGCCGGCGCGTTCGACGACCCACGCAGTTCGAACTTGGCGGCGCCTGCGAGATACTCGTCGTAGTACACCTTGGCGAAACCCGTGGGTTCCATTCCATACATGGTCAGACCGTTGACCGGTCCGGAGTATATGCTCGGCCACACACGGTCCACGATGTTCTCATTGACGTAAAAGAAACCGGTGTACATGGACGCCATCATCCACTTGTGGCACGGTCCCGCGTACATGTCGCAACCGAGGTCGTGCATGTTGAGATCGAGCATGCCCGGCGGCTGCGCGCCGTCGACCAGGGTCAGGACGCCCTTCGAACGGGCCATCTCACAGATTTCCTTCACGGGCAGGAGGAGACCGTCGCCGTAGTTTACATGGCAGAAGCTGAGCAACTTGGTGCGCGGCGTAATGGCGGCCTCGAAGGCCTTGAGCAACTCGTCGGGGCTGTCGGGTGGATGGAACGCCGGCGAAGACAGGTCGATCATGACGGTTTTCGTCTTCTCCCGTGCCGCTCGAAGGTTGATGGGCTGTACACCACTGGAATGATCGTGATTGGTCGTCACGATTTCATCGCCCGGTTCCATGTCGATGCCGAAGGTGCCGAAGACCATGCCCTCGGTCGTATTGTTGGTGAAGGCGACCTCGTTGGACTTGCAGCCGACAAACTTCGCCATCTTGTCCCGCATATTGGACCGGAAGTCGCTGTTGTATACATATTGGCTGTAACTCTTGTAATTGGAGTTGGCGCCTTCCAGCGCGTCGATCTGCGCCCGGTGGACAGGACCGGGAGAAGGTCCCCGGGTCCCGGTATTCATGTAGGACACGCCATCGCGGATGATAAACTGGTCAGCCACCCAGTTCCAATACCCGATATCGGAGGGTTCCGGCAAATGACCTTCAGGTAACGGCGGTTTAGCCCTGGCCTTGCCGGCCATGGACAGGAGGGCCGTTCCAGCAGCGAGACCGCCGGCGATCCGCCCGATGAACCCACGCCGGGAAAGTGCTTTAAACTTTTCCGTGTCCTCGTACCGCGGGTCGAAATTCAATCCGGTCTCTTCCGTATACATGTTCGATCTCCTAGGGGATACCTCCCGGCACAGTCAGACTCAATTGCCCGGCGGGAACCACCGCGGCGGACCGTACCAGGGGTTCTTAACAGAATCGCATAGCGAATGAAGTATCTGTAAAGTGAGTATACAGGGCATCATAGGGGGTCTACAAGTAAAAACTTCAATAGTAAAATATGCGGACGACGATTTTGATTTATGGTTGCGGGGCGGCAAAAACTCCGCTTACTTGACATTTGTCCATCCACATCCAGTTCCGGGGAGATTACCCGGTACCTGCCGCCAGGGTTCCGCCGTGGCTCCAAGAAAGGCATCGAATGTGAAAATAGAAGACATCGCCTCGTATTACATCGGTGGTGGATATGTTTTACGAATCCGTACCGACAGCGGAATCACCGGAGTGGGCCAGACCGCCTGCTGGGGCTATCCGGAGGCCGTGCACCAGATCGTGGAGCGGTTCAAAGACTACCTGGTCGGTCAGAACCCGTTCCGCATCGAGCATCACTGGCAGTATCTATATCGCATGTCGCCCTTCCGCGGAAGCGCCCTGTCCGGCGCGGTCAGCGCCGTCGACATCGCCCTGTGGGATATCAAGGGAAAGCACTTCGGCGTACCGGTCTGGGAGTTGCTGGGAGGAAACTGCAGGGACAAGGTCAGGCTTCACCTGCTGGGAGGGGGCGGCACGCCGGAAACCATGTACGAGTCCGCGCGAAACGCGGCGTCTGATGGCTTCACGGCCCTTAAGTTCGACCCCTTGCCGGGCGGATATCAGGATATGGCCCTGGACCGGATGATACGAACCGCCCGGGATCTGGTCGCTGCCGCGCGCGACGGCGGCGGTCCCGACATGGACCTCATCGTGGAGGTTCACCGCAAGCTTACGCCGCTTACCGCTATGCCCCTGGCCAACGCGCTGACCGAATTCAATCTCCTTTTTCTCGAAGATCCAATTCAGATCGACAGTATCATGGCCCAGGGTGAAATCGCCCGGAGGATAAGCATTCCCGTCGGGAACGGCGAACGCCTCAACACCATATGGGAATTCCAGGAACTTTTGGCCCAGGGAGGACCGCAGTACGTGCGGCCTGACGTGGCCCTCGCAGGCGGCCTGACGCACTGCAAGAAGATCGCGGCCATCGCCGAGGCCCATCACTGCGCCGTCGTAACGCATAACTTCCTGACCCCGCTCATCACCGCCGCTTCCGTTCACCTGGACACCAGCATCCCCAATTTCGTTACGCAGGAGTACAGCAAGGGCGACGAATCGGAAGCCAACGCGGTTTTCCGAACAGACATCCGGCGGGAAGGCGGCTATATTCCAATTCCGCGGAGCCCGGGTCTGGGCGTGGAACTGGATGACGAACTGCTGGCGGGTGCGACCTATTCACCGATGAACACCGCGAATACGTTGTTGCGGGCGGACGGTTCGGTGGCCAATTCGGTCTAGGGCGTCGTGTCGTGGAGGCAGGTAGGTAGCGTTCATGCGTCGATACAGTTTACTGCATCCACTCTGGATGGCCTTTTACGACGGGGCGATCTACGAGGATGTCGCCCGGAATTGGCAAAACCGCCCCTTTCTTTACCTGCTGCTGCTGCTCGCCCTGTGTTGGATACCATTCACCATTCAGACGCAGAACCAGGTGGATGTATGGGTAAGCCGGGAAGCTCCCTTTTATATTGACCAGATCCCCGACCTGACTCTGTCCGATGGAGAACTGTCCACTTCCTCAATCACTCCGACGCTCCTGCGGGACCGGGACGGGATGGTCCTGGTGGTCATTGACCCAACCGGTCAGTACACCAGCCTGGAGGACACCGAAGCACCGATACTGGTGACCCGGACCCAGATCTTTATTCGGGGAGAGGGCGACCAGATCGAAATCCAGTCCCTGCCTTCTGGGCCGCCGGAGACGCTGACGCGGGAAGATATGTACGTAGTCGCCGACTGGACCCGGTCGCTGGTCAACACGTTACTCTTTCCTGTCCTGCTCGTTTTGTCTTTCGTGTACCGAACACTGCAGTCGCTGCTCTATGCCTACGTGGCTTCCTTTTTCACGGCCTCCGCGGGAAGGCATCTTCCGTACCGTACGCTTTTGAACCTGGCGATCATCGCCATCACACCGGCCGTCGTGCTGGACACCGTGCACATGCTCATGGAATCGCCGTTGCCGGACTGGTTCTGGTGGCCGGCATGCGTACTGCTGTCCCTGGGCTATCTTCGGTTCGGCATCAGGGTTTCGATGGCAACCGATTCGCATGTCCCGGGCTGAAACGGACGTTCTGGACGCGGAGGAACCGAATATGGAAACGACGAACGCAGTAATGGCCATCACCCTTTAACCCCTTTATGAAGGAACTACCGTGAAACGCATACTCCTATTGATCAACAATCACAGGCCGCCGTTCAGCCAGTTTGCCGGGATGTTCGGCCGGGTGTTGGAAGGCGCCTCGCAGTTTACACTGGACGTGACCGATGACCGGAACGCGCTGTGTGATCCGTCGGATTACGACGCGGTGGCGCTGTACATAGCGTCCGGAGAACTGAGCCGGGAGCAGGAGGAGGGGATCACGGGTTACGTGCGGAACGGGGGCGGATTGCTGGCCGTGCATACCGCGAACGCGGGACTGGCGCAATATGCCGACTATATCGAGATGATCGGCACCGAATTCATCGGCCACGATCCCCTGGGCGACTTCGACGTGGAGGTCGATCCGGCCTTCGACGACATCCTGCCGCGCGTGAGCCGGAGTTTCCGGGTAGAAGACGAATGTTACAACATGGACATCAAGACGGAAGCGCCGCTCAGGTGGTTCCAGCACGGGCTGTGGAAGCTGGAACGAAAGCCCCTGGGTTACGTGCGTGATTACGGACGGGGAAGGATATTCTATACGGCGTTGGGCCATGACAACCGGACCTTCGTGCATCCCGATTTCCAGGACCAGTTGATCAAGGGACTTCGTTACGTGTGCGGGATGTCAGACGGATCGCCCATTCGTATCGGGCTGGTGGGATACGGACCGCTGTTCGGCATGGGGAATCACCACAGCGAACAGATCGCAGCGACCCGTGGTTTCGAGTTGGCGGCCATATGCGACAGGGATCCGGTCCGCCTGGAAGCAGCCCGGGAGGAACAGGGCGATCACGTACCCATGTTCCTGGATTCTGCGGACCTGGTCGAGGCCGGGCTGATCGACCTGGCGATTGTGATCGTACCCCACGCATTCCACGCCTCCGTGGCGAAACCGTTGCTCGAAGGCGGTCTGCACGTCATCACCGAGAAGCCCTTCACGGTACGCGTCTCCGAAGCGGATGAACTGATTGCCTTGGCCAGACAGCATGGTGTCATGATCTCGACGTACCACAACCGCCACTGGGACCCGGACATCCTTTCGATGAAGGAGATTGTCGATCGGGGCGATATCGGCGAGGTGTACTCCATAGAAAGCGCCCTGGTCGGGTATGGCCTGCCGGGCCAGGCGTGGCGTTCCCATAAGGCCGTTTCCGGCGGGGCGATGTACGACTGGGGCGCCCACAATTTCGAGAAGATCCTGCAACTGGTACCACGGTTCGACGGCCAGGGAAACCGGATCAATAAAAGGGCGACCCTCTACGGCAACTACATGAAGCGGGTCTGGCACAGCAGTACCAACGAGGATTACTGCAGGGCCTATGTCCGTTTCGACTCGGGAATCGAGGCCCAGTTCATGACCTCGTCCATCCATGCTTCACGCAGGCCGATGTGGACCGTTCAGGGAACCGGAGGATCGATTGTCATGGAAGGTGGGGATGGCTCGGGTACGGTTACTATGGCTTCGGCAGACGGGCGTCACCGGGTCGTCGAAGTGAAACCATATACCCGGGGCCATAACTGGCAAGGATTCTACAAGAACGTGGCGGACCACCTGCTCGCAGGGCTTCCCCTGGCCATAACCGGAGAATGGGCAAAGGGTCCGATACAGCTGATTGAAGGGTGTGAAACAGCTTCGAAAGAAAACAGACTAGTAGAAATAGAATTTGATTTCTAATTTACAATAACCCAATTACCTGCGATATTGATATGACAACAAAAGAGAAATTAGAGGCGGGATTCACCATTCTCGCCATACTGGCGATCTGGCCCGTTATCCTGGGATGGGAAAATCCGGTTTACCAGGTGATCCTGGGCGTGTTCCTGGTCGTGTTCATCGTGCTCGTCGTCCAGAAGTTCCGCCGCATACGTGCCATGCACGCCGAATCCAGGGTGGAAGCAAAAAAGCGCAGGCCGCAGTCCGGAAACACCGACGATACCTTCGGGGGTTGATCCGAGGGGAATCCGGTTCCGGTATCTTTCCGTATTTTCAGGCGTATTTTCCGGGGAGAACAGGGGCGGAAACCTCATCGAGGAGGACGCGGTCTTCCGGTTCGAGGGACCATCCCACGGCCCCGAGCGATTCCACGACTTGTTCCGGAAAGTCGGGACCGATGATGGGGGCCGTCACCTCGTCGTGGTCCAGGATCCAGGCCAGTGCCACCTGGGTGGGCGTCTTGCCGAATCTGTCCCCCACGTCGATCAGCGTCTGCACGATACGGTCCAGTTTTTCCGTCATGGCTTCGTCAAACGGATAGAACTGACGGCTCAGACCCGCACGGGGGTTTCTCCCCCAGGGGCTGTGTTCCGGCGGCCTGGCCCCTTTCCGGAACATGCCGGTCAAAAGTCCTATGGCGAGGGGACTGTAGCACATGAGACCCAGGCCGTGGTCGCGGGCCATGGGCATGAGTTCGAGTTCCGTCTCCCACCGCGCCAGCAGGCTGTAGTTGTACTGCAGGCAGACGAAGGGTTCCAGGGTACGCCGGTCGCTGGTCCACAGGGCATCCACCACCTTGTAAACCGGCCAGTTGCTGCATCCTATGTACCTTACCTTGCCCTGCCGGACGATGTCGTTCAACGTCGAAAGGGTTTCCTCGAGGGGTGTGATCGGGTCGAAACTGTGCATCAGGTAGAGGTCGATATAGTCTGTCTGTAACCTTTTAAGACTGGCTTCCACGCCCTGCATCAGGTTGACCCGCGACAGGCCCGTATAGTTGGGCCCCTCGCCATTTCTACCAAAAATCTTGGTACACAGCACGACGTTCTCGCGCCGCCCCTTCAGCGCCTTCCCGATGATGATCTCCGACCTCCCCTCTCCGTAGAACGCAGAGTCGAGGAAATTGCATCCCAGGTCGAGGGCCGTTTCGATTACCCGAATACCGGCGTTCTGGTCGATCTCTCCCCGGAAAGCCGTGCCGAGGCAGATCGGCGATACCTGCAGGCCGGTTTTGCCCAGATAGCGATATTCCATGATTCATCCCCACAGTTTCTCGTTGTCATTTAACCATACGCAGAGCAGGACCTGAAGCGTTCCTTCAGGACGGTTGAATCATTCCGCGTCTATCGCGTCCGGGGAACTTCCGCTTCGGCGAAGGCTTTCTCCAGGGTCCGGTAACACAGGGCGGCCGCTTCGAAGGGATCGTATTCCGGACGCTTCTGCACCATGTAACTGACCTCCGCCGTTATGGAACCCCGGTAGCCGGCGGCGTGCATGGCTCGCAAGTAGGCCACGAAGTCGAAATCGCCCTCCCCCGGCACGAGAAACTCGTAGTCGGGTGCCTTGCCCCTTTGATCCTTGACGTGGGTATGGACCGCGTAGGGCGCCATGAGCCGGACCGCTTCTTCGATAGGAATACCCAGGACGTCGAAGTGACTGATGTCGAAATTCAGCCCCAGGTGGGGCGAGTCGATGCTCGCCACGAGCTGGACGGACTTCTCCGCGGTGTCCAGGGCGGAACCCACGTGGGCTTCCATTCCGATCACGACGCCCCTGTCCGCGGCGTAGTCCACCAGTTTCCGGACCCTTTCAAAGATGAAATCCAACCGGGGTTCCCAGTCTTCGGGCGCTCCGCCCAGCACGGTGTCCAGGACCGGCATGCCGCGACCGTCGCCCCACTCCGCGCACAGGTCGACGGCCTGCTTCAACACGCCCATGTTTTCCATGTGCGCACCGGGATCCTCATCGAGGAGCGAGCGGTGGGCGGCGACGGCGGGCATTGCCAGGCCATACCTGGTAAAGAGCTTTCTGATTCGCCGCCGTTCTTCGGCGTCGAGGCGGTCCACGGCCGTCGTATAGTTCGGCAGGACCGTCAATTCGACCGCGTCGAAACCCTGTTCGCTCAGAAACGACAGGGCCCGGTCCACGGGTACCGCGGGCATTCCCCAGGTCGTATAGCCAATTTGCATGGTCGGGTTTTATATCCGGTTGTCGGTCTATCCGTTGTGTAGCGTACCGCGAAGTACGCTGCTTCTCCCAGGATGCGATCGTCTATCGGCCTGTCACAACGACTAAAGCATGCCGCCTTCCGTCAGAAACGCCCTCAGCCTTTCCATCTCTTCATCTGAAAGGTCGGGCAGGGGATTTCTGCGCCAGCGGCCGCAGATTCCGGCCAGTTCCAAAACGGCATGCTGCGCAGCGTCGCCGCCGGCGGGAAACGTACCGTAGGAATACTGAAAGAAGGGCATGTCGTAGCGCGCTATCACATCCACGGCGGAATCGATATCTCGCTTTTCGACGGCGGACCAGTAGGCGTGGGCCACGTCGGGCTTGAACTTGATAAAGGTAGACATGTATCCATCGCAGCCGTAGGGCAGCATGTCCATGTGGGTCTGTTTCTGCCCGCCGGCGAAGATCACCCATTTTCCGTGGGCTTTCGCACAGGCGCCGCGGGCGAAATCGGGGCTGTAATCCTCTTTGAATCCCAGGACGCCGGGGACCTCGGCCAGGAGTCTCTCGACGGTTTCCAGTGCGCCCTGCACACCGACGCTTACCAACCCGGCGCTCAGGATGAACGCAGGCAGCGTCTCCGATACCGTGCCGTAGTATGCCACGAGACTGTCTACCGTCATGCCGCGGTCGGGCGGGGCCACGATGACCGCGTCCGCGCCGCAGTCCCGGGCGTATCCTGCGAAGGCCGCGGTCTGTGGCGTAGACCAGAATCCGGCACTCGCAAGGAACAGCGCCCTCTTGTTTACGATACGGGCGGTAAAGGCCGTCAACTCGGCGATTTCCGCTTCGGTGAGCACCGAATACAGACTGTCGCCCGGCGTGAACAGTACGGTTCCAGCACCGGATTCGATGGTAAAATCGACGAACCGGCGCAACCCGTCGTAGTCGATGCCGCCATCCATGAGAAAGGGTGTGTTTATCGATGCGACGGGGCCGGTCAGGTGGTGACGGAAACGATCGACGTCCATCTACGCTTTCCCTTCATCGGACCAGGTGTCAAAGGGATTGCCGGTTTCGGCCAGGGGGAAAGGCACCCGGGCACCCGTTATGTGGGAAAGATGCGCCCCCATGGCCATCTCGATATGGCGGCGGGCCGTTCTCGCGTGGCACAGTTCATACTCCGGTTCCCTGCCCTCGATGAGATCCATCATGGACCGGGCCATGCGGTGGTGGGCGTTGATCCATTTCTGCGAACCCGATACCTGTTCGTGAGCCAGGACTTCCCAGAGATTGTCGCCTATGGGCTTCGGGTTGGTATGGGGATGGTAGAAGATATCCGGGCCGTCCTGGGTGGGGCCGGGCAGGACAAGCGTGCCGGCCGTACCGTGGATGTCGATTCGATAAGGATTATCGATGCCGTCGCCCGCGAAGGATTCGAATTCCGCGTTGAAACCATCGAACTGGTAATGCGCCCACATGCCGTTTCCCGCGGAGGTACCCATACCGAACAGCCCTTCTTTCCGGTCCGATGGAAGGGCCGGGCGACCGTCCTGGGTGATAATCGCCTGGCACCATGAAGGTACGCCATAAAGCTGCCACAGGAAATCGAAGAAATGGGGGTAGAGATCGATGAGCCACTGGTCGCCCCCGTTTTCACCGCCGAAGCCGTACATGCGGGCCCAGCGCGGGATTCCGATCCTGCCATCCCGTATCATCGGGATGGCCTGGCGCTGGATCTCCGGCCGTCCCCGCCAGGGGTGGGCCATGATGAGCAGGACGCCGGCCCGGTCGCAGGCTTCCACCATGGTATCTACTTCAGCGGGTGTGCGGGCCAGCGGTTTTTCCGCGTAGACGTGGACGCCCTGGTCGGCGGCGGCCAGCACCATGTCGAGATGGTTGCTCATCTCGTGGGTGGCCAGGACGACGATGTCCAGGCTCTCCTTCTCCAGCATTTCCCCGTACCGGGCGTATCCCTTTAGGGCGCCCGTGCGTTGCAGGGCCGACCGTCTTCCTTCCTCGTCCGGATCGGTCAGGGCGGCGATCTCGGCCTCGTTCACGCCCACGAAGGCCTGGTCCAGCGAATGGCCGTAGTCGCCGCATCCGGTGTGCCCGATAATACCGATTTTCAACGTCGTGCTCCTTTGACCTTTCTCATCCCGGCAAACGGCAAGCGTTCACGATCAAACGACTACCATGCGTTCGGCCTGGATAATGAACACCTGCGCGCCGCCCACCATGGTCGTTACCGCCTCGCCCAGCCCGAGCGCGTCGAGGTGGGTGCCGATCTGCGCGACATCGATCGCTTCCTCCCGGGCGTGGCAGTGATTTTGAATCAAATCGAGCACAGGCGGTACGCGTTCGTCATCCACCCCGATCAACAGGGTGACGTTGCCGGCCCGCAGGAATCCGCCCGTACTCCCGATCTCGGTGAAACGGTAATCGTTATCGATCAGTGCATCGGAAAGATGCCGGATGTCCCTCTTGTTGACGATTGCGATGAGGAGTTTCATGGCGCACCTCCTGGTCCCTGTGTTTTTGTCACGCCGTAACCGATTCGATCGCCTCTCCGGCTACGTTGATCATCCGATCCAGCTCTTCGGCGGTGATGACCAGCGGGGGAGCGAAATTCACACTGTCTCCCCGGCAGCGCGTGTAGACGCCGTTTTCCAGCATCTTCTTCACGATGCGCCCGCCATTTTTCAACGCGGGATCGTAGGGTTTCCGGGATGCAGAGTCTTCCACTACCTCCACGGCCGCCATCAGGCCGATGCCGCGGATGTCGCCCACGTGCGGCAGCGACTGCAGCGACCGCAGGCCGTCCATGAGGCGACCGCCCATTTCCCTGCTTCGTTCTATGAGGTCTTCATGTTCGATGAGATCGATATTCGCCAGCCCTACGGCGCAGCAAGTCGGGTGCCCCGAGTACGTGAAGGAATGGTTCCATTTATGGTCCACGGGCGCGTTTTCGATACAGTCGTGTATTTCGTCCGAGACGATGATGCCCCCGAGGGGAACATAGCCGCTGGTCACGCCCTTGGCGAACGTGATGATGTCCGGTTCGACGTTCCAGTGGGATAGCCCGAACCAGTGACCGATGCGGCCGAACCCGGTGATGACTTCGTCGGCGATCAGGAGCACGTCGTATTTGGTACAGATATCCCGGATCCTGGGCCAGTAATCATCGGGCGGTACGATAACCCCCGCCGCGCCCTGCACAGGTTCGCCGATGAAGGCGGCCACGGTGTCGGGACCTTCCCGCAATATCGCTTCTTCGAGCGCGCGGGCGCACGCCTCGCCGCATCCCACTGCGGGGTCTTCGGGCTTGTAGTGGTACGGATAGGGCGCGTCGATATGGACATACCCGGGCAGGCTGGACGCGAAGTCCGCCCAGTAAGCTTCCAGGCCGGTGGCGTTCATGGCGCCTATCGTCACACCGTGGTAAGCGTGTGTTCTGGAAATGATCCTGGTTTTTTCGGGCCGGTCGGTGCGCTGCCAGAAATACCGGGCCGTCTTGATCGCGCTGTCGTTGGACACGGCGCCGCCGGAGGTGAAGAAGGTATGGTTCAGCGACTCTGGCGCCAGTTCCTTCAGTCGTTTCGCGAGCCGCACGGCAGGGATATTCGTCGCCCCGGCGTAGCAGGAGAAGTAACCCAGCTGAACGATCTGGTCCGCGGCCGCCGTGGCCAGTTCGCGCCGACCGTGGCCGACGTTTACGTTCCACAGGCTCGAGAGCCCGTCGATGTAGCTGTTGCCCTCGATATCGACGAGCGTGGACCCCTCGGCGCGCACGCAGATCATGGGTTCGCCATGATCGCTGCTGTGCTGCAGCGGATGGATCAGGTATGCGTCGTCCCTCAGCAATTGCTCACGGTCGCCGTAGGTCATCGCGCGAAGCTTTCTTTGGAAAGTGTTTCGGGGTGGCGGTCAATGGGAAATTGACAGTGTGCCGGACACCGACTATGGTATATTATACGGAGATATGAGCACATAATCAAGACGAATGAAAGGGAGGATCCCATGCCCGGCGAGCACCCCGATCCCTGGCCGAATGGATACGACGGCGCCGTGTCCCTGACCTTTGATGACGGGATGCATTCCCAGTTGGACCGGGCCATACCGATGCTGGCCGCAAGCGGTCTTCGAGGCACGTTCTATGTCAATCCACGCGGCCCGGACTGGCGCGGACGCCTGGCGCCATGGACAGTCGTGGCGGAAGCCGGCCACGAGGTTGGCAACCATACCGTCAGCCATCCCTGCTCCTGCGCGTTCAAGGAAACCCGCGCCGACTGCCTGGAGGCGATGACCCTCGACGACATGGAATGGGAAATCGGCGAAGGCAAGCGCCGAATATCCGAAGCCATTCCCGGCCAGGATGATTTTACGTTCTGCTATCCTTGCTATCACGCCCATGTGGGCGAGGGTCCGGACCGCCAGAGTTACGTGCCGGTCGTCGCCCGTTACCACGTCGCCGGCCGGGGCAAGGGCGACTTCGCCAATCACCCCTTGACCGCCGATCTCCATCACCTCTATTCCTATCCCGTGGAGCGTCATGCGCTGTCGGAGATGATCGGCCTGGTCGAAGAAGCCGCGGGTCAAAGGCGGTGGGCCGTGTTGACCTTCCACGGCATCTCGGAAGGGCATCTTTCCGTGACGGAGTCCGATTTCGGCGGCCTGTGCAACTATCTAAGGGAACATAGCCACCGAATCTGGACCGCGCCGGTCGTTTCCGTCGCCCACTCGATTCGCGACTGGCGGAGTGCCTTGTCCGCCCGGTCCACCCGGTCCGCGGGGCTCACACGAAACGAACAACGATCTCCCGTTCCATGAAGCCCGAACTGTCCAATACCCACTTCATACCTGTGCTCCTGGGTCCGACCGGTGTCGGAAAGACCGCCGCGGGTACGGAACTGGCCCGGCGGTTCGGCGCAGAAATCATCTCGGCGGATTCACGACAGGTGTATCGGTACATGGACATCGGTACGGCCAAGCCTACACCTGCAGCGCAGGCCAGGGCGCGGCACCACCTGATCGATATCGTCGATCCGGATGTGCGGTTCAGCGCGGGTGAATACGGTCGACGGGCCCGGGAAGTGATCCATGACCTCGCCGTTCGAAAGGTACCCGCCCTCGTGGTCGGCGGCGCGGGCCTGTACATTAAGACGCTGACCGAGGGACTCTTCGAAGCACCGGAAATCCCGCCGGAGCTGCGGAAGCGGCTTGAGGCCGGGTACGGGGAACAGACCACCGCGGCGCTCCATCGGCGGCTGGGCCAGGTCGATCCTACATCTGCCGCGCGCATACACGAAAACGATCGCCAGCGGATCGAAAGGGCGCTCGAAATCCACGACGCGACGGGAACTACCCTCACGGCCTGGCTTGACAGGCCTGCGGCCACCCGCCCACTTTCGATGCGCCTGGTCGGGCTGCGGAGGGATCGCGCCGCCCTGTACGCGGGGATCAACGAACGGGTGGTCCAGATGATCGAATCCGGCTTGGAGGAGGAGGTCCGGCGCCTGCTTGAAAGGGGTTACGGGGATGAGACCCACGCGATGTCGACATTCGGATACGCTGAAATGCTTCGCTGCATTCACGGCGAACTGGACCTCGGAGACGCCGTTTCGGTCATCCAGCAGCAGTCGAGACAGTACGCCAAGCGGCAGTTGACCTGGTTTCGAAAGGTAGCGGGCATCACGTGGATTTCCGTCACCGACGGGGAAAGCCCGGAAGACATCTGCGAGAAGATCGTCCGGGAGTGTCCGGAACCACTATTTCAGGAATAGCAGTTTCCGGGTCACCTCGGACCTGCCTGCCGATCCCTCCGTCGTCATTCGGCAGAAATAGACCCCGCTGGCGACCTTTCTTCCATTATCGTCGTTGCCGTCCCACGTGGTGGTAAACGTACCCTTCGAATGGGCGCCGTCGACCAGCGTGCGGATCCTTTGGCCCAGCAGATTGTACAGGGCCAGCACCACTTCACCGGAGAGGTTGACTTCGTATCGAACCGTGGCGGAAGAGCCGTTGCGCAGGTAGAAAGGATTTGGAAAGGTGGTCAGGGACGCGGCGACCGGCCGGTCAGTGCCCGTGAGGCCGGGATCGAAGGTTGCCGTATATCCGTACTCAAATCCTGCTCCGGTGCGTTCGAGGGACGCCACCACGAGCATTACGGTCTCGTAGCGCGTCCAGTTCGGCACTTCGATGGTGACGCTTCCCCTGGTCGCGGGTATCGTCAGGACCGTGTCCGCGTCCCCTGTTCCGCTGCCCGCCACGGAAACGCCCCATTCTCCGGATATGCCGGTGAAATCGATACGGAGTCCCCCGTGCAGGGTGGTATCCGGTACGAAGCGTATGTAGTTGGCGGCGAGGTGGGCCGGAAACCGGGCGGCGGGAATATCCGGACCGTAGAACCGCAACGCGGACATGCCACTCGTTGAATCGGGCTCGTGCATAACGCTCAACTCGACCCGGGGGTACAGGGCTCCTTCCTCGTAGAACCGGTCCTCGTTGGCGCGCGTGTCGGTAAAGACGTTCCAGGTGGAGAATTCCTGGAAGGCGGACTTCAGATCACTGCCCACGCTCCGCAGGCCCTGGTCGATGGCTTCCAGCGCCCGGTTCGTCTCCACCCGCTCCCAGATGGTACGGATCAGGTCCCTGTCGTGCCTTTGCTCCAGGAACAGGGGCCAGAGGACCCCGGCGTATTCGTGCTCTCCGTCTGCGGCGTCCAACTCGACCCAGGGTTCCGACAGGAAGCTGCTGAACGAAGGTAAATAGGTCAGGTAGTCATTGACCTCGTCATAGACCTGTTCTTCGATCCAAACGGCGCTCTGCTCCAGCCAGAATGGCGCTGCCCCGGCGTCGTAGCCAAACTGGACGGCGTGGAAATACTCGTGCGCAGCCGTGATGCGCAGCAGGTTCAATGCCTTCGCCAGCGTCCTTCTAGATTCGACGAAATCATTTTCGATGACGATGTAGGAAGGCAATGCGTTGCTGTTCGTCACCGCTTCCGGGCGGGCATATCCGCTGAAATGACTCGAAAGATCGGAAATATAAACATCGTACAGACCGTCCCCGCCGTCGTCCGAGTCCATTTCCTCGTATCGATCATGAAACTGGTAGTCCGCGGGCGGCGGCCGGTAGCCCAGTTCTTCGACGATCACGCGGCGGGATTCGTCGAGAAAAGTCGCGCAATACTCGACATAGTCGGGTACGTCGTTGTTGTTCTCATCAACCAGTTCGGGCCAGCCGGCGCCCGGCCGGTCTTCCGTCGTGGTGACGTACCAGATCTTGAAATGTCCGTCGGGGCTGATGAAATGCTCGGGTTCTGCCGAATAGGTGTGGCCCAGCTCGTTCGTGCGATCCCCCTCGCCCGGCAGGGTAGGTCGGCCCGAGGGCGCCTGTTCAAACCGGTAGGGCCTGGGAGTGAGTCCGTCAAGCGGCTGGTGGGCGAATGGAGGAGTGTTAAGCGTGCCGCATCGCTGCGTAGGGGGAGTCTGGCCGAAGGCGCCGGATTGGGTGAATATCACGGCGAAACAGGTCAGCACCAGACGTTTTGAAAGCGGGCGGAATAGAAAGAAACGTTCCATGACGTTCAGTCGACGGGCGCCGTGGCCCGACAGCCACCAGCAGGCCGATCCGGCCCACTGAGAAAAATACACCTTGAAATGCGCCTCCACCGGGTGGAAACGCATTTCGAGGCCTGGCCATCAGCTGCCTGGCGCCTCTTCGCGCTGGTGTTTAGGCGGAATAGGGAAGCGTTCCGAGTAGTGGGACAGATCCTTGCCCGCGATCAGGTCTTCCAGTATATCGTCGTTCTTGTCCCAGTGCTGCTCGTTGGGATGGACATCCAGCGCGATACGCCCCTCGCTGTCGATCAGGTAGGTGACGGGTATCCCGTAGCGTTCGTTGGTTTTGGCCCGGAACTGGCGTTCCCAGTAACCGCGAAAATCAAAGAGGGAGGTATTACTGGTCATATAGTACTCGATGACTTTAGCGTTCCGCGCCGAGATATCGGCCATTTTATCCGGATCGTTTTTTTCTGCTTCGTCTGAGGGACGGACCAGGTTTCTGTTCTGGAGGCCCGTCTTGAAGCGCTCCAGCCCGGGGCCGAATCCCTCCGCGAATTCCTTGGGATCGAGCGGCTCCTCGTCTCTGTAGAATGTATTCACTCCAACGAACAAAAAGTCGATCCGGTCTTCGTACTTGTTCGCGATGTTCATGAGTAGTTCCGCTTCCTTGATACAGGGCGGGCACCACCAGCCCCAGAAGTTCACGAAGAGCGGCTTGCCCCTGTAGTCAGCCAGGGTTACCTTCGTGCCGTCCATGGCATACACTTCGAAATTCGGCGCCGTCTGTCCGATCTCCGTGCCGATGCTCACAACCTCGTCTTTGACGGGTGTCTCGCTGCATGCCGACCCGATCAATCCGGCAAGCAAGCCCGTGACAACGAGTGACTGAATCATTCCTATCTGGAAACGCCGCATACGATACCTCACTTGGGCATAGAGTAATCCGCAGGCTGTGGGGATGTACGAATTGTTGTAGTTTACTCCATTAACTTCGGTATGTTTACTGGAATTGTCAACAACTATTTTGAGTCCTGCCGGCAGACCTGTTGTTACAATCCGCCCAGGGCCTTTTCGAATGCCCGTACGGCCAGGGGTATGTCGGGCTGGGACAGTACGGCCGAGATCGCGGCGACACCGTGGGCCCCCGCTTCAAGGCATTCCTCAGCGCGCCCGGGGGTCACGCCGCCCAGGGCCAGCACGGGGATCGTCACCGCCCGTACCGTTTCCGATAGAGCCTGCAAACCTTTGGGTGGACCATATGCGGCCTTGGATGGCGTATCGTAAACGGGGCCGAAGGTGATGAAGTCGACCCCCTCGGCTTCCGCCTCCAGCGCTCCTTTCGTACTGTGGGTCGACCGGGCGATCAGCGTACCTGCCGGCAGGCGGTCGCGCACCACCCGGGCCGGGTTTCCCGTACCGCTCGGGCCACCCGGTACACTCCGTTCAGGCAGATGAACGCCCTGGACCCCGCACGACAGGGCGACTTCCAGGTTGCCATTGACCATCAGCAGGGGCCGGAATTCGGCGAGTTCTTGTTGTACTTTCCGGGTCAATTTGGACAACCCGGGCGTATCCAGGTCCTTTTCCCTGATCTGGACCGCGCGGACACCCGCGCGGCAAGCCTGGTTCAGCGCCGAGGCCAGGGAACGTCCGCCGCACGAGGTTCGATCGCTGATCAGATAGAACCTGAAGTCTACCATGGAAGCCTAGTTCGCAGTTGAGTGGATCACACCGCTCAACGGACTGGAAGCGGACGCGTAGGCTTTTATGGGAATCCGGCCCGCTTCGTAGGCGAGACGTCCAGCCTCCACCGCCTTGCGCATCGCAAGGGCCATTTTCACTGGATCACGGGCGCCGGCGACCCCAGTGTTCATCAGTATGCCGTCGCAACCGAGTTCCATGGCGACGGATGCGTCGGAAGCGGTCCCCACACCCGCGTCGACGATGACCGGCACCTGGCTGTTTTCAACGATGATGGCGATGTTATGCGGGTTTCGAATACCCAATCCGGAACCGATAGGCGCGGCAAGGGGCATGACCGCGACGCATCCGGCATCCTCGAGCTTCCTGCATACGATGGGATCGTCTATAGTATAGGGCATGACGTTGAATCCCCGGTCGACCAGCAGGCGCGCAGCCTCCAGCGTGGCTTCGTTATCCGGAAACAGCGTCTTTTCATCCCCGATGACTTCGAGTTTTACCGTATCGGTACCCAGCGCTTCCCGGGCCAGTTCGCAGGTCAGTACGGCGTCCATGGCCGTATAGCATCCGGCCGTGTTGGGCAGGAGTTCGTACCGGTCGCGGTCTATGTAGTCGAGCAGCGACTCTCCGGAAGGGTCGTTCAGATTGACACGGCGGATGGCCACCGTGACCATCCCCGTTCCGCTCGCCTCGAAGGAATCGCGCATCAGTTCGAAATCAGCATACTTTCCCGTACCCAGTATCAACCGGGAATCCAGTTCCACATCGCCTATTTTCAGGGCGCTCATGATCATCCGCTCCTTTGCCTGACCCAACCGGGGTCGGTTGAATTCAACTAATCAAGTACCGTTGCCGTACGGGTCCCGACTCGACGGCTTCTGTTGCTATCCGCCCGCCACCGCCCGGATCACCTCGACCTTGTCGTCCTCGCGCAGTGTCGTCCTGCCGTGCTCCTGCCTGGGAATGACCGCGCCGTTCAGGGCCACGGCAGTCCCTTCCACGGTTAAATCCAGCTCATTCAGCAGATCGGCTATGCTCATTCCGCGGGACAGTTCCCGCGTAGTGCCGTTGATCTTCACGGTCATCTTTCAGGTCTCCAGTTCACGCAGGATAGAAACGTGATGGAAGAAAGGGCTTCATGATCGGGGGAACACGGTCGTTCAGGATCGCTTCCGCAATCAGATCCGCGGTCAACGGCGCCAGCAGAATACCGTTCCGGCCATGCCCCGAAGCCACGTATAGACCGGGCGTTCCCGTGGTCCCGAGCACGGGCCAACCGTCTTTAGCCACCGGCCGCAGTCCCGACCAGGTGGACTCCAGCGGGCAGGATTTCAATCCCGGCGCGAGGCCTAGCGCTCCCTGCAACAACTGCATGACGCCGCCCACGGTGACCTCGTCGCGGAAACCGGCTTCCTCCACGGTGGCGCCAACGAGAAGCCGTCCGTCCGCCCGGGGTACCAGGTATACTCCACCGGTATAGATCGTATGGCGAAAAGGCGGGTCGGCGCCCGCGCGCAGTGCGAGAATCTGTCCACGCACCGGGCGGACCGGAACACGATGCGCGGGTGCAACGCCCTCGAGATAGCGCGCCCGGCAGCCCATGGCGTTCACCAGCTTCGAAGTATGCCAGATCCCGTCTGTAGTTCCTATCCCGGCTGCACGATCTCCATCGAGGATGACTTTCCGAACCGTGACGCCTTCGTGGATCACGCCACCGTTAAGCTGCACCGACCTCGCCAGCGCCGAAACGACATCCCGGTTTTCCACCTGGTGATCGGCCGGGTAGCGCAATGCCATGTGAACTTTGTTCGTAAGATCCGGTTCCAGACGCCTGGCCTCGCGGGCGGTCAGTCTTTCGACGGGTATGCCGCTCCGAAGGTGCCGGTCATACCGGTCCTCCAGCCGCGCCTGTTCCCCGTTGCTCAGCGCCGGGTAGATCATCCCGGTCGTATTGAAGGCGATGGAGCAGCCGGTTTCTTCCCTGAGCGCTTCGATGAAACCGGCGTAGCATTTCAATCCGGCCCGGCACAGGTCGAAGTAGGGATCGGGTTCATCGAATTCGCAGTGGGGAGCCAACATGCCCGCGGCGGCCCAGGAGGCCCCCCGGCCGATTCGTGACTGCTCCAGCACCGTGACCCCGCAACCGGAAAGACACAGCCGGCGCGCTACGGCCAGACCGATAATCCCGCCGCCGATGACCACTATGTCCGATTGCTGCGCCACGGAACCCCGCCACTTCATCACCGGCAATAAAAAAGCCGTTTCATATCGAAACGGCTCCGTTCAGCCGTTTCCCTACGCTGGCATAACCCAGGTCAGGTTCTAAGGGTCGTGATTCTCAGGCTCACCGGGAGCCGCCCCTAACGGATGTATTTCAGTCTAAGACGAATGACTGGTCGCGTCAACTAAAACTTGCGGTGGCGTAAAACTTGCGGTGGGCGCCTGGCCGGTTCGCCGGGTCCGCGCCGATCGACCTCCGTGCATGCCGGACTGCGAACGGATCAGACCATACCCAGGTACCGGCGGATCAGCCATTCCGTGGTAAGAAGGCCGATCAACAGCATCAGCATGGCGGGATGGTTCCACCACGAATAGGTGCGCGTCTCCTGGACGATGATCTCCTCAAAGGACAGATCCTCGGCCATGCTTCCGATTTCCGATGCGAGATAGAACCGACCACCCGTCATGTCGGACAACTGCGCCAGTAGTTTCCGGTTCATCCGCGTTCGTTCGAATTCGCCGCCAGCCTCGCCCACGACAAATCCGCCGCTGTCCGAACCGAGCGGCACGCCGTTCAATTCGGCAGTCGCGTCGAACCTGTATTCACCCGTGGAGAGAAACTGGAGCCGTCCCGCGTAACGGCCGAAACCCTGTCCCGTCGAGGTGAGGTCCAGTTGTAGCGCGCCTTCACCGTCCAGTTCCGATCGCACCGTGACGGACAGGTCGGCATGATCGACCGGACGGTAGTTCTCATCGTAGATTTGCCCGTCGAAACGAACGGTTTCACCCCCTCGGTACTGAAGCTTGTCTGACGCGACACGTATCCTGCGGCTTCCTTCCCGCACGGTCATCCACCTTACGGCGTTGTTCCACAGTCGTTCGTAGGCCGCGTTGGTGCCGCCGCTTCCCCACATCATCAGGTCCCACTGCCAAAGGCCCTGGGCGGCGATTGCGAGCACCTTGCCCTGACCGTAGCGATGCACGGCGATGACCGGCGTGTCCTCCTCACTGGTTCGCCACGTCGGATTCGTGGCAAGCACCGTGGCGCCGGGTTTAGCGGGACCGACCTGGTTCATCCCGGGCAGGGGAGGCAGTTCGATCCATAGACGTTCCGATTCCACGGGGTCGTCATCCAACCTGGTGATCGGATGGGTGCTGCCGTCGGGTGTCGTGGCCGGGACGAAGGGGCCCGCGGTCATACCCCTTGCCGAAGCGGGGATATGAAAGGGCATCAGATTACCCACCGGTGTTCCGGCGTAGCCGCCCATTTCAAAGCTGCGCGGACCGCCGAGGGCGATCAGTCCGCCGCCCTTTTCTTCGACAAAGGACACGATGTAAGGCACCCATGGTTGCAGGCGGTCATGGGCGATACTGCCGAGAATGACCAGGTCGTAAGAAAACCACTCCATGCGTGAAGAGGGCATAGGGACAGGAAAGGTTTCGCCGTCGGGCCGGAAAACAAGGCTGGTCACCTCGAGATTGGCGTCCTTTTCAAGCGCGCGCCTGAGGAATCCAAGGTCAGTACGGGGCGATCCCTCGATATACAGTATGCGCAACCTGGATTTCAACACCTTGATCGTTAGCGTGCGCCGGTTGTTTCGCGGGGTGATCTCGCCATCCAGTTCGGGAACTTCCACCTGGTAACTGTGCACCCCTTCCGTTTCGGGAACGATGTGAAAAACCGCGGTCTGTTCCCCGTCCTGTCCATCCAGCGTGACTTCGGCGCTTTGCAGTATGCGGCCGTCTTCCCGAAGCGTAACAGGTACGCGCACCCTGCTGAATCCCCGTCCGCGCACGACGACTTCCACCGGCACGTTGCTTCCCGCGTACACCACGTCATTGGCCGTAATGCGGGGAAGGCTGAGATCCCGGATGCCCAGCGTGTCGCCGATTCCCACCGTGTAGATGGGTATGTCGAGATCTTCGGCGACCCGCAAGGGATCGCGCCCCACGGTGAAGTTACCATCGGTAACCAGGATGGCGGCGGCGAAACGGTCCGGCCGTGAACTGTTTTCGAGGAAGGAAAGCGCGGCTCCCAGATCGGTGCCCGTACCGTCTGTCGACAGGGAGTCGTCTTCCCCTTCGAGCAAGGGTGCCAGGTCCTCTGAAAACCGGTAGCTGCGGACCTGGTGACTGGTTTTAAGGGTGTTTAACGCTTCGCTGTTCAACACGCCGGACAGGACCTCGTCCCGCTTGCCGAGCCGGTCCGAGAGTCCCATGCTCGCCGAGGCGTCGACGAGTACCGCCAGGCCGGGGGATTCGGATCGTTCCAGCAGCATTCGCGACACGGGTTCGCTCAGGATCGCCAGGAGCAAACCGGCCGCCGCAATCCGCAGGGTGATGAGTCCCCAGGCCGCGGCCGGGGAAACCTGGGTGAAGAGCCGCCGGGAAAATCCGTATATCAGGATACCGGCAAAGACAAAGGCGATGAGAATCCAGGTGAGGGAATCCGCGTGGAAATCCAGGGACATGCAGGGGTTCCGGTGGCTGGCCCGGCCTATGCCTCGAACCGGGCAAAAACAGTTGACAACCCTTTGTATAACTTTCTTATACTCATTTCAAGCAATTAAAACTTACATGATCCCGCGAATTCATGCCGAATATCCCCATGAATCCACAGACCATTCACGAATTCAGTGCCCCGACAAGACTGGTTTTCGGCCCGGGCGCCGTCGGCTGCGTCCCGGTTCTCCTTGAGCGATCAGGTATACGCGCCCCGCTCGTTGTGACCGATCCGGGGATCAGGGAAGCCGGTCTGCTCGAGGTGCTGACGGGTATCCTGGACAGGGCCAACATATCCCAGGTTGTTTTTGATGAGACCGAGGCCAATCCCAGCGCGGAAACGGTGAACCGTTGCGCCGAGCGGTATCGGGAAGCAGGCTGCGACGGCATCGTTGCGCTGGGCGGCGGCAGTTCGATGGACGTGGCCAAGGGCGCGGGGGTACTGGTTCAGAACGAGGGCGATATTCTATCCTATGAGGGGATGGACCAGTTCCCGTATCCTCCGCCGTACCTGCTCTGTATCCCCACCACCTACGGTACCGGAAGCGAGGCAACGCCCTTTGCGGTGATTACGGATACCCGGAGGCGATTCAAGGCGACGATCGGCGGGGTGCATCTCTTTCCCCATACGGCCGTGCTCGATCCCGATCTGTCCGTCCGTCTGCCTTTGCCCGTGGCCGGCGCCACGGGGATGGACGCGCTTACCCATGCCATCGAAGCCTACGTGTGCCTGGCCGGAAACACCGTTACGCGGGCCCTGGCGATACAGGCCGTGGAACTGATCTCGGGCAACCTGCGACAGGCGGCCGTCAGCGATCAAAATGTCGAAGCGACGGGGAACATGCTCGTTGCCGCCACGCTGGCCGGTCGGTCCTTCGGATTTACTCGACTGGGTACGGTGCACGCCATGGCTCATCCGCTGGGCGCTCACTTCGACGTGCCCCACGGTGTGGCCAACGCGGTGCTGTTGCCCCATGTCATGGCATTCAACCTGCCCGCCTGTCCGGATCGATATGCCCGGATCGCCCGGGCAATGGGCACATCGGAAGACGGAGCCGGTACCCTGGAAATGGCCTCCCGGGCAATCGACTTGGTAAAAGACCTGTCGAAAGACCTGGATATCCCCGGAAATCTGAAAGTGCTCGGGGTCCGCCGAAAAGGGTTCCGTGTCATGACGGACGACGCCATGAAAAGCGGCAACCTCCCCGTCAATCCCCGAAAGACCACCCACGATGATATCCGCGGGCTGTTCAAGCAGGCGTACGAATAGTCCTTCTGCAATCCAGGATTATCGATTCGCCAGGTTCCCGTTTCCCAGTGCACTTTCGAGCGTGGCCTGGGCGATCAGGTAGTCGTATTGCGCGCTGGCCAATCCTTCTTTTGCCCGGGCCAGGGCTTCCTGCGCGGTAAAGACATCCAGCAGGGTTCCCGAACCCACCCTATAGCGTTCTTCGGCTAGTCGAAGACTTTCCTCCGAGGCGACGATATTGTCGTTGCTCAGTGCGATGACTTCCCGGGACGTGTCCAGGTCCAGCAGGGTCCTTCTGATAGTCAGCGAGGTGGTGCGCCGGGTCTGGCGAAGCGTTTCCTCCGCGATAAACTGCTGAGCCCGGGCCTGGGAAATACCGGCATAGGTCTGCGTACCGTTCAAAATGGGCAGACTGAGGTTCAGGTTAAAGGACAGGCGCCAGTTCTTGTCATAGGTGCCGTACACGTCCTGGAAGCGGACTCCGGACCGGTTGTAGCTGACGTTGCCGGATACCACCGGCCACAGTGCTCCCCGGGCGATCTTCGTCTGGAGAATGGCCGATCGTATGCCACCCTGGTCACGCTGAATAGCCGGGTTGGCGAGATCGGCCCTACGCAGGGCATCATCCAAAGCCATGGGCGCAACTTCGGTGAGCGGACCTCCTTCCAGGGGATCGACGACTTCAAACACTTCGTACGGTCCGACACCCATGATGTCATTCAGGTCGGCCCTGGCCTGCAGTACCGCCTTCTCCTGGTTGTACAGGGTTATGCGCACGCCACCCAGCTGTGCCCGGGTCGCCAGCACGTCCACCCGGGCCACGGAGCCGATTTCGTACATGCTCTGCGACCGGCGCAGTTGTTCCTCGTTGAGGCGGACGTTCTCTTCCGTTACTTCTTTAAGCCGCATGGCCTTGAGCAGGTTGTAGTACCGGGTCTTGACCCCCAGTACGACCTGATTTTCCGTATCGGCCGTGCCGAGTTCCTGTTCATTCACGAGCTGCTTGTTCATGCGGATCGTGTTCCAGTTCTGGCCGCCGTTGTACAACTGCATGTTCAGGCTGATGTTTTTACCGAAATTCGTTCGGGTACTGCCCGGCGCTTCGCGGATCACGACACCTTCGAGAATGATGGGGGTATCACCCGACGTGGTCCGGTTGGCGTTCACGATCGTGGCGTTTACCCGGGGCATGACGCCGGAATACGAACCATAGACCGCGGCCTGCCGCACCTCCACGTTTTTCTTGGCGATCTCGATCTGGGGGTTGTTCTCCAGGGCGATTTGAATACACCGGTCCATCGTGAGTATCCTGGCGGTGTTTTCCGCCGAACCCGTGGACTGCCCGATCGCCGGCCCCGTAACAGCCGACATGAAGAACATGGCCAGGACTGACCTGGTGAATGATTTCAGATAGATCATGCGCTGGTCTCCTTATTTAAAAAGGCGAACTTATTTACGTTATACCTATTAGACGAATAGACAGCCGATTTCCCGCGCAACAGATCGGCTTATCTGTTAGACCGCTGTCCTATGGGAAGGTTGCCGTTTAATTAAACAGACGGAAGGATGAGGACGCACGTGCGTCACACGCGTCGGCGCCAGAGTATCCACAGGCCGACCGCAAGGACGCCGGCCCCCGCCCCGATCCACGAGGAATATCCCGTGGGAGAGGGGGATGCGGCGACCAACGGTTTAATCGTGCAAAGCGACGTGAGCAGCTCGACGGATTCATTTACGGCTACGTCACCGATCACCGTGAAGAGCTTGCCGTCGTAATACCGGCGGAGAATGGAGTAGGGACCGCGGTCCCAGACGCGTACGTCTCCGAGCAGATCGGGAGTACCCCTGGGAGACCGGCGAGTCTCTTCGGAAGAAGCGACCCTTTGGAAGAGAGACATCCGTGAGAGACCGTCGCTGTACATGAAATGCACGACCGGTTGGCCGTGGTGCTGAATGACGCGTCGTTGCTGGAGGATGAATCCGGGAGGAATGTACACCGGCGCGTTCAACCTGAAATCCGCCTCGCGCTGCACTTCGCTGATGGAACCGCAGGCGATCACCTGGTTGATTTCGACGGACTTGCCCGTCCATTCTACCGTAGAAAAGGTGTCCTGCGCGATCTGCGGATCCTTCTCGAATTCCGTCAAGAAAAGTTCCTCGACCAGTTCACCCGCTTCATTGCGTTCTTCCGTTCGCAGCACGAGGCCCGTCTCCTCGTCAATCCACGCCGTCATGGTCATTCTTCCAGGATGGCGGGGCTTGAACGCCAGGACGGCCACCGGACGGTCCAGGAACTGATCGGAACCGGTGATCTCGAGTTCGTAGTTGGTTTGAAGCAGATCGAGACTGCTGAACTCCAGGCTCATGTCGAGTACATTGGAGTTCGACTGGCGGCGGTGTGAATAGAAGAGAGAATCACCCGTGGTCTTCCGCCGGTATATGTCGTCCTCGACGCGGATGATGACCTCGCGGATAATGCCTTCGGGATCGGGAATGTCGATGCGGTCGCGGTCCGGACGCTGGTGGATTATTTTCTGGACGAAGCGGGTGGTATCCCCTTCGGCGTTAAACCGTTGTTTCGTCATGGTAGCGCGGTAGCTCACATTGGCCGGGGCTTCCATGATCTTCTGGTAGGTAATATCCGGATCAACGCCGAGGACAGGGGCAGGGCCCGAGAGACAGGCCGCCGCAACGCAGCATAGGAATACCGGTCGATACCACATCGTGAATCGCCTATTCCTTGTAGTTAACCATAACGGACCCCAGGGTACCGTTGGTGAAAACGCTTTGATCCGCGATCAGGGCGTGTTCCTGCAGGATAAAGAACATATCGTCGTTCGACTGCGTACGCTGGACAGTCGGCGCCTCGACCGGCCTCGTCGAATGCCAGATCAGTCCGCCGGTCATCAACAACAGCGTCGCTGCAACGGCGACGATGTATTGCCGGAGATGCTTCCGTCGCGGCGTATCACTGCGCTTCAGGCCCGGCACCAAGTGGGCGTGTGTCGTGTGCTCGAAGATCGCCGTCTGCACTTCCGCCATCGTAACCACTGCAGGTTTATCCTGGCGGCAGCTGTGCAACATGCCCCGGACGGACTGCAACCCGCGCAACTCACCGGCACAGTCCGGGCAGGTTTCGATGTGCCGCGCGATGGTGGTGACTTCGTCGCTGTCGCACATGCGTTCCAGGTATCGTGTCAGTCTTTTTTTAATTTGGATGCAGTTCATAGCCTGCTCCTACAGATCCAGGTATCCGGCCAGTCGCTTCGACAGCACGCGCTTCAGCTTGAGCCGTCCATGATGTAGCCGGGACATCACGGTGCCTTCCGGGCATTGGAGAATTTCCGCGATCTGCCTGTGCGAGAGACCCTCCAGGTCGAACAGGACCACGACGGTCCTGTGCCTCTCGGACAACGTATCGAGCGCGGCCATGATCGACCGCTTCAGTTCATCACTTTCAAGTACCTCGTGGGGGGTCTTCTCGGGAGAAGCCAGGTTCGAAAGTAAAAACTGGCGACCGGCCCCGCTGTTCCTCGTGCCGTAATCTGAAAAATAAAACATCCGGCGACGGGCTTCCCGCTTACGATAGTTTATGCACTTGTTGATCAGAATGCGATAGAGCCAGGTCGAAAACCGGTACTGCGTGTTGAACCGTTCCAGCGTACGAAACACTTCGAGGAACGCGTCCTGAACCAGGTCGCGGGCATCATCGTGGTTTGCCAGCATCTGGTACGCGACGGAATAGGCTCTTTCGCTGTATCGCCTCGTCATTTCGTCGAAGGCCGAGCCATCTCCAGCCTTGGCCCTTTCCATCAATCCGCGTTCTTCCTCGCGCCGCTCTTCGCTGACGCCGGAGGAAGCCGGTTTCTGTTCCTTTACCGATTGGACTCGGTTAATGGTGTTCATCCGGATACAGACCCTCCTGGTTCTTTCGACCTGACTCTACTGCTAAATCCGTATACATCTCCAAAATAGTATATCTTCACAATTTAGTCGTCGATGCGGCTAGGAACCCGTCTCGCAAGCTATGCAAGGCTTATTTCATTGGACTTGCGGTACATTTCCAGGGCCCTGTCGATTTTTTTTACTTTGTCGTAGATCAAGCCGAGATACCGGTATGCCTGCTCACTGTTCGGTTCCAGGCGCAGAAGGGTCTCAAAGTTTTCGATCGCTTCGTCATGTCTTTCGATGTGGCAGTACGCCTTGCCGAGCTGGAGGTATACTTCGGGTTTTGACTGGCCCGTGTCCAGGGCGCGAATCAGCATCCTGATCGCTGCTTCGTAAGATCCAATGGTGATGTACAGGACGCCGAGCTGGAAACAGACCGGGTACGAAAACGGTTCGTATTCCAGGGCGCGAAGCAAATCCGTCCTGGCTTCCTCGTACTGTCCCATCTCGACGAGGAGCACCGCACGATTGACCAGGGTGTCCAGATGACTGGGATCGTTCCGAAGTGCGCGGTCATAGTGCTGCAACGCGGTTTCCTGGGATCCCAGTTCAAAGAACATTTTACCCAGGCAACCTATCGCGGCCGTGTGGCTTGAATTCAATTCAAGTATCCGTCTGTACTGCTGGATCGCCTGTTCATACCGGCCTTTGTTCGCGAGGATTTCCGCCCTGGATAGCATTGAAGTGATATCTTTGGATTTATCTCCTGGTAATTCTTCCACATTTAATTCCACGCGAACGGCAACCTCCTCCGTGGGTTCTTCGGGGCTCGCTGGTTGTTCCGAGACGGTCTTTTTGAGCGTATCGAAGGGTATGAACTGGGGCATGGGACGGTCGCGCAAGGGCATTTCCACATTGGAATGCAGATCGCGGGCCATGCGCGCCCTCCTGACTTTCACTTCGAAAGAACCGAACTGGCGTAGTTCCACCCGTTCGTCCCGCGACAATGCTTCGGTGATCTCCGAGAGGAATTCATTCAGAATGGAGGACACCCTGCGTTTGGACTTCCGGGTCCTTGTTGCCACTTCGTTAGTCAATATTTCTCTGTTCATGTTGCTCCAATTACTTTGAAGGCGCAGCCCGTTTCGCCATTGGGATTTCCTCCCCGGCGGATCGGCCAGCGCCGGAAAACGACGAAGACCAGCGCATCTGCTTCAAATTTACGATTTTCTGCGAGGAATGGCAACGTCGCGTTGCCTGGATTTTCCATCGCGGATTCGAAAATCAGCCGATTGTGGTCGTAAGTCAAGCAGGAATGACAGGCACTTAATGAAAAAAACGACTCACGGCGGCAGTTCCGTAAAACGATGTTCAGTCTTCTTCAGATAGTCCTGGTAGTGCCTTTCAATCTCGTTTTTGTCGAGTACGTCGTCAGCTACCAGGAATCCGTAGCGCAGGTGAAGTACATCCGGTGCGCGAAGGGTCAGGTCACCGTCCATGAGCAGTCCCGCGCCGAGCAGGTTCCTGCGGGTGAACCAGTGTACGGGGTGCCGAACGTTTCGCGGGTGGTCCATCATGACCACCATACCGCCCGAAGCACCCGCGGCGCTGACCCATCGATTCGTCGTAAGCATGATGGATTCGTGCCCGCTACGTCCGCTGTCGCTCGTGTGGAACGCATCGGCGAATGGCGGGCCCATTCTCAGGACCAGTCCACTGTAGCGTGCGGCACGGGAGGCCCCGAAATTGATCTCTCCGGAGACGGGTTTGATTTCCGAGTCGATCAGCCAGAGGCAGGCCCGGTCCATGGCCGTTTCAAGGAAAGCGTATCGCCGGTTTTCCCGGATCACCGGCTGGTCATGACGGTCCAGCCAGGTGAGGTTTTCTCCGATGGCGACGCCGCTTTCGAGATCGTTTACGGATGTGAATCCATCGTGCCGCTGCACACCGTGGCTGTCCGGCACCGGCACGTACTTTCCCTCTTCGGGCAGATACCAGGAGCCTCCCCAGAAATTCGTGTCGTTGACATGGACCCAGCCGAAGTAAAGCCCGGTGTGCCAGGTGTGGTCATCGGGGCGATACTCGGTGATCAGACCGCCGGAATGGGTATGGACGGGATGAAAACTGGGTTTGGGAGATTCCTCCCTCGGAAGGTGGCCGGTGGCCGCGTTGTAACGGGCCAGAAACTGGAGCCCGGCATACAGTTCGAAACCAGTATCGGCGTTGACTTCAAGGCGAAGACGGCTTAGGTTTCGTTCGATTATGTCTCGCGTCACAGTTGGTTCCAGATCTTGGAATGACGGTACCGAATAACCCGGTACAGAAACCACAGGCAACGATGAAGTTCAACACGGTCCTGCTTGTCCTGCTGTTGACTCCCGCCGCGGCGCAGGCCGCTACGATCAGCGGATTTGTTTCGGACCGGTCGACCGGCGAATTCCTGCTTTCGGCGAATGTGTTCCTGAGTAACACTGCGCTGGGTGCCGTGAGCAATGATAACGGCTACTACGCTGTCACCGGCATTCCCGCGGGTACCTACGTTCTCGTCGTGTCCTACATCGGATACGAGACCCACAGGGATACGCTGAGTCTCGGGGCCGAAGAATATCTTCGCAGCGACATTGAACTCGTTCCGGCCTTACTGATAGGCGATGCGGCCGTGGTCGAGGCGGATCGCAACAGGGACGAGCGGCTTGCGCAACCCGGTTTCGTCGCCCTCCAGGCCGCGGCACTGAAGGAGTTGCCCGCCGTCGGAGAAACAGATCTGCTCCGCAGCCTGCAGCTGCTCCCAGGTATCCAGGCGTCCTCTGACATCAGCAGCGGCCTGTACGTACGGGGAGGCGGACCCGACCAGACCCAGATTCTCCTCGACCAGATCCCTCTGTACAACCCTTCCCACGCATTCGGTTTTTTCTCCATCTTCAATCCAGACGCCATCAAGGACATGCGCTTGCACAAGAGTGCCTATCCTGCCGTCTACGGCGGCAGCCTCGGCGCGGTGCTGGACGTGACAAACCGCGACGGCAATCGAAACAACCTGCGCGGGTCGGGCGGCATCAGCCTGATCTCAATGCGCAACATGATTGAAGGTCCACTCGGAGATGGATCCTTCATGGTCTCCGGCAGGCGAACGTACCTGGAGCCGATCCTGGCCTATATCCGGACTCGCGTGGACGATATCCCCGGATACTATTTCTATGATGTGAACGCGAAAATCAACCAGAATCTGTCCAACTCCGACAATATCGTTCTGAGCGGATACTTCGGCCGGGATGATCTGAACCTGGAAACCAGCGAGAACAACTTGTTTCGTGTTCGCTGGGGGAACTCGGCCGTGACGGGCAAGTGGACGCATCTTTTCTCGCCGACGCTTTTTGGCAATTTCATCGTATCGGGAAGCGACTATACGAGCAAGCTTTCGGCCGATTTTGACGGTACGGAGGTGTTGTTCAGAAACAGCATTCGAGACATCAGTTTCAAGGGCGATCTGGATTATGTCGCCGATGGCGAACACTCGCTCAAACTGGGTTTTCGCGGATCGGGATACCAATTCAGGTTTCAGAGAAGCTTTAACCAGGATGATGAGCTCGATCTGCGGCTGAAGCCCTTTGTGATCTCGATCTATGCCCAGGACCAGTGGCAGGCGCTGCCATCCACTTCGATTCGCCTCGGTCTGCGCGCAAACTACTACAGCGAACACGAAATGATCGACCTGGAACCCCGTATTTCCCTCAGCCACCGGCTGCCTAACGGCCTGCGGCTGAAGGCCGGCGGTGGGCGGTACCACCAGTATCTGCAGCTGATTACGACCGAAGGATTCAGCGGTGGCGATTTCTGGGTGCCACTCGACGGCACCGTGACCCCTGGACAGGCGTGGCATTTCGTTTTAGGCGCGAACTGGGATCTGTCGCAAAGCTACCGGGTCTCACTGGAGTCGTACTATCAGCGTCTGGGCAACCTGGTGGTCGTCGACAATACCCGGGCGGCGGGCGGTGAAGAAACCCAGTCGGAGGACGTGTTCTTCACCGGAGGCAGGGGCTACGCCACGGGGTTGGAGTTATTTGCGGAGCGCCTGTCGGGAAGATTGACCGGATGGATCGGATATACGCTTGGATGGACGCGTCGTCAATTCCCGGAACTGAGCCAGGGCAAGTGGTATCCTCCGAAATACGACCGTCGCCACGACTTCGTGGTTTCGGCCAATTACAGGACGGGACGCTGGTCATTCGGTTGTAATGTGATCTTTGCAACGGGACAGGCCTTCACGCCTGCCTCCGCCCGGTACGACCTCAGGGGATCGGCGAGGACCGGACCAAGGGAGCGCTATTTCCTGCCTGCCGGACGCAACTCGTCCCGTCTGCTTCCATATCACAGAATGGATCTGAGTGTCAAGCGGGGATTCCGTCTCTTCGGGATGGATATGCAGGGATACCTGCAGGTGTTCAACGCCTATAACCGCCGTAACGAGTGGTTCGTGCAGTATGACACGGAAGATGACGAGGTCACCTCGGCGGAAGTCGTCAAGATGTTGCCTATCGTACCGACAATCGGCCTCGATTACACGTTTTAGGTTTCTAGACCGGCGGTCACGGGTGTCGGTCTATCGCGATCACTATTCAGCCCGTCCATGCACCCCCGTCCATCGCAGCCTTCCATGATTATGAATCGTAATATCATGAAACTCGTGACACGCGGAATATTCCTGGCAAGCTTCCTGTTTCTGTTGCAGTGCAGCCCCGAGCGCGATACGGCGACCCTTTTCAGCTCGACTGCGCAGGGCACGATCGTCGTGGACGCCGTGCTGTACGTTGACCAGTCCATGCCTGAAATTATCGTCTCTCTCACTCAATCGCCGGATTCCGTACACGACGACGAGAACGCCGGCATTAGCGACGCCGAAGTAACCGTTTACCAAGGTCTTGCCGCGTACCGGTACCAGGCCGGCCAGGCGGGCCAGGCGGGCCAGGCGGGCCAGGCGGGCCGCTATCTCCCGCCCGAGGGAGCGCTGCGGGTCCTCCCGGAAACGGAATACAGGCTGCTTATTCGGGCCAGGGGTAGGGAGGTTAAGGGCGCCACGACTACGCCCGGCAGGCTTTCCTTGAAAGAGGTCGTCATCGTGGACGAAGTTTCCCAGGAAGTGATCGGTCGGCTTGATCCGCAACCCACTTCACAGAACCGCGTCGTCTACAGAAAGGGATTGATCGAAACCCGGTTCGATCCCCTCGAGGTAGACGCCTATCAGGTAGTCGTGCTGGTAAAGGACACGGGCGACGAAGATAGTTCGCCGCCATTGGAGGCCCCGGACGGCCGGCTGCGGCTTCCCTGGTTTGCCATAGATTCCTCGGGGCGACACGAAATCGGTGTTTATGCCCTGGACCGGAACCTGTTCGATTTCCTCCGCAGCATACCACAGGGAGATACGGGGTTCGGGTTCGGCAGCCTCGCCGGCGACAACTTCGAACGGCCCATATTCCATCTGGACGGCGGGATCGGCGTTTTCGGTTCCGCATCGGTAGATTCATTCGGTTTCGTGGTTGCACCTGAAGACTGAATCCCTTGATTTTCCTGACCATCTGCGCTACCTGGCGGACCGCTTTGACAATCCTCCCACCTGTGGATATCTTCAAGTACCCTGTCGACACTGTCCAACGTTTCTATTCTGCGTATTGCGCGGCAACATGTCACAACCTCCTCTAAAATCCACATCCTCGTCCGACACAGGTCCCTCATTCGGGAGGTTTATCGCGGTCGCCCCGTGTTCACAGGCGCGATCGGACACCGGACTGGAAACGTCGAATGGCCCTCAACCGCGAACGGGATCGTATTCGGCGGTGTTCCTGGACCAGGGAGCAACCGCGGAAGAACGTGCCGGGCTGGACCATGACGAAATACGGACCATGGCCGGGTCGATCGGTGCTGAATGCCCTCTTGTCCTCTACGGCATTGAGGAATGCGGCCAGGATGGTGAATTTGAACGAATCGCTTCCGACCTCAATTCGGCGCTGGTTGACGTACGCCTCCTGGCCAGGATCCTCCTGCCGGGACTGCAGGATTACGAGCTCAACACGGTTGCTTCTTTTCTGGGTTGTGTCGAGGAGGATGACGAAGACGTCGTGGAGGTAGACACCAAACAGGAAGAACCGGATCCCGCCCACGCCGCGCGCGCGACGGCGAGGGTCTGCCTGGAACTTCTCGATATGCTGCTGATCCTGGATCCCGACACACTGTCGATCCTTGTGAGCCTGTCGGAGGGCACGGGAATTGGACTGGAGCGGTTGTTTGCCGAAATGGAGCGATCAAGGGCCGCGAAGGCGGTATCCTTGCAGCATGCCGGGGACAACAGTCGAAACCCACCTTTCGACCGCGGACTGCATACCATCGGGGATGGTTCGTATGAACCGGGTGAGGATGCCGACGATCTCGACCTGCTGGACCCGGACGAGCTGGCCGGTCTGTTCGATACGGGCGGGCTCTTCGAAAGCCGGATGGAAGGTTACGAGCAACGCTCGCAGCAGGTGTCCATGGTCCGGGGTGTGGCCAGGGCATTCAACGAAGGCGAGGTATTGCTGGTCGAAGCGGGTACAGGTACGGGGAAGTCGCTCTCCTACCTGACACCTGCCCTGGTTTGGGCGGTGCAAAACGATCAGCGCGTCATCATATCCACCAACACGAGGAATCTGCAGGAACAACTGTACTACAAGGACCTGCCGTTCCTGTTGGACAACCTGGGACTGGCATTCCGCGCAACGTTGCTCAAGGGCCGCTCAAACTATCTTTGCCTGGACCGCTGGCGCCAGGTAACCCGCCGGCCAGGGGATCATCTCACCCCGGATGAACGGGAGGCGGCGATCCCCCTGGTGGTATGGGCGCGGGAAACGAAAACGGGCGACATATCGGAACACGCGGGATTCAGCAGGGGGGCCGGCCGCGGTCTCTGGGAGAAAATCAACGGAGAAGGGACCGCCTGCCCCCGGTGCGTGTTCAAGGAGGAGTGCTTCGTCAGCCGGGTCCGGGCGGCCTCGATGGCGTCCCATGTCGTCATTGTCAATCATGCCCTGTTGTTTTCAGATCTGCAGGCCGACCATGCCGTGCTCTCAAGATATACCCACCTCATTATTGATGAAGCCCATAACCTGGAACGGGCCGCTGTACAGCACCTGACCCTTGAAATCGGGGGCTGGCGCATGCGTGGCGTGCTGAGCAAGATGTACACCGCCGAGCGCGGCGGCACCGGCGTGCTTGCGGGGCTGGACAGGCTGGCTTCCCGGAGCGCGGAGAACCAGGAGTGGAAGACCCCGCTGGCGGCGGGTACACGGATGGCCATCGACCGCCTCATAGAGGTGAACCACCGAATAGAGGAGTTCTTCCGCATCGCCAGCGACGAAGCGCACAACCATTCCGATGACAGGTCTACCCGGAAGCTCAAACTCAGGTACCGGGCCAACGACGACTACGCCGAGATCCTGAGATCATCGGCGCCGGTTCTCATCGGAAGTTGCGCAAGCCTGCGCGAGGCCCTCGGCACGCTACACGGGACGCTGGACTACGTTCCCGATTCCTGGCTGGACGACCGGGAAGTCCGTATGAATGCGGTTCAGGCCGCCATGGAATTCTGCAGGGAAATGGAGGAGCGCCTGTACCTGCTGACCCTGGCGGAAGAAGAAGACCGGGTTTACTGGGTCGAAGCCTCTCGGGCCCATCCCATGTCCTGCATCCTGACCGGCGCTCCGCTCCAGGTGGCCGAGCGGCTGCATGATGATCTGTTCAGCTCCATGCGAACCGTCGTACTCACGTCCGCGACGCTGACGGTCGGTGAAAAATTCGACTACCAGCTCGAAAGGCTGGGGCTCGACCGGATAGCTGCACCGCGCCTGCAGGTCCAGGGTATAGGTTCGCCCTTCGACTACGAGGACCAGGTGCTCGTTGGCGTTCCAGCGAACTTTCCATCTCCCAGGTCCGAGGCTTTTCAAGCTGCGATCAGCCGGCTCATCCTGGACCTGGTCGTATCCACGAGGCGCAGCACCTTGGTGCTGTTCACTTCCTACAACCAGTTGAACCGGACTTTTCAGGACATTGAACCGACCCTGGCGGAACACGGCGTCGCCGCGTTGGCTCAGGGAACGTCAGGACCGCGGTCGGCGTTGCTGGATCGCTTTCGCCGATCCGACACGGCCGTTCTGCTGGGCACCGACAGTTTCTGGGAAGGGGTCGATGTGCCCGGGAAAGCACTGGAGATGGTCATCCTGGTCAAGCTCCCCTTCGCCGTACCGACGGATCCCCTGGTCCAGGCGCAGGTGGAACGACTGGAAGAAGCCGGCCGCAACAGTTTTCTTGAATTCCAGGTGCCGGAAGCGGTCATCAAGTTCAGGCAGGGCTTTGGCCGGCTCATCCGTTCCACGAGAGACTACGGTGTCGTAACGATACTGGACCAGCGGGTGATCAGCACGGCCTACGGTGGTTTGTTCCTGGATTCCCTTCCCGCAAGATCGGAGATATTCCCCCATGCCGACGCGCTGGCGGAGGGTGTAACCTACTGGTTCAAGGCACGGGACAGACGCAGGGTCGATGGAAACCCGACCATTTCGTGAGACACTTTACATGAAACAAGGGATAATACAGCCCATGTCCGTGATCGGATCCATCGCCGTGTTCGGTCAGATGATCAAGTTTTCCCACAGCATCTTCGCGCTGCCCTTTGCATTGGCCGGCGCCGTGCTGGCCGCCAAGAGTCACGGGATCGAATGGCAGCAGGTAGCCTGGATCGTCGTCGCCATGGTTTCCGCGCGAAGCGCCGCCATGGGATTCAACCGTCTCGTCGACTGGAAGATGGACGCCCAGAATCCCCGCACCCGGGACCGGGCGCTTCCAAGGGGTTGGATTACTCCCCGCGCCGTTGCCCTCATCGTGGCAACCTGTTGCGTGCTGTTCGCCTTCGCCGCCTACCGGCTCAATCCGCTTTGTCTGATGCTGTCGCCCCTCGCCTTGCTGGTGATCCTGTCCTACTCCTATTTCAAGCGATTTACCTGGGCGACCCACCTGGTCCTGGGCTTCGCCCTGGGCATCGCGCCAATGGGAGCGTGGATCGCCGTAACCGGCACCTTCGATGCGGCGCCCCTCTGGCTCACCGCGGCCGTGTTGACGTGGGTGGCTGGCTTTGATATAATATATGCCTGCCAGGACTACAACTTTGACGTATCGCACGGTGTGCACTCGATTCCGCGGCGCCTGGGACTCCGGGCGGCACTGGTGACGGCCCGCCTGCTCCATGTAGCCACCGTTTCGGCGCTACTGGCCGTATATCATGTTTTCGATCTACACACCCTCTATCTTTGCGGCACGGCGCTGGTAGCGGGGATCCTGGTATACGAACACAGGCTCGTGAAGACGGACGATCTCTCGAAAATAGACATCGCGTTCTTCAACACGAACGGTCTCATCAGCATAGTCTACTTCGGTTTCACGCTGGGCGATATCCTGTGGCCGATATGAGTCGGAGCAATGACAAGTCCCAGCGCATCCGCTGCATGTTCGATCGTATCGCGCACCGGTATGATCTGCTGAATCACCTGCTGAGTGGATGCAGCGACATCCTGTGGCGCAGGTCGGCCCTGCGCGCACTGAATGTTGCCGCGGGAGACCGGCTCCTCGACGTGGGCATCGGCACGGGTGACCTTGCGCTGGCAGCGCTGAAGGGAAAGCGGAGGCCCGGATCGATCATCGGGGTAGACGTGGCCGAGGAGATGATGCGTATAGGCCGGTCGAAGATGGCTGGCCGCATGGATCTTCCCGTTCGATTCGTCGGCGGCAGCGCGGAAACGCTCCCATTTCGGTCCGCGGTCTTCGACGGTGTCATGGTTGCCTTCGGCGTTCGCAATTTCACCGATCTGGCCGCGGGACTGCATAGCATGTGGCGTGTACTGAAACCCGGGGGCAGGGTGGTGGTGCTGGAACTTTCCCAACCCAGGTATCCGGTCATCAGCCATTTTTACCGGTTCTATGCCACGTACGTGATGACGTGGATCGGCGGCATGATTTCGGGGGATGCGGACGCGTACCGGTACCTGCAGGTATCGGTGGCCGGGTTTCCGGCCAGGGAGCGTTTCAGGTTGCTCATGGACCGCGCCGGATTCGTGGATACGGGTTGGCGCGACCTTTCACTGGGCATAGCCACCGTATACTGGGGGGATAAGCGGCCATGAAACATGTCGTAGTAGCCGTGACCGGGGCGAGCGGGGGACTATACGCCCTGCGACTGCTTCGCGCCCTGCTGATCGGCGGTCACCAGGTCAGCGTGGTGCTGTCCGGTTTCGGCCGGTACGTGCTCAGGGAAGAGACCGGCCTTGCGGCAGGAGACGAGCTGCAGGAAAAGCTGGCCGGCATGTACGGATCGAGTGTGTGGAACGGATCGCTCACGGAATACAAGATCGGCGACCTGGCTGCTCCGATCGCCAGCGGGTCCGTACGCACCGAAGGGATGGTCGTCATACCCTGTTCGATGAAGTCGCTGGCCGCCATCGCCCACGGCACGTCTTCCACCCTGATCGAAAGGGCGGCGGACGTAACACTCAAGGAGCACCGTCCCCTCGTCCTGGTGCCCAGGGAAACGCCGCTGAACCTCATCCACCTTCGGAACCTCCTTGCCGCCGGCGAAGCCGGGGCGCAGATCGTGCCGGCGATGCCCGCATTCTACCAGAAGCCGACCACCTTCGAAGACCTGGCTGATTTCATCGCCGGCCGCGTAATGAGCCTGCTCGATATCGAACACAGCCTGTTTGCGCCATGGGACACGCAGTCCGACGAAGTGGAGCCCCAGGTATGAAAGACCGGGATATACACGAAGTGATTGCTGTCCTGGAAGATGAGACGTCCCGGTGGACCGAAACTGCCCTGACGCTGGTGGCTGAACAGACGCGGCGCGATCCTTTTCGCATACTGATCGGAACCGTGCTCAGCCTCAGAACGAAGGACGAGACGACGGCGGTGGCCTGTGAACGGCTGTTCGGACTGGCCGACAACCCCGCGACCATGCTGACGCTGCCCGAAGAGACCGTGGACAGAACCATATATCCCGTAGGATTTCATACGACAAAAGCACGGAACATCCTGGAGATCTGCCGAATCCTCCTGGATAGGTTCAATGGTGTCGTTCCAGATGATATAGACACCCTGGTAAAGTTGCCCGGCGTGGGAAGGAAGACCGCCAACCTCGTCGTCACGATCGGATACGACAAGCCCGGAATTTGCGTCGATACGCACGTACACCGCATTTCAAACCGCTGGGGTTACATTTCCACCAGGAATCCGGACCAGTCGGAACTGGCGTTGAGAGAAAAGTTGCCCTCCGAATACTGGATAGGGTATAATGACCTGCTCGTCATGTACGGACAGAATCTGTGCAAACCCGTTTCGCCCTTCTGCAGCCGCTGTCGCCTGTCTCCTTTCTGCGACCGGGTCGACGTGGCGAAACACAGATGAAAGCGAATTCCGAAAAACAGCATACCGGGAGACTATGAATCAATGAGCGAGCTATTGAACACACCCATGGGGCTCGGAAGAGAGCCTCACATCATCGCGGCGTTGTCCGTACCGGTAAACGAAGCGGGTGAAATCGATTTCGACGTCTTCGCCCAGGACCTGGAAAGAACCGCC
The DNA here is from genome assembly GCA_965262815.1 of bacterium. GTDB lineage: Bacteria > JAAXHH01 > JAAXHH01 > JAAXHH01 > JAAXHH01 > JAAXHH01. The sequence continues at coordinate 2,832,359 of OZ253560.1, read as the reverse complement.
CGGTACGGCATTGAACCCGCCGTGCTCATGGATACCTACCAGATCAACCACTGCACACCGGGTCAACAGACGAGAGGCATGGAAGTCACCCGGGAAGTCATGAATGGAAGGGCGTTTACAGCGGGTGTTTATGTCGAGGACGAAATCACGGGCGATGGTATCGGGGACATCATCCGCGCGTACCGCGCCAAAGTTGAGCAACTCGAACAGCGGTACGGCGCCAGTCCGATCATTTTCCAGACTGAGCGGCTGAAGAACGCGGATGCCGCCACGGTCGTCCGTGTCTACCAGGGACTGGCCGAGGCCTCACGCGGTGGACTCAAGGCATTCGAACTCAGTCCGGTGTTCGCGCCGAACGGCTGGATGTTTCCGGATGAAGCGCTGGTCGAGATCCTGGACGAAGACAAGTGGGCGGGCGCGAAGCACTCCTCTCTGGATCCGTCCATGGAGTGGGTTCTGCTCCGCAAGATCAATCGAATCGGAAAGAAACTTTACACGGGAAATGACTACGATTTCGCATCCATGATCTTCAATGGAAGTGACGCGCTGCTGGGTATCGCGACCTTCATGCCCGACATGTTTCGGAAACTCGCGGACGCCTTGAGGGATGGCGACCGTACGCGATATCACGATCTGGGGAACAGGATGGAATTCCTGGGGCGTGTGGCGTTCCAACCGCCAGTGCCGGCATACAAGCACAGTGCGGCCATGGTGAAGAAGATGCGTGGATGGTACCCGACGGACTACGTTCTACCCAATAATCCGCTGCGGCGAGACGAAGCACACCGGACAGCGTTGCGCAAAGCCCTGGAAAACCTGAACATCCGGTGCGGCTGAGCGTTCGCTATCGCTTGGTGTACCGGGCCAGGAGACTGGATATCTCCCGGGTCAGTTCATTCGTCTTGTCTTCGCCGCTCGAAAGCGTGTTTTCAAGGGCGTCCGCAAGGCTGGATACCTCGTCGCTAAAAGCCCTTTGGACCTCCGCGTGCCGCGCAATAGCCTCTCGCAGGTCCGCGAGGATTTCCGTCACCTGTTGGGTGGACCCTTCCGGGATCATCGTAGATACCTCTTGGTCCGCTTCCCTGGTCGGTTGTTCCGAACCGGTGTCGCCGTAAATCTGAGTCTCTTCGGTTCGTTGGATTTCATCGACCGGCTCCGCAAGCGCGTTTTCAGATTCGGTCAGCAGCTGAGCAGCGGCGTTGATTTCCTCCTCGTTCCCCGTCGCCTCGGCGTTTTCGTCCACAGGTTCCAGCGCTTCCATAGCCTCCGGCTCTTCTGCGGCTTCCTGTGCATCCACGGCGTCCGGCTCCTCCGAGGTCTCGAATTCATCCACCGCGTCCAGCGTTTCAATAGGCTCTTCGGCTGCCTCATGCGGATCACCTTGCGGCAACTGATCCACTGACTCGCTGGCTTCCTCGGTTTCAGATTCGGGGGCAGTCTGTGATGACGCGCCGATTTCCTCCGGCGGCCGCCCGTACTTCCGGCGCGACGATCCGTTGGCCCCTTGCATCGAAGCCGTGGGGCTTTCGGCCCCGGCCGATGCGTCCTCTAAGTCGACCTCGGGCTCGCCAGTCTGACGCGTAGTTGACGCGCCGGCCCGGGGATGCATGAACAGGTCGATAGATTCCCTGGATACGAAGTACCGGCCATCCTCCCTGTAATACTCGAGTTTACCGTCCTCACACATTCTCGTGACCTGGGTCGGCAACCTTTTCATAAGGTCCGCAGTTTCCAGCAACGTCATCCACTGCGTCTCCGGCATCTTGCTCCTCCCGCTTGTAAGCTTGCTGACCGGACTCCCGGCCCACCTGTCGTGTACGGTCTAAAGGACTTCTCCGGCGACCTGCCTGCCGTTAATCCGTACCTGTAATTTAACGCTCAACAGCGCTTTTGCAAACACTTCCACGAGATAATCGTCGCCGCCGACCCGCAACGTCGTGCTCAGTATCCGGGTTTTACGAAGAGACACGCGCTGGATACTCCGGTCTCGGCATACACCGTCGACGTATAACCGCGCATCCTGGGTCCAGGTACTGAATACCCTGATCTGATGGCCCTTGAATTCCGTCTTGCATTCAACGCCATCCGGAATCGTGTTATCCATTGTTCCGCCGCGGGAGATGTGCCGAACCGTTCATCACGCATTGCCCGCAGACCTTGTTCCGGCAGGTCTCCCGGTCAATCTGCAGCAAACCCTGCTGCAGGACGGCCCGGTCGATGGTTGTCTTCTTCTCCGGGGCTTCATGAAACAACAGGTTCGTCATCGACTGGATCACGCTGTTGCTGGCCTGTCTGCCATATCCTGCGTACATTTCGCGCACGAGCCGCATCCGGTCCTTCAGGCGATCCCGTTCCGCGAGGGCGTAGAGAAAGGGAAGGAGGACATCGACTACCAGGCTTCGTTGCCGGTCCCTGCCGATCAGTGCCGCCCGGGCGGATCGCGAAGGTTCTCCGAACACGGTATGCTTCAACCAGTAATCTCCCGGAAGCGGCCTGGTCATTTCGTCAAGACGGTGCGCGACACGCCGCAGTAACGCGAAAGGCTCCCGGTCCACACCGGAATTCAATGGACTTACGAAATGCGTATCGAGACCGTCTTGCAGGCCTGCCGCGATAAAGTAACTCATACCGGCCAGGCGGACCGTCGGAAAGTTAAACGGTCTCAGTCGAAAAAACAACCAGTCATGTTCGTGCATGGACCGGACGGGGATGGAGCGCCTGCCGGCATCCCAGCGTTCTTCCAATGCCTTCACGTAGGGGTCGTCCCGGCAGTCCGCACAGGCAACGAGCCGCTGGGAAGGCAATAGGCCGGCGACACCAAACAACAAGGCCTGCAAATCGACGATACGATGTCCGCCTCCCGTGCCGACATAGGACCTGATCACGGCCATGGGCAGGCGTCGGGCGAGGGCCTGGCATGCCTCGGCGTTCTTCACGTATCCCGCGGCCCTCATGGCGTATTCGAAGAGGGTCTGTTCCGGGGTAACGCGTGTCATCCTCCGGGACATGGCCGCGGCCTTGTGCTGAAACCGGTCGGTCCCCTTCTGGTCCAGGAGTGCATGAACGCTTTCTACGGACAGCCTTTTCACCAGACCCTGGCAGGGGTATCCGGTCCGGTCCGCGGTTTCCTGTCTCCGCCTGTATTGCTTGCGTATCCGGTCCAGTCCGTGCTGAAGGTGTTCGGAAAGCACCAGCGTGGGAATGTACTGCCCGTTCTGCTTCTGGACGACCGGGATCTTTTCGTCGTGCCACATCACGACGTGCAACACCACGTTATTGTAGTGTGGGTCCCGGGTGTGGCCGTGTCGCCGCCAGTCGGCCGGCCTGACGTGGATTTCCACATCGCCTTGAAGGCGTTTACCGGGCCCGAAGGAGAGGACCGCCCGGAGGAAATCGGGACCGCTGTCGGGGTTCAGCGTACCGGGATGATAGAGTCTGAGCGTTCTTCCGTCGGTCAGCCTTAGCCTACCCGAACGGGGCAGTCGTTCCTGCCAGAGGTGCCAGATGAGCGCCTCCGCAATATCCGCATCCGCAATACGAAGCATGGTATGTTTTCAGGCTGTGCTTGTCGGGTCGGGTCTATGATCTAATCAGTCGGGAGACCGTCCCCGATCTCGAATGCCGAGGGTGCTGCGCTGCCGTTGCGGGACCGCCGGTCGACCTCCAAATGTCGCTGGATTTTTCGTGCAAATAGGTTATTATCTGGAAAAACCAGACACGTTTCCAATCTTCATAGAAGCAGGTGCCTCGCGTGTCCGCAGTGTATTCATTCCTCCAAATCATCAGTGTACTGGTCTTCACCTCGGTGTTCGGCGTGACCGCCATGATCCTGTCCCCGTTCAATCCATCTGGAAGGCTGGTGCACTGGTTCGCCCGCTGGTGGGCGCGCACGCTGCTATGGGTGGGACGTATATCGGTCCGCCTGGATGGCCTGGACAACATCCCCGCGGGGAAACCCTGCGTGCTGGTCGCCAATCACGCCAGCGCGGCGGATATACCCATCCTGTTCGGTTCTCTGCCCATACAGTTCAGAATCATCGCCAAGGATACCCTCTTCCACATACCCGTCCTCGGTTGGTGCATGAGACTGGCCGGTTACATCAGCGTCAACCGCTCCAATCCCAAGAAAGCCATACGGAGCTTGAAGAAAGCCGCGCGACAGATCAGGGAGGGATATCCAGCCGTGGTTTTCCCGGAAGGCACAAGAACCCGTACGGGTGAACTGCAGCCGTTCAAGACTGGAGCTTTTCTACTCGCGATAGAATCGGGCGTGCCCGTGGTTCCCGTGGGTATATCCGGTAGCTATGACATTCTCGTTAGAGGCAGCATGAAGATACGGCCGGACGCGCAGGTCGTGTTGCGCATCGGACCGTCCATTGAAACGGCGGGATGTACGACACGGGACCGGCGCAGCCTGGCCGAACAGGCGCGGAAGGCCGTCGAAGACTGCCTGCGCCAGGACGGGTAGAAGAGGATGGCGCTGTCGGTTGGCTCGATTTTCGATGTGGGTAACGCGGTGTTTTTTTATTGGCGACAGCCTGGAACACGACATGAGAGGCGCCAGAAATGTCGGGATGATGACCGTTTATCTAAAAAAAGACGCGGAAGAAAACATCGATGAAACGCTGTGTGACCTGGTTGTTAACGATCTAATGGAACTTTCGGATATGATCGCCGGCCTTGAAGTCTGATCGTCAGCGAATCGATAAGTGTACCGGAGACAGTCGGATCACCAAGAAAAACCATCTAATCCATCTCAAAACAGCCGAACGATTCCGTCACATACGTAGGAGGTAACCGCGCCAACGAATTCCGATTCTCCCTGATCGCCTGGGCGCGTTCAACCATACTTCGCCCTGAGCCGCTCGGCGGCGATCACTTCATTGCGCAGTTTCTCGTAGGCTTCTTCCAGCGGAATATCCCAGTAAGTACCGGGCGCAAAGCCGCAGTCCGGGTGTATGGCGATCCGTTCAGGTGCGGCTACTTCCAGCACCCGCTCAACCCGTTCCACGATTTCCTCCGGCGTGTCGATGCCCGCCTGCTTGGAATGCAGGCAGCCTACGCCGATATCCATGCTGTCCGGCAGTTCGCCAAGCAGTTCGATGTCGTGGTCCGTGGCCTCGCTGAGTTCGAACATGAGCATGTCGACGTTCAAGTCCTTTATGCCGGGTAGAAGCGAATTGTAGCCGGTCTTATCGCCGGATGCGTCCAGGGGTCGTTTACCGCAGAGGTGGAGGGACAGGTGAACGCCTTCAATACCCTCTACCACGCGGTTCAGCGTGTCGACGGCGTAAGCTACCTCGTCGGGGTAGTTGGGAATAAACGCGCCATCCTTTCGGATCGAGTCGTACATGCGGCCGATGGTCGTATCGTCGAACTGTATATAGCGCACGCCTTCGTCGCACAGAAGCAGCACTTCCTGCCGGATGATAGGGATCAGGGCTTCCACGCACTCACTCCTGGTGGAATAGGCGTCCGCCGAGCGCTCGGGGTCCCAGTTTACCATGCCGATATGGCTGGGTGTGGGCAGCGCGACCCTTATGTCACGATCGGTGCACTTCTTAAGAAAACGGGCCTCCCGGGCAAAAAGACCCGGACTGACCGCCTCGATCCGGCCGGTGACGGTATACCCCACGTAAGCGCCGTGGCGGTAGGAGTCCACGTGGACCTTCTGCAGTTCAAAACCCGTGACCATGTCCGCGATAACGCCGATATAGGACTTCCTCCGCCATTCCCCGTCGGAAATGACGTCGAGTCCCGCCGCTTCCTGCACGGCAGCAACGTAGGGTATGGCCCGGTCCATCAGGCGCTGCAATTCCTCGTCGGAACCACCTTCCACCAGAAACCGGTCCACCATGTCGCGAAAGAAACTCGGCCGCGGCATGGAGCCGACAACCATGGCCGGAAAGGGTTTTTCAAACATGTATGGAACCTCTTTTCCTTGATGGATGGTGGATTGGCCTGATCACAAAACCGGTTGATGCAATCATGTGATTTCAATAACCATGTATCGACATAATGCGTTCCCGGGATACGCAGAGCAAACGGTTTACGCCGGTACATGGACTCGCGATTGGTCGTACCTATACCGGTCGCTTTATCTCATCCGAATGAACGGAGCCATCGATGAAAACCATAACGGCCCGCATCCATTACGAGATCACGCCTTCCTGGGCGATTCTCGAACGGAAGCTCATCGACGCGATGAACGAAGCGGTTCATCCCTACATCGAAAAGTATACCCGCGAGGACGGGTCGTTAATATGGGCGGACACGTGGACGGGAAGCCGGGACGGGATGGATGATTTCTACGAAGCATTCACCAATTTCGCACAGTTCTATAGCCTGGGAGGCGGTGAACACCTGTTGGAGGCGGCTGACCGGCACTGGGACTCGATCACTCGGCAACTGACCCGTTTCGGTCGGATCTACCGGGAGTTCGAACGGGGGTACGACCAGTTTCACCAGAGCGAGAGCTACATCTATTTCTATCATCTCTGTCTTGCCGACCCTCACAATCCCAAGCTGCACGATCGCGCCCGTCGTTTCGCCGGCTTCTATCTGAACGAATTTCCCGACGCACTGAACTACGATCCGGTGCACCGCATAATCCGGGCACCCCATAGCGGAAGCGGCGGACCCGCATGGGGGATGAGCGAGGACGACAGCCGGATGTCATATAATCCCGGACAGGGCGGCATGCGGGTCTACGGCCTCCCATTGAGCGACGTCCCGGGAATAACGCACGTCGACGATCTCCAGGACCCGGCGAAGGCGCGGGCGATGGGCAGGGCCATGGCCTCCCGGTTCCGTGAGGGGGACGTGGGCAACAACCTGAACGTCAACGGACTCATCATGAATGCCTTCCTGGTGACCGGCGATGACAAGTACAGAAATTGGCTGCTTGAGTACGTGGAAGCCTGGCTCCAGCGCGCCCGGGAAAACGGCGGGCTCATGCCGGATAACGTGGGCCTGGACGGGCGCGTGGGCACCCTGCACAATGGCAAGTGGTACGGCGGGCTCTACGGCTGGACGTGGCCCCACGGGTTCTACAGCCTGGGGTTCGCCGCCATCACCGCCGCCAATAATGCCTACATGCTCACCGGCGACAGCGGCTATTTCGACCTGCCCAGGGGCATGATCGACCGCGTGCTCGAGGAAGGGATCGACGGTCATTTCGACGAAATGGCGTCCCAGATGAGCATTCGGGACCACTTTATCGGGGTCGACAGATTGCTGGGGCCGGACCGGCGGACTTTTCTGACGCCGTACCGGTATGGCGACCAGGGTTGGATGGACTACCAGCCCATGCCCGTGACCTATCCCTTGAATGTATGGAACGTTTCGGAAGCGGACGAGGATCGGGCGCGCATGGATTACCTGCGCGAACGCAGCGGTTATGACTGGTCCGCCGTGGTTCCCTTCAGGGACAAGGGGGACATGCACCATGACGAGCCCTGGTGGCTCTACCTGCAGGGACAAAACCCGGATTACCCTGAGCGTATGCTGGGCGCCGCCCACGCCCAGGTCTGCCATCGCCTGGCACAGATCCGGGCCGATGACTCGGACCTGGAGGCCGGTGCGCACATCCACCTCTGGCAGCAGTTGCAGCCCGTAACCACCGAAGCGCTGGTACAGCTCACCATGGGCTGCCCCCAGGTCATCTACTACGGCGGCATCCCGAACGCGCGCCTTCGATACTTCGACGCCGACCGCAACCGTCCAGGACTGCCCGCCGACACGGCCGCGCTCGTCGATACGATAGAACCGTCCCGCGTGGGTGCAACCCTGGTCAATCTGCACCACACCGAAACGAGGCGGGTCATCGTGCAGGCCGGCGGACTGGCCGAGCACGGGTTCCGTACGGTAACCTACGACACGACAGACACCCCCTATCCCGGCGCCACGGGCGCCTATGCCGCGCCGCGCACCGCGGCAAAGACCGAGTCCATGCAGGTCGACGATACACGCCTGCTCGTGGTGCTGCCGCCGGCTACGCGGATCCACCTGGACATGGAAACGGCCCGGTACGTCAACCGGCCGCGATACCCTGCCGCCGGCCATTCCCAGGCAGATGATTTGGATAAAGGTGTTTAGACAGGGGAAAACGCGTTTGAATCGCCGATCAACCGGTGAAACTGAATGCCCTGATGAGATCCAGTTCCCCGGGGTCCAGTAGGGTGCCGTCGGGATGCATCATGTCGTGTTGCCAGACCGGCGGGGTGGGATCACCCTTCCTGGATTCCCAGGCCAGATAGGTCTGCGTCCTGCCGGCCGCCAGTCCCCAGTTGTACCACCCTACCCGATGTTCCGCGAATACGGTCAGCATGTCCGCGAAGGTGTTGCCGTGATGCCGGCGCAACCATTCGGTGCAGATCACGGGTCGGTCGTACGATGCGCACCTGGCGAGGGAGGGGCCGATTTTGTCCGCGGATTCGTAGTAGTGGAATGTGATGATGTCGGACAATTCAAAAAGGCGTGTAGAGAGGTCGTCGTCGAAGGCATTCCACGTCCAGGGTCCCGTGGTGAGCGGCTGCATGGGATCGACGGAACGCGCCCATGCGAAAGCGTCTTCCACGAGCGGCTGGCTCCTGAGGTCATCGTCAGGTTCGTTGTACAGGTCCCAGACCAGCACGCGCGGGTTCGAGCCGAAGCTGCCGACGATGTCCTTGACGTATCGCTCGAGGCCCGGCCAGGCGTCCCGGTCGGCGAGGCGTTCGAAACCCGGACTCGGCACCCACTGGCTGTTGTGTACACCGGGCACCGGATCGTCCTGCGGTCCGAGATAGGGGTCCCGTCCCCCGAAGAAGCAGTCGCAGAAGAGGATGATCATGGCGCTGATTCCGTGCCGCGACGCAATGGCCAGGAACCGGTCAAGCCGTTGTTTTACGCCTTCGGGGTCATCTTCCCATACCAGGTACTGGATGAAGATGCGCACGCTGTTGTAGCCGCCGGCCGCCGCCCATCCCAGTTCCTGGTCGATGGTTTCGGGGTCGAAAGTGGGTGCCTGCCACATCTCGGTCATGTTCACGGCGGTGCGCGGCAGGTAATTGCAGCCACGTACAACACCCGTTTCACGGTACCAGTCGTGGGCTTTTTTCGGGTTCCATTTGTTCAAAGGATGCCTCTTCGGTTCAGTCTGGCGTATCCCGCAGTGCCTCAAGGACATCGCGGATACGGTCAAGCGCCATGGCCCGGTGACTGAGCCGGTTTTTGACGGACCTTTCCAGTTCGCCGAATGTGCTTTTGTAGCCCGCCGGAACGAACAGCGGATCGTAGCCGAATCCCGCCCCGCCCCTCGGTTTACGGATGATGCGGCCTTCGCAGACGCCCTCTACGGTCCAGGTGCGTCCGTCCGGAGCAGCGACGGCCATGGCGCACCGGAACCGGGCCGTACGGTCGGCATCGGGAATCCCGTCGAGCGCGTCGAGCAATCGTTGGATGTTGTCGCGGTCGGTGGCGCCGGCGCCCGCGTACCGGGCCGATCGGACCCCAGGCGCCCCGTCCAGGGCATCGACCTCGAGTCCAGAGTCGTCCGCCAGGGCGGCCCTGCGCGTGTATTGCGCGACGGCCCGAGCTTTGATGAGGGCGTTTTCTTCGAAGTTCCGCCCCGTCTCGTCCGGTTCCGGACACCCCGGATAGGAAGCGGCCGGCTGTATCCCTAAGCCGGGAAGGAGTGCCTTGATTTCGGCGATCTTACCCTGGTTCCGTGTGGCAAGGACAATAGTCATGGTCGCGACCTAGTCACGGTCCAGTGCTTGATTCTGCAGATCGATCAGTTGGTTTACACCCTGTTTGCCGAGTTCGAGCATGGCGGAAAGTTGATCCGTGGAAAAGGGGTGGTGTTCAGCGGTACCCTGGATTTCGACCAGGTCGCCACCTCCCGTCATGACGAGATTCATGTCGACGTCCGCCGTGGAGTCCTCGTCGTAGCAGAGATCGAGCATGGGCACGTCGCCAATGATCCCCGTGCTGATGGCGGCGACCGCGTCCCGTACGGGGTTCTTGTCGAGCAGGTCTCGGTTCGACAGCCATTTCACCGCGTCGCACAGCGCCACGAAACTGCCCGTGATCGACGCGGTACGGGTACCCCCGTCGGCCTCGATCACGTCGCAGTCGATCAGGATGGACCGTTCAACCAGGCTGTCCAGGTCGAAGACGGCACGCAGCGACCTGCCTATGAGCCGCTGGATTTCCTGTGTACGTCCGGAGACGCTGCCTCGCCGGCCGTCGCGGGATACCCTCGTATTCGTGCTGCGTGGCAACATGGCGTATTCCGCCGTGACCCAGCCCTTGCCATTGCCTTTCAGAAAGGGAGGTACGCTCTCATCCACGCTCGCCGAACAGAGCACGGTTGTGCCGCCCATGGAAATCAGCGCGGATCCTTCCGCGTGCCGGAGGTAATTGCGCCGAATCTCAACAGGACGCAACTGGTCGGTCTCCCGGCCATCAATCCTGGACACAGGTGCCACTGCGCTATCCTTTGCTTAATGTGTGATAATACGAACGGCCCGGGAAACGGCACCTTTTACATGTTCTCTTCTTCTTCGGCAATGAGTTCCAGGGCCTCGCGGGGGTTTTCCGTTGCGATCAGCCGTTTTCGAAGGACATCGTGTCTCAGCAGGCGGGAAATGTGGGCAAGCGCCCGTATGTGGGGACCGGAAACATTCAGGGGAGAAACGAGCAGGAAGAAGAGATAGACGGGTTGTTCGTCGAGGGATTGAAAGTCGACCCCCTCTTTTTTGATCCCTAGCACCCCGACCAGCTTGTCTACGGCCTTACACTTGCCGTGGGGTATGGCGACCCCTTTTCCGATCCCGGTGCTCATGATCTTTTCTCGTTCCAGGACGGCCTGGAGCACCTCCCTGTTGTCGCTGATTTTACCGGACGCGGTCAATGCCTCGGCCAGTTCCTCGATCACATCCTGTTTCTGGGTGGCCTTGAGGTTGACCAGGACAGCGCTTTCGTCCAGTAATTCTGTCAAGCTCATGCATTGCTCCTGTATCCGGATCCTGCTCGTTGACGGGTATAGTTCAAAACCTGTGTGATTCTATGTATCCGCCCTGAAATTGTCAACAATCATTTGGAGGCCGGTTCGGGGCGAACGGCGGCCGGCAATAGAAAAGCCGCCTGACGATGGATCATCAGACGGCTTTCTGTAATCAAGGGTATCGCTGGAGAACGCACCCGGTCAACCGCCGGCTCGTTCCGCGAAACTGTCCGCTTTCATATTGGCCGATTCGAGCAGCATTTTGATATCGTACCACTTATCGTTCGACTTCAGGTCATTGAGCTGCATCGTCAGGCTGTCGGCGAAAGCGGAAGCCTCCTGGGCAAGCGTACGGGCGGCTCTGCCGCGGCCACCTTCAATTGCCTTCGATATCTCACCAAACCGTTCCAGGAAAGCCGGCAGCGCCTCGTCAACTTCGCGCCTGGTCAATTCCCTCTGTACAACCATTTCCTGGCTGGCTGCTTCGGTGAGGGCAATGGTGTTTTCGGCAGCGGTCTTCGCGTCGCTGTACTCCTCGGCGGCCATGTGGCCCCTGGCCTTCTCCAGTTCCGCCGCGGCAGTTTCGAACTCGGCCGGAGAATACTTGTCGACTTCGGCTGCCATCGCGTCTTCAATGCCCTTTTCCGCGGCATCCATAGCATCTTTGGGCGGTCCCGCGCACGCGGAAACCAAAAACAGGCATGTGATTAAGCTCAGACAGGACAATACGGCCTGCTTTGACATGATAAACCTCCTGGAAAATACCTGCAAAACGCGAATTCAACTCTTGTAGATCAGCACCGAATCAACCGGTTAGCCTGGACAGCTTCCGGATAGTACAGTTCTTCTGCAGTATAAATTCAATATAATAGAGCGGTACGAATGGGTGTATGAAAAAAACGAGTTCGCGGGAAAAAACACGGACTTTGCCAGTAAAGAAACCAGAGCCGGGGAACCGGGTGGAAATGGTCTGTAACGCAGGTGCCAGTGGCCTCGTTTCCGCTTGACATTCCGGCTGGTCCGGATTAGTGTAACGAAGCGATCCGTGACCGGTAATGACGGTTTGGCCGACCCGTTTCACGGTCGGAACAATTTCCCGAGAGGCTGGCCTGCATGTTGTCTGACGACGTCATCAAAAGGCAATTGGAACACGTTCTACAGGAAACCAGTTTCGGTCTGGGAGAGAAATACGAAGGCAAGGTCAGGGACAACTACCGCCTGAACGGGAAACGGATCATCGTGACTACCGATCGCATTTCCGCCTTCGACAGGGTGTTGTGCGCACTTCCGTTTAAAGGCCAGGTAATCAACCAGACCGCGGCCTTCTGGTTTGACCGGACCCGTCATATTATAGAAAATCACCTCATCGATGTGCCCGATCCAAATGTCCTCGTGGCCAGGGAATGCCGACTGATCCCGGTCGAGATGGTAGTCCGGGGCTATCTGACCGGTGTGACCACGACTTCGGCGTGGCACCATTATTCCCAGGGGGAGCGAGATTTTTGTGGTCATGCGCTTCCGGAAGGCATGAAAAAGAACCAGCCCTTTGACCGGCCCATCATTACCCCGTCCACCAAGGCGGAGAAGGGCAGCCACGACGAGTCCATCGCTGCAGAAGAGGTGCTTCGAAGAGGACTCGTGGACGAAGCGGTGTACCGCGAGATGGAAACGGCGGCACTTGCACTGTTCGAGTATGGAACGGAACTGGCGGCCGCCAACAACCTCATCCTGGTGGATTCCAAGTACGAATTCGGCCTGTCAGGCGACCGGGTCGTGCTGATCGACGAGATCCACACCCCCGACTCTTCCCGGTTCTGGGTAAAGGATACGTACGAAGATCGTTTCGAACGGGGAAGGGAACCGGAAAAGCTGGACAAGGAATACGTCCGCGGGTGGCTTGCCGACCGCGGTTTTCGCGGAGAAGGTCCCGTACCACACATTCCGGACGAGGTCAGGATCGAAGCGACCCGACGATACATTACCGCGTACGAGATGATTACAGCCCAGTCTTTCGAAGCCCAAAACGAGGACGTGTTGAAGAGGATTACCCGCCGGCTGCAATACCCGTTGTAGCCGAACCTCTCTCATATGCGCCTTTCCAACCTTCTAGACCTCTCAGAAAAATCGCCTGTCGTGATGCGGTACCTCGAGTCCGTCGGCGACGCCGACTGCTCATTGCGGGTGTCCGGCCTCGCCGGTTCATCGCGGTCGCTGTTTCTTGCGCACGCCCACAGGAACCGGGATGGCGCGACGCTGGTTGTCGTGGAGGACACGGCCGCCGCCGAGGAGTTGTTCGAGGACATGACCGGTCTGCTCGATCCCGGGGATGTTGCGCTGTTTCCCCCATGGGAAGTGCTGCCCTACGACCAGGTTTCGCCGCCCGGAGACCTATCGGGACGACGGATGAGCGCTCTATACGCCCTACTGAAGAACAGGCCGCTTTTCGTCGTGTCGACGGTCAGGGCCGTCATGCAGCGCACCATGCCAACGGTAGTCCTCGATGCCTCCACCCTCCATGTTGCGGAAGGCGCGGATATGCCGCTGAACAAGCTTACAGCCCGCTGTAACCGGCTTGGATACGAGCGCGCGGACATGGTTCAGTCCCCGGGCCATTACAGTGTGCGGGGCGGCATCGTTGACGTCTATCCCCACGGCTTGGACCAGCCCTGCAGGATCGAGTTCTTCGGCGATGAAGTGGAATCGATCCGGTTATTCGATATTTACTCCCAGCGGTCGTCGGGGAACATCACCGAATTGACGGTCCTCCCGAACCGCGAAATGATCGATGATCCGGACACCCGCGAAGAAGTGGTCCGACGAGTCAGCCGGGCCGGCGAGACGCTTTCGATCGATTCGGAAGAACTGGTATCCCACATCGAGGATGGCGGCCTGTTCGAAGGCAGTGAGCGCTACCTGCCCTATTTCCATCCCTCTGCCGCCACCATTATGAATTACCTGCCGGACCATACGCTGATTGTCCAGTGTGAATTCGAAGAACTGGAGCGTGAAGCGGAAAGGTTTGCGGAAGAATACAAAGACGCCCGCGTTCGGAGAATAGAGGCTGGTGACCTGGTCCCCGAACCCGGTGAAGCGATCATGGAATGGAGTGAATTCAAGGAGGAGTCGGCCTACTACGGCGCGATAGACATGGTACGCGGCGCGCGGGCGTCCGAAGGATGGTTCACCGTCGGTACCGAGGCATCGGGCGTATACCAAGGCGCGATGGACGTGCTCAAGTCCCGCCTGGAGGAATGGAGCACGAAAAAGGCGTATATCGTGGTCGTGTGCGACAACGAGGGGCAGGCTGAAAGACTGCGGGAGATCCTGGGAACGGACGCCCTGAAGGTCGAGATGGTAGTCGGTCCGATGCACGCGGGATTCATCATCCCCGATCTGCCCCTGGTTGTGCTGACCGATGCGGAGATCTTCAACCGGTACCGGAGACGCCGCCGGAAGGTGTTCAAAGAAGGGGTGGTGATCGAGGATTTCACCAGCCTCAAGGAAGGGGATTACGTAGTCCATATAGACCATGGCATCGGCCGCTACGTAGGTCTGAAGCGCATTTCCGTGGATGACACGGAGCGAGACTGCCTGACGCTGATCTACGCCGGAGACGACCGGGTTTTCATTCCTATCGAGCAGTTGCACCGGGTACAGAAGTACGTCGGTTCCGATGGCGAAGTACCCACGCTCTCGAAGCTTGGTGGAAAAGCCTGGGAACAGGCCAAGAAGCGCACGCGAAAGGCTGTCCGGGATATCGCCGAAGATCTGATAAAGCTCTACGCGGCCCGGCAGGCCAGTCCAGGGTTCACCTTTTCCAGCGACACGCCGTGGCAAAGGGAAATGGAAGAGTCCTTCATCTACGAAGATACACCGGATCAGCAGCGTGCCGCGTCCGAGGTGAAGTCGGACATGGAGAATGCGGTACCTATGGACCGGCTGATCTGCGGCGACGTGGGATATGGAAAGACGGAGGTTGCGATCCGCGCCGCTTTCAAGGCGGTGCTGGACGGGAAACAGGTAGCGGTGCTGGCTCCGACCACCATCCTGGCGCAGCAGCACCTGACTACCTTTTCCGAGCGTCTCGCGGACTACCCGGTGAACATCAAGATGCTGAGCCGTTTCGTCCCTCCCCGGGTGCAAAAGACCGTTGTCGCAGGTCTGCAGAGCGGCGAGGTGGATATCGTCATCGGTACGCATCGCCTGATTCAGGAGGATATCGACTTTCATGACATGGGTCTGCTGGTGGTCGATGAAGAGCAGCGGTTCGGCGTGGCCCACAAGGAACGGCTCAAACAACTGAAAACCTCCGTGGACGTCATGACCATGACCGCCACGCCCATACCGCGGACGCTGCACATGTCGCTGGTCACCGCGCGCGACATGTCCCTCATCACCACGCCTCCGAGGGACCGGCTGCCGGTGCACACCGAGGTGGTGCGTTTCAACGAAGAGGTAATCTGCGAGGCGATCATGCGGGAAGTGGACCGGGGGGGACAGGTCTTCTTCGTCCATAACCGGGTGCAGTCCATCGAGGCGGTGGCCGAGTTCCTGCGGCGCCTCCTGCCCCAGGTCTCGTTCGTCGTAGGTCACGGACAGATGCAGGAGCGCGAACTGGAACAGGTGATGATCGATTTCCTGGATCGCAAGTACGACTGTCTCGTGTCTACGATGATCATAGAGTCCGGCCTGGATATCCCCAGCGTAAACACCATTCTGGTCAATCGCGCCGACCGGTTCGGATTGGCCCAGTTGTACCAGCTTCGCGGCCGCGTGGGCAGATCCAATCACCGGGCCTACGCCTACCTGATGATCCCCTCCGCCGGCACGGTTACCCCCGACGCCCGCAAACGGCTGGCGGTGATCGCCGAGTACACGGCGCTGGGATCTGGATTCCATATAGCGATGAGGGACCTGGAGATCAGGGGCGCCGGAAACCTGCTGGGCACGGAACAGCACGGATTCATATCGGCCATCGGGTTCGATCTCTACTGCCGCCTGTTGAAGGAGGCGATGCAGGACCTGAAGGGCGAAACGCGTGAAGAAGCGCCCGAACCCGCCATCGACCTGCACGTCGGTGCTTACATTCCCGATGACTACATCTCGGATCGAAAGCTCAAGGTCGGTTTCTACCAGCGGCTTTCCAAGGTAGAGAACGAACAGGAAATCGTCACGCTGCGCGACGAGATGCAGGACCGGTTCGGCAGGCTGCCCGGCCCGGCGCTGATTCTCTTCGACCTGGTCTCCATCAGGCAGGCCGCTGGGAAGATTGGACTGAAACAGCTCACAGTCCGCAAGACGGAGATGGCTATTACCTACAGGGACGGCCTGTACCCCTCGCGGGACAGGATTGCGAGCGTGACAGGCGATCCTTCCCTGGACATCGAGTTTCCCCATGGAGACTGTTTCCAGGTCAGGGTCGGGCTGACCGGAAACTCGGAAGCGGAACGCGTCGACATGGCTAAAAACCTGTTGCAAAAACTGCTGTGATTCGTTAATGATACCTGCCCGGCTATCCCTAAGCGACCTGTCCTCGGGAGTATCAAGAACAGAATGAAACCTGTGGCCTGGTGTGCCGTTCTATTAAACGTGGTCCTGTTGTTCACACAGTGTCAGTATTTGCCGGTGACGGACGATCCCGATACGGTCGTCGCCCGGGTGAATCGCTCCTTGCTGACGGTCGATGAAATGGAAGCCGAAATGGAGGCCGCGGCCCTGCCCGCCGCTACGCTGCAAATGAGGAAGGACTGGGTTTCCGACTGGATTCGGACCGAGTTGCTATACCAGGAGGCCCTGCGGCGGGATCTCGACAGCAAAGACGAGACGGTCCGCGAATTGAACAGGATCCGCAGGGACCATCTGGCCAACATCGTACTGGAACATCTTCAACTGGATTCGTTGCTGGTGGTCACGGACGACGAGGTGATCGAGTACTACGAGATACATCAACAGGAGTTCATCTACCACGAACCGGAACTGAGGCTCTCCGTGATCGTTTTGCCGGACGAGGCTACAGCCCGGCAGATCCGGACCCAGTTGGCACGCCGAGGCGGAACCTTCGAGGAATTGGCCCGATCGAGATCGATCCACCCTTCATCCGTCAACGGAGGAGACCTGGGCTATCTCAAGAAGGCGGACATCAGCGACGTGTCCGTACAGGAATTGGTCTTCAACATGCATGTCGGCCAGGTTTCCCGCCCGGTCCTGTCCGAATCGGGTTCGTTCATCTTCAGGGTGATGGACCGCCGCGAGGTCGGCACCCTGCCTCCCCTGGATGAAGTCCGGGGCGAGATCGTAAACAGGATGCTTCAGGAACGTCGTCGAGATGCTGTCAGGCGATTCGTGGAAACGCTGCAACTGGGCGCCGACGTGGAAATCTACGACGGGGCCCTGTTGCAGTCGGAACCCATGGAACCGTAAATGAAACCCGGGGTCGGCATGTCCGTACTATCGAATACGCGTCACATCTGGCTGTTTCTGGGCCTGGTTCTGGTCCTGGCCGTCAGGCCGGTGCACGGCCAGCAACTGCGGGACTATGTCGTGGCCGTGGTGGACAACGAGATCATTCTCTATTCCGACGTGTTGGAAGCAATAAAGATGTACCGTATGCAGCAGCCCGAGCAGGATCCGGAAAACCTGCCGAACCAGCTGTTGGACAACATGATCGATACGCGCGTCGTGCTCGCCTACGCGCGGCGCGACAGCGTGCTGGTACCCGTGGAGCAGATCAACAGCGCCGTGCGCGAGATCGTAGATCAGTACACGGAACGCTTCGGTTCCGAGGAAGCCCTCGAACAACTCGTGGCGAATTCGGGAATGACCATGCGGGACTGGAACCGCCTGCTCAGGAGGCAAAAAGAAGAAGAACTGCTTCAGAGGAGGCTCGAGGAAGATCGATTCGGTGAAGTGCGGGTTACGGGGCTCGAAGTGGCACAGTACTATGAGACCCATTACGACAGCATACCCAGCAATCCGGTACAACTTGACTTGAGCCACCTCATGGTTTCTGCTCGGCCCGATCCTGAAATCGTGTCCCAGGTGAACGCCCGGATCGATGAAATCAGGCGTCGCATCGCAGATGGCGAGGATTTCGCCGAGATGGCGCGCCGGTTTTCGGAAGATCTGAACAGCGCCAGAAACGGAGGCGACCTGGGGTTTTTCTCCCGGGGCACCTTCATGACCGACTTTGAAGACGCGGCTTTCGCCCTGGAACCAGGGGGGATCAGCTCCACGGTGCAGACCGACGTGGGCCTGCATATCATAAAGCTGGAGGAGCGGAAAGGTGACGAGATCCGGATACGTCACTTACTGGTTCAGATCCCCAAATCGGCTGAAGACGAAGATCGAGCGCTGGAGACGATCACCCTGCTGCGCAAGCGGATCCTCGACGGTGACGAAACCTTCGCCGAAGCCGCCAGGAAATATTCCGAGGATCTGGCGTCCGCTTCAAACGGCGGCCGTATCGGCGAGTTCATGCTCGATCAACTACTGCCCCAGTACCAGGCCGCCCTGGACAGCATATCCGTAAGCCAGATGACCGAACCCATAAGAGTGGTGGACCAGAGTGTCACCTCCTACCACATCCTCTTGTTGAACGATAGAGCCGGCGGCGACAAGCTCTCCCTGGACGACCATTTCCAGCAGATTACCTATCTTGCCAAACAGGCCAAGTGGAACCAGGAGCGGGAACGGTGGCTCAAGGATCTGCGCCACGAGTTGTATATCGACGAGCGCGGCCTGGACGCCATGCCCTGAACGGCGAATCCTGTCTTGCGAACTCCTTTTATATGAGAGTTGATCTGTTTCTGAAACGGTCCCGCATCATCAAACAGCGGGAAGCGGCCAAAAAGGCCTGCGACCGGGGTATGGTTTCCATTGCCGGCAAGCCGGCAAAACCCGGGCACCAGGTCGCCGCAAAGGACATCGTCGTCGTGAAGTGGCCCCACAGACGGCTGGAATTTGAAGTGATGGTTGTCCCGGGCGGCCCGGGCGGCCCGGGCGGCCCGGGCGGCAACGTGTCGAAAGAAAAGGCCCAGTCCCTTTACCACGTATTGCGCGATGAGAGATTGAGCGATGACCCCTTCGGGTTCGAAGAAAGTTGATACCATTCCGAAACGCGAAGCCCGATGAGACTACGCCAAAAGAAGTCCCCCGCCGGCGACCCGGAAGTACCCTACAGCCAACTGGCCCAGATATATGACCACGTGATGCGCCACGTGGACTACAGGAAATGGGGCAGCTACGTACAGTCGGTCTTTACACGGTTTAACGTGACGCCTAAGGACATCCTGGAACTGGCCTGCGGAACCGGCGCCATGGCGTGTATCCTGGACGAACGCGGATACCGGATGACCGGCATGGACCGGTCGGACAGCATGATCGCGATCGCAGAGCAGAAAGCCAGGGAGGGGCGGCGGACCATCCACTTCCAGGTAGGCGACATGGTCCATGCGCCGATCGCCGGATCGTACGACGCGGTGCTGTGCCTCTACGACAGTATCAACTACGTCAAGGAGGAGACCGACATCCTCGCCATGATGGATAGATTGCGTACCCTGATTAACCCTGGCGGACTTTTTATGTTCGACGCCTGCACGGAGATCAATTCGCGCAGGTACTTTCACAACCAGGTCGACCAGGAAAATACCAGGGATTTTTCTTACATCCGGCGATGCGAGTATGTCCCCGATACACGATTGCAGGTCAACGAGTTTCAGTTCACCTTCAACCGCAACGGCAAACGCTATTCCTCCCGGGAACGTCACGAGCAGCGGATCTACCCCGTGGCTGAACTTGCGGAAATCTGCCGCGAGGCGGGTTACCGAGTCCTTGGCGCTTTCGACGGATTCACCTTTGAACAAGCATCGGAAAAGTCCAACCGGGTTCACTACGTAGTCCGTCCCGTCTCCTGAAGCGAAAATCATGGCATTCAACCGGATTATCGGACACGAAAGACAGCGGCAAAGGCTCATGGTCGCCGTGGAACAGGAACGCCTGGCGCATGGGTACCTGTTCTGCGGTCCAGCGGGCGTAGGCGCTGAAGCGCTGGCCATTGAACTCGCCTGTGCGGTCAATTGCGAACAGGGGCCCGGGGAACCCTGTGGGCAGTGCCGTCACTGCCGGCGGATACGCGCGCTGCAACACCCCGACGTGCATCTTCTCGTTCCCGCTTCATCCGCCCAGCCCCCGGAAGGCGCGGCAACCCGGTACGGGGGCTCGCCGCCTGGTCCGTCTGGTCGGGGAAATGCCCGGGAAGAACGCAGGCAGGGATTGTCCTCCCTGCTGGCCGACGACCCCTACGCCGCGCTGCCGTTCAACAAGAACGATATCCTTTCCGTGGACGACATCAGGTCGCTGAGAAGAGAAGCTTCCGTAAAACCTTTCGAAGGTCGGAAGAAGGTCGCTGTCATCATCGCCGCGGACCGGATGAATACCGCGGCCGCGAACGCGTTGCTCAAGACCCTCGAAGAGCCTCCGGGCACCCTGATGCTCATCCTGACCGCGATCCGCACACAGCGACTGCTGCCGACCATCGTGTCTCGTTGCCAACCCGTTCACCTGGCGCGTCTGCAGGATGCCGATGTGGAATCGGCGTTGACCGGAACGTACGGCGTTGATCCCGGTGAGGCCGCCGAACTTTCCCGCAGGTCGCAAGGCGGCCTCGCCGAGGCGCTGTCCGCCATGTCCGAAAGGGGGGTCCGTCTTCGTGAAGAAGCCTTTGCCCTGCTGGAATGTATACACGAAGCGCCGCCGCTGCGGTTGTTCGAGAAGGTGGAATCCCTCGCAGCCGCACACCGGGAAGAGCCGGTCATGGAACAGATCCTGGACCTCCTGCTGGAGCTTTACCGCGACCTGTTTATCCTGTCCACCACCGGTGCATCCTCGACCGTCTCTTACACGGACCGCCTGGCCCCTGTCAAAGCGCTGGCTGAAGGGATGAACATCGAGGATATCGAAAAGGGCATCGGCGCCATAGAGGAAGCCCGGCGAGCCATCGCCCAGAACGCCCACGTCCAACTGGCCCTGCTCGTGCTAGTCCTCAGACTCAGATTGAACCGGGGATCACCGGTTCTTCGCGAGACGCCCTCCCACACCTTGCCCGCCACCGATTGAGACGTTGACAAATCGCCTTCCACACGCTATCGTGATGCTGGGATTACACCGGGTTCAACCGGAATAGATTACCTGCGTCCGCGAGGGAGTTGTGGCAGAAGGTAAAATACTCGTAACCGATGCATTGCCTTACGCAAACGGCAAACTGCACATCGGCCATATTGCCGGCGTTCATTTGCCCGGTAACGTCTACGTACGCTACCAGCGGCTGAAAGGCCGGGATGTCGTTCACGTCAGCGGGTCGGATGACCACGGCGTGGCCATCACCCTGGCGGCCGAGAAGGAAGGCATAACGCCCAAGGAACTCGTGGACAAGTACTACCCCGTCATTAAGTGCGCGCTCGAAGATTTCGGCATCGTGTACGATAATTTCTCCCAGACTTCCCGTCCAATCCACCACGAAACCGCCCGGGATTACTTCCGGCGCCTGGAGGAAAAGGGTTGTTTCGTAGTGCGCGAGGTCAACCAGATCTATTGCCCGGCCAGCGACCGCTTTCTGCCCGACCGTTACGTGGAGGGCACGTGCCCCCATTGCGATTCGGACCGGGCCCGGGGAGATCAGTGCGAGGCATGCGGTACTATCATCGACGCCACGCAACTGGTCAATCCCCGAAGCGATTTCTGCGACGGTCCCCTCGAGGTGAGGTCGGTGAACCACTGGTATTTCAAGCTCGCCCGCATGTCGCCGAAGCTGCAGGCCTGGATGGAGACGAAAAAGCACTGGAAGGACAACGTGCGCAACTACTGCGCGGGCTGGTTCAATACGGGCCTGTCCGACCGCCCCATCTCCCGCGACCTGGACTGGGGCGTGTCGCTGCCGACGAAAAACGCGGAAGGCAAGGTCATGTACGTCTGGTTCGAGAACGTGCTGGGCTACGTGTCGTCTACCCGGGAATGGGCGGTGGCGCAAGGCGAACCCGACCGGTGGAAGGACTACTGGCTGAATCCGGACTGCAAACTCGTCAATTTCCTCGGAAAGGACAATATCGTCTTTCACGCGATCATGTGGCCGGCCATGATCATGGAACACGGCGAATTCGTCCTTCCTTCCGAAATACCGGCCAACGAGTTCCTCAACATAGAAGGCCAGAAACTGTCCACGAGCCGGAACTGGGCGGTCTGGCTTGACGAATACCTGGAGGCCTTTCCACCCGATCCCATGCGTTACTGTCTCGCTTCGATTTCGCCCGAAACAAAGGACGCCGATTTTACCTGGAAGGACTTCCAGGCGCGCAACAACAACGAACTGGCCGATATCTTCGGGAATTTCGTGAACCGAACGCTGACTTTCATCGACCGGTACTTCGACGGGGTGATCCCGGAGCCGGGGGCCCTTGCGCAGGAGGACCGGGAAATGCTGGCGACCGTTTCCGGCGCCCCGGTCCGCATCGGCGATTGCTTCGAAGCCTTCCAGGTAAGGCGGGCCGTCCGGGAAATGATCACCCTCGGCAGCCATTTCAACCGCTACTTCAACGATCAGGCGCCGTGGAAAACCCGTAAGACCGACCGGACGCGCTGCGCAACCACGCTCTACGTGTGCGTGCAGGCGGTCAGAACCCTGGCCCTGGTCATGTCTCCCATCATGCCGTTCAGCGCCGAAAGACTTTGGAAGATGGTGGGCCTGGAAGGGCGTGTCGATGATCAGAGATGGGATGACCTCGAAATCGACGAATCGCTTTCCGGTCGCCCCATAGGAAAACCCGATATCCTTTTTAAGAAAATCGATGACGAAACGATCGACGCGCAGGTCGAAAAGCTGGGCAGGTCGATCGCCCAGGGCCAGGGGGACGCGGATGCGGAGCCCGGGGGAACGGAACCTGCGGAGACGAAGACGAACGACCTCGTTTCCATTGACGCGTTCCGTCAGATAGATCTGCGTATCGCGGATGTCGTGGCGGCGGAACCGGTGCCCGGTACGGACAGGCTGCTCAAGCTGCAATTACGCATCGGGGCGGAAGAGCGGCAGGTCGTATCCGGCATTGCCCCGGGTTATACGCCGGATAAACTGGTCGGGCGCCAGATCGTGGTGGTGGTCAACCTGGAGACCGCACACATTCGGGGCGTGGAATCCAGGGGCATGCTGCTCGCGGCGGAAGACGCCGGGGGCGCTCCCATTCTTCTCGGTCCGGATGTCCCGGTTCAGTCCGGCTCATCGGTGAGCTGATGGCCGGCACGGTCGAAGAAACGGACCGGATATCACCCTATCATCCTGCACCCTAGCGCTGCTTTTGCTGTTCGACACCCACACCCATCTTACGGCCCCTGAATTCGATGAAGACCGTGACGAGGTAATCCGGCGGGCCCTCGACGCGGGCGTAGCCCGTATGATCGCCATCGGGTACGACCTCGAAAGCAGCCAGGCCGCCGTAGTACTGGCCGAAGGCTGCGATGCCGTGTTCGCCGCCGTGGGCATACATCCCTGCCACGTCCACGAAGCGCTCGAAACGGATTACCGGAAAATCGAGGAATTGTTCCATCACCCGTCCGTGGTCGCCGTGGGCGAAACGGGCATCGATCTGTACCACGACCGGTCCACCTACCCGCTACAGCAGACGTCGTTCCGAAGGCACATGGAATGGGGCCAAAGCACGGGACTGCCCGTCATCATTCACGACCGCGACGCCCATGTTGAAGTCATGGCCATGCTGGACGAGTTTGCCGATGGCGGAACGACGGCGATCCTGCACTGTTTTACCGGAGATATCAACATGGGGGAAAAAGCCGTATCCATGGGCTGCTTCCTTGGTTTTGGCGGCATCGCCACATTCAAGAACACGACGATCCATGAAGTGCTATCCAGGCTGCCGCAGGACCGCATCCTGTTGGAAACGGACGCGCCCTACCTGGCGCCCGTGCCGTACCGTGGACGTCGCAACGAACCGGCATATCTCGTCAACACCGCCGAAGCGGCCGCCCGATACCGGGCTGTGTCAATGGAAGAACTGGCGCGGGCCACAACCGAAAACGCTGAAAGGGTGTTCCGAATCCATTGAGTACTGAAATCGATCTCCCCGATGACCTGCTAGCCAACCTGCGCAGATCGGAATTCCGTCCGTCCAGGACGAGGGGTCAGCACTTTCTGAACGATCCATCCGTTGCCCTCCGCATCATCGAGGCTGCCGGTGTCACGAGGAATACGGCCGTCCTTGAAATCGGTCCCGGAGCCGGCGCGCTGACCCGGCACCTCGTTACTCGCGCCGGCAGGATCACCGTCGTGGAAATAGATGCCAGGCTGGCGCGGGTTCTTCAGGACGCATACGGGATCTACGATCACCTGACCATCCTGAACCGGGATGTGCTCGATCTGGATCTGCCCGGGTTGATGGAAGCTTCCGGCGAACCGGATTTTGTACTCGTGGCCAACTTGCCCTACGGTATAACGGGCCCTGTCCTGGACCGGCTGATCGCCCATCATGGAAAGATCGCGCGGGCCGTCCTCATGGTACAAAGCGAGGTGGGTGGACGCCTGACGGCTTCTCCAGGCACGAAAGCCTACGGCGCGATTACCGCCATCATGGCATACCACTACGGTATGGAGTCCCTGTTTCACGTCGGCGGTGACCGATTCGTACCCCGGCCCGCCGTGGATTCGCTGGTCCTGAGAATGACCCCCCATGTTCGTCCACCTGTAACGGTCAGGGACGTCGGCCTGTTGACCGTCCTGATCAAATCGGCTTTTCAACATCGCCGCAAGATGCTTCACCACGCGGTGAATCGCCTGGCCCCGGGTTCCGCCGTCCATCTTTCGGATCGCACCGGTATCAACCTGAAACGACGCGGGGAAACCCTGGACCTGGCCGAGTTCGCAGCGCTTGCCGATGCGCTCTGGGATTACAGGGACAACCACAAAGACCATTCCTGACAGAATACACCATGCGCCACAGGTATTCACATACGGCCAGATTGCGGTTGATGAATGAAAGTAATCAGCGGCGGCTCCACATTTTGTATGTGGGACTGGGAACGGCCGTATTCGTCCTGGTATCCTTTGCCTTGTGGATAGTGCTGTTTGAAAACCAGGCAAGGACAGTGGTGGACTGGTTGCTGGACCGGCCCGTTCCGGTCTCATTGGCAGAATACACGAGATCAGCCGCGGGGAAATCCGACCAGCAGGCGTATCAAACACTGGATACGGCCCTGTACGGCGCGCTGATCAATCTGCAGGTGCCGGCCGGGAGGATACGAGATACGAATCCGCGTACGATGATCGGTGAGGGACAGTGGACGCCCGTTGAGCGCCGCATCACCGTGTCGGGCGCCTATTCGCTCTCGGAATGCAATCTCGAAATCACCAGGGCGGTCACACGGGTGGGCGGGACGGTCGTCCGCGCCGCGGAACGGAGCAGGTCCCGGGAACTGTTGCTCGAAATCGCCCACAACGGCAAGGTCACCCATCACCTCTACATAACCCGCGATTCCGACCTGGAGAAGAGAACGGGCCGCCTGGCGGTGGTCGTCGCCTACTCGGACGGGGATTTCCGCGGCGTAGTGGAGAAACTGTCGGAGGTCGACCGGCCGATCACCTTCGCCTTGCTTCCCTGGGCGTCCGGCGCGAGCGATATCGCCAGGGACATCACGCGGAGGAATCACGAGGTGGTTGCGCTGCTGCCCGTACAACCGCGCTCTTTCACGCGAAACATCCCGCGAAGGAGATCCGTGCTGGCCGCCCATACGGAGGTGACCAACAGACGCATCGTGGAAGACGCCCTGGCTTCCCTTCCCATGGTCCGGGGTGTGTTGGGGTATCCCGGCGGTCTCATGGACGACGGAGCCGGTGTACTGGATCCCGTACTGGACGAACTGGACAAGCGCGACAAGTACTACATTGACAACCCCGGAACGATCTATTCGTCCGCCGGGCAGGAGATCCTGAGTGACGGCCATGACCGGTTTCAAGCCTGGGGCGTTCTCGATCCCGTATACAATCCCGTAATCATATCCATGAATCTGGACCGTGCGTCCCTTTGGGCCCTGGATAACGCCCAGGCTATTGTCATCGCCGACGCAAGGCCCCATACCCTGCAGGTCCTGGTGAACCAAATGACCCGCCTTGAACTGAGAGGCATCGAATTCGTGCGGGTTTCCGACCTGCTGGACAACTAACACGGGAGTTTCCCACATGGTAAAGCTGAGTGTATGCGTAGACCAGGTCGCCGCCCTGCGTAACATAACGAACCGCGGTGAACCCGATCCCATGACCGCGGTCATGATGGCGCAGGTGAGCGGGGCGGACGCGGTAACGATTTCCTGGACATCCAACTCTTCGTTCTATCTAAGCGGGGAATACGACATCATTCGGCAGCTCGTACACTCCCACCTGAACGTGATTACGACGCCGGACCTGGAACTCCTGCAGAGTATCTTGACGATTTCGCCCGATATGGTTACTCTTGTTCCCGAGGGTTACGGGCATGCCGGTTTGAACAACGACTGGTTCGATTCGCCCTGGCCCGAGGGCGATTCCCTGGAACGCCCCGTCGAACGCATGGTCAAGACGTTGCAGGAAAACCGGATCCTGACGAGCATATTGATCAGACCCACCGCGACGCACGTCCGGCAGTGCGCCGAGATCAAGACGGATTACATACACATTGACGCTAGCCAGTACGTCAAGGCCGCAGACCCCGAGGAGAAGGGCCGGGTATATGATGAAATGGCCGGCACGGCCAAGACGGCGGCGCGGCTGAACATGGGCGTTTCCGTGGGACGTGGAGTCGACTATCGGACGGCCGCGGATATGGCGGGCATTGCGGAAGTGGAGGAGCTGGTAGTCGGCTACGCCGCCGCCGTAAGGGCGATGACCATTGGGTATGAACGGGCCGTCCGCGACCTGGTCGACATCATACGCCATGCGCCCAGGCCCCCGGTAGACTGGTAGATTGCTCGCTGGATCCGAATACACCGGATTTTCGAAAGGAACCGAATCATCCACACACGTTTATCTTTCCTCGTATTTCTCGCGGCAACCTTGCTGGGCGGAATCCTCATCTTCCCCACCATACGGTTGTGGCTATCTTCTTCCGAAGAACTAGAAAAACTGGCACCCGCTGAAAGAAAGATGCTGTACAGCCAGTCCACGGTACCGGGCATTGACCTGTCGGGAGGTTCCCGTCTCGCCGCAAGCCTGGACGTCTCCCGTTTTACGGAACGGGGCATGGAACGGGCGGTGGGCAGTATGCTAGAAACCTGGCGCAGTCGACTGAACGCCGTCGGCATTTCGGAACCCGCCATCACCGCAAGGGAGGACGACTCCTTCGACATCGTCGTACCCTTCAGCGCCGATACCGGACTCGTAGGAAGAATGATCCAGGAGTCCGGCGCGATCACGCTGCATCTCTTCAAGGATGGAGCGGAAGTGCAGGAGTTGCGTCAACGCATAGATGATACCGTGCGTGAACGGGCCCTGGCGGAATCCGCCGGACTGAGCAGTTTCCTTTCGAGCATAACAGTGGAGGATGGGATTGCGGACATCGTGGTCAGGGAAAACAACCTGGAAGCGGTCCGGGCGATGCTGGCCGATTCAACGGTGCTGGCCAGCATACGGGCTTTTAACCTCGCGAATCCTCCCGCCGGCGCCTTTGCATGGGCTTCTGAACCGGTGGAACGCGGGGGCGATTTGTACTATCCCCTCTATTTCATCAACCAGGACGTCGACCTGAACGCGCAGCCCCTCGCATCGGCCGTAGTGGACGACGCTTCGGTTACGGCCGGCAGGGGCGCATACGCGGTTCGACTATTCCTGGAGGATGCGGGCCGGGAAAGCCTGGCCAACCTGTCCAGCGCCAACGCGGGTAACCGCGTGGCCATCAAAATGAACGGACAGGTGTACGTTACCCTGAACATACAGGGAAGGATACCCGACGGACGCATAGAGATTCCGGGCGGCGACACCCTTGAAGAGGCACGGGCCCTCGCTGCCATCCTGGAATCCGAGTCGCCCCCCGTGGCCGTGACGTTGATGGGACAGGCGGCCGGGGATACGTTCACGCCGGGTGAAGCGGATATCGTGGATGGCGCGGTCGGAGCCGTCCTGGTTAGCATGGGGTTTCTCGGCGCCCTGTTTCTGATCCGGTACCGGGCCGCCGGCGCTCTTTTTATCGTGGGTATATGCTACCATATGATCATGACCGGAGCGGTTCTCAGGCTGTGGAACATCGCCGGTATCGCACCGTACTTCACGCTCGCCGGCTCGGTGGGGTTATTGTGCGCGGTACTCGTCTTTACCACGATTCATCTCTGGATATACGAATACCTTCGGGCTGAATCCAATACGGAGTCCCAGGTCCGGCAAGTCGTGACGGTGGCGCTCGAGAAGATCAAGCCCGTCGTGGTGTGGACCCACGTCATGCTGCTCCTCGTTTCGGTAAGCCTGGTCGTCGTAGGGACCGACGGAGTCGTAAATTTCGGCCTCGTCCTGTTTTCGGGTACGGCCGGCAGCCTGCTGACCTGTTACCTTTGGACGAACATGCTCCTGTCCTCCCTGGTGGCGGACTGGCAAATCACAAAGTTGAGTGTATGATGGAAAACAAACTGGCCGCAATCTACAGAAAACTGATCGACAGCCCTGGAGTCGTCTACGCATTCGCCGGTATGCTGGTTGTACTGGGGATTGCAGCCACGGCGTTGAAGGCTGAACACGAAGTCACCGATGGCCTGGTGTCGCTGTTGCTATCGGGCGACCTGCTTTACGGTCTTTTTGTAGCCATGCTGATCGTCCTGGTCATCGTCGGCGCCCGGATCGATGACCGCCCGGGCAAAAGCATCGCGCTTGCCCTGGGCGTGATGGCGGCCGGTAGTATCGTACGGCTGCTTCTTCCCTTTGCCCGGTCTATCGACTGGCTGGGAGAGTGGAACGGCGTCATGCTCGGCATCATGATCATCACCCTGTACCTGTCGTTTCGCGTGGGCGCCCGGTTCGCCGTGATGGCGATGGGATGCGCGCTTTACACCATGATCGTCACAGCGGGATTGACCTTTGGCGTGGTTGATCGAATAGCGGTCTCGAGTATTCTTGCCCTCATGGCGGCCGGGGTGTTGGCGGTGGTGATGGCTTTCCTGGGCTACAGCCATGTCAGAAGCGATATGGAAGGGGCTCGCCGGGAACCGGTCAGTCAATCCGTGCGTACCGGCATGACGCGCGCCATGCCTTTCGTATTCCTGGCCGGCCTCGCCGCCTTGCTGATCTCCGCTCCGCTTGCCGTTGTCGCCGACGGTCCTCCGCGGGACTACGGTCTGCTGCTGATGATCGGAGGTCCGGTCGGCGCTTTCGCCGCGTTGATGTCGGCGGCGCCCCTCGCGTCGATTACGCAGAATTTAATGATCGAAACAGTGGCCCCGCCGCGACGTGGAGGACGCCGACAGCGGTGATCGCCGTCCGAGGATACACTCTGACCGGTCTTCCAGGAGCACCATGCCCGATCAGCCGAACATTCTCTTAATCCTCTCGGACCAGATGGTCGCCGCGTTGACCGGGGCTTACGGCCATCCCGTCGTCCAGACCCCGCACCTGAACAGGCTCTCGGAAGCCGGCGTGCGTTACGATGCCGCCTACACTGCCTTTCCGCTCTGTGCGCCCGGCCGGGCCTGCCTGATGACGGGGAGGCACGCTTCTGAAATCGGCGCCTGGGACAATGGCGCCCTGCTGGCCGCTGACCAGCCGACCTTTGCCCACTATCTGTCCGACGCGGGCTACGATACCGTGCTGTCCGGCAAGATGCACTTCATCGGTCCGGATCAACTGCATGGATTCCGAATGCGGCTGACCACGGATATATACTCATCCGATTTCGACTGGGTGAAGCCGGAATGGATCCACCTCAAGGAGAACGGGGGAAGGGACTGTGAGCACGTGATGCAAAACCGGCCGGCGTACAATGCCGCCGGATACACGGGCGACGGTGTGCGAATCGGAGTCTGGCACAATGCCCTGAGTTACGACGAGGAAACCCACTTCCGCGCCGTCGAATACCTGCGGGCAAGAAAGAGCCGCAGGGAGGATGCGCCATTCCTGCTCTGCGCATCCTATCACCACCCCCACGAACCGTTCTGGCCTCCTGAGACCTACTGGGACCGGTACGAGGGCGCCGAAATCGAACTTCCCGCCTTTCCCGACGACCTGGATGATCACTACTCCATGATGGACCAGAACCTGAACGCCTACCACGGCACCGGGCGGTACGACCTGAAGAACGAAGAGGGGCTCTATCGGCTTCGCCGCGCCTATTACGGGCTGGTGAGCTACATGGACGAGAAGGTCGGCGGCCTGCTGGATGCGCTCGAGGAAACCGGACTGGCAGAGAATACGGTGGTGGTCTTCGCCAGCGACCACGGCGACATGCTGTGCGAGCGGGGCATGGTGCAGAAGCGGTGTTTCTACGAGTGGTCCTGCCGTGTGCCCCTCATCGTACGCTTTCCGGATGGATGGCGGGCCGGTAGGTCCTGTCCGCATCCCGTGTCGCTGACCGATCTCCTGCCGACGTTCTGTGACCTAGCGGGCGTCGAAAGCCGGCTTCCCCACGACGGCCGCAGTCTCGTGTCGCCCACCGCAATGGACGACGCGGACCGCGTGGTGTTCGCGCAAGCGCACGAGGCCGTAGGCATGCCCTGTATCATGGCGAGGCAGGGACGGTACAAGTACCACTACATGCACGGCTACGCGCCCGGTCTTTTTGATCTGGACAATGATCCCGGCGAATGGCATAATCTCTCCGGCGAAGGCGCTCACCGCCAGGTGGAAGAAAGTCTTCGCGGTCAAATCCTGGACCGGTTCGACCCGGAAGTCATCGCGGAAGAAAACCTGGCCAGCCTTTACCGCCGGCGTCTAATCCGGGATTCCATGGCGCGTCACGGACGCACGTGGAGCCATTCCCCGGACTTCGACCACCGGCGCGGAGCCATGGACCAGTACGTGTAGAAGTCCGGACCGCCCGGACTGTGAACAGGGACCATCCGGACCGCCAAATTGAAAAACCCGCGTTCAGATGCACAGCGGGCATCCAACAGGAGGGTCAGTCCATGTTGCGTGCAGGGTTTATTGGCGCCGGCGGCCGTTCCCAGAGCGCCCACTACCCGGCGGTCGATCGGCTGGCGGACGTGGAGATGACCGCCGTGTGCGAACTGGACGAAACGCGCCTGGCACAGGTAACCGATCGCTACGATTTTCCCCACGTGTACACGAACCATCGCGCCATGCTGGCGGAGGTGGAATTGGACGTGGTTTACTGCGTCATGCACGAGAAGTGGCTGCTTCAACCCGCACTCGACTGCCTCCGCGCGGGAAAGCACATTTTTATTGAAAAACCACCCGGGGCGAACAGTGGAGAGACCAGGCAGTTGCTGGACGCGGCCGTGGAGAACGACGTGTATGCCATGGTGGGATATCAACGGCGGTATACCTCGGTCGTGCGTGAAGCCATGCGGCGCGTACGCGGCCGGGGGCAGGTCTCCCATGCCGTGACCACCTTCAACAAGAAGTTGCTGTTCGACAAGCCCCAGTATTCCACGACCCTGTGGGACGACGTGACCCACGTCGTGGACCTGCTGCGATACATGGTGGGCAGCGAGCCCGTGGAGGTCACCCGTTACCGGGACAAGATCGGATCGGTCGCCTGGAATCACTACACGGCGCTGGTCCGATTCGACTGCGACGCTACGGGCGTCGTCTTCGGAAACCGCGCCTCAGGCGGCCGCGTGTTGAGCGCGGAACTGCACGGCGTGGGCATTGGCTGTTACATGAAGCTGCCCGAAGAAATAGACATACGCGCGGACGATCAGCAGACGGTCTTGCAGGGGTGGGAGATCAACGGCGATGACGCGGAGGATGCGCCCCGCTACGAAGGCACGCTTGCCATGCACGAGCATTTCGTGGATTCCGTGCGCAACCAGACCATCCCCGTCAGTGATCTTCGAGACGTCATCCATACCATCCGGCTCGTGGACTGGATAGAAACCGGGCACTGTCCCGATTGAGCACGGTCTACGAGTCCCGGTACCCCCGATCATGCAACGGTTGAATTTCCCGGACTACGCATTCGAAATCGATTCGGACGAAGCCGGGCGCAAGGTCATTTTCGACGGGATCCGGCGCAGGTACGTCCGATTGACGCCTGAAGAGTGGGTCCGGCAGCACCTGGTCCGCTACCTGGTGGAGGACCGGGGGTTCCCGGCCGGTTACGCGGCCGTGGAAAAAGGTTTCCAATATGCCGGGACGGCCGTTCGCGCCGATGTGATCATGCATGACCTGAAGGGCCGGCCGGTCCTGATGGGCGAATGCAAGGCGCCGGAAATTCGTGTGACCGAAACCGCGTTCGAGCAGTTGGCCCGGTATAATTCGGTCATCAAGGCCAGGTACCTGGTGGCCACCAATGGTACGACGCACTTCTGTTGTGAACACAAGACCGGCGGCGGATATCTCTTCCAATCGGAATTGCCCGAATTCAAGCGCGCCCAAGGAGTCTGACCTTGCCGGAAAACCTGAAACTGGTGCCCTGCGAGTCTCTGGAGCTGCGGGTTGAAGCCCTGGAGCAGGACGGCTACGTCTATTTTCCGGGCGCGCTCTCGGAGGATGATGTAGGCGCGCTGCGCGACGCCATGGATCGCCTGGAAGCCCGGCCCGAAGAATACGATCGGCTCACGGACCCCCGTACCGACGGGTACCTGAACAAATCCATCAACAACGTGTTCAACCGGGACCCGGTGTTCCTGTCCTGCCTGGACCGGCTGGACGTCATCGAGGTGGTGGAATCCGCCCATGGCCCGGACTGTCACGTCATAGGTATGACGGCGTGGATGACGGGCCCTGGCCGACCGGACCAGGGTATACACGTGGACTGGCAGCCGTTGGAGCTGCCGGAAGACGTCATGGACGACCCGCGGGTTAAGGTGCCGGTTTACATCACGACGGCCCACTATTACCTCGACGATATTCACGAGGCCCTTGGCCCCACGCAGTTCATCCCCGGCAGCCACCAGGCCGGGCGCCGTCCCTCGGACGGGGAGTCCACCTGGCGCGGTGTCGCACCCCGCAGCATACTCTGTTCGGCGGGGGACGCCGTCCTGTTCCGCTGCGAAGTCTGGCACCGTGGAACGGCGAATACGAGCGACCGGGTGAGATACCTGTTGCAGGTTCACTACGCCCAGCGCATGATCACGCAGAAGTTCCCTCCCTACCTGAACCGGTTCCAATTCGATCCATGTATCCTGTCCCGGGCCACGGACCGCCAGCGAAGGCTGCTGGGCGAACATGAACCCGGCAATTATGACTAGATTCCCTATGATTCGCGTAGTGTGCCAATAAACAGGGACTGAGGTTCCTGATTGGATTACCACCCTGACATATCCATTAAGGAGGCAGTTTCATGAAAATCGCCAGGTTTCTTATCGTTTTCCTTCTATCCGCCGGCTTTGTATTCCAGGCCGCCGCGCAGACGAGAGAAAATGGACCGTGGTGGCCCCATCCCATCTGGGGCAAGGACGACCAGTCCGGCGGCTCCAACTGGATCACACCGGAAAAGGTGCTGAAAGCGCTTACCCTGGTCAAGACGGGCCAGATCTACGAAATCGGCCAGGTGTACAGTGCGGACATGCCCCTATTCGGTCAGCGGACCTATTCCATGGTCCTCCCGGGTTCTCCGACCGGCGAACCCCTTGGTGCCAATAACCTGGTCTATTACGACGAGTTCCTGGTCGCCGAAATCGGCCAGGTCGGCACACAGTTCGACGGACCGGGACACATCGGCGAGCGGGTCAGGATGGAGGACGGCACGGAGAAGGATGTTTTTTACAACGGGTTTACCAATGAAGAAATCAAGGGTCCTTACGGCCTCGTGAAGCTGGGCATCGAGCACATCAAGCCCTTCATTACCCGCGGCATCCTGGTCGACGTGGCCGCGTACAAAGGCGTTGAGTCTCTCGACCACGGCTACGAGGTGACGGTGGAGGACGTCCAGGGCGCCCTCGCGCGGCAGGATATCGCGGAGGAGAGCCTGGAACCCGGGGACGCGTACTTCTTCCGGTACGGCTGGGCCCGACACTGGAACGACCACGATACGTACAATACCGACCCGCCCGGTATCGGGCTGGCCGTCGCCCGGTGGGTGGTCGACAGGAAGGCGTCGATGATCGGATCGGACCAGTGGACGACCGAGGTGGTGCCCAACCCGGATGCCGACATGGCCTTCCCGGTCCACCAGGAGTTGATCACCCGGAACGGCGTCTGGAATCTCGAGAACATGAATCTGGACGGCCTGTCCGGAGACGAGGTCTACGAGTTCCTGTTCATTCACACGCCCATACGATTCAAGGGCGCGACGGGTTCGCCGGCGCGGCCGATCGCCATACGATAAGATTTCGCAGACGAAAGGAGCAGGCCATGTCAGAGTTCGAAGGGAATGGTATTTAATTCCCTTTACATACAATCACTTAATCACTAACCGTCCACGACGAACAACTGCCAACATCAGCGATCCGGCAGGCCCGTTTCGGAGATCTTGACATGAGTCCTTGTAACGATGGCTTGGAACGCCGAGTACACGGACGAGTACGGGAAGTGGTGAGCCGGCCTTGCCGTCGGCAAACAGAAGAACGTCGGCAATCGCTGTCTAATAGCTGGCGGAGTACGGACCTAGACTCGCGGACCGGGCAGAGGCGGGAGGTCGTCCACCCTTACGAATGGTTGACCTGTTTCGGCGGCCCGCCGAGCCTTCATGGCGAGTACAGTCGTGAAGTCGAGCCGACGTGACAGGATATCATGGAGATCCCGGCCATCCATGCAAATGACGCTCTTACCACGCCCGTATGCGGTGAGCCCATCAGGGGAGAACCCGGTGTAGCTCAACAGAATGCCGCGGGACCACCTCGCCTTGTCTTCTACCTTGGCGTTGAATGAACGAAGCGTCGAAGCGTCGACCAAGTCATTTGTCCATCTTGCTTCGAGCAGATAGGTATCGCCTCCCGACACGAAGCTACCGTCGATCTGTTCGCCCTCCAAGCGGAAGGAAGCCCGTGCAGACAACCCGTAGGCGTCGAACATATACTTCAAGAACTTCTCGAATGCATAGCCGCGCGGCTGTGGCGCCAACTCGGTTACTTCCAACAAGCGTTGGGCAAGGGACAAAGCGGTCGTCTCATCAATTCGTGATATGGCAGGAGCGGTGGAAGAGACTTCGGGTACTGGCGGCGTGCCACCGAACCGATGAATGATGCGAGAGTACGCAGCCAATACCCTGTCGTCCAATTCCGGGTAGTCGTGAGTCACGCTGCTGGCTTCACGATATTCCCAAAGCGCATTCAGCGTATCAAGGACCGCTTTGGGGTTCGTCTGTTGTAAGTAATAGCGCAGACGCTTCGCCTTGCTCTCGCCGTCAACTGCCCATCTGGGATGGTAGATATCAACACGCAGTTCTTCTCGGAAGAATTTGGCGAAGGTTCGGTTCGAGAAGTTTAGTACGTAGCCATCCTCCATAGCGAAAACCTTGTCGAGGACCGGCATGTCTAAGGTGCGAATCTTCGCATTCGATTTTCTGCTCATGTCTGCCTCAAGCCTAGTCCTCTGAGCCATGCGTCAACCTGTCCGAAGGCGTCCTGCTGCCATTGATTCGCCGAGCGATCACCAAGCAGGGGTGAATCTTCCACGAACCTCCTGACGTTAGTTGGTCCGAAATCGTCGAAGTTGCGGAATTTCTCGGAGATCAGGCAGTAGCCCTTCAGGGCCGATTTCACGTCCAGAAGCAGTCGGGTTGCTTCTACCAGAGCGTCGATCCCATCGGGGAAATTTCGGATGGAATAATAGATGTCGTAGGCATCTTTGGGTTTCTGACGCTGGGCTATGGCATAGCCTTTCATGGCCAGGAGGGCTGGAATCGATGCAACGGCGATACGAACCAGATTCACGCCACCATCTGGCATGTCGCCTTCGATGGCGACCATCTGATTGAAATTGAGCGCGAGCTCGGCGCCGTCGGCGCGCTGGACGGCAAACTGACTGATGAGCGGCGGCGTATTCTTTGTAATCTCTGCATCGCGCGGCATCAGGAAGTCGACGACGATATCGATGTCGGGACCTCCATCCCTGGCTGGCACGGTGCGCTCGAGTTGGAAGCGGCGCAGATTGTCCCGTTGATGGTAACCATGTTTCTGCAGGGCTTCCACAAGTCGAACATACTCACCGTCGCCCAGGGCTGACGGGTCGAGACCGAGGTCCACGTCTACGGTTCCGCTGTGGGGCATGTCGGCTTCGCTCAGCAACAGCCAGGGAACGGCGCCGCCGATAACAGCAAACTTGCCTTCAAAGCTACCGAATATTTGGGCGATCTCGATCAGCACGGATTTGACTGCTTTTGTCGTCCGGTCATCGTAGTCACCGGCGAATTGGGGTTCTGTCATAACCATGGAAAGCACTTCGAGGCCAGATGGTCGGCGGCCTCACAATCCCGATCGTTGCCGTTACAAAGATCGAGGTATGTGATGATCGGACTGGTGCAGAAAACACCCGGCACCGGCTGAACGGCATCCTCGAATAGACTCTCATCTTTTGGGATGCGCAGGATGACATTTGCACCCTTTGCAGCATGGGTCAGTTGCAATGTCTCCTCTAGCATATGAGCGCCCGGTTCGTCTGCGTAGAAGCTGTGTGTGCCGCCTCGGGAGAAGGGCGCAATCCATTGAGCGGCCGAGTTTGACGCGAAAATTGCGCGCGGATGCTGTGGTTCCGGATTCAACTTTCCCGACAACTGTTTGCTGAGTTGTTCGCCGTGGAAAAGCGTGTATCTGCTGATGCGGTGACCGGCCGACTGCCGATAGTTCTCGCGCCATGTCCTCAATAGCGCATCCGGCTGGACAAGGATGATGCCGTTGTCTAGTTTTTTGATCCATTCCCGTTCGAGCAGGGCTTTGCGAACGTTGCTCACATGGCCGAGGCTCACATTGGCCGCTTCCGCCAGGTCGGTGACGCGCCAGGCCCGATCAAGATCGCGAAGGAGGGCCCGCAAGATTGCGGACGCCTTCGGAGTGAAGATCGACCGCAGAGCGCGGGTTTCGGACTTGGGCTTGTCTGCGACCTCTCGATCGATATAGACATTGCAGAAGGCAAGGTGAGCATTCCCGAACAGATCCAGGTAGGCGACATCATGATCTGAACAGATCGACCGAGACTCGGGAGACAGGTAGGGACTCACAAGCATGGGAATCATACGTCGACCGGGATCCCCGTGACCGTACTGATGAGCATGCGCCAGGTAGCCCTTGAGTTGATAGACTGCAGACCGAACAAAACGGGGAGCACCGTTCGACTTTACTTCGATGATAAGCGCATAGGTGCCATCACCGTGCTCGAACTCGATCAAACCGTCGATGATGTGGTCGCTTCCGAGTCGCCGTTCATGGCCAACTGAACTGACCTCCAAGCGTGGCACTTGGTCGAGAAGACCGCGGGCTGTGTTCACGGCCTCGATTTCCAAAACGTTTACTATTTTAGACTTTTTCATCATACGTTGAATATAACAGATATAGTGAAATGAGTCAAGTAGTTTCACTCATACAGTGTTTTCAGCGGAAACTGATGGCGCCTTAAGTGATGAAAAATGCCGATAAGCTATCCCAAGTCGTCGTCATTCATGATGACCTTGGTCTTGTATAGGCTTATCTCGGATTCGGCCATTGCGTTTTCGTTCGAGTCTCCACGGCTACCAAACAAGAACTCGATTCAGACTCGGTCAGCGGGCCGCCGCCCGCGCGTGCAAGCTTTCGGTTTACCAGCGTCTGTTCTCGGGCCTTTGGGCTTGGTTTTACGGGAGACGGAGGGTAGATTCTCTACACTAACCATTGCGTAGTTATATAGGGGATGGTGGTGGATTTCAAGGTATGTCGTAAGTTGCTTAAGGTATTTTGATATACCACTGAAGTTTTTGATTAATAGTACTTACAGGAGGTTGTTATGACAGGAAATTCAGGTGATTTCGAAGGGAAAGTGGTCATCGTTACCGGGGGCGCAAAGGGCATAGGCGGTGGTATAGTCCGTGCCTTCGCCGGTGAAGGGGCCCACGTCCTGTGCGCCGACATCGACGACGAAGCCGGCGCCGAAATCGCGGCCTCCAGCGACCGGATCCGTTACGTCCACGCCGACGTAACCACGAGCGAAGTGTGCCGTTCCCTGGTGGAAACCGCGACGGAATCCCGGGGCGGAGTGGACATCCTTTGCAACAACGTGGGGATCCAGCCCACCTCGAGCTATCTGCCCGCCCACGAGATGTCCGAGGAGCAGTGGGACCGGATTATAGACGTCAATCTCAAGAGCCGTTTCCTGATGGTGAAGTACTGCGTTCCCGTGATGAAGGCACGGGGCGGCGGCGTGATCATCAACACGGCAAGCGTCCAGGGACTGCAATCGGCGAAGGGTATATCCGCTTACGCGGCTAGCAAAGGGGGCGACCTGTCCCTCGTTCGGCAACTGGCCCTGGACTACGCGGAGGACAATATCCGCGTGGTGGCGGTCAACCCGGGCACCATCGAAACGCCGCTCCTGCAGGAGGCGATCGATTCCATCGGCGGCGACGAAGACGAAATCCGGACGGACATGGCCTCCCGGCACGCGCTGAACCGGCTCGGAAGTCCAGAGGACATCGCGAATGCCGTGCTCTTTCTTGCCAGCAGCCGGGCGTCGTTCATCACGGGTGAATACGTGAATGTGGATGGGGGTTTGATGGCCCGGGGCACGTGGGCCTAGGTGGGTTCAAACACGGCTGCGGGGGTATGCGCGGACTGCTTTGGGGCGTTTCAAAGACTCGACGTGCCGCCGGCACAAACCCTATGCTAGCACCAGACATGTTTTTCCTTTCGAGAAATCCGCAGGTGATTCCGACTATTGAAGTAACCGGTCCAAATCCGGACATGAAACCGAAAACCGAGCGTCGTGCCCGTTTCGACAGTATGATGAATACGCTTAAGCGCCAGGAGGTTTCGATATGAGCGTCGAGTTGATTGGGATAATCTGTGTAGGCGTTATCCTGGCCGGGCTGATTCTAGCGTCCAGGCGGGATATCAATCTCCGTCTTATATCCCTGGAACAGGGGCTGACGGACCTGAGAGATCGAATGGCAAGCCTGGAGGGAATCTTAAAAGGCATGGCCTTGCGTCGTGCGGAAAGGATTCATCCGGATTAGACCCTGAAATATGTCACAGAAGATCTCATATGGGCAGATCGCGATTGGTGCATGCGGACATGAAACCGAAAACCGAGCGTCGTGCCCGTTTCGACAGTATGATGAATACGCCTCAGCGTCGGGAAGTTACGATATGAGCATCGAGTTGATTGGGATAATCAGTGTAGGCGTTGCCCTGGCCGGAGTAGGCGTTGCCCTGGCCGGACTCATTTTGGCATCGAGGCGGGATATAACCGTCCGTCTTGTCTCCATGGAGCAGGGTCAGGCAGACCTTAGGGAGCGTATGGCGAGACTGGAAGGGATTCTTGAAGGTTTGGCCTTGCGCCGTGTTGAAAAGACCGACTGCTAAGCCTCTTCGTCGCTGTCCTTCGACTTGAAGATGCGCAGCAGCCGATTGAGCGGGTCGTAGAATTCGCCGACGACCCGTTCCTTGAGAGGAATGATGGCGTTGTCCGTGATGGTGATCTCTTCGGGGCAGACCGTGGTGCAGCACTTGGTGATGTTGCAGTAGCCGATACCCTGGTCATCCTTGAGGTCTTCCAGCCGGTCCTCGGTGTCGAGGGGATGCATTTCCAGGGCGGCGGTATGCACCATGAGGCGGGGACCGATGAACTCCTCGTGCAGGTCATGCTCTCTCAGCACGTGACAGACGTCCTGGCAGAGAAAGCACTCGATACACTTACGGAACTCCTGCACCCGCTCGATATCATCCTGGTCCATGCGCCAGGTGCCGTCTTCGGAGTCGGGCTTGCGGGGCTTGAACGGCTTGATCTTCTCTTTCGCGCGGTAGTTCCAGGACACGTCGGTGACCAGGTCCCGGATGGTCTTGAAGGCCTTCATCGGCTCGATGGTGATGGTCTCGTCCTCCGGCATGTCGCTCATTCGGGTCATGCACATCAGGCGCGGATTTCCGTTGACCTCGGCGGAACAGGACCCGCACTTGCCGGCCTTGCAGTTCCAGCGGACCGCGAGATCCGGCGCCGATTCCGCCTGGATCTGATGCACTGCGTCCAGTACCACCATGCCTTCGTCTATTTTGGTGGAATAGTCCTCGAACCTGCCATCCTCGTCATCGCCCCGCCAGATACGGAAGTTGGCCGTCGCCATTACCTGTTCTCCTCGATGATCGCTGCCAGGTCTTCCCGGAGCGGTTTGACCGGAACGCGGTTGATCACCATTTCACCGTCGGCGTTCTTGTGCTGCGTGATGTTGATGCCGCCGAGGGTCTCGTCCTTGTCCTCGAAGTCCTCGCGGAAGTGGGCGCCCCGGCTTTCCTTCCTTTCCACCGCGGCCCGGGCTACCGCCTCCGATACGATAAGCAGGTATTTCAGATCCAGCGCGGTATGCCATCCCGGGTTGTATTCCCGGTTTCCGATGACGGAGACCTTGCCGGCCCGCTGCCGGAGATCGTCGATGACTTCGAGCGCCTGCTGCATGTTCGCTTCGTTACGCACGATGCCCACGAGTTCCTGCATCCGGTCCTGCAACTCATACTGTATGTCGAAGGGATTCTCATCGCTGTTTTCACGATCGAAGGGCGCCAGGGTCTCCCGCAGGGCCGCATCGACCTGGTTCTCGTCGATGGAGCCGTACCCGTTTTCGCGGGCGAACTCCGCGGCGTACAGGCCGGCACGCTGTCCAAATACCAGCAGGTCGGAAAGCGAGTTTCCTCCCAACCGGTTGGCGCCGTGCAGTCCCGCTGCGCATTCCCCGGCGGCGAACAGGCCGGGCACGGTCGTCATCTGAGTATCGGCGTCCACGAGTACGCCACCCATCACATAATGGGTGGTGGGACCCACTTCCATGGACTCCTTCGTGATGTCGATATCGGCGAGCTGCTTGAACTGGTGATACATGCTGGGCAACTTGCGCTTTATATGTTCCTCAGCGTTTGAAAGTTTCTCCCTGATCCACGCGATATCGAGGTACACCCCGCCGTGGGGCGAACCGCGGCCTTCCCGTATTTCCCGGACGATACACCGGGCCACGTGGTCCCTGGTCAACAGCTCGGGCGGACGGCGGGCGTTCTTGTCCCCCTGCGTGTATATCCACCCTTCTTCGGGGCTGTCCGCCGTCGAGTTTTTGTACAGGTCGGGTATGTCGTTGAAAAGGAATCGGTCGCCTTCGCTGTTCGTCAGGATGCCGCCCTCGCCGCGGACGCCTTCCGTGACCAGGATACCCCGCACGCTCGGAGGCCAGACCATGCCCGTCGGGTGAAACTGCACGAATTCCATGTCGAGCAGCGCGGCGCCGGCGTCGTAAGCCAGCCCGTGTCCGTCCCCGGTGTATTCCCAGCTGTTGCTGGTGATTTTGAATGCCCGGCCGATGCCGCCGGTGGCGAGGATGACCGCCCTGGCGCGAAACACGCGAAAACGGCCGCGTTCCCGGTCGTAGCCGAAGGCGCCCACGACCCGGTCGCCGTCCTTCAAAAGGGCTACGATGGCGTGTTCCATGTACACTTCCATGCCCTGGTGAATCCCGTAGTCCTGGAGGGTACGGATCATTTCCAGGCCGGTCCGGTCGCCCACGTGGGCGAGACGGGGATACTTGTGGCCGCCGAAATTACGCTGGAGGATGCGGCCGTCGGCCGTACGGTCGAACAGCGCTCCCCAGGCTTCCAGTTCCCGAACGCGGTCCGGCGCTTCCCTGGCGTGCAACTCGGCCATGCGCCAGTTGCTCAGGTACTGGCCGCCCCGCATCGTATCGGCGAAATGCACGCTCCAGCCGTCCCGGTCGTCCACGTTGGCCAGCGCCGCCGCGACGCCGCCTTCGGCCATGACCGTATGGGCCTTGCCCAGCAGGGATTTGCATACGAGTCCGACCGAAACTCCCGCTGATGAGGCTTCGATCGCCGCCCGAAGACCGGCCCCGCCGGCGCCGATCACCAGCACGTCATGTTCGTGATCCTGGTATTCCGCCATTTATAGTATTCTCCAATCCGTCCAGACGCCCATGGCCACCAGGCGTACGTATACATCCGAGAAACCGACCCAGACCAGACTCATCCATGCATACAGCATATGACGCCTGTTCAGGCAGGACACGCACCGGTAGGTCGCGTGTCGCGCCGGCGCCTTCGAAAGCAGGTCGAGGTATCCGCCGATCAGGTGGCGCAATGAGTGGCAGCCGAGCGTATAGGCGCTCAGCAGGACCACGTTGAGCGTTAATACGAGGGTTCCGACACCTATGCCGAAGGCCGTCTCGCCGGTCTGTTCGTCCGCGAACCACATCGCCTTCCAGGCGTCATGGGCCAGGAAGGCCGTGATGATCAGCGCCAGGTAGAGGAAATAGCGGTGCACGTTCTGCATAATCAGGGGAAACGCCTGTTCGCCCCGGTAATTGCTTCTGGGCTCGGCCACGCTGCAAGAGGGCGGATCGGCCCAGAAGGCCTTGTAGTACGCCCCGCGGTAGTAATAGCAGGTCAGGCGGAAGCCCGCGGGCGCCCAGAGGATCAGAAACGCCGGCGAGAAAGGAAGCATCGCCGGCCACCATTCGGGACGGGGACCGAAAAGGGCGTGGGGCGAACTTCCGAAAATTTCGGGCGAATAGAAGGGGGAGAGATAGGGTCCCCAGGCGTAGTCGGCGCCTTGAAAGGCCGCCCACGTGGAATAGATCACGAAAGCGGAAAGTCCCATGAATACAAAAACCGGCTGTATCCACCAGGCCTCCGTGCGGGTTGTCTGACCAAATCCGCTGGTCTTCAGTGATACACCGGTTGTCGACATAGGCTATCCTCGAATAGTCGAATGAACAGACAAATTCAATCTACTGACGCAAGAAAGAAATAATAGATGGCGGAGGAAGAAGATGCAACAGAAAAAAGCGGCGTTTCAAGGCGTCTGTCGCGTCATATTGAAGGGTTGCCCTGGCAGAAATCGTTGGGTGGTTCCGGACGTGGTCGATTATATTGGTTTTCTTCAAGGATGACGCCCTGCGAGATGAATGCCGCATAAACGGTGTTGTCCCGATTTCCCGTTTCCAGGAGATCTCCCCTGTCTGCCATACCGCCTACCATCCATGACG
Organism: bacterium; assembly: GCA_965262815.1. GTDB lineage: Bacteria > JAAXHH01 > JAAXHH01 > JAAXHH01 > JAAXHH01 > JAAXHH01. Next base: position 2,789,078 of record OZ253560.1, on the reverse strand, counting down.
AATCCGCTTCCAGGCCAGCGTTGCGCCTTTCAGCCCGATCGGTGGCGATAGGTCTTGTCCTGGCCGCCGCTATCGCGGTCTGGACGCCCTACACGAACTACGTCATGCACGGCCCCAGGCTGACCCTTGGCCACATGTCCTTTGCCGCGCTGCTCGCCTTCTTCGTGGTCGTATTCTTCGTTCAGATACCCCTGAGGGCCTGGTTTCCAAAGTGGTCGTTCACGGCGTCGGAACTGAGTGTGGTCTTCTTCCTGTGCCTCGTGTCGTCTACGATACCGGGCAAAGCCTTCGTGGATTACTTCCTTGGAATCCTGGCATCGCCGCATTACTACGCCAATGCGGAGAACCGCTGGGTGGACGTGTTTTTCCCCTACCTGCCGGAATGGCTGGTCGTCGGCGGCACGCAGGACGCGGCCCGCATCTTCTACGAAGGCGCGGGGCAGACGTTCGCCATGTGGATCGACTGGATCATTCCCCTGTTCTGGTGGCTGTGCATGCTCGCGGCGCTGTTCATTGTCATGACCTGCGTTGCGGTCATCTTCCGCCGGCAGTGGGTGGAGCACGAACGGCTGGCGTTCCCGATCGTCCAGATTCCCACCATGCTCATTGCGCAGACGACCGGGCAGAGCCGGATCCCCGGATTCCTGAAGAACCGTTATTTCCAGGTCGGGTTCGGAATCACCTTCGCCCTGCTGGCGTGGAACTGTCTGAGTTATTTCGGCAGTCTCCCGCCGATTCCCATCGGGGCGAACTTCCGGTCGGATATACAACTGGCGCCTTCCCTGCCCGCCATGTCGGTTCAGTTCAACCTGTTCATGATGTGTTTCGCCTTCTTCGCCGATCTGAATGTCCTGATGAGCATATGGATCTTTCACATGCTGGCGGTCGCGGAGATCGGTCTCCTCAACCAGCTGGGCCTGTCGGCCACGGGCATGGCGGGCGGTGCCAATTTCATCGTGAAGACGCAACATTTCGGCGGATTCTGGGTATTCGTGTTCTGGGGGATATGGATATCCAGAAACCACCTGAAGGCCGTGTACCACAAGGCCCTGGGACGGCGCGTGGATCTCGACGATTCCATGGAACTGCTTTCCTACAGGACGGCCCTGGTTGGTTTGATCGCGGGACTGATCTACATCGGGTTCTGGTTGAACCGCATGGGCATGTCCGTCGATGTGGCGGCGCTTTTCATGCTGATCACCCTGGGGCTTTATATCGGCGTGTGCCGGATCGTGGCGGAAACGGGACTGGTCTTCCTCGACCTGCCCGTAAACTCGAACGAAATGACCGTAAGCGTGATCGGTTCCACCAACCTGTCCCCGTCGAACTTGACGGCACTGGGCCTGTCCCACGCGATCTCTCATAATCACCGCGGCATCGGATTGTCCTCGGTAATCCACGGGTTAAAGGTAACCGACGCCTTCACCGGCGCGAAGAAGAAGTTCCTGGGTTTCGTCTGCGTCGTGCTGGTCTTTACCTTCGTCGTGACCAACGGGTACACGATCTACGCCGGGGCCAGCGGTACTGGCGCCCACGATTTCGCCCCTCTACGGGCCGACTTATTCTACAACCAGTTGGTGACGTGGTTCAACAATCCTTTTACGGTATCCCACGAAGAGCTGTACTTCCTTTTCATCGGCGCGGCGGTCACTTCGTGCCTGGTGTTTCTCCACTACCACTTCCCGGGCTGGCCGCTGCATCCCATAGGGTACACGGTGGCCTATACCGATATCATCAATTTCGAGATCGTCTCGGTGATGACGGTATGGCTGGTAAAACTGCTCGTGCTGCGTCTCGGAGGTTTTGATCTCTACCGCAGGTTGCAGCCCGCCGTGATCGGCGTGTTGCTGGGATACGCCGCCGGCGTGGCGCTCTCGCTCCTTGTCGACGCAGTCTGGTTCCCGGGAAGCGGTCACCAGGTGCACAACTGGTAGGGGGCCTGGTTGGGAAGCGTCTAGAACACCTCTGCGATGTGGGGGGTGTCGGGGAAGTACGTGGAGTCGACTAAGTAGGCAGCAAGGACACCGATCACGTAGCCGACGAGCATGCCCAGGAACAGGGGCTGGGCTTTCCGGTACAGCCCTACGCCGCCGATGCGGAGGAGTATGACCTGTACGAGCCATGCCACGAACAGGGTGAACACGACGCCACGAATGGGTCCTGAAGCGCCGATGGCGAATCCGATCGGGTTCAGCGGCCACCAGTAGAAGAGGTATCTGCCCAGGGCCAGCATCGTGCTGATGGCCATGCCGGCCGCGAGGAACAGGATTTCGAGGGTGGAGATCTGCGTGGCGTTCTTCATCCAATTCACTACCATGTCGAAGAACAGGTTCCCCGTATTGCGCAGGTTGATGTGCAGGTTGTCCGCGCCTTCCGTGTACCCCGTGTAAATGACATATCCCGTGGATATCGCCGTACCGGCAGCGAAAGCGAGACACACGAGCAGGAAAAGCCGCCCCCGGTTCTCGCCGAGGTAATCCCGCCACCAGGCGACGTGCGACAGGCCGACCATGGTAAAGGTGCGCCAGTTCCGCGCGAAGGCGTTTGTCAGGCCGAGGCCGGTCAACGTCGAGCCCGACAGGCTGGCCGAACCTACCATGCCCACCGTGAAAGCGTGGGCGTTGATCGGCAGGTCGAGGTTGATCAGGCCCGCCTCGGCGAGCACGCGCGCAATACCGAAATAGAATACCAGGAGGAGGAACAGAAAGAGCAGGGCGACCGGTAAGGAGAATCCGATGGCATGCAGCCAGGCGATCATGAAGAACACACCCAGCACCAGGCCGATTACCGCCGTTCGGTAGGAGAACAGTTCGTTTTCGTCACGCAGATCGCTTTCCCTTCCGAGGGACTTTCGCACGACGTTTCGGATATGGTCCCTCGCCATCCAGCCTCCGATCAGGGCGAACATGATCAGGCCGCCGCAGAACTGGATGGACACCAGTCCGCCGGGCACGATCGTCGTCGCGGGCGAGATCACGCCGAAACGGTTGAGGAGGCCGGTTTCGAGGATGCCGAGCACCTGGAAGAACCAGACGCTGAACAGGATCTCGACGTTTACGAAAAAGGCGAAGCACAGGACATAGGGCACGAGCCGTATGGCCACCGGGGGGAAGGCGGGATCGATGACCACGTTGAATACCGGTCCGGGCAGGGGGATATGGGGAAGTACGCCCCAGAAGCCGATGACATTCCACGCCATGATGGACAGGCTGGCCAGGAATCCGACCAGGAACAGACGGTTGCCGAAAAGCGCCGGCCAACGTCCGGGGGTGCCTTCTTCTGTATCGAGCAGTCGGAGGATCACCTCGCCCATGGGGAACCGAAGCCGTTCGTGTTCCACCCACTGTTTTCTGAATATCACGACCAGGCAGGCGCCGATGAATAGCAGCGCGCTCAGCGCGGACATCCACCAGAAGAGCGGCACGACCCAGTCCCGCCATGGAATCGGTGCGCCGGAAGGCCGTCCCGCGAAGAAGTCCGATACCTGGCCCTTGTCATTGGGGATGACCGCCCATTCGGGCAGGTAGGCGAAGAAGTGCGCTTCCCACTGATTCTCCGGGCTTGCGAAGTAATGGGGGGCAGTGATCAGGCTGATGAGATAGCGGACCATGCCCCAGTCCGGCACCATGGCTGCGATCATTCCCATGGCGAAGATGACCAGGAGCTCCGACCGCGTCAGCGCGGCGCGCGGTGCGATGGACCGGATAAGCACATTGGGCAGCAGCACCAGGGCCAGGAAGGGGATGACGAGGCACAGCGGCATCTGGGGGAAAGTGAGGTAGTTGTAGTTCAGCTGCGCGGAGGCGTGCTGTCCCCAGAAAGCGACACAACAGGCGAAGGTGAGTCCCAGAACGGCCGTTTTAAGCGAGATGGGTTTCAGGGTGGCGGCGGAATTCATTCCTGGATGGATGCCGTACCGCGCTTGAGCCAGAATCCCCCGTCGACGCGCATGACTTCCCCCGTGATGTAGTCCGCCGCGTCGGAACAGAGGAAGGTGGCGGCCTTGCCCAGGTCTTCGATCGTGCCCAGCCGGCCCCAGGGCAGCCTTCTGCCGCCTGCTTCGAGTTCTTCCTCCGTGGAATACTGGCGTTCGCCGGGCGTGTCGGTCCACCCGGGCTCGATTACGTTTACGCGGATGCGGTGATCGAGCAATTCCAGGGCGATGATGGCGGCCATGTGGTTCATGCCGGCCTTCGCGGACGAATAAGCCAGGGACGTGGGGAAGGGTAGAAAGGACATGACCGAACTGATGAAAAGGATGCTGCCTCCCCTGCCTCCTTCAGCCATCCGGCGGGCGCCGGCCTGCGCGACATGGAAGGCGCCGAACAGGCTGACTTCATACGTTTTCCGCATTTCATCCACGTCCATCTCGAGAAAGGGCTCCCGCTTCGAGTAGTAAGCGTTGGCCACGACGATATCGGGTCCTCCCAGCCGGCTCGCAGTCTCCTCCACCATGCTGTCCACCGCGTCCCTGTCGGACGCGTCCGCCCCTACGACGATGGCCCGCCGGCCCATGGCCTTGATTTCGTTGGCGACGGACTCGGCGTCGTCCCTGTGGCGGAAGTAGTTGACGGTGACGTCCGCTCCGGCGCGGGCCATTTCCAGCGCGATGCCCTTGCCGATGCCCCGGGACGAGCCGCTGATCAGCGCTGTTTTACCCGAAAGGTCGATCATTTTTCCCTCGTATCAAGGAATGTTGCGGATATGGGCCGGGATGGCGCTCAAAGCCCCATTCCGGCCATGTTGCGGTAGCTGATGGCGATGCTGTCAAAGGGATCGCCTGCGCAGGTGTCCTGCTCGACGACGTACCACTCGGATCGGACCGCTTCGCACGCATCCACGATGCCCGACCAGTTCATGTTTCCTTCGCCCACCTCGGCCATCACCTGTTCCCGCCCCGATACGGCCATGTCCTTGAAATGGATGACCGGGCACCGGTCCCCGACCTGATTGATCCAGTGTATCGGATCGCCGCCGCCGTATTGTATCCAGTAGGTATCGATCTCGAAACAAAGTGCGGGGTCGCTGTCTTCCATCAGAATGGAAAGGCCGATACGGTCGCCAACCCGCACGAGTTCCGTATGGTGGTTGTGGTAACTGAAAGTCATACCTGCAGTCTTCAGTCTCAGGGCCACGGTCGACGCGTCATCTGCGAATCGGGAGAACCCGTCCGGCGCGTCCCAGTAGGATCTCGGCATGGACCCTACGGCGATATGTTCACACCCCCACAGGCGGTGCTCCGCGATGACTTCATCCGGTGCTTCCTGCAGCCGTTCGAAGGGCACGTGCGTGGCGCACACATGCAGTCCCGCGTCCCGGATCATGGCGCCCAGATCCGCGGGGTCTACGGGCCCGAGGGCGGAAAGCTGAATATGATCGTAGCCGATGGACTTGACTCTTTTAAGGGTATTTGAGATATCGTTCGGCGTTTTCACGAAGTCGCGCAGGGTATATAGCGTCACGCTGATTTTGCTGCCGGCCATCCATGCCTCCTTCTGGATTCCATTCGTTCGGGTGCGGTTACGTCTCGCCTTTCCTGTATTCACCGCTTCGTGCAGTCACTAATCCAGCGGTTCGAAGGCGGCCGAATCATCGTCCCAGGCACCGCCGACCGGCCGCAACTGGCCGAGACCCGTAACCGGCCTGGACCGTCCGTCCCGGTCCGGATCGGCGTAGCGCTCGAACCAGCCCTCCAGTTCCCCGCGCAGCGATTCCCGCCTTCCGGTGTATCCCGCATCCCCGGCGAGGTTGGCGCGTTCGTCCGGATCGTTCTCCAGGTCGTACAGTTCGTCCGGTCCGCCGGGATACCGGTGTACGTACTTCCAGGATTCGGTGCGGATCATGCGCGTGCCGCCGTATTCATCGAAAACCACGACGTGATCCCGGTTGGAATCGTCGCGCCCCATCCAGGCGTCCAGGGCGTTTCGTCCGGGCAGATTGCGCTCCCAGGGAACGGGCAGGTCCAGGTACGAAAGCAGCGTGGGCATGAAATCGTAGGCGCTGATCATCGCCGGTTGGACGGCGCCTTCGGGCAGGCGCCCGGGCTGGCTGATCAGGGCGGGCACCCGTATGGAGTTCTCGTACATGTTCAGCGGATTCGTTCCGTTGCCCTTCCCCCAGAACCCGTGGTGCCCCAGGCTGAATCCGTTGTCGCTCAGGAATACCACCAGGGTGTCTTCGCGGATGCCGTGATGATCGAGCCGGTTCAGCAGGCGGCCGATATCGAGATCCATGGCCGTAACGGCCGCCATGTAACCCTTCAGGCTCTCCCGGTTACCCATGTTTTCGTGGGTCAGGCTGCCGGCCCATGGATGAGCGGGCTCCTGGGGACAGGATTCAAAGGGGCAGTCGTCGTAGGAATCGACGATGTCCTGGGGATGCCCTGTCCACGGGCTGTGCGGTGCGGTGTAATGGACGCTCAGGTAGAACGGTTCATCCCGGTTGGCATGTCGATCGATAAATGAAAGCGCGTCGTCGGTTATTACGTTCGTGACGTATCCCGGTTCGTTGGCCGGTACGCCGTTTCGCACCATGGGGGCGTCGTTATAGGGACCGCCGCCGAATTGGTGGGTGAACCAGTGGGTGAATCCATGCTGGGGCAGCGTGCTGTTGCCCAGGTGCCACTTGCCGCTGATTCCGCATCGCCACCCGTGGGCCGCCAGTACATCGGTGTAGGCGGTTTCCCCTTCGAGGTAGGAAGCCGCTCCGTCCCCGATATTGCCTCCCCGGATCCAGTCGTGCACGCCGTGCTGTGAGGCGATCCGGCCGGTCAACAGTGTCGCGCGGCTGGGTGAACAGACCGGTGTGGACACGAAGAAGCGATCGAATCTCACCCCGGTATCCGCGATCCGGTCAATATTCGGCGTTCGTATTTCCCGGTTGCCATAGCAACCCGCCGCCCATACCCCCTGGTCGTCGGTAAGAATGCACAGCACATTCGGACGTGATGAAGCCATGGCTGGCCCCTGTAAGCGGGTTTCCACCCTTGCACATTTGATCTGGAAGGTAAAGGGACGATCGAAAGGGGAACTTAGCGACCGGCGAATGGAATGTCACGCACAATCTATCTGGTGCCCAATTGACGTTTGCCCTGCATCCGGCCCATCCCGTATATTGTCTCCCGCGGCGTGCGCGTAATACCGCGAGACGCCGCCCGGAGCTGACGGAAGATGTAATTGACTGTTTGAGTGATTTTGAAAGCGTATCGGTCCATTTCGACGGACACCGGTAAAGGACTTGCGCCATGATACGAACGGGCATCGTGGGATATGGACTGGCGGGGCGTTTCTTCCACGCCTACCTGGTTTCCCGTACCGAAGGGTTGACCCTGTCCGCCGTTGCCAGCCGCGATGCGGAACGCCGGGCACAGGCGGTCCGGGACTGGCCCGTGGACACTTACGAGACATTGACGGGTCTCCTTTCGGACGACGATATCCAGCTGATCATCCTGGCCACGCCTCACCACACCCATGCCTCCATGGCTATCGAGGCCATGGAGGCCGGTAGACACGTGGTCGTCGACAAGGTCATGTGCATGTCGGCCGCCGAGGCCGAGGAAATGATCGCGGTCAGCGAGCAGCGCGGGGTCATGTTGAGCGTCTTCCACAACCGGCGCTGGGACTGGGGATATCAGACCGTGCGCAAGGCGGTCGAAGACGGCCTGTTGGGCGAACCTTTCCTGGTCGAAAGAGCGGTGCACCGATTCCGGGCTTCCGGGGGATGGCGGACGCGCAGGGCGGAAAGCGGCGGACTGCTCTACGACTGGGGCGCCCATCTTGCCGACCAGGGGTTGCAATTGCTGCCCGCCCGTCCCGCGGCGGTCCTGTGCAAAGGGCACAAATACCGATGGGCGGGGGACATCGAAGATCATGTCACCTGCACCTTGTTTTTCGAGAACGGCGCGGAGTACCGGATGGAAATCAGCAATCTCTCCCGAATCGCCAAGCCCCACTGGTACGTGCTGGGCACCCGGGGCTCCCTCGTCAAGACGGGTCTCGATCCCCAGGAGGATTGGATGAAAAAGGGTGAGATAGAAGCGGCCGTGGAAGAACCCGAAGACCGCGTCCGGGTCGCCACGGAACGGGACGGAGAGGTGACTGAGATGATGCTGGATCCCGTGAAATGCAGCTGGGTGGACTATTATCGAAACATCGCCGCCGTACTGGGTCACGGCGCGGAACTCGCCGTAAAGCCCAACGAGATGCTGGACCTCATGCAGGTGCTGGATGCCGCCACGGCATCCCAGGAAACCGGCCGCGTTGTATCAATTCAATGAGGATCGACCGGAACATGGACCACAGGCGGATGGTCATTCTCACGGAGGGGCTGCTGGGTACGTTCTCCTCCAAGACGGCCGCGTCGCTGATACGTTACAAGCCCGAAGAAACCGTAGCGGTGCTCGACAGCGTTCACGCGGGGAAAAAACTGGAAGATCTGCTCGAGGTCGGCCATGGAATCCCGATCGTGTCGACCATGGAAGAGGCGCTGGGGTACGGCCCGACCTCGCTGGTCATCGGCATCGCGACGCCGGGCGGCGTCCTGCCCGGAGCATGGCGGGCGGTCATTCACGAGGCGATTGAAAACGGGCTCGAGGTGGTCAATGGGCTCCATACTTTCTTGAACGAAGACGAGGCGTTCGCGCGGCACGCCGAACAAAAAGGCGTTCGGCTGTGGGATGTGAGACAACCCCCGGACGACCTGGACGTGGGACGCCACCTGGTCCACGGCATTCCCAACCTGAGGGTGCTGACCGTCGGCACCGACTCGAGCATCGGTAAGAAGGTGGCCGCGATCGAAATTAGCAGGGCGGCCCTGGAGGCAGGCTGGGACGCCGAGTTCGTGGCGACGGGGCAGACCGGCATCATGATCGCCGGGTCGGGCATCGCGGTGGACACCGTGGTCTCGGATTACATCTCGGGCGCCGTGGAAAGACTGGTCCTGGAGCGGAAAGACAGGGAACTGCTGGTCATCGAAGGACAGGGTACGATCCTGCATCCTACCTATTCGGGAGTATCGCTGGGGTTGCTCCACGGTTCGGCACCGCAGGCGCTCGTGTTGTGCCATCAACCGGGACGGGACGTGATGCGCAATCTGCCCGTGGCCGTTCCACCCTTCGCGGAGATGATTCATGCGCACGAAACCATCGCCAGGCCCCTGTTCCCCTGCCGGGTCGTGGCGATTTCACTCAACTGTTTCGGCATGTCGATGGATGACGCCAGGCGGGAAGTGGACAGGGTGGCGGGCGAGACCGGCCTCCCGGCGACGGACTGTGTCAAGTTCGGCTGCGGTCCCATTCTCGAGGCCTTGATGCCGCTTAAGGCCACTTCTCCGAAACCAACGGGTTGAACTGGAGTGCTTTAAATGAACATCCGGATCCTGTCCGCCGACGAGGCCAGGTCGAGCATCCTCCAACGAAAGCCGCTGCACGAGTCGGTGTCCTCGCCGGAGATCGAAGAACGGAACAGGGCGTTGTTCGGCGAGGCCCTGACAGCGGAACAGGCGGTAACGAGGATAATCGACGATGTGCGGGAAAACGGAGATGATTCGGTAAGCCACTACACCCGTCTGCTGGACGGCAGCGCCCCGGATTCCTTCGAAGTTCCGCGACGAGAAATCGAAGAGGCGTTGGATTTGCTGCCATCCGGATTACGGGATGCCCTGGCGACCGCGGCGGAACGTATCCGTACTTTTCACGCAAGGCAGCCGTCCGATTCCTGGACGCACTGGGACGAAGAGGGCGGAACCGGGCAGATCGTACGGCCCCTGGACCGGGTGGGCGTCTACGTACCCGGTGGCGGGGCCGCCTATCCATCATCGCTGCTGATGGCCGTGATCCCCGCCCGTGTCGCCGGCGTCCGTGAGGTCGTCGTCGCCACTCCGCCTGGAAGAAACGGCACGGTAGCCCCCGCTGTCCTGGCCGCCGCCGCCGTGGCCGGAGCTGACACGGTCTATCGGATAGGTGGAGCCCAGGCCATCGCCGCGATGGCCTACGGGACCGAGACCATCCCGTGCGTGGACAAGATCGTGGGTCCGGGAAACATTTTCGTGACCCTGGCCAAGCGCCAGGTCTACGGAATCGTGGATATAGACCAGCTCGCGGGACCCACCGAGACGCTGCTCATCGCCGACGAAGCAGCCAATCCGGCCTTCGTCGCGGCCGACCTGCTGGCGCAGGCCGAACACGATACGATGGCGACCTCCATGTTGATCACGCCCTCGACGACACTGGCCCTGGCGGTTCAACACGCCGTTGACGAGCAACTGTCCGAACTCGAACGGGCGCCCGTCATCCGGTCGTCCCTGGAACAAAATGGAGGGATCGTGCTCGTCTCCAGCCTGGACGAGGCGGTCGAACTGGCGAACGCCTACGCACCGGAGCACCTGTGCCTGCTGGTTTCGGATCCCTGGCCGCTGGTGGACCGGATACATCATGCCGGGGGGATCTTCGTGGGAGAACATTCTTCGGAGGCCCTGGGCGACTACGTCACCGGTCCCAGCCACATCATGCCCACCAGTGGAAGCGCCCGGTTCTTCTCCCCCTTGAGCATCCGTGATTTCTTGAAGGTAACGAGCCTGTTCGCGGTCAACGAACGGGCGGAAAAACGACTCGGTCCGGCCGCGATCCAACTGGCGGAGGCGGAAGGTCTTACGGCCCATGCCATGGCCATCAGGCGGCGGCTTTCACGGGATCGGAACGCGGATTGAAACTTACGGTCGTTACGGTCGCAGGCACGTCCCGTAGTACGCGGGATCGATTATCCTGGTGCTTCCCGTGATATGTACAGCGAATCGCCAGCCTCCGTCAACCTCCCCAAAGCGAAACACCTGCCTTCGACTATCTCCCGACAGCGGCAAGCGCGGCCTGCGCGGCCTGCGCTAGAAACCCCATGTCGCCGCCGAGCGTGATCCACTGGAAACCCTGCTTGATCCGTCTATGGTTGATGTCCATCGTGGTGGCGGCGTAGCCGCCGGGTACCCCGAGTTTTTTGGCGCGGTCTATGATCTGTTCCACCACCTTTTCCACTTCGGGATGCACCGGCTGACCCACGTATCCCATCGACGCCGCGAGATCGTTCGGTCCGAAGAGAAAGGCGTCGACCCCGGGCGTGGTGAGAATCTCCTCCAGGTTCTCCACGGCTTCGACCGTCTCGATCTGGACCATGATGTAGGTTTCCTCGTTGGCGGTGCGGATGTATTCTGCAACGTCGCCTCCGGAGATGTTGAGGAAACGGGCTCCCATGCCGCGGATGCCCATGGGTGGATACTTGGCGGCGCGAACGGCGTATTCGGCCTGCGAGCGGTCGTTGATCCAGGGGATGATCAGCCCTTCGGCACCGATGTCGAGCGCCTTCTTTATATGTACCAGGTCGTTCCAGGGAACGCGTACGAGCGGGGTAATATCCCTGTTCCGCGTCGTCTGGATCATCGGGTGGAGCGATTCCGTGTTCGTGGGTCCGTGTTCGGCATCGAACCAGATCCAGTCGAACCCCATGTTCGAAACGAGTTCAACGATGTCGGTACACGGGGTTCCGACGGATATGCCGTAGGTCACTTCGCCGTTGCGCAGCTTCTCTTTCAGCCGGTTTTTCATGCAGGTTCCTTTGATGGGGTAAGCAGGGGTGAATAGATCGTTTCACGAACGATTTCACGAACGATTTCACGATTGATTCACGGGTGTGCGGTAAGTATATTGAATCCCGTAGTTTAGGGGAAACGGTAAATTAAATGGGGACTTCAGACTCGAAATCCGAGGCGGACTATATCCGCCTTTCATGGAGGTAAAACCCTTATGCGCCGAGGTATATGGACAGGAATCCTGACCGGTACTGCGCTTTTCGCCGCAATGGTCGTCCTGGGGACCGCGGAATCTCGGACCCAGGCACAGCAAATACCCAATGAGCGCACCGCCGAAGGGCAGATTCCGGAAGCCATAGTCGGTAAGGCTGGGGCGCCTCGCGGCGGAGAACTGGCCTATTTCGACGAAGATCCCGATACGAAGGGATACCTCGCGGAGCCCGAAGGACCGGGCCCCCGAGGCGCCGTAATCCTGATCCACGAATGGAACGGCCTGGTGGACCGCGTGCGGCAGGTGGCCGACGCCCTGGCGGCGGAGGGCTACGTCGCGCTGGCGGCGGATCTGTATTCGGGACGTACGGGCAGCAACCGTGACGAGAACATGGCGCTCGTTCGGGAGACGCTGGATGATATGGACAAGATCATTCGCAACCTGGACGCCGCGGCAGCCTATCTGAGGGGCCGGTCCGACGTGAACGGCAAGGTGGGCGCCATGGGATGGTGCTACGGGGGCGGGGTCGCCCTCAGTTATGCCCTGGGCGGTGAAAACCATGACGCCACCGCCATCTTCTACGGACGCCTCCTCGACGATCCTGAACAGCTCAAGGCCATACACCACGAAGTCTATGGCACCTTCGCCGGACTCGACCGCGGTCCTTCCCCCGAACAGGTGGAACGGTTCGTCGCCGCGCTTCGCGAGGCCGGCGTGGAGAACGACGTGCATGTCTACGACGACGTCAACCACGGTTTCTGGCTGTGGGTGGACCGCGACGCGAAGAACGAGGAGCCCGCACTGGATGCCTGGGAGCGGCTTAAAGCCTATCTCCAGAGGACCATAGGAAGCGATTGATGTCCCCCTTCGACCAGGCCGTCGCCGAAATCGACACCTTTGGATTTACCCTGCTGCCCGATGTGCTTACGGCGTCCCAGGTGGACACCCTGCGAAGGGCGCTGGTCAGATGCGCGGAAGAAAACGGCGAGGCCGGTTACGAGAACCGCGGGGGAACGTCTCTGCTGGTGCGGAACCTGCCCGCCCTGGATCCCGTGTTTCTCCAGATCGTCGACCATCCAGTCGTCCTGCCCATTCTGGAACGGGTATTGGACAAGACGCTTGTGCTGGGCAGCCTGAGTTCCCGAATCGTGCGGCCCGGTGACGGGTACCAGGATTTCCACAGCGACATACCGCAGCACATGCTGAACCCGATCTCGCCGGTGATGATGAACACCGTCTGGATGCTGGACGATTTCAATACGGAGATCGGCGGAACGCGCATCGTTCCCGGTTCGCACAAGAGTGGATGGTCCGGTCCTCCGGAGGGTATGGAGGTCCCGCACGTGTACCAGCCGACGGCCGCGGCGGGAAGCGTGCTGATCTTCAACGGACAGTGCTGGCACGGCGGCGGAAAAAACTCCACCGGCCGCAACCGACACGCCCTGTTCGGGCACTACCGCAAGTCCATGCTCCTCTTCCAGCTCGACCCGCACGACGGGTTCCGGGAAGACTGGCATGAACGGCTGTCCCCCCGTCAGAAGCAGCTCTTGCGCATGCAGAAGGGAGTCGGCGCCCGTCACGCGGCCGATGACCACCTGGTGTAACTGTAGACAAATGTAGATACATAGTATATACACGGAGATGCCATGGCGGGTTCATCAGGATCGAATCACCTGGAAGAAGGAACGAAAGAGACCCTGGATTTCTCGAAGCTTCGGCAGATCGCCGCTATCGATGAAGATGTCCTGCCCGTAGTCGTTCAGGATTCCAGGACCAGGGAAGTGTTGATCGTGGCCTATGTTAACCGCCTGGCCCTGGACGAATCGCTGAAGACTGGAATCGCCACGTTCTGGAGCACTTCGCGGAACGAATTGTGGATAAAGGGCGCCACGTCGGGAAACGCGCTGGGCCTCGACGGTATCCGCGTCAACTGCGAGCAGAATTCCCTGGTCTTCCTCGTGACTCCCCGTGGGTCCGGGGCCTGTCACACAAAAGACTCGGACGGACGTTACAGGATCGGCTGCTACTACCGCCGCGTCAAGTCATCCGGCGAACTGGAGTTCGTCCCGAAAGCCGACATGTAGATTTTCGTTCGCTCGTTCAGGACACCGTAGAATGCCCGGGTCTCCGGGTCTTCGCTGTCTCTCCAGAAGGTAGCCGGAATCCCGGAATCATTCGCCAGCGGATCCCTGTCTCTGTGGCCATAGTAGATCTGCGCCGACTTCCGCACGGCCCGCGTGGGACGCGTGGTCGCCGTGTGCAGCACCGAAACGTTGAACAGAGCGCAGGTGCCCGCCGGTCCGTGGAGATCATAGACGCCCCGTTCAAGTTGCGCGCTGTTTTCTTTCAGGACGGGCTGATCTATCGCTTCGGGGGAGATGGAGAAGCAGTGGGTACTCTCATCCACGTCGGTGAAATAAACCATCAGCTGTATGTAGTCCATGCGGAGGGGATGATCAAACCAGTGTGACTTGTCCCGGTGCCAGCCCTGGTGGAACTCGCCTTTGTACGGACCCATGGACCGTAACCCGATTTCCCCGAAACAGACCGGACCACCCATCAGTTCCAGAATGGTATCATAGACCCGGGGATGGCGGATCAGTCCGTCGAAGGCCGGCGTGGTGATGAGCCCGTCGTAGTTGGCCGCCTGGTGATGGCCGTAGGGATGCCAGAAATAGGGGTATTGGCGTCGGTCTTCGTCGAAGAGATGATGAAAATGCCCGACCTCGCCGTCCGTGAAGATCTTTCCGAGTTTAATGAAACCGTTCTGACGAAAAAACTCCAGGTCCGCCTGTTTCATGATATCCCCTTTGCGGATATGCGGTTGCTCAAGCTCCCCTGTTTCTCCGGTCGGCTCCGGCTGGTTCTACGTTCTCCATGCGCGCGGAATTTGGATGCTTGAGTTTCTCAAACTGATCGAGTAATACCTCCGTCGACCCTCAGGTTCTGGCCGGTAATGTAACCCGATCCGGGTGACAAAAGGAAAGCGGCAGTTTCCGCGATCTCTTCCACGGTGCCGTAGCGGCCCATGGGGACACGGGCCCTGAACGATTCCGATTCCGGGAGACTGTTGATGAAACCCGGAAGGAGGTTGTTCATCCGGATGTTGTCGCCGCCGTGGTTGTCCGCGTAGATCTTCGTAAAACTGGCCAGGGCCGCCCTGAATGGCGTAGATACTGGAAAATGTGGCTCAGGCTCGAAGGCGGCGAAGGTGGAAATGTTTACGATTGATCCACCGCCCTGGTCTACCATGATCGGAGTAACGAGCCGCGCCATGCGCACCACGTTCAGGAATACGATGTCCAGACCCACGTGCCAGTCCCCGTCCGGTATTTCCAGGAGACTGCCCTTGGGTGGGTGGCCCGTGCTGTTTACGACGCCGTCGATACGTCCGTGGGCGTCCATGGTCAGATCGACGAGTTTCTTCAGGTCGGCCTCTTCCGTGACCGACCCCGTTACACCGATACCGCCCAGTTCCTCGGCGAGTGTTTCCGCCGCACCGGAAGGTGACAGCAGCGCGACGGCATACCCCTGGCCAGCCAGGTTCCGTGCGATGGCCGCCCCCATGCCGCGTCCCGCTCCCGTAATTACCGCTACCTGTTGCGAACTCATACCACACCCTCCGTTAGTCCGTCCCTCTGTCCATTGCGAAAACGCTGCCAGGGAACCGAATCCCTATCTTCAATATATGTAATGGTGTACGGCGGTCACGACACCGGAAAGAACACGGCGTTATATAAACAAATGCATTGCAGTAATCAATGACGGAATGTAGCGTTAAGCCAGGTGGCACGTACCAGATCTCTACCATGCGAACCTTGCGAGTAACACTGGTTCGCAGACCGGGTTGAAGTTGCAATCATAAATGTAAATCGCGTCCTTTTAACCCGGTGACCTGGAGGATTCAGGAATGAAGATATCCGGCCTGATGACCCACACCGTCCACGTGAATCACCGTGGTGACTGGACGTTCCTGCAGGTGAGCACGGACGAGGGAGTAACCGGTCTCGGCGAGGTGAATCCGGGGGGTGCCAAATCCGGGAGCGTAGACTTTCTGCACGAGGTTGAATCGTTGCTGATCGGACGGGATCCCGGCCGGATCGAGCATATCCTGGCCGAACTGCTCCCCAGCCCGGTGGAACGGTCCAGAGTGATGGCGTTAAGCGCCCTTGACCAGGCCCTGTGGGACATCAAGGGAAAGGCCCTGGGCGTACCCGTGGCCGATATCATCGGGGGCCGTTGCCGGGATGAAATACCGCTCTACGCCAACATCAACCGCGCCACCACGGACCGGACGCCGGAAGGGTTCGCCCGGAACGCCGGGGCGGCGGTGTCGGACGGTTTCGACGCCGTGAAACTGGCTCCCTTCGACGGGATGCCCGGGGGAATCGACCGGGCATCCGACGCGCGGGAGGGCATTGCCTGCATGGAAGCCGTTCGTGCTGCGATCGGTCCGAAAATGGCCCTGCTGATCGACTGTCACAGTCACTTCACCGGCCGCGGGGGGTGCGAGGTATTCGATGCCCTCAAGGATCTGGACCTGTACTGGTACGAGGAGCCCGTACCCGACGAAGATCACGAAGGATACCGCATCATCCGGGATTATATCGACGTTCCGCTTGCCGGGGGTGAAAGCCTGATGTACCGGGAGGGGTTCTGGCCTGTATTGGACGGGGGACTGATGGATGTCATCATGCCCGACGTGACGATCGTGGGCGGACTCTGGGAACTGAAAAAGGTCGCCGCCATGGCGGAGGGGAGGGGGATTCCCACCGCGCCCCATGGACCCTTCGGTCCGTTGACCATTGCGGCGGGCGTTCAGGCCATGGCTGCCCATCCCGGGTTTCAGATCCTGGAATACGCGTGGGGAGAAGTGCCGTGGCGCCACGATCTGGTCGAACCGGCGGAAAAGGTCGAGGGCGGTCGAATCCGTGTAACCGACCTGCCCGGCCTGGGCGTGTCGCTTAACATGGAAGCCATTGAAACCTACCGGGTTGACACATAGCAGGTTTCGTGCAGATTCTAAGCCTACTTGCCCGCTAACGCGGCCTTGATCGCAGCCTCGAATCCGTCCTTCGTCTGGTTGTTGACAAACCGCTTGGTGACCGTGCCTGCTCGATCGACCACGAAGGTATGGGGAATGGTCAGCACGTTTCCGTACGCCTGGTAGGTTTTTCTATCCGATTCCAGGATGGGGTAGGTAACCCCCAGCTTTTCCACGAAAGGTTGCGTGATGGGAAGCCCTTCCTCGTCCAGAGAAAGTCCCAGCACCTCGACACCCTGGTCCTTGTAAGCGCCGTAAAGTTCGTTCAGCACCGGCATTTCCACCAGGCAGGGTGGACACCAGGTGGCCCAGAAATTCACCACCACCACCTTGCCCTTCAGGGCGGACATGCTGATCTCTCCCCCGCCCAGGACAGGCAGGTTGAAATCAGGCGCGGCGCTTCCTTCCTTCAGCATGAGCCGGGCTTCGATGGCTTTCAACTCGGCCACGACGGCCATCCGGATTTTAGGCACCATATCAGGGGTCACCTGGATCCCCAGTTCCTTGTACACGGCCATGGCCGTTTCCGGACCGAAATTCGGTTTTCCGGCCTTGGATTCGGAGACCTGCTTCATGATGTAGGCGACGATCTTCTGCTCGTCGTCGTTCAAGGCCTGCGCACCCTGGTCCGCGGTCTGGGCGTGTACAGTCGACAGCATTACGGCCATGGTAAACATGACGCATATCATTGTAGTAGCAATCCTTCTCATTCCTGGCCTCCAGTACGGTTATCCAACTTTATACATTAAAACCGAGTCACGCCTTTGTGCCGGTCAGCTTGATGCGACGAAACCCGCGGTCCGGTTTCTCAGGTGTCGCTGTCCGCCTTAGTCGCCTTCTTCAGCAGTTCGTTGAAATTCATCTCGAAATTCGCCAGATCGCTGCGGTCCACGATCGTGGCGGCAGCCACACCCACAGCGATGGCCACGGCTTCGCGGATCTCGGCGCCGTCGGCGCCGTATTTCATGGCTTTCTTTATATGACCTTCCAGGCAGTTATGGCATCCCGCGCTCAGCGAAGCGGCTATGGCGATCAGTTCCTTGGTCTTGTTGTCGAGCGCGGTTCCCTGCCGGTACGTTTCCCGGTAGAAATCGAAATAGATCTCCTTCATGCGTTCTTCCAGCAACTCGTATGACCTCAGAACCTTACCCACGAATCTATCCTCCGAAATCCTGCACCAGCGTAAAATGGTGTCAAAAATGTGTTAAGAACGACCCGGTATACAATGAGCGACATTACTCCTACTTGAGTATTCAAAATCGTGCCGGGATTATTCAAACTTATACCCGTGCTTAAGCAGTAGACATTCTAAGGCACTTCCTCCTTACGCGCAATTTGATTCTGTGTACAGCCAGGCCTTCCGAGGTTACCCGGCCAGACTTTTTGAGGTTACTCGGGATGGAAATAGCGGAATACTTTCCGCGCCGCCTCCTTGCCCAACCCTTTGACGGCGGACAGTTCCTCTTCGGAACAGCGCTTTATATTCTCCACCGAACCGAGCGCAAGGATCAGTTGCTGTTTACGCTTCGGCCCCACTCCGGGTATGTTGTCCAGTTCAGACCGGACCATGCGTCTTCCCCGCTGCTGCCTGTGGAATGTTACGGCGAACCGGTGGGCTTCGTCCCTGGCCTGCATGAGCATTTTCAGTGCGGGAGAAGATCGGGGAATGAGGATCGGATCGGATTGGCCCGGCCGGAAGACTTCCTCCAGTCTCTTCGCCAGGCCGATGACGGGCAGGTCGACCAGGCCGAGTTCGTTCAGGACCTGCCGAACGCTGGAGAGTTGTCCCTTGCCTCCGTCGATGAGCACGAGATCGGGAACGGGCTTGCCCTCGTCGAGCAATCGCCGGTAGCGGCGTCCGACCACTTCCTGCATCATGGCGAAATCATTGGGGCCGATCACGTCCTTTACCTTGAACTTCCGGTAGTCGGACTTGCGCGGGCGCCCGTCCACGAAACATACCAGGGAAGCCACCGGGTCGGAGCCCTGTATGTTGGATATATCGAAGGTCTCGATGCGTCTTGGCGGAACGGAGAGACTGAGGGTTTCCTGGAGCGAGGCGACCGCGGCCGGAATACTGCGCCGAACCCTGGATTCCGCCCGCTTCAGCGAGTGGGTGTTCAACTGCAACTCGGCGTTCTGCACGGCCAGCCGGACCATCGCGGCCTTGTCGCCGCGCCGGGGTACGGCAATGTCGATTTTCGAACCGCGCTTCAAGGTCATCCAATCCCTGAACGCTTCTATTCCGTCCGGTTCCCCGGTGAGCAGGATCTCGTCGGGCCACAATTGCGCGGCGAGATAGTACTGGGTCAGGAAGGCGCCCAGCGACTCCGATTCCGTGGCCTCCTCCGGCGCCGTCAGGAAAAAATGTTCCTTGCCCAACAGCTTGCCCTCCCGAACCTGCAGAACCGCTCCACACACGTCGGTACCGTTCCGCGCGAGTCCGATGATGTCGCGGTCCACTTCTTTATTCGTAAAGGCGCGCTGCCGGGTGGCCGTATTCTCAATGGCGTTGATCTGATCGCGTATGCGTCCCGCCATTTCGAACTGCAGGTTTTCCGCGGCCTGCGCCATGCGTACCTTCAACTGTTTCAGCAGGTCTTTCGTCCTGCCGGAGAGAAACTGGCACACCTGTTCGATGATCTCGCCGTACCCTGCCTCGTCGATATGGCCCTTGCACGGACCGGGGCAGCGGTCGATGTAGTAGTCGAGGCAGGGCCGGTCCATGGACGGCCAGGCCCTGGCGCTCGGGCAGGTGCGCAACGGGAAGACCTTGCGGATCAGGTCGATGGTCCTCCGCATGGCCTTCACGTTGGTGTAGGGACCGAAGTACCGGGCCCCGTCCTGCCTGAAATTGCGCGTGACCACGACCCGGGGGAATGCTTCGTCGGTCAACATGATGAAGGGGAACGACTTGTCGTCGCGCAGCATCACGTTGTACCTGGGCTTGTGTTCCTTGATGAGGTTGTCTTCCAGGAGGAGCGCGTCGGCTTCCGATTCGGTGACCACGTAGTCGAAGTCATGTATCCGACTAGCCAGGGCAACGGCCTTCGGTTCCGTATGACGATGGCGGTTTTTTTGAAAATACGAACGGATCCGCTGGCGCAGCGCGCGGGTCTTGCCGACATAGATAATACGTGACCGGGCGTCTTTCATGAGGTAAACACCCGGTTTGCCAGGCAGTGACTTCAGTTTTTCTTCGATTTCCGTTTGTTGTATAGCCATAAGAAGGGCCGCCTGATCCAACGATTCCGGGTAGTTCCATGACGCTGGCGATCGCGCTACCAGGGTCATTTAGTGCTTGACACAGGGTGGCCAGGCCGGTAATTTGGGGCTGGTTTACTACGAACCGATCAACAAGCCACAAGAGGCCAGCACCCCTTGCGGGGTTTAGCCTTTAAATGCATAAGGGAGTATACGTTGCCGACCCTCGTTTCATCCAAAAAGCGTTTACGTCAGGAACATGTACGTCAGGGGCGTAACGCCACGGTCAAATCCGCCCTCCGAACCGCCGTCAAGCGCCTTCGCGGGAATACGGACGCCGACGCGGCGCCCGGACTCGTGAGCCAGGCGTACTCCAAGCTGGATAAAGCCGTCAAGCGCGGCGTGGTGCACCGGCGGACTGCCGCCCGCATCAAATCCAGGTTGACGAAACAGGCCGGTTAAGCCTGTTTCCGGTCCCGGCCGGACGCCTGTCCCGCATTCCTCTATTCCGCCTGTCCGGCCTGCAAGGCTACCTGCCGTTTTTCCACTGAATTCGCGTGATTTAGCGCTGCCTGTACGAATCCCCTGAATAAGGGATGGGGTCTGTACGGACGGCTGGTCAATTCGGGATGGAACTGGGTTCCTACGAAGAAGGGGTGCGCGGGGATTTCCAGGATTTGCATGATCGACTCGTCGGGCGTCGTGCCGGAGAACACCATGCTCTGCTGCTCGATGAGCTCCCTGTACTCGTTATTGAACTCGTACCGGTGGCGGAATCGTTCAACCACCGAGTCGGACCCGAAGCAGCTGTGGGCTATTGTGCCCGTCTTCACCTTTACCTCGTGGCCTCCCAGGCGCATCGTGCCTCCCATGCCGGCCAGTTTGCGTTGGTCGGGCAACAGGTAGATGACCGGTGTTTCCGTCTCCGCGTCGAATTCCGCGTGGGCGGCTTCACGCAATCCACACTGGTTACGCGCGAACTCCACCACGGCCAGTTGGAATCCATAACACAGGCCCAGGAACGGCAGGCCGTTCTCCCTTGCGTACCGTATGAACGGGATCTTGCCCTCGGCGCCTCGCTCACCGAAGCCGCCGGGTACTATGATCCCCGAAATTCCTTCGAACTTCCCTTCGTCCGGCGGATGGTCGTCAGAGAATTCGGTCGTATCTATCCACTCGATGGCGATCTCCGCACCTACGTTGACCTTGCTGTGATCCAGCGCGTTGAGGATACTCACGTACGAATCGTGCAGGGCCGTGTACTTTCCGGTTATGGCGATACGTATTTTGGGGTGTGACTTCGCCAGGTGCTTGAGGTATATATCGAAAATCCTGGGTTTCCGGTCGGGCCGCTGCGGCAGGTTCACATTTAACTTGTCGGCGACGATCTGAACCGTTTTCTGGCGGTCGAGCAGGGTCGGTACCCGGTAGATGGAATCCGTATCCGGACTGCTGACCACGCGATCTTCCGCGATGTTGCAGTAGAGGCTGATTTTCTGTCGGACGCTTGTGCTGAGTGGTATGGCCGAACGACAGACCACGATGTCCGGCTGTATGCCCAGTTGCAGCAGCGCCTTGACGCTGTGCTGCGTGGGCTTGGTCTTCAGTTCACCGGCCGACTCGTTATAGGGAACCTGCGTGACGTGGGCCGACAGGACGTTTTCCCGTCCCTCGTCGTAGAGCATCTCCCGGGCGGCCTCGATGAAGTGGATGTTCTCGATATCCCCCACGGTGCCCCCGATCTCGACGACCAGGATGTCGTAGGGTCCCTCGTGGGCCTTGGTGCGCATCAGGTTCTTGATCTCGCCCGTCACGTGGGGCACGACCTGTACGTCCCGTCCCAGGTACTCGCCCCGGCGTTCCTTGTCGAGGATGATCCGGTACACCTTGCCGGAGGTGATGTAGTTGTTCCGGTTCAGGTCGTCGTCGAGAAAGCGCTCGTAGGTGCCCAGGTCCATGTCGCACTCGGTTCCGTCTTCGAGCACGAATACCTCCCCGTGACGATAGGGATTGATGGTGCCGGCGTCCTGGTTCAGGTAGCCGTCCATCTTGATCTGGGAAACCGTGAAGCCGTAGTGCTTTAGCAGATGTCCGAGCGAAGCGCTGAAGACGCCCTTGCCCACACCGGACATGACGCCGCCGGTAACGAAGATGTACTTGGTCCGGCCGATGCGGTAATCAGTGGGAAAGAACTCGATGGCCTCGGAATCTACCTTCTTATCCCTGTGCGCGTCCAGGTCGACGTCATTTAAAAACACGTCATCACTATAGTCTGTGGCGCCGGCCAACGACATGCTCCTTTTCTCGTGAATCCGGTTTGTTTGTTGTCGATCCTAAGATAGGGCAGCGCAGGTATCATCGCAATACAATTATGCGTTGAATGATCACGAATCTGCAAGATGCTGCGCAGCGTCGTTGGTGTGATCCAGTCTTCGTATGATGGAAGAATGACAGTTTGAACAATTTAGGTATGAAGATATCTATTGACGGTATGCCCCTTGAAGGAGAATCTAAATCATCCCCATGGTCTCATCATGGAGTTTGACAATGATCTGCAAAGCCAGAATCTACCTGCCGGTGGTCGTGTGTTTCTTCTTAGCATCGACCGCCTCTTGCGGAAAAGACAGCCCCACGGAGCCGGTCCCGCAAACCCCTGCCCGTATCACGCTCTCCTCGGTAGAAGCGACCCTGAGCGCCGTGGGCCAGACCATACAACTGACCGCCACGGTGCTGGACCAAGAAAACAAGGTCATATCTGGTGCGGTCGTTACGTGGACAAGCACCAACCAGTCTGTTGTGAAGGTTGACACCAACGGGCTGGTGACCGCCATCCAGAACGGGTACGTTCAGATCACGGCCACATCGGGTAGTGTGTCCGCCAACGCAAGCATCGTTGTAGCGCAAGCTCCCGGCCGGATCGAGGTCATGCCGTCATCCTCGACCCTCAGTGCGCTGGGTGAAACCGTGCAACTTACTTACACGGTCTACGACGGCAACGACGAGCCGATCCCCGGGGCTGGTGTGTCGTGGTCCAGCGACGACGATACCGTGGCGTCGGTATCCGCCAATGGACTAGTCACTGCGGTGGGGAACGGAAGCGCCCGGATCACGGCGTCGTCCGATGGGGTATCAAAAACTGTGGACGTTACCGTAGAGATAGACTATCTGGCTTTCGAGCGGGAGATCCTGGTGGAGTTGTACAACGCTACGGACGGAACGAACTGGATGAACAATACGAACTGGATTACTGAGACACCGCTGGGAGAGTGGCACGGAATCAGTACGGGATCAGATGGTCGAGTTAATCATATAAACCTTACGGACAATGGCCTTAGCGGTATGATTCCGGGGTCCATCGGCAGGCTTCTGGAGGTAGAAATCCTGTGGTTAGGTAGAAATCACCTGACTGGGTTCATTCCGTCTTCAATCGGTAATCTCGTTAATATCGATGATCTTGACCTGTCAGACAACCAGTTGACAGGCGACATACCATCTTCATTGGGGAACCTGGACCTGTGTGTTGAACTGGCACTGAGTGGAAACCGGTTAACGGGAAGTATCCCCTTTTCACTGGGTCAGATGGAAAAGCTGGGTCTACTGGATCTGTCCGATAACCAGTTGACAGGCAGTATTCCAACGTCACTGGGGCAAAGTTCGATAACGTTTTTCTATCTGAATAACAACCTGTTATCTGGCACCATTGATACTGCATTCGGCCAACTGATGAATCTGCAAGAACTCATTTTGCATAACAACACGGATCTTACAGGACCGTTGCCTCGTGGTTTTGCCAATCTGGCACATGCGGAGTTTATTGTAGTTGACTTACGTCACACTAACCTGTGTGCGCCAGCAGACGAGGAATTCCAAACGTGGTTGGACATGACCACCTTTCGTGGGAACAACTGTTCTCCCTGATAAATAAACTCCAGTCGCGTGGGTTTCCATCTATATCCTACGTGAAAGTACCGATTCAATACTCCCCGATCCACTTGCTCCTTAGTTCATCGAGCGACCCTTTAAGTTTCATCTGGTGTATCCAAAGGTTCAGCCAGTTCATAAAGGGTTGATCGCCGCGGACGGTCATGTAGCCGAGATCTTCGCGGGTGAACGGTTTGTCTGGATCAAGGGCGTAAAGCAGGGGATTCTGTCTCGCGTAGATCACCGCCTCGACATTGTCTGTGAACATCACGTCAACGTCTCCTGACGCCACGGCCGGCTGCACATCGAGATTGTCCTCGAACATTACGATAGTGGCCTGCCTAATGTTGGCGCGTACGTAGGATTCGTTGGTCCCACCGTAGTTTGCGCCGATCCGGACCCCGGGCTGGTCGATGTCCTGTAGACTTTTAAAGCGATTTCGGTCGGAATTCCTTATGAGTGGCGACTTCCCAATAGTAACATAGGGTTCGGTGAGACCCAGGATCTTCTGCCGCGTAAGCGTACGGGTAATTCCACCCATGGCCAGATCGTACCGGTCACTCAGGGTATCTTCGGACAGGTTGCTCCAGGTTGTAGGTACGAACCGGACGCTTACGCCAAGCGCTTCGCCCAGCATATGGGCCGCGTCGATGTCCATGCCTTCGTAGATCCCGGTCTCCGGATTCAGATAGGTGAAAGGCTTGTAGTCTCCCGTCGTTCCAATGCGGATCTCCCCGCGTTCCAGAATGAGATCCAACCGGGATGTCTGGGCGTGTCCATTTGCTGAGACAATACAAATGCAGACGAGGAACAGGATCGTACGTATTCGGATTACATTCGAAAGGGTCATTTTCAACTCCATTTCAGTTCTGAGCATCTCAAGGTTAGTCAAAGTGTCCAGTACAAACGCTCAATTTAGGTAGGATGTCGCTGGTAAAATATCGTTCCGTCAGGCAAAGGCACTGGCCGGGTTCGACACCGGCCGGCGGATGTAGGCCACGGTGAGTTTATACCGCATCCCACCCCCTGTGTCAATCCATCTTGACACGTCCACCCTCCCCTTCTAACTTGAAACGGCCAATCGGGCGTTCGGCAGACACCGGGCATTGACGGGTGCCTTCCCGCTGAATCATCCGGTCCGTCCGGTCCGTTCGGTCCGCCCTGTCCATCCGGTCGAACCTGGTCCCATCAAGCCATGTCTCACTTTTCCTCGAAAACGATCCGTTCCAAAGTATCCTTGCTTTTTCTGATAATACTCCTGACGCCCTTTTTCTTCGCACAATGGTTGGACCGGACGTCGGACGAATCCGAAACAGAAAGGTACGGATTTCACCTGACCGATGCGACGGCCGAAGCCGGTATAGACTTCGTTCACGAAAAACCGAAGCTCGATCCGGTACTCGACCCGATCATGCCTCACCTGACGGCGCTCGGGGCGTCGGTATCGGTGACGGATTTCGACAACGATGGGTGGCAGGATCTGTACGTAACCCGCAGCCGCCGGGGTTCGTCGAATGCCCTGTACCGGAACCAGGGCGACGGTACCTTCGCGGATGTTGCGGAGGCCGCAGGCCTGGCCTCCATGAACGAACCGGGGAGCGGGGTGTCCATGGGTTCGGTCTGGGGGGACTACGACAACGACGGTTTCGAGGACGTGTTTGTCTATAAATGGGGACGGCAGCGCCTGTACCGGAACCAGGGCGACGGCGTTTTCAGTGACGTTTCCGGTGAAGCGGGTCTCGACCTGTGGATGAATGCCAACAGCGCGGTATGGACGGACGTCAACAGGGATGGCCTGATCGATCTTTATGTCGGTGGTTATTTTTCGGAAGTCCATGATCTCTGGCAGGTTACGACGACGCGTATCATGCAGGAGAGTTTCGAATACGCCAATAACGGGGGACACAACTTCCTATTCCTGAACCGGGGCGCCGGACGTTTTGAGGACGTCACGGTGGCCTACGGCGCGGACTGCACGCGCTGGACCATGTCCGTCGGCGCCGCGGATCTGAACGGCGACGGGTGGGCCGATCTTTACCTGGCCAACGACTACGGCCCCGAGGTGCTGTTAGTCAACCTTGAAGGGAAGGGGTTCGAGCAGTTGGCCGGCACCTCGCTGGAGGAGACCTCCAAAAGCGGCATGAACGTGGCATTCGGCGATCTGTACAACGACGGACGCCCGGACGTTTACGTGACCAATATTTCCAGGCGCGGATACCTTTTCCAGGGAAACAACCTTCGCCGCAACCTGATCGCGGAAAACGGACGAATGATCAACATTGCCGAAGGGGAAATCGCCGACGCGGGCTGGGCTTGGGGCGCGCAGTTCGGCGACCTGAACAACGACGGTTTCCAGGATCTGTTCGTGACCAACGGTTTCGTCTCGGCCGACCCGGAAGAAGACTACTGGTACGAGATGTCCCGGGTCGCCATGGGCAACAACAACATCTTTCAGGACGTGAAGAACTGGACGCCTATGGGCAACCAAAGCCTGTCCGGTTACGAGCGGTCTCGTCTCTACCTGAACGACGGTACCGGTCGCTTTTACGACGTGGCGGAATCGGCAGGAGTCCAAGACCGGTACGATGGGAGGGGCGTCGCCCTGGCAGACCTGTTTAACCGGGGCGTATTGGACGTGGTCGTAGCCAACCAGAACGGGCCGCTGATCCTGTACAGGAACGAGATCGAAGGCGAAAACACGTGGATATCCTTCGAACTGCGGGGCGTTCGCAGCAATACCAGCGCAATCGGCGCCGAGGTGCGGGTGTACTGGGACGACCGGCAACAGGTCCAGATCGTCACCGCGGGGGCGGGATTCGCCGCACAAAGCCAGCGCAGGCGCCATTTCGGCCTGGGTGCCGCAACGGCCATCGAACGGGTCGAAATACGTTGGCCGAGCGGAGAGGTTCAAACCCTGGTCGATCCGGAACTGAACCGGCACCATTCGATTACCGAACCGGAGGGATGATGGGCGAATCCAGGCCCGCAGCGGCCGCCCCGACTGGTGGCGCGAAACTCCAGATCGACCCAAGGTACCTGTCCTCCGGCCTGATCACCGTGATCCTGGTCTTCGGACAGATATACGTGGGGTTCCTCCACGACCTGTCGCAGCTCATTACGGCGATTGCTGCTGCCCTGGTGGCGGAACTGGCGCTGGGCCGCCTGTTGACGGGGAAGTGGCTCAATCCCGCCAGTGCGTACATAACCGGGATCAGCTGCGGCATTCTGCTGCGATCGCTCTACCTGTGGCCCTTTGCGCTCGCCAGCCTGCTTGCCATCATGTCCAAGTATGTCCTTCGCTACAAGGGACGGCACCTTTGGAATCCTTCCAACCTGGGCATCTGCGTGG
Organism: bacterium; assembly: GCA_965262815.1. Taxonomy (GTDB): domain Bacteria; phylum JAAXHH01; class JAAXHH01; order JAAXHH01; family JAAXHH01; genus JAAXHH01. The sequence continues at coordinate 2,761,775 of OZ253560.1, read as the reverse complement.
TACTCTTCTCGGCGCCCGGGATCGTGGCCGCCCTAAGCGAGCAGTGGGGCAACGATCTGTGGGCCATGGCCGTGATATGGGTGCTGGGGTCGGTCATCCTCTGGCGGGCGAAACGGTTTCACGTATCCTTCACCTACGCGGCCTCCTTCGTAGTTCTCGCCTACCTACGATCATTGATGACGGAAACCCCCTTCCTTTCCGAGGTGGCGCCCATCACCGGACCCATGTACCAGTTGATGGCCTTCTTCATGGTTACGGATCCCGCCACCTCCGTCTCTTCGCGCGGCGGCCGGATCATGGTCGTTTTTCTCGTAGCGCTGGCCGAGATGGTGTTGCGGTTGTTCGAAATCGTAAACGCCCCGCTCTACGCTTTGTTTCTGGTGGGACCGGTGGCGAAGATGGTGGATCTGAAGCGGTCGGATTGAGCCAAAAATTGGAGTGTAGTTTGCCGCGGATGTTTAAACCACTCGGCCAGGTGTAACTTGGTGTAGTTAATACTAAATCGATCACGTACTAAGCAGTTTTTCAGCCCATTTTACGACGGCTTCGGCAATGTCCACCGCTTCATCGTACTCTTTCTCAGTGACGGGTTCTGCTAACGCAGGATATCTTGATTCTACGGCATACCTGGTGAGATTCGCCGCGCGACGAACCTCGTCCGGAACGTGGACATTGTCATGCTCTAGTAACGAAATCAGATATGCCAGATCATGGACGTACGCAAACTCAACACGGTGTTCAATTAAAACAGCTTTGAAGGCTTTCTCCGATGCCTGTTGAGCATCAAAGCAGAGATCTTCCAGGTAGGTGCCAGGCACACGGTGCTTCATCCGAGCCAGGTTGCCATGCGCTCGATTCAGCCATTCACGAGGATCGTCAGGTGGAAATCGATCGGATGGCTTCATACACGACCTTACCCTCGCGTAGCGCCGGCTTAATGACTAGCGCGTGACTGTCTTTATAACGCTCTATATCTTCGGATGTAACGACTACCACGTCGACCGGGGTGCCGACACCGATCAGGTTTTCATAGATCTTTCCCGTAAGGTCACGCCGGTGGACACCGTTCTTGACGACGAGTATATCCACGTCGCTGTGCGGCCCCATTTCGCCACGGGCCGCAGAACCAAACAGGATGATTTTCTCGGGATGGGCCACACTGACGATTCGGTTGACGATGTCGTCCAGTTTCGTTTGGTCGAGAAGTCGTCTGTTCATGCCCATTTCCGCCTCTGTAGAGTCGGCTACGGTTCACACCGAACCTCAAACTTGTCCGAACAATTATACTTGACTGTTGGTAATGAGTCAACCGATCACCGTTGATATCGGTTCAAACTCGTATGTGCGTCTCCGGTTCCAGACTGAACAGGTCCTCCAGGGAATCGCTCGCTACAGTTATTGGATGGAAATCCAAAAGCCGATGGTCTATCTTCAAGCTTGAATTGTACCGGACTAATGCCATAACTTTTCTGATATTGCACTTAGTTTCAATTGTCGCGGATGTGAAGCAATGATGCAATAACGACCGCAACACGGCTGAAATGGAGGACAAAAGTGACCTACAGGATGGGCATCATCGGGGTCGGCGGCATCGCGTACTGTCACGGCAGGGCGGCCCGGGAATCGCCTGAAGCGGAACTCGCAGCGATCTGCGACCTCTCCGAGGAATCGCTGAGTCGATTCGGCGAGGCTTTCGGAGTTTCGCGCCGTTACACGGATCTCGAGCGCATGCTGCATGAAGAAGAAATCGACATCCTGGTGGTCAGTACCTGGGGCAATTCGCACGCGGATATCAGCATCAGGGCAGCGCGGACAGGACGTGTGAAGGCGATACTCTGTGAAAAACCCATCAGTTCCACGGCGGCGGAATGTGAGGCCATGATAGAAACCGCGGCAAACAACGATGTGCTCCTCGCAGAAGCCTTCAAGTTTCGCCACCATCCATGCCATCTCAAGGCAAAAGAGCTTATCGAAGCCGGCGAAATCGGCAAGGTTTACCTGATTCGAAGCACATTCAGCGCCGCCGTGGATCCCAGGTTTTTAAGACCCGACCACAACTGGCGCTTCAACCGGGAGAAGCGAGGAGGGGCCGTTTACGACCTGGGATGTTACTGCATACACCACGCCCGGTTCATTGCCGGAAGTGAACCGAACCTCGTCCATGCGCGCGGCCATTGCGGCCAGGTTTCCGAGGTGCCTGAGGCCGTTGCGGTGCAGCTCGAGTTTCCCGGCGAGGTCAGTGCGCAATGCGCCTTTTCCTTCCGGTACTACGGATCCCAGGAATTCGAATTGTTCGGCACTGGGGGATACATGCGGATGGACATGGCCTGGAACAACGAGGACCGCCCGGTGGCCCTGGAGATCAAGAAAATCGACGGGGTGGAAAGCACTATCAAGTTCGCGCCCGTTTACCAGTTCACCGGCCAGCTGCGGCACCTGTGCGAATGTCTCGAGACGGGCAAGCCCCATCGAATCCCCGCCGAGAACAGCCTGGGCAACATGAAGGTCATTGACGCCGTACACGACTCCATGGACACGGAACGTCCCGTCGTCGTGACCCACGGCTAGTCCCAATGTGCTTGTAAGGTACCGGAACTTCACGTTAATATAGATCACGGGACATCATACCGGGTCCCGGATTGCTTCGGATTTTACGCGACAGGACAGCCGCCGGCCATTCCACCGTATCCTGGCTATTGAACCGGACCACGCCATGACCCTCGAAGACATGACCCTCGGCGTCGAAGAGGAATACCAGATCATCGACCCCGAATCCCGGGAGTTGGCTTCCTACATCTCCGAGATTCTCGATAAGGGCAAGCGGGTCTTTCGCGACCAGGTCAAGCCGGAATTCCTCCAGTCGCAGGTGGAGATGGGTACCGAGGTCTGCCAGGACATCAAGGAAGTGCGCAGGGAGGTTACCCGGCTGCGGAGCATGGTCTGCGAAATAGCGGAGCAGAGCGGTCACCGGATCGTAGCCGCCGGCACCCATCCCTTTTCCCGCTGGCAGGAACAGGAGGTCACCGAAAAAGACCGGTACCGGAACCTGGTCGCCGACCTCCAGTACGTAGCCCGCCGCCTGCTGATCTTCGGCATGCACATCCACGTCGGCATTCCCGACCGGGAACTACGTATCGACGCGATGAACCAGATCGGGTATTTCATGCCGCATATCCTGGCCCTGTCCTCCTCCTCTCCCTTCTGGATGGGAGACAATACGGGGCTCAAATCTTACCGGAGTGTCGTGTTTTCAGAGTTGCCCAGGACCGGCATTCCGGATCGCTTCAACTCCGCCGACGAGTACGATAATTTCATCCAGACGATGATCAAGACCGGCTGCATGGACGAACCTACGAAGATCTGGTGGGACGTGCGGCCCCATCCCCGTTTCCCCACGCTCGAAGTGCGCATCTGCGACTGCGTAACCCGGATCGACGAAGTGGTGGCCATCGTGGCCCTCGTCAAGTCGGTGGTGGCGAAACTGCTCAGGCTGCGCCGTGAAAACCAGTCGTGGCGATATTACCGCCGCGACCTGGTGGCCGAGAACAAGTGGCGCGCGATCAAGGACGGGCTGGACGGTCAACTGGTCGACTTCGGCAAGGAGAAAGAGGCGCCCGTTCGCTACCTCATCGAGGAACTGCTGGATATCGTGGACGATGTGGTGGATCCCCTGGGCGTGAGAGAGGAGATCGAGTACATCCGCGTCATGCTCGAAGAAGGAAGCAGTGCGGACCGGCAACTGAAGACCTACCGGGAAACCGGTGACTTGAAGTCGGTCGTAGATCAACTGGCCGCGGAGACGATCACGGGGTTGTGACCGGCCGGATGCTGTCGTTTCATAGGATATACAGCCATTAAGTAGTTGAAATAAATCAGGTTAGTTAAATAACGTCCGCTCAAACGAAAAAGAACCGAGGAACTCGTGCCTTCCCGGTACAGACCGAACATACTGTGGATTTCCTTCGAAGACACCGGTCCCTATTACGGCTGCTACGGCGACCCGGTAGCCCGCACACCGAACGTGGACCGTTTCGCGGCCCAGGGGTGCCGGTGGACGAACTGTTTCTCCACGTCAGGGGTATGCGCCCCGGCCCGCTCGGCGATCATCACCGGGATGTACCCTACCTCCATCGGCACCCATCACATGCGGACCACGCACGTCCATCCGGCCACGCCCGAGATGCCCACCCCCTATTCGGCTGTATTGCCCCACTACGTCAAGTGCTTCACCGAGTACCTGCGGCCGGCCGGATATTACTGCACGAACAACTTCAAGACAGACTACCAGTTCGAGCCGCCGCTGACGGCCTGGGACGGCCAGGGTAAGGAAGCCCACTGGCGTAACCGCCCCAATCCGGAACAGCCGTTCTTCGCGGTCTTCAACCTTATGCGCAGCCACGAAAGCGGGATGTGGCCGGAGAAGTGCCCATCGCCGGAATTCGATCCCGATGAAATACAGCCGCCACCTTACCTTCCGGATACACCAGTGGTTCGGGAAGCCCTGGCCCGCATGTACACCCATATCGCGCACAACGACCGGGAATTCGGGTCGATCCTGAATCAACTGGAGGAAGACGGGCTCGCCGACAATACCTACGTCTTCAACTGGAGCGACCACGGTCCCCTGCCCCGTGGCAAGCGCTGGCCCTATGACGCGGGAATCCACGTGCCGCTGATCGCGCGGGGACCGGACCTGGAAGGGGGGCAGGTGCGAGATGACCTGGTCAGCACGGTCGATCTCGGCCCCACCGTCCTTTCCCTGGCCGGTGTCGAGATTCCCCACCATATCCAGGGCCGCGCGTTTCTCGGAGAGCAGACCCAGGCCCCGCGTAACTACGTATTCGCCAGCCGCGACCGCCACGACGTGTCATACGACATGGTCAGGGCCGCGCGGGACGGACGATACAAGTACATTCGGAATTACCGGCCGGATCTTCCCTATCTATCCTGGATTCCCTATCGCAACCGGCATCCGATCATGCAGGAGATGTGGCGGCTTCACCTGGAAGGCGGGCTGGACGAGGCGCAGTCGGTTCTGTTTCAGTATCCCAGGCCCGTGGAGGAGCTATACGATACCGTGGCCGACCCCCATGAACTCCACAACCTGGCTGCGGACACCGGCATGCGAAACGAACTGCAGCGGATGCGCGCGGCCCTCGATTCATGGCTCGAAGAGGTGGGTGACATGGGCCGGGTTCCGGAACATGAAATGGTCCGGAACTGGTATCCGGAAGGTGAACAGCCCGAGACCACCCCCGTGGTATGCGTTCCCGTCTGTGCCGGGAGTCCGGGGATCGAACCGGCCCCGGTGGGCGGCACGTTCAGGGGGCCCATGCTGGTGCAGCTTCACTGCGCCACGCAGGGAGCGTCCATCGCCTATACGCTCGATGAGGGGGACGATCCCCACTGGCTGTTGTATACCGAACCGCTTCGCCTCGCGGCTGGCGAGTACGTGATGAAATCCCGGGCCATTCGCATCGGATACCGGGAGAGCAGGGAGATCCAGGCGAGATTCGTGGTTCGGGAAGCGTGATGGGGACGGAACGCAGCGAAAGGTACCACGAGGTGATCAAACCTGACACGCCGGCCAAACCGCCCCTATTTTGATTGACCTGCGCGTCGTAGAGCCTTTAAAATACAAACTTGGAACCCCATCCCCACCCACCGTACCAGGAGGCATGTCATGGATCCTTCGTGTCTCGCGTATAGCCTGACGGACGAAGAGCGGCGCTTCTTCGATGAACAGGGCTACTTCGTCGTAAAAAACGTCCTGCCGGACGAAATGATCGGGAACCTGAACCGCATCGTGGACCGCATAGACGAAACATGCCGGCCGAACATGGGGGGCGGTCCCTACGATATCAAGAACCACTTCGATATCATCGGCAGGGACGATCTCCTGCTGGAACTGCTCGATTGGCCGAAGACCTTCCCCAAGGTCTGGGGCATACTCGGCTGGCACATTCAGCTGTACCATTCCCACGTCATCGTCTCGCCTCCCTGGCCTGCCGGACAGAAACCGAAAAAACGGCGGCTCGGCTGGCACCAGGACAGCGGCCGCCTGAACATCGACCTGGAAGCCACACCCCGTCCGCGGGTTTCGCTGAAAGTGGCCTTCTTTCTGACCGACTGCACGGAAACCAACCGGGGCAACTTTCATGCCATACCGGGCAGCCACTTGAGAGACGATGTCAAATTTCCCGAAGACAAGGAAGCGGACCCTGAAGGCGCAGTTCCGGTACCGGTTGCGGCCGGAGACGCCGTTTTCTTCGATCGTCGTGTGTGGCACGCATCGGGGATCAACTTTTCCGACATGACCCGTAAAGTGCTGTTTTACGGTTACAGTTACCGGTGGCTGCGTCCCAGGGACGATATGACGGTGGATCACTACATGAGCCGGTGTGACCCCATCCGCAGGCAACTCCTGGGCGCCGCGCCATCGGGTGGCCACGGCTATACGTCGCCCATTCCCGAAGACATACCGCTGCGCGAATGGATCGGAAACCACGCGGGACGGGAATACGTGGTCAACTGAAGCGGTCCTGCATGCACGGTATACCCCGGTTGCCGTGTCAGATTTTCCAGGTATACGTACTTTGAGTGATTCAACAGAGAACCTGCCGGAACAGCAAGCTCTGCTCGACCGGATCGCCGAAGCCGTGGTCGACCGCGAACTCGCCGCACCGGCGATCCTCTTTCTGGAATCCATGAAGCCCCTCTCGTTTCTGGGCGGCCAGTTCATGGCTTTCATCAGCCCGTTCATACACATGGTCGTGGATGCTTCGCAGTACGACCAGATCGCCGAAGCCATCGAGCGCCGGGAGAACGTGGAGTTCCTGATCCAGCGCATAGAACACTACGCTGACGTGGAAGACAACCATTCTACTTAGCAGCCGCGCAGCTAACTGCAATTCACCCGAACGCCCTTTCTCCCTTACGGATCGACATGTCTCTACTTGCGGATATCAGGGTCATTCTGGCCACCGACTGCGGCAGCACGACGACCAAGGCAATCCTGATCGAAAACCGTGCCGGGTCCTTTCGCCTGGTTGTTCGCGGGGAGGCGCCGACCACCGTGGAAGCGCCCTTCGAGGATGTGACCCGGGGCGTGCTCAACGCGGTTCGGGAGGTGGAGGAACAGTCCGGCCGCGTGATACTCGACGGGGATCGTATCGTCTCTCCTGCGGAAGGCGGCCGCGGCGTGGACATCTACGTCTCGACGAGCAGCGCCGGAGGCGGACTCCAGATGATGGTGGCCGGCGTGGTCATGAGCATGACCGCGGAAAGCGCAGAACGGGCGGCCCTGGGCGCGGGCGCCATCGTCATGGAAACGCTGGCGTCCAACGATGGGCGGCGTCCGCACGAACGGGTTGAACGCATCCGCCAGCTCCGACCGGACATGATCCTCTTGTCGGGTGGTGTGGACGGCGGTACGAAGTCCCACGTGGTCGAGATGGCCGAACTGATCTCCGCGGCAGATCCCAGGCCGCGCCTGGGCAACGCCTTCCAGTTGCCGGTCATTTATGCCGGAAACGTCGATGCCCGCGGGGATGTAGCCCGGATACTGGAGGAAAGCACGGAACTGAGCGAGGTCGACAACCTGCGGCCCGTCCTGGAAGAGGAAAATCTTGGCCCGGCACGCGAACAGATCCATACGCTGTTCATGGAACACGTCATGGCCCAGGCCCCCGGGTACAGGTCCCTGATGGAATGGACCCACGTGCCCATCATGCCCACGCCGGCCGCCGTGGGGCGGTTGGTGCGCGTTGTCGCCGAGGGGGGCGGCATCGACGTCCTGGGCGTGGACATCGGCGGAGCGACGACCGACGTGTTCTCCGTGTTCGACGGCGCTTTCAACCGGACCGTCAGCGCCAATCTCGGCATGAGCTACAGCATATCCAACGTCCTGACGGAAGCGGGCCTGGATCAGATCGCCCGCTGGCTGCCCTTTGAAATGCCGGACGCCGACCTCAAGGATCGACTCGGCAACAAGATGATCCGGCCCACCAGCATTCCGCAGACCATGGAGGAACTCATCATCGAGCAGGCCGTGGCCCGGGAGGCCCTTCGGCTGGCTTTTGAACAGCACCGGAACTTCGCCGTGGCGTTGAAGGGCGTGCAGCAGATGCGCACCATTTCCGATACATTCGAACAGCATACAGGCGGCCAGTCTCTGGTCGACCTGATGGCCCTCGATCTGATTATCGGCAGCGGAGGCGTGCTCTCCCACGCGCCGCGGCGGGAGCAGGCGGCACTGATGATGGTGGATGCCTTCCAGCCCGAAGGGATCACGAGCCTGGCGGTGGACAGTATCTTCATGATGCCCCACCTGGGCGTGCTGTCCACGGTTCATGAGAAGGCGGCCCTGGAGGTTTTCGAACGGGACTGTCTCGTCCACCTGGGACCCTGTGTCGCGCCTGTCGGCACTGGTGCGGCGGGGTCGCCGTGCGTTACGGTGAAGACGAGGGCGGGCGGACGGGAGCAGGTTTGCGAGGCTGCCGCGGGGGAACTGTTCGCCATTCCCGTCGGGGATGCGGAGGAGGTGGTCCTGGACGTTGAGCCGTCCCGCGGTTTCGACGTCGGCGCGGGCAGGGGTGTGCCGGTAACCCGTACCGTGCGGAACGGTCCCGTGGGCGTGATCATCGATGCCCGTGGAAGACCGCTCGAACTGCCGGAGGAGGCGACGGAACGGATCAAGGTCCTGCAAACAGGTTACCGAATACTGGATATCTATCCGGGGGCTGATTAATGGCCCACGCGTATACATCGGGCCTGCGCGTGTCGACGCGGACCGTGGTCCGGAAAACCCGCCGTCTTCCCCTGAAGGGCGAGGTGGTAGTGAATCCTGGGGACCGCGTCGGACCCGATACGGTAGTAGCGGAAACGTACCTGCCCGGTCCGGTGCACAACGTCAATGTCTCCAATGCCCTCGCCATTGCGCCGGAGGACGTGCCGGAATGCATGCGGAAGCACCAGAACGACACGGTGGCAAAAGGCGGTATGATCGCGGAGTCGAAGGGTATTTTCGGACTGTTAAAATCAAGTGTACAGTCGCCCGTCACCGGAACGGTGGAACTGGTATCGGAAGTGACCGGCCAGGTGCTGATCCGGGAACCTTCGGTCCCCATACGGATAAAGGCCTACCTCGACGGCAGAGTGACCGAGGTCATGGACGGGGAAGGTGTCGTGGTCGAAACGGTTGGCGCCTGTATCCAGGGTATCTTCGGGATTGGCGGTGAAGTGCACGCGCCGATACGACAGATCGTTGAATCACCCGACGCCGAGATCACCGAGGAAATGATCGACGAAGGTTACGCTGGCCGGATCATTTGCGGCGGATCCATGGTCTCCCTTGACGCCCTGCGTAAGTTGATAGGTGTCGGGGCGGCCGGCGTCGTGGTGGGCGGCATGCGGTATCACGATATCGGGGACCTCCTTGGATACCAGATCGGCGTCGCGGTTACGGGAGGCGAAAACATCGGATTGACCGTAGTCGTGACGGAAGGCTTCGGACCACTGCCCATGGCCGAACGCACCTTCGAACTGATCGGGTCTTTCGACGGCCGCGACGCTTCCATGAGCGGCGCCACGCAGATCCGGGCCGGTGTGATACGCCCCGAGATCATCATTGCCAGTAAAGAGAGCGACGACCATACCGACCGGTTGAACCGGGCCGGCCGAGGCCTGGAACCGGGTACGCCGGTACGTCTCATACGCAAACCCTGGTTCGGGGAAATCGCCACGGTTACGGCGTTGCCCGAACGACTGGTCAGACTGCCCACCGGCGCCATGGCCAGGGTGCTGGAAGCCCGGCGCGCTAACGGGGACATCGTTACGGTTCCCCGTGCCAACGTGGAGATTGCAGAGGCCTGAATGATTGTTCCGCGAACCCATTGCAAACAACGAACCGTGTCCCATTCGATCAGGCCGTCGCACGTGGTCCTGGGGGCAATGGTTATCGCCGCGGCACTGTTCGCGACCCCATGCCTCGCCCAGGATCTCTCCGAATCCGGCTGGTTCAACTCGGACCGGACCCGGGCCCTGGTGCTCGGCTGCATCCTGACGGCTTTCATCCTGCTTTACGTCATCCTGGCCGCATCGGGGCGACCCCTGTTCATCCGCAAGATCGCCGGCCTGGATACGGTGGAGGAAGCCGTGGGACGGGCCACGGAAATGGGCAAACCCATACTCTACGTCCCCGGCCTGGGTGACATGGACGACGTGCAGACCATCGCGTCTCTGAACATGCTGGGACATCTCGCAACCATCATCGCGGGATATGATTCCAGGCTCCACGTGCCTGTGCGCAAGTCCCTCGTCATGAGCGCGGCGCGCGAGACGGTACAACAGTCCTACCTGACCGCCGGACGGCCAGACGCGTACCAGGAGGACGCCATACACTACGTTTCGGACGCCCAGTTCGCCTATGCCGCGGCCGTTGACGGGATCATCGTCCGGGAGCGGCCGGCCGCCTGTTTCTACATGGGCACATTTTACGCCGAGTCCCTGATCCTGGCGGAAACGGGTAACTCCATCGGCGCCATACAGATAGCGGGTACGGCCAGGCCTCCGCAACTGCCTTTTTTCGTGGCGGCCTGCGACTATACGCTCATAGGGGAAGAGCTGTTCGCCGCCAGTGCGTACCTTTCCAAGGAACCGCGCATGCTGGGCAGCCTGAAGGGCCAGGACGCCGGCAAGGGCATCGCCATCCTGTTCATTGTGGTTGGAAGTGTGCTGGCGACCGCGGAGTCTCTGACCGGCAGCGAAATCGTACGCGACATATCGGAAATCGTATTGTGGTTGTTCAGGTAGCATCGAGGAGATTTCATGCGCCGACGAATACCGCTGATCATCACCTTCGTGATCGGCATGGTCCTGATCACGGGGTATTTCGTGACACGCGGACCGTTCAACACGCTCTATGAGAGTTTTTCGGACTACTTTGCCATCATTACCGTCTTCGCCTTCATCCTCGGCGGCGGCAGCCTGCTCAAGATCCACCTGAGACGCGTGGCCAACCGGTCCACGGACTGGCCGTACAGCGTGGTGACCCTGGCGGGGTTCGCCATCACCCTGGTGATTGGTCTGTTCAAGCTGGGAAACCCGGGCGGGCTCGGCGGGGAAATCCTGGCCGCGGGTTCCTGGCTGCGCTTCCTGTTCGACGGCGTATACAACCCGCTTTCCGCCACCATGTTCGCCCTGCTGGCCTTCTTCGTCGCCTCGGCGTCCTACCGGGCATTCCGGGCCCGTACGAAGGAAGCCACCATCCTCCTGTCGGCCGCCATGATCATCCTGCTCGGCAGGACGCCCGTGGGCGCCTGGCTGACGGCCTGGATGCCGGAGAGCCTGGGTTTTCTCGAACTGCCGAACCTGGCCAACTGGATCATGGCCTGGCCCAACACGGCCGGGCAGCGGGCCATCATGATCGGTATCGCCCTGGGCGTCATCGCGACGTCGCTGCGCATCATACTGGGCATTGAACGCAACTACCTGGGCCGGGGAGAGTAGTCATGGCGATACCTGACTTTCTGCGGCACATCGACCGGCGCATCATCTTCCTGCTCATCGCGGCGGCCGTCTGCATTCCCCTGATCCTCAAGCCCCGTTTCCAGGACAGTCCAACGCCCATCGTTCTTTCCATATTCGACACGGTCGAGCGTCTACCGGCCGAATCACGGGTGTTTCTTTCCTTCGATTACGGTCCGGATACGGCGCCGGAACTGGACCCGATGGCGAAGGCCCTTGTGCGCCACACCATGAGCAAGGGCCACGAGGTGACCTTTTTTACCCTGTTTCCGGAGGGCGTGGGACAGATCAAGAAGATCACGGACAACATGCTGCCCGTTGAATTCCCCGGGAAAACCTATGGACGTGATTTCGTAAACCTCGGCTACAAGGCCGGCCAGGGCGGCGCGATCAACACCATGGTGGTGAATTTCAGGACCCTGGTCAACGCGGACGCGGAAGGCACGCCGCTCGACATGTTGCCTATGACCGCAGACGTCGACGAAATGGTCGACTACGCCATCATCATCAGTCTGACCGCGGGGGACCCGGGAATGAAGGAGTGGATACAGTTCGCCGGCGACATCGCGGGTATCCCGGTCATGGGAGGCGGCACCGCCGTGGTCGCGCCCGAGCTGTACCCCTACTATCCTCAACAACTGATCGGCTTGATGGGCGGTCTCAAAGGAGCTTCCGAGTACGAAACCGCCCTGGTAGCCCGCTACCCGGCCTTTCGGAACGCCTCGATGGAGGCAACGATGCGCATGGGGCCCCAGGTCGTTACCCACGTCCTTATAGTTTTGCTCGTTCTACTGGGTAACGTGACTTATTTCATCAGCCGCAGAAGCCGACAGAGGTAAACCGGGAACCCGACATGGACGTAACCCTGCAACTCTGGATCGACGCGGCCCTTACGCTGATGATCCTCAGTTTCCTCTACCGGGACAATCCGTTCTACAAGTTCGCCGAACACCTTTTCGTCGGTGTGTCCGCGGCGTACCTGATGGCCATCGGGTTCTGGGATCACCTGGTGCCCAACCTGCTCGGCAAGTTGTTCCCCTCGCTCATGTCCGGTGTGGTACCGAGCGCCGCGGGACGGGCTCCGGATTACTACTACCTCATCCCCGCCGTCTTCGGCCTGCTGCTGCTGACCCGCCTGGTCGACCGCTGGTCTTGGCTCAGCCGCTGGGCCCTGGCCTTCATCGTCGGCGGTTCCGCCGGATTCAACCTGCCGCGGTTTCTCGATTCCGATTTCATCATACAGGTCCAGAGCACCATGATTCCCCTCGTGGTGCTCGACGAGGCGGGAAACCTCCTCTGGGGCGCGAGTTTTTCGCACATCGTGCTCGTCCTGGGCGTGATCTGCGGACTGGTGTATTTCTTCTTCTCCGTGGAACACAAGGGGCCGCTGGGTTACGTGTCCCGCGCGGGCATCTGGATACTGATGGTGACCTTCGGCGCCGCCTTCGGGTACACGGTCATGGCGCGCGTTTCCCTGCTGACCGGCAGAATGGAAGCCCTGGGCGCCTGGATCGCCACGATCTTCTAGGGCGAAACCGCTGTTTGAAGCCGGTATTTCGCAGGGCGATACAGATGCTGCCGCCCATGATTTTTGTTGCGCAGGGCAATGCCCCTCTGTTTCTTACAGAACCATTCTAATCGGTCCCGGCGTGTTCCGCCGGGAATGGGCGCACACGCTTAAAGGAGTTCCATGAAAGCGATTATTCCCGTTGCCGGCAGCGGCAGCCGATTGCGCCCCATCACGCCCGATACCCCCAAGGCCATGATCCCCGTCGCGGGCAAGCCGGTACTCGAATACATCCTCGAAAAGATATCCGACCTGGGCATCCATGAGGTCATCCTGGTCATCTCCCCTTCGGGAAACGCCATCCGCGAGTACGTCGATCAACGTTGCGACTTCGATGCCCGGTTCGTCGTACAGAACGAGCCCCTCGGGATTGGCCACGCCGTGTACCAGTGCCGTACCTTCATGGACGACGAGCCCCTGCTGATCGTGCTGGGAGACGTCATCTATCTCTCTGATTTCTCGTTCCTGGGCCAGGAACCGCCGGGCTGTTCGATTGGCGTGAAAAGGGTCACGGGAGACCTGAGCCGTTACGGACTGGTGGAGGTCGAAGGCGACCGGATCACCCGGTTGGTGGAGAAACCCGACCATCCCGCTTCAGACCTCGCCATCGCCGGGATCTATTACTTCTCCCGTTCCGCGCTGCTCATGGCGGGACTGGAAGCCCTTGTGCGATCCGGTCGGACGACCCGGAACGAGTATCAGCTTACGGACGCGCTGCAGTGGATGGTGGAGCGGGGTGAACACCTGGCGCCCTTTGAAGTCGACGACTGGTATGACTGCGGCACGCCCGACCGCCTGCTGGAGGCCAACCGGCGGCTCCTCGACCTGAACGGAGGGACCTTCAAAATACCCGGCAGCGTGATCATTCCGCCCGTTGACATCGCGTCCGACGCCAGCATAGACCAATCCGTTATCGGGCCGCACGTGGCCATCTCGTCCCGGGCATCGGTTGCGCGCACCGTCATTCGCGATGCCACCATTGGAACGCACGCCCGGATCGAAAACTGTGACCTGAGTGGATCCATCGTCGCGCCGCACGCCGTGCTTACCGACATGGTTAAACGGGTTTCCGCCGGCGCGCACAGCGAGGTATTCGTCTGATCGTTTACGTAAATCGACCGTCCCTGATCTTCATGTAGTTCGTTAGGAGCATGACGCATGACACCTGGTTACCTTTTTACTTCCGAATCCGTTACCGAAGGCCATCCCGACAAGGTCGCCGACCAGATATCCGACGCCGTGCTGGACGCCGTCATCGAACAGGATCCCTATTCCCGCGTGGCCTGTGAAACCTTTGTCACCACGGGCCTGGTGGTCATCGGAGGCGAGATCACGACGGCGGGCTACGTGGACGTCCAACGCGTGGCTCGAAACACCATAAAGTCCATAGGCTACACCGATTCCGATTTCGGTCTCGACAGCGAATCCTGTGGCGTACTTGTATCCATAGACAAGCAATCGGAGGATATCGCTCAAGGCGTGGATAACCAGGGTGCTGGTGATCAGGGAATGATGTTCGGTTACGCCACAAACGAAACGCCGGAGATGATGCCCTTGCCCATCAGTCTAGCCCACCGGTTGACAAAGAAACTGGCCGAAACTAGAAAAAACGGCGTACTGCCTTACCTGCGACCCGATGGTAAATCGCAGGTCACGGTGGAATACGCGGATGGCCGGCCGCAGCGGATAGACACGGTGGTGATTGCAGCCCAGCATGATCGTGGCGTACCCAATGACCAGATCAGGGAGGATATCTACAACGAAGTTATCATTCCCGCACTGCCGGCAGAGATGTTAGATCCGGGTCGATTTGTGTACCACGTCAACGCGACAGGTATTTTCGTCACCGGCGGACCGCAGGGGGACGCCGGTCTGACCGGCCGTAAGATCATCGTGGATACCTACGGCGGTTTCTGCCGCCACGGCGGGGGAGCGTATTCGGGCAAAGACCCGACGAAGGTGGACCGCTCGGCTTCCTACGCTGCGCGCTACGTGGCCAAGAACGTCGTGGCTGCCGGGCTGGCCGAGAAATGCGAGATCCAGCTCGCCTACGTCATCGGCGTCGCCGAACCGGTGTCGGTCAACGTCACTACCTACGGTACAGGTACCGTCGAGGACCTGGAGATTACGCGCCTCATCCGCAAGCACTTCGACCTGACGCCCCAGGGCATCATCGAGAGCCTGGACCTGCGCCGGCCGATCTACGGACCCACGGCGTCCTACGGCCACTTCGGCCGTGACGAGGCGGGGTTCACCTGGGAGCATTGCGACAAGGCGGAGGAGCTTCGGAACCACGCATGAGCCGGGCGGCGCCATCGCGCGTCCGCTTCAACGCATGGCCGCGCCATCGCGCGAGCCCCTGTTTTATTTCGGCGCCCTGACCAACAGGACCAGCGCCAGCAATCCGAAGAGACCATTCGCGCCCCAGGCGGCCGCCACGGGCGGGAGCATGCCGGCGTGCCCGAAGGCCTGTGCGAAGCGCAGCAGTCCCCAGTAGATAAAGCAGATACCTATACTCAGGGCGAATCCCACCGCGACACCGCCGCGCCGCAGGTGGGAGGCCAGCGCGCCTCCGAGCAGCACGATAATCAGGCCCGCGCAGGGGAAGGCAATCTTCAGGTTCAAGTCGACCAGGTAACCCTGTACGTCTCCCCCGCTGCGCCGCACGCTTTGTATCAACTGCGCGAGTTCTCCGTAGTTCATCTCTTCGGGACGTTTCTGCCCCCGTAAAAAGTCCTCGGGGGTCTCGGACCAGCCATTGAGTTCCATCGACGCGAACGAGGCGTATTCGGAAAGTGCGCCACCGACCTGAAACCGCCGTTCAACCCCGTTGGAAAGCAGCCAGCTGCCGTTCGTCCATGCGGCGTTCTCCGCCGTGAGTACGCTCACGACGGCACCATCGCGAAATTCGGTGACGTAAAAACCGGAACCCTCTCCTCTTCGTCCGTCAAATACGCGGATATAGAACTGGCGGCCTTCTTCACCCCTGAAATACACGTCATATCGCACATGCCGGCCTTCACCGGTCTGCATGTCCACGTGTTCCGACTTGATTTCCGCGCGCTTCATACTGGTATGGGGTACGAGCCAATCACCCGCCCAGAACAGGCCCGCGCTTACGAGAGCGCTGACGAGGAGCAACGGGCGCAACAACCGGTACAGACTCAGTCCCGATGCTTTCATGGCCGTCAACTCACCGAACCTGGCCAGTTGGCCGAAGGTATAGAGGCTGGCGAGCAGCAGGCTGACCGGTATCGTGAGTACGAAGATATAAGGCAGGTAGTAGACGTAGTAGAGCGCGATGTACGCGGGCGCTACGTCACGGTCCAGGAAACGGTCCAGTTGCTCGATGAGATCGACGATGAAAAAAATGCTGACGAATGCGACCAGGCTTATGGCGATCGCGGTGATGAACAGCCGGAGCACGTAACGGGTGATCAGGGACATGGAGGGGCATCCCCCTCTTGATGGTGTCTCGCGTTCACCTGATGCGTTCCTTTCCGGTAGCCCACACCAGGATGGCACCTGGAACGCCAATGACGATATTCGCCGCCCACATGGCCCAGACTGGATCGAAAAGGTCGCGGTCCGCCAATTCTTCGCCAGCGAGCAGGCACGCCCAGTACAGGAGGAAGAACGCCAGACTGACGCCGACGCTCACCCCGATGCTTCCACGTCTTATGTGCGTTCCCAAGGGCGCACCGATCAGCACGAAAACCAGGCATGCCGCCGATATGGCATACTTCTTGTGAATCTCCACGACGTAACTGTTTTTCTGTCGCTGTCTTAACGAGATCGTCCGCTCCGCTTCGGCTCTATGTGCTTCCACGGAATCCGCCTCTACCGCGGTAGGATCCGTACCGGTTTCCAAGCTCGCTCGGGCCTCATCGATCTCCTGCTGCCAGTCGTCGATCTTCTGGCGCATCATAGCGATGTTCATTTCGCGGTCGCTCCGCGTTCCGGGGTCTGATCTCTGTACGCCGCTCGGTTCGCTGTGAATCGAAAACCGCTGTCGTTCGAAGACCTCTTTGAAATACCGGCCCGATGCCTCATCGTGTTGAAGCAGTTCCCCGTCGTTTAGCATGAGGGTTACCCGGCTGCCCGATTCGTTGACGTGGAATTCACCCGACTTTGCGGTCAGCAGGCGTGGATGGCGCCTGTTACCCGTCTCATAGATGGTGATGCTGTAAATCTCATTGTTGCGTGGATTTACCCGGTCGATCAATATGCTGTACCCGGGGATGTCCTTCATGAATATGCCCTCGGTGAAGAGCAGCGTGGGACGAGCCCGGTGTACATCGTTCATGAGTGAACGGGCACGGTAATTTGCCTCGGGAAGTATGACGTCCATGAAGTAGAGATGACAGACGCCCAGCATGATCCCGGTTGCAAGGACCGGAGAGATCATCTGGTAGAAACTGACGCCCCCCGCTTTCAGGGCCGTGATCTCGTTGTCCGCCGATAGCCGGCCGAAGGCCATCAGGGTGGTGACCAGGACGGACATGGGAATGGAAACGGCGACGATCCACGACAGGTTGAGGATAAACACCTCGAGCACAATGAACAGGTCGAGGTTCTTACCGATGATGAGGTTGGCGATCTGAAAGATGATATCCATCACGAGTATGAACGTGATGATCACGAAGGAAAACAGGAAGGGCCCGAAATGCGCTTTGAGTATGTATCGGTAGAGGTGAACGGGCAGGATCATGGGCTAATCCGGCGTACATCGGACTGGGGTGAGGTGTTTTAGTATGCCCGGTGTCGGGTGCCGTCAACGATGGATACGATGTTTTTACAGGTCTCTCGACTAAGAGAATATACCGCGCGGTTTCATGATGAGGCAAGGTGTTTTGTCCCAGGCGATTAACTGGGATTCCGAGGTAAATTCGCTTGACTAGCCCCAGGCATCGCGCTATACTCATTTCATCCATTCACATGGATTTTCCTGATAAGGAGCAACCTTAATGGCCAGTTTAAATAAAGTCATTCTGATTGGTAATCTGGGTGCGGATCCCGAGATGAGATACTCCCCTTCCGGCCGGGCCGTGACCAATTTCCGCATGGCCACGACGCGGCATTGGAACACGCAGGACGGAGAACGGCGGGAAGAGACGGAATGGCATCGGATCGTCGCCTTTTCCAAACTGGCGGAGATTTGTGGTCAATATCTTAAAAAAGGCGCCCCCGTATATGTCGAAGGCCGGCTTCAAACCCGTTCCTGGGAAGATCAGAGCGGGATGAAACGGTACTCGACCGAGATTGTTGCGAACGAGATGCAGATGCTGAGTGCCCGCCAGCAGAGCGACCTCGCGTCGGACGTGACCGAACCGACCGGGTCGTCCGGGCCGTCCGAGCCGTCTGGGCCGTCCGGGCAGTCCGGGCCGTCCGGCGGCATCGGCAATACCGCACCGGGAGACCCCCCTTCCTCGACCGAGGCCGACGACGATCTTCCGTTTTGACGCCCTGCGAGGCAGAGTCCGTTCGTCGGCGCCGGCCGTTCCGTTCTCCGTGGGCCTGTAGTGAGAATCCATGACCGTTAGACTTAGCGGCAACGGACTTCCTCGTATTACGTTTCTGACTGCCCGGCTGGAACCTGTTGAACCGTTGATCAAATGGTTGAACGGCGCAGGTTACCTGTTAACGGAGTTGCACTACGCCTCCGTAGAAGATATCCACGCCCGCATCCCGGATTCGGATATCCTGCTCATCCATACCTCCCGGCCCCGCTCGGACGTCTCGTTCATCCTGGACGAACTGAGGTCGGGGCAATTCCGCCAGGTGCCCGCGGTAATCGTGCTCACTGTTTGCGACACGATCGGCGATATCGACGTCACCCGGGGGATCGACGACTTCATCTGCGCGCCCTACAATCCCAACGAGGTGGATCTGCGGATAAAAAACGTCCTGTGGCGCCGGCACAGCATACAGATCCAGGACATGATCGTCTGGGGCGACCTGCTCATCAACCTCGGCAACTACGAAGTCTCGATCAGGGGCAAGGCGATCGACCTCACACTCAAGGAATACGAACTGCTTAAGCACCTGGCCAGGCACAGGGGCCGGGTATTCACACGGGATGAATTGTTGACCGCCGTCTGGGGATACGATTATTTCAGCGGAACGAGGACCGTGGACGTGCACGTGAGGCGGCTGCGGATGAAGATTGAACGCCACGGGGTGCATATCATTACGACCGTCCGGGGCGTTGGGTACAAGTTCGGTGAATGATATGCGAATGGCAAGGTTGATCATAGTCGCTTCCGTGGGCCTTATCCTGGCGTGCGCGTACTACAATACCTTCTATAACGCCAGGAAAGCCTTCGAGGAAGGGGAACGCATACGCCATCGCCAGGATATGCCAGACGGAAGTGTGCCACCCCTGGCCCTGGCGTCTTACGATCTCGCGATCGAAAATGCAGGGCTCGTCCTTCGGGACCATCCCGGAAGTTCCCTGGTCGACGACGCGCTGGTCCTGATCGGTGACGCCCTGGCGATCCAGGGGCAGCACCCGCAGGCCATCGAAAGGTATGAGCAGGTCCTCAGGCTGTTCCCCGACAGCGAATTTGGCGAGCACTGTCTTTTTTCACTGTGCAAAAGCTACCTCGGCGCGGGTGATACCACCCGGGCCGATGAACTCCTGGACCGTTTCATACGGGAATATCCCGAAGGCGACCTGTCTCCGGACGCTCACCTGCTCCGAGGCGAGATAGCCTTTGGCAGCGGCCGCTACGAGGAGTCCGTTTCCCGTTTCGACGTCTATATGAGAATGCATCCCGGCAATGACCGGCAAGCGGAGGCCCTGTACTACATCGCGCGGTCCAACCTGGAAATGAATCAATATGCCGAAGCGCGGGATCTCTTCGAACGGGTCATCGATCAGTCCCGGACAAAGGCGCTGAGGTACCAGGCGGGTTTCATGGTAGGCGAGAGCCTGCGTCGAGAGGGGGATTACCCGGACGCGCTCGAGGTGTTCGAATCTTTGCTGGAACGGCGCGACTACAGGGTCTACCACCCAGAAGTCATGCTTGCCATGGCTGCATGCCAGGTCGGACTGGGCAGGAATGAAGAAGCCGTATCCCGGTATGAAGCCATAATGTCCCTTTACGAGAACGACCGTGGTTACGACGAAGAAGTGTCGCAGGCCATGTACGAACTTGGCGAACTGTATAGAAACACGGGCGAACTTGAGCTGGCGGAGCAGCGATACGCGGACGCGCTACGCAAGAGCCCCCGGTCCTTCTGGGTTAGAGACGAATCGGATCGGAAGAACCGGGCCATACGGGAATTGCGTCGGCTGAACCAGAATATCGGGAACATGCTGAGTGCGCTGGAATCGACGAAAGCTCTCGAAGATACCTCTCCCACCGCCGCTACGAACACCGCGAAGTTGTTGGAAAACGTGGTCGGGCTTCGATTTCAACTGGCCGAACTTTACCTGTTCCAGCTGGACATGGCCGACTCCGCATTGAGCCAGTACCATTCCATCGAAAACGAGTCGGCCAACCCCTCCCTGGCTGCCAAGGCGGCCTTCGCGCGGGCCTGGGTTCTCGACGAGGTGATTCGAAACACCGGATATGCAGAAACCGTCTACGACGCTATTACCGTGAAATACACCGGGACGGCTCACGCCGCGGAAGCGGCCATCGCGCTGTCGAGAAAGATCGAGGGAGAACTTCCCCAGGAGCGGATGTTCGCTGAAGCGGAGCGCTTGCTGTTCGAAGCGGACCAGCCTGACGCCGCGTACAGGCTCTACGAACTTGTCGTCAGTCGTTATCCGGACGGCGAATTCGCGCCCCGGGCGCTCTTCGCCCTGGGCTGGCTCGCCGAGTCGCGTTACGGCGAACCTGAAAAGGCCTTGGAACGCTATCGTGAAATCGTAGACAGGTATCCCGGGTCAGACCAGGCGAGGTCCGTCCGCGACAAGATACGCCTCATGGAAGAACTGCGCCCGGACGCGCAGCCCGACAAATGATGCGTTGACTTCCAGCCCGGTTGGCAGTATCGTAGTGGAGCGAAAGCTGGAAGGGCAAGCGTCCCGGCATCGCCGCGACTTCCGGGTACCGGAGGATGCGCGGATTCCGGATATGACATGTACCCCGACCACCTCACAGCAAGCGAGCATGTCGACCATCCCCATCCGCCAGTATAACGCCGAGATCCTTTCAAACCGCGAAATCGGTCCCGGCCTATACTGGATCGATCTGCTGGCGCCCGATATCACCCGCCACGCCCTGCCTGGACATTTTGTACACCTGATCGCTTCCGACGTTTCGACGGACAGCAGCCGGCAGACCTGGCTTCGTCACACGCCCCTGCTCAGGCGCCCCTTCAGCATCGCCGAACGAGATCCGGAAAACGGTGTCTTCGGTCTCATCTACAAGGTCGTCGGCGGCGGAACCGAGATTCTGGCCCTGCGACGCGTCGGAGAACGCGTCAACGTGCTCGGTCCCCTGGGACGGCCGCTTGAGCCGGTAAGAGCGGGGCGACCCGTCACCATGATCGCGGGAGGCGTCGGCGTGGCGCCTTTTCTGTCCCTGGCACAGGAGACGATCCGGGATCGCCGAGCGAACCCGGAAGAAATGACCGTGTTGTTCGGCGCGTCGACGGCGGGTCTGGTGAGCGGGGAAGAAAAGTTTCGCCAACTGGGCATCGCAGTCAAGCTGGCGACAGATGACGGTTCGACCGGCTATCATGGCCTGGTGACGCACCTGCTGAAGCAGGAACTGGCCGCGTCGCCCGGCAGATGCGCCTACCTCTACGCCTGCGGGCCCACCCCCATGATGAGGCGCTGCCAGGAAATCGCCCGGGATGAGGGTATCCCCGGGCAGGTGTCCCTGGAGGGGATCATGCCCTGCGGAGTGGGGGTCTGCATGGCCTGTGTCGTTCCCTGTGTAGTACCTGGAGACCGATCGTCACCCCGCCGTTACGAGCGGGTCTGCGACACCGGTCCGGTGTTCGACATGCAGGAGGTCGTGTTGTGATGGCCCAGCCCGATTTGACTGTCAACATCGGATCACTCCAATTGAGAAACCCGGTCCTCGCCGCCTCCGGTACCTTTGGATACGGGTCCGAATTCGGCCGATTCGTGGATCTTTCCGAATTCGGCGGCATCGTCACGAAAACGCTCACGCCGGAACCCTGGCCTGGCAATCCTCCCCCTCGGGCCGCCGAGACAGCCGCCGGTATGCTCAATTCCATCGGACTGCAGAACGTGGGGGTAGAGGCCTTCGTCCGGGAGAAGATGCCGTACCTCAGAAAAATGGATACCGCCCTGATCGTAAACGTGGGGGGCGGACCCGTCGAGGAGTTCGTCCACGTGACTGAGCGACTGGCGGACTGCGACGGCATTGACGCCCTGGAGATCAACATGTCGTGCCCCAATGTCTCGGGCGGCATGGACTTCAGTACCGATCCCCGTCGCGCGGCCGAACTTGTTACCGCGCTGCGCGGTCTCACGAATCTTCCGCTCATCGCCAAGCTGACCCCGAACGTTACGGATATCACGCAAATCGCCCGGAGCGTGGAGGACGCCGGCGCTGACGCGGTTTCGGCCATCAACACCCTACGGGGCATGGCGGTCGACATCAGGACGCGCCGTCCCATGCTGGGGGCCGTCACGGGTGGTCTGTCCGGTCCCGCGATCAAGCCCGTGGCGGTCGCGGCCGTCTATCGAATCGCCAGCCAGGTGAGTATCCCGGTCATCGGCATCGGGGGCATCATGAGCGCCGAAGACGCCGTGGAATTTCTCGTGGCCGGCGCCACCGCCGTCCAGATCGGGACGGCCAACTTCGTCGAACCCACCGCCGGCGCGACCGTCGCGCGGGAGATGGCCGAATGGTTTGCCGCGTCGGAAGTCCAATCGGTCCGCGGACTGATCGGAAGTATACAGATCCCGTCTCAAGAGGATGAACCATGCCACCCTTCGTAGAACGACTGAACCATGCCCGAAACGTGACGAACAGCCTGGTCTGCGTCGGGCTGGATCCTGACCTGGATCGATTTCCGGAGCACCTGAAATCCGAGGGCGACGCGGTGTACGAATTCAACCGGGCCGTTATCGAGCAGACCTCGGATCTCGTATCCGCCTACAAGCTGAACGTCGCGTTTTACGAGGTCATGGGCTCAAAGGGCTACGAGGTGCTCGAGCGCACGCTCACGATTATTCCGGAAGGGGTCGTGGTCATCTGCGACTGCAAGCGGGGAGACATGGGGAACAGTGCGCGCATGTACGCGCGGGCACTCTTCGAACATTTCGACTTCGACGCGGTGACCGTCAATCCCTACCAGGGCCGGGACGCTGTCCAGCCTTTCCTGGACTACACCGACCGGGGCGTTTTCATACTTTGTCTGACCTCCAACCAGAGCGCGCGCGAATTCCAGTACCTGCCTGTCAACGGACACCCGCTGTATCTCGAGGTGGCCAGGGTCGCCCAGTCCTGGAACACCGCGCGTAACGCGGGCCTGGTCGTGGGCGCCACGCAAGCGGAATCCCTGGCCGGTATCCGCGATGTCGCGCCCGACATGCCCCTGCTGATACCGGGGATCGGGGCACAGGGCGGGGACCTGGTATCGGTTATTCGCGAAGGCGCCGACTCGAAAGGCGGCGGCCTGCTCATCAACTCCTCCCGGGGTATTCTGTATGCTTCCGACGGCCTTGATTTTGCCGAAGCCGCCCGTGAGGCGACGATACGACTCCGAGACGAAATCAACGCCTTGCTTGCTACCCTGAGCATCCCGTATCGCCGGGCGACGCGTTAAGCAGTAATCCGGCTCATTCAGCAACCCACGACGCCAGGTCGTGCGAGGAATTTACTATCCAAGGATCACTGATCGATGCGGAACCGGACCGGGGACATGGAGACGAACTTCGAGGTCCGCAGTTTCGATGCGGAGATCACGAAGGAAGCCTATGACAGACTGCCCAAGCTGCCCCTGTACTTCGTACTGGACAACCTGCGCAGTGCGTTCAACGTGGGGTCCATATTCCGAACCTGCGACATCCTCCGGGTGACGGGCCTGTTTCTGTGTGGCTACACCGCCTGTCCGCCCCATGCCAAGCTCGAGAAAACCGCGCTGGGCACCATTGACTACGTCCCTTGGCGGTATTTCGAAACCGCGGTGGAAGCGGTCGGTTGCCTGCAGGATCTTGGCGTAGAGGTGTGGGCAGCCGAAACGACCTCCGGTTCGGTCCCGTACATCGAAGCGGAGTTTCCGGCCGAACTGGCCATCGTGCTGGGCAACGAGGCGCTGGGGGTGAGCAACGGCGTGCTGGACCTTTGCGACGGACTGATCGAGATCCCCACGCGCGGCTACAAGAACTCGCTGAACGTGGCGTCCGCGTGCGCGGTCCTTGGATTCAAGGCGCTGGAGGAAATGGAAGGGGTAGGAAACGATCGGTCCGGATGAAACCGCAGGATCGTCAGGGGTTGCTTGACCAGGTTTTCTTGCCGACGAAAAAAGGACCCAGCGAATCGATGTACAGCGCGGTCTGCTGGGTCTTCCGCATGTCCTGGACGACCCGGGAAAGCGGGTACAGCGCCTTGCCGAGCAGTCCGATGACGAAGTCGTTGTCCGCCTCGTCCAGTCCGTAACAGGCCAGGCGTATGTCGTGGGCGAAGTCGGCCCGGCCGTAGGCCCGGCCGATGTGGGCGTGTTCCATCAGGATCTGCCGCTGTTCCTTGTGCTCGAGGCGAGCGAACGAGCCGTTGCGCCGCAGCGGATACCAGATGGCCCACGGCCAGTCGGGATTCAGCACGGTATTTCGAGGTCTGTGGATGAGCGATTCTCGCAGGTCCGGTTCGTATCCCATGGAATAGGTCCTGCCGATCATCGTCATGTTTTCGCGGCGCTCCAGCGTGTCGAAGGGACTGCCGGTCAACAGGTCCCGCACATCGGTTACGAAGGTATCGGGATCTTCCGCGAGGAACAGCACGCCGACCCCCGTGGGATCGTTGACATCCAGGTAGACCGCGGAATCCAGCCCTGATCCTTGTAGCGCGGTGACGATACTTTCACCCATACCCTGGGCCTGGCGCGCGGCACCGTGTTTCGCCAGGGTGAATACGTTGAGCTGCATGTACAACCGCTTTTCGCTGGTCTGGGGCTGTCCTTCGACGGGCGCTCCGTGCTCGAGTATGTCGGGGATCCTGCCGGTGTCTTCGCTCACGTCGCTTCCCTATGGCGTCCCTGATGATTCACACGATGATTTCAATGGTCCGGACGTGGGTAAATTATGGAGGTAAGGGAAGAATGGCAAGCAAATACCGGGGCATAGGACCTCATGGGGAGGACGCCTGTTGAGCTACGACGCGTTGCTGCTGGTTTCGTTTGGAGGACCCGAGGGAACCGGCGATGTCATCCCCTTTCTCGAACGGGTACTCAGAGGCCGGCGCGTCCCCCGGGAACGCATGATGGAAGTCGCGGAACACTACCATCACTTCGGTGGCGTCAGCCCGATCAATACGCAGAACCGTAACCTGATCGCGGCCCTCGAAAGGGAGTTGGAAGCCCGTCGCCTGACCTTGCCGGTATACTGGGGAAACCGTAACTGGCATCCCCTGTTGCCGGATACGGTTCGCCGGATGGCCAGCGACGGAATCCAGCGGGCGCTCGCAATCGTCACTTCCGGCTATAGCTCGTATTCCAATTGCAGGCAATACCTGGAAAATATCGAGGAAGCCCGGCGCGAGGCAGGAAACGGCGCCCCGGTGATCGACAAGGTCAGGCCCTTTTTCCATCACCCGGGTTTTATCGAAACGATGTCGGAACGCGTTCGGTCCGCGCTGGAACAACTTCCGGTAGAAGGCAGGACATCGGCGCACCTCGTATATACTGCCCACAGCATTCCCGTCGCCATGGCCGGGAGTTGTTCTTACGAAGCGCAGCTCCGGGAAGCATCCCGGTTGATCAGCGAAAGCGTGGGCGCATCCTCCTGGACGCTCACCTTCCAAAGCCGCAGTGGTCCACCCGCGCAACCCTGGCTGGAACCCGACGTGTGCGACTACATCCGGTCGATCCACACGGATGGCGGAGACCGGGACATCGTATTGGTCCCCGTGGGTTTCATCTCGGACCACATGGAAGTCGTTTACGATCTGGATGTGGAAGCTTGGGCATGCTGCGACGAACTCGGCGTCCGCATGGTCAGGGCGGAAACGGCGGGAACCCATCCGCGTTTCGTGAGGATGATTGCGGAGCTCGTCGAAGAACGCCTTTCGGCATCGACGGCCCGTCCAGCCGTGGGTGTGCTGGATCCCTGGCCGGATCACTGCCCGCCCGACTGCTGTCCTTCCGGCAGGTAAGGCAACGGGAATGGGTCGATTGGCCTAGCCACGTATCGCCCATTGATCCATGGGTGCAGTGGAACGCTCGAGGTACATGCCGGCATCGGCGAACCGGCGGAAGGCCTCGTCCGCCTCTTCGGTGAAATCGATCACACCGGGAACGACAACCGAAGAGGTACAGTCCTCCAGCAGGCAGACCCTGCCGGTCAAGGACGCCTCCCTTGCCTGGAACTCCGAACGGAGGTCCTCCACCGTCCAGACTACGCAATGACTCTTGGCCTGCCCGGCCACGATGACGGCGTCGAAGGTCATCAGGTGTTCGACCAGCGACGTGTTCTTTGCACCTACCGCCCGTCCATCGGGGTCCTTTATCACCTCGGTACGGAGCACGGAGTAGTTTTCCGTGAGGGAATGGTTCCCTTTGATCTCGAAACGCGTTTGTCCCACCCGGGCGATGCTGTGAAAGAAGACCGCTTCCTCGACCGCGGACACCAGGGCGTGCCCGATGCCCCCGAGCATCGCGTGGTACGGCCAGATCATGAGGGGATTCTTGCCATCCCGGGTGAGGCGCCGGACATAGTATAGCGCGTAGGCGGAAAGGTCGACCCGTTCGCCGTAACAGGCCTCCACCACTGGATTGACGCGCCAGGTTCCCTGTTCCACATCGTCCGGGGTGATGATCGTCTGGCCGCCGGCGGGATGCTTGCCCTCCCCGTCGACCCAGAACATCGGGTGAAAGATCTGCTGGGCCGTGTGGGTGTCCATCGTGGGGATAATTTCCGTGATGGACTGCAGATTGCGATAGATGAAGGTGCAGAGGCGGATGTTGTCATCCACGGCGCCCCGTCCGCTCCGTCCGCCCACGAAGAGTTCGAATCCGGGTAGACAAAAGGTGTTCTGGCAGTCCACCAGGAGCAGGGCGGTACGGAAATCATCTTCCACGGCCGGACGAATCCCGTTTGCTTCCGCCCAACTGCGGGCATCCTCCGCTCTTTGCCCGTAGGGTACGCGCCAGCATGTTTCGACAGACTGGGCGTTGAAGTGCAGTGGTACCGTGCCAGGCGGACTATAATTCATCGGGGATGCGTTCCAGGTCCGCCAGCCAGACCGCCGGAGACGCATCGGAAGGCATCCGCCAGTCGCCGCGGGGGGAGATGCAGGTCATGCCGACTTTAGGTCCTTCCGGCAGGCAGTTCCGTTTGAACTGGTTCTGGAAGAACCGGACGATGAACACGCGAAGCCAGTTTTTGATCTCGTGGAGTGGGTACTTCCCCTCGAAAGCGTGCAGCGCCATCCGTGCGATCCGCGAGGGCGAAAAGCCGAAACGCATGAAGTAATAGATGAAGAAGTCATGCAGTTCGTAGGGACCGATCTTTTCTTCGGTTTTCTGGGCGATCTCCCGCTCGCGCGGGGGCAGCAATTCCGGTGAAATAGGGGTGTCCAGTATATCCAGCAACACGTCGCGCACCGCCTTCTCCTGCTCGAAGACCACGTCGGCCGTCCAGCGGATCAGGTAGGAAATGAGCGTTTTCGGAATGCCGGCGTTGACGCCGTAGTGGCTGGCGTGATCGCCGAACATGGTGCACCAGCCCAGCGCCAGTTCCGAGAGATCGCCCGTACCGAGCACGATGCCCCTTACCTGGGCGGCCGTGGCCAGTTCTTCCAGTTTCCGGGTCCATGCCTGGGTGTTTTCATAGACCAGGTCCTTCTTGTCTTCCGAGTGTCCGATGTCGCCGAAGAACTGCCGTACCGCGGGTTTGATGTCGATCTCCCGGAAGGTGGCGCCGACGGCCCGTATCAGTGCGCAGGCGTTTCCGTACGTCCTCTCCGTGGTGCCCAGTCCCGGCATGGTCAGGGCCACGATACGGGACCTCGGAAGCTCGAGCATGTCCATGGTATGCACCGCCACGTTCAAGGCGTGGGTCGAATCCTGTCCTCCCGATACCGCCACGACGACCCTGCGGGCATCCTCGGGCAGCGATCTCAGCTTGGTCGCCAGTCCGGTAGCCTGGATCATGAACACCTCGCGGCACCGCTGGCTGCGTTCCGCCGGGTTCTGGGGTACGAAGGGATGGGAGGGAATGTTCCGCTGGAAGGCGTGGTGTACTCCTTCCCCTGCCCTATTGGACGCTTCCGGACACTTTTGCCCGGCCTGTCCGGGCCGGAAGCCGGCCAAAGACACCGAACGCCAGGACGACTTGTAGTCCATGGCGTTCTGCCTGAAAGAGCCCTGTACGCCGCGCTCCAGCGTCAGCGCTTCCACGTCGGCGTCCGCCACGATGCAGGCGCCGTCCAGTTGAAAGCGTTTCGTCTTCTCCAGCATGTAGCCCCGTTCGGCGATGAATCCGTGACCATCCCATACCACGTCCATGGTCGATTCTCCGAAGCCCGCCGCAGCATACATGTGTACGGCCTCGTTGCGTCCCGATGACGAGAGGATGAGATCCTCGCGGTACTGCGCCTTGCCGATGACGATATTGGACGCGGACAGATTCGCGAGAATGGTCGCCCCCGCCAGCGCCGCCCTGCCGCTCGGCGGCACCGGTACCCAGTCGTCTTCGCAGATGGTGGGATAGATCACGACCCTCGGATCGTCGGTACGCAGCAGTACGTCCGGTCCGAAGGGAACGTCCTGGCCGCACAGGGCAATCGTATCGGACTGGGCCTCGGCTGCCCGGGCAAAGTACCGGGTCTCGTAGAATTCGCGGTATTGCGGCAGGTAGGTCTTGGGTGCAGCCGACAGGATGTTCCCGCGGGAACAGGTCACCGCGACGTTGAAGACCGCGTGATCGATCCGCAGGGGCATGCCGAAGCTGAATGCCATATCGAGTTCCCGGGTTCTGTCCAGGATTTCGCCCAGCGCTTCCAAGGCACCGTCGAGCAGTGCCTGGGAATGGAAGAGGTCGGCGCAGGTGTAGCCCGTGAGGCTCAGTTCCGGAAAGAGGGCGTAGGAAGAACCCCGAGCGGCTGCCGCTTCGATCTGCTCGAGATGATGGGCGACATTGGCAGCGGGATCGCCCACCCGTATCCTGGGCACGGCGATGGCCAGTCGCACGAAACCGTGGTTGCGCACATCGAGAAATTGTTCGGTCGAAAGTTTCATGGACATGGCCAAGACATCCTGAAGCATCTACCGGTTCATCGTTTCAAACCGTCGTATTCATTGCCGGTTCCATTCAAGAAACCGGCAGGGAACGATCACGAAAAAGATAAGGGATATGCGAATAGTCAGGCAAGGCGCAATTTCCCGGCGCCCCAACGAGTTCCGGACCGTCAATCCACTTCCACCAGCCGGCCCCTGGTGTCATGGGCGACTTCCACGGTGTCGCGGCCATCCTGTTTTCTGCGCACCCGGTCGCGGTATCGAATGGGCATTTCGCGGCTGCGCCACGAAAGGAATCCCCGTTCGTGCCGGTTCCTGTTCTGCAAAGATGGAGGAGCCGGTACGGAGATGGTCCCACGGGTAATGCCGGTCGTTCTGCGGGACAGGGCGACGATTTCACCCTTGTTGACGATCAGGGTAACCCCCACGTTGGCTTCGACGATGGGCACGCCGTTTTCCCGTGCGCGGGCAAGGACCGCCCGGTCCTGCGCGCGGGACCGCGACCCGAAGGAGGGGATGAGCAGATAGCGGGCGCCGTCGAGCACCGGAATGCGGGCGATGTCCGGGTTCCACCGGTCGTTGCAGATGACCATGCCGGCACGGCCGAAGGGTGTGTTGAAAGCGCGGCTGTGCTTGCCCAGTCGGTTAAACCACCAGGAACGGTGATGGCCTTCTGCCAGTTGCATCTTGTGGTACTTGCCGCGCAGTCGCCCCCGGTGATCGAGGAACACGGCGCAATTGT
Organism: bacterium; assembly: GCA_965262815.1. Taxonomy (GTDB): domain Bacteria; phylum JAAXHH01; class JAAXHH01; order JAAXHH01; family JAAXHH01; genus JAAXHH01. The sequence goes on along the minus strand of OZ253560.1, from coordinate 2,731,551 downwards.
ACACTTCGCCGCCCACCCGTTCGGCGAGACCGAACACCAAGCACATGTCCAACGTTCTTGCGAGTTCCCGGAACCGCTGGATGGTCTTGCTGCGCATGGTGAGAGACACCCGATTCATCTCCTCCGGCGGGATTTTGCCATCGATAATCTCGTTGACGACATATCCTTCCAACACGCCTTCCGGGGCGACGGCCAGTTCGGCTCCACCCGCCGCTGCCTCGCGGAACATTTCCTCCAGGCGGTCCGCGTTTCCCGCCAGGTCCAGTTTAACGGGTTTGAAGGAGATCGCCGCCACACGCACGTCTAGAAACATGGTTTGCCTCCAGGAATCCTGGCATGGTTCCACGTGGCAATGATACCACGTCAACCCGAGAAACCAGGTTAAGGAAATCAGCAAGTTTTTCCAACTGCAACATACTGCGAGAACCTTTGCGGGTTTTCGACAAAAGGAATATATTGCCGTCGTTCACGGATGCGCAATGTCGTCATAACCAGCTTCAACCAATCTTTGTAGAATCAAGCGGTGATGTTCGTCAGCCTGAATGGATCCCCGGAATAAATCGACTCACTGCGCTTTGTGCCATCTGGAGATTCCCGCATGCCATCACCTGACACGAACAGCCTGCCAAACGAATACGTTACAAAGGCCGACCTGTATTCCGCGACAGCCTCCCTGAAGGAACTGATGGGCGCCCGGTTTGACACGATGGACGCCCGGTTTGCCGCGATGGACGACAAAATCGAATCGCGGATTTCCGCCGCCGCCAACAAGCTTCTGCTGGCGCTGGTCGTGATCGCCGGATCCATTATTGCCAGTCTGCTGTACACTTCCTAGAGGATGGAACCGCCATGAAGGAAGCCGTCGTCCTGCTCAGCGGAGGGGTCGATTCGGCGACGACGCTCGCCATCGCAAGGCACGACGGTTTCGACTGTCACGCCATCACCTTCGACTACGGGCAGCGCCACCGATTTGAGCTTGAATCGGCGAAAAGGGTCGCAGAGTCCATGGAGGTCGGACGCCACGTCACCATACCCTTTGACCTGCGGGCCATCGGCGGGTCCGCGCTGACGGACGAGGTCCCCGTGCCCAAGGACCAGGACCCCTCGGCCATGGGCGAGCAGATACCGGTTACCTACGTACCCGCCCGGAATACCATATTCCTTTCCTTCGCCTTGGGCTGGGCCGAGGTGCTCGGAGCCTTCGACCTGTTTATCGGGGCCAACGCCATAGATTACAGTGGATATCCCGACTGTCGTCCAGAGTACATCTCGGCCTTCGAAAACATGGCGAACCTGGCCACCCGGGCGGGGGTGACCGGCCTGGGCAAGTTCCAAATCCATGCGCCGCTCATCGAAATGTCCAAGGCGGATATCCTGCGCACGGGCGTCCGGCTCGGAGTGGACTACGCGCTTACGACCAGCTGTTACGAAGCGGCGGGCGACGGTGCGGCCTGCGGTGGGTGCGACGCCTGCATCCTCCGAAGAAACGGATTCGAAGAAGCCGGAATCTCCGATCCGACACGATACGTCTCATGATAGCACCGGATTGCCGGCATCTGCTTCGATCTGATCCAACATTCCCCTTAATCGCTTCGGCGAGACGGTGCGCACGGTACCAAGCTCCTGGGCGAACACCGAGACGCGGTACTCCTCGAGCATCCACCTGAATTCGTTTAGAAGACCGGGATTCACGTCCTCCCTGGAGTTCATAACCCTCAGGGCATCGTCGAAAGGTCTGACCAGTTCGGCCTTCTCGTGGTCTTTCGTCCGATCTTCCCGGGCCCTGCGGGACCTTGTTTCAACCGCCTTCAGGTATCGGCCGAGGTTTGGCAACTCGACTGCCGGTGTTTTCTCCAGGAAGTTCCGCGGCATCAAGCGTTGAAGGTCGTCTTCCATGCCGGGGTAAGCGGGGGCCGGATGGCGGATACTGGCGAAAACCGATTCCAGCGTACGCATCTGTTGCTGAAACCATTGGGGTAGTTTCCTCAACAGCATACGTGCCGTATCAACATCTTCTTCGAAGCGCCGGGCTGTCAATGGATACAGGGGTTCGCGGGTAAACAGGGCGGCCAGGAGATGCAAGTAGGCTGAATCCTGTAGCGCTTGCAGGCCACCGGTGTGACCGGCGAGATCGGGCAGCTCCCGGAGAAACGACAGGTCACGGCGCACCCAGGCCAGTTCCTCCGTCATCCTGCGTTCGAGCAGGCGAATCAGCCCGGACCGGGTTTCCCTCAGTGCTTCGTTCCGGTCCCGGAACAGGCGCAGGTCAACCAAGTCTTCGTCCGCCTGCAGACCGGGATAGGCGAATTGAGGTACGGAACCTGTCAGACCGACTTCAATTCGTTCAGGCAGGTCGCCGATCGACCAGTCGCGCAGGTCGTATCGTTCCCAGCGCTCCGTGGCGCGGCGCCAATCTTCCGATTCGACGGCGACGGTGCGGTCCGCGATCTCGGTGCGCACGCGGTCCGGGTCGCGGGTCGACAGGACCGTGCTTGCGTCCTCACCGGTCACCAGTACGCGCATTCTCAGGTGATCCGGGATTGATTCGACCGTCCAGTCAGTTGGGTCGATTTCGACGCCGTAACGTTTACCGATGTATTCGGCGAGGGCGTCAGCCAGGGAAGTAGCGGTAGGATTTAATTCCTCCACTATCATCCGCGCCGTTTCAGGAATGGGTACAAGCTGTTTTCGTTTCCGGCCAGGCAGTCCCCTGAGCAGCGCTTCGATCTTCTCGCACAAGAGGCCTGGTACGAGCCAGTCCAGCGTTTCGGGTACCAGTAGATGGACCTTGTCTGCCGGTAACGAAAGCGTAACGCCATCCTCTTCCCGGCCGGGCCGGCAGGCATACTGCAGGCGCAAAAGATCACCTTCGAGGGAGAAGTGCTCCGGGAAGTCGTCCGGGCGGCCCTGTACGCCGTCGACACCCGTAAGATCCGCGATCTCCATATGCAGGAAACGGGGGTTTCCCTCCCCTGCTTTTTTTATCAGCCGGTTCAGGTCGTGCACGGAAGACACCTGGGTAATTCGTTTTTCATAGAAACGGAAGGCGGCTTCGTCGAGATCGACGTGATACGCGTTGCGGTGCTGCAGGAGCCAGGTTTCGGCATCCCGTCGAATCTTTCTGTTATGGTCCAAGAAGGCGACAGTGGTGCGGAGGTCGTCGTTGACGAGGGCGCCGCGGATGAATAGGCGCGTCGCTTCTTCGGGATTGATTCCTATGTAGTCTATGGAACGCCTGGATACCTGGAGGCCGTACAGGTGCAGCGTTTCGTCGACGAGCACCCGTTCAGAAGATCTTTCCCATCTCGGTTCCGAATAAGATGCCCGGCACAGGTGACGGCCCAGTTCGGCGGCCCATTCGGGCTGAATCCTCGCCACGGTGCGTGCGTAGAGTCGGTTGGTTTCCACCATCTCCGCGGCGACGATCCAGGCAGGCGCCCCGTTCCCGTCCCGCTGTCTGTCTTTGCTGGCCTTTCCACCCTTACCGTCCCGTTGTCCGGCCGCGCTTTCCTTTCCGCGTTTTTCGGCTTGTCTCCGCCGGAAGAGCCCTGACCCGGGGAAGATCATGGCCGTCCGGTTTCGGGCTCCGCCATACAGATTACCTTCCCGGTGTTCGGCGACCTGGCTGAGCAGGCCGCTCAGGATCGACCGATGGACCGCGTCGTAGTGCGCACTGCCGGCTCGGCCCGATCGGCCGCGAAAACCGCCGGATTCCCGGAGCGCGCGGCGGAGCTGCACGTAGATGTCGCGCCATTCCCGCATGCGGTTGTAGGACAGGTAGTGACGCTTGCAGAACCTCCGCATGGCGGACTGTGTCTGTAGGTGTTCGAAGGTATTGTGAAAGGCCTCCCAGATATTGAACAGGGTCAGGAAATCCGAGGATCCGTTCCTGAATTTACGATGCTCCTGGTCCGCTTGTTCCTGCTGGTCGAGCGGCCTCACACGGGGATCCTGAATACTTATGGCCGAAGCGATGACGAGGACCTCCTGCAGCGCGCCTTCCTGTTGGGCCTGCAGCAGCATGCGCGACACCGTGGGTGAAACCGGCAGCCTCGCCATGGCCCTCCCTCGATCGGTCAGGCGTCGTTCCCCGTCAGTGGCGCCCAGTTCGGCGAGCAGTTGGAACCCGTCCCGTATGGCCTGCGGAGTAGGCCGATCGAGAAAGGGAAACGCGTTGATGTCGCCCAGTTTCAGCGCCAGCATACGCAGAATGACTTCTGCCAGGTTGGAACGCTGCAGCTCCGGCATGGTAAACTCCGGCCGGTTCATCAGGTCGGGCTCGCCATAGAGTCGGACGCAGACGCCCCCCGACACCCGTCCACAGCGTCCGGCCCGTTGACGGGCGCTGCTCTGTGCGATGGGTTCGATGGGCAGGCGCTGGGTCCGGGTCGCGTAGCGGCTGACCCGGGCGAGACCGGTGTCCACGACATACTTTATGCGGGGAATGGTCAGCGACGTTTCGGCCACGTTGGTGGCCACGACGATGCGCCGGTTGTCTTGCGGCTGGAAAACCCGTTGCTGGTCCGCGTTGGTCAGCCGGCCAAAGAGCGGAAGCACGTCGGTATGCCGGTAGGATCTTCCATCCAGCCGCCTGCGCGTCTCGTGGATGTCCTTCTCGGTGGGGAGAAAGACCAGGATGTCGCCCCGCCCGGGTTCTTCCATGATCCGGTCGACCGCGCCGACGGTCCCGTCGACATAGGTATATTCCTCGGCGTCGCCGCGGGTTTCTTCGAGCGGCAGGTAGCGGATCTCCACCGGAAACAGACGTCCCGACACCTCGACGACCGGCGCGTTGTCGAAGGCGCTTGAGAACGCGGTGGCATCGATCGTAGCCGAGGTGACCACGATCTTAAGGTCCTTCCGGCGTTCGATCAGCAGCCGGAGGTATCCGAGCAGAAAATCGATGTTCAGGCTGCGCTCATGCGCCTCGTCAATGATGATCGTGTCGTATTCGTACAGGTCCGGATCGTTCTGTATCTCGGCAAGCAGCATGCCGTCGGTCATCATCTTGACACGGGTCTCGGGTACTGTCTCGTCCGTGAAGCGTATCTTGCAGCCGACTTCCCGTCCCCAGGTCGCATCGAGTTCCTCGGCGATGCGGCGGGAGACCGAAAGCGCCGCGACGCGCCGGGGCTGCGTGCACGCGATTCGTCCGTACACGCCCCGTCCCGCCTCAAGGCATATCTTGGGCAGCTGCGTCGTCTTGCCCGAACCCGTCTCCCCCGTCACGATCACGACGGGATGGTTGCGCACAGTTTCGAGGATATCATCCTTCCTGGCCGAAATCGGCAGTTGGCCGTCGATGGTGACTGCCGTGATGGACCCGCGGCGTTTCTCCACGAGCGCAGCCGAAGCGGCCGCCCGCTCCTTCAACCTGCGCATCCGGCCGTGGTCCCTTTGCCGGGCTCCGCGGAGCTTCTTCAACATGCGCTCGATGTCGCGCCGGTCTTTCAACGTGCAACGCGGCAGGAGTTCCCTGATTTCATCCAGCAGGCTATGCTCAGTTGCCGAATTCCTGATGTCGGTGGGCTTTTCGTTCATGGAGTTCCACCGTAAGCGTGATCCGGATGGATTTGATCGATCCCGGCAGTTGCGCCAGTCCCTTGCTTTGCTTCTCGGCCGGTCAAAACCGAATTCGAACCGGGAGGAGGTATCGATTACATCAGCAGACCCGCCATGGTGGCGGTCATGTTCGCGGCAAGGGCGCCCCCGATCATGGACCGGATGCCATACCTGGCGATATCCTGGCGCCGTTCCGGCACCAGTCCTCCGATGCCTCCGATCATGATCGCGATGGTTCCGAAGTTGGCGAAACTGCACAGCGCATAGGTGGCAATGGTAAACGAGCGCTCCGAGAGCTGGGCTTCCATCGTACTGAGGTCCTGGTAGGCCAGGAACTCGTTCAGGATGGTCTTCTTGCCGATCAGCATGCCCACCGCCTGGGCGTCTTCCCACGACACACCCATGAGCAGGGCCAGGGGCGCGCAGACCCATCCCAGGATGCGTTCGAGGGAAAGAGGTTCGCCGCCCACGTAGGGAACGAGTCCCACGGCCCAGTTGAAAAGGCTGACGAAGGCGATCGCCACGATCAGCATGGCGGCCACGTTCAAGGCCAGTTTCATTCCGTCCGAAGCGCCGCGGCAGGCCGCGTCGATGAAGTTGACCCCTGGTTTCGGTACGTCCACAGTCACGACGCCCATCGTGGGTGAAACCCCGGTCTCCGGCGTCATGATTTTCGCGATGACCAGCGCCGCGGGCGCCGACATGAGCGACGCAGCAAGGAGATGGCCCGCGTCGGCGCCGAGGGCGACATAGGCGGCCAGTACGGAACCGGCCACGGTCGCCATGCCGGAAGTCATTACGGCCATAATCTCCGAACGGGTCATGGTCTTGAGGTAGGGCAGGATGACCAGCGGCGCCGTGGAGGCCCCGAGATAGACGTTTGCCGCGGCCGCCATGGATTCCGACCCCGAAGCGCCCATGACGCGGACCATGACCCGGGCCATTTGACGGACGACCCACTGAATCCATCCCAGGTAGAACAGCACGGAGGTGATGGAGGAAACGAAGATTACCATCGGGAGCACCGAAAAACCGAACAGCGCGGTTTCCACCAGATCGCCGAAGACGAACCGCGCCCCGTCGTTGGAAAAGGCGATCACCTGGTTGATGGCCAACCTGGCCAGGTCGAAGACCACCTGCCCGAGCGCCGTGTGGAGCAGGATAAGGGCCAGCAGGGCCTGCAGCGCCAGACCGCTGAAGATGAGCCGCCAGTTCAGCAGCCGCCGGTTCTCAGAGAGGAGCCAGGCAATGGCCAGGAGTACCAGAAGACCCAGGAGGCCGATTGCGCGTTCCATGGATTATCCTTGATTGGCGGTCCGCGGCCAAAGGGATGCCAGGCCGACGTACAGGTAGCCGGCGAAAAACAGGCAAAGGAAGGGAATGGACGGATAGATGCCGTTGATGGCCGTGTAGTAGATCAACAGGCCGAAGTGGACTGCGAAGAGCAGTTCCAGCACCGGCAGCCAGTTTCGGATCCCCCGGTAGCGCAACCGGCGCCATCGGTCCGTCCGGTCCCGGATACCGTACTTGGGCGTGCGCTGAAACCCCGACTTGAGGTCCAGCAGCGCTTCCAGCACGGCACGCGTGTTGTTCAGGCAGATGCCGATGCCGATGGACATGAGCACGGGCAGGAACAGGGGGCACCGCAGCCACCTGGACCGGTTAATCTCGAACTGCGCGAAAAGGTAGAACAGGGAAACGGAAACCGTGGCCGCGCAGAGAAAGGGCAGGTCTATCCAGAAGGAATTGATCCACCCGGCCTGTACCCGGATCACGATCGACGGAAAGATCAGGACCGACAGCAGCAGCATGAGCAAGTAGGCCATGTTGTTGGTGAGATGGTACGTCGCTTCGAGCTTGTAGCGGAAGGGAAGCGCGCTGCGCCATACCGACGGAAGCATTTTCTTCGCGGTCTGGATGGAACCCTTGGACCACCTGTGCTGCTGGGTCTTGAAGGCGTTCATCTCCACGGGGAGCTCGGAGGGTGTGGTGACGTCTTCCAGGAAAACGAAGCGCTGGCCCAGGAGTTGTGCGCGGTAACTCAGGTCAAGGTCTTCGGTCAACGTGTCATGCTGCCAGCCGCCGGCCGCATCGATGCCCTCCCGGCGCCAGATGCCCGCCGTTCCATTGAAGTTGAAAAACCTGCCCGATCGATTACGCGCGCCGTGTTCCATGACGAAATGGCCGTCCAGCATGATCGCCTGGACCCGTGTAAGCAGCGAGTATCCCCTGTTGAGGTAGGACCACCGGGTCTGCACCAGTCCCACCTTTTCGTCGCGGAACAGGTGCATGGTGTTTCTGAGAAAATCCGGCGGCGGGATGAAGTCGGCGTCGAATATGGCGATGAATGTCCCCCTGGCCGAGGACAGCCCTTCCTGCAGCGCCCCCGCCTTGAATCCGGTGCGCTCAGTCCGGTGCAGGTAGTGGATGTCGAGTCCCTTTTCCCGGTAGCGTTCGACGCTCCGGGCCGCCAGCGCGCGCGTCTCGTCGGTGGAGTCGTCGAGTACCTGGATCTCCAGGCAGTCGCGGGGATATTCGATCCTGCAGACGGCGTCGATCAGCCTTTCGACCACGTACTGCTCGTTGTAGAGGGGCAATTGTATGGTGACTGCGGGAGGAGCGAGGTCCAGGGGTTCCGGCTTTACAGGCCGTGCCCGGTCCTTATATTTGTAGTACAGATGCACCATCAGGTACCGGTGGACGCCGTAGACCGCGAGCAGGAGCAGGACGAGAAAATAGAGTAGAATAAAGATCAGCGAAAGATAGCTCATACATGTCCGATTCTGCTTACAGTTTCCGCGCCGGTTCCCTCGGCCGTATCGTGATCCCTGGACTCCTGCTTGCCGCCGCCTGCGTCGGAATAGTCTCCATAGGAGATCTCAGGACCGGACTGTTCGATCCCAACGCGTACCTGCCGGGGCCCCTGTCCAACTGGATTGCCCTGCCCGACGCCCTGCTGCTCTTCTGGGGACCCTTCGCCGCGGCTTTCATCGTTTACGCCGCCGCCGTTATTTGCCAGGCGCGATCCAGCACTCCGACGGATCGGAACCTGCTCTGGCTCGTCCTCGCTGTTGCGATTCTCTGCCGCGTCATCCTGCTGTTCAGCCCCCCGTCCCTTTCCGATGATATCTACCGGTACCTGTGGGACGCCAGGATGCAGTTCCAGGGCATCAACCCTTACGTGCACGCCCCTGAAAGCGAAGAAATCGCCCACCTTCGAGACGACTACCATTCCGGTATCAACAACAAGGATGTCCCGACGGTCTATCCGCCGCTGATGCAGGCGGCCTTCGCCATCGCGGCGTACCTGTGGTACAGTCCCACTTCGATGAAGATCCTTTTCACCCTGTGCGACGTGGGAGTCATCCTGCTCGTGATGGCGCTGCTTCGCCGCCGCAGCATTCCGGAGGAGCGGGTACTCATCTACGCCTGGAACCCGCTCGTCCTCGTCGAGATCGCCGGCAGCGGACACAACGATTCGCTGGTGGTGGCCCTCATGCTCGCCGCGTTGCTCGCCGCGGAGGGCCGCCATCCCACCCGGGCGGTAGCCCTGCTTACTCTTTCCATGCTCGCCAAGTGGTACACGGGCATGCTCGTCCCGGCCTTCTTCCGCAAATTCCGAAGCATCAAGCCCTTCTGGATTATTCCAGTTCTGGTCTTCGCTTTCTACCTGCCCTACCTGGACGCCGGTCCGCACCTGTTCAGTGGACTCGTCGTATACGGCGACAAGTGGCGATTCAACGACAGCGTGTTTTCGATCCTGTTCTACCTCACCGATTCGCTGAACGTGTCCAAAGTCATCGTGGCCGCACTCTTCTCCGGTCTCGTCGTGTACTGCGCGGTCCGGATATCGGATCCGGTCCGTTCCGCCTATCTCCTGCTTGGCGCCTTTCTCGTGCTCACGCCCACGGTACAACCCTGGTACCTGGTCTGGATCATCCCTTTTCTCTGCCTGTACCCCAACCCGGCCTGGATATTGCTGTCGGGCCTGGCCGCTCTTTCGTACCACGTCGTTATCGGGTTCGTGCTGACCGAAACCTGGTGCGAGGAGACCTGGGTCCGCTTTGTCCAGTACGTCCCCTTCTACGGCCTGTTGATTGCCCACACCCTGTGGCGCAGAAGGCGGTGAATTCCATCGCCACCGGCTTCTTGAATCCCACCGAACAGGTTGCGATGATCCTGCAACATTGCATGTCCCGGCGAGACCGATCTAAATTAACCGGCAAGGGAACCGGATGCAAGCGCTAACGCGACCCGCCAGGCAGTCTGAACGGCTGAATTCGATTGACGAAATCCCGTTGCCTATGTACACTTCTCCGCCGTGTGCTGATCATCAACCGGACCCCTTCCGTACGATCTTCGACCCCTCGCGTCATGGAGGAATTTATGCCGGATACATCCCTGTTTTCCCTTGAAGGTAAAACCATGATCGTCACCGGTGCGAGCAAGGGCATCGGAAAGGCCGTCGCGCTCGCGGGAGCTAGCGCAGGGGCCGACCTGGTGATCGGCAGCCGCACCCGGGCCGACCTGGAACTGGTGGCTTCCGAAATCCGGTCGATGGGTCGGCGATGCGTCGTTGAAACGGTGGACGTGGGCGAGGTCGCTTCGATCCGCGTTTTCGCGGAGCGGGTTCTGGCCGAGGCCGGAAACATCGACATCCTGGTCAACAACGCCGGCTGCAACCGGATCATGCCGGTGCTCGAAGTCACCGAGGAGGTGTACGACGAGATCATCGACGTGAATCTGAAAAGCGTCTTTTTCCTCAGCCAGGCCCTTGCCGCGCACATGATCGAGCGGGGCCAGGGCGGACGCATCATCAACGTATCCTCGCAGGTGGGTGTCGTGGGCGGTCCGTTGAGGGCGGCCTACACTGCGGCCAAAGGCGGCGTGTGCACGCTGACCAAGTCCATGGCGGCCGAATGGGCGGAGCACGGCATCACCGTAAACGCGGTGGCGCCGACCATGACGCGCACTCCGATGGTGGAAAAGGCGATGGAGAACCCGGCATTCCGGGCCAATATCAAGAAGATTCTGCTGGGACGGCTCGCCGAACCGGAAGAGATCGCCAGCTCGATCATCTACCTCGCGTCGGATGCAAGCGCCATGGTAACCGGGCACACCATGGTCGTCGACGGCGGATACACGGCCGTGTGAAGTCGGGCGCCATCCCGCTTCGAGGTTATCTCTGCTGACGTTTGATCCAGGCCCGGGCCTGGTTGTGCTCACGGTTGGTGATGGAAAAGATATGTCTGCCGTCCCCACGGCCCACGAAAAACAGATAGGGTACGTCCCGGGGATACAGCGCGGCGTGAATGGACGCCTTACCGGGGCTGCAGATCGGTCCGGGCGGCAGTCCTGCATGTACGTACGTATTGTAGGGAGATGGGTCGGAGAGGTGCTTCTGGTAGAGTCTCATATTCGGTCTTCCGATCCCGTACTGAACCGTGGGATCGGCCTCCAGAAACATGCCTCTTCGCAGCCTGTTGTGGAACACACCCGAAATGATGTCCCTTTCGTCGTCCACCATCGCTTCTTGTTCAATGATGGAAGCCAGGGTCAGGATCTCGTGTATACTGTGCCCCAGTTCTTCCGCCCGTTTCCGGTACTCCTCCGTAATCGTAAGTCGATATTGGGCCGTCATTTCCCCCAGGACGTCATCGACCGACATTTCCGAGTACAGGTTATAGGTGGCAGGAAACAGGTATCCTTCCAGCGTGGGCGCTTCAATCTCGAGCGAACGCGCAACCACCGAATCGTTGGACAGGTGAACGAAGGTAGTGGAGTCAATCCCTATCCTGGCCCGCAGGGCCTGGGCCGTTTCCGGTATGGTCAGACCCTCGGGGACGGTCACGCGATTGTAGGTGATTTTGCCCACGGTCAGCATGTGCAGGATATCGCCGGCGTCCATGGGGGGTTCAATCTCGTAACGGCCGGCGTTGATCCCGTGCTCGGCCCCTTTGAGACGGGCCAGTAATTTGAACAGACCCGCGTGACGTACGACTCCTTCGGCTTCCAACTGCTCGGCGACTTCGGAAAGGGTCATGCCGGGTTCGACGGTGTACTGAAGGACACTGTCGCGAATAGCCGCGGGGGTGAAGAGCAGGTAAGCCACGGACAGGGCCGCCGCTCCGGCCAGCACGGCAAGGACGATGGCAACGACGAGTGGTTTTTTCATTTGGTGGATCCCGTTTCGTCTGCCGCCTTGCGGCGGAAATCCAGGTAGTTCTGCAGCAGGAGCGTGGCGGCGATTCGGTCAAGGCTGCCCTTGTTTCCCCGGGTCTCCATGCCCATTTCGTTCATGGCCCTCTGGGCCGAGATGCTGGTCAACCGTTCATCCCAGGTGCGTACTTCACAGGATACCCGTTCGCGCAACCGGCCGGCGAACGTCTCGACCTTTCCAGCCATGTCCCCTGACGTCCCGTCCATGTTGACCGGCATCCCCAGGACGATTTCCAGGACCTGCTCCGCATCCACGATCGCCGCGATGGATTCCAGGGATTCGCCGGTACCCTTCGTTTCCATCGTTTCCAGGCCCTGGGCGATCAATCCCCCGGGGTCGCTCAGGGCGAGGCCGACGCGCCTTTCACCGAAATCGATGCCGAGTACCCGTCCCGCCGCGGGTTGACGGACCCCTGGTTCTGTGGCAGCGCCGGCGAATCCGAAATCACCGGGAATCCCGTCCACACTTTTGCCCCGGTCTCTTATCCGGCGCCCGCGAGAATCCCTTCGTCTGCGATCCGACAGGGCGCTGTTTGATTTGTTTTTCCTGGGCATGTCCCTCAATCCGCCTGCTAAAGGCCGTGTCTGGTGCCGTTCAGTTCCGCGACGCCCGTTCCCGCTCGATCATCGGAGGCAGACCGGTCACACTGATCCGCCAGAGCAACCGGCTGTCACTGGGACCGGTAGCCGGCGCCAGCACCGTGGCCTTGTGAAGGGTCGAAAAAGTATCCCACGCTCCCGCGTCGCCCACCTTGAAGTCGTATTCCGCCAGGTAATCGGACTTCGTGGCATGTGCCGCCAGTTCTTCGAGCAGATCGAAGGCTTCGTCGTCCGGCATGCCGACGATGCCGAAGGAACTTCCGCAGACGCCGTAGAGCGCCTTGCGCCCGGTGACCGGGTGCCGTTTGACCAGGGGGTGGTAGACGTTTTCCACCCGATTCTGCTGTTCCTCGGTCAGTTTTTCCGCCGAGGTCGCGGATTCTTCGTTCGTATCCGCCCGGTTGCCATAGTGATGCAGGACAGTCATGGAATCGATGGTTTCTTTCATCTTAGCGGGCAGATTGTCGTAAGCGGTCATCTGGTCGGCGAAATAGGTCGGGCAGCCACCTTTCGGCCATTGACGGCTATAAACGACCGTGGAACTGTTGGGTGGGTCCTGGTAGGCCACGTCCGTGTGCCAGAAGGCCGCGCCCTCGTAAACGCCGATCGGGTCACCGTCTTCGAAGATGTTGGACAGGTTGAGAATAGCCGGATGGTTTTCGTGACGCAAATGATCCAGAAAATGGGGCTTCTGCCGGCCAAACTCCATGGTGAACGCGTCGTATCGATCGAAAGTCATTTCCTGGTAGGGAATCACGATCAGTCCATGGGCATGGAACACCTGGAGGATCTCTCCCATGACAACCGGTTCCAGCTGTCCGGACAGATCGACGCCAGAGATCTCCATTCCGAACCCGGACAGGGGTTTCGTGGAAATACGCATGACTTTCATCTCCCTTTTATCATGGCGCTACCCGTGTTGCTCCGGACTATGCCGGAGCGCCGTAGGGACTGTCTTTAAAAACCGCCGTGAGGTCTCGCGCCCATCCCGCGTTCGGCATAAAGCGGACGCAGTCGTTCCAACCCGATTCGAGTGCGGCGCGGAACAGCGGTTCCGCGGATGAACGGGACCAGGTGCCACCGATCCGGTACAGCGTGGGCGAATAAGCGCTTGGTCGATCCATATTAATCGTTTCAGGCCGAATCATGCAATAGATGGCCGCCGCGCAAAGCCGTTCACCGTACCGGGCCAGGAGTTCTTCCACCGGAGTACCGTCAACCGGCAATGGGTCGCCTTCCGTTTTGTAAAGCAACCGCAATAGGGGCAGCATCGCTCCATCGGGCAGTGATTCCGCCGGACATTCCAGCAGGGCGCCATAGATTTCGTCGTCGACATAGCCGGCTCCCGGATTGCCCAGGTGGACGTAAAGGCCGTCGACATCCGGAGGCGTCCCGCAGGACACCGGAGCCAGCGTCCGTTCCGGGGGCAGCGCTGTTTCAGCATCCTCCGGAAAGATCTCCCTGAAGGCCGACAAGGTGATCCGCTTGGTCTCGTACGCGCTAAGGTCCGGATGGACGTCCTGGACCTGGTCCGCGGCATATAGCAGCCAACCGGCGGCGTAAACGGCCTCATCCCGGTACAGCCCCCCGCGAATGGGCTCCGAAGCCTCTTCCGCCAGCACTTGCAGTTCGGCGGGGTCCAGGAATACGCCCTGGATGGCCCGGTGCGCCACGTCGAACAGAACCGCCACCCTGCGCAGGACATCCTCCCCTTCCAGCATCAGTGTGGATTTCATGGTCTTTTCGGCGGCTCGTCCGAGTCTGCCCAGCGGTTCGACCACCTCCCAGCTTCCCTTTATTTCTGATTGTCCACGGCCGATCCATCCGCCCCGGTTGAACCAGTTCGCGATCGTCCTGACGAGCAGGATTGCGATCACGACGAAAAGAGCGATGAAGAGAAGGCGCTGAAACATGGCGAACTAGTGGGCAATACCCAGCATGTCAACGACGATGCCACAGTAGGCCCGGGCGACACGCAGGGTGGATTCGATGTTGACGAATTCGTTGGCCTGGCAGGTGTTGCCGCCTTCGGGTCCGTACACCAGCGTCGGGATGCCTCCGGTCACGGCAAAGTGGTTCGTGTCGGCCACGCTTCGCGCCAGGGCGTATTTAACCGGCCGGCCGAGTTGTTCTTCGACCCGTTTACTGGCGGACTGGACGAATTTAGAACCGGGATCCACGATGTACGGCGCCGGAGCGGGCGTGGGCCGGTCGTCCCACGTGACGTTCCACCGGGACTCGATCGAAAGGGAACGGATCAGCGCTTCGATATCCCAGACGGCCTGATCGACCGACTGTTCGGGCAGTATGTGCCGGTCGATGACGATTTGCGCGTGCTCCGGTACCAGGATGATATTCCGGCCGCCTTCTATTTCGATGACGCATATCGTGCCGCCCAGATCGAATTCCTCGTTCCATCCCAGTTCGATCCGGTCCAGTTCCGTGATGATCCTCGCGGCATCCCGAACGGCGTTTACCCCCTCTCCCGTATAGGCGGCGTGCGCGGTCTTACCCGCCAGGTCGATCTTGATCACGTGCCGTCCGCGTGAACCGATACGCAGCCGACCGGGCGGCGTAGGTTCGGGTATGAGACAGCCGTCACATCCCTCGAGCAGACCGCTGTTGATCACCGCGTGGGCGCCCCGCGACCAGTTCTCTTCATCGGTCGTTGCCGAAACGATCAGGTCGCCGCCCAGTTCCACGCCGGAACGGAGGATGGCCTCCGCGGCGGCGAGCACGGCCGCGGCCCCGGCTTTCATGTCATGGGCGCCGAGCCCGTAAACGCATCCGTCTTTCAACACCGGCGACCACGGGTCGGTTTCCCACCCGTCACACGCGTCAAAGGTGTCCTGGTGAAAGTTCAGCATGAAAGCCCGGCCCTTCCCGCGGCCTGGAATACGCGCTACCAGGCTGTCACCCGAATCCTCCACCGGAACCCGGCGCACTTCGGAGAGCCCGATCTCATCCAGATGCCCATGGAGCATGTCACCCAGGGCCTGTTCCCGGCCCGTGACCGAAGGTATGGACACCAGGCCTTCGATCAGTTCGGTGATACATCCGGCGGTTATGAAAGAGGAAATGGCTTCTGGAGACATGCCCAAGGTCTTTTTATACGTGGTCGGATACCCGATTCCATCGCTTATTCGTTCCTCTCCATGATACAACGTAAGGCCATGGCAGACAAGCGAATTATCTTGACTTTAAGGGCCGTAAACATTAGTTATACCAGGCTTTCAGGGCAACGGATCCAACCATTTTTCCGGAGTAAGACATGGCATCAGATAACTATGACGTGGCGGTGGTAGGAGGAGGTCCCGGGGGGTATGTTTCGGCGATTCGCGCAGCCCAGCTGGGTTTGAAATCAGTGGTGATTGAAAAGGACAAGCCCGGAGGCGTGTGTCTGAACTGGGGCTGCATTCCCACCAAGGCGCTGTTGAAAAACGCCGAACTCGTCCTGACCATGCGTCACGGCGAAGATTACGGTATATTTTGCGACAATCTGCGTTTCGACATGGGCAAGGCGGTGCAGCGCAGCCGCAAGGCCGCCAATACGCTCGCCGGCGGCATCGGGTTCCTCCTCAAGAAGAACAAGGTGGATCTCGTCAGCGGCCACGGCCGCCTGGATTCGGCCAATTCCCTTCAGGTGACCAATGACCAGGGTGAAACGCAGGCCATCAACGCCCGGTCCATCATCCTCGCGACGGGTTCGCGCTCCAAGGCCATTCCCGCCGTACCGGTGGACGGTGAGCGGATAATCACCAGCACCGAAGCCATGCTGATCAAAGAACCGCCCGGTTCCATGACCATTATCGGAGGCGGCGCGATCGGCGTGGAGTTCGCCTACTACTATGCCGCTTACGGGACCGAGGTCACCATCGTCGAGATGCTGCCCAACCTGCTGCCCGTGGAAGACCAGGAAATCAGCGAGTTGCTGGAAAAGAGCTTCGGCAAGCTGGGTATCCGTATCAAGACCGGCGCGCGCGTGGAATCGGCCGAATCGGGTTCGGACGGCACTTCCGTGACCGTTACCGTCAACGGGGAAGCGGAGACCCTGGAAGCCGACCGCACCCTGCTGGCCATAGGACGCGACGCGAACGTCGAGGATATCGGCCTGGAAGAGCTCGGCGTCGAGATCGACAGAGGTTTCATCAAGGTGGACGAACACTGTCGGACGACGGTCCCCGGCGTCTACGCCATCGGCGACGTTACCGGGCCGCCTCTCCTTGCCCACAAGGCTTCGGCGGAAGGGATCAACCTGGTGGAACGGCTTGCCGGCCATTCCTCGCCGCCCATCGATCGCGACAACATCCCCGGGTGTACCTACTGTCAGCCCCAGGTCGCCAGCGTGGGCATGACCGAGACCCAGGCCGCCGAACAGCGTGAAATCAAGGTGTTCCGGATGCCCTATCTCTCCAGCGGCAAGGCCGTGGCCGTCGGACAGACGGAAGGCATGGTCAAGCTGATCACGGACGCGAAGTACGGCGAGATTCTCGGGGCGCATATCATCGGGGCGGACGCCACGGAGCTGATCGCGGAAATCTGCACCGCGCGCACGTTGGAATCGACCACCCAGGAACTGCACAAGACCATCCACGCCCATCCCACGCTGTCGGAACTGGTCATGGAGGCCGCCGCCGGAGTGGAGGGCGCCGCAATACACATATAGCGGTTCCGGTTTCCCCGGTCGTCCACCCTCCGCGCACCCATACGGACCGATGGAATACGGACTGGCGAAATGGCGGGCCGTACCCATGTATTTCCCTAAACCCGCATACGCGGCACGGCGGCGCAGGATTTACCTGCTACTGTTGTGCCTCCTCCTTGCCGGACCGGTGGGGACGGGTTGCGATACCCGGCCCGATCCGCCCCAGAACCGATTGGCCGGCGAAATAAGCCCTTACCTGCGAAGCCACGCACACAATCCGGTGGACTGGTATCCCTGGGGCGCGGAAGCGATCGGCCGCGCGCGCCGGGAAGCAAAGCCTATATTCCTCTCCGTCGGCTACTCGACGTGCTACTGGTGCCACGTTATGGAACGGGAGGTTTTCTCCAATCCGGATATCGCCGCCCTCATGAACGCCCATTTCATCAACGTCAAGGTGGACCGCGAAGAACGCCCGGACATAGACAAAATCTACATGACGGCCACCCAGCTCGTCACGGGCGGTGGCGGGTGGCCCAATTCCGTTTTCCTCACCCCCGACTTGGAGCCGTTTTTCGCCGGTACGTACTTTCCCCCCGAGGACCTGCCCGGGCGACCGGGTTTTCCCCGCATTTTAAACCTGTTGAACGAGGCCTGGAACTCCCGGCGCGATGACCTGGTCGAACAGGCCGGGCGGATCACCGGCGCGATCAGGACGCTTCAGCATGACCTGGTCGTCGAGGAGGGCTCCACCGCCGTCGACGGGGCAATCGTAGCCGGCGCGCTGAGCCATCTGAGAACACGCTACGACGCCGAAAACGGGGGATTCGGCCCCGCCCCCAAGTTTCCGCCGCCCATGCGCCTCGAGCTGGCGTTGACCGAATACGAACGGACGGGCGATGAAACCCTGCTGTCCATGGCCACCCACACCCTGGACGCCATGATGAACGGCGGTATGTACGACCACGTCGGCGGCGGCTTTCACCGGTATGCCACGGATTCCGGTTGGCGGATTCCCCACTTCGAGAAGATGCTGTACAACCAGGCGGATCTTGCCCGCGTTTACCTGCTGGCCTACGCCGTTACCGATAGAGACGTCTACCGGGCAGTCGCCGAAGACGTGCTCGCCTATGTCGAGCGGGAGATGTCGGGCGAAGAAGGCGCGTTCTATTCGGCCGTGGATTCCGAGACCGATGCCGTGGAAGGCCTGTACTACCTATGGACCGAGGAGAAAATAAGGAAGACGCTCGGAGCGGACGCGGCCCCCTTCCTTTCGTACTACGGTCTCGCGTCCATGCCGGAAGTTGCCGGGGGAGGCGGAGCAGAGGGTGCTGTCCTTTATATCCGGGGTGAGACGGATTCCATAGGTTCCAGCACCGATCTTGAGGAAATGCGCAGAGATCTCAGAATGGTTCGGTCAAAACGCATTCGTCCGATGACAGACACCAAGGTGATCGCGGCCTGGAACGGTCAGATGATCGACGCCTTCGCCTATGCGGGTCTGGTGACGGAAAACGTGCTATACGTTGATGGTGCAGCGCGGGCCGCAGGTTTCATTCTTGACCGGCTGCGGGACGACAAGGGCGGCCTTCGGCGGATATTCCGTGAGGGGGAAACCCGGCGCGACGCGTTCCAGGAGGACTATGCCTACCTGGCCCGGGGTCTGCTCAGACTGTTCGAGGCCACCGAAGACCGCAGATGGCTCGCTGAGGCCGAATCGCTTGTAGGCCGAATGGACGAGCTTTTCCTGGATTCAGCGGCCGGCGGGTACTATTTCACGAGCGGAGAGGAAGAATCGATCGTCCGCATCCGCAGCCCCTACGACGGCGCCCGGGCCTCCGGCAATGCCATGGCCGCCCACGCGCTGCTTTCACTGGCGCGACATACTGGTGAGTCACGGTACCGCGATCAGGCCTCGCGCCTGTTTCATGCCTATGCCACTTCGATGAAGGAAACCCCGGGGCGGTTCCCTTCCATGATCCTTGCCCTGCGGAATCATCTCTACGGCGAGCGGGTGTTCAATCGGCACCGTGCCGCTGACGATGATCGAGATGCCACCATGAATGTGTTTATAGACGAGGCGGTCATTGGAAACAGGGCAAAGGGGAACGGTGCGGAAATTGACGAGAATGGGCAGGTCGAGGCCCATATGGAAGTTGATGCTGCGGGCGGGGACTCTTTCGATGTCAAGGTATCGATTTTCGTCGAGGACGAATGGCATATCAACGCCAACCCGGCCTCCATGCCGGGACTGATCGCCACGGCCGTGACGTTCAACGCGGACGTGCCCATATCGGTCGACGCGGTGACGTATCCGCCGGGAGAAACCATGCGATTCTCCTTCGCCGACGATACGCTGGAAGTTTATAGGGGTGAGGTACGCCTTAGCGCCCGCATTGGCGTGGAACCCGCTACCCTGGTGGAAGGCAAGCGACTGTATGCGACCGTTTACTATCAGGCCTGCAACGACACAGTTTGCCTGGAACCGGGTGAAGTGGCCCTGTCAGCCCCGTTCGAGCGGTGAAAACCCAGTGGGTACAAAATCCCCTGATGGTTGACAACAACCGGAATAGGGTGAAACAGGTTGCGGCGACTGTAAATCCTGATGAATTTGTACCGAGAATAGCGCATTGTATATACATTGTTTATACACCGGTGTGCTAAACCCATGCAATAGGGTGGAAATACCATCGGTTGTACCCGGGCCATTGCACTAACCCTCGATTCTCCATGCCTGGACCCAACCTGAATTCCGATCCGCGCCTGAGCGCTCCCATGCGGCGGCACATCCGCTCGCTCCGCATGGACACGGTTGAAGCCTACCTGTCCTGGTGCCGTGAGAACGGGGTTAATGCGCGGCTGAACAAGACCCTGGCCCAGCGGCAGAAGGAACTGGCCGCGGCGCGGAGAACCTCGGACCAGCGTCGGAAAGAATCCGAACTAAAGACCCATATCGCCGCCCTCGGCCTGGGCTCGGTAGCGGCTTACCAGGCTTGGTGCCGGGAAAACGGTCTCGGGGATGGACTTCAAAAGAGTAAAACGAAGCGGCAGCAGGAGATTCGTCTTGACCAGCTACTGCGTAACCGGAAGTTTGCCGCCAGGTCGACGGCCAGCCAGCACAAAAGGCGGCGCAGGGACACCTTGAAAGGGATCGCCGATGGACAGGTCGACGAACAGGGCCTCACGAGTCCGATTCTGCTGCGTGTTCATCATCTCATGCACCGGGCGATGGCCGATGCTGCCGACAGGGCGGCGTTTCTTACGTTGCTGCTCAGCATTGAAAAGAACAGGCGGCTCTTCCACTTGAAACCGGTAGTACCCCAGTTCGGTGCACTTCCGGAGAACACCTTTCCGGACGCGCTGGCCGCAATTGCGTTAAGACATACCCAATGGATACGGCCCGTGGGAGACTGGCACAGTGACAGCCACAACGCCCGTCGCCAGTTTGGGGCGCTGGTTCGCCATCTACTGGCCAGCTACGACGTGCCCGCCTGCATGGATACCGCCTTTTTCGCTGGATTGAACGAAAAAGGCCGTAGACAGCAGGACTGGTTCATTCACGTGGGCAGGGGACAGAACATCAGGAAGGCCACGATTCCGCTGCAATTCACCAAGTGGATGGCTCATGTATTCACCGTATCCGCGCCGCAGGACTATACCGTGGACACGGCCCTGCGCTGGGCCCAGGTGATCGGAATGGGCGGTGATGAGCTGCTGGCTGAAGCGGTCTGCGATTCGATGCTGGGCAGCCACCTCGACGACGGTACATTCTGGGATTCAGTGCTGCACTTCTTCGTGAACAACCCCATGCTCGACGTGGTCCACGTCGGTCCGATCCGCCCGAGCCGGCATTCACCATGAAGGGGCGAACACCGGAATCCCTATTGCGGCGCGTCGAAATCTGGCACCGGGGGCTGAACCGGACCCAGGCCAGGAATCCCAGGCTGTGGGAATCCTGCGGGATTAAAGGCTTTACGTGGGTGGACGAGGACGAACGGGCGGGCGAAATACGTACCTGGAGGATTGAAGAGATACTCTGCGGTCGCGACCTGTCGTACGAGGGCAAGGCCATGAAGCACTGCGTGGCATCGTACATCAACTCATGCGCCAATGGTACCAAGTCCATCTGGTCCATGAAGGTCGAATACCTGGGATCTGGCGCCACGCGCAACGTGCTGACCATCGAATTAAACAACAACAGACGGTACATTAGGCAGGTGCGCGGACGCAGCAACAGCCGGCCCATGGACGCCCACAGCGGGCGGGCGCAGGAAGGTTGGGATGTGCTCTCCATGTGGGCCAGCCAAGAAGGATTGACCCTTCCCGGCGCCAGGTCGTGGGCCATGCGAATAGTGTAAGCAAAAGAAAGCGACGGCATATGGGAGACCGCGTTGGAAGCGGAAAGGTATGCCGTCGCTGAAGGATTGGATATGCTCCCGCGGGGCGCCGGAGTCATATCGAATCTTATAACCATTGCAGGCAATCGATCGTGGTCGTGATCTCGTCACGTGTTTTCGATGCCTGCTCTTGTACTACCCTGTTAGACGTAGTAAAATCAAAAAAAGATCCATCAAAATGTGAAACGTGTGCGGTCTGTGCAGATTTTGATTGCGATTTCATGAGAATGGAAGGGACTTTGAATACGGTGAATATTGAGTTCTTCACCTTTCTTGCCGCCATAACGGGCTACGTGGGATTGACGGTCAACATGGGCCTCGTCGCGGTGAACCGCCACCGGCGGGAGTATATGTTACCGGTCGCGCTTATCGTTTTCACCCACGTCTTGATGGTGTGGCATTTCAGGTATGAATGGGAGATTGCCCAGGCGTCGAGAAACGGATATGCCGGGTTCATTATCTTCCATGTAGCCCTGCTCGGTATCCTGGCCGCCCCGATGGTTGCGCACCGGCACGCCAGGTGGCTGGTGGCCTTCTCCTTCGTTGTTGTCGCCATGGGTGCCACCGGCGCTGTACTCCGCTATGATGAAGTGGCGGTTTATCGTGTGCCCGTGTTTCTCTGCGACGTCGCCGGTCTTTCGGCGCTAGCGTACTGGTTGTACGAACCGGCGAAGGCCCGGTTTCAGCAGATATTTAGAAATAAACCGGCATAGAAATGTCCATTGCCGACGTAGTACACCGGCAGACTTACAGATCGACAGACCAGCCGACTGAGGGACGTGGCAGTAAAATGAAAGCGGGCTGATAGCGCGGTGATCCTGGAGGAGATGGTACGATGATGAGCCTGGAAGACCGTATGGCTTTTTTCGAAGAAGAAGGATACCTGGTCGTCGAAGACGTGATGACGAGAGATGAACTGGCCGCGTGCCAGGAGGAAATCGAACGATTGCACCGGGTCTCAGCAGATCTGGAAACCGCGGGCGATCCGGCATTCGGACAGTTTCAGCGTGAACCATACGCTGAAGGGGCCAACCGTCCCGACGGCCTTCCCGTGCTGCGGAAAATCGAAGGCACGAGGGACATCTCGGACGTCTTTCGTAATCTCGCGAACCATCCGAATCTGCTGCGGGTACTGGGTGGGTTACTCGGGCCGGATCTGCTGTTGTTCCGAAGTACCTTGATGCTCAAACCCGCTTTCCACGGTTCAGCCCACGCGCCTCACCAGGACTCGGCCTACTGGCCCATCGATCCCCCCACGCTCGTAACGGTCAGCATCGCCCTGAATGACGCCACGACTGAGAACGGCTGTTTCAATGTCATACCGCGGAGTCACAAGTGGGGATTGAGGGACTGGGGATTGATTGCGCAGGCACAGGACAAGGAATTGGAGTACGAAAACGAAGGGCAGGAGGCGCAGCAGATCGACGTGCCGCTGAAGGCAGGGAGCGCGCTCTTTTTCCACAGTCTCATGGTGCACGGGTCGGGGCCCAACAAGTCCCCTCATTCCCGGAACACGGCTCTTTACGCCTATTTTTCACCCCATGTGCGTTACCTCCCGCCGGACGGTAAACCGCGGGAGAAGACGTACCCGGTGGTGGCTGGACTGGATGGCAGGGAAACTTTCACGCTCAGATCGGTGGACTAGCCGTAAGCTGAAACAAACCGGCCGACCTGTCCGATGGCATCAGTTGGTCGTAATAGCATCGATTCAAACGAGATTCCTGTATTCCGCTTCGAGCCACGCTTTCTCTCGCCCGATTTCCTCGGAATCTCCTCTCTTTCTGAACAGTTTCCAGGGATCGATACCCGATGCCCCCAGGGCCGATATCCTGTCAGTTTCAATTTCCTGAAGTTCGATCAAGGAGTCAATCACACTGACGGGATCGACACTGCCATAGCTGTCGCAAAGTATCTTCAGGCGTTTTCGCAGGTCGAGCGGATGGTCAGATCCCACCTTCTTCCAATAATCCCAGCCTCGTAGGGGAACCAGGTACCAGGCAACCTGGGCCAGGTCCTGAATGGGTTCTCCCGGCTCGGCGAAGTCCCAGTCGATCACACCCGTTAAGTCTCCATCGTGCCAGACCGTATTCCAGGGGCCAAGATCCCCGTGGCGAATGATCAGGCCAGGACGCCATTTTAATCCCGGCACGTACCATTCAGTATCTTTGGGCGGAATGTAATCCTCCACCGCGAGATGGTACGATCTGAGGAATCCTGCGAATTGCTCAATCGCTAGGTCTGTCTTTAAAACCTCCATCCAGGGTCTTAGTCCTGCTTCGCCTTGGATAAACGTAAGAACTTCATGTTCACCATCTACGCCCAGTAGACGGGGTACACCCTTGAAATCGATCTCTTCCAGGTGCCTGAACAGTCCGTGTACGGCGGGCGTCCATCGGTGCACGGGCCGGCGAACGGTATTCCCTATCCGTTCCACTTTGTTGATCGAACCGCTTCGATGATTGTTGTATTCCACCATCGTCATCCTTTACGTGGGAATTATAACCAATAATCACATTTTGAACCTGATTTAATCCGGTCCTCTCTGCATATTGGTAGTGTTAATTTTAAAGAACCTAATTTGCAGGGAAGATCCCACGATAGACAACCAGCCTACACGCCCTCCGAAACCTATATCGATCCCCGAATTGGTCAAGCTGTTTCCCAACAACGATTCAGCCCTTGAATGGATGGTGCAGCAGATATGGCCGAACGGCCCGTACTGCCCGCACTGCGGATCGTTCAACGTTCAGTCCGGGATCAAGCACGTGACGATGACGCACCGGTGCCGCGACTGCCCGGCGAAGAAGATGTTTTCAATTAGAACAGGGTCGGTCATGGCAGACTCCAACCTGCCGTTCCAGACCTGGGTATTCGCCATCCACATAATCATGACGAACCCAAAGGGCGTATCGAGCCTGAAACTGCATCGCGATCTGGGGATATCTCAGAAAGCGGCGTGGCATCTGGGCCACCGGATCCGGGAGTCGATGATATCCGAAACCGTACAGTTCGATGGACCGATAGAGGTCGACGAGACCTACGTCGGCGGACTGAAGAAGAACAAACACTCGAATAAGAAGCTACGTGCAGGAAGTGGTGTAGTCGGGAAGACCGCCGTGGTCGGGGCCAAAGACAGAGCGACTGGCCAAGTCACGGCTGAGGTGACATTGTCCACCAAGGCGACTGCTTTACAGGGTTTCGTGCATAAGGTAGCACGCCCCGGCGCTATCGTCTACACCGATGATGCTACTATGTACAACGGGATGACCGGCTTCGACCACAATTCCGTGAAGCACTCCTCCAGTGAATATGTGGACGGTGAGGTGCATACGAACGGGATCGAGAGTTTCTGGTGCCTGATCAAGCAGGCACACTAGGGTACGTTCCACCATATCAGATCGAAGCACCTCAACCGCTACGTATGCGAATTCATCGGAAGGTATAACGAACGTAATCTGGATGTAATTGACAGGATGGGACTGGTCGCCATGGGAATGGCGGGGAAGCGGTTGAAGTACGAAGATCTGGTTTCAAACGAAGAGCACGGCCAGCTGACTCTGAAATTGTAGAAACCGATTGACGCTCGAGCTTTTCCGCGATTAATTACGGTAGAGATCAAAACGAAACCCAGAAGCGTCTACTTCTGGGTTTCAGGTTCGGCGGTGGTCAGCCGCCTAGCGATGATGGAGGTATCATCATGAAAGCAAAATACAGTGGTTCCAGCCTTGAGTCAAGCGCTAAAGTATTGAGAGATATGGATTTAGATATCGGCGATGCAATCGGTGTCGGGAGTATTATCGAAGTGTCGCGGGCTGTTGAAAAGGCATACGCACGTTTAGGTAACGATGTTTCAGAAGTGATCGACGATATCATTGCGGCGGAACACACGTTCGCTTCGGCTGTGATAATGAACCGCGATCCAGCGCACATGATGCCATTCTCTCAGGGATTGTCTTCGGTATCTACGGCTCGCAAGATGAACGAAGGGATTTTATTCGCCAAGCGCACAGCCGCAGCTCTCCGAAGACGAAATTGACCAACAGAAAGCGGTGCCCCGAAGCGGGCCCCGCTACGCAAACAGAAAACCCGAGAACTCGGTTAAATGTGAGATGGGAGACTGCGATGAGTACGTTATCTGATGAACGCAAGGAACGCATATCCTCACTATATGAGTTTCGAAGAGAGATCCATCAAGCGATGGGTTTGTCAGGCGGGAGTTCTATCCCAACAAAAATCAGTGAGGCGATTGAACGAGCGATTGGGAATATCGTTCATGAGCAGCTAAAAGAAATGGAGCCGAACTACAGCCATAAACAACTAGTCCGAGATGAGTAAAGTCGTTGGGCACTATCTCAGTTTGAAAAAACATTGACGATACTGCTCGTCCTTGTATAATTTAGGAATAGAATCAAGGGCCGATTGATGCTATGGTATATGGGCACTTGGGAGAACCGGACTCCCCCCTTGCTAGCGCTGGCAACCATGTAAGGCTAAAAACCTTCGGCCCTTTCCAATAAAACGCTGTTGACAAATAAAGTCAACAGCGTTTTATTATGTAAGATGCTGAAATAGACTAACTTATCGTTATTGGAGTAATATCAGGCAGGTATGCTGGTGGCAGGGTGGGCTACACATTAAACCAGACAGTCTGGATGAACGTGAATCCCTTAAAACCCTTTCGCGGAGTGTAATTCGCTTAGTCGATAGGCTCGAGTACAGGGCCATTGATGACACTAGTGTCGAGGTCAATCGTAGCGACGAGGATGCTAGGGCGATTGCCGAGGCCCTCGAAGTGCTTAATAAGTTTCACTAGCGATTTGGATACTTCTATGTCGGGCTCAGTGTTTCTGGTTTCATACAACCAGAGTGATCCGTGTACATGGGTAGCCCTTTTCAGAGCCTTGAATTCGGCCGCCACCATATCGTGGTCTGATTCATCGCCATGCAAGTTATAACTGATCAAGTACTTCAGGAATCCCTCCCCGTTATAAATCGCTCCATTTCAATCACAGCTTGATCGAATCATCTCCGAAGATCCATTCAAAGGCCAAGTAAAAGCCACTTTACCCTCACCATACCAAGGGAAAGATATTGAAACAGTTTCCCCAGCGGCGAAGGTGCCTATAGCCCTGCTTGCGTCTTCAAATACCACGTCATCAGACCCCCAGTTCTGCGTCACGCGCCATTCACCAGCCGACCGGTAATAAACTCGAGCGTTAACCCAGTAGCTGTTATATCCACTGGATGTGACGCCATCGGTAAGATTTGGCGAATCGTCAAATCTTACCCAGGCACGGTTACAATCAACGTATATCGTAGCCTGTACATCACCGTAGGGTGATGACATTATATAAACAGGATTAACAGTTGGACTTATAGCGCCTTCGCCAGAGTAATCACCGAACTCATCTCTATAACCTATCGACCGCCACCGGGAATCTTTCGCGCTTTTTTCTTCACTGATTGCGGCGAGACTGTCTAGACGAGCTTGCTGTTTAGTCCAATGCTGGAAGCGCCAATACGTAGCCTGCTGTCCAGGTGTCAACGACCTGACACTGTCCATCAATGTTTTGGTAATTACATCGAAAGGTAAACATTGACCGATGGGGCCTACAAGGGGCATAACTCCCGTCCCACCATGATTGGCTACCACAATCAGATGGCAGGACAAGGCCCCATCGGATACAAGTATAAGTTAGCTATCGAAGTGCAAGTTGTTCACAAAAACCAACCAACAATGCCGATTAACCCTGCTATCACGATGCCAATTATGGTGATTTTAGTTCTACGGCTGGTTTGTTCGATTTCAAGTAACTCCTTTGCAGATGGGAATGACATTCCCCGAGAATATGGAAAAAAGAACCTGCATTTATTCCGATTCTTTTGGACTTCGTTGCCATAAGCCAACAAAGGGTCTAATCTCATGCTCCAAATCTTCCTGTGGCATTCCGGCACATATCTATCCATCAGTATCCACCCATTGGACCTCTCGTTGTCATCCCATGAAAAATCGTTTTCATGGCCATCTTTATGAACAAGAACTTTTGCAAGGAAATGGCAATCAATACATGTTCTCATTTTCAGTCGACCTTCCGAATGGTGGTGTAAGATGAAAGTTTACTGGTGGCAAGATGGGCTTCATATAAAACCTGAATCCCAAGAAGAAAAAACGGCATTGTTAAGGGTTGTCAGAAGTATTAGGTACATCGAGCCTGCCGGTGAGATTCCAACCGGCAAGATTGTTCTTGACGAATCGGACGATCAAAAGTCTATCGTTCTTATCGATGAATCTACGTAATCGTTCCAATACACGTTCGGCGGATTTTTCATCAACATCAACGATCCATACAGAACCCAATAAACCAACTGCGTCAAGTTGGTCGAGTTTATCATATAATTTCTGGTAATCTCTGTCAGGGTTTCTCAAGTCATAACTAATCAGGTATTTCACAAAAACCTCCAATTTTTACATAAAAATAAACAAAACCCCTTGACTTATCGTTGTGATTTGTTTATCTTTATGTTATAAATAAACGATAACGACGAACAAGGAGAGTATAATGGTAAAGAAAGCACCCGGCAAGAATTGGAGAGACGGTATATCCCTGATTGAGTTTTTCAACCTGTTCCCGGATGACAAGACGGCGCAGGAATGGTTTGTAAATACCCGTTGGCCGGATGGTATTCGTTGCACCCACTGTGGAAGCGACCGAATCAACGAAAAGGCCAAACATCCTAAAATGCCGTACCATTGCCGGGACTGCCGTAAGTTCTTTTCACCGAGGACAGGCACGGCGTTGCGGTCTTCCAAGTTGGGATTCAGGACAATCGTGTTAGCCATGTACCTGATGACCACAGGCATTAAGGGAACGTCCAGTATGAAGTTGCACCGCGATCTGGATACCACGCAACGAACAGCATGGCACTTGGCACACAGACTACGGGAAACGTGGGATCGTAGCAAAACGCCTTTTGACGGTCCGGTTGCAGTCGATGAAACCTATATCGGCGGGGTGGAAAAGAACAAGCACAAGGATAAGAAGACGCACCCGGGCGGGGGTGGAAGTGGCAAGGCGGTAGTCGCTGGCGCGGTGGATCACGCAACAGGGCAGGTACACGCCGAAGTAGTGGAAGACACCACTGGCGATACGTTGAAGGGTTTCGTTAATAAAACCGCAAAACCCGGTGCAACCGTTTACACGGATGAAGCGAAAGCCTATACTGGTATGCAGGGTTACGAACACGACACAGTAATGCACTCGCAGGGGGTATATGTAAGTGAAACCGGGGCAACCACAAATGCAGTTGAAGCGCATTGGTCAATGTTCAAACGTGGTTATCATGGTACGTACCACAAGATGAGCGACAAACACCTGCACCGGTACGTAAACGAGTTTTCAGGTAGGCACAACGACCGCGAACTTGGTACGATGGATCAGTTACGTTCAATTGTAATGGGTTTGGAAAACAAGGAACTAAAGTATAAAGACTTGGTTGCATAGAGGAGGCAAGGGAACATGACACCCGAAGAACGGAAAGAACAGAAACGCAAGCAAAAGGATTGGGTCAAGGCGCGCCTGAATTGCACGATGAAGGCCGTATATGATAGCCTTGTGGATGCAATAATATACGATGTTAAGATATATAATGAATCCATTGGCGAACCATGCTTCAAGGTCAAAGAAGGCGAACAAACGGTTGTGGAACCCGTTACTGAATACGGGGAAAAGGATTATGTCGCTATAAAACTCCAAGATGGGTCTGTCACGGATTTTGTGTAACTGACTGTTTCATGTGATGGGCACTCTGTCTTCGTACATGATGACGAACTGGTTGATGGCGGCCGTCCAGTGGACAATGGGCCGGGTCCACCTTCGGGACAGATTGAGCAGGGCCAGGTAGAGCAGTTTCCTGGTCGCCTCGTCTGTGGGGAAAGCGCCTTTGGTCTTGATGATCTTGCGCAGTCCCCGGTTCATGGATTCGATGGCATTGGTGGTATAGATGACCTTCCTGATTTCCTGTGGGAAGGCGAAGAACGGGGTCAGATGGTCCCAATGTCTGCGCCATAGCCGGCTGATCGTGGGATATTGCTTATCCCAGTGTTCTGCGAAGCGATCCAGCGCGGCCTCGGCCTGCTCCAAGGTAGCGGCTTGGTATATCGCCCGGAGATCCTTGGCCACCTGCTTACGGTGTTTCCAGGAGACGTAGGTCAGGCTGTTACGCACCATGTGTACGATGCAGAGTTGCACCTGGGTCCTGGGATACACCGTCTCTATGGCCTGCGGAAAGCCAGAGAGCCCGTCGCAGCAGGCGATGAAGATATCGGCAACGCCCCGGTTCTTCAGTTCGGTCAGTACGTGGAGCCAGAACTTTGCCCCTTCGTTCTGCTCGATCCAGAGGCCCAGGAGTTCCTTGTCGCCGTGGAGGTTAACGCCCAGGGCCAGGTAGACCGCCTTGTTCCGTACGCTGCCGCTATCACGCACCTTGACGAACAAGGCATCCAGGAACAGGATAGGATAGACCGGGTCCAGAGGCCGCGACTGCCAGGCCAGGACCTCGTCGGTTACGGTGTCGGTGATCCGCGAGACCAGTTCGGGCGAGATGGCCACTCCGTAGAGATCTTCGATATGGCCCTGGATATCGCGGGTGCTCATGCCCCTTGCGTACATGGAGATGATCTTGTCGTCGAAATCCGGCCAACGGGTCTGATACTTACGGATCAGCTTGGGATCGAAGGAGCCCTCGCGGTCCCGGGGGATCTCTACCGGCAGATCGCCCTTGTCGTCCTTGAGCGTCTTGGTGGTCTTGCCGTTGCGACTGTTGCCGCGGTTCCTGCCATCGGGGGCATGCTTCTCGTAGCCGAGATGATCGGTGAGCTCGGTTTCCAGGATCCGTTCGGCCATGCGCTTCTTCATGCGCTTGAGCAGGCCGTCTTCGCCGAAGAGGTCCTCGGCGTCCACCCCGTCTTCCATGAGCTCATCCAAAAGACGGTCGATCTTACTTGAGGGTTTTCTTTCTCTGGCCATAGCACTTCCTCCTTGTGAGCAAGATACAAGCTATTGCCAGTTACACAAAACATGTTACAGACTCTCCAAGATAAGTGTATCGAGGTAAAACGCCGGTCGAAGGTGATGTTTACCGTAACACCACAGTGGGACGAAAAAGAACTCGAATGCAAACTCCTGATTGATGGCGATTCCGATAACGCATTGTCCTACCCACAGATTAGCCAAAGGGCCATCGGGGGACTATTATTCAGACCACCTGTTTACCCAAGATCATCGTAAGGAGTTTGTAGTGGGAACGCCTAATTGGGCAAACCGTACTTTGGAGTTGACCCGGTTTAGTGGACATGTAACTTCTTGTGTTGAAAGGAGCGTGACATGCCCAGATCCCGTGCCCCCTATCCAGCGGCCTTTCGCCAGCAGATGGTCGATCTCGTTCGCTCCGGCCGCAGTCCCGAAGCGCTGGCCAAGGAGTTCGAGCCCACCGCACAAGCCATCCGCAACTGGGTCAAGCAGGACGACCTGGATCAAGGCAGGCGTGAAGACGGCCTGACTACCGAAGAACGGGCCGAACTGCGTCGTCTGCGCCGTGAGAACAGACAGCTCAGGATGGATCGAGAGATCCTGGCAAAAGCCGCGGCCTGGTTCGCCCGGGAGACCGAGACCCCACCCGAGTCTTCTCGTTCATAAAGGCAAGCCAGGCCTCCTATCCTATTCGCCGGATGTGCGGTCTGCTGGATGTCTCCCCCAGCGGCTACTACGTCTGGCTCAGGCGGGTGGTCTCCAAGAGGACCAGAGAGGATGCTATGCTTCTTAGCAGGATCCGCTCGATCCATCAATGCTCCTACGGTACCTACGGCGCGCCGCGCATCCATGCCGAACTGCGCGCGTCGGGCATACGCGCAGGACGAAAACGCGTTGCCCGCCTGATGCGCATGGCCGCTATCAGTGGAGTATCACGCCGCAGAGCCGTGCGCACCACCTGGCGATCCGAAGAAAGCAAGAAGGCGCCGGACCTGGTCAACCGGGACTTCAGCGCTCCTGTCAGGGATCGGCTGTGGGTCGCCGACATCACTTACGTGCCTACCCATGCGGGCTTCCTCTATCTCTCGGTGGTCATAGACGCCTTCAGCCGTCGCGTCGTCGGCTGGTCCATGGCCAACCACCTGCGAAGCGAACTGGTCACAGACGCCCTCGACATGGCCCTTGGAATGCGCAGACCCCACGCGGTGATCCACCACAGCGACCAGGGATCGCAGTACACCTCGGTGGCCTTCGGCAAAAGATGCAGACAGGCCGGGGTCAGACCCTCAATGGGTTCGGTCGGCGACTGCTACGACAACGCGCTGTGCGAGAGCTTCTTCGCCAGCCTGGAATGCGAACTGCTCGATCGCAGGCGCTTTACCACCAGGGCCGACGCCAGACTCGCCCTGTTCCAATACATCGAGGGCTTCTACAACACCCGGAGAAGACACTCTTCCCTTGGATACCTCTCACCCATGAACTTCGAAAGGAGGTTCAAGAAAACTGCCTGAATCCCAAACCGTAAACCGTCCACGAAAACGGGGTAACATCACTTTGTTTCATGGCGATAACCTGAAATACATGCGGTCCATGAATTCTGAATCTGTGGACTTGATAGCAACCGATCCACCATTCAACAAGGGCAAGGATTTCCATGCTACGCCGGATTCTTTAGCGTCCGGGGCGAAGTTTCAGGATCGTTGGTCGTGGGAAAAGGATGTACATGAAGAATGGGTGGACCAGATTAGAGACGATTACCCGCACGTTATTAACGTTATACAAGGTTCGCGTTCCAGTTACGGGGATGATATGGGTGCGTTTCTGTGCTTCATGGCGGTTAGATTGATTGCCATGCGCCGATTATTGAAACCTACGGGTTCGATCTATCTCCATTGTGATCCGACAGCTGGGCACTACTTGAAAGAACTCATGGATGCGGTATTTGGGCGTAAGAACTTCCGTAATGAAATTGTGTGGCATTACAGAAGATGGACGGGGAAAGCAAAACGATTTCAAAGTCTACACGACTTAGTATACTTTTACACAAAGACCGACACATATACCTGGAATCAACTATATACCGAATACACTTCTGGGTCGGTTGACCGTAAAAAACAAGGTGTATTGCATCGGTTCAAAGCGGGATACGAACCGGTCCTTGTGAGCGACGGGAAAATCGACGAGAAGGGCGTATCGGAAAACGATGTTTGGCAAATACCCTTCATTGCACCATCGGCAAAGGAACGCACTGGTTATCCTACTCAAAAACCGCTCGCTTTATATGAACGTATAATCCAGGCATCAAGCAACGAAGGCGATATCGTGTTGGATCCATTCGCTGGATGTGCTACTACGTTGGTGGCTGCCGAGAAACTCGGTAGACGTTGGGTAGGAATAGACCTGTGGGAAAAGGCAGCGGAAGTAGTGACTAACCGATTACAACAAGAAGCATTGTTAGGTATGGTCGGCAAGTCGCAGGATATACTGCCCTTGCACGGTTTTCTTACATTTACGGATGAACCACCTGAACGAACAGACGATGGTGAATATGCAGTGCCATACCTTCGTCCGAAGGTACTGGTGAAAGAACCGGAAGGGCCTAAGTACACACGCCATCAAATGTACGAACACTTACTGGACCAACATGGTTCCAGATGTCAAGGTTGCGACCGTGTTTTCGATGATTCACGTTACCTTGAACTTGACCACAACACGCCCCGCGCTGATGGTGGTATAAATCACATATCCAATCGCGTTCTGTTGTGTGGGCCGTGCAACAAGTTGAAAAGCAATATTTATACTTTGGGTGGACTGCGAAGGATGAATAAGAAACTTGGGTATATGAACGGGCAACAATAAGGAGACGCAAACATGGCAAAGCGAAAACGCAAGTCGAAGAAAGAGGAAGTAGTTGGCAGTCCGCCAGCAACCCGTCCACGTGGACGGCCAGTAGAGTTTCCCTTGCCACCGCCTATTCCTGCTACACCGGAAGAACTTGCCCGCGCAGTGGCAAACACGCCACCGCCAGAGGAATGGGAATACATGAAACGGAAAAAGGAGGATTAGAATGACCGATGAAGAACATGAAATCAACAACGCGAAACTTGATGCTGTGACTGCGGTAACTATGGGTGTCATTGCGGAAATGATCGGGGCGGAGCCATCCCTTCGACATAAGATGCCTGATATTTTAAAAACCGTAAAAAACTATATTGGGTCGCCCAGAGATTCGGATAATGCATATCAAAAGACGCTCAAGGAGGAGTTGAGAACAAGATTTGGGAATTTGCATCATGAGTACGGAGGTTCGTATGATGAATAGGCCGGGCAGTTACAATGTTTACTTTGCGATGTAATTACCAATGTTTTAGCCGCTTGCACCTCTGGACCTAGCGGTGTATCTGGTTCTGTCCGACATGATATGAAAGATAAGACCAGTAAGGCAAGTATTACCAATATGGCAAGGTTCCGCCCCACGATCGCCTCCCGCGTAATGTTGATAATAGCAGGTTTATGACTGCACGGTTAAGAATCAACCAGTTGGTTGATTCTTATTGACTTTTGTCTAATGGCGGGTGTTAAGTATAGCGGAAAACAATTTCGCGTGAGTCTTTTAAATGGAGGAATCAGATGGAAAGGGAAACAACACTAACAATGGAAGAGTGGAGATCATTCAGATCGATAATTGAAGGGAAGATCGCAACTTTGTTGGCATCCCAGATCATGGTCGTTGAAGCCATAGCAAGTAATCAGGAAAGCAAGGAACGATTTATTGAGATTATTACCAAAATGAACATTAGTGCTGATTCAGTTCTAACTGAAGGTCCGCAAAATATTGACAACGAATCATTTCTTTACGGACTTGATCAGATAAAAGAAAATTTCAGAAGTTTGCTTAATGGTTGACAATACCCAAATTATGTGTACCCTCACGCCCCAATTATGGTCGGTTCGCTTACTACAATGAAGGCGCGGATATGGAGGACACTCGGCGGGTCTTAAATTTAACTTGGGATCTTTTTCAACCCGCTATGTCAAACTGGGTTATGTCATGAGTTTAAGAGAGTACAAATTTAAGATTGATTTACTCCATCCTGACAGCATCCCCATGCTCAGAATGTCAAAATACATAGCGGAGTTATCCCAGATAATTGGGAGTATTGAGCATACCCATCTAAGCGGGCTGGAGGAAGGTAGTACAGTAATTGTTCATCAAATAGATGAAGATGAAATTCCAAATGTTATAGACCGCATACATTCCATAAAAACCATGGACAGTGATATTAGTGTCCGGAAGCCATTTGAAAACTTGAACAAGCTGCTCAAAGATGATAAAACGTCGGGTAACTTAATCAATGAACGCGGGGATGACCTACTTTACTTTCCTGGGGCAGGAGAAGAAAGTAAAATTACATTTTTGCCTTTTTACGAACAAGGAACTATAGAAGGAATGGTTTTTAAAGTGGGAGGTAGAGGGGAAACCGTTTCAATAGGAATAATGTTAGATCGGAATAAGACTGTATATGTTGGGGCAGATAGAAGTACTGCGACAGAACTTGGTCATGTTTTGTACAAAGAAATCAGAGTATACGGCGGCGGGCGATGGTACAGAGACGAAAGAGGTAAATGGGAATTGGCAAGATTCAAGATTGACAAATTTGAGACGCTGGAAACCCAAAAACTAACCGACGTCGTGGAAAAGTTGCGTGGAATAGAAGGGTCTGAGTGGAATATAATGGACAATCCGTGGGACGAGCTTAAGAAGTTAAGAGAAGGTGAATAGGAGATCGCCATGGTTTTGTTCGACACTACATTTCTCCTTCCGCTCATTCACCCTGACATTCGACCGCCCGAAAACCCCCAGACTAGTGAGCCAGTAGAGAAATACTCGACGCGTATTAAACTCTTAGTCGAAAAACTAACGGTGGCGAGATCAAAGATTGTAATCCCCACTCCAGCACTAAGTGAACTTTTAGTGCGGTCTGGTGAAGCTGGCCACGAATATATGGCAAACTTCCACCGAAATTCAGTTTTCAAAATCATTCCATTTGATCGTCGTGCTGCAGTCGAACTTGCAATAATGACAAAAGACGCAATTGATCGAGGAGACAGAAGAGATGGAATGACCCCGGATCAAGCCCCTTGGCAAAAAGTCAAGTTGGACCGGCAGATAGTTGCAACAGGGAAAGTTGAGGAAGTTGAAACGATTTATACAGACGATAATGGTATGATTAGATTCGCACAAATAGCGGAAATCCACGTAGTATCATCATGGGAACTCCCCCTACCCCCCATCCCTCCACAAATACCGCTGCCCCTGATTCAAGTCTCCCACTGATTGCCCAAAACACATAAACAAAATAGGCCCTTGGCACTCTGCGGTGCAGGTGGAATCTGGCCGTGGGTGGTCGGGAGTTATGATCCCTTAACCGAGGCCCCATTTTTGACATTGATTACTCAAATATACATACCCCAGTTTGTGCTTGTGCTTTTAATACTATTTGTTGTTATTTGAAATATAGAGACAGGAATAGACGGGGTATCGGATGGTAATTTGTTGACAATACCCGACTTAAGTGTACCTTCATGATTCGTTATGTCGTTTCGAATCCGCTTAGCAAGGACCGCGCATGGAGGGCACAATCGAAGAATTGCGAAAAGGATACCTTGCTACTGAAACCATAACCAGACACTTCGCCGAAGAGTTGAAGAAGAATCTCCACCGCCCCGAGTTCATAGTGGCCGCCATGATGAACATTGATTCTGAACTCATACGGGAATCGAGGGACCACCATGCCCCGGAAAACTAAATCTCAAAGAAAGCCGCATCCAGTATCGCCACGACCGACGGTGAAGCTAAAGCCCAGCCGTTATCAGCCTTCCAAGGCGGAGATGGAAGAAGTGATTCGCCTCGACGGCACGCCGGAAAAAGCCGCCAAAGCCATCGGGAAACAGGTTACGATTGTACGGGAAGATTAGTTCACTTACTGGAGTTTTAAATGAGCGGTGTTTTTATCTATTGGGACAACTCGAACATCTTTATTGAAGCGCGCCGCCTTGCAGAAATAAACGAGACCGAGCCCGATGTGCGTATGCGAGTGAGAGTACATTTTGAAAATATCCTACATCTAGCACATGCCGACAGGCCGATAGAAAAGGCCTACGCAGTTGGTTCTGTGCCTCCAGAATTAAGGCAACTTTGGAATCGAATAGAGAATCAAGGTGTAATTGTGGACCTTTTCGACAGGGGAGAACCTTGGCGTTCTGAACAAGAAGTGCCGGATCGACTTTTACAATTGAGGATGTTAGAAGACACTGTCGATTACAACGGAGATCCAGGTATCGTTGTGTTATTGACAGGCGATGGGGCTGGTTATCAAGAAGGACAGGGGTTTCACAGTACCCTAGAACGAATGCACAGAAAGGGATGGAAATTCGAAGTGTTATCGTGGCAACATAGTTGTGCGAGTGCTATACGCCATTGGGCAGAACAAAACGGCAAGTTTATTGCTTTAGATGATTTCTACTATTCAGTTACTTTTCTTGAGCCTTCGTCTCCGGGGCATCCTATCGCTAGACCACGATACCAAGTGCCAGTTGATTTAGGTAAACGTCCCACATTTTGAAAACACGAAATATCAAGTAGTTCAATGCTGAATAGTAATTATTGTATGCAATTCCCGGATCTATTAAACAAACGGCCCTGCTACCCATACAGCAGGGCCGTTTCATTTAGAATGACACCGGAGAAGCAATGTGATCATTGGTTATAATTCACCTTTACGTTAGGCAGACAGAAAACAACAACTTCGCGGAGTGCTCAGGAGTATTTCATGTACTATGACCAGAAAGACTATGATATACGGTGTGAATGGGGTGCTGAAGGGCTTTCGGAACTGCTGCCAGGCAGCCACGCGATCGTCATCGTGGACGTCCTGTCGTTCTCCACGTGTGTAGACATCGCGGTGGAAAACGGCGCGATGGTATACCCTTACCGGTGCAAGGATCGTACCGCGGCCGAGTACGCCAGGGCCCGTAACGCTATCATGGCCAACTTTAACCGGGAATATGAAGGCGGCGGTTATTCGCTGGCCCCCTCGTCCCTCGTAGACATCCCCCCGGGTACCTCCCTGGTTCTGCCCTCGCCCAACGGCTCTGCGCTCTCTCTTTCGACAGG
Source organism: bacterium (assembly GCA_965262815.1). Lineage (GTDB taxonomy): Bacteria > JAAXHH01 > JAAXHH01 > JAAXHH01 > JAAXHH01 > JAAXHH01. The sequence goes on along the minus strand of OZ253560.1, from coordinate 2,693,925 downwards.
CAACGTGCCGACATTCGCCGGGTGCCTCAGAAACGCTTCCGTCCTGGCCAACAAGCTGCAGCAATACGGTACGGGGATCAGCATCATCCCCGCGGGCGAACGCTGGAAAGAACAGCAAACCATGAGGCCCGCCATCGAAGACCTGGTCGGAGCGGGAGCCATCATCCATGCACTGAAAGGATCCCGCTCGCCCGAAGCCGTATCCGCGGTCGCGGTTTTCAAGGAGTTTAAAGGTAAGTTGGAATCGATCCTAAGCGAATCGAGTTCGGGGAGAGAGTTAGTCGGACGGGGATTCGAACGGGATGTTCGCCTGGCGGCTGCGTTGGATGTGAGTAACCGTGTTCCAATGCTTGTTGAGGAAGCGTACCGATCTCCACTTGCTCAAACTTCATAGAATCTCACACTTCATATGCCGTCCACGCACCCAGGCAGCCATGCCCGCGGCGTACATGCAGGATACGTTTTTCCGGTTCGGCTATATATCCGGAAATCGAGTGCATCTGGACGGCACCGTGCCTGCATATGCCCCCCGGGTCGTTTTCGTGATCGGCTAGCATCTGCTTTAACGTATCCACGGTGATCATACCCCACTGTTCCTGGACCAGGACTCGAATGCGGTCCAGACGCGGACAGGAATCAGGCAGATAGCCGGACTCGTGTTCGATAAACGGGGATGTCAGATAGTGGTTCGTATGCAGGCACGCATCCGGGTGCGCGTCCTGGTACAAGGCGATCCCCTCGGGCCGCACTTCCACGGAACCGATGTGTCCCCGTCCATCGCATATCAGCACGTTGGCGGCGGAGCAAGTGCGGTTCTTCGCCAGCAGCGCCACACAGTCTTCAGCCGTCCGTTGCTCCAGTATCAGACGCTTGAGCGGGTAATGGGGCAGCCCCATCTGCCAGGTAAAACCATACAGCGCATTGGCAAAATGGGAAACGCCGTATTCGTTCATCCCGGCATAGCCCAGCTGCCCGGCGAAAGTGAACATCAACGCCCGTGGACGGCCATCGCTGGGGTTGACGCGTAGCAGTATCGCGACGTCGGCGTATTCCGGCTCGAGGTCCTGGTTCTGTCCGGCCAGCGTTTTCCCATCCGCCGTCGCCGACCGTGTCAACGCAAAGGCAGTGCAGGCACCGACCGGCTTCTGTGCGGCTTCGGCACGGACCTGGCACAGTACGGCTTCTTCCAGACTGATTTCCGCACCGGACGCCAGCCCCCTTACCTCTTCGGCATATTCTGTACTCAGATGCTCGATCAACGGCCAGAAATCCATCGCATTACGGCACAAAACGTCCCGGGATTTGCCCGTTAATCTCTCGATCCAGAGCAAGTAGCGCTGTACCAGATCGGCGGCCTGGGCGCCGTGCTGATATCCCATCTCGTAAGCGCTGCCTTCAACCTCAACGAGGGGAAAAGTGTGATCGATCATGTTGCCCTATGTTCCTGACTAAGGGTAAGTAAACCCTTCGGCGCTCTTTAGAATTCGTTCCAGGCAATCCAGTGTAAGCACTTCAATGGGATTGGTCGGTGATAGCTGCGACAACGCCAAAGCCGACTGTATCGTCAGATCCTCAGACACGAGGATAATCAATCAGCATGTCGTAATCAAGTGGACTTGACCCGGTGTCGTAGATACGTATCTTTAGGAAAACAGCGTTTCTTTCCTCAAAACTTCATTTCTGTGCGGCCATAGGCCGTTGTTGCTAAAACAAGACACCCAGAGAATCGACTTAAGATGCTCCGCAACCGAACACAAAGTGGCAGGGATTAAGGGTGTAACCAACCCAACGGTAGGGACTCGATGGATATCAAACTTGTTGTGGCGGTGACCGACGGAGAATGATTCGAAACTCTACGCAGCATACCGCAGTTGGACGAAGTGAATTTCTGGTCGCCCTCTCCAACCAGTTTCAAGGCACTCCGGCCGGGTGAGTTGTTCCTGTTCAAGCTGCACGCTCCGCGCAACGTGATCGCCGGAGGCGGCATCTTCACCTATGCCAATGTGTTGCCTTGTTCCCTTGCCTGGGAGGCCTTTCGGGAATCGAACGGCGCACGTTCGGCACAGGAGATGCGTACACGGATTATGAAGTACAAAAAGATCAGTCCAGCAGATCGGAGTGATTTCAATATTGGTTGCCGCATACTTACCCAGCCGTTCTTTCTCGATGAATCCGAATTCATTCCGGTACCTCAGAGCTGGTCACCCAATATTGTTTCGTTAAAGTCATTCAATACGAGAGATTCTGACGGAATGGCATTGTGGAATGCAGTAAATGACCGCTGGAAACGGCCACATGCAAGCGGTATGGTCGCCGAACCGGATCGATTCGGTAAGCCACAACTTGTTCAACCGCGCCTGGGTCAAGGCGCCTTCAGGGTGCTCGTGACCGACATCTATGAGCGTCGCTGCGCCGTGACCCGCGAACGGACGCTGCCCGCACTGGACGCGGCTCATATCCGTCCGTACAGTGACGGCGGTGTTCACGAGGCGAGTAACGGTCTATTGCTCCGCCGAGATATCCACAGCCTGTTCGACACCGGCTATGTAACGGTCACACCCGACCATCATTTCGAGGTGAGCCGACGCGTTCGGGAAGAGTTCGAGAACGGCCGGGAATACTATGCTTTACACGGCCAGCAAATTGTGGTTCCTGGTCAGGTCCAGGACAGACCCGATCCTGAGGTGCTGACCTGGCATAATGAACACTGTTACAGGGGATGACGAGGTGTGATGAATCGGGATTATGACGATGCCCGGATGCGCATGGCTGCGTTCGAACAGGTGCGGAAACTGTGTGAGATACACGATCACCTGACAAGAAACGAATTGGCACAGGGCTTCATGTACGAGGGTGAGCGGATCCCATTGGTCAATCCGCAGAGAGGGATCTTCAAACCCCGCCAGATGAGGTACCTTCTTTCGATCCGTACCGTGTTTCCCCGCCCAGGTGCCCGAGTCTGGTATGATGACCAGCGACAGGTTCACCAGCAGATTTACGAAGGCGATGAAGCGGTGGACTACGCGTTCATGGGGCAGGATCCGGAAGCGGCGGACAACCAGTGGCTAAAGGAAGCTTTCGAGCATCAAAAACCAGTAATCTATTTGCTGGGTGTATCTCCCGGACGATACCAGGCAATCATCCCAACTTACATTTCCGGATGGGATGGTTTCGCATTGAAATCAACGCTGACGTTCGGCAGTCCCAATCAGGACGTACTTTCAGCACCGGGTAGTGAAATCGAGCGCAGGTATGGGTTGCGCATGGTAAAAGAACGCCTACACCAGGCCACGTTCAGGGAAGCCGTACTCTATGCCTATGGTGGCCGTTGCGCAATAACCGGCCTGCCGGAAAAGCAGCTGCTTGATGCGGCCCATATCGTCTCCGATGGGGACGAGGCATTGGGACAACCCGTTGTGCCGAACGGACTTTCCCTGTCCAAAATTCACCATGCCGCTTTCGATGCGCACCTGATCGGAATCGACCCCGATTACCGGCTGCATGTATCAGATCGCCTGCTTGATCAGGACGATGGTCCCATGCTCCAGGCACTAAAACTGCTCGAAGGATCCACGCTTCACCTCCCTTTCCGCGCCAAGGACAATCCTGATAAAGAACGGCTGGACCGTCGCTTTGAAGAGTTTAGAAAGGCCGGTTGAGCCACAGGGATCCATCTATCATTTCTGCATACCGAGATCCGACGCCCGGATCAGGCGTGTCCCACCGAAAGGACGTGCCTGACCGAAATCGAGCCCTACCGGACTACGGAAAAGACGCGTCCGCCGACCTACCTCGAAGCGGCGGGCCATAATACACCCTGTTCCATTTGCTCGACAGGACCCTCACCCTTGAAGGTGAACTTCTGCAGGCGTTTCCCTTCGTAGGTCTCCGTGGTGTAGACGTTGCCCTTCGAGTCGGTGGCGATGCTGTGCACACCGTAAAACTGGCCGGGCTGCCGGCCGCCGTCGCCGAAAGTGGCCAGAATATCCAACGTCTCGCGCAGCAGCACGTGCACCTTCATGTTCTGTCCGTCGGCCACGTACATGTACTTCTGCCCAGGGTCCTTCGAGAATGCGACGTCCCACGTAGATCCACCTCCCAGCGTGTTCACGGCGATGATCTGCTCCATCACGAAGGTCCCGTCCGTGGTGAACACCTGGATCCTGTTGTTCGGTCGGTCGCAGACATAGACGTGGCCGTCATTGGACGGGTCGGCCGCATGGACCGGATTGCGGAATTGCTGGACCGGCGGCGCCTCGGGGTCGTACAGTCCGAGATCCGTATCGTCGGGTTCGTTGCCGTAGGCGCCCCAGTGCCGTTTGAAAGCCCCGGTCTCTATGTCGAGCACCGCGACACGCTTGTTCAGGTAGCCGTCGGCGACATAGGCTTCGCTGGCGCTGGCATCGAAAGAGATCTTGGCCACCCGGCCGAAGTTCTCCATATCCATGCTGTTACCCATCCACTGGGGATCAGCCTCGTCAAAGGCCTCGGCCCGGCGGGTTTCCGGTTTTCCGAACTGCTTCAGAAAGGTGCCGTCCTGGGAGAAGACCAGGATATGGGCGTCATCGCTTCCGTTGCCACCGATCCACAGGTTGTCCATGGGATCCGCGGTGATCCCGTGATTGGACGAGGGCCAGTCGTATCCCTCGCCCGGACCGCCCCAGTGGTTCAGGAGATCGCCTTCCGGGCTGAACTGAAGGACCGGCGGCGCGGGTACGCAGCATTCGCCCAGGGGCGGATCCTGTGCGGCGCCCAGTTCATTGGCGGGGTTGCCATTGCCGCGGTGAATCATCCAGATGTTGTCCTGGGAATCGACTGTTACACCGATAGATGAACCCAGGACCCAATGGTTGGGCAAGGGCTTGGGCCACATGGGATCTACTTCGAGCATCGGCGCCATCACGGCATCGGTGTTCGTTACCGGTGCTTCCATGTCGGCACACGCGGTAGCGAAGAACAGAACCATAACGCTCAAAGTCATTAGATACTTTTTCATTGATTGTCCTCCGTGAAAAGGCTGCACTAACATCACAACCATTCAGGTGTAAGGGCATGTAACGTGCCTGGTGGCACTGTTTAACCTTTAGTCAGTTACGCAGTATGAGATGTTGGCGGTACGAATTGGAAAGAGAAGCCATTGGAATTGACATAAGTGATTCCATTTGGCAAGGCATCTTAAATTAGTAAGGTCCAACCAGATCACTTCGTCAAGCAATTGTTTGGGGGAATGCAGGCAAGCTGCCTGTTTCTTGTTGTATCCGCGACTCGTCCTTCGTAGAGACCGAGCATCATTGCAGGAACAGATTTGCCGGATTCATTGCATAAGTCCGACGGCTGAAAATGCCAGTACAGTGAGGAAAGCAACTGTCATAACCCAGGTCAACCACGGTTTATCAGGTTGACGTACCCAGTAGAACACTACGACAGAGAGTGACAATGCCTGGGCAAATGTCTCGATGCTGCCGCCGCCGAACTGAAGGCTCAACGGAACCGTCGAATAGATCAGACCTTCAATCGAACCAGGCGATGGACCGAACGTACAGAACATCCCTATCACCACCATAACTACCCACATGGTGAACCAGCCGTATTCCCGTTCGAAGTACTCTCGGCGCAACAGGTAGAATACAACGCCAAACAATATCCCTCATATCGGCTGAAAAAGCGGACCTGCCATCAGCATTGGATCGTCCAAACGCCTCATGTATACGTTAAACACGGGTTCGTCCCAGAGAGCCTTGTAGTCGAACATCATGTATGCCAGCGCACCGGCGACAAAGTACGTCACAGTGTGAACGATTGCGGTTTTTATGACGACGCCCGACAGGGTCAGTGGAGAAGTATCAACCATTTTATGCTCCTGAAATCGCAGTGGATACTATGGCGCATCATACGGCAAGTGCTACTTCCGAACATCTGTAGCGCACACCAAATGAGACTGAAGTTACCTCGTTATCCCGCATGAGCCATACACCCGGGATAAGAAGGAAGCTTAACTCCGTGTCCCGGCCAAGGGTGCAGAACAACTTATGATTCTGTGAAAATGGCAGCTATAGGTCATGGTACTATTTCAAGGTAGGCGGATTCGGCTGTGGGTTTGGGTATGGGATACCCTTCTTCTTTCATCCCGTCGAGATGAAATTCAATCGCTTCCTTCATGTTTGCTTCCACCTTAGTCCGTGTGGCCCCCGTTGACACGCAACCGAGAAGGTCGGGTGAATATGCTGAAAACCCTGTTCCCGTCGTTTCGATGACGATCAGGCATCGGCTCATGCTTTTCTCCCCTTTGAAATCTGCGACTGCTTCAGAATACTGTTCTGCGTGCCAACGGCCATTTCATCATTTGGATTTCCCGGTACGGTCACCAGACCTTCCTTCCAGGGATGCTTGTACTGCCGACCGGGTTAATCGAACCCATTCAAGTCCAGGCATGATTCCCCGATGATCAGTATTCAAGAGGCCTATTTTGAACCGGGGACGAGATCTTCTACTGAGGATCTGTAAGAGTGTGTAACGGATAACACTCCGGATCTACGCCACACCTTCGGATGTCATCCGCTACGACCACCCGTCGAGTGCGCGCACGACCGCCTCGGGATCGTGGTCGATAACAGCCAGCAGCACTCGGGCCGCCCGGTCCGGTACTCGTCGGCCCTGTTCCCAGTCCTGCACGGCACGGGCATCCAGTCCGAACCGGTCCGCGAACTTCTGACGGCTGAGTTTCATGCGTTTACGAAGTGCAACAATGTGCTCCGCGGCCGGATCGTCGACAAAACGGCAGGGAAGCGGCGTTTCGCCGCGTACGTGGGCAAGCACCTCGTCCAAGGCCGCTTCCGTCTCACGCCCCACCTGGGTTCGTTGCCTCGTCATCTGTTTTCCTCCTCTTTCTTGATTGCGGCCACAAGCCGTGAAATCACCTTCTTGTCCGCCGGGCTCAGGTCGTCCCGGTCCGCTTTTGCACAAGCGGTCAGCAGATAGACTGCCACGGGCCCGGCGTGATAGAAGTAGATCGTGCGGATTCCGCCCCGTGTGCCCCGTCCCGGTCCCGCCCAGCGAAGTTTCCGTATTCCTCCGGTTCCCCGAATCACGGGCGCAATGCATGGATCGGCGACGATGGCCGCCTCCATAGCTTGTCGATCCGCTACCGTCATTAGCTTGCGGATAGCCCGCTCATACGTCTTGGTGAAGAAGACACGCACAGACATAATATGCGGCAGTGCCGCAAAACCGTCAAACGGAAATCCAGGCGACGCGGTGCACGATCGCGAATCTTTAAGCATCAACGAGCCGTCGCACGTCTGATCTGGCCTCCCAATTGAATGCTTCAACCCATGTTTTCGTCAAGGCTATGGGGCCTTCGCCGTCCCCTGAGTTATGAGGCACGGCAAGGTCGGTGATCAGGTTCATAACCCTCTTCGTTGCAGGTTTCGGTCAGGTTCACGCTGTAGCCCTTGACCTGTTGCGCGCCCTTCTTCCGATAGGCAGTGTCCAGGTCGGAGACCGACTGCAACGACGAGGTCTTCACCTCTCGGTCGGCCGACGACGAAAGGGAACGATCCGCCTCGTCCAACGAACTTCAGAACGATTGCAGGCAGCCCAAAGCGCATCACCAAAAGGTTGAAACGACCGTGCTCGAAGAGACCGGCGTCGCTCCAGCCGTGGTCCTCCTTGAGAATCATCATCGCCACCAGTTGCCGTACCGGCGCGTTCGGACGACCGGTGTGCTCGTCGAAGAGCACGCCGTAAGGGGGCTCGTCTATCTAGGCGGTGATATGGCGGAAGAACAGATTATGCCAGGCCTTCGGGTCGTTAAAGCTGCTTCTGCCTGGAGACCTTCATGCGCGCTTCGAAACCGCTGAACAGGTCAGACTGACCAGACGGCTCGCTCTTCATGAACAGCCTCCGCCCCTTTCCGTGCCGGTTGCCTCTCCGCCGCTACAGCATACCCTTGACACCGGAAACCTATACCCACTTCTTCCCCGTGTAAACACCGGATTTTTCGGAGGGGACTCACAGATGTAGTTGATACATCCTTCATCCGTCGTCGCTGCCGCATTGTAATCATGCCCGTTCCCGCAGACTGAAAGTCCCTGGAGGACTGATCGCATGGAAACGCTCGTCGTCAATCAAGGGGAAGTCTCCCGACTGCTTCCTATGAGCGACTGTATGAAGGTGATGGCCGAGGCACTCGGAACCCTCGCCACCGGGGTCGCGGTGCAGCCGTTAAGGGACATGATGTGGCTGCCTGACCGTCGCGGCCTGATCGGCATGATGCCGGGATACCTGGGCGATCCCGAGGCGCTGGGCATCAAAGTAGTCACCGTGTATCCCGGCAACCATGGCAGTGCGTATGACTCGCACCAGGGCGTGGTGCTGTTGTTCGGATCGGAGTATGGCAACCTGCTGGCCATTATCGACGCCAGTTCGATCACGGCGATTCGTACGGCCGCTGTTAGTGGGGTTGCAACACAGCTGCTGGCCAATGAAAAGGCCGGTGATCTGGCCATCCTCGGGTCGGGCGTACAGGCGCAGACCCATCTGGACGCGATGCGGGTGGCGCGTCCGATCAGGCGAGTTAGAGTCTATAGCCCCAATCCCGATCATTTACTGACCTTTGTGGAACGGGAAACCGAACGGCAGGGTATAGAGATCGAGGCGGCGGCATCAGCCCGGGAAGCCGTAACAGGGGCCGATCTCATTTGTACCACGACCTCGGCTCGTGAACCGGTCCTGATGGGCGACTGGATCAGCGCGGGTGCGCACATCAACGCGGCTGGCTCCAGCGTAGCCTTCACCAGGGAACTCGATACAAACGCTGTGGCGCGCGCCCGGCTTTTCGTAGACTGGCGCGAATCTACCGTAAACGAAGCAGGAGACTTTCTGATCCCGCGAAAAGAAGGCGCGATAGGCGACGATCACATCCTGGGTGAACTCGGCGATATCCTGCTCGGCCAGAATGCAGGTCGCACCGGGGCTCAGGAGATCACCTTGTTCAAGTCCCTGGGGCTGGCCGTCGAAGACGTCGCTTCAGCACACTACATATATCATCAGGCGCTGGAACGTGGCATGGGTACCAGCATCGAGTTTGGTGGAGACCGTTTCGTCGCGCCTCAGGGTCCGATGTAACGCCATTATCCGCATTGTTCCTCGATTGTCCGGCTCTATTCAGCATCCCAGCCGGAAAAAGACACGATGATCGGCCACACTTTCCCGCTCGTTGAAGTAGCGGGAAGCTCCTATGACATGGGCTGTATGCACGGCGCGCAGTTTGTTCCATGTGCGCCGCGCCCGCTGAATCCGCCTCGAGTGGCTCGCCAGGACACCTGAGTTGCGCAAGGCAATACCTTAATTCGAGGAGCATGGCATATGACGAGCCCGCTTCTGGAACTCACGGCAAAACTCGTTTCGATTGACTCGACGAACCCCTCGCTGTCCTCGACCGGGGCGGGCGAAGAGGAAATCGCCGCTTTCGTTGCAGACTGGTGCCGAGATCAGGCCCTCGATGTCCGCATCATTGATGCCGATGGACGTCCAAACGTAGTTGCTATCGCGAAGGGTACGGGGGGCGGTCGCTCGATCATCCTGAATGGTCATCTCGATACGGTCGGCGTTAACGGCGTGGTCGATCCGTTCCAACCGAGAGTCGAAGATTGAAGAATGTACGGCCGTGGCACGATAGATATGAAAGCGTCGATCGCTGCGATGATGGCCACATTGGCAAGGGTGCGAAGAAACCCGTTAAGAGGAGACGTTGTCATGATGGCAGTCGCCGACGAAGAGGCCTACAGCGTTGGCACCAGTGCCGTTCTGGACAGCGGCGTGACGGTTGACGCCGCCATTGTGACGGAACCCACAAATGGGGATGTCGTCGTCGCGCATAAGGGCTTCTCCTGGGCAGATGTTATCACTCAGGGTCGCGCCGCTCATGGCTCTCTACCGGCCGAGGAACTTGATGCCATCACGAAAATGGGTGCATTCCTTCAAGGGCTCGAAAACCTTCAAGCCGAACTGGAAAAAAACCAGGTGATCTGATTCTCGGTACCGGATCGGTTCATGCTTCGAAGATCAGTGGTGGTCGTGAAATGTCAAGTTACCCCGCGACATGTCACTTGGGTGTGGAAAGGCGCACGATCCCTGGTGAAACCGCCCAAGACTTTATTGCGGAGTTAGAAGGAATCGCCGAACGATGCCTCCAGGCTGATCCAAGCTTTCGGGCCAAGATCAATCTGACCTTCGATCGGCAGGCATTTTCAATTAGTGCCGATCATGAAATTGTTGAGCTGGTCAAGACGGTCGCTACGCGGACAACCGGTCGAGAGCCACTTATTTGCGGGAAAGCCGGCTGGATGGATGCCGCTCTTCTGAGTGAGCGCTCGATCCCTACCGTGATCTACGGCCCTGCAGGAGGCGACTTCCACGGGGATAACGAATGGGTGGATGTGGCGTCGATCGACGTCTGTGCCGATGTCCTCACAAATGTTACTAGAGCGTACTGCGCATGACCAGGACGACGGTCCAATGCTCCAGGTGCTTAAGTAACTCGAGGGCTCAAGGCTGCCCCTTCCGCCATTACCGTTGCCTGGTCTCGCCTGCCAGGGTCGTTACCGCTTCGACCAGCGTATCCAACTCCGAATCGCTGGTATAGAACGCCACCGAAATCCGCACTCCGGTCGGTTCGTTTATATTGGTAGCCCGTTGGGCGATTTGCCAGCGGTTCCGGAGCGCAGCAGAGACTTCGTTTCCCTCCATGCTCTCGATAGCGAAAGCGACGATGCCGGTTTGGGTATCGGTGTGACGTGAGCTGACGACCCGCACGCCGGGAATGGCGTCGAAGCGTGCGCGCAACGATTCCGCTTTACGGCCTGCCTCCTCGGCAACGGCCTGCGGTCCGCCGATGCCGGACATAAAATCGAGACCCGCGCCGAGACCCAGGTAAAGCACGCTCGCCCGAGTTCCGGTCTCGTACTGTCGGGCCGTACCATCCGGCGTATGCGGACGCCGCAGCGGCTTCAGTACCGGCTGTGCACCTTTCCGGACATAGAGAAATCCAGTGCCCAACGGCGAAAGCAACCACTTGTAGCAGTTAGTGGCGTAGAAATCGCAGCCCATACCATGTAGATCCACCGGAAACTGCCCGACGGCCTGACAGCCATCCCAGAGAGTGAGAATGCCGCGCGCCCGTGCCACCGCGCAAATCTCATGGGCGGGCAACCGGGTCCCGGTATCCGTCGTGACATGGCTGAAACAGATCAGCCGGGTACGCGGGGTTATGGCCTGTTCCAGCCGTTTCAGAACCAGGTCTTTGTCCTGGTCGATCTCGACCACTTTGATGATCGCCCCTTCCCGATCTGCCAGGCCCTGGGAAGCCTGAAGGGGTACAGGATGTTCTTCGTTGGTAATGATCACCTCGTCACCCGGTTGCCAGCTTAGCCCCCCGAGGACCATACCGTAACCTTCGCCGGTGCTCATCGTCAACGCGATTTCCTCGGTATCGGCTCCGAAGAAACTCGCGATTTTGGCCGGCACTTCTGATTCGGCCTCACCCATCGCAGTGTACCAGTCGATCGTACTCACACTGCCGCTGAGCAGCTGCTGATAGCCCTCGGCGATCACCCTGTTTACACTGACTGGCGACTGACCGTTTCCGCCGGTGTTAAGATAAACACCGTATTGCAGGCCCGGTATGTGATCTCGAATCTGTGCGATATCCATGAGTTTCCCTTTCCTCCTGATACCCGTATCAACGATACCTTAACGGGACGGGCGGTAAGATGAGCTACTTAAATGGCGAGGTGTTTCCGGAAGAATCCGACGGTGCGGTTCCACGCCAGCGCAGCCGCCGTCTCGTTGTAACGGGGCGTCGAATTGTTGTGGAATCCGTGAAGCGTCCCGTCGAACATGTGCATTTCGTACGTCACGCCGTTCGATTTTAGCGCGGCCTCGTATTCGGGCCACATGGCGTTGACTCGAGGGTCCGTCGCCGCGTAGATGATCATCAGGGCCGCCTTGATCTTCGGCACGTCCTCGCTCGCGGCCGAGGCGCCGTAGTACGGTACACCGGCATTCAGATCGCTGCCGAGCGAGACCGCGAGGCGATTGGTCATCCCCCCACCCCAGCAGAATCCCGTGGCGCCAAGGCGACCGTTTGATAGTTCATGCGCCTTGATATACCTGGCACTGTTGATCATGTCCTGGTCCAACTTCTCCGGGTCAAGGCTCCGCTGCAAAGTGCGGCCATCATCATCGTTACCGGGGTAGCCGCCGACCGGAGCCAGTCCGTCCGGTGCCAGCGCGAGAAATCCGGCTACGGCCGCTCGCCGGGCGACGTCCTCGATGTAAGGGTTGAGACCACGGTTCTCGTGGAAGACCACGACGGATGGAAACGGTCCATCACCGGTGGGTTGCACGAGGTATCCGCGCATGCTTCCAGATGTACCTTCGGGCGAGGGGTACTCGACGTACGTACCCTTGATGCGACGGTCGGTGAAGGAGATCATCTGGGCCTCGGCGTAACGCGGCAGGAGCGCCTGTGCCATCCAGAGCGCCGAGGTCCCGCCGATCGTGATCGCCGCGGCGCGGCTGAGAAACGCGCGCCGGTCGATGTGGCCGTGACAGTATTCGTCATACAGGTCGAAGATACGTGGGTCGATCTTTTTGTCACTTGTCATGGATTCTACTCCTTTAACTATGGCGAATTACCAGTCGCTTACACCGGACCAGGTCCGTCCCAGGCCGGTGCGTACTCTGACAATGTCCAAACTGAATTTTGTTGACGAAGAATGGCTTGCCCAACGAATCACCAAGGTATTATACAATCTTGGCTCTCGATTTCAAGGAGGATACAGGGGTCTGGCCAGAATGGTTTGTGCTTGATGCTGGTATAGTCCGCTGTTAATTGCATGACCAATCACCTGCTCGAGTGGCTTGACAGGACACCTGAGCCGCGCGACGAAATTCCCTCATTCGAGGAGTATATCATATGACAGGCACGCTTCTGGATCTCACGGAAAAACTCGTTTCGATTGACTCGACGAACCCCTCGCTGTCCTCGACCGGGGCGGGTGAAGAGGAAATCGCCGCCTTCGTCGCAGACTGGTGCCGGGATCAGGCCCTCGACGTCCGCATCATTGATGCCGATGGACGTCCAAACGTGGTTGCTATCGCGAAGGGTACGGGGGGCGGTCGGTCGATCATCCTGAATGGTCATCTCGATACGGTCGGAGTCGACGGCATGGTCGATCCGTTCCAACCGAGGGTCGAAGATGGAAGGATGTACGGCCGAGGCACGATAGATATGAAAGCGTCGATTGCCGCGATGATGGCCACATTGGCCAGGGTGCGAAGAAACCCGTTAAGAGGGGACGTTGTCATGACGGCAGTCGCCGACGAAGAGGCCTACAGCGTTGGCACCAGTGCCGTTCTGGACAGCGGCGTGACGGCTGACGCCGCCATCGTGACGGAACCCACCAATGGGGATGTCGTCGTCGCGCATAAGGGTTTCTCGTGGGCAGACGTCATCGCTCAGGGTCGCGCCGCTCATGGCTCTCTACCGAACGAGGGACTTGATGCCATCACGAAGATGGGTGCGTTCCTTCAAGGGCTCGAAAACCTTCAGGCCGAACTGGAAAAACAACCAGGTGATCCGATGCTCGGATGGGGATCGGTTCATGCTTCGACGATCAGTGGCGGGCGTGAAATGTCGAGTTATCCCGCGACATGTCACCTGGGCGTGGAAAGGCGCACGATCCCGGGTGAGTCCGCCCAGGACTTCATTGCCGAGTTAGAAGGAATCGCAGAACGATGTCGCCAGGCTGATCCGAGCTTCCAGGCCGAGATCAAACTGACTTTCGATCGGCAGTCCTTTTCGATTAATCCCGATCATGAGATCGTTGAGCTGGTCAAGACGGTCGCTACGGGGACCACCGGTCGAGAGCCACTCATTTGCGGGAAAGCCGGCTGGATGGATGCCGCTCTTCTGAGTGAGCGCTCGATCCCGACCGTGATCTACGGCCCTGCAGGAGGCGACTTCCATGGGGATAACGAATGGGTAGATGTGGCGTCGATCGAAGTCTGTGCCGATGTCCTCACAAATGTTACCGGAGCGTTCTGCGCATGATCAGGCGCCTGGAACACAACTACGTTTCCATAAAATAGTATAGTCTGCGGGACACATTCCTGGTCGGGTAATGGCTCTGGCCCGGGTACCGATTATTGCTTTCGCGGTTTCCTTCCAAAAGGAATCAGGCGGTGGAAATGGAACGATGACCAAATGTTCTTGATTTCGATATGGGTTGAAGAAACACACTAAAACCAGTTTAAACAGGACCATTCTAGCCGATTTGGGAACGCACAAGACAAAAGAAACCCCGGAAGTCCCTATCGGTGGGCGTTTCGGGGTACCTATTGGGTATTATTGGGAATGTATAGGAAGGATAAAATGATGGAGGTGGGGGGAATCGAACCCCCGTCCGAAAGTGCCTAAGCAGAAACGTCTACATGCGTAGCCTGTTGTTTGGTCTCGTTCCGGAGAACTCCAGCAGGCAGGATTAAACCGGAACCAGCCTCAGTTGAGTCTCACCTGGTGCCCTGAGGTGCGACACCCGGCCAGCCTGCTTTATCGACGCCTTTGACCATCCCGCAGGCGGGGTTGATCAAAAACGGGCTGATCTAATTAACTGCTAATTAGGCAGCCATTGCATACGAAGGTTCGTCTGCAGATAAATTGTTCCCAATGGTTTTACGAGGTTATCGGGGACCTCGGCACGCAGTTCCTACCGCATCCACTCCCGTCGAATCCTTTCACCCCCATGTCAAAGAAGGTAAGTGCTTCTGGCGTCCATGTCAAATCGGGCCGGGCTTAGAACGCGCGGCCACATCGTGGAATCGCCAGTGCACCGCCAGGGAATCGAACCCCGAACCCACTGATTAAGAGTCAGTTGCTCTGCCAATTGAGCTAGCGGTGCATTCCATGAGCGCGGAAGGAATCGAACCTTCGACCCACAGATTAAAAGTCTGTTGCTCTGCCAACTGAGCTACGCGCCCTTTCAGGCGTAGCAAAATAAGGGAAAACGGCCTGAACGTCAACAAGTTTCCGGTTTGGATGGGGTTGCCCCGGGACCATCAATACACGCCTGTACAAACGCTTGAATTGACGATCATCCCTACAGGAAAATGGTCGCGTCACGGTGTGAACCTACGGAAACGAGATTCACTTTGGAATGCACCAGCTCAGCGATGCGCTCGACATATGCCCGGGCTTCCCTGGGCAGACCGTCCCAGGTGCGGATGTGCCCGGTGGGCTGGTTCCAGCCTTCCATCTCTTCATAGAGAGGTTCGCACCGGCCGAGAACCTTCGCGTCATTGGGCAGGTGGCGAACCACCTCGCCGTTCAGCTTGTATCCCACGCACAGCCGCAAAGTCTGAAGACTGTCCAGGGTGTCCAGCCGGGCGATCGCCAGCTTGTCGATGCCGTTTACCATGACCGCGTACCGAACGACCATGGCGTCGAACCAGCCGCAACGACGCGGGCGGCCCGTCGTGGCGCCGTATTCGCCCGCCATGCGCCGGAACTCGTCGCCCCACTTTGAGGGAAACTCGGTGGGGAAGGGTCCGTTCCCGACACGGGTGGTGTATGCCTTGGCCACGCCGATGACTTCGTCTATGCGGGTAGGGCCGACGCCGGCGCCGATGCATGCGGCGCCCGTGGTCGTATTGGAGGAAGTGACGTAGGGGTAGGTCCCGTGATCCACGTCGAGCAACGTGCCCTGGCTACCCTCGAAGAGGATCTCCTTGCCGGCGTCTATCGCCTCGTTGAGGTATTCCGATGTATTTATGACGTATGGACCGATCTGCCTGGCGAAGGCCAGGTAATCTTCGATGATCCGGTCCGCGTCGAGCATCTCGGCCTGGTAGATGGCGTCGAGGAGCTGATTGGCGTCTTCGATGTTGCGCTGAAGCTTCTCCCGAAGTACATCGTGGTCGTGCAGGTCGACGATACGTATGCCCTTGCGGGCGGCCTTGTCCGCGTAGGCCGGACCAATGCCCCGTCCGGTGGTGCCGATGCGCTCTTCCTCCTGCCTTTGCTCTTCACCGACCCGATCGATCAGTTTGTGGTACGGCATGATGAGATGGGCATTGTGGCTGATGAAAAGGCGTCCTTCCACGTCGATGCCGTGAGAACTCAGCATCTCGATCTCTTCCATGAGCGCTTCCGGATCGATCACCGTGCCGTTGCCGATGACGCAGGCCTTCTCCGGCCGGATGATGCCGACTGGAATGAGATGCAGGATGTACTCCTGGTCTCCCACCTGGACGGTATGCCCGGCATTGGCGCCGCCCTGGAACCGCACGACGATATCAGCCTGTTCACTCAGGAAATCGACGATCTTGCCCTTGCCTTCGTCCCCCCAAGCTGCGCCTACGAGAATGCGAACGGCCATATGACTCTTCAAGCTCCTTGCCTGATGCCCGGACGGTCGTTTCAGCACTGTGATGAAGACCAGAAACCGGGTCCATAAACAACAAAAAGGGCGAGTCATAAGACCCGCCCTCAAGACCAAAGATCTTACAAAGCAATGATACGGGAAGGAAGCGTAAGGTCAAGCAAAAATGATCGGTAAAAATAAATCCGGACCAGTTGACATTTGCCTGGATCTTGGTACTAATGTCATGTACACGTTCTTCCCAATCGAACGACAGCAAATCCCGCGGTTCGGGTATTGCGGCTGCACGGTCTTCACGGTCCGCGCGGTCCGAACGGCCGGCACGGTCCGCGCGGCCGGCCTATCGCGGTCACCCGAAACAGAAGAAACACCCGAAACAGAAGAACACCCCGAAATGAAAGGAGCAACCGGCCATGTATTCATGCATTAACGGCGCGACGACGATGCCCTACACCCTGGAGCAAGACCTGGAAGCGGCGGCGAAAGCGGGGTTCGACGCAGTGGAAATCTGGTCGCGCAAGCTCGACGCGTACCTGGAGAACCACGATGACGCCGAGCTGAAGGCGTTACTGGATTCACACGGGTTGCGCGCGGCCTCGCTGTGTCCCTACTCGCTGGTTGGATTCTCCGGCAACAGGGAACAGTTGAGGACGATTGAAAGGGCGGCCGCGGTGGCGGCGGCGATCGAATGTCCAACACTGCTTGTCTGCGCCGACGCGCCGCCGGCCGGCGTGGACAGCGATGAGGCCTACAGTACCATGGCCGCCTCGGCCAGCGCATACGCCGATCGGGCCGCCGACCACGGCGTGAAGATCGCCATCGAACCCCTGGGGCGACACCCCTTCATCCCTGGACCGCGCGAGGCCCTGGAGGTGATCGAACGGGCCGGTCACGGCAGCCTGGGTCTCATGATGGATACGTTCCACTATTACAAGTCGGGCGTCGCACTCGACGATATACGGGCCATTCCCACCGAAATGCTGCTCATCGTCCACGTCAACGACTGCGAGGACCTTCCACTTGCAGCGTTGACCGATCAGCACCGCGTGTACATGGGCGAAGGGGTGATTCCCCTGGAGTTAATGCTGGACGTGCTCAGGGAGAAGGGTTACGCGGGGCCGATGTCGGTCGAGATCTTCAGGGAGGCGTACTGGGAGCGCGATCCGGTGGAAATTTCCGTGGCGGCGAAAGCGGCCTACGACCGGATGATGTACGCCTGAATCGCTGCGATCGGCCAGGCACGTGTGATGCCTCGCCGGATTGACACGAAGATCACCGCAGGATTGGAAATGCGGCTGAATCCAGAGCACGGGTCTAACTCTATTCAGCTTCCGATTTCCGGTACCGCAGGTTCAGGGTTTTCGGATGGGCTGCACGGGCCTCGTCGAGGCGGCCGACTGGGGTAGTGTGCGGGGCGTTCTTGACCAATTCCGGGTCGCTCTCCACTTCTTCGGCGATGGCGATCATGGCGTCGATGAAACGGTCTATGGATTCCTGGCTTTCGGTTTCCGTGGGTTCGACCATGGCGGCCTCCGGGACAATGAGCGGAAAGTAGATCGTCGGCGCGTAGAAGCCGTAGTCGAGGAGCCGCTTAGCGATGTCAAGCATCCTGACGCCGTGCTTGCGGAACCGGGTGCCGGAGGCGACGAACTCGTGCTGGCAGGGTACATCGGCGGGAATGGGCGTCTCATTTTTCGCGCCGTGGACCAGGAGGGTGCGGGGATAGTGGTGCTCCAGGCGCCGCATGATGTAGTTGGCGTTCAGGATGGCGTTCTCGCTTACCTGCCGCAGGCCGTCGGGACCGTTGGCGCGGATGTACGCATAGGCCCGGACCATCATGCCGAAGCTGCCTCCGAACCCGCGCACGCGGCCGATGGATTTCGGCCGGTCGTAGTCGAACCGGTATACTTCGCCGTCCTTTACCGGCAGGGGCGTCGGCAGGAATTCCACCAGGTCCCTTCTTACGCCGACCGGTCCCGCGCCCGGTCCACCGCCACCGTGGGGCGTGGAGAAGGTCTTGTGCAGGTTGAAATGAACGACGTCGAACCCCATGTCGCCGGGCCGGGTAATGCCGAGGATGGCGTTCATGTTGGCGCCGTCCATGTAGAGCAGGGCGCCTGCGTCGTGGACGATGTCCGCGATGGTTCGGATCTCGGATTCGAACAGGCCCAGGGTGTTGGGATTGGTCAGCATGAAGCCGGCCGTTTCCTCGTCGATCAGGTCCGCCAGCTTTCCGGTATCCACAAGGCCATGGGCGTTGGTCGGTATCTGTACGGTGTCGTAACCCACCAGGGTGACGCTGGCCGGGTTGGTGCCGTGGGCCGAATCGGGAATGATGACCTTGCGCCGGGCATGCCCCCGACTTTCGTGGTAAGCGCGCATGATCATCAGTCCGGTCAGTTCGCCGTGGGCGCCCGCCGCGGGCTGAAGCGTGACTCCTTCCAACCCCGCGATCTCCGCGAGATCGTTCGACAATTCATACAGAAGCTGCAGGCTGCCCTGGCAGGTCTCATCCTGTTGCATAGGATGCAGTCGCGCAAAACCCGGCAGGGCCGCCATGTCCTCGTTTACCTTCGGGTTGTGCTTGATGGTGCACGAACCCAGCGGGTACATGGCCCGGTCGGGATGGTAGTTCAGTGTGGAGAGGCGGGTATAGTGGCGGACGACGTCGACTTCGCTGACCTCGGGCAGTTCGGGCGGCGCGCTTCGGATGTCCGCTTCGGGCAGGTAGGACGTAAGCGGCTTGCCGGGTACGTCGGGCGCGGGTAGGGACACGCCCCTTCTTCCGGGTGAACTCAGTTCAAAGATGAGCGGTTCCGACAAGGGAGTTCCTTTCAAGTACGGCGGATCAAAGATTCACGGACAGAGGATCAGTTAAATCGGTCCAGGGCTTCGACCAGCCGGTCGATCTGGGTACGAGTACGACGCTCCGTAACCGCGATCAGCAAGCCGTTTTCCAGGTCCAGCGACGGGAAGCGCCGCAGGTCGATTCCGGCCAGCAACCGCTCTTCGGCGAGTCGGGTGACGATTTCGCCGGGACATGCCGGCGTCCGTACCACGAATTCCTTGAAAAATGGCCGGTCAAACGCCAGTTCGTAGCCCGGGAGTCCCGCGATCTGGTCCGCCGCGTAGTGGCTCTTGTGCAGACACAGTTCCGCCACCTCCTTCAACCCCTGTTTTCCGATCAGCGACAGGTAGATCGTCGCCATAAGGGCGTTGAGCTGCTGGCTGGTGCAGATGTTCGATGTCGCCTTGTCCCGTCGGATGTGCTGCTCGCGGGCCTGAAGCGTCAGGACGAAACCCCGCCGGTCCTCCTGGTCGACAGTCTGTCCCGCGATGCGGCCCGGCATGCGCCGGACGTAACGTTCCTGGGCCGCGAAGAAGCCGAGGGCCGGACCGCCGAAGCTCACCTGGTTCCCCATGGACTGCCCCTCGCCCACCGCGATGTCCGCGCCGTAAGCGCCCGGCGATTCGATGACGCCGAGAGAAATCGGGTCCACGGCCATGACCAGGAGGGCACCTGCGCCGTGCACGACCCGTTCCAGGTCCCGCATGGACTCCAGACAGCCGAAGAAATTGGGATGCTGGACGATGACGCAGGCCGTGTCGTCCGAAATGGCGGCCGCCAGCCGTTCAGGATCCAGGGTACCTTCGGGACACGGCAGCGTTTCCACCTCGATGCCGGGACCGTGGGCGTAGGTATAGACCGTTTCCACGTAATGGGGATGCAGGCTGCCCGCCAGGAGCACGCGGTTGCGCCGGGTGGCCGACCGGGCCAGCATAGCCGCCTCCGCCGTCGCCGAGGCGCCGTCGTACATGGAAGCGTTGGCCACGTCCAGCCCCGTCAATTCGCAGATCATCGTCTGGAATTCGTAGATGCCCTGGAGCGTCCCCTGGCTCACTTCCGGCTGGTAGGGGGTGTAGGAAGTCAGGAATTCCGAGCGGCTTGCCAGGTGGCCGATGGCGCTCGGAACGAAATGATCGTACATGCCGCCGCCCACGAAGGACGCCAGCCGGTCGGCCGAACCGTTCCTGGCGGCCAGCTCGCCCATGGTATCGTGGAGTTCGAGTTCCGACAGGGCCGGAGGCAGGTTCAGCGGTTTTTCCAGCCGGACCTCACGCGGAATGACGCTCAGCAGTTCTTCGACCGAATCGATGCCGATGGCGTCCATCATCGACCGCCGGTTCGCATCGGTATTGGGTATATAGGCCATGGGGTCTCCGCGTAAGCGGCTGACTCAAGATCGGGTGAGCATCCGTCTCATGCCCCGGTGAAGGAACTGTAGTCCGCGGCAGTCATCAGGCTGGTGAAGGCGCCCACGTTGTCGACCTTCAGCTTGATCATCCAGCCGTCTCCGTACGGATCCTGGTTGACCGCTTCCGGGTTGTCTTCCAGGTCGTCGTTCACTTCCACCACGGTACCGCCCAGCGGACTGTAAAGATCCGATACGGTCTTCACGGCTTCCACCGCGCCGAAGACGCCCATCTCACCCACGCTGTCGCCTTCCGACGGCAGTTCCACGAATACGATGTCGCCGAGTTCGGACTGGGCGAAATCCGTGATGCCGACGATGGCGATGTCTCCTTCCAGGCGCACCCACTCGTGTTCGGACGAATAGCGTAGATCCCCGGGCGTGTTCATGCGGTCCTTTCTCCGGCACTTCGGCGCTTCACGTACCGCCGCGTCCGGTCATATGCTCAACTTGCAGGGGTCATTGATTCAACGAAGTCCGTGTCCGCCTTCCCGGCGCGGAAAGTCGGGTTTTTCATCATGAACCGGTGGAACGGAATCGTCGTTTTTATGCCTTCGACAATGAACTCGTCCAGGGCCCGTTCGGCGCGCGTCAGCGCTTCCTCCCTGTCCTTTCCCCAGACGATCAGTTTCGCCAGCATGGAGTCGTAATACGGCGTGACCACGTACTGGGTGTACACGTGGCTGTCCACACGCACCCCGTATCCGCCCGGCGTGTGAAAACTGGTGATCTCTCCCGTGGACGGCATGAAGTTGCGATCCGGGTCCTCGGCGTTGATCCGGCATTCGATGGCGTGTCCCCGCAGGTGGACGTCTTCCTGCGAGAATCCCAGGGGATAGCCTGATGCGACGCGGATCTGTTCCTTGACAAGGTCTCGTGAAACCACCATTTCCGTCACGGGGTGTTCCACCTGGATGCGTGTGTTCATTTCCATGAAGTAGAACTGTCGGTCCTCCGTCACCAGGAACTCGACGGTGCCCACGTTCTCGTAATCGATGGCATGGGCGGCGCGCAGGGCGGCCTCGCCCAACTGCGTCCTCAGATCGTCGTCGACGAATGGGGATGGCGACTCCTCGATAAGCTTCTGCCTCCGGCGCTGGATCGAACAGTCCCGTTCTCCCAGGTGGACGACCCGGCCGTGCTGGTCACCCAGGATCTGTACCTCGATATGCCGTGCTTTTTCGATGTACCTTTCCAGGTACAACGCGGGGTTGTTGAAGGCATTCTGTGCCTCTCGGGAGGCCAGCCGGAAGGCGTCACGCAACCCGTCGGCGCTGCGGACGATGCGGATACCACGGCCTCCGCCGCCCGCGGAGGCCTTGATTACCAGGGGGAACCCGATTTCATGGGAGGCCGCGATCGCCTCGTCCTCGTCGGCCACGGTGTCTTCCGTGCCCGGAATGGTCGGTACGTCGGACGTCGCCACCGTTTTTCGCGCTTCGGCCTTGTCACCCATCAGGCGGATGGCCCTGGAGGGCGGTCCGATGAAAGTGATGTCGCAGGATTCGCAGACTTCCGCGAAGTGGGGGCTCTCGGAGAGGAAACCATAACCGGGATGCACGGCATCGGCGTTCATGATCTCCGCCGCGCTGATGATGCGGGGTATGTTCAGGTAGCTGTCGTTAGGCGAATTGCTGCCGATGCAGACCGCCTCGTCGGCAAAGCGGACGTGGAGGGAGTCCTGGTCCGATTCGGAATGGACGGCCACCGTCGCGATGTTCAACTCTTTGCACGAGCGGATGATACGGAGGGCGATCTCGCCGCGGTTGGCGATTAGTATCTTCTGAAACATCGATGCCTATGCCGGTTCGATCAGAAACAACGGTTGGCCGTACTCGACGGGCTGGGCGTCTTCCACCAGGATGGCCATCACGTGCCCGTTCAATTCGGACTGGATGGGGTTCATCAGCTTCATGGCCTCGATGATGCACAGCTGCTGTCCGGTGCTGATCCGGTCCTGCTCGGTCACGAAGGGCTCGGCGTCGGGTTCGGGCGACCGGTAAAACGTGCCCACCATGGGCGAGGTCACCTCGACATAGGAGTTGTCGGCAGGGGTTGCCGGTCCGTTGTCCGACGACACGTTCTCGGCCTGCGGCGTGGCGGACGCGGCGTGGGGATTTACCCCGAGCGCTGGAGCGGCGGTCCCGGTCGTGCCGGGCGTCATGCGGACGATTCGGATCTTCCGGTCGCCATCGGCCACCTCGACTTCCTGGATGTCTGTATCCTGCAGCGATTCAATCAGCTTGAGAACCTCATCGATTCCCATGATAGGCTCCTCGGATATGCGGCTAAACCCGCTCTACGTATTCGCGGGACCTCGTATCGATACGCAGTACGTCACCGGTTACGACGAACAGCGGGACCTGCACCACGGCGCCACTCTCAAGCGTGGCCGGCTTGGTGCCTCCGGTCGCGGTATCCCCGCGGATACCCGGGTCGGTCTGCGTTACTTCCAGCTCGATGAAATTGGGCATCTCGATGCCGACGACGCCCTGGTCCGTGGTGAGCAGTTCGAGCGTCATGCTGTCCTTGATGTAGTCCTTGTTGTCGCCAATGATCGCTGGGCCGACCGGTACCTGTTCGTAGGTTTCCATGTCCATCATGTAGTACATGTCGCCGTCAGTGTACTGGTACTGGGCCTTGCGGCGTTCTACCCGCACGTCTTCCAGCTTGTCCGAAGCCTTGTACGTCTTGTCCAGCACGGACCCGGTGTGGATGTGTTTCAGGCGGGTCCTCGAAAAGGCCGTTCCCTTGCCGGGCTTGACATGCTCGCATCCCGTAATGAGGTAGATGGATCCATCTATACGTACCGTCATTCCGGTGCGCAGGTCTGTCGCGTTTACCATAGGATTCTGTAGTTCTCCACCGCCCGTTACATCGGCAGACCTATTCGGGCGCAATTGCCGCTATCGTGTTGGGAAGCGAAAACATCCCCTTGTACAGGGTGGGCAACGGGATTCGAACCCGCGACCTCCAGAGCCACAGTCTAGCGCTCTAACCAACTGAGCTATGCCCACCATCAACTACGAATGGAGGACGCAATATAGGTGTCGCGCCGTCTTTCTGTCAAGGGTTTTGTCGGGGCTACGGCCCACGTCCGGCAGGGTGCCGGGAGAGTGCCGGGAGGGGTATCCACCGTTTAGCCTACTGCGGAAAATAACCCGCACAATCGGGAGAAATTCCGCCTGTGGCGAATTACGGAACCGGGGTTTCGTCCATGGTCTCGAAGACCGGCGCCGCATCCGCCAGGGGGCGGCGAATGATTGTCTCCGGTAACCGCACGTCGATGTCCGCCGGCCTCAGTCCGCGATTGACTGACTGCGTCTTGTACGTCAGCTCGAACGTTCCCGCCATGTCGCCGTTCCGGGTAATGCGGACGACGCCCGGTCTCCAGATCCCGTTGCGTTTCCGGTAGCGTCCGAACGTCCGTACTACGGATTCCCGTCCCGTACGGGATTCCGATGCTTCCCGCATGACCGTCATTTTGCTGGTATCGATCCATAAAGTACTTGTGACGCCGCCGTCCTCCAGCGTGACGGCTGCCGAACCGCCGCCGTAGAGGTAGTCGACGACGGGCAGCCCGGGGTATCTGCCGGGTTCTATGACCCCGGTTACGGCATTGCGGACGTCCTCCAGGGACAGATCCAGTCCGGGTATCCTGGCATCGCGGGCGTCGAGTGTTCCTTCGAAAACGGTGTTTTCCCGGGGAATGTAGAGCCGTACCTGGCGGTCATGGATGAGGAGGACGGCAAGAATCTGGAACAGGGTGCCGTGCACGTCGATGCGGTATCGTCCCGGGTTCAGGTACCGTATCCGCAGCGATGCGCGGCCCCGGCGTCCATCGAAAGAAGTTTCGACGCTCGCGCTGCCCCTGAAATCCAGCAGACGCGCCGATGCCGAATCAATCTCCTGCAATAGTATCTCAACCGGCAGGGAAGGCGGGGACGAAGGAGGAGGCCTGCAGGCTATCAGCAGGAGTCCGACGCAGGCGAGTATCCAGGGCCGGCACGAACGGGACGAGCCGGTCGATTTACCTGGCATCTTGCAGTTTCTGAAGAATCTCTTCGGATTCCTCGGGTTTCACGTCTTCCATCTCGAGGGCGCGTTCCCAGTATTGGACGGCGCTCTTGTGCATGCCGAGCCGGCTGTAGATATCCCCGAGATGATCGTACAGGGTGGCGCTTTCGTCTTCGTACTGAAGGGCCTTTTCGACATATACCCGCGCTTGCCGGTAGTCGCCCAGCCTGAAGTAGACCCATCCCAGGCTATCCAGAAAGGCGCCGTTTTCCGGGCTTTGTTCGAGCGCTTTTTCGATCATCACCTTGGCTTCGTCCAGGCGCAGGCCCCGGTCGGCGAGTAAGTAACCCAGGTAGTTCAACGTGTAGATATCATCGGGATCGATTTCCAGGGCGGTCTCGAAGGTGGACACCGCTTTTTCGAACTGGCCCGACTGGTCGTAGTTCTGAGCGAGCAGGAAATGGAGGCGATGATGGGCCTGAAACCGCTCGATCGCCTGTTCCGTGATCTCGATGGCTTCCTCGTACTTCTCCTGTTCCGTGTGGGCGTAGCCGAGGTAAAACCACAGATCGGGGTTCTCGGGATCGATTTCCAGGCCGTCCCGAAGTACCTGGATACCGCCTTCATAATCATCCTGGCGCAGGTGGACCAGGCCGAGATTCACCCAGCCTCTTCCGTCTTCCGGGTTGAGGTCCACCACCTTGCGAAAATGCGTGCCGGCCTCCTCGAATTCCTCACGGGACATGAAACTGACGCCCAGGTACAGGTAGAGGTCGGGAATATCGGGAAGAATCGACAGCGCCTGTCCGAGCACGCGCTCTGCCTGTTCGAATTTCTCCTGCCGGAGAAGGGCCATGCTCAGGCTGATCCAGCCCCGGGGATCGTGGCGGTTCATCCCGATACTTTTCTGGGATTGATCGATAGCCTGGTTGTACATTTCGTTTTCCAGGTAGACACTTGCCAGGTTCAGGCGGAGCGTGACGTCTTCGGGCAGCGATTCCACGCCTTCCTTCAATGCTGCGATGCCCTCCTGCAGCTGGTCCTGTTCCATGAGGGCGTATCCCAGCGAAATCCAACTCCTGGCGTGTCCGGGATCCACGCCTGTGGCCGACCTGAAGGCGGCTACGGCCAGGGGGAAGGCGCCGGCCTCTTGGTAAACGAATCCCATGTGCATGAATACATCCGGACTGTCCCCCACGGCGCCCAGGCTTTCTTTCAGTGTATTCACGGCCTTTTCAAGATCCCCCGTACCACGGTAGGCCAGGCCGAGGTTGATCCAGTGTTCCACGTTCCCTTCGTTCAAAGAGATTGCCTTCGTCAACGATGCGACGGCGTCTTCAGGCTTTTCCTGGTTAAGCAACACCTTTCCAAGGGCCCCGTGGAGTTCCGCCGCATCCGGGTGCATCCTCAGGCCCTCGTGGAGGGTCGCCAGCGCTTGCTCCGGCTGGCCGCTGTTCTGGTAGGCGTCGCTCAGCTCCGCCCACAGCGCGGGGGATGTGCTGTTGTTCTCCAGCAGCAACAGGTATTCGGCGACCGCTTCATCGGGCCTTCCGGTAAACATCAGGATCCGTGCGAGCCGGTGCCGCAGGTCCGCTTCCCGTTCGGGTCCCAGGTCGATGATTTCCCGGTACATGGTCACGGCCTTGTCCCACTGCCCTCTTTCTTCGTAGATCTCCGTCAGCCCCAAACGCGCGGGAATCGAATCCGGGTAGTCGTCGAGCACCTTCTGCAGCTCCACCACCGCCTTGTCGGACAACCCCCTCTTCCTATAGGCGTCGGCCAGTTTGAAATGAAACTCGGCGTTGCGCGGCGCAAGGCGGCTCACAGTTACCAACTCTCGAAGAACGGCCTGCTGGTCGTTCAACTTGCCCGCCAGTTGCGAAAGGGCGATATGGGCTTCGATGTTACCCGGTTCCAACGAAACGACCCGCTCGAAAGCGGCCCGGGCCGGCAGGTACTTGCCCAGGTCGGCGTGGCATTTCCCCAGCACGATCCAGGCCTCCGTCGCCGTGGAATCCAGGTCCACCGCCGTCCGGGCATTCATCTGCGCCTTGTCGCGCTGCATCACGCGGTAGTAGTCCACGGCAAGTGCGGTAAGAATCTCCGATGAAGTGGGATCGTACTCAAGGGCCTGTAGATAGGACTTGATTGCATTGATCGGATCGTTCTGCGCGTCGTAGAGACCGCCCTGGGCATAGAACTCCAAGGCCCTGGCTCGGTTTTCCTGTCCTGATGCCTGGTCATGGAAAAAGACACCGGTCATCAGCGCCCAGGCCAGCAGGATCCCCCATGTCCTTACTTTAGCGCTAAGTTTTTTGTACACTGTCATGTCCATATCCGTCTTCCAGTGGTTACCGGAATATACGCGTAACGTCGTTGAATACCACGAACACCATGAGTACCAGCAGCAGGGCCATGCCCGCCTGCTGCCATACCAGCCGGTACCTGAGCGAAAGTGGACGCCGCATTACGCTTTCGACGCCCAGGATGAGCAACTGGCCGCCGTCCAGGGCGGGTATCGGCAACAGGTTGAGTATGGCGAGGTTGATGCTCAGAAATGCCATGAAACTGAAGAGGCTGCCTGCTCCCTGGCGGGCGCTGTCACCCGCCATCTGGGCAATGGCGATGGGGCCGCCCACCGTGTCAGTGGACACCTGGCCCATCACCAGTTTCTTGACGAACCCGAGTATGGTGTAGGTGACGTTGATCAGTTGCGTTCCGGCCAGGCCGACGGAAGAGATAAACCCCACCGGACTTCGTTTCACGTGATCCTGCTGGGTGATACCGATCTGGCCTATGTCGATGACATCCCCGGTCTCCCGGTCCAGATCCTGGGCCGTGTTGGGGATGATGGCCACAAGGTGCGGCTGACCGTTGCGGGTCCAGGAAACCGTGGTTTCCATGCCCGGTCGACCTCGTATCAGGGTAACCATCTCGTACCACTGCGTAACCGGGACATCGTTCACGGAAGTGATGACATCCCCGGGTTTCAATCCTGCCTTCTCGGCGGGAGAATCCGGTATGACCGTACTCACGGCCGACGCCCGATAATAGTCCAGGCCGGACAGCCGTTGCGTCAGATCAACGCCGTCATACCGTATTTCGACCGTGCGGTCCTGTCCGTCCCGGCGCGCCTTCAGGTCGATAGATGTCGCTGAACCGGACACAAGCCGTTCCCGCACGTCTTCCCACGTGTCGACCGGCGCCTGGTCGATCTCGAGAATCTCGTCGCCGACGCGCAACCCCGCCGCGGCGTACGGACTTCCGACATCCACCCGGCCGACGGTGGTCGTATCGACGAGCATCACGCCCATGGTCAGGTAGAACACCCAGAATATGATGAAGGCGAGGACGAAGTTCATCCCGGGCCCTGCGGCGATGACGAAGGACCGGGCCGCCACGGACTTGGACTGGAATTCCCAGGGTGCGCCACCGTTTTCTTCCTCCTGGGCGTCGGGGTGCTCACCGGCCATTTTCACGTATCCCCCAAGGGGAATCCAGGATAGGCAGTACTCCGTGTCTCCGACAGTCTTGCCGATCATCTTGGGTGGAAATCCCAGGGAAAACCGCTCCACGCGTATACCCATGCGCTTGGCGGCCAGGAAGTGACCCAGTTCATGGAAGAAAACCAGCAGACCAAGGACGAAAACAGCCGATATCACAGTGATTAACATTCAAATTGCTCCCGTATTTTCCTATCGTTGCTCCAGCGATCACGCGACGGTATTGCATGGATGAATATACAGGCGGGCGTCGCTACCCGGCAATCAACTTTTTCCGGCAATACGACCTCGTCCACTGGTCCGCCGCCACGATGGATTCCAGCGTGACGGCATCGGAGCGGTCCGGCACAGCCATGTGCCGTTCCATGGCATCGGCGATGATGCGCGGTATGTCGGTAAACCCAATCCGCTGCTGCAGAAAAGCCTCGACGGCCAATTCGTCGGCCGTACTCAACACGGCGGGCAACGTGGTACCCATGCGGCTGGCCTCGTAGGCGAGGCGCAGACAGGGGAACGTCTTTTCGTCCGGCGGATCGAGGGTCAGGGACCAGTTCCGCGTGGTGTCGAACCGGGGCCAGGGGGATTTCAGGCGTTCGGGGTACGCGAGGGCATACTGGATTGGAATACGCATGTCGGTCGGACCCAGCTGGGCCAGTAGTGATCCGTCCACCATTTCAACCATGGAGTGGATGATGGACTGTGGATGAATCACCACGTCGATCTTCGACACGGGGAGATCGAAAAGCCAATGGGCTTCGATGACCTCGAATCCCTTGTTCATGAGCGTCGCTGAGTCGATGGTGACCTTGCGGCCCATGTTCCACGTCGGATGGTTCAGCGCTTCCTTGGACGACATCTGTTTCAGTTCTTCCGGGTTTATGCTGCGGAACGGCCCGCCTGAAGCCGTCAGGATCACGCGCTCGATCCGATCCGGGTCCTGTCCGGCCAGACACTGGTGAACCGCGCAGTGTTCGCTGTCTACGGGCAGGATATCCACGCCGTGACACCGCGCCGATTCCATGATGATCTCTCCGGCCATGACCAGGATCTCCTTGTTGGCCAGACCGATGGTCTTGCCCGCCTCGATCGCCTTCAACGTCGGGACCAGTCCCGCGCTGCCCGGAAGGGCGCTGATGACCATGTCCACGTCGGGGTGGGTAACCGCTTCGATCAACCCATCCACGCCGGCGTGAATCGATGGAGCGCCGCCTCCGAGGGAGAGCTTGCCGACCCGGGCCGCATCGTTGACGGCTACCATTTTGGGTGCGAACCTCGCGATCTGCTGTTCCAGTAGATCGATCCGGGTGTTGACGGTCAGGCTGTGGGCCGAATACCGGTCCGGAAACGCCGCGATGACATCCAGCGTCTGCGTGCCGACGGAACCCGTCGAACCCAGGATGGCGATGCGCTTCATAGTTTCCAGGTCCTCCGCCAGGAATCTCAGCCAACCACGTAGGCCAGGTAATAGTACACGAACGGCGCCGCGAAGAACACGCTGTCGAACCGGTCGAGAACGCCTCCGTGCCCTGGGATGAGACTGGAGGAATCCTTCAGCCCCGCGTCCCTTTTCACCAGGGATTCGGCGAGGTCACCGACCTGGGCGACAATGCCGCCCACCCCGCCCAGGATGACGCAGTGCATTGGAGTCAGGAAAGGAAACAGCGTGAACCGGAGCGCGAACATGAAAATCACGGCGCCGATCAGTCCCCCGACGGTGCCTTCGATGGTCTTGCCCGCGCTGACGCGGGACAGCAGCTTGTGGCGTCCCACCAGCCTGCCCGTAAAATAGGCAAAGGCATCGTAGGACCAGGGTATAGCGAATGCGAGCAGAACCGGTGCCATGATCCGGTCTCCCCACTTCACAACGGCCGGATCATCGATCGGCCACGTACCCAGCAGGATCAGGTGGCTGCCCAGGAGACCGATATAAAGTACGCCGAACGCCGTGGCGGTCACGTTATGCCAGGGGGAACGCGGGCTGTTTCTGAATACTTCAGCCGCGGCGGTCAGGAGTACGAGGGCCGTGAGGATCAGCGGGGCATGGCTGCCCGCCTCCAGCCAGGCATCGAGGCAGAGAAAAAAAGCCGCGGGTATGCCGATGTACCAATTGGGCTCGACATTTTTGGCCGCGGAGATCCAGTGGTATTCACGCAGGCCGAAAAGCACGACGAGGGTGACGAAAACAAACAGGCTCGTTCCGGAAATCCAGCAGAGAAACACGATGCACGGAACGAACACCACACCCACTATGACACGGATCCACGTCTCCGTGTAGGCCGTCATGGAGATTCACTCCGTTACGTGATATGAGACGAGATCTGTTCGCCGGTTCTTCCGAAACGGCGTTCCCTTGACTGATAATCCTTGATGGCCCCGATGAGATGGCTGCGCGAGAAGTCGGGCCAAAGGACCGGAGAAACCAGGATCTCGGTATAGGCCAGTTGATAGAGCAGGAAGTTGCTGATCCGCATTTCGCCACTTGTCCGGATCAACAGGTCGGGGTCCGGCAGGTTGTCCGTGTACAGGTAGGACGCGAAAAGCGATTCGTCGATCGCTTCGGGATTCAACTTGCCGGCCTGGACGTCCATGGCAATGCATTGGGCGGCTTCGACGATCTCCCGCCTGCCGCCATAATTCAAAGCGAAATTCAATAGCAGGCGGCTGTTGCCAGCCGTTTGCTGCATGATCTGGCGGATCACCTGCCGGTTGGTTTCCGGCAGTTCGTCCCATCGGCCCAGGAAGGAGACACGGATGCCGTGCTTGCTGGCTTCATCGAAGGCACCACGGAGCGATTCGACGATCAATCGCATGATCGCGGCGACTTCGCGCTTGGGGCGATTCCAGTTTTCGGTGGAAAACCCGAAGAACGTGAGGATCCCAACGCCGATTTCCCCGGCGCACCGGATCATTTCACGGACGGACTCTACGCCGGCGGTATGTCCCTTGTCCCGCACAAGCCCCTTCTTCTTCGCCCACCGCCCGTTGCCGTCCATGATGAACGCGATGTGTCGGGGCATGCGCTCCGGGTCCAGTCCTTCTGAGACCGCCCGCTCTTTCTGTGCGTCGCGACCCACGTCAGCCCCCGTGTTTCCAGCAGGCGAGTATGGACCCGGATGACCGTCTTCCGCCTAGATCTCCAGGATTTCCTGTTCTTTACCCGATATCGCGTTGTCGACGGAGGAGGTATGCTGGTCGGTGAGATCCTGGATGGTCTTCTGATGCCGCTTGCTTTCGTCTTCCGATATCCGGTGGGCTTTTTCTTCGGCCTTGATGCGTTCGTTCATCTCCCTGCGGACGTTCCGGATTCCAACCTTTCCGTCCTCGCCCATTTTCTTGATTAATTTCACGTAATCGAGCCTGCGCTCTTCGGTCAGCGGAGGTACCGGCAGGTGGATCACGTTACCGTCGGAATTGGGCATCAGTCCCAGGTCGGAGGTTTGGATGGCGCGTACTATTTCGGGAAGTATCTGCTTGTCCCAGGGCTGGATCGAAATCGTGCGCGCGTCCGGCGTGTTTATGGTAGCGACCTGGTTTATGGGCGTCATGGTCCCGTAAGCTTCGATCTGGACATTGTCCAGTAGCGCGGGATTGGCCCGGCCCGCGCGGACACCGGCGAGTTCCACGCGAAGCACCTCAACGGTCTGATCCATTTTCCGACTGGTTTCTTTTAAAATCTCATTCGCTTCCACGATACACCTCGTTGGCAACGGAAAAACCGGTATCGATCGAACCGGCTGGGGTGATCTGGCGCGCTATTCTCCGCCCAGTTCGTACCGGACGAACCGCCTTACCATGATGTTTTCGCCCAGCGTGGATACGGCCTCCGTGATCAGGTCCCGCACCGTCTTGTCGGTATCCCGGATGAACGGCTGTTCCAGCAGGCAGTTTTCCTGGTTGAACTTGTCGATCCTGCCCTGGACGATCCGGTCGATGATGTGGTCGGGCTTGCCCTCGTTCCGGGCCTGGTTCCGGTAGATCTCCCGCTCCTGTTCCAGGACGGACCCGTCAATCTGTTCCCGATCCACGGCGAGGGGACGCGCGGCCGCTACCTGCATGGCGATATCGCGGGCCAGGTTCTGAAAGGACTCGTTCCGGGCGACAAAATCGGTTTCACAGTTGATCTCGACCATGGTGGCAATGCGGCTGCCAGGATGGATATAGGTATGGATGATGCCTTCTTTCGCTTCCCGGCTGCTTTTCTTCGAAGCCGCCATGATGCCCTTTTCACGCAGCAGTGTAACCGCTTTTTCGATACTGCCTTCGGATTCTTCGAGGGCTCGCTTGCAGTCCATCATACCGGCCCCGGTCTGATTCCTCAATGTCTTCACATCGCTTGCTGATATAGTCATAAATTCGAAACAATCTTAGCGAAAGTCCATCATCCGCTACGGCCGCCTTTCTACGGCCACGAATCCGGGTCTACGCCTGCTCTTCGACTTCTTCGACCGGCACTTCATCCGACGGAACGGCCCGGCCGGAGTTTCGCAGCCCGTCCTCGACAGCGCACACCACGGCTTCCGTGATGAGACTGATGGAACGAACGGCGTCGTCGTTACCGGGTATGGGATAGTCGATCAGGTCGGGATCGCAGTTTGTATCCAGTATACTGACGATGGGGATCTCCAGTGTATTCGCCTCCGCGACGGCAATACTCTCCTTGCGGGCGTCCACCACGAAAATGAAACCGGGCAGGTCGCGCATGTCACGGATTCCGCCAAGGATCCTCTGCAGGCGCTCGCGCTCTTTCTCCAGGCTCGCGGCTTCCTTTTTCGTCAGCGCTTCCATGGTGCCGTGTTCTTTCATCTTTTCGAGTTCTTCCAGCCGCTTGACGCTGGTCTGAATCGTCTGGAAGTTCGTAAGCATGCCACCGAGCCAGCGCTCCGCGACGTAGAACATGCCGCACCGCTGCGCCATTTCGATGATGACGGGACGGGCCTGCTTCTTCGTACCCACGAAGAGCACGGATTGTCCGTTCTCGACGGCCGTGCGCACGGCGTTATACGCGATTTCTATCTGGCTGAGCGTCTTCTTCAGGTCGATGATGTATATATTGTTGCGCTCTGCGAAAATGAACTGTTTCATCTTCGGGTTCCAGCGCCGGGTCTGGTGACCGAAGTGAACGCCTGCACCGAGCAGGTCTTGTATGGTCGGTATGCCCATTGGCGGTCCTTCTCTCCTTGTCTGGCAGGCAGAAACGCCTGCCTCATGTGTATTAACGCTTCGAGAACTGGAACCGCTTCCGCGCACCGGCCAGTCCGTATTTCTTGCGTTCCTTGATGCGTGAATCCCGCGTCAGCATGCCCGCTTCGCGCAACGGGGCATGCAGGGTATCGTCCATGTCCTTCAGCGCTCTCGCGATACCGAGCCTTAACGCGCCGGCCTGGCCGGTCTTTCCACCGCCGAAGGTCCGGGCAAACACGACTACGTTGTCGTTCATTTCAGTGAGCACCAAAGGTTCCTCGATCGCCGCGACGAGCCCGGGACGATCGAAGTAGTCGAGAAACGGCTTGTCGTTGACCACGTGGTTTGCGCCCGCCTTCTTCTTCCGCAGCCAGACTTTGGCGATTGCACGTTTCCTCCTGCCCACCGCGTGGTATCCATGGGTATCCGAATTCATGTTTCGTAACTCTCCTTATATGTCCAGCGCGACCGGTTTCTGGGCGCTATGTGGATGTTCCGCGCCGGAGTACACGCGGAGTTTACGAAAAATCTGGCGACCAAGCGCGTTGTGCGGCAGCATGCCCTTGATGGCCATGCGCAGCACGCGATCGGGATGCCGGGCAGCCATGCGTTCATAGCTGATCGCTTTCAAACCGCCGGGATAACCGCTGTGGCGGTAGTAAATCTTGTTCTGGGGTTTCTTGCCGGTCAGCACCACTTTTTCCGCGTTGATGATGATGACGTGGTCGCCGGTGTCGAGATGCGGCGAGAAAATCGGCTTGTGCTTTCCGCGCAGGATCTGGGCCACTTCGCTGGCCAGTCTGCCCAGCACCTTGCCGCTGGCGTCCACGACGTGCCAGTCACGCTGCAGGTCTTCCATTTTAACCGTCGGTGTCTTCATGAATGGTACACGCTCCTTTACCCGGAAACGGCCGGTTCCCATACCTGGTGTGACAACGCGGCGAGACTTTCGGCGAACGGCTGCCTGGCTACTCCGCGTTCCGTAATGATTGCAGAAACGTAACGGGACGGGGTTACGTCGAATGCGGGATTGTAAACCTCCACCTCCTCGGGCGCTGTACGTCCGCCCGGCCCCTGGCTGATTTCGGCGGCTTCGCGTTCCTCGATCGGGATTTCATGGCCCGTTTCGATGGACAGGTCGATCGATGAGAATGGCGCAGCCACGTAAAGGGGCACGTCGTGCGCGTCAGCCAGCACGGCCACGCCGTAGGTGCCGATCTTGTTGGCGACGTCACCGTTGGCGGCCACGCGGTCCGCTCCTACGATCACGCAGTCTATTCGCCCTTCCTTCATCACCTGGGCGGCCATGCTGTCGCAGATGAGCGTAACGCCGATGCCCGCCTGCGCCAGTTCCCAGGAAGTCAGCCTGGCGCCCTGGAGAACCGGCCTGGTTTCGTCCGCATATACGTGGACCCTCTTGCCTTCGCTATGCGCCTGGTACACCACCGCGAGGGCCGTACCGACCCCGCATGAGGCAAGCGCGCCGGCGTTGCAGTGCGTGAGCACCGTCTGCCCGGACCGGAGCAGCCCGGAGCCGTGTTCACCAATCCGGCGGCACGTGTTTTCGTCCTCCGACTGTATCGTCAGCGCTTCCCTCAGCAAGGCTTCCTTGATTTCCTTCACCGGTGCGTCATGGTGTTCCCGGACGGTCCGGCGCATTCTCTCCAGCGCCCAGGACAGGTTGACGGCCGTGGGCCGCGTTGCCGCGAGGGTGTCAGAAACGACGTCGACTTCCCGGCTTAAGGACGTGTGGTCGATGGCCGCGCTGTGTTGGACCCCAACGACGACCCCGTAAGCGGCGGCGACGCCGATGGCCGGAGCGCCGCGAACTTTCAGGCGCTTGATGGCTTCCACCACGGACTGAAGATCCCGGCAGGTCTCGTATACCACTTCGCCGGGCAGCCGTGTCTGGTCGAGCAGCACCAAAGTTTCTTCGTCGCGGTCCCACCGGATGGTCGTGAAATTCATAACTGATCCGTCTCTTCGAACGTGATCCCGGTCAAGGGGTAATCATCTCCATGAATTTACCGTGCCGGTCCGAAATCTCTCCCTCGGTCAGTGATTCGAGGCGCCGGACACTGAAATCTTCCACGTTGAATGAAGCCATGACGCTGCCGTGTACCATGGCTCGTTTCAAGGCACGGACGCCCGTATCGCCTGACTGGGCGAGATAGCCCATGAAGCCGCCCGCAAACGTATCCCCGGCCCCCGTCGGATCGATCACGGAGGCTACCGGGTACGATGGGATGGCGAAATAGGTGTCTTCGGTGCAAAGCGTCGCGCCGTGTTCTCCTCGTTTGACGACAACCGCCCGCGGGCCGAGATCCAGTATACGAGCTGCCGCCCGCACGAGATTGTAGTCGTCTGCCAGTTGACGGGCCTCCCCGTCGTTGATGATCAACACGTCCACCTGGTTCAGCGTCGACAGCAGGGACTCCCGCTTTCCGTCGATCCAGTAGTCCATCGTATCGCAGGCGACGATACCCGAACGATTCGCCTGCCTCAGTACTTCCTGCTGCACGTCCGGATCGAGATTCGCGAGAAACACTTGATCGTGCCCGCGATGCCGGTCCGCCAGTACGGGCTTGAAACCGGAGAACACGTTCAACTGCGTATCGATCGTACGACGGTCGTTCATGTTGTCCGCGTATTCCCCGGACCAGCGAAATGACTTGCCTTCCTTGACCTCCAGGCCCGAAAGGTCGACCCGCCGATTCCTCAGGAACTCAAGGGAGTCCAGGGGAAAATCACGTCCAACAACGGCGATGATATCCACCGGCGCATAGAAACTGGCGGCCGCTGAAAAGTAGGTCGCCGAACCCCCGATCGCGTCGTTCGCTTCTCCTACCGGCGTCTTCACCGAATCAAACGCCACCGTGCCGACTACGAGTATCCCCAAATCCTAAGCCTCGTGTTCCAGTGCGTCCACCTTGTCCACGGTGACTCCCGTGTCGGGCTCGCGTCTGATTTCACCCGTTTCCGTATCTGTTGAAACGGTGATCCGGGGCGCGTCGCCCCAGAGACGTTCGAGACCGTAGAACGAGCGGACTTCGGACCTGAACACGTGTATGA
Source organism: bacterium (assembly GCA_965262815.1). Classification (GTDB taxonomy): domain Bacteria; phylum JAAXHH01; class JAAXHH01; order JAAXHH01; family JAAXHH01; genus JAAXHH01. The sequence goes on along the minus strand of OZ253560.1, from coordinate 2,657,457 downwards.
CCACGTCCACGCAGTCGAGCAGGACCCACCGCCAGCTTTGCTTGCCTTCCGTGTGCAGGGGTATCGTCCCTCTATCTTTGAGATCCCCCGCAATCTGCTCGACGACAGCCTTGATCTGCGGTTCTGAACCGGCCGTCCCAATGACGAAGTAATCCGTAATCGAGGAGAGTCCCCTGAGATCGATAATCATCACATCCGCTGCATTCTTGGCCAGCATGGAAAGGGTTGCCTGTTCCGCGATTTCCTGCGATGCCAATGCCACGATCAGTCATTCTCCTCGTGAAACAGCAGTTCGTCGTAGTCCTTGCCGATGACCACCGATACGTCCACCATGCGATCTTCATTCGACTGAAGAAGGACGTTATGGGTTCCCAGCGCTCCGCCGACCGCGCGGGCGGCCTTGGACGGACCGTCCGTTCCCCTGCGGTCCAGTACGATCGTTTCGCGATACTCGAAGTGATCCGCGTTGTCGATGTTGACCACGTCGAATCCCTTGTCTCTCAGGAATCTCATTGCCAATTGTCCGATTCCCCGTTCCCCGCATCCGTTCAGGACCTCCACCTGGATCTGAAAAACCGACGGGTCTACGACCTCCTCGGCGGACTGTTCTGCGGACGAGAAGAAAGCGGACGAGGTGGCCACGGAGTAAACCAGGTAGGCGTTCAGCCCGATCAACAGGACGATAACGCCTTCGAGTACACGCACGCGCCCGCGATTGCCGTTCCGTTGACTGCCCTGACCCTGGAACGGCCGGTTTCCCATGGGTTTGATTACCTGTCTCGTCATGATTACGCCCACACGGTTCGCGTCTCGGAAGCCGGCCTCGGTTGGGACCGTGCGACAAACGATCTTGATTTTCCAAAGAATACCGGGGATAGAACTAGGGAAGCATATCAGGAAGGGAAACATAGGGAGGGTACCAACAGTAACTCATTGACCAGCTCCTTTTACCATGCGATCCCCCTTTTCTGCCCCGGCCTGGACACAGTTCTACCCGAGCCGACCGTGTCGACCGAGCTGACCGCCAAATCGAACCCAGGTTCGACAAGCGGAACTCAACTCGCTAATCAGACCACTATATATACAGACGGAAGCGGAAGGTGTCAACTGTTTTTTACCGTGGGCACCGTGCTCGCTCGCTCGCGTTCGAGCAGCCAGTTTTCGGCCGCCGACAGGTGTTCCGGCGTGTTTACCCCGGTGGTTTCCATCGGTGTGTCAGCCGGGGCGTCCGCAACGAGGTGACCTTGTCGCCGGAGTATCCCGATGGTATCCGTCAGGTAGAATTCACCCTGCCTGTTTTTGGGCGTAAGGTGATCCAGGGCCTGTAGCAGCAGGGAGGGTTCGAAACAGTACGTGCTGGTGTTGATCTCCAGCAAGGCGCGCTGTTCCGCGGTCGCATCCTTTTCTTCCACAATCCGATCTATACGTCCGGAGTCGTCGCGAATGATACGGCCCAGGCCCGTGGGATCGGAGACCCTGGCGGTAAGAACCGAGGCGGCGGCGCGTTCGCGGTGATGGGCGAGGATCAGAGCCTCCAGGGTATTGGGGCGAATCAGGGGCGTATCACCGGCAAGGACCAGTACGATGCCCTGCTCCCCGGTCAACAGGGGATTGGCCTGGTGGACCGCGTGCCCCGTACCCAGCTGCTCCTCCTGGACGACGAACTCCACGGGCAAGCCGCCGAGTTCGCGGCGTACCGTGTCCGCCTGGTGGCCGACAATGACGATGATCCGGCGAGAACCGAGCGCGCGGGCGGTATCGAGCACATAGTGAATCATCGGCCTGCCGTTCAACCTGTGCAGCACCTTGGCCAGGTCGGAATGCATCCGGGTACCCTTTCCTGCAGCCATGATCACCGTGATCAGATCACTGTTCTTCGCTTCCATGGGATCTCCGGTTAAGGGCCGGCAAGATAGCGGACGAGCAGGTCCGCCGGATCGAGATCTTCCAGCAGTTCCAATACGGTTCGACCGTGTACCGGATGAACCATGGCCGGGTGGATCTCCGCCAGGGGAACGAGAACAAAGGCTCGACCGGCCATGGCGGGGTGGGGTAGGGCAAGGACGGGAAGATCGAGTACCAGATCGTCGTAAAGCAACAGGTCGAGATCGATTTCGCGGGGTCCGTTTTTCCACGTTGTGGACCGTCCCAGGCGCCGTTCGACCCCCTTAATGACATCCAGCAGGTTCAAGGGCGCCAGGGAGGTCTCGAGGAGGACTGCACCGTTGACGAAGTCGGGCTGGTTTGCGTAGCCTACCGGCCGCGTTTCATACCATGCCGAGCGCTTGACGATCTGTATCTGCGAATGACTCGTCAGCTCGTGGACCGCCCTGCGGCACCATGCGACCCGGTCTCCGATGTTGCTGCCCAGTCCCAGAGCGACTGACGCCATTTCGCACCCTACCGGCCGGTACTTTCCGTCTCCCTGCACCTTTTCAACTCGACCTCGACTACGCTTGAGCGCAGGGCCCTTGCCGCGCCGGGTTTCCGGACTCGGACAACGACCTGTTCCACCTGGGGATAGGCCGAGAGCAGTGCGTCCGCCAGGCGGCCGGCGACGCGCTCCAGCAGCCGGCACGGTTCGCTGCCGATGATACGCCCCACGCGCTGACATACTTCCGCATAATCGACGGTGTCCGCCAGGCAGTCCGTCCGTGAAGCCCTCGACAGGTCCAGACGCAGCGAGACATCGGCTTCGAATACCTGCCCGTTCGTTCGTTCCCGGTCAGTCACACCATGATGACCAAAGGCGCGAATATTCCGCACGTTGATCCAGTCTTCGGACATGATGACGATCCGTTCAGGCGAGGCTGACTGCGGGGAACGTCCGCTTGCGCAACCGGAAGCGGGACATCTGCCGGTCTATCCGTTCCAGCACGGTCTGGATCTGCGACTCGTTGCAGTTGAGGGCCATTCGGACGTATCCTTCGCCGTACTCGCCCAGGTACACGCCGGGCACTACAAACACGCCCGCCTTGCGCAGAAGTATGCTGAATCGAACAGAGGTATATCGGGGCGGTACGGGAAGCCACACGTAGGGACCGCCTTTGGGAGTGCTCGGGTTCCAGCCGAGGTCTCGCAATCCCGAGACCATCAGGTCCCGCCGCAGCTGGTATTTCGAAGTCACTTCTTCCACGTGCCGGTTCAATTCCGGAAACACCGTGGCCGCCGCAGCCTGAAGGCCGGGGAGCATCGGGGCGTGCATATGGGTGGTCAACTGGGACATGGCGGCCAGCGCGGACGGATTGCCGACCGCTACGCTCAGATCGCGGAACACGCCACCGGGCAACACGGAAAGGGAGAACAACTCGATGCCCAGGTTCATCGCGCCCGGGGTCTGCAACAGGCTGGGTGCTTCGATCCCGTCATAGGTCATGAAGTGCTGGGTAGCGTCGTGGCAGACGATGATATTATGCCTGCGTGCGAAATCCACGAGTTCCCGGAAGAAAGAATGGTCCGCCACGGTCCCGGTAGGGTCGTTCGGATAGCCGATGTACATCAGTTTGGCCTGCCCGGCGACACGGGGATCTATCTGTTTCAGGTTGGGCAGGAAATCGTTTCGGCCGTGCAGGGGAAAGGACTGGATCTGGCCGTTCGCCAGCACGGTGCTGGTCCTGTACGCCGGGTGTGAGGGGTCGGGGATCAGCACGGTCTCCCCGGGATTTACCAGTGCCATGGCCACGCTGGCCGGTCCGGTCGCGGCGCCGGCAAATGGAAGGACGTGCACAGCCGGATCGATCTCCACGTCGAACCGGTACGCGAACCAGTTGCTGAAGACCCTTCGGAATTCCGCGGTGGCGAGCCGGCCGGCTTCGACCGGGTCACCCGGACTATGGGGGCCGCCTGGAGCCGCCATGGTGCTGAATATACGCTCGATGATCTCGCGCTGGATGGGGGTATCGACGGAGCCCGTGGTCAGGTCGATGGGTTCGATTCCCTTGGCGGCCAGCCGTTTCAGGTATCGCGACAGTTCCAGGGGACGGTTCAGCGGCACCTGGTGCAGCCGTTCCGCGCGTTCTATAACCACCGGGTTTCTCATGGTCGCTCCGTGGACCTGGCAATAATCCCAAACAGCCGCTGATCTACCGGGAAATATAGAAGCAGGGTATGGTCGTTGCAAGAAAAAACCCCCGGTGGCGCCACCGGGGGTTTTTGTTTTCTGGCATCGGCTGTAGACCGGTTACCTTTAATACATGCCGCCGCCATGGGGCATGGCCGGAGGCGGGGTGTCTTCCGGTTCTTCCGCCACCAGCGCCTCGGTAGTGAGCAGCAGACCGGCGATGCTCGCGGCGTGCTGCAGCGCGACCCGGGAAACTTTGGCCGGCTCGATCACACCCGTTGCGGACATGTCGCCGTAGGTATCCGTCTCGAAGTTGTAACCGAATCCGCCCTCGTTTTCACGGATCTTTTGCAGGATGATGGATCCTTCGAGACCGGCGTTATCCGCCAGCTGCCGTACGGGCGCCTCGAGCGCCTTGCGCACGATATTGGCGCCTACCGCTTCGTCGCCTTCCATACCCAGGTCCTGGTCCAGCGACGAAAGCGCGCGGATGAACGTGACGCCGCCACCCGGCACGACCCCTTCCTCGATGGCCGCCTTGGCGTTGTTGAGAGCGTCCTCGACACGGGCCTTCTTCTCCTTCATTTCGGTTTCCGTCGCTGCGCCGACGTTGATGACCGCCACGCCGCCCGCCAGTTTGGCCAGGCGTTCCTGCAACTTTTCACGGTCGTAATCGGAGGTGGTCTCCTCGATCTGGGCGCGGATCTGGTTGATGCGTCCCTGGATCGCGTCGGTGCCACCGGCGCCTTCGACGATCGTCGTGTTGTCCTTGTCGATATTGACACGCTTGGCCGAACCGAGGTCGCCGACGGTCACGTTTTCCAGTTTGAAGCCGGCATCTTCGGAAATGACCGTTCCACCCGTCAGAATCGAGATGTCCTCGAGCATGGCCTTGCGGCGATCGCCGAATCCAGGCGCCTTGACAGCGGCTACCTTCAGGGTTCCACGGAGCTTGTTGACCACCAGCAGGGCAAGGGCTTCACCCTCGATGTCCTCGGCGATGATCAGCAGCGGCGCACCGCTCTGGGCAATCTTTTCGACGACGGGGTAGATATCCTTGACAGCGCTGATCTTCTTGTCGTGAATCAGGATCCTGGTGTCTTCGATGACCGCTTCCATTGACTCGGGGTCGGTGACGAAATAAGGCGAGAGATAACCACGGTCGAACTGCATACCTTCTACGACGTCGAGTGAGGTTTCCATGCTCTTCGCCTCTTCGACCGTTATGACGCCGTCCTTGCCCACTTTCTCCATCGCGTCCGCGATCAGGTCGCCTATGGTCGAGTCTCCATGGGCGGAAACCGTTGCGGTTTCGGCGATTTCCTTCCGTCCTTCCACGGCCTTGGACATATCCGCGATCTCATTGACCACTCCGGACACGGCTTTATCGATACCCCGCTTGAGATCCATGGGGTTGGCACCGGCCGTCACGTTCCTGAGTCCTTCCGCGAAAATCGCCTGGGACAGAATGGTCGCCGTCGTGGTCCCGTCACCGGCCACGTCGCTGGTCTTGGACGCCGCTTCCTTGATCATCTGCGCGCCCATGTTTTCGAAGTTGTCCTCTAATTCGATCTCCTTGGCCACCGTAACACCGTCCAGCGTGAAGGTGGGCGAACCGAATTTCTTGTCTAGAACAACGCATCGACCCTTGGGACCCATGGTGACGCGAACCGCGTCCGCCAGGGCGTCCACCCCTCTTTTAAGCGCCTGCCGAGCATCTGCGTCGAACGAAAGTTGTTTGGCTGCCACTTCTACTTCCCCCTATGATTGCCCGGTTGTTTCCGGGCGTTACTGGTCAAGGCGATCAGAAATCCTGATTCGCACTCTTTGGTCACCTAACTTCATTAAATCCAACGAGTACCACGTTCAAGTTTAGCACTCAACCGTCCAGAGTGCCAAATTACGAAATATGATTCAGGAAATCAAGTTATTTTTGATTTGCGCGGTGCTCGACGGCGTGAAGCAACGAGGTGCTAGCGATCGGATCGAAGCCGGATGGAGCCGGACCGGATGACCATAGGGCCGTGGTCTTCCGTTTCGAGCACCAGGCCGCCCTCTTCATCGATACGGGAAAGGCGGCCGATGGCGCCTGCGGGGCTATCGGTGGTGACCAGCCGGCCGCGCCATGCCAATCTGGAGTCTACCTCGGCAAAAAGAGAAGCGGGTCCGGATTCCATGTAGTCCCGGTAGGCGGATTCGAAGGACATTACGATGGACAGGAACAAGTCCTGGCGCGATACCGGAACGCCCGATTCGATGCGGAGCGACGTAGCGGAATCGCCAATCTCGGCCGGGAACATCTCCCGCGTTTGATTTACGTTGATGCCCATGCCGACCACGATGACGGGTCCGTCCGTGGATAGGTCCCGGGTCTCGGCCAGTATGCCGGCGACCTTTCGGTTTTGTATCAACAGGTCATTCGGCCACTTGACCTCGACATTTACCCCGGTGGCCGTTTCCAGGGAACGGGCGATGGCCCCTGCCGCGCAAAGTGTGAGCGGAGGGGTCCGCGCTACGGGAAGACGGGGCCGCAGCAGGAAAGATGTCCATATACCGCATCCCGGCGGAGAATACCACCCGTATCCGCGGCGTCCCCTTCCAGCCGTCTGCTCGTCTGCGAGACAGACGGAACCGTCCGGCGCGCCGCGTTCGGCCATGTCCAGGATCACGTCGTTGGTGGACGTCACGCGTTCGCTGAATTCAAGTTCGCGGCCGAAATAGCCCGAGGATAGTCCCGTGCGTAACCGGTCCGGGTCGTAGCGGTCCTGGAACCCGTCGAACCCTTCGGCCGTGGCGTGCTGTTTCATGGTTTTTCCGGATCGGCTTGGATGCCGGGTCGAATATCAGGGATTGTGGAGGACCGCCAGTATTACCATTGCGCCGGATTCAAGCGGACGTAAGGATATCCAGGCTGATATCGAGTATGGGCGCCGAATGGGTAAGGGCGCCGATGGAAATGATATCGACGCCGGTCTCCGCGACTGTCCCCAGCCGGTCCAGGGTGATCGTTCCCGACGCCTCGATCACGATGGGCCGGTCAACGGGAGAACCAGCGCGTATGTGCTGCACCGCCGCCCGCATCTGGTCATCGTCCATATTGTCCAGCATGATCCAGTCCGCCCCGCTGCGCACCGCCTCCGCGACCTGGGCCAGGTCACTGGTCTCCACCTCGATGGCGACCCGCCTGCCGGATTTTACCATGTTCGATCTGCACAGGCGGACCGCGGCGTCCATGCCCCCCACGGTGGCGATGTGATTGTCCTTGATCAGCACCATGTCGTAGAGTCCGAAGCGGTGATTGTCACCGCCGCCGTGCAGTACCGCCCGTTTTTCCAGCACGCGGAGACCGGGTGTAGTCTTGCGTGTATCGACGATCCGGGTGTCGGTGTCACGTACGGCGTCCGCGTATCGTCGGGTCATCGAAGCGATACCGGAAAGGTGTCGCAGGAAATTGAGGGCGGTGCGTTCACCGGTAAGCACCGACCGCGCGGCGCCCTTCACTTCCGCGATGGGTTGACCGGCCTCTACCCCGTCGCCATCGGTAAGGAAAGCCTCGAATTCAAGGTCGGGATCGACCCCTCCGTACGCGAGGAACGCCGGGAAGAGACCCGAAACGATGCCCGGCTGCCTGGCCTCGAAACGGGCGAGTACGACGGCATCCGAAGCAATCGTCCATTCGGTGGTGATGTCGCCGTCTCCCACGTCTTCCCTCAAGGCCCGGTCCACGATCTCTTCAAGCGCCTCCCGGTCGAACGTCGTGTCCACGGCACCCTTCCTTTTTCAAGGTGAATCCTGCGCTTCGGAGGTTCTCAGGAAGGCTTCAGGCAAATGGTCTGTAAGGTCACCGGCCACCAGGCTGTGCGGACCCATGACTTCCGCGCCGAGGTCACCGGCCAGACCGTGGAGATAGACCCCAAGGCGGGCCGCTTCCCAGGCGCCGAGTCCCTGGCCGAGCAGGGCGGCGAGGATTCCGGTGAGCACGTCCCCCGATCCGGCGGTGGCCATACCCGGGTTCCCCGTCGGATTCACGGACGCCCGTCCACAGGGGGAAGCCACGACCGTGGCGGCGCCCTTCAGCACCAGTGTCACTTCCAGGGAACCGGCGGTTTGTCTCGCGGCCTCGATACGGTCGTTTTCGATTTCCTCCACGGGCATGTCGGTCAACCGGGACAATTCGAATACATGGGGTGTCATGATGATTTCAGATCGTACTCCAGCCAGGTCGCCGCCGTGACCGGAGAAGGCGTTTACACCGTCCGCATCGATGACTACTGGTCTCGTGCTGTTCGATACGACCCGCCTTACCAGGTCCGATGTTTCTTCCTGTCGCGTGAGACCCGGACCGATGGCCAGCACGTCCGCCCAGGACAGCAGCGATTCGATGCCGGGCAAGGCCGCGAGGGACAGGGTCCCTTCGGCTGTTTCCGCCAGTCCGCGGAGCATCACTTCCGTGTGTTTGGCCGTCAGGGCGCCCATGAGGCTCACGGGCGATCCAAGCATGACCATGCCCGCTCCGCTGCGAAGGGCGGCGCGGGAAGCCAGGGTGGCTGCTCCCGCCATGCCGGCCGAACCCGCGACGACAGCGACACGGCCGCGGCTCCCCTTGTGGTCACCGGGCATATACGCCGGAATGATGCCCGCCATCTCGTTCCGCTCCGGCATGGAGAGGTATATCCCTTCCGCTTCGATGGCTTCGTCGGGGAATCCTATGTCCGCAACCTCCACGCTGCCGCTCCAGGCCCTGCCGGGATAGGTCGCCAGATCGACTTTCATCAGTCCGATCGCCAGGGTGTGGTCCGCCCGGACGCAGGTCCAGTCCTCCCTGGAACGGGACTGCGGATACCCGCACCCGGTCGCCAGACCCGACGGGATATCGACGGACAAAACGGGGGCAGGACAACGGTTGATCTCGGCGATGGCCGGTCCGTACGGGTCACGGGGCTGTCCGCTCATTCCGGTGCCGAGGAGCGCGTCGATAATCAGCGCCGGGGAGCGGTCCGGCAACCTGAACGGAAGGTCCGCCAGGAAGGACGGTGCCAGGCCGGCCTCCTCGAGGCGGTCCAGGTGCCGCGCGGCATCCCCCGACTCGGCCGGTCTGCCGGACAGCACGTAACAGCCGACCGAAGCGCCCCACTGGTGGAGATACCGGGCGGCCACGAATCCATCGCCCCCGTTATTCCCCTTGCCGCACACCACTTCGATCGTCCGGCCGACCACGCCGCCCAGCAGGCGCTGCGCGGTTTCGGCGACGCGGCAGCCCGCCCTTTCCATGAGCTCGAAACCGGACAGGCCGTGGTCATCGATGGTACGGCGGTCGATCGACCGCATCTGGCGGGTGGTGCAAAGTCTCACGTTCGAGCTCCTCGGACCGGACCTTGCCGCGGGGGTTCCACGGCGGTCTCAGGGTCCTCATAGAGCAGCTTCCGCGCTTCTTCCCGGGTCCGAATATCGTGCAGCACCTGTATATTTCCAAGCATATCCAGCATACGGCCGATCTCCGGTCCCTCCGGGATATTCAGATCACGCATGATGTCCGCACCGTTCAACAGCAGGCCCGTTGCACGGACCTTCCTGTGCCGGCTGTGCAACCGTAGAAGTCGTTTTACGGTGTTGCCCACGTGTCCAGCGGCATGTGAACCCGCTTCCGGCCCATGGGCCAGCGCCAGGAGTGCGGCGCCGGGCGTCTCGTCCTTCGCCACGCGAAGGATCCGGCATAGGTCGACGTCGCGCGGTATGCGGGAGGCAACCCCTTCGAGCAGCCACTTCGCTCCAAAGGCCACCTGGTGCAAAGCCTGCCGTTCCAGGTTGCTGAGTTTCAACCGATCGGCCATCCCTTCGACGAAATCGAGCGATGGTCCGCGGCCTTTTTCAAGGATGAAGTTCAAAACGAAGGATGCGAGCCGCAGGATCCACAGGCTGGAGCGGCCGCCAGCCAGTTTTGCGGCATATCCAGGCAGGTGGGTGTAAAGACCGTGATCCTCGAAGAAAACATCCCGGGCGACGAGGTGGTCCGTTCGTTCCAGGCTCCGGACCAGAGCCGGTGTTGCCGGTCCTGTCCAGCCGGGAAACAGGACTTCGAACACCCCGGTCGCGATCATGGCGGAAATGCGTTCCGCCGTATTGCGCGGGCTCAGGGTCAGGGCCATTTCGTACAGGAGACGTTCGCCCGAAACATCACGCAACGCTCCGTTGCATTCCCTCATCCACGCCGCAGTCTCCGGTGTAATTTCGAGGTTGTACTGGCTGGCAAGCCGATGCGCCCGCAACATGCGCAGCGGGTCTTCATAAAAGGATTCCCTGGATATGGCTTTCAGCCTCCGCGATGCGAGGTCTGTGGCCCCATCGCAGGGATCGATGATCGTCGGCTGACCGTCCAGGACATCCGCCAGACGTACGGCCATGGCGTTGACGGTAAAGTCCCGTTTGCCCAGATCTTCCTCGAGTGTCGGTCCCTTGAAGGAGGCGATATCGACCGTAAACCGGCGGCGCAACACGATGCGGCCTGTTCGCGCCGCATCGTAGAGAGGAACGAAGGGACAACGAATGCGGGCCGCAAGCGCTTCGCCCTGGTGCAGTCCGTCTCCCGCGAGCGTCAAGTCCAGGTCATGGACCGTCCGTCCCAGGATGGCATCCCGTACGCAGCCGCCCACGAGATAGACTTCGTGTCCCATCTCGCGGCTCAGGTCCCTGAGGCTGGCTACCAGGCGAGGATGGACCTTTAACAGGGGCTGGATGCATTCGATGAGGGCAGGCATCGGGATTCGAACGGAACGCCGTGGTGGATTCGGAGGGGAGATCAACAGAATAACCGGGGAAACCGGCAGTGGCGCGGTAATGATACCCGGTGGCCAGTGTGCCGGATTCCACGGAATACTAGGCGTCTGAACCTCCAGTGTCAAGGGAATTGTGTGTTGACACGCGGGCGCGCTTCGGGTCATCTTTAGCGAAGGTCAGGTCGTCCGAATGCGAATACCACAGCCTGTTTCCGGGGGCGATTCCGGTGATGCAACTCTATCCGGCCATCGACATACGACAAGGACGGTGCGTACGCCTCCTCCAGGGCAGACAGGACCGCGAGACGGTGTATAGCCGGTCCCCCGTGGAAGTCGCTCTCCGGTGGAAGTCGCAAGGAGCCACCTACCTCCACGTGGTGGACCTGGACGGCGCCTTTACCGGAAACACGGGCAACGAGGCCAGCGTCGTCCGCATCCTCGAACAGATGGATATCCCGGTACAACTCGGAGGCGGCATCCGAACGCCCGAGGCGGTTGAACGGTGGCTTTCCCTGGGCGTGCGCCGCGTCATACTGGGTACGGCAGCCGTGGAAGACCCCGACATGGTAAGACAGGCGGTGGAGCGGTGGGGGCCTGAACGCATCGTCGTCGGGATCGACGCGAAGGAGGGCCGGGTCGCGGTCAACGGGTGGACGTCCGGCGCATCGTGTACCTCCCTCGAACTGGCGGCCGCCATGAAGCAAACGGGTATTCGCAGGACCGTCTACACGGAAATCGACCGGGACGGTACGATGAGCGGTCTCGATACCGGTTCCACGGCGCGCTTTGCCAGGGACAGCGGACTTCGGGTAATCGCGTCGGGGGGCGTGGCCTCGCTGGACGACCTGAAACGGGCCTCGAAGGCCGTTGAGGACGGCCTGGAGGGCGTTGTGCTCGGTAAATCCCTGTACGAAGGTACGATCAACCTGTCGGAAGCCGTGGAAAAATACCAAACGGCCCCCTGCGTTTAGGGCCCTGGAGAGGAAACCATGCCGGAAAATTTCGTCGAAGTCCTGATGATCGAAGACAATCCCGTGCACGTGCAAATGATACGCCATTTCATGGATGCCAGTCGGTTGAAGTCCCAGCTCCGTGTTGCGGGAACGCTTCGGGAAGGGCTGGACCTGATCGAAAAGGAATCCTTCGACGTGGTGCTGCTCGACCTTGTTCTGCCCGACAGCGCCGACCTCGACACGCTGCACAGTGTCCGGGCGGCCGCGCCGGATATGCCGGTTATCATACTGACCGGGCTGGACGACGTGTCCCTGGCTGCCACGGCAGTTGAGTCCGGCGCCCAGGACTACATCGTGAAGACCCAGGTCAACAGCACGCTGCTCTCCCGGTCCATACACTATGCCATAGAGCGCGTCCGGGCGCGCAGCGGCGAATGGGATTCGGCCATGTTCAAACTGGCCCAGCAACAGTTTCTGAAGGCGGCCCAGATCATGGGGCTGGACGAGAACATCCGGGAGAGGCTGCTCTTCCCCCAGCGGACCCATATCGTGACGCTCCCCTTCAGGCGGGACGAATACCATCTCGTGGAGAACGTCTTCGGATACCGCGTGCAACATTTGCTCACCATGGGGCCGACCAAGGGCGGCATCCGCTACCACGAGGACGTGAACCTGGGCGAGGTCTCCGCACTGGCGATGTGGATGACCTGGAAGTGTGCGCTCATCAATCTTCCCTTCGGGGGCGCCAAGGGCGGAGTCCGGATCGATCCGACCGACCTTTCCCGCCGCGAGCTGCAGCGCCTCACCCGACGTTTCACTTCGGAAATCATCGACATCATCGGTCCGGACAAGGACATCCCGGCCCCGGACATGGGAACGGACGAGCAGGTCATGGCCTGGATCATGGACACGTACAGTCAACAGGCCGGCTACACGGTGCCAGGCGTGGTTACCGGCAAGCCGGTCGTGCTGGGCGGATCCCTGGGACGCCGAGAGGCTACCGGCCGCGGCCTGGTCTACCTGATCGAGGCGGCCGCGAAACACACGGGCATGTCGCTCGACGGCGCCACGGCCGTGGTCCAGGGCTTCGGCAACGTGGGCAGCAATACCGCCCGTTTTCTGGATGAGGACGGGGTCAGGGTGGTCGCGGTGAGCGACGTCACCACCGGTATCTACAATCCCAACGGACTGTCGCTGAAGGACGTTTTCAAGTACTGCGAGGAAAACCGCTTCCTGACGGGCTATCCGGAGGCCGACGAAGTGACCAACGAAGAACTGCTGGAACTGCCCTGCGACATCCTTGCTCCGGCCGCGCTGCAGAACCAGGTCACCGGCGAGAACGCGGATCGGTTGAAATGCAGGCTACTCGCGGAAGGAGCCAACGGTCCCACGACGCTGGAGGCGGACGAAATTCTCGGCGACAAGAAAGTATTCGTCCTGCCGGACGTCCTGGGCAATGCGGGGGGCGTAACGGTCTCGTACTTCGAGTGGGTGCAGGATGCGCAGAATTACATGTGGACGCTCGAGGAGATCAACGGCAGGCTGCACACTATCCTTATCGACGCCTTTGAACGAACCGTCCGCCGGGCTTCCGATGACAAGATCGATATGCGTACTTCGGCTTTGATAGAGGGTATCACCAGGGTGACCCAGGCGAAACTGCTGCGAGGTATTTTCCCCTGACAACCACCGGTCTGCGGTGAAGGCGAGGCAGGTCATGGATTCGACGGAAATCGATGCGGCATGGGCGCGGCTGCTGTTGAAAACCGCTTACCTGTGCAGTGGGATCGTTATCGCGTGTTCGGGGCTCGTGCTCATCGGATGGCAGTTCGATATCGCCGAACTGCGGGGGTTGATCAACCCTGGCCAGGTTCCCATGAATCCGCTCACGGCCACGGCCTTTCTGCTGGCCGGCTGGACGCTGTGCGCCCTGTTGCCGAGAAACGCTTCCATGCGGCGCAGGTGGACCGGTTTCGCCGGCGCGGGGCTTCTCATGGCGCTGGGCGCGGTAAAGCTCTTTGGCATGGACGTCGGCGAAAGGGGTATAGACGAGTGGCTGTTCTCGGAGTCCCTGAGCGGAAACCGCATGGCCCCGCATACCGCCTTTACCTTTATGCTGGTGGGTCTGGCGCTCCTCCTGCTGGACTTGCGCGGCCCGAGGCACTGGCTGTCCCACGTTTGCGTCATGAACGCCGGGATCATCGCCCTGCTTTCCCTTGCCGGCGCGATATACAGTACCCTGGTGCTGTACAGGGTTTCCGGGGTGATTCCCATCACACTGAACTCTGCGCTGGGTTTCGGGGTCCTGTGCGTCGGCATATTCTGCGCCCGGCCCCGGCGTGAACCGGCGGCCACGCTGGTCAGCGCCACGGCCGGCGGCCTCATGGCACGACGCCTGCTCCCGGCGGCCTTCCTCATACCCATTGTCCTGGGCTGGGCACAGTTCCAGGGAGAAAGGGCGGGTCTCTACGGGGTAGAATTCGGCCATTCCCTTTTTGTCGTCTGCAACGTGATCGCCTTCAATATCCTGATCTGGTGGAACGCCCGTTCGATCGGCCAGATCGACGCCGAACGCACGCGGATCGGCCACGAACTGCATCGCCAGAATGCCCTGTTGGAACAGACAACCCACGATTTGGTGCTGTTTCAGCGGGAACTCCAGGAAGCCAAGGAGTCGGCGGAGGAGGCCAGTAGTGCCAAAAGCGAGTTTCTCGCCAACATGAGCCACGAGATCCGCACACCCATCAACGGCATCACCGGTATGACCCAGCTGATGTTGCATACCGACCTGTCGTCCCGACAACGGGAATTCATGCGGCTGATTGATCAGTCCACGGAATCGCTTCAGGGTCTGTTGAACGATATACTGGACTTTTCGAAAATCGAGGCGGGCCGTTTGGAGCTCGAATCGATTCCCTTTGAACTACGTGAGCGAATCGCAAATACCGTACAGGCCATGTCGATTCCCGCGGCGGAAAAAGGACTGGAACTGGCGTACCAGGTGTCCCCGGACGTTCCCGATCACCTCGTGGGCGACCCGGGCAGGTTGAGCCAGATCGTGATCAACCTGATCGGCAACGCCGTCAAGTTCACGGACACGGGAGAGGTAGTCCTGTCCATGTCGCTGAAGTCGGAGACTGAAGACGCCGTGACGCTGACCTGCTCGGTGTCCGACACCGGCATAGGTATTCCGGAGGATAAGCAAAAACTGATCTTCGACGTCTTCAGCCAGGCGGACAGTTCCATGTCTCGGAAATATGGCGGCACGGGACTGGGACTGGCCATCTGTGCGCAGTTGACCGCCATGATGAAGGGGAAAATCTGGGTCGAAAGCGAACCGGACCAGGGAAGCACGTTCTTCTTTTCCGTCGAGATGGAAAAACAGCGCGACGTGATCGAAAGGACGATCCGCGACGCTGAATCGCTGTCCGGCCTGTGCGTGCTCGTAATCGACGACCACGCGACCAATCGTCGGTTTCTGGGTGAAATGCTGTCGGAATGGTCCATGAAAGCGGTGGTGGCAGGCACCGGTACAGAAGCGCTCGACGTACTTTCCAGTGATGACGGCGACTCCATCCAGCTGGTCCTCCTGGACGAAACGATGCCGGAAATGGAAGACTACGGGCTCGCCCGGGAAATACACCGCCTCACCCAAGGACGGAATCTCGGGTTGATCCTGCTGGTTTCCGCCGGGCAAAGGGATGATCCGGACTACGGGAAAGCGTTTGGAATCGCCTGTACGGTCAGCAAGCCAGTGAAGCAGTCCGACCTCCTGAACGCCATAATGGAGACGGTGGCCGGCACGTGCGGACCCTTGCTGGAAGAGGGATCCAATGGCATGGCTGATGGGATTCTCCCTCGGCGTATCCTCCTCGCGGAGGACGGGGTCGTGAACCAGCGGGTAGCAGTACTTATGCTGGAGTCCCGGGGCCACGAGGTCACGGTGGTGAACAACGGCAGGGAGGCGGTCGAACGGTATGACGCCGGCAAGTTCGACCTTATACTGATGGACGTGCAGATGCCCGAGATGGATGGACTGGAAGCGACACGGACGATACGCGGCCTCGAAACCGGTAGTGCCCATATCCCCATCATCGCGATGACGGCCCACGCCATGCGCGGCGACCGTGAAAAGTGCCTCGAGGCCGGGATGGACGACTACCTGTCCAAACCCATACAGTCTCACCTGTTGTACGCCGCCGTGGAAAGCGTTCCCGATGTACCACGAGATGCTGCGACTCCTGCGGCAGATACTTCGGACTTGCAGGATATCGCGAACGCGCCGGATACCTCGGTCGCGCCGGATCCACCGGCAGCGGCCGGTCCCGAAACCCGCGCAGCTTCAACGGATCTGATGCTGCTTGACTGGGAAAAATCCGTCACGCATTTCGGCGGAGACGAGACCGTGATATCGGGCCTGGCCGATCTCTTCGTTGCGGAATGTCCTAAGCTGATGGCCTCCCTTCGGAAGGCCATCGATGTCGGGAACGCGGCCGACCTGCGGCTGCATGCCCACACGTTGAAGGGTTCCGCCGGTGTATTCATGGCGCGGACCACTGTAGATGCCGCGCAGAGACTGGAACAAATGGGCAGGGACGGGAATCTGGACGGGGCGGAGGAGGCCTGGTCGGCGCTCGCAACCGAACTGGACAGGCTGAAACAGGTCCTTGGGGAGTGCACAGGCGCTGCGAAACTAAAAACCCGGAATGTTTAGCGTACTTCCAGGGTCCATTCCGTTTCCGCGCGCTGAAACACGCATCCAGGCTCACAGTTTCTTGCCGTAACGCTCCAGGTACTTGTTTTCCGCTTCAATTGTTCCGATGAGGAGAATCTCGCACTCGGCGGACAGCTTCATCGACGGCGGGGGACTCACGATGCTTTCTTTCCCGGTAAATACTGCCGTGATGTAGCAGCCCGTTTCCTGGTTTATCTGTGATTCGGCGATAGTCTTGCCTGCCAGTTCGTTCGGAAGTTTGACACGAAAGAAATTCAACCCTTCCGTGATCATGACGATATCGTTCCGCTTCAGCAGGTTCAGGATGATATTGGCGCCCATGGAAGCATAGGACATGACGAAGTCGGCCCCGGCCCGGTGCAGCGCTTCCACGTTCCGTTCCCTTCTCGCCCGGGTGATGATCTGGATGTCCGGCCGCAGCTTGCGGCAATAGATCGTGAGGTAGATGTTCATGTCGTCTTCGTGCGACGTGATGATGACGGTCGGCGCCTCCATGAGGCCGGCTTTCTTCATGATCTCGATGTCCGCCGCGTCGCCCAACACGTAGTGCTTCTGGTTCCGTATCCGGTCGGCCTGCTGCTCGATGATCCGGTAATCCAGTCCTCGTTCCGCGAGCGTGAAACCGGTGGAACGCCCGACGCGTCCTCCTCCGATGATGACAATGGGAGGATCGGAAATGTTGTATATGGCGAAAAGTTCATTGTAGGAAACGATCTGGCTTTCCGTACCCATAAGCACCAGGATCATCCGTTCGGTCAACGGGGTATCGGGTGGGATCACCTGGAACCTGCCGCGTTCCCATACGCCGACGACCGTAACACCGGTGAGTTCACGGAGACGGGTTTCGCGCAGCGTCTTGCCGACGAGCGGAGTATCCACGATGCTTGCGTCCGCAACCATCAGGTCTTCGACATTACCGAGTACGTGGGACATCGAGTCCACGCTCGAAGCGAGCCGGGCGAGGAGTTGCCCCATCTGCTGACCCAGTTGAATCACATGGGTACAGCCCGCAAGTTCGAGGATATCCACGGAATCGGGAGAATTCGCCGTGGACAGGATGGGGATGTCCACGGCGATCGTCCTGATCGTGAATGCGATGCTGGTATTCAGCGTATCCTTGCCGGTGGACACGACCAGCGCCGCCTGGTCCACGTTCGCTTGCCGGTAGGTCTCAGGGTTATCCAGATCGCCGTAGACGACATTGAGGCCCCGGTCGTGTAGGAGCAGCGCTTCGTCCAGGTCGGCAATGACGAATGCATACTCATTTCCGTACTGTTTGAGCCTGGTGGCCAGGGATCTCGTCACTTCGTCGTGATGGGTGATGACCACGTGGTCGCGAAAGTTCAAGTCCAGCGATCTGGGCGCGCGCGCGATGGAGTGGGCGCTGAGCCAGGGCCGGTAGATGAATTCCACGAAGGCCACGGGAAGCACGATGATCAGCGTCGTCAGTCCCGTCAGGAGCACGCACATCGAGAAGAGTCGACCCAGATCGCTGGTAAAGATGATGTCGCCGTACCCCAGCGTGGTCATCGTGGTCAGCGTCCAGTAAAAACCGGTGAACCACGTATAATCCCGTCCTTCCCGGGCCTGCATCTCGTGAAACAGGAACGTGTAGACCAGCATCAGCAAAAAGAGCAAAATGAAAAACCTGTAGAAGAACTTCAGGTTCCCCGATCCGATCGTCGTGCGCAACACGCCCAGGTACTGTCTGATGAAGGTCCGCATGCCGAATCCCGAGTTCCTTAAATAGATTCCTGTCACATTTCTATAACAGCTTGATCGCGTCGAACGCCTGTCTGCGAATTTACCAGTCTAAAACCATCCTCGCATACTGTCAAGCCCCCACAGTCAGCCTTTACCTGAAAAGCCGCAACACCCGCTATTCAACAGGGTGTATTCCGGATCCGGAAACCCATGTGTTTTTCTCCTTGCAATGGCGTCCTTTATTCCTGTAACCTGCAGGATGCGCGTACCGGTTTTGTCGCGTCATACCACGGCCGACGGCCTGGACCATACATTGAATCCCATTCAACGGAAGCGTAGACCATGAACAACGTCATATCCTATCTCGAAAGCCAGCGATCCCAGGCCCTGGAGGGCTTGAAGGACTTCCTCCGCATTCCCAGCGTCAGCACCCATCCCCACCACCGCGAGGATCTGCGCCGGTGTGCACGTTACCTTGCCGACGAGCTGGAACGGATCGGCATGGACAACGTCGCGGTCAACCCCACGGCCGGCCATCCCATCGTAACGGCGGAATGGCTGGGCGCGCCTGGCAAGCCCACCGTCCTCTTCTACGGCCACTACGACGTCCAGCCCGCCGAACCCTTTGAACTGTGGGAAAGCGATCCATTCGATCCGACGGTCCGGGGAGACGACCTTTACGCACGGGGATCGACGGACGACAAGGGGCAGGTCTGGCTGCACGTCAAGGCCCTGGAGGCCCATCTGCGGGAAAACGGACGCCTGCCGGTAAACGTCCGCATGCTGATCGAAGGGGAGGAGGAAGTCTCGAGCGAGAACCTCGATTCCTTTCTGGATGTCCACGGTAAGGAACTGGCGGCGGACGTGGTCCTGATCTCCGATACGACCATGTTCGACTACGAGCACCCCTCGATCGGCTATGGACTGCGCGGCATGGCGTACATGGAGGTACGGGTCGAAGGACCGAACAAGGATCTGCATTCGGGCGGTTACGGCGGTTCGGTGCCCAATCCGCTCAACGTGCTTTCCACCATCCTGGGCCGGATGGTAGACGCGGACGGCCGGATCACGATACCCGGTTTCTACGACGACGTCGTTCCCCTGAGCGAAGAGGAGCGTAGCGCAATCGCGGCTTTGCCCTTCAGCGAGGATCGCTTCGCGGAACGGCTGGGACTCCCGGAAGTGATGGGGGAGAAGGACTATTCGACCCTGGAGCGCATATGGGGCCGTCCCACCCTCGACATCAACGGAATGCTGGGCGGGTTCACGGGCGAGGGCTCGAAGACCGTGATACCGTCGAAGGCCATGGCCAAGGTGAGCATGCGTCTCGTGCCGAACCAGGATCCCGACCGGATCGCCCGGTCCTTCGAAGACTACGTAAGACGCCTTGCGCCGGCCCCGGTCAAGGTGGAAGTCGTCCTTCACGGTACGGGGAAACCGGTCCTAACGGCGCGGAACCATCCCGCGGTGGCGGCCGCGCACGAGGCCATTACCAGGGGTTTCGGCAAGGCGCCCGTCTACATCCGGGAAGGAGGCAGCATCCCGGTGGTGGCCATGTTCGAGGAGAAACTCGGTCTGCCCACGGTCCTGATGGCCTTCGGCCTACCCGATTGCGACGCCCACGCGCCCAACGAGAAGTTTCACCTGCCGAATTTCTACCGGGGTATCGACAGCGCCGCCTGGTTCTACGAAGAATACGGCCGGCGGCACTGACTCGGTTTCCGCCTGTACCTTAGTCCAAACGCTCTCGATCTTCGTCTTGGAATTTGCGTGCTTCGGTCTGCTATGCTACGAGGACTGGCTGGCCGACTCGGCGGCTACCCGCTTTTCCATGGCGTCCACGGAGGCGGTCACGGCGGCGTCACCAGTGACGTTCACGGCGGTGCGGCACATGTCGAGGATGCGGTCGACGCCCAGGATCAGCGCGATGCCCGCGGCTGGAACACCGATCGTCTCCAGTATGATGATCAGCATGATGATGCCCGCGCCAGGCACCGCGGCGGTGCCGATCGACGCGAGGACGGCCGTGAGGACGATCTGCAACTGGGCGGTCGTGTCAAGGCCGAGCCCGAGGGCCTGGGCGATGAACACGGCGGCCACGGCCTGGTAGAGCGCGGTACCGTCCATGTTGATCGTGGCGCCGAGAGGCAGGACGAAGGAAGAAACTTCTTTGGATACCCCTAGATTCCGCTCGCACATCTTCATGGTGACGGGAAGCGTGGCCCCGCTGGAACTCGATGAAAAAGCCAGGAGCTGCGCCGGGGCGATCCCCCGGAAGAACCGGCCTATCTTCAGGGGTGAGAATAATTTCAGCAGGATCGGGTAGGTGACGAAACCGTGGATCAGCAGTCCCGCGACAACCACCAGGCAGTAGAATCCCAACGCACTCAGGAGTTCGGCCACCGCGGAAAGATCGTCTTGGGCCACCTGGTTGATGGTCTTGGCGATCAGGGCGAAAACCCCGATCGGGGCAACGACCATGATCATGTTCACGATCTGAATGATGACCGTCGTCAGGCCGGCGAAGAAATCGATCAGGGGTTTGCCTTTATCGGATGGGATGATCACCAGGGCGATCCCGAAGAGAATGGAAAAGAATACGACCTGGAGCATGCGCCCGTTGTTGCTGAGAGCGCCGAACACGTTATCGGGCGTCATGTCCACGAAGACCTGCAGGGGGCCGCGGTCCTTCGCTGTTTCGGCTCGTTCCATGTCCGATTCCGCATCGGATTGATAGGCCGATTGCAACTGTTCCTGCAGCGACCGGGGTACCCCGGTCCCGGGTTCAAGCAGGTTGACCATGACGAGCCCGATGGAAACCGAGATGGTCGTCGTGATGATGTAGATGGCGATCGTCCTTCCACCGATGCGCGAAAGCTTCTTCACGTCTGACAGGGAGGCGACGCCGGTGATCAGGGATCCCAGCACAAGGGGTACCGCGATGACCTTCAACAGGTTGAGGAAGATGTCGCCGAAGGGCGTTACCCAGTCGGTGGTGAACTGGCTCCAGCCCATCACCGCGGAGAGTATCCCGTACATTCCGCCGAGTACCATGCCGATGATGATCTTCCAATGCAGGGGCAGGCGCCACAGGTTTATCATGGGGTGGGATTCCGGTGGTGATTATACGGGGACGTCGTGGAACAGGCTGCGGACGGTCCGGATAAGTTTTTCTTCGTCGGGTATGGTTTCAGGTTCCAGTCCGGGGCTGAAGGGCACCGGTACGTCCATGGCCCCAAGCCGCTTGACCGGGGCGTCCAGGTAGTCGAAAGCTTCGTCCGCGATCCTCGAAGCCAGTTCCCCCGTCACCCCGTAGCTCTGGTAAGCCTCGTCGATAACCACGGCACGGCTGGTCTTCTTGACGGAGCGCACGATGGTGTCCATGTCGAGGGGGGAAAGCGTCCTGGGATCCACCACCTCGGCGTCGATCTGTTCTTTCTCCAGCATGTCCGCGGTCTTGAGGGCGGTATGTACCATGCTCGAAGTCGCGATGATGGATACGTCGTTTCCTGCCCGCTTGATGTCGGCCACGCCGAAGGGGATGGTATAGTCGTCGTCGTCCGGGACCGGTCCCCGCATGTTGTACATCATCTTGTCTTCGTAGATGACAGTGGGGTTGTCGTCTCGAATGGCGGTCTTCAACAGGCCTTTCAGGTCGGCGGGAGTCGAGGGGATGGCCACCTTGACGCCGGGTATGTGGGACAGCCACGCCTGCAGGCTCTGGGAGTGCTGGGCTGCCGACGACCGGCCCGCGCCTATGGTGGTCCGTATCGTCAGCGGCACGCTGGCCTGACCCCCGGTCATGTAACACATCTTGGCCGCCTGGTTGACGATCTGGTCCATGGCGATGGTGATGAAGTCCCCGAACATGATTTCGACGATGGGCCGCATGCCCGTCAGGGCGGCGCCCACGCCCGCTCCCATGATACCGGCCTCCGATATGGGGGTGTCGCGCACCCGTTCTTCGCCGAATTCATCGAGCAGCCCGACGGTGACCTTGAAGACCCCGCCCGCCGCGGCCACGTCCTCTCCCATGAAGAAGACGGTATCGTCACGCCGCATTTCTTCCGCGATCGCTTCGCGAACGGCTTCGCCAAAGGTGATCTGGCGCTCAGAAGTAGACATGTTCGACTACCTCGTCGGCTGTGGGATAGGGTGACTCCTTCGCAAAGGCCACGGCTTCTTCCACCCGTCCTGTAATGGTGGTGTCGATGGCCTCCAGCTCCGTCTCGTCGACCATGCCCGCCTTCTGCATCCGCCGGGCGAATCTGGGTATCGGATCGCGCGCAAGCCAGGTATCGGTCTCCTCCTGGGTCCGGTAGGTTTTTTCCGGATCGCCGTCGCCCACGTGGTGTCCGCGGTACCGGTAGGTCTTGTTCTCAATAAGGCAGGGTCCCTCGCCGGCCCGGGCGCGTTCGACCATTTTCAACGCGGTCTGGTATACGGCGACCACGTCGTTGCCGTCGACCACCATGGCCGGCATGTTGAATCCCGCGGCCCGTTCGGCCACGTGTTCCTTGACGGCGGTGACGTCTTTTGCGGCAGTATACTCGCCGTAATGGTTGTTTTCGCAGACGAAAAGCACGGGCAACGACCAGACGGAAGCCAGGTTGGCCGATTCCAGGAAGGCGCCCTGGTTGATGGCGCCGTCGCCGAAGAAGCACACGGCCACCTGCCCGGTTTTCCGCATCTTTCCGCTCAAGGCCGCCCCGGTCGCCATGCCCATGCCACCCCCCACGATACCGTTGGCGCCCAGGATCCCGAGGCTCATGTCGGCGATATGCATGGTGCCGCCCTTCCCCCGGTTGTAGCCGTCGACCTTGCCCATCATTTCCGCCATCATCCGGTCGACCTTGCCGCCCTTCGCGATCAGGTGTCCATGGCCCCGGTGGGTGCTGGTGAGATAATCCTCATCGTTCAAGGCGGAACAAATGCCCACGGCGGAGGCTTCCTGGCCGATGTAAAGGTGGGCGAGACCGCGCATCAGGCCCTGGGTGTACACTTCCAGCACGGCTTCCTCGAACCGCCGTATAGTCAGCATTCTTTCGTATATTTTTCGGCTCAGCGCCTCGGACAGAGGAAGTGTTTCCTCGTCGCTGGAGGTGCGGATCAACTCCAGGAATTCCGACATGATTCAAGTACTCCTGAAAAGAAGAGTCGTAACTGGAATTGCGGTCTGAACGAACTGACACAAAATACGAGAGAGCATCCGTTCAGGCAAGAGGAAAATAACCACGCCAACGGCCTGTTGATCCCGGTGATCCGTTCTCCATCGAGCACCCGTTCTCAACCTGTTCGATCCGGTGCGAAACTCCGGTTGATTCGGCGGATCAGCGGCGGGGCTACGATCATCACAAGGATGGTTTCGGGAACGATGAGACTGCCGTTGTAAAGCAGGGCGTAAATCCATGGCGCAGTCCACTGCTGCAGCATGAGGGACAGGGTGATCCCCGTGTGGTCCCGCAGCAGTTCGTACACCTGCCGGTTCAGTTCAGGGGGTGTAAACGCCGCGAAATATACCGCGCCGGACACCACGTGGCTGGCCAGCCGGAGTATGCTGGCCGCCAAGATACCCATACGGGGCCAGGAAGGGAAGAAGCCGATAACGCCCAGGAAGGCGTAGGGCAGGAGGTAGTCCAGGGCGACCTGTATGGGGTGCAGAACGACGGGGTCGACGATCAGCGTTACAAAGCCGGCGGCGAGTCCACCGACCATGCCCGCCCTGGGACCATGTGTGACCGCCAGGTAGACCAGGGGCAGGATCTTCAGCGACAGCGAGCCTCCCCAGGGCAGCCGGTAAAGGCGGATGAATCCCAGGAGGACCGCGAGGGCCACGGACACGGCCATGGCGGTCAAGCGGCGGGTGCTTACCGTACTAGCCGTCGCCGTCGGGTTGACTTTCGTCGGTTTCGTGCTTGCCATGTCCGTTCATCTCGGCCGCACGCTTCTGTTTTTCCTGCTCGTCCAGCTTATGCATCGTTTCGAGAAGCGCGGTGTCGAGTTTCCTGATCCGTTCCGTGGTCGATGTGAGTTCCAGCAGCGACTGCCGCTCCTTGAGGACGAGGTCGACCGTCGACGCGATGATGAAGGAAAAGTGGACCGGGTCGAAGATGCCCCGGATGGCGCCCACTCCCCTGGTCTGGAGGTGTATCATTTTCTGGTATGCGTTCAGGACCTTCTTCAGCAGGCTGGAGGGGATGTCCTCGCTGTCGTCTTCAAAATAATCCACGACCGCTTCCAGGTAGGATTCCCGGTTCAGGACGTCGAGGACGCGGAACCTCTTCCGCCCCTCGGTGAGGATATCCATGGATCCGTTGTCCAACTGCCGCAGGATCTGCGTGATCCTGGCGGTGCAGCCCACCTGGCACAACTGGGTTTCATGAAGAAGGAGTATGCCGAATTCCATTTTTTCGTCGAGACACTTCTGAACCATCTCCTTGTAGCGGGGTTCGAATATGTGCAGGTGCAGGGGCATGCCCGGAAACAGCACGGTGTTGAGTGGAAACAGGGGTATCTCGCGTGTATTCATGACGATTGGAGTACGAGAAAAAGACGCGGAATCTCACAGTTGAAAGCGGAAAAAACGAACGTATGGCAGGTAAGAAAACCGGGGGCCGCCGTTCACCGGGTATCGTGAACGGGCCATGCGCATCTTAATCAGTTCGCGTCGAACGTGTCAACGTAATTCGACACGATTTGAGCATTTCGCGGGGCCAGTTCCTGCTTGACGACCCCCTGCCTTCGTCTATATTACGGTGTTGTTTACGGGTATAACTGAAATAGTCTGGCGCAATTAAGTCTGGCTCGGTGAACGATATGGACACGACCCCGAAAAGCGAAAAGTCGAAGGTAGGCGACCGGGAAGACCGCCCCTTTCGAAAGCCGTCGTTTACGAACATTTCCGGATCTCCGGTGGAACAGATTTACACGGCCGGGGACAGATCAGGGTCCGACTACCTGCGCGACGAGGGGTTTCCGGGCCAGTTCCCCTATACCCGCGGGATACACGCTTCCCTTTACCGCGGACGGCCATGGACCATCCGGCAGTTTTCCGGTTTCGGCTCCGCGGCGGATTCCAACGCCCGTTTCAAGTTCCTCCTGGAGCAGGGACAAACCGGCCTGTCCGTGGCCTTTGACGTACCGACGCTGATGGGTTTCGATTCCGATCACGCCTCCTCGGAGGGGGAAGTGGGAGTCTGCGGGGTCGCCATAGACACGCTGGAGGACATGGAGATCCTGTTCGCGGAAATACCGCTGGACCGGATCAGCACGTCCATGACCATCAATGCCCCGGCCGCGGTGCTGCTGGCCATGTACCTGGCCGTGGCCGAGAAGCGGGGCATCCCCTGGACCGCGCTGCGTGGCACGCTGCAGAATGACATCCTGAAAGAATACATCGCCCAGAATGAGTGGATCTGTCCACCCGCTTCCGCGATGAAATTCGTCACCGATACGGTCGTTTTCTGTACGGAGCACGTTCCCCAGTGGAACCCCATCAGCATCAGCGGGTACCACATTCGGGAGGCGGGCGCGACGGCCGCGCAGGAACTGGCCTTCACACTGGCGGACGGGTTTGCCTACGTCGACGGGTGTCTTGCCGCCGGCCTCGAGGTCGACCGGTTCGCTTCGCGGCTGTCATTCTTCTTCAACGCCCATATCGATTTCTTCGAAGAGATCGCCAAGTTCCGGGCCGCCAGGCGGATCTGGGCGCGACACATGCGCCACCGGTACGGCGCCAGGTCGGAGCGCTCCTGCATGCTGCGCTTCCATACCCAGACCGCGGGATGCAGCCTGACCGCCCAGCAGCCGGAGAACAACATCGTCCGCACGGCCGTGGAAGCCCTGTCCGCCGTGCTGGGAGGCACCCAGTCGCTCCATACCAACGCGCTGGACGAAGCCTATGCCCTGCCGTCGGAACAGGCGGCCCGCATCGCCGTGAGAACCCAGCAGATCATCGCCCACGAAACCGGAGCGGCCGACACGATCGATCCCCTCGGAGGATCATATTACATCGAATCACTTACGGACCGGCTGGAAGAGGAAGCCGAAGCCTATTTCGACAAGATCGACTCATTGGGGGGCATGGTGGCTGCCATAGAGGCGGGTTTCCCCCAGCGCGAAATCATGGCCGCGGCCAATCGGTACCAGGCGGAGATCGAAAGCCGGGAGCGGATCATTACGGGAGTGAACGAATTCGTCTCCCCGCAGGATGGCGACATAGAGACGCTGCGCATCGACCCGCGCATCGAAAAGGAACAGCGAAGCCGCCTGGAATCTGTTCGACTGCGGAGGGACGACATCGAGGCGGGTAACGCCCTCCAGGCCCTGGGAGCCGCGCTGCAGAAGGAGGAGAACGTCATGCCGTCCATGCTGAACGCGGTCAAGGCCTACGCGACGCTGGGTGAAATCGTGGGCGTGTTGCAGGAAGTGCACGGGTTGTACGAGGAACCCGTCGTATTCTAGTTCGCACCGGCGGTACGGCCGGGAGTCATTTCTCAAAGGAACCCGATTACATGCGTCGTCCAAAAAAGGGATTGTCCACTCGTTCCGTTCACGGAGGGGAGCATCGCGACAAACCGTTTTCCTCGGTAACCAATCCTATCGTCCAGACCGCCACTTACGTATTTAAGAATACCCAGGAACTGATCGACTTCGCAACGGGAGAAGTCGACCGCGAAGAATACGGACGCTACGGCAATCCCACCAAGTCCGTCGCGGAACGCAAGATCGCCGAACTGGAAGGCGGCGAGGATGCTGCGCTTTTTTCTTCCGGCATGAACGCTTTCACTTCCGTGCTCTTCGCCATGCTCTCGTCCGGTTCCCACTTGATCGTCATGGACGAGTGTTACCGGCGCAGCCGCCAGTTCTGCAGGCAGATCCTTCCGAGATACGACATCGACGTGGATTTCGTGGAAACGGGCAATTTCGATCAGCTTGAATCGGCGATCACCGACCGGACCCGCCTGATCATATCCGAATCACCCACGAATCCATACCTGAACGTCATCGACCTGGAAAAGGTTACCGATATCGCGGCCAAACATCGCGTCAAGGTGCTGATCGACGGTACTTTCGCCACGCCATACAACCAGAAGCCCCTGGATTTCGGGATCGACCTGGTCCTCCACAGCGCCACCAAGTACCTGGGTGGCCACAACGACCTGCTTTCCGGCGCAGTCGTGGGCAGCGCTTCCCTGATCGCCGCCATCCGCGAATTCCGCGACGTCACGGGCGGCATCGTCGATCCCCATGGAGCGTACCTGCTGATCCGGGGACTGAAGACTTTCGCCCTGCGCATGGAACAGCACAACGCAAACGGCCTGGCCGTCGCCCGCTATCTGGATGGCCATCCCCGCATACGGAGGACATACTATCCGGGCCTGGAAAGCCACGCGAATTTTGAAACGGCACGCAGACAGATGAGCGGGTTCGGCGGGGTAGTGAGCTTCGAAGTCGACGGCGACATGGAAACGACCATCCGGTTCATCGATGCGTTACGCATTCCCTACATCGCACCGAGCCTGGGGGGCGTGGAAAGCCTGATCGAACAGCCGGCCATCATGTCCTACTATGAGATGGACCGGTCTGAACGGCTTCAGATCGGCATCAAGGATGAGCTTGTACGGTTTTCGGTGGGCATTGAAAACGCCGAAGACCTGATCGCCGACCTGGAACAGGCCCTGGGAAAGATATAGGCTGGGGACGGCCGACATCCTGTCCGCCAGTCGTCGTCAGTAGAGTGTCGAACTCCGGGGCCAGGATTCGAACCTGGATAACCAGAACCAAAATCTGGTGTCCTGCCAATTGAACGACCCCGGAATACCTACGGTCCTGTCGGCGTTACGGACCGGAAGACATCGGCCACCGAGACGATTTCGCACGCACCGGTATTCGCGTCCCTTTCGACCTGGTATCTGAAGACGGTATCCGCGGTAACCTCCAGCGTGTCCCGAACAACACCGGAACAGGTAGCCGAATCCACTGAAAGGATATGAGTCCCGGTGGATACGGAACGAAACTCGGTGTATCCTCCAATCCCCAGTTCCCTCGTGTCTCCGGCCAGATCGACGCGAATGGATTCGGTGCTGCCCAGCGTATTGAACACGGTCAGCAGGAATGAATCCTCGCTTCCGCAGGACGCTACGAAGAGCGTCGCAATAAGCAGTATAGCGGCCCTTCCGGGACGTCTGCGATCAGGTCCTGCGCCATCGATTCCATCCATGGGAATTCCTGAAAACGGTACGACCACAGCCAAAGCACCTGAGATCTGTCAGGCCCGCCGCCGCGCGGTTCCGAGGAGCCCCGTGTGACCCGGCGTCGCCTTCCGGTCCGGCACAATCTACCCGGGCCTGCGCATGGTGTCAATCGGAAGTTGCCCCCGCATCGGGAACTGCCGGGCTGCGAACGGCCTAATCCGCTTGACAGGGTCTCCATCCGAATGTATCATGGAGATGCTCACGCGATTCCCTCTCTTACAGATCAGGATTGAAAAGGCGGTGTTTTCATGCTGAAATTTCGGCATCTCCTTTGCAAACACCTGTTCGCTTACACTTTAATCCTGACTTTGCCCCTGGTCTGCCCACCGGATACCGTCCGGGGCCAGGTGACGGTAGACCCTGTCCGATTCGGCGATACGGTCACGATCGGTAAAGTGGCCGCCGGAAACCTCTCCTTCCACCCCTTGTTCAACAGCCTGGGCGTGGAAAGAGAAATCGCCGCGTTGATATACGGCGAAGGCCTTCTGCGTGTGGACGAGACGGGTACGCCCACGGACGGACTGGCCTATCTGCCCATCAAACTCTCGGACGGCCGCGATTGGGTTTTCCGGTTGAAACAGGGCATTGAATTTCACGATGGGGAATCGCTGACCGCCGATGATGTGATCTTCACCTATACGCGGTACAAGGCTTCCCGCCTGTACGATCCTATCTTCCACCGTTATTTCCAGAATATCCAGGAAGTCTCCGCACTGGATCAGCAGACCGTCCGATTTATCATGAAGACGGCGATCGAGGCTTTCCCCGACCGCCTCGCGGCGCTGCCGATACTACCCAGGCATCAATTGGACCGCGGCCTGGTCGCCGACACCGGTAAGCAACTCGAATCGACCCGTCCGACCGGACTGGGACCGTACATGGTTGAATCCTGGCCCGTCTTCGACACGGTGATGCTCACGGCAAACGAGCGCTGGCACCGGGGCCGCGCGAACCTGGACCGGGTGGTTTACCGGTTCTACCCGACCTCGGAAGCCCTGCAGGCGGCCTTTATCGTCCGGGAAGTCGATCTCATCGAAGTGGAACGCGACGGCACGCTCAAGGATTTGAAACGGGCGCGGTCCGATGCGAAGATCCAGGCCATCGTGCCTGGAAATCGCGCCTTCTCCGCGGTTTTCTACAATCACCGCCATCCTCTGCTTTCCCAATCGGTCATTCGCCGGGCATTGACCTATGCCACGAACCGGCAGCATATTTTGGACGAGGTGCTTGTCCGCGGCGCCGGGGTACTGGCTCATAGTCCCATACACCCGGATTTCGAGTTCAAAGGCGGCTCGGTGGAATTCGATTAC
The DNA here is from genome assembly GCA_965262815.1 of bacterium. Classification (GTDB taxonomy): domain Bacteria; phylum JAAXHH01; class JAAXHH01; order JAAXHH01; family JAAXHH01; genus JAAXHH01. The sequence continues at coordinate 2,627,666 of OZ253560.1, read as the reverse complement.
AGTCCGCGCGAAGCCCTCGAGCTTTTGAGTCTCGAGGGATGGCGGGACAGTGACAGTGACGGGTTCCTCGACCGGGAAGGGCGGTCCCTCCGGTTCGAACTGTTGTTCCCCAGGGGGCAGTCTTCCGCCGAGAAGACGGTGCGGGTCATCAAGTTGAATCTGAACCACATCGGTATCCAGGTTGTTCCCGTACCCGTCACCCAGAAAGAACTGGTCCAGCGGCTCGATATTGGCAGTTACGAAGCGGCGCTGTTCGTTCAGGATTTCGAACCTACGCCGGACGATCTGTACGCGGTCTTTCATTCGGAAAGCATCGGACTGGGCAACATGCTCGGTTACCGCAGCCGCCAGGTCGATCGCAACATCAATTTCCTGTTCGGACTGGCCGACCAGGTCAGCGCGGCCCCCGTCTATCAACAACTCGAGATGGTATTGATCCGGGACCAGCCCTGCATGTTCCTCTATTTCGTCGATACACGGTACGTCGCGTACGATCCCGCCTTGAAAAACCTGGGCCCCCCGGGTGAAGCGCTCCGTTCGCCTGCAACCTGGTACCGGGCCTACGACTCCCCTTGACGGCACACAAACCCATGGTTCCCAAGACCCTACGTGAAGGCTTGTGGCCGCGCCTGCTCGTATCTCATATCGCCCTGGCCACCATCCCGGTGCTGATCGTCGGCCTGCTGCTGCTCGCGACGGCCCGCCGTTCGATCGAAGATACGGTGGCCGACGGCAACCTGGAAGTAGCGCGCAGGGCAAGCAACGAAATCCGGCTGTACATCGAGCAGGCACAGCTCGTGATCGACCTGGCCGCGGACAATATGGACATGATCGACGCCACGGACGTGGTGTACCAGAAACTGATCGACAACCTGGTCATCCGGCAGGAATTCCTCAGCGAACTGGCCGTGTTGGATTTAACGGGCCGGGAGATGCTGACCACCCGTCTGGAAGGGCGTTTGAGGACGCGTGCGGACCTGGAACTCCCTCCGGGCGACGGTACCTCGATTTCTCCCGTGTTTATCTCGGGCGACGGACTGCCCGTGGTGACGATCACCGTGCCCGTACGAAAGTTCAGCGAGCACACGGGATACCTGGCGGCGCTGGTGAACCTCAAGGACATGTGGGACCTGGTGGACAACATTCAACTGGGAGAGGGACAGACGGAAGGGTTTGGAAACGCCTATGTCGCGACCGGGACCGGGCGCCTGATCGCCCATCCCGACAGGGAACGGGTATACCGGCAGGATGATCTATCCATGTCTCCCGTGGGATATGCGCTGAGTGAACGGCAAAGCGGCACGCTGGTCTACACCGGCGACCTGGGAGAAATGGTCGCCGCCTTCGCGACGGTCGAACCGCTCGGGTGGAAGGTCGTCATCGAGCAACCGACGGCGAAGGCCTTCGCCCGGTCGCAGGACATGATCCTGGGCATCAGCGTGCTCATGGCCATCAGCGCGGCAGTCGCCTCCCTGATCGGGATCCTGGTCGTACGCAAGATCGTCCGGCCGATCTACGAACTGGTGCGGGGCGCGCAGTTGTTCGCCCAGGGCAGGTTGACCCATACCATTGAGACGCCGGGGCATGGAGAACTCACCACCCTGGCCCGTGAGTTTAACCAGATGGCGAGGGAATTGCTGGAAAAAGAACACCGCCTGAAGCAAGCCGAACGTCTGGCCACGCTGAGCAAGTTCGCCACCATTCTGTCCCATGAGATTCGCAACCCGCTCAATTCGATGATAATCAACCTGAGGATACTCAAGCGGGATATGGAAAAGCACAACGGCGAAACCCGGAAACAGGGCGGTCACTATGAGAAGGTAATATCGGAAATATGGCGTATCGACAGCCTCGTCGAGAACTTCCTGAACTACGCCAGGCCACCCGAGCTGATACCTTTTCCCCATGACATCAACGTTGTGCTTGACGAGGTCGTCGCGATCCACCAGGGTACGGCGCAGGAGCGGGGGGTTGACATAGTAACCAGGTACCAGGGGGACGAACTGATGGTCTCCGTCGACATCAACCAGATCAAGCAGGTGTTCCTGAACATCATGCTGAACGCCTTCGATGCCATGGAAAAAGGCGGTACGCTGACGATCTCCTCGCAGCTGGTGCCGCCCCTGCGCAGCAACGACCTTACCGGGGACGACTTCGGGACAACCCCCCACGTAAACGTAACTTTCGCCGACACGGGGGGTGGCATCGATCCGGAACAGTTGTCCCGCATATTCGAGGTGTACTATACTTCCAAGTCAACCGGTACGGGACTGGGCCTGCCCATTGCGCAGCAGATCGCGGAGAAGCACGGGGGCAGGATCTCGGCCGAAAGCGAACCGGGTACCGGGACGACCTTCACCCTGTCATTGCCGCTGCTGGAAGCAAACGTGACCGAGCCGGTTACCAGACAGCCCTCCGAGTCGGTCGGAACGGAATAGCCTGCCGATCGGGGTAGCGGGGAACAGAGGGATTTTATGGAGCGTATTCTGATCGCGGAAGATGACCGGAACACCCGGGAAGGACTGGTGGAGTTACTATCTGACGAGGGGTATGAAGTTACGGGTGTGACAGACGGTGAGCAGGCCTATGAAACGGCCCGACAGCGTCATTTCGACGTGCTGCTCACGGACATGAAAATGCCCCGTGTGAACGGTCTGAACCTGATCAAGCGAGTGACCGGCACTTCTCCGGAAACGAGTATCATCATGATGACCGCGTTCGCCACGGTGGAGACGGCCGTCAAGGCGATGCGCGACGGCGCGTTTTCCTACCTGACCAAGCCGCTGAAGGTCGAAGAACTGCTCGCAACGATTGAGGGCGCGCTGCAGGAGAAGAAACACAGGCAGCGCACGGCATCGTCGCCGCGGTCTTCCTCCATCCCCGACCCCGACATCATCGGCGAAAGCAACCAGATAAAGCGCATATTTCAAAGGGTTGAAAAGGTCGCCAGGGCCAATACCACGGCCCTGCTGCTGGGTGAAAGCGGTACGGGCAAGAGCCTGATCGCCCGGGCGATACACGCGAAGAGCTACCGCAGGGACCAGCCTTTCGTGGACGTAAGTTGCGCCTCCATTCCGGAAGGACTGCTTGAAAGCGAGCTCTTCGGTACCGAAAAGGGGGCGTATACCGGTGCGTTGAACAAGACGCGGAAAGGATATTTCGAACGGGCGGCCGGTGGAACGATATTCCTGGATGAAATCGGTGAAATCAGCGGTACCGTCCAGGTCAAGCTGCTTCGGGTGTTGCAGGAACGTCGATTTGAAAGGCTGGGCGGAACCGAACCGTTGCATATCGACGTCCGGGTGATCGCGGCTACAAACCGGAACCTGGAAGATGCCGTCGCGGAGGGACGCTACCGGCAGGACCTTTATTACCGGCTCAATGTCATACCCATCGTCGTGCCTCCCCTTCGAGACCACAGGGACGATATTCCACCGCTCATCGAATATTTCATTCGGAAATACACGCTGGAGAACGGGCTCGGAGACAAGCACATCTCCGACGACGCCCTGGAGATCTGCATGGGGTACGACTGGCCGGGCAACATCCGGGAAGTGGAGAACGCCATCGAGAGCGCCGTAGTGTTGAGTGACGGGGAATCCATCCTTCCCGAACATCTGCCGGATTTCACCTCCATGCATGCCATAGTATCGAGTACCGGTGCCAGCCAGGGTTCCCTGAAGGACTCAAGGGGACAGGCGGAAAAGCTGCTCATACAGCAAGCGCTTCTGGAATCCGGTGGCAACCGCACGCGCGCGGCGGAATCGCTCGGGGTGACGGTGAGGACCATTCAGTACAAGATCAAGAAATACGATCTTTAGATCAGATTTCTTCCAGGAAGATGCTTCCTCCGTCCATGCGGGAGGCGTATCCAGGCAGTGCCGGAACATGGAAACGAATTCCATCACCGTATCCGTCGTGATCCCCACGTTCAACCGGGAGGAACGGCTGACGGCAGCGATCCGGTCGGTGCTGAACCAGTCGCTGCCGCCCTCCGAGATCATCGTGATCGATGATGGTTCCACGGACGCGACGGCGCATAGCATAAAGTCTTTTCCCGAAGTACGGTACATTCATCAGGAAAACCAGGGAGTCAGCCAGGCCAGAAACCATGGCATTCGGGCGGCGAAACACGAATGGATCGCCTTTCTCGACTCCGATGACGAATGGCTGCCCCGTAAACTGGAACGACAGTGCGAGGCCCTGAAACGGCAGCCGCAATACCGGTTCTGCCACACGGATGAAATCTGGATCCGCAAAGGCAGGCGGGTCAATCCCATGAAGAAACACGCCAAACACGGGGGATTCATCTTCAACCAGTGCCTGCCCCTGTGTGTCATATCCCCGTCATCCGCATTGATACACCGTGGCCTGTTCGAGCGCTACGGCACATTCGATCCGGAATTGCCGGTTTGCGAAGACTACGATCTGTGGCTGCGCATCTGTGCGAGGGAACCCGTGCTTTACGTTGACGAGCCCCTGCTGAAGAAGTTCGGCGGCCACGAAGACCAGTTGTCGCACGCATACTGGGGCATGGACCGGTTTCGTATTCACGCACTGGAGAAACTGGTCCGGAGCGGCGTATTGGAGGACGAGGAGTTGGCCGGCGCCGTGGCCACCCTTTGCCATAAAATCGACATATACGTCAACGGTGCCGCGAAGCGGCTCAAATTCGAGGAAGCGGAAACCTACCGCGTTAAGAAACGATACTACGAAGCACGTTTCGCCGCTGTTTTAAGCGGCTGATCGTATGCAAAATCTTTCATAGCGAACCGAAGCGGCTTTCCGGTTATGGTCTGCGCCGGCCGTACCGCATTGCGGGAAATCAGTAAAGTTTCCCATCTTCCGGGCGGGTGCCGCCGGTTCAGATATACCGGCATGCTATTTGCGCATGCCTATTATTCGGTAAGTTGTATCAACTGGACGGTTCCTGCCATTGAAACCAGGATGTCCCATGAAGCGCATCGTTTTTCTGTTATTCCTTTGCTGCGGTCTCGTACCGTATTCCGCAAACGCGGTTTCTTCCGGTAAAATCACGGGATTTGTCCAGGACGCGGAGACAACGGATCCTCTGGCGGGCGTCACCGTTCGGATCGAGGGTACCGAATTGCGTGCCATTTCCGGCTTGAACGGCGAGTATTTCATCCTCAACGTACCCGTCGGGGCCTACCGGGTCGAAGTACACATGATCGGTTACCTGCCCGTCCGAACGCAGGAGGTTACGGTCAACACCGACCGAACCACGCGGATCGATTTCGAACTGGAAACGACCATTCTCGACCTGGAGGAACCGGTCACGATCACCGCCTCAAGGACGTCGATCCGGTCCGACCTGACCGCTTCGAGCGAATTGATCGTTCCCAGGGAGATCGAGTCACTGCCCGTTACGGATCTGTCGGACCTCATCTTTCTCCAGAACGGGGTCGTCCGGGATGCAGAGGGAGATTTGCACGTGCGCGGCGGACGGGGAAACGAAATATCCTACTACGTTGACGGCGCTTCCCTGGAGGATCCCCTGCTGGGCGGCATGGGAACGCATATTCAGTTGGATTCGGTCGCGGAACTGGTCATCAACCGGGGCGGCTTCGACGCGCAGTACGGGGAAGCCATGTCAGGCGTTGTCAATATCGTAACCCGCGAGGGAAGCGGTCCCGTATCCGGAACGTTTCGAGGCACGACCGCGCTGCAATCCCAGTACGACCTGGAAACGGGGGGCTACGACGGTACCTCCGCGGGAAGGGGAGGCCGGGTGGAGGGAACACTGGGCGGTTCTCTGCCCTGGCTCGGGGATCGCGGAGGCTATTTCCTTTCCGGCCAGATGTTGAGCGACGGGCACCATATCCCGCACAACAGCCGGTCACTGGCCACGGTGGCGGGGAACATGGTGTTCAAACCCTATCCGCTCCTGAAGCTGAAGATAAGCGGACATTACTATCGCCAGCGTCATTTGCAGTATGACCATCGTAATCAGAACGGACTTTCCTACGATTTCAATCCGGACGGGCTTCCGGAAAGACAGGCACGAAGCAACGCGCTCAACCTGTCCGTCAGCCAGAACATCAGCCCGCGTTTTTTCTACACCGCCCGGTTTTACCGGTATTCCACCAGCAGCACCCTGATTCCCACCATGCTGACGGACAGGTATTGGACGCTGTGGCCGGGCTATTCGGAGGACGATCGCGGCGAATACAACGGATCGGTTTATGAGTCTAACCTGCTGGCGTCGGATCGTTTCCAGGGGTTACCGTTTACCGAAGGCGGCGACTTCTTCCCGCTGTACAGGGATACCCAGGCCACCTATTACGGCGCCAGGGCGGATCTGAGCGGCCAGATCACCTACTGGAGTCAGATCCGGGCGGGGGCTGAAGCGCAGTGGTACCGGCTGGATTGGGACGAAAAGTCGTTTCTGCAGGCCGCGCCGCACGGACAGAGGTACTCCGTCAGCCCGGTGGAAGGCGCACTGTACCTGCAGAACAAGCTGGAAATGAACAGGCTGATCGTAAATGCCGGACTCCGGGTGGATTACCTCGATACGAGCCAGCGGTTTTTCGTCGATCTTCCGACGGGCCAGTCTGAGCAAAGGGACAACTCGACCAAGGTTCGGCTGAGTCCGCGCCTGGGCGTTTCCCATTCCTTTACCGACCGAAGTCTGCTACGGTTCAACTACGGCTACTTCTACCAGCCGCCGGAGTTCAGACTCGCCTACGCGAACCTGAGGCGCGACCTCAGTGGGGAGTCCCCGCGCCTGGGTAATCCGGACCTGTCGCCGCAGAAGACGGTGGCCTACGAATTCGGCCTGGAGCACATGCTGTCCAGGGACATCCGTATCGGTCTCACGGCATCCTACAAGACCATTTCGAACCTCACGTCGACGGCGCAGGTCCAGTACCCCGGGGGTATGTACTATATTTTCAACAACGCGGATTTCGGTTCCGTGCGCAGCGTCGAGTTCATCTTGAAAAGGGACGTATCGCGCGTGCTGTCCGGATCCTTGAACTACACCTATTCCGTAGCAAGGGGAAGCGCATCCTCGCCCCAGGAACACGCGGACCAGCCCAACCCGTCCGAAAGAGGCTATTTCCCCCTTGCCTTCGACCAGCGGCATACCGTGAAAGCGGTGGTGAACCTGCTGGCGCCCGATACCGGCCAGGAACGCTTAATGGGCGTACCGCTTCGCGGATGGGGACTGTCCCTTGTGGGATATTACGGCAGCGGACTGCCGTACACGCCGACCAACACCCTGCGGGAACAGACGGCGACCGCACCGAACCAGTCGCGGTTGCCCGCCTTTGTCAATCTCGACTTCCGCCTGAGAAAGCGCATGAACGCCGGCAAGTTTACTTACACGTTGTTTTCGGAGGTCCGGAATGTATTCGACCGACGCAACGTAGTTAGCGTATATGCCAATACAGGTCGGCCCGGGGACGACGGATACACCCTGGAATCCCGCGCCGGCCGATCGGACGAATTCATTCGCCTGCGGCGGCTGTTGAGCCTGGATCCCCAGCACTACGCCCCGCCCCGCGAAATCCGCCTGGGTTTCGAGATCGGTTTCTGAAAGAATCCGGCTTAGAACGGTTTTCCCCGTTGAACCAGTTGCAGCGGCGCGCCTTCCGGGTCGCGGAAGAAAAGAAGTACGTTCTCTCCCGCCTTGGCGGGAGGACCTTCCAGTACCACCCCCTTCGCTTCAAGGGCGGCTACGGCTTCGTCCATATCGTCCACGTTGAAGGCGAGATGAACGTGCATGGTACTGATGTCGGCGAGTTGCGTGTCGTCTCCCTCGGGCATGGCAATGATCTCAATGAGACCTGTGCCGGCGGGGTCCCGTATGAAGTAGAAGTTGGCGTCGCTCGACGGGTTTTTGAACTTGAGCGCGATTTCAAAGCCCAGCACGTCGCAGTACCACTGCGCCGCGGCATCGGTGTCGCGATAAGCCACGGCCACGTGTTCAAGTGAACGGATATTTACCACGGTAAAACTCCTTCCTGTTCAGGAATGACCTACAATCTGCCGCAATCTCAGGGTACCTGACCACGGGTCGATTACGACGGGACTCAAAGCGATTTCTTCACCGGGTGAAGGTCTCCCCTCCACCTTGACAGCCATACGCGATCCGAAATCCGGGAATTCGACGAGCACGTCCCGCTCGCGGGCCTCCAGGACGATCGCCCTGATGTGGACGTCCTTCTGTGTCTCCAGGTACTTGAGGAGCCAGTACCATTCCCGGCGTGACTGGATTTTGTTTAAAACCCTGCTGCGTTCGAGGGCGGACAATTCGTCCATCATGTCATTGGCGTCATAGACCGGGACCCCATCCGTAATACCCGACCTCAGCTGCCGCTGAAGAACCAGGTCGGCGTAGCGACGGATGGGCGATGTAATCTGGCAGTAAGTGTCCACGCCGAGTGTCGCGTGCGGCCTGGACTTCAGGCTCAGTTCGAGGGGCTTCATTCTTCTCAATATCAGAAAACGCCACACCGCGTCGTGGATTGCCTGTTCCACTTCCCCGAAATCGGGCTCGGTCTGTGTACGGTAAATCGCGGGAATACCACGTTCGCTCAGGTACGCCGCCGCGGTCCTGTTCGTGAGGATCATCAGTTCCGACACGATGTGCTCGGATCTCGTGGAGGTGTCTCGAAGCATGATCCTGATACGTTTCTGTTCATCGACTTTGAACAAGACCACGCTGCGTTCCAGTTCGACCGCGCCTTGATCGATGCGCCGCTGATAGAAAACGTCCACGGCCTGGTTGAGGATCTGCAAAATGTCGGCGTAAGGTTTTTCTATCGTCCCCAGCAGATGGTTCGCTTCGTTGTAGGACAAGCGCGCCCGGTTGACAATAACGGAAGGCACGATCCGGGTTTCCACCAGCTCGAAGTCTTCGGACAGCGAAAACAGGAAACTGAGGGCACATCGCCTTTCGCCCTCGAGCAGCGCGCAGTGGCCCTTGGACAGCGTGGAAGGCAGCATGGGGATGTGGCGGTCGGGGAAATAGAGCGACGACATCCTTTCCCGTGCCGCGAGATCCAGGGCCGAATCCCTGGGTATGAGGGCCGCCACGTCGGCGATATGCACGCCGATCCGGTAACCTCCAGGTATTCGTTCCGCCGAAAGGGCGTCATCGATATCCTGTGTGGACGCGTCATCTATCGACAGGATCGGCAATCCGGTAAGGTCTTCCCGGTCTTCTACCGATGTTCGACAGGACGCGGCGAAATCGAGTACCTCGTCGGAAAAACCGGTCGGTATCTCGTAACGCAGGAGATCGAGGTGTTCGTCTTCGTCCCAGATCCCCTTGCGGACCATGCATTCGAAAACGGATCGCCGGGGGTCGCTTGCCGAAACCGCGGGTGTTTCCTTCAGCAGGGTCCGCACCTGGGCGATTTTGGCGTAATCGTCGCCCTCAATGGCATATTGTTGCAGGTGCGCCAGCCAGCGTTTCTGGCGATTCGTCAAGGATCCACTGTCCTGCCGCGCATCATCCGCAAGCCAGCGGTCGAAATCATCCCGCTCGACTTCCACGGCCCGCTGTCGGGCCTGTTTTTCGAAATTGTTCCTGACCTGTTCGGACGAGCGGGACACGAACCCGTTGTCCCGTTCGGAGAAGTAAAGACACTGGCGACTCAGATGTAACTGCATGGCCGCCTGCTGTTCTGGCGTAGCGGGTTTGCCCCAGAACAGTTCGCCGATGTCTTCGGAAGTGTAGATATTGGGGTCATCCTTAAGCACCTCCCATACTTCCTCGAGGTCAAAGGATTCGGCCAGCTCCTCGATGTGCCGCCGGACTTCCGACATTTCGGACAGATCGCCTACGCTGATGTCGGTATAGCGAACGATCGGTTCCGACGAGATATCCATCACACGGTTGGCGGAGGTCGCCACCTTGATTTTTTTCCGGTTTACCGCCTGCAGCATTCCGATGTGAATGTCCCCGCGATGACGGAAAATAACCAGGTTGCCGATCTGCACCGATTGCCCTTTCCGAGTCTTTAGGAGTCCGTGTGAACGCGAGGGGATTCGATCCATCTATCCTGTGTTTCGACCGGGTCCAAGTCAAGGGAATTCACGGGTGCGGGGTATGAGTTGACTTCGTCCCAATGTTGGGATATCATGCGATAGATTTAGTAACGACAGGCGATGACGCAGGCGATACGAAAGGAACGTAGATGATTTTCGAACAGGTTCAGAACGGGGGCGACCGGAACTTCGGTTACCTGGTGGCCGATGAGATGACCAGGAAGGCGGCGGCCGTAGACCCTTCCTACAGGCCCGAATACTACATCCAGCGCGCGGGTGAACTGGAGGTGGAACTGGCCTATATAATCTGCACCCATTCACACCACGACCACGTGAACGGAAACGATCATCTCATAGAAGAACTGGGCATCGACGTGGTGATGTACAGGGACGCGGAGTATTTCTACGATATCGAAGTGTCTGACGGCGAGGTATTCAAGCTGGGCGGACTCGAGCTGAACATCATGCACACGCCCGGTCATTGCGAGGACGGCATGTGTCTCCTGGCGGAAGACAAATTGATTTCGGGTGACACGCTCTTCGTGGGCAAGGTGGGCGGCACGTCCACGGAGGAAGAAGCGAGGAAGGAATTCGACAGTCTACGGTGCCTGATGAAACTGGACGATGAAATCGGAGTCTTTCCCGGCCATGACTTCGGAGCGAAGCCTTCGTCGACCATCGGCTACGAGAGAAACAACAATCCCTTTATCCTTCAGGCCACGTTTGCGGACTTCCTGCATTTGAAGGAAAACTGGCTCGCGTATAAAGCGGAGCACGGGATTTCCTAGGCTGCCGCACGATCGAGGTCATCGAATCCGTTCCAGGCCATCTGCTACCTTCTGCACGGCCCCGGCCACATCGTCGATATCTTCGTCGGTGTAGTTTTCATTGAAATGCAGCGTGACGAGTTCCCCAAGCAGTTTCCGGGTCCGGGGGCACAGTTCTTCGGCGCGTTCGAAGGTCCTGTCGGTATACGGGCTGTGAAAGGGGAAACCCGAAGTTCCGTAGGTCTGGTGATCCGCCAGGGCCGCCGAGCACTGAAAGATGGGTTCGCCGATGTATCCCGCGCCCGCTCCGATCCCCTCGGCGACAAGCGCCCGCGCGAACTGTCCTGCGGAAAACGCCGTAACGCGCATGGGATACATCCAGTAACTGTGCCTGGCGCCCGAAGTAACAGGCGCGGGGACGATGCCGTCGATCTGCCCAATCCCATCGGACAGCCGGCTTCCGAGGCGGTTTCTGGATTCGACGACCGCGGCGAGTTTTTCCAATTGGGCCAGTCCCACCGCGGAATGGAGCTCGGTGATGCGGTAGTTCATGCCCAGCGGTCCATACATGCGCGGTCCCTGCCGTTCCCGGTCATAGCTTTTGTCCGCGAACATCCGCATGTAGCGGCCCAGGGCGTCGTCGTTCGTGATGGTCATTCCGCCGTCCCCCGTGGTCATATGCTTGGACTGCTGGAAACTGAAGCATCCGATGTCCCCGATGGTCCCCAGCAGGCGGTCCCGGTAACTCGTCAGGTGCGCCTGGCAGCAGTCCTCGATCAGGGGTATGCCCTTCCGTTTTGAAATCTCCGTCAAGGCCTCCATCCGGCATGCGTTTCCGAACAGGTGAATGGCGATGATGGCCCGGGTCCTGGGCGTGATCTGTCTTTCGACGTCTTCTGGATCAACCGTCAGGGTTTCCATATCCATATCCGCGAAGACCGGCACGGCGTTCTGGTACAGAATGGGGATGATCGTACCCAGGTCGGTGATGGCGCTCGTGATGATTTCGTCCCCGGGGTCCGGGTTAATGGCGCCTATGGCGACATGCAGGGCCGCCGTTCCCGAGGTGGAACCGACGGCGTGCCTGGCACCGTAAGTCTCGGCAAAGCGATTTTCGAACGCGGGGGTCAGTTCGCCGCCCCACCGAAAGAGATTCTGGGACCTCAACGCCTGCGTAACGAGCCGTATTTCATCTTCACCGAAGGGGGTTCTGGTGGGAAACGGCCGGGACTCGGTGTTCCGGTAGGGTTCGCCGCCGCGCAGGGCTAGCATGGAGGGACTCCGTGGCCATGAAATGGCCCGATCTCGTGAAATGAACGCTTAGATGCGGCCCGTATTTCACCGCTCGCTCCGGAGGAACGGCTACAGGTCCACCCGGTACCGGCACTTCCACTTCGTGTCCCACCGGTAAAGCGGGTCGCCGGGAGGGATAGGGACGGTCTCCACCAGCTTCGAACCGATGATTTCGCAAGTTCTCCTGGACGCCGTATTCTCCGGATTGCAGGTGATCCACAGGGGATTGATACCGTGTGCCCGGGCGAGAGGAAGAACGAGAAGACAACTGCGCGCGGCCAGTCGCCGGCCGCGAAAGGACGGATCCACGGAGTAGCCGATATGACCCGCGTACTTCTCGATGTGTTCCGTGCTTCCGATGCGCAAGGACAGCCTTCCCATCACGGTGCCGTGGCGGTCCTGTGTAACCATGTCGAAGACGTACTCGGGAACGATGTCCCGCCGCGTATCGCCCCGCAGGGTCCTGCGGAGCAACAACTGCAGATCGCCGTCTACGAGTACGCCCGGATCGCGAAATCGAAACGGGTCGCCTTCGACCTTGAATCGGTTTCTGAGGCTGGCAAACAACAGACTGAAGTTTCTCATCGGGAAATGGAGGTAGTCCCTCGCGCCGCGGTCGGCGCGAAGGGATTCAGACTACTCGCACCCGACACCCGTCAATATCGATAGTGATCGGGTTTGTAGGGCCCTTCGATGGGGACGCCGATGTAATCCGCCTGGTTCCGGGACAACCGGGTCAGCGTCACGCCGAGCTTGTGCAGGTGGAGCCTGGCCACCTCTTCGTCCAGGTGTTTCGGCAGGGTCGTAACGCCGGTCTCGTGGTCATGGAGCCGCAGGTCGATTTGCGCTAGCACCTGGTTGGTAAAGGAACTCGACATAACGAAAGAAGGGTGGCCCGTGGCGCATCCCAGGTTGACGAGTCTGCCCTCGGCGAGCAGGTAGATGGCACGGCCGTCGGGAAAGAGAAACTTGTCCACCTGGGGCTTGATATTCTGTTTCACGATGCCGGGGTATTCATTCAGCGCGTCCACCTGTATTTCGTTGTCGAAATGGCCGATGTTGCAGACAATGGCCTGGTCCTGCATGTTTTCCATGTGTTCGACGCGAATGATATCCCGGTTTCCGGTCGTCGTAACGAAGATCTGGCCCTGGTCCAACGTGTCTTCGATGGTTGTCACTTCATACCCTTCCATCGCGGCCTGTAGCGCGCAGATGGGATCGATCTCCGTGATCACCACGCGGGCGCCGAATCCCCGCATCGACTGGGCGCATCCCTTGCCCACGTCTCCGTATCCGCAGATGACGACCGTTTTTCCGGCGACCATGACGTCCAGGGCGCGCTTGAGTCCGTCCGCAAGCGATTCGCGGCAGCCGTAAAGATTGTCGAACTTCGACTTGGTCACGGAATCGTTGACATTGATGGCCGGAAACAGGAGCTTGCCTTCCTGCATCATCTGGTACAGCCTGTGAACTCCGGTGGTCGTTTCTTCGGAAACGCCGCGTATGTTGGCGCTCATATCATGCCAGAATCCCGGGTTCCTGTCCAACTGCCGCCTGAGCACTTCGTTGATGATCTGAAGTTCCCGGTTATCGGTCGGCCCGTCCAGGATGGAAGGGTCGTCTTCGGCTTCCACGCCCCGGTGTATGAGCAACGTGGCGTCGCCGCCGTCGTCCACGATCTGCGTGGGTCCGGTTTCGCCGTCATAGCTCAGCGCCTGTAGCGTGCAGGCCCAGTACTCTTCCAGGCTTTCACCCTTCCAGGCGAAGACGGGAATGCCGTCGTCCGCGATGGCCGCCGCCGCGTGGTCCTGGGTCGAGAAGATGTTGCAGGAGGCCCATCGCACATCCGCGCCCAGGGCCCTGAGCGTCTGGATGAGCACGGCGGTCTGAATCGTCATGTGGAGGGAACCCATGATGCGTGCGCCCTTGAACGGTTGTTCGCGGGCGTACTTCTCGCGGACAGCCATCAGTCCGGGCATCTCCTGCTCGGCAATGGCTATTTCCCGGTGGCCCAGTTCCGCCTCGGAAAGATCGGCCACTTTGTAAGGCAGTTCGGAATAGTCTGGCAACGCTATGGTGGTTGGCACTTCCTGCGCCATGTCACGGACTCCTTGGGGCTGAATACGGTCGACAGGTTGACGTTACTTCTCAATTTACCAATCCCTATTATATGTTGATGCCGCCTTTAATGCAACATCCACTTTCCTGGCTGCGGAACCCACTCGGTTGCACACGGGAGGGGAGGACAGGATCTTTCTTCATGTAGCGCGGTTCAGAAACCGCTTGATATCGGCACCCGGGATTCATATAGTCAATCCCAGCCACTATAGCGCCGTACTAAAGACTACAGACGAAAATGGACGCGGGAGGGTTTCATGATCGATCAGGCTTTGCTGGACATCCTGGCCTGCCCGGAAACAAAAGAAGAAGTCCGTCTCGCGTCTGCTTCCGTCCTGGAAACCGTAAATGGTAAGATCAAGGCCGGTGTGCTCGTCAACCGGGGCGGCGAAAAGGTGACGGAAACCATCGACGGTGGACTGGTTCGGGCCGACGGAAAGTACCTGTATCCCATCAGGGAAGAAATCCCCATCATGTTGATTGACGAAGCGATTCCCCTTTCCAACAAGGCGGATTCATCCTGACCGGAACCCCGCGGTACTAAGCCGGTCGTTTCCCTTTCCAACCCGTAAAAGCGATCCTGCATGCCCCGAGAGTACGATCCCTACGCACTGCTTCCCGAGCATGTAAGAAAACCGCCTTCCGACCGCTGGTCGACGATCCGGCAGCTGGGACCAGGTCTGCTGCTGACCGGTTCCATCGTGGGTTCCGGTGAACTCATCGCCACCACGCGACTCGGCGCCGAGGTCGGTTTCGTGGTGCTCTGGCTGATCCTGTTGAGCTGCATAGTCAAGGTGCCGGTACAGAGCGAACTCGGCCGGCATGCCATCGCCACGGGTCAGACGACCTTCGTGGCATTCAACCGGGTGCCCGGGCCGCGGTTGAGGGTGTCGTGGCTAGTCTGGGGAAGCCTGTTCCTCCTGTTCTGGAGCACCATGCAGGTAGGCGGCATACTGGGTACGATGAGCCTGTCGCTGGATCTGATCTTCCCGGCCACCGATCACGTGGTATGGATGGTCGTCATCACCGCCGTGGGCATGTGCCTGGGCATGGTAGGACAGTACCTTACCCTGGAACGGCTCACGACGGTGCTGGTAGCCCTTTTCACGTTTACCACGCTGGCCAGCGCGCTGCTCCTTTTCTGGACACCCTATGCCGTATCCCCCGGCGTACTCCTGGACGGCTTGCGGTTCTCCCTCCCGTCGGACGGCGCGGTAACAGCCTTTGCCGTATTCGGTATCACCGGCGTCGGAGCTTCCGAACTCCTGCTCTATCCGTACTGGTGCATTGAAAAGGGTTACGCCCGGGCGACCGGCCCCCGCGAGGATACTGCGGCCTGGCGGAACCGGGCCAGCGGGTGGATTGGCGTAATGAAGAAGGACGTCTGGCTCTGCATGGTGATCTACACCATTGCGACGCTGGCCTTCTTCTTCCTCGGGGCGTCGGTCCTTCACGTGCAGGACCAGGTCCCGGAAGGCTTCGAGACGGTACAGATCCTGTCCGGGATGTACACGGAGACCCTGGGTGGATGGGCGTTCTACCTGTTCGGTGTCGGCGCGTTCGTGGTGCTGTTTTCAACGTATTTCGTGACCATCGTTGGCCAGTCGCGCATGCTGGCGGATGCCCTATCGGTACTCGGCTTCGTCACCTATGCGCAGCCCAAGGACCGCCAGCGCGTCGTCCGGATCGTCGGGCTCCTCCTGCCGCTGGTATACGCGGTGCTCTACCTCATCTGGTCGGCGCCTGTTACGATGGTGATCTTCGGAGGACTGATGCAGACGGTACTGCTGCCGGCCATCGGATGGGCGGCATTCTACTTCAGCCGTACTACGGCCAGGGAGGCGGGCGTCCCGCCGTCCAGATCCCTGCTTTATTCATTGGCCGTGGCCACGCTCGTAATGGCCGTATTCGCCGTCTACGCCGTGTGGGTGAGGTTCTAGCCTAGGCCAGGCCCGATTCCTCGTCCCGATCACGCCTGGCCTGTTCCCGCGACCGGGGCGGACCGTATCCACCGCCGCCTGCAGACAGCGCGACGATATGGTCCCCGGGCTGGATTAGAACCTCTGTTTCCTTGGATTTGAGCTCCCGTACTTTCCCGCCTGACACCACCTTGTATCGGTGCGGCATACCCGGCGCGCCGCCGAACAGTCCGAAGGGCGGATTGATTACGCCATCGCCCGCCATGTTCAGTTTCGCCGGTTCGTCGCCCTCGTAGACCATTTCGAAAACCGCGCCCAATCCACCGCGCCAGGTGCCGTCGCCTCCCGATCCCGTTCGCAGGTCGTTCCGGACGATCTTGAACGGGAAACGTTCTTCCGTGATTTCTACGCTGGGACTGCGGATCGCCCCGGCCACGTTGACCTCGCCCACGCAGGACCAGCCGTCGAATCCCCTGGAGGCGCCTCCGCCGCCGCGTCCGAAGAAAAAGTGCCAGATAAACCGGTTGTCCGTCCGTGGATTGCGCCCGGTGATCGCGAATCGAAGCCGGCGGGAGAAGCCCGCGTTTACGGCTTCGGGAGCCACGGGGGCCAAAGCCTTGAACACGGCTTCCACGATCTCTTCGCCGCAGTGGTTGGTGCTCATGCAGACCGGCGCCGGTGGATTCGGGTTTACGATCAGACCCCGGGGGGCGATTACCTGCACAGGCCGCATGGATCCCTCGTTCTTGGGCACGTCGGATGGCGCCATGTACATGATGGCGACGTGGGCAAGCGATCGCGTATTGGCATAGGCGCTGTTGATGAAACCGGTGACCTGGGGACTCGATTCGCTCAGGTCTATGGTCATGGTGTCGTCCTTGACCGTGACCCGGGCCCGTATGGGGATGGATTCGGCGTCGAAGCCGTCGTCGTCGATGAGGGTCTCACCAAAATACACGCCGTCTTCCCAGCCACCGATGAGCTGCCGGATGCGCCTTTCCGAGCCTTTCAGGATGGCGTCGACCGAGGCCGTCAGGCCGTCGGATCCATAATCGTCCAGGAGTACCTGGAGACGCCGCGCGGCGATCTGTACCGATCCGATCTGGGCGTGCAGGTCGCCCGTGAAGTTTTCTGAGTGGCGCACGTTTACCGCCAGCATGTGGAGCAGGTCTTCCCGCGGTTTCCCCGATTCATGGAGTCGGACGGGAGGAATGCGTATGCCTTCGTGGTAGAGTTCGCTGGCCGAGGGATTGTAACCGCCGTGGGTTCCCCCGCCCACGTCGCTGTGATGAGCCCGGTTGACCGCGAAAAACAGCAGGGCCCCGTCGCGGAATACGGGATATATCGCCGTGATGTCGGGCAGGTGGCTGCCGCCGAAATAGGGGTCGTTCAGGATGAAAAGATCGCCCTCGTTGATGTCGTCTCCGAAGTACGCGCATACCGCTTCCACCGCCGGTGGAAGGGCGCTGATATGTACGGGAATGCCTTCACCCTGCGCGACGAGCTGGGCTTCGGCGTCGAGGATCGCGGTGGAAAAATCCCGGCTGGAGTTCAGGATCTGGGACATGGAGGTGCGGATCATGACGTCCGCCATCTCCCGGGCAATCGATTCCAGCCGGTGCGCGACGACCGAGTGGGTTATCGGGTCCGACTTTATCGATCCCGGGTCGGGTGCGGCGGACGACACGACCAGGACCATGCCCCCGTAGGGATCGACTTCAAGGCGGTCGCCTTCTTCCACGAGCACGGTGGTGAAGTCGGATTCCACGATGGCCGGCCCGTCTATCAGGGCGCCGGGTCCGAGATCATCGGCCGCGAACACATCGGCTTCTGTCCAGGTACCCGTGAAAACGCGCCGTTTGCCCTTGTGGGCTTCCGAGGTCGTAACAACCCCCGTTTTCGTGGGCAGGGTGATAGACGGCAACTTCCCCGTTACCGTGGCCCGGAGCGTGACCAGCCGGATCTCCTGGTCGAGTTGATGATACGAATAGAGGGTCTGGTACCGTTCGTGAAACAGCGATGCCCACGACCGCCTGATGGCGTCGTCGTCACGGGAAAGATCCGGTATGGTTACGTTGACCTCGTAGATCTGGTCCAGGTACCGCATGTCGGCCGTGAACCGTGTGCTGATGTCTACCTCCCCCAGTCCCTGTTTCCCGAGTTGCGCGGTGCCCTGGGCCGACATACGGTCCGTCAGCCGCCTCACCTCGTTCAGGTCGACGACGTCCAGACTGGCCGTGAAGGACTGGGCATAGTCGTACCTGAGGTCGGACGCTAGCATGCCGTAGGCCGAAAGCACGGGCGCCGCCGAAGGGAGGTAGACCCTGCCGATACCCGTCTTGCGGGCGACCTTGCCTACGTGTAGCCCAGCCGCGCCGCCGAAGGCCATCAGGGAAAAATGCCTGGGGTCTCCTCCGCGGCGCACGGTCAGCAACCGGATGCCTTCCGCCATGGCCGTGGTTACGACGTCGAGGATGCCACAGGCCGCGTCCACCACGGAAAGACCGAGAGGTTCGGCAACGTGCGATTGAACGGCGCGTTCGGACAGGTCGGAATACAGAGGGGTCCTGCCGCCGAGGAAATTCCCGGGATCGAGATATCCCAGGACCATGTTCGCATCGGTAACCGTGGGCTGATCGCCGCCTCTGCCGTAACAGGCCGGTCCCGGATCGGCGCCCGCGCTCAGGGGGCCGACGTGCAGGGTTCCCCCGTCGTCCACCCGCGCGATGCTGCCGCCGCCCGCCCCCAACGTATGGAGATCGATCATCGGGACGGCGATCTTCCATCCCCCTTCGTAGTGTTCGCCGGAGACCTGGGGATCGCCGGATTCGATCACCGAGATGTCCGTGCTCGTTCCGCCCATGTCGAACCCGATCAGATCGGATTCGCCGATCAGGCGACCGTAAGCCACGGCTCCGCTGACTCCTCCGGCCGGTCCCGAAAGGATGGCCTGCACGGCCTGCCGAGCCGCGACGTTCAGCGGCGTAACACCTCCGTTGGACGTCATGGTGAGTATATCACTCTCGAGACCCCGCGCCGAGGATTCCTCCTGCATCTTCCGAAGGTATTGGGCGTAGACAGGACCCACGTAGGCGTTGACGGCCGTCGTGCTCAATCGGTCGTATTCCTTGATCTGGGGCAGGATTTCGGAGGAAAGGGAAAGGTATAGGTCCGGGTACCGCTGCTGTATGCGCTCGCCCACCAGCCGCTCGTGAGCCGGATTCAGGTAGGAGAAAATGAGACAGACGGCCACGGATTCCACGCCCGACCGGACGAGTTCGTCCAGTATCCCGTCGAGGGCCTCGATATCTACGGGCGACTCCACGGCGCCGTCGGCGCGGATGCGTTCATCCAACGTCTGCCGCTGACTACGGGGAACCAGCGGTTCGACGGGCGTCATCCGGAGATTGTACCTGTCTTCTTTCAATCCTTCCCGCAGCGCCAGCAGGTCCCGGAAACCCTCAGTGGTGATCAAGCCGACGCGGGCCCCTTTGCGTTCCAGCAGCGTGTTGGTCGCGACCGTGGTGCCGTGAATAAACAGGCGGGTTCGAGCCATCAACTCGGCAGTGGACAGGCCGTAGGACGCTCCGATGTCGCGGAGTCCGATCATCACCGCGTCGGACGGCGCGTGGGGGATAGACGCCGTCTTGAAGTAACGAGGCGCGGAGGTGCCTTCCACCACGACGAAATCTGTAAACGTGCCGCCGACGTCGATGCCGATGGAGAAGGGCGGCGGAGATGCGTCCCTGGAGTTGCTCAATGTGGTTCTCCGGACCGGTCCATATTGACTGAATACAACCGGCAGTCTATACTACGTACTGTCATTCAGGGCCGGGTAGAGTTGTATATACGCCTATGATCGGCATGTTTTCACAAGCCGAATCGAAGATACCGCTTTGATACACGTATGAATCCAGACCGCATTTTCGAAAAAAACGAACAGTGGATCCAGCGTAGACTGAGCGCGGATCCCGGCTATCTCGAGCGGCTGTCCCGGCGACCGCAACCCGGGATACTCTACATCGGATGTTCGGACAGCAGGGTTATGCCGGAAGCCTTCATGGGCGTCGGACCGGGGGAAGTGTTCGTCCACCGCAACGTCGGCAACCTGGTGTCCCCGCTCGACGCGAACGCGAGGTCCGCCGTCATCTACGGTGTCGAGCATTTGAATATCAAGCACATCGTCGTGTGCGGTCACTACGACTGTGGTGCGGCGATGGCCGTGTTGCAGTCCCGAAGCCTCGGTACACTCGAACCATGGCTTGAGACTTTGAGGAAGGTTTATCGACAACACGAACTGCAACTGAATGCCATCCCGGATGAAGTGGACCGGTGCGACCGACTGGTCGAACTCAATGTCCGCGCACAATGCGAGCATGTTTTTCTGCTGCCGGAAGTACATCAGGCGGCCAGGGAAAATGGTTTACGGGTCCATGGCTGGGTCTTTGACCTGCGCAGCGGAAGGATCCTGGACCTTGAAGTCGGTCGTGGTTGATACCGGATTATCGGGCAGTTGTTTTTTGTCCGACCATGCTGCGATGCATCCCTCTGAGCATTCCAGCTGCCCAGGTAACTCCGGGCAAACAACCGTCTTGAGGAATCAGACATCCCCCACCTGCTTCCGCAACACCCTGCCCGGAAGCGAACCGGTATGTTCTCCGTTTTGAATGACGACCGAACCGTTTAGCAGAACGTCTTCGATACCCCTCGCGTACTGGTGTGGATTGATAAAATCCGCCTGGTCCATGACCGTTTCAGGATCGAAAACCACGAGATCGGCGACCAGGCCCACATCAATCGTTCCCCGGTCGGCAAGCCCCAGCCTCCGGGCCGGCATGCCGGTCATCTTGTGAACGGCCGTCGGCAGGTCGAATAAACCGTCCTCACGGCTGTACTTACCCAGCACCCGGGGGAAGGTTCCGTAGTACCGCGGATGCGGCGTGGTTTCGCTCAACGGACCATAATCGGCCGCGGCACCGCCGTCCGAGGCAACCATGACGAGCGGATGCGTCAGCACGGAATGGATCTCCTCCTCGCTCATACCGAATCCCACCATGCCCACGCTGCCGTTCTCGGCGATGAGAAGCTCCCGGACGAACTCGAAGGGATCCTGTCCGCTCCGGGCGACGATTTCCGATACCCGCCGGCCCACGTGATCCTGGTGCTCCGCCCTGTTGACCGAGGTAATCATGACGGCGCTCCAGTCCCCCAGCATGCTGACTTTCTCAATGGCCGCCTGTTTCATGCGGGGCAGCACGCCCGGAGTTTGCAGGCGGTTGACGAAAGCCTCCGCTCCACCGGCACGAAAACGGGTCGGGAACAGGTTCTGCAACGTCGTCGCGTAGGCGATGTAAGGATACCTGTCCAGGGTAATGTCCATCCCTTCCTCTACCGCCTTCTCAATCATCTCGAAGGCT
Organism: bacterium; assembly: GCA_965262815.1. GTDB lineage: Bacteria > JAAXHH01 > JAAXHH01 > JAAXHH01 > JAAXHH01 > JAAXHH01. Next base: position 2,606,135 of record OZ253560.1, on the reverse strand, counting down.
ACGGCGACCTTTTCGAGGTTTCGCCTGCCGGATGCTTTGAAATGGGCGATCTGCAACGGGATCTCGGCTTTTCTTGCGGTACTGATCGCCTCGGTAACGGCTTCGATGAGGTAGTCGTCCTCGTTGCGCATGTGGGTGGAGTAAAATCCGTTGTACCCCCCGGCAACCTTGCATAGTTCGGCGATTTCGTCCTCGTCTGCGAAACTTCCCGGTGTATATTCGAGCCCGGATGAAAGACCCCACGCGCCTTCCGACATGGCCTGTTCCACCAGCGCCGTCATCGCGTCGATCTGGCGCGCGCTGGCCAGTACGTTTTCGTTGCCCACGACCGATCCGCGAATGGTGCCCTGGCCCGCCAGGGATATGAAATTGACCCCTATATCCTGTTGCTCCAGGGTGTCGAACAGACCGGTGAAATCCGTCCACTCGATGTCCACGCCGTATCGCCGGCCATACCCATTCTGAAGTGACTTGAGCCGTGCGTCGGTCAAGGGCGCCAGGGATGATCCGTCCTGCCCCGCTACCTCCGTGGTGACGCCCTGGCGGATCTTGCTTTCGGCCCTCGGGTTGACCAGCAGCGAAAGATCGGTGTGGGAATGTATATCTATGAATCCCGGACAGACGACCTTGCCACGGGCATCGATCATGGTGGTGCCGCTGCCCCTCACAGGGCCTATAGTGACGATCCGGTCCCCAACGATACCAATGTCCGCCTCCACCGGCGGAGCCCCGGTACCGTCTATCACGCGGCCCCCGGAAATAACCACGTCGTGATGCTGAGCGACTGCGCATCCGTCCATCAACGTGGATAGACCACCGACGGCTGCGCCCGCGCCCGCCAGTCCGGTTCTCCTAAGAAAACTCCGTCTCGACCAATCCATATGCTATGCTCTTTCCGCGAACGAATAAACGAATTAACGAATATAGGAAATGTTTTGTGAACGCAGCGATCGTTCGCTGTTCAGTCGCTGCTCATCCGCTATTCATCCGATACGGTCGTGGGTGCCCCGGTCAATCGAATTTTCAAACCCTGGTCGTGGAGATACCGCTTGATGGATCCCACCGAGTAGTGACCGTAGTGGAGCATGGAGGCCACCAGGGCCGCGTCGGCGCCACCTGCCGTGAGGGCGTCGTACAGATGTTCCGGCCGGCCGGCTCCGCCCGACGCGATGACCGGTATACCCACGGAATCGGCGATCATCCGCGTGAGGGTCAATTCGTATCCTTCTTGCGTACCGTCCGCGTCGATGGAATTTACGACGATCTCGCCTGCTCCGAGGGCCTCTCCGCGTCGAGCCCATTCGAGGGCGTCCATGCCGGTGGCGCGCCGTCCGCCGTGGGTCACGATTTCGTAACCCGATGGCATAGCCCCTGAACGAGATGCCTTCACGTCCATGGACAGCACGACGGCCTGGACACCGAAGGCGTCGGCTGCTTCGGAAACGACCCCGGGATTAGAAACGGCCGCCGTGTTCAGGTTGACTTTCTCCGCGCCGGCCTCGAGCACCCTGCGGCAGTCCTCCACCGACCGGAGTCCCCCGCCCACCGAAAAAGGGATGAATACCTGTCGGGCGACTTCTTCCACCACGTCGAGCATGATGCCGCGCTGGTCGCTCGACGCCGTGATGTCGTAGAAAACGAGTTCGTCCAGGCCGGCTTCGTAATACCGCCGAGCCGCGGAAACCGGGTCGCCTATGTCTTTCGTGTTGACGAACCGGACACTCTTGACCAGCCTGCCGTCCCGGACGTCCAGGCAGGAAATGAGCCTCTTGCTCAGCATGCGTTCCCGTCCCATTCCACGAAATCGCTCAGGATTTTCAACCCTACGGGACCGCTTTTCTCCACGTGAAACTGGGTCGCGATGATGTTCCGCGTACCGATGACGGCCGCGAATTCCACGCCGTACCGGCTCGTTGCCAGGACATCCCGCTCATTGCCGGGGTCCGGATAGTATGAATGAACGAAGTAGACCTCTTCGCCGGAACGCACATGGCGGAGCACTGGGTGCGCGCGGTTCACATGCAGTTCATTCCAGCCCATGTGAGGCACCTTCAAGGCGGCGTCTTCGGGCTGAAACCGAAGGCAGGTACCACCGATCAGGTCCAGGCACGGCAGATCGGTCTCTTCGGAGCGGGACAGCAGGACCTGGCATCCTACGCAAATCCCGAGAATCGGCGTTCCCAGGGAACAGGCCGTTTTCAGCGCCTCGTCCAACCCCCTTTCCTGCAGCGTCTCAAGGGCCGAATGGGCATGGCCTACACCGGGGAATATAATGCGGTCCGCACGGACCAGGTCCTCCGAATCCGACGTGATTTCCGACGGAACGCCCAGGTGATCCAGCGCTCTTTTCACCGAGGTCTGGTTCCCGGCGTCATAATCTACGATGTGAATCATTGAGGCGTACGTTTGTCGGGGTTTTGGAGGGGTACGATTACGATTCCGGTCGCAAGTCCTAGTAATCCTATCGCGGCCCTTTTGTCAAGAGAAAGATGGCATTGCGAGGCCGATATGGTGCGCTCGAATTCTGAATAGGACGTTGACATTACCTGGGGGCATTTCTATACTGGATGGGTTCATTATCTTATTGCCTCTGACGCGCCAGGATGTACCGCGGACAGCGGTTCCGAAGCACTGAATTCCCCACCCTCCGAAACGATACCAGATGCTCTTCAACGTCGAACGGGCCAGGGAGTATATGCGGGATTGCGGTCTCGACGCACTGATCGCGACTTCGCCCGTGAATATCACTTATTTCACGGACTATTTCATCTGGATCGACGCGCTCATGAAGGAGTACATGGTCAAGCCCGGCGGTTCGCCGGATATTGCGCAGGGATACGCGCTGTTTCCCTTCGATGGGGAGCCTGCCTTGATGGTGACCAGTTCAATGCTGGCTGTCAACGGCGTAGACCTGTGGGTGCGTGACCTGAGGATCAGCGGCGCGGCCGGGCTGGACTGGTCCTTGGCGCCGAAGCAGTTGTCCGACCGGATGCACCGGATGTACACCCTCTTGAAGAACGCGCCGGATTGCGGCACGACCACCGATGCGCTTGTGGGCGCCTTAATCGACCGCGGCCTTTCCGGGGGAACACTGGGCGTGGAAGCGGACGGCATGACAGCAGCCCGCTACGACCAACTCCGACAGGCTCTGCCCGACGCGCGCCTGCTGGACTGTTCCAACCTCATCCGGCTGCTTCGCATGGTCAAGACCCGGGACGAAATCGACCGGCTTACACAGGCAGCCGAAATCAGCGAAGTGGCGGCCATGACGGCCATGGAACAGGCGAGTCCGGGGGAGAACGTACAGGAGGTCATCCACCGGTTCAGGGCGGAGCTTGGAAACCGGGGGGCGGACCTGGATCATTTCGCCTTCGGGTGCCACGGACTCGGTATCGCGACGGAAACGGACTTCACGCTCGGCGACTCCGAGGTGGAATACGTGGACTGGGGGTGCCGTTATCGCTCCTGCTATTCGGACACCGGGACCACTTTCGCCATGGGTCCGCTCTCCAACGACATGCAGAGCCGTTTCGACGTGCTTCGCGCATCCATGGACGCCGGCCTGGCCATGATACGACCCGGCGTAAATGCCTCGTTGGTGCAGGCGGCGATGCAGGGAGTCGTGGACGAAGCAGGCCTGGACATGTACCCCCACGGGCATGGGGTCGGCATGGAAGTGAGGGACTACCCCGTCCTCGCGCCGGACAGCGGTCTTCGGATCACGGATGACTGCGTGGACATCCCTTCCGATTTAGCGATTGAAAAAGACATGGTGCTCAATATAGAAGCGCCGCTGAGCCTGGCGGGGGTAGGGTCACTGCACCTGGAACAGTCCGTGGTCGTTACAGAAGGCGGCTGCCGACCCCTTACGGAACAACAGCGCGAGAGGCCGGTATTTCCGCTCAGAAACCGCCCTAAACTCCCATGATCATTTCCCGAATCGTCCTGCACCAGCCCGCGGGTCTCCTGCGTATCCTGACCGACGCGGGTCCGGAGGGGCACTGTACGGGGATCACTTCCACGGAATCCGACCTGGACGGCGTGTCTCCCATTCTGCTCAATGCCAATCCCCTGGACCGTGAACGTACCTGGTGGGCATTGAAGGAACTGGACGGTGGACTTTCTCCGGGTCTTCGCGCCGGGATCGACGTCGCCCTGTGGGACCTTTGCGCGAAGATGTCGGGCCGGTCGCTGTTCAGGCACATCAACGGGTTTCGAGACCGCGTTCCGGTCTGCCAGGTTGCTACGGAGGGGGCCACCGCGCAGGATATCGTACGGGAAGCGAAAGAGGCCCGGTGCGCCGGATTCAAGGCCTATCGGTTTGGTGCCTTTTCCGACGAAGCGTCGCTCATCCAACTGGTTAGCGAGGTTCGCGCGGCCGTGGGGCCGGAATTCCCCCTGATGCTCGACGGCAGAACCCGCTGCATGATCGACGAGGCGATACGCATCGGCAGGGCGCTCGACGACGCGGACTATTTCTGTTTCGACCGGCCGCGCCCCGACAACGATCACGCCGGTGGAAGACAGGTGGCCAGTGAAATAGATACACCGACCAACTCGGGAGTATCCAGCCCCATGGAAGCGGCACAGGTCATGGCGAGCCAGTCCGCCGATCACATTCGAACCAGCGTGCACCGTGCGGGTGGTTTTACGGATGCGCTGAAGTCCACCCGCTGCGCCGAGGCCTTCGGAGCCTTCAGCCACCTGGACGGTTTCGGGATCTGTGACGGATATGCCCATCTCCATCTCGCGGGCGCACTCAGGAATACTCCTTTTCTGGAGATGACGGGCCGCGAGAACGCTTCGCCATTCGTCCGAAATACGTTGCGGTCACACGACGGTTTCGTCGAGCTTCCCGATGCGCCGGGCCTCGGCATGGATCTCGACCTGGACGCCGTTGTGGAAAGCACCCTGGAACGGATCGAAACCTGAGTCGGGCCGCAATGCGGACAAGGAAATCCCATGGAGATCCGCGACGTTAAATGCTATGTGTTGAAGGGTGAACCCGAGACGCGGCGGGAGCGTTGCGGGGACCGGGGCAACATGGCTCCCGTGCCGCCAGGCATCTCGGGACTGTTCACCCACGACCAGGGATTCGGCGCCGACGCGCCGGATGGATTTTCTTTCGAGGGGGATGGACCCGAGCCGACCTACCGCCTGTTGATCCGGCTCGTAACCGATGGCGACCTGGATGCCTATGCCGACTATGCCACCGGATTCGATCCCCGGGAACTGGAATGGCAGGGCAAAGCGTTCCTGGCCCGGTACGCCCACATGCTCATCGGCGTGGATGCCTTCGACCGGGAATACGTCTGGCAGCGGTTCTGGATGGCCCAGCGCTTCATGTACACGGGAAGAGGGTTACTGGAAACCGTCGACCGGATGTTGTGGGACCTGGCAAGCCGAAGCGCCTGCTTTCCCATCTACAAACTGCTGGGCGCATGCAGGGAGAGCGTTCCCGCCTACTGTAACGTCGGCGGCCGGACCATCGACGACTTGGTGGCCAACGCGGTGAAGCGGGTCGAAGAAGAGGACTTCATCGGCTGCAAGGACCATTCCTACCGGGGGGTGAAGACCAACGGGGAGATGGCCGTCAAGCTTCGGGAGGCGCTTGGTGACGAAATCATGCTCTTTCACGACCCCGTCGAGTCCTACACGTACGAAGAAGCCGTGAAAATCGGACGCATCATGGAGAAGTGTCGTTACCGGTGGATCGAAGAGCCGCTGCAGGACTACGACATCATGGGGTTGAAGAAACTGTGCGCCACCCTGGACCTCCCGGTCCTGACCCTGGAGTGGATCGGGGCCATCGGCGGGCAGCCGTACAATACGGCGCCGTACCTGGCCATGCAGGCCGCCGATATCGTACGGCAGCGCGGAATCGGCATCACGGGTCAGGTCAAACAAGCCCAGTTGGCCGAAAGCTTCGGCGTGGAGGTCCACGGCGGGGATCCCCACGTCATCCTGGCCATCGGCAACGACCCCGTATTCGAGGCCTACATGGGACTGCGGCCGCGTCCGCCCGACGGGGAACTCGACTGCCGGGGCACGCTCGTCGTGGAAAACGGCGCCATGTCGATCGCCTGGAGCGACCGTCCAGCGCTCGAACCGGACTGGGACGAGCTGGCCCGGAGCGCGATTACAGTCATCTGAAGCGGGCATCCAACACATGGAGCGAACATGTCTGGAACAATACGATGGGGCATACTAGGAACGGGAAGCATCGCCCATAAGTTCGCCGATGGGCTAAGGGCCGTACCCGACGCCGAACTGGCAGCAGTGGGATCGCGGGCTCAAGCCACGGCGGACGTCTTCGGAGACGAATTCGAAGTGCCCCGAAGACACGCATCCTACCAGTCCCTGGCAGAAGACCCCGAGGTCGACGCGATCTACGTGTCCACCCCCCACCCCATGCACTGCGAGAATACATTGCTCTGCCTGAACGCGGACAAGGCCGTCCTCTGCGAAAAACCCTTCGCGCTTAACGCACGGGAAGCGGAGAACATGGTCCGCTGTGCACGGGACAGAGGCCTGTTTCTCATGGAGGCCATGTGGACACGGTTTATACCCGCTATCGCGCAGGTCCGTCAGTGGCTCGCCGAAGATGCGATCGGCGAGGTGCGCATGATGATGGCCGATTTCGGATTCCGCGCGCAATACAATCCCGAAGGCCGCCTGCTGAATCGGAAACTGGGCGGGGGAGCCCTCCTGGACATCGGCGTTTACGTCACCTCGCTGGCTTCGATGGTTTTCGGTAAACAACCGTCCCGTGTCACGGCACTGGCGGATATAGGTGAGACCGGTGTCGATGAGCAAACCACCATGGCCTTTCGCTATGATTCAGGCGCCATGGCCTCCCTGATCTGCACCGTGCGGATCGATACGCCCCGGGCAGTTTCGATTCTGGGGACAAGGGGTAGCATCCGTATTCCAACGCCGTTCTATGACGCGTATGTCGCGACGCTGAACATGGACGGTGAGGAGCCCGTCACAGCCGAACCAACGCGGGCGGAAAACGGTTTTAAATACGAAATCGAGGAAGTGGGCCGATGCCTGCGGGAAGGTAGACTGGAAAGCAAGACACTTCCCCTGGACGAGACGCTGGCCATACTGAGGACGCTGGATGACGTCCGATCGGAAATCGGTTTGAAGTATCCCGGTGAATCCTGAAGGAGCAAATATGGAGTACGGCAACATTCCCAATGTAGACAAGCCCGTGTCGCGCCTGGTACAGGGCACGATCATGTTGAGTTCCGCCGAAGAAGAATACAGCTTTGACCTGTTGGACCAGGTGTTCGAGGCCGGTATCAACACGTTCGACAGCGCCCATCTTTACGGCGGCGGTGATTGCGAGCGGGTTCTGGGAAGATGGATCAAAGACCGTGGTGTTCGCAAGGAAGTGGTCATCCTGACCAAGTGTTGCCATATGAACACGGACCGCGATCGTGTGACGCCCTTCGATATTTCGTCGGACCTGCACGATTCTCTGGCCCGGCTGTACACGGACTACATCGATCTTTACCTGTTGCACCGGGATGACCTGCGGGTACCTGTAGGGCCGATCGTAGATACCCTGAATCACTATATAGGCGCCGGAAACCTGGGTGTGATCGGGGGTTCCAACTGGACCCATGAGCGGATCGAAAGGGCCAATCTCTACGCCGCTACCAGTGGGCAGCAGCCCTTCACGGTGAGCAGTCCTAATTTCAGCCTGGCCGAACAGGCCGAACCGCCGTGGACGGGATGTATCAGCATCAGCGGGGCCGAGGGGGATGCTGCACGGACCTGGTACCTCGAGAACCAGATGCCGCTGTTTACTTGGTCCAGTATCGCCAACGGGTTCTTCTCCGGCCGGGTGAATCGGGAGAACTATGATTCCCTGGTCGAGGAAGGTGTATTTGACGAGAGCGCCGTCAGGGCGTATTGTACGGAAGACAACTTCGAACGGCTGGACCGCGTCGGCCAGATGGCAGGCGAAAAGGGACTGTCCATACCGCAGGTCGCCCTGGCCTATGTGCTCAGCCAGCCGCTCAATATCTTCGCTCTCGTCGGTGGCCGAAGCGGCGATGAGATCTCTGCGAATATGCAATCGCTGCAGACGAAACTGTCGGACCAAGAGATGGCCAGGCTGAACCTGGAGCGGTCGGAACGCCCGTGACGCGGCTGAATACCCCATGATGAGGCTGAATACTCATAACGCGGTGGTAACACACATGAAATATGCTGCCATACTTGTAACTGCGCTGCTTCTGACGATCTGCGGCCTCTCCGTGTTTACAAGTCACCCGGAAGCGCAGGTGCGCAACGCAGTCGGCAAGGCGATGCCCGCGGATGCGGCGCCCCCGGACCGCCAGGTTTTCCGTTTTCTGAACGACGAACCGACCAATCTGGACATCGGCATGGCCATCTACGAGGTGGGCGGCATCGTCTTCCTCTTCGAACGTCTGACCATGCTGGACCACAACAACCGCGTGATCCCCGGCGCCGCTTCCGAATGGACTTCGTCGGAGGACCAGACCCGCTGGACTTTTCAGATGCGGTCCGGCGCCCGGTGGAGCGACGGCCGGCCGGTGACGGCCCACGATTTCGAATACAGCTACAAGCGCATGCTGGACCCCGCATCGGGCAGCGGGTACGCCTTTTTCTACTACAATATCAAGGGCGCCCGGGCGTTCAACACGGGGCAGAACACCGATCCTAGCTCGGTGGGCGTGTACGCGGAGGATGACATGACCCTCGTGATCGAGACCGAGGGCCCCTGCCCCTACCTGCCGATGATAGCGGCGTTTTTCACGTCGATTCCCGTACCGCGCTGGCAGGTGGAGAGATTCGGTCCTCGCTGGGCGAGCGACGAAAACGTCGTCAGTAACTCCTCCTACAAGGTCGAAGGCTGGCGTATCGGCGAGCGCCTCACGCTATCCCTTGACACATTTTACAACGGGCCGGTGAAGGGTTATTTATCGGAGATCCACTCCATCTTCAAGAACCAGGGCAACACCGGGCTCCTATCCTACGAGAACGACGAACTGGACCTGGTGCAGATCGACGTGCGGGATCTCAACCGCGTCGAGGGAGATCCTGAGCTGAGTTCCGAACTGCACAAGTACATGGATTTCAATGCCATCTACCTTTTCTTCCGGACGCGCGAAGGCGTTTTCAGTGACCACAGGGTGCGACAGGCCATCAGCCACGCTATCGACCGGGACGCACTCTGCAATATCGTGCTCCGGGGTACGGCCCTGCCCGCGTACACCATGCTTCCGCCGGGTTTTCCAGGTTATTCAGGTGATAAGTTGAAAGATGTGCAGCGATTCGATCCAGAACTGGCCAGGCGCCTGTTGGCGGAGGCAGGATACCCTAACGGAAGGAGGTTCCCGTCCGTGGATATCTGGCTGCGGAACGATCCATACCGGATCATGGCCGCCGAGGCCATATCGGGCATGCTTTCCAACAACCTGGGCCTTAAAGTGGGCGTACGGAACATGGAGAACCGGGTCTACAGCGAAGCCATGGCCCAGTACCGGATCGACTTCAGCATGATCCCCTTCATGTTCGATTTCCCCGATCCGCACAACCTCCTTGGCATGGTCTGGCACTCTCAGCCCGTGGGAGCGGGGCGTCACGACTGGATGAACGCAGAGTTCGACCGGCTCATTGATGAGGCGGCGAGGGAAACCGACGAGGAACGCCGATTCGAGATGTACAACGAGGCGGAACGGATCCTGGTCGAAGACGTGGGCGGCGTGTTCCTGTACCACGACTACTTCCTGCAGCTCCGCAAACCCTGGCTGGCGGGCTGGCAAAAGGACTCCATGGGTCAGGAACCCTTCTTCATCGACAACTCTACGATTACGGATCTGTATATACGGCGGTAGGTGTCCTTCTCGCCAGAGCTTCCCTTTCAGCCTATTTGTTGTGCCGTCGGCATCGGGCAGTAATACTCTCGTCTGAAATAGGAACACTGCGACGACGGCAGATTCGAAAAGCCTGTAAATGAACGAACCAGGTGGTAAAAAATGATCCGGGCAACCGAGGCGTAAACGCGAGAAGGATATCGTAAATGGCTCAGGTACTCGGACAGTACTGCGGGATACGATGATCTGTTATATCTACCAAGATGTGGTGTGTCCATAGCGTGGAACGACTGCGGTTGCTTTGTAACACCACGTATAACCCCGTCTGGGGCTTGGGGAGAAGATATTGAATCCTACCCGAATGCTTTTTACAAACAACTTTCTGGCAAGTCAATATCGCAAGTAGTGCTGGGTGCGCGACCTCATGATGAGAATCCCTGAACTCTATTGTTTCTATAGAATTGTCATACGTTAGTATTTTGATGACCATGGACTACCGCACTTACATGAATACTACGGCGGAGACAAATGATTGGTGGTAGTCGAGAGCTTACCTGTCATGCACGGCCGTCTTCCCCGCTTGCTCAGGGTATTCTGGTCGAGTGGGCTTCACTGCTTCAAGAGGCAGCCTATAGTTTATCTGCACGATGTCCTCGAAATACACCATGGAATCTATGCAAGTGTGTGCGACTACTAAGACTTGTGGTAAGATGTTGGTACGTGCAGGGACCATATGGACTTAACTGGGGTCAACTCGTTGTTGCATGAGAAGTGTACAGTGTGGGGTCCAATTCACTGAACCGGGCAGTTCTGCCATATCCAAGTTTTAGCGATGTGTGAGTTACTTGGGAACAGTACCTCAGACGTATGGTATATGATACTTCTCTCTTCGAGGCTGTAATGCATACACTATATCGACAAGTAGAAGCTCTTGTCCCAGCCGTTAGATGAGCTTTAAGAAAAACAGTGATTGGAAATGATCGTCTAATTCGGACTTGTAGACATATTGCCAAGATCAGATTAACGCCTTAAAATGACGAAGGAGAATCTCTTGGACTACGCCGAGAGCTCGATAAAACCCGCTAATTCTCCCAAATCCGTTGGCCGCTGGCCCGTAATGAGTCTGTTCTGTGGCGCAGGAGGGCTAGATCATGGTTTTGAAAAGGTAGGTTTCCATCCAGTTCTAGCAATCGATATTGACCGTGCTGCCATCGCAACCTATAAGCGTAACCACCCCAATACCATGGTCAGCTCTATTGATCTGGCTGCGGTAGAGCCAACGACCATCCTAGATTTGTGGGAAGACTGTGCTGAAGGTCTGGAACCTATAGGGATAATCGGAGGACCACCGTGCCAAGCCTTTTCTTCATCTAATGTCCACCAAGCTGAAAACGATCCTAGACGCAAATTGCTGGACAGTTACGCCAGCATCATTAACGCGTTTGCAAAGCGTTATGATATCGGTTTCTTCGTATTCGAAAACGTACCTGGCCTCATTCACGTTAAGCACAAGACAGCTTTTTGTGAATTCAAGGAAGAAGTTAGGCAAGCCGGGTTCGAAGTTATGAGTAATATTCTGGATGCTGGGACATTTGGTGTGCCGCAGCATCGCAAGAGGCTGATCGCTGTTGGGGTAAATAGAAATCGTCATCCGGAAACTGAACTTCGACTACTAGATGGGAATTGTCATCCGCCCCCTGCGATTGAGAATGCTATTAAGAACCTTCCTGAACCTACGTTTTGTGCAAAGAAGCTCGAGCCAAAAAACATTCCGCATCATCCTAACCATGTCGCGATGGTTCCACGGTCCCCGAGATTTACAAACGGTAGTCTGTTGGCAGGTAGCAGCAATGGTCTGAGTTTCAAGGTCCTGTCATGGGATGCTCCCAGCTACACCGTTGCATACGGGCATAACGAAGTTCATGTCCATCCTAACTGTCATAGGCGTCTGTCAGTCTATGAAGCCATGTTGCTTCAAGGCTTCACACATTCGTACCAGCTAGAGGGAACATTTACAGAACAAGTCCGTTTGGTTTCTGACGCTGTGCCACCACCACTTGCTGAGGGGATCGCAAACACCATAGTAGAAGCTTTTGGGTTTGTTTCTGTGCGCGCATAGCATACGGATAAACGGGGCATTTTCTAGATGATCCACATGACCAATCAGAATGAAGCGGCAGTTTACGATCCATCAAGGCTGGGTATAGCAGAAGATTTCTTTGTCCAAATGTACTCCACTTTAGGTAGGCCATTCCCTTGGAGAGCTGAAAAAAACAGCCCTTTCGGAATCCTAATAGCGGAAATCTTGCTTAAGCAGACCCATGCTGACAAAGTTGCCATGGTGTGGCCGATGCTGATAGGCCAGTACAGTGATGCTGGCAAGTTGTCTAACGCTGATCCGGACGAACTGTTCGAAATGATTGCGGTATTAGGGTTTGGAAAACAAAGAGTCAGAGCTCTTCTCGACGTCGCTTCGTCATTAACCCAAACCAGAGAGCTGCCAACTCAACTCGATGATTTAGTCAAATTACCGTACGTAGGTATCTATACTGCGCATGCTGTCGCTAGCTTTGCCTTTGGACAGCGTGTACCAGTGGTGGACCTTAGTATAGTGCGTACAATCTCTCGGCTTACAGGATTAAAACCACCAACGGATATAAGGCGAGCTGAGATCATCTGGGACTTCGCAAGGGCACTACTACCAAAAAAGTACTATAAGGTGGAGTTGACCCGGTTTAGTGGACATGTAACTTCTTGTGTTTGAAAGGAGCGTGACATGCCCAGATCCCGTGCCCCCTATCCGTCGGCCTTTCGCCAGCAGATGGTCGATCTCGTTCGCGCCGGCCGTAGTCCCGAAGCGCTGGCCAAAGAGTTCGAGCCCACCGCCCAAGCCATCCGCAACTGGGTCAAACAGGACGACCTGGACCAAGGCAGGCGTGAAGACGGCCTGAGAACCGAAGAACGGGCCGAACTGCGTCGTCTGCGCCGTGAGAACAGACAGCTCAGGATGGATCGAGAGATCCTGGCAAAAGCCGCGGCCTGGTTCGCCCGGGAGACCGAGACCCCACCCGAGTCTTCTCGTTCATAAAGGCAAGCCAGGCCTCCTATCCTATTCGCCGGATGTGCGGTCTGCTGGATGTCTCCCCCAGCGGCTACTACGTCTGGCTCAGGCGGGTGGTCTCCAAGAGGACCAGAGAGGATGCTATGCTTCTTAGCAGGATCCGCTCGATCCATCAACGCTCCTACGGTACCTACGGCGCGCCGCGCATCCATGCCGAACTGCGCGCGTCGGGCATACGCGCAGGACGAAAACGCGTTGCCCGCCTGATGCGCATGGCCGCTATCAGTGGAGTATCACGCCGCAGAGCCGTGCGCACCACCTGGCGATCCGAAGAAAGCAAGAAGGCGCCGGACCTGGTCAACCGGGACTTCAGCGCTCCTGTCAGGGATCGGCTGTGGGTCGCCGACATCACTTACGTGCCTACCCATGCGGGCTTCCTCTATCTCTCGGTGGTCATAGACGCCTTCAGCCGTCGCGTCGTCGGCTGGTCCATGGCCAACCACCTGCGAAGCGAACTGGTCACAGACGCCCTCGACATGGCCCTTGGAATGCGCAGACCCCACGCGGTGATCCACCACAGCGACCAGGGATCGCAGTACACCTCGGTGGCCTTCGGCAAAAGATGCAGACAGGCCGGGGTCAGACCCTCAATGGGTTCGGTCGGCGACTGCTACGACAACGCGCTGTGCGAGAGCTTCTTCGCCAGCCTGGAATGCGAACTGCTCGATCGCAGGCGCTTTACCACCAGGGCCGACGCCAGACTCGCCCTGTTCCAATACATCGAGGGCTTCTACAACACCCGGAGAAGACACTCTTCCCTTGGATACCTCTCACCCATGAACTTCGAAAGGAGGTTCAAGAAAACTGCCTGAATCCCAAACCGTAAACCGTCCACGAAAACGGGGTAACATCAAGGAGCATAATTACGGATTGCTTGACTTTGTAGCCCTTATCTGCAAATCACGGACACCTCTATGTATCGATTGCCCCATTGCAGCAAAGTGTGTGTATGCCAAACAAGGGCCGATTGTATGAATACAACACATTCGGGATGACCGACCATGAACGCCTATAGTCAATGGAACAATAAGTTAGCTACCTGGTTCTTTAATCCCGACATGGAGGGATATAACGTACACCTTTACGTCAACCAGGATCTTATCGACGAGATAAGTCGGGATATCCCGGAAGCTGGTTCTTTCCGTACTGCAGTCGCTGGGCAACCATCGGCGCCATACCTGAACGGAAAACATATATGTAAACGAGCTTACCATGAATTCCTTGGGTGGAGGATCCGGAATCAAGATATCCCGCCCTACGTTGGCTATCTGTGTTTTTTCGTGCTCGCTAGCGGCGCTGAAGGAGATTTCGCACCTCACGCCTATTATCCCAGGCTATGGACGCAACTAATGTATGAAGGTAGAAGTGGTCCACCGCGCTGGTTCGACCGAATGCGGGAACTCTGGGATGACCTGGAGAACTGGTCAGTATTCGACCGACAAGGTAAACTAGGCATTTTCCAATCCCGTTCAATAGGCGGACATGTCCACATAGGTTATCCACTTTCACAAGCGATACTAGTAGAGCAAGACAGACAGGTGTTGCCACGGGTCTTCTTTAAAGCAGGTTTAGACCCGGCATCAAGTCACCCGGATGATGAAATCGCTATGGCGTTGCGTAGTAATATCGCAAGACGACTTATGAGGACCAGAACTATCCTAATGGCGGAGAATCCTCAAGATGAACTTCACAGGGCGTTAATTGACGCTGTCAATGACGAACTGGAGGCTTGGGATGGGACGATGCCAGGGTCAGAAATAAACCTTGGTCAATCGGCTCAAACTCTCGGCGGACTGCGGATTTGCATCGAGCTGGATCAGGTTACAGGAATTGCCAAATCATCTATCAGGTGCAGGTTAAATCACGAGTTTCCTGAAGCAGGTCTTACTCTAGATCATGTACTCCATGCCGATGAGGACGTGAATGGGTGGTCGTTGCCAATAAAAAACAACAACACAGGAGAGCATTTTGACGCATCCATGCTTGATTGGCGTATCAGCAAAACGATGCGGTCGAAATCTCCCAATTACCTGTTGAGGCTTAAGGGCTATCCGGTCAGGATATTCATCAGCGGTATGGCAGAAGGGATTAGTGATCTTGTTGACACACCCACTCTACCCTTGGGACAACCTTTTTACCTGAGTTACCCCGAGGATGCTTGGCCACGTTTGCAACGATGGGCAACTACGCAATGCAGGGAGTTTCATGGTCTCGATATAGTGCAGGGTTTACCGAATTCATGGCGATTTGCTAGCGTCGAGACCGCTATAGACGATGAGGCAGTTAAAAACGAGTTTCCGATTCTGACATTTCAATCGGGGTTGCGACTCCTGTTGGTAGGCGGAATCCGTAGCGGCAATGGGAATAACTTTTTTTTCTTCGCACCTCCATCAGTACGGTTAATCGGAGGGGCACCGACTACTGAAGTTTATTGCAATCAAGTATTACTATCATCCCCTGCTACCGCCGGTATTTTTACTCTACCAAGTGACCTTCCAAATGGGTCCCGGATCACCATAGAGGCGCGGTCCGACCAATTAGTTCTGTGTCGGCAGTCACTATTTTTAACAAGCGACTACAGCCTGCCTACGGGAGAACCCGAAATTTTCGTAGATTCCTCCGCCATCAGCTCACAATTTGATAGTGATAAAACATCTGTCTCTGGTGCATATATCAAGGGCCAGATCGTCGAAACGACAACTTCAGCCGCGGAGGTATTCGAGGATTTAGAATACGAACTGTGTAGGATGCGTTGTTTTCTGGTCGGGCAGCACCCCGGACAAATCATTGCTTGGCCATCTGAGCCTTTCCCCAACGATTGGATTCCAACATGGGTGATTACAAAAATCCGACCTAAGAAATGGAAAGCAGTTTTTGTTAGCGAAATGCTGGGGGCAATATCGCTTGGATCGTTGGATACCCCAACACGTCGGAAATTGAAAGACTGGAAGAAAGTTACTTGGCACTGGCGCAAGCGCATCTTACAGCCAGAACAACCGGACGAACGCTCGTTGTGGAATCAGATACAAGAGTTGTCCAGACGTGTATAACAGTGGTGACATCTTCTTATTCGCACTCTCTGCTAAGCGTAAAGTTCCTTGGTCCATTGTCAAGCGATGGTTTGAGGAGGTACATAGGAGAGGGGTATTAGACGGGCAGTCCAAATTTGATGAACCTGTCGCTAGCGCACGGTGGCAAGCTCTCCGCACATTGAGTTGTCTCGGTCACATCGACATGAAATTTGATTCGGATGAAATCAAGGTCGTCGTCGCTCCCCCGGTGCTAGCCGCACTTCCAGGTCGCGGTGTAGCCAGAGCAGTTTTGTGCGGAGCCAGGTCTCCAGCGAGTGTTGAGAACCTGCAACAGGCAGCAACTATAGGTGGCTTTGAGACCATCGTGGGGCCACATTTAGCATCGTGTCCATACGTGCCAACACGCATAGAACTATGTGCCGATAGTTCCATTCAAATCCATAATGTTGCCGCCAGTGTTAACCTCCGCTTTATCGACTTCCCACCTGCCCGTTCATTGGCGCGAGTGTCTGCTTCACTCCAAGAGTATTGCCGAGGTCTGGTGTGGTCAAACGAAGCAGAGATGAACTGGCGTCGCCAGGATTTTGATACGGAAAGATTGCAGTTTCTACCTAATAGCAGGATAGATTCAAAATTACGGTTAAGCAGGTACCAAAACCCAGTAACATCCATCTGGTACTATCGCCTATGGCGGAATCGTGAGTCCGCAGAAGTTGAACTGGACTGGGGACGTTACGCTGTCCTCGCCCTATCATCGCACCGGGTATTGCAATACGATATGGCTATCAAGAGAGCTAGCGTTCCATACGGTGCTCCTCTGCCTACTTTATTCTCAAGAGCCTTTGGACTGTGCAGAGGACATTGCTCAACTGTGCTAGGGCTAGTGCCATCTAATGAAGCACAACGTTCCTATGTGTATAACGACGTACCACCTAGTGTCTTTAATGAGGTAGCGAGTAAACTTAATCAACAACCCATCGAAGCGAAAGGAAAGCGATGGATTTCATAAATGCTTTTGATAAGGTCCGCGACAGCTACATCGATTACGTGAAAACTGCATTTGGAACCCAGTACCCGGGTCTTGAGGTGGAACGCGAGAAATTACTAAGGGAGCCCGGTACTATTTCTCAAGAACCGTGGATAGAACCCATTCCAAGGTATCGGACTTCAGGAAAGAAAATCAGGGATTTATCTGCGGTGGATTTGCCTAGTATGGGGTCGGAGGGAATTACTGCTTTCCAAGAGCTTACGTCTCTTGGGCTGATCGGCGACTTCGAGCTTTATAGTCATCAAGCCGAAATGTTAAGCAAAGTGCTTTCTGGGACAAACGCTGTCGTTACAGCCGGAACCGGCTCAGGAAAAACCGAGGCATTCTTATTGCCGCTATTCGCCTACCTGTGCCAAGAATCCTCTGGCTGGGACAAGCCGCAACCAAGGCTGGCGCATCAAGACGATTGGTGGCGTAATGAGGCCTGGCGCAATAAATGTTGGCCTGCAGGAAACATAGCTCAAAGAAGTCTGAGAATCCCTCAGCGTGGCAATGAGAACCGGGATGCCGCGATTCGCGGTTTGATTGTATATCCTATGAATGCTTTGGTAGAAGACCAGCTAAGCCGTTTGCGCTCCGCCTTAGACTCGCCTGGAGTCCGGGAGTGGTTCGACCGAAATCGCGACGGAAATCGATTCTACTTCGGACGATATAACTCAGATGCACCAGTAGCTGGTCATGAGCTATTACAACCAAACGCCAATGGCGTACAGAGACCAGACCGCCAGAGAATTGAGCGATTGAAAACACTCTTGAAGGAAGCCGAAGGTGCCGCAATAGCGGCAGAAAAACACGTTTTCGATACAGGGAAAACGGAAGCCCGTTACTTCTTCCCACGACTGGACGGTGCAGAAATGCGCTGCCGATGGGATATGCAAGACCACCCACCAGATATCTTGGTCACGAACTTTAGCATGCTCAGTATGATGCTAATGCGAGACGCAGACAGCGGCATTTTCGAAAAAACGAAGCAATGGCTGGAAAAAGACGGCAGCGTTTTCCATCTCATCATTGACGAACTACATCTCCATCGCGGCACAGCAGGAACCGAAGTCGCGTACCTCTTAAAGTTACTCCTGCTCCGCTTAGGTCTCTACCCAGACAGCCCAAAACTTCGCATTATTGGTTCCAGTGCGTCGTTGGAGCCAAACGATGACGATAGCCTACGATACCTATCCGAGTTCTTTGGCTCCCAATGGACTAGTTTACAGGTAATTCCAGGCAATCCAGAGGACACTTCAGGCGGGGATACGTCGAGTAAGCTTCAGGTAGAGCCTTTTGTTGCTATTGCAGAACTAGAAACCGCAGCGGACAAGGAGCCAGATGCAAAAGCTGTAGCGACAGCATTTCTAAGTTCAACAGGCGAAGTGCAGGAAGGAGGCGACTGGAAACTGGAAGATTGCCTGGAGGTGGAAAATTTGCAGATGAGTGCGCGTATGCTGGCGGCTTGTTCCAGAGACGGCGTAACCAGAGCAACTCGCTTGAGTGAATTCGGACAACGTTTGTTCGGCACCGACTGTGAAGACGATGTTGTGCGGTCGGCTACCCGCGGCCTTCTAATCGCCCGTCAGCTGTGTGGGGCCAGCGAACGAATGCCCAGATTCAGACTACACTGGTTCTTCAAAAATATCGAAGGCCTCTGGGCTTGCACTCAACCTGGATGTGGTTGTAGTTCTGCCGAAATGGGAGGTGGTCGTACCTCCGGAAAACTTTTTCAAAACTCGCGTATCCTGTGCGATAATCTGGATGAATCCCACCGGGTATTGGAACTACTCTACTGCGAAGTTTGCGGTACGACGATGTTCGGAGGTAGCAGGAACGAACTGGATGCAAATCGTGGCTGGGAGCTTCTAATCACTGATGCTGATATAGAGGGTTTGCCAGATCGGCAATCAGCCCGCTTTGTCGACAGACGAACCTACCGGGATTTCGGGGTTTTCTGGCCATCCGGTGGACAGCAATTAGACCCAGATTCACGTCAGTGGCCACAGCCCATTAACAGTAGCAGTACAGTCCAAGCTCGGTGGATGGCTGCTAGCCTTGACCCAGCTACAGGGCAAGTCAAGCTAGGCACCACGGGTACTGTGCGTGGTTACGCATATGTAGTTCCGAATTTGCCTGAGAGCGAAATAGGAGCCCTACCCGCAACTTGCCCGTTGTGCGCGGCGAATTACAGATTCCGCCAGTATCGAAAGTCTCCAATCCGGGGATTTCGCACTGGTTTTGGTCGTATCACTCAGATTCTTTCCAAGGAAATGTTCTATTTCCTGCCAGAAGATGCTAAGAAACTAGTCGTCTTCTCCGACAGTCGACAGGATGCGGCAGAACTCGCCAATGGGATAGAAAGGTCGCACTATTCGGACTTAGTGCGGGAGGCCATGTACGATGAATTGCGAAGATTTACGATAGAGGAGCCAGCCTTGTTAGCCAAACTTCGAGCTACTGGGTCTCCTACCTCCCGCGAAGCTTTGGAACTCACCAATATACAACAGGTTCTGCTATCCGACTTTCGCGAACTTTTACAACAAGAAACTGTCGATAGCAACGCACTGGCGAGCCTTCCTGAAGCATTGCGCGAGGTGGCAGAACAAACCATTGCAGATGCCCGTGCGAAACTAGCCCTAGTAGCTGATCGTGGTGCGAGCCGCACTGTCCATCTGCGCTTACTTTTTGAGGACGAAAACACCGAACGAGGAACTGGGGCATTAATCCAACGTTTGAAGACTCTCGGCGTTAATCCAGCTGGTCAAAACGTACTGTTTCAAGAGTTTAAATATGATGATGCTTGGCAAAAATGGACGACCCTGTTCGATTTCTCTCGTCCTGGCGGTGGCTGGAAACCTGATCTGTCACCATCTGGAAGTACAAGGGGACGCGAGAAACTGCGTGCTAAAGTAACCAGTGAAATCTGCTCTGTGTTGTTTTCTAGACTGTATTTCGGGTTCGAGTCGGCAGGCCTCGGTTATGCCAAGTCGGACCTACCGGACTCGGTAATGGAGCAAAAAGCTGGTGAATGTGACTTGGCTAAAGGCCAACTTGTGGACATTCTCAACGGCACGATTAGAATGCTAGGGGATTTGTATCGCTACCCACAAGTAGATCCAGGCGCCTACCCCATTGATGACTGGCCGAACTGGACAACCGCTCGGGCTGGTATTCGTAATTATGTCAGAAAGTGCGCGAACGTACACGGTGTTGGTGAAGACGCTTTATTGGAAACAGTACGGGATGCAATTTGCTTTATCGGTGGCCATACGCATTTCAAAATCAATCCGCGCCGACTGCTGGTCCGTGTCGCGCTCCCTACGGATCCAGTATGGCGTTGCACGAGATGCCGACGCCCCCATTTATATAATCCAGGAATCTGTACTAGCCAATTCTGCCAGGATATACTGCCGGGTGATCCGAACACTACTTGTTGTGACCTGCACTTGCAGAACTACTACGCGAAGGAAGCGGTGCAGTTACGGCAACCGATACGCCTGCATGCCGAGGAACTTACTGCCCAAACGGATAATCAGCCAGAGCGACAACGTCTGTTCCGCGACATTACTGTAGATCTTAATAACGATCCGTACCACCCGCTTGTGCGAGAAGTAGATGCAATCGATATGCTCAGTGTGACCACGACTATGGAGGTTGGCGTTGACATTGGCAGTCTCCAAGCTGTCGTACAAGGGAATATGCCACCAATGCGCTTTAACTATCAGCAACGATCAGGACGCGCTGGTCGGCGGGGACAACCCTTCGCGACTGTGCTCACCATCTGTCGGGGCCGAAGCCATGACGAATTCTACTATCACCATCCCGAGCGAATTACGGGCGATCCTCCGCCAGTACCTTTCCTATCGATGGGGCGTCTAGACATTGCACAGAGGCTTATGGCAAAGGAATGCTTACGACGAGCATTCCATGCCGCCGGAGTTCCCTGGTGGGAAAGCCCGCGTCCACCTGATAGTCATGGCGAGTTCGGGATGACAGCCGGTTGGATTGATGACCAATACAGGAGAGAATCAGTCAAAAATTGGCTTTCTTCTGCGACGGATGTCACGTCAATCGCAGATGCCTTGTGTACAGGTGTGGCGGGCACTATTCGAAAAAGCGACATTGTAAATTATGCGAGGAATGAACTTTGCATCAAAATTGGGGAAGCGTGTGCCAATCCTGAAATCACAGGCGACGGCTTGGCAGAAAGGTTAGCTGAATACGCAGTTCTACCCATGTACGGTATGCCTTCTCGTGTCAGGCTATTTTACCATGGGTTGCGTAGCACAGACGCCCTTACAACCCACAGGGACCTTGACCTAGCCATTACAGAGTTCGCGCCCGGCTCCCAGAGAACTAAAGATAAGCGTGTATACCAGGCAATTGGTTTCACCGCTCCTCTGTTAAGAAGGGAGAACCGATGGTGCACAAGTACAAACGATCCATTGTCCCCACGGAGATGGATGTCAAGTTGCGGACAGTGCCATTATACTGCTACGTATGACGACAACCCGCAAGATGAGTCCTGTCCCAAGTGCGGATGTGGAAACGAGAATGACCCAGCTTTTCGAACATTCCAATTCGCGGTACCGTTGGCTTTCCGTGCAAGCCTTGGTCCGGGGAGTGATGCTGTTGAGGACGACGAGTTTCTACCTACCGGGGCCTCTACGGTCGCTGAATCGGACGGGGTTCCTTGTATGGCATCGGTTGGAACCAATAGCGCGATCTCTTTTTCCAAATCGGGACGAGTGTACCGGGTAAACGATAGGCTAGGACGCCTGTTTAAAGGCGCGGTTGGTACAGCACAACGCGGGAGTACCGGGCGAAGGTTGGAGAATCAATGGATAGATAATCGGTTCCAAGAGGCCGACCAACTAAACTTCACAACGACCACCGAGACTGAATCCATTGCTATTGTTTCGCCTAAATCCACAGATGTGTTGCGCATCAGGCCTGAGTCAGTCCGTCCGGGTCTTTGGATGGATCCGGTAGGAGCAGTCGGAATAAAAGCCGCTTACTATTCCGCAGCTTTCATTCTCAAAGCTATTGCCGCCGAAGAACTCGACATTGATCCCGACGAGTTTGACATTAGTAACGTGAGGCAGGTCGAGTTAGGAGACGGGACAAAAGTAGGCGAAATTGTAATTAGCGATCACTTGGCCAACGGCGCTGGATTCACGAATTACATTTACGATAATTGGGAAGACTTGCTGGCATTGGTAACGAATTCCGATGCCGAGTCCGACAGCTTTGCTGGTTCAGTCTTACACCGTGATCACAGGTCGGTCTGCGATTCATCTTGCTACAATTGCCTTAGGAACTACCGGAACATGGGGTATCACGGATTGCTGGATTGGAGACTCGGAGTTTCATTGTTGCGTTGCCTACATTCTGACAGCTTTGACTGTGGTGTAAACGGGGTATTCGCCGTTCCTGATTTGGAAGGATGGTGCGAACACGCTGCTAGGCTCCGGGATACATTTTGTACGTCTTTCTCCGCGAGGCCACGTGACTTCGGATTACTTCCGGGTTTGGAAGTAGGCAACAAGCTGGTCTTAGTGGTCCATCCCCTATGGAATTTAAGACATCCCGTAGAATTGCTAGAGGAAGTGATAGCAAGTTGTCGTGACTTTAACCCGACAACATTGGATACTTTCAACTTGCTAAGACGTCCCGGATGGGTATATCAGTCGCTAGGAGGATCATAATAAGGAATACATTCTATAAATGCTTCCCTGATTCCTTGAGTTAGGAATTCGTCAATCAATGCACCTTCAACGACGATCCACTTGTTACTATCAAGTGAGATCAAGTGTTGAGGGGTAAGAATCCACTTTTAGTTGCTTTTCTAACGATCTGTTTAGTCACTGAAATGCCTCTCTGACGGTACCATCGTGCAATGTGCATTGCACCAAGTCATTTGGATTTATCGTGGGACTCACAGTATGCCTTAACTTTCTAGCAAGTCAGTAGGATTTAGGTTTGGTATCGTCAATACCGCTAATTTACTGGTGATTGCAGTAACAAACTTGGTTGTTTATGATCGAGAACACACTTACTTCGATATTCTGATTCTAGCCAGATCCTCCCAAAACTGCGGATAGGTTTTCCCGACAACGTCCGGGTCGAGGATGTTCAGGTTCCCCAGGCAGGTGCCCAGCACGGCGAAGCTCATGGCCATGCGGTGGTCGTGATAGGTTTCGATGTCGATGATATCAGAAGCGTTAAGCGCACTTGCCGGTAATTCCGATACTTCGATGTAGTTGCCGCCGGTCGTCACGTCCACTCCGATTTTCCGCAGTTCCGCGGCTGGCGATTCGATCCGGTCGCATTCCTTGTTCTTGAGCGTGCCGATGCCCGTAATCCGTGTAGTGCCGGGTATCAGCGGTGCGATCGCGATAAGGGTCAACGCCGCGTCTGGAATGTCTCCGCAGTCTATTTCACCACCTGGCGGTAAAACACAGCCATCATTCGGTCCTTCGATAACGGTCCTATCTTCGTCCACCTGGATGCGGGCTCCCAGCCTTTCACATATCGAAAGGAACCGTATATCTCCCTGCCGGGTATCCGCTCCAAGGTTCTCGAAGATCACCTTCCCGCCGTGAATCAGGGCCAGGGCAGCGAAGTAGGAACCAGCTGATGCATCCCCTTCCACCGTCAGGAGACCAGGGCGGTAATTCTGCCTGGCCACAGTGAATTTACCGTACGCGTCGTTCACTACGCGGACGCCAAACTTGCGCATTTCGTTGAGCGTAATGTCGATGTACGGCCGGCTGACGAGTTCACCGTCCACGGATATTTCAAGACCGTCGGGCAGCATCGGCGCGATCTGCAACAGGGCAGAGAAGAACTGGCTCGATACATCGCCTTTCATCGTGACCGCCCGTTCGAACTTTTCGGGTCCCCTGACAGATACTGGCAGACATCCACCGTCGGAAGATACCGTTTCCCCTCCCAGTTGTTCGATGGCATCCAGCAAGGGTAGGTTTGGCCTTTCGTTCAGGCTGCCGCGTCCATCCAGCTGGGTTACGTCATTTCTCAGGGCAGATAAGGCAATAAGGAAACGTGCGGATGTGCCGCTGAGTCCAAGGCCGAGGGTAACGGGACCCTTCGCGAAACGGCCGCCCCTCCCATCCACGGTTACCTTGCGATAGTCATCACCAGCCTTGATGGATATACCAAGGTTTCCCAGGCATTCCACCATCTCCCGGGTGTCATTGCAGTCGCACGGATCCACAATCTCGGTGGTTCCCTCGGCCAGCGCGGCGAGTACCAGGTTTCTGAGCGTAACGGATTTGCTCCCTGGCAGAGCGATACTCAGGTTTAACTTATTACGAATCGTACTAGGTATCATAGTATTAATAATTTATATTTCATTACGAGATGTATTATTTATAATTTTAGTAGTTCGAAAAGACTATATGTCGTCATTTCAACTGGATCGTGTTCTTCGTTTACACACATCCCTCGTAAGCCCTTCCTGATACCAGGTCGTACTCCGGCATAGTGCCACTTCCTATGAACTTTGATCGTGCGTCCATGTATGCTACGGTCAAACCGATGCGCCGTTCATTGCTGGTATTGGCGTCGGTCCGATGTAGGGCGAGGCTGTGATGGAACGAACAGCTTCCCGCTCTGAGCGGGACGGCCACCTCTCTTTCATAAACGACCCGTTCGTCCTCCACACGAAAGTCTTCGAGGTGTTTGTGCTCGATGACGCCCGCTTTGTGGGATCCGGCAATGAAACGCATGCAGCCGTTATCCTTGGTGGCCTCGTCCAGGGCGATCCAGCAGATGACGAGGTTGGGTGGATCGATGGTTGTCCAGTATGCAGAGTCCTGGTGCGGCGGTTTTGCCGAACCGACCTTCGGCGGCTTGCACAGCGTCTGGTCCACGTAGATTTTAAGATCCGGTCCGATCAGGCTTCGAACTACGCCAAGTATGCTGGGATGCCTGGCCAACGATATGAATACCGGGTCGTATTTCGTCAGGTTCCAAATCTTGCGCACGTTATTGAAGCGAACGGGGTCGGCCTGCACTTCACCGTTCTCCACCCGCGGTTCAATCTGAACGTATTCCGAAGGGAAATCGACCACCTCGTTTCCAATGTCTTCCAGTCGCTGGTGAAGCGCCTTTACTTCAAGGGGGGTCAGCATGTCCTCATAGGGTAGAAATCCCTGTTCGGTGAATTGATCTACCTGTGCCTGCGTCAACGACACGGTTACCTCCTCTGCGTCTCGTGAAACCACCACTGGGGCCAATCGAGCACCAGATCTGCCATCGCGGAATATCCACCGTCAGCCGGATGAATGCGGTCGCCGAGGGCCGCCTCACTTTGCCAGACCCCGCCGACGCGCAGCGCATGGATCACCTCGAGATAGGGCACACCGGCCCTTCCGGCAATCGTGCCAAGCAGCGCCGACATGTCCGCCCGCCGGGCGTCCTCGCTTTCGTCGATACCGGGTGGCGGACCGATCATCAACGTCGGAAAAAGCGACTGTGCGCTCGTAAGAATCTCTTCGGTATTGCGCACCGTATCCGCCCGGGCCACGCGAGTCTTCCCGTCCTCTATCCAGCAGTCATTCGCACCGAAGCCGAACACGATCCGGCCGTCGTGGGGCTTCAGCCGCCTGGCCTCTACCTCACGCTCCCAGCGACGGAGCACGTCCTCGCTCGTATCGGCGCGAATGCCCAGGTTGTAGGAGGTGATTGAGGCATCATCGGACTTCGATGCGGCACAAACTCGTCCCGGCCATCCAAGATACTCGGGGTCGCCCGTACCGTTCACGTAGGAATCGCCGATAAAGTAAATTCGGATGTCTTCCATTTCCTGTCGATCCTCTCTGCTGCCGCGCCTATCTACCCCGTCTGTATGCGGTCTCCTCAATAGGTCTCCGCCAGTAATCCACTACCTGATCCTCATTACCTGTTCGTGCAGGCAAAAGACCTATTTAGCATACGAATATCCACCGTAATTATCAATTGCCATTTTAGTTGCCGTATGGAAAATTGGTATCGGGCATTGTACTTGTAATCTGATATAGGTTTAAAACAGTACGGAAGGAATGAAACCATGCAGGCATACGTTATCGATAACAACCGACTTCGCCAGGCGAATATACCAGGCCCGGGAGAACCCGGACCCGGCGAAGCGCTCGTGAAGGTACGTTCCGTGTCGCTCAATTACCGGGACCTGATGGTTGCGAGAGGTCGTTACGGCCGGTCCTTCGAAGGCACTTTCGTCGCTGGCTCCGATATGGCGGGCGACGTTCTGAAAACGGGACCGGGCGTCGTGGATATCCAGCCGGGCGACCGGGTCATAAACGCGCCGTTCCTCCACTGGCCGGCAGGAAGACTCTCGCCGGACCAGATGAAAACCCTGGTCGGAGCGGGGGGCGTGGACGGCGTCCTGTGTGAAAAGGTGCTGTATCCCGCGGACGCACTCGTTCGAATGCCCACTCACTTCTCCTACGACGAAGGCGCCACGCTGCCCATCGCCGGCCTGACCGCCTGGGCTTCCGTCATTTCTAGAGGAGATGTGTGCGCCGGCGAGTGGGTCCTGCTCCACGGCACGGGCGGGGTATCCGTGTTCGCCGCCCAGATCGCAAAGATCGTGGGGGCGCGTACGCTGTTGACCACGTCGTCCAAGGAAAAGGGCATTCGAATGAAGGAAGCGTACGGTGTGCTGGAAACTTTCGACTACCGGGACAAGGACTGGCCCGATCAGGTCCGGTCTTACACGGATGGTTCCGGTGTCGACCTGGTCGTGGATGTGGCGGGCGGCCAGACCTTCGCGGATTCCCTGAAAGCCTGCGCGCTTCACGCCCGTGTATCCCTCGTGGGCATCCTGGACGGTTTCGAAACGCGCCTCAATCCCTTCGATATCATCGGCAGGCAGATCCAGGTCCGCGGGATATACACGTCCTCCACTGAGGATCTGCGCGACCTGGTCCGGGCCTGCGAAGCGTCGGCGCTCAGGCCCTGTATCGATCGCGTCTTTCCCTTTGGGGAAATACCGGCCGCGTACGACTATCTCGAATCCCAGCGCCACTTCGGCAAAATCGTCTGTTCATTGCCCTGAGGTTCTGCCGGTCCAGCGCGGTCCAGCCCGGTCCAGCGCGGTCCAGCCCTGTCCGGACACCCATATCGCTGTCCACATACCCGCTTAACTTATTTTAAGGCTTCTTTTATGATCGGTCACCCGGCCGATCAGGGACGCCTTTTCGTACCCGGCATCCTGGAGTTTCCGGGTTACTTCTTCGATGCCGGAAGGGGGTATGCCCGCCAGGAGACCGCCCGACGTCTGGGGGTCGTAGAGGATGGCGTCCGCCGCGCCGGGGTCCACCTCCACTTTCCACCTCTTCTGCAGATGTTCCCGGTTGGACGGCGCCAGGGTGCTTTCCACGCCTGCGGCAATACACCGCTCGGTGCCGCTGTAGCATGGTATCCGGTCGATTTCGATCTCCGCGCCGGTGCCGCTGGCTTCGAGCATTTCAGCCAGGTGGCCGGCCAGTCCGAAGCCGGTCACGTCGGTGACGGATGGTATCCCGGCCTGTGCGAGAATCTGCGCCGCTTCGGCGTTGGACTGCAGCATGCCTTCAAAGACCTCGTCGACCCAGGTGCCCTTCGCCTTCAGGTGCATATCGGCCGCGAGGATGGCCCCCGTACCGAGAGGCTTGGTAAGGATGAGTCCGTCGCGAGGCATCAATCCTCCCTTCCTGAAAACGGAGTCGCTATCGGTCAGCCCGTTCATAGTCACGCTGACGGCAGACTCCGATCCTTCGCTTGTATGCCCGCCGAGGAGGGTGATCCGCAGTCTCCGCGCTTCTTCCGCTATGCCGCCCATGAGCTGCCTCAGATCGTTCGCCACGAGGTTTTTTTCCGCGTAGGGGAGGGTGACGGTGACCAGGGCGGAATGGGGTTCGGCGCCCATGGCATACAGGTCCGAAGCGGCGTGGACCAGCGCGATGCGACCGAACAGGTGAAGGTCGCCGGTGAAAGCGCGGAATCCGTCCACGGTCTGAACCAGCCGCCGTCCCGGGGGTAGCTCCAGGAGCGCCGCGTCGTCGGCGTCATGCAGGCTGATCCGGACATCTTCGCGGGAGTACACCTCCAGTTCATCGAGCACGCCGGTCAACACGGTCGATCCGACCTTGGCGCCGCACCCGGCGCAACGCATGGCTGCTTCTTCCGCATCTTCCTTGGCGGGATCGGGATCGCCGGCCGGGGACATGGGCGGGAGCAGGGAAGGGTCGAACTTCCTCATCCACCGGCGGTCTATCCAATCCTTCAAGCGCCAGACCCAGGGTCCGTGGAAGGCGGTGTGTCGCCGGCTTGCGACGGCGTTCCGCGTGCCGGTCATCAGCAATGCGAGCGCCGATGCCTGGGGTTTGTAGGCGACCAGTGGCCTGTTTTCCAGGAAGGCATGGATATTCCGGGCGAGAACCGGACCTTCCCGCACCGCGTACACGCCCGATTTTGGCAAGGGCCGGGATTCGAATTCGATGCAGTCGCCGGCTGCGAATACATTTTCGTAGTCCATGACCTGTAGTGTGGGTCGAACCCGGATGAAGCCGGTCTCGCTGGTTTCCAGGTTCGTCTGCCTTAAGAGATCGGGCGGCGCGCCGCCCGTCGCCCAAAGCAGGAAATCGCAAGGTATCGAAGGATGTTCCTCGAAATGGACACCGGTTTCATCCACGCGGGAAACCCGGAGGCCGGTCAGGCAGGTGATCCCCTTCGCTTCCAGGTACCGCCCTGTTATCCTGGCGACCCGGGGCTGATGTCCGTTAAGCAGAATGGCATTCGATTCCACGAGCGTGATACGGACGGGAGCGAAACGGTCTCCCCACCTGGAGTGCATGGCGAACGCCAGTTCCACCCCTGCTGCTCCTCCGCCCGCGATGACGATCCGAAGCGGTTGGCCATCGGCGCGATGGTTTTTCTCGAACTGGTGAACCCGTTTCAGGAGCAGGCCAAGGGGCCTCGTGGGTACGGCGTGTCCGCGCACGCCGGGAGTATCCATTCCCCTGGGAGTCGAACCGATGTTGATCGAAAGCGCGTCGTAGGCGAGGGGTGGGCGGCCATCGTCGAAGAGAACCTGCTGGATCGCCGGATCCAGGCCAGCCACCCTTGCACGGATGAACCGGATTCCCGCCCATGCGCACAGCGGTCTCAACTCCATTTCCATTTCATCGGGACGGTACAGGCCGGCCAGGCAACCGGGGAGCATGCCGGAATAGCAGACGCTGGATTCGTCCGAAATGAGCGTAACGCGAATGCCCCGCAGGGCTTTCTTCATGGTCAGCATCCTGACCACCTGCACGTGCGAGTGGCCCCCGCCAACCAGTACGAGGTCTTTCCTGAAGGGTGTTGCCTGGTTCATGATGGTCTCGATCTTCCGGCGATACCACGTTTTTGTATGCGACTGGAGGATTCCGAAATATCGATCATCTTTAGACGGACTACTCTCTCTTTTGTATGATCCGGCTTTCTATTGTAGGATCCGGCGACCGCGAGGCAACAGAATATACATAGTGATACCGGGTAGTCAAAAGGCCATTATGAACCCTATGATATGGACTGCGCGAGATCGATTCCTCCCGTGGCCCGGCCTTGACACACCCTGTAGATTAACCATTCGGAATATCTACCGAAATTGTGCTGTTTCACACCAATCGAAGTCGGTACGACACCACTATCTGAGGAGATTCAATGGCTTTCAACATCAGGAAACGCGGGAAGTTGACCTATTACTACCACGGCGACCATCCGGTATTGTCGGCCCTGGTGACGGAAGAGCAGCCGGACGGCGATCTCAAGATCTATTTTGCCGGTCTTACGGGCGGCTATTCGGCCCAGGGCGTTATGGAACGGGATGAACTGGTGACGATGGATCCAGACCAGGAGATCCCCCTGGTCTTCAAAAGCTGGGAAAAATGGCTGGTGGACGCCGGGCTGTGCAAATCACTTCGGGAAGTCGATTTCATCGAGGTGCACGCCTTCGGATGTCAGCCCAAATCACCCAACCCCCTCGTGGACCCGGTTGGATACGCGGCCGAACAGGATCGACTGAAGGAAGCCTATGCAAGGGCCTACAGCGGTTTCTTCAGGGATTACCTCCCGGACAACGGCGTGCCGTGCCGATTCACCGTCCATTTGGTCGACGTGCCCGACAAGGCCGCTTCGTACGAGTTCTACTCAATGGCCCTCTGGCAGCGGTCACTACAGCCTGGAACGTCCGGTTGATGATTGGAAGTCAGGTTCTTAGATCGGTTGTTTGCCAGAATGGGGGAAGTACCGCGAGACGGGCATATCGAGAAGCTGAATCACTCGCTGGCACCTCGAACGCACACAGACAACCTGAACCGAATACTGGCTTGACACCCGGCCGGATTGAAACCATATTTTGCAGGTTCATTCCACCGATCAGACCGTTCGAATCACGACACCCTTACCGCACTGACTCCGGAAGGAGCATGGCATGGCCACGCAGGAGGCGCTGGAAGCGTTGAAGCAATTCGATACGCCCACGATCACGAACGTGGTGGCGACCTATCCCACCCATCCCCTTTGCCTGGGTTTGTACAATCCCTGGACGGAGAACTGGTACACGGACCAGACCATAAAATGTATTTATCCCGATCTGGGGCGTACCGTGGGCTATGCCGTAACCTGCGTCTTCGGCCTGCCCGAACCGGGTTTCAAGAATCTGTCCTTCCTCGATGTGATCGACGCCCTGGACGAATCCCCGAGGCCGACCATTCTCGTGATTCAGCAGAAGTTCCCTCCGGAAATCGCCGGCAAGGTGGGTCTGGCCGGCGGGAACATGACAGCCTCCGCCAAGGCGGCCGGTTGCGTCGGTGTCGTCTCCAACGGGCCCTCCCGGGACATCGACGAGATTCGGCCCATGAAGTTCCAGTACCTTTTGAGCGGCGTGACACCCGGGCACGGCGACATGTCCGTGCACGCGGTGAACGTGCCGGTTTCCGTGGGCGGGATGGACGTGGCCCCGGGCGAGATCATCCACATGGACGAGAACGGCGCCTGCAAGTTTCCGGCTGGTAAGGTAGATGCGGTACTCAAAAACGCCACGGCCCTGGCGGCCGAGGAGGAAGTACGAATCGCCGCCTTCCAGAATGCCCGTTCTGCCGACGACGTGCGGGCCATACTCGGCGGCCACAGCTACGGCAAGAAAGACAAAGCATAATGAAATGCGTATTCATCGTATTGGATACTGTCCGGCGGGACTTCCTGTCCACCTATGGAAACGACTGGGTACATACCCCCAGCCTGGACCGCCTGGCCGAGCGGGGCGTCGTTTTCGATAACCACTGGGTGGGTTCGCTGCCCTGCATGCCGGCGCGCCGGGAGTTCATGACGGGCCGGTACAATTTCATCTACCGGGGCTGGGGCCCCATCGAGCCCTACGACGATACCCTGCCTGGAGAGTTGAGGAAGCACGACGTATTCACCCATCTGCTGACCGACCATTACCACTACTTCGAACTGGGGGGCGAGAACTACCACACGGCCTTCAATACGTGGGATTTCTTCCGCGGCCAGGAAAACGACTGGTGGGCTTCCCACGTGGACCGGATGGCCCTGCCCGACCACCTGGGGAAATTGACCCAGCAAAGCTTCGGCAACCGTAAACTGCAGCAACGCGAAGAGGATTTCTCCGGTCCCAAAACCGCGCAGTCGGCCATCGAGTGGCTGAAGACTAACCAGGCGACCGACGACTGGTTCCTGCAGGTCGAGATCTTCGATCCCCACGAGCCTTTTTACTGCACCGAAGAATACCGCGCGATGTACCAGGACGACTACGACGGTCCGTTCTACGATTGGCCCAGTTACGATGAAGTGCACGAGTCTCCCGAAGCCATCGCCCACATCCGGAAGTGTTACGCCGGTCTGCTGACGATGACGGACCACTGGGTCGGAAGGATTTTCGATACGCTCGACGACCTGGGCATCTGGGATGACACCCTCGTCGTGTTTACCACGGATCACGGGACCATGCTGGCCGAGCATGATTTCTGGATGAAGAACATCATGCCGCTGTACAACGAGATCGTCCGCATTCCCCTGATCGCCAGCTTTCCCGGCAACACTGGGGCCGGCACGCGGACCGCCGCGCTCACGCAGACCATCGACCTGATGCCGACCTTTCTCGATTACTTCGACGTGCCGCCGCCGCCCCACGTGCAGGGATGTTCGTTGAGAGGGGTGCCGGACGGCGAAACGATCCGCGGAGACGGGATATTCGGATACTTCGGCATGGCGATGAACGTCACAGATGGGCGCTACGTGTACATGCGCAACCCGGTGAATGAAGACGCCGGACCCCTGTACGCGTACACGGCCATGCCCACGGGCGGGCTGAACCGGTGGTATCCGAGAGAGGTTTACGACCGGGTGGAAACCGGCCGGTACTTCGGCCATACCTATAACCTGCCCCTGTACAAGATACCCACGGTGGGCAAAGTCCCGCGGCATCACCCCGATGAAGCGTCCTACGCGGGCCGGAACCAGCTTTTCGATATCGTGGAAGACCCGCGGCAGCAGCGCCCGTTAAGCGATCCTGTCCTTGAGGCCCGCTTCGCCGCCCGGATCGCGCACCACCTGAATGCCTGCGAGGCCATGCCGGAACAATTCACTCGCCTGGGCATCGAACCGCCAGGGGTGTAGGAGAACAGCAGGGAGAACGCATGAGCCAACCATTACAACGCGTCGCCGCGCTCTTTGTGACCGCCGGCACGCTGCTACTGATACAATGCAGCGACGACCGGCCTCCCGAAGGCGATGAGACCTCGCCGCCCTTGCTGTACGGACAAACCGGGGAGATGATTCAGGCATCCCAAGCCGCCCTGTTGGAACGACTGCCCGAAGACGCCGCGCCGCTTGAATACCAGGTGTTCAGGTACATGGCTGCGGAACCCAAGAGCATGGACCAGGGGGTGTCGCTCTACGTGGCCGGCGGCAGTGAGTTCCTCTTCGAACGACTGGCCATGTTTGGCATGAACGGCGAACTCACGCCCGGGGCGGCGGAATCGTGGGAGCCTTCTGAAGATGGAAAGACGTGGACTTTTTACCTTCGCCGCAACGCGTACTGGAGTGACGGGCGCCCGGTAACGGCCCACGACTTCGAATTCACCTTCAAACGCTTCCTCCATCCCGACGCGGGCAACGTGTATGCATTCCTCTACTACGACATCAAGGGCGCCCGGGCCTATAACCAGCGGGAAACCGAGGACGTCGACGCCGTGGGCGTCCGGGCCGTGGACGACTACACCCTGGTTATCGAAACCGAGCAGTCCTGCGCCTTTCTTCCCCATATCACCGCCTACCACTCCTCCTCGCCCGTCCCACCCTGGCAGGTGGAGAAGTACGGCGACCAGTGGAGCATGGAGGGCACCTGCCTGAGCAATGGACCCTTCCAGTTGGAAACCTGGAAAACGGGCCAGTACATGACTTTCGGCCTGAATCCTCACTACGCGGGTCCCAATCCCGGCCATCTCCGCCAGATCGTCCGGGTGTTCAACGCCATGATCGGATCGGCCAGCGCGGCGAACGATATGGGACTGCTGCCGTACGAGAACGACGAAATCGACGTGATCGACATCAGTCCCATGATCTACGGCGGCCTGCGCGGCGACCCGGAATCGAACGAGCGGACGTGGACCTACGACCAGTTCTCGACCATCTATCTCTACTTCCGCACCCGTCAGCCGCCCTTCGACAACCTGAAGGTCCGACAGGCCTTCGCCCACGCGATCGACCAGGAGGCGCTGAACGAGACGATCCTCCAGGGCATGATGATCCCGGCCTACACCATGCTGCCTCTTCATTTTCCCGGCTACGTGGGCGACAAGCACCGCGCGTACCAGCGGTACGACGTCGACCTGGCCAGGCAGTTGCTCGCCGAAGCGGGCTACCCGGAGGGCCGGGGTTTTCCCCGGATGGACATCTGGCTGGCAGACGCTTCGCCGGCTTCGTCCATCAGCCAGGCGGCCCAGGCGGTCCAGGAGATGCTGAAGGAAAACCTCAATATCCAGATCGGCCTTCGGAATACGGAAGGCACCGCCTACCGGTCGGCCATGTACAACTGGGAAATGCCCATGAGCCTCATCGGATTCAATTACGATTTTCCCGATCCGCACAGCATGCTGGGCATCATTTGGCGTTCCCAGCCCAAGGGCTATACCCGCCACGACTGGCTGAACCCGGACTTCGATCGGCTGATAGACCGGGCCGCGGGAGAAATGAATCCCCAGGCACGCATGGCGATGTACGACGAGGCCGAACGCATACTCTCTTCCGAGGCCGCCGCCGTATTCCTCTGGCATGTCAAGGCGCACCAGTTGCGCAAGCCCTGGCTGAAGGGATTCAAGCAGGACAGGTGGGGTACCTTTCCGAATTACCGTAACGGAAATGCCTACTATGATATCTACATCGGCCGGGAGGCCGTGAATAGCGGCCGGCGTATCGACTACTGAACCAACGAAACGGCTGCCGGAAGGACAGGACACCGAATGGAACTCACTCAAGACTATACCGTCATGACCGACGCACAGCGGGAACACCTGGACCAGTACGGCTACCTGGTCATCGAAGACGCGCTGCCACCTTCCGTCGTCGGGGAATTGAACGAAGCGATCGACGTTGTGTACGACAGGGCCCAGACGGAAGGAACGCTCGGAAAAAACCGCGATCTGAATATCCGCAACTGTATCGTGGCCCACGACGCGTTCCTTAAACTGCTCGACTGGCCGTCGACCGTCCCCCTGGCATGGGGTGCGCTCAGCTGGAATATCCAGATGATCACCTCCCAACTCATCGTCCTACCTTCGGGGCCGGAGCCCTCAGTGGAGGTGAAGCAGAAGCACGGAATGCACCGGGACGGCGGCCGGTCCTTCGTCGAAATGCAGGAACCCCACCCCCGGATCCTGTTGAAGATCGCCTACGTGCTCAGCGACCAGACGGATCCGGCATCGGGAGCCACCGCCCTGGTACCCGGAAGCAATCGGATTACCGGCGAGCCGCCCACGGACCCGGCCACAGGCTGGCCCTATGGCGCCATCCAGATGAACCTGCCGGCCGGCAGCGCCTTCCTGTTCGAACAGCGGACCTTCCACAGCATCGGGCACAACTGGTGCGGTCACGATCGCCGGACCATTTTCATGGGCTACGCATACCGGTGGGTCAAGCCCATGGACTACATCCAGATGCCGAGGTCGCTCGTGGACAGGTGCACGCCCTTGCAGAAACAGTTGATCGGCGAAGTGGGCGATGCGCTCAGCTACTATCTGCCCGAAGACGAAGACGTTCCCCTGAAGGCTTTCCTCGGCGGGAAATGAGGTAGGTGCATGGCCAATGTCCTCCTGCTCATCTCCGACGAACACAATCCCCTGTACTCCTCGGTCTACGGTCATCCCTTTGTTCAGACGCCGGCCATGGACCAGCTGGCGGAGAACGGCGTCACGTACGAGAACGCCTACTGCCCGTCGCCCCTGTGCATGCCCTGCAGGTCCGCTTTCATGTCGGGGCGCAGGGTCCACCAGATACAGGCTTACAGCAACTGCAGAATCGGCGTCGATCCGGATATTCCCACCTACGGGCGCGTGCTGGCGGATCAGGGCGTACACTCCGTGCACGTGGGCAAAACCCATGTCTTCGCACCTGGCGGGGAACTGGGTTTCCGCGAGGTGCGCAGGTCCGGAGCGGACGCCGCGCGCGGCGACGTGGAAGTCGGCCGCAGGCCTTTCCGCATCCGGCGGGCCGCCGCGGAGAGGGCAACCCGGTTTGGGGTGAAGGAGTCACATCTCCAGATCGACCTGGGTAAAGTCGACGCCGCCATCGACTGGCTGTCGAATACCGCGCCTTCGCTGGGGAAGCCCTGGACGCTGGCTGTGAACATCAACCACCCTCATTTCCCCCACTATACCTCCCGGGATCTGTGGGACCTCTACCCGCAGGGCGGCGATCTGCCGGAGTACGGGGTCGAGCAGGAGACCGCGAACCACCCGCGCGCCCGTGAAGTGAGGGAACATTTCCAGACGGGCGAATTCACCGAGGAGCAGGTACGGGGCCAGCGCCGTGGATACCTGGCCTGCGTCACCTTCGTGGACCGGCAGCTGGCGCGTCTGATCGAAGCGCTGAAGACCTCGGGCCTGTACGACGATACGAACGTCGTATATACTTCGGACCACGGGGAGATGCTCGGAAAGTTCGGCATGTGGTGGAAGTGCTCTCTTTACGAAGACGCCTGCCGGGTGCCGTGCATAGCTTCGGGCCCCGACTTTCAGACCGGAACGCGCGTGTCTACGCCGGTGGACCTTCACGACGTGCAGGCGAGCCTGTTCGAATCGACCGGCGCCGACCGGCCGGCGCACTGGACAGGACTCCCCCTGCAGCGCATACCGGTAAGCGATGATCAGCGGGTCGTGTTTTCGGAGTACCACGGGCACGGGGTCAGGCACAGCGCTTACATGATCCGAAAGGGCGGATGGAAATACCTGCATCACGTGGACGCGCCTCACCAGTTGTTCGATCTGGACCGGGATCCCGACGAGTTACAGAACGTGTACGGGGAGTTCCCGGCGGTAGCCTCCGACCTGGAAGGGGAACTCCGCTCGATTTGCGACCCCGAAATGGAAAACGACCGCGCGGACCGTTTCATCGAAGCACAACTCGCGGCCATGGCCACAAACGACCATCCGATAAAAAATGAGTAAGAAACGACTGCTGGGCATAACAGTCCTGGCCGATTTCATCCTGAACGAAGGGGTGGACGCCGTACTGGACAACCTGGTCGACCGGGCGGGCGCCACGGCCGTGGCCCTGAATCCAACGGTGACCGCGCCGTCGGAGGAAGGAGTCGGTTCTTTTCAACCGCCCAGCGACGCCGGAAGCAGTCCCCGGATTTTCGATCGACCCCTGTGGGGCCGGCGTTCGCTCTGGGTCCGGAGCGCCCCGAGTTATATCCCCCGAACGTCCTACTATGCCGATACACCGTACAAACCTCGCGAGCCCAATGAACTGACGTCCACGCACGGAGACCTGGTCGACCGTTTTATCGACGGTGCGCTGGACCGGGGACTCAAGGTCTACCTGCAACTGAGCGCCGCTACGCCGCCGGGCTTGACGGACGACGACCGGCCGAGGAGACCGGACGGGCAGTTGCCGGACCGCATGGCCGACACGGGGTGTCTCGCCAGCGAGGCGATCCGGGCTTATATCACCGCTTACGTTCGCGATCTGCTGGAGCAGTATCCCCGGATTACCGGGTTTCGACCGGACTGGCCCGAATACCCCTGTTACAAGCTGGACGAGGCCTTCCAGGATTTCAATCCCCAGGTCAAGCGCTGGGCGGAGGAACGCCATTTTGAATTCAAGGCCATCCAGCGTGAAGTCCGGGCGGGCTACGACTATCTGCACGGCCGGCTCGCCAACCGCGACCTGCTCGACTTCAGCGGTCCCGGACGGGGCGCGGCA
Organism: bacterium; assembly: GCA_965262815.1. Taxonomy (GTDB): domain Bacteria; phylum JAAXHH01; class JAAXHH01; order JAAXHH01; family JAAXHH01; genus JAAXHH01. The sequence continues at coordinate 2,568,602 of OZ253560.1, read as the reverse complement.
ACACTGACCGCGTTATTCCGGTCCTTTCCGGGAATCGTGGAATGGCTGCGCCTGAAAACCGCCCTGTCCAACGACCTGCTGCGTCACTGGAGAACCGTCATCACGGCCCATGGCGGACCCGATATGGAACTCTCGGCCAACTCGTTCATGTCCCCGCTCACCCTCTGGACCGGTTTCGACTTCCGCGGGGCGTCGGCCCTGTGCGACGCGGTGTCTCCAAAGCTGTATACCATGCACTGGTCGGTCATGGTGGAATTCTGGGGCCGGACGCTGCTTGAACGGAATCCCGGGCTGGACGAAGGCCTCGTGGTGCGGTCGCTGGCCCATCTCTTCGACCTCGGGGACGACATTGTGGCTACCCGGATCGATCAATACGGGTATCCCGGGCCCGAGGAACCCCATCCGGTTCCTGATGACGCCCAGCGGCGCCGGATCGAGCAGGTCTGCGCGGAAGTGAACGGGCGTGCGCTTGTAACCCCGCTGATGCACGGATACGGCCCCCTGCACGATTTTGTTCGGCGATTCCGGGTGGTGGCGGAAAGTCCAGCCGACGGCGTATGGATCAATCGGTACGGGTATCTCGGCGACGACAAGCTGAACGCGGTCGGCCGCATATGGCGGCAGCACAGTTGAGAGGACCTCGATGACCCAACCCAACATCCTGTTCATCATGACGGATCAACAGCGTTTCGATACCATCGCCGCGCTGGGGAACGGCAACATACACACCCCCAACATGGACCGGCTGGTGCGGCGGGGCGTATCCTTTACCCAGGGCTACTCGACCTGTCCGGTTTGCGTAGCGGCGCGGGCGACCATCCGTACGGGATGCGATCCACCCACGACCCGCATTTTCAGCAACAGCCGTTCCATTCCCGTTCCGGGACAGGCCGAAACGCTCGAAGGCCGTTGCGGGGACTATCTCGCCCGCACCCTGTCGGCACAGGGTTACCGCACCTTCGGTGTGGGGAAGTTCCACTCGGCTCCGTGGAACGAAGACATCGGCTATGGGTCCCAGCTACATAGCGAAGAGCTTTACAGCAGTCCGGAGCAACGAAAGGGGGACGCCTACGCGGGATGGATCGCCCGTGAACACCCGGACTTCGACTACATCGAAGCGTTGATGGGGGAACGGACGGAAATGTACTACATGCCCCAGGCCAGTCCGCTGCCCGCGCACCTGACCGTGGAATCCTGGGCGGCGGACCGCTCGATCGAGGCATTGAGGCAACCCGGCAGCCGGCCCTATTTCGGGTTCGTGTCCTTCATCGGTCCCCATCCCCCCTTCGCGCCGCCCATACCGTTCAACCGGATCTACGATCCCGATCGCATGTCCGGCCCGGTCCGGGGCGACCTGGCGGTGGACCACATGGACGAGCAGATACCCTTCATGAACCGGATCATCTGGGCGGATGAAATAAACGATGCCTTGACACGGACGCTCAAGGCCCGTTATTACGGAGAGATCACCTACATAGACGACTGTCTGGGACGGATACTGGACGCCGTCGACGCCCGCGATGACGCCGACAACACGCTCATCTGCTTCTTCTCGGACCATGGCGATCATCTCGGCGACCATACCGCGTGGCAGAAGGAGAGTTTCTTCGACGTCTCGGCTCGGGTGCCCTTCCTGGTAAGCTGGCCCGCCCGACTGCCGAGGGATGTCCGTCGATGCGACCTGGTCTGCCTGACCGATCTCTTCGCCATCGCCACCCGCGCCGCCGGCCATATCCAAATGCGCGAGGGGGTGGACGTGCTCGGCGCGATCGAAGGCGATGCCGCACCCCGGGAGCACCTGTTCGGTTACTACGGCGAGCCGGGGACTGACCGGTTCAAAATCATGGTCCGAAGCGGCGACTGGAAGTACATTTACCTGGCCAACGGCGGCAGGGCGCAGCTTTTCAACACGGCTGAAGACCCGGCGGAAGTGGTGAATCGAATCGCGGCCGACCGGGGAGTGGCGAACGACCTGCACCGGCTCGCCGTCGAGGCTTGCGGGCATCCGGGTGCTTCGGACGCCCTGGAAGGTGACAACCTGCGGTCCTTTCCCTACACGAAGTGGAAGGCCTCGCGAATATACCAGTTCGCCCGGTCCAGGGGCGTGGACGGGTTTCCTGATCACCCCCGCGATGTACTGGAACCCTGGATCCGGCGCGGCCGGACTTAATAAGGCAAAGACCAACCGTGAGTCTTTTAGACGCATCCACCGCAGTCCCGGCATCGGCCATGCCTTCCGCCGGAGGAAACCCGGTCCCGGTCCCGGCGTTTCACGTGATGATGAAACCCCGGGGGGCCATTTGCAACCTCGACTGCAAGTACTGTTACTTCCTTGCCAAGGAAGACCTGTACCCTGGCAGCGGGTTCCACATGTCCGACGACCTGCTCGAAGAATACATCCGGCAGTACATCGAAGCCCAACAGGTTCCCGAAGTCACCTTCGCCTGGCAGGGCGGTGAGCCCACCCTCATGGGGCTCGAGTTTTTTGAAAAGGCCGTTGAACTCCAGAAGAAGCACCAGAAACCGGATACCCGTCTCTACAACTCGCTGCAGACCAACGGCACGCTCCTGGACGAGGACTGGTGCCGGTTCTTTCACGACAATGATTTCCTGATCGGTCTGAGCCTGGACGGACCAAAAGCGCTGCACGACGCCTACCGGGTCGACAAGGGCGGCAAGCCGACCTTCGACGCGGTGATGCGTGCGGCGGAGATGATGCAGATCCACGGGGTCGAATTCAATATTCTGACGACGGTGCACGCAGCGAACGCGGATAGCCCCCTGGAGGTCTACCGCTTCATGCGGGATGTCGTGAAGACGCGTTTCCTGCAATTCATACCCATCGTGGAACTGGACAACGAGACCGGGTACCAGGAGGGCAGCGAGGTGACGCGCCGGTCGGTGACGGGGAAGCAATACGGCAACTTCCTGGTCCGGATATTCGACGAGTGGGTCCGGCGGGACGTGGGGAGCATGTACGTACAGATTTTCGACGTGTCTCTCGCCGCCTGGTCTGGACAAAGTGCGGGACTCTGCATATTCATGGAGACCTGCGGCGACGCCCTTGCCTTGGAGCACAACGGGGATCTCTACGCCTGCGATCACTATGTCGAACCGGACTACAAGCTGGGCAATATCACCGAGATACCCATGATGGAGATGGTCATGTCCGAGCAGCAGAGGGCCTTCGGGCAGGCCAAGCTGGACACGCTGCCGGAGTACTGCCTGTCATGCGACGTGCGGTTCATCTGCAATGGGGGGTGTCCGAAGAACCGCATTATATCGACGCCCGACGGAGAACCGGGCCTGAACTACCTGTGCGAGGGGTACAAGACCTTCTTCCACCACATCGACGGTCCCATGCGGTTCATGGCCAATGAATTGCATCACCGGCGGGCTCCCGCCAACGTGATGTCCCATATCCGCCAACACGAGGCCGACCGCCAGAAACAGCAACGCTTCCGAACGGTGGGTCGCAACGACCCGTGTCCGTGCGGAAGCGGTCTGAAATTCAAGCGGTGCCACGGCAGGTAGCGCCGGGCCGATCCATCTTTACATGTAGTAGCCGCGTTCTACGGCGAGGGTAAGCGACAGTTCGATATCCGTAATCGCCCTCGACATGGCCTGGCCGATGAGATCCAGTTTGCGTACCTGGTCGATACGCTCGGCGGCCTGTGCGAGTTCACGGGAGGAAAGGATCTCCTTGAAGAGGTTGCACGCGTGGGCGAGGTTGATGATCACTACGTCGCGGGGATTGGGGATGTTGTCGCTGAACAACACCTCCATGATACGGAGCTTGACTTCCCGCTCGGCCGTGCCGTCGACAGTCGGATAGCGCCGCGAGCGGAATACCCACAGGAACTGACCTTCCTCCCTGGACAGGATTCCCCGATCCACGAGCCTGTCGATGGCCGTCTCCCGGATATCGTCGGCACCGTCGACGGCATGTTCAATCCAGTACCGCGCTCCGTGCGTTTCGGGTGACGCCGCAATATCCGCGAGCAAGGGATCGATCAGATTGTCGCCCACGGGATTGGAATCCAGTAATACCAGCTTGTCGACATCGGTATCGATGCGGTTTTCGAGGGCCAGGTCCATCAGTACGCCGCCGGCAAGACCATACCTTAGCAGGCGGTCGGGTACGCCCACGAATTTACCGTCGTCGTCGAGCATGAGCAGCATGATTTCTTCCGCGAATCTTAACATCGTTTCCCCCGTCTATAGTTCGGTGAACGCGCTTGTTGATTCTGGATTCTGATGTCCATTAAAGATCAAGCGTGGATCCTCACCGTGGAGAGAGTCCACTTCACTACATACCTGTCCAATATCAGGTTCGGAGTCAAGTGATTTAGATGCCTTCGGCGCCGAGTGATGGAGAAACTCGAAATCGCCCGGCTTCACGCTCAGAAATGGCGGGCCAGTACCACTCCCCAGTAGGGTGGTTCGTTTACGAAACCCGTCAGATTGTTGAAATCGATTCCACCGGTGAGGGACAGATCGTCGAAGATGTTTCGACCGACCAGGGAGATCTCCATCCCGGTACCCCGCACCAGGTAGGAGAGACGCACTCCGCATTCCATCAGCCGATCGTCCCGAAACTCCTCGGAATCGTAAAGAAAGAAACGCACCGCGCTGCGATAGGCGAGGTCGAACGAGGCAGCCAGGTAGGAACCGCCGGACAAGGCCACCGGATAGTTCAAGGTGGCATCCGCAATCCACCTCGGTGCCTGGGGCAGTCCGTTGCCGTCGATCAGGACCGTTCCGGGCTCGGGCCCGGACGGATCCAGCACGGTGCACGGGGCGCCGCAGGCCTGTATCGCCAGGTTCGCGTCGTCGATACGGGTGTGATTGTAGCTCAATCCGGCCGTTATGCGCATTCCGCCCGGCGGCGCGAGGGCCAACTCGGCTTCGAAACCTTTCCCCAGCGTTCTGTCGGCGTTCACCAGCCGGTTGAAATTGGTTTCGCCGCCCACGGCGGTGAGCTGCTGGTTACGCAGCCGATAGTGAAAAACGGCCAGGTCGAGGCGGAGACTGCCGTCCCACAGGCGCATTTTAGTCCCGCCTTCGATGGAGTGTATCGTCTCCGTCCCGGCCACGGAGACCATGTCGCCGAACAGCAGGCGGCCCTGTATGCTCGGCGCGCGGAATCCCCTGGCGGCGCGCACGTAGGTCTGCACGCGGGAAGACGCGGTGTACCGCATGCTCAGATCTCCGCTCCAGGCGGTGTCTGTCGGGTCGCGGCGTACAGGGCCCAGTTTGCCGGCGCCGGTGACCGCTGGTGCCTCGTCCCGCCACGCCGTGTAGTCTTTCGCGTCGTGGGAAAACCGAAGTCCCCCACCAATCTCCACAGCGCCTCCCAGGTGCAGGGTACTCGCCAGGAACGCGGCCCACGCTTTGGCGACCTGTTGCTGCCGCGTGTATCCGTCGCGGGTTCCACCGGACAGGGTATCAAAGTTGTAGTCGTCAATATCCACCGATTCGTGGAGGTAGTACAGGCCGAAGAGGTAATCGAGCCGATGGTGTTCCTGGCTGACCAGCCGTATTTCCTGGCTGATCTGGCGAAGGAAGGGGATGCCCCCGGCCGTTTCGGATGGAAAGGGTATTACGCCCGGACCGCTGGGTGGACTGAACACCGCGCCGTAGCCGCCGTCGATATCGCCGCGGGAGAAGCTTTCAAGTCGTTCCATGCCGGTCACGGAAACCAGTTCGTGGACGCCCGTCTGGTATCTTACCTCCACCGTCATTCCGTGGGCATTCAGTTCCTGGCTGTTGCGTCCATCGATCGCGATACGGTCACGGGAGAATCCCTTCACCAGTCCACCCCGGTCCGGTTCGATGACGTTGGCGCGGAACATCCGCGCTGAGCCATCCCGGTCGCGGCCATGGATATTGATCAGCGTTTCGAGATCTGACGTGGGCCGCCAGCGAAACTGAAGCCGCCCGGCCATTTCCCTGTACCCGCCGAGCGCTTCCGTTGGACCGTCGTGTTCGTTGTCCACCCAGTCGCCCCGACGCTGGACCAGCACCGAGAGACGGGCGGAAAGTGCCGGAGATCCAAGCGGCCCAGACACCGCTCCCTCGAAAATGGCGGTGTTGAATCGTCCGTAGCCCAACCGCCCAAAACCCTCGGGTTCTTCGGTCGGCCGGGCCGATTCCAGCTTGACGATGCCCGCCGGTGTATTCCGGCCGAACAGCGAGCCCTGGGGACCGCGAAGCACTTCGATCCGGTCCAGGTCAAAGGCGGGATAACCCTTCAGCAGGGCGTTTTCGAGGACGACACCGTCATAGATCACGGAAACGGGCTGGGAGGCATTCAGGTCGAAGTCCGTATTGCCCAGGCCCCGGATATAGAACCGGGGAAAAACTCGACCGTAGGAGGACTCCATCTGCAGGCTGGGCACCCGGTTCGAAAGGAATCGCAGGTCCATGCCCGATGAGCGAAGGACCGCGGACTTCGCTTCCTGTATCGTGGACAGGGACAGCGGCACTTCGAAGGCGGGCTGTGCCCGCTTGCGTGCCGTGACCACGATCTCTTCCATCAATATTGGAGCATCGTCCGTTGACACTGCGTCCAGGATTTGGGAATCGTCCGTTGACTCTGCGTCGGGGACACCGGCGGCTGCGTCGTCCCGTTTCGTGGATTCCTGTGCGGATGTCTCCATGGCAACGACTATCATGACGGCACAGAGCATCGACAGGAGGACGCCCGCCCGGCTGGATCGAACCGGGTTTCTGATTGCGCCTTGATGGGTATCGGATCGGATTTCAACGATCATGTTTTGTCGCCCTGGCGTCTCATATTTGCGGGTATGCGCGGACCTTCGTTTCTCCGTTCCATCTCCGGTACGGTATCGCAATCTGGGCGGGGTGGCACCTGCTGTCAAGCGATACGTCGAAGGTACGGATCAGGTGATCAGGAAGGCTTCCAGGGACCGCACGGACAGATTGACCCTTGACCGCTAAATTACCTTGTACGGCAATTCGTAAACAAGTATGTTTCGACACGGCAAAATCACCTATACAACGAGGAGATGGATAGTGGCTGCGAGGGCGATGGTTTTATCCACGCTGATCTGCTCGCTGACTATCCTGTTGTTTCCGCCAAGTTCGAGAGCACAGGGGCCCGACGGAAGCCGCCAGGGATTTTATTTCGGCATGCAGGCAGGGGTGTCCATTCCCGGGGAGTACGAGTCCACGCGAACGAACAACGGCATCCCCACCAACTGCGATCAGTGGCTGCCCGGGGAGACTTTGAACGATGGAACCATGGTTCCACTCCCGCTTTCTCAGTGTTCGCCCCGCGTGTTTCCGGCTTCTCCGAATATCTTCGATCTGGGACGGGGCATCTTGGCGGGAGTACAGGCCGGATATGCCTTGAATGCGCTGCGCATCGAGGTCGAGTATTTTCGCCGGGGGCAGAACGGAGCGCTCCTTCCCCTGGTCGTACCGGGCGACGAGAAACAGGCAGAGTTTGTGGAGCGCAGCGAGAAAATAAGCGATTTCCGGTCGGATCATTTATTCGCGAATCTGTACTATGACTTCAACGGCATGCTGTCGCCGAAAGCGACGCCTTACCTGGGCGTGGGCGTCGGGCTGGCGAGACAGCGGATGTTCTACTCTGCGGCTTCCATCAGGACGAACGACCGGGAAAGAATGCGGCAACTGGGACGTAATTCACACGCGGCCGGACTGGCGTCACTCGCCGATGATACGCTTTCAGACAGAGTATTCGGCTTCCAGTTCCTTGCCGGCGTGGACTACGCGATTAGTGGTCGCTTCTCGGCCGGACTGAATCTGCGTTACGGTAGATCCGGTGAGTTTTTGGACGGCGAAAACCAGTGGAGGTTGCTGAGGGGACACGAATCCACCGTGGGGCCGGATTCGGGAACAGGTTACGATATGCCCGTTCAATACGAGATCAGGGGAAGCGGTTCGCATTACCTGGGCGTATCCCTGGGTCTGCGATATCATCTCGGAGGGTAGGGGGTGACCGACTGTATACACGGCTGGGAAGGACCCGCGGCCGATGTACAAAAAACGGGCGCCGGAACTAATTGCTCCGGCGCCCGTTTCGTTTCATTGGGGATCAATGCCGCTGTTTACTGCTTTGTGACGTTTGCGGCTTGGAATCCCTTGGGGCCCTCAGTGATATCGAATTCAACCGCATCGCCTTCTGCCAGAGACTTGAAACCGTCTCCCTGGATCGCCGAGTAGTGTACGAAGACGTCATCGCCACCATCGTGCTCGATAAAACCATAGCCCTTGTGGTCGTTAAACCACTTTACTTTTCCGACTGCCAAAATTGCTCACCACCTTTCAGGCATGAATAAAATAAATCTACAACGAAGTCTCTGTTCGACTTCAAACCCGCATAAAAAAAACGGCAGGATCGTTGGTTCTGATCCGTGCCGCATCGTTGTTTGTTTTACGATCATGCAGGAGACAGAGACAAAATCCTGTTACCCAATAAATCACAACTCACGGAAAAGTCAACACTTTTTTAATGCTTTAACTGATAAGTCATCCTTCAGTTTAACATAACTATTCGTTTATCCATCCCCGCGTTTTACCCGTGACTCCATCAAAAGCCAGGCATCGGGATCGACCAGGACCTCCTCTGGAGCTCCGTCCACTTTGAAGCGGAATTCGTGGGACCGTTCAATCAGTTCGATTTGCCTGCGATGCTGCTGGTCTCCAATCACGAAGGCCAGGGTAACAGGCAGTCTGTATGGATCCTGCCGCTGGGTCTGCTCCAGACGCACGGAAACCTCCCCGGACTGGTCGTCCCAGGACCAGGTCACGTCCACCACGGGATGCCCCGATCGGTAAATCCACTGTTCGAAAAACCATTCCAGGTTTTTTCCGGACTGTGATTCCATGACGGCCTGGAAATCCCGGGTCAGCACGGTCTGATCCCGGTATTCTCGGTAGAAGCGTCGTATGCCCGCGAAGAACGGGTCGTCGCCCATCAGGCCCCTGAGCATGTGGAGCACCAACCCACCCTTGCTGTAGTTGTAGGCGTTCAGCAGGTCGAACAGGTCCGTAATCCCGGGATTGAAGATGGGTGCGGGGGCACGGTTGTTTGCGTCCAAATACCGGGACCTGCTTCGGTCGAGCATCTCGTGAAACCGCTCGTCGCCTTCGGTTTCTTCAAAAAACAAGGCGCCGAAGTAGGTGGCGAACCCTTCGCTGAGCCAAAGGTGGTGCCAGTCGGATTCGGTCACCGAATCGCCGAACCACTGGTGGGCGATCTCGTGGGCGACCACGGCTTCGTTCCGCCTTGTGCCCGTTATGCCCTTCTCCGAAAAGAAGATCGCGCTGGCGTTCTCCATGCCGCCAAATCGGGTGGAAGACTGCACCAGCGAGAGCTTTGCGTAGGGATAGGGTCCGATCAGGTCGGCGTAAAAGGCCAGCATGTCCATGGAACGGGAGAAATCATTGGTACCCTTGTCCCGGTCGCCGGGAAACAGGTAGTACGAAACCGGTATGCCCTTCCAGGATCCCGGATGGATGATGGAAAAGCGGGCGGCTCCGACCACCATGCAGTAAGTGGGTATGGGCACTTCGGTTTTCCAGTGCGTTCGCTTGCGGTCCGGCGAAACGGTCGTCGTCTCCAGCAATCGGCCATTGGCCACGACGTCGTAGGCCACGGGCGCGGTGACAATGAACTCGACCGTCGCCTTGTCATAGGGGTGGTCCACCCCGGGAAACCAGTGCCGCGCCCGGTTCGGCCAGTTGTCCGCGAACACGGACCTGTGACCGAACTTGTTTTCCTGTATGAACAGCCCGTCCTCTGGTTCGCCCTGATAGGCAACGACTACCTCGACCCGGTCTCCCTTTGCGTAGTCGTCTGCGATCGTAATGCTCAACCGGCCGTCGCGATGGACGAAAGCCGCGTTTTTCCCGTCGACCGTGACCCGGTCCACACTGAGGGAGCCGAGGTCGAGGGGCAGGACATCCCGGCCGCCGGCCAGCATCTCGGCCAGGATCGTGGCTTCGCCCTGGATACCTGAACCGGTTTCCCCGATCTCCAGTCTGATCCGGTAGTGGAGGATATCCACGTCATCGAGACGGAGATATCCGTCGCTGGCCATGCCAGTTTCGGGAGCGAGACCCAACAGCAGCAGCGCCGCCGCGGTGATCCATTTCTTCACGTTGCATTCCTCCTTGACAGTTTCCCGAGTCCATTCCATATATTCATCTGTTCACGACCAACTACAAGTACACAATCAACCACCCGCACACGACCGACCACCCAGGGAGGCCTGTTGGACATGGTCCGTCTCACCGAGGACGACATCCGGTTTTTCGTCCGCGAAGGCTACCTGATCAAGCAAAACGTGATGGATCCCGACCTGATGGCCCGGGGCCGGGAACGCATGTGGTCGAACCTGCCGCCTCCCCTCGAGCGCGGAAAACCGGAAACCTGGATCGGACCGTTTGACGAACCGGTCGACGACGGCGCATCCCACCGGCACCAGTACATGTGGAAGTACAGGGAACCGGGTGGAGAGGACTGGATGGTCCGCCTGCTCGCCACCGATCCTTCCGTCATGGGCATGGCGGAACAGTTGCTCGGGGAGGGGGCGCTGTTCAGGCCGGACCGAATTCGCGGCATTTACTGCGTCCTGCCTGAAGGCGAAGCGCCGCCCCGTCCCATGGGTTGCCACGTGGACGCCCATCCCTTCCATCTCGGCGTCGTGGGGTATATCGACGACGTCGGTCCCGGCGGCGGCGGATTCACCGTCTGGCCGGGCAGCCACCAGGTGTTCTTTCACGATTTCACCAATCGGTATACCTTTGACAGAACGCCTGCATACGTGGCCCATAAGGAAGAGGTGGACCGTACACCGCCCATGGACTGTCACGGAAAGGCCGGCGATATCGTGTTCTGGCACCACCGCATGGGTCATTCCGTCGGCCACAACAGAACCGGCCGGATCCGCCAGGCGGTACTCTACGACTACAAGCGGGCGGACCTGGACGAGAACGCGACTCCCGGCGGCGACATGTGGATAGACTGGCCCGGTGTCCGTGCCCTAGGGCCTTCCTGAATCTCTATTTGAAATACCGGCCCACGATCGGATTCAGCTTCTCCAGTGTTTCTGCGGGCACCGTACCGCGATCTGAAACGATGGCATTGGCCAGGGCGTTGTGACAACGGCACGTGCTTTCCAGGGGAATGGCCGGCACGACGTGGCGGACGACCTGGCGCGCCTGGTCCACGTTCGCATGCAGATTCTCGATGATCATATCAACCGTGACTGAATCGTGTTCCTCGTGCCAGCAGTCGTAGTCGGTCGAACACGCGATGGCTCCGTAGCAGATTTCCGCCTCCCGGGCGAGCTTGGCTTCCGGCGCCGCGGTCATCCCGATGACCGAAAAACCCCAGGACCGGTAGACATTCGATTCCGCCTTCGTCGAGAACTGAGGTCCTTCCATGCAGAGATAGGTACCGCCGCGATGTACGGTCAATCCCGTCGATTCGGCGCCGTCGACGAGTAGTTGGCGCAACGGTCCGCAGAAGGGTTCGGCGAGTCCCACGTGCGCCACGAGGCCGTCGCCGAAAAAGCTGGTCGTGCGGTGGCGGGTATGGTCGTACAGTTGATCCGGTATGACGAAATCCCGCGGTCGAATGCAATCCTGGAGACTGCCCACGGCGCTGACCGACAGGATCCACCGGACGCCCAGGGTCTTCAGCGCGAAGATGTTCGCCCGTACGTTGATTTCAGATGGTCCGACGCGATGACCCCGGCCGTGGCGGGCGAGGAACGCCACGCGGCGGCCCTCGAGGGTGCCGACCACGATGGCGTCGCTCGGATCCCCGAAGGGGGTGGCGGGACGGACTTCCTCGATATCCGTCAGGCCCTCCATCCCGTAGAACCCCGTACCGCCGATGACCGCGATCTGTGCGTTCGGCATCATGCTACTCCCCTGACTGGGTGAAACCGACCGGTTTAAGCCTCTGAAACCGGGTGAAACCGTGCTGGATTAGACATATAACAAGCGCCTGTTTTTATATCAACAAATAAAAACGTTTAGTGCTTGACTTTGCCCCCCGCCGGTTTATCTTGATCGACGAGTTCAAGGATAGATGTTCCCTGGAAGCAGCGTCCGCCGACCGATCTATCTGTATATCCTGATTCGACTAAATGTCATACCTTCCCCTTATCCTGCTCGTTGCCCTAGTCCTGATCGTAGCGGCCGTAATCGTTACTCTTTCCTCTTTTATCGGTCGAAAAAAAACCAACGCATCCAAGCTTTCAACCTATGAATGCGGTGTACCGTTGATGGACTCCGCGAGGAAGAATTTCTCGGTAAAGTTTTACCTGATCGCCATCCTCTTCATCCTTTTCGACGTAGAGATCATATACCTCTATCCATGGGCCGTTGTTTACGGTGATCTCCAGGTATTCGGCGCCGTGGCCATGGGGGTGTTCATCCTCCTGCTCGTCATAGGTTTCTTTTACGAGTGGAAAAGGGGAGCCCTGGAATGGGATTAGAAGATCAGCTTCAGGAAAACGTCATGACCACCAAGGTGGACGCGGTGGTCGGCTGGGCCCGGAAGAACTCGCTCTGGCCGATGCCCTTCGGTACCGCGTGCTGCGCCATCGAACTCATGGCGACGCTCGCTTCCCGGTTCGACCTGGCCCGTTTCGGCGCCGAAGCCATTCGGTTTTCCCCCCGGCAGTCCGATCTGCTGATCGTTTCCGGACGGGTATCCATTAAGATGATGCCCGTACTGAAGAAGATCTATGACCAGATGCCGGAACCCAAGTGGGTCATTTCCATGGGTGCCTGCGCCTCGTCCGGCGGGGTGTTCAATACCTACACGATGGTACAGGGTGTGGACCAGTATATCCCGGTGGACGTGTATATCCCCGGCTGTCCGCCCAGGCCCGAAAACGTTATTCAGGCGTTGATGAAGATCCAGGAGAAAGTCGCCCAGGCAAAAGCGAACTAATGAACAGAAAAACCATCGCAGAGCTCTTGCTCGACATCAAAGCCGTCACCATCAACGTCGAAGCCCCCTACCATTATAGCTCCGGTATTATCTCGCCGGTATATTGCGATAATCGGCTGATCATATCCTGCCTGGAAGAGCGCAAGGTGATTATCGACACTTTTCTCGAGATCATCGACGGGCTCGATACGCCACCGGATGTCATCGCGGGAACGGCGACCGCCGCCATTCCTTTCGCGGCCTGGGTTTCCAATCGGCTGGACCTGCCGATGATCTACGCGCGGTCGGGCCAGAAGGGTTACGGAAAGGAACACCGGATCGAAGGCACTCTCGCTCCAGGTCAGAAGGTGTTGTTCACCGAAGACCTGGTCACGACGGGCGGGGGCGTCCTGAAGTCCGCCGAAGACGTGGCCAAGTTCAACGTGGAAGTGATCGGCGTGGCCACCATATTCGAGTATGGTCTGCCCGCCGCCACCGAGGGATTTAAAAACGCCGGACTGCCTAAATGGAGCATGGCGGATTTCGTGACCATACTGGACGTGATGAGCGAACGGGGCGAACTTTCGGATGACAACCGCAATATCGCCCTGGACTGGCAGGCGGATCCAAGGGGCTGGGGCAGCAAGATGGGGTTTGAATAAAGGGGATGAGCGTGGGGAACCAGGAGGATCGTCAGGCCGAAGACGGTGGCCAGCCCGACCGGTCCGGAGCGAACGCAGGCGTGGCCGCAGCGCGCATCCGGGAGAAGTTTGGTGACGGGTCCGTGCGGACTGGCAACGCGGTGGGTTGCGAAAGCGTCATCGCGGAGGCGGATTCTCTTCTTCCTTTCATGACCTTCCTGAGAGACGATCCGGAATTATCCTTCGATTTTCTCGTTGACGTAACCGCGGTGGACCGGCTTCGGCTCGACGAGTCAATCCGGTTTGCCGTAGTCTACCAGTTTTATTCTTATAAACACAATCGCCGTTTCAGCGTCAGTGTTTCCGTTCCGGAAGCCGACCCCCGAATCCAGTCGGTGGTGTCTGTCTGGCCGGGAGCAAACTGGCTGGAGCGGGAGGTATACGACATGTACGGGATCGTCTTCGAAGGACATCCCGACCTGCGCCGTATACTGATGCCCGATGACTTCGGATCCTATCCCCTGCGGAAGGATTATCCCCTCCACGGCAAGGGGGAGCGCGACAACTTCGTGTTTTAACCGCGTCCGGTTCGCCGGACCCGGTCCAGCCAGTAGAAAGCGCGTATCATGAATACTACTCCGATCGATAAGCTCACCGGGGCGGACCTCGAGGAAATCCGTAGCGAACGGGTGACCTTCGAGCGAACGCCCGATATGCCCACCGAGCACATGATGCTCAATTTCGGTCCCCAGCATCCGGCGACGCACGGGACGTTGCACATGGTGCTGGAACTGGACGGCGAGCGGGTCGTCGGTGCCACGCCGCATCTCGGCTACCTGCACACCGGTTTCGAAAAACTGGGCGAGTACCGGAGCTACAACCAGTTCGTTACGCTTACCGACCGGATGAATTACCTCTCCCCCCTGAGCAACAATATCGGTTATACCCACGCGGTCGAAAGGTTGATGGATATTGAAATCACGCCGCGTTGCCGGAATATCCGGGTCGCCCTGGCGGAACTCTCGCGCCTTGCCGACCACCTGTTGAGCATCGGTACGGCCGCGCTCGACGTCGGGGCGTTCACCGCCTTCCTCTACGGGTTCAGGGCCCGGGAAGTGCTGTACGATCTGTTCGAAGCGGTATGCGGCACGCGGCTGACCACCAGTTACACCCGTGTGGGTGGACTGTTACGTGATGTTCCGGATAACTTCGCGGAGATGGCCCGGAATGCCGTGGAAGAGACCCTCCGCGCCACCTCGGAAATAGACCAGCTGCTGACCCACAACCGCATCTGGCGCGACCGCACGGAGGGTGTGGGCGTTCTTTCTCCGGAAAACGCCGTGGCCTGGGGCGTCACGGGACCGGTACTGAGGGCTTCCGGCGTCGATATGGACCTGCGTAAGAACGAGCCCTACCTCGGGTACGAAGCCTACGATTTCGACATACCCATCGGCCGCAACGGGGACGCGTATGATCGTTATCTCGTTCGGATGGAGGAGGTCAGGCAGAGCGCGAAGATCGTTCGCCAGGCCGTGGAGGACCTGCCATCGGGTCCCGTGAACGCCGAAGAAGAACACGCGGTGCTTCCCGAGAAATCGGAAGTGTACGAATCCATGGAATCGCTGATCTACCATTTCAAGATGACCATGGAAGGACACGGGCCGACGCCGCCGGTGGGCGAGGTGTACGCCGCGACAGAGGCGCCGAATGGAGAACTCGGGTTTTACATCGTCAGCGACGGCAGCAGGGAACCCTACCGGATCCGCGTGCGTCCGCCGTCTTTCATAAACTTTTCCCTGTTCCCCATGTTGATCAGGGGGCATATGCTATCGGACGTGGTGGCGGTTCTGGGCAGTCTGAACGTCATCGCCGGAGAACTGGATCGTTAGATTGGCGACATCGCTGGAATTCACAGACGCGGCCCTGGAGCGCGCGGCCGAGATACTCAGCCGCTACCCGGAAAAATACCGGAAATCGGCCGTCGTCCCGCTCCTGCATCTCGCGCAGGAAGAGTGGGGATACATCTCTCCCGAGGCCATGGCGTGCGTCGCCAGGCTGATCGGCTGTTCGCCCGTCAAGGTCGCGGAGATCGCGACTTTCTATCCCATGTTCAACAAGGAGCCCGTGGGCGAAAACGTGCTGGCGGTCTGCCATACACTGCCCTGCGCGCTGACTGGCTGCGCCGGCATTTTCGATCACCTGACGGAAAGACTCGGTGTCGGACTCGGCGAGACCACGGAGGACGGACGGTTCACCCTTCGGAAGTCCGAATGTCTGGCTGCCTGCGACAAGGGCCCCGTGCTCCTGGTTAACAGCCGGCTGCACACCCACCTTACCCCGGAAAAGGTCGACGATATTCTCGATTGTCTCGAAGAAGGATAGTGAAATGGCCGTACCGCTTGAAATCCTGACGGCGGAACCCGCAGGTGAAGCCGGGCCGGGCGATATCGACGCCTACATGGCCAACGGCGGTTACAGCGCGGTACGCAAGGCCCTGAAATCCATGACCCAGGCCGATTTGATCGAGGAAATAAAGGCTTCGGGAATCAAGGGCCGGGGCGGGGCCGGGTTCTCTACGGGGATGAAGTGGAACCTGTGCGCCGACCGGTTTCCGCGCTATCTGTGCGCCAACGCGGACGAAAGCGAACCCGGTAGTTTCAAGGACCGGTACCTGCTGGAATCGATGCCCCACCAGATCATCGAAGGCATGATCATCACCAGCTATGCCATGGGGATCAACCTGGGGTACATCTATATCAGGGGGGAGTTCTTCCAGATCATCGATCAGTTTGAAGCCGCGCTCAGGGACGCCCGGAAACACGGGTTTCTCGGCACCGATATCCTGGATACGGGCTTCGATCTGGAGTTATACGTACATCCCGGCGCCGGGGCCTATATCTGTGGAGAAGAAACCGGTCTGATCGAATCCCTCGAAGGCAACCGGCCCTATCCCCGGCTGAAACCGCCGTTTTTCCCCGCCGCCATCGGTCTGTGGGGCCAGCCCACGATCGTGAACAACGTGGAAACCATGGCACAGGTTACCACTATTATCGACATGGGGGCGGAGTCCTACAAGGGAATCGGCTCGGAAGAGGATACGACAGGGCCACGACTGTTCGGTCTGTGCGGCCACGTTAAGAAGCCCGGTATCTACGAGTACGATTCCGATATCACGCTGCGGGAACTGATCTACGACGCGGCCGGCGGCATAAGAAACGACAACCGGCTCAAAGGGGTCATTCCAGGTGGCATCTCGGCGCCCATCCTGACACCCGAAGAGATCGACACGCCCATGGGTTTCGGCGCCCTGGGTAAACTGGGATCGATGGGCGGTACCGGCGGGATTATCGTGATGGACGAGACCACCAGCATGGTGGACGCCCTGCTGAACGCCTCTACCTTCGCCGCCCACGAGACCTGCGGACAATGTACGCCCTGCCGTGAAGGGGTGCCCTGGATGAACGACATCCTGCGTCGGATACGCAACGGTGAGGGCCGCGAGGAAGACCTCGACCTGCTGCTGGATATCTGCAAGCAGATCCACGGCCATACCGTGTGCGTTTTCGGCCAGGCGCCGGGTGTCTGGCCCGTGCGCACCATACTCGTCAAGTACTGGCCCGAATTCAGGGCCTGCATCGAACGGAAAGAACTGGTCGTCCTCCCCGTCGAAGAGTCTTACCTGAGGCCCGGCCAGTATGAACATACACCTCCCGTACCCGGCAATTTCCGGCTGAAGACCGAAGAAGCCGCCGCCGCTGGATGAGACACGCATGGCAACTATTACCATAGACGACCAGCAGTACACCGTTGAAGAAGGCCGCAACCTGATTGACGCCGCGGCGGACCTCGGCATCGACATCCCCCATTTCTGCTACCATCCGGGTCTGGCGCCGGACGGAAACTGCAGGATGTGCCTTACCGAGATGGAGATACGGCCCGGCCAGTTCGGCATTGTCACGTCGTGTACCATACGGATCAAGGACGGGATGAATTTCCGGTTCAATTCCCCCGCGGTGCTGGACAACCGCAAGGGGATCATGGAATTCCTGCTGATCAACCACCCCCTGGATTGCCCCTGGTGCGACCAGGCCGGGGAATGCAAGCTGCAGGATCATTCCTTCGACCATGGCCGCGGCCACAGCAGGTTCGTCGAGACCAAGCGCGTCCCTCCGAAGAAAGACCTCGGGCCGCACATCATGCTGTACACGACGCGTTGTATTCTATGCCAGCGCTGCACCCGTTTCTGTGACGAGATTACGGGAACGTCCGAACTCGGCGTAGTCCAGATGGGAAGCAAATCCGAGATAGCGACCTTCGAGGGCGTACCCCTGGACAACAAGATGTCGGCGAACGTGGCGGACATCTGTCCCGTGGGCGCCCTGGTAACCAAGGATTTTCTCTACAAGCCCCGCATCTGGCATTACGAGAAGGTGGACACCTTCTGCCCCGGCTGCGCCACGGGGTGCAACACGACACTGGAAGTCATGCATCAGCAAATCTACCGCACCCGTCCCCGGCATAACGAAGAGGTCAACGGTTACTGGATGTGCGACGAGGGGCGGTTCTGCTTCCATGACTGGCAGGGCGTGGACCGGTTGAAATCTCCCCTGAAGCGGGTGGACGGCGAACTGCGCCAGGTCCCCTGGCCGGATGCCCTGGAAACCGCCGTCAGCGGCATTCAGTCCATCCTGGACACTGAAGAGGATTCCGCCATGGGCGTGGTCGGTTCATCCATGGCGACCAACGAGGAGAATTTCCTGCTGCGCAAACTGGCCGCGGGCGCCTTCGGATCGTCGAGGACCGGCCTCAACCGCAAACCCGACGGGGAAGCGTGGACGGCCAAGAGCGGTTTTCGCATCGAATCCGACAAGTCGCCCAACAGCAGGGGCGCCGGCGACATGCTGGGCGCGGACTCGCTGGACGGCATCCTGCAAGGCATAGCTGATGGATCGATACGGGGACTCTACGTGCTTGGCGGGGATATCGGCCAGACTCTTTCGCCGGAGGTGGCGGAGGCCTTCCGCAAGCTCGAATTCCTGGTGGTGCACGACGTGCGCCGCTCCGACCTTTCCGAGCTGGCCGACGTCGTTTTTCCCACCGCGATACCCTTTGAAAAAAGCGGTACCATGACCAATGCGCAGGGCCGCGTACAATGGATGAACCCCGCGTACCCACTGCCCGGCGGCGCGCGGGATGATGGCGCTATTATCAGGTACTTCGGACAGTGCATGGGCGTCGACATGGGCGGAACGGAACCCGCTGAAGTCCTGGAGGAAATCGCGGGATCAGTCGAAGGATATGCCGGACTCACCTATGACCTGATCGGCGATCAGGGCGCCAATACGGGCGGCGAGGAGCCGTCCGAGGCCGCGGGAGGTTAGTGGATTGGTCGTGGATCCCATGCTCTTTGAAGGCGCCATCGCCCTGTTTAAAATCGGCATCCTGCTAGGCGTGGTGTTCACAACCGTCGCCTACCTCACCTTCATGGAACGCCGGATAAGCGCCCTGATACAGGACCGGCTCGGTCCCAATCGTGTCGGTCCCATGGGGCTGCTGCAACCCCTGGCCGACGGAATCAAGTTCATGTGGAAGGAAGAGTTCATTCCGGCCAGCGCCGACAGAACCCTCTTCGCCATCGCGCCGGCCCTGATCCTGATTCCGGCCCTTTTGATCTTCGCCGTGATTCCCGTGGGCGGCGAGGTGACCATTCCCGCTTTTACCTTTTTTGGCCTGCAGATCCAGGAAACCACGACCACGCTTCAGATCATCGATCTGAACGTCGGTATTCTGTATGTCCTGGGCATGACCTCCATCGCCGTGTACGGGATCGCCCTGGGCGGATGGAGCGCCAATAACAAGTTCGCCCTGCTGGGCGGTATAAGAGCCTCGGCGCAGATGATCAGTTATGAACTGTCGCTGGGGCTGTCGATCGTCGGCATTCTCATGCTCACGGGATCGCTCCAGATGAGCAGTATCGTCGATGCGCAGGGTACCTTCTTCGGCTGGTTCATATTTCGCCAGCCACTGGCCTTCCTGATCTTCGTCATTGCGGCTTTCGCCGAAAACAACCGCCTGCCCTTCGACATGGTCGAGTGCGAGCAGGAGCTCGTCGGCGGCTATCACACGGAATACAGCAGTATGCGTTTTTCCATGTTCATGATATCGGAATATGCCAGTATGATCGCGGCTTCGGCCCTGATGGCGACCCTGTTCTTCGGGGGATGGCACATGCCCTTCGAAGACCTGGTCGGCCCGGGGCTGGTGACCGTTTACCAAGTCGCGGGATTTCTGATCAAGACGGGATTCTTCCTCTTCGTTTATATCTGGGTGAGGTGGTCCCTGCCGCGATTCCGATACGATCAGTTGATGGCGATCGGATGGAAGGTGCTGCTGCCGCTGGCCCTTTTGAACGTCGTTTTTACCGGTATCTGGATGCTGGTCTGACACGGGAGAGTGTAACCCATGGCAATCGTCGTTGAAGCGCGCAAGATGACCCTGGCGGAACGGATGTACCTTCCGTCGGTGATCAAGGGCATGCTCCTTACCCTGTCGCACCTGTTCAAGAAGAAGGTCACGATGCAATACCCGGAGGTGCAGAAGACCCTGCCTCCCGGATACCGCGGCGCCCACCGGCTCAATAAGGACGAGCAGGACCGGATCAAGTGCGTGGCCTGTGAAATGTGTGCCGTGGCCTGTCCCGCCGAATGCATCACCATTGAAGGCGAGGAAACCGAATGGAACGACCGGGAGAAGATCCCCCGCACCTTCCAGATCGACATGCTCCGATGCATATTCTGCGGCATGTGCGTCGAGGCATGCCCCGAAGACGCCATCGATATGACGGATAATATCGAACTCGTGGCCACGACACGGGAAGAGATGATCTGGGACCGGGAGCGCCTGCTGAAAAACTACGATGAAACCAGGGACCAGAAAGGCACACTGGGCCAGGTTCTGCGAAACAATCAAAAGCCGTACACCCGTCCCCGGGGAGATCAGCTTCCCCGGCCAAGCGGAACGGGTGGACCGGGCGGACCGGGCGGTCATTGAAGGGCAACGGTTAACTCCACCACGATATCTATGGAACTCTACTTCTTCCTGTTTTTCGCTGTTGTAGCCGTCGTGAGCAGCGTGGCGATGATCCTGCAGCGCAATCCGATTTACTGCGTGCTGCTGCTGATCATGGTCATGATCTCCATCGCCGGCCTGTACCTGATGCTGGATGCCCAGTTCGTCGCGATCATTCAGATCGTGGTGTACGCCGGCGCCATCATGGTGCTGTTTCTCTTCGTCATCATGCTCCTGAACCTGAGTCGTGAAGACGGTGGAGCGTTGCGGATTCAGAAACCGCTGGCGGTCATTCTGGCTGGTCTCCTTTTCCTGCCCGTGGCGGCCATGGTGATGTCGTACGCGGGCGGTGGAACGCCGCCGCCGGTGGATGGGGACCTGGCCGGATTTGGAGAAGTGGAACAGATTGGAACACTGCTTTTCACGAAGTACCTGCTGCCTGTTGAGATCGCGGCCGTGCTCCTGTTGATCGCCATCGTCGGTGCCGTGGTGCTGACCCGCAAGGGCACCGTTTCCACAGGCGAGTGAATCTTTGGCTGTTATGGAATCGATTAACCCATGATACCCGTCTCCTATTACCTGATTCTCAGCGCGGTCCTCTTTCTCGTGGGTACGACCGGCGTGCTGGTCCGGCGGAACGCGATTATCGTGCTCATGGGTATAGAATTGATGCTCAACGGGGCCAACCTGTCCTTCGTGGCCTTCGCCCGGCAATTCGGCATGGTCGACGGCCACATCTACGTGTTCCTGGTGATTACCGTGGCGGCCGCCGAGGTGGCGATCGGGCTGTCCCTGGTCATCCTGCTTTTCCGCAACCGGGGTACGGTAAACATTGACGAGGTTCGGTCCCTGCGCTGGTGACCGCAACCCTTTAGAGAACAACATGACCGAATCTTTCAGCTATGTCTGGTTGATCCCGTGCCTGCCCCTGCTCGGCGCCTTCATCAACGTATTCTGTAACCGCAATCCCAGGGTGTCCGGGACGATCGCCTGCGCCGCGGTGGCCGTGTCCTTCGTGCTCGTGCTGGGCGTTTTTCTGCAGCTCACCGGGTTGCCCGCCGGGGAACGCAGCGTTGACGTGGTCGTCTATTCCTGGATTACGGCCGGCACCTTCTCGGTGGACGTGGCCTTCCTGATCGATCCGCTGTCGACGGTCATGATGCTGGTCGTAACGGGCGTCGGCCTGCTGATTCACGTCTATTCCATCGGTTACATGGGCAAGGACACGTGCTGCGTCCGTTATTTCTCCTACCTGAACCTCTTCATGTTCGCCATGCTCATCCTCGTGATGGGCAACAATTTCCTGCTGATGTTCGTCGGCTGGGAAGGGGTTGGGCTGTGTTCCTACCTGCTGATCGGATTCTGGTGCGAAAGGCAGTCCGCGGCGAACGCGGGCATGAAGGCCTTCGTGGTGAACCGTGTCGGTGATTTCGCCTTCATCCTTGGCCTGCTTCTGATTTTCCTGTATGCCGGCTCGCTGACGTTTGCAGACGTATTTGCCACCGATCCCGCCGTCCTCGCGCCGGTCGTTACGGCGATTACCCTGCTGCTGTTCATCGGGGCCATGGGCAAGTCCGCCCAGGTGCCCTTTCACGTCTGGCTTCCGGACGCCATGGAAGGTCCCACCCCGGTCAGCGCGTTGATCCACGCGGCCACCATGGTGACCGCCGGCGTGTACATGGTCGCACGATGTCATACGCTCTTCGTCCAGTCCGCCACGGCCATGACCGTCGTTGCCGTCATCGGCGCGGTCACCGCCATTTTCGCCGCGTATATCGCCCTTACCCAGTACGATATCAAGCGCATCCTGGCTTATTCCACCATCAGCCAGCTGGGATACATGTTCCTGGCCTGCGGCGTCGGTTATTTCTCCGCGGGTATCTTCCATCTCGTCACCCACGCTTTCTTCAAGGCGCTGCTGTTCATGGGCGCGGGCAGCGTCATCCACGCGCTGGAACACGCCATGGAAGAGGGGAGGGATCCCCAGGATCTCCGTAACATGGGCGGACTCGGCAGCCTCATGCCGGTGACCTATAAATCCATGCTGCTGGCTACCCTCGCCATCGCGGGGATAGCGCCCTTCGCCGGTTTTTTCAGCAAGGACCTGATTCTGTGGGGAGCCTTCGTCAACGCGCCCGTGCTGTGGGTTGTCGGATTGGTCACCGCGGTGATGACCTCCTTCTACATGTTCCGGTTGCTGTTCATGGCCTTCGGCGGCAAGACCCGCCTGAACCCGTTGGAGACCGGCAAGGTACGCGAATCGTCCCGGGTCATGATCGTGCCACTGGTCCTGCTTGCCGTATTGTCCACCGTGGGGGGCTTTATAGGCATTCCCCACGTGTTTGCGGATGGCATGGACCGTTTCGGCGGGTTTCTGGCACCCGTGTTTTCCACCATGCCGGAAACACCGGTCCCCTCGGCAAGCACCGAACTGGCCGTGATGG
This sequence comes from bacterium, assembly GCA_965262815.1. Lineage (GTDB taxonomy): Bacteria > JAAXHH01 > JAAXHH01 > JAAXHH01 > JAAXHH01 > JAAXHH01. Next base: position 2,545,506 of record OZ253560.1, on the reverse strand, counting down.
CCCTGACCCTTTTGCTGGCCGCGGCCGGTATCTGGGGCGCTTACGTCGTCTACATCCGCGGAAACACGGTTTTCGACCGCCTGGTTCCCCGGTCTCTGTACACGCTTTCGTTCAGAAAGTTCTACGTGGACGAATTCTACGACGCCCTCTTCGTCGGGCCGCTCAGGAAGATCGCCTGGGGATGCTGGCGCATCGTGGATACCGGGATCATCGACGGGGGCTTGACCCTGGCCGCGCTCACGGTGCGTGGCATGGGGAACGTTATCCGGTATACGCAGACGGGCGTCGTGCAGAATTACGCGCTCATCATGGTCATCGGCGCGCTGGTGGTAGTCGCCTATATCACCGGTTACCTGGGACCTTAGTCGAACGATTCGAAGGTGCTTTTAATGACAGATCTGCCCCTGCTTTCCCTCATGATCTGGCTGCCTGTGCTGGGCGCGGTGCTGCTCCTCTTCGTCAAAGGGGATACGGCCGCCCGATGGGTGGGATTCGGCGTCACCGCCCTGGTGTTTATCCTGTTCGCGGCCAGCTTCGGAGCGTTTGAATCCCATGTCGGCGATCCGCAGTTCGTGGAGCGGATGCCCTGGATCGAATCCCTGGGTGTTTCGTACTACGTAGGGGCGGACGGCATCAGTATCCTCCTCGCGGGAATTACCGCGCTCATGTGGCCGCTGGCCTTGCTCGGCACGTGGACGATCGTAAGCGAGCGGGTCCGGGCCTACCAGGTTTTCATGCTGCTGATGGAAACCACCCTGTTGGGCGTCTTCTTCTCCCTGGACCTGTTCCTGTTCTTCCTGTTCTGGGAAGGCATGTTGATTCCCATGTACTTCCTGATCGGCATCTGGGGTTACGAGAAAAGCGACAGGGCAGCCCTCAAGTTCTTCCTGTTCGCCGTTTTCGGCAGCCTGCTCATGCTGGCCGCCGTCATTTCCCTCGCCTTTCTCTATCATCAGGCCCACGGTGTCCTCACTTTTGAAATGGCGGCATTGTACCAGCTTTCCATACCACCGGAAGTACAGTTCTGGCTCGCCCTCGCCTTCATCGCCGCCTTCGCCGTCAAGGTGCCCATGGTGCCCTTTCACACCTGGTTGCCCGATGCCATCGTCCTGGCCGTGGTGCTCGTCAAGATGGCGGCCTACGGGTTCATACGCCTGACGCTTCCGTTGTTTCCCGATGCCCTCGCCGAACTGGCTCCCCTGATGTGCGCGATGGCCGCGGCCGGCATCGTCTACGGCGCGCTGATCGCCCTGGCCCAGTCCGATATCCGCAGGCTGATCGCCTATTCCACCATCAGTCACGCGGGCTTTGTCGTACTTGGCGTATTCGCCCTGAATCAGCATGGCATACAGGGCGCCGTTGTCCACATCGTCAGCCTGGCGCTGTCCACGGGCGGGCTGTTCCTGGCCGCGATGATGCTCGTGCAGCGGCGGGATACCTGGAACATGGACGACTACGGCGGCCTGTGGCACACGATACCCGTTTTCTCCGCCTTTCTGCTGGTCTTTACCCTGGCGTCGGTCGGCCTTCCCGGACTGAGCAATTTCGTCGGAGAATTCCTCATACTGGTCGGCGTGTTTCAGAAACACCTGGTGATCGCGGCGATTGCCGCGACCGGGGTTATCCTGGCAGCCGTCTACATGCTGAGGATGTACCGGAAAGTCGTCTTCGGTCCGGTGACCAGGAAGGAGAACCGGGGATTGAAAGACCTGTCGATTCGCGAGGCGGCCGTGCTCTCCTGCATGACGCTGTTCATCGTCTGGATCGGCGTGTACCCCCAACCGTTTCTCCGGACCATGGAGGCTTCGGTGCAGAAGCTGCTGGTTCAGACTCACCGTCTCGCCGAAACGGCTCCCGGCGGTACTACACAGATGTCCATCGAATCGGCGTCGCGGTTGGACGCGACGCGTGAAACCGGCCAGGACAAGCGATGAACACCGTAATTCCCGCTGTAAACCTCTACGCCGTGCTGCCACAGATCGTCCTCGTGTCCGCCGCGACGGTGGTCCTGATCATCGGCCTGTTTGAACGGTTTCGAAAAGGAATCCCCTACCTAAGTCTCCTGCTGCTCGCGGTTTCGGGCCTGGTCGTCGCCAGCCGGCTGGGGCATGATCCCATCGCCTTTTCAGACGTATCGCCGATGATGGTGATGGACGATTTCAGCCTGGTGGCCACCCTGGTGTTTATCGCAGGCGCCATGCTGACCGTGCTGATATCCATCTCCTACGCCGAAGCCAGGTCAATCGACCGCGGGGAGTACTACGCGCTGTTGATCTTCGCCGTATCGGGCATGAGCATGATGGCGGCGAGTATCGACCTGTTCTCGTTTTTCCTCGGTCTCGAAGTACTTTCCATTTCGCTCTACGTGCTGATCGGGTTTGAGCAGTCCGAAGCCGGGTCAAACGAAGGCGCGTTGAAGTACTTCCTGCTGGGCGCCTTCGCCAGCGGCTTCATTCTTTACGGCATTGCCCTGCTGTACGGTGCGAGCGGCAGTACGGAGTACGATGCCATAGCGCGAACGTTGGCCGGGGAGAGAAGCGACGCGGTTAGTTTACTGCTGCTCGGGGGACTGGGCCTGCTCCTGGTCGGTATTGGATTCAAGATCTCCATGGTCCCGTTCCATTCCTGGACGCCGGACGTGTACCAGGGGGCGCCGACGCCCGTCGCCGCGTTTTTGTCCACCGGTTCCAAGGCCGCCGCCTTCGTGGTATTGATTCGCCTGCTCGGTTCGGTATTCCCCGGTCTGCAGATGGAATGGTCACCGTTGATCGCGCTGCTGGCCGTCCTCACGATAGCCGTCGGAAACGTCGTTGCGCTGGTACAGACCAATCTGAAACGACTGCTGGCCTATTCGAGTATCGCCCACGCCGGCTACATGCTTTTGCCGTTCATGTCGAACAGCCAGGACGGCAGCGCGAGTATCGTTTTCTACCTGGTCGTGTACACGGCCATGAACCTCGGCGCCTTCGGGGTACTGGCCGTACTCACCACCCGCGGGTCTTCGTGCGGGACACTGGATGACCTGGCCGGTCTGGGCAGCCGCCATCCCCTGCTCGCCGCGATCATGGCGTTGGTCATGTTTTCACTGGCCGGTATACCTCCCACGGCCGGATTCATGGCCAAGTTCTACCTCTTCAGCGCGGTGGTGACCGGAGGGCACATCGAACTGGCCGTAATCGGACTGCTGTTCAGCGGCGTATCGTTATACTACTACCTGCGTGTCGTAGTCTGGATGTACATGCGCCCCGCGTCCCGGGAACCCGCCGATCTGGCCGGACGCCTGTCCTTCAGCGGCATGACGGCCCTGTGCCTTTCCGCCCTGGCCATCCTGGCCGTGGGCGTTTTCCCTTCGGAACTGATTGACCTCGCGCAACGGGCGGTAATGACGCTGCGGTAGCCCGCAGCCGTTCCGCATCGCCTCCATCCTTGCGTCCTCACCGGCGAATTGGGTTGACTTTTGCACGGTTCTGCGCCATATAGGTTGTAATTCAACGGGCGGTTCCGCACAGCCGATTTGGGGGTATTCATAGACTTCAGGACCATCAGTGCGCCGGTGCAGGGACATCTCGACCAGTTTGAACGCAAGATCAGGGAGATATCCCGGTCCGACGTGGAAGTCATCAACCAGATCTGGTCCCACCTGGTTCGTACCAAGGGCAAGCGACTGAGACCCGCACTGGTTTTCCTTTCCGCAACGGCTTACGGTTCGCCGTGCCGGGAGACCATGCTGGCGGCATTCATTATCGAGCTCTGCCACACCGCGACGCTGATACATGATGACGTAGTGGACCGGGCGACAACCCGACGTGGACTGCCCACGCTGAATTCGATCTGGGACAACCACGTCTCGGTACTCATGGGCGACAACGTGATCGCCAAGGTGCTGTCGCTGATCGCGAAACTGGACTGCTCGAGGATCACGTCGAAAATCGCGGAATGCGTCGAACGGCTTACCGAGGGCGAGTTGCACCAGGCCATCCGCCGTTTCAACATAAAGACCCCCGAGGCGGAGTACTATCGCATCATAAGCAACAAGACATCTTCGCTCATCGCGTGCGGCTGCGATTCCGGGGCCTACCTGTCGAGCCGTTCGGTCGAAACGGCCTGCCGCTTCGGTGAATTCGGCGAAAAACTCGGCATGGCCTTTCAAATCACCGACGATATCTTGAATTTCACGGGAGATGAAGACGTCATCGGCAAACCCAGGGGGAACGATTTCCGGGAAGGAACGATTACCCTTCCGCTTATCCATGCCCTCAGGAATGCCTCGACCGCCGGGAACAGTCGCGTGGAAGAGTTGTTGAAAGAGGAGTGGAGCGACGGGGTTTGCGACGAAATCGTAGATTTCGTACATGCCCACGACGGAATCCGTTACGCGAGGAGCAGGGCGCTGGAATACGCTGAAGAGGCCAAGTCGATCCTGGTCGACGAGCCGGATACCCCGGCGAAACACGCGCTGTTGATCATGGTTGATTACGCCATTGAACGGGATCGATGATGCATGTATGGACTCTATATCGGTAATCATCATTACGTATAACGAAGAGCCGCATATCGACACGTGTTTGCGGAGTGTTTCCTGGGTAGACGAAATCGTGGTGGTGGATTGCGGAAGCACCGATCGTACCGTGGAGATCTGCAATCGTCACGAAAAGGTTCGGGTGTTTCATGAAGAACGGCGCGGCAGCGGGGAACAGAAGCAGCAGGCGCTGGACCGGGCGGGTTCCACATGGGTGTTGAACCTGGACGCGGACGAACGGCTCAGCGAATCCCTGAAGTCGGATATCCAGACTCTGCTCGAGCAACCGGCGCCGTACGACGGTTACCAGTTCCCCAGGGAGAATTACTTCCTTTCCCGGCATATCAAGCACGCGGCGGGATGGGGAGACGACCAGCCGCTGCGGCTATTCCGCCGGACGAAAACGAGCGTCACCAGGACCCAGGTGCACGAAACATTCGTCGTGGACGGTCCGACCGGCAGTCTCCCGTCACCGTTGATACACGATGCTTACTCGAGCCTGTACCAGTATATCGAGAAACTGAACGAGTATACGTCGATCGAGGTAAGAAACAGGCTGAAAGCGCAGCCGGACCGCAAAATAACCTGGGTCCATATCGCCCTTGCTCCCCTGGGCACTTTCTGGAAAATGTATGTGCTTAAACGAGGATACCTGGATGGGATGCAAGGACTTCTGCTATGTCTGCTTTCTTCGGTTTCCGTCATGTCCGGATACGCGAAGACATGGGAATACCGGATGTACCGGAAGCGGGGCGGCCATGTGTTTCCGCCCATACGAACCGAAGAAGTAAGGACCCGGCAGCCGGGATACAACCGGCTCATCAGGGGCGGCGATGAGGAATTCAACTGGAAGGATGGCTGAGATCCAATGGGTATGAAAGACACGCTGTACAGAACCGCGTCCCGGTACGCACCGCTCCAGCGGGTCCTGCGCGATACCGTCGTCGAGCGGAAGCTGCGGTTTCCGGAAGTGATCAGTATCGAGTCGTCGAGTTACTGCAACGCCGACTGCATCATGTGCCCGAGGGAACTGCTGAGCCGTAAGAAGGGCAACATGCCGATGGACCTGTACCAGAAGATCATCGACGAATGCGCGGAGTATGCACGGTACATAAAACTCATACAGCCCTTCATGTTCGGCGAGTCATTCATCAACAAGCAACTCGTCGACATGATCGGGTATACGAAAAGCAGGCTGCCCCGTACACCGGTGAACGTGAGTACCAACGGTTCCCTGATCAACCCCGAGAAGGCACGGGAGCTGATCGACTGCGGGCTGGACAAGATCAACATCGATATCGACGGGGCGTCGGCGGAGACCTTCGAAGGCGTGCGCATAGGGCTCGTATACGATCAGGTGGTAGAAAACGCGCGGTACCTGATGAAGCTGAAACGCGACACCGGCAGCAAAACGCCCGAAATCACGGTTACGATCATCAACATGGAAGAGACCCAGCACGAGATCGCGGCGTTCAAGGACATATGGACGCCGATCGCCGACAACGTGGTCGTTCAGAGCTACACCACCTGGACGGGTAGCGTGGAGGACAAGAACGTGGGCGACCAGGCATCGGCATCGGCCACCGGTGGATTCACCTTTCCCTGCAAGCATCCCTGGGAGGAATTCGTCATCGCCAATGACGGCCGCGTATCCATCTGCTGCCTTGATTTCGACTTCAAGGTGGAGATCGGCGATGTTTCGAAGCAATCGATCAAGGAAGTCTGGAACGGCGCTCCCATCCAGGAGATCCGCCAGAAGATGATCGAGAACCGGTACGACGAACTCGAAATCTGCAGCCAGTGCAACAACTACATCTTTCAGACGAACTGCACCTGGCACCAGGTGTGGAAATGACGCCGGCAAACCCATACCCTTTCTGATCGATCGGGCTGCCCGGATTCCCGTTATCGTCCCCGTTTCGATATTCCCGCTTACAAGGAATGCCCATGGCCGGCCTGGCGCCTTCGCGCATTCTGCAGGTGTGTTCCTCCCTGGCCTGGGGCGGTACGGAGATGCACGTGCCGATCCTGTCCGGAAAACTCCTGGATCGCGGCCATGACGTACGCCTCGTACTCCATCCGAACGGAACGATCACCCGGGAAGCCAGGGAACTGGGCATCCCCGCTGAAATGATCGGGATCGGCGGTTACGTCAATCCAGTGTCGACCCTTGCGTTCATCCGGTGTATACGGCGCATGCGGCCCCACATCATACATCTCCACCTGTCCCGCGATCTCTGGCAAACCGTGCCCGGCGCGCTGCTGGCGGGATTCGAAGGACCGATAGTCCTCACCAAGCACGTCGGTTCGTACGTGACTAAAAAGGACCCGGTGCACCGGTGGCTGTATCGCCGCGTTTCCCGCATCATCACGGTGTCGGAGACGCTGAACAGGAATGTGCGGGAAACCTGCCCCGTTTCGGCGGACCGCGTGGTCACCATACACCCGGCCCTGGATCTGAACCGGTTCGATCCGGTTCGCTGCGACCGGGAGGACACGAGGAGATCGCTCAATATACCGCCCGACGCCTTTCTGATCGGTACCGTGGGACGGATGTCTCCCGGTAAGGGTTACGAGGAATTCCTGCAGGCCGCCCGGATGTTGCGGGACCGGCATCCGCAACGGCTCCTTCGGTTCGTCGTCGTGGGGTCGGCCAGCTACGGGGAGGAAAAGTACCACGACGAGATCGTTCAGCTGGCCCGGGAACTGGATCTAGGTGAATCTGTGCTCTTCACGGGTTTCAGGCGCGATATTCCCGCCTTGCTGAACGCCATGGACGTTTTTATATTTCCCTCCAGAGCGGAGGGATTCGGCGCGACCGTCATCGAGGCGATGGCCATGGGCGTGGCCTGTATATCGACCCGGTCCGATGGGACGCTGGACACTGTAGCGGAAGGTGTGACGGGCCTGGTCTTTCAAGGAGGCGACGCGGAAGGCCTCGCGCGGTCGGTCGAACTGCTTTTGACGGACGATTCCCTGCGCGCCCGCATCGGGGAGAACGGATATAGGCAGGTCAGGGAACGCTTCAATCTCGATGCCATGACCGACCGCGTGGAAGCACTCTACGCCACCTCAATGGACCATCCCTTCTCATATCCCAACCCTTCATGAATGTATACCTCCGAATCCTGTCCTATGTGAAGCCCTACTGGTACTTCATGGCCGGCGCCATAGTCTGTATGGCCTGCTTCGCATTGACAAGCAGCGCCACGGTCTGGGTGGCGCTCCCGTTTCTGCAGACGCTGTTCGGCCAGGATACCGTGCAGACGGGACCGGGCGGTCCGGGCGGTCCGGGCGGACCGGGTGGACAACTCGACGTGGCGCAGGATTCGGCGAACAGGCTGGAACAGCGCACCGGGATGTCGGGACTGCGTGAGAATCTGAAAGAACGCACCAATGCCCTGATCAGCCGTCCGACCAAGCAGGCTACGCTCGAACGCCTCTGCCTGATCATCCTGTTCATCCTCCTGTTCAAGAACATCAGCAGTTACCTGCAGGCCTACTTGATGGCCTACGCCGAGAACGGTGTCATAAAAGACCTGAGGAACCACCTTTACATCCATCTGCACCGTCTATCCCTGTCCTATTTCCACCGGGAACGCACGGGTGAGCTCATTTCCCGCGTATCCTACGATGTCATGAAGATCAACGGGACCATCTCCGCCGCATTCGGTACTCTGATCAAGGAACCCATGCTGGTGGTGGTCTACCTCGCGATCCTCCTGATCCTGAGCTGGCAGTTGACGCTGATCTCCATGGTGTTGCTACCCTTCAGCGTCCTGGCCATAACGACGGTGGGCAGGCGGCTTCGGCGGAGCAGTACGGCTTCCCAGGAAGCCATGGCCGATCTGACCTCGACGCTCCAGGAGACCGTGGCCGGCGTGCGGGTTGTAAAGGCCTTCAACATGGAGTCCTTCGAAATCGGAAAGTTCAAGCGGCAGACCCATCACTACTTCCGCACGCTGCTCCGCCTGACCCACATGCACAACCTGGCGAGCCCCATTACGGAAATCCTGGGGAGCGTCGTCGGCCTGGCGATACTCTGGTACGGGGGCCGACAGGTCCTGGAAGGCGACCTGCTGGCTCCCGAGGACTTCCTGACTTTCTTTCTCGCCCTGTTTTCCATGATGAAACCGGTCAAGGAACTCGGACAGGTGCACAACCGGATCCAGGAAGGGATCGCGGCCGCCGACCGGGTGTTTTCGATCCTGGACACGGCGCCCGAGATTTCGGACGCGACGGATGCGGCAACGTTGCCCGATCTGCGCCGGGAAATCAGGTTCAATCGGGTTTCCTTCCGGTACGATCCATTCTCAGAACCGGCTCTGAATGAGATCGACCTGGTGGTCCGTTCGGGAGAGACCGTGGCCCTCGTGGGGCCTAGCGGAGGGGGCAAGTCCACCCTGGTGGACCTCGTCGCCCGGTTCTATGATCCGACCGAAGGATGCATCGAAATCGACGGTAAAGACCTGCGTTCGGTCACCGTGACTTCCCTGAGGGAGAAGATGGGCATCGTGACGCAGGACGTGATCCTGTTCAACGATTCGGTCCGCAACAACATCGCCTACGGCGTGGAGAACATGCCCATGGGGCGGATTCGTACCGCCGCGGCCGCCGCCAACGCGGATGACTTTATCGCTCAGTTGCCCGACACGTACGATACGTTTCTCGGGGAGCGGGGCGTGCGTCTTTCAGGCGGGGAAAGGCAGCGGATCGCCATTGCGCGGGCCATCTTGAAGGATCCCCAGATCCTCATATTCGACGAGGCCACGTCCAGCCTGGACACCGAGTCCGAATTGCTGGTCCAGGAGGCCATCGACCGGTTGATGAAGGGGAGGACGGCCCTGGTCATCGCCCATCGCCTGTCGACGGTGCAAAAGGCGGACAAGGTGGTCGTCGTCGACCGAGGGCGCATCGTGCAGACGGGCGTCCACGGATCGCTGATACAGGTAGACGGCCTGTACCGGAGACTGTACAACCTGCAGTTCCGGGACCAGAAAGTGGTCGTGGAATAACGGATGGCGGATGATGTGGTACCGTATCGAAAAGCAGGTCAAGACCCGGGCGCTGAAATGGCTGGCCAGGCATCCACTGCGGCCGGGTCCGGTGCCCCGAACCGTCGAGAAGGACCGAATAAAGCGGATCCTGATCATCCGGCAACATGACCAGTTCGGCGACTTCCTGCTGACCACTCCCGCGATTCGCGCTTTGCGGGTGCGGTTTCCGGACGCACACCTGGCCCTGGTGGTTCGCGCCTACCTGTACCCGGTAGCCCAGGGCAATCCGGACGTGGACGAAGTCCTGGTGTTCCACGAGTCCGCCTTCAGGTGGAAACCCCGGGATATCCGGTCCTTTGTCGGCCTCATGCGAAGGCCCACCGACCTGGCCATCGTGTTCAATACGGTTTCCCACTCCCTTTCGAGCGACCTGATCGCGTGGCTCTCCGGCGCCCCCGTGGTCATGGGACCTGCTACGCCCACTTTCGACCACCTCGATCACAATCCGTTTTACACGGTAAACGTACCCGTGGATCCCGAACCCAGGCATCAGATCCAGCGAAACCTGGACCTGGTACGGTACGTCGGTGCGGATACGGACGATTTTTCCTATGGTTACGCCATGTCCGCGGAAGAGCGCACCGGTGGGCGCGAGGTGGTCGAAGGCCTCACCGGAGGCTGCGGGGGCCCCGTAGTCGCCGTGCACTTCGGAACCGGGGACGCTAGGAAGAGATATCCTGTCGAGCATCTGGCCCGCGTATGTGAAGAACTGGTTGCCCGCCTTTCCGCGAGAATCCTGGTCATACCGGCGCCGGGCGAAGAAGAATTGTTGCGGTCTTTGCGCGAGGAGACATCGACCCCATTGTGCTGCGTGCCTCCCATGACGCTGCGCATGGTCGCCGGGGTGATCCATGCCGCGGACCTGCTCGTTTGCAACGATACCGGAGTGCTCCATCTTGCCGCCGCCGTGGGGACGCCCACCCTTTCCTTTCATGCCACCAGCGATCCGGCCTGGTGGAAACCGCCCGGTGCCACGCACCGCGCGTTTTACGCGGTCAATCAACGGATCGATCGGATTTCCCCGGACCGGGTCCGCCGTGAGATCACCGCCATGCTCGATGGTTCCGGCACCGGGGAACCAGGCGGTATTATCCGGGTCTGAGCATGGACTGAGCCCGGTCTAATTCACTTGACACACACCCTGGCCGCCCGTACCATGTTGCCCGCTCCGGCGAACGCCGAACCAGGCACGGGAACGGGTGAACATGGCGACCAAACTTGATCTGGGCTGCGGACCTTTCGGGAAACTGGAGGGTGCCCTAGGCGTGGATATCAACGATGCGGCGCACGTGGACGTGGTACACGATCTGGACGATTACCCCTATCCCTTCGACGACCACCAGTTCGATCATATCGAGATGTCTCATATCCTGGAACATATCCGCCGGCCGGCCAGGGCCATGGACGAAGTATACCGCATCGCGCGGCCGGGGGCGTCGATTCGTATCGTCACGCCCCATTACTCTTCACAGTTGTCCTACGGCGATCTGACCCACTATCATCATTTCGGCTACGTGACATTCACCCAGATATGTCGCGACGGACGGTTCCGGATGGTCGGCTGCAAGCTGATCTTCAGCGACTTCTACCGGGTGCTGGGCATCAGCCTGCTCGCCAACTGGTTCCCCCGTCGATGGGAGAAGTACGCGGCGTTCATTTTTCCTGGACTGTATGTCGAAGCAGCATTGACCGTAGTCAAAGCATGAACCGACCCGGATGAACCGGAGGTGTGACATGTCGCCATCTACGGAAGCCGCCGGCAAGCGGGCCGCAATGGCATTGCGCCGGTACTGGCGGACCAACCTGCGGATCATGGCCGTGCTGCTCGGAGTGTGGGCACTGGCCGGACTCGGGGCCGGCATCCTTTTTGCAGACGTGCTCAATGCGTACATGTTTTTTGGTACCGGCTTTCCCCTGGGATTCTGGTTCGCCCACCAGGGCAGCATCATCGTGTTCGTGCTGCTCATCCTGGTATATTGTCTATACATGAACCGCCTCGACAGGAAGCATCGTCGGGAAATCGAAACCACGGAACAGGAAGGATAGACCAGGCAGATGTCGGTTCAGGCGTGGACCTATTTGTTTGTTGCCCTTTCGTTCGGCCTCTACCTTTTCATCGCGTGGCGAACGCGGGTCAGGGATACCAGGGGGTTCTATGTCGCCGGCCAGGGCATTCCCGCGGCGGCAAACGGAATGGCCACGGCCGCGGACTGGATGAGCGCGGCGTCGTTTATCTCGATGGCCGGGCTGATATCCACGATGGGATACGCCGGCGGCGTCTACCTCATGGGATGGACGGGCGGATACGTGCTGCTGGCGTTGCTGCTCGCGCCTTACTTGCGGAAATTCGGCCATTATACCGTGCCGGATTTCGTCGGGGACCGGTACGCGTCGAACCTGGCGCGCATCGTGGCCGTGTCGTGTGCTATTTTCATCAGTTTTACCTACGTGGCCGGACAGATGCGCGGTGTGGGCGTCGTCTTCAGCCGGTTTCTTGAGGTGGACATCCATGTAGGCGTGATCATCGGCATGGCTATCGTTTTCATCTACGCCACGCTGGGGGGCATGAAGGGCATAACCTGGACGCAGGTAGCCCAGTACTGGGTACTGATCACGGCCTTCCTTATCCCGGCGATCGCCATCAGCATCAAGCTCACGGGCAGTCCGCTGCCTCAAGCTGGACTCGGCAGTACGCTGGAGCCGTCCATCGCCGGACAGACCGGTGTATACCTGCTTGAGAAACTCAACCAGATTCAGACCGATCTGGGCTTCAGCAGCTATACGGCCACCTTTGTGGGGGGCTGGGACAAGGTCAATGTCTTCTGCGTGGCCCTAGCGCTGATGGTGGGTACGGCCGGCCTTCCCCACGTCCTCGTCCGGTTCTATACCGTCAAATCGGTGAAGGCGGCCCGCTGGAGCGCGTTCTGGGCGTTGCTTTTCATCTCCCTGCTTTACCTGACGGCGCCCGCGACCGCCGCGTTCGCACGGTACTACATGATCGACAGCCTGAACGGGAAGTCCGTCCAGGAGTTGCCTACGTGGTTCGAAAACTGGGAGAAGACCGGCCTGATCCTCTGGATGGACGACGGAGACGGGATCATGCGGTATTCGGCGGGCGAAGACAACGAGATCTTCCGCGGCGGATCGTTGTCGGCCGCGGAATTGTCCTCCGTCCAGGTCGACCACCGGGCGTGGCTCGATTCAGGCGGGGTTGAGGGTGCGGACGGAGCCGCGGTTCTCAGGGCCCAGGGTCTTTCCGGACCGGACCGGGATATCATTGTACTCGCGACACCAGAAATGGCCGAACTGGCCAGCTGGATCATCGCGCTGGTCGCGGCGGGTGGACTTGCGGCCGCGCTTTCCACCGCGAGTGGACTGCTGCTTGTCATTTCGTCCAGCGTGTCACACGACCTGTACTACCGCATACTGCGTCCCGAGGCCAGTGAGAAGCAGCGGCTCACGGTGGGCCGCTGGGTGATCGGGATGGCCGTGGTCGTGGCCGGGATATTCGGGATCTACCCGCCGGGATTCGTCAGCCAGGTCGTCGCCTTCGCCTTCGGCCTCGCCGCGGCGAGCTTTTTTCCCGCCATCGTCCTGGGTATATTCAGCAAGCGCGTGGGGACCGTACCCGCTGTTTGCGGCATCGTGGCCGGAATCGGTTTTACGGCGTTCTACATCATTGCATGCGTGTTTTTCGACATGGAAACCTGGACTTTCGGGCTGTTTTCAAACGGTATCAATCCCCAGGGCATCGGGACGATCGGCATGCTGATCAACTTCGCCGTGACCCTGGCGCTCACGCCGCTTTTCCCCAGGCCCCGTCCGGAAATCGAGGCCATGATCGATTCAGTCCGCGAACCGGAAGACGCGGGACCCGCGGTAATGATCGAGGCGGCCCCGGAACACTGAACCACGGGAGCCGGCGGCATGTCCATATCCATCATCATCATTGCCAGGAATGAAGCCCGGAGGATCGAGACCTGTCTCCGGAGCGCCCGGTTCGCCGATGAGATCGTGCTGGTCGATTCGGGGAGTACGGACGGGACTGTCGCCATCGCGCGGGAGTACGCGGACCAGGTCATCGAAACGGAATGGCGGGGTTACGGGGCGACCAAGCAGGTAGCCCTCGATCACGCCAGGGGTGACTGGGTGCTCTGGCTGGACGCGGACGAGAGCGTTCCGGAATACCTCCGGGATGAAATTCTCACCGCAGTGAATACCCGGGAGCACGCAGGATATTACATCGCCCGCAAGACGCTGTTCCTGGGACACTGGATCCGGCACTGCGGATGGTATCCCGACTACGTGCTGCGACTTTTCCAGCGCGGGGCCGATCCCCGGTTTTCGGACCACGAAGTCCACGAATCGCTGCGTATCCAGGGATCGACCGGATACCTGAAACATCCCATGGTCCACGATACTGATCCCACGCTGCATCACTACCTCGCCAAGTTCAACAGTTTTACCAGTCTCGGCGCGCGCCAGCTCTACCTGTCGGGTACTCGTTTCCGTTTGACAGATCTGGTGTTCCGCCCGATTTTTACCCTGGTTAAAATGTACGTGTTGAAGAGAGGTTTTCTGGATGGCCTGCCGGGCTTCATCCTGTGTGGCCTTTCCGCGTGTTACGTTTTTACCAAGTACGCCAAGCTATGGCACCTGCACCTCCGCAGCTCCGCCGACGTCGAATCCGGCTCGGCGGGTCATTCCTCCTGAAACCGTCCATCCACCGGCAGATCCCATGCATTCGCTGTCCGTCGTCGTGATCACGTACAATGAGGAGAGGAAACTCCGCCGCTGCCTGGACCCGGTCGCCTGGGCCGATGAAATCATCGTGATCGACAGTTTCAGCAGCGACGGCACGATGGATATCGCGCATTCCTATACCAGCCGCGTGTATCAGCGGGCGTGGTCCGGCTTCGCCGATCAGCGGAACTTCGGCATGGAGCAGGCCAGTGGAGACTGGATCCTCTTCCTCGACGCGGATGAATACGTCACCGGAAGCCTTGCGGAAAGGATCCGCGGCCTGTTGCGGGATGTAGGGGCTTTCGACGCGTACAAGATTCATCGTATGGAACACTTCCTGCGGTTTCCCATCCGTCACGGCACCCTCAATCCCAGCTACCAGCCCCGGCTGATGCGGAAGGGCAGGGGGTACTGGACCGGAGGCGCCCACGCACACATCGAGGTGGACGGCCAGGGCGAACTGGGACTGATCCATGAAGACCTCTACCACGATTCCCACAACACCCTCTTCGATTTCATCGCCCGGATCAATCACTATACCTCGGTGGATGCCGGCGAGAGAGTCCTGAAAGGGCAACGGGTGGGGAGGTGGCGCCTGGTGCTTTCTCCCCTCGGCATGGCCTGGAAGTGCTACATCGTCAAGCGAGGCTACAGGGACGGGTTCCCCGGTCTCCTGTTCAGCCTGTGCATGGGAATCTATTCCTTCCTGAGACTGGTAAAGGTATGGCAGCGCGAATCTTCGATAAAGGACGGCCCGGAAAGTGGAGAGCATCCCTCGCCGTGACGGCCGTTACGGGATGAGTCTATGACACGTGGTGAACGGTGCAGCATCGTGATCCCGACTTGGAATGCGAGCATGTTGACTGAACGGTGCCTGCGCTCGTTGAAAGATCACGGGGTTTCCGACCGGGCGGAGATCGTCGTGGTTGACGATGGCAGCACGGACGACACCGTCGCAGGCATCTCGACAGCCTTCCCGGAAACCGTCCTGGTAAGGCACGACGAAAACAGGGGATTCGCCGCGGCGTGCAACACGGGTGTGGCCCGTGCGTCGCACGGTATCGTAGTCCTGCTCAACAATGACGTCGTCGCGACCGAACCGTTCCTGGATCCCCTTCTTACCCACTTCCGGGACGAGCAGGTATTCGCGGTCAATCCCCGGGTCTACCAGGCCGGTGAAGATCGTCCCGGCGGCGGACTGGTGCGGGGAACCATGCACTGCGGACTGCTTCGACTCAGGTGGGCCGAAAGCGAGTCCATGAGAGAGACCGGCGGACTGACCCTGTACGCCAACGGAGCCGCCACGGCGGTTTCGCGGGACAAGTACCTGTCGCTGGGCGGTTTCGATCGCTTGTACGCACCGTTTTACTCGGAAGACCTGGATTTGTCCTACCGCGCGTACCAACGGGGATGGGTCGTACGGTACGAACCGGAAAGCCGCCTCACCCACGATCATGGCGCGACGATCGGCGCGCGGTTTGAACAGGTCCACATAGACCGCGTCAGCATGAGAAACCGGGTCTTGTTCGTCTGGCGCAACGTCCGGGACGGACGGTACCTGGTCCAGCACGCCTTCTGGATGATTGCCCGCACGCTGGGAGCGCTGTTGAAGGGGGACAAGACCTTTCTCGGTGCACTGGCGGACGCGGCGCACCTCAAGGATACCGTGATGAAGCGGCGGCGGTCCGATCCGGTCCCGGTGATCTCCGACCGGGATATCCTGCGTGTCACATCAAGGTGGGCGGAACGGGACTACGTCGATTAGGCGGACGCCACAACCTGCAACAACGTTGAAGGCAGATGAATTCTCCCGCACTGAATAGGATACTCATTTCCCGGCTGCGGTTCATCGGCGACGTGGTGCTGACCACGCCGGTGATCAAGGCATTGAAACAGCAGTACCCGGAGGCGGGGCTATACTACCTGGCGGAGGCGCGGCCCGCATCGGTCCTAGCCCATAACCCCCACCTGGAAGAAGTGATCGTGCTGCCTGAAGAACTCCTGCCCGGCAAGGCCGTCCTGACCAGGTGCATAGAACAGGTGCGGTTTCTCAGGTCCCTGCGAAAGCGGGAATTCGATCTGGCGATCGATCTCTTCGGCAATCCCCGAAGCGCGTTGTTGACCCTGGCCACGGGGGCCAGGTATCGCGTAGGTTACGATGTGCGCGGACGAGGCAGGGCGTACAATGTCAAGATCCGGCGCTCGGCGTCCCCACGGGTACTGGACGCCTACCTGGACGCCGTCCGGACCATCGGCGTGACTGCCGGCGACGACCGGACCGAAATCCATTACTCCGCCGAAGAAGCGAAGTGGGCCGATAACTGGCTCGATGAAAGGGGCATCAGAACCACCCGCCCCATGGTCGCGTTGAACCCCGGCGCCAGCTGGCCGGCCAAGACCTGGAGCGCGGAGCGGTACGCCGAACTGGCTAAGGGATTGATCGAGCGGCTGAATGCCACGGTCCTGCTGGTCACGGTACCGGGCCAGCGGGAAGCCATTGCCGGATTGCGCGAACTGGCCGGCCATTCCTGCCCCGTCGTGGAGACCGATTCACTGACCCGTCTCGCGGCACTGATCGATCGCTGCGATCTCTACATTTCCAACGACTGTGGACCGATGCATATCGCCGTTGCCGTGGGTACGCCCACGATCGGGCTGTTCGGACCGAGTCGCCCCGAGATCTGGTTTCCGTATTCGAAAGAGGAGGGACACGTGGCGCTGCGGGCCGAAACGGATACCTGCTGCGGCCGCGATTTCTGCATCCGGCCGACCCCGTGCATCGAATCGATACCACCCCGCAAGGTGCTCGATACCGCGGAGTCCCTGCTCGAGCGATTCGCCTGACCATCATCCACGGGTGCGCCCATGTCCATTTCACCCGAACGCATTCTGGTCATTAAACTGAGAGCCACCGGAGACGTCGTCCTGGCGACGCCGGTGATAGAGAACCTGAGGCAGGGTTTCCCCCGGGCCCGTATTACCTTTCTGACGGAAGAAGCCTCCGCGGACATCCTGCGATGGAATCCCTTTCTCGACGAACTCATCGTGTTGCCGATACGACGCTGGGAACGTACGGGTATCCGGGGATCGTGGCACGAACAGGCACGGTTTTACCGCGACCTGCGCCGAAAACGCTTCGACCTGGCGATCGACCTGTTCGGCAATCCGCGAAGCGCCGTGCTCACCCTGCTGACCGGGGCGCCGAAACGGGTCGGTTACGCGTTCAGGGGACGACGCCACGCTTACAACACCGTGGTCACGCCAGGAGACCAGGCCAGGCACGAAGTCATGTTTCACCTGGATGCCCTGGAGGCGCTGGACATCCCGGTTAACACTAACCTTCCAAGGATCGCCATACCCCGTGCGGCCGAAGTCAGGGCACGAAGGTGGTTGCGCGAAGAAGTCCTCGGGGGCCGAGCTGACCGTGCTGACCGTGCTGACCATGCTGACCGTTCGGGCCGTGCTGTTCGTCCGATCATCGGGCTGAACCCCGGTGGGGGATGGGCCATAAAACGATGGCCGCCCGATTATTTTGGACGCCTTGCGGACGCCTTGATCGAAGAATACGGCGTAGAGGTCCTGGTCCTGTGGGGCCCGGGTGAGGAGCGTATCGTCGAGGAGGTTACCGGCGCCATGAAGCACCGCCCCCTCATCCTCCCGGCGGCGACATTATCGGAGCTGGGCGCCTACCTGAAATGCTGCCGTCTCCTGGTCAGCAACGACAGCGGACCAATGCACATGGCCGCGGCGTTGAACGTCCCGACCATCGGCATATTCGGACCGACCGATCCCCTTGCCCAGGGGCCCTGGGGCGATGGGCACGGGGTGGTGCGGCAGGAAAATGTCGACTGTCTCGGCTGCAACCGGACCGACTGTCCGATCGGCAACATATGCATGACGACCCTGGTGCCGGACGATGTGCTGGCGAAAATACGATCATTCCTGCCAGTCAAAACTTGACACCACATCGTCTGCATGTTATATTTAACTACTTTGGAACATTTACGTTAACCAGGATCTTAAAGGATTAAACAGAAGGGTTTTATTTGCGGAAAGATATCATAGTAGAAACGGCCACGCACGAAACACGGATCGCCATGCTCGAAGACAACCATCTCGTCGAGCTTCTAGTCGAACGCCCGGAACATGAACGCGTGGTCGGAAACATCTGCAAGGGTGTCGTAACTGCGGTCATACCGAGCATCCAGGCTGCCTTTGTGGATATAGGATTGGATAAGGCGGCCTTCCTGCAGGCATCGGATGTAACCGCAGGGGCCGACTGGATCGATTTCGACGACGACGACGAGAACCAGGATTCCGGCACCGGCCGAGGCAAGGACCGGGAATACCGGATCCAGGAGATGGTTAAAGAAGGTCAGGAAATCGTCGTCCAGATCACGAAGGAGTCTATTGGCACCAAGGGACCGCGCGTTACCTCTCAGATCTCTCTTCCGGGACGGTTTCTCGTGCTGGTTCCCCATGCCAACTACGTCGGTGTTTCCCGGCGGATCGACGATTTGAAAGAAAAGCGCAGGTTGCGGGACCTGGCCAGGGAACTCAAGGCCGACGACTTCGGGGTGATCGTGAGGACCGCCGCCCTCGGAAAAACGGATTCCGAGTTGAAGAACGACCTGAAGCAGTTGACAAAGATCTGGCGCAACATCGAGAAAGAGGTACAGAATACGTCGGCGCCCGCCATGATCCACAAGGACGTCGAGATGACGTCGGGAATGATACGCGATCTTTTCACTCCCGATATCGACAGCGTGATCATCGATTCGAAGTCGGTGTACAAAGAGATTCTGTCGTACCTCAAAGGGGTAGCCCCGCAGCTTCGTTCGCGCGTCCACGTATACGATGGGACGGCGCCGGTGTTCGACGCCTACGGCATCGAGAACGAGATCGGCAAGGCCCTGCACAGAAAAGTGTGGTTGAAGAACGGCGGCTACATACTCATCGAACCCACGGAGGCCCTGGTTACCATCGATGTGAATTCGGGGCGGGCCGCGGGATCCAGGGGGCACGAGGAGACGGTGTTCCAGACCAACGTGGAAGCCTGCGCCGAGGTCGCGCGACAGCTTCGGCTCAGGGATATCGGGGGTATAATCGTAATCGATTTCATTGATATGGAAGACCGCAACAACCGGCGACAGGTGCATCAGGAAATGGAAAAGGTCATGTCCCGCGACCGCGCGCGGACGCGCATGTCCCGGGAAGTCAGCGAATTCGGTCTGATCGAAATGACACGCCAGCGTATCCGTCCAAGCTTGCTGTATACTTTCAGCGAATCGTGCCCGGTATGCGACGGAACCGGACGCATCATGTCGCGCATCACCATGGTCACCCAGATCGGTCGGTGGTTGAAACGCGCAAAACCGGGATTGAGAGAACGAAAACTCAAACTGAAGGTACACCCCACGGTGGCGCTGAGTTTGAATGAAAACGCACAGGAAAAACTGTTGAACCTGCAGGACGAATTCAAGATTCAACTCCAGATCGAAGAAGATCCGTTTCTACACGTGGAAGAGTTTCGCGTGTTCTCGGGTAAACGGGACCTGGACGTTACCGACGAGTTCAAGTAGTAAGTCCCAACGGGAAAAGGAGTGATTGATGTACGCTGTCATCAAATCGGGCGGACAACAGTTTCGTGTCAACGAAGGGGACACGATAGAGGTTGAAAAGATATCGGCGGAAGTGGGTGACGAAATCACCATCGACGGGGTCCTTCTCCTGGGTGGCGGAGAGACGCTGGTTGGTACGCCAACGGTGGCCGGCGCTTCCGTGACGGCAAAGGTAACCGAGCAGGGCCGGCATCCCAAAATCGTGGTGTTCAAGATGAAACGCCGTAAGAACTACCGCCGGAAGAAAGGTCACAGGCAGACCTTTACCGCCCTCGAAATCACCGGCATCAACTACGATCCGTCCGCATCCAACTGATTGGAAAGGAGCTTGGACATGGCCCACAAGAAAGGTGTAGGAAGCTCTCGCAATGGAAGAGACAGCAATCCCAAGTTTCTGGGCGTGAAAACAGGAGACGGCATGCGCGTGCGAGCCGGTAACATCCTGGTCCGGCAGAGGGGAACGCGTATTCTTCCCGGCAACAACGTAGGGCGCGGCAACGACGACACCCTTTTCGCCCTCGCGGACGGAATCGTCCAGTTCCGCCGATACGGGAAAACCCGTACGCAGGTCCATATCGCCGACGGGTGATCCCATGGCGATCGACGACGCGGTTATTCGGGAGGCGGAAGTTGGGGTTTTCGCCTATCTCGCCGAGCAGTTTCGTCGTGGCCGGATTGATGAAGGTCTGTATCGCCAGGCACGTCGAAACGTGGTCGCCAATCTCCGCCTCTGGTTGACCGATCCACATATTAATCGGTTGTCTCCGCGACTGAAGGACGGACTGAAAACCGCCATTGAAGCGGCGAGGTGGCCCGACCTGGTCGAAGCCTACGCGGACGAGATCAAGTTCGGCACCGCGGGGATTCGCGGCAAGGCCGCGATGACCGATGAAGAGTTGCAGATCCTCTCCAGCGAGGGGATAGACGCCCCTATCCTCAAGGGGCCGAACACCCTCAACAACATCGTACTACTGCTGAAGTCCACGGGGGTGGCGAAATACGCCACCGATCATGGATTCAAGTCCATCGTCATCGGATATGACAGCCGGGTCGCGGGCCAGTCCTTTGCCCGCCTGGTATCCCGGGTTTTTCTCGCTTCGGGACTCAAGGTCTACCTCTTCGACGAAGCCTGTCCTTACCCGGAAATGACCTTTGCCATTCCCAGCCTGGGTACCGACATGGGTATCCTGATTTCGGCCAGCCATAACGACCGACGGTACAACGGTTACAAGCTTTCGGCCGGTACGGGATCGCAATTTCCTCCACGGGTGCGGGCGACGATCTACAACGCGTACATCCGAACAACGACACCGGCAGACATTACGCTCATGGAATTCGAGGAAGCCGGTGTCGATCCGCATCACCCCGAAGCCCCTTTCCTGGACAGCAATAGACTCGTGTTCCTGGGCGGTGCCTCTCCGCTGCCCGGATTCGAGTATCACGGCCGTCCCCTGGTAAACATCCACCAGATGCACCAGGATCAGATCAGGCGATTCATATCCGATCCTGAAATGATTCGGGCGTGGGCTCCCACCGTCAACATGGGATATTGCGCATTTCACGGTGCCGGCCGAAAGGCCGTGCCGCGGTTGCTGGATGACTTCGGTTTTACCCGGGTTGAAACGGTATCCAGGTACCAGCTCAACGAACTGAACGGACTGTTTCCCGCCTTTCAGGACCATCCCGAACAGCAACCCGATCCCGGTGATCCCGTGGCTTCTGAAATCGCCGTGAATGCGTACAGGGAACAGTACGGCGCGGAAAGCCTGGAAAGCCTCGACATGCTGATCGGAACCGACCCGGACGCCGACCGGGCGGGACTCGTGATTAAGATCCCCCGGGTACGGCGCAGGTTTCATGAAGATCGGTCCCATGAACTGCTGTCGGCGGACGACGCCTGGACCCTGCTGCTCTGGTATCGTCTGAGCCAGGGAGCCAGGAACCGCGGGGAAAGCCCGCCGCGGCCGGAGGAGGCGTTCATCGTACTATCCCACATCACGACCGACGCCCTGGTCTGTCTCGCGCGCAAGTACGGTGTGGGTGTCATTAAAACCTGGGTCGGTTTCGGCATGATCGCCAACGCGGTGGAACGGGTGTGGGCGGGAGACGATCTCTCGGATCCCCGGTTCAATGATATTATCTACCAGACCCTGGATATGGAAGAGAAGCCGCGAAGCTTCAATATCGGCTGCCTGGAGCAGAGCAACGGATTCAGCATTCTGGGCGGGCCGCCGGCCACGTCCACCGCGATGGGGAGAAACGGGCACGTGCGCGACAAGGACGGGGTTTTCGCCTCCATCCTCCTTGCCGAAGTGGCGGCCTATGCCGCCTCCCGGAACACGACGGTCTACGACCTGATAGACGAGCAGATCTACCTGGATCCCGACATCGGATGCTTCGTGACCGACGTCGAACCTGTTCCGCAATGGGGAGAATTCAAGGGACTGGAAGGGTTGACCCGGAAGATCGATATCCTGAAACGGTGCGCGGAGTTGGGCGAACGCGTGCGGGACGGAGAATCCCTTTCGCTGAACGGCAGTCCCGTACTCTCGTCGGAAACCTTTGTGGTGGGTAAGTACGCGGACGCGCACCAGTGGCCCGGGTTTCCCGATGAAGGCATTCGCTTCTACTTCGACGAGGAACGCCTCAATTACCTGACCGTGCGTCCTTCGGGCACTTCCCAGTGTTTCCGGTTCCACATTCAGTTGAAAGCGGAGAAACTGACCCGAAACCGCCTGGCGGAAATCAAGCACGAGACAAGGATTCGAGCCCGGGGGATAATCGCCGCGATGCGTGAACTCGTGATGTAGGGTTCTTCAGACCAGTGCGGAGCGATGGATTGTGCGGATTCCGCTATATGGCGAAAAAGGACCTGAGGTTGTTCTCGATGTCCGCGGTGTCACGCTGCTTGGACAGCCATTCCGCGTACAACTGGTTCTGCTTCTGCAACAATAACTGCCGTTTAAGGCTATCCTTCGTCACTTCGAAGGTCGATTCATCGATCGGTTCCCTCGTTTCCAACTGAATCAGGTAATAGCCCCGATCTCCTTTAACCAGTTCACTGAGCGAGCCGGTTTCGACCAGTTGGAAGGCCCCCTTGATGAAGGCCAGATCCTGGCCGATGCGAGGAATGAACGCCTGTTGCCGGGTGATGGGATCTGTGGTGGCGAGCTGGTCCGCCCAGTCACCGGTCAACGCGTCCAGGTTCCCGCCGCCCAGGCTTGCCCGGACCTTTTCTCCCTGCGCCCTGGCCTTTTCCATTTTCTGTTCCTGGACCAGGATCGACCGGATGCGAAGCTCCACCTCCTCGAGGGGCAGCGCGCCGGCGGGTTTTTCACCGGCGTTCGCGAGTACGTAATAGCCATTTTCGTTTTCAAGTATCTCGCTGATAGCCCCGGGTTCGGAGCCGAAGGCGAAGGACGAAGCGCCGACCAGGTACCCGATGCGGGGGATGAACCCGTCGGGACGGTCGGCAAAATACCCGGTGGTCTCTGCTTCCAGTGAATCAGGCATGTTCCCGGCGGCTTCCTCCAGATCGCTTTCGAGCGCACGGGTTTGCAACTGCCTCGCCTCGTCGAGTAGCGAGTTCAGGGTTTGCTGCCCGGTAATGGTTTTCAATAGAATATGGCGGGCGCGAACCTGTTCCTCGCCATCCTGGACCCGCTTATCCTCCACTCGAATCAAGTGCCATCCAAACTGTGTCTTTACGGGTTCTGAAAGGGAACCGGGCGCGATTTCAAAGGCGGCCGCTTCAAATTCCGGGACCATTTGGTTTCTACCGAAAAACCCCAGGTCACCGCCATCGGGCGCATTGGACGGGTCCTCGGAGAAGTCCCTGGCCAGCGTTTCGAAGTCGGCGCCGTTTACGAGCTGATCGTAGAGTTCGTCGATCTGCCGTTCGACGCGCTGTGAATCCGCAACGCTTGGCTGTTTCGGAATCATGGCGAAAGACAGCGAAACCTGGGATTCTTCCATGAATTCGTCGGTGCGTTCCGCGTAGTACGCGGCGATGTCCTCGCCGGAAATAGAATCCGGTTCCACGTCCAGGTCTTCAGGATCGAAGAAGAGGTACTTCGCCGTCAATTTCTCGTTCTGGTTCACAAAAGCCTGACGGACTTCCAGGTCGGTGACGCGGGCTGCGGAAATCACCCGGTTGATGACCTTCTGCCGGGGCAGCAGTATGCGAAACTGGTCTTCCATGTACGCCCAGCCTTCAACCGTTGGATCGTTCAGGGCCTGGAGATACTTGGTCTGGTCGAATTCGCCATCCGTTTGGAAGATCTCCTGCTGCTTGATGAATTCCGGTGGGCTGGACCGGATCGCCTCGAGTATTTCAGCGTCCGTGATAACGATATCGTGATTCCCGATATTCTGTTCCAGCAGCGTGAGGTCGACCCGCCGGTCCCATACCTCGTTGATGATCTCGCGGCTTCGGAATTCGTCCAGGTTTCCGCCCTGCTGTTGACGGGCCATTTCCTGCAATTGTTCCACTTCAAAACGAAGCTCTTCAAAGGACACCGTTTCGCCGTTGATCGATCCCACGGAGTTCTGACCACCGGGACCCCTGCCCGCCATGTCAGCACCCCATTCCAGGCCGATCAACCCCACGAAGGAAATCACGAGGATGATCATCACGACATGGGTTCTTTCCCGCAAAATCTGCATTAAGGCCATCTTACCACTACTCCTTGCGTACTTTAAACGTTAAACGTTCGTGTATTCCGGGTAATTGGACCGATTCTAAAAAAGACACGTAAATATAATGGGCCGGCGATCCATCGGCAACTCATTTGTCCCCCATGTGTCGTAATGCGGGGAAAAGATGCTTGACAGCCCGTAACTAACCGCCTATTATGGCCTGGACGCTGAATTTATCGTTACCCGGTGTTTTTGATCCTTCTGGCCGAAGACGTCAAGGAGTCTAGATTCATGAAAAGCGGCATTCATCCGGATTACAAGGAAATCACGGTTACCTGCGCCTGCGGCAACACGTTCCAGACGCGATCGACGATTGACACGATACACGTGGAGATCTGTTCGGCATGCCATCCGTTTTATACCGGGAAGCAGAAAATGGTCGATAGCGCGGGCCGCGTCGAACGCTTCAACAGAAAATACGGTATCGCCGAGTAAATCGCGACCCAATTTGCCGTCACCGGCCATGCCCGAAGAGCAGGTAGAATGCATGGACCGTCCGGTCCGCTTGGTCCACCCGGTCCGCATGGTCCTCGACCGTCGGACGCCCTCTCTCCTCTTACCGTTTCCATGCCTCCATGCTACTCCATCAGCTCGAACCAATCGTACAACGCTTCGAATCCCTCGACCGTCTGCTGGCTGACCCGTCCGTAACCTCGAACCCACAGAAACTCCGCGATCTTGGGCGTGAGTACCGCGAACTGTCCCCGGTAATCGATCAGTACCGCGTGTACCGAAAGGTGCTGGATGACCTTGAATCGGCCCGGTCGGTGCTGTGGGAGTCCGATTCCGATCCCGATATGGCCGAACTGGCCCGGGACGAAGTGTACAGCCTGGAACGGGAAAAGTCGGTCCTGGAGCAAGAACTCACCCGTATGCTCGTTCCCAAAGATCCCGATGACAGAAGAAACATCATCTGCGAGATCCGGGCCGGGACAGGGGGCGATGAAGCCGCTATATTCGCAGGGGAGCTGTACCGCATGTACAGCAGGTACGCGGACAATCGAGGCTGGCGAACGGAAACCCTGCACTCGAACGGCGCTGAAAAAGGCGGAGTAAAGGAAGTCATCTTTCAGATCGAGGGCAAGGGTGTCTACGGCAAGTTGAAGAACGAGAGCGGGGTCCATCGCGTACAACGGGTTCCTGTAACGGAAACGCAGGGTCGGGTGCACACCTCCGCCGCATCGGTGATCATACTTCCGGAAGCGGAGGACGTGGAAGTGGAAATCGACGAGAAAAAAGATCTCGTCTTTGACGTATTCCGGTCCTCAGGCCCGGGCGGCCAGAGTGTCAACACCACGGATTCGGCGGTGCGCATCACCCATATCCCGACCGGGCTGGTCGTATCGTGCCAGGATGAGAAATCGCAGCACAAGAACAAGGCCAAGGCCATGAAGGTGCTTCGTGCCCGTCTGCTCGACATGGCCCACCAGGAACAGGAAGAGGAAAAGGCGAGCAGCCGCAGGTCGCAGGTGAGATCCGGCGATCGCAGCGAGAAAATCCGGACCTACAATTTCCCCCAGGGACGGGTCACCGATCATCGAATCGGTTTGACGCTGTACAAGATTGACCAGATCTTGGAAGGCGACATCGAAGAGATTACACGATCCCTGGCGAAAGCGGAACAGGCCGAGAAGATGGCACAGTTGACGTCGACATGATTTTATCCCGCGGATGCTTTCCATGACTGATTTCGTATTCCCACCCTCGATGTCCCTGCTTCAGGCGGTAAACTGGGCGAGTCGGCGGCTGGACTCGCTGGCGCTACCCGGCAGCAGGGTGGAAGCGGAACTCATGCTTGGAAAAGTGTGCGCGTCGAGCCGCCTGGACCTTTACCTGATGCACGACAGGAGGCTCGACCGGCGGGAGTCCTCCAGGTTCTCGGCGCTGGTCACCCGAAGGATGCGCGGAGAGCCCGTTCAGTATCTCACTGGAACCGCGGAATTTTACGGACGCGAGTTTGCCGTGTCACCCTCCGTGCTGATCCCCCGCCCTGAGACGGAGCTGATCGTGGACCACGTGCGGCCTTTTTTAGATGAGCGCGTACGCCGTGCGTCGATGGAACAGGCCACACTTACCGGTCCGCGGAATACCGGTGAGACGCGTTTTGGTCTCCCCGCGAGATATGCGGATATCGGCACGGGATCGGCCGTCCTCGCGGTTACACTCGCACTGGAGTGTCCGTCTGTACAGGGTTACGCGACCGACGTTTCCGAAGTGGCCCTGGGCATGGCACGGAAGAATGCCGGAAGCCTTCTGACGGACGATCGCCGGCTGCGCTTCCTGCAGGGTTCGCTGCTGTCTCCGTTGAAACCCGGATCGATCCCCCGGATGGACCTGATCGTATCCAACCCTCCCTATGTCACTTCCCGCGAACTGCAACTTCTGCCGGATGAGATACGTCGTTTCGAACCCGAAATTGCGCTGGACGGCGGCGAAGATGGCCTGGACTTCTATCGCGGCCTCATCGACGAATCTCCCGGATGTCTGTTAAAAGGCGGGATGATCGCCGTGGAGATCGGCGCGGAACAATCCGGGGAGGTTACCCGTTTAATGATAGATCGCGGCGTGTACGGAAGCATCCGGGTCGTCAAAGACTACAACGGACTGGACCGTATCGTGTCCGCCATATACGCCGGTTAGTCTCGGCATCCATGACCGGAAGGTGGAAAATGCTGAAAAACAACAGCCATATCATGATACTCGGAACGGGAAACATGGGAACCTGCCTCCTCGGGGGTATTCGCAGGGCGAATCTCGTTCCACCGGATCAAATCATAATCACCGGACTTCGTTCGGATCACCTCAATGCCGTTGCGGAGGAATGGGGCGTGCGCTGGACCACGGACAACCGGGAAGCGGTCAGTGAGGCCGACGTGATCATGATCTGCCTCAAGCCACAGGCCATTGACCTCGCTGTGGACCAGGTGCGCGACAGCCTGCGTCCCGATCAACTGCTCATCACGATTGCGGCGGGGGTGACGACGGCGGGGATTACCGATTTGGTACGCACCGAGAATCCCGTTGTGCGGGTTATGCCGAATATTGCCTCGCTCGTGGATGAAGGAGCCGCGGCCATTACCCTCGGCAAATATGCCAACGACGAACACAAGCAGGTAGCAGCCCAGATTTTCGAGGCGGTAGGTCGCGTCGTTTTCGTAAACGAACGTCTGATGGACGCCGTTACCGGTCTCAGCGGAAGTGGACCCGCCTATATATATATGGTAATAGAGGCCCTATCCGACGGCGGTGTCAAAATGGGACTGCCCAGGGATGTCGCACTGGACCTGGCGGCGCAGACCGTACTCGGTGCCGCCCGGTTGATCCAGGAGACCGGCCAGCATCCCGCGGTGCTGCGCGACCAGGTCCTGACGCCGGGAGGTACTACCATAGCGGCGGTGCACGACCTGGAAATCCGCGGACTGCGCAGCATGTTGATCAGCGCGGTAGAAACCGCCACACAGCGATCGAGGGAACTTCGGGATGGCAGGTAGGCGCCGCCCTGGCCTACCCGGTTCAACCCGGCTTTCGTAAGTAATCGACATACCCCGCAGCAGATCGCCGCGATGTAGAAACAAACCTTCGCCTTACTTTTTTACAAAAAAAACCTGCCAGGAAAACACGGGCTTCCCGATCCGGAGGATTTTGCCTGACCGGGAGTTCCTTTTGCGATGCGAACGCTATATAGGGTCGTTAATACACCTAAACCGTAGTATATGGTGTCAACGTATGATTTGTATCGATATTGACATAGTCATATGCGCACTTTGAGGTTACGGAGGTTTCCTTATCCAAAGGTAAAGAAAATCGATGTAAGTCTATTTTTTGTTGACAATAGGGGGGACATAATGTAGAATAGTGGGTAGAAGTGGGGCAGAGTGGGTCACAAAACACCTTAACTGCCAAACACTTGTATAGTATTGCTGAATGACCACCTCAGGTTAAGGTGTTAACTCCTTCGTATTTCAGGGAGATCGCAGATGGTTAACTTCCTGGGTTCATACACATACACCGTGGATCATAAAGGCCGGGTGAATGTCCCTGTGAAGTTCCGCAAGCACATCCGGACCGACGTGGATGACACGTTGATCATTACCCGGGGCCTGGACGGATGCCTCTTCGTGTATCCGATAGACGAATGGGAACAGATCGATACCCGTTTGAGGGAACTGCCCATCACCCGGCAGAACACCCGGATTTTCATCCGGATGCTGTCCTCCCAGGCGGTGGCGGCTTCCATGGACAAGCAAGGGCGCGTCGCTCTTCCCCGGCATCTGATCGAACTTGCGGGCATCGACACGGAAGTATTGATCGTTGGAACCCTCGACCACTTTGAATTCTGGAGTCCCGCGGAGTACGAAAAGGTGATGAACGAGTCGGGACAAACTTACGAATCGATAGCGGAATCTCTGTTCGTCTGATCCTGCCGGTCATGTGGCCGGTAGTCGTGGAAGTCATCCCATGGATCTGGAAGACACCTATAGACATGTCCCCGTTCTGGGTGGGAAGGTAGCGGAAATGCTCGTTTGGAACAGATCAGGCATATACGTGGATGGTACGATAGGCGGAGGCGGCCATGCCGGCGCCATCCTCGAGCGTCTGGATGAATCCGGCCGGGTCATCGGGTTGGACAAGGACCGCGAGGCGGTCAGGGTTTCGGGTGAGCGGCTGGCCAGCAGAGCTTCCGATCGGGTTAAAGTCATGCATCGTGATTTTACGAAGTTGGAATCCGTACTGGACGAAGAAGACATTTCACAGGTGGACGGTGTGCTCCTGGACCTGGGCGTGTCATCCTACCAGATCGATACGCCGGAGCGCGGGTTTTCTTTCATGTCGGATGGTCCGCTCGATATGCGTATGGACAGGCAGAAGGCGTTGTCCGCAGCCGATATCGTCAACGGGAGTTCAAGAGAAGAAATCGAACGGATCATACGGGAATACGGCGAGGAACGGCAGGCACGCAGAGTCGCGTACGCGATCGTCGAAACCCGCGCAAAGGCGCCGGTCACCTCCACTGCCGGGCTGGCCGATACGGTCATGGCCTCGGTTCGTGGACGATGGGCGGTAAAATCCTGTGCCCGGGTTTTCCAGGCTTTTCGCATTGCCGTCAACCATGAACTGGAAAGATTGAAAACGGCGTTGGATTCCGTGCTTCCCTTGTTGAGAACCAGGGGACGTTTCGGTGTAATTTCCTATCATTCTTTAGAGGATCGCATGGTCAAGCGGACTTTCAAAACCTGGGCATCGGACTGTATCTGTCCGCCTGGTCTGCCCCAGTGCGTATGCCGGCACGAACAGGTCGCCGTTCTGCACACTAAGCGGCCCGTCGTGGCGTCCCAGGAGGAAGTCTCGTCAAATCCGAGGGCTCGAAGCGCCCGGTTTCGAATGATCGAACGCTTGCCGAACAACCAAACCAAAACCAGTTATCCGTAGACCGTTATTCGACCGAAGAGGCCCGTCATGAAATCCGCTTTCAAATTCCGCAGCGAACACTCGTACATGGGACAGTTGATCAGTTGGATCGGTACGATCGCACTCGTAACGACGTTGAGTATGTTCTACATCTGGCACCAGTTGGAAACCAGGGAGTTGATGCGAGAGATTCTCCACCTGGAAGACCAGAAGGAAACCCTGATAAAGGAAAGTGCGTACTTTCACGTGCGGATCGTTCGACTCTCGGAGCAGCACAGGGTAGAGACCGTAGCCATGAACCGTTTCGATCTGGACCATGCGGCTGTCGGCCAGGTCGTGAAGATGGACGCGGAAGCCACGGCACCGGTTTTGGCCAGCACCGGGCCCGATGTAAGGGCGATAGCAGGAAACCCGTCAGATGGTGCGTTGATCCTGGCCTCGTTCCCCGCGGCTCGAGTGGATACCCGATGAGGAAAACCCGTTATGGTCGCGAAATCCTGTATGCGCAGACTGACGCTCCTGGTCGTGATCGGGGCGGTGCTGTGGGTAGGCCTTGGGTTTCGAATCGGATTGATTCAGATTCGTGACGGAGAGGCCTACCGGCAGCGAGCGCGCGATCAGCAGCACCGTGTTGTAACCCTGGATCCCCGCCGGGGGCGAATCTTCGATCGTAACCGGGAAACACTGGCGCTCAGCGTCGAGTTCGACTCCTTTGGCATACAAAACCTGGATTCGGGTAAATACGATGCCGCGGACCTCGGAAATCTAGCCGTACAGCTATCCCAGATCACCGGAGAAGATCCACAACAAATCATCGACCGTATATCCGGGACCTCCGACTTCAAGTACCTGGTCCGCTGGGTGAATCCCGATACCAGCGACCGGATCAGGAAACTGTCCGCTTACCCCCTGTTCGAACCCTTTATCCGCGTAGAAAAGGAAGTCCGGCGGGTCTATCCCTATCGGACCGCCGCCGGCCAGGTACTGGGATTCAGCGTAGATGGCATCGGACGGGCCGGATTCGAAATGGAACACAACCAGTTGCTATCCGGTGTCCAGGGATACAACGTGGTCCAAATCGACGCGCAGAGGCGGGCCTATTCGTGGCTGGATTCCTACCAAAAACCGGCGGAAAACGGTGCGGATGTCAATCTGACCATCGATATCGCGGCCCAGGTCATCACCGAAGAGGTGCTGGAGGAGACCGTGGCATGGCACAAGGCGCTGGGCGGCATGGTCATCATGATGGACCCGAGAAACGGCGACATACTGGCCATGGCCAGTTCGCCGGACTTCGACCCCAATACGCCCGGCCGTTTTCCCTTCAAAGCCCAGAAGATCAGGCCGGTGGTAGACATCTACGAACCGGGATCGACCTTCAAGATCGTCGCCGCGACCGCGGCTCTTGAAACCGGAGTTTTCTCGCTCGAGGACCGGATCGATACCAGTGAAGGCCGGATCGTGCTGGGTTCTCAGACGATTTCGGACCACGAGGTATTCGAAGAACTGAGCGTGCGGGAAGTCATAGAGCATTCCAGTAACGTGGGTACTGTAAAGATTGCGTTAAAGCTTGGTGAAAAGGAGTTTTATAAATACACCCGGGCGTACGGCTTCGGATTGAAGACAGGTGTGCCACTTCCCGGCGAGGTCCGCGGCATCCTGCACAAACCGGCGAACTGGTCTAAATCGACCCTTCCCACGATGGCTATCGGATACGGTGTTTCCGTAACCGGGGTACAACTGGCGTCCGCCTATTGCGCCGTGGCCAACGGTGGTCTTCTTCTCCAACCCAGAATCGTCAAATCCGTCGTTGAAAATGACGGGTCCGTACACGCTACGCCAAGGACGATCGTTCGCAGGGTAATGTCTGAACGAACCGCCGAGACCCTCCTGGGAGTATTCGCCGGGGTGGTCGACCGGGGAACAGGAAGCAAAGCTGCCGTAACGGGGTTCAAGGTGGCCGGGAAGACCGGTACAGCTTGGAAAACACGGGAGGACGGCAGGGGTTACACCAGGAACTACCGATCGTCGTTCGTCGGGATGTTCCCGGCGGAACAACCGGAAATCGTCGTGCTGGTCATGATCGACGAACCGAAAACACGCGGTTTCTACGGAGGATCGGTAGCCGCGCCTGTTTTCCATAAAATAGTTCGCCGCCTGGTCCACTTCCCCGACGGCCCTGTTGAGTCGGTACCCGAATCTGAAGACGGCCTGCCCCTGCACCTGGCGTCCATCAAGCCGAATGCCGGCTCCAACCATGAAACGTACATATCCAATTTGAACTATAGCGAACTGATGCGAAATAACATACTACCGATCAGCGGCGACTGGGAGATCGAACGCACTTACGCCGACAACCGGCAGGATCTATCGAAAATCACTTTGCCGTCCGTGGTCGGCATGAGCATACGGGAAGCCGTCAAGACCCTGGCTGAACAGGGTATTGAAACGACCATCGTCGGAAAGGGTTACGTCCGTCGTCAGATTCCTGCACCAGGCCGCATGGTGTATTCCGGTGATCGATGCCTCATTGAATGCAGTCCTTACAATTAACCGGCTGATCGCTCACCGCATGCGGACGATGACATAGAGGGTTAAAAGCGTTGACACAGCTATCGAAATTGCTGGCCGCGCTGCCTCGAAAGACCGTTATCGGCCGGCCGGACCAGGAAATCAGAACCATTGTTCACGATTCGAGGTCCGTAGAGCCCGGCGACGTTTTCGTGGCGCTGCGCGAGCCGTCGGGTCGCGACGGCCACCGCTACTCAGGCACTGCCGTGGATCGTGGCGCCGCTGTTGTGGTACGGGAAAGAGACGAGTCCCTCGAAGGCGTGACTACGGTGATCGTCCCGGACACCTCCCGGGCGTTGGGTCAGATGGCCGCCGCGTTCTATGGAAATCCGGCGGACGACCTGCGCCTTATCGGCATAACGGGAACCAACGGGAAAACAACCGTATCCCTGCTCGTCGAGGCTATGCTCAGGGAATGCGGCTTTGCCGTCGGTGGAATCGGCACGCTGGGCAGCCGGTTCATGGGTAAAACACTCGACTGGAAGCTGAGTCACACCACGCCCTATCCCATGGAACTGCACCGCACCTTCAGAAAAATCAAGGACCGGGGAGGCGCGTTTGCCGTCATGGAAGTTTCATCCCACAGCCTGGTCTGGCAGCGGCTGACGGATCTTCGATTCACCGCGGGTGTCTTTACGAATCTTTCCCGGGAGCACCTGGATGACCACAAGACATTCGACGCCTACCGGGAAGCCAAGATGCTGCTCTTTTCCGAATACCTCGAGGAGGATGGCAACGCCGTGTTGAACATGGATGATCCTGCTTTCTACCACTTCAGGAACGCCTCTCGCGCGCCGGTCCGGTCATTCGGGTTGGATAGGAAGGCCGAAGTCCACAGGGTAGGGCCGATGGGATTCTATGCGGATCGCACCACGTTTAAGGCGCAGATTCATTCCGAACCTCCCTTCAACGTGACCTTTCCGTTACTGGGCCGGTTCAATGCCTACAATGCGCTGGCGGCGATTTCAGTGGGGTTGGGATTCGATATTGACTGCGAACTGATGAACCGGGCCATGGCCGGAGTGAGGGTGCCGGGTCGCCTCGAACGGGTCGATGCCGGACAGCCCTTTAATGTGCTCGTCGACTTCGCCCATACACCCCATGCGCTGGGCGCCGTGCTAACCGCCTGCCGCGAATGGACCAGCGGAAACCTGACCGTTGTCTTCGGTTGTGGCGGTGACCGGGACCCCGGCAAGCGGCCCCTCATGGCCCGTGCGGCGTCCACCCATGCCGACGTGGTCATCGTGACGACCGATAATCCGAGAACGGAACCGCCGGATCGCATTATCCGGGACATCGAGCCCGGTCTCCTGCCCAATGTCCGGTCGCACATCGTCCAGGACCGAGGGGAAGCGATCCACAAGGCCCTGAGAGAAGCCGGCGAAGGGGACACCGTACTGATCGCCGGCCGGGGTGACACGGCCTACCAGATCGTGGGCGAATCGAATATCGAGTTCGACGACCGGACTAAAGCCCGTGAATGTCTCGAGGCGCAGTATGGCTAATCGCTATGGGGCGAAGGCTCCCACACTGCTGGAAATCGCTGGTATCATGGGGGGTAGACTGTATGCACCCGACCCGGAATCGGGGGATGGCCGTATCACGGGTGTATGTTCGGATTCCCGGCGGATCGAAATGGGCAACCTGTTCGTGGCCATTGCGGGAGAACGATTCGACGGCCACGACTTCGTCCCGGAAGCCATGCGGGCGGGAGCTTGCGCATCCCTCGTCTCGGCCGAATGGTACGATGGACGGCCCCCCGGGGAATCCCCGGATGGCGCGCGGATAGTCGTCCCTGATGTCCTGACCGCACTGCAGGCTTTTGCGCGTTGGCACCGCAGCCAATTCAACCTGCCCGTGATCGCGGTGACCGGTTCGAGTGGGAAGACCACGACCAAGGACATCATCGCCGCGGTGCTCGGGCAGCGCTACCGGGTTTTCAAGACGCCGGGAAACCTGAACAGCCAACTGGGCGTGGCCGAAGCGTTGTTTTCGCTCGGGAAAGAACACGATGCCGCGGTCCTCGAGCTGGGGATGAACCGGGCCGGGGAATTGGACCGGCTGGCGAGAATGGTTCGGCCGTCTGTGGGTGTTATTACAAACGTGGGACCGGCACATATCGAATTCTTCGACTCGATCGAAGGCATTGCCCGGGCCAAGGGCGAGATCCTGGACCACCTCCCTCCGGATGGGACGGCGGTACTGAACGCGGACGATTCCCTGGTCATGGCGGAAAGCGGCCGCGGCAAGGCGCAGTTGATCACGTTCGGCCGCGGCAGCGAGGCAGATGTCAGGCTGGCTTCCG
The DNA here is from genome assembly GCA_965262815.1 of bacterium. Taxonomy (GTDB): domain Bacteria; phylum JAAXHH01; class JAAXHH01; order JAAXHH01; family JAAXHH01; genus JAAXHH01. The sequence goes on along the minus strand of OZ253560.1, from coordinate 2,510,583 downwards.
CCAGAACCGAACTGTCCGGATCTTCGTTTACCCTGTCGGATGGTTCCGACTTTCGAATCAATCTCATGGGGGAGCACCAGGTCATGAACGCCCTGGCCGCCGTGGCGGTGGGCCGACTCTTTGGAATAGCCGGCGAGTCCCTGGCCAGCGCGTTGGAAGGGGTGACCCCCACCGCCATGCGGATGGAATACCGGAAGATAGGCGGAATACACCTGATAGACGATACGTACAATGCCAATCCGTCGTCCATGAAAGCGGCGCTGCGCGCACTGGCGCCGACCAGCGGCCGCAAGCTGGCCGTTCTGGGGGATATGCTGGAATTGGGCGAAATGGGTATGGCGGCGCACAGGCAGATCGGAAGACAGGCCGCGGGAGTGGCGGACTTGATCATCACGGTGGGAGAACAGGCCAGGGCCATCGCCGAAGCCGCGGTGGACGAAGGCATGCCTGCCGTTCACGTCCTGGCCTGTTCATCCAACGACGAGGCGGCGTCCGCGGCACTTTCTGAAATCAGGGATGGCGACGTGATTCTCGTCAAGGGTTCCCGCGGCATGCGGATGGAAACCATCGTGGAATCCATTTCATCGACATTCCGTGAGCCCGTAGAGGGGTAAACCCGTGTTGCACCAGCGAATAGATCTTCCCCTACTGGTTTCGTCCCTGCTGCTTCTCGGCGTGGGCTCGGTCATGGTATACAGCGCGAGTTCCGCCGTCGCCGAAGAGATGTTCTCCGGCGACAGCGGATTCTTCGTCAAGCGCTACCTGGTGAGGTTGATTCTCGGAATCGTCATCCTTGTGCTGTTCGCCAGCCTGGATTACCAGAAACAGAAAAAGTGGTCCCCGGTATGGATGGCCATGGGCCTGGTGTTTCTGATCCTGGTGTTTGTTCCCGGCCTTGGGATGACCATCAGGGGAGCTACGCGTACGCTGAACCTGTTCTCCATGACCATACAGCCTGCCGAAGGGATCAAGATCGCCCTGGTGGTTTACCTGGCTTACTGGCTGGATAGGAACCAGCATGTTTTACACCGGTTTGTTATCGGAATACTGCCCGGCTTGGCCGTGGTGGGAGCCACTTGCCTGTTGATTGTGCTGCAACCGGACTACGGTACCGCCATAGTCCTGGCCGTCACTTCGTTCGCGATGCTTTATATCGGCCGGGCCCGACTGCTGCACCTCGCGGGTGCCGGGGCGGTCATGCTTCCGGTCCTCTTACTCAAGCTGTACACGACCTCGCACAGCCGGCATCGTCTCATGGCCTATTTCGATCGGTTCTTCGGCAGTTCGGTTGAACAGACCGTCAACCTGCAAGGCGCGGATTACCAGCTGCAACAGGCGCTGATCGGACTGGGTACGGGGGGTATTTTCGGGATCGGTCTGGGGCAGAGCCGACAGAAATTCCTGTTCCTACCCGATCCCCACACGGATTTCGTATTCGCGGTGATCGGAGAAGAACTCGGGTTTCTGGGATCGTTGGCGGTGCTGGGCCTCTTTGTCGTTTTCGCCTGGAGGGGGATCCGCATCGCCCGCATGGCGCCCGACGCCTTTGGTTTTTTCCTGGCATCGGGACTGACCATCCTCATCTCGCTGCACGTTGTCGTGAACATCGGCGTGGTGACGGGCCTGCTGCCCACCACCGGCCTGCCGCTTCCTTTTCTGAGCTACGGCGGTTCATGGCTGCTGTTCTGCATGATGAGCATCGGGATCCTGCTGAATATATCGAGGATGACTTACCGCAGACAGAGACTTCAGTATGACTGAACGGCATGAACCTTTGAATGGATGCCGGCATGTGCACTTCATCGGCATAGGCGGGATAGGCATGAGCGGAATGGGTGAACTGATGCTGGAATATGGATACGAAGTCAGCGGATCCGATCTCCGGCTAACGTCGTTGACGGAACGTCTTTCCGGTCTCGGAGCGACCATCTACGACGGGCACAGTCCGGACAACGTGGCGGGTGCCGACCTCATCGTCTACTCTTCCGCGATACCGGCGGACAATCCCGAACTGTCCGCGGCGCGCCGGCAGGGCCTTCTTTCCATTACCCGCGCGGATCTCCTCGGTACGCTGGCGCGCGGTACTCAGGGCATTGCCGTGGCAGGTACCCATGGAAAGACCTCCACGTCGGCCATGATCGTCAAGGTACTGGCCGACGCCGGCCTGGATCCGACGGCCGCCATTGGCGGGATCATGACGGAGACCGGTTCGAACGTGCGGCGCGGAAACGGACCGTGGATGGTCGTGGAAGCCGACGAGTACGATCGTTCGTTCCATGCGCTGGCCCCGATGACCGCCGTGATCACATCCATAGACGCGGATCATATGGAATGTTACGGTTCGCAGGATGCCATCGATGAGGCCTTCGTCACCTTTGCTCATCTCGTGCCCGTAGACAGGCCCGCGATCGTGTGTGCGGACGATCCCGGCGTGCGTAGAATCAGCCCCTCGATGCGCCGCCGGCTGATCACCTATGGCCAGGCGCGGGACGCCTGTATCCGGGCCGAGGGCGTGGTTTCGCAAGGATGGAGTATCTCTGCCGACGTACACGTGAGGGACGTACCGGCCGGCCGGCTGACACTGCCTCAACCGGGCGTATGCAATCTGCTCAACGCCCTGGCGGCCATCGGTGTGGCCGATCATCTCGAGATACCGGTCGAACGAACCCTGGCTGCCCTGGCGGGATACCGGGGGCTAAAAAGACGATTCGAAGTGATGGGCGAGGTTGATGGCATCAGGGTGGTGGACGACTATGCCCATCACCCGGTGGAAATCGAGGCGGCTTTGCTCGCCCTGTCGAACGCGGGATCCAGGCGGATATTCGTGATATTCCAACCGCACCTTTACAGTCGAACGCGAATCCTGGCCGGGGATTTTGGCCGCGTACTCGGACGATCCACCGTATATCGGACGGTCGTTACCGATGTATTCCCCTCCCGGGAAAAACCATCCGGAGACGTGTCGGGCGACCTGATCGTACAGGCATCGAGAGCATCCGGTGGGAATATCGAATACATACCGGACAAAAACCAGGTTGCGGACGCCATAGTAGATGACCTGGAGGTTGGAGACATGGTCCTGACTCTAGGCGCAGGTGACATCGACACGGTCGGACGGCAGATTCTCCGCATGCTGCGGGAACCCGGAGTCTAGTCCCATGGATACCTTCGAGATCCTCAGCGGGCTGGTACCCGTCGACCGGCTTCGGCGCAACGAAGGCCTCGCCCGGCATTCTACTTACCGGGTCGGCGGTCCTGCCGACGTACTGTGCCTGCCGGAAACTCGGCGGGAACTGATCGAAATAGTCACCGCGGCAACGATACACGAGATGCCCTGGATGGTGCTGGGCAACGGGAGCAACATCCTCTTTTCAGATGACGGATTCCGCGGACTGGTGATTAAAATCCGTGGTTCGACCCCGGTGGAAGGAACGCTGTGGCATCTGAAACAGGAAGGCGAATTCATCCATGCCGGTGCCGGGATAAGCCTTCCCCGCCTCGCCTGGTCGTCGGCGTCAACCGGTCTGAGCGGACTTGAGTTCTGCACGGGGATTCCGGGCGTGGTGGGCGGGTCCATCCGAGGTAACGCCGGCGCTCACGGAAGCGACCTGGGCAGTGCGCTGGAGTCTATAGAATTACTGCAACCGCCCGGTAATATCGTGACGATTCCAGCATCGGAGGCGGGGTTTTCCTACCGGAAGAGCGGCATCGCCCCGTCCAGCATCGTAACGGGGGCTTTGTTCAGACTGACACTGGATGAATCGGAAAACGTATATGAACGCATACGGGCGTTTACAGAATACCGAAAGCGTACGCAGCCTTCCTCGGACCAGAGCGCCGGATGCATGTTCAGGAATCCTCCGGGCGACAAGGCCGGTCGACTGATCGACGCGGCCGAATGCAAGGGACTTCAGATCGGCGGAGCAAGGGTGTCCGACGTCCATGCGAATTTCGTCATCAACCAGGGCGGCGCGACGGCATCGGATGCGTTGCGACTGATTGACGCGGTTCGCGAACGCGTACTCGAGCGAACCGGTGTAACCCTGGCACTCGAAGTGCGCGTCATGAAATCAGGTGTGATATGAAACGGAACCGGCCCATATACCGGTTGTTGCTCGGCCTGGCGACTGCCGTGCTCACCGCCGGTGCGACGACGGGATTGGTCCTGGGTGGACAAGTATTGTCCGAGTGGGCGAAAACCTCGCCGGTGTTCGCCCTGGATTCGATTGTCGTATCGGGAAACACGACCGTCGACAAGGACGAAATCATCGCGGTTTCCGGACTCGTGAGAGGACGGAACATCTGGTCGGCCAATCTCGCTGAAACCGAACGGCGACTGTTGCTGGATCGTCGATTCGAACGTGTCGTGCTGAATCGACGATTACCCAATACCGTGGTCGTGCGGGTTAGAGAGCACCGGCCCATTGCCTTCGTACAGCTGGATCGACTCTACGGGGTTTCCGAGCGCGCCGAGCTGATCCCGCTGCCGCCGGGAAAGGGGCTGCCTGATCTCCCCGTGATCACGGTCGGCGATTCGGGCAGCCAGCCGGCACTGAACGCCATGACCGTGCAGGACCCGACTTTCGAATCGCTGAGAGACGCCATGCTTGTCAGTCCGGAAATAGGCCGCGCAATCTATCTGATGCGGGCTTTGAAAGCACTGTCTCCGGGATTGTATGACGAACTGTCGGAGGTTCACGTCTCCCAGCAGGAAGATCCCATCGCCTACATGGTCGACGGTGGATTGGCCATACGATTCGGAACCGGTCATTATCCCAGGAAGATAGAGATGTTGAAACGAACGGTGAAACGGTTGGAAGCCGATGCGATCAAGACGCGGCTGATCGATCTGCGGTTCAAGGACCAGGTGATTGTTCGCCCGATCGTGTCCGGTCGAACAAGAGATAGACAAACGTAGCGGTAACAGGAGTTGCTCATGGCCGGTGAGATCATAGCAGGCCTCGACATAGGCACCACGAAAACCGTCGTGCTGATCGGGGAAAGCACAGATCGCGGTATCCAGATCCTGGGCGCGGGTACGAGTCCGTCCAATGGCCTGAGGCGCGGTGTCGTGGTCAACATGGACCGGGCCACCCTTTCGATCAGGCAGGCGCTCGAAGCAGCGGAAAAAGAGGCCGGCGTCAAGGTGGACGGGGTCTTTGTCGGTTTTTCCGGCGCGCATATCGAAAGCGTTAACAGCCGGGGCGCCGTGGCCATCTCGTCCGGCGAGGATCAGGGCGTGACCCGCAAGGACATAGCCCGCGCGTACGATGCCGCGACGGCTCTCAGGATTCCGATTGACCGTCAGGTTATCCACGTGCTCGCACAGGATTTCATCGTGGACGACCAGAGAGGAATCCCCGACCCCCATGGTATGTTCGGGGTCCGGCTCGAAGTCCTGGTTCATATCGTGACCGGTGCGATCACCCCCGTTCAAAATGTACGCAAATGCATCAGGCAGGCCGGGCTCCACGTAAGGGAACTCGTTCTGGATTCCATCGCCGCGAGCCATGCGGTGCTCTCGAGCGACGAGAAGGACCTGGGCGTCGTTCTTGTGGACCTGGGCGGAGGAACCACGGATATCGCCTTGTTCTGCGATGGAAGTATACGCCATTCGTCGGTGATCCCGGCTGGAGGACTGAACCTTACGAATGATATCGCCATCGGCCTTCACACTCCCCACGAGGAAGCCGAAAGGATAAAACAGTGTTTCGCCAGTGCGGTCTACACCAGGCTGGAACAGGACAACCTGATCGAAGTGCCCGGCGTCGGCGGCCGTGCGTCGCGGCAGGTCACGCGGGAAGAACTGGCTTTCGTGGTGGGACCGCGGGTCAAGGAGCTTCTTAATCTCGCCCGGAAAGAGATCAGGGACAGCGGATTCGAACACCTGGTAGGTACCGGCATCGTAATCACAGGTGGCGGCGCCCTGATGCCAGGCATTGCGAAGCTGGCTGAACAGGTCTTTGGCATGTCTGCGAAAGTAGGTGTGCCGGAAGAAGTTCCGAGCTTTGCAGAGGAGGGGAACGCACCCAAGTACGCTACAGGAATTGGCTTGTTGCACTACGCCAGGGACAACTTGTCAGGAAAGGAGTGGTTCAATGGAACGGAAGGAGGATGGCTGGGTCGTATGAAAAGCCGGATCGTGGCCATGTTGTAGTATTTCAGCACTCGTGATCGCGATGATTCGGTAGACCATCATTTTTAAACCAACTGACGGAGGCAGAAAATGTCTACATTCGACTTCGATGCGGAACCGGGCCTGTTTGCTCGTATGAAAATCTTCGGTGTCGGCGGCGCAGGTAAAAACGCGGTCAACCACATGGTTGAGGCCGGCGTTCCCGGCGTCGAGTTTGTAGTCGCCAATACGGACGCCCAGGACCTGGCCGGTTCCAACGTGAAGTACAAGATACAACTGGGCCACGAAATCACCCGTGGACTCGGCGCAGGGGCCAATCCCGACGTGGGGCGTAAGGCCGCGGAGGAAAGCCGGGACGCCATCGCGGAACACCTGACTGAAATCGACATGGTTTTCATCACCGCGGGTATGGGCGGAGGCACGGGAACCGGCGCCGCCCCGGTAATCGCGCAGATCGCGAAGGAACTGGGCGTGCTGGCGGTCGGGGTCGTGACCAAGCCATTTGCTTTTGAGGGGCCCAAGCGGGCGGCGAACGCCGAAACCGGACTCGCCGGGCTGAAGGAGCATGTGGATACGGTGGTCATCATTCCGAACCAGAAGCTGAAGGAAGCCGTAAGCCGTAACACGTCCTTCAAAGACGCCCTCAAGGTAGCCGACGAAGTCTTGCTGCAGGCCACAAGAGGCATTTCCGATCTGGTTACGCTGCCAGGTCTGATCAACGTCGACTTTGCCGATATCAAGACGACCATGGAGAATAAGGGCGAAGCCCTGATGGGAACCGGCGAAGCCTCGGGGGACAAGCGGGCGCTGGAAGCGGCGGAACGGGCCATGAAACATCCGCTGTTGGAAGACATGGAAATAGACGGCGCCAAGGACATTCTTCTCAACATCACCGGCGGAGGGGACATGACCCTTTTCGAGGTGGAAGAGGTGATGACCACGATCCAGGCGGCGGCGGGACATACCAACATTATCATGGGGACCGTCCTGGACGAGAGTCTCGAAGGCATGATCCGGGTAACGTTGATCGCCACGGGACTGGATCACGCGCTGGTCTCCCCGGATGAAATGTTGACCCGCAACATCCTGAAATTCCAACCGGACCGCCCCACTGAACTGGAAACTCCAGCGTTCCAGCGGGTCAAGCGTAACGGATTCGAGACGGAAGAGGTGTCCGTTGGAGATCCTTCCGATGACGCGGTCGACGGCAATGGACTGGACGTGCCGACCTACATGCGTCGCAGGCGGGCTTTCGGCTCCTGATCAGCCGAATCCCCCGGCGGCTGACAGGCCGGTTTACCCGCAGGTTGAGCCGGTCAATTTAAATTGACAGGACCGGGTCGGAACGATATTTTGAAACTGGCTGATTCGTGCCGCCGATTTCAAGATATCGTCCCGATGGAGGGCGTAGTCTATCCCGTCCAGTGCTCGGTCTGATTACGGCCAATCCATAACCTGTTATATTCTGTAACTTTCGATGCGACAGGGAGAAACAACCGATATGGCCGAGGGCCTGTCTCCGCAGTACGATCCCAGGACCGTGGAACGGAAGTGGTACGCGTTCTGGGAAGAAAACCAGTTCTTCCACGCCGATCCCGCTTCGGATAAACCGCCCTATACCATCGTCATTCCCCCTCCGAACATTACGGGCATACTCCATCTTGGACATGTGCTGAACAACACGGTCCAGGATGTGCTCGTGCGCTTCAGGCGCATGCAGGGCTTTGAAACGCTCTGGATGCCCGGTACGGATCACGCGGGCATTGCCACGCAGGTCGTGGTAGAAAGAATGCTCGCCGAAAAAGGCGTCGAAAGGACGGACTTAGGCCGGGAAAAATTCGTGGAGGAAGCATGGAAATGGAGGGAACAGTACGGGGGTACCATTGTCCGGCAGTTGAAGGAACTCGGCTGCTCCTGTGACTGGAGGCGTGAGCGTTTTACCCTGGACGAAGGGCTTTCCAGGGCGGTCACCACGGTCTTTGTCGCGCTTTTCGAGAAAAAGATGATCTACCGGGGCCATCGCATCATTCACTGGTGTCCCCGCTGCAATACCGCCTTGTCCAACGAGGAGGCCGTACCCCGGGACGAGCAGGGATCGTTCTGGCATATCCGGTACCCCCTCGTGAACGGGGACGGATGGATCAGCATAGCCACCACGAGGCCGGAGACCATGCTCGGCGATACGGCCGTGGCCGTCCATCCGGAAGATGATAGGCACGCCCACCTGATCGGCGAGCGCGTAAGACTGCCACTGACGGATCGAACGATCCCGATCATAGCCGACGCCGAACTGGTCGACCCGGAATTCGGAACGGGCGCCGTCAAAGTAACGCCAGCCCACGATTTCAACGATTTCATCATCGGAAACAAACACGATTTACCTACGATCGTGATCATGGACGAGGCCGGTGTGATGAACGATGCGGCCGGTCCGGCCTACCGGGGCATGGACCGGTTCGCCTGCAGACGCAGGATCGTGAAAGATCTCGAAGAACTCGGCCTGCTCGAACGCGTCGATGGTCACGTCCACGCCGTCCGACACTGCCAGCGTTGCGATACGGTCCTCGAACCCCGGCTCTCCCGACAGTGGTTTCTAAAGACCCGACCGATGGCCCGGCGTCTCCTCCGTGCGCTGGAAGAAGACGGATGGCCGCGGTTTACGCCGGAACACTGGGAGAAAACGTACCGGCACTGGCTCGAAAACATCGAGGACTGGTGTCTGTCGCGGCAGCTCTGGTGGGGTCACCGGATACCGGTCTGGTACTGTTGCGCCTGTGAAAGAGAACACACGGGTTTCGATGCACCGGAACGTTGCGCCGCGTGCGGCCACGGCTCGGTGCGCCAGGACGAAGACGTGCTGGACACGTGGTTTTCTTCCGCCCTGTGGCCCTTCTCTACCATGGGCTGGCCGGAGCGGACCGAGGAACTCAAGACCTTTTATCCAACGTCTACCCTGGTTACCGGTCACGATATTCTGTTCTTCTGGGTCGTGCGCATGATGATGATGGGCTATACGTTCATGGACGATCGCCCCTTCGACGACGTGTATCTCACGAGCCTCGTCCGGGATATCAAGGGACGTAAACTGAGCAAGTCGCTCGGCAATTCACCCGATCCGCTCGAGGTCATGGACACCTACGGCACCGACGCGCTGAGATACGCGATGATGCTGATAGCGCCGCATGGCCAGGATTTGCTTTATTCCAACGAACAGGTCGAAGTAGGGCGTAATTTCGCGAACAAGCTCTGGAACGCCGCGCGGCTGGTACTCATGCATCAGAAGCAGCGGGAATCCGGACAGTGGAATCCCGTAACCCTCTGGGACCGTTGGATTTTATCACGCCTATCCAGGACTGTCGAACAGGCGACGCAGTCCCTGGGCCAGTATGCTTTTCACGAGACGGCCCTGCTGCTTTACGACTTTTTCTGGCACGACTACTGCGACTGGTATCTCGAGGTGATCAAGCAACGCCTTTACAACGAAGAAGACGTCGATTCCGGAGATCAGGCCCGGCGTACGGCCCTTCTGGTACTGGAACAGACTTTACGTCTTTTCCATCCTTTCATGCCCTTCATCACCGAAGAGATCTGGCAGCAGTTGAAGCCTTTTCGATCAACGGAAGACCGCGAATCGGCCAGTATCGTCATATCACCCTGGCCCGAGGTGGAACCGGACCGGATTCAGGAGAACGTGGAACGCGATGTGCTGTCCGTGCAGGAACTGATCGGGGCCATCCGGGGTGTCCGCGCCGACTTCCGGGTTCATCCCACCCAGGAAATGACGGTGTACTGCCAGGTCGGCGACAGCGGAATTGTGGACATCCTCTCCCAACAGGCCGATACGGTAAATGCCCTTGCCAGGTGCACCCTGGTAATAGCGCCAGAAGAAGCGGCTCGGCCAGCGGGCTGCGCGTCCGGTGTGCTCCGGGGACTGGAGTTCTACATTCCCCTCAGCGGCTTGATCGATCTGGAAATTGAAACGGAACGTCTTTCGAAGGAGCGGACCCGCGTCGAGCAGGAACTGGTAAAGGTCAGGAAACGCCTATTGAACGGGCAGTTCGTTCAGAAGGCGCCGGCGGAAGTAGTCGAAAAAGAAAAGAACAAACAGCACAACTACGAGGACATGATCGGAAGACTGAATCGAAATCTCGAAATGATTTGTGCGGGATGAGCGACGTGTGCTATATTGATCTTCACGCCCACAGCGACTGCTCGGACGGCGTTCACTCCCCGGAGGAACTCGTTTCAAAAGCCCGTTGCGCCGGTCTTCGGGCCCTGGCGATAACGGACCACGACGCGGTTGAAGGCGTTGAGCGTGCGCGGCGAATCACCTCGCAGGATCTGGAGATCGTTCCCGGCGTGGAACTCAGTGCGCGGGAAGGCTTTTCCGATGTGCATATCCTGGGTTATTGCTTCGATTCCGCGAATGAGGAGATGTTGTCGTACCTGGAATCGTTCAGGACGCACAGGCTGACGCGTGCGAAGGGAATCGTACAGAAACTCAACGACCTGGGCGTGCCGCTCACGCTGGAGTCGGTAATCGCCCATACGCAGGACAACAGAACCAGCGTTGGCAGGCCCCATATCGCCCGCGCGCTGGTGGGAAACAACTACGCTGAATCGATACAGGACGCCTTTTCCCGGTACCTGGGCAATCACGCACCCGCCTACATGCCCAAGATCTATTTCGCGGTGGGAGACGCGATTCAGATCATACACAAGGCGGGCGGCCTGGCGGTGCTCGCCCATCCGGGGTCCCTTCGACGGGACGAACTGATACCCGGATTTGTCGAATCGGGCCTGGATGGCCTGGAGGTGATCCATCCGGATCACACCGAAACGGCGCGTCGTTTTTACGGACAACTGGCGTCGAAGTACGGACTGGTTACCACGGGTGGATCGGATTATCACGGTCCAGGGCACGACCGTTGCGATCTGGGTGAAATGAATGTGCCCCATCGTCATCTGACCGATTTGAAACGTTTGCTGGCTTAAGTTATGGGCGGCAGCCTGCCGAACCGCCTGTTAGTTCTCGAAGGGATTAAGGAGTCGTAAAATGCGTTTATCCCTGCCTGATTTCTTTTCCAATGATATCGGCATCGATCTGGGTACGGCCAATACACTTGTATATGTTCGCGGGAGAGGCATCGTAATCAACGAACCTTCCGTGGTTGCCGTCAATACCAAGACAGGAAAAGTGGTTGCCGTCGGAGCCGAGGCCAAGGTCATGCTTGGCAGGGAACCGCCTGATCTCAAGGCGCACAGGCCGTTGCGCGATGGTGTGATCGCGGACTTCGAATACACGGAAGCCATGATTCGGTACTTTATCCGCAAGGTGCTCAAGAACTCTTTCTTCATACGCCCTCGCGTCGTGGCCTGTATTCCATCCGGTGTGACCGATGTAGAAATGAGAGCGGTGCGCGACTCCGCGGAGCGGGCAGGCGCAAAGGAAGTGTTGTTGATATCCGAACCCATGGCGGCCGCGATTGGGTGCTCATTGCCCGTGGAAGAACCGGTGGGCAGCATGATCATCGACATCGGTGGCGGAACTTCCGAGATCGCCGTTATTTCACTCGGCGGTATCGTAACGGCCAAGTCCGTTCGCATCGGCGGCGATGAAATGGACGAGGCGATCATCAACCACATGAAAAACGACTGCAACCTTCAGATCGGTTTCAACATGGCCGAACAGATCAAGTGGAAACTGGGATCGGCCTATCCCGTGTATGACAAGGAAATCGAGATGACCGTCAAGGGGCTCGATCTGATCGATAGAATACCACGGTCTGTCGTGGTCGATTCCCTGGCGATCCGCAGGGTACTTTCACAGCCGCTTGACGGGGTGATCATGGCGGTCAGGCAGACCCTGGAACTGATCCCGGCGGAACTGGCGGCGGATATTATCGATCGAGGCATCATCATAAGCGGCGGCGGATCCCGCCTGCCCGGCCTGGACAGGCAGATAACAAAGGAAACCAAGCTGCCGGTAAGGCTCGATGACGAACCCATGACCTCGGTGGTTAGAGGCGCCGGAAAGATCATTGAGAACTTTGCCGCCTATGAGAAGATGCTGAGCGTCTTGAAAGACTAGCATGTTTCGGTTTTTTTTCGCCCTGTATCACCATCGACAGAACACCGCGTTCGCCCTGGCCATGGTCATCTCGATCGTGCTGCTGACGGCGTCCCCTCCGAGTCAGGTCAGTATTATGCGGGTCGTCTGGCTGATGGTGCTCACGCCGGTTCAGGAGGCTTTCGCCTTCATCCCATCCTATTTCAACCTGAAATCCGAAAACCAGCTCCTGCGCCAGAAACTCGTGCAAATGCAATTGCAGACGGCCGACCTCGAGGAACGCCGAATCGAAAACCAGCGGCTGCGCGGATTGCTGAGCCTGAAGGACAAAAGGCAATACACCTATATTCCCGCCGAAGTCATTGGCTGGAACACCGACCAGGGATTGAACACCATTGTCATTGATGTCGGTCGTTCCGATCAGATCCGCAAGTACATGGCCGTAGTCATGGAAGACGGCGTCCTGGGAAGAATCATCGAAGTAGGCCGGAACTCGTCGTTCGTCCAATTGTTGACCGACAGAAACTGCCGGATCAGCGGACTGGTCCAGCGCAGCCGGGAGCAGGGTATTATCCGCTACCAGGGTGACGAACTGCTGATGCAGGTGCCGTTGCGGGCCAGCGTCCGGCTGGGAGATCGCGTGGTGACATCCGGCTTGGGCGAAACCTATCCATCTGGATTGCCGGTGGGCAGGATCAGCCAGATCAAGCTGGGGAGCAGGAACCTTTTTAAACAGGTATCCATAGCCCCGGCGGTGGAACTGAATCGTCTGGAGGAAGTGTTTGTCATCATCGACAGAGACGTTACAAGCGCAATTGACTCAGTACTGGTTCAATAACCACAGTTTAGTCGAACCGGGGAATATGATCCAGCATTTCAATGCACTTAAAACACGCTATCCTACTATTTCTGGCGTTTGTAATCGATAGCACATGGGGACACGAAATCGCCATCAGGGGTATCAGGCCCGATTTCGTACTCATGTTTCTGATCTACGGTGCGATGGGATCGGGAGCTTTCGCAGGGACGATACTGGGATTCAGCGTAGGACTGCTGGAGGATTTCAACGGCGCGCCTGGCAATCTGGGACTCAACGCCCTGTGCAACTCCCTGGTGGCATACGGTGTGGGCATTGTCGGGAACACGCTTTACAGGGACAGCTTGTCCACGTTGCTGCTCACCCTGATGGCCTCCAGCATGGTCCATGCCGCCATGTACTGGCTCGTATATACCCGATTCCAGTTTACTGAATCGGGCTACATATTGGCAACGATATCGCTGCCCTCAATGCTCTACACGCTCATGGTAGCTGTAGCGCTTATAATCGTTTTGACCTATCGACAGGGACAGATCAATGTCCGGTGGCTATTCCCAGAGTGACTTTTCCACGCACAGGAGCCAGCTGTACCTGTTCATCGGTATAGTAACCGCCCTTTTTCTGTTTTTAGCCGTCCGCCTGTTCTATTTTCAAGTCATTTCGGGCGAGGAGTACCGGGCCCATTCGGAACGGAACAGGATTCGGCCCGTCGTTTTGGAGGCGCCGCGTGGATTGATCCTGGACCGCAATGGCGTGGTTCTGGCGGAGAACAGGGCTTCCCATACCATCGCAGCCGCTCCTTTCGAGACTTCCGACGAAACCGTGGATTACCTGGGTGAACTGACCGGACAGGATGTCGTGGCCATTCGGAAGCGAATACGCGATCCGGCCCTGAACCGGTTTAATCCGACACCGGTTCAGCGGGATGTTTCCTTTGAAATCGTGTCCCGGGTGGAAGAACACCTGCTCGATTTGCCCGGAGTAATCGTTCAGATCACGCCCAGCAGGATGTATGGCATGGGTAATCTGGCGAGCCACGTGCTCGGTTACGTGTCCGAGGTGAATCGACAGGAACTCGAAGAACTGGAGGACGATGGGTATCGATCCGGCGATATCATCGGCAAACTGGGTGTGGAAAAAGCCTTTGAACAGCATCTTCGGGGACAGAACGGCCTGGAGTACATGGAGGTAAACGCCCGCGGTGAAGAGCTCGGACCGTTGCCCGGCCTGCCGGTCCTGCTGCCGCAATCGGGTAACAACGTCATTCTGACTCTGGATACCAGGATACAATCCGTGGCCGAAGCGGCTATTCCCGATAGCCTGGCAGGAGCGCTGGTGGCGATGGATCCCATGAGCGGCGCCGTGATCGCGATCGTCAGCAGGCCCGGATATGACCCCAATCTGTTTGCGGACGGGATTTCTCAGGACGCTTGGGATACGCTTCGCAACCATCCGCTCATGCCCCTGCTGGATCGAACCCGGGACGGGCAGTATCCCCCGGCCTCGACGATGAAAATCGTTACGGCCGCCGCCGCGCTGGAAGAAGAACTGGTCACGACGACGAAAGTTATGCGCTCATGCAACGCCGGATACCGCTTCGGAAGACGGTGGGCGGGGTGTTGGACCACTGGTCACGGCGCGTTGCCGTTCAGGGAAGCAATGGCCCGTTCCTGCGATGTTTACTTCTACCAGGTAGGGCACCTCCTTGGATTGGATCTCTGGGGGCGGTACGCGCGAGGTTTCGGCCTTGGAACCCACACCGGCTTCGATACGGGAGGGGAACAGCGCGGGCTGGTACCCGATTCCACCTATTACGATCCGGCGAAGGACCGTCCCTGGACACCCGGTAAGATGCTGAACCTGGCCATTGGACAGGGCGAATTACTCGTTACTCCACTGCAAATGGCGGTCATGACTGCCGCGGTGGCGAACGGAGGCGTGCTTTTCAGTCCCCACATACTCGACCGGGTAGAGTCCGCCGAAGGGGAGACGCTGGAAACCGGAGTGCCGACAATCAAGGACCGGCTGCCCATATCCCAGGAAACACTGCACTTGATTCAAGACGCCCTGATCGCCGTCGTTAATGAAGGAACCGCAAAGAGAGTGTCCCTGCCGTACGCGCAAGTGGCGGGCAAGACAGGCACCGCGGAGAATCCGCACGGCCTGGACCACTCCTGGTTTGTCGGGTACGCTCCGGCTGATTCACCCCGCATCGCCGTGGCGGCGATCATGGAAAATGCGCCTTCGGGCTCGGCCGTGCCCGTCGTACGCCAGGTTATCGATGCGTATCTTTCCCTGGAACGCCAACCCGTTGCGGGCCGCCGCGAACCCGAAACCGCTGTATTTGAGTAAACTTGCGAATGCGCTGATCACCCATGGAAAATCACTTAAACCGTACGCTGGTCATCGTATCCATCCTGCTGTCCGTGATCGGCATTGTCGTGATCTACAGCGCTACAAGGGATGAGACCGTCATCGGAATGTCCCGGTACATGCTGCAGTCCATGTGGTTCCTGGTCGGCATTGGCGTCATGTACGTGACTTCGGTGTTGCCCATCCGGTTCCTGCAAGCCATTACCGTACCCGTTTTCGTACTGGTGCTGATCCTGCTCGTCATCGTGCTGGCCTCTGATACAGTCAAAGGGTCCAGTCGGTGGATAAGACTCGGTTTCATCGGCATACAACCATCGGAACTGGCGAAGATCGCTGTCATACTGGCGCTGGCCCAGTATCTTTCCCAGGCTCGAACCAATTTCCGCAAGCCCTCGGTGATGATCACCTGTGGAACGATTGTCGCCCTGCCCGTTTTCTTTATTCTGTCTCAACCCGATCTGGGCACGTCGATCGTCTTCGGGGCGATATTCTGCGGCGTGCTACTCTGGTCGGGCTTGAGCGTGCTCGAACTGGTCCTCATGGTTTCCCCGCTAATAGGCGTCATAATCAGCGTAGTGAGCGGGTTCAACTGGATTATCTGGTCGGTTTTCATACTGATTGTTGCGGGCATCATGTACCTGAAATGGCCGCCGCGATTCGTCACCGTCTTCTTGATTGTCGCACATCTGGGCGTGGGACTGGGAGCGGAACCGCTTTGGGATTCGCTCCATGATTACCAGCAGCGGCGCGTCGAGACTTTTCTGAATCCCCAGGTCGATCCGAAAGGCGCGGGATACCAGATCATCCAGTCCAAAATCGCCATCGGTTCGGGCGGTCTGCTCGGACGCGGTTTTCTACAGGGGTCACAGACCCACCTGGCGTTCCTTCCCGAACAACATACCGATTTCATCTTCTCCGTCATCGCCGAGGAATTCGGCTTTGTCGGTTCGATTGCCGTCCTCGGACTGTATTACGTCTTCATACTCATTGGCATCTATATTGCGATGAACGTCAAAAGCCGGTACCAGAGCCTGCTTGCGGCTGGATGCGTGTCCGTTTTCACCTTTCACGTGATCATGAACGTGGGGATGGCCGTCGGTATGTTGCCGATCGCCGGCGTACCCCTGCCATTTCTCAGTTACGGCGGCTCCTTTTTATTGACCAGCCTGATTCTATGCGGCCTGTTGCTGAATGTCTGGCGCCATCGATTTGACTACTGAACAATACGGTCCGCCGCAAACAAGGAAAGCACATGTATCCAATACTGTTTGAATTCGGTCCACTGACCATTCGAACCTATGGCCTGTTGCTGGCCATCTCTTTCATGGTGGGTATAATACTGGCGCTGAAGCGGTCCAGGGAACGGGGTTTGAATCAGAACCAGATGATAAACATGTGCCTGCTCATTATGCTTGCCGGCATCATCGGGGCAAGGGTCATGTACGTCATACCCCACTGGAACGAGTTCAGCGCGAACCCCCTGGATATCATCAGCCCATTCCAGAGTTCCGGCGCGATCGGTTTGACCGGTCTGACCATGTACGGCGGATTCATCGCGGCTGTCCTGGTTTCCGTCCTGTATCTGCGCTGGAAAAGATTGTCCGTCTGGAAGGCCTGCGACGCCTTCGTGCCGAGCATCGCCCTGGGTATCGGAATCAGCCGCGTAGGTTGTTACTTAAACGGTTGCTGTTTCGGACTTCCCACCGAGTCTGCCCTGGGTGTCGTCTTCCCGGCGTTCAGCGCGGCGGGCTCGTTCTATCCGGATACACCGCTTCATCCCGCCCAGATCTACAACGCGGTACTGGGATTCGGGCTGTTCGGCCTGTTGCTGTGGCTCGACCGAAAGCCTCGATTCGACGGTTTCCTATTCGCCGTGCTGCTGATCACCGAGCCCATTACCCGGTTTGTCGTGGATCTGTTCCGTTATTACGAGGCCAGCATGACGCTGGGCAACCTGGGCGGCGCGGCCCTGTCCGTCAACCAGGGTATCAGTATCGTGCTGTGCGGTATGGGATTTCTCCTCCTGGGGTGGCTCAGAAACAAGGCGCGGCAGCGATCGGGACGAAATCAACCCCGGCGCCCGCGATAGTACCGGGTACGACCCGGGTTGGTGGACGCGGACGTCTGCCAGGGAACGCATCGTGCACCTATCAATGGACAACGCTACTTGTCTCGGTGCACTATTCATGTATCATGTCTATTAATTTCAACATATTACGTACGACGGTCCATGCGTTTTACGACCTGGTTTATCCACCATGCTGTGCCCTGTGCAAAGACCGGATTTACGATGAACGGGCAGTCATATGTGATGACTGCGAGCATGGATTGCTTCCGATCGAAGCGCCATACTGCGAAAGATGCGGTCAATCTCTGGCCACTCCGGTGTCACCGTGTTCAGCCTGTCCGGGCCGCACTTTCTATTTTGACGGCGCCCTTTCCGGATTCCAATTCAATACACCGCTCCAGGATCTTACCCACCAGCTCAAGTATCGTTCCCGCCCCGGCATCGGGCGGTTCCTGGGTTCCCTGTTGGGAAAAAGGGTTGAACGGGAACCGGCTTTCCCCCATATTATGGCGGTTGTGCCCGTGCCCTTGCATAGCCTGAGGAAACGGGAACGCGGGTACAATCAAAGCGAATACATTGCGCAGGGTATATCGGACGAAACGGGAATTCCGGTCCTGAGAGACGTCCTTGTGCGGAACCGGAATACTCCTACCCAGACCTCGTTGACTCCCGACGGGCGTGCGGCCAATGTCGAGGGCGTGTTCGACGTAATCCGTGCTGATGCGGTGCGTGGATCCTCGCTTGTTCTGGTCGACGATGTTTTCACGACGGGAGCAACGATTAACAGCGGCGCCCGATCCTTGATTTTGGAAGGGGCCGAAAGGGTATTTGCCCTGACCATTGCGCGCGCCTGAGCAGCGTCCGTTTAACCCTCCAGGCAGCAGGAGAAGAGATTTTAAATGCATATCGGCATATTAACGGGCGGCGGCGACTGCCCGGGACTGAACGCCGCAATTCGCGCCGTGACGAGGCGGTCGATAAAGACCTACGGTTCGACGATCGTTGGAATTCGCAACGGGTGGGCGGGACTGATTAACAACGATTCCAGTCCCCTCAGCCTGGTATCCGTGTCTGGAATACTGCACCGGGGCGGCACAATTCTGGGTACTTCCAGAACCAACCCCATGAAGGACGAAGGCGACATTGAACGCATCATGGAAAATGTTAAAAGACTCGGGCTTGACGCGGTGGCCGCCATAGGGGGCGAAGATACCCTGGGCGCCGCGGCGGCCCTGAACGAAGTGGGCATTCCCATGGTAGGTCTTCCAAAGACCATCGACAACGACATCGTCGGGACGGACATGACATTCGGTTTCGACACGGCGGTAACGATAGCAACCGATGCCATAGACCGGCTGCACACCACCGCGGAATCCCATCACCGTGTGATGGTAATCGAGGTGATGGGCAGGCACACGGGATGGATCGCGATCAAGTCGGGTATCGCCGGGGGAGCGGACTGCATATTGATACCGGAGGTACCCATGGACCTGGACGAAGTCTGCGCGCTCGTCAAGCAGCGCATCGACCGGGGCAAGACCTTCAGCCTCGTCGTCGTCGCAGAGGGTTTCACGATGAAAGACGCCTCGGGCCATGTAACACAGGACGACAATATCGATGAGTTCGGCCATGTCCGCCTGGGCGGCATCGGGGAAGTAGTCGGCGCAGAGATCGAACGCCGGGCCCACATCGAAACCCGGGTAACGATCCTGGGTCACGTTCAGCGTGGGGGTTCACCCACGCCCTATGACCGGGTGCTGGCAACGAGATACGGAGTGACTGCGGCCGATCTGCTGCATAGCGGGGACTTCGGCAAGATGGTGGCGCTGAAGGGCTCGAAGATAGGAACTGTGCCTCTTTCTGAAGTGACCGGCAGGATACGCACGGTGGACATGGA
Source organism: bacterium (assembly GCA_965262815.1). Taxonomy (GTDB): domain Bacteria; phylum JAAXHH01; class JAAXHH01; order JAAXHH01; family JAAXHH01; genus JAAXHH01. The sequence continues at coordinate 2,491,222 of OZ253560.1, read as the reverse complement.
ACTGTATGAAATCGCCCAGGTGTTTTTCGGATAGCATCCCCTCGGAGTGAAATTGAAAGAAGCGGCACGCCGGTTGATCATCGCCGGCAACTGGAAAATGTATACCGACGTGGTCGATGGCGCGTCGCTGGTCACCGATGTGATCGAGCGAACGGAATCGCTTGCCCTGGATGCGGACCTCGTGTTGTGCCCGCCATTCACCCATTTGACCGTGGCGGCCACGCAGTTGTCCGGCAGTTCCATCTCGCTGGGCGCCCAGGACATGCACCCGGCGCTGGAAGGCGCGTTCACGGGGGAAGTGTCCGCCAGAATGCTGTTGACTTCGGGGTGCGGGTACGTTATATTGGGGCACTCTGAAAGGCGGACGCATTTCGGTGAAACGAACGAATCCGTCAATCAGAAGGTAAGATCGGCGATTTCCGCCGGGCTCACCCCTATCTTCTGCGTCGGCGAGACCTTTGAGGAACGAGAAGCCGGTCAAACGGAGTCGGTAGTTGGTGAACAGGTCCGCAAGGGCCTTGAAGGTACAGAACCCGAAACGGCCGACGATCTCGTCCTGGCTTACGAGCCGGTCTGGGCGATAGGTACCGGTAGCGTAGCTACCCCCGAACAGGCGGACCAGGTGCACGGTCACCTGAGAGCGATTATTGCAGATATGTTCGATGATAGCTTTGCCGGCCGAATACGGATCCAATACGGCGGAAGCGTCAAACCGGAAAACGCGGGCGCCCTCCTTGCCAAACCGCACATTGATGGAGCGCTCGTGGGAGGAGCCAGCCTGGATGCCTCGTCATTTGAGTCAATCGTCCGGGCCGGACTGGGAATCGACGGCGGCTAACGTAGCCTGTCGGGCTACAGCCGTCCGCTAACTGAAGGATAAACACCGTGTTTACCTCCGTAGTCACTATCCACGTACTGGTTTGTATTGTTTTGATCCTGTCTGTCCTGTTGCAATCCGGAAAGGGCGGAGGATTATCGAGCGCATTCGGTGCGGGTGGTCCTTCCGGCGGCATGACCGGCCAGATGTTCGGTGGCCGGGGAGCCGCGACTTTCCTCAGTAAGGCGACGACTATACTGGCGACGCTTTATATGCTGATTGTCATCGGTCTGAACCTGGTCCCGGACGATGCGCAGCGCTCGCGCAGTATAATCCAGGAAGAAGCCCTGAGAAACCAGCAGGCGTCCCCCGCCCAGGGATTGCCCGATGTGGAATCGGGCCTGCCCGCCGCTCCCGCGGCCGACCCGTCCCAGGCAGACTTTCCTTGAGAAGACGGGGCCTCGCCCTAGTGTCGTCAGCCATCGCCATCGTCTGGCAGTCCTTCTGCCGGCGAGTTGACGTGACGCCGAAGTGGTGGAATTGGTAGACACGCTGTCTTGAGGGGGCAGTGGGAGAAATCCCGTCGCGGTTCGAATCCGCGCTTCGGCATTCCAACCTTAAATCTGAACACCCCCGTAAACAAAACCCCCTAACAACTCAATGTCCCACAAACACCTACGAATAAGGGGTTTAGGGGGATATTCGTATTGATATACTCCCTTGCGCCGTCAAACGTAAATATCCAAATTTCCTTTAAATGTTATTACATATGGTGTCTAAAGACCTCTGCTCATTCTGTTAAACTCCACGGATTACTTTCTCCTACGACACCAGTAAATGGACTGATACTGAACTTTGCTAAGAAATGAAAATCTTTACAACGACCTATAGTTGTATCCCTGGAACGTGTATTACGATAGGAACCTCCTAAACCTTAACTGTGTTGTGAATTTGAAGTCAAAAGGAGGTTCAAGAAAACCGCCTGTATCCCAAATCTTAAAACGTCCACGAAATCGGGGTAACTTCAGAAATGAAGCTGACCCGGTTCGGTGAATGGGAACCTGTCCTCCGGCCTACTCGGGAAGTCGAACTGGACGAATTGATCCGTGGACTTTCTCTTCTGAGCTCCAGAGTAATTCGAGGGTCTTCACAACAGATTCATGTTGGTCCAGATCCCACTGGTTTACAACTTTGAGCGCACGCTGTTTCACGAGACCTAAGAACCGTTCTGCAGCCTCCCGTCCCTGATCCGTCAGTTCGCAGACTACAACTCTGCGATCATTTGGATCCGAATCTCATTGCACATAGTTCTTGCTTACCAAGTGGTTCGCTATGGTCGTCGCGCGTGAAAACGGACAGCCCAGGTAATCGGCGATGGCACCCATTCGCTGAGCCCCGTGGTAGTTAAGCATGATCACAGTGTGCATCTGGAGTACATTCAAGTTCAGTTTTTTAAGTTCACCCAAACGTCCCCCGTACATCAAACGATTCAATTGTACCAGGACGAACACGTACCTGTCTGTCAGTCTATTTCTACCGCCATCTTCCATGGTAATTCACCCATCTTTACGTTAAAGTTGCACAATCATTCAACTAATCGACTACTTATGAATAAAAGATTCAGTGCAGATTTCATCGAAATTCAGATCAAGTCAAAGATTAACCTCGAAGATTTCCCATTGAATGTTATATATTATAAGTATTATATTTTGTATATTTCTGATTATAGTGGTACTTTGGGATATCTGGTCAGCCAGTCTTATCCGTTAGAGCGTTAGGGTTGGAGGAGCTAAATTTACATTAAAGTTGAAATCCGTTCCATTCGGTTGATTCTGTGAGGATAACAGAAGGCGTTTCCTAATAGTGATATGGTATTTCTCAAGCATATATCACGCAAAGTTCATTTAAAAGAGTGATTAATTCACCTAAGGTTCACACTAAATCCGGTATATTAACAAAATCATCAGTTAGAGAAATCCTCATGCCATTTCCACGCCTCTAGCTGGGTACTGGATTCAGGAACATACAGGAAAACATTCCTAATGGTACTGTTTGAGAGATACATGAAAGTGGTTGATCACCTGAATCGACAGATGTGCAGCGGTCGATTCAATGAGTGGCGGGGATTTGAAATGACCGTGTCTCAGATCAATACCCTGATCGCGCTAAGTTATAGCGGGCCAATGCGGATGGGTCAGATCGCCGACCATCTGGGAAGTACCCTTTCCGCCACAACACCCATGGTGGATCGCCTCGTACAGAAGAAGCTGATTAGACGCGTCTCGGATCCGAAAGACCGAAGAGCTGTGATCTGCGAGTTGACCGAACTGGGACTGGAACCGACGGATCGGTTCAGGCAAACAATGAGCCAGTACGCGCTTAAGGTGTCCGAACGATGGCAACCAGAACAATTTGAAGCTGTGGTTGAGGCACTTGAGTCGCTTTTACATACGGAACAGGAAGTTCGAAAGTCACTAGCCTCCATTGAATTAAACGAATGACTGGTGGACTGGACTTCCTGGCATTCGCGCGTAATTAGTATTTGCTTGCGGTCCAATCCTAATGGTCCGTACAGTACAATTGATCCCAATCGGCTGTTATGGGATTTCCCGATTTACTACTACCTTCAGGTTTGGTTCCGTCAACGTGGAATCCCGATCCGTGACCCAAAATCTGTACGTACCATTCAGTGATATCTTGTTTTAGTTAGAACCTCGTGATACCGCTCACCAGCGGAACACACCCCTCCCCGCCCGGTCGTACCTCGCTGAAGCAGTCAACCAACTTAGTTGGTATCCACGCCGCACAGCATCATCCCCAATTTGATATCCTCCAACTCCAATTCGATTTTCTCCAGATCGAGTTCAGTCAGGTTCAATATCTCTGCTTCGACCAGAAAACCACCTGGCGCCATCTTCTTCGTTTACAGGCTCGATCGTGAAGCATTATAGGACCATGTCCAAAGCATCTGAGTCCCGTTCACTCTGTAGATGTTGACCCATGGACCATCAGGCCGCGCCCCGGCTGTATTGCGAATATCACCAACAGCAATCGTGTGCAGTAATCTACCAGGAATGAGCCTTAGGGTGTGTGTTTCTGAAGCGATGACGTGTTGACCCGCGAGAATATAACCACGAGTCAAGCCAACCAACATCCTACTATAACCCCCATTAAGACACTTCTCAATTCAAAACCGTCACTCATGACGAGTGTCCCAGGCATACAAACGATAAACCGTAATATCCACCGTTAATAAATACTACTTTAAAATTGAAATATCAATATATTTATATAATATCAACTTGACATAGGTTAAGTGTGCATTGTGTTTCTGCGAGATTTCAACGGGTTTAACCAATGAATGAGTTCAGTTCTTAGACACTACAAACACCAATATGTACAGTATTTTCGGTGCTCCCGACATGGTTTCGGCAGATGAGTTGGAGACTCGAAGGACGAAACTGAAATCAAGAAAACCGCTGTCAAAATATTCGCCAGCATCCCCGACAACGATTTTGATCAAGAAGTCAGTAGAAAACCCCCCGACCGAAATGACTGAATTTGCCCATATGGCAAGTACGTCACTCGCTCGTCAAATCATCGTAGTGGCAGGGTGGATCAGCCTAAACGATGCGCTAGATCATCATACCAAATCCGATCTACCTATTGTTTAAATTCTATACAATTCGCTTTGTTTGGCTGTCATAAAGGTGGTATCGGGTGATGTACAATTATGACACCCTAATGGGAGATCTGTCCGGGGGGGTTACGTCCGCCGTGGTAGCACTTCCCCTTGCCCTGGGTTTCGGCGTAGCATCGGGACTGGGGGTGGCTTCAGGCCTATACGGTGCAATCGCAGTGGGTGTTTTTACTACGGTATTCGGTGGCACCAGGACCTTGATTTCCGGTCCAGCCCCTTCAACCATGATCGCCATGGCGATCGTGATCTCAACCCACGCGACAACGCTTTCCGAAGCCCTTACCGTGATCATACTCAGCGGGTTGATTCAGATTGTACTCGGCTTGTCCAGGCTGGGCCGCTTCATAGTGTATACGCCGTACGTGGTGGTATCCGGTTTAATGTCCGGTATCGGCATTATCTTGATTTCGATGCAAGTCCTGCCCTATGCGGGCTCACACGTAGTACAGGGTGGCTTCCTGGTTGTCCTGCGGGCTTTACCGGAGGCGATTGGCCATGTTAACGTCGATGCCTTTGCCGTAGCCACGCTTACGCTCGGAGTTATGATTCTCTGGCCACGTCGATTGACCCGGTCCCTGTCAGCTCATTTCCCGGCGCTGGTGGCTGGTTCCATGGTGAGTATTCTGTGGTTTGGCGATGTGCCCAACATCGGAGAGATACCTTATGGATTGCCGGTACCGCATTTCGAACTACCTTCCACGGAGTTTTTACTATACGCAGTTGAACCAGCACTTATTCTCGCTCTGTTGGGCTCGGTGGATAGCCTCCTATCCTGTCTCATCGCCGATTCACTGACCGGAACACGACATAATTCCAACCGTGAACTGATCGGTCAGGGGATCGGGAACATGATCTCGGGGTGGATTGGAGGTCTCCCCTGCAGTGGTGGTCCGGTCAGTACGGTGACCAACATTCGGGCTGGTGGAACAACCCGAGTATCAGGTGTTGCACGTGCTGTGATTTTGTTAGGTCTGCTGATGGGACTGGGGCGCTATGTCGAATCGATACCGCAGGCCGTTTTAGCCGGTATTATGATGAAGCTCGGATGGGACATAATCGACTGGCGGTTTCTCACCCGCATGCTCCAGTTGCGACGGGAACATCTGTTTGTCATGTTACTTACACTTGGAATGACGGTATTCGTCGACCTCCTCACCGCGGTGGCGGTCGGCTTGATCGCCGCGGGATTGGCCCATGCACACCGACTGGAAAACCTGGAACTCGACAGCGTAGTTTCCGTTCCGCTTCTGGATGACGTGTATTTCAAAGGGAACGAGGAATTTTCCGGGCTAGATCCTCACTTGGCCAGGGTTGGTCTAGTCTCTCTCAGGGGCAGTTTTACGGTGGCTTCGTCTAAAAAACTTGTTAATGCCATCGGTGAAGATATCAAGGAACATGAGGTCGTCATCTTTGATTTCTCAGACACCCTGTACGTCGACGATAGCGCCGCCCTAGTGATCGAACGACTCGTGTTGGTTGCCGAAGAACAGGGAACCGGGACGATTGTTTTGGGTCTATCCGGTTCGGTTTCGGACACGCTGAAGGCCTTTGGCGCCCTACGGCGCGTTCCGGAATGGCGACAGGTCGGAAGCATGGAAGAAGCCCGGAAGACGGCGGCCTGCCTGCTGCGGGGCAACACGCCGGTTTAACCCCTGGTCTGCAGGCGAGGGGTCCATCAGTGTCTACCCGACCTGCTGTTAGTAGGATTTAATGCGGCGCCGAGACGGACTCTGCAGCAGCTTTGCCCAATACACCCGGATTACTGTTGAATATCAAGGCAAAGATGTACCGCAAGCATCTAAACCAAATGACTCTGAAACGCCGTCAATACACCCGCGAGTTCAAACTCCAACTCATCCAGGAAGCCGATTCGGGCAAATCTTAAGGTACAGTTAGCCCGGGAACATCAGGTCCATCCCACGTTGATCCACAGGTGGCGGCGACAGCTTCGCCGTCTGGGTGAGCGGGCCTTCCCCGGCAACGGCAGGGGGGTCTCAGACGAGGCACGGATAGCGGCCCTGGGACGCGAAGTCCGTCAACTGACCATGGGACCTGTTAAAAAATCCTTGAGTCGGTTAGAGGAGATCCAACACTTAGTCCGAAGCAAAGGAGGCAGCTCATGATCTCTCTGGTCACGCAGAAGCAGGTTGCCTCAGACTGTCCCGTGGACAACAGGCTCTGCAAGACACTCTCCATCGGGCGATCCAGCTACTACCGCGGCCGTTGTGGTCGCCCTGATCCGGATCTTGAACTGCGAGACAGGATCCCAAAGCTCGCCCTTTCCTGGCCCTCCTACGCCAACCTGGTCCTGGGGCTGAATGTAACCGGGCTTAACCAGTTGTGGGTAGCCGACATCATCTGCATAAAGCTGGCACGCGAATGGGTCTATCTGGCTGTAGTACTCGACGCCTGCAGCAGAAGATGCATCGGTTGGGCTTTAGACCGGAACCGATCCCGTATCGGCTACATCATCGACAAGCTTTATAATCGTAAGCGCTTGCACTCAGCCTTGGACTACAGACCTCCGGCCGAGATCGAGCAGAAAATGGCATCAGCCAGAACTGTACCTTAACTGGTTGTCCCATTTTGGGGTGCACTACAAACAAGATGACGTGGTTTACGCGCCTTGCCTATCCACAGGCGGTCCGTTACGCACAAGTGGATTTTCGCTGGACGGCGTTTCAGGGCGGAGATATAAATGCGGTGTTTAGCAAGGGCGATGTTAACGGTGTTACGAATCAGACCTATTTCGGACATACCGGTAACACCCGTGTCCGATTTGCATTAGACAGAACTACCCGTGCGCAAATTGATGCTTCAAACACGTTGGAACCAGAAATCGTCACGATGACGTTGACGGTGCAGGGTGGTTCTTACAATGGTCAGACGCTGGAACGTAAGATCGAATTCAGACCGTATGCTACACCGTACTACAGTGGCGATGAAGCGTATACTTATCCGTGGAATGGCGGACCGTGGGAAGAAAATCCCCCAGTTGTAATTGACCCACCTGATACCACTACGTCAACACCGTCTGATTCCGTAGTAGTTTTACCGGACGCAAGTGCGCCGAACGTGACGTTTACGGTAACCCCCAGTACGATACCAGCTGGGGAAACGAGCATGATTCAGGTTGTCCCTGTTGGTGGAACGTATGACGAAATAACATACGCTTTTAGTGACGAGGCAAATGGGTTTTTCGTCCAGGACGGTAACACCTTGACCTGACCTACACGCCAACCCACGTTGATTACCAGACAACCAGAAAGATCAGGGCTGATGGGGTTGCAAAAGGTACGGGCGGGGTAGCAAAGGTCGGAACTAGTTCCACACTTGAAGACAATCAACCAACGGCTAATGTTGTGATTTTGCCACCTGTACCAGACGATGGGGAAGGAAACCCACTTCATGGCATAACCGTTAGGGCGCAACCAGTGCCAACATCGGGTATACCAGAAGGCGCGGGGAAGTGGTATGAATTGGATATTAAAATGACATTTTCAGCCGCAACCCCACAGGCGTTAAATACTTCTATCACGGCAACTTTGGGCGGATCAGCCGTGAACGGAACCGATTATGTTTTCAACGGGCTTAAGAGTTTTACCGTACCTGAAGGGGTTAGGGAACATACGGGGAGCATTATCATTGACGAAATTTTTGACGATGATGTTTCAGACAACAAATCCATAAACCTTGAAATAGCCCTGACTGATGAATTCAGTGAAAGAACACTGAAAAGATTGCCAGTGATAATCCCCATCGTGAACGATGATGGCACAGGTCTGAATCTGCGAAATATTAGTAACGATTGGGGGTTTAGGACTCTGACAGGCTTTTCTAGAAAGAGTTCTTTCATATTTGAGTCTGATGTTCCGATAAACGGTACGGTCACAGTGATAATTGAGCAAGTCCCCAAACACGGTGGAACACGTCCCCATTTTCAAAAAGCCGGCCACGAGACTCACCTTTACAACGAGATAAGACCTGCCACAGGAACTCGGTGGAAAGATGACGTTTATGTTGGGAAAAACTATGGCAACTGGGGGAGGGTGTTTTGGATACAGGTCATAGTCGAAGATGGACCGTTTGCAGGTTACACGGAGAAGTTTTATTTCTCGGCAGTAAACGATCATTCAAACAAGTCCGGGACAGTGCCACCAGCGCCTAAAACGCCTGAACCACCGGGACCACCACCACCGCCGTTTATTCCGGTAGTAGTCGATTCAACTGTTGGTGAAGGTGGTGACGGTGGAACAGATGGCAATGACGGTGGAACAGATGGCAATGACGGTCCCGAAAGTCCGAGCATCAGTATTCAGGCTGGGCCAAAATGGCTATATCGAGTCACGGTTGGGGCAGGGGATGAGTCAAGCGGGTGGCAGGATATGTACAAGGCAACAGGGCTTGTTTTTAACATCGTAGGCACCGATGACTACACAGGTACACTTGAAGTGAGTATTTCGGGTGGGACCACTTATACGGAAAGCGTTAGTTACACGGCTGGTTCGGTGAAAACCTTAAGCTTGGGTTTCAATGGGCCTACGTTTTTAAGGCCGTGGCGTGACCCTGATTTACCTGCGCTGGTAATTAACAAAAGTGTTTCCTTTAGATGGAAAGAATAAGGAATTACATACAGAAATTTACCCCTTTATTGCATGCTTCCAACAATAAAGGCATTTTCTACCCCCCATCCCTACGGACAGGGCGCGATTTATGTTTACGCGGACGATCTTGTGCTGTACGGCGGGGTACCGGTACAAGGTAAAAATCCTTGTGCTGGTTGTTACAACAGATTAAATACAACCTGTATCCTTCACTGTTTCAAAGGGTTGCGGGACGGCTAAAAGAAGCGCTTCGGCATCCAACCCTGACTTACGTCTTACATACCTACCCACGTATTTCCGGAAGGCGTCCCCATGCGTCCGGTGCGTTTGTTGATCCCCCTGATCGCTGTCCTGGCGAACCTGGTATTCGTCTCCGTATCTCCCGGCCAGAACCAGCGGAAGAATTCGGTGGGCAAAATCATGCCTGCGGATGCCGCTCCCCTTTCCCGTCAGGTTATTCGCCTGATGAACATGGAGCCCCGCAGCCTCGATTCCGGCATCCACCCCTATGATGACGAAGGGGCGGTACTGAGACCCTTCGAGATGTTGATGTGGCGCGATGAGTTCATGCAGCCGATTCCAGGCGCGGCGGAACGCTTCGAACGTTCACCGGATGGCTTGACATGGACCTTTTACCTGCGGCCCGGAGCCCGGTGGAGCGACGGCCGTCCGGTCACCGCGCACGATTTCGTCTACACCTTCAGGCGAAATATCGATCCCGCGTCGGGAAACATCTACGCGAATTTCTACTACGATTTCAAGAACGCCCGGGCAATCAACCAGGGGCGGATCAAGGATGTCGAAGAGCTGGGCGTGCGCGCCCTCGACGACCTGACCCTGGTCATTGAAACCGAACAGCCGACGCCCTACCTGTTGTATATCATATCATTTCCGGACACGTTTCCTGCGCCTCGCTGGGCAGTGGAAAAGTATGGCCGCAAATGGACTGAACAGGGGCATATCGTCACCAACAGCGGGTTCAAAGTGACCGAATGGATCAGTGGCAGCCATATCACCTATGTGCCGGATCCGATGTACAACGGTCCCCACCAACCCTTTCTGGAGCAGGTCGTCCAGTTGTTCCGCGAAGCCGCGGTGGCCAATATTCTGCCGTACGAAAACAACGAGGTGGACATGGAAGCGGTTGATCTGGCGGAATTGCGCCGTATTCAGAACGACCCCCTGCTGAGCAGGGAAATCGTCCGTTCTCAAAGCTATTCCACATGGTACTTTATTTTCAGATCCAGGGAACCCCCCTTCGATGATGTCCGTGTCCGGGAAGCCTTCACCCGCGTCATCGATCGCGAGTCGATCTGCCGTGTGATTCTTGGAGAAGCGGGTATTCCGGCCTATTCGATGATACCGCCGGGATTCGACGCCTACGCCGGTACGGAGTCCAAGGCGATCCAGGGCTATGATCCGGAACGGGCCAGGGAGCTCATGGCGGAGGCCGGCTTCCCGCGTGGTCGCGGATTCCCCACCGTGGAAACGTGGCTGAGGGCGCCCGATCCCATCACCCGCCGAATTGCCGAGGCGGTCCAGGGCATGTTGCGGAATCACCTCGGGGTGAACATCACCTTTCGCAGCGCCGATATGGGTTCCTACATGAACGCCCTATTCGACTGGCGGATTCCCCTCGGATTCATCGCCTGGGGAGCGGATTACCTGGACCCTCGGAACATGCTGGACATGACCTGGCATTCACGGCCGCGGGGGGCCCAGCGCCAGGATTGGGCCCATCCGGCATTTGACGATATCGTGGACCGGGCGATCGGGGAAACCGATCCTGCCCGGCGCACGGAGCTGTACAAGCAGGCCGAGAGGATCCTTGTCTCCGACTACGGAGGCGCGTTCGTCTACCATCCGATCAGTTACGGCCTGCGAAAGCCCTGGGTGAAGGGATACTCCAGGCGGCTTGACGGCACGGTCGGAAACCTGATGTGGAGCAAGGTTTACATTGGAAAAGAATGAGGGCAGGCAGGGAGGAAGGACATGGCTGGAGAACGCACTTCCATACCGGTGAAACAGCGTATCAATATGAGCTGCGGGCAGACGCCCCTTTCACCTGCGTGCCTGGCGGCAATCGGGAAACAGCTCGTAGAACCAATCTATTATTCCCATTATCCCGAGGTCGAAAAAGAGACCTGCCTCATGCTCAGGCAACTGATGAATACCCAAAACGGCCCCATGCTCATACCAGGATCAGCCGTGTACGGCCTTGAAGCGGCCATGCTCAGTACGGTCGAGTCCGGTGACCGTGTACTGACGGTCAACGCCGGTTCCTTTGGCCGGCTTCTGTCGGAGTTGGCGAGGTTCGCGGGCGGTGATACGACCGAGATCGCCCTGGAGGAAGGGCAGTCGGTCGACCCGGAAACGATTCGCGGGCACCTCCTCGGCGACCCGGGAATCAAACAGGTCGCGCTGGTTCACTGCGAGACCACGACCGGCACACTGAATCCAATCGAGGCAGTCGGGCGCATGCTGAAGAACGAGTTTCCCCACGTGATCTACATGGTGGACTGCGTGTCTTCCTTCGGAGGAATCGAGGTGCGCGTCGACGACTGGGGCATCGATCTGCTGGTCACCACGACCCAGAAGTGCCTGAACGCGCCGCAGGGCCTGGCGATAGTAATAGCCAGTGAAAAGGCCTGGGATAGGATCGAAAACCTGCGCAGCGCGCCACGCGCCATGTGCCTCGATCTCCACTCCTGGCGACGTTATGGCATGGACGGCGGCGCCACGCTGGGGTACAGCACGTTCGACAAGGCAGGCGTTCCGCGTGCACGAGAACCCCATCCACGGGACTGGCCCGCCCACGGCCCCGCTCCGTCATACACCCTGGTAGTTGGACTGCACGCGTCGTTGAAGGCGATCATGGACGAGGGGCCTGAGCACGTTTACCGCCGCCATTACGTCGCGTCCAGGGCGGTGCACGCCGCACTCCGTGCACTGGGACTGGGTATCGTGGCCAAGAGCGAAGCTTCGGCCGCACCCATGGCGACCCGCATCGCCTGGCCCCCATTGCCGGATCACCTCGATATGACCGAGTTGCACCGGATCCTCCTCGAAGATCACGGTATCGCGATCAGCAGCCTCGGCCGCATCGGTACCATGGGCTTCATGGCGGTCCCGGAGCACGTGCAACACACGATTTCGGCGCTGGAAAAGGCTCTGAACAAACTGGGATACAATGTGGAAGAGGGTGCTGGAGTATCCGCCGTCCGGAAGGTTTTCAAAAGCTCGAAGGTATCCGCCGACCCCGCGGGCGATAGCCAGGACGCGGCCCTGTGACCGCGTTAAGGCAGACTGGTCTCAGAAGTCGTTTCTGCGTATCTATAACTACCGAATGACCCCGGGCCGCTGGATCCGAACAGCCAGTGCCACAGCCCCTTGTGTCTGTCCCTGCCCTCCCCGTCCAGAACATCTCTCGTAACATACAGCGTCGTAGACAGGTTGAGCATCTTGTCGACGCGAATCGCGTATCCGCCCCGGTCGTTACGCTCCAGTGCCTCTGCGCGCAGATGGGGTTTCCACAATTCGTTGTACTGACTGTGCCAGAGGAAAATGCCGGCCACGTCTTCGACCAGTATGCGTTCAGCCTCATGGTACAGCGCAATGCGTCGCGCCGGGTCGCCGATCAGGTGATTGGCGAAGGCCATGATGGATTCGAAACGTTCGTTGTACCAGGCATGGCGGCCCGTTGATAGCCAGATGCCAAGCAGGTTGCTGGGATCCATGTAGTCGTACCCGTAGGGGATCATGGCGAAGGCGATGTTACCCTGGTACATGGTCTCCATGAACAGTTTGGCCTCGGTATTCTGCACGCCGACGTCGATATTCAGGTTATGCTTCAGCATGGCCTGTACCGCCTGCGGCGCCTCTCCCCCCTGAAGGTTGGTCCCCCTGATCCACATCACGGTGTGAGGAAATCCCCTTCCGTCCGGATAGCCGGCTTCCGACAGCAACTTTCTCGCCCGGACCGGGTCGTACCGCTGAATAGGCGCGAGTTCCCTGGGATTGGCCGCGGGAAACCCATCGGGAAGCATCGACGCCGCGGGAACGGCAATCCCCCGAAGGGCGGACCCAACCAGGGCATCGTTGTCGATGGCATGGCTGAATGCCAGCCTCACCCGTAAATCATTGAAGGGCGGTTTGAAGGTGTCCATCATCAGGTAGGAGGTACCGAAGGCCATATAGGTGTCCAACTGATCCCTGAGCCTTGAATCGGTTCTGACCCGGTTGATTTCCGCCTGGTGTGACAAAATGACGTGGTCCGCGTCCCCTGCCTCGTAGGACGAAAGCATCGGCGGCGGGACCGCCGCGTTAAACAGCCTGGTGACCACCCGCTCAAGGTAGGGCTTGTGAGGACCCCGGTAGTGGGGATTCGGCTCTAGCACGATGCGATTCAGCTTGGACCATTCCACCAGCTTGAAGGGGCCGCTGCCCATCAGTGTTTCCGGCCTGGTCGACCAGCCTGGACCGTACTTCTCGTACAGGTGTGAGGGCGTTACCCAGCTGAAGGTCAGGATCAGGGGCAAGTAGGGTGTGGGATCTTCGGTAGCAAACGCAATGGTGTGATCGTCCAACGCCTTGACACCCAGAGAATCGAGGGGCAGCTTTCCGGCAACGACCGCTCCCCAATGCTTGATCGATCGGTAGAACCATTCGAGATCGAATCCCGTGGCAGGGTCCGCCCACCGTTTGAAGGTGTCCTCGAAGTCGTAGGCTGTTAGTGGATGGCCGTCGGCAAAGATCAGGTCGGGTTGAAGGTAGAAGGTCCATGTGAGCCCGTCATCGGACACCTCCCACCGCGTCGCTGCAGCGGGCAGCATGTTGTAGTTCCGGTCCATGCGCACCAGCGGTTCGTTGACCAGCGCGTAATCGTGGCCGACCACCTGGTAATGGGAGGTGGCCATATCCAGGTAGCGGTTCTCGGCCTTGAAACTGGTGAATACCTGGTATTCGAGCGGGGCAGCGTCGGGAGGTAGCAGCACGCCAACGGAGTTGACCCGGGATTCGCTCCTATCCGGGTCAAGCCAAGCGGACCAGGCGGACCAGGAAATGGCGGTTGTTCCGGCGATGGCCAACATGGCGCATATCGCGCTGGCAAGGCGTGCATGCACGGAATATTCCTCGATGTGGCTTAAAGATTGTGGTTAGTCCAGGTAGACGACAATCATGCCTTCTTCGACTTCTACCCGGTAGGTCTTGACTCGCACGGCGGGGTCGTAGAGGGCTTGGCCGGTAGCGAGGTCGAACTCCCACTGGTGCCAGGCGCACTTCAGTACCTGCTTTTCGTGGCGTTCGACGGTGTAGACGTCCTCCGCCGTCACGTGCGGCCTGAGTCGGCCAAGACAGATCGGCCCGCCCTTGTGGGGGCAACGGTTCCTCAGGGCGTAGTATCTGCCATCCACGTTGAACACGCCGATACCGCCGCGGCCGCCCACGGGAATAATCCGTCTCTCACCGGGAGGCAGGTCATCAACGGAGGATACCTCGTATCGACGACTCATTCCGATGGTTTCCCCTGTTCATCCAGGTTGTACAACTCGCGGGCCGTTTCCACGAACACCCTGCGCTTGAGTCGGGCACCCACCCCGGGGAGCACCGAATCGGGAGATTCCCAGTCCCAGTGGGGATAGTCGCTGGCGTATACGAGGATCTCGTCCGCGTGAAGCCAGTCCAGGAAGGTCTTGAAGTCCCGGCGGGTCGGCGGCTGTTCCATGGGCTGGCAGCCGAATCGCACATGTTCGCGTATGTACTCGCTGGGAGGCCGTTTAACCCAGGGTGTGTAGTCGCGGACCGCCTTCCAGTCGGCGTCCATGTGCCACATCAGGCCCGGGACCCAGAAGGTATCGTGCTCGATGAAGAGAAACTTCAGATCGGGGAATTTCTCAAACGTGCCTTCACAGATCAGGCTCACCACGTGGGCCATGGCGATCTGGGGCCGGGCCATGCGCATTTCGAGGTAATAGGAAGGATACCCGGCGGCCGTTGGGGCGTTGGCGACGCCCGCGCCTTCGGCGCCGAAATGTACGCACACGGGAAGCCTGCATTCCTGCGCGGCTTCGTAGATAGGATCGTAGAACCGATTTCCGAAGGGCATGCGTCCGCCGGCGGGCATAATGACCTGCAGTACTTCGGGACGGTCGCCGATACGTCGAATTTCCGCCGCCGCCTGATTGGGATCCGTCGGCGCTACGGCCACCGACGCGCGGAACCGGCCGTCCGCCTTGATCCAGGTTTCCAGGGTCCAGTCGTTGAATGCCCGGCACATGGCGGCGCCGTAATCCGCGTTCGGATGCACCGCCGCGCCGTATACGGTCACGCCCGTCAACAGGGCTACATCGATGCCGTACTCATCGAGATGGTGATTCCGAGCCAGGTCGATGTTGCTGCTGGGGTGGGTCTCGGTGTGTTCCCACAATTCCGCCCGGCAACCACCTTTCGGAAGATTGGTGTATCCAACCCCGGGCATCATGGTTCCGAAATCCTGAATGTACTCCACGTAATGACCGGGAAGATACGGGAAGAGATCTTCGTTTTTCTCGACCCCGTGGTGCAGGTCGCAGTCTATGAGACCGATGGGAGTCGAGGGGCTCGAACCGTTGGCATTCATGACCGGATGGACCTTTGATGGCAGCGACAGGGATGGAGGAATGGAAACTATGTCATAAACACGAGAAGACCCGGTCCTGTCAAGCGGATTTGGCGGTCATGTACCGGCTTGAAATGGGTTCAGCAGCCGGCAATGCCGGTCAAGAAACGTCAGATTGAGCGGGATTGCCGCTGGTCGTAGTGATACGAAGAGACTACCGGGTCACAAGGCTGAATGAACGAGTTTGTGCTTTCCATTTATCAGCATTCCGATATATTAAATAGCTTTTGTCCGTATCCCTGTTTACGCGATTCAAGGCGGCGCTTCGAACATGCTATCCTGGATTTACGAGCCCGAGGCCTGGATCCTCCTCGCGACCCTCGCGAGCGTCGAAATCGTTCTAGGCATAGACAACATCGTCATCATCACGATACTGGTGGGCCGCCTTGAGGTCCACCGCAGGCAACGAGCCCGCATATACGGCCTTGCGCTGGCCATGGTCACGCGGCTCTGCCTGTTGTTCACGCTGACCTGGATCGCCCGCCTCACCCACCCGCTGTTCACTGTGCTTGGCGAGGACATCTCGGGTCGGGATATCATCATGCTGGTCGGCGGTCTGTTCTTGCTCGTCAAAGCCGTGCACGAAATCCGCCACATGTTCCATGAACACACGCAACCGGAGCACACCTTTCGCGCGAGTTCCTATGCCGGCATCCTGACACAGATCGCCCTGATGGACATCATTTTCTCGCTGGATTCCGTCATTGTCGCGGTCGGTATGGCCGCGGACTACCTGCCCGTGATGGTTCTGGCGATCATTATCGCCATCCTGGTCATGATGCTGGCCGCCCGGACGATAGGGGAATTCGTCGACGCCCATCCCAGCGTCAAGATGCTCGCCCTGAGTTTCCTGGTGTTGATTGGAATCGCGCTCATGTTGGAAGGCATCGATATACATGTGGAGAAGGCGTTTCTGTATACCGCAATCGCCTTTACCGTGATCGTGGAGTTCCTGAACCTGCGTCGCCGCAGCCACCGAATTAAGACGCTGGCAATCGGTGTCCTCGCGCTGATTGCCCTGAAGTTCGCACTGGATCTGTTCGGTGTTCATTTCGCAAACGAATTCCTTTATATCGCCATAGCCTTTTCGGTGGGCGTAGAGGTCCTCAATGCGCGCCTGCGCAGGTACATGAACGCAGCATGAACGCATCACTGACCTGATTGATTCGGAATCACCTGGAGGGACGGCATGGAATACCGCCAACTGGGACGCTACGGCGTACAGGTGTCACCCATCTGCCTCGGTACGGCGTTCAGGGGCTTCTGGGCTGGGCTGACGGACGAGAAGACCTGTATACGTGTCATCGAAACGGCCGTGGATCTAGGTATAAACTTCATAGACTGCGCCAACTTCTACTTCGGCGGCAGGTGCGAGGAAGTGCTGGGGAAGGCACTGTCGGGGATGAAGGACAAGCGTGACAACCTGGTGATCACCAGCAAGGTCTGGAGTGAAATCGGTTCGGGGCCGAATGACAAGGGCACTTCCCGGTATCATATCATGCGCGAAATCGACCGGTCGCTGAAACGCCTGAGGCTGGACCACATCGATCTATATCTGCTCCATCACTTCGATCAGGTCACGCCACTGGACGAAACGCTGGACGCCATGAACGACGTGGTCAGGCAGGGCAAGGCACGCTATATCGGCATGTGCAATTATACGGCCGCGCAGGTTGTCGAGGCCCTTTGGGTGGCCGACAAACACGGGTTCGCGACGCCGGTTTGCCTCCAGAACCATTACAACCTGATGCATCGATCCGGCGTGGAGGCGGAACTGCTGGACCGTTGCCGACAGCACGGCCTGGGGATGATGACCTACAGTCCGGTGGCGGTCGGCCTGCTGACCGGGCGTTTCCGGCGTGGGGTAGATCCGCCCCGTGAATCGCTGTGGGGGAAGGACATCGAACGGTACCGTCGTATCATGACGGAAGGAGTCGACCAACTGATTGCCCTGTTGATCGACGTTGCCGGAGAACTGGGCAAAACACCGGCCCAGGTCGCCTTCGCCTGGATACTGGACCATCCCGAGATAACGTCCGCCATGACAGGTCCGGACCTGCCGGAACACGTGGAAGAAGTCTGTGGCGGGGTGGGCTGGACGCTACCTGCCGAGATTCGCCGGAAGCTTGATGAAGCTTCCGCTCCTGCGCTCCTGGGACAGGAAGCTTAATCGCAGTTCTCGGGCTGACGCGCGCCACGTGAGGACGATTTCGCGTCTCAATCGTCACCGGTTTTCTCGTCCTTCTCTCC
The DNA here is from genome assembly GCA_965262815.1 of bacterium. GTDB lineage: Bacteria > JAAXHH01 > JAAXHH01 > JAAXHH01 > JAAXHH01 > JAAXHH01. Next base: position 2,473,193 of record OZ253560.1, on the reverse strand, counting down.
CGTAACACGATCGATCCTGAGCCTTTGGATGCGCGTCGTCTCCACGCGCAGGGCCGTCATAATATGTGCGCCGGCCCTTACCTGTTCCCCCTGCTTGGGTATATGACCCAGCAATTCTATCATAACACCGCCCGTCGTATCGGAGGTCAAATCTTCGGGCAACTCCAGGCCGCATGCGGTAATGACCTGGTCAACGGGACAACTTGCCTCGACAACGAATCGATGGGTGCCTGTACGCACGATTAGAGGTGCCTCACTGTCGAATTCATCCTGGATGGGACCGACGAGTTCCTCGAGCACGTTCTCCAGCGTAATCATCCCCGAGACGGTGCCATGTTCGTCAACCAGCACAGCCAGCACGGTATTGCGCCGTTGGAATTCGCGAAGGAGGGCGTCCAGCCGGATGGTCTCGGGGAGGAACAGAGGATCCCGGGCGATCGTCTCCAGGTCGGAGGACTCCAGTTCGTCGAATAGGCTTTTGTACAGGTCCTTGACGTGAATGATCCCGATGATATGGTCCAGGTCCTCGTCACATAGCGGGAAGCGCGTATGCCTCGACTCGGCTACGATGCGCAGTTTAACTTCCTTTGCGTCGTTCTGGTTCAAGTACACGATCTGGTTACGGGGAAGCATGTACCGGCGGGCGACTTTTTCTTCCAGGTCGAGTACGTTTTCCATGATCAGTCGTTCCCGCCGAGTAACGTGCCCACCCGCCGCCATGCTGACCAGGGTCAGCCGCAATTCCGACTCCGTAAAAGACGCGCCATGCTCGTTGTTAATTCGGATGCCCACGCACCTCAACATGAGGTTGGCGCTGACATTCAGTAACCAGATAAAGGGCCGAAAAATCCTGGAGAATACGACCAGCGGAATCCCGACTGCCAGGATCACCTGCCGGTACTTCTGCAGTGCCACAAACTTGGGGACCAGCTCTCCGGCCGTAATGAGCAGGAAGGTCATGACCGCAAAGGCGACGGGAATCGAGATAAGATGGGCGGTCTCCGGCGCGAAACCCAGGGAAAGCACGACCGGTTCCAGCAGCGCGGCCATCGTCCGTTCGCCGAACCAACCGAGGCCCAGGCTTCCGAGGGTGACGCCCAGTTGACACGAGGACAGGTAGGTATCCATGCTGAGCAGGATATTCCGGACGATCTGCGCGGTTCTGCCGCCATCCTTCGCCAGTACCTCGATCTCGGACAATCGTACTTTGACGAGGGCGAATTCCGCCGCTACGAAAAAGCCGTTAAACGCGACCAACAGCAGTACGATAATGAGGTCAGTCATGGTTGTGATGATTTACGGGGAGTATGCGGCTTGAACCGATGCCAGGTGCAACGGCGTCTCAACAGATGGGGCGGCCGAATCTTTCCGCCAGCACATCACGGCGGTAGTCGAATAGGTAGCTCAGTTGGTTTTTACCATCGTAGCATGTACCATACGGCCCAGCAGTCCAAATGGCAAGGCATAATGGACGAGGTCTTCCATTTCCACCCCACCCTCCACGGATCGCAGCCGATGCTCGTGGTGCCACAATCGGTAGGGGCCGGATCTCTGTTCATCAATGAAGTACCTAAGTGGCTCTGCCTGAGTGGTTTCCGTGATCCAGTTAAAGAAGAACATCGAGTAGAATATGAGCTGGTTCGTGATGATCAGCCGGAAAGTGGCGATGAGGCCGCATGTGAATAATCGGTGGCCGCTCCGGGGATGCTAAGGGATTCTTCAGAACGAGTCAATTGAGAAAAGAATGGGCGAACCGAGACACCGTGTCCCGGCCTTGACACTTCCTTGTATCAGTTTTAACTTTCGCAAATCATGATCATTCTTGTAACAGGTGGATCAGGGCTGATCGGCCGCCGGTTGATCCCATTTCTCGAGTCGCTGGGCCATCGTGTCGTTCGTCTGGTTCGATCGAGGGACAGGATCGGCGAGAAGGCGATCTTCTGGTCCACCGCGGCTGGCCGGTTTCACTGGGAAGATCCCGACGGGATAGACGCTGTCGTGCATTTGGCGGGCGAGTCGATCATGGGAAGATGGACTCCGGCCAAGAAAGCGCGAATCCGTGATAGCCGCGTCGACACGACACGCAAGCTGTGTGAGTTCCTGGCTACACTGGAAAGCCCGCCCGCAACCCTTGTGGCCGCGTCTGCAATCGGTTTTTACGGCGACCGCGGCGAGGAGTTGCTCGGGGAGGAGTCTCTATCGGGGGACGGCTATCTTCCCCGGGTATGCAGGCAGTGGGAAGCGGCAACCGGGCCTGCCCACCAGGCCGGGATCCGGGTCGTGAATCTACGCATTGGCGTGGTGCTTACCCCGGAGGGCGGCGCGCTAGCCCGCATGTACACGCCCTTCAGGCTGGGACTGGGCGGCAGGATCGGAGACGGCCGCCAGTACATGAGCTGGATTTCCCGGGAAGACTTGACCGCCATCATCCGATTCGCCCTGGAAACCGAAGACCTGGCAGGTCCTGTCAACGCGGTTTCTCCCCAACCCGTTACCAACGCCGAATTCACCCGGATTCTAGGCATGGTGTTGAAGCGCCCGACTTCCTTTACGGTACCCTCCTTCCTGGTCCAACTGGCGTTTGGCGAGATGGGAAGAGACCTGTTGCTGGCGAGCTCACGGGTCCGCCCCGAACGCTTGCTGGAAGCGGAATTCGCATACCGGCATCCCGATCTGAAGTCTGCCCTGGACGACCTGTTGCAGCGGCGTACTCCGAGTTGATTTTCTGCCAGGACGCCACTACTGCGGCGTGCTGTGCGCCTAAACCACCCATGGTGGACATGCCATGACGAACGATAACCAGCATCAAACATCCGGTACAGGGGTAGCGCAGACAAGCGGATTTCTCGATGTCATCGAGCGGGTCGGGAATCGCCTGCCGGATCCTATAACGCTCTTTTTGATCGGCGCGCTGTTTGTCGTCGTGCTGTCCGATATCGCGGCCCGTGGAGAGTGGACCGTAGTCCAGCAGCTTCCGGAACAGGTGGTCCGCGAGGACGGATCGACGGGCGTGGAGTGGCGCGAGACCGGGAAGGCCTTCACGTCCACCAGCCTGCTCTCGAGCGACGGTCTATTCTGGGTGATCGGTAACATGGTTGACAATTTCATGAAGTTTCCGCCGCTCGGCGTCGTCCTGGTGGGGATGCTGGGAATCGGCGTAGCTGAGCGGACAGGCATGATCGGTGCCCTGCTCAAGGCGTTCATGCTGGCGGTGCCTGGCAGGCTGTTGACTCCGGCCATGGTCTTTATCGGCATCATGTCGTCCATGACGCTCGACGCCGGGTATGTGATTCTACCGCCCCTTGCGGCTGCACTGTACAAGGCTGTTGGCCGGGCTCCACTGGCCGGACTCGCCGCCGTATTCGCGGGAGTTTCGGCGGGCTTCAACGCCAATCTCTTCGTGACCGGCCTGGATCCTCTGCTGGCGGGGCTTTCCACGGCCGGGGCGCAGACGATCGATGCGGCCTACCAGGTCGCCGCCACCTGCAACTGGTATTTCATGATCGTGTCCACCGTGGTCATGACGCTCGTGGGTTGGGTCGTTACGGCCTGGTTCGTCGAGCGCCGCCTGGCGGGTAAGTCCCCGGAGGATGGTGGACCCGCGCCCGTGTCGACATCGGCACCGAATCCGGACGAACACGCACTTGCCTCCGAAGAAAAACGGGGACTTTGGCGGGCATTACTGGCGTTCACTACGGTATTCCTCCTGATCGTATTCATGATTCTGTGGCCCGGCGCGCCGTTGCACGGGACTGGGGCGTTGTTTGACCGGTGGGTGGAAGCAATCGTACCCCTGTTGCTTTTCTGCTTTATTCTGCCCGGCATCGTGTACGGTATTTCGGTAGGCTCCATTAAGAACGACAAGGATGGGGCCCGGCTCCTCATCGAAACCATGTCCACCATGGCGCCGATCATCGTCCTGGCCTTCTTCGCCGCCCAGTTCATCGCGTACTTCCAGTACTCGGGTCTCGGCCAGATGCTGGCGATGGCTGGCGGACAGGCTTTGGGTCAGGTACAGATGCCTTCCTGGATGTTGATGATCGCCTTTATTCTCGTCACCCTGGTGTTCAACCTGCTGATCGGTTCCATGTCGGCCAAGTACGCGCTGTTCGCACCGATATTCATACCCATGTTCATGATGGTGGGCATCAGCCCCGAACTGACGCAGGCGGCATACCGGATCGGCGATTCCGTCAGCAACACCATCACACCCCTGAATCCCTACCTGGTGATCATCCTGGTATTCATGCGACAGTACGTACCGAAGGGGGGCATGGGTACGTTGATCTCCACGATGCTTCCCTACACCGTGGTTTTCACCGTTGTATGGACGCTGATCCTCGTGGTCTGGATGGCGCTGGGCATTCCCCTCGGTCCCGGTGGCGGACTGGTTTACATACCCTGAGCCATCCCCGCTTCGCGCATGTTCCCGGACGGAGGGGTTGTACTCTACTGCGATGGCTGATGTTGAAATCAGTCGCGTTCGCCGCTGATTTTGGATTGTCTTCGCATGAAGTAATAGGCAGGGATTCCCAGGGCGGTCAGGGCGAGTCCCGCGAAGGATTCTCCAGGCGTCTCGAACAGCATGTTGACAAGAATGCCGGCGGATCCGGCAATGAACAGCAGCGGAACGAGGGGGTAGCCCCAGGCTTTGTAGGGCCTGGGCATGTGAGGCAGTTTCTTTCTCAGTGTGAAAACCGCGGCCGCGCCTGCGATCCAAAGCATAAGATTGGCGAAGGTCACAAAGGTAATCAGGTTTTCGAACGTACCGCTGAGCGTTAGCACACAGGCCCAGATAGCCTGCAGTATGACAGCCTGGCCCGGTGTGCGGTACCTGGGATGGACAGCGGCTGCCCGTTTGAAGAACAGCCTGTCCCTCGCCATGGCGAAATAGACCCGGGGCCCAACCAGTACGCTGCTGTTCAGCGCGCCGACGATGGACACGATGACTGCGGCCGACAGCAGCACGGCGCCCGTTTCACCGAAGAGGACATTGGCGGCGGCCTCTCCGACACGAACGACTCCGGCCATCTCGTCGACAGGCAACGCCCTCAGGTAGATCAAGTTTACCAGAAAGTAGATCACGGTAACACTTGCGGTGCCCATGATCAGGGCCCGCGGCAGGTTACGTGACGGCTCCTTTACCTCGCCGGCGACGAAGGTAACCTCCTCCCAGCCGGCAAAGGTCCATGATACCGCGATCATCGCGACGCCGAAGGCGACAACCAGTTGCCCGAAGTCTATGCCCTGCGCGTTGATCCGAAAGTCGATCGGCTGTGTGTTCGCTCCCCAGATGCCCAATAGGATGAAAATGCCAAGCGCGGCGATCTTGATCACCGAGGATACGTTGGTGATGTACTTGCTGAAAGTGACTCCGCGGTAGTTTACCACCGTCAGGAATATGATCAGGGTGAGTGCGGTAACGTGGCCGGCCGACAGGCTATAATGGAAGGTCCAGCCGGGAAAGTCGACTTCGGTTTCGAAAAACACGTTGGCCATACCGAGCGAAGGGATGAAGTACCCGAAGTATTCGGCGAATCCCACGCCAAGCGCGGCGATGATACCGGAAAGGTACATCATGAAAGTCACCCAACCGAAGAGAAACCCGCAAAACGGACCATAGGCTTCCCTGAGGTACACGTACTGACCCCCGGCCCTGGGCATGGCGGCCCCGAGTTCGGCGTAGGCCAGCGCGCCGAAAAGGGCATGCAGGCCGCCGATCAGCCAGGCGAGGAGAATGAGGGACGCGGACGGTATGCCCCTGGCCATCAGGCCGGTCGTGAGGAAAATCCCCGATCCGATAACGATGCCGACGATGATCATCGTCGTGTCGAAAAGGCCCAGTTGGCGAACCAGATCAGTCTTTTCTTTTTGATTTGAGGGTATTGCCATATATTGAAAGCAGGGGTCGTTCAGCCAGGTGGACGTGGCCGGACATGGACGCCGCCGAGGGCGGCCGTATGGTAGCGGAAAGCGAACGACCATGGTACTAATTCGGGAAGGGCAAGTCAAGAATGGACTGGATCAACGAAAGGATAGCGCACGGTGAACGATATGGCCCTGGACCTGGTAAATCATGAGCAATACCCGCTGCACAGACCCGGATCGGCCGCGTACCGGGTACTGGTGGAACGATGCCGGGACGACCTCGCAAAACAGAGCGCCTGCCTGCTTCATGGCTTCACCACGGAAGAAGCAACGGAACGCATGGTGACGGAGGCGGACCGGATCGCGCCCGATGCCTTTTCCTGCAGGGACACCCACAATGTCTATATGGATGAGAACGACGACAGATACCCGCCGGATCACCCGCGCAGGCGGCCACAGACCACGATACTGGATTCAATCGCCTTCGACCAGATCCGCCCCACGGACGGTCTGCACCGGTTGTATACCTGGGATCCCCTGCTGTCCTTCATCGCCGATGTGCTGAACAAGACGCAATACTACAGGATGGCCGATCCCCTTGCGGCGTTGACCGTCAACGTCATGCGTGAGGGCCAGAACCACGGATGGCATTTCGACGAAGCCGAAGTTACGACTACCCTGATGCTGCAGGCGCCTGAAGAGGGCGGCGCTTTCGAGTACGCCCCGAACGTCCGGCCGGAAGACCGTGGCAGCTATGAAACCGTAGACCAGGTCTTGCAGGGCCGCTATCCCGACGTGCGGACGCTCAAGGCGAAGCCAGGTACGCTGATTCTCTTCGTCGGATACCGTTCCATGCACCGGGTTACCGAGGTAAAAGGAGACGTCACCCGGTACGTGGCCGCTTTCTGTTTCAAGGACCAGCCGGATGTTTGCAACAGCCCCGAGGTGCAGAAGCTGTTTTACGGGCGAACGGCCTGACGGAGGCAGTTCGCTGATCAAAGTTGTTTATGGATCGCTACAGGAGGTGGACCATTGCATGCGGTGATCATTGGGAACGGCGTAACTGGCGTAACAGCCGCCACGCGGCTCAGGCAGCTTCAGCCGGACTGGAAGATTACGCTGGTTTCGGGTGAATCGGCCTACCACTACTCCCGTCCCGCCCTGATGTACATTTTCATGGGTCACATGACTTACGAGGCGACGAAACCCTTCGAAGACCGCTTCTGGCGCGACCATCGGCTCGACCTGTTACGGGACTGGGTCACGGGCATCGATATCGACAGCAGACAACTGGTGTTGCACAGGAACGGTCCACTGCCCTATGACCGGCTGCTGATCGCCACGGGCGCCAAGTCGAACAAGTTCGGCTGGCCCGGACAGGATCTCGAGGGTGTGCAGGGGCTGTACAACCTGAAGGACCTGCGGCAGTTGTACAAGAACGTGGAACGGGCAAAGCGGGCCGTAATCGTCGGCGGCGGTCTGATCGGAATCGAACTGGCCGAGATGCTCCATTCCCGTCATATCGACGTCACGTTCCTCATTCGCGAGCAGTCCTACTGGTGCAATATCCTGCCCATGGAAGAGTCGGGCATGCTAAACCGGTTGATCGAGGAACAGGGCATCGGTCTGATCACGGAGACGAACCTCAAGGAAATCGTGGACGACGGCTCCGGACGGGTCGAGGCGGTCATCACCGAGTTCGACGAGCGGATCGACTGCCAGCTGGTCGGCCTGACACCGGGCGTATCTCCCAACACGGACCTGGTGAAAACGACTCCCATTGAAACGGGGCGGGGCGTCCTGGTCGACTCGTCATTCCGCACCAATATACCCGACATCTACGCCGCCGGGGACTGCGCGGAAATCGTCAGCCGCAACGGGGGGCGCAACCTGATTCAGCAGGTCTGGTACACGGGTAAGAAACAGGGTGTGGTCGCGGGTGAGATCCTGGCGGGCGAAGAAAAGAAATACGACCCGGGAATCTGGTACAATTCCGCCAAGTTTTTCGACCTGGAGTACCAGACGTACGGCATGATACTCAGTACGCCCCAGCCCGGTGAGCGCCACCTTTTCTGGGAACATCCGTCCCACCGGCACGCCGTCCGCATCGTCAGCACCGACGGTTGCATCAAGGCCTTCAATTTCATGGGGATACGCGCTCGCCACGAGGTGTGCGAACGCTGGATCTCCGAGAAGCGAAGCGTAGAGTACGTGCTCGAACACCTTGAAGAAGCCAACTTCGATCCGGAGTTCTTTGTCCGGCACGAGACGGAGATCGTTCGCTCATTAAAGGAGCAACTCGCATGAGCACATCGCCCGCTGCAACGTCGCTGATAGACCCCGATACCATTTCCTACTTCTTCGATGAGGAGGCCGACGGGTTCGGCGAGCCGCCGTCCATTGCCGAGGCGCCTAAAAACCCTGGTCTCGTGATATCCGCCGGAGTGGTTGGACTTGGTGTCCTGGCGCTCGTCGTCTCATTGCTTGGCACGTCCATGCCCGGCGCCTGGACCCCCTTTCTGCTGTCCTTCGGCCTGGTGTCGGCCGGAACGATCGGCTACTCCTGGTTCACCTACAAGGATACGGTACCCGGCATCAAGCACGACGGCATCATGTTCGGCAATACCTCGCACCGCGGCGCCATCGCATGGGCGCTGGGAATCCTGTTCACCGGGTTTTACGTGGTGCTCTACTGGTGGCCGGAATACCTTGCTCGCGCGATTGCGCTGGTTGAACCGTTTTCGCTGGCGCTGGCGGGCCAGCCCGCGAACCAGTGGTTTCTCTACGGTTTTCTCTACACGATGGCCGTGGTGCTCTTCGGATTCCGCATGTTCATGCGGTACCGCCACAACCGCTACCATATCATCCGGACCATCTCGGTGATGTTCTTTCAGCTCGTCCTTGCCTTCGTTCTGCCCCAGTTTCTCCGGGCGCTCAACGAACCCGAGTTTTACTTCAGTTATTTCTGGCCGCTCAAGTACGACTACCTCTTTCCGGGTACCGTGGACTATCTCGTCAACAGCCCGGGCGGGCTGGGATTGTTCATGGTGTTCTGGGGTGCGGCCTGTACTTTCGTGGCTACACCGATACTCACTTATTACTACGGCAAGCGGTGGTACTGCTCATGGGTATGCGGCTGCGGCGGCCTTGCCGAAACCCTGGGCGATCCCTGGCGCCATTTGACGCCCAAGTCGACCGTCTCGTGGAAAATCGAGCGCGCCACCATCTACGCCGTGTTGCTGCTGGTCATACTGACGACCGCCGTGCTCTGGGTGAGCAGCACGTCTCAAGGCGCCCTGAACGCCTATGCCGCTCCCCTGAAGCAGTGGTACGGCTTCTACATCGGCGCGGTGTTCGCGGGTGTGATCGGCGTGGGATTCTATCCCGTTCTCGGCAACCGGGTCTGGTGCCGCTTCGGATGTCCGATGGCCGCGGTGCTGGGTACCATACAGCGCTTTTTCTCCCGGTTCCGCATCACGACCAACGGCGGTCAGTGCATGTCCTGCGGCAATTGTACCACCTATTGCGAGATGGGCATCGACGTGAGGGCGTACGCGGAGCGCGGCGAGAACATCATCAGATCTTCCTGCGTGGGTTGCGGCGTCTGTTCAGCCGTGTGTCCCCGTGGTGTGCTCAAGCTCGAGAACGGAAAGTCGCACGACGACCGCTACCCCGGGTCTGATCAACCGCTGGCTGCTTTCGCCACCGCAATCAAGGGCGCCCGGGTCTACGGTGACCGGGATGGGTACGTTTAAGTCGCCTTGAAACGCCGGGCCACCCGCCCGGCGTTCACCTGACCAGGTAAATCACCACTCCGACCGTGATGATGCTGCACACGGTGGAAAGGAACACGGCATTGGCCGCGAAGTCCTCCCTGCTGCCGAATTCCATCGCGATCAGTGCCGTGTTGATCGCTGTGGGATAGCTGGTAGATACCACCAGGATAGGAGCTATCCTCGGATCTATGTCCAGCAGGAGAACGAGTCCGTATCCGACCAGGGGAGAAATCACCAGGCGGCATGCCAGGGATGTCAGGCTGGCCTGCCAGGCCTGGGTGATGCGGGTCTGGGCCAGTTGCATGCCAAGGGTGACCAGGGCCATGGGAACGAGGGCCTCGGCCAGGTACTCTATTGGAAGCCAGATAAAGGCAGGCAGTTGCAGCCCGTAGTTCCGTATCGCGAACGCCAGGACCAGCGCGTAAACGAAGGGCATCTTGAAAGTTCGCAGGAACGCTTTTAGAGCCGAAGTTTGTCCGGCCGAAACAATGAACAGGCCCAGGGTAAACACGAGGAAATTCTGAACGGACAGGATGATGGACTGGACGGCCAGGCCGAGCGCCGGAAAGGCCAGATCGCTTGCCGGAAAGCCGTAATTTCCGCTGTTGTAGTACATGACGGATAGGCTGAAGGCCTGTTTCATATCATTCCGGTATCCCATCAACAGGGAAGCGGCCACGCTCAGCACGTAAAGCGCGAGCAGCATGAGCAGGCAGAATACGCTGGTATCCCACACGAAATCAGCGGCAAGTTCCGACTGGGTCAGGGATACGACAAGGGTGGCAGGCATGACCAGGTACAGCAGTATCCTGGTCAATGCCTGCAGATCGAAACGCCATTTTTTCTGAAACGCGTACCCGATGGAGATGAGGACGAAGATCGGCGCGATGATATCGATCAGGATGTTCAGAATTGGCATCGGGTCGCAAACGAAAGGGTCCAGGGAGGTTGGGCGTGCCGGACGCTGATTTACTCCGTGGGAGGGTTGAAACGACCGTCCGCCGCCGTCCAACCGCCGTCAACGAACATGAGCGAACCGGTCGTGTAGGAACTGGCTTCAGATGCCAGGTAGAGTACGGCTCCCGCGATTTCTTCCGGCCTGGCCCATCGCCCGAGCATGGTCTTGTCCGCATAGGCCCCGTACCAGTCCGGATATAGTTTGATCTGGGCGGTCAGTGGCGTGTCTACGACACCGGGCGCTATGGCGTTGGCCCGAATCCCCTTGTCGGCGAGTTCGGCCGCCAGTGCGCGAATCATGAGGACTACGCCGGACTTGGTCGCGGCGTAGACGCCCTGTCCCGGCTCTACCACCTGGGCCCTGATGCTTGAAAAAACGATGATGCTGCCCCCGTTGTGTTCGGTCATCGTCCGGGCGACTTCGCGCAACAGGCGGAATGTACCCTTCAGGTTGAGATCGACGACCCGGTCGTATTCTTCGTCGGTGTATTCCAGGAGCGGTTTTCGTATGTTGACGCCTGGCGTGCTGACCAGCACGTCGGGAGGGCTGATCCGGCCAAGCACCCGTTCGATCTGGCTGGTATGGCGCATATCGAGTTGTACGGCTTCAGCGGAGCCGAGGTGCGCCTGGATCTCGCCTGCGACGGATGCCGCCGCTTCCTCCTGTAAGTCGGCGCAGACCACGTGGGCGCCGAACTGTGCCAGGCACATGGCCGAGCACCGGCCGATACCGCTGCCGGCGCCGACGACCAGCGCGTTTCGGTCCGTCATATCAAAGAGGTTTTTGTAGTCGAACATGGAAGGGTCCCGGGTGCCGTGTTTTACATTCTATCTTAGATTCCAGCGTTGCCCCTGTCAAGTTGATAGCTAAGAGATTTGCCGCGAGATGCGCGGGAGGAAGGGCATGACCGGAAGACTGCTCATTATTGCGAATCCGAAATCTGGAAACGGACGCGGCCTGCTATGCGCGGAACAGGCGAAGGAGTTGTTGACCGCCAATAACGTGCCGGTCGAGGTCCGTCCTACCACGGCTCGGGGCGAGGCGGAGTCCATCGCGTCGGATGCCGTGGAATCCGGTTATTCCTGTGTCACCGCCTGTGGAGGCGACGGTACCGTGCACGAAATCGTAAACGCGCTCGCGGGTACGGATGTCGCCCTCGGTATCCTCCCCTGCGGCCGCGGCAACGACTTCGCCCGGGCTGTGGGGATTCCGCCTACCCCAGATAGGGCGGCGGACGTCCTTCTGCAGGACCATAGGAAGTCCTACGACCTGGGAAAGGTGAATGATCGGTATTTCGCAACGGTCGCGACGCTGGGATTCGATTCGGAAGTGGCCAGGCTGGTGTATGACGGCGCGGTGCCTTTCAAGGGTATGACGGCCTATCTCTGGGGATTGGCGCGCATGTTGCGTGTCTATCGCGGCGTCGGACTGCGCATGACTGGTGACTTCGGCACCATCAACCAGACGGTTTTGCTCGCGGCTACCGGGAACACCTCCACTTACGGAGGCGGGATCAAGATCGTGCCGAACGCCAGTCCGACAGACGGAGAACTCGATATCTGCCTGGTTCGTATGATGAGCGCGGGCCGTATTCTGCGTGTGTTTCCGAGGGTTTACTGGGGCGGCCATCTGAGCCACCCCAGTATCTTTTCGTACAGAACGGGCAGGTTGAAACTGGAAACGGAAGAGCCGGTGGTCCTGTTCGCCGACGGCGAACCCGTGGGCGAGACACCCGCGGAGATCGTCTCGGCGCCTGGCGCGCTGTCGGTAGTGTGCCCGGCCCAGGAAGCCTGACCGGCCTGTTACTCCCTGCTTCTGTAAAGCCGGGAATACATGAAAGCGCCCACGATACCGTCGTTATCCCTGGTGTAACCCTTGAGATTCGACTTGCGTAACTGGAGCGTGAGGGGATGGAAAATAAAGGCGGCGGCGTAATCTGAAACGAGGATCTCTTCTGCCTGCCGGTATAGCCGCGTCCGGCTTGCCGGGTCCAACTCCGATCCCGCCCTTTCCACCAGCATGTCGAATTCGGGGTTCGCCCAGTCGTGCCGCCCCGCGCCCTTCGGTTGCGAGTGCCAGGTCATGTCGAGCATGTTGCGGGGATCCACATAGTCGGCGACGAAGCGAATAAACCCGAAATCCATTTCCCAGTTGTACAGCTTGTTCATGTAAGCTGATCTGTCCAGGGTCTGTATGGTGATTTGGATCCCCAGGTGTTCCAACAACATGCTTTGAATGGCCACGCCCGCCATTTTCATGGAAGGCGTCGGTGCGCGAATCCACATCTCCGGCCTGGGAAACCCCCGTCCGTTTGGATAGCCGGCCTCCCTCATCAGCGCCTTCGCCCGTTGCGGGTCGAACGCCTGGTATGCTTTCATGGCCTCGCCGTTGTATTCCTTAAAGTCCGGCGGCATCATGGAATAGGCCGGCGCCGCCGCGCCTCTCAGGACCACCCGGCTAATAGCGTCCCGGTCCACCGCCCTGGCGAACGCCTCGCGTACACGAATGTCGTTGAAAGGCGGTTCGGTCATCTTGAAGAACAGGTACCAGGTCGTTCTTCCCGGTGTTTTCACGAGTTCCCGGCTGAGTACTGGATGGCGTTCGATGCGGTCCATGTCGTTGATATCGACCGTTTCAACGTCTACCTCGTCGTTCTCGTAGGCCAGGACGGTCTGCGCCGCCGCGTACCGGAAGGGATGGATTACTTTCTCCAGGAGCGGCTTGTGCGGACCGTTGTACATGGGATCGGGGACGAAGGTCATGTGGCTTCCGGTTACCCATTCGGACATCCTGAAGCCGGAGTTCGACACGATGTTCTCGACCTCGGTCCATTTCCGTCCGTATTTTTCCACGGCCCAGCGCGGAGTAGGATAGGCCAGGCCGAAGGATACCACGTGGGGGAAGTGAGGCGCGCTGCGCTCCATGACCACTCGTAGTGTAAGATCGTCCACGGCCCGGACACCGAGTTGTTCCAGGTCCGTGATTTCGCCCAGGCTGATGCCCTTGGCGTTTTTGATGTCATAGTAAAAGAAGGCATAGGGGTTGGCGTTGGCGGGATCGAGCATCCGCCTGAACGCATATACGAAATCATGGGCGGTTACGGGCCTTCCGTCGTTCCACCGGGCGCCGGGACGCAGATGAAATGTCCATTCCGTAGCATCATCGGAGGCATCGTAATGGGTGGCCGCGGCCGGTATGGGCTGCCAGTATTCGTCCCTGATGAGCAGGGTTTCGAATGGGAGCAGGGTGGACTCGCCGTCGTAGAGGTTGATCTGGATGTCGAGGCTGCGCGGTTCTGGACTCATCACACGGAATACCTGCTGGTCAAGGGGCGCCGCATCCGGTGGAAGGACGACGCCAATCGAGTTCGTGAACTGGAACTGGCCAAGGGTTGGTCCGGCTGCCAGCAGTACAGCGAGGGCGAGCAAAAAGACTGGAACTATTCCGCGCAATGGAAACCCCTTTGACAGGCTGAACTTTGCATGGTATGAAGCTTAGTTGAGGGTCAATATAGAGCCGGTTCCGAGGAGAGGTCAAGAGATAGTCCTGCGACCCGTATTTGCTTGACATACTCTATCCCGGAGACTACTTGATAAACTGCGGTTATTCTACGATCAGAGATATCCTTCGAGTCATGCCATGATGTCCAACAATCCCATTACCTTCGACCGTGTGATTCGTATCGCCATCGGGGTGGCGGTGATCTGGCTTTTGATTACCCTCATCGCCTATTTGAGCGACGTACTCATTCCATTTGCAGTCGCGCTGCTGCTTGCCTACCTGATCAACCCGTTGACTTCCTGGTTGCAGCGGAAACTGCCCGTAAAGGCCAGGATCGTTTCCGTATTGCTGAGCCTGACGATCATTCTCGGCGCAGTGGCCCTGTTCCTGTCCATCCTGATTCCCATGGTCGTGGCCGAAATCGCACAGATGCGCACATTGCTTTCGGGACTGGTGAGCGCGGATCAGTTGCAGGAGAGGCTGCAAGCCTACCTGCCCCCGGAAATCAGGATGTATATCGCGGACCTGGTCAGGATCGAAGAGCTTGTTCAACTGCTGAACTTCGAGAACATCAGGGTTTTCTTTCAGCAGATCCTTCCTGGTGCGTGGGGCGTGTTTTCGGGAACCATCAGCTTCTTGATCGGCCTCGCCGGCATAATCATCATCCTGCTTTACCTGGTCTTCATTCTACTGGACTTCGACGAGATATCCGAGGGATGGAAAGATCTGATCCCCGACCAATACAAGCAGGTGGTGCTGGACGTGGTGTCGGATTTTACGACGGCCATGCGCGTCTATTTCCGCGCCCAGGCCCTGATCGCCTTCATCGTGGGACTACTCTTCGCGCTGGGCTTCTGGTTGATCGGACTGCCAATGGGGATACTGCTGGGTCTGTTCGTCGGTCTGCTCAACATGGTTCCCTACCTGCAGGTCGTGGGGATTATCCCGGCCGTGTTGCTTTCACTCATGGCCTCGCTGGGCGCGGGTGAAAGTATCTGGGTCATGCTCGTTCTCGTTATTGCCGTGTTCGCCGTGGTACAGATCATTCAGGACGCCGTACTTGTACCCAGGATCATGGGCAAGGTAACCGGGTTCAACCCGGCCGTGATCCTCCTGTCCCTGTCCATCTGGGGCAAACTGCTCGGCATCCTCGGGCTTCTTATCGCCCTCCCGGTGACGTTCTTGATCCATTCGTACTACAGAAGGTTTCTTAAACGATCCCTCGCGGAGAATAAGCCGTCTTAACCCTGGAGCGACCCGACGGCCCCCTTGGAAGGAGTCGCCTTGCCGGTTCAACGCGGCGTTAGTCGTAGAAGACAAACAAGGAGCGGTTAATGGATAGGATTTCCTGGGACGAATACTTCCTTCGCATCGCTTACGCCGTTTCCGCGCGTTCA
Source organism: bacterium (assembly GCA_965262815.1). Classification (GTDB taxonomy): domain Bacteria; phylum JAAXHH01; class JAAXHH01; order JAAXHH01; family JAAXHH01; genus JAAXHH01. Next base: position 2,457,693 of record OZ253560.1, on the reverse strand, counting down.
AACTGCGTTCGCCGCCAGATCGGCGCCGTTATCGTGAACGACAAGATCATTACCAGCACGGGCTACAATGGTACGCCCATGGGCATACCCAATTGCTTCGACGGTGGGTGCAAACGATGCAATTCGGACGGGCCTTCGGGGGCGAACCTGGACGAATGTATCTGTATACACGCCGAGGAGAACGCCATCGTTTTTGCTGCCCGGCACGGCTCGTCGACAAGCGGCGCGACGATATACACGACCAACAAACCCTGCCTGGGTTGTCTGAAGAAGTCCATACAGGCGGGAATCAGGCGGGTTGTCTATGCCGAACAATACGCCTACACGAAATCCGTTGAAGAAGTGTATAACTGGTTGGTGGAAGAATCCGGAATCGAGATAGTCGAAATGAAGCTGGATGCCCAGCCGGAAACACTGGTTCATACCGCCTGAGATCGGTCAAATTTCGCTTGACGCCTGTCCAGCGAACCGGGCAGTTTAAGCATCGAAACCAGTAACGATCATTAACCCTGGTTGAGAGTACCGTTTTGCATACCAGCGAACGCATAGCGCAATCGGACTTCGTCTATCGCAGGCTATCGGGCTCGGAAACTGACATCCAGTCGTTTGCCGACACGTATCCCGATTACCATCCCCAGGACCGGGTGGGATTGGTTTCACCCCGGCTGGAAGACGGTATTTTCGGAGCGGCTGCCGCGGTCCTGAGCCTGGCGACCGGGTTCTATGATTGCCTTCGATCTAAAGCGGAACCTTTTTTCAATTATCCCCAGCACCTGGTCTTCATTGGCGGACAGGGGTCGAGCGTCCTGACGCGCAAAGGGGACTTCAACCTGACCGTGGAAGAATGGGGAGGACCCTGGGGATGGCTGGACGTCTGGCCGGAGACCAACTGGCATCTCTGTCCGGCAACGCCGGTGAGCATGCTCGACGCCGTATATCGACACCAGGTCAACCGGGTATTCTGGCCGGCCTCATTCCAGCCGGAAGTGGTGGATAGGCCGCTTAAGGATTACGCACGCAGGCTGCTGAGCAGCAGGTTGAAATCCGTATGGTATTACGACAGTCCGGAAGCGGACGTGGAAGTCCGGGCTTCGGAGCCTGCCGCGGACATCATCAGGGAAAGCCTGGAACGGCTTTCCCGCCTTGGCCTGGACGAAACGAGCAGGGAGGAGATCGCTTCCCATCAGTGGAGTAACAACCGTTTCAAAGCAGTAGAACCCGAAGCGTTTCTTAAAGATATGGAGATCTGCTTTACCGATGGGTGAAAGGTGAAATCAGGTCGTAGTCGAGTTTCGAACGAACCGCAGAAGGCTTGTCATGACGGCCGTCATGGCTGGCCGCTATGCAAAAAAGGAGCGGTGACTCATGGTGGACAGATCCTACCTTTTCGACGATGACGCCATGCGCGACTTTATCGTAAACGGCTATCACGTGATCAACGTGGATCAGCCGGTTGCGCTGCACGATGACATTTACACGAAAACGAAGGCGATCATCGACGAAGACGGCAATCCGGGAAACAACCTGTTGCCTCGTGTGCCCGAGATCCAACAGGTCTACGACGATCCCTCGGTTCAAGGCGCATTGACGAGCCTTCTCGGACTGGATTACGTCATGCATGCCCACCGCCACCCGCACGTGAATCCACCCCACAGCCGGGGAGGTAACTGGCACAAGGACAGCTACTGGGGTTACACCAAGGTGCGGGATCACCATCCGCGCTGGATCATGGCGATGTACTATCCCCAGGACACCCCGGTGGAAATCGGACCAACAGGGGTGATACCGGGTAGTCAATACGTCGAATCCCGAGAAGAGACCATAGGCGAGAACGGGTCCGGCCCCGAAGGCTTACCCGCCTGCGGAAAGGCGGGAACCGTCACCATTATTCACTTCGACATATGGCACCGGGCCTTCCCGAACGAATTGGATAAAGTCCGTTACATGATGAAGTTTCAGTTTACGAGGATGTCGGAACCGGATCAACCCTGCTGGAACAGGCAACGCGACGAAATCGACCTGGGAGACCTGTCGGACCATCCCCAGAGCGCTATGTGGAGGAACATGTGGCACTGGCTTTCCGGAAACGGGTCGGCCGGGAGCAGACAGGGAGGCGAGGAACACGTCGAAGCGCTCGCCGGAGACCTGACCCATGAACTCGAACAGAAGCGCCTTCACGCGGCGTATACCATCGCGGAATACGGTGAACCCGCGTTGCCCCATCTCCTGGACGCGTTGCAGCACGATGAAGACGAAATCCGGCGTGAAGCTTGCTACGGTTTAGGCGCCCTGGGCCCGGCGGCCGTCGATCCGCTGGTTTCCCTGCTGGGACACGGAAACGACCGCGTCCGGGGATACGCGGTTTACGCCCTTGGGGACATCCGGCACCACAGCCCATCGGTAGCGGAGCACCTGGCGGGTCTTTCAGACGACACCTCGCCTTTTGTCCGTCAGAACGTGGCCGATGCCCTGGGCCAGATCAAGCTGGCCGCGGATTCGACCGTTCCCGCGCTGATCGGTTTGATGAAGGACGAGGATGAGCAGGTGCGGTCCAGAACCGCCTATGCGCTGGCCCGATTCGGGGACGAGGCTCAGGTGGCCATTCAAGATCTCGCGGACGCGTGCTACGATGAAAACAGGTACGTACAGGGCCATGCCGCCGTCGCCCTCGAACAGATCGGCACGCCGGAAGCCCTGAGCACGCTGCTGCACTGGCTGCAGGCCTCGCGGTGGTGTCCGCTGACGACCAAAAAGAGCACGTTCTAGCGGTTGGGTTTCAGTCGTCATCCATCCATGGCGTTTCTGACCGTACGGTAGGAGCCTTACTCCAACTACCAGTCGTGCATCATGTGCCCCTGGCCTGGATAGAACAGGGCGTCCACGATGAATGACAACACGATGCCGGTCGTGTATCCGATCAGTAAACCAAGGAAAAACCGCTGGCCTGTGCGGTAGGCGTTCGTTCCGACCTTCAACAGTAAGAACTTGACGAGCCAGGCGAGAAAGACGGACAGGATCGAATCTCGTATATTGCTGGCGAAGCAAATGGCGAAGCCGACCGGTGCGAGGGGCCACCAGATCAGCCAGTGCCTCAGTTTGAGCAGGACCAGGAAGATCACCGCGCCGGCCGCCATGAACCACGGTTCACTTTGCCCAAGGGAAAGCGGGTTCTTCATCCAGGTAACGATCTCGTCGTAGTAGGCCTTGTTGAGCCCGTTAAAAGCGCCTCCCCCGAAGTTGTACGCCCCGGTTGAGTACCCCCGCGTATATCGAATAGGCAACGGCCGTGGTCATGCTGACCAGAAAGGTGGCCGCGAGCACGAGAAGCAGCCCTTTCTTCCGGGGCCAGAATCCGTCGGTCAATCGATCGGCCAGTACGACCGAACCCATCCCCAGGCCGCGCCAGTTCCTTGCGAAGGCGCTCGTCAGCCCCAGTGACGTCAGACTTTGTCCTGATACGTTCCCGGAACCCAGGGACAGCACCGTGATCTGGTGCGCATTCACGGGCAGATCCAGAAACACCACACCCGTTTCGGCAATCACCTTCGTCGTGCCGAAGTAGAGCACGAACAGAAAGCCCAGAAACACCGCCATCACGGGAAGCGAGATTCCGGACTGGTACAGCCACGCGCAGATGAAGGTCGTTCCAACCAGCACCCCCGCTACAGCCATCCTGTAGGATACCAGTTCTTTCGAATCATCCAGTCCGTCATCCAGCCCAGATGCCTTTTTGACCACCGCGAGAAGGTGTCGACGGGCGGTCCACAGGCTATACCCCACGTAAACGAGAAATCCGCCGAAAAACTGTGCGTTGACGCCACCGCTGCCGCCGGGGCCGCTGCTGCCCATGTTGAGCCCGATGTAGCTCAGCGCGCCGATTTCAAGGAGGCCCAGCATGAAGAAGACCCAGATGCTCAGCAGGATATCGACGTTGATGAAATAGGCGAAACTGAGCATGTAGGGGCTGATTCGGAGCGGGATGGAGGGGAATAGCGGGCTCAACTGAAGCGGAGTCTCGAAGAACGTACCGACGGGCAACTGAGGCACGATATGGGTGAAGGACACGATATTCCAGAGCGCGATGGACAGCGCGAGCCCGAACCCGATCTGGAAGAGACGGTCGTAGACCAGTTTCGGCCAGCGTCCTGACGTCTGGTCGCCGGCGATGAGCTCCAGGGGGACCTGGACGAGGGGAAATGTCAATCGTTCGTATTCTACCCATTGCTTTCTGAATATGGCCGCGATACAGGCTCCGACAACGAAAACGGCAATGAAAAAGCTCATCCACCATATGACGGGTATGATCCACGGGGACCATGGCACGGTCCCTCCGGGCGGCAATCCTTCGTAAAACCAGCCCATGGCGTTGTTCTGGTTGCTCGCCACGAGCCATTCGGGGAGAAAGGGAAAGAAGAGGTCCGCCCACTGGTTTTCGGGTTGGGCAAAGTAGAAGGGTGTCGAGATGATGGTCAGGAAATAAGATACGAAGGCCTTGCCGGGAATCAGGCTCGAAATGAGCAGGATGCAGAAAATCAGCGCCAGCTCCCGCCCGGTGAAAGCGGCGCGTTGTGAGACGCCGCGGGCGACCGGATTGTACACGAAAGTGACGAGCAGGAACAGGGCTAAGGCAGCGATGGGCAGGTGGGACACCGACATGCGGGACGTGTGCAGGAGATAGGTCCCGTATGTTACCCAGATATTGAGAATGACCGCGAGGACCAGACCCGTTGCCAGTGACCGTACCGTAACAACGGACGAAGGGGTGGACTCCTGTGGGGCTGTATGCGTGGATGGATCAGGCAAGCCGGCCTCGCATAGGGATCGAGGTGCGTGATCGAAAGGATTGGACAGCGCAAGCCCTGAACATCAGGATGACTGGCGCTCCTGCCACACGACCTCCATGGGATCGGGTATGGCATAAGACTTCACGCGCTGTTTGTGCAGCCATTCGGACAGGTAGTGATCCATTTGGTGGTTGAGGTTTACCGGTATGCTGGGTAGATCGGACAAATCGTCACGCTGCCACGGCTTTGTCGATGATGATCTTCATCTTGTCGCCGTGTTTGTGGCGGCTCGCGGCTTCGATAAGGGCTTCTATGGGCAGGAATCCATTATCCTGGAGCCAGCACGCCGTGGCGGCCAGGGCGGCGCCCTTCGATCCGCCTGTCTTCCTGAAGTCTCGGGTTACCAGCTTTGGAATTCCTTCGAGCTCGTGGCCGAGCTTCGTGTCCGCTATGACCAGAGTATGGTCGCCGATGCGGGATTTCACCTTGTCCAGCCCATCCTGCGATATGACGATCATGATGTCGGGACAGTCGATCCCGGTGTAATGGATGGGTTGCCTGGAGAGGATGATCTCCGCGACGGAGAACCCCGTACCGATCGTGATGGGATAATCACCCTTTTTTGTAGCGGACAGGCCGGCTGTGATGCCCGCCGTGGAAAGCAGGTCTCCCGCGGACTGGATGGCCTCCCCGGCGGAACCCGCGACGATGATTTCCAGGCGGCCGTCAAGGGGCGCTTCGCAGGTGTGTTCGATAGGTTTCAGGGCGTCCAGCAGGGATCGACCCGTCATGCGATGCGGATGGCCCGTGGAACGCTGATTTCTGGTCACCACGCTCTCGTAGTCCGACATGTCGTGGAGTTCCTGGACCTTTCTCATGCCGTATGCCGGGCACATCTCGACGATTTCTATGAGAGAGAATCCCGGTGTGGACAGGGCCTCCTTCCAGAGTTCGGCCGTATCTTTTCCAATAAACGTCCGGGCGGTGTAGGCCGCCCCGGCGTTGTGGGCCAGTGCGCAGATGTCGTATCCCGGCACGGCCGACTCAGGACGTTCCGGTTCTTTGAATTCGGTGGAGGATAGACCGCTGGTCTGGCCGCCCGTCATGCCGTAGACCATGTTGTTCTGCACGACGAGCGTAAGGTCCAGGTTGTGTCTGGCGGCCTCGAGCAGATGCTGCAGCCCGATCGTGGCGCCGCCGTCGCCCTGCAGGGCGATGATCTTCTTGCCCGGATGCTCCAGGCCCATGCGGATGCCCATGGCCAGGGCGACCGCCCGTCCGTGGAGACCATGCATGGTATGGCATGTCAGCAGGGGATCCACGAGTCCCGTGCAGCCGATATCGCTCACCACGATGACGTCGAGCGGATGTACGTCCAGGTCCGCCAGGGCCTTGCTCATCGACTTGTTGGCGACGGTATGACCACAGCCCGGGCAGTAGGGCATTTTCAGATCATTCAGGATGGTTTCCTGCATTGCCTTACTCCTTCCGCAATCTCCTGCGGGGTGATCATGTTGCCGATTTTGTTGACGCCGTGTATCCGGTCATGCCGCCGGTTGCCATATAGCAGCTCCCGCAGCAGTCCGACGATATTCTCCTCTACGACGACGATGTGTTCGTACGCCGCAAGTAGTTCGTAGATACGGGTAGGAACTGGAAGCAGCGTCTTCATGACCAGGAGGGAGACGGGTTCACCGTTCTCTCTCAGCTGGCCCACCGCCTCCCTGGACGCTTCCGCAGTGATTCCATAGGTCAGGATGACCGTATTTGAGAGATCATCCCGATCATGGTCGTAATAGGTGTAGTCATCGATACTTCTTTCCATCTTGTTCTTGAGTCGTTCGGTATTGCCGAGTGCTTCTGGACTGTTCTTCTGCGTGATGCCTTCCATGTCATGCGTCGATGCATTCAGTCGGACCTGGTGCACGTCGTTGCCCATCGGCAGGAAGGGCGGGGTCAGGTTACCATTGATCCCGTAGGTCTTGTATTCCCCGTTTCCATCGTACATGTGGCGTTCCGCGCGCTGCACTTCCTTCAGTCCGGAAATGTCCATGTTCTGATTGGTCATGACCATTTCTTTCGAGGTCAGCAAGACCACCGGGGTCCTGAGGTTGACCGCCGTGTGCACGCTGGCCGCCGCCAGTTCCCAGCAGTCGTTCAGGTTTGAGGGACAGAACACCGGAATCGGATATCCGCCGGAGATGCATCCCCTGAGCAGCAGCAGGTCCCCCTGCCCGCCCGTCGTAGCCGATCCGGTACTCGGACCCAGGCGCTGGGCCAGGATGATGACCATGGGCAGTTCCATCATGAAGGACATGTTGATCGATTCGATCATCAGGGCAAACCCGGGGAAAGCGGAGGCTGTGACGGGAAACACGCCCGATGAGGAAAAACCGGCGGACCATTGCAGCGCCGTGATCTCGTCCGGCGCTTCGAGGGCGATGGGGATGCGCTGCTTGGCGCCCGCGAAGAGCCAGTTGACGGGTGTGATGGGGTATCCGATGTAAGCGCCCGCCCCCGCACGCGCCATCGCTTCGATGATCAACCGGGATCCATCCAGGAACACCATACGTTCATTTACCGTAGTCATGGGCATGTACCCCACTATTCTTGAATGGATTCCGCAACGATCTCGGCGACATCCCGGACCCGCATGGGTTCGCCGGCCCGTTTATTGGCGTCGTTCATCATCCTGGCGCAAAAGGGACAGCCCACGGCCAGGGTATCCGCACCGGTGTCTCTGGCTTCCCGGAAGCGATTGTCGCTGACGGATTCCCGTCCCGGCTCTTCCTCTTTCCACACCTGCGCGCCTCCCGCGCCGCAGCAGAACGAGGTTTCTTTATTCCTGGCCATCTCCACGAGGGAAGGCCCGGCGGCGTCCAGCGCACCGCGGGGCGCATCGTACACGCCGCCCTGGCGGCCCAGGTAACACGGGTCGTGGTAGGTGGCCGGCGTCCCCGCATCGCCGCTTACCTCGAGTCTCCCGTCGCGGATGAGTTCTTCGATAAGCTGGGTATGGTGCTCGACCTGGTAATGCCCGCCCATCGCGCCGTATTCGTTTTTCAAGGTGTGCAGGCAGTGCGGACATCCCGTGACGATTTTCTTCCTGTCGGCCCCGCCGGCGTTCAAAGTTTCGATGTTGCCTTCGGCGGCCACACTGAAAAGATACTCGTTTCCTGATCTGCGCGCCAGATCTCCCGTACAGGATTCGTCATTTCCGAGTACGGCGAAATTAACTCCGGCCCGGTGCAGGACGGTTGCGATAGCCCGGGCCGTATCCCTGGCCCCGGGATCGAAAGCGCCCGCGCAGCCGACCCAGTACAGGACCTCGTAGTCGGGGTTATCCGTTACGGTCGGCACCGTGAAGTCCAGGGTTTCGGTCCATTCCATCCTGTCGCCGGCCATCTGCCAGGGATTGCCGTTCCGTTCGATCCCGGTGAAAGCGCTTTTCAATTCATTCGGAAACGCACTCTCCATCAGAACCTGGTTCTGGCGCATCGCGAGGATATCGAACATCGGTTCGTTGCCTACCGGACACGCCTCCGCGCAGGCGCCGCAGGTCGTACACGCCCAAAGAGCGCTTTCGCTCATGGCGTAGGTCAGCAGGGGCTCCGTGTCCTCCCCTCCCTTTTCCAGGGATTTCATGTGATCCCGCAGATGGTACCGCTTGTTCACTTCCAGGGCCGCTGGTGAGAGCTCCTTGCCGGTGACGTAGGCGGGGCAGGCGTCCTGGCACCGGTTGCACATGATGCAGGCGAAGGCGTCCGTTATGTGGGTGCGGTTCAGGTCTGTGATCCGACCCGCCCCGAACTGCTCGATGGTTTCGTCTTCGAAATCAAGGGCGTCCAGCGCACCGGGACTCTCCCTTCGTGGGGACGTCATCAGGTTAAAGGGTCCCATGAAGAGATGGGCGTGTTTCGAATAGGGGAACCAGGGGAGGAACGCCAGTACGAGTCCGATGGCCAGCCACCAGCAGGCGTGGAGGCCGAAAGTCAGGTAAGATGGTTCCAGGTTCATCCAGAGTCCTGCTGTCAGCGCCGCGACCGGTTGCCAGGGCGCTGGACCGTGGACCGCGATTTCGAAGGAAGCGCCCAGGAGCCTGAAGCCGACGTGGCCGAGGATGAACAATCCCACGATCAGGGAGTCTCTCCTGATGCCGTCCACTGCACGGGGATGAAGCTTTACCTGTGGCTCGACCGTTAGCGCGGGGGATTTGAGGACAAACCTGCGGGTGAGCAACGCGATCATTCCCACTAGGACTGCCGTGGTCATGAGATCGACGAGCAGGCGGTACACACGGCCCGCATCGCTCTCACCCGGAAAAACAAAGCCGGGTACCATGCCTTTCAGCACGTCCACCAGGTTGACCGCCATGTAGATGATGAAACCCCAGGCGACCAGGGTGTGCATGAGGGAGACGAAAGGCCGGTTTCGGATCATGTTGTTCTGGCTGACCAGGGCCTTGATTCCGGTCATGAACCGACCGGGGAAACCGTCCCAGGACAAGTGCCCCTGGCCTCTCATGATCGTACCTGTCATACGCCGAAAGGTGACGTATGCAAGGTAAAGCGAGACCAGCGTGACGATCGCGAAGAGGATCTTTTCGTAGGGAGAAAGCATCGGCGAACTCGATATCTCGATGTGCCGCCGAGGGGAAGACGCGATGGGAGTGAACCAGGTTATCGGCCCAGTCGGTCCTTCACTTCTTCCACGATGGCGGGCAGGTAACTGAACAGGTCGCCGGCGATGCCGTAGTGGGCGTACTTGTAAAGCGGCACATCGGCGTCCTTGTTGATCGCTACGATTACACGGGCGTTCTTCATGCCCGCAAGGTGCTGTATCGCACCGGAAATACCACAGGCGATGTACAGATCGGGTTGTACCGTTTTTCCAGTCTGGCCGACCTGGTGGGCGTAGGGTATCCACCCGGCATCCACCGCGGCACGGCTGGCGCCGAGCGCGCCGCCCAGGGCGTCCGCCAGTTCACGTACCGGCTGGAACCCCTCCGGACCGCCCACGCCGCGGCCGCCGGAAACGATGATGCTGGCTTCGGTCAGGCTTACTTTGCCGTCCGCGGTCTCGACAGACTCCACGCTGGTCGGGATCTCCTCCTCGACCATAAATACAGGCACTTCGGTAATCTCTCCGGTCCGCGATTCATCCCGGTCGGCCGGCTGGAAGATATTGCGCCGCAGCGAGATAAACCGATGTCCTGTTCCATTGAACGTCACGGTTGATACCAGGTTGCCGACCAGCGCCGGGCGGACCGCGACCAGCTGATCCCCATCGATCCGAAGATCCGTGCAGTCCGGTGCCAGGCCCGCTCCGGTGAGGGCGGCTACGTACGCCGAGAGCTCCAGGCCGGCCGTACTCGCCCCCAACAGGATAACCGAGGGAGGTTCGTGTTCCAGGATGTGCGCCAGGAGTTTCGCATAGGGTTCCACGCGATAGCGGTCCAGCGTCGGATCTTCCGCGGTGTACACCCTGTCGGCACCGGCCGCGACGGCCTGTTTCGCAATATCGCCGACTCGTGCGCCCAATACGATCGCGTTCAGGGATCCAGAAAGATCCGAGGCGACGTTTCTCGCGGCCGCCATCGCCTGCCACGCGATGGCGTCAGCCTGTCCGTCCTCCTGCTCGATCCACACGAATACGTTTCTGGCCATCCGGTCCGTTTCTGCCTATATCACTTTTTCATCAATCAATCGGTCCACGAGGGTCCTGGCCGCATCCCTGGGGCCGCCGTCGATCATTTCTACATTCGGTTCCCGCAACGGAGGCAGTTCCGACTGCCAACCGGCCAGGGAAGCCGCGGCGCCTACGCGAGACGCGTCCAGTCCCAGGTCGTCACATCCCCATACGGGAATGTTGGTCCTGGCCGCCTTGCGAATACCGATGAGGCTGGGATACCTGGGTTCGTTGATCTCCTTTACGACGGTGATCAGTGCCGGCAGCCTGCTGACGACCGTTTCTCGGGCCTTTTCCAACAGTCGGACCGCGGATAGGGTCCGGCTTGAAGGGTCCAGGTGCCTGATATCCGCCACATAGGAGATGAGCGGTATATCCAGCAGGGCCGCAACCTGTACCGCCGTCGCGGCAGTGTTTCCGTCAATCGCCGCCCTGCCGCCGACGATAAGGTCGTAGTCGCCGATCTTCCGGATCGCCGCGACGAGGATGCGCGCGGAAGTCAGGCAGTCACTGTTCATCATGACCGGATCCGATACCAGGATGGCCTCGTCCACGCCCATCGCCAGGGCGGTCTTCAACGCGTCAGCGGCTTCGGGTGGTCCCATGCACAGGGCAGTCACCCTACCGCCTTCCGCCTCTCTCGCCTGTATGGCGGTTTCCAGCGTGTACTCATCCCATGGGTTGACGATACGGGGTCCGCCATCGGCGGACAGCTTGAGGCCGTTCATGGAGGCTGACAACTGGGCCGTATCGGGCGTTTGCTTCACCAGGGCGATGATATGCAAGTTTCCATTACCTCCCGAACCGGTCAATTCTGCCAGTATTCCGGGTCATAGGCGGGCATTTCGCAGCGGAGTGGGCGGTCTGTCCGGTTGCCGAATACGTAATCCGCCTGAATCAGTTGATGGATCTGTGACGTGCCCTCGTAGATCACCGCGCTCTTGCTGTTGCGCAGGTGGCGCTCGACGTCGTATTCATCGGAGTATCCATAGGCGCCGTGCACCTGTACCGCGTCGCTGGCCGTGGCGAAGGCCGACTCGGTGCAGAACCACTTGGCCATGCTCGTCTCCCGGGTGTTGCGTCTACCCTGGTTCTTGAGCCAGCCGACCTTTCTCACCGCCAGTTCGCCGAGGTCGACGCGCTGCTTCATCTGGGCGATCATCTGTTTCACGAGTTGATGGTCGCCGATCGGTTGCCCGAAAGTCCGGCGCTGCTGGGCATATGACACGGAAGCTTCGAGACAGTACTTCATGAGACCGACCGCGCCGGCGGCAACGGTATAGCGGGCATTGTCCAGGCAGGACATGGCGATTTTGAATCCCTCGCCTTCTTCTCCAAGCCGGTGGGATTCGGGTACGGGGACCTCGTCCATGTTGATCCAGCCTGTATTGCTGGCCCTCACCCCTAATTTGCCCTTGATCGTACCGGTGGTCAGCCCCTTCCAGCCACGTTCCAGGATAAAGGCCGTAATGCCCCGCGTGCCCTCTTCCTGCCGCGTTTTGGCGAATACGAGGAACCGGTCGGCCACGTCTGAAAGCGTAATCCACATCTTCTCGCCGCTCACCAGGTAGGTATCACCCTCTTTCCTGGCCCGGCTGGTCATGGCAGCCACGTCCGAACCCGCGCCGGGTTCGGTCAGGCCGAAACAGGCGATATGCTCACCGGTGGCCAGGGGAGGCAGGAACCGATCTTTCTGTTCATCTGTGCCCCATTGGAAGATGGGCAGGGCGTGCAGCCCCAGGTGGACCGCGATCGTTTCCCTGACGGAAGAGTCGGCCCACTCCAGTCCCTCTGAAAGCAGCCCCAGGGAAATGAAGTCCATACCGGCCCCGTCGTAACGAACGGGAAGACAGATGCCCATGAATCCCTGCGCCGCCATTTTAGGCAGCAGATCGTGGGGAAACGTACCATTGCGGTCGTGTTCCCTGATGGTCGGAAGGATCTCGTTGCGAGCGAAGTCGTACACCATCCGCTCGACCATCTTGTGTTCTTCGCTTAATTCGAATTCCATGGGGCCTTTTTTCACTGTTGCGAGGGTAAATAACCAAGCTGACCGGTTCATTTTGCATGCATTCAGTGCATCGCGAAAACCGGCCGGGACGACCGGTTCTCGCAGTCACCCGTAATTACTCGAAACCCGGTCGAATGTCAAGGGTATACTGGTTGTCGGGGGAGCGTAAAACAATTGACGAGGAAACCTGAATAAACCAGGTGACCAAAGGGCCGAACAAGCCTGATCGGGGACTTCCAGTGGAAACGAATGGCAGTCTGCCACCTGCACCGGTTGCGATGACTCAGTCCGGCGTACCGGGCTCAGCTACCGGCCACCCCGGCCGCTTTGCTGAAGTCTCTGCCGGGCCTGGCTGACGGCCGGGTCACCGGGATGTCTCTCATCACCTCTAAGAACCGGTCCACGTCTTTGTCCGTATTGTAGAAATGGGTGGACACTCGGGCCCTGCCCACGCCGCCGTAAGCTCCGAAGATCAGCACGTTCTGTTCTTCGAGCGCCTGCGTGACGGCATTGACATCCGAGGCGGTAAAACAGACGTTTCCGGCTCGTTCTTCCGGCGCCCTGGGTGTGATGACCTCCCAGCCCGTCTCCGTCAGACCATCCCACACCCGGCCGCTGAGCTGAAGCACGTGACGCTCAATTTCCTCAATGCCGATTCCCAGCAGGCAATCGAGGGCGTTGTCCAGGATGTATACCCCGATCCACGTTTCGTTACCCGGCGTGAACCTGCTGGCATCCTCCCGCGGAATGTAAGCGGAGGGATCATTCCAGTCGGGCAGGTAAGCCGGCGTGTGCCAGCCCACAAAGGGCGGATTCAGTTCGGGCACTCGTTCACGGTTCCAATACAGAATGCCTACGCCGTGTACGGACATGAGCCACTTATAGCAGCTGGATACGACGAAGTCCGCATACTGCGCTTCGATCGGAACGGCTCCCGCCGAGTGGGTGACGTCGAGACAGAGCAGGGCGTTCTTGCGGTGCACGAGATCGGACAGTTCTTTGAGCGGAAGACGCTGGCCCGTGAAGTAGCTGACATGACTCACATTGACTATCCGGGTATTTTCATCAATCGCTTTATCAAGATCTTCCAAGTCTATGCGCCAGTTGTTGTTTTGAACTATTCTCAGCTCCACTCCCTGGTCCTTCAGCAGGGTCCAGGGAAGGACGTCCGACGGAAACTCCACGTCGGCGACCACCACGTTGTCGCCCGGTTTCCAGTCGAGGGCGTAAACCAGAAGGTTGATGGCCTCGGAAGTCGAGGTAAGGAAAGCGATATCATCGGGCTGTACGCCGAACAACCGGCCGACTTTCTCCTTGCATCCCCGGGAGACCACCTCGAGCCGCCTGCGTCCTTCTTCACCCAGGAGCTTGTCCTCGAAGAATCGATTGACGGTATCCACGTGGCTTTTCAGCATGGGCGACTCACCACCGGTGCACAGATGTGTTATGCCCTGGGTTCCAATGAACTCGGAAGGATCGATCAGCATCGGCGTCTCCTCGTGAACGGAATGCAGTAGAGTTCGGTCTAAGTAACAAAAACAAGATAGGATGCGGCACCATCCGTGTACAGCAAATTTACCCCCGTAGCGAGCCTGCATTCTGTATCCACCTGTAGCAGCATGAATCCAGGCCCCGGCCCAAACGTTCGCCCTGATCTCATGGTTTTTGATTGTAACGATCAATCCATTCCTTTAAAACGAATTGGACCGATACTGATTTCGATTGGCCGCAAACCGTTAAATTCTATATTGTAAACAGCACACCGGTATCAAAACGCGGTGCTCTGTGTTCATAATGAGCCTGAATGTATGATATACGCTCACAGCGTGGCGGCTCCTTGTCCTATGTCGACTCCAATCGCATAATGGAAGCGTCCATTGGTTTTTGATTTCCACACCCATTTCTACACGGCCGCATACCTCGACGAGATAGAAAGGGGTGGATACCAGGCTGAATTGGTTCGGGATGCCGGCGGCAACCGCGTGCTGAAGGTGGACGGAGATTACAGCCTGATCCAGCCGGGCCATTTCGATCCCGAAGTAGCGATCCGGCACATGGATCGCCAGGGCGTGGATAGGCAGTTGCTCAGCTTCTCCATACCCGGTCTGCACGTCGAGGAAGAGTCCACTGGAGTCCGGCTTGCCCGAATCGTGAACGATGCCCTTGCCGAGACCGTGGCGCGCTACCCGGATCGGCTTTCGGCCCTCGCGGTCCTTCCCCTGCAGGAACCGTCTGCGGCGGCGGAGGAATTGAGTCGCGCCGTGGACGAGCTGAACCTGCGGGGCGGGATTCTGTTTTCCAATATCAACGGTAAGTCCCTTGGAGACAACGACTTTCACGAACTCTATACCACCGCCTCCTCCCTGGACGTACCACTCTTCGTACACCCCATCGGTCCGCAGTACGGTGAGTTATACAAGGAATACAGACTGACACCCATCGCGGGGTTCCCATTCGATACGACGATGGCGGCCCTGCATCTGGTTTTTAGCGGTACGCTGGCGGCTTTTCCGGATTTGAAGATCGTGCTTGGCAACCTGGGCGGCACTATCCCTTTCCTCGCGGGCCGGATCGACCAGGGCAGCCTTTCGTATGCTGAAGCCCGTGTTAACCTGGACCGGCCGCCTTCGGAATACCTCAGGAAGATGTACTTCGAAAGCGCGGGGATGCCCAACAGCGGGGCGCTTCGTCTGGCGATCGATTTCGCCGGGGTTGATCGGGTGATGTTCGGATCCGATTATCCGCAGCAGATCGCCGACGTCAACCTGGGTCTGCGTATCATAGACGAACTTGGGCTCGACGATACGGAAAAAAGGCGCATTCTTGGGATGAATGCGACGAGACTTTTGAAGGAATAGGATCGAAAACCGGTAAACATAGATTGTTCCAATTCACCCGACTGACGGTATCCACGTAGTGCTCACGGGTTGGGTCCTGCTGACCGATACCGCTGGATCTGGAGATGTATTTATGTCCGAAACCCAGAAAACCCTGTTTCTGTTGGACGGCATGGCGCTGGCCTACCGGGGTCATTTCGGTTTGATCCGCAATCCGAGGATGACCTCGACCGGCATGAACGTATCCATGGTGTTCGCTATCACCAATACCATTCTCGGCATACTGAACAAGAACAAGCCCACCCATATCGCCGCGGTGTTCGATACGCCCGAACCCACGCACAGGCATGAACAGTATTCCGAGTACAAGGCGCAGCGGGACGCCATGCCCGAAGACCTGAGCATCGCCCTGCCCTACCTGTTCCGAATGATCGAGGGATTCAACATCCCGGTGATCCGCGTCCCCGGCTGGGAGGCCGATGACGTGATCGGCACCCTCGCAAAACAGGCGGACGAAGCGGGGTTTACCACCTTCATGGTCACACCGGACAAGGATTATGGTCAGCTGGTCTCCGAACGCTCCTTCATCTGCAAACCGGGCAACACCGGGGACAACTTCGAGACCATGGGCGTGGACGAGGTTCTGGAGAAATGGGGGATAGAGAGCATTGACCAGGTGATCGACATGCTTGGGCTCATGGGTGACGCCAGTGACAACATTCCTGGCGTGCCGGGTGTCGGCGAGAAGACCGCGCAGAAGCTGATCGCCCAGTTCGGAAGCGTCGAGAACCTGCTGGAGAACACGGATCAGCTGAAGGGCAAGCAGCGGGAAAGAATCGAAGAGAACAGGGAACTGGCCGTGTTGTCCAAGAACCTTGTCACCATCGATAGGGACGTGCCGCTCGAGGTCACCCCCGATTCGCTGAATGTCAAGGAACGACTCGACGATGACCTCAAAAAGCTGTTTGTGGAACTGGAGTTCAACACCCTGGGCAAGCGGCTTTTCGGAGACGATTTCTCCGCGGCTCCCCAATTGACAGTAGCCGGCAGCACGGACGACCTGTTTTCAAGCGACCAGTTGAAGACTATTGCGGAGGTGGAGCACGATTACAGGTGCGTCGACACGCAGGAGGCCCGCGGCGCACTCATAGAAAAACTGTCCCGGGCATCTTCCTTCTGTTTCGACATGGAAACGACCAGCCTGGATCCGAAAACCTGCGATATCCTGGGATTCGCCTTTGCGATCGAACCCCACACGGGTTACTACGTTCCCATGCCGGAAGTCCGTGAGGACGTACTGATGGTCGCCGACGAATTCCGGCCCCTGTTCGACGATGCCGGCAAGGAACTCATCGGGCACAACATCAAGTTCGATCTGTCCGTGTTGCGCTGGCATGGGTTTACGGTATCCTGCCGGATTTTCGACACCATGCTCGCGGCGTACGTGACCGTACCCGACCTGCGCAGGACCATGGACTACCTGTCCCAGGCCCTCCTGGGATACTCGCCGATTTCCATTACCAGTCTCATCGGCGAAAAAGGAGAGGAACAGGGCACACTCAAGGACGTATCCCTCGAAAGGGTCGTCGAGTATGCGGCGGAAGACGCGGACATCACCCTGCAACTTGCCGAGTTACTGAGACCCCGGATCGAGGAGATGGGCCAGGGGACCGTGTTCAACACCATCGAGTGCCCGCTGGTACCCGCCCTCGTGGAAATGGAACACGAAGGCGTGCGGATGGACGTGGAACAACTGAATCTTCTTTCCAGACTGCTGGACGAGGAGATACATCGGTCTTCCGACCGGATTACCGAGCTGGCCGGGGAGCCGGTCGATTTCAACTCCGCCAAACAGCTCGGACACCTGTTATTCGATAAGCTCCAGATCGATCCCAATGCCAAGCGGACCGCCAAGACGGGCCAGTATTCGACGGCCGAATCGGTACTCCGCAGACTGGCGCCGAAGCACGAGATCGTGGAGCAGATCCTCCACTACAGGATGTGCACCAAGCTCAATTCGGTATACGTAAGCCAGCTGCCCCATTCCGTTTTCAAGAAGACGGGGCGGGTGCATACGTCCTACGAGCAAGCCGTGATCGCCACGGGCCGTATTCAGTCCCACGGGCCCAATCTGCAGACCATCCCGGTCCGGACGGAAATGGGACGACAGATACGTAAGGCCTTCGTGCCCCGGGACGACGACTTTCTGCTGCTGGCCGCCGACTATTCCCAGATCGAACTGCGTATCGCGGCCGAACTCAGCCGCGACGAAGGCATGATGACCACTTTCATACAGAAAGAGGACATCCACTCGGCGACGGCCATGAAGATCTACGACGTGGATTTCGATGGCGTGACCGACGAAATGCGCCGGTGGGC
Organism: bacterium; assembly: GCA_965262815.1. Lineage (GTDB taxonomy): Bacteria > JAAXHH01 > JAAXHH01 > JAAXHH01 > JAAXHH01 > JAAXHH01. The sequence goes on along the minus strand of OZ253560.1, from coordinate 2,439,994 downwards.
CAAAACCGTCAATTTCGGGATCATCTACGGCATCTCCGCCTTTGGCCTGGCCGAACGGCTCAACATCCCGAGGTGGCAGGCCCAGGAACTGATCGACCAGTACTTCGCGAAGTATCCCGGGACGCTCAAGTACATGAAGGAGACGGTCAAGTTCGCGGAGGAGTACGGCTTCGTCGAGACCATGACGGGACGCCGGCGGTACCTGCGGGACATCAATTCCCGCAACAACACCACCAAGCGGGCCGAGGAGCGCGTCGCCATCAATTCCCGCATCCAGGGCACGGCGGCCGATCTGATCAAGCTGGCCATGACCCGAATACACGAGGAGTTGAAAAAGCGGGAGTGCAGAACGCGGATGCTGCTGCAAGTGCATGACGAACTCGTCTTCGATCTGCACAAATCGGAAGAAGATACCCTGCCCGGGCTGATCGAGGAATGCATGCGGGGCGCCCTGCCCATGACCGTGCCGATCGAGGTTGAAATCGGAATAGGCGGTAACTGGCTGGAAGCGCACTAGAAGGCGGGTCGCCTGTAATAATTGGAAGAACATCAGAGAACAGAACACCAGCGGAAAGGAAGGATTACATGAGTTCAGGAAACGGCTGGATCCGGATCGGCTCACTGGCCGATATACCACCGGGAGAATCCCGCGCCGTGAAGATCAGCGAAGGGCGGAGCATCGCGCTGTTCCATGCCGAGGGACGGATTCACGCCACGGACAATCAGTGTCCCCACATGGGTTTCCCACTGACACGCGGAGCGATTAAGGACGGGATCCTGACCTGCGACTGGCACGGACGGAGTTTCGATCTCGAAGGGGGCGGCTGTTTCAACTACGAATGCGATGACCTGGAGACGTTTCCCGTGGATGTCCGCGGCGACGAACTCTGGGTGCAGGCAGGGGATGCGACCTACAAACGGCGCGACCAGCACCTGCAGTTGCTCTGGGAAGGACTCCTCAGCGGGGATTCCTGGACGATTTCGAAGGCCACCGCCCTGCTACTTTCCGGGGGCGTATCGGAAAACGACATCGTGCAGCTGATCCTCAGGCACCTGGGCCGGCACGTCGCTTCGGAGCGTGGAGCGGATGGCGGCGGAGAAATCGTTTCCCTGCTGGTATCGGGCCTCGAAGTCGGGAGGAGATACGAGGGGGAGGACCGGTTGATGGCGCTTTCCCTGGCCGGCCGGGCGGCGTCGGGAAGGGCATCGGAAAGACTCGAGGTGATCCCGTTGCCGCCTCCCGTAAGCTGGGAGCAAATCGACGAATGGGTGCGCATGTTCTCCCGCAACATGCAGGATTTCCGAATCGAACGCTGTCTCTACACGGCCTGTAAAAACCATCAGGAGGACCATATTTTCGGGTTGTTGTACCAATGTGCCGTCGCGCCTTACTTTCTGGGTTTCGCGCGCAACGTATCCAACCTGGGGGATCTAGCCCAGGTAGTCGATACCTTCGGCTGGAGCGAATCCTCTGAACTGGTCTGCAACCTGGGCGCAAAGATGGTGGGACAGGGCCGGGACGAGCCGGAGCGGTTCCATCGGGACGCCGTACGTATGCTCAGGGACCTGGCGCCCACGCTCGATGCACACGACTACACGACGAATACCCGCGCGGACTACGACGAGAATGCCCTCGTGGACGCGTTGCTGAGCGTAGACATTGAACGCTCTTTCGAGGCAGTTCACCAGACGCTGAAGGACGGCGTGTCCTTACAACGGCTGATCACGACCTTCGTACTGCTCGCCGCCGACCGAATGGCGAGAACCCCGGTCAACGTGGATGCCGGGTGGGGACCGCTCTCCACGGAACTCAACCTGGCCGCCTCCCTGCGGCATGCCCTCTCCTATGGCGGTCCGGCCGTGGCGGCCCGGGGCCTGTTTCACGCGGCCTGGGTGATCTTCGACAACCGGTGGATCAACATCCCTGCCCGCCGGCTCGACGAACCGCTGCCGGTCCATCGGTCGGAAGGCGTCGACGCGGCCGGCGCGTCGGAAGGCATTGTCCAATCCATCAAGTCCCTGAATATCCACGGCGTGGGCGATGAGGTAGTGGGGTACCTGAACAGCGGGTACGATGGCACCGACCTGTTGAAGGACGTGGGACGGGCGATTCTGTGGGACGACACCAACCTGCAACTGCTGCCCACGTTGCGGGTCGCATTCAACGAATGGGAGCTTGTCACCGGCGGTGATGCCACCTGTGGGGCGGGCCATCCTTCGAGGTTCCAGCTCCTTGTGGGGTTGGTGCGGTACGCTACCGACGTACGGTTGAACAAGAACAGCATGGCCTCCATCAACACGGCGATGCGTTTTTCGGAAGGTCGGACGACTGTCGAAGTATTCGATGAGTGATCGAACCCTGGAGAGGTGAAGCACTATGGCGACAGCAGCGAATGGATACGTAAGAGTTGCGGCAACCGACGAGGTGCAAGACGGCAAACCGAAGGCCGTAAAGGTGGAGGGTAAGAGTATCGCCCTCTTCGAGCACGACGGCGCGGTCTTTGCCACGGACAATCAGTGCCCGCACATGGGCTACCCTCTCACGAGGGGACGGGTTCGAAACGGCGTACTGACCTGCGACTGGCACGGTTGGAGTTACGACCTCGGCGGGGGAGGCTGTTTCACCGGCGGGTGCGACGATCTGGAGACCTATCCCGTGGAGGTGCGCAACGGCGACGTGTTCGTCAACGTGCGCGAGGGCGGGTCGAAACGGTCGGACGCCCATTTCCTCCTGTTGAAGGAAGGCCTTTTTTCCACCGATCAGTGGACCATATCCAAGGCCGTGGCCATCATGCTGGCCCGCGGTGTTTCCGAGCGGGACACGTTGAACCTGATTATTCGGCACGGCGGCCGCCACGTAGCGACGGAACGGGGGGCGAACGACGGCGGTGGCGAAGTAACGGATTTCATCAATGGGATCAAGGTAGCACGGCAGTACGAAACCGACGATCGCATCATCCCGCTTACCTTTGCGGCCCACGGACTTTCGGGCCGCGCCGGTGACCGGCCGCGCATACAGCAACTGCCCGATCCAGTCTCCTGGGAGAAACTCGAAAGTTGGATTCGGGTGTTCTCAAAGGATAAGAAATGGGAAGGCATCGAGAAATGCCTGGTCACCGCCCGCAGGCTGGGTGGTCACGACGATAAAATCCTGCCCCTGCTGTACGAATGCGCCGTGGCGCCCCATTTCCTGGGCCACTCGAACAACATCCTCCACGCGGGCTACATCGCGGAGGTGCTCGAGGAGTTCGGTTGGGACGAGGCGGAAGAACTGGTCTGCAACCTGTCCGCAAAGATCCTCGGCCAGGAGCGGGGTCTGCCCGACGAGATCCGGCAGTCGGCCATCAGCCGCTTCATTGCCGATACGGAAACGTTGGACGCCCTGGCCCCGAATCCGAATGCGTACTTCGATGAGGACGCCTTCGCGGAAGGACTGGTCAGCGGCGAAATCGGACCGACTTTCGCCGTAGTCACCCAGGCGCTGAAAGACGGCGTGCCCATCGACCGGCTGGTAACCACCATGGTGGTACTCGCGGCAGACCGCATGGCGCGCACGCCCGTGAACATGAACCCGGGTTGGGGCGGACTCGCCAGGGAAATGATGATGGCCTCTTCCATACGAACGGCTCTTCGGTACGGTGGCTACCGCACCGCCGCCCAGGCGCTTTACCATGTCGCCTGGCAGTTCTACGGCGACCGGTGGCTGAACATCACCCACCGGCCGCTGTCCGAGGTTCGTGGAGAAATCCAGCCGGGAAGCTCGGACGAGTCCGAAGCGATCGAAGGCGTCATTTCATCCATCGAGAAAATCCAGATCCGGGAAATCGGGCGCCAGACTCGGGACTACCTGCGTGCGGGTTACTCGGGAGACGCGTTGCTGCGGGAGCTAGGCCTGGTCATACTGAAGGACGACAACGGCCGGAACCTTCTTTCCACCCTGCGCACCATCTTCGACGAGTGGTCTCTGTGCAAAGAACACCCGGCGCGTAACCAGCTACTGGTCGGCCTAGCACGCTGGGCTACCGACACTCGGCGCGCCACGGGAAGCCAATCCGCCGCCGCGACCGCCCTGCGTTTCGCCAAGGGGCAGACCGCGGTGGACCTGTACGAGTCGTAGTACGGTTCGGTTTGAAGATGTTGGTATCGTGATGGCGAAATCGAGCACGGTGAGACCTGCGGTCGACACGGTCACAGCCGGTCAATCGGGTTGAGAACCGATGTTTAACTCAGATTGTTCTCGAGGTGAACGGTCATGAGCGCTGATCCTTCGGACAGCAGCCTGCACGAGCTTTACCGCCAGAACCCTGACGAAGCCGATCATTTGCTGTTCGGCCGGAGAACCCATCCGGACCGACGCGGATTTCTGAGAAACGCCGGCCTGGCGGCCATGGGTGCCCTGGTCGGTGCCACGATTCCATTCCATCGGAACGTTCCCGCACACTTCATACCCGTCGTGCTTGCCGCCGAAGCCGCCATTCCGGGCAAAGACGGCCTGGTGGTCCTCAACGACCGGCCCATGTGCGCCGAAACACCGCCGCATCTCTTCGATGGCGCCATTACGCCCACCTCAAGGCATTTCGTCCGCAACAACGGCCTTCCACCCGTTAACACGGATACTTCAGACTGGACCCTGACCATCGACGGCTTCGTCGACAGCCCGGGGAACTTGAGCTTAGACGATCTCGCAAATCGATTTAATGTTGTGACCCGAGCCCTGACCCTGGAATGCGCGGGAAACGGCCGTGCGTTTTTTGATCCAAGGACGAAGGGCGAACAGTGGACCTACGGCGCGGTGGCCTGCTCGGAGTGGACGGGCGTCCGCCTGGCGGACTTGTTAGGGTCCGCAGGGGTGAAGACCGGGGTCATCTACACCGCTCACTACGGCGCAGATACCCACCTGACCGGAGAGTTAGGCCTGCTACCCATTTCCCGCGGGGTACCGATCGACAAGGCCCTGGACGAGCACAATCTTGTCGTTTTCGCTCTGAATGGGCAACCCATCCACCCGATGAACGGCGGACCCCTGCGGCTGATGATTCCTGGCTGGCCCGGATCGTGTTCCCAGAAGTGGTTGACCCGCATAGAGATACGGGACCAGGTCCACGACGGCCCAAAGATGACCGGCACATCATATCGACTGCCGAAGAGGGGTACGGAACCCGGCGAGACCGTGGACGAGAAAGACCTCCGAATCATAGAGAGCATGCCGGTAAAGTCACTGATAACCCATCCCGCGACGGGGTACAGAACGAATGACAGATCAGTGGAAGTGCGGGGACATGCCTGGACGGGTGAGGGAAGGGTTGCCGCGGTTGACCTGTCGATCGACTTTGGGGCGACCTGGATGGGAACAACGCTGGATGATCCGGTGAACTCGTTCGCCTGGCAAAACTGGCGTGCACCGGTTGCGTTTCCTCTGGAGGGGTATTACGAGATATGGGCGAGAGGAACGGATTCGCGCGGCGTCTGCCAGCCGCACGCCATCGCGTGGATCGCGTGGAATCCGGGTGGTTACCTAAACAACGCCATGCACCGCGTCGCGGTTTACATAGATTTCAAATAGACCTGAACGATTCCTGCCAATTCGAAAATATCCTAACTTGTTCGACTAATCTGTAACGGAGGATGGTTAGAAGCATTGAATCGCTATTGACAATGTATCAAAATTGATACATTTACATATTGCGCGTCGTTTTTTACAGGACTGAAACTGGTCGCGAACCGGTACGTGACTGGTTGTCGTCTCTGACCCGTGTGGAAAAGAAGATTATAGGGGTGGACATTAAAGCGGTACAGTTTGGCTGGCCACTGGGCATGCCGCAAGTGCGAAAACTGGATCGCGGTATTTGGGAAGTAAGGTCCGCACTACAGGGACGCACTGCTCGCGTGCTATTCACCGTTCAAAGTAACTCTATCGTTTTATTGCACGGTTTCATCAAGAAGGTAAGAAAGACTCCTAATCCGGACATAAGGCTTGCAAAAACGCGAGCGATAAAGCTGGGAGATATGACTAAATGACTTCGGATACTCAACACGTTGGTGGTGACTTCGATGATTTTCTAAAGGAAGAAGAAATAATTGAGGAAGTAGAACGAGTCGCGATAAAGCGATTTGTTGCCTATCAGGTAGTTCAATTCATGTTGAATCAAGGTCTGACCAAGACAGAAATGGCTCGGCGAATGCGCACAAGTCGCGCCTCACTGGATCGCCTGCTGGATTCAGAAAACGGGTCGGTTACATTGCAGACCTTGGAACGGACGGCTCGTGTACTTGGGAGACGCTTGCACATTGCGTTGGTATAAGCCTGATACCTATCAATTCAGCACCACAACTCTGATAGAATCAACCATCCTGCACAGCTCGCATATAGGTGGCCGGTTAATCTTACATCTTACTGTCGGTCTGACCGGTTAGATTAAACGCTATCCACCGCGGGACGCGGAAGATCGGCCCAGTGTTCCGTGGGATCGGATCCCTTGACGATAACGCCTTCCTTGTTCCAGTTGAGCTCCGCGCGGACGGCGGCGGCGCAGTACCTGAGCGTGAGGCCGCAGCGCCGGCGGTCCGAGGTATTGAGCCCCGACCCGTGCAGCAGCAGGTCGCTGTGGAGCGAGATCTCTCCCGCCTTGAGTTCGATATCCACCTCGGTGCCGTACACTCCAACATCTTCCACGGTCTGGTTGAGCACGTTGTGGTCGGTTTCTTCGCTCATGCGGTAGGTCAGGTGTCCGTGATGATGGGATCCGGCCACGAAACGCATGCAGGCGTTGCCCGTGTCCGCGTCGTCGATCGCCAGCCAGGCCGTGACCGTCTTTGACGGGGAAAGGGGCCAGAAGCTGGCGTCCTGGTGCCAGTTGACGATCTTGCCGTCCCCGGGCAGTTTGCAGAAGAAGTGGGCGCCCCAACCGACGATATCGTCGCCCAGCAGGTCGCTGATGTAGGCGACGATCCGCGGCTCATTGATGATATCGTGCACCATGCCCGACTTCAGATGGGCCGATATGATGGAGTAGTTGTGGTCTCCCCGCGCCATGACCTTGTCGATCATGCCTTCGAATTCGTCCCGTATGGCGCAGATTTCCGCGTCCGAGTAGATGCCGAACGGTTTCAGGTAACCCTGTTCATTGAAGGTATCGATCTGATTACTCGAGAGCACGGACGGATGTTCGTTGCGAGCGGGGTGATACTGTAAATCGCGCGACATGCGGATCAGGTCTTCCGGTGTCGGCATCTGCTTGAAACGGGTGTCCTGCAAGGTCGTCTGAGCCATTGGAGCGCTCCTTGTCATGGCTGGTTGGCGTGTTTGCCCGCCTTAGTCTGAATTCTGTGTTTTCAAAATAACGTTTTCGGCCTCTTTTTCCCAGGTTTCGTTGTAGACCAGGGGCCTTGGCCTGCGCGGCGGATAACCGGGCGGCGGATTGTCCGGGTCGTGCAACGTGTAACGGTCGCGTCCCCGGGGCGTTTCGTACCAGTCCTTCTCCCGTTCGGCCGCCTCGATCTCCCTGCGCAGGATGAACTCGGCATGATCGAAACCCGAGATCGCCACGTCGGCCAGGAACACCCGATGTACCTCCCGGCCGTCCCAGGTTTCCAGGTCCGGCAGGGCAACAGGACCCGTGCAGACCTGAAACTCGGCGTCTTCCTCGTTAATATTGATCAGATCCACCGGATATTCAAGGGTTACCTTGAGATTCCGCCCTGGTTCGCGGTAAGTGGTCCTGCCATTCATGAGATCCCGGTTCAGGGTCGCGTCAACCACCGCTCGGGCGTCCGCCAGGACTTCCTCCGAACCGTACTGCCTGATGTCGATTTCGTGGGACTGGAACTGCTTCTCCAGCGGGGTGGACCTCAGATCGGACACTTCAGTACTGGGTCTTCTCGATATGGGTATGCTCATGCCCCGGCTGAATGCCATGCGCCATTCATCGCTGGGAACCTGAAAGAGGTTACGGCGGGCGATCGTATATTCAGTTCGGCATGGCGCACCCAGGTACATTTCAGTCCTGTGACCGGTGCCCGGGTCTTCCACGGTACAGGCCGCATCCAGGTGGAATTGAACCTGGTAGACCTGCCCCGTCTTCCCTACGAATCCCGCGTACTTGTACACCGGGTCGGGTTGCCTGGGCCAGGCTCTCCAATGGAACGAGGAGCGATGAAATGCGATCATGGGCGGATTAGGTGGACGGGTAAACAGCTGATCCCCGGTTACCGGTTCAATATGCTAAAACAGGTCAGCACGCTGGGATTATAGATGATCCTTTTAACACGTGCAGGCAACCTAAAACTTCGCTGGCATCCACCTGAAGACAGGGTGATTTTAGTTGCGGCCCCGGGTATGCGATACTAAATTGAGTGTACGGCAAAAACCAGGTTAAGAACCACGAACCCACTGTTATTCATCGATTTACGGGGTTTAATCCATGCAGGATCCCGCACGTTCGGAGTACGAAATTGACCAGGATCGCGTAGAGTCCCTGGAATGGCTCGAATCGCTGGATTACGTACTCCAGACGTCCGGGCCCAAGCGGGTGCGCCAGTTGATCGCCCAGTTGCAGGCTCACGCACGGGGGAAGGGAGTCCGGCTCCCCTTCGCGGAGAACACCCCCTACATCAACACCATACCGCCTGACCAGCAACCGCCCTATCCCGGGAGCCACGAACTCGAACACAGGATCCGCAACATCATCCGTTGGAACGCCATGGCCATGGTGGTTCGCGCCAACATGGCGGACAAGTCGCTCGGCGGCCACATTGCCACCTACGCTTCGGTCTGTAATCTCTACGAGGTCGGCTTCAATCATTTCTTCCGCGGACCCGGAGACGGCTACGACGACGACCAGATCTTCTTTCAGCCCCACTCCTCTCCCGGTGTCTACGCACGGGCCTATATCGAGGGACGGTTCAGCGAGCAGCGCCTGGACAATTTCCGCCGGGAATTGCGCCCTGGCGGTGGGTTGTCGTCCTATCCCCATCCCTGGCTCATGCCCGATTTCTGGGTATTCCCCACGGCATCCATGGGATTGAGCGCAATTATGTCCATCTACCAGGCCCGGTTCAACCGGTACCTGGAAGATCGAGGTCTGAAGCAGGGTAACGTCCGCAAGGTCTGGGCATTTCTCGGAGACGGGGAAACGGATGAACCCGAGGCCCTTGGCGCTATTACGCTCGCCGCCCGTGAAAAGCTGGACAACCTGATTTTCGTGGTAAATTGCAACCTGCAGCGACTGGACGGACCGGTCCGGGGCAACGGCAAGATCATCCAGGAACTCGAGGCCGCCTTCCACGGCGCCGGCTGGAACGTGATCAAGGTGATCTGGGGCAGCGGATGGGATCCCCTGTTGGCCCAGGATGATGAAGGCCTGCTCGTAAAGCGCATGGGCGAGATCGTCGACGGCCAGTACCAGAAATACACCGTTTCGGATGGCAAGTACCAGCGGGACCACTTTTTCGGCGTACATCCCAGGCTGGTGGAAATGTCCAAGTTGCTCACCGACGAGCACGTACGGACCATAATGCGCGGCGGCCACGATACCGAGAAGGTCTACTCGGCGTACAAGGCGGCGGTGGAACATGAAGGCGCGCCGACCGTCATCCTGGCCAAGACCATCAAGGGCTATGGCATGGGAGAATGGGGAGAGGGCAAGAACACCGCCCACCAGCAGAAGATGATCGATGAGGACGGCCTGCGGCACCTGCGTACCGATCTGGGCATTCCCCTTTCCGACGACGAAGTTCGGGAAGCGCCTTTTTTCAAGCCATCGGCAGACAGTGCGGAGATGGAGTACATCCGGGATCGGCGGGACGCCCTTGGCGGATACATTCCCAGGCGGAACGTCGTAAACCCCGGCCTGCCCGCCGCCCCGCCCGACAAGGTGTTCGACGAATTCAAGGAAGGGACGAACGGACGCGAAGTCTCGACGACCATGGTGTTTACCCGTATGCTCTCACGCTTGCTGCGCGAACCAGAAATCGGAAAGCTGATCGTACCGATCGTGCCCGACGAGGCCCGAACGTTCGGCATGGAGGCCCTCTTCCGTCAGTGCGGCATCTATTCCCACGCCGGCCAGCTATACGAACCGGTCGACATCGATACGCTGCTCTATTACAAGGAAGCGCAGGACGGCCAGATCCTGGAAGAAGGCATTACGGAAGCGGGATCCCTCTCCTCTTTTGTGGCCGCGGGGACGGCCTACTCGACCCATGGCGTCAATACGATACCTTTCTTCATCTTCTATTCCATGTTCGGACTGCAGCGCGTCGGCGACCTGATCTGGGCCGCCGCGGAAATGCGCACCCGGGGATTCCTGCTGGGGGGAACGGCGGGCCGTACCACGCTGAACGGCGAGGGCCTGCAACACCAGGACGGCCAGAGTCATCTGCTGGCTGACCCGGTGCCCAATCTCCTGACGTACGACCCGGCCTTCGCCTATGAACTGGCGACGATCATACGGGACGGCATTAAGCGAATGTACGTCGACCAGGAGGACGTGTTCTACTACATCACCGTGCAGAACGAGAACTATGCCATGCCGTCCATGCCGGAAGGGGTGGAAGAAGGTATCCTGAAGGGCATGTACCGGTTGCGTACGTTGAACGGCGGGACCGCGAAAGCCCATCTCTTCGGGAGCGGCTCGATCATCAACGAATCGCTGAAGGCCCAGGAGATGCTGGCCGAAGATTACGGAGTCGACGCGGACGTGTGGAGCGTGACCAGCTACAAGCAGTTGCGGCGCGACGCCCTGGATACCGAACGATGGAATCTGCTGCACCCTTCTGAGGCGCCCCGGGAGCCGTTTATCTCGCAGTGTCTCAAGGATACCGAAGGGGTGTACGTCCTGGCCTCGGACTACGTCAGGACACTACCCGATACGATCGCGCGCTGGGTGCCCGACCCCGTGGTATCGTTGGGAACGGATGGTTTCGGGCGGAGTGACAGCCGTCCCGCGCTGCGTAACTTCTTCGAGATGGACGCCCGTTTCATCACCCTTGGCACCCTCAACGCCCTCGCCCGGCGAGGCGACGTCTCCCCGGATGTACCCGAAAGGGCCTTGCGCAAGCTTGAGATCGACCCCGACAAGGCCAACCCCCTGGAATCGTGATCAGGCGTACAACGCGTTGCTGAAGGCGCGGCGGTATTGGCGCGTGGTCGGGTGACCCTCGCCAAGCAAGCCGAAAATGGCGACGCAACTTCTCCGGGCGCCGTCATCGTCGTATACACGGTTCTTCTCCAGTACCTTGATGAAATACTGCAAGGCGCGTCCGTGGTCTCCCTCTTTGAGATGACCGATCGCCTGGATATAGTCGGATTTTACCGGATCTTCGGCGAGACTATCCGGCGCGTCCAGGTACTGGTAGAGTCCGGCAACGGTTCGAAGTACGATCGCCGAATCGTGTAACTCTGATCCCGGTTCTATCGATTTCAACAGTTCATGGCACCGGGCGGGGTCCTCGTCCAGGCAGGTGCGCGCGAGGATGACGGCTGCCTGTTCGTTATCCGGCTCGGAAGCAAGTATACGATTCAGCAACTCACGGGACGTATCGGTTTCACCGGCTTCGAAGAGCCGGAGCGCTTCTTCCAGTTGTCCCGCGAGGGGACTGGGCAGGGCCTTCTTCAGCCACTGCTCGATCATGGGTTCGGGTAGTGCCCCGGTAAACTCGTCCTTAACTTCCCCGTCGACGAACAGCTTGACGTTCGGAATCCCCTGAATGCCATATTGCGTGGCGATATCCTGGTGTATTTCCGTATTGACTTTCACGAGTTTCCACCGGTCCTGGTGCCGGTCGGCAAGCGATTCGATCACGGGACCCAGCACTTTGCAGGGACCGCACCATTCCGCCCAGAAATCGACCAGCACAGGGATGGAATGGCTTTGTTCCACCACCTCTGCGTTGAAATCCGATACTTCGTAGTTCATTGCCTTTCCTCACCGGTTTGCGGCAATCGCGGTGGCGAACCGTCAGTTGACATACCTATGGGTTGGGGTTATCTTTCGATTCGGTTTCATCGGGTGAACGGGCTTCATCCATCGTCGCCAAAAAGTTTACGATGGGCGTCTATAACGATGTCGGCCATGTTCTCCCACGACGTGCGAGACGTATTGAACACCATGTGGTAGAGGGTCGCATCCGTCCAGTCACGCTGGTAGTTGTGCTTGAGATACAGTGCGCGCTGGCGGTCTTTTTCCTTGATGAGTTCGGCAGCCCGGTCCCGCGGGAGGTTCATCTCGTCCATGATCACGTCGACCCGGTATTCGAAGGGAGCGATAAACTGGGTGTGGAATACGTTACTGTTATCCGAAAGGATACACTGACTGCCGCGCCCGACGATAATGATATTCGTTCTGCCGGCCAGTGAGCGGATGGTATCCTGAAGGATCTGGAGGTATTCTCCACGATCCAGAAAGGTGTTTTTAAGGGACGTAGGATCCTTCGTACCTTCGTCGTCACCCGGCACGTAGGGCCAGATGAGCGGAGGGTATTCGGGGGAGAGGGAGTAGACGGTTGAAGGGGTGAACAGTTCGCTGAGAAAGCGCCGTATGGTGGTTTCACCCACTTCGTCCATCTGTTCGACGACATCTTCCGAAACGCCGGCGGTATGGGCGATTTCGGCGATGAGTTCCTTGTCCACGCAATCATAGCCGATGCGGTCCGCGATGATCTTCGCGATATCCTTGCCGCCGCTGCCGTATTCTCTGGCAACAGATATGATGCTCATGATGGGCTCCTTCTTTTATTCATCCGCGACTGGAGAAGCGTATTTCGATTGAAAGCGCCTCGCCATGACCCGTCTTGATCCGTTGCGCGATACCACGGACTACTTGGGTGCGCAGGGATTTGCAGATGCCCGGATTGGCATGATCCTGGGTACCGGATTCGGAGCATGTGCACAGGCTTTCGAACAGAAATCAGTTGTACCTTACGGTTCCATCCCCCATTTTCCGGTGTCGACCGTCCCTGGTCACGAGGGTAACCTGGTCTTCGGTGCCCTGGGCGAAGCATCCGCGATCGTGATGCAGGGCCGGATCCACCTGTACGAGGGATACGATGTGCAGCAGATCGCGTACCCTCTGGAGGCAATGCGCAGGTTTGGCGTCGAAGTCCTGTTCGTGACCAATGCCGCCGGGGGATTGAATCCCCGGTACGCGGTGGGAGACCTCATGGTTGTCCGTAATCATATCCATCCCATCGGTCGACCATTGCTGGGAGAACTGACTTCAACATCAGGCAGCGATCCCTGTTACGATGCTGCCTTGAGGGAATCGCTTCTACAGATAAGTATACAAAGACACATACCTGTTCAACAGGGAATTTTGGCGTGGATGCCCGGTCCATCCTTCGAAACCCGCGCCGAAATCGCATTGCTGAAATCAGGGGGAGCGGACGCGGTGACCATGTCTACCGTACCCGAAGTACTGGCGGGTCGCCGTCTTGGCATGAGGACCGTGGCCGTATCGTGCATTTCCAATGTGTGGGAAGGTCGATCCGGGGAAACCGTCGACACCGGCGACGTGGTGTCAACGGTCGAATCTTCGGTCGGCCGCTGCTCTGATCTGCTGGTCCGCCTGGTCCGCCTGGTTCATCAGACGGCATCCCAGGGGCAGACTGGCTTCAAAGCGTAAGTGAGCGTAATATGGCCTGGTTTGAACGAAGACAACGAGGACTGAATCCGCAGAAGCGCAAGGAAATCCCTAAGGGGCTGTGGGTAAAGTGCGACAAGTGCGACGCCATGCTGTACAAGGCGGAACTCGAACGGGACTTCAATATGTGCACCCAGTGCGGGTTTCATTTCAAGATCGGCCACCAGGGGTACATTTCCCTGATCATGGATCCGGACACTTTCGTCGAGGCCGACACCGACCTGCGCACCGTCGATCCGCTCCAGTTCAAGGAGAAGGAAAACTACCCGGATTACATGAAGAGGTACCAGAAGAGAACCGGGATGCGGGAAGCCGTGGTCTCGGGCACCGGACGCATAGCCGGAAGGCTCACTTCCCTGTCTGTCCACGACGGTTCTTTTCTCGCCGGCAGCATGGGGTCGGTAGTCGGAGAGAAAGTAACACGGTCCATCCGTAGATCGCTCGATCTACGCATACCGCTTCTTGTGGTTGCCACATCGGGGGGTGCGCGCATGCAGGAGGGTATCCTCTCCCTTATGCAAATGGCCAAGACGTCCCTGTGGCTGAGCCGGTTGTCGGAAGAAAAGGTACCCTTTATCGTCCTGATTACGAATCCGACGATGGCCGGCGTCATGGCGAGTTACGCTTCGCTGGGAGATTTCACCCTGGCCGAACCGGGCGCCATGATGGGCTTCGCTGGAGGTAGAGTAATCGAGCAGACCATCGGATCCAGCTTGCCGGAAGGATTCCAGACCGCGGAGTTTTTCCTGGCCAAGGGTTTCGTGGACCAGGTCGTGCCCAGAACCAGGCTCCGGGAGACCCTGGTAACGATTTTAAGTTATTTTCCCGACCGGGAGAAGAAGGAAGAGGTGGAAACGGAAGCGCTTTAGCATGTGCGCCCCGGTATATTGGGCCTATTGGGCCTATTGAACCGCACCGGCCGTCATGACTCGAGAATGAGCTTGTCGATCGGTTCTTCCGGTACGACCGGGTAGTCTCCACTGAAGCAGGCCGTACAGTAACCCGCGCCCGACTTGCTGTATTCCTTCGCGATCTTTTCCATGCCTTCGATGGACAGGTATCCCAGGCTGTCTGCGCTGAGATATCGCCGGATCTGTTCCACCCTGGTCTGCGAAGCGATCAACTCGCCCCGGCTCTGCATGTCAATCCCGTAATAGCAGGGGTGCCGAATGGGTGGACTGCTGACCCGCACGTGCACCTCGGCCGCTCCCGCGCTGCGGATGAGTCTGACCAGCTGATTGAGGGTCGTGCCTCTCACGATGGAATCGTCCACGAGGATCACCCGCCGGTTCCTCAGCACGCCTTGAACCGGATTGTACTTCAACCTCACCGTGAACTCTCGCATCCTCTGGTCCGGGTCGATGAAAGACCTGCCCACGTAGTGGTTTCTGATCAAGCCGATTTCAAACCGAATACCGGAGTGCTCGGAGTAGCCCAGCGCGGCGGTTGTGGCCGAATCCGGCACAGCGATGACGATATCGGCGTCCACGGGGTGTTCTACCGCCAGTTGACGCCCGAACCGTCTGCGGAACTTGTCGCTGTTTTCTCCGAATACCTTGCTGTCGGGCCTGGCGAAATAGATGTATTCGAAGATGCACGCGGCGGGTTCCGCTTTCTCAAAGGGGAAGAAGGACTGGATTCCATGCTCGTCGATGATGACCAGTTCCCCGGGCTTCACTTCCCGGACGTACTCCGCTTTCATGATGTCGAAAGCGCATGTTTCCGACGCGAGCACATAGGCATCCCCGATGCGTCCCAGGCACAGGGGCCGGAATCCACGGGGATCCCTGACGCCGACCAGTTGCGTTTCAGATAGGAATACGATCGAATAGGCACCTTCTACCTGGCGGAGGGCGTCCGAGATCATACTGGGAAGATCGGGTTCGTTCGATCTCGCGATGAGATGGAGTACGATCTCACTGTCGGACGAAGTGCGGAATATGGATCCGGATTCTTCCATGGACAGGCGAAGCGTACCGGTATTGGTGAGATTTCCGTTGTGGGCGGTGGCCAACTGTCCGCGCTTGTAGTTGACCATGAACGGCTGCGCGTTGTAGACGTTCGAGGTGCCGGTGGTGGAATACCGGTTGTGTCCGATGGCGATGTGGCCATGGAGATCGTTCACCCGCTCGCCCTGGTCGTAAGCTTCGCTGACCAGCCCCATGGCGCGGTGGGTTTCAATTTGTTTGCCGTCGGAGACGGACATGCCGGAGCTTTCCTGGCCGCGGTGCTGGAGGGCGTATAACCCCAGGAAGGTCAGCCTCGCGGCTGCGGGGTCGCCATAGATACCGAAAACACCGCACTCCTCGCGTATTTCGTCATCGTCCCACATTGGCTCGCCCCGGTTGTGTATCCAAGAAACCCACAGTCAGTATACGAGCCGGCAACCGAATTGTCCACCGCAATTTTACGGTATCGGCGTACTTTATCCAGGGGCCATTTTCGTTGACACCCGGGGTGGCGGCACCTACATTGCACGAGGTTGAAAGCCTTTGTTTCGATACACTTTTACAAGGAGAATTAGTCTGTGGAACGAACGCTTGTTCTCATCAAGCCGGATGCTGTACAGCGTGGAATGATCGGCCTTATCACCGGCCGTTTCGAAAGCAAGGGTCTTAAGGTTGCCGGTCTCAAGATGATGCAGTTGACCGATGGAATCCTGAATGAGCACTACGGACATTTATCCGATAAACCGTTTTTCCCCCGCATAAAGTCCTTCATGCAGGAAACGCCGGTCCTGGCGTTGTGCCTGGAGGGCGTCGAGGCCGTGGACGTCGTACGCAGTCTGTGCGGCGTGACCAACGCGCGCCAGGCCGCCCCGGGTACGATCCGAGGCGACTTCGCCATGAGCGTACAGTGCAACCTTGTGCACGCGTCCGATTCCCTGGAGACGGCGCGGGCGGAAGTTCCCCGATTCTTTTCCGAGGACGAACTGTTTACCTACGCGAAGGCGGAAGACACCGTTGTCTACGCCAGCGATGAACGGTAAGCGTCCTTTCCGCGGGCAGGTATGGACACACTCACCGGTACCATCGAGCGTATCACCTACCAGAGCGAGGAGACCGGTTATACGGTCGCGCGGGTAAGGCCCGAACCTGACGCCTGCAAGACGACCGAGAACCTGGCCGGAGTATCGGCACGGGACGGTCTGCTCACGGTCACGGGTGAACTCGCGAAGCTTGTGCCGGGCGAACTCGTCGAAATGCGCGGGTACTGGGTAACGCATAAGCAATACGGCAAGCAGTTCAAGATCGTCGATTCCAGGTCGATTCAGCCCACGACTACAGACGGCATTAGAAAGTACCTGGGATCGGGGCTCATCAAGGGACTGGGACCGGCCAAGGCCGCGCTGATCGTCGACCACTTCGGCGAAGATACCCTGAAGGTCATCGAAAAGACACCAAACCGCCTGTCTGAAGTGAGGGGCATTGCGCGGAAGACCATTGGAATAATAAGATCCGGTTGGGAGGAACAGAAGCACATCCAGGAGGTCATGCAGTTCCTGATCGGCCATGACGTCAGCATGGCCTACGCGGTCAAAATCTACAAAACGTACGGTAACGAGGCCATCGGGAAGGTCACGGAAAACCCGTACCGGCTGTCGACGGATATATGGGGTATAGGTTTCAAGACCGCCGACAAGATCGCCATGAACCTGGGAGTAGATCCCGGAGATCCTTCGAGGGTGCAGGCCGGTATACGATACGTCCTGGAGACCCAGGCCGAAGATGGACACGTTTACGTACCGTTCGATTCGCTCGTAGAGGAATGCATCGGCTTTCTCGACGTCGAAACCTCAGCCATTCCCCCATGCCTTGATGCCCTGGTACAGGACGAGGTCGTCGTTCGCAAGGACGATTGGATATACCTCCAGCCACTCTATTACGCGGAACAGGGTATCGCGCGCCACATCGCGCGCCTGGTCGACCATCCCCGTACACCGCCTCCCGGTGATCGGATCGAAGGACATATCCTGCGCATTGAAGAGAAACGGGACATAGCCTTCAACGCGGAACAGCGCGAGGCGATTCGCACCGCGGCGTCTCATAGCGTCATGGCGATTACCGGCGGACCGGGAACCGGTAAGACCACCTGCGTGCAGGGTATTGTCTACCTGTTTCTCCACGTGGGAGCCCGGGTGGTGCTCGCGGCGCCCACGGGCCGGGCCGCGAAACGGTTGTCTGAAGTGACCGGCGCCGAAGCGAAGACCATTCACCGGCTGCTGGAGTTTAATCCGGGTGTCATGGATTTCGGCCGCAACGCGGATAACAGGCTGGAAGCCGACCTGGTTATCCTGGACGAGTCCTCCATGGTCGATACCGTCATGATGAACGCCCTGCTGCGAGCCGTGAATACGTCCGCCCGGTTCATCATGGTCGGCGACGTCGATCAGCTGCCTTCCGTGGGCGCGGGGAACGTCCTCAGGGACATGATCGACGCCGGACTCGTTCCGGTCGTTCGCCTGACCGAAATCTTCCGCCAGGCGCGGGAGAGCACCATCATCATGAACGCCCACAGGATAAACCAGGGCGAAATTCCAGACACGCAGATATGGAAAGAAGGCGATTTCTTCTTCATCAACGAACCCGATCCGGAGGCGGCCGCGGACACGATCGGCGAACTGTGCACGGACCGCCTGCCACGCCGGTACGGACTCGATCCCTTCAACGATATCCAGGTACTCACCCCTATGTACCGAGGCGATATCGGCGTGGATCAACTCAACCAGAAGCTCCAGCAGGTGCTGAATCCTTCGGGGTCCTCGTTGAAGCGAGGCGACCGGGAACTGCGCGTGGGCGACAAGGTATTGCAGACGCGAAACAATTACGGGAAAATGATCTTCAACGGCGACATCGGCCGCATCGGCGGTATCGATCCGGACGCACAGACCGTGGACATTTCCTTCCACGAATCCGTTCAGTATGACTTCGGAGAACTGGACGAATTGATCCTGGCCTACGCCATCAGCGTCCACAAGAGCCAGGGATCGGAGTATCCCGCGGTCATACTGCCGCTGTACAGTACCCACTACATCATGTTGCAGCGAAACCTGCTGTACACGGCCCTGACCAGGGCCCGGGTGCTGGCCGTCCTGATCGGCACGCCCAAGGCGCTTGCCATCGCGGTAAAGAACAACCAGGTCGGCGAGCGGTACACGGGCCTGAGAGACGCCCTTGCCGAAAAGATCGGCAACCAGACCGGCGTCCTTCCGGACCTGTCGCCATGATTCTTACTTGGCGAAATTCGCCTTGACAGAGGTATAACGGATGATATCTTTTCTGACTTGACCTCCAACGTCCGGAATCCATGTTGTTTCACGTGTCCTTCAACACGTTCAGAAACGTTGTATATACCCATTGTACAGGATGTTATAAGATTCAATGATAGTAATGCTTCAGGGGGTATGCAGTGTCCGTCCGTGAAGACGAACTGAAGGAAGACAGTCCGGATCAATACCAGAATGCCGAGATCGCGCTGTTCGGGGATGCGGGCGAACCCTACCGGTCCGGATTCAACCTGAAAACGGTCTGGGCATGCCTGTTCGTCGGTTTCGTCATGTTACCGGGATCGATCTACCTGAGCCTGGTGACGGGCGGGCAGACCGGTGCCGCGGACTGGGTTACCGTCATCCTGTTCCTCGAGATCGCCAAGCGGTCCCTCGTGAAGATGACCCGCCAGGAAATCATGATCCTGTACTGGGCCGCGGCCGGGCTGGCCGCCGCGGGGAACGCGATGAACACCGGCATAACCGGTGGACCATTCGCCCACCTGATCTGGGAACAGTACTACCTGCAGTCTCCGGAAGCTACCGGCATCGCCACGCTGATACCCACCTGGGTCGTTCCGACACTGGATTCCGGTGCGCTGGCAAGCCGGACGTTCTTCCACATGGACTGGTTCATTCCCGTCCTCGTCCTCACCTTCGTGACGGTGCTGTTCGCCATCAATTCGTACTCGATGGGGTACATACTCTTCCGGGTCACCAACGACGTGGAACGGCTGGCTTTTCCCCTGGCCCGGGTGCATGCCGGCGGCGCCACGGCGCTGGCCGAAACCTCGCAGAACCGGGAAGGCTGGCGATGGCGGGCGTTCAGCATAGGCTCGGTTATCGGAATATCCTGGGGGCTGCTGTACGTGATGATACCCATTCTGTCCAGTACCTTCCTGGTCACCCCCATCACCATACTGCCGATCCCCTTCATCGATTTTACCACCAGTCTCAAGGAAGTGCTCCCCGCCACCATGGTGGGCATCGGCACGGATCTCGGCACGCTGGTCGCCGGTTTCGTCCTGCCGTTCTGGGTCGTGATCGGCACCTTCGTATCCTCGGCCCTGATCGCGCTGGTCGTCAACCCCATGCTCTACCACAACGGCATTCTGACCACCTGGGAACCCGGGATGTCTCTCATCCCCACCCAGATCTCCAACAATATCGATTTCTGGCTCAGCTTTACCATCGGCGCTTCCCTTGTCATCGGCATAGTGGGATTCACGGCGACCATACGGGCCATTCTGAAATCCAACCGGGAAAAGAAGAACGATAGGGAACAGGGAACAGCACCGAGGGCGCTTCCCAAAGGCCGGGGCGATCTGCCGATCTGGATCGTCTTCATATTCTGGTTCGTCAGCACGACGGGTTTCGTGGTCATACTCTATATCCTGATCCCTGATTTTCCTTGGTGGATCAGCGCAATCTTCGGTTACCTCTGGTCACCGGTGTTTTCCTATATTGGAGCCCGGATGATCGGCATCACCGGTTCGCCCTACGGTTCCTCCTTTCCCTTTGTCAAGGAGGCATCCTTCCTGCTGTCCGGTTACAGGGGGGTGGGGGTCTGGTTCGCGCCGATTCCGATCTTCGAGCACGGAAAGGTGGCCGAGACGTTCAAGCAGCTCGATCTCACCAAGACAACCTTCGGCAGCGTGGTCAAACTGACCGCGGTGACCACCATCCTGATGTTCCTGTGCAGTTTCATCTTCTACTCCCTCGTATGGAAGCTCAACCCGATACCCTCGGCCGCCTATCCCTTCGTACAGAAGATGTGGCCGCTCAACGCGGCCATGCGGACCATCTGGGTGAAGTCGACCCTGCCCGGCGGCATCACGTTCATTTTCGATATCATCAAGATCGAGTACATCATCGCCGGCCTGGGCGTTACGGGAGGGCTCTTCGGCCTGCTGACGCTGGTGGGCGCCTCGCCCCTATTCTTTTATGGCCTGGTCGGCGGCCTGGCCAGTCCGCTCTGGCAGACCATGCCGACGTTCTTCGGGGCCATATTGGGACGCTACTACTTTTCAAAGCGTTTCGGCGAAGAGAATTGGATGGCCTACGTGCCCATTGTCCTGGCCGGCTACGGGGCCGGCATCGGACTCATAGGCATGATCGCCATTTCTATCGCGCTGATATCCAAGGCGATATCGCAGATCGTGTATTGAGGAATACCGGAACCTTACGATCCCGGCTCAGTGTTGCGGAATTCAGTACTGCGGTCGCAGAACTGATCAGTGGAATTCGCGCAGCGGTTCCACCGCGGATGCCACGCGGGCGGCTACGTCCCGCGGTACCCTCGGATTGAATGGACCGCCCTCGCCTGCCGCGACGTCCTCCCAGCCCCCGATGATCATCGCCTCCACCACCGCAGAGTAGTTGAACTGTCGTCCGTTCATGAAACGCAGGTCCTCGAGGGCAGAAACACGGGCTTCCACGCGGGCCGAGGCCGCGTAGTCGCCCCGGCGCTGGGCGTTGTTGATCTCGTCGGCGGCCCGGGCGGCGACAACGGCAGTGCCGGAAGTATGACCCCTGGCGCCCAGTTCGGCGGCCCGGGTGCAACGGTCGCCGATCCCCCACATGACGATGCCGTCATCGCCGATGCCTTCAATGAGCGGGGCGACTTCTTCTTCGCTCGTCCCCACTTTTACGCCTACCATGTGGGGCGAATCCTTTACCAGCCGGATGATCGGAATTACGTAGTCTTTGGAGCGCATGTACAGCAGGAAACGGGCGCCGCAGACTTCACCGAGCCTTTCGCCGAAGGCCATGTAGTCTTCGTAGGTCGCTTCGTGGTCGGCCACGCCGGTGAGGGGCATGATCAGGTACACGTCCGGCGGGCGGGGAAGGGCCGACTGGCGGCGTACGAGATCCTCGGCCTGGGAAAGTGGATTCGGCACGATTCCGGACATCAGGAAACCGTCGTTACCCATCTCGTCCCCGGTTGCCTCGATGACACCCATCTGATCCTCGAAAGAAAAGTGGTGGACCAGGCTCGTGCCCGCGATGCCGATCACCCGTTTCCGGTTACCGTCGAGATGGTTGTTATCCATCAGGTAGCGGATGTTCTTTCTATGGCCGTCGATATCGATTGCGCCGCCGCGAAACGGGACGATGGGAATCGCGGTGACGGAATCGAGCGTGTCGTACAACGCGCTGGTATTCATGGATTTCTGTCCTTTCGTCTTTAAGCCGTTCATTCACTGCGCAGTGGGTTCCGTGCGATGTTCGTCCACGACATCGGGATCCAGGATCAGGCCAAGACCCGGGCTGTCGGGAATAACAATGCAGCCGTTTTCTACGCGTTCTCCAGGGGATACGAGCCCTTCGTGCCAGGGGACCTGTCCCCAGGCATATTCGAGAATGAGTAAACCCGGGTGGGAGGCCATGATCTGAACGTGCGCCGCGACCGTAACCGGTCCAAAGGGGCCATGGGGCGCGGTCAGCTGTCCCCTGCTCTCGGCGATCGAGGCGATCTTCTTCAGTTCGCCGATGCCGCCCGCGATCGTGACGTCGGGCATGATGACGTCCATCGCCTCGGCGTCGAAAAGGGGCCAGAATCCCTCGATGAGCATGGCCCGCTCCCCGCCGGCGATCCGCCAGCCCGTTTCTCTTTTGATCTTTCTGTATCCATCCAGGTCCCGTTCCCCCACCGGTTCTTCCAGCCAGTACAGGTCGACGTCGCGCAGGCCGTACACGATACGGCGGGCTTCATCCAGCGTGAATCGGCCGTAGCAGTCGAGGAGCAGATCGACATCCGGACCAATCGCGTCCCGCACGGCGTGCACACACAGAAGGCCGTGATCGATCAGGGATGTCCCCGTACCGAAACGGCTGTCGAAGGGCGCGATCTTCACCGCGGTATGGCCGTCTCGGACGGCGCCCGTGGCCTGACGTACAAAGTCATCCGGCGTGCCGGCCAGTGCGGCTCGAGTAACATTGGCGTACACGGGGATGCTGTCTCGGCATCGTCCGCCCAGCAGGGCATGGACCGGCGCGTCAAGCCATTTGCCGAGAATATCCCACAGGCCTTGTTCAAAGGCGCACAGCGCATGTACGGCGGGCCGGTCATTGGGCTGCGGTTTCAACCGCGCGGTCAACCGCTCAATCTGCCGCGGGTCCTGCCCCTTGACTTCCCGCTCGATGTCCTTCAGGGCCGCCAGGACCGCCTTTCTCGGCGCGGAGGGATTGAGTTCGCCCAGTCCGTCCACCCCCTCGTCGGTCCGGACGTGTACGAACAACCAGTGATGTTGTCCATTCACGTCCACCGCGTCGAGATCGATTCCCGTTATGCGCATGGCTCATCCAATGAAATCGAGTGCGAACGGCCTCAGGGACTGTAGAGGGTGGACTGGTTGTACGGTATGATCAGGGGTTCTGGTCCGCCGTCCGGCAGATGCGAAGCCCATTCACGGGGATCGTAGTCGCGCGCTACGAAACAGGCGTAGTGGGCAGGTACGGCGGTTTTCAGGCCGAGGGAGCCGGCGATACGCGCCGATCCGTCGAAGAAGGGGAACTCGCCCTCGTTCGGATGATTGGTCAAGAATCCGATCTGCGGTTGCAAGTCCCTTACCGGAGCGAGGAGGGATTCGTGGTCGCCGAAAGTGTTGACCGGATCACCGGAGATGTACACGCGGACCGCGCCGATTTCGACGACGAAACCCAGGTGCTGCACATCGGGGGACGCAATGCCGTCCTCCGGGATGCCCGCCGGGGGTTTGGCCCACACCGTGTGCGCTTTCGAAGATCCCAGCTCGGCGGTATCTCCCGCCGTAACGACCGCCATGCTACCGGCATCGATCCCTGCATCTCTTAGCGCGTCTATACTCTCGACAGGTCCAACGTATCCTACCTGCGGAAAGGCGGCTGACAGGCGCTCCAGCGACTCGAGGCAGGTGTGATCACCGTGGTTGTGGGTCAGGAGCACGAAATCGGTCTTCAGTGTCGATTCATCCAGGGGGGGACGGGCATGCACGAAGCGGTCCGACGGCCGTTCACGGGGGAAGTAAGGATCGACGTGGATTATCGTGCCGTCGGGATGTTTCAGTCCGAAAGAGCTTTGACCGAACCAGTGTATGCCCACGCTTCCGGCGGGCACGTGCAGGTCTACGAAGGGATGCATGCTGGATGTCCTTTCCGGTTTACGACTGTTGTAGTTTCATACCGTCATGGGCCTGTTGGGCACGGGAGAACTTAGCCTCCCGTGGCTTGCGTGTCAAGCAGGCTACATGGGACCAGCAGGCGCTCACAGAATCGAAAGATGCCAGGTACGCCACCCGCAAAACGGGTCTTCAGTGCGCCGTGATTTACCTTGCTCCCACCAGGTGGGCTCTTTAGACTGAACGGACCATGCGACTATCCCGTTTATTCAAGAAAAAAGGATGGGGTTCCCGCCGCCTTTCCCCGCAGGAACGGATGATCGAGGAACAGATCCGCAGTCGCGGCATTGACGAACCCCGGCTTGTCGAGGCCATGCAGGCCGTACCGCGGCACCGGTTTATTCCAGCGGAGTACCAGTCGCATGCATACGAAGACTGCGCCGTGTCCCTCGACCTGGGACAGACCGTATCCCAACCCTACATCGTCGGGCTCATGACCCGGTTGCTCAACACGGTCGAATCGGACCGAATCCTGGAAATTGGAACGGGATCGGGATACCAGACAGCGATCCTGGCCCGGCTCGCCCGTACCGTTTACACGGTTGAGCGACTGTCCATCCTGGGGGAACGGGCGCGGGAGACTCTGGAATCCCTTGGTTACGAAAACATCCATTTCCGGATCGGAGACGGACACAAGGGGTGGGACGAGGAAGCGCCCTTCGAAGGCATCATGGTGACGGCGGCGCCGGATGCCCTGCCGGACACCCTGTTTCGACAGTTGAAAGCCGACGGGCGGATGGTTATCCCCATAGGACAGGAACTGTGTACCGTAACCCGGTCCGGCGAAGAGGCGGTCACCGTACACCACGGCGGGGTAAGATTCGTGCCTTTGGTGGAAGGTGGGGAGCAAAACCAGATTCAGTAAAAGTTGAGCCAGCCTTCAGACACCGCAATTCGTATCTGTGAGCACGACATAGGCAGTACGTCAGCAATCTTCGAAGGTACGATTAAGTTGACTCCGGTTCGAACACTAGTTCAGGTACAACTACCTCCCATTCGTCGCACACCATGCGGTCACGGAACTGTGGATCCGAAACTTCACGGCTCCAGGACACAATAGCGAATACAGTAGCAGACTGACACTGTGTACCCTCGGGGGGTTCAAATGCCTGGGAGAGACGCCCTACCACCGTTCCCGAAGGATTGAGAAGTTCCCAGGCTCCGTTCGTGGAGATCTGGGTTTTTAGCGGGTCACCGTGTGATAGGGCTGCTATTGCACGATGTACTTGGTGGTTGGTATGGAATCGTCCTGCATAACCAAGATTAACTTCGCGCAGGCCGGGACGGCGGAATTGACGAGCGAGACTTTTGGTAGCAGGTAGGATTTCGTCATGAGGACGGTGAAATACCGATCCGTTGTTCGGAAAAGAAAAAGGTAGTGAGCTCAATTGCCCGGTAATATATGGGGCTACAGATTCCCTCAGTCGATTTGGCTGCTCAAAACCTCCTGTTGTATTGGATTCTTTAAAGCGTATGAGGGCAAGAGTCTGTCTGGCACGTGTCATGGCCACATAAAAGAGCCTGCGAGGAGCATCTGGATCCTCGCCACTGTCGATTCTGTCCCAACCTCCGTCCAGTACAACTACGTGTTCAAACTCCAATCCTTTGGCGCGGTGAGCAGTAAGTAGCAACAAGCCATGTTGGCGTTGGCGGGCTTCACGTCCCCATTCTGCAAGCCACTCAAGAAAGTGATCCACAGGCACTTCCCCACCCCCTGATTCCAACGCGAATTCATCCAGTGCCGTTTGCATCATTTCGATCCAAGGTCCTGAGGAATCGGTATCTAAACATTCCATTAGGTCTGCACTGCGCACCAGGCGGTTCTCATGCCTACGTAGTTGATCGATAAACAAACGAGTCTCCCGCAGGTGCCAAAACCCTGGGGTTTCTTCGTTTCCCATCTGCACTGGAATTTGTTGGACTTCGCAAAGCGCTCGAACCGGGTCAAGGTATTTCCACGCCCGCGCAATCACCGCACACTCGGACCAATTCCAGTTCGGAGAGAGTGTGGCAAGACGCTTTAGTTCTCTGATCGCGACCTGGGCTTGGGATATCGGATCAAGTCCCGTATGCAGAATCTGAACCCGGCCCTTAGAAACTGGATCAAGTGCATCCCAGGTGCCGCCTGCAGGTTCTTTTAAACGCGACCGGTTAATACAAATGGGATGTTCGGTCTTCATCCTGTTCCGCGCTGAATCAATCAAAGCATTCGACACAGCGATGATATGGCCAGTGGAGCGGTAATTATCGACAAGGAATACCGGCTTAGGTCCATAATCAGCCTCGAATCGACGGATGAATTCCACGGAAGCGCCATTGAAGCTATAGATGTTTTGATCGTCGTCGCCCACTGCAAAAAGCGTTAGTTTACGATCCTCATCCTGGAGGGTTCGTCCGGCAAGTGCCGAAATCAATTCATATTGATCTTTACCGATGTCCTGGTATTCGTCTACTAGTATCCAGCGGAAACCCGCGAGAAGGCGATCCCGTTGGTCGTCCGCTTCTTCCGGTTCAAGCCCCTCTCCGCGTAACAGTGCTGCCGCTTGACGTAATACTTCCCTGAAATCAACGTCGTCAAGTAGCCTTCGTTCTCGCTCCTGAAAGCTAACACCTACCAGTCGCATAGCAAGAGCGTGACAAGTGAGGACGGTTACCCCTCGAGCGTCGTTACCTATCAACTCTATCAAGCGTCGCCGAATTTCCACAGCTGCATGTCGGTTGTAGGCCAATGCGAAAATCCCTCGTGGATTTTCGCGCCGTACTCGTACAAGATAGGCGATTCGATGCACCAATACGCGCGTTTTTCCAGATCCAGGACCGGCAAGTACTAGCATGTTCATCTGCTCATGCTCATCTGCGACGATTCTCTTCTGGATTGGGTTCTTCAGGCTTTCCACGATGGATCGCCACGAATCTGGTGTGGTTTCTCGTTCTGTTTCTTTGTCCCGATTTGGTAGCCATCGGCGAATGAAATCCTCTTGTTTCAGGCTGAAGTAGTCCATGGCCAGTTGAATTGCTTCTGCCATGTCCTCAAGCCCCCGCTGGGCGAACTCGGCCATCACGTGGATCTGCTGTACCCTTCCCTTGTAGTGAAGATTGAGCGGTTCAAAGTCAGTATTGGCAAACCCGCGTCTCTCTTCTGCCAACTTAATGGTCATTGCCGGACGGAATACGGCCAGGCCCTTTTGGAGGCATATAACCTCCTGCTCATGCAACCAAAGGAGAGCACGGTCGAGGAGCTTTTCCGGTTTCTTGCTTTTTAAAAACAGGTCGTTAGTAATCGCTCCCAATAACTTACCCAGGGTAGTCTCGACGAGAAGATCCGTGCCACGGCTTCCTGGCGGGAGACTGGCAAGCAGACTCTCCAGCAGCCGCTTTGCTCCGTCTCTCCTTCGTGTTGCGAGCTTGTCCAGATCCGACCACTCTCGCCGTAGCGTGACCTGTACAGTATCCGAGTTTATGCGTCTCACACCCAGGCTGCCGGAGTCGCCACCTTCGCCACGTCCATCTCCGGCGATACTGCGGAGTATGCGCCAGATCTTCTCAGGTAGAGGATCTTCAACACCTTTAGTTCTTAGTTTATCCGAGGCGACGCGCAAATGTAGAGGCCAACTTTCTCTTTTACCAATATCTGGGCCTGTTTCGCGCATCAACGAGATCAATTCGGTCTCCAGTTCGGCAGCCTCATTGAACCGCTTCTCCGATGACCTAACCACACCCGAATGTACAAAGGCTGTAAGTGCCGTATCATTGCTTGCGATACCCAGACGTTCCAAGTCGTACATGGCGCCACGGACGCCTTCGGCACTGAGCCCGGATACTCCCATGAGTTCGTCGGTTGATATCCCATCATCCGGATCGGCATCAATCAGCGTCTCGGCGATACTGAGTAGCCGACCTCGGTATTCGTCGGTTATTTGATGTTTGGAAAAGCGACTGCGTACCTCCTCAATAGTGTTAACCTTTAACGAAGAAGGAAATACCTGTACCCTATTCTCTTCTCGTGTCAACAAGACCGCTTCTTCAAGCCATGAGACGGCAGTTCGCACGCGGGTGTCATCTGTGGTTGAGTCTCTCTCGAAGGCCTTCTCCTCATCCTCGCTAAGGATCTCACCCGGTGTAGCCACGACTTCCCCGTTCAAACGCTTCTTTCGGTCCAAACTGCGAAGTGCTCTAAGGACGCCATGGATTTCTAGTCTAGTGAGTCTTGACCGCGCCGACATACCGAATTGCCGTTCGACGTCGTCTGTCGAATACAAAAGAACGCAGCGCGCAGACTGCCGATCACGTCCCGCACGACCGGCCTCCTGAAGGTAGTTTTCCAGTGATCCTGGAATGTCTGCGTGGATTACCAACCGCACATCCGGTTTGTCAATACCCATACCGAAAGCGTTTGTTGCCGCGACGACGCGCAGTTCCCCTTTGCCGAAGCATTGCTGTACATTCTTCTTGGTCTCGGGAGGCAGTCCAGCGTGGAAATAGTCCGATTTGATTCCCTCATCCTGCAGGAATTCCACAACCTCTTCGGCCTGACGTCGTGTCGCGCAGTAAACTATGGCACCTCCGGTCATTTCCGGCGGTAAATATGTCGACAACACGTGATGAATATGCGAGAACTTCTCCCCTCCGGTTGTCGGTACAACAGTAAATTCCAGATTGGAGCGATGGGCGCCGCCATCAAAGACCTCAAGCTCTACATCGAGTTCGTCCATAAAATGTTGTCTGATATCTGTCATAACGTCGGGTTTGGCGGTCGCTGTTAAGCACATTATCGGTGGGATCGGCGCTTTACCCGCCCTTTCGCGCATAAACCGTCCGATATATCGATAATCGGGACGAAAGTCGTGTCCCCACTTCGAGAGACAGTGGGCTTCATCTAATACCCAGCTTCCGATTTCACGTTGATCGATCACTCGACGTACAGCGGTACTACGCAATTGCTCCGGTGAGATAAGCAGAATACCTGCATCCCCTAAGCGAACCCTATCCAGTGCGTCGGCTCGTTCGGGCAACGATAGCAGGCCATTTATCGCGACACAGCAACCGACTCCGTGCGACTCCATTCCCGCTACCTGATCTGCCATGAGTGCGACTAAAGGTGAAATCACAACAGTCAACGCGCCAGTCTTGTCATATCGGGATAAGGCGGGAATCTGATAGCAGAGCGATTTGCCAGTGCCAGTAGGCAATATCCCTAATACGTGCTCCCTGGCCATAGCTGCATCAACTATCACCCGCTGCATGGGGAGACCTTCCTCGTCCTTTGGTTCCGAGCGGAAATCATCAAATCCGAACCATCGCGTTAGTTCCTTGCGAGGATCGTGTTTGTCACTACACCATACGCAGTCAGGTTTACCGCAGGGCGTGTCCCTTAGTAACCGCACCAATTCACCAGCTTGTGGAAATTGATGTCGAACCCAGGGTGGCATCACTGAATTACTGCCCGACACGGACAGCCAGGCCAGTGCGAACGCAATAGGCCAGCCATTGGGGTGTTCCTGGTTCAGAAACTCTTGGCTGTGGTTTGTGCATGCGTTTCCGTCTAACTGCTTTCGGATCGCCTCAATCGCTTCCGTGCGGGTGGGTCTGATTGCGCCTCGTATATCCCAGAATACGGCGTCGAAGCCTGTGTGTTCGGGTTTCATAGAGGTCAGATAATGCCATGCCTCCAGCAAATCGGGCGACACTTCTCGTAATGCGGTATACTGATTGCTGAATACTTCCAGCACAAGCCGGGCGTCTAGTTCGGGGTCGTTTATTCGACCACGGGTGAGTTGTCCGTCCTGATAGTGTTTAACTAGGCGATGATAGGGGTTACGAGGAAACGCAAGAGGGTTGAGCCAAAGCGTATCCACTGTCGGCAGCCCCAGCATTTTAAGGTCGGACTTCGCGGCTTTCAGATGGGGGATATCGAAAGCGATCAGGTTGTGTCCAAGCAGGTAATCCGAGCTCTTAGCGTATTCATCAAGTTTCGTCAACGCCGCAAACGAATTCCTTCCACGATACACCAATGGTTTGTCGACACCAGGGCGTACCGCTGCAAAGGCAAGAATGCGGTTGTTACGTTTGCTTACTTCGAGATCTAGAGAGAGACAGCGAGGGAGTAAGCTTGAGTCCATTTTCGATGTGTTTCGCTATAGTTCCTGTCAGGCGGCGCCCAGCACCTCGCGCGCGGCCTGCGTAGTTTCGCGGACCTGGTCCAGAGTCCCCATCCCAAACATTGAAGCCGACACGCCGATTTCATCGAACACGTACTCGAACGCCTTGTGTCCAAGGTAGCGGCCGCCGGCCATCGGCTTGATGGCGATGACGGGCTTGCTGGCTTGCTTGATGGCGTCAATGGCCACGTCGCGGGTGGGAAACATGAAGGTGCCCGGGGCGTTTACCGTGGTCAGGTAGCCATCGACCGGGATGTTTTCGGCCTCGAGCAGCGGCAAGGTGACCCCAGCGTGGTGGACGCTGGTGATCACGGTATCGAAGCGTTCACGCAGAAAGCCCAGGTACTCGCAAATCAGGTCGAAGCGGCCGGTCATCGCGAGCAGGTCGATTTCGGCGCCCGGATCTGCGATGAGGATGTCGCACCCCGCGAAGAAACCCAGGTACTGCTCCAGGATGCCGTAGTCGATCTCGAAGCGAGCGGCGTCCGCTTCCGTGTACGGCGGGATGGTCTCTGGCGTGACGATACCGTCAAAGGTGTCGCCCAGGTTGTAGCGGATGATGTCGTCGCGGTGGAAGTGATCACGGAAGGCTTCCCCGGCAAGGGCTTCGTTGCAGCCGTAGAAGGTCGAATGCGCACGATCGGAATAGGAGACGATTTCGCCGTCCAGCGTCACCGGGATCAGGATGTACGCCACTATGCCCAGCTGCGTGCTTGTCTGTTGCTCGGTTTCCCAGATGGCCTGGAGGTGAAGGCGGTCGAGTTCGGGCAGCATGTGGTCCACCTGGACGGCCGTGATGCCGCCTTCTACTACGGCATATCGTAACACATCGGCTACGGATTCGACCCGGTTGAAGGCGCGGAAATTGACGGCGTCCCTCTCCTTGTTCTGGTACGAGCATCCATCATAGGGATGGATGCCCATGATCAGGCGCGGAACTTCGGCCGCGCCGATCCTTGTCGTGGGTACGCCGCAGCCTTCCAGGTAAGTTTTCATATTTGAACTCACACGGTAGCAGTGATCATTAACTTCGGGTGGTCTGGCGCGAGACAACCTTAGACCCGACGGGTGGCAAATGGGCTTCGCAGCCGGTAATATAGTCCTTAAGGCACACCAGGCGCAAGTCCCGGGCGTCTCGCCAAACGCGTTCCGGGTATCCCCGCGGCAGTCGCTCACGTTTCTCGCCGATGTCCCGTCTTGACCCGGGACATCTTTTGGTATATATACTTGCAGTCCCGTCGATAAGGACTGCCCCGGCGGCGCTGCACTTCAAAACCACCCCTGTTTTTGTGTCAACTCGACTGTTCGACTGGAGCATGCCATGATGGCGACCATTGAGAAGATTGCGGAGGTCAATGCGATGGTGGGCGAAGGCCCGGTCTGGGATCCGGATAGCAATACGCTGATCTGGACCGACATCCGGACCGGCCGGTTTTTCCACTATGACCCGGCAACGAATCAAAACCGCCAGGTGCACGACGGTTTCAACGTAGGCGGGTTCGCCTTCAACGAATTCGGCGGTCTCGTGGCGTGCATCTGGGACGGAATCGTGCTCTGGAACTCCGACGACGACTGGGTGCGGGTTTTTGACGAGACCCATGAAGGCGAGTTGCTGCGCTTCAACGACGTGACGGCCGACCCCGGAGGCCGTATGTTCGCTGGCTCCGTGATCGACGGCGGCCTGGGCAGACTTTACCGCTTTGATCCGGACGGAAGCGTGGAAATCATCGAAGAGGGGATCGGGTGCAGCAACGGCATGGGATATTCGCCCGACGAGTCCATCATGTACTACACCGACTCGGCCGTGCGGACGATATACGCCTACGACTACGACAGGGCGACCGGTTCCGTTTCCAACCGGCGTGATTTCGTCCGGCTGCCGGACACTGCCGGGGTGCCGGACGGTATGACGGTCGACGACGAAGGATTCGTATGGACCGCCGTCTGGTTCGACGGATGCATCATCCGATTTGACCCCGACGGCGTGGAGGAGCGCCGCATCGCACTGCCGGCGATACAGACTTCGAGCGTCATGTTCGGAGGCGCGGACCTGACCGACATCTACATCACGACCGCGGGGATCTCGGTGGAACCCGGATCGCCCCTCGATCCCCAGGACTACGATTGGAAGGCATACGGACTGGGATACCGCGGCGGCGGCCTGTTTCGCGTGCGACAGGATATTCAGGGTAAACCGGAGTACAAAGCTCGTTTCCCATGGCCGGACAGATCATGACTGGAGGAACCATTGTCCTTTGATTTCGTCATTCGCGGCGGCGAGGTGATCGATGGCACCGGAAAGACCGACCGGTACCCGGCGGACGTGGGACTGCGGGATGGACGCGTTGCGGGGATCGGGGATCTTTCGAGCGCCGAGACCGCCAGGACCCTGAACGCCCGCGGCCACATCGTTTGCCCCGGCTTCATCGACGTCCACGTCCACTCCGAGAATTCACTGCTCGGCGGCCGGGACCAGATGGGGGGTATCCGCCAGGGTGTGACGACACAACTGCTTGCGCCCGACGGATTCGGCTGGGCCGGCCTGTCGCCCGAAGAGGCCCTGCCCCTGTGGCACTACACCCAGTTCGCCTACGGCGAGCCCCTGGAACCGGTCAACTGGCCCACCATTGAATCCTACCTGGACCTCTTTCCCGGCCGTTCGCCCGCGAACGTTTATCCCCAGGTGCCGCACTGCGCCGTACGCGTCAAGGCCATGGGCTGGGCTCCGGGTCCGCCCGATAGGGACCAGTTGAAAATCATGGAATCGGAGACCCGGGCGTGGATGGAAGCCGGCGCCGGGTGCCTCTGCCTGGGACTGGACTACCAGCCCAGCGCCAACTCGCCCTTCGAGGAACTGGTCGCGCTGTGCAAAGTGGCGCTGGAGTACGACGGGATCTACGCCGCCCATCTCAGGTATCAGATCCTGGGCCGGGACCGGGCCTGGCAGGAAATCATCGATCTGAACCGGGCCAGCGGCATTCCCGTTCACGTTTCCCATGAACGCGTCGACGGCATGACGGGACCGATCCTGGAACAGGCGATGAAAGACGGCGTGGACATCACCTTCGAATCCTATCTCTACCCGGCCGGCATGACCCACATCACGATGCAGCTTCCCATGTGGATACAGACGGGAAGCCCCGACGAAGTGCTGGATCGGATGCGCCAGCCGGATACGCGTCGCAAAGCCCTGGAACATCTGGAGTCGGCGAACCTGGCGGACCGCCAGTATATCGGCTATACGCGTTCGGGGAATTTCGCGGGCATGACCCTCGGAGAAGCGGCACGCAGCGTGGACAAGTCCAACGCGGAGTTCGCCTACGACCTCGTGCTCGAGGAAGACGGCATTCAGGCGTTTATCATGTTCTGGCCGTTGCCGGAAGCGGAATGCGAAGCCGTGCTGAACAGGACGGCGCCCCATCCCCTCATGATGGTCGCCAGTGACGGCGTCTATGACTGTACACATCCCCATCCGCGGGGACAGGGGTGTTTCGCGCAGATGCTCAGGAAATTCGTACGGGAGCGCAATCTGCTTTCCCTGGAAGAAGCCGTATACAAGATGAGTGGTTTCCCGGCGGAACGCTACAGGTTGAAAGACCGGGGCGTGCTACGCGAGGGCGTTCCCGCGGACGTGGTCGTCTTCGATCCGCATACCGTGGCCGACCGGGCCACCTTCGAAGCGCCGATACAGCCTCCCACCGGCATTCCCCATGTTTTCGTCAACGGCACTCCGGTGATCGACCATCACGAGCCTACCGAACACCGACCGGGCCAGGTCCTGATAAGAGGATGAGAAGGGACGGGTTGCAGTTACATGGATTGGGATCTCGGTTCATACTTTCCGACATTTGACGGTCCGGAGATGCGCGGTTTCAAGGAAGGCCTGAAGGCCGACCTGGACGAGTTGCAGTCCGAAGCTTCCGGCATACCGGCCCTTGATCTCGACAACCTGGAAGCCTGGGAACGGATTGTCCTCTCCTTCGAGAACGCCGTCACCCGGTTGAGGCACCTGAGTTCATATGTTTCCTGTCTGACCTCCGCCGATGCGAACAACGAGGCCTACGCCGCCGAAGAGGGAACGCTGAGCCTCCTGGATGCTCGAATGTCCAGGGTCCTCGTGGAATTACAGCGAGGGTTCCAGTCTGCTTCAGAAGAGGTTTTCGAAGCCTTAACGTCCCGTCCCGCCCTCCAGGACGCCCGGTACCGCCTTTCCCGGATCCGCGAGCAGTCCCGGCACACCATGTCCACGGAGAAAGAACACCTGGCGTCGGACCTGGGGGTGGACGGTATCGAGGCCTGGGGCCGTCTCTACGACCGGGTATCGGGCAAGTTGACCTTCGAAATGGCGTATCCGGACGGCCGTCGTGACCGGTTGCCCATGTCGCAGCGCCGCGCCCTGATGGAAAACCCCGATCGCCGGGTACGGCGCGCTGCCTTCGAAGGAGGCAATTGCGCCTGGGCCTCGGTTGAAACCGTGCCGGCGGCTGCGCTGAACGCCATAGGGGGCACCAGACTGACCCTATATCGCCACAGGGGTATTGACCACTATCTCGATCGGGCTCTCTTTCAGGCTGCGATTTCGCGCAAGACCCTGGACGCCATGTTCGAAGCGATTTTTGCCGAGGTAGGAACCGCCCGCAACATTTTGAAGTACAAGGCAGGGCTCATGGGAGGCCAGACCCTGTGCTGGTACGATCTTTCGGCGCCCCTCGAGGTAAAGGACCAGGACGATCTCTCCTGGCAGGACGCCAAGTCGCTGGTGCATCGGGCCTTCGACTCCGGCTATCCAGCCCTGGCGGAATTCACTAGTGCGGCATATGATCAGAAATGGATTGACTGGTCGCCCCGGCCGGGCAAGCGTCCCGGCGCTTTCTGCACGGGATCTCCCCTGACGAGAGAGTCCCGCGTCTACATGACCTACAACAATAATATGGGCGATGCGTTGACGCTGGCTCACGAACTGGGCCATGCATTTCATGGACACCTGATGCGGGAGCAACGGACGCTGAACCGCTCCTACCCCATGACCCTGGCCGAATCCGCTTCCACTTTTGGGGAAATGCTGCTCATGCGGGGATTGCTCGAGGAGCCGGGTATCCGTCCTGAAACGAAAGCCTCCCTCCTGAACATGGAGGCCAGTCACGCCGCGGTATACCTGCTGGACATACCGGTGAGATTCGAGTTCGAAAAGGCTTTCCACGAAGATCGAACGGATGGAGAGGTTAGCGTGGGCAGGCTGAAGGAACTGATGGTCGATACCCAGCGACGCGTACTGGGTGAGGTGCTGGATCCCGATGGCGGTGATCCTTATTTCTGGGCGAGCAAGCTCCATTTTTACATCACGGACACCACGTTCTACAATTTCCCCTATACCTTTGGCTACCTGCTCAGCCGGGGCCTTTTCGACCAGTACGAGAAGGAGGGTCAGGCATTCCTGCCGAGATACGAGCAGTATCTGAAACTGACCGGAAGCGACACGGCGGAAAACGTGGTGAGGCGAAGTACGGGAATCGAACTTACCCAACCGGAGTTCTGGGTCGGCGCCATTCGCGGTCTGGAGGCCGTTTTAAAACGTCTCGAGGCCAGCGTGACCGAGAGCAAGGCCGTGTTGAACTAGCAGGTTTGTGGGTACGAATGTACGAGGAGGGTGTGTTGAACGGAATCGAGGGACAGCGAAACCGTTTCCACGGCGTAGAGGTTGAGCCGGATGCCCTGCCCGATGTACCGGATGGATTCCAGGAGCGCCTGTCCCACTCGATCCGGGAGTGGAAGGAGGAAGGTCTTCAGGTCGCCTGGTTTAAAGTACCCCTGTCCCGCGCGTTCCTGATACCCGTACTGGTGGACGCGGGAAGCGTCTTTCATCACAGTACATCCGAGTACCTCATGCTGACGCTCAGGCTGGTAGATGACGCCTTCGTGCCTTTGTACGCGACCCACTACATCGGCGCCGGCGGCGTGGTGATCAACGAGAAGAACAAACTGCTCGTGGTTTGTGAACGGTTTCGGGGGGGACGGGCCCCCTACTACAAGTTGCCTGGAGGGGCGTTGCAACCGGAGGAGCACCTGGCCGAGGGCGTCGTCCGGGAGGTATTTGAAGAAACGGGCGTGCCGACCCGTTTCGATGGACTGATCTGCTTCCGGCACTGGCATGGATACCGGTACGACAAGTCGGATATCTACTTTGTCTGCCGGTTGAAGCCGCTGCACCAGATCATCGAGATGCAGGCCACGGAAATCGAAGAGTGTTTCTGGATGCCCGTGGACACCTACATGGGCTCGGAAAACGTCAGCCAGTTCAACAAGCTCATCGTCAAGGCCGCGGTGGATCACCAGGGCCTGAAGGAAACGTGGGTCGATGGCTACGGCGACCCGGACCGGTACGAGTTCTTCATGCCGGAATAGCGCTCAGCACATAGCATTCACACACAGGATTCCTGCAACCGAACCCTTACAATCGAGGACCAACCCATGGCTAAGACACGCCGGCGACGGAAGAAGCGTCCCAATATCGTATTGATGGGGGTGGATTCGCTTCTGGCCGCTCATATGAGTTGTTACGGTTACCATCGCCAGACCACGCCCCACATAGACCGGTTCGCCAAAGGCGGCGCCCTGTTCGAGAAGACGTACAGCGCCCACATACCCACGACGAGCGCTTACGCGTCCATGCTGACGGGCCTGGACGCATTCGGCACACAGGTGGTGGCCCTGCGGCACAAGGGTGGTCTTCGGGAGGACGTGCAGACGCTGCCCGAGATGTTGCGGGAACACGGCTACACGTCGACAAGCGTGGGTTTCGGAGGGAACCCTTCTTCAAGGGGCTTCGACAAATACATGGAGTATCCGAGCTGGGGCAGCTGGAGCGAAGGACGAAGTCCCAAGGCGCAGGAATTGAATAACGTGGCGGTCCCCGAACTGGACAGGCTGTCCAGGGGACGAAAGCCCTTCCTGCTATTCCTGAGACACATGGATCCCCATGCGCCGTACCTGCCGCCCGAACCTTACGAGCGCATGTTCTACCACGGCGATGAGTGCGATCCGAAGAACAGGTCCATGGAACCGGTGATGGCGTTCAAGCCCTTTTGTGACTTCTTCGCTTCCTGGATGCCGCCGGGCATCACCGACAAGGATTACGTCATCGCCCAGTATGACGGGGCCGTGGCCTACATGGACGCCTGCATCCAGTCGATCTTCAACGCCCTAGAGTCCCATGGCATCATGGACGAAACGATCGTGATCCTCAACGGAGACCACGGCGAAACGCTCTACGACCACGAATGCTGGTTCGACCATCACGGCCTCTACGACGTGACGCTCCACGTACCGCTCATCATCCGGTATCCGGGCAGGATTCCCGCCGCCAGCCGCGTCAGCGGATACAACCAGCATAAGGATCTCGTACCCACCATCCTGGACCTGGCCGGGATCGAAACCGGGATCGACTTTGACGGCAACAGCCTGATGCAGCTTGTTGACGGTACGGTTTCGTCCTACGAAAGCGAGTTCTACATCACCGAGTGCACGTGGATGCGCAAGCACGGCTGGCGGACGCCGCAGTGGAAGCTGATGGTGGCCCTGGAACCGGATTTTCATTTCAAGCCGCCGGTCGAACTGTACAACCTGGTGGAGGATCCCGATGAGAACCACAACCTGGCCGAGGAACTCCCGGAGGTGGTGAACCTGCTCAAGAAAAGGATGAGGAGCTGGATCCGGAAACGTGTGCGTGAAACCGGGAAGCGAAACCCAATGCTTACCCAGGGAGACTGGCACGGACACGAGGGCGTGGGGGCTTTCAAGTCCTCGCAGCAGGCCTACGATACGATGCATATAGGAGATCCCGGACAGGCCGCCCGTTTGCAGGCTCGAAGCAGGTAGTCGGCATCGATACGAAGCCTTTCCTGCATGGAAGCGCCAGGTTGCGCGAAATCTAAAAAGCATAGCCAAACGCAAAGGAGCGTACGAAGATGGGTTTGAATATCGCGGTGGTAGGCATGGGAGGAATCGGAAACAACCATGCCCGGATTTACCAGGAACACGAGGCCTGCAACATCGTGGCCGTATGCGACGCCCTGAAAGACAAGGCCGACCAGGCGGCGCAGACCTACGGGTGCCGGGCGTTTTACAGTGTCGGCGACCTGTTGAATAGTGGACTTGAAATCGACGTGGCCAGCGTTTGCACAGCCGGCGTTGAAAACGGCGGCGACCACTACGAACCGACGATGGAACTGCTGGGCGCCGGCATCGCCGTGCTGGGAGAGAAACCCATTTCCAATGAGATTCCGAAGGCGAGGGAGATGGTCGCGCTGGCGCGGGAGCGGGGCATACGCTACGGGATCAACTTGAATCATCGATTTACACCCGCGGCGATACGGGCGAAGAAGTGGGTCGAGGACGGCCGGCTGGGCGAACTGAACATCATCAACATGACGATGTGGATCAACAACCCAAACGAGAGTTCACCCCATTTCCACATGCGAGCGCTCCATCCCCATTCCATCGACGTGATGCGCTATTTCTGCGGCGACGTGGAAAAGGTCCAGGCCTTCTTCAAGAAGGGCAAAGGAAGGAAAATCTGGTCCAACGTCCAGGTCAACTTGCTGTTTGAGAATGGCGTCGTTGGTCACCTGACCGGAAGCTACGACGCCGGCGGCAGCTACGGTCTGGAGACCTGCGAGGTCGTGGGTTCGGACGCCCGGTTCGTCATACGCGAAGCTTGCGAGCACCTGGAGTACTACCCACGGTTCACCCGGGAAGTGGAAGCCTATCAGTACCTGGGCGGCATGATGGGGTTCTCCGAGACTTTCGGATCGCGGATAACCCGCTGGATCGAACAGAATCTGGAAGGCGTGGCACCGGCGGAGATCGACGCGAAGGCCGAGGACGCCTTGCGTGCCCAGTTGATCATAGAAAGCGCGATCGAATCCTGGGATACGGAAACCGTGGTTACCGTTCGATATTAACCGTGTTAACCGTTCGATATTAACCGTGTTAACCGTTCGATATCGGCCGCGTTAACTGATTGAAACCGATTTAAACCAATAAAGGAGAGACGATGAAGCTTGGCGCCAACTCGGTACTTTTCGGTGGATACGACATGGAAACGGCCTTCAAGTACCTCGCCATGGCCGGGTATGACGGCATAGAAGTGTCGGCCATCAGCGGCATGAGCGAGCATCTCGTCCTGTCGGACTGGCGGACCATCGCGCCGGAAATCAAGCGTCTGTCGCGGGATTACGGCTTGGAACTGCTGGCCATGGAACAGCCCTCCCAGGACGAGCAGGTCATGAAATCCGCCTTCCAGGCCGCCGCCGAGATCGGCATACCGATCGTCAACTGCGGACCGGGCGGAAAGTCGGGTGACGAGGAAAGTCTCAAGGCGTCCATAGACTCCCTCGGAAGACTGTCGGACAGCGCCGGGAAATACGGCGTAGTCCTGTGTGTCAAGGCCCATGTGGGCGCAAGCATCTACGATACACCGACGACGCTCCGGGCCATGGAAGCCATTTCATCGCCCGCCTTCGGGATCGACATGGACCCGTCCCACATACACCGTGCCGGAGAGAATCCGGTGGAAGCCATCAAGGCTGTGCTTCCCCGTGTCCGTCACGTCCATATTCGCGACTGCAAGGGTCGCCAGTCCGGACCGGGCGCACCGGAAGACCAGGCCAACGGGCGGGGCGATATCGACCTGGTGGGGTACATCGCGGCCCTCCACGAGGGCGGTTACGACGGCCCGTTGAACCTCGAAGTCATAGGGGCCAGGGAGTATTCGGTGGAACAGTGCTGCGTCATCGCCGCGGAAACGCGCGGCCACATGCAGGCCTGCCTGCATGCCTGCGGGGCGCGGTAGTTCGAACCGTGGATTTATTTTCAAACCCAGTTTATGATTCGTTGATCCTGTGTGAGGATACTCCGTTTATTGAAAGTTAAAAACGGGCTGTCCACAGCCTGGAGAGAACAACATGAAAATCACGAAGCTGGAAACGTTTCTGGTCAAGCCTCGCTGGCTGTTTTTAAAGATGCACACCGACGAGGGGCTGGTGGGACTCGGAGAGCCCATATTGGAGGGCCGGGCGAAGACCTGTGCCCAGGCCGTGGCCGAACTCGAGCCTTACCTGATCGGCAAGGACCCGACCCGGGTGGTCCACCACTGGCAGGCCATGTACCGTCACGCCTTCTACCGGGGCGGACCGATACTGACCAGTGCGCTCAGCGGGGTGGAACAAGCGCTATGGGACATCTCCGGCAAGGCCCTGGGCGTACCTGTATACCAGATGCTGGGCGGTCCCACGCGGGACCGGATACGGCTGTACACGGGTGGTGGCGATCCGGATACCATAGGGGATTCGATCGCACAGGGATTTACCTGTTTCAAGACCGGCGTTCACAAGGAGAACGCCTCACGGATCATCGAGACGAAAGCCTTCGTCGATACGGCCGTCAACCATTTCGCCCGGCTACGGGAAGCCGCCGGACCCGAAATCGATCTCGCCATTGATTTTCACGGGGCGATCAGTCCCCAGACGGCCAAACTGCTCATCAAGGAACTCGAACCCTATCAGCCCTTCTTCGTGGAAGAGCCCGTCCAGTGCCAGAACGTCGATGTGCTCGCCGAAATCGCCCGGGGTACCCACCTGCCTATCGCCACGGGAGAACGTATTTTCACCAAGTGGGGATTCCGGGAGATCCTGGAGAAGCAGGCTGCCTCCATTCTCCAGCCCGATCTGTGTCATGCCGGCGGCATATTCGAAGTGCGGCTCATCGCGGGCATGGCGGAGGCCTACTACGGCGGTATCGCGCCCCACAATCCCCTGGGCCCGATTTCCCTGGCCGCCTGCATTCAACTGGACGCATCGATCCCGAATTTCGTCGCCCAGGAACACACCACACTGGGTGAGGGGTACCTTAAAAGGCCCTTCGTCTTCAAGGATGGTTACGTGGAATTGCCCACGGAGCCGGGTCTGGGGATTGAACTGGATGACGACGCCATGGAGGAC
The DNA here is from genome assembly GCA_965262815.1 of bacterium. Classification (GTDB taxonomy): domain Bacteria; phylum JAAXHH01; class JAAXHH01; order JAAXHH01; family JAAXHH01; genus JAAXHH01. Next base: position 2,398,777 of record OZ253560.1, on the reverse strand, counting down.
AAGATCGACCACGACTGGGAAAGCGGCGAGAGTTACCTTGACGAAGACGGATCCGTGGTCGACTGGTAGAAGGAACGCACTAGCCTGAAACCGGAATCTATCGCTGCCAGCGGATCGGGGAGCGCCGGGTTCATTTCCAGGCTTACCGGACCGTCGTATCCGTTGTTATTGAGGCTGGTCAGCGTATTCTTCAGCACGTCTGTTGTAAGCACACCGTCGCACAGGGCCCAGTGGAGATCGGACCGGCCGTCGTTGTCGTCGAGGTGGAAGTACCCCAAGCGCTCACCCGCCAGCGCAACAGCCCCTGCAGGATCTTCCTTTGAGATCTGGGCGTGCCCAATATCAATCAGCAGGTAAAGGCCGTCATGGCCCAGTTTCGTGATGAAGTCGAGGGTGTCCCGTATCGTCGACAGGGCCTTCCCCGGAAAATGCTCGATACACAGTTTGACGCCGTATCCTGCTGCCACGCCGGCAAGGCCGGCCACGGACTCCGCGTACCGTTTCAGCGACTCCTGGCCATCCTTTTCCCCAGGTAGGATGTAGGCCCTTCGGATACCGGTTTCATCGGAGTATTCGAGGGCACGCAGGGTATGCTCGATGGCCGTGTCCCGGGCGTCGGCGTCTATTGCGTCGAGCGCCGCACCTTCCGGCATGCAGAAACCTGTCGCCATGCACGTGGGCGTAAGCTCGAGATCTGAGATCAGACGGCGGGATTCGGCAGACCTGAAGTCGAAGGGGCGATGATCAATATGGCGTAGACCCGCCTGTGCGATCCCGGTCAGCACGTCCGCTTCAGTTCCCGCCATCGCCCAGGTGCAGCAGGATATCGTCATGAACCGTCCAGCGCCTTGCGCATTTCGTGACCTTCCAGCTGCCAGTAACCGTGGAGGATGTGTACATCCGTTCCGATACAGAAATGGCGTACGCCCAGATCCAAGTAGTACCGTGCCTGGTCCGCGGTGTTGATTTCCGCGCGCGGGTTCCTGCCCGCCGCAAGGGACTTTTCAATCACGACGCGTTCCACGTCTCTGACCGCTTCCCTCTGTCCGATTTTGCCTACGTTGACGGAATAGTCGGCCGGTCCCCACTGGATCATGTCGATTCCTTCTATTTCGAGGATTTCGTCGATATGATCCACCGCGGATCCTTTTTCGATCATTACAGCCACGACGATTTCATTCAGGGCATCCACGTAGTCCTGGCCGCCGCCGTATCCCATGTAGGAAAATCTTCGTGTAGCGACGCCGTAGGTTCCCCTGGATTCAGGCGTATCCGGCCGCGCGATGTCCACGCAGGACCGAAATTCCTCCGGCGTCCGGCAATCGGCGAAGAGCACGCTTTGAAAACCGGAACCGATGGCCCTTTGCGCAAGGAATCCACGAGGCTCCTGGTCGACTTTGATCATCAAGCCCAGATCGTGGAGTTCGGCGGCGCGGCCCAGGTTGTCCAGGTCGTGCAGGTCGTAGGGCCCGTATTCTCCCACGAATTCGACATAGTCGTATCGGCTAGTGTGCCCCACGATTTCGACCACGGAGGGCCAGACCGTGTGTATATGGGTGGACAGGGAGGGCTGGCCGGTGTTGAGCATCGTCCTGAGCTTGTTCGGTCGCATGAAATGGTCTTCCCTTTCCTTGACTTGTGTTGCAGGTTAAGAAACTGCCGGTGAAACCGTTACGCTGTCACTGCTTCGCCTTGATGGCCTCGAAAGCTTCTATGGCCTGCACCGCCCATGCGATGTGCATCTCTACCATGGCAATCTCCCGTTGCAGAGCCAGGGCGAAATGGGGAGAAGATTCGGACTGCACCCGGGTCTGTGAATTGAGGATGCTGGCATAGGTCTTTGCCTTGCGCCGGAAGTCCGTAAGAAACCGCAAAGTCTCGGCGCTTGTCACCGTGTCCTCCATGAAACGGAACCGAAGCATCAGTTCGGAAAGGTTGTCTCTCAGGTCGGATACCGTGAGTCTCATGCGCAACCACGCCCGAAGTGCCTTCTTGCCTTTCTCGGTCACGTGAAACACTTCCCTGGGCTTCAAACGGGAGCGGTGGACTATTTCGCTTTCAATCAATCCGTTTTTTTTCAGCAGTTGAAGAGCGGGGTAGATCGAACCCGGACTACTGCTGAAATGCCCCACGGGCGTTGTTTCCATTTCCATACGGACATCGTAGCCCGATCGGGGAAGCTGGTTCAGCATTCCCAACAGCACGTATCCGAGCAGGGTAGGTGAATACTGTCTGGCCATGATATGATGTGATATGAAAAGAAATAGTACGATTCGATCTAACTATATGGATTTTAAACCGGACTGACAAGCAGAAAACGCCTGACAGGCAAAAATGCCCTGACATGCACGATTTTCAAGCTGCAATTCGTGTTTTAAGTGTTTTACGATAGATCGATATTACTGGTCTTCCGCGGACTGACGCTGTCTCCAGGTCTCGAATTCAGCCGTCATTTCGGATGTCCATTCGCGGTCGATTTCGCCGGGCGTGTAGTTTCCCTCGCGAAGCTGCTGGTGTCCCCATGCGTCCCGCATCCTGGTTTCTTCCGATTCGGTGACGACCTGTTCCGCCAGGTGGGGCGGAATGAAGATGACCCCTTCCCGCGTTCCAAGCACGATGTCTCCGGGAACGCAGGTAGCCTCGAGTCCGATACGGACCGGCACGTTGATGCCGAGCAGGGTTACGTCCGCAATGGCCGTGGGATCGACCCCGCGGATGTAGGAGGCCATGGGGATCTCATATAGTCGCTGCAGATCCCTGATGCCTCCGTCGATGACCATGCCAGTACCGGTCTTGGCATAAATGGAATTGCCTAGATTGTCGCCGGCGAAAGTGCCGAATTTCACTTTGCCGAAAAGGTCGATGACGATCACGTCATTGGGCTCGAGTGTATCGATAACCCAGGAGTTCTGACCGCCGATGCAACCGTGCTTCGCGCCATGGGCTTGTACGGCCGTTTCCACGTCGGGCCGGGTGGGAACATAAACCCCGGTTACCGCCCGACCGACCAGGGTGCGATCGGGGTGGAGCATCTGCCAGTCTCCGGCGAACTGGTGATTATAGCCCTTGCTTCCTATGACGCCCCAGGCTTCCTCGATGGTAACTTTCTTCATCCGTTCAAGTATGTCGCCAGGCACGACGGGACGTCCGTCAGGACTCCGTTCGCCGTCCCACTCCGCGGTGACGGCCCTCGTGAATTCCGGACTGTTCAATCCGATCATGTATGGCTCCTCGCTCCCTGGAGGTCGGATATATGGACCGCTTGCGCCCTGAATCGCGGTTTCGTCAGTTAGTTCTGCCTTGCAAGGTTTTCAGGTCAATAAAGGGCATGGACTGGCCGATAACCTGCGGGAAGTGGCCGTCCCATTTCTCGATTGCCCGAAGTTGCAACAGCGTCGGAGTAATCGTGGAACGCTGCAAGCGCTGGGACTCGGCCTCCGCCTGGGCCGATGCGATCTTCTGCTCGGCTTCAATACGGATCCGTTCCAGGTCTCGCTGGGCCTTAAGGGCCTGTTGCTCGGCCATCTGCTTGGCTTCGATCGCCGTATTGAAGTTGTTGGAGAAAGCAAAATCGACGATGTTGAACTCGTCCACGATCATGTTGAAGTTCAGGAGTCGTTGCGTGAGGGAAGCCTTGATCGCATCCTTGACGATCTCGCGGCGCGTAATCAATTCCTCTGCGGTGTACTGTGCGGACACCGCCTTGACGGCTTCCTGGACGGCGGGATCGATGACGCGTTCCTTGAAGAAAATGCCGATTTCCTGGTAGACCGTATTAACCTGACCGGGATCGACATGGTAGTTCAACGCGATCGTGGACGAAACCGTCTGAAGGTCCTTGGTAGAGGCCGTGGCGGCGGTCTCCGCCTTCTTGATCTTCACATCGACCTGAATCACGTCCTCGATAAAGGGCGTCTTGAATCTTATTCCTTCGTCGAGGATCCGGTCCTGTATGCCGCCGAGCTTGCTGAATACCACCCCGCGCTCGCCGGCGCCGATCACGGCGTAAGAATTGTACAGCACCAACAGGACAGCGAGTCCGATGGCGATTTTAAGATACGGTATATTGCCGCCGGGAAGCTGATCCCGGACATCATAGTCAGACATTTCTGCTCCTCCTTCTACTCAATGGAATATTGAGAACACTCGTTGAAGTAACATTCAGGCATTAATATGAATCAACACTTTCAAGGAATCTTGTGCAGCGGCGGTGACCTCCAAGCCCCGCTGTGTCTCCGACAATGGAAAGCGGTGGGTTACCACCTGGTCGGAAGTAACCAACCCGGCTTCGATCAGGTCCAGAGCCATGCGCGTGTCATGGGGGCCGCATGAATAGCTGCACACGATCGATACGTCGTTAAAGTACAGGTCGTAGGGCCTGAAGGCAAGCACATCCTCTTCGGGGGAGGACATGAACAGGAGAACGATTCCACCCTTGCCTACACAGGTCAGCCCGGTCTGCATCGCGGCGATGTTTCCGGGGCCGACGATGACCGCGTCGGCCATGACGCCACCGGTAAGTTCCCGTACGGACTCCGCCAGGTCGTGCTCCCGCACGTCCACGACGTGGTCCATGCCGAGATCGATCGCTTTGTCCAGTCGATACGGCACCCTGTCGGCGCCGATGACCTGCTTCGCGCCGTACCGCCGCGCCACGATCCCGTTTAACATCCCCATGAAGCCCAGCCCGATGACGAGCACGATGTCTCCGGGACGGATGCGCGCTCGTTCCACGGCCTTCACCGAACAGGCCACCGGCTCGATCAGCGCGCCGTCGTCGAAGGAGACCGTATCCGGCAGTACCAGGGTATCGTACCTGAGATTGATTTCAGGCACCCGGACATACTCGGCCGCGCCGCCCGGGTCGAGCCGGGTCTTCTTCCAGGTGGCGCACATGGTGAAATTGCCGCGCCGGCAGTGGCGGCAACGATAACAGGGTGCGTGGTGGTGAATAAACACCCGGTCTCCCACGGACAACCCCTCCACCTCCTCGCCCAGCGCCTCGATGACCCCCGTTGGTTCGTGACCTATGACGATGGGGGCCTTCCGCCGGATATACCAGGGCGTAACGTCCCCGCTGCAAATGCCGCAACTGCGCATCTTCACGAGTGCATCGCGCGCCGTGATGGCCGGCGTGGCCATCTCCTCGATACGGATGTCGTCGATATCGTACACCATGGCTGCTTTCATGGGCGGTTCTCTTTGGAGTCAGGGTATGATCGCATACTTCATCGCCTCTTTTCCCGTGAAGTTTCTGAAGGTCTCCGGCACCTCCTCCAGCGTGCGATCACCTGTTATCAGGGGGGTAACATCGAGTCGGCCATCGGCTAGCAGTTGGTAGGAGCTGCGCACCGCTTCCGGGGTAAAGTGAAAGATGCCCATGAGGGTGATCTGGTCGTAATGAAGCCTGGCGGTGTCATAAGTCACCGTTGTTCCGCCCGGGCAACCGCCGAAGAGGACTACGCATCCGCCTCTTCTGACCATCATCACGGCCTCTTCCCAGACGACGGGCAGGCCCGTGCACTCGAAAACGATGGGAGCCCCCATCCCTTCGGTGGCTTCCAGGACGGCTTCGGTGGCGTTCACGCGGTCGCTGTCAATGACGCAGTCCGCCCCTGCCTTCTCCGCCATGGCGAGGCGGTAGTCGTGGCGGCCTGAAACGATCACCTGCTTCACGCCCATTTCCTTCAGCACCATGACGTGCAACAGTCCGATGGCGCCTGCGCCGATGACGACCGCGGAGTCCAAAGATCCAACCGGCGCCTGGCTTATACCGTAGACCACGCAGGACAGGGGTTCCAGCATGGCCGCCTCGCGATAGCCCAGATCATCGGGCTTGGGGTACATGTTCTCGTCGACCACAGCGGCCGGCACCCTGACGTACTCGGCATAGGCGCCCAGGACCATCGTTTTCGTCAGATGTGGGCAAAGGTTATGTAGCGACCTTTTACAATAGGCGCATTTTCCGCAAGGCGCAGTATGCACGGACATGACGGGTTGGCCGACGGCGAACCGATCCACCCTATTACCTTTGTCGACGATGACCCCCGAAAACTCGTGACCGAACAGGGTCGGGGGCGGCATAAGGTGGTGCCCTCTTCTGTAGGCCTTCAGGTCAGTTCCGCAGGTCAGGGCCGCTTTAACCCGGACGACCACGTCGTCCGGTCCTGCGAGGGGCGTATCTACGTCGTCGCGGGTTTCGATACGTCCGGGCTCAACAAGCACACATGCGCGCATTTCTATGATTCCGTAATGGGTACTACAGGCGTATGGACCGGAAACTCCTTACCGATCAGACGTTGCAAATGCTATCCTGGTTTCACGAACGCCTATTATACGTCCAAGGCCGCGTGAACGCAAGGACAGGCGATCCGGCAGTTTTGAATAGCGGGAAACCGGCAGGTTAATTGTATTGACACCCCTCGGACCGGCTGGTATCGTTTCAACAATCTGCGCTTCGCAGGTGGACAGGTACCTGTATGGGTACAGAGGGTGGCTGCCGGGTTGACCCGGGGTGACGCCGGCTCCGTCAGGCTATAGCGCCATCGTGGCGCAGATTCGGTGACCCTGCATTGATCTAAGTGATAAAATCGATCACCACGCGAATCACATCTTGATATACCATTCATGGACTGAATTACATCATGCTCATCTTCGACGGCGACTACCCCATGGCATACGGCGGTATCGAACTCAACAGGGACCTTACGCTCCCCCTGGCTGACGTGCGTGCCGCCGACGATCTCCAGGGCAACGTTGCCTTTGCCTGTCTGCCCGAGATGCGCCGCGGCAGGGTTGCGGCCGCCCTGATGAAATTCACCGTGCGACGCATGAGGGAGAACAGTGTGTTGACCGGACTCAAGGGAACTGCGTCGGTCTACGGATTCGCCCGTGGGCAGGTCGCCTACTACCACATGCTGGAGGAACAGGGAGAAGGCGTCGTACTCACCGGCGGAGACGCCTTCTCTGAGCATATGGAAACCTGGGAAAAAACAGAGGATACCGAATCGTTGCCCATCGGTTTTATTCTCGGCATGGAGGGCGCCGATCCGATCCTCTGGCCCGGCCAGGTCCATGAATGGTTCGAGGCGGGGGTACGGGTGGTGAGCCTGACCCATTACGGTCCGAGCACCTATGCCCATGGCACGGGTACCACCGGCGGACTGTTGCCTCCCGCCAGGGATCTGTTCCGGGAGATGTCTTCATGCGGCATGCTCCTCGATCTTACCCATATTTCGGACGAGAGCTTTTACGGTGCGGTAGACCTGTTCGACGGCCCTATCCTGGCGAGTCACCAGAATTGCCGCGCACTGGTTCCTGGCCAGCGCCAGTTCACCGACGATCAACTCAGGATCGTTATCGAACGGGGCGGCGTCATCGGCACGTCCATGGATACCTGGATGCTCTGCCCATGGTTCACCCTCGATTGGTCTGACACCGCGGGATACAACCGGCGCGATCACTTTCGGCGCGAGGATATATCACTGTCCCACGCGGCCGATCATATAGATCATGTGTGCCAGGTGGCCGGAAACGCCGATCACGCAGCGATCGGAGGCGATACTGATGGGCAGGGAGGAATCGACGGGGCGCCCTGCGATGTGGATTCCATTGCCGACTACCAGTCGCTGGTTCCCATCCTTCAGGAGCGTGGCTACGCCCCGGAAGACATCGAGAAGGTCATGTACAGGAACTGGCAGCGATTCTACACGGACCATTTGCCGATAGACGGTTGACGGTCCAAACCGGGGAACCTCGAAATGCACCTCATCACGGAATGCATGCGTCGTCTTCGATTTTTGATCCTTGTATTTCCCATCCTGTATTTGAACGGATGCGGAGTCGATGATAGCGGTCAGCAGCCGGACGGCGAGACCAGGGTCAACTCCGTCGGTCGCCTTCTGCCGGACGACGCGGCACCGCCGGACCAGCAGAAGTTCCGCTACATGTTCCGCGAACCATCCACCCTGGACATCAGTGTGGCGGCCTACGAGGCCGACGGTACATACTTTGCGTTCGAGCGCCTGGTGCTGCTGGACGAGAACAACGAACTGGTACCTGCCGCGGCGGACCGCTGGGAGTCCTCCGCAGACGGAAGGACCTGGACCTTTCACCTCAGGAAAGGGGCTCGGTGGAGCGACGGCAGGGACGTCACGGCCCAGGATTTCGAGTACTCCTTCCGCCGCATGCTGGATCCGGCCAGCGGGAATATCTACGCCTTTCTCTATTACGTGATCAAGAACGGAAGGGCCTTCAATCAGGGCGAATTGACGGAAGTTGAGCAGGTGGGTATCCGCGCGGTGGATACCCACACGTTCGAAATCGAAACCGAGGGACCCTGTCCGTACCTGCCGTATATTGTCTCCTTCATCACCTCCTCGCCCGTTCCACCGTGGCAGGTCGAAAAGTACGGTCCTACGTGGACCGAACCGGATCATTGCGTGTCCAATTTCACCTACAGACTGGCGGAATGGAACACGGGTTCTGACATGACCTTCACCCTGGACCCAAACTACAACGGCCCCCACAAGGCGTTTCTCGAGGAAATCATCGTCAAGTTCATAGGGGCTCAGCGGCCGGGCACGCTACCCTATGAAAACGGAGAAATCGACGCCTATCGACTGGACCCCATCGACTACGAACGGGTTCAAGAAGATGAAATCCTCGTTCATGAAGTGCACCGGATGCCGGAGTTCACCACGTGGTACCTGTTCTTCCAGACCCGGCAGCCTCCCTTTGACGACGCCCGGGTAAGGAGGGCCATCGCTCACGCGATCGACAGGCCGGCCCTGAGCACCACGGTGCTCAACGACCTCGCCATCCCGGCGTATTCCATGCTACCACCCGGGTTTCCCGGGTATTCCGCAGACCAGTTCAAAGCCTTCCAGGCTTACAATCCCGAAGAGGCTCGCAGGCTCCTGGCCGAGGCCGGCTATCCGGAAGGACGGGGGTTTCCGCGGACGGAAATGTGGCTGCGAGTGGCCGATACGGGCATCAACCGGATCGCGGGAGAGGCCGTGCAGGCCATGCTCAAGGAGACACTGGGGATCGAACTCGTGATCAGGTACCAGCAGCGTAATATCTTCAACGAGAACCTGTTCCAGTGGCAGATACCCATGGGCATGCTGGTTTTCGTCTACGATTACCCGGATCCGTCCAACATGCTCGGACTCCTCTGGCGATCCCAGCCCAGGGGATATGCCCGTCACGACTGGCTGCACGCGGACTTCGACGACCTGCTCGACCGTGCCAATACCCACATGGACGCCGAAGTACGCTACGACCTGTACGCCCGAGCGGAACGTATTCTAGCGGAAGAGGCGGGCGCCGTCTTTCTCTTCCATCCGGTGATCACCGAGCTGAGAAAACCCTATCTTCGGGGCGTCAAACAGGACCGGGACGGCCGTGTGGTGCCGATCATTTCGATTCAAACCGTCAACTTCACGGAAATGTACATCGCCCGCCATTGAATCACCGCGAGATGCATGGAATCAACAAATGTTTTGATCATCGGCGGCGGCGCAGTGGGCGTATGCGCCGCGTATTACCTGCATGAAGCGGGGTACCGGGTCACCCTTGTGGACCGTGGTGAGATCGGATCCGGCGCTTCCCACGGCAACATGGGACTCATCGTGCCCAGCCACAGCGTCCCGCTCGCGGCCCCGGGCGTCGTAACGCAGGGTCTGAAGTGGATGTTCGACCCGGACAGCCCCTTCTACATCAAGCCGCGGCTGGACCCGTCGCTGATCCGCTGGCTTTGGGAGTTTTGGAAGGCGAGCAGCGAAGGCAGAATGCGCAAGGCCATTCCGTTGATTCGGGACATGAGTCTGCTTAGCCTCTCGCTCTTCGATGAACTCGACAAACTGGATGACGTGGAATTTGACTATCACCGGCGGGGCGTGCTGGGCGTATATCGATCCCGAGAGGGTTGGGAAGAGGGCCGCGAAGAGGTCCACCTCCTGTCGTCCTACGGGCTCGAAGTCGACGAAGTTACATCCGACGGCGTGGCCGGCCTGTTGCCGGGACTGGAGCTGAATGCATACGGCGGAGTTCATTTCAGGCAGGACGCTCATCTTACCCCAGGTAAATTCGTGCATGCATTGGCGTCCCATCTCCAGCGCAATGGCGTGACGATACGATCCAATGCGGAGGTTCTGGGCTTCACGAAAGCGAATGGCCGAATTACGGTTACCCACACTTCCCGGGGAGACATCGGAGCGGAGGAGGTCGTGCTCACGGCGGGTTCCTGGGCGTCCTCACTGGGGAAAACGCTCGGAGTCACGCTGCCGATCCAACCGGCGAAAGGCTATAGCGTTACCCTGAGAAGGCCGACAAACTGGCCGGAACTGCCCCTGATGCTGTCCGAATCCCGGGTAGCTATTACGCCCATGGGTGACACGCTGCGAATTGGCGGCACCCTGGAACTGGCAGGCATGGACCTGTCCATAAACCGCCGCCGCGTAGCCGCCATAGTCAAGGCCGTGCCGAGGTATCTTCCGGCGTTCGATATAGGGTCTCATGAAATCGTCGAGACCTGGTGCGGACTGCGTCCCTGCACGCCCGACGGACTGCCCTTCCTGGGCCGGGCCCCGGGTGTTCCCAACCTGATCGTGGCTGCCGGCCATGCCATGATCGGGGTGTCCCTGGGCCCTGTGACCGGGAAGCTGGTCGGTCAAATCGTTGCCGGCGAGCGGACCGATATCGAACTGGACCTCCTCGCGGTGGACCGGTTTTCCGATTAAGTGAACATGCGCCTTTCAAAGTCCATGGGCACCTCGTCCGACCATCCCTTTTCGATCAGACCCCATACCACCCTTGTCCGGCTTTCCTTCCCCGTTCTGCTCTCGCTCATTGCGGAACCCCTTACCGGTCTCGTGGACACCGCGTTCATCAAGCGGCTCGGCGCGGAATCCCTGGCCGCCCTTGGGGTCGGAGCCGTGGCCCTTTCCGGCCTGTTCTGGATCTTCAACTTCCTCGGGATCAGCACGCAAACCGAAGTCGCCCAGGCCGAGGGCGATGACGATCGGTCCAGGTCCGTTTCCATGAGTAGCCTGGGCATCATCATGAGCGCGGCCTTCGGACTGCTGATCATTGTCCTGGGCGTGCCGCTCACGTCACACCTCGCCACGCTCCTTGGCGCCTCGGGCGCGATACACGATGGGGCCGTGGACTACGTCTTCTGGCGATGGTTCGGCGCCCCGGCCATCCTGATCACGCTGACGGCCAGCGGGGCCCTGCGGGGACTCCAGGACATGCGCTCTCCACTCTGGATCGCGCTCGGTATCAACGGTATCAACATCGTGCTCGATCCGATGCTGATTTTCGGCGCAGGACCCGTGCCCGCACTGGGTATCACCGGTGCGGCGGTAGCCAGCGTCGTCGCTTACTGGGTGGGTGCGGTCTGGTCAATCTGGATCGTCAAGCGGAAGCTCGGTTGGTCCTTCCAGATAGAAATCAGCGCGGTCGGCCGCCTGTTGCGGGTAGGCTCCGACCTCTTCATTCGTACCGGGGTGCTGAACGCCTTTCTCCTGCTGACGACCCGCGAGGCTACGCACGGCGGCGCAGATATCGGCGCCGCCCACCAGGCGATACGGCAGGTATGGATGTTCGGCACCTTCGTACTGGACGCTTTCGCCGTCACGGGCCAGAGCCTGGTCGCATATTTCATCGGAGGCAACAAGGTGAGGAGCGCCAGGAAAGTCGCTCGTGTCGTGTGCCTGTGGAGCGTATGGTCAGGTTGCCTGCTGGGACTGGTCCTGTGGCTGGTCAGCGGGTTCGTGGTCGAACAGCTGGTACCACCCAGCGCCGTGCCGTATTTCTATTCAGCCTGGTTGATCGCCCTTATCGTACAACCGCTGAACGCGCTGGCCTTTGCCACCGACGGACTGCACTGGGGCTCGGGAGATTACAGGTACCTGAGGAATGCGGTGATCCTGGCTACCGGCGTTGGCGCGGTGGGACTGCTCGCCGGTCCCCATGCCCTGGACTGGATATGGATGATGACAGGGGCCTGGATCGCCGTCCGTGCGACCCTGGGCGTGATACGAATCTGGCCAGGCGTGGGGAACAGTCCGTACAACTTGAAGAACTGACGGGGCGGTCCGATATGCCAAGCAATCAGGACGGATCGGGATGTCGAGAGCTATAGGACGGATGAGGACGTCGAGAACACAGGGAAACAACTACCAGGGAAAGTCGAATGTCGGGCGATTAGCAAAGCGTTTGATGGTGATTTTCAATCGAGTGCCCGACCCGGGTGCCAGCCGAAGCCGAAGATAGTCGCCGGCCACCTCCTGGGTCTGGTCGATCTCTTCTGCTGTCTCGCTGGCCACGGAAGCCGATTTCAGTGCGTGCTCCCGGTAAGCGCCACCCTGAATGATGACTTCAGCAGGATCCACCGGGTTCAAGTTGACCAGGGTCACAGCGGCTTCTCCTTCGCCGACCGTGTCGACCAGTGCCGCAACGTCCTCCGGCAACCCACACCTGCGGCTGCCAGGATCGAAATAGCGGAACATGCAGTGGACCGCCTGCGCGCGCTTGGGTGCGGGACCGCCCATGGTCAATTGAAAAAGGGCGTCCGGCGTCGCCGGGTTGAAGGCATTCGTATTGTCGGACAGGCGCGTGTCCGGCGTCATTGGATCCTGCCGGACCCATTTCGCTTTACGACGGACGGTTTCCAAATTCTCCTGAAGGGCTTGATCAGGATACCCCGGGTTTTTCCCATGCAAGTATGAAACCCACTCGTTATCCGCCACCCGCCCGCGCGCGTTTTCGGACATCGACCAGTACCAGGTCTCCATCGCGCCTACACTATATGGATCTGGAGTATAGTTGTACCATCCGTCGTCCCCGTACTTGTGGGGATACATCATGGTGCCGTTCTCCTCGCGCGCGTTCCCGTTGATCAGATCGATCATCTCGCTCCACGGCGCCACGTAGGACCGGTCCCCCGTGAGCAGGAGGGCGTGGCTGAAGCCCGAAAGGCCCAGGTGTATCGTGTCGCGGTGCACGGTCTGGCCGTTCTGAGGCGCAACGGTCGTGAACCCCCATCCGTAGCACCCTCCATACCATTTACCTCCGCAGGCGCCGCCAATCGTACCGTCCAGGCCGATGTTGGTAGGGATGATGCCGTTGTTGGCCCTCGTCCGTTCAACCCATGCGTCCACATATTCCAGAGTCCAGTCCCGGTACTTCTCCTCACCCGTCAGCGTATAGGCGCTGAATGCGAGTCCGGTCGCCACCATGTTCGAAGGATGATCGCCGATCACGTCCGTGTAGTCCTGGAAATGGGCCAGCATCTCGGCGTAACTCCGCTCGCCGTGAATCAGGTCGAAACGGCCTTCCTCGATGGGATCGCCCGCCCAGTCCAGGGCCGTGGCCTTCCGGAGCATGGGGCCGCGGCTTCCGTTGAACAGGCTTCGAATGATCCGGTGCTCAGGATCGTAGTTCCGGGCTTCTGGGTCCTCGTTCATGTACAGTCCCGCCCAACAGCGCAGCCGCCGCTCGTATTCGGCCGCTCCGGGGTCGCAGAGACCGAGGTCTCCGAATACCGACATGCTCTCGCCATTGTGCAGCCAGTCGAACAGGACGGGAAACTCCTTGTAATACATCCCGTCCCGCGCGAAGGGCACGTCCACCGTCTTCGCCTCGGTGTACTGGCGAATATGGCCGTCCTGGGCAAGGTTGCACCGGTTAAGCAGGTTCTCGGGTCCGCCCATCATATAGAGTAAGGGCCATCCGGTCAGGTTCTCAATGGCATCGTCGGGTCCGTCGTCGCCGCCCCAGCGGGGCACGCAGAGCATGTAACCCTTTTCGTCAAAGTAGCGGTCGTAAAAGTACTCGCAGGCCCGGGACTGGGCTTTCAGGGATTCCTTCTGCAGTAGGGCCCACGAGGGCGGCGGCATGGGGGTGTTGATGGACAGGGTGGTCATGGAGTTTGTGTCCTAAAGTTATCTGTGGACCAATTTACCGGACGATGGTCTAGCAGAACAAAATCATCAGTCGTACAGGTAATCGCATGTCGTCAATCGTCTCGGCGTTCGGGTCAGTGTGAAAAAGGCAAGTTTTGTTTCTCCCGAAGAGAAGCTCATTCTCCCTTGCAGCTTACTTCACTCGCAATGTTCATAGAGCGTTTTTGTGCGAGGAAAACGTGATAATGTCATACAGGGAACTACTTACTAGCTTTTCGGCGTCTAGCTGGCGTCGTCTGAGATGAGTCAGGATTGAACGGACGTCCGCATCCTCCACCTTTCTTTTCACGCCGCCTTAGCGTGCCGCATCCAGAAGCAGCCGTGAACCAGCATTTCCTCATACATCAACACTTGACCAAGCCGCTTCTTGCCACGAACGCGCAGATCGGTTCCGAGTCCTATGCCTGGAGCTTCCTCTGAGTCCATGGCGGCAAAGCGGCGGATCACCCACAGCGCTTTGTCAGCAGAAGGCGGCCCGGAATGGATGGGGCGTTCCAACAGGTGTGACCTGACAAGTGCACCCCAGTGTTGTGCCAGCAAATGCCAGGCCCCGAACAGTTCTACGGCCGTTATCCAGGGACCATGGGACACGGCGAGCCCGCACTGCCCTGGTAACGGACCGAGGGCGGAAAGTTCCTGGGCGGCTGCGGAAAGTTTCGCATCGCGATGGTAGATCTGCCGGTGGGTTTCAACCGCTGCCTCAGTATTGGAATGTGCCTGATTGGATTGCAACTCGTCGCGGATCTCGGACCAGACTCTTCCTTGGTCGCTCACATGGGAACGTTCCTGATCCATCGAGTCATGGACACCTTCCTGAATCATCCTGCGGATCCGCGGCGACGCCTGCACTTCGTCGCGCTGGTAAGCCTGGGTTTGTCCCCAACGTCCCTCTTCCAGGCATGAGACGGGCAAGGTACGTTCAGACCTGGGTGGAACCAGCGTAGTGGCGTTGACCGCGCGGTTCTGCTTGCCCCCCAGGAAATGTTCGCCATCGACGATCAGGATCGGCGTGTCGGTAGGGTTGACCGCCAGCAAACTCCCCACCTGCGCGTTATCAAGCTCGCGCACGACGATTTCCGAGGAGGGTCCCGTGGTTATCTCAGGCAGTTTGTTCCCCGGGAGGTAGACGGGGAAGAAGGAAACGCCTAGTCGAGTAACGGGCGTGCCGATCGCGGCGGTCGAAAGATTCGGAATCATCGTAGGGCCCTCCTGCATGTGTCGTCCCGAGGCCGCTGATACGGTGGTAGGAAACGACTGCGACATCTCTCGAAATCAGGAATGCTTGTCATATACATCAAATAATAAAACCGCATATGCGGCTTTCGATGGCGTTTCCTGGTTTATTTGCGTCGAAACGATCGGGTCGTATTTAATGGTATATCGCGATGCTACAAACGGCAATGAAATTGAAACCACGCCACCCTGATTTCACAGTAGTGTATTTTCAGTTAGCAGAACCTTTAACGGATATACCTTGACACCGTCAGACCGGGCACCAAATGTTGTGAGACAACAAACGGAAACTAACCAGAGAACAGTCTACCTGTATTACATAGTCCCAACCGCCCCCTGTCCCGAAAGGATTCGGCATGCGCACGAGTAAGGTCCTCTCCAAGCTTCGTTCCTCCGGTTTCGTCCGGATGGCTTCCATCGGCCACTATCTGCCGTTCTATATTCGCTATGCCGCCCACTTTGGATTCGACGGCCTCTGGTTCGATCTCGAACACCGGGCGATGGATTCCCGGGAGGTCCAGTCGATTTTGTCCATGTGCCGGCAACACGACATCGACTGTATGGTTCGTCCACCTTCCCTTGAAAGAACACGGCTGTACCGTTACCTGGAGGACGGCGCCGCGGGATTCATGATTCCATTCATGTCGACCGAGGAAACCGCGCGTCACGTGGTCGGTTGCACGAAGTTCCCACCCATGGGCAACCGGGGTATCGACGGCGCCGGTATCGACGCCGATTTCGGCATCGACGCATGGGGTGAAGGCTCGACTTATTTCGACGACGCAAATCGGGAGACCTTCATCGTAGGTCAGATCGAGACGGTGGAAGGTCTGCGTAACGTCGACTCGATCGCGGCCGTCGAAGGCATCGACGTGGTGTTCATTGGTCCGGCCGACCTGACGCGGCGCCTGGAGACCGACCCGAACGTCAACTGGACGCTGGACGACGCGATTTCACGGGTTTCCGATGCGGCCGAACGGCACGGCAAGGCCTGGGGCATCACCGCCGGTACTCCTGAACAGATCGCCCATTACCGCGGCCTGGGAGCCAGTCTCGTCCCCTGGGGCGGCGACTTTACCCTGATGAAGGTGCTCGAGCAGTGCAGCAAAGACCTGGACGAGATACCAGGAGCCTGATTGAAAGGATCGCAAGCGTGAAGCGTGAAGTGGTTGAAAACGGAGTCGAAGAACCGAAACAGGCCTCTTTGCTGACGGACGATGAAAAGTGGCACTTCGAACTGCAGGGTTATCTGGTGCTGCGAGATGTCGTTTCGAAAGCCGACCTGGGGACGATGCGATCGGTGCTGAACGGCTGGCTGACAGCGGACGAGAAAGACCTGCCCGAACCCGTGAAGCGGGGGCGGCAGGAGCCGAACAAGACCCATATCGGGCATATTCACTACGGCCACGAGGTCTTTCAGCGACTCAACATGAACCCCCATATCATCCGGGTGGTCGCCGGGTTGACGTGGGGAAGCCCGAGACTGATGCACTGCGTCTTCACCCACATGGTCAAGGGCCCCGAAGAACTGCGCTTTCACCGGGACGACGACGGAGTCAAGGTGTCCCATGGATTCCGTAATCCCAACAACGATTTCCAGGTGGCGGACGGCGAGATCTACTGCAGTCATCTGGCCACATGGATCGCCCTGTCAGACGTGCCGGTGGGTACGGGGTTCTGCTTGGTGCCGGGAAGCCACAAATCCACCGTTCCCGAACCGGAAGGCTTGACGGTCGAGCACAATCCGCCCGTTTCGATCACCATTCCGTTGAAAGCGGGAGACGCGGTCATTTTCTCCACGCGTCTCCTGCACAACGCCAGTCCCTGGACGCAGGACTATCCCCGTCTGAACATATTCCAGCGTTACGTCTTCAGCTGGTTCTTCGACTTGCCCCACCTGTATCCGCTGGAAGATCACCGCGACAAACTGTCCGATGACATGTACGAATTGGAGAAAATGACCCGCGACGAGAAGCAGGTCGTCATGCGGGTTCGGGAGAGGCTGGAGGAGCTGAAGGCAAGTACCGCCAAAACGGGTGGCTGATCACGCCTCGTGCACGATGGTGTTCACCCGGTGAGCCTCGATGTATTCCCGATCGATCTCAGCGCCCAATCCAGGGCCCTGCGGGACCGGTACACATCCGTGCACATCGATGTTTTCCAGTTCGTCCGTGTATTCGGGTGCGTAAATCTGCGGCTTCGTTTTCTTAATGCCGGGATGAACCAGGCCGAGCTCGTAGTAGTTGCTGTTTCGGATGGAGGCCATCAGGTGCCGGTGGGCAAGTCCTCCGCCGTGGAGTTCCACGTCCAGCCCGAACCCCTCGGCCGCATGGGCGATCTTCATCACGCCGGTGATACCGCCATCTTCGTAGACTCCGGACCGCACGAAGTCCGTTCCCCCATTGACGATGAAATCGACGTGCTGCTCGAGGCCGAAGATATGCTCGGTCTGGAGGATCGGCGTGGTGATGTGTTCCCGCAGTTTCTTGTGGCCGAAAATCGACACGCCGCCGTCCTGATAGGGATCTTCCAGCCAGTAGAACCCGGCTTCGTCGCAGGCGCGGCCCACCTTCAATGCGTCCGCCCAGGTATTGTATTCGCACGCGGGGTCGATCATGAGATCCATGTTGTCTCCGACACGCTTGCCCATGACCCGTACGTTAGCGACCTCGCGCTCGATGGGGGCGTTGCCCCAACCGTGAATCTTGAACGCCCGATATCCCGTGTCCCTGCACTGTTCGGCGAAATCAGCGAAGGCTTCGGGAGTGTGCAGCCCACCGTTTTCGTCACCATGGTAGGTACTGGCGTAAGCGGGCAGGGACATTCTGTAACCACCCAGCAACTGGTAAACAGGCGCATTGTAGTACTTGCCCGCAAAGTCCCAGAGCGCGACATCTACTGCGCCGATCTGGGTTCGATCGGTGTGCCGCAACCCGCGTTTCAGATCGTTATAGATCCTTTCCCGTTCGAAGGGATTTTTGCCCAGCAGATACTGAACCGCGGCGCCTGATGGTGAAGGACCACCCACGTATTCTCCGACAATGCCCAGGTTGGTGTGTATACGCAACAGCCCCCCGCCCAGTTTATGACGAGAACCTTGCTCATAAACCATGTTGAATCCGTTGTAGTCCACGCCCATGTTTTCCACGGTGTATTGAAAGACCACGGTTTCCAGTTTGGTGATAGTGGGTTTCATACGAGGGAGTCTCCCTTGCTTAGGCTTTTCCATACAGTCCAGCGATCACCGATCTTTTTGGTCTATTTCGACGTACATTACAAATAAACGCAAGCAAATAATACTATTAGTACTATATTTTAACGAACTATTACTATAACAATCTCTTCATCAAGATTCAGCTTCCGTCATTCAAGGTTTCGCCATCTCCATTCAAGTTCCGTTTTCTCCATTTCGGTTTATCCGGTTTTCTCGGTTTTTCCATGAAGTTCTATTTTCGAAGTTTCTACCGTACGTTATATTGTAATATGATTATTAATAGTTCTAATCGTATTATAATAAACAAAACTATCGATGAAGGCCTTCGTTTATATCAAACCGATTGGATTTTTGCGATTGCAGGTTGTCTTCACTGGACCTTCTTGATGTCTCGAATGGCACCGTAAGGAACCCCGGTTATCGTAACCATCTCTTCGGCCCGGCGCACCGTTTCGGCGACTTCTACTTTGAGGTCTTGAGGGTAATATACCTGTCCAGCCTTGACTGTAAGGTGAGGCACTATCATACTATTTCCAGATTCCTGTCGACCGTGTGCGTCGGTAAAAGTAAAGCGGCCATCCTCCAGGTTGAATACGGCGATGTCGGCAATGCTTCCGGTCCTCAGGGTACCGATTTCATCCGAACGGTTCAATACCCGTGCGGGATTGACCGTCGTCTGGCGTATAATCTCGTCGAATTCCAGTCCCATGTTCAGCAATTTTGACGCGGTCTCGGGAAGGCTGTAAACCGGTGAATTCAGACTATAGACATGTAGATCCGTGCTGATCACATCGGACAGAAACCCAAGTTCTACCGCCCGTTTTGCAACACCGTAATGAAAACTTCCCGCGCCGTGTCCCAAATCAAAGAACACCCCTCGCGCTCTTGCGTTGTACACTTCCGGTATCACCCGATCATCATCGCCGATGATGTGATCTCCTTTGCCCTGATAGCAGTGGGTCACGATATCTCCCGGACGTAGCAATTCGAGTATACTCGGCAGGGCGACGCCCTTGTCGATATGTACCATGACCCGTGTGTCCACCATCTCAGCAGCTTCGACGGCCCGCCTCAGCGGTTCCACGCCATGTCTCCCCACCTGGAAGGCTCCCTGTCGGACCTTAACACCCACGCAGTGATTGGGCCACATGGATATTACACGGGCCGTGTGTTCGGGATCGGCGTTGTGTATGTCCTCCATCTCGCCTCGCATGGAATTCAGGAGTCCGATGCTGCTGATGTGTACGAACGTGAGCACTTCCGTGCGGGATGGTTCGATGATGTACTCGAGAAAACCACGCAGGTTAGTCCATCCGGGACTCCCGGCGTCTACGATGGTCGTTACGCCTGTGGCCAGGCAGAGGGCGTCGGCCTTGATGCCGAAAGTCGTAGCCCCGGCATACACGTGGGCGTGCAGATCGATCCAACCCGGCGTAAGATATCTGCCCGCTAGATCTATAATCGCATCCGCTTCGTCTTCGAGACGATCGGAAACTGCGGCGATTTTACCGTTTCTGATTCCCACGTCTCCCACACCGTGGTACTGCTGGGACGGGTCGACGATCGTTGCACCTGATAGTATAAGATCGTAAGTCATTGTTATTATTATAAATGAAACTAGAACTTACCTGTTCATGGACGGAGAGCGATTAGTTGACTTTTGCAAATTATAACTATAACGTGTACGCGCATCAATGACCTTAACTAGATAAAGCAAACTATAACGTGAGGTCACGACATGCCGACCGGCCTGACCGAAAATCAGAAGCGCGAGTATCTGGAGAACGGTTTCCTGCCTATTGAACGACTCTTCGATCCTGGCCAGCTCGATACACTTATAGTGGAGCTGAATGGTGTAGTCGATGAATGGGCGGAGCGGTACTGCGAGGAGGGAAGACTGGAGGACCGGTTCGCTGATGAGCCTTTCGAACGAAGGCTGTACTTGATCCACGAAGCCATGGACGGCCGCTGTGAGGAACTGATCCTGGCCGTATTGGGAAAACGGAAGACCGCGGGCATGTTTCACGTCATGACCCTGCCCGAGATACTCGACGTCGTAGAATCCCTCATTGGTCCGGAGATCCTCGTGCACCCCCAGTTCAATTCAAGGGCCAAACTTCCGGACAAAACCTCCGTCGTAAACTGGCACCAGGACATCGGATTCCTGGATCCCGACGTGATGCAGACCTTCATGGTAAATTTCTGGCTTCCGCTGGTCGATTCTGACGAAAAGAACGGTTGCCTTGAGGTCATCAGGGGCAGTCACCGCTGCGAAAGGCTGCCTTTCGTAGATTCACCGGAGCAGATTGTACCGGAATCCATACCCGAAGGCGAACAGGTAACCTGCCCCATTCCCAGGGGCGGCGTACTCCTGTTGCATCACACCACCGTGCACCGATCCGGTTCCAATAATTCGGATCATATAAGGTGGAGCCTGGATATTCGGTATAGTGACTGGCGAAAACCAACAGGAAGGAATCAGGTACCGGGATTCATAGCCCGCAGCAGGGAACATCCCGATAAGGTTGCAGCCGGGCACGAGGAGTGGCAGCGGTTGTTCGCGGTATGAAAGCGTATTGTCACCTGAGGCGTTCTTCTTTAAAACCGGAAGGTCGCACGGAGCAGGATCGCGTCGATCGGAGCGTCGTCGATTCGGGTATCGATTCGGGTTCCTTCGATCGAAAGAGCTGCGCCCTGCGCTACTTTCCACATGGCCCCGGTCCGGACCCTGCGGCGTCCTTCTTCTTCCAGGCTCAATGTGGCGAATGGGGTGAACACGTCGCCGGTACCCAGGAGATCCATGCCGTAGCCCATTTCCGCTTCTAATCGGCCCGCGGCCGCGAAGCTTCCAGCATTACTGAGCAGCGAGGCGTCCCGGGCAGACCAGAGGCGGTTCGAAGCGCTCGAAGTATTCCCCCACGCCGGGGAGAGCGAGAGCGAGAGTCCACGATCCGATGCGACCCTACCGTAACGGATCACACCGCTTGCTCCCCATTCCCTGTAGCCTTCGTCTTCGTGCACCACGAGCGTGCGCACGGTGCCTTCGACGGTGACTGACCCAATGACATAACGCAAGCCGGCGCCCATTTCCAGTCCGGTTCCGGTCTCCGCGTCGCCGCCGTCGTGACGAATACCGATTTCGCCGGATGGGGTGAATGTCGCACGTCCACCCATCCTGAATGACTTTGATCCTTCCAACAGCAGGCGTACCCGGGTGACATCTCCCTGGACTTCAGCCAGTGCGGCTGTGGCTTCGGCTGTCGTGCGCACCCACATGGCGTCAGATTTCACGGCCAGGGCCAGTCCACTCGATATTCCACCACCGATTAACCTGCCCTTGATTCCGAATGCGCCCATGCGCATGTCCAGATCGGTCTCTACCTGGGTTTCGCCCTGTTGCCGGAGCGTCATGTCGCCGATTCCGACCCCAACCAGTCCCCACAGCGACACGCGTTGGTTCAACTTCAGCCAGGCGGATGGGTAGAAGCCCGTCAGGGTACTTTCCACTTCGTTGTCATCTTCGTTGGAGTCCCGGTTCAGCGAGTAAGATCCCTTTCCATAGCTTCGTGAAACAAGCACACCGGCTGTCAAACGGTTCCAGGAAGCATCCAGTCCCATCATCCCGGTCGTTGTCCTCCCGTCCATCAGGGCATTGTCGATCTCGGCTTCGAAACCGCCGGTTGACACACGGCCCCATGCGGCGAAACCGGGCAACCCGGTTCTGGTTCCCTCGGATGAAAAGTAGAAGCCACTTCCTGATAGAACTTGTTGCGAGTGCAAGGCATCGGGGCCGCCCCTGTGCTTCGCATTCCTTTCACTTGCGATCCATGGCAGGGAGGACGGGTTCGACTTACCTATCGATCCCATTCCGCCCAACTGCATATTCCCAACGGTCAAATAGGGATCTCCGCTCACATCCATCCGTGCGCTCGCCGCTTCCACCACCTGGCTTGCAACCGTGCGGCCGAAGCGCGTGGTCCAGGCCAGCGCCATGGCGTTGTTGTTCTCGATGGTGCCGGTTGCTACTTCATCCTCGAGGTGTGCGCCTTCCGCATTCGAAAGCCTGAGGGTGAGTGTTTCCTTTCCTTCGTCTATTGCGTCTTCAAGTACGGCCACCTCGACTATCTTCGCGGTATCCCCCGGCATGAAGGAAAGCGAGTGACTGACCGGGGTGTAGTCCTGATCCGCGCTAGCCGTGACATCCGATGTGGCGTAACTCACTGTTACTTCTTCGTCCGACGTCGGCGTTAGCGACACGCGGAAGGATAGACTTCCACCCTCGGTCGCCTGTGCGTCCTCTACGCTCAGTGCCGGAGTCAACGATTCATCCTGTACCGTCACCCGCCCACTTTCGGTGAGACAGCGTAAGCCCACGTCCTCGGAATGCTTGCAGTTGTGCAGGCCCCAGTTTTCACTGGCGAGCCCGCCTCTAGCTACTTCGCAGTCAAGCAGGCTATCCTCGTTGCCATCACATAAAAGGTCGTCCAGCCAGATCGGGACATCGCTGGCGGCCGCTCCAAAATAAGGTCCATTTCTCGCGCCGAGGAATTTCCCACCACCCGACATCGCACCTGCTGGATAGCCGAGGTGCTCGCGACATACGACAGTCGCATCGTCGGTGGTCCAGTAGTCGTCGCAGATCGTGCCCCACTTAAGATCGTGGCAGACTTCCAATCGGCCTTCGTTGGGTGTACTGCCATTCACGAGACGGAATTCACCCTCGTCCCCTGCCAAACAATTAGGCGGTGGCGGATTTCGGGTCTGTCCACTGCTTGGCGGGTTCGAATACAGCCCATCGCCTTCGTCGTTCGAAGCCCGTACGTGCACCTGGTAGGAAGTGCTGGGGGATAGTCCTGTGACAGGCGCACTCATGCCGGTCCTATCCTGCGGACCGTTTATCCAGGGCCCACTGGTGCCCTCCCGGTATTGCAGGTCGTAGCTCAGGATTGCGGGGCGTCCTGTATTGGACGGCGCGGTCCATTCCACAAACAGGCTTGTTTCGGTGACTGTGACCGAACTCACCGTGGGCGCCAGGGGTTTTTCATCAACATCGTTCACGGTGACGGTCACGTCGATGGTATCGCTGCCGTCGTTTCCGTCGCTGACCTTCACGGTCACGGACAGGGTGGGCGTAGTCTCGTGATCATAGTTGACCCCTACCCTGGTCTTGAGTTGACCTGAATCTGGATCGATGTCGAACGAGGACGCATCCGGGCCTTCAAGGCTGAAAGACAGGGTATCACCATCCGTATTGGTTGCCGTGAAAGCAGCGCCCAGGTTCTCCGCTGAAGCAGTGGTGGCGCTGCCGATGTTCTCGTCAAGGCTGCGCGTCGCGGTGGCGCCTGCAAACTCCGGCCCGCTGTTGCTCGGCGCATTGGTTTGTCCACTGCCAGGCGACGAATAGGGCCCAGAGCCCTCGGCGTTTGTGGCCAAAACCTGCACCTGGTAGGGCGTGTCGGCTTTGAGGCTGGAAATGGTCGTGCTCGTACTGGTACCTGGGACGTTCTGCGGACCGTTTGACCAGTCTTCACTGTCGTCTTCCAGGTATTGAAGATCGTAGCTCTGGATGGCCGGTCGGCCGGTATTTGACGGCGCCGACCAGCTCACCGACAGGCTGGTGATGCTTCCCGATACGGCGGACACTACCGGTTGTCCCGGTGCGAGGGGCGGTTCGTTGACATCTTCGACGGTGACAGTCACGACGATGGTGTCGCTGCCACCATTATCGTCACTGGCCCTCACGGTCACCGACAGGGTGGGTGTCGCCTCGTGATCGTAATTGACCCCTACCTTGGTCTTGAGTTGACCGGAGTCTGAATCGATGTCGAACGAAGAAGCATTCGTCCCCTCGATACTGTAGGACATCGTGTCCGTACTGTCCTCATCTGTGGCCGTGAATGGATTGCCAAGGTTAACGGACGAACTCGTGGTGGCGTCACCCTCGTTTTCATCTACGTCGCGAGAGGCTGAAGTAGCGTCGAATTCCGGTTCGTTGTTCAGCAGGTTATTAACGCTCTCCGCATTGGTCCGGCCGCTGCCGGGTGAAGAATACGGACTGTCGCCCTCGGCATTTGTCGCCCGGACCGTTACTTGGTATAGCGAATCGGGCTCAAGGCTTGCGATAGTGGAACTGGTGCCGTTGACGTTCTGGGTACCGTCTAACCAGATACCACTCGTGCCCGGCCGGTACTGCAGGTCGTAGCTATCGATAGATGGCCTACCTGAATTTGCAGGTGGGTTCCAACTGACAGAGAGGTCGGTGGTACTTCCGGAGACGGCGGAGACCGTCGGCGCAGCCGGCGCCAGGGGCGGTTCGTCGACGTCGTTGACGGTAACAGTCACTGCAATGGTGTCGTTGCCGCCGCGACTGTCCCTGGCCCGTACGGTCACCGACAGGGTAGGTGTGGCTTCGTGACTGTAGTTTACCCCAACCTTGGTCTTGAGTTGTCCTGAACCGGAATCTATGCTGAACGACGAAGCGTTAGGTCCCTCAATGCTGTAGGCCAGCGTGTCTGTACTGTCCTCGTCGGTAGCCTCGAAAGCGGCACCCAGATTCTCTGCGGTAGTTGTGGTGGCGCTTCCCACGTTTTCGGTCAGACTGCGTGACGCGGTGGTAGCTGCGAACTCAGGGGCATTGTTGTTTTTCACCGGGGTGTTGGTGTTCTGCGGAATGTTGTTGGTCCTACCCTTGTTCAACTCGGACCATTCACCGTCGCCTTCATCATTGGTTGCTCTTACCTGTACCATGTAGTCGGAATCCGACGACAGGCTGTAGAGGACTGTACTCGTGCCGTCCTGGTCCTGTGGTCCATCGGACCAATCCGTATCAACACCGTTTCGGTACCGCAAGTCGTAACTTTCAATGACCGGCCGGCCCATATTGTATGGCGGCGACCATGTCACCGAAAGGCTTGTCATGCTATCGTGCATCGGGGTGATCGCGGGTGCAGTCGGCGCCAGCGGCGGCTCGTCTATGTCTATGACGTTTATAGTAACCGGTATGGTATCGCTTCCGCCATTGCCGTCGCTGGCCCTCACGATCACCGACAGGGTGGGTGTGGTCTCGTGGCTGTAGTTGACTCCGACCTTGGACATGAGTTGCCCTGAACCGGTATTGATGTCAATGAGAGATACATCCCCACCATCTAAACTGTACTGCAGCATGTCATCATCAGCATCTGTCGCTATGATAGCGCTGCCCAGGTTCTCCGCGGTGGTAGTAGTAGCGTCGCCGGTGTTTTCCGTCAGGTTGCGCGTTGCGGTGGTGTCGGCGAACTCCGGCGAGCTGTTCCTATTGGTCCGCCCGATGCCCGGGGACGACCAGGGCCCATCTCCCTCTGCGTTGGAGGCCATCACTTGCACCTGGTATAAAGTGTCTTCGCTGAGACCAGAAATGGTCGAGACCGTACCGGTGACGTTCTGTGGGCCGTTGGACCAGTCTCCACTATTGCCTTCCCTGTACTGGAGATTGTAGCTCTGGATGGTTGGCCGGCCGGTGTTGGACGGCGGCGCCCAGTTCACCGACAAGCTGGTTTTACTTCCTGAAACGGCTGACACAACCGGTTGTCCGGGTGCCAGGGGTGGTTCGTTCACATCGTTCACGGTGATGGTTACATCGATAGTGTCAGTGGCACCGCGACCGTCGCTGACCCTCACCATTGCCGACAGGGTGGGCGTGACCTCGTGACTGTAGTTTACCCCCACCTTTGTCTTGAGCTGCCCGGAACTGGCACCGATGGTGAATGAGGCGGCGTCCGAACCTTCTATGCTGTAAGTCAGTGTGTCGTTGTCATCATCGGTCGCAGAAATGGCGGCGCCCAGGTTCTCCGCGGAAGTCGTAATTGCGTCGCCGATATTTTCCGTTAGGCTGCGGGTCGTGGTGGCGTCGGCGAACTCGGGTGGGCTGTTCCTATTGGTCCGCCCGGTGCCCGGGGACGACCAGGGACCATCTCCCTCGGCGTTGGTGGCCATCACCTGCGCCTGGTAGGAAGTGTCTTCACTGAGACCGGAAATGGTCGTGCTCGTACCAGTGACGTTCCGCGGACCGTTGGACCAGTCTCCATTGTTGCCTTCCCTGTACTGGAGGTTGTAGCTCTGGATGTCCGGCCGGCCGGTATTGGACGGCGCCGACCAGCTCACAGACAAGCTGGTGATGCTTCCCGGTACGGAGGACACAACAGCTTGCCCTGGCGCCAAGGGTGGTTCATTCACATCCGCTACATGGATTATAACACCGATGGTGTCGCTACCGCCCTTGCCATCGCTGGCTGTCACGGTTACCGAATGGCTGGGCTGCGTTTCGTGATCGTAGTTGACTCCCGCTATCGACATAATCTGACCAGTACCCGATTCAACGTCGAACATGGCAGCGGCCGACCCTGCAAGACTGTAAGTCAGATCATCGCCATCAGTATCCATCGCCGTGTATGGATTACCGATGTGCTCTGCCACGGCTGTCGTCGCGTCTCCCACGTTTTCGGCAAGTGAACGAGATATTGTGGCGGAACCAAATCTCGGATCGATGTTGGTGGTCTCATCGTCACCCAGGAATGCACTGGCCGCAGCTACCGCGACCGCCGCTGAAGAGCCGTATATGGGCCAGCAGATCATCGGTCCTTGACGGAGCGCGGCTGCCATGTACGTGCGCAGGGTTTTACCGTCTGCTGCCGTGACCGTCACCGAGATGATCGTGACGTCTTTTTCTCCGAGCATAACCTGGTGCCCGTTATCCGGATTGGCGTCCACATCGGACGGGATGTACAGAAGCGCCGCACTGGAATCACTTGGTTCGGCTTCCAAGGTCACGATGTCCACAGTAGAAGGTACCCAGGCCCTGTAGGATGTTCTTTCTGACGTGAACGGTCTGATGAATGGAATACGGGTGCCGCCATAGCTCAGGGATAGGGCAGTAAGGTTGGCGTCAGTCTGATCCGCAGCTACGTCGTTGGTCTGATCCGCAGCTACGTCGTCGACCATCATCCTGTCGATATCGGTTTCGGCAGGTGTAGCGGCAGGTGTAAATTCGAATGGCGAGCCTGGTGTTTCGAAAGCGTCCATCTCGGCCAATGCGAAAGATACACTGGTTTCCTGTGCTGGTTTGCTGCCTGATTCACGGTCGGCGACTTTCTCCCCTGGGGCCGAGGATCGGTCACTGCCGGCATACTCCATCTTGTTGGATCCACCTAAACCCGGATTGCCGATTACGTTCAAGTATTTCAGATTGGTGAGACGCTCGAACAGTTGATCGGGTAGGATGGTTAATTCGTTCCAGCCGAGACGAAGGATCTCCAGCTTGACCAAGGGATTGAACACGTCATCCGGTAAAGTTTCCAGGTTGTTGTCGGTCAGGTTCAACTGCTTGAGTGATGTCAGATCTTCAAAGAGGTCCGGAGGCAATGCTGCAAGGGAATTATCATATAGGTATAGTATCTCCAGTCTGGAGAGGCCTTTGAACAGGTCACCATGCAGTTCAGTCAGTCCGTTCTTGTTTAAATAGAGGTATTGCAGTGCGGGAAGGTCGTCGAACAGGCCTTCAGGGATACCGGTCAGCTGGTTATCCCCAAGTTTAAGCAACTTCAACGCGCTTAAACCGGAAAAATCTCCGGCCTTGAAACTCTTAATCCCCTGTCCCGACAAGTCAATGGAAGTGATTTTGGAGAGATGAGCCACGGTCAGGCCGGAACAGTCGTCGATTCCTTCTACGCTGCCGACGATGACGTCGCGAACCTGCGCCGTGCGTTCACATACATCGAGCCATGATCGATCAGTCTTAATCGAGTTCTCCGGCGTGAATATCCTGTTACTGGCGGACTCGACAAGGGGTGAGTCGTTATCGCCGTAAAGGAACGCGCGCGAGAGTGTAGACGATAAATTGGTATTTCCGGCCTGACCAGGATCATTCTGGGCGGAAGATGGAATGTAGGCCTGAAGCAGAAGTGCTACGAGAAAACTGCTCAGCA
This sequence comes from bacterium, assembly GCA_965262815.1. GTDB lineage: Bacteria > JAAXHH01 > JAAXHH01 > JAAXHH01 > JAAXHH01 > JAAXHH01. Next base: position 2,370,401 of record OZ253560.1, on the reverse strand, counting down.
GGAAAAGTGGGATCAGTTTCACCCGTAATGACGGCAATACAGTCTCCGCCCCAAGCCAACAGCGCCTGGCCGTACCGAGTACGGAATTCAGGAATCCGAAAACGACGACTTGGGCGGCACTTCTCATACTTCGCCAGTCCAGATTCATAGCGCACCTCAAGTAGGATATTTAGACTTTCCAGTATGTCCTCAAAGCTCTCGTAACCCTCGACTTTCTTTGACAACTTACGCATTGTCTGTTTACTACATAATTGATGCGTATACACTCGTCAAGTATTTTTTTGTTTAGTACTAATCGGAAGGTGAGTAATCGTATGTTTCATAGTATCCCAATGGCGCCTGCGGATGTGCTGCCAAACCCTGGTTTTCCCGATATCGAACAATGGCCAATAAGAAGCGTCGGCCTGGGAGCCCGAATCGCCTTGACATTCCATACACATTGGTGTAAGGTTATACCCGCCATGAAGTTACCTAGATCTACATACGCTTCCAGTTGGCTGACGCTGGTGTCCTGCGCCTTGACTCTCCAGTTGTTATGCTATCCAACCACGGTCACGGCTCAGACCGATGTAGTCGCGACGGTGCAAGGTCAGCCCATAACAGCCGAAACACTCCAAACCGCCATGCGTGGCCAGCTTCTTCAGTTGGATTTAGAACGGTACGAGGCCATGAGGATCCAGCTGGATGCCATGGTTACCAGCCGTCTGTACGACCTGGAAGCAGTTTCGCGGGGATTGAGCAGGGTAGAATTGGAACGTGTAGAAATCATGGAGAAGCTGGAGTCTGTGGGACCGGATAAGGTCCGAAGTTTCTATGACAAGAACAGGGATCGAATGTCGCAGTCCTTCGAGGTAATGGAAGGACGGCTTACCGCGCTGTTGACGCAGCAGGCGGAACGTAATCGACGCGAAGCGTTTGCACGCGAGTTGCGCGAGCGCTACGACGTCCGTATCTACTTGAAACCGCCCCGTGTCGAAGTCAGTGCCGACGACGACCCTTACAAGGGTTCCGTCAACGCCCCCGTTACGTTGATCGAGTTCTCTGACTTTCAGTGTCCATACTGCCGCCGCGTGCAGTCCGTATTGAATCGGCTCATGTCCACCTACGAAGGTAAACTGAAACTAGTCTATCGCGATTTCCCACTGCGACGGATTCATCCGGAGGCCCAGAAGGCCGCTGAAGCGGCCCAGTGCGCCAATGAGCAGGGGGCGTTCTGGCCCTACCACGACCGCCTGTTTACAACGACGGATCTGGGGACCGAACACCTCAAGCGATACGCCGTGGAACTGGGGCTGGACGACGGTCCATTTAACGCCTGCCTGGACTCCGGCAAATACTATCAGGAAGTGCAGGACGACATGGACGACGCGATAGCGGTCGGTGTAAACGCGGCGCCATCGTTCTTTGTCAACGGCCTGTTGATAAATGGCGCGGTGTCTTACGAGCGATTCGTGCAGATGGTCGAACTGGCGCTGGATGCAACGGAAAGCCCCTAGTACCCGGTGTGTAAGTGCCGCCAGACACTTACATAATTTCACACTACAGTTCTTCAACAGGTCGACCGGTTCATTCCGCGCGAGTGGTCAGGATCCGCCACGAACAGGAACGGGCACACAACTCCCGACATAATCCCTTTGTAAGATTCTTCTAAAGAATCACTTTATGTTAAATGATATATGTGACCATTAAATAACAGGTTACGTAGTTTTAACACTGTTGATTATACGGGGTGTGAACCTAGTCATGGGCCTGATACGAAACATCAGGTCTACCTTCAGGCCAGTCAGATTCAGGGCATTAAATTTATGTTGCCAACGGGGGATTCCGTGATCGCAGACCGGACTGCCCAGTCGTTTCCACGAACCGCTTTGGACCGAATGTGTAGTCCGGTGTATGCCCTGCCGGTCGATCTGTTCAGGATCCTGGCAGGGTTGCTGAGTTGTGCCTATTTTACGGCTGCCTTCCTTGAAGTAAATGACATAAGCGGTCCATATGGCCTGGTCGACCACACCCTTTCACTTGAGTTGTTCCCCTACACGAAGTGGAGCCTGCTCCAGGGCGAAGTATCCGCCGTTCTCCTGAAGACCGTCTTTCTTGGAGCCGTCCTCATATCCGGTATCCTCACGGCAGGCTACAGGCCGACCCTTTGCGCGGTGGTACTCTATGTGCTGGCCGTGTCCACCTACCGGTTGAATTTCCTGGTGCTTTACGTCGATGACGCCGTGTTCCACTGGACCCTGCTATGGATGATCCTTTTGCCCGTGGGACATACCCTGACGTGGAAGGAGTGGCGGCGTGAGGGCAGGGCGGTGGTGGACCGATGGAAAAGCCGCACGGTACCGGGGCTGGCCGTACGGTGTTTCCTGGTCAACCTGGCTTTGGTCTACGCGGCATCCGGCCTGTGGAAGTTGACCAGCCCCATGTGGCTTGAAGGTACGGCCCTGTATGTCATACTCAAACTCCCTATTGCATGGATGCCGGATCTCTGGGGCGCGGGTTCTCTACCCTGGTTGAAGGTTGCCAGTTACGTGGCTTTGGCGGCGGAGCCCCTGTTCGTCCTGTTGCTGGTCCTGCAGCCGGGACGGCCGGTTAAGTGGATGGTCATCGCACTGTTGATCTTGTTTCACGGCGGTATCATCGCAACACTGAAGATCCCTTACGCCAATTTGGCGTGCCTGGCGGGCGTAGTGCTATGGTGCCGCCACGAAATCATGGCGTTGTCAGGAACTCGAAACACGCCGGTGGGTAAGGGTGGTATCACCGGGCGGGGCGTGGCGGCCGCGGTCGTCACGTGCGTGCTGGGTCTTCAAGCCATATTGGATTTTGCCAAGCCGCAGTGGCGTTACGACGACTGGACGGTAGGCCGACCCGTCTCAGTTGTGCAGGGTTGGGTTGAAGGTCTTCACCGTGGTGTTTACGGCGTCCTGTGGGCCGGTGGACTGGCACAGAGCTATCGCCTGCTCGACTGGGTCGACAGTCGGAATTACGATCTCGACTACAAGGTCAGGGAACGAACGCCGGATGGGCTGTGGGCTGAAGTAGATCCTGAACGACTCTTTCCCTATTCCATGCGGAGTATCCTGCTGCAGTCCTACCTGCATGGCGTTGTCTGGCGCAAGTTTCCTCTCGCCAGGGCGGCCGAATTGCGTGAGGGACTGAGACAGCGCTACGCGGCTCGGTACTGCAGAGGGCGGCCGCAGGAAGCCCTGTCGGTGTATGTGGAAGTACGGATCACACGTGTAGCCACAGGCGCATCACGATTAAATGGAGAAGTCTACCGACCCTTGATGAGATTCACCTGCCAGGCAGGCGGGGCGCAGCTTCGGGAGGCCTGGTAATGTGTGGCCTGACTGCCATAATGTCACGGGGAGGCGCCTGGTCGCATGAGGCCCTCGAACGTGCTACGAATACGCTCAACCATCGCGGTCCGGACGGCAGGGGAACGTGGGTGGGTCCGGGCGGTAGGATCGGGCTGGGGCACACCAGGTTGAGTGTGATCGGCCTGGAAAACGGCGCCCAGCCCATCGCCAGCGAAGACGGCCGGCTGCACCTCACCGCAAACGGCGAGTTCTACGATTTCGAGTCGTTAAGGAGCGACCTGGTAAAACGGGGCCATGTTTTTGCTACGGGTTCCGACAGCGAGATCGCCCTCCATCTCTACGAGGAACAGGGCCGTGCCTGCGTCGAATCTCTCCGCGGCGAGTTTGCGTTCGTCCTGTGGGATGATAACCTGCAGATGCTGTGGGCGGTCCGTGACCGGTTCGGTATCAAACCCCTGTACTACGCGGAAACAGGAGGGGTGCTTTACCTGGCTTCCGAAGTGAAAGCGCTCCTGGCTGCCGGGGTGCCCCCGGCCTGGGACGAGGAGACGGTGGGCCAGCAGATATTCGCATGCTTTGACACGGAAAGAACGCTCTTCTCGGGGGTGAAGCAGGTACCTCCGGGGTATGGTCTGGTGGCACGGGAAGGAGCACTGCGCCTGGAACGCTACTGGGACGTGGAATATCCAATCGAATCGTCCGGAACCGATTGGGACCCAACCAGTTGCGTCGACCAGGTCCGTCATCGCCTGGAGGAGTCGATTCGCCTCCGCATGCGCGCCGACGTACCGGTGGGGTGTCTGCTCAGCGGGGGATTGGATTCGTCGGCGCTACTGGGCATGGCCAGCCGAGGATCTGTGCGACCCAGAGCCTTTACCATTTCCTTCGACCATGCGAACTATGACGAGGAACCCGTGGCACGAAGAACCGCACGCCACCTCCGGACCGGGTACGAGGCAGTTTCAGTTTCACAGGGAGACTGCGCAGACCGTTTTGCCGACGCGGTATGGCACGCGGAGGCCATACAGGCCAACGCGCACGGTGTGGCGCGTTACATACTTAGCGGCGAGATCCGGCGGGCGGGTTACAAGACCGTCCTGGCGGGTGAAGGGGCGGACGAACTGTTCGCCGGTTATGAATTCTGCCGGCCCGCGTTGCTCCGCGGCCCTCGCCGGCCTGTACTCGACTGGTTACGTATCGGCCTGGCGCTGCTTGGCGCGCATAGCCCCGCGGAACGCCAGGTAGCCCTGGTCTCGCCCTGGCTGGTACGTATTAGCCGCATCCTTGGACTTTCCAACGAGGTCATGGAAGCCCTTGGCGGAAAGTTGGGCACTCTGCGTGGCCTGCTGGCGCGGGATTTCCGGGAACGCATCGCCGGTCGTGACCCCTACAGGGTTTTCTTCAACCAGTTTGACTACCGCAAGCAGCTTGCCGGCCGCGAACCCGTGAAAAAGGTACTCTATCTTTGGCTGAAGTCCCTCTTCGCAGGTTACAACCTGGCGGCCGAGCGGGTTGACATGGCCCACGGAGTAGAAGTGCGTCTGCCTTACCTTGACCACCGGTTTTTCGAATTCGGAAGCCGGATTCCATCCAGGCTACTGGCATGGGATGGACGACCCAAATATCCGCTCCGGGAGGCGGCACGTCCCTTTTTGACCGAGGAGGTATACACAGGCTCAAAGAAGCCGTTCCTCGCGCCGCCGGCGACGCTTAATCCGGGTAACAGGCTGTACGAGATGTGCCAGGATACGCTGCGCGGCCCCGGTATGCGAGAGTCACCTTTCTTCGATCACGGCCAGGTGGCCGCGTTGCTCGATAGTCTGCCTGGGATGGAAGAAAGCGAACGAAGCACCCTCGATCCTTTAATCATGGCATTGACCTCTCTTTGTGTGCTACAAGAACGATACGGACTGCAATCATAAGGTGATTTCAAAGTCTTACGCAATTGATAGTCTCAAGCGGGTAACCCTTTCTGCGTCTATAGAGCCTATAGCTAATTGGGATATACTTGACCGTGTTGTTTACTTGTGTACTATGCTGTGTCAGAAGTTGCCTCAAAGTCATGTATCAACAACGTCCATTAAGCATAACAGGAGCATAGCGCAAGCATGAATGCGGGAAAGCAAATTGCCTCTTCGGGCGTACGTTACGAAGCCGACGAAAAGCCGCCAATACCCCTGACCATCGGACTCGGACTTCAGATTGCGCTGCTTACGGTGGGCGGGGTTGTCCTGACCGTCGCTATCGTAAGCCGGGCGGGAGGCGCAAGCGAGTCCTACCTTACGTGGGGTGTTTTCGCCGCAGCGGCGATCAGCGGCATTACCACAATTCTCCAGGCTGTCCGGGTCGGCAGGATCGGTGCGGGCTATGTACTGATGATGGGCACCTCAGGCAGCTTCATCGCGGTATGTATCACGGCCCTGGCTGAAGGTGGTCCTCAACTGATGGCCACCCTCATCATCATTTCCTCGCTGTTTCAATTCCTGCTTTCGACGCGACTTTCGCTCCTTCGCAGGATTCTGACTCCGGTAGTATCCGGCACGGTCATCATGTTGATATCGGTCACTGTGATGCCCATCGCATTCGACATGCTTGGGGATGCGCCGGACGGTGGACCGGTGTCGATGGCTCTGATCACCGCGGCCGTCACCATGCTGGTCACCATCGGCATCGCGTTGAAGGCGACGTCTTCGCTGCGCCTCTGGGCACCCTTGCTCGGAATCGCGGCCGGATCCATCGTCAGTGCTTACTTTGGATTTTACGATACAGCCCGGGTGGCGGCCGCGCCGTGGGTGGGTTACCCCGAAGGTGGGTGGCCCGGGATAGACCTTGCATTCGGGCCGGCATTCTGGGGACTGCTTCCTGCTTTCATGTTCGTGACACTCGTTGGCGCCGTGGAGACAATCGGAGATTCCATCGCCATACAGCGCGTATCATGGCGTCGGCCCCGGGCGGTGGATTTCCGTGCGGTCCAGGGCGCGGTGGCGGCGGATGGCATGGGAAACCTGTTATCCGGTCTCCTGGGCACGGTGCCGAATACAACCTATTCCACGAGCATCGCCGTGACCGAGATGACCGGAGTGGCAGCGCGAACGGTGGGGATGGTCGTCGGCGCGGCCTTCATCGCGGTCGCGTTCCTTCCCAAGTTCCTCGCCGTGGTGCTGGCCATACCGAACCCCGTCGCGGGAGGGTTCCTGATCGTATTGCTTTCCTTGCTCTTCGTTATTGGCATGAAGCTGGTTATACAGGATGGGATCGACTACCGGAAGGGCGTAATCGTCGGCGTGAGTTTCTGGATCGGAGTGGGTTTTCAGAACGATGCCATATTCCCCGAACTGGTTGCGGGTTTTGCTGGAGGATTGTTGCAAAACGGTATGACGGCAGGCGGCCTGACGGCGATGCTGATGACGCTGTTCATGGAGATCACCTCTCCTCGTCGTTACCGGATGGAATCCGACTTCAACCTGTCGGCCCTGCCGAAGATCAGGGCTTTCCTGGAGGATTTCGCCTCACGCAATCGCTGGGACGCCGCGATGGCTGACCGCCTGGTGGCCGCAAGCGAAGAGACCCTGCTGACACTTGTCCAGCAGGATAATGAAACCTACGAAAGAAATCGCCTGCTCCTGGTCGCGCACCGGGTAGAAGGCAGTGCTATAGTCGAACTGGTGGCAGCCACGGGAGAGGGAAACCTGCAGGACAGGATTGAACTGCTCGGCAACGAAAGAGCCGTGGAGACACCTGAGGAACTGGAAGTATCGCTGCGGCTGTTGCGTCACTTTGCCTCGTCGGTCCACCACCAGCAGTATCATGATACGGATATCATCATCCTGCGCGTGGAAGCCCCGGATTCGAATACCGCTGACATGGACTGAAGCCTGCTCATTCAGGCTATCCTATCCGTCCAGGGACTCGGCCCCCTCCCCCGCCACGATAATCTCGGCCTTTAGGGACTTGAACGGGCTGTCTTTCGAAGGTCGGCAGTGCGTGGAAGCGTAGTGGTACTGCAAGGCTCTGCGGCGCCGGTCGGTCGTATTCGGCGGCGTGTAGTGGTAGGTCTCGCCATGAAACACCAGGGCGTCCCCAGTATTCATGACACAGGCCACCGCGTCTTCACCGGAAGGGGCTGAAGCCAACCCGTAGTCATCGGCTACGCCGCCGTGCTTTCCAATACCAGCGAGGTGCGATCCCGGGATGACGTGCATGCACCCGTTCTCTACGGTCGCATCGTCGAGCGCAATCCAGTACCCGAAAACGTCGTTAGGCTCCAGGCGGAAGTAGGCGTTGTCCTGGTGCCAGACCTTTTGACCGCCGAACCGGGGTGGCTTCATCAGCAGCATGCTTTGAAACAAGGTGACATCCGGTCCAAGCAGTTCAACGGCGATTCCAACCATTTCAGGATGGTGCGCCAGGGACCGGAACAGCTCGTTGTGCAGAGTCATCCTGAAAAGCTTGCGGACGCCCAGTTCAATGTTATCGGGTTTGATCGTTCCACGCCGCACGGCGGGCTCGATCTGCACGAGTTCCTCCGGCACGTCCGGATACCGGTCCACGATCGAGGTGATCTCGCTACGAATGGACTCGACTTCATCGGTGGTGAGAAATCCCTCCACGATGAAGTAGCCGTCAATTTCAAATGCGGCTGCCTGCTTCTTGGACAGCAAGGTCCTTGTGGTCATCGGTCAGTCCTTCCAGTTGAACACAACACCCATCATGTTCTTTTCACGTCTATAAATCATCTCGTAGGCTTCGTTGATCCGGGTATAGTGCATCCGGTGGGTCACCAGGCGTTTGGGTTCCAGTTTCCCATCGCGCATAAGGTCGAGCGTGAATCGGCACATGGATGGCCAGTCCCTGCGGTCCCCCCGGTCTGAGGGAAACAGGGAACCGGTCATCCCGTTAATGGCGATCAGAGAAATGCCTTTGAAATAGAACCATTCCATGTCCAGCGGGTTGAAGTCGAGGGGCTGTTCTCCCCTGCCGGGCAGTGCTACGATACCGACCCGTCCGTTGTTGCGCACGATCTGGCACGAGGTACGAAGCGCGGGCCATGGATTGGCCGTGAGAATGACCAGGTCGATACCTTCGCCCCGGGTGAAGTCGTCCAGTTTCGCATCCAGGTCCGGATCATTGTACATGAAGGTTCCGTGGGCACCCATGCGTTCGGCCATTTCCATACGTACCGGGCTGTTCGCGATCCCGATCACACGGGCGCCGAGGCACGGTCCGAGGCCGACGGCGCCGAGGCCAAGGACGCCCAGTCCTACGACGGCCACGTTCTCACCGGGTTGAAACTGCGACTTGTAGTAGCACATGGCGCTCAAGGTGTACAGGTGCCCGTATACCGCGTCTTCGTCCTCCACGCCGTCAGGGACCTTCACGATCACCTCGTCGTCCCGTGCAATGAATTCGGACTGGTGCGGGTACCGTGAGATGACCCGGTCGCCCACGGTGAAATCCGTGACCGCCTCTCCCACACCCCGGATGACGCCGAGATTGCTGTCACCGACCCAGCGCGGAAAATCAGGCGCCCCGGGTACCTGCTCGGCGCCCTCGTAATTCCCCCGGTCCGTACCGATCTTGAGTGCGGAGATGATCGTCTCGACCCAGAGATCGTGAGGGCCCAGGTTGTCCGTGTCCAGGGGATGGTCTTCGATACGTAGATCTCTAGGGCCGTACAGCACGGCGATTTTCATGTAATCGACTCCTATACTGGGTTCGTTTCAGGCCGACAGGGCGGACAGGCACCGGTCGTACACCTCGAATCGCTCCCCCTCGGTTTCCTCCGGGTCCACCAGCTTAAGCCAAAGGGCGCTTCCGGGCCTGGCAGAGCTGTAAGACCGGTGGCTTGCGATCATGGAGGGATCCTCCCCGTGCCAGGCGACCTCCCCTTCCTGCATGTAGATGAACTCGCCTCTGTACCGGTCCACGATGTCATTCCGGTGATCCCGGTAGTAAAGACCCTGTTCACAGGCCGTACGCCGAAGGGTGTGGATCAATCCGGGCTCTTCGTCCATATCTGAGTCGAAGTGGGCCACCGGGTGGTGGACATCGCTTACGAAGTCGATTTCATCGAGATCAACCGTGCCGAAACCCCGCTGCGCGGCCACCAGGAGGTGATTCCGGTCGCGTCGAAATGGTGGCGTGGGCCAGTCGGATGCGGGATCGTGTCCCATCAGGTAAGCGCCGCAGGCGTCGGTAGCCGTAATCTGGTCACCGGCGACAAGCACGTCCCCCACCCGGCCTTCACCACCCCATTCCCTTCCCTTCTGACCCACGAGCCCATCGATGATATTCAAACAGGGGTTCGTGATCATGGCGAGATCGGGAAGGACGTACGACAGCCGGATCGCGTGATGGAAATAGGTACGGACACGACCCCCTGGGGGAATGATGGGAGGAAGGCCGAAGAGGTTTTTCATGCAAAGGGTGATGCCCATGAAGAGGTGATTCTTCATCTTCGCCACGGAGATCACTTCGTCCGCGTCCTCGAATACGCCGCTCAGGATATACCGGTCGAACATGTTTCCGCCTCCGGGCACCTCGTACACCGCCCACGGTGGCCGGTTGGAATCATCGTACCTGACGTCGAATTCACGAAGATGGTGCGCGTAGTTGAACTCGTCCGGCGTAAGTTTGTCCCGGGCGTAGGGATTGGTGTCCGTTGCGTAGATGTCCGCGTCGGTGTGCTCTCGGAGCAGTTGCAACACGGCCCGGCAGACCGCGTCGTCCACCAGTTCCTGTCGCCGCCCCTTGAACCGGACGATGTTGTCCGCGGGTTTCATCATGTTGAACTTGATCACGATCTTCCGGGCTTTCTCGATGCGTGTCCATGACTCCGTAAGCGGTGCGGTAATGCGCTTTAGCGTCTCGTAGACGCCTTTGTAATCTGTCCGATGGTCGCAGGCCGCCGCGCGAACGGTATATCGTTTTTCCGACATGTCATGGCCTCCGAGGTGATACGGTTTACGGATATTGATGCAATATATAAACGGAGGACGCGATCACAAGGGTAAACACCGGTCTCACATGCCTTCGAAACTGCCATCGGCGACCAAAATTGAAAGACGGGGGCAATTAGGGTTGTATATTTCCTCTTGATGTGTCATATTGAACACCCCTTTGTCCAGTGATTCCCTATCGGGGGATCCGAAATACCATCGGAAACGCGGGGCGCCCGCGGATGTATGACCGCCCTGGCCGAGCACCACGGCTACCAGGAAAGTGAACGCCGAATTGAACGTTCTTAAGAAATTCGTACGGTTCGTGGACGCGCTGAACGAGCGTATCGGCACGGTGGTTTCCTGGTTCACGACCCTGCTCGTGTTGACCGTCTGCCTCGACGTATTCACACGGTATTTCCTGCGCAGCAGCAGCGTAGCGGTTCAGGAACTGGAGTGGCATTTCTTCGCTGTCATCTTCCTGCTCGCTTCGGCGTGGGCGCTAAAGCACAACAAGCACGTCCGCGTGGATGTGTTGTACATGAATTTCTCGCCAAAGAACCAGGCTCTCGCAAATTTGATCGGCAGCTTGCTGTTCCTGCTTCCCTTCGCTGTGATCACGATCTGGAGTTCCCAGAATTTCGTCCTGAACTCCTTCAGGATAGGCGAGGTATCGCCAGACCCCGGCGGACTGCCCGCCCGCTTCATCTTGAAGTCCATGATTCCCATCGGATTCTCGCTCATACTACTGCAGGGACTGGCCATGGCGGTTCGCTCCTTCGACCAGTTTATGCACGACGGCAAAGATACCATGGGCGATGTTGAAGAGATCCCCCCAGGTGAATCGGAATCGGCCAGGGAGGACTCGGTTTGATTGAAGCCATGCCCCTCATCCTGTTCCTGGTCCTGTTCCTGCTGCTATTGATGGGATACCCGGTCGCCTTCACGCTCGGCGGCGTGTCCGTACTGCTGGGGCTGATGACCTTCGGCGCCGATTTCTTCAACCTGCTTCCCCTGCGTATCTGGGGCGTCATGACGAATTACGTCCTGCTGGCAGTGCCCCTGTTTGTCTACATGGGCGTCATGCTGGAAAAATCCGGGTTGGCCGAGGACATGCTGGAGACCATGGCCCTCCTATTCGGCCGCCTGCGGGGTGGGCTCGCGGTTTCGGTCGTTATCGTGGGCGCCCTGCTCGGCGCGTCTACGGGTATAGTGGGGGCGACGGTCGTGACCATGGGTCTGCTCAGCCTGCCGACGATGCTGAGGCGGGGGTACAGTCCTCCCATGGCCACGGGGACGATCGCCGCGTCCGGTACCCTCGGACAGATCATCCCGCCCAGCGTGGTACTGGTGCTGCTCGGGAGTATCCTCAACGTGTCGGTCGGCGACATGTTCATCGGCGCCGTCATACCCGGAGCAATCCTCGTGGGCTTGTACCTGGTGTGGATCGCCATCGTCGCGCTTTTCAGACCGAATGAAGCCCCGGCCATGCCGGCCGATGAACTTGCCGCGTTCCGTGGCCGCGGGATGTACGGGAAGATCTTCAAGGCCTTCCTGCTTCCCCTGGGCCTGATGACCGTCGTGCTGGGATCCATCTTCGCTGGCGTCACCTCGCCGACGGAAGCGGCGGCCGTTGGCGCGCTGGGCGCGACGCTGCTTACTGCCTGCCAGGGTAAGTTTACCTATAAAACGCTGAAGGCGGTCATGAAGGAATGCACGTTTATCACGTGCATGGTCTTCTTCGTGCTGGTAGGCGCCGAAGCCTTTGGACTGGTGTTTCGGGGGATGAAGGGCGACACGTACATGACTCGGCTGATCATGGACGCGAACCTGAGTACCTATGCCTTCATGGCCCTGGTCCTGGTCATGATTTTCATCGCCGGTTTCTTCATCGATTTCATCCAGATCACCTACATCATCGTGCCGGTCGTTGCGCCCATCTTCATCGCATTCGGGGTCGATCTTCTGTGGGTCGGCATCCTGATCGCCGTAAACCTGCAGACTTCCTTCCTTACGCCGCCCTTCGGCTTCTCCCTGTTCTATCTGAAAGGCGTGGCCCCGCCCGAAGTGCAGACCCGGCATATCTACCGGGGTATTCTGCCCTTTATCGTGATCCAGCTTATCTGCCTGGGACTGCTGGTCTACGTGCCGCACCTCACAACGTGGCTGCCAAGCCTGCGCTAGGTTCAGCGGGTGGATCAAGTACAGTTACTTGGATGGGTTGGCAGGCGGCAGGATGCCTGGCGGGATGCACGGACTTAATACTTCCTGCAGAAACTTTCCTTCAGTACCCGATTGCGCATCCGTCCTTGCGAGGTTCCGACGCGCCGTGCAGCATGCCCGTTTCCGGGTCTATGCGGATCGCCTGGTAACCGCCGTATCCGTGGGAGGAGCGGGTCAAACGGTGGCCTTTTTCTGCGAGACGCCTGAAGGTATCTTCGCCGATGCCGTCTTCCACGGTGACCCGGCCTCCGCCAGCATCCATGGGCGTGCCCGTGGGTTCGGCCGAACCGAAGTGCTGGAATCGCGGGGAGTCGCCCGCCTCCTGCACGTCCATGCCGAAGTCGATCATGTTGCATAGGACCTGGGCATGTCCCTGCGGCTGCATGGCGCCGCCCATCAGGCCGAAGGTGAGCCAGGGCTGCCCGTTCCTGGTCACCATGGCCGGGATGATGGTATGGAAGGGCCTCTTATGGGGAGCGAGGGCGTTTCGGTGGGCGGGATTCAGGGCAAAGAGCTGTCCCCTGTTCTGGATCGGAAACCCCGTGCGGTCTGGGACGATACCCGAGCCGAATCCCCGGAAGATGCTCTGGATGAACGAAACGGCGTTGCGCTCTTCGTCGACGACTGTCATGTAGGCCGTATCCCCGTGCAGAAGGATGGGATCGCCGGCTGGGACGTCGATAGCCGCGCGATCCGGATCTATCCGGCCGCGCTGCCGCTCGGCGTATTCCTTGGACAGCAGGGATTCAACGGGCACGTCCGCGAAGGCGGGGTCGGCGTAGAACACGGCGCGGTCGGCGTAGGCGAGTTTCTTCGCTTCGATCTGCAGGTGCAGTGTTTCCGCTGACTGGCAGCCCGATTCGGCGAGGTCGTAGCCTTCCAGGATGTTCAGCATCTGAAGGGCGGCGATACCCTGTCCGCTCGGCGGCAGTTCCCAGACCGTATGACCCCGGTAGTCGGCGCACACGGGATCGTCCCAGGTCGAAATATGATCCCGGAAGTCTTCCTGGCTGAACAACCCGCCGATTTCCCGTGAACAGGAAACAATGGCTTCGGCGATTTCACCGCGGTAGAACGCGTCCCGGCCGCCATCGGCCAGGATACGATAGGAACGGGCCAGGTCCGGATTCCTGAACACAGCGCCGGGTTTCGGAGCCTGTCCGCCGGGCAGGTAGACCCGGACGGACTCGGGCCACGGACTCAGCAGTCGCACGGAGCCCGCCCAGTCCCGCGCTATGATGTCCGAAACGGGAAACCCGCCTTCCGCGTATGCGATGGCCGGTTCCAGTACCTGTTCCAGCGACATCGTTCCGAAGCGTTCGAGCAGGCATGCCCATCCGTCGACGCATCCTGGCACGGACCAGTTCAGCGGTCCGGTGTCGGGTACGTAGTCATGGCCCAGCCCGGTATAGTGCTCGATGGTCGCCGCGTAAGGTGCTCTGCCGCTGGCATTGAGGCCGGTCAGCGCACTGCTGTCCGCCTTCCACACGATGGCGAACAGGTCGCCGCCGATACCACAGGACATGGGTTCCACCACGCCTAGAGCCGCGTTGACGGCAATGGCCGCGTCGATGGCGTTGCCGCCCCTTTTCAGGATATCGATGCCAGCCTGGGCGGCAAGCGGCTGACTCGTGGCCACCATGCCCCTGGGCGCCATGACGACCGAGCGCCGCGAGCCGCGGTATTCATAGGGATCGTATCGCATGGTCTTCGTTTCCACTCCGCTCAGTTGATGATCAACGGTAGAATGTCTCGGCATTGTGCCGGGGAAGGTATCCTATCTCATCCTTCGGTGTCTGTATATCGAAAATGTTGTAGGTGTTGTCTGAAATGACGAAGTAGTGCCGCGCGAGCGGCAGGCGGTCTTCCCGATATGCCGTGTATGCGGCTTGGACCATGGCCGCCGCGTCCTGCTGATGGCACCAGACGGCGAAATATCCGCGTTCTTCCACAATGGGCGTGTTTTCCGGGTTCACGCCACCCCAGCGGGTAGCCAGCGCGCCGCAGCCCTGTCGCGCCGCCCGTTCCACCCACACCTCGACATAAGCCTTTTCACGGCCGTAGTCGTTGATCGGGCAAGCGGGCATTTGCGCGGAGATCGGTGAAGGCCAGCACTCAATCGCCTCGAAATCGCGTTCCGCGATCAGGGCGTACGTACCCGTCTCGAAAAAGCGATAGGCGCTGTCGACCGCGTGTACCGAACTAGAGCCCACGATCATCGGCCTGCGTTCCAGCGCCAGGATCGATTCGAACACCAGGTCCGTCATCTTTTCCATTGCGGCGTAGTCGGAATGCCTGGCCAGGTAGACGATTAGATCGAAACCGGGCAACAGTTCCTTGAATCTTTCAGGTTCTTCTACGATGTTCAAATCAATGAACTCGCCAGCATCGCCGCGGCCTCCGGCCCTGTCGGGTGCTCCGGGCAGGTCGATGGAACAGAACCTGTACCTGGCGTCCATCTCCGGCAGATATAGCCGTAGCCCGGACCCAATCGTTCCCCTGCCGCCGATAAGCAGCGTATTGTATTCCATGACGCTACCTCAGTATGCTTCCAGGTACAGCGATTTGATTTCTTCCGCCGTGGGAATGCGGGGATTGTTCTGTGGACTGCCCGAATCGAGCGCGTCCGAGGCCATTTTGTCCAGTGCGTCGGTTAATGCCGTTTTCGATATGCCGCAGTCCCGCAGTCCGGGTATTTCGACGGTATCATTCAGTTTCTGCAGACCATCAATGAGCTTCTCACAGGCCTTTGACGCATCGTCCCCCTCTCCGGCCCACTCGAGTTTCCGGGCAAGGACGGCGTACCGTTCGGGCGCCGCCGTAACGCTGAAACGGGTGACGGCCGGCAGCAGGACCGAGTTGCTCAGGCCATGGGGTAGATGGAAGACCGCGCCGAGGGGCCTGCTCATGCCGTGCACCAGGCAAACGGAGCTGTTGGCGAAGGCCATGCCGCCCAGGGACGCCGCATCCATCATGCCCTTGCGGGCTCCGTGGTCGTCTGGGGATTTCCAGGCCTGCACCAGGTGCTTGCCGACAAGTTCGACGCAGGAAAGGGCGAGCGCGTCCGTAATCGTGCCCGCCTTGCGTGAAACGTAAGCTTCGATCCCGTGTGTCAGGGTGTCCACGCCCACGTTGGCCGTCAGTGGCCGGGGCATGGACAGGGTCAGTGTATAGTCGACGAAGGCTGCCGTGGGCAGAAGGTGTGCGTCCAGCATCATCATCTTCACATTTCGACGGGTGTCCGTTAGGACGGTAACGCGGGACATTTCGCTGCCCGTGCCGGCTGTCGTGGGAATGGCGAACAACGGTAGGCCGGCCCTGGGTATCCGGTGGTAACCGGCATACTCGGACAATGGGCCGTCATTGGTGGCCATGACCGCGATGCCCTTTCCGGCGTCGATGCTGCTTCCGCCGCCGACCGCGATGACACCGTCGCAGTCGTTTTCATGCAGTATCGCAAGTCCTTCCTCCACGTTCAAATCCGTGGGATCCGGTGTCACGCCGCCGTAGACACAAGTTTCGATATCCGCCTGCCCGCATTGGTCCGCGATGCTGCCCGGCAGGCCCTGTTCCACCAGGTAGGAATCCGAGACGATCAGCACCCTTTTCATTCCGGTGTGCGCGGCCTGGCGGCCCGCTTCGTCGAATGCGCCCGCGCCCGTGATGATGATGGAAGGGATATTGATCTGAACGGGTCGGGCCATCGTCAGGTCACTCCGCGGATGACATCGCTGTACTGCTGGTAGGATCCGGAATGCACGACCTCCCGGAGAGCACGTACGGCGGTGTGCAGCTCCTCGTAAGTGGTGTACAGCGGAGCGATGCCCAGGCGTATGTTGTCAGGCATGCGGAAATCGGAAATAACCTGTTGCTCCTCCCGGATCGCCTGGTCGATGCGATATCCCTCGGTATGACCGAAGGAGACATGCGATCCTCGGCGGGCGCCGTTTAGTGGAGAATTCAGCGTAAATCCCAGCGAAGCCAGTTCTTTCTCCCAGAGGGAAACCAGGTACTCGGACTGCTTTTGCGACTTGGCGCGTATGGGACCCATGCCGGCTTCGAGGGTGAGGTCCACGCCGGGTTCGATCATGGCCAGGGACAGGATGGACGGCGTGCCCGTGAGATAACGGTCTATGCCCGCGGCCGGTTCGAATTCGGTATCGAAAAAGAACTGTTTCTTGTGACCGAACCATCCTGAAATGGGGTTGATCAACCGGGATTGCAGGTCATCCCGGACGTAAAGAAACGCCGGGGCGCCCGGTCCGCCGTTCAAGTACTTGTACGTGGAACCCACAGCCAGGTCGACTCCCAGGTCGTGGCACGTCATCGGTACGACCCCGGCCGAATGGCTCAGGTCCCACAGGATCATCGCGTCGCGACGGTGGGCGATTTCCGTGATCCGCTCCATGTCGTACTTGTAACTGGACTTGTACATGACGTGCGACAGAAGTACCAGGGCCGTATCATCGTTTATGGTCCGCTCCAGGGCCTCCTCGGACACGGCGAAGCCATTATCGACGGGTAGCACGACCATCTCGTACGCCGGATCGATCATGTCGGCGACGGCTTTCAGGATATAGATGTCGGAAGGGAAATTGATGCTGTCGGTTACTATTTTTCGACGTCCCGGACGCTCTTTCAGCGCACCGGCAATCAACTTGAACAGGTTTACGGAAGTCGAATCCGCGATGATAACTTCGTCAGGGAGGGCGCCGATAAGACTCGCCACCTTGGCCCCGATACGCCTGGAAAGTCCCATCCACTCGTCATTCCAGGCCCGGATCAAGCGGTTGCCCCACTGGTGCTTGACGATCCGATCCATCAAGGCGATGGAGTCCTTCGGTACCCGTCCGAGGGAATTGCCGTCCAGGTAAATAAGCTTGGGTTCGTCGATCAGAAAGCGATCCCGGTACCCACTCAGGTCATCGTTTCGGTCCAGGTTCCGCGCCCGTTCGAGCGAAGTGTCGAAATGCAAACCCTTACCTCTTCATTTCGGGCAGTGGCAAGAATACGAGTTGCATGGACGGCAAACATGAAAACCGGAATGTATACGGAGGGGGAGGGCAGGACAAGAGGAAAGTCAAGCTCGTGAAGCGTCCACGAGCATCATCGGCTGGCTCTTTCACCCTGATCCAGGGAGCGCGGCTGGGTGTCGAATATGTACAGGTCGATGAAGGCCATTACCCGGGCCAGCGATTCACGGCCGCGGACAGCCAGGGATCGGGAGAACGGGGTGTCTTCAGCACAGAATCCCGTTGCGGCGAGACCGACTGCATCCGCGAGGTAGAGAGCCCGTTCACAGTGAAACTGTTGTGAAACGACAATTACCCGTTCCAGGCCGAAAACCTTCTTCGCCCGGAAAACGGAATCCAGGGTCCGTACACCGGCGTAGTCGAGCATGATGTAATCTTCTGGAACACCCAGGTCGATCAGGTCGCGCTGCATCGCCGTCGTCTCGTCGTAGTAGCGCGTGGAAGCGTCTCCACTCACCAGTATGGCACGGATGCGGCCGGCGTGGTACAGTTCCGAAGCGGCCTCGATGCGCGCCCTGTAGTAGCGGTTGACGTTTCCACTGGCGAACTTCGATGTACCCAGCACGAGAGCCACCTGGCACTCCGGTGTTTCGTCGACGAGGTGGTACAGGCGGGAGGAAGCGTTGCGCGTTATGGCGAGATCGTTTACTACGGTTGCGAAGACTCCGATCACGACGAAGGCCGTGAGGATTTTAGTCAATACCAGCAAGTATCGAAAAGCAGGTATGCTTCGCATTGGAACAGGCTGAAATTTGGGAATTGAGTCTTTCAGAGAAGAAGGTCTGGGATTATACTATCATACTACATGGCGAGTGGTGAATCGTCAAGCGATTATACCGGTAATATTGTGCGATTTCCCGGGTATTTTTTTAAAGTTTGGATTGTGCACACGGGAACATTTTGTTTGTACTTGAAATCGCCCGTATCAACGTAATCGTCAAGGCAGACATTGGAGTGAAACGCCTATGCTTATTCCCCTGCTGATCTGGCTTCTTCCCATTACGGCGCCGGACATCCCGCAGAACCCGACCGACGACAGGACTGTTATGACCGTTATTTTCTACGGCAACAGCCTTACGACGGGTTTCGGGATCGGTCTCGACAAGGCCTATCCCCGGCTGATCCAGGAGAAGATCGACCAGCTCGACTGGCCGTTCAGGGTGATCAACGGAGGGGTGGGCGGCGAGACATCGGCAGGCGGGTTGAGCCGCATAGACTGGGTGCTGCAGAACAGGATGGACGTCTTTGTCCTCGAACTCGGCGGGAATGACGGGCTGCGTGGTGTCGATCCCCGCGTCACCCGGCGGAATCTGAGGGCTATGATCCGCCGTGTGCGCGAGAGGTATCCAGTAACTAAGATCATACTCGCGGGCATGCAGGCTCCCCCGAATCTGGGGCCGGTTTTCACCACGGCCTTTAAAGAGATCTACCCGGAACTGGCGGAGTCGGAGAACACCCTGCTGATCCCCTTCTTACTTGAAGGCGTCGGTGGCATAGCCGATTTGAACCTGCCCGACGGGATTCATCCGACGGCGGAAGGTCACGCGATCATGGCGGAAACCGTATGGCAGATCCTTCAGCCAGTCCTTGCGGACCTGCGGCCGTAGGACGCTAGATCTCCGCACGAAGGATTTCCAGCGGGGATTGGCGGTAAATGCCGGCGCTGGCCAGCATGCCCACCAGGATCGTGATCAGACAAATACCGCCGATCACGGCTGCAACGGGGATAAATACCGGTACGTACGAGATAT
Source organism: bacterium (assembly GCA_965262815.1). Taxonomy (GTDB): domain Bacteria; phylum JAAXHH01; class JAAXHH01; order JAAXHH01; family JAAXHH01; genus JAAXHH01. Next base: position 2,351,136 of record OZ253560.1, on the reverse strand, counting down.
TGAAGACGAACACGGTCAGTATCCATGTGGCGGCAAAGGCCAATACAACGCCCGTGATTGCGCCTATGGCGCCCAGGAGCAGGTATTCGATCGTCATGATCTTCAATATCTGTTTCCTGGAACCGCCGAGCGTTTTCAGCAGCACGCTTTCCTGCATCCGCTGGTACCGGCTGTTCGTCACGACACCCACCAGGACGATTACGCCTGTGAACACGCTGAAAAGCGCCATGAAACGGACGATGAGGGATACCTTCCCGAGGATGGTGTTCAGCGTACCCAGTATGAGGCTGAGGTCGATCATGGACACGTTGGGAAACCGGCTCACCGTTTCCTGCTGAAAACGCGCCGATGTCTGCGGATCATCGATCCGGGTCACGACCACGTGAAACTGGGGTGCTTCTTCGAGGACACCATCTGGAAAGACCATGAAAAAGTTGGGCTGCACCCGCTGCCAGTCGACGGCTCTCACGCTGCCCACGGTGGTCTTGACCGGGACGCCATGCACGTCGAACACGATTTCGTCCCCGATACCCACGCCGAGCCGGTTGGCTATGCCTTGCTCCACGGAGACATACACGGAGTCCTTTCCGTCCGTAACGCGGGACTGCAACGATCCTTCCAGGAGGGTTTCCGCATCTTCAAGATGGCTCCGGTAGGTCGAACGGTATTCCCGCCGCAGCGCCCATCGTTGAGTCCGTACCGTAGAATCCTGAATGACTTCAGCTATGGTCCGTCCCTTCAATCCCGCCAGTCGCATGCTTACGACGGCCGTCTGTTGCATGACAGGAAGTTCGTAACGGTGGAGCGATTCGAGGATTTCACCCCGCTGGTCGGGCTGGATGTCGAACAGGACCAGGTTGGACTGCCTGTCCCCACCGACCTGAGTAATGTGTCCGACCAGGGAAAACTGCAACAGGTACAGTGTCGTGATCAGGAAGGCTCCCAGTCCGAGGGCTACAACCATAGTGACGGTCTGGTTGTCCGGCCGGAACAGATTGGCCAGTCCCTGGCGCCAGACATAGGGCCAGGTCGCCGGCAACATGCGCCGAGCCAGCGATATGAGACTTCGGGCAACGAGGCTCAACAGGAGAAAGGCGCCGATCAGCCCGCCCGCGAATCCAACGCCCTGGTGCCATACGCGGGTCTGGCTGACTGCAAATAACACGATCCCGGTGACCAGCAGGGCGATCAGTGCAAGGCGCCACGGATCCCTGTTGCCCCGCGAGGAAGTTTCGACCGACGAGCGCAACGTGAGCAGTGGAGAGATGTCTTTAATCGCCATAAGGGGAAGGAGGGCGAAGAGCAACGCCATAAGCAGCCCAAGGCCCATGCCTTGCAGGACGGGGATATAGGTAAACCTTACTTCCAGGTCGAAAGGAACGAAATCCTGGACCAGCGCCGGTAGAATGCCGAGCACGAGGTATCCGGCGGCCGCACCTATGGCGGAGCCGATTACGCCGATGGATACGGCCTGGATGATGTAAATGGAGAAAGTGTGGCGGCCTTCCGCGCCGAGGCAGCGCAATATGGCTATGGTACCTCGTTTCCGCCTGACGTAGGTATGTATGGCGCTGGCAACGCCCACGCTGCCGAGGATCAGGGCAATAAAACCGCTGAGATTGAGAAACCGATAGAGATTGCCGAGGGATCTTTCAAGGCCGGCTTGACGGTCTTCAACGGTGTCCCAGTCCCAGTTGAACCGGGCCGCCGTGTCCGTGCCGAAGGTATCCACCAGTTCCTGAACGTCGACATCGTCGTCGAACCTGAAAAGCGCGCGGTAGGTCACCCTGCTTCCGGGTTGAATCAGCGCCGTGGACTCAAGCTCGGCCATGGGAATATAGACGCGGGGTCCTATGGCGCTCATGGCTGCGGTTTCGCCCGGTATGCTGATCAGCCGGCCGGAAACCTCGAACGTCCTCAGTCCTATTCGTATCGAATCGCCGACCTCCGCGCCGTGCTGAATCAGCAGGTTGTCGTCCACGATGGCCGTTCCCTGGGTTCTGAACGCCTGCGCGGCGCCGGAAGGGACCGTTTCCAGTTCACCATAGTAGGGAAAGCCGCCCTCGAGAGCCCGGACCGAAACGAGGCGAGACGACTCCGACCGCGGAAAGGCGACCATGGACGCGAAACTGACCTGGCGGGACTGCTCACCGCCCAGGTTCCTCAGGAAGACGTTGGCCGAATCTGAAAAGGCCCTGCGGGTGTTTATATCCAGGTCGGCGCCAAGCAGCGCCTTGGATTCCAGATCGATCGCGGTCCGCATGCTATCGCCCAGGGTGCGGATCGATACGAGCGCGGCGGTGCCCAGTATAATGGACGACATGTAAAGGAGCAGGCGCCGTCGGTAGGTACGGCTGTCCCGCCAGGCCATCTTGAACAGCCAGCCTGCTCGAACCCGCGTGAGATCAGGTTGAATGGGAGCACCCATGTCTAGCCGTCGGAGGAGAGGGATACGGGGTGGATGTCAGGGATGCCGGCGTCTTCCGGTTGGTAGTCCTCGACGATACGGCCCCCGCTCAACCGTATGATGCGCTGCGTTCTCCGCGCCAGGTCGAGGTTGTGGGTCACCGTAACCAGGGTCGTACCCGACTCTTCGTTCAATGCGAAGAGCAGGCTTTCCACCATGGCGCTCGTGTCGGCGTCGAGATTGCCGGTGGGCTCGTCCACGAAAAGCAGGGAAGGCCGGTTGATAAACGCTCTCGCCAGGGCAACGCGCTGTTGTTCACCTCCGGACAACTGGACAGGGTAATGCGTGGATCGGTCGGACAGCCCCACACGCTCCAGCAATTCCATACCCAGGTCGTATACGCCTTTTTCGCCGCGCAGTTCCACCGGGACCATGACATTCTCGAGGGTCGTGAGGGTCGGAATCAGCTGGAAATTCTGGAAGACGAAGCCGACGTGGCGGTTACGCACCCGGGCCCTTTGGTCTTCGTCGAGATCGTCCAGGACGATGCCCTTCAGCGATACTGAGCCCGTGGTCGCGCGGTCCAGGCCCGCGCAGAGACCGAGCAGGGTCGTTTTCCCGCTGCCGGATGGGCCGATGATCGCCAGGGAGTCGCCCGGTAATACGTCGAAGTCTATATCACGAAGCACGTTAAGCGTCCCGCCCCCGCTCGCATAAGTCTTGGACAGGTCTCGGACCACCAGGATCGGTTGTTCGCTCATGGAGATGGCGGCTCCTCTCGCGGCAGGTCCTGGTCCGGCAGTTCTGTACTTCTTCCCAGCACCTTCAGGAGACGATCCGGAAAGTCCGTAATGATCCCGTCGGCGCCGTGATCGATGTGGCGTTTCATGTCCTCTTCCCTGTTGATGGTCCAGACGTACACGTCCACGTTGTGGCGGTGGGCGCCCGAGACGAACCTGGAGGTAACCAGGGGCAGGCCCTGGAATCTCGGCGGTACCTGCATGGTTTCCCCCTTTGGGACATAAGAGAATCCGAGGCCCGCGGAGTTCAGCACCCAGAATAAAAGCACTTCGCCGGCCGTGGACGACGTGGCGATCCCCGGGTTGTTGGCCCGGATGTACTTGACACTTTCGGACCGAAACGAAGCGATGACCTTTCGTTCCGGAAGCGGGCTTGCCTCGATTGCCCTCGAAAACCGGGCTCTGTCGGTTTCGGACACGCCCTTCAGCTCGATGATCATCCGGCTATCGGGAAGCGCGGACATCACCTCGTCGAGCGAAGGCACTTTCAACCCCATCCCCCGGTACGGATAGCTCGCGCCGCCGTCCGCGGTCCAGTGGTAGCCCGCGTCCAGTTCCCGTAATGCTTCCCACGTCATCTCGTCGACGCGTCCTGAACCGTTGGTGGTGCGGTCGACCGTGGAGTCATGCAGGACCACCAGTTCACCGTCGCCAGTGGCGTGCACGTCGAATTCCAGGGCGTCCGCGCCGATTTCAACCGCGTTCCTGAAGGCGTAAAGGGTGTTTTCCGGCCACAGTCCGGCACCCCCGCGGTGTGCGATGACCAGGTGATTGTCCGTTTCCGTGAATGAATGCACAGGCATGGGCCGTGTGATCACCGCGGCGTAAACCAGGACCGCGACAAGGACTGCCACTCCGGCGACCGCGAACCGAACCAGCCATTTCCAGATAAATCTGATCATACGGTAGCCTGGTAGCAGCGGTTGGTGTTAAAGGGACCAGTCCCTGAGTATACGCTCGACTTCTTCGGCGTGGCCGCTTTCGTCGCGTATCATGTCTTCCAGCTGGACCATGAGCCCGTAATCGCCGAACTCCTCCGCCTCGGAGCGGCGCTGAACGTACCGCTTGACGATCGTGCGTTCGTCCTCCAGCATGGTCTCCAGGTTGGCCCGATTCGAGTCGCTTACCTTGATGGACCGGGAACAGTCGTGGGTTCGCCGCCCAGCACCACGATCTTGTTGGCGAGATACTGCGCGTGCAGTTGCTCATCCGGGACCTCGTCGAGGAAGAACCTTGCCAGTTCGGGGCGATAGGGACCGCTGGCCTTGGCCGCGTAAATGGTAAACTGTATGATCGCACCCAGTTCCGCCGCCAAGTCTTCATTCAGGTTGTCTATCAAGGTCTGCCTGTCCATGGTTCTACTCCTTTGCTTGCTCCTCTTTGACAATCGTTTATACGGTATCTTGCGCTCATATTCAAGGTACTGATTCCCGCGAACCTGCACAAAGCGATAGTTTTCGTCCATGCAAGGGGTTCGAGGAGGGATGCCGCTATCGCAGACCGTGCTCACGCCATTTCTAGGATGGCCTTGACCACGCCGCTGCCGGGGTCCAGCCAGGTGGGAAAATCGTCGATCATGCGTTCGGGACCGGCCGTGTGGGTAATCCACGGCGAGGTGTCGATTCGACCGGACTCGATGTGTTCGATGACCCCTTGCAAGTCGTCCGTGCGGGAGTTCCGGCTGCTAAGCAGGGTCATCTCTCTTCGGTGGAAACCGGGTCCGTCAAAGGAGAGTCGCGATCCGGTGATACCGACGTAGACCAGGCGTCCTCCGTTGGAAACGTATTCGTGGGCGCGCATCATGGACTCATGGTGTCCGGTGGCATCGAAGACGGCGGTGGGTAGATCGCCGTTCAGCAACTGGTGAAGCTTCGACGGCACGTCGGTGGTATCGGATATCACCTCGAAGAGATCGAATCGCCGTTTGCAGAAATCGATCCGCTTTTCGCTGATCTCCAGCAGAATCACGCGCACGCCGGCAAGAGTTGCAAAGGTCAGCACGGACAGGCCGATCGGGCCGGCGCCGATCAGTAGGACTGTCTCATCCTTCTTGAGTTCGGCGCGGTCCACGGCGTGGGCGCCGATACCCAGCGTCTCCACCAGGGCAAGCTGCTCGAGCGATAGGACATCGGAACGAAGGAGTTTCCGCGCGGGCAGCAACAGGACGTCCCGCATGCCGCCATCGACATGAACGCCCAGGACGTCGAGGTTCACGCAACAGTTCGTCTTGCCCATCCGGCAAGGTATACAGTCCCCGCAGTCCATGTAGGGCACGACGGCGCACTGGTCGCCGGGGTGAACATGGGCCACGTCCCGCCCCGTCGCGACGACATCCACGCCCAGTTCGTGCCCCAGGATGCGTGGATAGTCGAAAAACGGCTGCGTTCCCTCGAAGGCGTGGAGGTCCGTGCCGCAGATCCCGACCCGACGAATGCGCACCAGCGCCTCCCCGGGACCGGGTGGAGCTGGATCGGGTGTTTTTTCAAGCACAAAACGACCGGGTTTTTCGAGTACGATGGTCGGCATACGGTTATAACCCCTTTTTATCAGGGAGAATGCTGGACAACAGGGGAGGTTTTTGATGGAACTTGTCTAAATACGCTTCGAAGGACGGCAAAAGACGCAGCTTCACCTTGGTTTCGTGCTCTATCGCGATCGAATCGAGCCGGTGGTCCAGGAAAGGGTTCCGGAACCGTTCTATGCAGTCTTCCGCGAAGGACCTGGAGTCTTCTACCTCGCCAGGCAGCGCCGGTACGATTTCTTCCAACATCAGGTCGCGCAGCCAGGGTCCCGTTTCCGGGTGTTCCACCGCTTCCCGGACGGTACCTATGCCCATGGGCATGGCCCGGCACACCAGCGCCGTGTGGGCGCCGTTGAGCACCCTCACCTTGCGCAGCGCGTAGGGGCGCACATCCTTCGTCCGTACCAGGGCCGGATGTTCGATAAACGCGTGGCAGCCCGGCCGGTCTTCAAGAGCCCAGAAGGCAAAGGGCTCGGTCAGCGCCAGGAGCCCGTCACCATGGGGATTGGGAAATTCAGGGGGCGGTTCGATGGTAATCCGGTCCACAAGCGTATGGAGCCAGGTCACCCCTTCTTCCATCCATTCGAAGAAACTGTCGTCGAGTCGTCGGTAACGGCCCAGTTTGCGGACCAGGCACCGTAAGACACCGGCGTTTCCGTCGATCAGTTCGCAGGGGATGATGGTCACCGGAGCGCCGCCGTTTTCATAGCGGTCCAGGAGCACCCGAAGCAGCTTTCCGGGGTAAGAGTCCGGCGGGGAACCGTCCAAACGCTCCGTTTCCGGTACATCGTAACCAATCTCCGAGGCATTGGAGAGGATGATCTCCGTGGAAGGATTGCGCCCCACGGCCAATACGGCTTCCCAATCGTCCTGGGCGCTCAGGGCCCTCGAGACGCTTTCCACCTCGATGGATTCGTCTACCCGCCTTCCACTGCGTATCCCCCGTACGCGGACCCGGTATCGGCCGTCCTGCTTGTTGAACAGGCGGACCCGCTCGTTGCCCGTGGATTGCACGATGACGACCCGGCCTATGGACTGGCCGGACTGCCTGGCCTCATGGATGAAGAGATCGGCGAAGGCGCGGAGGAACCGTCCGCTTCCGAACTGGAGTACGGATTCAGTCGGCGTTGCCATCCAACTCCCTTTGCTTCGCCTCTTCCCACAGCGCGTCCAATTCCTCGAAGGTGGCCCGTTCCAGGTTTTCTCCCCTGAGTTCGAGGGCGGCTTCAATGTACCGGAACCGTCGCATGAACTTGTCATTGCTCCTGCGCAGGGCGTCTTCCGGCGGCACATTGAGGTGCCGTGACAGGTTCACCATGGAGAACAGCAGGTCACCCATCTCCTCCTCGATTTTCTTCTTGTCCCCTTGCTCCAGGGCCTTGCTCACCTCGTCTATTTCCTCGCTGACCTTGAGCAGCACCGCTTTCACGTCGTCCCAGTCGAAGTTGACCCGGGCGACTTTCTCCTGTATGCGGTAGGCGTGGAGCAGAGCAGGCATACTGGCCGGGAGGCCATCGAGCACCGACTTCCGGTCTTTGCCCCCTTTCTCTTCCCGCTTGATCTTCTCCCAGTTGGTCAGTACTTCGTCGGCCGTGTCCGCCCGGGTATTCCCGAAAACATGGGGATGCCGCCGGACGAGCTTGTCGTTGATGGCGCGAGCCACGTCATCTATGTCGAAGCGCTGCTCTTCGGTGGCGATCTGCGCATGGAATACGACCTGGAGGAGCAAATCGCCCAGTTCATCCCGGAAGTCTCCGTCGTCGCGGTTGTCCAGCGCGTCCAGCACCTCGTAGGCTTCCTCGATCAGGTAGGGCCGCAAGGTCTGATGCGTCTGTTCCCTGTCCCAGGGACAACCCGTCGGCGACCTGAGCCGGGTCATGATGGATACGAGTTCTTCGAAGGGTGACATTCCCGATCTCCGGTAACCGTTTTTAGTACGGCGTTCAAAACTTTGTTCTGCGTGGGAGCTGACGTTATCGCCTGTGCTTCAGCGGCGGCTTAATCTACAATAAATCGACACGTTCGGCAAGCAAGGTCTAATTCCGTAGGTAAATCCGTCTAATTCACTTTTACTGCGCACCTTTACGCCCGTTGGCACTGGCAAGAAAACTGTTGACGTAAGTCCTTGAGAATCCTACATTGTGCTGGTCTCCCGGGAATTGTTCCCGTATTCGGATATGGATCATTTCGCAGGGGAGGACACAGGTATAGAAAGGCGTGCAAGGCATGGTTAGCGAGCATGTCCTCGTTCTGAACCAGAACTACGAGCCTTTGAGTGTATGCACGGCAAGACGCGCGGTGATACTCGTCTTTCTGCGCAAGGCGGAGATCATTGACAAGTATCCGGAACCGGTGCGCAGTGTGTACAACTTGTTCGACCGGCCCAGCATCGTAAGGCTGGTGAACTTCGTACGCATACCAAACAAAGGGATCATGCTGTCGCGCAAGAACATCCTGAAGCGGGACGGCCACCAGTGCCAGTATTGCAGCACAACGCGGGGGCCGTTGACCGTGGATCATGTCCTGCCCAGGTATCTGGGAGGATCGGACAGCTGGGAAAACATGGTGTGCGCCTGTCAACGGTGTAACAACAAAAAAGGGGATCGGCTGCCGGAAGAAGTGAACATGGCGCTCAATCGCAAACCCAAGGCGCCCACCAGGATACACTTCATTCGTGATTTTATTGGCATCCACCACCAATCCTGGCGCCCCTATCTTTTTCTCAGGAACTGATGACCGGACGATTCGCCATGACCTACCAGGTAAAGCTTGAAAACTTCGAAGGACCGCTGGACCTCCTCCTGTACCTCATCAAGGAACACGAGGTGGATATCTATGATATTCCCATTTCGCTGGTCACGCAGCAGTACCTGCAGTACCTCGAACTGTTAAAGCTACTGGATCTCGAGGTGGGCAGCGAGTACCTGCTCATGGCCGCCACACTGCTGCGCATCAAGTCGAAGATGCTCCTTCCCCGCAGGCCCGAGGGGGACGAAGAAGAGGCCGCCGATCCTCGGGAAGAACTCGTACAGCGATTGCTGGAATACCGTCAGTTCAAAGAAGCGGCGGGCGTGTTGAATGAGCACCAGGACCGCAACGCGGATGTCTTCTACCATCCCATCGCCGAGAACTGGGACGAGGAAATGAACGGCGTGGAAACGCTCGACACCCGCCTGGCGGGCAATCTGAATCTCTGGGACCTGCTCCAGGCTTTCAAGTTCACGCTGGACCGGGCCGCGGACGATTTCGACCGGACCGTGGAGCGCGAGTCGATTTCGATCGAGGACCGTATGGACGATATCCTCGGCAATCTGAAGAAACGCAAGAATCTGTTCTTCAGTTCGTTGTTCCAGGAAGACCTCTCCAGGTCCTTTTTGATCATTACGTTCCTTGCTCTACTGGAACTGATCCGGCAGAACCGGGTGGTGTTCGAGCAGACCGATTCCCTGGGAGAGATCTGGCTGACCCTGTCAGATTCGGTGAATCCTTCGTCGTGAGGTGGCAGGCTGGATGCAAAAGAAACTGATCATGGACGAAGCGCAACTGGATGAATACCGGGCGATCACCGAGGCGGTGCTGTTCGCCAGCGACACGCCGTTGAGCCTGAAGGAACTCAGCCGCATCATGGACGATGTCGGCGAGGAACTGATCGGTCGTTGCATAGACGAGTTGAACGAAAGGTATGAAAAAGGCGCTCACGGTTTCGAGATCCGGCTCGTGGCGAGTGGTTACCAGTTCAGCAGCAGGACGGCTTACGCGAAATGGATACGCCGCCTGTATCGAGGGAGGATTCCTTCGCGCCTGACCCAGGCTGCCCTGGAATGCCTGTCGATCGTCGCTTACAAACAGCCCATCAGCCGTACCGAAGTGGAAGCGATCAGGGGGGTGAACGTGGACGGCGTGCTGAGGACGTTGCTGGACCGTAACCTCATCCGCATCGCCGGAAGAGGTGAAGGAGTCGGCCGGCCGATACTCTATGCGACAACAGGTGATTTTCTCAAGTATTTCGGGCTGAATCAGCTCTTGGACCTGCCGAAGCTGGACGAATTGAACGAATTGCTGAAGGACCAGGATATCGTGTTGACGGAAGAAGAGGAGGTGCCCGACCAGGCGTTGTTCCCGAGCCCGGGGCGAACGGTCCCCGAAACCGATGATACGGTCGTATCGACAGATGAGACTGAATAAGTTCATGGCCCAGGCGGGTGTAGCCTCCCGAAGGCACAGCGAATCGATGATCGTCTCCGGCCGGGTGAAACTGAATGGGGAGACGGTCGTATCCCTGGCAACCCAGGTACAGCCCGATTCCGATGTGGTTACCGTCGATGACAGTCCGTTGAACGCGTCGGCGCCCCGGAGGTGCTACCTGCTGAACAAACCGGCCGGGTACCTGACCACGCTGTACGACCCCTTTAAGAGACCTACGGTCGCCTCGTTGATCCAGGGTATACCCGAACGGGTTTTTCCGGTAGGAAGGCTGGACCGGGATTCGGAAGGCCTTTTGCTCTTTACCAATGACGGTTCACTGGGCTACAAACTGACCCATCCCAGGTTCGGCGTCGAAAAGGAATACCACGTACAAATCAGTGGCGTGCCGCGGGAAGGCGTGTTGCGTCGACTGAGAGAAGGCGTCTCCATCGAGGGCAGAACCACGGCGACCGCGAGCGTGGAAGTGCTTCGCAGCACAAAAACCGGCGCCTGGCTTTCGATAGTGATCCACGAGGGACGCAAACGCCAGATTCGGAGGATGTGCGACCGTGTAGGTCATCCGGTGCTTCGACTGGTACGAGTGCGCCTGGGGGGTCTTGCGGATCAGGCCCTTCCCCCCGGCAAGTGGCGCGCACTCACCCATGGAGAGATTGCGGAACTTGAACCGGTAGAACTGCGATCCGGTTAGAAGACTGTTTTGGTCAGGGCGGACTGCCGCCGGTGTGGCGCCAGTCCGTGTTTTTCATTCACCAAGGAGGAGTAACATGTCAGAGGACACCCCGAAGATTACCGAGGTCGAGGAGACCGAGGCATCTTCTTCACCCGCCAGCACCGCGGAGGCGGCTAAAGAGGTAACCGCGGAACCACCCGTACAGGACACGGAAACAGCAGTTGAAACGGAACCTGCTGCGGAAGCGGAAGTTGTAGCGGATGCGGAAACTACTGCCGTAGCGGAAACCGACGTGGAAGGGGAGACTGCCGCAGCGGAAACCGACGTGGAAGCGGATACTGCCGTCGCAACGGAGACTGTTGTCGAAGTGGAACCCGCCGTAGAAACGGAAACTGCCGAGGAAACGGAGACTGCTGTCGCAACGGAGACTGCTGTCGAGCCTGAAAACGTTCCGCCAAAGCGCCCGTACAGGCTCCCCAAGTGGGTGGATGAACAGGATCTGAATCAGCAGGAACTCGAAGAATACGAGCAGATGTTCCAGATGTACGACGAGACCTTGAAGGATATCGTGGAAGGCGAGATTGTTTCCGGTATTGTTATCGCGGTTGAAAACGGAGAGGTCGTCATCGATGTCGGGTTCAAGTCGGAAGGAGCGATACCCCTTTCCGAGTTCACCGACCCCGACGAGCTCGAAGTCGGCCAGGACATCGAGGTCTTCCTGGAAGATATCGAAGCCCAGGAAGGGCAGCTCGTTCTGTCGAAGCAAAAAGCCGATTTCATGAAGGTCTGGGACAAGATCAAGGACGCCCATGAAGAGGGTGCCGTGGTGGAAGGCCAGATATTACGTCGAATCAAGGGCGGCCTGGTGGTCGACCTGTTCGGTGTGGACGCCTTTCTGCCCGGTTCCCAGGTGGCTTTGAAACAAACGCCCAACCTGGACCAGTTCATTGGAGAAAAGCTTCCGTTCAAGATCATCAAGTTGAACAAGAGCCGCCGCAATATCGTGGTATCGCGCCGCGTGGTGCTCGAAGTGGAGAAAGAAATCCAGAAGCAGGCCATCATCGCCGAACTGGATAGGGGCCAGGTCCGCAAGGGCGTGGTCAAGAACATCACCGATTTCGGCGCGTTCGTGGACCTGGGTGGTATCGACGGTTTGCTGCACATCACGGATATATCGTGGGGACGCATCGGACATCCGTCGGAACTGGTGACCATCGGCAGCGAAATTACCGTGGCTATCCTGGAGTTCGACCGTGAACGGGAACGGATTTCCCTTGGCCTCAAGCAACTCGAGCCCTACCCGTGGGCGAACGTCGAGGAGAAGTACCCTGTAGGTTCACGGATCACGGGCCGGGTCGTCAGCATCACCGATTACGGGGCGTTCGTCGAACTGGAGCGTGGTGTCGAAGGTCTGATTCACATCTCCGAAATGTCCTGGACGAAGCACGTGACCCATCCGTCGAAGATGGTCACGGTCAACGAGAACGTGGATGCGGCCGTGCTCAAGGTGGACCAGCAGAACGAGAAGATATCGCTCGGTATGAAGCAGACTCAGCCCGATCCGTGGCTGTCGCTGAACGAGCGGTACACCGTGGGTACCATGGTGCAGGGTCGCGTGCGAAATATCACCGCTTTCGGAGCCTTCGTGGAGATCGAAGAGGGCATCGACGGACTGGTCCATATTTCCGACATGTCCTGGACACGGCGTATCAAGCACCCGAGCGAAGTCGTCAAGAAGGGTGAAGAGATCAACATCATGATCCTCAACATCGACCCCGAGGCGCGGCGGGTATCCCTGGGCATCAAGCAGGTATCTGAAGATCCGTGGCTTTCTCTCGCCGAGGTCTACCCGGTCAACTCCGAGACGACGGGGGTCATCATACGTCTGCTCGAACGGGGCGTGGTCGTTGAACTGGCGCATGAAGTGGAGGGATTCGTACCCATTTCCCAGCTCAACCATCCTGAAATCAAACGGCCGGGCGACGCCTTCAAGGAAGGCGAGGAGATCCCGCTTAAGGTCATCGAATTCGATGGCAAGAACCGGCGGGTCGTACTCAGCGTGAAGGCCTATTTCCGAGACAGGGAAAGAGCGGAAATCGACGAGTACCTGCATAAACACCCGGTGGCGAGTACCGTGATCGGCGATGTCGTGTCCGTGGAAGAGGAAACTGCCAAGGTAGAAGAAACTGCCAAGGTAGAAGAAACTGCCACGAAGGAGGAAACTGCCACGGTAGAGGAAACTGCCGCGGTAGAGGAAACTGCCACCGCAGAGGAAACTGCCACCGCAGAGGAAACTGCCACGGAAGTGGAAGCTGCCACGGTAGAGGAAGCGGTTACGGAAGAGGAAAAGGACGGTTGATCACCGGCGCATGGCCGGAAGGACAGAGGTTTTAACGTGACCGATCCGGCCATAGCCTGCGCAGCCGAATCTCCCACGGTAGCTCTGCATACGCTGGGCTGCCGTTTGAATCAATACGAGACCGAGGCCATCCGGGAGCAGTTCGTTTCCCGGGGCTTCCGGGTCGTCCCCTTCACCGAGCCCGCGGATGTCTATGTCGTCAACACCTGCACGGTGACGAACCAGGCCGATGCGCGTGCCCGGCAGACTCTCCGCCAGGCCGTGCGGCGGCGCCCAGGTGCCACCGTCGTAGCCACGGGCTGTTACGCCCAGACCCATCCCGACCACCTCCTGGATATAGAAGGGGTGGACCTCGTCCTGGGCAACGTGGAAAAAGGCGATCTCGTCGAACACGTATTGCGGGAACGCGAGAGCGTTCATCCTGTGTCCAGGGTGACGCGAAGAGCGGAGATGACGCGTTTCGACGAGCGACTTGATGTCTCCACCTTCGAAAACCGCACCCGGGCCATGTTGAAGATCCAGGACGGATGCGACCAGTTTTGTTCCTTCTGCATTATCCCCTGGGCCCGCGGACGGCACCGCAGCCTGCCGCCGGAAGCGATGCTTCGCCAGGCCCTCTCCCTGATAGAAAGCGGGTACGCCGAGATCGTCCTGACCGGGGTCCACCTCGGCGAGTACGGTTCGGACCTTCCGACGCCCTTCCCACTGACCTCGGCCGTCCGAAAACTCCTGGAGCAAACCTCGCTGCCCCGGCTGAGGTTGAGTTCCATCTGGCCCACCGCGGTGGACCAGGACCTGATCGACCTGTTGAAAACGCATGCTCCCAGGCTATGCCGCTACCTGCACCTGGCCGTACAGCACGGCGATGACGATCTGCTGAAAGCCATGCGCAGGACCTATTCGGCCGATCAAGCTGGAGAAGTCATTGCCCGGCTTGTTGAAGCAGTACCGGATATCTGTATAGGGGCCGATATCATGGTCGGATTCCCCGGAGAAACGGACGCCTGTTTTCAGCGCATGTACGACTGGCTGGACTGTCTGCCCTTCGCTTATTTCCACGTGTTTACCTACTCGAAGCGAGATCACACCCGGGCCGCCCGGATGCCGGACCAGGTTCCCCATTCGGTTGCCCGAGACCGAAGCCGGCTGCTGCGTTTGCTGAGCGAACGGAAGTCTGCTGCCTATAACCGTCGTTTCAGGGGCCTGACCCTGCCGGTGCTGGTCGAGGAAGAATCAAGTGATCGGGGAATGACGGGGAGGACGGATCACGGGCTCAGGCTGTGGTTCGACGGAGTGGTGGATCAGGTAAATACCTTTGTCGACCTGGAGGTGATCTCGACGGACGCCGAAGGCGCCACCGGCCGGCTCAGGCTACCACCTGCCGCGACCCGGTAAATGGATTGACACGGGCCGTAATAGCTCGTTATATTGCGGTCGGAAATATCGCGCGCCAGTAGCTCAGCTGGATAGAGCGACGGCCTCCGGAGCCGTAGGTCAGAGGTTCGAATCCTCTCTGGCGTATTCCCCGGCGGGTTACCCCTGCCCCTTGACCTGGTCCTCATCGTCCTCGGCCAGGTAGAGTTCATTTTTCAGTAGATAACTGACCGTGGATGCGTACCACTGGGTTTCCCTGGAAACCACCGCGGCGCGCTTGGTGGGGACGCCCATTTCATTGAGTTCATTCGCGATCTTGCGCAGGCTCCTGCCCTCGGCACGCCAGTTTTTGACTTGTTTGATGATCTCCTGTTCCCTGGAGTTGGGTATCAACTGGTTACCGGAAAGGTCGTAACCATAGGGTGTTGCGCCGTATACGAACCGGTTGGTCTTCTTCAGCCGTATCGAGTTCTTCGTTCGTTCGGCGGGCAGGTCGCGGGCCATGCCGGCCAGCACCGTGAGCGTGCTCAGGACCACCTTCCCGGTATCCTGGTCGGTTCGGATCGACAGGCCATCAAGGTCGAGCACGTGGCACACGACGCCCTCGGCAGACCAGCCCCGAAGGCAACCGGACATTTCGGACGCCGATCTGAACATCCGGTCAAGCCGCCAGATCACCACATGCTGGATGCCCTTGGATTCAACCATGTTGACCAGGTCGCGGCCGCCCAGCCTTTCTTCGAGAGGAATGAACGCCTCTACGCGAACGTCGAGAATAACCAACATGATATCGAGGCCGTTATCCGCACAGTAAATCCGGAGCCGTTTCTCCTGGTCCGCCCGTCGAAAAGGATGCTTTCGGGTCTCCATTGGACCGACCCTGATGTAGCATACTGCCTTGTTCATCTGACGCCTCCTGCCCCGCGCAATTTTTAAACACTGTACAGGACTAAACATATTTTGAGTTCTTTCGCGATCCAAGTACTTTTTGGATCCCGCCCGGGAATGGTCCTGGGATTGACGTAAAACTTTTTGCTTGCTTGATTTAAATTGGCCGCATATATTAGAACGGTGCTGCAGAAGTGGGCGTAGTAGTGCCCGCTTTTTTTTGTGCGATTTACAGGCTGAATACCTAAGTTACGTGATGGAAATTGACCGCGATTCGATAGTCCTGAGTGTGTCGTCGCTCGTCAAGCCGCTGATAGACGAAGCCGGGTTCGAATTGGTGGACATGGAACTGGCGGGGAGACAGGGCAGTTACATCCTGCGAATACTGATCGAAAAGCCGGGTGGCGTTACGATCAACGACTGTGTGGAAATAAACCGCGAATTGTCCTGCCTGCTCGATATGGAAGATCCCATTCCGTCCCGATATACACTAGAAGTCTCATCGCCAGGGCTGGACCGGCCGTTCAAGACGACCAGGGACTATCAGCGGGCTCTCGGCAAATGGGTGAAGATCGTTTCCGATGACGTCGACGGCGAATCGGTCACCCACGTTGGCTGCCTCGAGGGCATCGAGAACGGAGCGGTCGAAATCGTCTGTGGCGAGGAAAGACACCGCATTCCCGTTGAAAGCATCAGGAAAGCCAACCGGGAATTGGATCAAAGCTGGGATAGAGATTAGGAGAGGGAGCCCCTGGTAATGAATTACGAGGTCATAGAAGCACTGGGACAGATCATACGCGAGAAGAACGTGGAACGGGACGTGGTCTGGGACACGGTAAAGACCGGCCTGATCACTGCCGCGAAGAAGCGGTTCGGCACGGGCGACGACAACGTCGAGGTACGGATCGACGAAAAGCTGGGCACCATTGAAATGGCGGCGGTCTGGGACGTGGTTGACGAAGTCGAGGACCCCGAAACGCAGATCAACCTTGAAACGGCTTTGGACATCAGCCCGGAGGCGGAGGTCGGCGGCCGGGTCGAACAGTCGCTCGCCTTCGAAGAGTTCGGGCGCAACGCGATTCAGGCGGTGAAGCAGGTCGTCGTACAGCGCGTTCGGGAGGCGGAGCGGGAAAACGTCTTTGAATTGTACAAGGACCGCGTCAACGAAATCGTGATTGGCAGCGTACAGCAGGTGGACCGGGGCAATATCATCGTCAAGATCGAGCGCACCGAAGCGTTGCTGCCCTGGCGCGAGCAGATCCGAAGAGAACGATACCGGCAGGGTGAAACCATCCGTGCCTTCATACTCGACGTGCAGAACTCCATCAAGGGTCCCCAGGTCATTCTTTCGAGGACGTGCGAGGCCTTCTTGGAACTTCTGTTTCGGATGGAAGTCCCGGAGATCCATGAAGGCATCGTCGAAATCAAGGCGTCCGCAAGAGAGCCGGGGGATCGTTCCAAGATCGCCGTCCTCTCCCATGATGACCGCGTCGACGCCGTGGGCGCTTGCGTGGGCATGAAGGGTACCAGGGTTCAGGCCGTTGTGCGAGAACTCAACAACGAACGCATCGACATCGTGCCCTGGAGTAATGATCCGTCCACCTTCGTGACGCAGGCGTTGCGGCCCGCAGAGGTAGCCCAGGTCCAGATCTTGGACATCGAGAAGAAGGACATGCGCGTGGTCGTTGAGGACGATCAGCTTTCACTGGCTATTGGAAAGGCCGGCCAGAACGCCCGACTCGCAGTCAAGCTCACCGGGTGGAATATCGATCTGATCAAGAGGTCGGATCTCGAGAAACAGCTCATATCAGAAACATTCGGTACGGATGAATTCGATGCGGATGAAGCCGGATCCCTGGCAGAAATCGATGGCATATCGGAGAAACTGCGGCAGAAGCTGGAAGACGCCGGCTATACGACGGTGGATGCCTTGCAGCAGGCCACCTCGGATGATCTTCAGGCTATTTCAGGGATCGGCGGGGTAACCGCAGAGAAGATCATGACCGCGGTGCAGTAGGGATAAAGGACTTTCTGTTTTGATGAAAAGTGAAAATCCTTCGGTAACGGGACTCCTGGGACTCGCGGTGCGCGCAGGCCGGGTAAGAGGCGGATCGGAAGCCGTGAAAGAGTCCATTCGAGGAGGGAAATCCCGGCTGGTCATCCTCGCCATGGACGCGTCCGAGGGTACGAAGCGCTCATTCAGGAGACTGGCGGGTTCCAACGGTGTACCGGTGCTCGAATGTCATACCAGCTTGGAACTGGGCGCGTGTCTGAACAGGGCGCCCAAGGTGGTGCTGTCCATATCGGACCGGCATTTCGCGAGTGGCATGTTGAAGAAAGCGGGTCCGGCGGGTCCAACAAGTCCCTAGACCGGGTCATCAGGCACGTATGAGGAAGTGTTTTCGCAAATGGCGACTAAGAGAATCTACGAAGTAGCAAAGCAGTACAATATCTCCAGCAACGCGCTCGTCCAGATGCTTCGCGATCTGAACCATACGGTCAAAAGCCACATGAGCATCATGGACGAAAAGATGATCCTCGACGTCAACATGCGGTTTGAGAAGGAGAAACTGGCGGCCCGGGAGGAACAGGACCGGAAGAAGAAGATGGCCGCGTCGGAGATCGCTAAAAAGAAACAGGCGGAAAAGGACAAGCTGTCTGCGGTCAAGAAGCGCACGGAAGCCGCGCCTGCGGCCAGGAAGCGGACTGAAGCAGCGCCTGCGGCCAGGAAGGAGGTAAAACCCTCCGTACAAGCGGCCAGCAGCGATGCCCGCTCGCAACGCCGTCGATCCAAGAAGAAAAAGAAGGCGAAGGTCGATCAGAAGGAAGTCGAGGCGAGCGTACGCAGGACGATCGCACAGATGGACACTGGCAAGTCCCGCCGCCGCCGCCGCAGTGACCGGGAAGAGGGGGAAGCTGAAGAAGAGTCCCTGAACGTCATACAGGTTCCGGAGTTCATTTCAGCCGGAGAGTTGGCTGAGCATATTTCCGTAACCCCGACGGAGGTCGTATCGAAATGCCTGCAACTCGGGCTCATGATCACGATCAACCAGCGGCTGGACATGGATACCATGATGACCGTCGCGGCGGAATTCGGTTATGACGTCGAGAAACAGTCCGAGTACGGTCTCGAGTATATCGAAGAAGACGAAGAAGAAGACGATGCCGTCCTTGAATCCCGTCCCCCCGTGGTTACCATCATGGGGCACGTGGACCACGGCAAGACCTCCCTCCTCGATTATATCCGGGAAAGCAACGTGATCGCCGGCGAGGCCGGCGGAATAACCCAGCACATCGGCGCCTATGAAGTCGACCTGGAAGGCGGCCAGATCACTTTTCTGGACACACCGGGACACGAGGCGTTTTCCGCCATGCGCGCCCGGGGAACGCAGGTGACCGACCTCGTCATCCTGGTCGTGGCGGCCGACGAGGAGGTCATGCCACAGACGATCGAGGCCATCGATCACGCCAAGGCCGCCGAAGTTCCCATAATCATCGCTCTGAACAAAATGGACCTGGAAACAGCCCGTCCCGATCGAATCCGGGAGCAATTGAGCCATCGCGGTCTCCTCGTTGAAGACTGGGGCGGTGAAGTCATTGCCTGTGAAGTTTCAGCCCTATCCGGCAAGGGTGTGGACAATATCCTGGAAATGGTGTTGATTCAGTCCGAGATGCTCGACTTGAAAGCTAACCGAAACCGGCGGGCGCAGGGTGTGGTGGTCGAAGCCGAACTGGACCGCGGTAGAGGGACGCTCGCCACCGTGCTCATTCAGCAAGGCACGCTTCGGGTCGGCGACCCCTTCGTGGCGGGACAGTTAAGCGGCCGCGTAAGGGCGCTGCTCAACGAAAGGGGCACGCGCATTACGGAAGCGGGTCCGTCCACACCTGTGCAGATCATGGGCTTTTCCGGTATGCCCCAGGTAGGAGACGCATTCGCCGTCGTGGAATCGGAGTCCGTGGCGAGGGAGATCGGTTCCAGGCGCCGACAAATGCGAAGGGAGCATGAGTTCCGCCAGGCCAAGCCCATCACCCTCGAGGACATATACGACCAGATCAAGGAGGGCGAGATCCAGGAACTTCCCGTGATCGTCAAGGGTGACGTGGGCGGTTCCGTGGAAGCCCTGGGCGATTCGTTGCTGCGTCTGGAGAACGACGAAGTCAAAATCCGGATCATCCATACGGGCATCGGGGCCATCAACGAATCCGACGTCCTGCTCGCCACCGCGTCAAATGCCATCATCATTGGATTTCACGTACGGCCGAACGCCCAGGCTCGGGCACTGGCCGAGCGTGAAAAAGTCGACATCCGTCTGTACGATATCATCTACCGTGTGATACAGGATGTCACGGACGCCCTGGAAGGCATGTTGAAACCGGATATCGAAGAACAGGTGGTGGGTGTGGTGGAAGTCAGGGAGATATTCAGGGCGCCCCGCGTCGGGACCATAGCGGGATGCTACGTTCAGACCGGCAACGTGGTCCGTAATGCGAACATCCGTCTCATTCGTGACGGGGTCGTCGTCTATGAAAGCACAGTGGGCTCTCTGCGCAGGTTCAAGGAAGACGTACGCGAGGTTCAGTCCGGATTTGAATGCGGCCTGACCGTTGAGGGATACCAGGATATCAAGCAGGACGATACTATTGAGGTCTACGAGACACGGGAAGTGGCCAGGCAACTCCAGACTCGTTAAGTAAACCATGATCGTAGGGCTTTGCCGCATCGACCTCTTTCTACCTGAAAGCCACTCGCTTAAAGCCAAAAGGCAGGTGATCAAGGGGCTCAAGGACCGAATCCGAAATCGATTCAACGTTTCCGTCGCCGAGGTCGAACATCAATCGCTCTGGCAGCGGGCGTCCCTGGGTCTCGTGATGGTGTCGGACGAGAAAGGATATATCGACCGGACACTGCAGCAGATATTGAATCTCGTACACGATGAACCCAGGTTGCGGGTCCTGGATTACGCCTTCGAGTGGTACTAGGAGAAGGTAATGGCACACCGTCGAACGGCACGGGTGGCTGACCTTGTCAAACAGGAAGTCAGCCAGATCATTCAGCACGAAATGAAGGATCCCCGTATAGGATTCGTGACGGTGACCTCCGTAGAGGTGTCCATTGACCTGAGGCACGCGCGGGTCTATTTCAGCGTGCTCGGATCTAAGGCGGACCAGGAAGAGAGCCTGGAGGGACTTGAAAGAGCCAAAGGGTATATCAGGACGCAACTCGGCCGAAGGATCACACTGAGGCACATTCCGGAACTGCTCTTCAGATACGACGAATCCTTCGACTATGCACAACGAATTTCGAACGTAATGAGGAGCATAGAACCCACAGAAAACGAATCGGACCGCCAGGCGGACCGGGTCTCGGCGGAAAAAGAGGAAGACGAAGGTTGATGACGGTCCTTCGCTCCGTGGAAGATGCCGCAAGACTCCGTCCCCGGGCCGTAGTAGCAGTCGGAAACTTCGATGGCGTTCACCGGGGGCACCGCGCCATCATTGAGCAGGCGATCGAACGTTCGCATGAATTACGCGCCCACTGCATGGTCGTCACATTCGACCCGCATCCGCAACTGGTAATCGGCAGAAAACCGTCACTGCCGATTCTGACGCCGACCGATCGAAAACTGGAGCTGTTGTCAGGTTTCAAAATCGATGCCATACTCGTCATCCCCTTCACGACCGATTTTGCGCGAATCGAGGCGGAGACATTCGTAACATCGACATATGTAGATACGCTGGATATACGGGAGATCATCGTTGGCTATAGCCACAATTTCGGGAGACACGGAAAAGGAGACCGGTTGTTACTGGAACGGTTGAGCATGCGGTACGGTTTCGCGACCCATGTGGTTCAACCGATACAAGTGGAGGGGAGTCCCGTAAACAGCAGCAATATTCGAGCCCTCCTTTCCGCGGGAGAAATCAATGCCGCCGAGCGTATGCTCGGCCACCCTTATGTGATCGCGGGCACCGTGGTTCGAGGAGATGGACGGGGCAGCCAGTTGCGGTTTCCCACCGCAAATCTGGAAACGCACGATCCTCATACCCTGATCCCGAAGCGGGGTGTCTACGCGGTTCGCGTACACCTGGACCAAACGGTGCTGAACGGCGTGATGAACATCGGCACGCGTCCGACATTCGGTCAGGGTGGAGAACACTGCGAGGTACATATTCTCGATTTTGAAGGGGATCTGTACAGTCAGTCCATACAGGTCGAGTTCGTAGAGCGAATCAGGGACGAGAAACGGTTCTCGTCCATCGAGGCGCTTAAAGACCAGATTTCAAAGGATGTGTATACGACGTATAACATGTTGAAAGCGTGATCGAACCAGGCGGACCAGCGGACCCGTTGAACCGGGCAGACCATCCGGACCAGGCAGCCCGGCCGATCACAGTCAATTCATAATTAAGGAGATCGTTTAGTGAGCATAGAGAAAGAACAGAAAGAGAAGATCCTGGTCGAACACGGCCGTCACGAAAAGGATACGGGGTCCCCCGAGGCGCAGATCGCCCTCATGACCGCGCGAGTCACTGAACTGACGGAGCATTTCAAGGTCCATAAGAAGGACCATCATTCACTGCGCGGGCTACTGAAAATAGTAGGGCGGCGTCGACGGTTGCTCTCCTACCTGCGAAAGCACGACATCGAACGGTATCGTACATTAATCAAAGATCTGGGTATCCGCGGTTAAACCCACGGAAAGATGGCTATGTGGCCATCCGTTGACGTTTCAAGGAGAAGACTTCGTATTATGGCACATCGTGTTGAGCTCGAACTGGCTGGAAGAACGTTGACCCTCGAGACCGGTAAGGTCGCCAAGCAGGCGGATTCATCGGTCTGGGTTCAGTATGGCGAGACTGTGATTCTGGCCAATGTGGTTTCAGAGTACAGGTTTGTGGAAGGCAGGGATTATCTTCCACTGATGGTGGATTATCGAGAGAGAATGTACGCGGCGGGACGTATTCCCGGCGCGCGGTTTCGGAGAGAAGGACCGCCTTCGGAGAAGGAGATCCTGAGCGGCCGACAGGTCGATCACGCCATACGACCCCTTTTCCCCAAGGACTACTTTTACGAAACGCAGGTTTCCATCCTCGTTCTTTCCACGGACATGGAAAACGACCATGACGTGCTGGGTGCAATCGGCGCTGCCGCCGCCCTGCATATCTCGGACATTCCTTTCAAGGCCCCCCTCGCCGCAATACGCGTGGGACGGGTGGACGGTGAATTCGTTATAAATCCGACGTACAGCGACCGGGACGAAAGCGATCTTGATTTCGTCGTTACCGGCACGTCGGAACACATTATGTCGCTCGAGGGTAACGCCCACGAAATCACGGAAGAAGACCTCACCGACGCGATCATGCTCTGCCACGAGAACATCAAGGCGGTCATCGGCAAGATCGAGGAACTGCGGCAGATGGTCGGCGCTCCGGAAAGACGCACGTACGATTCGCTGAAGACGGATCCCGAACTCGTCGGCCGCGTACGGGAAATAGCCCTGCCCCTGGTCAAAGAGGGCAACCGGACCCGGGAGAAAAAGGCCCGGGGTGATTGTTTCAGCAGGGCCGCGGACCTGGCCGTCGAGCAGTTGGCGGAAGAATTTCCGGACAGCGAGAACATCATTCGCGACCTGGTGCACGACGTGCAAAGCGCCGATATGCATGACATGATCAAGAATGAAGGCGTGCGCGTCGACGGCCGGGGAGTGGACGACATACGTCCCATCTGGACGGAAGTTGGCGTGCTGCCCCGGACCCACGGTTCGGCGCTTTTTACCCGTGGCGAAACGCAGTCCCTGACCGTGACGACACTGGGTTCCAAACTCGACGAGATGAAGCAGGATGATCTTGAAGGCGATTCGCTGAAATCCTTCATGCTGCATTACAATTTCCCGTCGTTCAGCGTCGGCGAAGTACGCATGGCCAGGGGACCCCGGCCGCGCGATATCGGCCACGGCTCACTGGCGGAGCACGCCATAGCCCCCGTGATCCCCTCGGAAGATGTGTTTCCATATACGCTCCGCATCGTCTCCGAGATCCTGGAATCCAACAGTTCTTCGTCCATGGCCACCGTTTGCGGTGCGACCCTGTCCCTGATGGATGCGGGCGTGCCCATAAAGAGCCCCGTGGCCGGGGTGAACATCGGCCTGATCCCCGATGATCCCAAACCCCAGTACCTGGTCGACATCCAGGGCGTGGAGGATCACCTGGGTGGTATGGATTTCAAGGTCGCCGGCACGCGGGAAGGCATCACTTCGGTGCAGCTCGACGTCAAGGTCATGGCCGTCAACGAGGAGATTTTACGCGAATCCTTTGCCCGGGCGAAGAAGGCGCGTCTGTTCATTCTGGACAAGATGGCGGAGACCATTGCCGAACCGCGCAAGGAAATGTCCGAATACGCACCGCGCATCCTGACCGTCCAGGTTAAACAGGACCAGATCGGTTCCATAATCGGTCCCGGTGGCAAGGTGATACGCGGCATCCAGGAGGAGACTGGTGCGCAGATCAACATCGAGAACGACGGTACGGTAACGATCGCCGCCGTCGATGCGTCTGCCGGTGAACGGGCCAAGAAGATCATCGAGGGTATGACAGAAGAACCCGAGATCGGAAAGGTCTACCAGGGCACCGTGAAACGAATCGTGGAATTCGGCGCTTTTGTCGAGATCATTCCGGGCAAGGACGGTCTGGTGCACATCTCGGAGTGGGAAAACCACCGGACGAACTCCATGCGCGAAGTGGCGAACGAAGGCGACGAGGTGACCGTGAAGATCATCAATATCGATGATCAGGGCAAAGTCAAACTCAGCCGGAAACAGGTGCTCGCCGCGAACTGACCGGAGCCATCGATCCGTCCGTCGCCGTCATGCGCATCGCCTGATCAGGTGCCATGGCGGCGACCTTTCCTGTAGATCCCCCTTTGGCAGAATCGACCGAACGTTACCGAAAAACCGTGCTTCCCAACGGCATCCGGGTGGTATCGGAGTACATGCCTCACGTCCGGTCCGTGACGATGGGCGTATGGGTGTGGTCTGGAACGCGGTTTGAACCCCCGGAAAAGCCCGGAATCGCCCATTTTCTCGAACACGCGGTGTTCAAGGGCACCGAAAGGCGCAACGCGTACCAGATCGCCCAGAGCATTGAAAGCCTTGGGGGATACCTCAACGCGTTCACAGGCAGGGAACTCAACTGTTACTTCGTCCGCGTGATGGACAGCCACCTGCCGGTCGCCGTGGACGTGATCGGTGATTTGCTGCAATCTTCCCGATTCGATCCGCACGAAATCGAAAAGGAAAAGATGGTGGTCATCGAGGAGATACACGGCCTTGAAGACAACCCGGAAGACCTGGTCAGCGAGCTGTACGCCAACCTGGTCTGGCAACCCCATCCCCTGAGCCGGCCGATCCTGGGCGACGCGCCGTCCGTCTCATCCTTCACACGAAGCCACCTCGTAGAGTACTTGAGAGACCGTTACCGGAACGAGCGGATATATGTCGTGGCCGCGGGCCATGTGGATCACGAAGCGCTGGTCGAACTGGTCGGCAACCAGTATGATTTCCCCGGTACGGGCAAGCATGTAGATACTGATGCCCAGCCCGATTCGAGACGACTGAACAAACGAGTGCTGAGTAAAGACATATCCCAGGTACATCTCTGCCTGGGCGGCATAGGATTGCCCTACGCCCATACATCGAAATACGCCCTGTTCCTGTTGAACGCCATCCTGGGCGGCGGGATGACCTCGCGACTTTTCCAGAAAGTACGCGAGGAGGCCGGGCTGGCCTATTCGATCTATTCGGACGTGGAATTCTACCAGGATACCGGCCAGATCTGTATCAGTGTCGGTGTGGATCCTTCGGACGCACAGCGTACGATCGATATGATTCGGCATGAGTGCCGGGTACTACGCGAGCAACCCGTACCGGAGGAGGAGCTCCGCGATACGAGGTCCCAACTGACCGGTAGCCTGTACCTGTCGCTGGAAGAGTCCGGCAGCGTGATGAACAGGCTCGCGCGGGCGGAAATCTACGACAACGCCTATTCCACCGTGGAAGAAACCGTCCGGAAGCTGGAAAGCGTGACCGCGGCCGACATAACCGGCCTGTCCGAGTCACTTTTCACGCTGGACAATACGTACTTGTCGGCGGTCGGTCCCTTATCAGAAGACGATATCGCCCTATGAGCACGCCAGTCGTCATACCCATCACGTCGACGCGGCCGGAGAAGCCCCACCCGATGCCGCGGCAGATGACACCCGGTTCGACCGGGCTTGATCTGTACGCCTGTGTGGATGAACCGGTGGATATCGCCCCGAAACAACTCGAACTGATCGGGACGGGATACGCCGTCGCACTGCCCCAAGGATACGAAGGCCAGGTGCGGCCACGAAGCGGCCTGGCGTTGAAACACAAGGTCGGCGTGCTGAACAGCCCGGGTACGATCGACTCGGACTACCGCGGAGAAATCAAGGTGCTTCTTTTCAACTTCGGTGAACGGCCGTTCCGGGTTCGAGACCAGGATAGAATCGCCCAACTGGTAATCGGTACCGTTCCGACCGTGGTCTTCGAAGAGGTCGACCGCCTCGACGAAACGGAGCGCGGCGCGGGTGGTTACGGGCACACGGGACGATGATACTGAGACTGATCCTCACGACCCTGGCGATACTTCTGGTGACCAATGTGTACAGCGGCATCGAAGTCGATTCTATCACCACCGCGGTCATCGCCGCCGTTGTCCTGGGCCTGATCAATACGATCGTGAGACCCGTCGTCGTGTTCCTGACGTTACCCCTGAGCATGCTCACGCTGGGATTCTTTCTTCTTGTAATCAACGCCGGCATGCTGAGCCTGGCCGCGTGGCTGGTCAACGGATTCAACGTGGGCGGTTTCTGGGATGCCCTGATCGCATCTTTTATCATTTCGGTCGTCGTAGCCCTACTCAGCGGGATGGTCAAGAGCAGGAGCTGACGTCCCTCAGGCAGGATTCATGATCAGAATAAATGAGATCGACCTTCG
The DNA here is from genome assembly GCA_965262815.1 of bacterium. Classification (GTDB taxonomy): domain Bacteria; phylum JAAXHH01; class JAAXHH01; order JAAXHH01; family JAAXHH01; genus JAAXHH01. Next base: position 2,324,896 of record OZ253560.1, on the reverse strand, counting down.
GGTCCAGAACATGCGAACCCGCATGCCGTTCAAATTCGGCATATCCACGATGACGGCCGTACCTCACCTCGTGCTCGGCCTGGAACTGGAAGCGAACGGGCAGACAGCCCGGGGTTACTCGGCGGACCACCTCCCCCCGAAGTGGTTCACGAAGAATCCCGAAACCTCCCTCGAGGAAGAAGTGGGGGACATGATCGCGGTCGTCCGACACGCCAGTGCGGCAGCGCTGGCCATCGGTCCAGGGCACGATTTATTCACGCTCTGGCAGGAACTCTACCGTGCACAGAAATCCTGGGGAACGGAGAAGGATTTTCCGTCCCTTCTCTGGGGTTTGGGAACCAGCTTGGTGGAACGGGCCATGATTGAGGCTTTCTGTCGCTTACAGGGCACGAATTTCGGCCTGGCCGTGCGCTCCAATGCCTTCGGCCTGCGCTTTGACGTTTTCAACACTCGACTGAAGGGACTTAAACCCGCCGACGTATTACCTCCAAAGCCGGCGACGGAAACAAGCGTGCGGCATACGGTGGGACTCGGTGACCCCCTGACGCGGGCGGATATCCCTCCGGAGGAGCTGTGCAACGACGGTCTTCCCCAGTCGCTGGACGAGGTCATCGACACCTATGGCATATCCTACTTCAAGATCAAGCTGTTCGGCGATGAGGAACGGGATTTCAGCCGCCTGAAGCAAACGGCGGAGATTATAGATGGCCGTCTGGACCACTACGCATTTACCCTGGACGGAAATGAAAACTACGGCCACATGGAAGCGTTCAGATCGTTCTGGGAGGCCTTGCGGGCGGACCGGACCCTGGCCGGTTTCATGGGACGTCTCATCTGTATCGAACAGCCATTGCACCGCAATATCGCGTTGGAAGAGGAAGTCAGGCATCATTTCGAAACGTGGCCGGATCGACCTCCCTTCATCATCGACGAATCCGACGGCGATATTGGAGACGTGCAAAAGGCCGTCGAAATCGGATATGCGGGTACCAGTTACAAGAACTGCAAAGGAGTCTTCAAGGGTATTTCAAACATGGCATATCTGAAATACCTGTCGCAACAGCATCCAGACCGGCGTTATGTGTTAACGAGCGAGGATCTCTCTAACATCGCACCGATCGCCTTGATGCAGGATCTTTCGGTACTGGCCACTTTAGGGGTTGACCACACCGAACGAAACAGCCATCATTATTTCAAAGGTTTAACGGTCTGGCCCGATGAAATACAGAAGAAGGTCACAGAAAACCATCCTGATCTGTTCAGCATACACAGGGACGGATTTCCATACATGAATGTACAGCGAGGCCAGATCAAGATAGAAAGCGTTACGACGAGCCCTTTCGGAGTCGGCTTTGAATTTGACTCTTCAGGACTCACGCGACTCGATGATTGGAAATACGCTTCCCTGGAAGAAGGCTGAGGTTTATTGAACTGTTGTATCTTCGGGTAATCTGATTCTGCCAGTCTTTGACATTCGGCAAGCCGCCGAGCCTATGTACAATGATAATACTAATTGTACACACCCACGCGGACGATTGTACAAACCATATTACAATTGTACAATCACCCGGACGAATCGTACAAAAAGGATATCAATTGTACAATAGGGCATTTAAGCCGAAATTGGGTGTTATCGACCCGCGAACGGGGATCGAACTGGGTAAAACCGGGCAGAAGATGCTTCCGATATACGAATTTAGGACCGAAATACAAGATTTAATGGGTAGTTTCGACCCACCCCTGACCCTCAGGGATCCGGGAAAGATCATAATTAGATTTACATAATATCTATTATGCGAAGTAGGGTATTGGAGGAGTAAACGAGAGATATGAGGACCAGGTCTAGTAAAATCGTGGCAAATGGGTGATTTGGAGATATGTACAAATAACCAACTGAATTGTACGAACGATATAAGAGGCTGTACAAAACAAGATAGAATAGTACAAAAGAGACTATTGGGTGTACAAAAGAGATGAGTATTGTACATAAGCTACGTATATAAATATATGGTTCATTGTACAACCACTAGCTGACCCGCGTATAAATAAATGGAGAATTGTACGCCACACTCCGGTAACTGTATAAACAAAACCCTAATTGTACATTATCACCTACTTCATGGATTTTCCTTTAGGACGTGTAAGAGATATATCACACGAACGAATTAGAAAACAAACAGTGCATCCTGATTCTTCATTTATATTTCCTCACGTATAGCCTCGTTGTAATAACATATCTTGAAAATACAAAGAATAATAAACACTGATTTTCGTAAAATGAAATTGTCGGAGTGTGAACTCCCACCCATACCGGATGATGGTGTTCTTGTACAAAATGATTACACTGCCGTCAGTGTGGGTACCGAGACCTACAATTATATACACGGGCGCGAACCAACCGGTACTGTGCAATTCCCAAGGACTACAGGTTATTGCAATACGGGAATCGTCATCGAGACAGGCAAGGATGTGCATGGACTTGTTCCAGGTGATTGCGTGGCAGGGCAAGGCGGTCATGCGAGTCATTCCATTCTTTCGGGTTTGATTAACAAAGTGCCGGGAAATGTATCACCGAGGGCGGCCGCCTTCATGGTCATGTGCGCGACCTCGTTGCACGGACATCGGGTGGCTCGTCCGGAACTGGGTGAGGCCGTTGTAATTACCGGCATGGGTATCGTAGGTCAACTGGCGGCTTCTTTCGCTAAGTTGAGCGGCGCTGTCCCGGTTATCGCCGTCGATTTGGATGAATTCAGGCTGGGAAAAGCCAGGAGCCGCGGTGTGGACGTATGTATCAACCCTGAAAATGTATCCGATGTGGCCGGTGAAGTACGGCGACACTGCGTAACGGATGGAGCGGACGTGGTCATCGAAGCGACCGGCGTCCCTGCCGTGTATCCCATGGCGCTGACTCTGCCGAGGCTGGGAGGCCGGTTGCTCGCGCTCGGTTCTCCCCGTGGTTCAGTCGAAGTGAGCTTTTTCGCGGAAGTCCATCTGCGTGAAGTCACGATCCTGGGTGCGCACCAGCCCAAAACACCTGATGAAGATGGAATGTACTATCCCTGGAGCAAGCGCAGGGACCGAGACCTCGTCCTGAGGTTGATGGGAGAAGGAAAACTACCGATCGAAGACCTGGTCACCCACGAAGTCAGCCCCTCCGATTGCCAATCCGTTTACGATATGCTCGCAGACCATCCCAGGGAAGTGCTGGGGGTGGTGTTCAAGTGGGCGTGATCCGATCTGGATACTGCTCGTTGATCGCAATCCGGGACAAAAGACAATCCGTTCAAGGCCCCCTGCCCGACCTTGTTTGCAGCGTTTTTCCGCGCTACGTTTCCCGCACAGTCGTTTTCTCTCTCATTACCATTTTCTCCTTGACTTGAACCCGTGAATGCTGGTTATGTTAACGGGCGGATTTCCCGCTTTCGGTATTGAGTAGGAAATCGCCTGAACAACTGGAAACAGGGCGATTACGACGCATTTGGATTACTATTTACTTGAAGATTCAACCCGAATTCCGTCGTGGCCGTGATTGGATGGCCGTGGTGGATACCGCCAGCACGAGTTCGCGTCAATTAGGTGAAAGGCTGCGACCTGTACTGTAACAGAGAGGATGCATCATGACCGTTTCCATAAAGCTCTTTGCCACCTTGAGAAAATTCCTGCCCGAAAACGCGGTCAACAAAACAGCGACGCTTGAACTCGGTGATCAGGCCACGTCGAGCGACATCATCGAGCAGCTGGGAATCCCCGACGGACACATTCACCTGATCCTGATCGACGGGAAACACTCGGCGGAAGATTCCCCCCTTTCGGATGGCGCTGTGGTCAGTTTCTTCCCACCGATTGCCGGCGGGGCATAAGGTCGGTGTCTCACCACACCTATTACGGATTCAAGCTGGAAGACGCCGTCCGGGGATTGAAACGAGCACTCCGGGACGAGCGCATTCCGGTCGTGTCGATCTGCGAGGACGAGAACAGGGTGGTCTTCACGGTGGAAATATCATCCGAAACAGGAGAAATCAGTCTGGCCTTTCACACGACAAAGATCCATCCCCTGGCCAGACTGGGTGATATACCCGCGATCGAAGTAGTGGTTGATGATCATCTGCCGGATATTAAACCCGTGCTGACCATGGCGTTTCTGAGAGGCGGAGGTTGACCCCATGCGTGCCATTATCCTGGTCTCCTGGTGCATTTCGTGTCTACTTGCCGCTCCGCTTCCCCTATCGGCCCAGGAATCCGGAAACCGCGCCCCGGTCGTACAGATCACCGTTGCCACCTCCTCGTTGAATCAACTCGACCAGCTCGATGCAGCATTTTTGACTCCCGATTCTTATAAAAAGGTCCGGCAGGCTTACGAAAAATACACCCGAGCCATCCGGGACGGCGATTCGACACGGGAGATTCAAAGGGCTTATACGGAATTCGACGCTGCCCTGATTTTTGCGCGGGAAAGACTGGAGCGCGTGAACGAGGTGCTGATGATTCCGCTCGAGAAACGGGCGGCGGCCCAGCGGGCAAATGCCCCGGCGATTGTTCCGGATTCGTATGAGGAAGCCGAGAAACGCCTCGACCGGGCCATCTCCAGGCTGGAGGACGACCGGGTCTCTGATGCCTTTGTCCAGGGGCAGGAGGCGGCGATGCTCTACGATGATGCCAGGACATCGGTGCTCGAGATGTCGCTCATCGGACCGGCGAGGATAGGACTGGCAGAAGCCGTGAGGAAGGACTGGGACCGGTTCGCCCCGGCGTCCTTTGACCGGGCACGACAGTTGATTGACGAAGTGACCAGCGCCCTTGATCGTGGAGAACCCCTGTCCGTCGCATTGCGCAATAAGGCCCAGGACGCCGACTACGCCGCGAGACGTGCCATACAGATGGCCGCCCGGATCGATTCGCTCCGCCGTGATCCAGCCAACTGGGAACGCATTCTGTTGTCGAGCGAGGATCTCTCCCGGCAGGCCGCCAACTTGGCAGGGATTTACGCTGATTTCCTGACAGACGATCCACAGACGATTCTGACGGAAAGTTTACGCACGCTGACCGCCAGACAGGATTCGCTCGTCCTCCAGGTCCAACGCGCGGAAGGGAATACCGCCTCGCTTAGCGCTGCGGTCGATTCCCTGAGCCAGGCGATCGAACAACAACAGATCAGCCTTTCGTCCATGGTGGAGGACTACCAGCGTGATCTACAGCGGAGAAAGGAAGAACTGGACCGGGAACGCCGGGAGCTCCGGGACTATCTCTATGAGAAGACCCAGCTGGATGCTGCCGCCCAGGCCCGGGAGCGGTTTTCGGACCGCGAGGTGGTCGTGGTGAGAGAGCCCGATCAGCTTACCCTGCGACTCATTGGTCTTTCTTTCCAGGCGGGTAAAACGAATATACCCGGGGGAGGGAGCGGGCTGTTGACGAAACTCGGGGCATTCCTCGCGCTGTATCCCCAAACCCTCGCCGCCGTGGAGGGACATACCGATGCCACCGGGAAAGAGGACACGAACATCTCCCTGTCGAAGTCCCGAGCGGACGCTGTCATGGAGTTTCTTGCAGTCAGCGGCGGGATTTCGGACGAGCGTATGACCGCTTCCGGTTTTGGAAGTGCCCAGCCCATCGCCAGCAACAATACGCGTACGGGCAGGGATCAGAACCGACGAATTGACGTGGTCCTGACTTTTAATAAAGACCCGTAACACGCAAGGGCGCGCCGTTTCTAAGTACGCTCTGCAAGGAGACCCGATATTGAGCAGTGAACTCTTCGAAGAGATGAAACAGAAGCTGTTTTCGGCCGTGATCGCAGATGCCCTGGATGGCTGCGGCTATCGCGATCAGATCCTGAGACACGACATCAGGCCCCTGTATCCCGACGCGGTCGCGGTGGGACGTGCGCTGACCGTGTTGTCCGTGGACGTGTACGAGATTCCCGACGAACCCTACAAGTTGGAATTGGAAGCCGTGGACGCCCTGAAGCCCGGAGACGTCATGGTGGCCCAGACCAACGGCACGAAGCGAAGCAGTCTCTGGGGCGAACTCCTCTCGACCGCAGCGGAGGTCAGGGGCGCGCAAGGAGCCGTGATAGATGGTTTTACCCGGGATTCGCAGGCGATTGCCGCCATGGAGTTTCCGCTATTCGTCCGCGGCATCGCACCCTATGATTCGAAGGGAAGAAGCGATGTCATCGCCTACAATACTACCATCGAATGTGGTGGCGTGAAGGTGTGTCCGGGCGATCTGGTATTCGGGGATTTCGACGGGGTCGTGGTTGTGCCCCGGGCGGTCGAAGACCAGGCGCTGAAAGCGGCGTTTGAAAAGGCTGCCGAGGAGAAAGAGGTCAGGGAAGCCCTGAAGAACGGTATGTCCGCCACCGCCGCCTTTCAAAAATACGGCATCCTCTGATGAAGCCCCTTGTCGAGTGCGTGCCCAATTTCAGTGAAGGGCGCGATTCGGGCATCGTGGAGGCCATTGCCGCTGGTATCGCCGCCACCGATGGCGTTCACCTGGCCGGCATGGAAATGGACGCGGATCACAACCGCTCCGTGATCACCTTCATGGGTTCCCCCAAAGACGTGGCAAAGGGAGCTTACGAAGCCTGCAGAATAGCCCGGAACCTGATCGATCTCAGACGGCACCGAGGCGTTCATCCTCGCATCGGCGCCACGGATGTCGTCCCCTTCATTCCCCTCTCCTGCTATACGACGGACGACTGCGTCTCCCTCGCGCGGCAATGCGGTCGTCAGATCGGTCAGTCCCTCCAGATCCCGGTATATTTCTACGGGCACGCCGCTCTCAGTGCGCGGCGCGGTGATCTCCCTGCGATCCGCAGCGGGGGATTCGAGAGACTGGAAGGGGAAATACAACGGGACTCTGATCGAGTGCCCGACGCCGGACCGGGAGCGATCCACGTTTCTGCCGGCGCTACGGCGGTGGGCGTCCGCGAAATACTCGTCGCCTACAACGTCAACCTGGATACCGACGACGTGCGCGTCGCCCGTGCGATCGCCCACGAAATCCGGGAGAAAAACAATGGCCTGCCCGGTGTCCGGGCCCTCGGACTGTTTCTACCGGAAAGGCGCCTCGCCCAGGTATCCATGAATCTGACCGACTACCGAAAGACGAACATGGCCGAGGCCTATCATGCGGTAGCACGCATCGCCGTCGCCCGGGGTATCGAGGTTATGGAAAGCGAACTGGTCGGACTCGCCCCTCGTGAAGCCGTGGGCGGAGCGGATCCTGAAGACCTGCGCATGGAGCCATTGGATCCGACCCGGTACCTGGAATACCATACCCGTCTCTTCGCCTGATCCGCCTTCCAGATTCTAAATTGCTTGACTCCGTGCCGCCCTCATCCTATCATGTTGACTAAGTTAGTAAACTAAAGCCCATTGGCCAGGGAGGACGCATGCGGGTTTCAGCCAAAGCGGAGTATGCGTGCAGGGCGGTGTTGGAGTTGACGCGATATCACGATAAGGCGGAAGTCATCCATATCAGCGACATCGCCGTCAGACAGTCCATTCCGGAAAAATACCTCGTACAGATCCTCCTGCAGTTACAACGCGCCGGTCTGGTCAGGAGCAAGCGCGGGGCGACCGGCGGTTACTCACTCGCCAAGGCTCCGGGCGAGATCTCGCTGGGTGACGTCATACGGGCGATGGACGGTGCCTTGATATCCATAGAAAGCCTGTCCGACGACACGGAAATGACCGACCAGCTGAGCGGACAGCACGTATTGAAGGACGTTTGGCTGGGCGTGCAGGAAAAACTCGGCGAAATCATGAACGGCATCACCTTCGAAGACATTTCCAAGCAGGCGCAAAAGAGCCTGTCCATGTACTACATTTGAAGGGCAGCCCTTGATGTCCGGGAACGGAATCTACAACAGCGCGCTCGATCTTGTCGGCCATACGCCATTGGTTCGCCTGGGACGGATAAACGAAGTTTCAGGAGTCGATCTGCTCGGCAAGCTCGAATCGGACAACCCCGGCGGCAGCGTCAAGGACCGCGTGGGCCTGAACATGATCGTGGACGCCGAGCGTCGCGGCGTACTCAAACCGGGCGGTACGATCGTGGAGCCGACGAGCGGCAACACGGGACTCGGCCTGAGCATGGTGGCCGCGGTAAAGGGCTACAAGGTCATTCTCGTCATGCCGGATAACATGAGCATGGAAAGGCGTGTGCTGCTGACCTCGTACGGAGCGGAACTGGTCCTGACGCAGGGCATGCTGGGCATGGCCGGCGCCGTTCAGAAGGCGGAGGAGATACTTAGCGAGCATCCGGACTACTTTATGCCCCAGCAGTTCAAGAATCCCGCCAACGTCGAAATCCACCGGCAGACCACGGCCGAAGAGATCTGGGAAGCGACCGAAGGCAGAATCGACGTTTTCGTCGCCGCCGTAGGCACCGGCGGTACGCTGACGGGCGTGGGTCAGTTTCTGAAAGAAAAAGACGAACGCATTCGCGTGATTGCGGTGGAACCGTCGCTGTCGCCAGTTATATCGGGCAAACCCGTGGAGAGCCTCGTGCACGCCATTCAAGGGATCGGCGCCGGGTTCATTCCAGATATCCTGGATAAGTCGATTATAGACGAGGTAGTGATGATCGACGACGAGGAAGCATACCAGACGGCTCGCCGCCTGGGCCTGGTGGAAGGGCTTCTGGTGGGCATATCGGCAGGCGCCAACGTATGCGCCAGCCTGAAGGTGGCAAAGAACCTGGGAGAAGGCAGGATCGTGACCATCCTGTGCGATACAGGCGAGAGATACCTGAGCATCCGAGAATACTTCGAAGGACATGGTGATTAAGAGGAGGAACCGTTAGATGGCCGTTACCGTTCGAATTCCAACACCGCTGCGCAAGTTGACCGGCAACCAGTCCGAAGTCGAAATCGACGGCGAGACCGTCGAATCGCTGATCGGGAACATGGAGGCATCCTATCCCGGAATCCGTGATCGCATCTGCGACGAGTCCGGGAAAGTGCGGCGGTTTATAAACATCTACATTAACGAAGAAGATATCCGGTTTCTGAACGGTACCGATACCACGGTGAAGGCGGGAGACCGGGTTTCAATCGTTCCCGCCATCGCGGGCGGTCTAGGCAGTCCGCGGGACAACGGCTAATGTCCTCCGTGCGGGTGCGTGTACCCGCGACCACCGGCAATCTGGGCTCAGGCTACGACTGCGCCGGAATGGCCCTCGGTCTATACAACACGGTGAAGTTTTCAGACACGGAATCCGGTCTGGATGTGGTCGTTGAGGGCGAAGGGGCCGACGCGGTACCCCGAGATGAAGGCAACCTGTGCATCGTCTCCGCACGGGCCGTTTTCGACGCCGCGAAATGGCAGCCCTCCGGTCTCCGTGTCCATATGCACCACGCCATTCCCGTGTCGCGCGGCATGGGCAGCAGCGGGGTCGCTATCGTGGCGGGCGCCGTGGCAGCCAACGAACTCGCGGGACGGCCGCTTGGCACATCCGAACTCCTCCGGATCTGCTCCGACCTGGAAGGTCACCCGGATAATGTCGTTCCTTCGTTACTCGGCGGACTCTCCATTAGCGGCGAGCGTTCGGGAACGATTGTGTACCAGACCTTCCCGGTGCCTGCCGCAATTAAGGCCATCGTGGCCATTCCGGAATTTACCCTCGACACGAAAGTAGCCCGCGGCGTCCTTCCTGAAGCGGTATCCATGGAAGACGCGGTCTACAACCTGTGCAGCGTGGGACTGCTCGTGGGGGGCATGCTGACGGGAAACTACGCCCTGCTCAGGGATGGCATGGCCGACCGCCTGCACCAACCCTACCGGCAGCACCTGGTTCCCGGACTGGCGGAGGTCACCGGGGAGGCCCTAGATGCCGGCGCCCACGGTGCGGCGCTCAGCGGCGCAGGTCCGACGGTCATCGCCCTTGCGACGGCAAACCACGAACGGATCGGTGCGGCCATGACCGGGGCTTTCGCCCGGCACGGTGTCTCCGGGCAATTCCGGATACTCTCCATTGACAACGGTGGATGCCAGGTCCTGACGGACTGATCCCAAACATAACCGGTAACGATTCCATGGGCGCACTCACGGACATACGCGTCATCGACCTGACCCGGGTGCTCGCGGGTCCCTTCACGACCATGACCCTGGGAGACTTGGGAGCCGAAGTGATCAAGGTCGAACCCTTCGGCGGGGACGAGGCGAGGGGATTCGGTCCCTTCAAAGAGGGCGTGAGCGGGTATTTCGAGAATGTCAACCGGGGGAAGAAGAGCATAGCGATCGACCTGAAGCATCCCACGGGACGGGATATCCTGCTTGGGTTGATTGAAAAGTCGGACGTCCTGGTGGAAAACTTCCGCCCCGGCGTGATGAAAAAGCTCGGATTGGACTACGAGACCCTGCGATCCAAATTCCCGGGACTGATCTACGCGGCCTGTTCCGGATTCGGGCAGACCGGACCCTACGCCCGGCGCGGCGCCTACGACATGATCATCCAGGGCATGGGCGGCATCGTCAGCATAACAGGCGAACCGGACCGCCCTCCCGTCCGGGTGGGCGTCTCCATTGGAGACATCGCCGCGGCACTATACTCGTGTATAGGTATTCTTACAGCGCTGTTCACCCGTACGCAGACCGGCACGGGACAAATGGTGGACATCGGCATGCTGGACTGCCAGGTCGCCCTGCTGGAAAACGCCATTGCCAGGTTCGACATGACGGACACCGTACCGGAACCACTCGGGGCCAGGCATCCATCCATCACACCCTTCCAGGCCGTCGAGACCCGGGACGGCTGGATCATGATCGCGGCGGGCAACAACGTCCTCTGGCGCCGGTTGTGTGAAGTCATTGGCCGGGAGGACCTGGCCGTCGACGAACGGTTCAGGGATAACAACCTGCGCACGGAGCATCATGCCGAACTTCACACGGTGTTGAGCGAGATCTTCACGGAACGAACTACAGAGGTATGGCTGAAATCTTTGGATTCGGCCGAGATTCCCTGCGGCCCTATACAGAACATCCAGCAGGTCGTGGAAGATCCCCAGGTGCTGGCCCGGGATATGATCGTGCAGATCCTGCATCCCATCGCCGGACCGCTGCGCATGGCCGGCTCTCCGCTCAAACTATCGGACACCCCACCGGAAATCACCAGGCATGCGCCCGCCCTGGGCGAACACACGGACCAGGTTCTTCAGTCGCTGCTGGGCTCATCATCAGGAGACTTGGCGCAGTGGCGGGATTCGGATGTGATAAAGTAAAAAACCCTCCGGTTGCTGGAGGGTTTTTTACTACTAAGTTTTGATCTAACCTATCCGGTAACTCAGTTGACTGCGTCGGCCACGAGGTCGCCGACTTCGCTGGTTCCGTATCCCATCCTGCCCGCGTCCATGCTCTTCATCTTGGTGCTCACGACGTCGATGATGGCGCGCTCCACGGCATCGGCGGCCTGCGCTTCGCCCAACTGCGCCAGCATCATCTGGCAGGACGCGATCGCCGCGATGGGATTGATCACGTTCTGGTCCGTGTATTTCGGCGCCGAACCCCCGATGGGTTCGAACATCGAGGTGCCCTCGGGGTTGATGTTGCCTCCCGCGGCGACGCCCATGCCGCCCTGGATCATGGCACCCAGGTCGGTGATGATATCTCCGAACATGTTCGTCGTCACGATGACGTCGAACCACTCGGGATTCTTAACCATCCACATGCATGTCGCGTCCACGTGGGCATAATCGGCGGTGATGCCCGGATATTCCTCGGCGACTTCGTAGAACACCCGTTCCCAGAGGTCGTGGGCATAGGTCAGCACGTTGGTCTTGGCGCAGAGGGTCACCTTGTTCTGTCTGTTGCGCGTCTTCGCCGTCTCGAAGGCGAAGCGGATGCAGCGTTCCACGCCCTTGCGGGTATTGATGGATTCCTGCACCGCGACCTCGTCGGGCGTGCCCTTCTTGTAAACGCCGCCGACGCCAACGTACAGGTCCTCGGTGTTTTCCCGGACCACGACGAAGTCGATATCTGCCGGCCCCTTGTCCTTGAGCGGGCAGTCCACACCGGGATACAGCTTGACGGGCCGCAGGTTGATATACAGGTCCAGTTCAAAACGGATGGTGAGGAGAATGCCCTTTTCCAGCAGGCCCGGCGGGCAGTCCGGGTGTCCGATGGCGCCGAGGTAGATGGCGTCGTAGTGTCCCAGCTCAGCCAGTCCCTCCCGCGGCAGGATGTCTCCCGTCCTCAGGTATCTTTCTCCACCGAAATCGTATTCCGTGAGTTCATAGTTGAATGAAAACTTTTCCGAGGCCGCTTTGAGCACTTTCAGCCCTTCACGCACGACCTCCGGACCGGTCCCGTCGCCCGGAATGACCGCGATATTGTACAAGAGTTCCTCCTGCGTATTTTAATTGGGAATCTGGGGTTGGATTAATCGACTTTCAGCCCGCTGTGCCGGGCAACGAGTTGATTGAGGGAATGCAGGTAAGCCTGTATGCTGGCTTTTACGACGTCGGTATCCGAGGCGTGGCTGTTGAAGGACTGGTCGTGGAAGCCCACGCTCACCTGGACGTGGTGAGCGCCATCGCGGCCGTTCGAAGAAGTCTGGATATCCTTCACGTAAGTGGGCAGCTTGGTGATCTTGTCTACGGCGTTCAGGGCGGCGAGGATGAGGTTCTCGCCCGTGCCCGCTTCTTCGATCGTTTCGCCGCTGACGTGAAGGCGGACGCTCGCATTGGCCTGGCCGGAGTGCGAGGAGGTCACCCGGAAATCCTCGAGCAGGTACTGTTCGGGCACTTCGACGGGCGAGTCGCTTACGATCCCGTGCAGGTCTTCGTCGGCCACTTCCTTTTGCCGGTCCGCCACGTTCAGAAAGCGCACGTGGATTTTTTCGAACTCTTCTTTCTGATCCTCGTTGTACGTGTAGCCCAGCAGTTCAAGCCGGTGTCTCAAGGCATGCCGGCCTGATCTCGCCGTCAGGACGATGTCACTCTTCTCTATGCCAACATCCGAAGGGTGCATGATTTCGTAGTTCTCCCGGTGCTTGAGAAACCCATCCTGGTGAATACCGGAAGAGTGGGCGAAAGCGTTGCTGCCCACGATCGCCTTGTTGCGCTGCACGGGCATGTGCATGAGGTCACGCACCAGCAGGCTGGTGGCATAAATCTGCGTAGTTTCTATGTCGGTGCGCGCATTGTAGAAATCCCCGCGCATCTTGACGGCCATGACGATCTCTTCCAGGGAGGCGTTGCCCGCCCGTTCGCCCACGCCGTTCATGGTGCATTCGACCTGCTCCGCGCCCGCCTTGATGGCTGCCAGGGAATTGGCCGTCGCCATGCCCAGGTCGTTGTGACAGTGCACGCTCACCTTGGCCTTCTTGATGTTCGGTACGGTTTCAATGATGCGGGAAATCAGGTTGCCCCACTGTTCGGGGACGGCGTATCCCACCGTGTCGGGGATATTTACGACTGTGGCGCCGGCGTTGATGACCGCTTCGACGGTCTGGCACAGGTAATCGAAATCGCTCCGGGAGGCGTCTTCGGTCGAGTACTCGACATCCTCGCACAGATCCTTGGCGAATTTTACGGCGTCCACGCCCATGCCCATGATCTGCTGGCGGGACTTGCGGAACTTGTGCTTCAGGTGGGTGTCCGACGTGCCCAGCACGATATGGATCCTGGATCGTTTCGCGGGTTTCACGGCCTCGGCCACGGCCACGATGTCCGATTTGACCGCCCTGGCAAGCGCGGTGATAACCGGGCCTTCAACCTGTTCGGCAATAGATTTCACGGCGGCGAAATCGCCGGGTGAAGAAGCGGCGAACCCCGCCTCGATCACGTCGACTCCGAGTTCGGCCAGCTGGCGGGCTACCAGGATTTTCTCATCCCGGTTCAACGAGGCGCCGGGCACCTGTTCCCCATCGCGCAGGGTGGTGTCGAAGATGTCTACTTTTCGCATCGCCGCATGCTCCTGTTGGCATTCTGCGTTCAGGCGGCCGGGGCGCTTTACCGGTTCTCTTCGATCCAGCTCATCATTTTCCGCAACTGACGCCCGACCTCTACGATCTTCTTCTCCGATGCGTTGCGTCGAAGCGCGTGCATGGTGGGGCTGTTGGCCTGGTTTTCGAGCATCCATTCCTTGGCGAACGATCCGGACTGGATCTCGGCGAGAATGCGCTTCATCTCGGCTCGGGTATCTTCGTTCACGATCCTCGGGCCGCGGGTCAGGTCACCGTATTCGGCCGTGTTGCTGATGGAATATCGCATGCCCTCAATCCCGCCCTCGTACATCAGGTCCACGATGAGCTTCAGTTCGTGGAGGCACTCGAAATAGGCGATCTCGGGCTGGTACCCGGCCTCGACCAGGGTCTCGAATCCGGCCAAGACGAGTTCTGAAGTACCGCCACAGAGTACGGACTGTTCCCCGAACAGGTCGGTTTCCGTCTCTTCTTGAAAGGTCGTCTCGATGACGCCGCCGCGGGTACCGCCGATCCCCTTGGCGTAGGCCAGGCCGATATCCCTGGCTCTGCCCGTGTGATCCTGGTATACCGCCAGCAGGCAGGGCACTCCGCCGCCTTCCTCGAATACCCGGCGCACGAGGTGTCCCGGACCCTTCGGCGCGACCATGAAGACGTCCACGTTTTCAGGTGGGACGATCTGGTTGAAATGGATGTTGAAACCGTGGGCGAAGGCTATGGCGTTGCCTTCCGCCAGGTTCGGCGCAACGTATGCGTTAAAAAGTCGAGACTGCAGTTCGTCGTTGACCAGCATCATGATGATGTCGGCCTCGGCGGAAGCCTGTTCCACGGTACGGGGTTCGAATCCGTCCTCGACGGCCTTGTCCCACGAAGGACCTTCACGCAGTCCCACGATGACGTTCAGACCCGAGTCACGCAGGGAAAGGGCGTGGGCGTGTCCCTGGCTGCCATAACCGATGACCGCGATGGTCTTGCTATCCAGCATTCCAAGATCGGCGTCCTGATCGTAATACAGACGTGCCATTGGTTCTCCTTCAGGCCGGACCGGCAGTTAGGCCAGGTCGGCGGTGATCTTCTTTCGTTCCTTTTCCCAGACGGGAAGAGGCACTTCCGGTGACGGGGTATCCTTGCTCATGGACTCGCGGGCCAGGGCGATGCGTCCGGTCCTTGCGACTTCACGCAGGCCAAAGGGGCGCACCATGCTGATGATGGCGTCGATCTTGTCTTCGTTGCCCGTGGCTTCCAACATGAGCGTCTTCTGATTTATGTCGACGACTTTCGCCTTGAAGATGTCCGCGATCTGAACGATTTCCTGCCTCGTAACCTGGCTCGCGTTCACCTTGATCAGGGCGAGTTCACGGTTGATGAAATTCTCGTCGGTCAGGTCCACAACCCGAATCACGTCCACCAGCCTGTTCAGCTGCTTGATGATCTGTTCGATGATCGTCCGGTCACCCTGGGTGACGACGGTCATGCGAGCCGTGCCGGGTTCCGCGGCTTCGCCGACCGCGATGCTGTCGATGTTGAACCCGCGACCGCTGAACAGCCCCGAAATGCGGGACAGGACACCGAACCGGTTTTCAACGACCATGGTTATGGTATGGCGTTTCATAAAGCGATGTACTCCTAGCCGAGTTATTTTTCGATCATCTCGTGGGATGCCGCCCCTGCCGGGATCATGGGATACACGTTGTCTTCTTCGGGTATGACCACGTCGAGCAGTACGGGCCGGTCTTTGATTTTGCAGGCCTCCTGCCACGCTCCGTCCACGTCTTCATCCTTGAAGACCCGCATGCCGACGGCACCGTAAGCTTCCGCCAGTTTCACGAAATCCGGGTTTGAGTCCCGCAGGTCGACTTCCGAATAGCGCCGCGCATAGAACATGTCCTGCCACTGCCGCACCATGCCGAGGAAACCGTTGTTCAGCAGGACGATCTTGATAGGCAGCCGGCAGGCCACGGCCGTGGCCATCTCCTGGATGTTCATCTGAATGCTGCCGTCGCCCGAGAACACGATGACATCGCGTTCCGGATTGGCAAACTGGGCGCCGATCCCCGCGGGCAGTCCGAATCCCATGGTGCCGAGCCCGCCGGAAGTGATCATGGACCGGGGGTTGGAGAAGCCGTACCACTGGGCCGCCCACATCTGGTGCTGGCCTACGTCGGTTACCACGAAGGCCTCGCCATTCGTCAACTGGCCGATACGCTCAATGGCGTACTGGGCCCTAAGCGGCAGATGTTTCGTCTCCGTCTCGGCGATCTCCCCGTCGATCCCTTCCAGCCCTTCCTCGTGCAGCCCGATCGTGTTCTCGTAGGTCAGCGGGTGATCCCGCTTCCATTCGTCGATCAGCTTCAGCCATTCTTCCGTGTCGGCCCGCTCAACCAGGGGAATCAGTTGTTGCAGCACATGCTTCACGTCCCCTACGATCGGCAGATCCACCCGTACGTTCTTGTTCAGGGAAGACGGATCGATGTCGATATGGATTTTTTTCGAATTGGGCGAAAACTCTTCCAACTTGCCTGTCACCCGGTCGTCGAAACGAGCGCCTATACAGACGAGCAGATCGCACATCATCACCGCCGTGTTCGCGTACCAGGTCCCGTGCATGCCAAGCATCTTCAACGACAGCGGGTCTGATTCCGGATAGGCGCCGAGTCCCATCAGCGTGGTCGTGACCGGTGCATTGAGCTTGCGGGCCAGCGTTCTTACTTCTTCAGACGCTTCCGAGATAATCGCACCGCCCCCGACGTAGATCACGGGTTTCCTGGAGGAAGTGAGCATTTCCGCCGCTTTGCGGATCTGCCTGGGGTGCCCCTCTGTCCGCGGTTTGTATCCCCTTATATCCGGCCGTTCCGGGTATGAGAACTCGGCTGTACCGATCTGGACGTCTTTGGGGACGTCGATCAGAACGGGACCGGGTCGGCCCGTAGTCGCGATGTGGAACGCCTCGGCGAATACCTGCGCGATATCTTCCGTTTCCTTGATGAGAAAATTGTGCTTGGTGATCGGCCGTGTGATGCCCACCGTGTCCGATTCCTGGAAAGCGTCGTTCCCGATGAGGTGAACAGGTACCTGTCCCGTGATCACGATCATGGGGATCGAATCCATGTAGGCCGTCGCGATGCCCGTTACCGTGTTGGTTGCGCCGGGGCCGGAGGAGACGAGCACGACGCCGGGATTGCCGGTCGCCCGGGCGTAGCCGTCGGCCATGTGGGTCGCGCCCTGCTCGTGGCGTACCAGGATGTGCTTAATGTCGGTAGTGCGCTGGATCACGTCATAGGTCGGGATCACCACACCGCCCGGGTATCCGAAGACCAGGCCCACTCCCTCTTTCTTCAAACACTCTATGACTATTTCCGCACCCGACAGTTTCATCGGCCCTCTCCTTTTTTAAAAAACGCACGCACCCCAACCGGGGACGTGATCACCCGATCACGAACGGGCTGGATTTCGTCACGTTGAAACCCCTACCAGTGCTTCGTAAAATACGCCAGGGGCGGTTATTGTCAAGCTAAAACTCCATAGAAAGCGCTTGACGAAAAGCTCCGATTCGCTTATATGTGATAGGCTGTGCCATAGCGGTCAAAACAGTTGAACGATCGCCTGCGCAGCTATGAAATTTACGGGTGGAGAAGTCCAGAAATCAAACGTGGTGGAGTCCTGGAGGATCGTGCGAAATGGCAAGAACTAGACGGCGTATCAGCCGCCGAGAGATGAAGCAAGACCGTTTCATACTCTGGCTGTTCGAGACGAGCAATGAAATCGACAAGTACAAGTGGCCCCTTATCATTGGAGCCGCTGTGGTGATCGTCTGTATCGCCGGGGGTTATTACTGGACGAATTCGCAGGCCGATAACCTGGTCGAGGCGGGCAAAGTATTCGCGCCAGGCCAGACAGCGATGCAGGACAATCGGTACGAGGACGCCATACCCATATTCGAACGGCTCTTGGACGAGTACGGCGGGACCGCGCTTGCCCTCGAGGCCACGATAGAATTGGCAAATGCCTGTTTTAACACCGGCGACTACGAAAAGGCGCGTACGAATTACCGTGCTTACCTGGACGATTACGGTGATGAGGATGCCCTGTACAAGGTGACTGCCCGATCGGGCCTTGCCGCCTGCGACGAAGAGGAAGAGAAATACGAGGATGCGGCCCATCAATACCTCGACCTGGCGGAGGAAGACCCCGACAGCTACCTCGCCGCCGGGTTTCTGCTCGATGCCGCGCGGTGTTACAAGGCCGCGGATAAGAAAGAAGAGGCCAGGGCCCTTTACGACCGCGTAGTCGAATCCTACGAATCCACACCATATGCCCGGGATGCCCAGATCGCGTTGACCGCGCTTTAACGGGAGATCGCGTGAAGGTTACCAACTTCGCCCCCGGACCCACGCCGGTTCCCGACCGTGTCGTGCAGAAAATGTCGGAACCGGTCCTCACCCACCGTTCCAGCGAATTCAGCGATCTGCTTAGACAGGTCACGGCGGGTCTCAAGCACGTCTTTCAAACAAAAAACGACGTACTCGTGCTCACGGCATCCGGCAGCGGAGCCATGGAGGCCGCGGTCGTCAACCTGCTGTCACCGGGAGACCGGGTGCTGGCGATTTGCGGAGGGAAGTTCGGCGGCAGGTGGGTCGAACTGTGCGAGACCTTCGGCCTGGACGCGCTCCCCTTCGATGTGGAGTGGGGAAAGGCCGCGGACCCTGATGAAATCGACCGTGTCGTGGGGGAACAAGGACCCTTCGAGGCCATTCTGGCTACTCATAGTGAAACATCGACGGGTGTGCTCCACGACGTCGAAGCCCTGGGACGCGTCGCCCGAAACCACGGCTGCTACTTCGTCGTCGACGCCATCAGCGGCCTGGGCGCCAACGAGCTCAGGACGGACGACTGGCACGTCGACGTGGCCCTGACAGGTTCGCAGAAGGCACTCATGATCCCGCCCGGACTCGCCTTCATCAGCGTCAGCGAACGGGCGTGGCAGGCTATCGAAAGAAGCACCCTTCCGTCATATTATCTCAATCTGAAACGTGCAAAGAATTCCCTCAATAAAGGGCTCACACCCTATACGCCGGCTGTTTCCCTGCTCATGGGGCTGGCCGAATCACTGAGGCTGATGAAGGAGCTTGGCCTGGAGGAAATCTACAGGATCCACGAGAGAAACGCCCTCGTCACCCGCGCGGGCGTCGCTGCACTCGGCCTGGAACTGTTCGCAAGCAGACCGTCGAACGTCCTCACCTCGGTGACCATGCCGGAGGGCATCGACGGATCGGCGCTACTCAAGACGATCAAGAACGAATGTAGTGTGATTATCGCCAACGGAATGGAGCATTATACTGGCAAGATCATCCGCATCGCCCACCTGGGCTACGACATCACCCCTTCGGACATGCTGGTCGCCGTATCGGCCCTCGAGCACGGCCTGAGCCGCCAAGGGTACGACTTCGAATCCGGCGCGGGCATCGCCGCCGCGCGGCGGGTCATCCTCGAGACGGGTTGAGCGGTCAGCGGGGCTTACGCTGACGGATATCGATGTTGCCATTGGCGGTTTCCAGCCAGATCCTGCCCCCACCGCTGCTGTACGTATTAAAACAAACAAGGGCGTTTTATGGGTTTCAACGTTCTTGAGCGAAAAAAGTCGAAGAAATGCGCGTTTCAGGAAAAAGGGAGGTTTGCACAGTTTCCGGCGCAGTCGCAGGAATAGACTACCTGGAACACTGTCTGTAGGTCATTTGAAGAGGCAAACGAGTGTGAATTCTGGGGAATAAAGGGCTTGAACGTTCCCCGGAGACTGGATCAGAAGGTGTATATACGAGGAACTCGAAACCACGCGACCTGTGCAGTCGCGACGTAACAACGATGACGATTCCATACCGCCTGGCTAGCGCCATAGCACCGTCTCTTCCGCATACCTTACAGCCCGATACTACGGGCTTCAGGCATCCTTGGAGGCGGAGGTGTCAGACGTCCTCTGATTATCGTCGGTTGGATCTTTTTTCTGTGCTTTTTTGAACTCAGTGATTCCCTGGCCCAGGCCCTTGGCCAGTTCAGGGAGCCGCTTCGCACCAAAGAGGACCATGACGATCACAAGAATGATAATCAGTTCTGTCGTGCCAAAACTACCGAGCATTGTATATCACCTCCTCGTACTGAGAATACCGTTATCGATCGGTCTTGTCAAGCGGCAATGTATAGTTTTCGTATACGTTGGCCAGACTCAAAAACAGCGAGACCGGGTAGCGAGAGGGATGTTTAGAATCCTTGCCATGAAGATTCCCGAATGTTAATATAGTCCCTGACTATGAATTTGAACAGGTTGCCAAACGTACATTCGTTCCAGGAGGACATGGTGGTCGTACGTATAGTTTACTGCGCCGATTGAAGCTATGAACAAGACGCCGCCGGGCTGGCGGTGAGATTACTGGAGTACTACAAACACGAAATCGAGCAGTTACAGCTCGTACCCTCCGGTGGAGGCAAGTTCGAGGTAACCGTCGATGATTCACCGGTCTTCTCCAAGTTGGAAACCGATCGGTTCCCAGAATACGGCGAGGTCAAGGACGCCATCGAAACCCTGAAGTCCGGATAGCTCGAATAGCCCCTTTAAGGATTCAGCAGGATCGGTAATCCCGGCTCAGGACGTATCGTCAGAACGTATGCGAGGAACCTGAAGACCGGAGCATTGAGGTGGGTATGAATATTGAGGTTTCACTGGAAGACGAGATCGCCGTATTGCGCATCGAAGGCAGGTTGTGGGAAGAGGGGGACAGCATTGAGCTGGACCGGATGATCGACGATGCCCTCTCCCGCGGCTGCACACGCTTCGTTACCGATTTGACCGGCGTGCCCATCATGAACAGTTCGGGACTGGGTTCGCTGATTGCGGCCATGAAAAAGATCAGGTCCAGGTCCGGGGAGATGGTGCTCACGGGTGTAAACGACCGTCTGGACCACTTGTTCCGCATCACGAGACTGTACACGGTTTTCAAGACGTATGATGATGTAGATGCCGCCGTGGCAAAAATGCTCGCCTGACGATCTAACTGGTACACGAGGCCTCCATGCCGGACTACCAACCCCTGGATCTCAGCGCAAACTGCAACACGAAACCCCACGTCTACAAATCCATTGCGGACCCTCCGCTGGGAATGCGGAGCTTCCACGGTCTGCCGTTTCTAATCGGTGACGGGAACGATGAATCCGAGTGTTTCATCGGTTTTGGTTCCCAGGTGGACGGTCCAATGGACCCGGTCACGATACAGGTCGGTTGCCCAGCCGTTAACGTGGTTTTCGCCCACGCGGTGATCCGCTCGGATATCATGGCCGGCGGACCGGTCGGACTACCCGTGGCGACGTACAAGTTCCGATGGGACGACGGGCAGGAAGAGTCTGTAGTGATCCGCGAGCGATTCGAGATCGGCTATATGCCGATGCCGTGGGGACAGTACCCCTTTCTCTGCGTACCGGACCAGAAACCGACCCCGTGGAGTCGGTCCGGAGGTGATTGGGACGATGCCGGCCGCCGGCAGACGGAAGCCGAGCAGGGTTGGCCGCAGGCTTATTACCTGTGGGCCTGGCGCAACCCTCGACCCGACCGATCCATCGTTTCCGTGGAAATCACCCCCGGGGGACCTCCCTTCGTCATCGCAGCCATCACCCTGGGACACCTCGATGAAGACCCCTTCTGCCGCTGGGCGGCGCGGGACGTGCAGATCGAACTCAAGAATCCCGAAGATGCCCGGAAGCCCTTCAACCTGGACATAGAGGTGGACCGGGGTTACGCGACCTATGCCTATCCGCTGCCCGGCCAGGACGAGCAAGGTTTCATGAACGATACCCATAGGGGGTGGGGACAGGCGGACAGCGTCCGGTCCAGCCCCGCTCACGTGTCCGTTGCCGGTACGCCATCGGCCACGTTGACCGTGAAACAGGATGGAGAGCCGGTCGGATCGGCCAACTGGGGCGACCTGGAAGCCAGGGAAGCGGTGGATACCTCCAAGGTGCGATTCGAGGTCATCGATACGGGCCGAAACTGGGTGCACACGACGGTCGTGGACGACGCGACGGGACAGCCCGTGCCGTGCCGGGTACATTTCCGTTCCGGCAGGGGGGTTCCCTACGCGCCGCACGGCCATCACGCCCACGTCAACTCCAACCTGGAGACCTGGAACGTGGACATAGGCGGCGACGTGCGCCTGGGACAGATGTCCTACGCCTACATCGACGGGAAGTGCCAGGGATGGCTGCCCCGCGGCGAAGTGCACGTGGACGTGGCCCGGGGCTACGAATACGAACCGATTCGCCAGAGCATCCGCATCGAACCGGGCCAGCGCGAGTTGACCCTCCGGCTAAAGCGCTGGACCGATTTGAACGCAGAACGATATTTCAGCGGGGATACCCACGTACATTTTCTCTCCACCCAGGGCGCACATCTGGAAGCCAGCGGGGAGGGACTGAACGTGGTCAACCTCCTTCTGTCCCAGTGGGGAAGCCTGTTCACGAACACCGAGGAGTTCACCGGATCGGCCAACGTGGCCCCGGACGGCGACACCATCGTGTACGCGACCCAGGAGAACCGGCAGCACATTCTTGGGCACCTGACGCTGCTCGGTCTTAAGGAACCGGTTATGCCCTGGTGTTCGGACGGTCCCAGCGAGGCCGAACTGGGGGGAAATTTGGAAACAACCCTGTCGTACTGGGCGGACGAATGCCACCGGCAGGGCGGAACGGTCGTGATCCCGCACATACCCAATCCCAACTGCGAGCCGGCGGTGCTCATCGCCACGGACCGCGCCGACGCCGTCGAGATGCTGGTTCACAGCGAGTACAATCACCTGGAGTACTACAGGTACCTGAACTGTGGCTACAGGCTGCCACTGGTGGGCGGAACGGACAAGATGTCCAGCGACGTGCCCGTGGGGATCTACCGGACCTACGCCTACATTCCTCCGGACGAGCCCTTTAACTATGACAACTGGTGCAAGGCGTTGCGTGGCGGCAACACCTTCCTGAGCGCAGGCCCCATCCTTCGTTTTACGGTGAACGGCCAGCCGATCGGAGACACGGTTCAGTTGTCGGGGAACGGCGGAACGGTCGAAGTCGAGGCTTCGGCGGAGTCCACCCTGCCGATCCATACCCTTGAGATCGTGCAGCAGGGAAGGGTCGTCGCCTCAACCGAAGACGACAATGGGACGCGGCGCCTCTCGCTGAAGACCTCCCTCCGGGTAGAGGGCCATACCTGGCTGGCGGCGCGGTGCGCGGGACCGAACTACACGAGCATACCACACCATGACGGCTGGCGACGGGGCATCATGGCCCATACGTCACCCGTATACGTCGCCTGCGGCGGTCCGTATCACCTCTTCGACCTGGAAAACGCCCAGTACATGCTGAGCCTGGTCGAGGGGGGACTTTCCTACATCAAGCGCCGCAGCTGGCAGCACAAGCCCGGGACAACCACCCACCACCACGGCGCGGACGACCACGAGGCTTTCCTCGAGGCGCCGTACCTGCAGGCCCGGGAAGCCCTGCATAAACGCATGCACCAACTCAACATTTCCCACTGAGCAACCGTACGGTGAAGTCCACCCGTACGGCCGCACTGGAGAACACACATGCACGGACCCAGTATCGACCGGGTTATCTTCTGGGTCGCGCTCCCGCTGATCGTAGGCGTCTCGGTACCCCTGGTACTGTTTCCCGTTGAGGGGGAAGCCCTCCTGAGCGCGGCCTTTGGCTGGCTGACCCGTGTCCTGGGATGGGCCTACCTCTGGTTCACCATCGCCGCCTTCGCAATCCTCGTCTACTACGCCCTGGGCAAGTACGGGAACGTGCGGTTCGGTGGACCCGATGCCAAGCCCGAGTTTTCGCTGCCCAGCTGGATCGCCATGATCTTCTGTGCAGGGATCGGCGCCAGCGTCCTCTACTGGGGTACCATCGAGTGGGTATACTATTACACGAGCCCGCCCTTCGGTATCGAGCCGCGTTCCGTAGCGGCAACGGAGTGGGCGGCGACCTACGGGCTGTTTCACTGGGGATTCACGGCCTGGGCCATCTACTGCATCCCGACGCTTCCCCTGGCCTACCTCTTCTGGAACCGCGGGCGGCCTATCCTGCGCATGTCGGCGGCTTGCGCGGGTGTGATCGGCGATCGGGCCACGAGGGGATTACCGGGCAAGGTTATCGACATGTTCTTCATGTTCGGTCTGCTCGGTGGGGTCGGTACGTCTATCGGGCTGAGCACGCCCATGATTTCGGCAGGCCTATCGGAACTACTGGACGTACAGAGGGAGTTCTGGCTGGACGCCGCGGTGGTGATTACCCTGGGCGCGATCTTCGGAACCAGCGTCTATACCGGGTTGCAGCGGGGAATCCGTATCCTTAGCGGGATCAACCTCTGGCTCACCATCGGGCTGCTGTCGTTCGTCTTCGTCTTCGGTCCCACGTTGTTCATCATCGACACCTTTACCAACAGCATCGGGCTGCTGGTACAGAACTTCATCAAGATGAGTTTTTACCTCGAACCGGTTGCTAAGGCGGAATCCCTCTTTGCCGCGGCGGCGGAAGGAAAGTCGGGTCCGGTTTCCGCTGCGACGTTCTCGGAACAGTGGACCATATTCTACTGGGCGTGGTGGATCGCCTTCGCGCCTTTCATGGGGTTGTTCGTGGCGCGGATCTCGCGGGGCCGAACGATCCGTGAACTGATCGGCGCCGAGATCATCGGCGGTTCGCTGGGCTGCTGGATGTTCTTCGCGGTGCTCGGGAACACGGGCCTGTTTCTGCAGTTGGAGGGATCACAGGACCTCACCGGCCTGGTCGCGCGCAACATGACCCCGGAGGCGATCATCACCACCGTAGCAGCCGTGGGAGACCGGGTAATCCCATTCGCGGTGCCTCTCCTGCTGGTTTTTGTGACCCTCGCCATTATCTTCGCCGCCACCACCCTGGACTCGGCGTCCTATATCCTGGCGTCGGTGGCGACCCGGGAACAGGCCGAGGTTCGGGAACCCGCACGCTGGCACCGTTGCTTCTGGGCAATCGTACTTAGTTTTGTGTCACTATCTCTGATGTTCGTCGGGGGTACGGAAAGCCTGAGGGCTGTCCAGTCGGCGTCCCTCATCGTCGCATTGCCGCTGATCGCGGTGCTGGTCCTGATGACGATGTCTTTCATCAAGTGGCTGAAGGAGGATCACGGATCGTGAAGGAGGATCACGGATCGTAAGCCCTCGGAAAAGCCCTTAGAAGTCACGATAACGCAATAAAGTCCAGGACACTCGGGAGAGCGTCCTGGACTTTGGACTTTGAGGACGAATCAACGCCTACCTTCAGTGATCCCTCGCACGCCTACCTGAACCGGTACGTCACCCCCAGCTTGATCCGCCGTCCCTTTGGATCGTGTGTCAACGAATCGAAAGCCAGTTCCTGGTTGACTGTGGGCGGCGCAGCGTCGGCCAGGTTCAACAACGACAGGGTGGCGATCACACCGGCATCGGGTATCCGCCACTGGAAGTTCATGTCGAAGGTCAGGAATGGGTCGATCTTGGTCCAGTCTTCGCCTCCAGGACCTGAATCAAACCAATAGTCCGCATTCTCGTAAGAAGCGATGTAGTGACCTCTGGCGATGGCGCTGTAGGCGTCCCAGTGATACCCGACCGAGGTGTGCATTCTCAGCGGAGGTAAGGGCGGCGCCAGGGGATTCGTCACGTTGAGGAAGCCGACGGCTTCCTTCTCGTCCACGATCTGCACGCCGTTGTGCATGAGGGCGTCTACCGTGTAGTTCAGGGTGTAGCTGCCGTCCAGATGAGCGTCGATCGCTCCATTGCCCACCACCTGCCGTCCACCAATGTGCCAGTCTATCCCGGAGGTTTTAAGTCCGGGCCAGTTGATGTGATTGATCCTGATTCGTTCCATGTCTCCCGGGGCGCAACTTCCGTCATTTTTGTTGCCGGGACAATAGATGCGGTCCTGTACCGCGGCGCGGGTTGATGGATCCACATATGCCGCGGCCAGGGCGGAATGGGGAATGACGCCGATGGGATTATTGAAGTCGAAATTCCAGTAATCCACCGCCACCTCGAAACCCGTGTCATTTTCGATGATAACACCCACGTTATAGGTGAAAGCCTCTTCCGGTTCGAGATCTTCGACGCCCCGGTTTTCAATGGCTTTCCAGGCGCCCGTTGGTCCAACGTAATCCGTGTAGATGACGACGTCCGTATTCAGATCGTCCACAGAGGGCGTTCGGAAAGTGGTCTGAACCGTACCCCTCAGGGCCAGGTAATCGTTGACCTGGGCCCTCATCGAAATCTTCGGATCCAGGCTGTTCGCAAAACCGTAATCCTCGAAATGCAGCGCTGCCTGGGTATCCAGCCAGTCTCCGTATTTAAGAGCCAGTTCGGCAAAAACGGCGTGGGTTGTCTGACTGGCGTCATAGGGATGAATCCCCGATGTGAAGGTGAATGATCCTGTTTGGGCCGCGCAACTGGTATCCCCCGGTATGCGACATGGGTTCCGGGCCAGGTTGCCGGGTTCGTTGGGCATGGCAGACACGCCGACGCGACGTAACTGGTAACCGGCGGCGTAACTTGCGACACCTTCCCTTAATACACCGCTCAGCACTCCATCTAACGCCAGCAGGCTGGCCTGGCTCGTAATGGCGACTTTCTCGTTTATCCAGCCGGTCAACTCGGGACTGTGCGCCAGATCGGCGCGGTAATTCGGATTGGCGCTGCTCTGATAGGCGGCGCCTGGCTGCGCGGCAAATTGGATACCATTACTGAATGGATTGAAGTAAGAGCAGTTCCCGGTACCGGGAGCGATGCCGCTCGGGATGGCTCCGAGGGCCAGACCGGAAGGCGAACTCGGGTCCGGAACGGCTTCGACTCCGCAATTGGCCCCACCGTACCCGCGGAAGGCCAGGAATTTCCGGTACGCGTATTCCGCAGGGTGGCGCGACGTTCCTTTCGTATCCGAGTATGAGATGCCCAGGTCGTAACTGATACTGCTTTCACCTATCGGACCCGTGAGCGATCCTGCCAGGCGGCGTGTGCGGGACTCCTTGCTCTGAACTCGGCCGGGACCGGCATTTCCGACCAGGCGGCCGAAGAAGTACCAGGGTTGGTCGCCGGTAAGGTCCAACTCAACTCCGGCGGCATTCGTATACGTCGGGTTTTCTGCTACGAAGGCCACACGGCCGGGGTGATCGGCTGGTACTTGCTGTACACCGTCATAAAAGGCGATCGGGGGAAACGAAGGAGTCGTCTCCCATTCGGGTAGACGGGCATCGGCGTAGAGGGCTTCCAGGTGGTAGTTCGTCTCGCCGAAGGAACCGTTGAGCTCTGCAAATCCCCTGGTATGCTGGAGTTTCTCGACAATGCTGTCCCATGGCTGGTAGCGAAAGCGGCACGTACTGGCGCCCACCTGGTAGCCACCCATGCCGGAACAACCCGGATCGACGAATCTATCTTCACCCGAAAGGACGCTCTCATCGGTTACAAGCCCATCCGGTATGATGAACGCGCCGGGATTCCCGTACCAGGACCAGCCCCAACCCCAGTCGGGAAAGTCGCGAAGCGCCCAGTCCCGCTCCTCGGCACGCAGATTGCTTCGGCGCTTGTGTTCCAGGGAGACGACAAGGTTGGACGACCCGACTTTGCCGCCCCAGATTCCGCCGAGCATGGCGTCGCCGGCCGAGTTGAAATAGTCATAGGATACGTCCGCTTCGAAACCTTCGAATGTGCTCCGCGTGATGAAGTTGGCGACCCCGGCTATCGCATCCGAACCGTACACGGCGCCCGCCCCTTCCTTCAGGATATCCAGGCGTTCGATGGATATGGAGGGAAAAGCGTTCACGTCGACGAAACGGCCCCCAACGAGCCTGCCTGGGACATAGGTCTGGCGCCTACCGTTTAGTAACACCAACGTACGTGAAGCGCCGAGTCCGCGGAGGTTGATGTTCGCTACCGTTTCTATGATCTCATTTCCTGTTGAGTTGTACCAGCTGTTGGCCTCGCCTATGACTCCGCTGCTGGCGCTCAGGTTTTTGAACAGGTCGACCATCGAAGGTGCGCCTTGTTCTGCCAGCGATTCACGGTCGATGCGGGCAACCGCGTAGGGCAGATCGATCGGGGATGCCCGGACCGCCGTACCGGTTACGATGATCGCCTCCGCTTCGATCACGGGCAGCATGTAGGTGGAGTCCAATTCCGCTTCCTGCTGTTGATCAGCGTGGACTTCCGATACGGGAATGTTGGCCAGACCGAGAAGGCCGACTAGGCCGATCGAGACTAAGGAGAACGAGCAAATCCTCATTCTGGACATGATAATCCGCCTAATTGAGTGTGATTTATTCAGTGGAAATGTGTAAGTGTTGGAACAGCAATATACCGTAAGAAAGCCATTCCGTCAAGGTACTTGGGGACTTACGCAGGCCGAAATCAAGTATTAAAGTTGGAACGAAAGCAGTAAAGAGCGATGGCTCCTGGACGGTCGCATGGACGATAAACCCCTCGTTATACAAACGTTTGAAATTCGTAATCTAACCTAATCATAACCAATTATAAACGATTCGCAAGAACTTAATGTGTATTTCCTGGATTTTGGCGCCCTACAATAGAGCTTTAACCCCAGGTATGGATTAACAGGTTCTTCTCAGATTTAAGCACCAGAACAGGGGCGGCAGCCGGTATACGTCGGATCTTCCTTCCACGTACCGTTCCTGCTGATCTGAAGGGTTGTCGTTTTCAAGGATCGCCCATTCAACTCTGGGATTGAGATATTCTTCCACCTTATCGGGATCGAAGGACGAGATCATGGGCTCGCCCAGTTTGCCGACGTAGTTCTTCAGATGGGAGGACGCGGATCGTTCCGATTCAGGTAAGTACTCCGTTCCGGCCAGGTAGTCAAAGACCATCTCGGATCCGGGGCCGGCCACCTGTGCCACATGGTTCAGTGTATCTTCTCATGTAAGATGTAGGGCGGCCGGTGGCGAAGGAGGTGCCGTGCCCGGCTTACCGCCACGAGTTCGGCCGTGCGGCTTCCGTGGGTGTGGACCTTGCCGTGTTGGCGATCGGACATGGTACGGTCTTTACCAGGTCCTTTCAGGCTCCGAAGGCGTCGATAGCGCCTTCCAGTGTGTCGTGGACGGCGAAAACCGTGGTCAGCTTGGTCATCTGCAGCAGACTGCTGACGCTTCGGGTTACCCGTGCGAGCTTCAGGTCTCCGTCCACTTTCTGCATGCGGGTATACGCCCGGATCAGTAGTCCCAGACCCGAACTGTCGATCCAGTGCACCTTGCTCAGGTCAAAGATGATCTTCCTGGATCCATTGTCGGCCAATTTGTTGATGCGTTCGCTCAGCGCGTCGGTATCTCTTCCTTCGGCCATACGTCCGCTCAGTTCCAGTACCGTTACGTCGCCATGCTTGATCTCTCTTACTTTCACTCCTGCCTGCCTCTCTTGAGTGGGTTCGCCGTACAACTTCACACAAAGCCGGTAACGGCACCGAAATCGGTCTTTCATCGCCACGACGTATTTGCTGATACCGGTGATTGAACTTGCAGCCAACCACCGTTCACCGGTAACTTGTCCAGGTGAAACGGTACCGGACAAAACCGCATGAAAGACCGTTCAAGCGCGAATACGGGCGCGAGACCTCAGCGGGATCGATGATGATTTGCCTGGACGTGGCGGGAACCGTATGGTGCCGAAAGGGGGTCGACGCAGCTTTAAGCGGGATCTCGCAACGACCGCGGAGACGCTGCCCTTTGCCGGATGCCACCCCAAAGGATGGATTCGGTCTTTGTTCGTTTGAGAATTTCGTTCTGCATAGTAAACATGGTTCGACTATCTGTCAAGACAGATTTTACCGTGATCCTATGGAATCATGATCTGGAGGTGGATATCCCTGATGACCTCGGCTCAAAGACCGTACATCGTGCTGAATTACGCCACCAGCGTGGACGGAAAGATCTCCCCGGATCGCCGCGGCCCCGTGCGCTTTTCGAGTAGAAAAGACCGGGCGCTGCTTGACGAGATCAGGGCGGAAGCCGATGCCGTACTCATCGGAGCGGGTACGCTGAGAGCCGAAGACCCACCCGCGGGTATCCAAAGTGCGAAGCACAGGGATGAGCGCGTCAAAAACGGCAGACCACCTCATCCTGTCTCGATCGTACTGAGCCGAACTTTGCGGATGCCATCGGAAGGCCGCTACTTTAAAAACCAACAGGTCGAAAGGATCATCGTGACCCCGGAGGAGACTCCAGGCGAGATGTTTGCGCCGTTTCAAGACAAGGCTGAGCTCATACAGGTTGGCCAGAACTCGGTGGACCTCACCGCTCTATGTGACATACTCTACGTCCGCGGCATGCACCGTATTGTCGTGGAGGGCGGCGGTGAAGTCAACATGGCCTTTTTCGAAGCGGATCTGGTGGACGAGGTCTACATGACGCTCTGTCCCGTGATCATCGGCGGACGTAACGCGCCGACGCCCGCGGACGGATTGGGTTTTTCGGCGGGACGCCCCGCCAGTCTGGCGCTGGTGGAGTCCCGGCAATTCGGACAGGAACTCTTTCTGCGGTATCGGGTGGAACGAGAATCGTAGCAGAACCATGTACTCCCCGCGGCTTGTCCTTACCGAAGGGTGTGGATCCTGATCACCGAAGGGTGTGGATCCTGATACGGACGGTCTCGTCGTAAATCTCCAGCCTGGAGTCCGCAAGGAACAGGGGCACCTTGGCGGGACTGCCGTGCGCACTGGCCGGTTCGAGCGTGACGTCCACCATCGATGGCGAAAGGCCCTCCCACGTTCCCCAGTAGATGTCAATCAGCAATCCGATACCGAGGGTAAACAGGATGTCTGCTACGATCACCGATCTTAGTTTTACCTTCTGCAACACGACCCATTTCGTCTCGTAACCCGGCTTGGAGATTTCCACCAGGTGGGATTCATCGCGCGGCAACTCAATCGTGAACGGGCTTGTTTCACCGTCGACGCGATCGGGGATCTTGATGTGGGCGTCGGCGGGCGTGACATTGATTTCGACAGTCTGGGTATCTCCCAGGAACACCCGTCCACAGCCGGTGCAAAAGAATATAACCATACATAACATCAAGTGCCGCATGTATTTCCTCCAGGTATTCCTGTTGCGATATTAGCGGTTGAAAGCAACTTGTACAGGACCGGGCATCACGTCCATTTCGTATAGGGCGGCAGCGGCCAGTTCGCCTCGCTGCCAATGGCCAACGCCCGGGACCGTTCATCCACGGTCAACGGCGGGAGATGCGCCGCCCCAGCATTCTCCTCCAGCTGGGAACGGTTCTTGGCTCCCGGAATCGCGGACGTCACGCCCGGCGTATCCAGCACGAAGCGGAGGGAAGCCTGCACCATGGTTCGACCTCCGTCTTCAACCAGGAAGGACAGTGCCGACAGTTTCCTCAGCGCTGACCGAATACGCGGATTGTCGAACCGGGGATGCCGGCGGTCCGCCTGGTCCAACCGGGACAGCGAATCGAAGTACTTTCCGGTGAGCGCCCCCTGGGCCAGGGGCACGCGTATGAGCGTGCCCAGGTTCTCCTCTACCGCGAGTTGCATCCCGGCCAAACCCACCGGGTTTACGATGCTGTAGCCGATCTGGGCCATCGCGAGGTTCCCCAGCGCCATCAGCGACCGGATGATTTCCGTTTCGTAGGTAGAGATACCGAAGCAACGGATCTTGCCTTCATCGACAAGCCGGGTCAACACCTCGACCAACGCCGGCATGTCGGCCTCTTCCGGTTCGCCGTGCAACTGGTAGATATCGATATAGTCGGTCTGCAGCCGTTCCAGGCTGCTCTCGCAGGCCCGGGTAATGTATCGTTGTACTGGCTCACCTGGGTCCTCGCGCTTAGGCCCCACCTTGGTCGCGATCACGTATCGGTCCCGCCTGCCCCGTAGCGCCCGGCCGATGATCCGCTCGCTGTGACCGGCGCCGTATCCATTGGCCGTATCGAGAAGGTTGATGCCAAGAGATTCCGCGTGATGAATGGTGGAGATGGATTCATCGTCGTCGATACCCGTCCAGTTCGCTCCGCCCGCCATCCCGGACATGGGGTAGCAACCCAGGCCGATACACGATACCTCGATACCGGTTTTTCCCAGAACGCGGTACTCCAAAAAAGCTTTGTCCTTTCTATCTCGGGGTGAGCGTAAGTCGATGCCCCGCAATATTTTCCACGGCCTCCCTGCTGAACGCCAGCGGGAGGTATTCGTCGTTCGCCCAGGTTTCCAGCAGGCTGCCGTAATAGGGGCTTTCAGGCTGGCCCGACTGACCCGGTGTTATGATGAAGACCGAACGGTCCCAGTCGTCCGTGTCCAGGATGTGCCGAAAGCTCACCGACGTGGCGGCGATGGTGCCGAAACCGCCGGACCGCTCTGCGGCTGGCAGGGAGAAGGCATCCGTCAGGAGATGGGTGAAGGGGCTCCTCTGGAGTCGTCCGTACCGCCACTGACTCCAGTCCTCGCCCAGTTCTTGTTTCAGCCGTACCACGGTCTTGCGCAGGCCTTCTTCTACGAGCGGGCGACGCTCGACATCCGGCGTACCGGGATTGTAGGCCGCCGACTCCGCTTCGGCGCGCCAGCGGTAGTAGACCGCCGCACCGGCGCTGTCCTTATTCATCCGGCCATTCCAGTTGGCGACCAGTTCACGGGCCCGTTCGACTTCCTCGTCCTCCGACGTCCATCCCCGAAACGACGGGATGTCGGCCTCGGCCCGGAGGGAATAGGCGTCCAACTGGATTTTCTTGTGATCTTCGATGGAATATTTGCGGTTGGATTGCAGCAGCTGCCTCATGCGGACGATCCGGGAGTATTCAACGCCCCTCGAAGAGTGGAACATGACCGGCCGGCCTTCATAAGCCGGCGGATGGGAATCGTTGTTCGCGGTTCCGACCCAGCCGCGCTGCGGGTTGTACTCACGGGGCAGGTCGGATCGAAAATCCTGCCACTCGTACCGCCCGTCTCCAGGGATCGGAAGCCTTCCGTTCCAGCCGTCGCGGTCCGGCGTTAAGGCCGAGACCTGGAAGGCGATGTTGCCCTCTACGTCGCCGAAGACCAGGTTGTGGGTGGGTACCTTCCAGAACATGGCGCGTTCGAAGAAGTCCTCCGCGCTCTCCGCCTGGGCCATGCGGAAGCATCCCAAGTAGGGCGCGGTGCCCGGTTCGTGGGTGATCGACCGCACGGCGTAGACCACGCTATTCTCAGGATCTTCGTAGAATACCGGTCCGTGCCGGCTGTACTTCAGCACGACCTCGCGGGGCTCTTCGCCCTTCACCGGGATCTCCTCCCGGATGACGCGCAGGGGTTCCCAGCCGTCCTGCCACCGCACCATGTCGGGATTATCCGGATGAAGTTCCTCCACGTACACGTCGTTCACATCGACCCCCGCGAAGGTGAACCCCCAGGCGACGCGGTTGTTGTGACCGGCGTTCACCCCCACGAAGGGCGGTTCGCTGGCCCCGATCACGTTCCAGCCCGGGGCGTTCAAGTGGGCGTAGTAACGCAGCGACGGGTTCTCCAGGCGCCGGTGGGGATCGTTGACGACCATGACCTGGCCCGTGATGGACAGGGCGCCGCTCACGGCCCAGTTGTTGCTGCCGATCTCGAGGAGTTGCTCCGGCGTGGGCGCCTCGGCCTGGCGGTTCTCCGGCACGAGTCCGTGATACGGTTCCACGAGCTCGAGTTGCGGCAGGCGGCCCGGTACGAGGGGATCGCCTTCCCCCTTCCTGATCGCGGCCACGATGTCCTCCGGGATAATGGACACATCCAGACCTTCCGGAACCACGAGATCATCCCATGGAAGGGGTGCTGCCCGGAGATTGGCTTCCTCGACGCCGATTTCCGACACGGCCCTCGCGAGCCGGATCTCATCCCCTGCGTCGTTGCCCGCGCTGGGGAAGTTAAGCCCGGTCCAGCGCCGCACTACCGTCTCCTTCGTCCACCTGCCGGGTTCGATGCCCGTCAGTTTGAACTCCACGGGCAGATCATCCGCGTGGCTGTCGATATAGGCGTTGATCCCGTTCGCGTAGGCGGTGAAGATACGTTCCCCTTCGGCGTGGTAGCTGGTCCATTCCCGGTCGTCGAAGGGTCCGCGATACATCATGAGCCGCGTTCGGGCGTCGTAATCGAAGGCCTCGGGACCGAAGATCTCCGCGAGACGGCCCTCCCGCCACCTGCGCCACATTTCCAGCTGCCACAGGCGGTCCTGGGCCATCACGTAGCCCTGGGCGAAGAAGAGGTCATCGGTGTTCTGTGCATAGATGTGCGGAATGCCGTGCTGGTCGCGGACTACTTCAACCGGCTCATTCAGCCCTTCCATCGTCAGTTCGCCTTCGATCTGGGACAGGGATTCGCGGGCAAGGGACCTGAGCTGTTCGTCGGAATCGATCGTATCCTCCATTTCGCCGCAGCCGGCGACGAAGTAAACAAGCGCTGCAAGCGCGATACCCGGATTGATAGTACGCAAGAAAGACATAAAGGTTCCTCCACGTGCACGTGGGCAAGATCATACAAAGCGATTAAACGGCACGGATAAGCGACACGGGAAACGGCGCACTGTGTCGTGCTTTCCCAGCGTGATATTCAGCATCCTACCAAACGCCGGTTTTGTTGTCAAGAATCCCACGCCTGGATCAGATGCACAACTCAGCCTGGATTAATCACGCAACTGCTCTCGTATACGATCGGCCAGTCTCATGGTCTCAACGGCTTCGTCCAGTCCCGCCGCGGGGAGATCCACCGGCCTGTCGTCCTTGATGCAATCGACCAGGAACCGAGCCTGTTCGGCCGTGCCGCCGGATTCCACCACGTTGAACACTTCCCTTTGCCCGTCGCGTTGCACCACGGCTTCCTTTACACCTTCCAGGTAAGCCGAACAGTCCCTGCCGTGGATTTCGTAGCGTTCCAGTCGGGCGTCCGTCGTGAAATTGGCCGTGAGCTGGGCTACGCACCCGTTTTCGAAGCGGATGAGCGCCGCGTAAACATCGACGTAACGCGAGGTAGCCCGTCGGGCTACGGCGTGCAGTTCGGCGATGGGGGAACTACCGGCCAGCGACCGGGTCAGGTCGACGGCGTGGATCGGTGTCTCGTAGATGAAGTTGTCCAGCAGGTGGTCCGGGAAGGGGCGTTCCCGCAGGCTCGTCATGCTCTTGTGGAACTCCGCCACGATCTGGGTAACCGGTCCCCGCTCCTCGATCATGCCGCGCGCCTTGCAGATCAGGGAATGGAACCGCCGGTTCCAACCGACCAGTACCTTCGCGCCAGACGCATTGGCGGCGTCGCGAAGTCCTTGCGTTTCCGCGCCGGACAGACCGGGGGGCTTTTCAATAAGTGTGTGTACGCCAGCCTGGATCACCGGCAGCGCGCACGCGCCGTTCAGGTGGGCCGGCGTCGCGACCACCGCCAGATCCAGCTCCTCTTCCGACAGCATCCTCTCGATGTCGTCGTACCGGCGTGGGACGGCGAATTCCTTCGCAACGCGGTCCCGCATTTCCTCCACCGGATCGCAAACGGCCACGAATTGCAGGTCGTCAAAGGATTTCACGGCTTCGAGATGACTTCGCCCCCTGCCGCCGCATCCGATCAGGGCGGTTTTGAGGACTGTTTCAGGCATAGAGGGTACTCCGGATGGGCTGGTGGAAATCCACCATGGAATGCAGTTCTACCAACTCCACTGTTACTGAAGTGATTTACTTGACGCATGCAATGTATGGTCATTTCTTCTGCAAGTAAACACACCATTACCGGACCGCATCCTCGCATGGTAGATCTCGAGTTTTTCAGGCATAACGGATACGTCAGCCTCGGCCAGGTTTTTGAGGACGACGAGCTGCGTCGTTTCATCGACCTGTACGACCATGACAGGTCCGAACAGGGTTCATTCTGGCGTCCCATTTCCAATCACGGTCATCAGACCCTGAACTGCGATCCGCTGATCTCCTCGCCGGAGATCGACGGCCTGATCCGCCACCCCAGCCTGATCGGCCCGATCGAGACCATCTTTGAAGGACCCAGTTGCCTGGGGGAAGTCTGTCTGCGTCACATGGTCCCGCGGGAAGGTGAGCCCGAGGAGATATGGCACCGGGACCGCCCGCATTCGACGGATCGGTCCTACCGATGCGGCTTTTTGCAGATGATGTTATACCTGTCCGATGTGCACGAGGGTACGCACTGCTTTTCCATTTCTCCGGAACCCTGCGATGGTCCGATTCTGGAGGA
Organism: bacterium; assembly: GCA_965262815.1. Taxonomy (GTDB): domain Bacteria; phylum JAAXHH01; class JAAXHH01; order JAAXHH01; family JAAXHH01; genus JAAXHH01. The sequence continues at coordinate 2,288,722 of OZ253560.1, read as the reverse complement.
ACAGGAACAACTCGCCCAGCGCGGCGTCGTACATCTCCACGGCCCGGCGGGGACCGCCATGTTGTTCAACCTGTCCGTGCTACACGCCGCAACGGTACGGACCACCCCGCACGAGCGCAAGACCGTTCAGATTTACTACGGCCATCGCGGTGGTCCCGTGCTCAGCGATGGTACCATGATTCCCACCAGCCTCTGGCGAGACCATCCCGACCCGGAGGTACGAGGCTTCTACGGTCTGATGACCACCCGTTCGTTACAGTATGCCAGAGCCTTCGGTTGAGTTAGGAGAATGCTAACGTATTCGGAGGAGTTAAGGATCACGAGGAAAGTCAGTAGAGGAGGTAAGCATTGGAGAACCGTCCGCAAATACTGATCGCCTGCAGTGAGCGGGTGCGCAATGGCTATCTGCCGCCTAAGGAACTTGCGCGGCTTGAAAAGTTTGCCGATTGGGCGTGGTTCGCCTGCGAGGGCGGCGGTATTTATGATACCAGTGACGATCCCGAGACCACTGCGCAGCTGGCGAAGGAAATGGACGGCGTGGATGCTCTTGTTGTCTGCCACGGCGCACCGAGGATCGAGGCTTCGGTTCTGGATGCCGCCCCCCGATTGCGCTTCGTCGGCGAGCTGGAAGGCGACCGCTTTGCCACGCGCCTCGACCTGGACATCCTATGGACCCGCGGCGTTCGTACGGTAGATACGACTAACGGCTCGACCTATCCCGTAGCGGAATGGGCCCTGGCGCTGACGCTGATTTCCATGCGCAATGCCGGCGCACTATTTCGCCGCATTATCGACGGAAATACCCAGGACCGGAATCTCATTCAGCCCATGGCGGGCATGCTCACCGGCAAGCGGGTGGGGTTGATCGGCGGCGGCCACATGGGGCGGCGTCTCATGAAGCTTTTACGTCCCTTTGAGGTCGAGCTATGGGTCCACGATCCTTACCTGCCGCAGGAGTTGCCCGAGGCGCTGGACTTTCTGCAAACGTCGCTGGATAACGTCCTCTCCCAGTGCGACGCGATTGTATGCGTGGCGCCCCTCACTCCTAAGACCCGGGGGATGATTGGAAAGCGGGAGCTGGATCTAATCCCGTCGGGAGCGGTTTTCGTGAATGTTTCCCGCGGGGCGATCGTCGACTCCGCGGCCCTGATCGAACGCCTCAAGCGGGGCGATATTGCCGCGGGTCTGGAGGTTTTCGACCCTGAGCCTATACCGGAAGACAGCGAAATCATCGGACTGCCCAACGTTTTTCTGACACCGCACTTCTCCGGGCGTACCGGAGATGAATATCCGCACTTCTTCCGCTTCATGGTCGATGAGTTGGAACGGTTTTTCTCCGGCCACGAGACCTGGTTTAATCTGACGCCGCGCTCCAAGGCCAACCGCGAGGGACACCCGTGAAAAACCCCAACCTGCTCTATATTTTTACCGACCAGCAACGAGCTGACACGTTGGCCTGCTACGGAAATCGCCAGATCGAAACCCCGGCGCTCAATGCGTTGGCGTCGGACAGTTTCGTCTTCGACAATGCATACGTAAGTCAGCCGGTATGCAGCCCATCACGGACCACTATGCTTACCGGGCTCTGGCCGCACATGTCGGGTGTACCGTCCTGCAACGTGCCGCTAAAGGCCGAGGTCCCTACCATCGCCGAGATGCTGCCGGAGGAATACCAAACAGCTTACATGGGCAAGTGGCACCTGGGCGACGAGATCTTTCCGCAGCACGGATTCGAGACGTGGGCGGGCACGGAAGACCAGTATCGACACAGTTACTCCGATGCGAGCCTGTTATCCGAACTCAGTGATTACCACCACTTCCTGATCGAAAAGGGATACACTCCGGATAGTCAACTCCTGGGCCAGCAGGTGTTCTCGCGACACTTCGCAGCGTCCCTGCCCGAGGAATGCACCAAGGCATGGTACCTGGGCGAACGCGCTGCCGACTACATTAAGAACCAGTGCGACGACCAGCCTTTTGCCCTCTGCGTCAGCTATCTGGAACCCCATCCACCGCACACCGGTCCTTTGAATGACTACCATGACCCCGATAGCTTGCCAACCGGTTCTGGATTCATGCGTCAACCACCGGCCGACGCACCACTGATAGTCCGCCTGATGGCCGCGTATTACATGCAGTCCGAGAACTACGGGCTCGACCTGCGAACCGAGGCCGGCTGGCGCGCGTTGATGGCCCGATACTGGGGCAACATCACGCTGGTGGACCGGTCGGTGCACAAGATATTGAAAGCCCTGGAGGAAAGTGGAAAGGCCGATGATACCATCGTGGTATTCACGTCAGACCACGGTGAAATGATGGGCGATCATGGTATCCTGGGCAAGACACTGATGTACGAGGAGTCTATCAAAGTGCCGATGCTGCTCAGGGCGCCTATGTTGGGTAGTTTGCCGGGAAGAATCGGAGGCCGATTCAGCCATATCGACCTGGTGCCCACGTTGCTGGAGCTGATGGGCATAGAGGCGTCCGCGAATTTGCAGGGCACAAGCCGGGCACCGGTGCTGGAGGGGGACGAAGATCTCAGCAACAACGACGTGTTCGTCGAATGGAGCGGTTCCGATGGGCATATACGGCCCAGCCTTGGCGAAGCCGAGCCGAACCAGAGCATGGTACATCCTAATCGTACGGTCGTAGCGGCCGATGGATGGAAGCTCAACCTGTACGGCCGGGGACAGGGCGAACTGTATGATTTAGGGAGTGATCCCTGTGAGTTGGTGAACCTGTACCATCGGAGTGAGCAGGTTGGGAGGATCGATGCTTTGAAAGATCGAATTCGGGTATGGCAGGAGGAGACGGGGGATGATACCGAGTTAGATCCGTGATTGTTTCGCAACATGAAATAACGTATCTTGGGAAAGATATCCACCGTCATTTGACATTGGTTAGAGGGTGGGTTACTATAAAACATATGCCAACGATACATCCCAAAGATAAATCAAAATATGTGTAAGATTTCATGCGGTGTTTTATTCAGTAGCTGGCATTCGCTCTTTTCCTCATTCTTGAAATGTTTAATGGAAGGAGCCGCAAATGAAGTACAAAATCGCCCTTCACGAATCTGACGAGGGATACAGCGTATCCATACCCGGCCTACCGGGTTGCTGGTCCCAGGGAAGGACGGAAGCAGAGGCCCTGGCTAACATAGAAACCGCGATTCGAGAATACCTTAGTGTCGTAGACGATCTGTTGGAGCATGCAGAAGTCCGGGAAATAGAACTGGCTGAGTAGACATGCCTAAGGTAGCGGGAATCAATCACCTTGATGCGGTACGAGCACTTGAGAAGGCAGGTTTTATTATAGCACGACAGGGCAAACATATCGTGATGACCGATGGAATTCGTATTTTGACTGTTCCTCGAAGTAATCCCGTGAATGCTTTTACTATGGGAGGAATTGTGAGGGACGCTGGACTAACTGTTGAAGAATTCCGTGTGTTGTTGTCATAAGGACCCCACACCATGTCCATGACCGATGAAGAACGCTTCCGATTCGACCTGGCCGGATTTTTGGTCCGCCCAGCCATTCTCACTGCGGACGAAGTCAAGGAGATCCGCGAACAGATCTACCTGATTAAGCACGATCCGGAGTCGTTACCGCCGGAACATCGGGACGTGCCTGGCGGACCTTCTAGCGTCCTGATCGATCATCCCGCTGTTGTCGACGTGATATCAGAGATCATCAGTCCTGATTTTCGACTGGAGAACTGTACCTGCGTATGGCGCAACAAGGGAGAGGAGCACGGGGAACTGCACGGCGGCGGACCCAACCAGATCGATCCCATTTTTGGTTACCGGGTGCAGCGTGAACGTATCTACGCGGGCATGGTTCGAGTGATTTTTGAGTTTACAGATATCCGACTGGAAGATCAGAGTACCCACTTTATGGCGGGGAGCCACAAGGCCAATTTCCCCATGCATCCCGATCACATGTCCCTCGAACCCGGCAAGCGCAGCGAGTTTCTGATGAGCTATGCCTGCCCGGCGGGCAGCGCCGTATTCTTCACCGAGAACACCTGCCACGCCGGTCCCCCCTGGAACCGGGACGAGCCCCGGGTTACCGTCCTAAACGCCTATTCCCACCTTGCGACCCACTGGCACCGGCTCAAAACCCCGCCAGCCGTCATAGCGGGCCTTCCCCGTGAGAAACAGGTCTACTTCCGCGAGCCGTGGGTCGCCGATTTCCGGTCTAGTCCGGCCACGATAAACACCGCGGAACGATTCCTGGACAATGACGAGCCGCCCATCAACTCGGACACGAAGCCCTAGCAGAACTTTTCTCACGAGAAAATGGATGGAATTCCGACAGATTATATAGATTGAGAATTCAGTTAATGACGGCTTGGGCTTCATGCCGGGCGAGGAAACCATCCGGTTAGTTGCTTTCGTGTTTATAACTGTGCCTTTTCGTTGTCATCTGTTGTCCCTGTCGGTGAACCAGCATGCACACGATCCAAACGATAGAAGACCTGATGGGGGTTCTCGACGATAGTCCTGGGTGGCTCGATGCTTTGCGCGCCCGGGTTCTGACCCGAGAAGTGCTGGAGTTGCCCCGGATCGTTTCGGATCTGGTCAGGAATACGGATCAACGGTTTGATCGTGTTGACCAGCGGATGGAAAAGTTTGAGCAACGGATGTACCGATTGGAGAACGACATGGGGGTTCTGAGAGGGGCACACGCCAGGAACGCGGCCATAGAGTATGCGGACGACATAGCCGACGAATTGGGACTCGAAATGGTCCGGGTACTGCACGGATCCGATATAAGGACGTTTGCCAGATCTAAGGGCACGAAGGACATACCCGCAAACGACTTGCGCAGTTTTCGCGCCGCTGATCTGATCATCGAGGCCAGGGACGGAAAGGGCGAGACTTGCTTCGTCGTAGTCGAGGTTTCGTTTACCGCCAACGGTAGGGATACGCACAGGGCCATCAGGAACGCAGGGTTCATGTCCCGTTTTACCGGTAAACGCGCGTATCCCGTTGTGACGGGTCTCAGGAGAGACGACGGTATTCGGCGTGCCATCGCATCCGGGGACGTGTACTGGTATCAACTGGCTACTGAAGCTTTCGAAGTAGAATAAACATGGCCTCTAAGGCCGTACGACCGAGCCGTCCGCCCTGCGATCCTCCGCAGCGTACCGGGGTCTGGCCGCCTCGTTCGCGTCTAGCAGCCTGGCGGCCGCTTCCTCGTCAATATCCAGCCCGAGTCCGGGGTTTTCATTCGGGTAGAGATGCCCGTCTTTCAGCACACAGTGCCCTGGAAACGCAGCGTATTCTTCCGGACTGAAGGCGTTCTCCTCCTGGATCCCAAAGCTCCAGCTTGCCATGTCGAGATGCACGGCGGCGGCCTGGTTTACGGGGTCGTTATCGCCCCCTTCCTGCCACGCGGTGTTGATGCCGAAGCTTTCACATAGGCCCGCGATCTTCCTGCACGGTGTGATCCCGCCTGCCTTGGACACCCTTACCCGAACGTAGTCGATGAGTCGCTCGGTGATGAGAGGCGTCCATTCGTGGGGGTTCACGAACAGTTCTCCCATGGCCTGAGGCGTCGTGCACTGCTCCCGGATCAGGCGGTACCACTGCACCTGCTCGGGCGGCAGGACGTCCTCCAGGAAGAAGAGGCGGTAGGGTTCCAGGCGCTTGGACAGGGCCACGGCCGACTGCGGCCTCAGGTGTTCGTGGACGTCGTGGGTCAGCTTGGGGCCGAACCCGAGTTTCGTACGGAGATACTCGAACATGTTCGGTATCGCCTCTATGTAGGCTTCGTCGTCGAAGACGTTATCAGCTGGCCAGGCATTGGAAGGTCGTGTTGCCTGTTCCGAAGGAATGAATCCGCCTCCGCCGTAACCGCCCAACTGGCACCGGACCACTGGGAAACCCTCATCGAGGTAGCCCTGGATGGCTTCAAGCAGGGCTTCCGGGGTATGTCCGCCCGCGTGTGCGTAACAGGGCACCGCGCTTCGGCAAGCGCCGCCGAGGAGCTGGTAGACGGGCATCCCCGCCTCCTTACCCTTGATGTCCCACAAGGCCATGTCGATCCCGCCCAGGGCCGTGTTGGTGATGGCGCCGTTGCGCCAGTATCCACTCGTATAAAAAGTCTGCCAGATGTCTTCGATGCGGCTGACGTCCCGCCCGATGAGCTTCGGGGCCAGCAAGGATTCGATGGCTTCGATGACGGCGCCCTGGTGGTAGTGATCACTCGCCGACCCGATACCGTACAACCCGGGCTGGTTGGTGGTGATCTTGACGATGCCCCAGGTGCCGTTCGATCGCGTCCGGATGCACTTCACCCCGGTTATGGTGGTCACGGTCCGCTCCTTGGATTGCGGCTTATAGTCGGATTCTTACGAATATTGTCGTATTCCTGCATGGTCTACTTAAATGACTGCGTATTTGATTCAATGGACTGCGACATTTTTTCGGTCGTTATCCGGTTGCAGTCTACCAGAAAAGGTACGGCGTTACTCCAGTTCCGTGTGCCGTCTTCGGTGAGTATCGGCTCGGCCGAGTACTGGGTCAGGTACACCCGTCGCCATCCGTCGGAGGTGTTGGGACTGCTCCGGTGGAAGGAGACGCTCGAAAAAACGGCGATGCTGCCCGCTGGTGCGACCACTGGTACGCCGGGGTCGTCGCCGAAATAGCCGATTTTGTCGTTAGATCCGGATTCCATGGTGTGCTCCTGGCGGCGCCGAGTACCCGCCCGGGAGAAGGGCAGAATATAGACCGTGCCGTTCTCCTCGGTCACGTCGTCGAGGGCCGCCCAGCAGCTCATGTACGGCCGGTGGTCGAAACCCACGTACCCCGAGTCCTGGTGCCAGCCGAACTTCATGCCTACTTCGGGTCCTTTTACCACGAACTGCTCGTGAAACAGATAGGCGGAAGGTCCGAGGGTACTTCGGCAGATCTCGGCCATGAGCTCGCTGAAGATATACGGACGAAGGCTGGGGTTGTCTCGATGCCGGTTCGAAACGAAATACCGGCTGCCCTTGTGGGTGATGCCCCGGGCCGACACGGCTTCCTCGGCCATCTTGGCCTCGGTCTCGGCCGTAAGCCGGTCACAATCTTCTCGGAGCAGGTTAAGCTGGGCATCGTCCATGGCCGATTCGAGAATGAAGTAGCCTTCCTCCTCGTACTGCCGCTTCTGAGATTCGCTGATTTCAATTGGTTTCACCGTGGTTTCCATACTCTTGTGTCCTTTGCCGTCCTTTGTCCTCTATCCACGTCCGATATAGGGCATGGTGGTTGCCATGACCGTGATGAACTGCACGTTTGCGTCGAGGGGCAACCCGGCCATGAATACGACGGCGTCGGCCACGTTCTGCACGTGCATCCGCGCTTCGGCCACCAGGTCGCCGCTTGGCTGGAGTATACCCTCCTTCATGCGCTGCGTCATTTCCGTGGCCGCGTTGCCGATGTCGATCTGTCCGCAGGCGATGTGGTACTTCCGTCCGTCAAGCGAGGTGGAACGGGTGAGCCCGGTCACGGCGTGCTTGGTAGCCGTATACGGCGCGGAATTAGGCCGCGGCACGTGGGCGGAGACCGAACCGTTGTTGATGATCCTGCCACCCTGCGGGTCCTGGTCCTTCATGATCTTGAACGCCTCCCGGGTGCAGAGAAAGGACCCCGTCAGGTTGACGTCGACCACCGTCTGCCACTGTTCGGCCGTCAATTCCTCCAGGAGCACCGCCGGCGCTCCGGTACCCGCATTGTTGAACAACAGGTCCAGCCGTCCATATGCCGCCCTGGTCCGGGTGAAGAGTTGTTCGACTTCTGAAGCAACACCCACGTCCGTGGGAACGGCCATCAATCGGTCGGCGCTGTCGCCCGCTGCGGCGATGGTCGACTCGAGGGCTTCTTTTCTCCTGCCAGCCAGGACCACGCTATAGCCGTCGTCCAGCAGCGCGAGGGCACAGGACTTTCCAATGCCCGACCCCGCTCCGGTCACGACGGCGACTTTGGTGGTATCGCTCATATTACGCTCCTTATCCAGGTTGTAGATACATTGTATATACGTACATCGTCTATGATTACTTTTTCAACATTTAACCTCTACAACTAATAGAACCCCACGGTCACTGCCAACTTATTTCAGGAGTACGGGTCCGCGGCGTCCCGCAGAGCATCGCCCAGGAAGTTGAAGGCGATGACGACGACCAGTACCGGTGCTGCGGGAAACAGGAGCCAGGGATGGTTCAGCAGCACCGTCACCCGCTGCGCTTCCTCGAGCAGCACGCCCCAGCTGGTCATGGGAGGTCGAATACCGAGGCCGAGGAAACTCAGGGCCGTCTCGCCCAGAATCATGCCCGGTATGGCCAGTGTGGCCACCACGATGATGTGGCTGTAACAACCAGGCAGCAGATGCCGGGAGATGATGTACCAGTGTCCCGCGCCGGCTGACCGCGCCGCCGTCGTGTAGTCCTGTTCCCTGAACACGAGCACTTTGCCCCTTACCTCCCGGGCCAGGCCGCCCCAGCTGATAATCGACAGGATGATCGTGATGCCCAGGTACGTTTCGATACTCGTCCAGCCGGCCGGAAGCGCAGCCCCGAGGGCCATCCACAGCGGGATCGGCGGAAAGGACGCCAGGATCTCGACGACGCGTTGGAGGGCGTGGTCGATCCAGCCACCGAAGTAACCGGACAGCGTGCCGAGGACGGAACCGAGGATCAGGCTGAGGAAAACGCCGATGATTCCCACGGTCAGCGAAACCCGGGCGCCGTGGATCATGCGTGAAAGCAGGTCGCGTCCCATGCGATCCGTACCAAGGAGGTACATGGGACCGTCGGAATGGACCAGCCTGAAATCCCCCTTGCCGTCCCGGGACAAAAAGTGGATCGGGTACGCCTGGCTCCGGTCCGCTTCATACTCCAGTTCCTGGGTCTCGGGGTTCTGACGGGAGGTCAGGCCGTTGACGTACAGGCCGTCGTTCCAGTTGTAATGGACATCCTGCGGCGGCACGTGACGTACGTGTATCCGGATGTCGTTGTGGTCGAAGGGGGAGAAATAGCCGGCAAATAGCGCCACGAAGTAGAAGAGCCCCAGTATGGCCGCTGCCACGAGCCCCATCCGGTTCTTACGGAACCTGCGCCAGATCAGCGCCCGGTAGCTGAGATATCCCGTATCCTGGACCGTATCGACGCGGTGCTCCGTGGTCGTGGTCATGCTAGTCATAACGTATCCTCGGGTCCGCCCAGGCCAGTGCGATGTCGGCCAGGATATTGCCGATGATCAGGAGCAGGCTGAACATCATGAGCAGGGTGCCTGCCAGGTAGATGTCCTCGGTGATCAGGCTGCGCAAAAGCAGTGGCCCCACCGTCGGCAGTCCCAGGACGATGGAAACTATGGTGGCACCGGAAAGGATGTTCGGCAGGCTCATGCCCAGGATCGTGATCAACGGGTTGATGGCGATGCGCGCCGCGTGCTTGATGACGACGACGGATTCCTTGAGGCCCTTGGCACGGGCCGTCTGGACGAAAGGTTGTCCCAGGACGTCCAGGAGGTTACCGCGCATGATCCGCATCAGGCCGGCGGTGCCGTTGATGCCCACCACGATGACCGGAATCCACAGGTGTTTCAGGAAGTCGACGAGCTTGTCCCAGGTCCAGGGCGCACCCTCGTACTCGGTCGAAAAGAGTCCGAACAGCGGCACCCTGAAGGTTTCGAATACGAAGACCATGAGGGCAAGGGCCAGGAGAAACCCCGGCATGGACATGCCGATGAAACTGATGAAGGAGAGTACGTTGTCGGACAATCGGTACTGGTGGGTGGCAGAGTAGATGCCGATGGGGATCGCCACGGAATAGGTGAACAACAGGGCGCCCAGGGCGATCAGCACGGTGAAGGCGAGCCGGTCCCAGATCAACTGGTTGACTTCCTGTTCATATTCGAACGACTCTCCGAAATCGCCCACGACGAATCCGGATATCCAGTTGACGTATTGGCGCCACATGGGTTCGTCCAGGCCGTAGCGCGAGCGCAGTTCGTCGATGCGGGCGAAGGAACTGCTGTCGCCGTACATCTCCTCCAGTTCCTGGATTTTGCGGTCCAGAAAGTCGCCCTCAGGCAGTTGTATGATGAAGAACCCGATCATCGATATGGCCAGGAGGGTCGGTATGGCGAGAAGGCAGCGTTGTATGACGTAGCGGATCATGTTGGTAACTATACGGTTACGTGGTGGTCCGGGATGCTAAACGCACGATTAGTCAGAATTCAATTTGTTAATAATCAGAGCAATAACTCGACAGCAATAACTCGACAGCAATAACTCGACAGCAATAACTCGACAGCGATCAATCCATGTAGAACTGCTCCGGAAAACTCGTTGCCGGTCCCGCGATAGCCCAGGGTCCGAGTATGCCGTCGTCCGGTACGTTGTGGAAGTTGTTCTTCACGATGACGGGATATGGACTGCGGCCCACCGTACCCAGGTGAAAAGGACCTTGTTCGATATGGATCCGCACGGCGTCCTGGACCAGCCGGTGCCTGGCGTCTGTGTCCTTCTCATGCTTGATTCGGTCGTATATATCAAGCAGTTCGACCATGACGCCCGTCGGCGCCTCGCCCTTTTCGCCGCCGGTCTCGTACCATTTCCCCACCTTGGGATGCCAGTACTTCCCGGAGGTTGGAAACACCCAGTCCGGATAGGTGAACAGGTCCATTTCCGCCTCGCCGTGGAGATGCACCGTGAACTCACCAAGGTCGCGGCGCAACTTGAGCTCGGCGCCCGGCGGCGTGTAAATGATGACGTCCAGGCCCAGGTCCCGCCAACCCTCGGCTACGATCAGGCCGACGTCGTTCTCGTGGGCGATGTGCGCCGCCGTGGGCACGTCCATGACGATGGTGAGTCGCTTGCCGTCGGGACGTAACCGGTATCCTTCGGCATCGCGGCGGGTGAGTCCTACCTCATCAAGCAGCCGGTTCGCCTTTTCCATGTCGAAATCGGCGTCGGTTGCCTTCCACTGGTCGAACAGCTTTTTGCCGTCCTCGTCCAGGAAATGCCAGGCTTCCTCGCTCACCGTGGCGCCCTGGGGCTTGAGCAGACCCTTGTAGGCGACGGCATTGGACTTCTCGCGGTCGATTGCCGCGGCGAGGGCCTTTCGAAACCGCTGGTCCCGGATCAGGCCGCGGAGGACCGGATCGTTGTCGGACCAGTTCAAGTTGATCGCGGGTTCGGCCCCCGAGGCGCTCTTCCACATCTTTACCCGGTATCCACCTCTTTGCCGTCCTTCCATGAAGAGGGAGAAATCACGGAGTTCGAGATCGCGGAACTGGCAGTCCACCTCACCGGCCAGCACCCGCAGGACCCGGATCTGTGACTCGGGCACCAGGGTGGTGACTACCTCGTCGATGTAGGGCAACTGCCGTCCGTGGTCGTCGACGACGTAGTAATAGGGGTTGCGTTCCAGGACTACCCGGAAGCCGCCCTTTTCGATGCGGGTGATCGTCCAGGGCCAGAGGGAGGGCCGTTCCGTGTTGCGGTGGGGCAGGTTCAGCTTCTCGAAGAGGACGAAATCGTCCACGTCGGCACTGTGGTCGGGATGAAACCGCTGCATGTAGTGTTCCGGCACGTTGTACTCTTCACTCCACCAGAACCCGGTTGCCAGCCACAGGGGCACGAGCCAGTTGGGTCCCGCGAAGCGCATGACGATGGTATAGTCGTCCGGCGTCTCGACAACCATGGGCTTGCCGTCCACGAGACACCAGACCGGCGGAACGTACCGTTGTCGCTCGTCGAGGCACAGTTCGTACCAGAAACGGAAGGCCGCCGAAGTATAGGACTGGCCGTCGGACCACCGCACGCCCTCCCGCAGCTTGAGCGTCAGGACCGTGCCGTCTTCATTGAAGGCCCACGATTCGGCCAGGCCCGGCTCGAGGCCCGTGGTGTCCCGGTTCCACCGGATAAGCGGGGCATACCCGGCGATCATCTTCCAGGGGCCGAGGGTGGTGTCGTTGTGGAATTGTCTCCAGGTCCCGCCGTAGACACCGGGGCCTTCATATCCCGGGTAGTCGTGTTTCGCCACCAGCGGGTTCGCCGGGATCCTTTCGTGCAGGGCCGGCAGGGATCCGGCTGCGACCCGGACGGCCAGAACCGGCGCCTCTTTTTGCGAGAGGTCCGCGCCGTCGCTAGACGGGATATCGATGGCCTGTTCGGCGCCGGTGCACGCGAGGGTCCCGAGTAGGACCGCGCAGGCGAGCATTCCCAGGAGGGACGCGAAAGGAACGTATGTGAGGTTTCTGCGTCTATATCGGTTCATTGGTCTCGATCCTGCCCGGTCAAATGCCCTGGAGGGTAAGCGAGTCACTATAATGGCACGCCGCCTTGACGCCTCCGGGGTAGGTCTTCAGGGCGGGCGCGGTTTCCCGGCACAGGTCCGTCGCGTACGGGCACCGTGGATGAAAATGACAACCCTTCGGTGGTGACACGGGATCGGGGACATCGCCCGGAAGGGAGATACGCGTTCGTTTCTTCTGGATCGCGGGATCGGCCACCGGGACGGCTGAGATCAGGGCCTCCGTGTAGGGGTGCAGCGGATTGTGATAGACCTGCTCGGAGGGGCCCGTTTCCACGATCCTGCCAAGGTACATGATCGCCACCCGGTCGCTGATGTGTTGCAATACACTCAAATCGTGCGTGATAAAGATATAGGACAGGCCTAATCGGTCCTTGAGGGACGACAGAAGATTCAGGATCTGGGACTGCACGGACACGTCCAGGGCCGATACGGGTTCGTCCGCGATGATCAGTTCGGGCTGCAGGGAAACGGCTCTGGCGATGCCGATGCGCTGGCGTTGCCCCCCGCTGAACGCGTGCGGATAGCGGCGCATGTCGCCGGAGTTCATGCCGACGTCACCCAGCAGGCCGGCCACACGGTCCTCCAGGTCGGACCCTCGGGCCAGCCGGTTCACCCGGAGAGGTTCTCCCACGATATCGCCCACCGTCATCCTCGGATTGAGCGACGAATTCGGATCCTGGAACACCATCTGCATGCGGTGCCGGTAAGGGCGCATTTCGCGTCGGTCCAGGGGGCTGAGGTTGACCTTCTCCGCGCCGAAGAAAATGTCCCCGTCCGTGGGCGAGATCGTTTTCAGTACGCATCGTCCGAGGGTGGTCTTGCCGCACCCGCTCTCTCCCGCCAGTCCGACGGTTTCCCCGATACCGCACTGGAAGTCCACCCCGTCAACCGCCCGGACGTCGCCCTTTTTTCGGCGCCAGAGGCCCTTGCGAACGGGGAAGTGTTTCTTCAGGTTCCTAACGTCGAGAATGGTGGACATTTCAGGAATCCTGTGCTACGCGGTCCGTGTGCCAGCAACGTACGTGGTGTCCCGACTCGATTTCCTCCACCGGGGGCGGCAGGACGCACTGCTCGGTGGCATAACGGCATCGAGGTGCGAAAGCGCAGCCCGCCGGCAGATTGAGCGGTGACGGGACTGTACCCGGAATGGTGGACAGGAGAGATCCCTTTGCGCGGTTGAGCCGCGGCGCCGATTCGAGCAGCCCCCGAGTGTAAGGATGAGCGGCCTGGTAGAAAATCCGCTCCGGGGACCCCGTTTCGACCACCTGCCCAGCGTACATGATCATGATTTCGTCGGCCATGTCGGCAATGACGCCCAGGTCGTGGGTGATCATCATGATGGCCATGTTCAGGTTGTTTTTAAGTTCTTTGAGCAGATCGAGGATCTGAGCCTGGATGGTCACGTCCAGTGCCGTGGTGGGCTCGTCGGCGATCAACAGTTCCGGCCCGCACGACAGGGCCATGGCGATCATGGCGCGCTGCCGCATGCCTCCGGAAAGCTCGTGGGGATATTCGTCCACCCGCTGAAGCGGACCGGGTATGCCGACTTCGGACAGGGCCTGCACCGCGCGGGAGCGGGCGGCTTGTTTATCCATGCCGTGATGCAGGCGCAGGGCTTCGCCGATCTGGTTTCCCACGGTATACACCGGGTTGAGGGCGGTCATGGGTTCCTGGAAGATCATGGAGATCCTGCGGCCCCGAATCCGACGCATCGCATCGCCTGAGGGGTCCAGGGTGTGGATTTCGACCGTCGACCCATCCTCGGCGTCGTGGTATACGATCTCGCCCTCCAGGTAGCCCGGCCTGGGAACCAGTTGCATGAGAGAGAGTCCCATCATGCTCTTTCCGCAGCCGCTTTCGCCGACCACGCCGAGGGTTCTGCCCCTCTTGATCTGAAACGAGACATCGCGTACGGCCCGGACGGGACCGTCGTCAGTGGGTATTATGGCGGACAGGTTTGAAATATCGAGAAGGAGGTCGTGCATACCCGGTAATTTTAACGCCCGGTTTGCTAGTCTGTCAAGGTGTTACCGCCACCACATACCCCGGAATATTGAAGAGATGAGGTCGCTGGTTTGTAGGAATTAAGATCGCAATCTTCGTTTGATGGCCGATATCGCTCAATGTGCGGGTAAATCAAGGAGTTAAATATGCATGAGTCAGACACCCTCCAGAAGGACTGGTCGCGTCGGGGTTTCATGAAGGGCGCACTCGCTGCCGGTACGGCCGGCATCGCCCTGTCCATGTCCGACAGGCTGGCGATGGCACAACAGTTGATTTCGGGCGGCAAGCCCTCGATCGAGGCCATACGGGGCGTCGGTGTGCAGTCGGGTCTCGTACGCATGAGTCTGAATGAGAATCCGCTGGGTCCTTCGCCGCGTGCTATCGAGGCTATGGCGAATCGGATGTTCGGCGTTAACCGCTACGGAACGGACCTCAGCGACCTGATGCAAGCCCTGTCGACCTTCGACGGGGTGGAGCTGCCCGAGCCCGACAATACCATGCGGCGCTCATTTTTCCGGCCGCCCCCCGGACCCTTCATGTTGACCCCGGGTTCCAGTCTCATCCTTGACCTGCTGTGTCTGGCCTATCTCAGCCGCAATGGCGGAGAAGTCATCGAGGCCGAATACGGGTACGGTTCCGTTTCCCGGTCCGCAGGCGGCTTCAAGGAAATGTTTGGTGTCGACGTCAACATCGTTCGGGCTCCGATGACTCCAGATTACCGGCATGACCTCGACGGGATGGCCGCCCTGGCGTCCGAGAAAACGTCGCTGGTGGTCATCACCAATCCGAATAATCCCACGGGTACGTTGCTGCAGACCGATGAAATAGAAGCCTTCATCAACAAGATCCCCTCTTCGGTCATCGTGGTCATCGACGAGGCCTACCTGCATTTCGCGGAACAGGACCCGATTCCCTCCGCCATCCCGCTGGCCGTCAAGTACGACAACGTGGTCGCAGTCAGGACCTTCTCCAAGGCCTATGCGCTGGCCGCAGTGAGACTCGGGTACTGCGTCGCCTCGCAGAAGATCCAGGACGAATTGCGGAAGTATTACCAGGAGAGTCCGAATGCCCTGGCCAGCGTGGCAGGTGCCGCCGCGGTGCGCGACCTCGAGCATCTACAGAAATCCCGCGAAGCCGTCTGGGATTTCAAGAAGCGTTGCTACGCGGCTTTCGATGAAATGGGGATCGAATACCTCCCGTCCCAGGGCACCTTCATCATGGCAAATCTGAAACGGTCGGCCATGCAGGTCGTCCGGGAAATGCGCGCCCGCAACGTCTGGATCAGTTCCAGGCGACAAAGTGCCTTCCGCAACTGGATCAGGGTTTCTGCGGGTACCGAGGCGGAAACCGAGGTCTTCCTCCAGACCCTCAAGGACGTAATGGCCCGATCCATCTGACGTGCCAGCCTGGTCCAACTGACGGTCTGATTGAAACAAATAAAAAAGGCGGGGAATTCGATCTCCCCGCCCTTTAGTTTGTCTACGCGTATTTGCTTCCTTTAACGTCCTGCCCCTAACTCCCCTTCGGTGATTCTACTGCGTCATCGACTTCACTGGACTCGGGCACTGGTTCCTGTCCCGGCGTTTCTACCGCTACCGCCCCGTTTCCGTCCGCAGGTTTCGCCTCAGATTCCGGTTGCTCCTCCGAGGTTACGGATGAATCTATGTGGCCATCGTCCGCGGGCGCACTGTGCTCTGGGGATTCCACCGAATCGGCAGTGTCCTGAGACTCGGCAGTGTCCTGAGACTCTGTGGTTTCGTTCACCGCGGGATTCCGAGGATCGGTTTCTCCGTAGATGAGTCTGGCCACTTCGTCCCGGGAGAGCGAATCGCGCTCCAGCAGGGCCTTGGCTACGATGTGAAGCTGAACCTCGTGTTCTCTGAGCAGTTTTTCCACTCTATCTCCAGCCTGGACCACGAACCGCTGGATCTCATTGTCGATGCGGTGGGCGGTCGTTTCGCTGTAATTCGCCTGGTGGGCGATGTCCCGGCCGAGGAAGACCTCGTGTTCCTTCTCGCCCAGCGCCGTGGCGCCCAGTTCGTCGCTCATCCCCCAGTCACATACCATGTGACGGCTGATCCGGGTGACCTGTTCGATGTCGCTCTGCGCGCCGGAAGTGACCTCTTCGTACACGATCAGTTCGGCCGCACGGCCTCCCAGCGCCGCGGCCATCGTGCCCAGGCAGTACGAGCGGGACTGGAGGTAGCGCTCCTCCGGAAGGGGTATAGTCACTCCCAGGCCCCTGCCCTGCGGCAGGATCGACACCTTGTGCAACGGATCGATTTCGGGGATGAGTTCGAATGCGAGGGCGTGACCGGCCTCATGGTAGGCCACGATCTCTCGCTCCTTGTCGCTGATCACCAGGTGTCTCTTCGAACCCATCACCATCTTTTCTTTCGCTTCCTCGAAATCGTCGTTCGTTACCGAGGCGCGGTCGTATCTCGCCGCGATAAGCGCTGCCTCGTTCACCATGTTGGCAAGGTCCGCGCCAACCATGCCGGGCACGCCCTTTGCCAGCACGTCCAGCTTGACCGAATCGTCCAGCGGTATGTTGCGGCTCTTCACGTGAATCTGCAGGATCTTTTCCCGGCCCACGACATCGGGCCGGTCGACGACGATGTGCCGATCGAAACGGCCGGGGCGAAGAAGTGCGGGATCAAGGACGTCCGGACGGTTCGTCGCGCCGATCACGATGATGGACTCTGTCTTCTCGAATCCGTCCAGGCCTACCAGAAGCTGGTTCAGGGTCTGCTCTCTCTCGTCGTGTCCGCCGCCCAGTCCGGCGCCCCTGTGGCGGCCGATGGCGTCGATCTCATCGATGAATATGATACACGGTGCGTTCTGCCGGGCCTGGTCGAAGAGGTCCCGTACCCGGGAAGCGCCGACGCCGACGAACATCTCGACGAAGTCGGATCCGCTCATGCTGAAGAACGGCACACCCGCTTCGCCCGCCACGGCCTTGGCCAGCAACGTCTTGCCCGTACCCGGTGGTCCCAGTAGCAGGGCGCCCTTGGGAATCCGGCCGCCCAGGGCGTGGAACTTCTCCGGGTTCTTCAGGAATTCCACGATCTCCTGCAGGTCGCGCTTGGCTTCCACCACGCCGGCCACGTCGGCGAAGGTTATGGAGGGTCGGTCTTCGACGATCATTTTCGCCCGGCTCTTGCCGAAAGAAAACATGCCGCGCTGGCCCGATTGCATCTGTCGCAGGATGAATATCCAGAATCCGATCAACAACAGCCAGGGCAGGGCGGCGATAAGATAGCCGGCCCAGTTGGTGGACTCCGGTTCGGCCGTAACCATGACGTTCCTGGCCATGAGATCAGCCACCAGTTCCGGATCGTCAAAGGGGATGTACACCTTGAATTCGAGCAGGCTCTCATTCGTGCCCTCGATCACCGTCGACGAGTCCTGCTTCAGTCTGCCCGTGATCAGTTTCTCGGTGATGATGACCTGTTCGATATTATCGGCTTCGAGAAACTGCTGGAACTCCGTGTACGACACCGTTAAGGTGCTATCGCCCTGCCTGGGCAGGAATTGGGCCGCCATCAGGAAAAAAAGGAAGAGGACGAGCCAGATCAGGATCGATCGGTTCTTTTTAGACTTGTCGGGCTGAGGCTGCCGTTCGTTTTGGGTCGGGGGTTGTTTACGTTCGTGGGGAGGTTGGGACATTCGCTTGGAAGACCT
The DNA here is from genome assembly GCA_965262815.1 of bacterium. Taxonomy (GTDB): domain Bacteria; phylum JAAXHH01; class JAAXHH01; order JAAXHH01; family JAAXHH01; genus JAAXHH01. The sequence goes on along the minus strand of OZ253560.1, from coordinate 2,270,724 downwards.
CGGTTGGTTCGGCGTGTTGGAGTTTTAGAATCCGGTGCAAATGGGTGCGGCGACGATCAGGTGCCTGAGATCCAGACTTCCCTCGGCGGGGTACTGGGACCAGTTCCTGAACAAGCTCCGCAACTTGCTTCGTGCGTCAGACAACCTGCGTTTTACGGTTCCAACGGGTACGTTCATTCTCGTGCTGACCTCGTCACAGGAATAATCCGTGAAATAGTACATGTCCACGGTACGCCTGAGCGCCTTTGAAAGCGTGTCAACCGCTCTCTGAACCCTGCGGTTTTTCGCCCGCTTCAGGTGCTCGTCTCCCGGCCAGGCGTGTTCTTCCTGATGGACCTCTGACCACTCTTCTCCCTGGTTTTTCCAGTCATCCACGTGGGCGAGGCACCGGTTGCGAGCGATAACACGGAGCCACTGCGGAAACCGGTCACGGTCGCGCAGTGACGACAGTCGCTGATAGGCGGAAAGCCAGATATCCTGCAGGATGTCCTGCTCGTCCTGACGGTTTCTGACCATGGAACCGACGATTCGTTTGATCTCGCGGTTGTACCGAATAACCAGCCTTTCGAAATCGTCCGGACAGCCGTTCAGTACGTTTTCGATGATGATCCCGTCCGCTGTATGCGCCATGTCGAGGATCCCGGTATCGCGTTCAGTCCCATTTCAGCTGTAAAACTCATCTGTCTACTATATTAAGAGGCCTCGGAACGGAAAATGGTTCGGTTTTTTTCGCACCGATTCGACCCGGCGACAATATACCTGAAAAACATGGTCTCGTCAAGCAGCCCCGGCAGCCCGCTCGTTGTCGGTTACCACGCGTATTTCGCGGGTCAAACCGATCAGTCCCACGAGATTGGGAAACATCATGCAGGCAACCATGATATCGCCAAGGTCCCAGATCACCCGTGCTTCGTAAACGGCCCCGAAAAAGGCGGCGGCACACCAGGCAATCCGGATTCCCCAGACCACGCCCCGGGAATCCGTAACGAACCTCAGGCCCTGCTCGGCATAGTAGGACCAGGTGGTCATCGTCGTGAATCCGAACATTAAGGCGCAGAGCGCGACGATGGCGCCCCCGAAGGGGATCACCGTATTGAGCGCGGAAGCCACGAGCGCGGAACTGATTTCGCCGTTGTGCCAAACGCCCGAGATGACCACGGTTACCGCGGTCATGGAGCACACGACGATCGTGTCGATGAAAACTCCTATCATCGAAATGTAACCCTGTCGTACCGGGTTGCTCGTCTGCGCGGCGCTGTGGGCAATCCCCGCGCTGCCGAGACCGGCTTCGCTGGAGATGACGCCCCTGCGAATGCCGTACTGTATCGTCCGGGCAATGGTGGCGCCGGCGAATCCCCCAATCGCTGCTACAGGGGTGAACGCGCTCTCCACGATCAGCAATAGAGCCGCTGGCAGCGCGTCGAGGTGCATGATCACGACATAGCCAACGCTGGCCGCGTAGACGAGTACCATTGTGGGCACGAGCCTTTCGGCGACGAGGCCGATGCGCTTGATCCCGCCGATCACGACCACGGCCAGGATGGCGGCCAATAAGACGCCGGTGATCCACGTGGCCACGTTGAACTGGGTGTTCAGCACCAGGGCGATGGAATTCGCCTGGCCGATGTTCCCGCCGCCCAGTCCGCCCAGTGTGGCGCAGACGGCGAACACCGCGCCTACGGTGGGTAGATTCAGCCCTTCTTTCAGGTACGACATGGGGCCGCCGAGCATGAGTCCATCCCGGGTCTTTCCGCGGTATCTCAGGGCCAGCACGGTTTCAGCGTATTTCGTCGCCATGCCCAGTGGCGCCATGGCTGCCATCCAGAACGCCGCGCCCGGACCCCCGACCGCGATAGCCGTCGCCACACCGGCGATGTTTCCGTTGCCGATGGTGGCCGCCATGGCGGTGGTAAGCGCCTGGAAGGGCGATATGTCGCCAGCATCCCGCTCGCCCTTGTCCCGCCGAAGCGCACCCCGCATCACGAGTCGGATGGCCGTGCCGAACTTTCGGAATTGTACTCCGCGGCTGGCTACGGTGAGCATGAGGCCCAGGACGGCGAGTACGCCGATCGTCCAGGGTCCCCACATGAAATCGGATATCACGCGCAGGACTTCATCCATGGCGTACCTCTCTCAATGGCGGTGAATTGTCGATGTTGAGGAAACTGAGAAATTCGGGAGTCAGATTCAATCTACTGCGCGCCACACGTGAAACAAGGCGAAAGTAATTAGAACATCCGCCGCCTAAGCCCCTGTTTTAGTTGTCACCCGGTCAGGGGGCTTTTATCTTTGAAGTTCGCATTGAATACGGTTCAGACGGAGAATCCATGGCTGACCGCACCTATGGCGTGCTGCTGGTCAGTTTCAGCAAACACAGCCACCAGCGCAGTTTCGTTCCCGCCTTCGTGGAACATCCCCGCATCCGGATCATCGGGGTCGCGGACGACGAGGATATCGACCCGTATCTCGAGCCATTGAACAGATCTTGGGCCGACAGGTTGGGCGTGCCTTATTTCGTGGGCATCGAAGCGGCCGTCCGTCGAGCCGACGTCGACATCGTGAGCATCGGTCACGAGATCGAGCGGCGGGCCGAAATCGCCACGCTGGCGGCAGGTGCCGGGAAGCATCTCTGGATCGACAAGTTCATCGGCGCCAACAGGTCGGAATGCCAGGCCGTGGTCGAATCTGTACGCCGATCAGGCGTCACAACCATACTTCCCAGTTATATTTACAACGATTTTATCAACCAAAGCAAAAAGATGATTGAAACGGGATTCCTGGGTGAATTGACAGCGATGCATGTGGACATCCTGTTCGGCAAGGGGATCCCCCGGCCCATTTCGAGTAATCAACGAAAACCCGATTTTCTTCCACCGGGACGCTGGAAGTTTCCCGATATCAAGCGGGAAATTCTAACCGTGGGCGCCTACGCCGTAGCGCTCGTGCAGCAGCTATTCGATCCCATCATCGAAGTATTCGGCCAGGGCGGCGCCTACTTCTTCCCGGAACACGCCGTCCATGGCGCGGACGACTTCGGGACACTGTCCCTCGTGGACCGGTCTGGCCGGGTGGCCACGATATCCGCCGGGCGGAACGGAATCGCATCTCACGGCGCGGGCGGACCGAACCAGGCCTTTCTTTTCGGCACGAGGGGTACGGGACGTGTGGACGGAAAACGTCCCGGTATCGATACCCACTTGCGAAACCGGATCGTGGAGGGCGAGTTCAACGTCGACGAAGATGATCCCATGCAGTGGCACAGCGGTCCTCCGACCCTTTTGGATTCCACGGGGCCGGACTTCACCCGGGAAGCGCTGGAAGACCTGGTCCGCGCGCTGGACACCGGCGGCAGCCCGCGTTTCACTGTGCGAGACGCGCGGGACCACATGGAAGTCCTATTGGCCGGATACGACTCGATCGTGCAGGACCGGCCCGTGCGTCTGTCCGTCCATGGCAAGGAGGCCCAGTGAAGTCCATAAACGGGCTGGTGATCGGCAACCTCCAGGATTACGACCTCTTTCGGGAAAACATCGAACAGCACGACGGGGTGGTCTTCGCGCAGGTACCGGGTGGTTCGCGCAGTAGTGCCCGTGAAGGTGAAATAGGCAGCGGGAAACCCCTGGACACCCTGCCCGGTGCGCTCGGCGAATACCGGCCGAGGAGGGCCGTTGTCCTTTCGCCCTTCCGGGGCATGGCAGCGTATGTGGCTCGTCTGATGGATAGCGGCGTCGACGTGCGAACCGCCGGACCGCTGCCTGTCAGCTCCCGCGATTACAACCCGCCCATCGCGGAAACACACCGGTTGGATCCGGGATTCGGGGCGATGTTGAAGGCGAGCCGCGACAGCGATTTCGGGGACCCGGTATACCTGAGAATGATTTCCTCGCCGGAAGGCGGGAAGTGGAGCAAATGGTGGTGTGCCTTCCAGTCGTGCCGGATGGCCTCGGCACTGCTCGACGCTCCCTTGCGCCGGATATACGTCGCGGCGGTGGGTAAATCAGTCCGGATGCATGTGGCCATCACGCTGAAGACAGACCGGAATTCCACCGGACATCTGCTTTTCGGGCCGAATGGGTCCAGGCTACAGGGCGACGTGTTTTTCCTTGGAACCGGCGGTACGCTCGCCGATGATCCCCTGCTCGACCAGACGGGCGTGTACGGGAAATCGGACTACCGCATGATGTCGAGGCCGCCCCGGCTGCGCCTGGCCGATTTGTGGCACGACGACGCGGCGATCTCCCTGGGCGGTGATGAACAGCGGTTCTATCGCTACCTCCTCCGTGCTATCGGCGATTCGGCTAGATCGGGTAAAGGGATTTGCATGGATTACCCTGCAGCCTGAACGACTATTGAGCGGAGTTGCGGTAATCCGTTTCTGCGCGGACGAATACTGTAAGGAACTCGCGACACGATGACTGTAATTCCATCGCCTGCTACTGGTGTCAATGTGGAAGAGATCGGTCAGGCGTCCCTGCCCTTTCTCCGGCGTATGCTGAAGAACCGCATGGTCTGTGCGGGAGGCGGCTTGGTGCTGACCCTGGTAATACTGGCGGTGGCCGCACCGGTCCTCACGGGACTGGATTACCTGCAAAACCCCATGCGGCAGTTGCCTGAAGGACTGGATGCCGACGGGCTGCCCATTCCACCGGGCGACCGCTTCCTGCTCGGTACGGACCAGCTTGGACGCGATGTGCTGGCCCGCGTGGTGCATGGGACCCGTATCTCCCTGTTCGTGGGTATCGTGGCCATGCTCATCGCCGTTTGCGTCGGGGTCTCAGTGGGTTTGCTCGCGGGATTTCACGGTGGCTGGGTCAACACGGTACTCATGCGCGGGACCGACGTTATGTTGACGATCCCGGGACTGCTCCTGGCCATCGCCTTCGCCGGCTTGATGGATGGACGCGTGATCCACGTGCACCCGGTTTCGCTGGACTGGCACGCGCTGGACATCACGCTGAAACGCGGACTGGTCAGCGTGTTCCTCGTCATAGGACTGGTCAGCTGGACCTGGATCGCCCGGACGATACGCGCGCAGGTTCTGGTCCTGAAGACCCGGGAGTTCATTACGTCATCCCGGGCGATCGGATGTTCGGATGTCCGCATCATGTTCCGGCACCTGCTTCCCAACGTACTTCCCCTGATCATCGTGCTTGGATCCCTGGCCACGGCGAATACCGTCCTGCTCGACGCGGGATTAAGCTATCTAGGGGTGGGGGTGCCGCCGCCCGCGCCGTCGTGGGGCACCATGATCGCGGAAGGGCAGCCCTACTTCATCGTCTCGCCGCACCTCACCGTGGTGCCGGGCCTTTCCATTATCGTCGCCGTGGTGGGATTCAACCTGCTGGGCCAGGGCCTGCAGGAGGTGCTGGATCCCTACGTGAAGGAGGGACAGGGAGGATGATCGGTTCCATGCAGGGTCACTTTATATGCCTGGCGATGCTTTGCCTTGCCGTATCCTGCGGCGGCGGTCCCGAACCGGAGCGGCTTAATCCCGGTGAGAACGTCCTGCGGATCGCCGTGCCGTCGGATCCCCGGTCACTCGATCCCGCAATCGCCTACGACGTGGTGACGTGGCCACTCGTGCGCACCCTGTTTCATGGTTTGGTCGACTATGACGACGACCTGAACCTGGTGCCCTGGCATGCCCGGTCCTGGACGGTATCGGAGGACGGACGGACCTTCACCTTCAAACTGCGGCCGGGCATCCGGTTTTCAAACGGCCGTCCGGTCATTTCACGCGATTTTGCCTATTCCCTGGAGCGGATCCTGAATCCGGCCACCAAGTCGCCCGGCCAGGGGTTCTACCGCAACATCGCCGGCGCGAGGGCCTACCAGGACGGTGAGGCGGACCATGTATCCGGGTTGCGCACGCCCGACGAGGAAACACTCGTCATCGAACTGGTCCATCCCGATCTGCCCTTTCTCTACTGTATCGCCATGCCCTTTGCCTATGCCGTGCCCCGCGAGGAGGTGGAGCTGCGTGGGAATGAATTCGGACGGTATCCGGTCGGGGCCGGACCCTTCACGCTGGCGGCCTGGCGGAGAGGCACGCGGCTACGGCTCGAAAAGAACCCTCGGTATTACCGGGCGGACGATGTGCGCCTGGAATCCATCGAACTGATGGTGGGCGGGGACGAGACCCTGCACATGATGATGTTCGAACGGGGCGAACTGGATATCGCGAGCGTGACGTCGACGGGGATACCGGACGCGGACTTCATCCGTGTAATGAAAGATCCCGTGCTCAGCAAGCGGGTCGCTCACCAGGCCTTGAACGCCATCATGTACCTGTCCATGAATACGGAAATGCCGCCTTTCGACCAGGTGAAAGTGCGCAGGGCGGTCAACCACGCCATCGACCGGGAACGCATCGTGAAACTCATCAGCGGCAGGGGCATACCGGCCAGGGGCGTATTGCCGCCCGGCATGCCGGGATTCAACGATCAGCTTGCGGGATACGACCACGACACGGAGAAGGCGCGGCAACTGCTGGGCGAGGCCGGGTATGCGGACGGTTTCGCTACCGAGCTCACGATCGTCGCCCAGAGCGGCACGGAGGCCAAGATCGGCCAGGCCGTGCAGCAAGACCTGGCGGCTGTCGGGATCGACGTGGAGATCAGGCCGGTGACCGGTCCCACGCGCATCGAGGCGGCGGGAAGGCGCGGGACGGTGCCCTTTACCACGTTCGGGTGGTACCAGGACTACCCGGATCCGAGCAATTTTCTCGACGTGCTGCTGAACGGCGACCGGATCACGGAGGTGAACAGCAACAACGTGGCGTTCTACGACAACGAGCAGGTCAATACGCTGCTGAAGGAAGCGGCGACAAGCATAGACCGGGATCATCGACTGGCGCTCTACCAGGAAGCCGAGCGGCTGATCGTGGAAGACGCACCGTGGGTGTTTCTCTATTACCCGCAGATGTACCTGCTTCGGCAACCGTGGCTGAAGGGACTGAAGCTCAATCCCGTCTGGCCCATCAGATACGAGTTGATGTGGATCGAACCATGATCGGCGAACGAAACCTGCACGGAATGAAACCATGCTGAACAGAATCCTACGTCGTCTCGGCTGGGCGGTCGTGGTACTGTGGGGCACCACGGTCATTACCTTCCTGATCGTCCACGCGGTGCCGGCCGATCCGGTCCGGGTTTACGCCGGCGCCAACGCGGACGCCGAGACGTTAGAGCGTATCCGCCAGGAAATGGGTTTCGACGATCCCCTGGTCGTGCAGTACGGACGCTATATCGGAAACCTGCTGCGGGGAGACCTGGGAACTTCGCTCGTGACGGGTGAGCGGGTGCTCGACGCCATACTGGTGCGGTTCCCCGTGACTTTCTCCCTGTCCATTACCGCGGTAATCCTGTGGATGCTGATGAGCATTCCCCTGGGCGTTCTCACGGCGAAGTACAGGGGCCGGGCCATAGACCGTACGGTGCTGATCGTGTCCCTGGTCGCCATATCCCTGCCCGTCTTCTGGCTGGCCAGGATGCTACAGTACTACCTGGCGTACCGTACCGGTGTGTTTCCGGTGGGAGGCTGGGCCGGCTGGACCCACATCATCCTGCCGGCGTCGACCCTCGCCCTGGTTATTACGGGTTACTACGCCCGGCTGGTCCACACGAGCATGGTGGAGGTGCTGAACGCCGATTACGTGCGCGTAGCCCGCGCCAAGGGGATCCCGGAGTACATCGTGCTGTTCAAGCACGGACTCCGAAACGCCGTGATACCCGTCATCACCATACTCGGTCTCGACTTCGCCGCTCTCCTGGGTGGCGTGGTGTTCACCGAAAACGTCTTCGCACTGCCAGGACTGGGCGTCCTTGCCCTCCAATCGGTCTTCAATCTCGACGTACCCATGATCATGGGCGTCGTGCTATTTTCGGCCGCGATGGTGGTGTGTGCCAACATCGTGGTCGACTTCGTTTACATGTGGATCGATCCGAGGGTCGAGTGGGCGTAGCGCTCCGCGCATCGCCGTCAGGCCAGCAGCGCGGAAGTCAGCAGGTCCACCACCAGGTCTTCTTCTTCGTATCCGTAAGCCAGCCAGAGCTGGTTGTCGTTGTATTCCAGGATCATGGTAGGGAACTTGTCGGCGTGAAGGGACCGGCGCAGTTCGAAGTCCTGGTGAAGCAGCGCGTCGGTATGGGTAGAGACGAGGTCGTGGGAGAAGCGTTCCGAATCCAGGTCCATTTCCCCGGCGATTTGCACGAGCGTTTCCGGGTCCGACGGGTTTCGGGCCTCAACGTAATAGGCATGCTGAATGGCGTGAAACACCGCCCCGGTCGCGTCCGGCCGCTGCATCCCGGCGGCGATGATTGCCCGGCAGGCCGGGTAGGTGGATCGCCTGGGCTCGCATTTCTTCCAGAAATCCCAGTTGAAGGACGCCCCTGTCCGCTCGGCTACCAGCCGCCACTGGGACTGCACGTAAGCCCGGGTATCCTCGGCCATGGGTTCGTGCGAATCCCTGGCCAGGCCGCCCATGACGTAGCGGATCGGGATTTCATTGGGAAGCACGTCCGTTACCGCCTCCAGTACCGGACTGAATCCCCAGCACCAGGAACACATGGGATCGGCGATGTAATAGAGTGCGTCGCGTTGCATGGTTTACGTTCCGTTCCGCCTGGAATGAACATCCAAAAATTCCTGTGCGAGTGCAGGCACTGAACTTATTATAGTGAAGCCGTAATCACTTAATCAAGAGGAGATGCGCATATGTTCAACGGCCTGGGTATGGACATGGGAAACCTGCCGCGATTGTCGCACGCCCGCACGCGGTCCATCTCGCCGGAAAACACGGACGGCGGTAAGGGCCGGGGCGGCATGGCCACGGAGGGCACCGGAGCCCATAACGCGCGGCACCTCGGGCAGGGTTGGAAGATTTCCCCATCCTTCGACATCGAAGCGGGGGAAACCCTGACGATGGCCGATATCGAAGGGTCGGGGGCCATACAGCATATCTGGCTGACGCCCACTGGCCACTGGCGTTTCACTATCCTTCGCATTTACTGGGACGACGAGGAGCATCCCTCCGTGGAGTGCCCCGTGGGCGATTTCTTCGCCTGCGGCTGGAGTGAATACGCCCACGTGTCTTCGCTGGCCGTGTGCGTGAACCCGGCCAGCTCATTCAACTGCTACTGGGAGATGCCCTTCCGTAAACGTTGCCGCATCACGCTGGAGAACATCGCCGACGAGAAGATGCGCGTGTACTACCAGATCGACTACACGCTGACCGAGGTCCCCGAGGACATCGGCTACTTCCACGCGAATTTCAGGCGGGTGAACCCCCTCCCGTACAAGGAGGTGTATACCATCCTCGACGGCGTTCGGGGACACGGCCACTACGTCGGGACCTACATGGCGTGGGGATCCAATAGCAACGGATGGTGGGGCGAGGGCGAGATCAAGTTCTACATCGACGGGGACGACGAGTTTCCGACGATCTGCGGGACGGGCGTCGAGGACTATTTCTGCGGTTCGTACAACTTCGATATCGACGGCCGATACGTGGAATATACCACCCCGTACGCGGGCATGCCCCAGGTCATCCGCCCCGACGGTCTGTACAAGTCCCAGCAGCGGTTCGGCATGTACCGGTGGCACGTGTCCGACCCGGTGCGGTTCGAGGAAGACCTCAAGGTAACGATCCAGGCCCTGGGCTGGCGGCAACTGCTCGGTTTTACCCAGGGAGGTCCCTACCAGGCACTCCAGGACGATATCGCTTCGGTGGCCTTCTGGTACCAGACCCTGCCAAGTGTACCTTTCCCCGCGCTGCCGGACCGGGACCAACTGGAAGTCATCTGATCTCCGGGATCTAATCAGGGAACGTATGTGATTCCGGCGAACAATATCGTTCCCGGTGATCGAAACCATTCGCGGCGAAGGAATCGTTCCCGATCGCAAATGTGGAGGGCTTAGAATCGCGGCCCGCTGGCATATGGGCGGTTCCGCGGGAGCATAATGGAACCGGAACAGCTTCAGTCGATCCGCAGCCGGATCACCCACACTCTTTTCGTTACCCAGGCCCTTTTCGGCGCGACGCAGGTCGCGGCCTTTACCGTGGTACCCATCCTGGCGGCGCAACTGTCCGACAGCGATCGCATGACGGGCGTGCCCATGACCATCGCCTTTCTCGCCCGTTCGGCGAGCGCCTTCCCCTTCGGCTGGCTCATGGACCGCCTGGGACGCAGGGTCGGTCTGACGGCCGGCTACCTGTCGTCTTTGATCGCCGCGGTGACGAGTTTCCTCAGCGTGGCGGCCCACTCCTTTCCCGGATTCTGCATCGCGTCCTTTTTTGCCGGCATGGCGCGCAGTTCCAGCGAGCAGGCGCGGTTCATCGGCGCCGAAATCTATCCCGAGTCCGAACGGGCGCGCATCATCGGCAGAATCGTTTCCGCGGGCACCATCAGCGCTATCGGCGGCGCCATGATGGTGGCGCCCGCGGGAATATGGATCGCGCAGTACGGCTATCCGCCCATGGCGGGGCCCTTCGCCATCGGCGCGGGGTTGAGCCTCGCGGCGATCCTGCTTACTGTCTTCCTCGTTCGTCCCGATCCGCTGGTCATCGCCCGAAGCATCAAATCCTCCGCCATTTCGGATATCGACGACACAACGGCTCGACCCGTGCGGGAAATCCTCCGCGACGTCCACGTCCGGTACGGGATCGCGGCCATGGTTCTCGGCCAGTTCGTGATGACGCTGCTCATGGTGATCACGCCCCTGCACATGAACCATAACAACCACGGCACCTGGCTGATCTCCTGGGTCATCATGGCCCATGCCATCGGCATGTTCGGGGTTTCCGGCATCACGGGACGACTGATCATGAGGTGGGGGCAGCACGAGGTGATCAAGGCCGGTATGGTCATCCTCGTCATATCCTGCGTAATTGCACCGATCTCACCCCGGTTCATTCCCCTGGCGATCGCGCTCTTCCTCCTCGGCCTTGGATGGAATTTCTGTTTCATTGCCGGCTCTTCCCTGCTGTCCAATGCGCTCGCTCCCATGGAACGGGGGCGAGTCCAGGGCGTCAATGAGACCTTCATTGCGCTGGCGGCGAGTTCCGCCAGTCTGGTGACGGGTTACTTCTTCGAATTGGGCGGCATGTTGCTGCTGGCGGTTATCGGAACGATCTTTTCCGCCGGGCTGGGGTTCTACAGCCTGTATTACTCGCGCAGAACGAAGCGGGAAGTGCGTGGGGAGGCGGCCGGGTAAATCTATTTTAACCAACCAAGGTTTTATGCGGACTCCGGTCGGACCGGTGAGGGAATCTCGTCCAGCCTGGCGCAACCGAGGTTGATCATGTTGGTTTCGAGGTCGGCCTTGAGGATCTCGAAGGCGTGATCGCCGCCTGTTTTTCCAAAGGCCCCCACGCCGAACATGAAGGCGCGGCCGAGCAGCACAAAATCCGCGCCCAGCGAGAGGGCCCGGATGATGTCCAAACCGGTACGCACCCCGCTGTCGAACAGGATACGCGCGCGTCCGTTGACCTGGCGGACGATGGGAGGCAGCGCGTCGATGGCGGCGAGGGTGCCGTCAAACTGGCGCCCGCCGTGATTCGAGACCTGGACGCCGTCCACGCCAATCTGTACCGCCAGCTCCGCGTCATCGGGATGAAGAATGCCCTTGACGATGACCGGTCCGTCCCAGTGATCGCGGACCTCGCGGATGTAGTCCCACGTGAGGGAACCGCCCAGTTCCCTGCCCACGTAGCTTGCCACCTCTCCCATCTGCTTCGACTCGGCGTACTGTTCGATGGCCCGTAGCCGGGGTAGACCGGCAAGCAGGGTCTGAATCGTCCACGTGGGATGCTTCAGCGCCTCGTACACGAATCGAGCCGTGATCCGCGGGGGCGTCTCGAGTCCCGCTCGGCTGGTCCTTTCCCTGCGGCTTCCCGCGGGGACGTCCGCCGTTACCACGAGCGTATGGAAACCGGCTGCCATCGCGCGTTTCAACAGATCGTCCCGCAATTCGCGCCGCCTGGGCGGATAGAGCTGGAACCACCCCATGTCGCCCGCGACGGGGCCAACGGCTTCAGGCGATTGCGTGGCCACTGTGCTCAGGCAGAATGGAAAGCGGTGTCTGGCAGCCGTGGCGGCCAGGATGAGCTCGGCGCGGGGCCACATGAGCCCGGTCAGTCCCACGGGGGCTACGCCGAAAGGCACGCTGTAGGTCCGGCCGAACAGCGTCGTGGTCAGATCGGGTTTCAGGTCGCCCTTCATGAAAACCGGAGCGAGCGTGACTTCCGCCATGCGTTCCAGGTTCCTTGCCACCGCCCGTTCGTCGCCGGTGCCGCAGTCGAGGTATTCCCAGGCAATATGGGGCAGTCTTTTTCGGGTCAGTCTCTGCAGGTCGCTCACCGCGGGGTACCGTTGCAGCCGACGTTTGAATCGCTTTTCAGTCATGCATTCCGGTCCAATCCGGCAGGAAATGAGAGGTTGATTTCAGCCATGGCACAGCGTAATTTGCTACGGATCTCGTGAGGCAATCAGCCGGAGATCGTACCCCAAGATAAACGTACGCACCAAAAAGGCAAGGCGATCAAAAATGGAAAACAATCCACTGCTGAACTGGGACGATCTACCTCCCTTCGACCAGATCGAGACCCATCATATCGAACCTGGAATCCGTGACCTTCTGGAAGGATGCGAGCGGGACTTGGCCCAACTGGAGGAAACGACCCCGCGTTCCTGGCTGGAACTGATGGATCCGCTCGAGAAAATCGAAGACGAACTGGGTCGCACCTGGGGCATCGTATCCCACCTTCACGGGGTCAAGAACTCACCGGAATTGCGGGCCGTATACGATCCACTGCTGGCGGAAGTGGTCAAGTTCAGTAATCGCTTCGGTCAGAGCAAGCCCCTGTACCAGGCCTATTGCGCCCTCAGAGACAGCGGCGAGGCCAAACGCTTCGATCATGCCCAGCAACGCATACTGGAGTCGGCCATACGCGAGGCCGAACTGAATGGCGTGGGGTTGGACGACGAGGACCGGGAGCGTTACAACGAGATCAGCCAGCGGCTGGCGGAACTGAGTACGAAGTTCTCGAACAACGTGCTCGACGCAACTAAGGCCTTCAAAATCACGCTCACCGAGACCGATGAGGTCGATGGGCTTCCCGCCACGCTGCTCGAACTGGCCGCCGATACGGCCAGGCAGGAGGGACACGAACAGGCTACCGCGTCAGATGGACCCTGGGTGCTTACGCTGGATTATCCGTCTTTCATGCCATTCATGCAACACAGCAAGCGGAGGGACCTGCGGGAGAAAATGTACCGCGCCTACATATCCAAGGCATCGGACGGAGAGTGGGACAATTCCGCCGTAGCCAGAGAGATCATCGGTCTGAGGATCGACAAGGCCAGGCTGTTGGGCTTCGAGACGTTCGCGGAGTTGAGCCTGAGCCGCAAAATGGCGAGCGACGCGGGATCGGTACGGGATCTGCTCAACGAACTGAGCACGGCGAGCCGCGGTGCGGCAGAACGTGACATGGAAGCGCTGAAGGCGTTGGCGGGCACGGAGCACGGCGACGACCTGAAACACTGGGACGTCCCCTACTGGTCGGAACGGCTTCGCGAGGCGCGCTACGACCTGAAGGATGAAGAGCTGAGACCCTATTTCCCCCTGCCGCGGGTATTGCGCGGATTGTTCGAAATCACGGAACGGCTTTTCGGCGTACGCCTGGAGGAGACCACCGGCACGGTGCCCGTCTGGCACGAAGACGTGCAGTTCTTCAAGGTATTCAACGACCGGAACGAACAAATTGCGGCCTTTTACCTGGATCCGTACAGCCGTCCTGCGGAGAAGCAGGGCGGAGCGTGGATGGATACGCTCGTGGGGCGGAGTGCCGTCATGGCACCCTCCGGTCAGGCTGCCCGGATACCCGTGGCCTACATGATCTGCAACCAGGGCAAGCCCGTCGGCGGCAAACCCTCTCTCATGACGTTCCGGGAAGTGGAAACCCTGTTCCACGAGTTCGGACACGCCCTCCAGCACATGCTGACCACCATCGATTACGGCATGGCGTCCGGCATTTCCAACGTGGAATGGGACGCGGTGGAAATCGCCAGCCAGTTCATGGAAAACTGGTGCTACGACCGGGGCACGCTCAAGGGACTGGCCCGGCACTACGAGACGGACGCACCGCTCCCCGATGAAACCATCGACCGGCTGCTTGGAGCCAGGACCTACAGGGAAGGCAGCAACACCCTCAGGCAGGTGAACTTCGGCCTGCTCGACATGGAACTCCACCAGCGTTTCGATCCCGAAGGACCGGAGACGATACTGGACGTACAGCGGCGGATAGACGCGCAGACGCTGATCCTGCCTTCGCTGGAGGTAGACCGGTTCTACTGTTCATTCTCCCATATTTTCGCGGGGGGCTACGCCGCGGGGTACTACAGCTACAAGTGGTCGGAAGTGCTCAGCGCCGACGCCTTCTCCGCCTTCGAAGAAGCGGGACTGGACGACGACGGGGAGATTCGGAGCCTGGGCCGGAGGTTCCGAGATACCGTCCTTGCCCTGGGCGGAAGCCGGCATCCCATGGACGTCTTCAGGGATTTTCGCGGCCGGGAACCGACCACGGAAGCGCTGCTCCGGCAGGGCGGCCTGGTGGGGTCCGACGTCGAAGCCGACGCGGGTTCGGTGTCAACCTGATCTTACCCGCGGAGATTCCACCATGAAGAACTCCGTTCGCATCGGCATGATCGGCGCCGGCCACATCGCCTTTTCCCACGCCGAAGCGTGGCGCAAAGAAGCCACGCTCACCGCAGTCTGCAGCCGGCGCCCCGAGAGTGCGCGGAAACTGGCGGCACTATTCGACATCCCCCACGTGTGCCGGGACGCGGACGAGTTGCTGAGCCGCGGCGACATCGACGCGGTCGGCATCACCACGCCGCATCACCTGCATCATCCGGTGGCCATGGCGGCCGTGGCGGCCGGCAAGTCCGTGTTCTGTGAAAAGCCCCTGGCGCTGGACGGGACGCAGGCGCGGGAGATGTGGGCGGCTGCCGATCGATCCGATGTAAAAACCGGCGTGCAATCGGGTATTCGCCTGTTCCCGGCTCTCCGGTCACTGTATCGAATCCTGCGCGAAGGAAAGGCTGGCAAAATCCACGCCTTTGACGCCCACTGGTCCTTCGACTGGGCAAGACGGCCGGATTTCCCGTTAACCTGGCGGTTCAAACGGGACGAGGCGGGAACCGGGGCCCTGGGCGACCTCGGGGTTTACATGATCGATACGGCCAGGTGGCTGGTCGGCGAGATCTCGCAGGTGAACGCCGAACTGGCTCAATTCGTTACGCATCGTCCCCTGTTGACCGCAGGGGAACATTTCGGCGAGTTGCGCAGGCTGCATAGAGCAGGGACGCTGGAGATCTCCCGCCAGACCGGACGCGTGGAGAACGATGACGTCTGCCAGTTGCTGCTGCGGTTTGAAAGCGGCGCGTGCGGGTCGATTCGGACCAGCAGGTTGCACCAGGAAACGTCCCTGCGCGTCGATTGCGAGCGGTCTTCCTATTTCTGGCAGATGGACGGAGACGGGCGCCTCATGGAACGGTCTTCGGAGGCGCCATACTCACCCGTTGAAATCCCTGAATCACCCGGTGATGACACCATCGTCACGACGTTTCTGGACAATATCCGACGGGATGAGGATGAGGCGCCCACCTTCCGGGACGGCCTGGCGGCCCAACTCGTAATCGACGGTGCGGTCCGATCCCACGAAACGGGCAGGTGGGTCGATGTCGAGCGATAAAGTACGGATCCGTGCTTGCTTGGAGTCCGGATTGGCCTGTGAGTGCCCATGAAACTGGATTTCCTGCTGATATCCGCGACGAAAATGGAACAGGAGCGGATTCTCAAACAAATGGAGATCGCCGGGGTGGACCATCCCCATGGCCGGCCGTGGCACCACGGTACGTTGTCGGGGAGGAGCGTGTTCCTGGTCGAGGGAGGCGTGGGACAGGTCAACACGGCGGCGGCCCTTACCCTGGCACTGATCCGCCACGCGCCGGCCGTGATCCTGCAATTCGGTGTGGGCGGCGCTTACGAACGGTCTGGTTTGACTGTTGGGGACCTTGCCATCGCCACGGAGGAATGCTACGGCGATACGGGCGTCATGACGCCGGAAGGATGGCTGGACCTGGAGCGTATGGGTTTTCCCATGGTCCCCGGTCAGGTCGATTCCCGGGGGAGGGCGCTACGGAAGCCCCTGTACAACAGGTTTCCTATGGACGCCAAGCTGGTCGATCAGATTCGCAATAACCTGGAAACCGGACTGGAAGGGGAAGAGTCGCGCAAGATCGCGGCCGGTCCATTCGTAACCGTGCATCAGTGCAGCGGCATTAAGTCCCTGGGTGATGCACTGGCAGCCCGATACGACGGGATCTGCGAGAACATGGAGGGCGCGGCGGCCGCCCATGTTTCCGGGGTCAACGAAGTCCCCTTCGCGGAGATACGCAGCATCAGCAACCGGGTGGTCGACCGGGACCTTTCGCAATGGGATCTTCCCCTGGCTGTCCGTCGCTGCCAGGAGGCAGTCGAACTGATCGTCGAACACGGGGTTCCCTGATGTGCCGCGAACACACTGGATCCGCTCGCAGACAGGTGGGAACATGAACGCCTTGTCCCTGGGGTACTCGCCGTGCCCCAACGACACGTTTATCTTCTTCGCCATGACCCAGGGTCGTATTCCTGATTCGCCCCCATACCGGGAGGTGCTCGAGGACATCGAAACCCTGAATACCCTGGCCATGGAACGCAAACTGGACCTGACCAAGATCTCCTTCCATGCCCTGGGCTACTTGCGGGACCATTACGTTCTTCTGCGTGCCGGCGGCGCCCTGGGCAGGGGATGCGGCCCCCTGGTCGTTTCAAGGGAACCGTTGTCTCCGGAAGGGCTGAAGGACAGGAAAATAGCGTTGCCCGGCCGTCTGACCACCGCTGCGCTGCTGCTCAGGCTGTTCGATCCTGCACTGGATCAACTGGTCTACCTGCCCTTCGACGAGATCATGCCGGCCTGCAGCCGGGGAGAAGTCGATGCCGGCGTGATCATCCACGAAAGCCGGTTCACCTTTGCCGAATACGGACTGTCGAAGGTGATCGACCTCGGGGCCTGGTGGGAGGATGAAACCGGACATCCCATTCCCCTCGGCGGTATTCTCGCACGGAGGGACCTGGGTAGAGCATTGCACGCACGACTGGAACGATCGATCCGTGCGAGTATCGAATACGCTTACGCCCATCCCGGGGAGGCAAGGCCCTACATACGTCGTTACGCCCAGGAAATGGACGAAGCGGTGATGCAGCAGCATATCGATCTGTACGTCAATCAGTACTCGCTGCAATACGGTGACGACGGTGAAGCGGCGATATGCGATCTTTACGCCCGGGCCGGAGAAGCGGGCATAATACCAGCATCGAAGCATGCTCTTTTCGAGTGACGTTCTCTCACGAGTGACGACACCATGGCAAGCGGTGAGACTAATCTAAGCACAGCGAGGTTAAAATGCGCATATTGATCATGACGGACATGGAAGGGGTAAGCGGCATCGTGGGCTGGGACCAGGTGACGGGCGGAAAGCCCATGTACGAGGAAGGCCGTCGGCTGTACACCGAGGAGATCAACGCCGCCGTACGGGGCGCCCGTGCCGCGGGGGCGGAGGAGATCGTGGTGGTCGACTGTCATGGCGCGGGCGGGGACTGGACCTTCAACTCGCTGATACCCGAGTTGCTCGATCCCGGCTGTGAATGGGTCGCCCGGCATCCGTGGTCGCGCTATACGGAAATGTTCGAGACGGGTTGCGACGCCGCGGTATTCGTCGGTATGCACGCCCGGGCGAACACGCCGGACGGGGTGATGTGCCATACGATTTCCACCACGGGCTGGCGCAGCCTGCGATTTAACGATGACGAGGTGGGCGAAGTCGGCATCAACGCGGCCCTCTGCGGGCACTACGGCTGTCCCGTGCTGCTGGTCACGGGAGACGAGGCCGTCTGCCGGGAATCCCGGGAGCTTTTGGGAGAAAACCTGCCGATCGTGGCCGTCAAACGGGGTCTTTCGAGATATTCGGCCAGGCAGATTCCCCCCGTTAAGGCTAGAAAGATGATCGAGGAAGGCACGCGGCAGGCGTTGCGGGAGGTGCCGGATATCAAACCCTACGTACCGGCGGCGCCTACGAAGATCACCATCGAACTGGACACCGTGGATAACGCCTCGCATTACAAGGGAAGGCCGGGAGTTTCGTTTCCAGATACCCTTACCGTCGTCAGTGAAGGCAGGTTCTGGATGGAAGCCTGGAACCAGATCTGGGGCTGGTAGAATTCGGCTGTGTTACGGTTTTTGGACAGACCTCATCCGAGCATGCGATATTCGGGCATCGACCCGGTTTAACTACATGCGGTCCATCAGGTTCCGGATGAAACGCAGGTCCGTCCGGGCGAGATCGACGACCGAATCCACGGGCTCTGCCCCGTACTCGCTGTGCATGCTGACGGGCCCATCGAATCCCTGGGCCGTGAGCGTGGCCAGCACAGTGGTCCAGTCCCCGAAGCCCGTGCCCAGCCGGACCACGTCAACCCCCCACTGTCGTTGGCCGTCCCGCACGTTCGGCACTCTAACCAGGTCCTTGAAGGACATGACGGCCAGGTATTCCCGGACGATATTCAGGGCCATGTCGATCGGCTCGCCGCAGATGGACAGGTGTCCCACATCCGCGAACACGCCTACGTGTTCAGGGTCGAATCCCTTGACCACGTGCATGGCGGAAGACGAATTAAGCCCCATGGAATGGCCGGAATGATTGTGTACGACCGTTTTAACCCCCGTTTTCTCAGATAGGCGTTGGAAGCCGTCCAGTTCCCTGCGTACCCGGTCCAGTTCGGTCCAGTAATCCGTTCCCGGCGACCAGTGCCAGTATCCCAGTTTGATGTGTTTCACGCCGTTTTCTCCGCAAGCCTGGTAGTACCTTTCCACGTAATCGAGCGCGGTCGTGTTGAAATCCCCCGGCGCGGTGACGAGGGGAATGGATAACCCCTCGCCGGATAGAATTCGTACGGCCTCCGGCAGCGCCCGGTCTATGTTGTCCGGGTTCACGGGGTATCCTTCGCGGACGCACAGATCGGCGCCTGACACGCCCACGCTTGTCAGTTTTTTCGCGATTTCCGACAGCGACAGACCCTCGAGATGCTTGGTAAACATGATGAACTGCATTCGTTAATTCCTCCATGAAGAAAATTGCGGACTATGCGCGATACCAGGAACAGACCACGCTACACGGTCAAATCGGTACTTTAAAGTCTTACTTCGTACGGGCGAAAGACAGACCCTGCTGGACTGCCGCAGATTCAATAGGACTCCCAACGATGGGGCCGGTCCGGGAACCAGGCCAGGTCGACTCCCATGGCGACGAGTTGCCAGAAAAGATAGGCGAGCAGGACTCCAATAAACATCCGGCGTACCTTCTGGTAAAGCGTGGGACCGCCGATGCGGAAGACGATGGTCTGGACCAGCCAGGCCAGGAAAATCGGAAAGAACGCGTTTCTCACCGGGGCGGACATGACGACCACCATGCCGATGGGATGCAGGGGCCACCACGGCAGGAGAAACCTTCCGGCCAGGAGCACGATCATCATTCCTACACCGCTTCCGAAAAACAGGATTTCGAGATTGCTGATCTGGGTCGCGTTGTTGACCCATGTCACGATCAGGTCGTAGAATTGGTTGCCCCTCGTGGTGCCCAGGTCGGTCCGCAGGTTCTGGGCGCCGTAGGTGTTTCCGGCGTAGATCAGATACCCGATGGAAGCCACGGCGCTCAGGCAGAACGCGGCGACCGCGCTGGCGAAAAGGTACTTTGGGGAGGGCCTGCTGCCTGGTACTCCGGATTCAGATTCGTGGTCGGGCCGCGCCCGGATTCGCTGCAGCCAGTGGGATTTCAGCCAGGCGACGTGGGACGTGCCGATCATGGTGAAGGTACGCCAGTTGCGCGCGAACCCGTTGGCCATGCCCAGCGCGGTCAAATCGCCGTGGCTGATCTGGGAGGAACCGACGATGGCGATCGAAAACTGGTGGCTGTTTATGGGTAGATCGAGCGTCACCACGCCGGTTTCAGCTACCACGCGCGCCATGGCGATATAGACGATGAAGAGGAGCGTGAGGAACAGCGCCATGACAGGCAGGGACAGACCGGCGGCGTAGAGCCAGCACACGATGAAGAACATCCCCAGCAGGAATCCGAAGACGGCGGTCCGATAGGAGAACAGCTCCTCGTTGTCATCCAGACGGCCGGTCCGGCCCAGCGCGTGCCACCATACTTCCCTGAGATGCCTTCGTGCCATCCACAGTCCAAAGAGAACGAAGGTCACCAGCCCGGCGATGGATTGAATACCGACCAGGCCGCCGTGGATGATGGTGCCGGAGGTGGATCCGATGCCGACCATGTTGAGCGAACCCTCCTGCAGCACGTAAAAGACCAGGAAGAACCACATGCTGAACAGTACGTCCCGGTTGACGAAGATCAGCAGGCAGAAGACGAACATGTTCATTTGAAAAGTGAGCGCGGGAAAGGCGGGATCGAGGGTAAGAGGCCGGGAATGTTCCGCCATGAACGGGATCTGGGGCCACGCGCTCCAGAAAGAGATGATGTTCCAGACCATGAAAAGCGACATGACCGCTGCGCCGGTAAGGGTCCAATGGCTGATGCCGTCTCCCCTGCCTCCGCCCAGCGAGATCAGGTGCAGGCCGACTTCGCCCAGGGGAAACTGGAGGCGTTCGTGTACCACCCACTGCTTTCGGAGCATGACGACGATGCACGCGCCTACGAAAAGCAGGACGAGAATGAAAGAACCCCACCAGAACAGGGGAGACAACCACGCGCCCCAGGGGATGGACTGTCCGGACTGGAGTCCCTCGTAGAATACCCTTACCGCCGCCCGGTCGCTAAGAACCAGCCATTCGGGCAGATAGGGAAAGAAAATCGTCTCCCAGGCGTTTTCCGGGGAGGCGAAGTAAAACGGCGCGGTGATCACGGTGAGCAGGTACTTCGTCATGGCCTGGTCGGGCACCGTGGATGCGATCCACCCCATGGCGAAGATGACGATCATTTCATAGAAGGAAAGCGCAGAAGCCGGACGGAGTCTAGCGACCAGGGTATTGGGAAGCAGCACGCAGAACAGGAAGGGGAAGAGGAACTCCGGGGGAAGATGGGTTGCCGCCGGTTCGTAACCGATCCGGTTGGCGCTGTATTCACCCGTAAAGCCAATGAATATCGATAGCGCGGCTCCGATGAGGACCGCCCTGAGAGACCGGATACGCTGGAAAACGATCATCGGCATCGAACGATTCCTGAAACGAAATCAGGCCCACACGGTCAGGCCCATGACGAGGTAGATACCACCTGTCAGCACAGCGGCAATCAGCGCGTAGGGAATCTGTGTCCGCACATGGTCAATGTGATCCGACGCCGCGCCCGTCGAGGCGAGAATGGAAGTGTCGGAGAGCGGCGAACAGTGATCACCGAAAACGCCGCCCCCGGCCACGGCGGCGATGGTCGCGTATACCAGGTCGGTCAGGACGTCCCCTGAATAGTTCAGGGCCACGGGTACGGCGATCGGCATCATGATGGCGAAGGTGCCCCAGGAAGTGCCCGTGGAAAAGGCCATCACGGCCGCCAGCAGGTAGGTGCACAACGGTAACATGGACGGGGTGAGGAAATCACGGGATACGTATACCATGTAGTCGGCCGTGCCCATGTCCTTGCTCAGCTGGTTGATGGTATAGGCGAAGGCCAGGATCATGATGGCCGGCATGATGCCCTTGATGCCCGTCATCGCCGTGTCCATGATGTCGTTCAATTGAATGCCCTGGATGCGTATGGATATGCCGAGGAAGATGACGACAAAGAGGTAGGCTTCCAGCGTCTTGGCGGACCCTGTCAGTACAAAAGATGCCAGGACGATCACGATGATCAGGATGACCGGCAGGAAGAAGTTCAGGAACAGGTGAGGCTTGATTTCCGGGAACATGGGGGTATCGGTCAGTTCCCGACCGATGAGCGGCACGGCGCCGTCCCTTAGGACCTTGCCTTCGTTCATCGCTCTGCGTTCCGCGGTTTTCATGGGTCCGAATTCCGGGATCAGGCCGGAGCCGAACAACCCGACCAGCAGTACCGCTGACACGGCGTAGAAGTTGTAGGGGATGGACCGGATGAACACGTTCATGGCGTCGCCGGCGTCCAGGATGGGGCCCATGCCGATGGTGAGTCCCGAGATGTAGATCGCCCAACCCGTAACGGGCATGATCACCGAGACCGGGGCCGAGGTGGAGTCGGCGATATAGGCCAGCTTCTCCCTCGAGATCCGGGCCTTGTCGGTCAGGCTTCTCATCGTGGTGCCGACGAAGAGGGGGCTGAAATAGTCGCTGAAGAAAACGAACATGCCCAGGACCCACGTCCACAGTTGCACACCCTTTCGGGACAGCCGCCGGTACGCCACGAACTGGGTAAAGGCCTGGATAGCGCCGGTTCGAATGAAGAAGGCGATCAGTATGCCGATGCAGATCTCGAGGAGGAATACCCAGGAAAAGCTGGTATTCCCCAGGGCGTTGATCATCAGTTGGGAAAAGCCCAGGGGACCCTGTCCCGAGATCAGGACACCCACCAGGCACGCCACCGCCAGGGAATAGATGGCGTTCCGGGTTATGAAGGCCAGGACGATGGCCAGGACCGGAGGCAGGATGGAGAGTACGCCGAGATCGTTTTCCATGGGGTGTCCAGGTTTTAAAACTCGTTTGGAACTCACCTAAGAAACATCTATTCGGTACTTCAGGCAACACGATATACTGATCCCGGTGAATCCTGCAAGGATACAGGGCGGGGCCTTTTCACGGGAATACGGTCCGGGTAGGCACTTCGCGCAGTAGGCTGTGGCGTGGGTCCGTCGGTCGGGCCGCCAAGACCTTCAAAACCATTCCGGTTTCTGAGCCAGGCCGGTTCGGATGGATTCCAGTCCGGCCTCGCATATGGCCACTACGCGGGCGCCGACACGAGCAGGGATCGGGTTTTCCCTTTTCCCGTCGAGCGTATCCAGGAAATCGATGACGGAACGGCCCCAGCCATGACCGCCCACGGCGGCATCTTCCGAGGCGTTGGGCAGCGTGACCGGTTCCTTGCCCCTCCGGTGCAGCTTTCCATTCCACAGCGTTCCTTCGGTGCCGTAGACCGCCAGCATGCCCCCTCCCATGCCTTCTCCCGAGCAGCCGCTGGTGACAAATACCTTGCCGAGCACCCCATTCTCAAATTTCAACATGACGATATAGCAGTCATCCGATGGAAATTCGGGCACGGATTGCTTGCTGCTGTAGGCGAAGACCTCCACGACGGGTGAATCGACGGTGGACAGGATGATGTCTATCGGATGGCACCCGCCGCCAAGCAGGATGTTCTGTGGGTTCTGCTGATCGATACGCCACGGCGTGTGCCGGCCCCCGCCGGGATGGTAAATGGACCACATGTCGTGGATGTAGTCGCCCTGGACGAAGAAGATGTCCCCGATTTCGCCCGACCGGGCCGCCTGGGACATTTCCCGCCAGGGATACATGTACCGGATGGTATGATCCGTCATCACGGTCAATCCCGTCCGGTCGGCGGCATCGATGATGCGCCGGGCGTCGGCGACGGTCGTTGCCAACGGTTTTTCCACGAGGGCGTGGGCCCCGTGTTCCAGGGCCAGGATGGTCTGGTCGGCGTGCAGATGGTCCGGACCGGCCACGGCGGCGATGTCCGGCCCCGAATCCAGAATCAATGACCTTAGATCGTCACCTGTTGCGGCGTCGGGGTAAATCGATCCGGCCGCGGCGAGCTGCTCCTCGACGGGATCGTACAGGGCGGTCACCCGAGCTCGGCCGCTTTGTTCGGCCACGTGGGCTACGAACTTTCCGGCGCCGCCGCAGCCGCTAAGCAGGATGGAATAGGACATGGCAGCATTCTGTATCTGCTGAACTAAGAGAAACGACCATAATGTCTGGGAATTACGACTGTTCTATCATTCCTAATCGGGCGGACAAAATTACGTTTGTGTTAATTGGACTAAACCAATCTGGCTGATGAATCCCCTTTCTGAATTTGTTTCAATAAAGTCCCTGCAAGACTAGGCAATGCTTCAATTTCTAGTCGACTACTTTCAACATCCATCACAAGAAGTTCATCACTTAAAAAACCGTGGTACTTCTCAGTAATGAGGTTACTCTTTTCTACCAATATATCTGAAGCAGTAATGGAAGTTGAAGTCGACAGTTTGTTTAATATGGGTACCAAATCGTGAACGCTTTCTTCGTGGCTCACTTCGAGAAATCCGTCATAGGACTCTACTCTGAATCCTGCAGACTTAATTGCTAAAGCAAGGGTCGAGTTTTTTACTGTGCCGACCCCTGTAGCAACTATGCACCGTCGTTTTCCCATACTGAATAAGGGACATCGCCTTAAACCTAGACTTACGTACTCATCGCGAGCTTCTGTGAGTAGTTGTTTGGCTTTGTTGTCAAGGTACGTCGGAATCTCAGATCCAACGTATACGTCTTTCATTTTACTAATTACATCGTCGTGGATTAACCCAGCATCGCCCGAAAACCTAGGAGGTTTACCAGTTCGGTCGGCGACTACCTGTATTACTTTTTCTCTGTCATGAACCTCGATGATGCGCCAACGTCGCCCAGAAAACACTATCGTCATGTCTGGTATAAGAACATGAGTGATAGGTATTGATCCTAACGATTGACCATCGTTAACAATCCGATATTCGTCTGGTGTGTTAAAAACCGCATAGAAACTGTAATGATCGACCAAACGCTCGCCCTTAGATCCAAGAAGTAGTGTTCCATCCGATGACTGTTCTATTAAGGATGTTTCCGGCTTTCCCATATGTCGGAGCAATTCTACAAAGAGTTTGGAACTTATGTTTCGGAAAGGACCGAATTTACAAAGCGTATTATATAGACGACTGGCACTTGTACCGCCATGTTCAGCGATTATTGAAAGGATCTGATGGGTTAGTGTCGAAAGGTGTAGAGATTGCTTCGAGGGAGGTTCGCACCACCCTTCGATCAACAACTGGATCATCGCAATGGATCGGATGAGATCTAAGTGAATTCTATCGATTGGATGAGAGTCGTTGCTTGCTTCGGTTTCGATGTTGTACATCCTCAGAACAGCTGGTTGTCCTTCTCGTCGCCCAGATCTACCCAGACGCTGACGAAGAGAGGAAACTGTAAACGGCGGTCCGATTTGAGCAACACAAGCTATGTCACCGATATCGATGCCAAGTTCAAGAGTGGATGTACATATAGCTGAAGTTGCGGTTCGTGTCTTAAGTAGTTTTTCTAGGTTGTTTCGATGTTCTCTTGAGAGGTTGGCGTGATGTGGGTAGAACTCCAATGGAACTCTAAACTTGTTCGAAATTCCGCGTAGCGCATCAGCGTACCATTCGACATTCTGTCTCGAACCAGCGAAAACCAGATTACGCTTGCCACGTAAGGCGGAGAAAACATGTGAAGCCACCTCTTTTTTAGACGATTGGTTTTGATCGTCCTTATGACAGATTGTATTGAGATAGCCACGTAGTTGGACCTTAAGTTCGGAACCATCGGACTCTTCCTTAAGCAATACCACACTTTGGTAATCTTCGGGACGAAGGTACTGTTTTGCCAGTTCCATCTCGCCTAGAGTCGCTGAAAGCCCGATTCTTCGAACACGATGACCAATTGCGAGTTCTAGTCGTGTCAATAACGACCTTAACTGAATGCCTCGTTCATTGTCCAAAAAAGCATGAAGTTCGTCCACCACAATCGCCCTGGCACTTTCAAACAATCTGGGAACTTCTAATCCTCTGAGAACAAAAATCGCTTCTAATGACTCAGGCGTAATCAGTAGGATTCCTCGAGGAGTCTTATTGGCACGTTCCTTAATTGATCGAGAAATGTCGCCATGCCAAGGATGTACCGGAACTTCGACGTTTTTACAGAGGTCGTCGAGTCTGTCGAACTGGTCATTAATTAAGGCACGTAGTGGGCTTACGTAGACTAGATCGAAACCACCTTTACCAGGAGAATCCAAGACAGTTGAAATTAACGGTAGAAATGCGGCTTCTGTCTTGCCTCCAGCGGTCGGGGCTGCGATGATAATATCGCTTTCTTCATCAAGTACTATCGGAATCGCTTTTTCTTGAATGCTATGAAGGCTCTTCCAGTTCTTCCGCCATATCCAGCGTTTGACCGGGTCAGCCAGACTATCAAATACTACAGACTGATTAGAGTTTGAATGCAGTGAGTTCGTCATTGGTTTCTTCAGCAATTATATCGCTCATGTCGTCGCCGTCATCATTATCAACACTGACGGTTCCGAGCAGTGACTGCCAATCCAACACTGGATTCTGATCTAGAATAGATAGTAAATCTACGAAAGCCTTAATCGTGTTTCGTGGCGTACGAAAATAGGCTTCACCTATTCGTTCAGAACAGTGTTTCATGAACTCAGCAATAGCCTTGTCAGGTATGCTTGCCTCGCCACTGAACATTACTCCTCGTATTTTTGTGAGAAGTACAAACAGGTCTTCTGGAGTAAGGTTTGCGAGCCTGATCACAGGTCCCGAGTTATCGACGATACCATCTCTAGCAAACATATTTTCAGCTAATCGAGACTGAAGTGCCTCGTAACTATAGAGACCACGTCTTGTATCCATTAAAAACTCAGGTGTGCCTCCGAGTATGAATCCAATATTGTTGGCATGGCCCTGCAATACATCGTTTAAGATTCGTAGAATCTGCTCGAAATTTGAATTCCGGGCCCTAACAGAACTTAGTTTGTATAGATTGACTAACTCATCAAGAGAGATAACCAATCCTTTGTAGCCAGATTCTCGAACAAACAGTGCAAGTAACTTCAACATATCGTATACATTGGCATCATCAACAATGGTTCTTACTCCAAGAGATTTGCGAGCTTCAGTACGTGTAGAGAACTCTCCCCTTAACCATTGTATCGAAGCAGATTTAAGATCATCATTCCCGGTTTCATAACCTTCCCAGTAGTGGCTAACTACTGTTGCAAAGTCAAATCCACCAGTAAGCTCTTCTAAGGTCTCAAGTTTCTTTCGAATGACGTTCTGCGGGCTGTATCCATTGATTTCAGCAGAGCGGATTGCTTGAGTTACAAACCGTTCGACAATAGATGCCAACGCACCACCATTTGGTTTAGAACGAGTTGAGGCATTGCGAGTTAATTCAGCATACAACGAACGAGCCTGACCTGAAGTAGCATGAAGGCGCCTATCAGGTGCGAGATCGGCCGCAAGCACAACCATTCCTTTTTCGATAGCGATGATACGTACCAAGTTTAGAAAAAACGTCTTACCTGAACCGTATTCACCAATTACAAATCTAATCGTGGAACCTCCATCCTCTATTCGGTCGATATCACAGACTAACTGCTCGATCTCCTGGGCACGTCCTACTTGAATATGGCGAAGTCCCAATTTAGGTACCACGCCAGCCTTAAGAGCTTGGATTATGGTGTCACGTTCTCGCGGTTTGATCTGTGGACTCTGCATTTTTTATCCTTGCTCCATTAGTTTATCAAAAATTTCGCGATTTAGTTCGTAACCATTGTACTCTTCGATCAATACATCACCGTGATTTTCAAATGACCAATCGTTTATTGTTTCTAAGGCGCCTGAGTGCATTAACTTAAACTGGCTAGCAAGTAGTTCGAATTCGCTAGTTTCCCAACGGGACTGGGAGATTAACTCAGTGAGGAATGCAGAATGTCGATCGTCTAGTCCGGGATGACCGAAGTCGTTTTCGTCTTGAAGGTTTTCCGAATTCGTTTCTTCTTTGGGGTCTTCCTCGGCGAATATCTCACCTAATATCGATGACACCCTTTCTGTATTTGCCATCACTGAGGCAACCCGTTCAGAATCTAAAGTAAAACCTGCGCTTGAATTCGGAGGAGATGGTATAGTAAATCCTGGTGCGGTTTGTCCCGCAGGTTTCACCGTTACAGGGTCACTGCTGGTTGAAAGGTTGTGAAGATCAGAATAGACACTTTCTACATTTAAGCCCATTGTTTTGTACAACATGCTGATTGACTTAATTTCAACTGGATCAATAGAACCATCGACGGTCACCATTGCCAGTGCCATTTGCCCCAATTCATGACGTACGTTTTCTGCTACGTTCTTAAATCGTCTGCGGAACAAGTTCAAGTTAGGTGGTACAGCGAGCATCCATTGTATGTTTGCATGTAGTCGAGCACGTTCCATATCTGAAACTTTAGCCTGATCAACACGGGCGATTAACGATTTACGCTCCAATTCATTCATGGAACCGTCAGCATGAGCTACAAAACTTCCGATTGCAATCGTGAATAAAGTACTTTTGTAATCTTTGCTGACGTCTTCAAGCTCGTTTACACCTTCAGGAAACCTGAATAGCACTACTGGTTCGCCAAGTTTTGGACTTCGTAACGCGAATCGAGGATCGGGTGCTAGCCCTATTGACAATCGTGCTAGAGCATCTGCGATTTCAGTAAGTTGCGATTTTGTTATTTTGCTTGGGACTACACCCTCGAGATGTTCGACAACGTGTTCAACTTGGCAGAGCCCGCCCTGTTCAATAACTCCGATTGCCCATTGGTAAAGAGTCTCCATCTCGCCGCTTGGGAAAAGCGACCAAAGCTCCTTGGGCAGTAGAGCATGGGCCTTAATCGAATCGCGACCATCCGGGTTTCGTCCAAGAAAACGGCTGTATTTGTCTAAAGCGTCAGTTGCTTCCTCTACATACTTCCTTGCTATGTTCACGGATCTTGTGAGTCCCGATATGTCAGGCACTTCATCCAGATTATTTTCGAGATCGACCGTAAACGAACCTGAAGCAGCATTGTACGTCGCACGTAGTAATCGTTTTGGTACACTTACAAGCAATCCTTCAGGATAACGTTTATTTAAGAGCAACGTAAAGAGTGTCCGAAATTCGTTAAATACTCGTTTCGCTGGTGTGCGGAGGGAGGTAGACGGATGTTCAATATACCAACACAGTAGCCAGTCTGCGTTTAATGGTTGTCTATTCTTTACCATCATCCCAATCGTATAGCATATATATAACGATAATTCGAAACTGAACTTCTCGAAACGTGGTTCAGATTTGTCATATGAACCAAATACGATTTGAGCAGCATCAAGGAAGTTTGTAAGGTACCTGTGAACAGAGTGATTCTCACCATAGATTCCAATGAGTCTCTCAACTTCGGATACCAAAAGATGCTGTTCTTCAATAGTAGGCGAGTCTGAGTCTGTAACATGTTTTGTGTAACTGGCAATAGCTTGTATCTTGCTCACAAGGAGGAAGTGCTATGGCCAGAGAAAGAAAACCCTCAAGTAAGATCGACCGTCTTTTGGATGAGCTCATGGAAGACGGGGTGGACGCCGAGGACCTCTTCGGCGAAGACGGCCTGCTCAAGCGCATGAAGAAGCGCATGGCCGAACGGATCCTGGAAACCGAGCTCACCGATCATCTCGGCTACGAGAAGCATGCCCCCGATGGCAGGAACCGCGGCAACAGTCGCAACGGCAAGACCACCAAGACGCTCAAGGACGACAAGGGCGATCTGCCGGTAGAGATCCCCCGGGACCGCGAGGGCTCCTTCGATCCCAAGCTGATCCGTAAGTATCAGACCCGTTGGCCGGATTTCGACGACAAGATCATCTCCATGTACGCAAGGGGCATGAGCACCCGCGATATCCAGGGCCATATCGAAGATCTCTACGGAGTGGCCATCTCGCCCGAACTGGTCTCGCGGATCACCGACACCGTAACCGACGAGGTCCTGGCCTGGCAGTCGCGGCCTCTGGACCCGGTCTATCCTATCCTGTTCCTGGATGCCTTGTTCGTCAAGGTGCGTGATAGCGGCAGCGTACGGAACAAGGCGGTCTACCTGGCCCTGGGCGTTAACCTCCACGGCGACAAGGAACTCCTGGGCCTCTGGATCGAGCAGAACGAAGGGGCAAAGTTCTGGCTCCACGTACTGACCGAACTGAAGAACCGGGGCGTTGCCGATATCTTCATCGCCTGCTGCGACGGGCTCTCTGGCTTTCCGCAGGCCATAGAGACGGTGTATCCCAGGACCCAGGTGCAACTCTGCATCGTACACATGGTGCGTAACAGCCTGACCTACGTCTCCTGGAAACACCGTAAGCAGGTGGCCAAGGATCTCCGGGCGATATACCAAGCCGCTACCTTGGAGCAGGCCGAGGCCGCGCTGGATCGCTTCGCAGAACACTGGGATAAGCAATATCCCACGATCAGCCGGCTATGGCGCAGACATTGGGACCATCTGACCCCGTTCTTCGCCTTCCCACAGGAAATCAGGAAGGTCATCTATACCACCAATGCCATCGAATCCATGAACCGGGGACTGCGCAAGATCATCAAGACCAAAGGCGCTTTCCCCACAGACGAGGCGACCAGGAAACTGCTCTACCTGGCCCTGCTCAATCTGTCCCGAAGGTGGACCCGGCCCATTGTCCACTGGACGGCCGCCATCAACCAGTTCGTCATCATGTACGAAGACAGAGTGCCCATCACATGAAACAGTCAGTTACACAAAATCCGTGACAGACCCGCGAGTCTTGAAAAAACCGATATTCGAGACCGTAGAAATAGAGAAAAACATAACCCGGATTGTAATCCTTGTTTGATCGTCCTGTGGCCAACCAATCTAGATAAGTAGCCCGTGATGTAGGAGAAACGTTGTTGTAATCCGGCCAGTAAGGTAGTAGTTCGCCAATAACATCCCGGTCGTATTCATCAGTCTCCAAATTGGGATCTACAAAAACACCACCGTGTCGGTGCCAGTAAGTTGGACCCGTACTATCGCCGAGATAGATCATCGCTCCAATGTTGCGGCCAGCTATCGTGACGTTACTTCCAGGTCCATACCACTGTACTTCTGGATGCTCATATTCTTCTATACCATATTCATCCTCAAGGTCTATGTAGCCTTCCACTGATGGGTTGGATTTGGATGACGTAATTCTGGTTTCTACAGACTGATCATCGTTTTTCGATTTGGATCTTCTATGGAAATACCAAATTAGGCCTACGAGCATTACTAACGCAAAAATCCAAAATAGGATTGTGCGGACTTCAGCACTTGATATAATCGCAGACAGTAAGAAAAGGAATAGGAGGCTACCGCACCCAATTGTAAAACACCCAGATGATTTCATGGTTTCTCTATTTTGAGTTCTAAATTGAACGATTTATACAACGGAATCAACACGGTTGATATCGCCCTTTTTGTCCCAGACCGAATGCTGGAATGACCAATCCGTATTCATTCAATACTACAAGTCACCATTTAGCTAGCTTCCGTCACTTTACCTGTTCCAACCTGGTCTGGTACTTGTTATACAGATCGGTGTGCTTGCTGCTGATGTCGACCGCTCTGCCCTGGATATAGGCCCGTTCCACGCGCGTCATGATCTCGAGCGGGTCCCCGTCGGTCACGATCAGGGTGGCGTCCTTGCCCGGTTCGAGGGATCCCAGCCTGTCCTCCACGCCCAGGATACGCGCGGGGTAGAGGGTAACGGACTTCAGCGCCTCTTCCCTGGGTAATCCGTAAGCCGCCGCGGTCGCGGCATGGTAGGGCAGATTCCGAACATTCGATCCTCCTCCGCCTTCGAGCCACACCCTTCGTTCACCGATACAGAAATCCAGGCCGGCTTCATGTAGCTTCAGGGCATTGGTAAACGGCGTATCGTACGCTTCCCATCGGCGCACCGGCACATAGTGTACGGCCCCGATGATCACCGGGATGTCGTTTTCCTTCAACCGGTCCGCCACACGCCAGACGTCGGCGCCGCCGACCAGGATCATCCTTATGTCTTCGGCGAGGGCCCAGTCGATGGCGGCATGGATCTGTTTCTCTTCCGCCGCGTGTACGAAAACGGGCAGCGCTTTCTTAAGGACAGGGATCATTGACTCCCAGCCGAGATCCGTAGGATGAAAGGGCGTGCCTCGGCCGCTTTCTGCCTCTTTCGCGATCATGTACGCGCGGGCTTCGCGAAAGGCGTCGCGAAGCTTTGCCATGGCTTCCCGGCGCTCATCGATCTGCTCCTCCCTGCTGGACGAACCTGCAAAGTCAAAGATTCGGTAGGAAGGCCACCGCACATGGAGGCCCACCGTTGCCTCCAGGGTCATTTCTTCTGTGGTCCAGCCATCCAGCGCGATCAGTCCGGACAGACCGGCGATCAGTCCTCCGCTGGGCATGGTCAGGGCGGTCAGTATCCCGTTCGCCCGGGCAACCGGGAAGTACTCGCTATCGGGATTCACGGCCGAAACCGCCCGTACGCTGGGGGTAATGTCCCCGATCTCGACGTTGTCCTGGGTGGCCCGGACCGAGCTGATCTCGGTCAGGCCCAGCGTGGTGGGCGCGGCGATCAGCCCGGGATATACATGCTTCCCCGTAACATCGACCACCAGGGTGTTATCGGGCAGGTCCAGGCCGGTCCCGATTCCGGTGATGACGCCGGATTCGAACAGTACCGTGGCGCCTTCGATGACATCGCCGCTCACGGTATGGACGGTTCCGCCGGTCAACGCGATGGGCTGCTTCTGCGGTCCGGCCGGTTTCTGTTTCGAAGCCGCGGCATTCTGGACCATGAGGCCCAGCGCGAGTCCCAGTATCAAAAACGGACCTATCGATCGTATCCACCTGAAGCCGGCCGAGATCTCCGTCGATCGACCTGTCCCCTGCCTGTTGCGGTGCAAAACCACCATTTCCAACCTCCATTCGCCGGGAAACCGGCATGTCGCGCCTATGCTTCCGGCGCTTCCTCTTCGTCGGTTTCAGGCGATTTGAGCAGTTTCTGGATCAGCCTGGTACGTTCCTTCTTCACCTCAATTCGCATCATCTTGTCTTCGTCGACATCGAAGTACTTCCTCCCATCGATCCAGGTCTGTTCGCATTTCGTATAGGTGGACAGGGGATGTCCGTTCCAGATTACGAAATCGGCGTCCTTGCCATTTTCGAGCGAACCGACGTACGGATCGATGGCCAGCTGTTTCGCCGCGTTCAACGTGACGAATTTCAGGGCTTCCACTTCGTCCACCCCGCCGTACTTGACTGCCTTGGCGGCTTCGGTGTTCAATCGCCGGGCGAGTTCATTGCTGTCGGAGTTGAAGGTGACCAATACGCCCGCCTCGTGCATCAGCGCGCCGTTGTAGGGAATGGCGTCATAGGCTTCCACCTTGAACGCCCACCAGTCGCTGAAAGTGGAAGCTCCGGCGCCGTGGGCGGCGATTTCAGGTCCGACCTTGTAACCCTCCAGGACGTGCTGGAAGGTGCCTATGGTAAAACCGAACTCGTCGGCTATCCGGATAAGCATCAGGATTTCGTCCTGCCGGTAGGAGTGGCAGTGGACCAGGCGTTCTCCCGCGAGGATCTCCTGGAGCGTTTCCAGTTCAAGGTCGCGCCGGGGAGGGACGACGCCGGATTTATCCGCGAGGGCGTTGTACCGGTCCCATGCCTGCTGGTACTCCCGGGCCGCAAGAAACCGGTCCCGGATGATCTGTTCGACACCCATGCGGGTCTGGGGATACCGATCGCTGAGCATGCGCCAGTTGCTGCGCTTGACGTTCTCACCCAGGGCGAATTTGATCCCCGGCCTGGCCTCGGTGAACTTGAGTTCCTCGGGGTCAACGCCCCATCTCAGCTTGATGACCTGGTTCTTTCCGCCGATGGGATTGGCCGAACCGTGCAACAGGTTGGCGGCCGTCAGACCTCCGGCGAGCTCCCTGTAGAGGGCGATGTCGTAACTGTTCACCACGTCCCCGATGCCCACCTCGGCGGTCACGGCCTGCGTACCTTCGTTGATACCCTCCAGGATGGCCGTGTGCGAATGGGCGTCGATGATGCCGGGCGTAACGTGCTTGCCGGTGCCGTCGATCTCCAGTGCGCCCTCGGGAGCGGCGAGCGCGGTGCCTACCTCGACGATCTTACCCGCGCGAATCAACAGATCCGCGTTTTCCAACCTGCCCCGGTCGTCCAGCGTCCATACGGTGGCGTTCCGCACGAGGACGTGTTCCGGCTGCGCCGGCGCGCTTTTCCGGCCGAAGGCGCCGGGAGGATACAGTTCGGGTAGAACATAGGCTTCCAGGTCGGTCGTCGGCATTACCGGCGGTTCCACCTCTCTTGCCCGGATCCGATCGGCGGACCAGGCCAGGTTCTCCCCATCGGGGCGCACACCCCGGCCGATGATCCGGTCACCCTGGATCGAACCTGAGAAACGCCAGACGCCGGCTTCCCCAAGGGCCTCGTTTTCCACGTTGAATGCGATGCGCGCGTCATCCAGTTCCATTCGGTCCGTCTTTATGTCGGTCCCGTCCACATCGATCGTACCCTTGGGCGCTTTCAACGAACCGTCGATGGCCAGGGACAGGCTGTCACCCTGCAGGACGACCAGCCACGCGCCGCGGGGATCGACGACCGGCCTGGGCGTGACGACGTGGCGTTCTCCCGCGACCCAGACGTCCTGCACGTTCACGTCTTCCGCGAACAGGGGTCCGTCGGTGATGGTCATGTTGGCCAGTTTGCCAGGCTCCAGGGTCCCGAGTTGACTGCTGAGTCCGAGCATGGACGCGGGGGTCGTAGTCAGCGCCGCCAACGCGGATTCATAATCGAGCCCATGCGCTATGGCCTCGCGTACGCGGTCGTGAAAATCGGAGGTCTTCTCCAGTCCCGTGCTGCTCAACGCGATGGGTATCCCCGCCCGGTTCAGCCGGCCCGGATTTCCCGGCGCCAGGTCCCAGTGCCGCAGCGTTTCCAGCGTGACGTCTATAGCGTCTTCGGGTGCGGAGACGGACAGGTCACCGGACTGGGGAAAATCCACGGGGAGGATGACGGGGACGCCCACTGCGCGGATCGCCTCCAGCATCCGGTATTCGTGGCCACTGCCCTTGACGAGGAATCGAAGACCGAACTCCTCCGCCAGCCTGGCAGCGCGTAGAAAGGCGTGGTCGTCAGCGACATTCATGAGGACCGCCTGGCTGCGTGCGATTACGTCGTCCAGCGCTGCCAGCGCTTCGTTGTCCTCAGGCCGGTCCTGCCCGGGGTTCGAAGCATAAGCCGCGTGGGCGTCCCGGTACCACTGCGCGTCCAGTATGGTCTGCCGCATCAGGGCCACGACGCCCATCATGGCCGCCGGATAGGTACGGTTCCGGTTTCGTTTCATGCGTACGTGCTGAAAAACGTCGCGCTTCAGGATGTTCTCGTTGGGCGTTCCGGTACCCAGGTTGACCACCGCGCTGCTTCCCGAGAACACACCCTGGTCGGCCACCGCCATGGCCGCCGCGAATCCGGATTCCCGCAACCGGGCGATCTCCGCTTCACTGATACGATACGCCTCGGCGGCCGAGCGTTCGGGACGAACGGCGGGATTCCAATGTGCGGATCCCGCGGTGTCATCCTCGTCCCCTTTCGGCAGTCCGGCCTGCGTGAACATCTCGATCATACCCGGGTATATGGTCATGCCCGTGTAGTCCCACCTGCTGGCATCCGGCGGGATGTCAATAGACGCGCCCGCTTCCACGACCAGCCCGTCCCGGACAACCACGGTACCATGTTCGATGACCTGGTCGGGCCCGACGTATATCCGCGCGTTCTCGAGGGCGTGAACCCTCGACGGGTTCTCCCGCAATCCCGCCTGGGGCGTCGTCTGCTGGGCTTTGGCGGCCAGGGTGAACACCCCGGCCATCAGGCAGGGTAGAAGGGCTATTCGACATGAAAGCAGCATGGTCTCCTCCTGAAGAAACGATTCAGTTAGTTTTTAAAACCTTTTGTTACGCAATATATTACAGTGATTTCACATCAACAGTTCAACGGTCTTTTGCAACGCCTGGTCGATCCGGGCGGCAATCCCGTCGTCGCCCAGCCGGCCAATGGGGTGTTCGATTTCGATGATGGGGTAATCTCCGCGGCCGAGTTGTCGTGCCATCACCCGCGCGGTGTGCACGAAGTTGGTCGTGCACAGCAATACGGCCGGCAGTCCCAGGTTTTCGAGCATGAGGGCATCGTGCATGCTGCACGCGCTGCAAGACCCTCAGTCACCGACGCCCACCAGCGCGAAATTACAGCGCCGTACGATCAGGCCGGTCATCTCTTCCGACAGGACCCGGCTTGCGCTTGCCTTGGTGAATTCGACTGCTTCCACGGGATGGGCAAGGCGCTTCCGCAACTGCCCGAAAACGCCGCGCAGGATCACGTCGGAATTGGGTTTGCCGTTTCCCACCAGCGCGGCCTCGGTGTGCGGGGATCCGAGCGGCCGATCAGCCAGACGAAGCGTTGCCTCGACGGCGGAGGCTGTGGGATCCACGAGGGTTACCGGCATGTTCAAATGCTCCATTCCATCTCTACCCGCGGGTTTCTCCAGCGACATGCCGCGGCATCACTCATCAGGCAACCCGTCGATACCCCGGGTCACCGGTCGCGACCCGACCCCCCTGCCCGATCCCAGCCAGGGTGGGATAATGGCGGAGTGGCCACCTGCCGACCCTCCCGCGAAAACAATCCAAATATCCTCTTTAGCCGGCGTCAACGTGACGCGTTCATCGCGGCCCAGGTCGTCGTGGCGTCCTGTAAAGTGGATTTCACGGCCCGTGGTCGTCGTGAGGTCGAAAAGCGCACCGCGGATCTTGTCCCGCGTCCACCCGGCCCGACGGAAGACCAATCGGTGTTCAGGACAGATTACGAAGACGATGGCGGCGCCGGCGTAATTGGTCGAACGGGCGACTTTCGCGAATGATCTGGCCAGGCCCCGGGGTTCGTCATGGACGTGATCGGCCACCGAATGCGGGGCTTCCGCGGCGAGGACCGTAACGGCGCTTTTCTCCGCGGGAACGCCCAGTTCATCACCCTGGGTCGGCCAGTCGTCGCACCGCGATTCCGGCAGGCAATACGCGATGCGGCCAGCGTGGGCAACCGTTGCCCTGTCCAGGTCTCCCGGCACGCTGCCGATACCGTTGCGGATGACCAGGTTCAATGCCCGGCCCAACGTGAGGTTCGACCGGTTTCCCGCACCGAGCACCGCGGTTTCCGAATTGAAGCCCAACCCATTCACGACGGGACCGTGGACGATGACCAGGGGCGCCGCTCCGCCCGTGCTGGCCGACGGTCCAACGATATTGTATCCGGGGTCCAGCACGGCCTCGACCGCGGCCAGGACAACGGGAAACAATGCATCGGTGCAGCCGGCCATCACCGCGTTCGCCGCCACCAGTTCGGCGGTGATGGACCTTTTCCGCTCGGGTACCTGGCCGATTTCCATGTCCGGCCTGAAACCGTGCCCATCCAGCATCCGGTCGATACGGTCGCGGGTGGGCGGCACCACGGGCAGACCGTCCGACCAGCCCCGGTCATAGGCGTATTCTATGGCATCGATTTCGGTGTCGACCTGGTAGGCCATCGGAAGCGTTACTTACCGTAGTAGTTTTCCAGATAGGTCAGAATGGTATCTTCGGTTTTACTATCGAATGTTTTCAATCCCTTTTCGGCCTGCATCCACCGGATTGCGTCCAGCCACTCCGCCCGGTCAGCCCGAAATGAGCGAATGATCTGGGTGGGATGACATTGGGCGCATTCCCTTTCCACGACGGGGTAGCCATCGCCCATGATCAGCCTGGTCCGGTGGTGCAGTTCCAGTCCCGTTCGCGGATCGATCATCGTCACGGGCTTGGCCGCTTCGGCCTTGGCGTTGGCCTGTATGACCTTCCACTGTTCCGATTCGTAGTAGATCAGGCCAACCACGAGGGCATCAAGGACGACGACGAAGGCGATCTGGGCGACGACGCGCAGAAACGTGTTCATGTACGACTCCTGTAACTCAACCGGAGCGGATCAATCCCGATTGCGGTGCGCTATCTCGAACCCACTCCGATTGGAATGCCGAATCCGATGTACCACGTCCGGCCCGCTGCCGGCTCAAAGAAGCGGTCCCCAAAAGCGTTGGGGACGATGGACCCACTGTATCGCGTGTCGAACAGGTTATTGACGCCAACGAAAAGGACTCCGCCGATCGTGTCTCCATTATAGGTGATACCCGCCCTGAAATCAACGAGCCCGTAGCCGTCGTTCACGAAATCGGATTCCGGTTTGCCGCTCCCGGGGGCCGGGCCGTTGAAGTCGTTGGCAAAGTACTTCGCGGTCCACTGTCCGTTTATTTCGACGAAGGAGCCCGTACGCGGATGGGTGTACGTGATACCGGCGAACAGGTGGTGGGGCGGTACGCCCGGGACATCGTTGCCGGACAGTTGAAACCGCCGGTCGGTTCCGTCGACTTCCCGATCCACTTCAAAATCGCTGAATTCGAACTGCATGCCCGTGTAAGCCAGGGCCAGGTTGAAATCGGAAAGGGGAGACCAGGTCAGCTTCAGTTCCACGCCCCTGTTTCGCGTCTTGCCCGCGTTGCGGAAATAGATCTCGTCCGTCTCGGGATCGTCGATCTGGAACGGCTGCAGCATGTTACTGATCCCATAGGTGAACAGGGCCGCGTCGTATGCCAGGCCGGAG
Source organism: bacterium (assembly GCA_965262815.1). Classification (GTDB taxonomy): domain Bacteria; phylum JAAXHH01; class JAAXHH01; order JAAXHH01; family JAAXHH01; genus JAAXHH01. The sequence continues at coordinate 2,232,118 of OZ253560.1, read as the reverse complement.
TCGGCGAGAAACCCCTTCACGCCCACTTCGAAACCGCGCAGTCGTTCGGGCTCGAGATCTGGATTGAATCCACCGGCCTCCGTGGGACGGTTGCTCAGTTCCGAAGTGGTAGGGGTTTGAAAAGCGGTAGCGAAGTTTCCGTAGACCGCCGTGAGCGGGGACGGGCGGAACGCTACGCCCAGCTGGGGACTGAACTGCGCCATGTTCCGCGTACCCGAATCGTCGGTCTGGTCGGACAGAAACCGGTCCGTGGCCTCGAAGCGGAACCGGTCGTACCGCCCGCCGGCGGTAACGACGACATCGGGCCTGGGGGACCATTCCAGTTCTACGAAGGGTCCGATTCCATCTACGCTTTCCTCCTGGTCCAGCGAGGGATCTCCCAGGGAAATTTCGTCGAATATGCTCGCATCGTCCAGAGTCCCCACGAGGTCACCGGGTATGCCGTCGTTTCCGTATTCCCGGCGTTCATCTCGCTGTATTTCCAGGTCCAGTCCGGCGGTAAGCCTTAGTCCGCCGGTACCGATCTTGCCCATGCGGCTGAACAGGCCCCGGATTCCAGCGCCCTTGCGATCCAGATCGATAACGCGTCCCGGTATAGGGTTGAAGAGCGTGCGTCCCATGCCGAATACCGTGATCTCTCCCTGGTTTTCGTCCGCTTCGTACCTCAGGGAAAGGCCGCCTTGGGCCTGTTTGACCTTCTTGGACGCGCCTTGTCTTTGGACAAAAGACCTCGCGCTGGCGGGATTTGACTCCGCCGTGGACTTGTCGAGCGAACTCGGGTTGAACTGGTACGGCGCGTTGAAGTAATTGATCACCGTAGTCAGGTTCCAGGTCTCACCGATCTCCCGCTTACCAACGGCGTTGATCCCGGTCGACCGTGAAAAGGCATGATCGCGGAATCCGTCGAACCAGAGCGTATTGAAATTGATCAGAAACTGGTTTTCGCCCGTGCGGCCCGACACCTTCCCCTGTACGCGCCGCAAGCCGTTCGAACCGGTTATGAATCGGGGTGTAACCCGCAAGGAACGGTCGGGTGCCTCTTCGGTGCGAATCTGGATGACCCCGCCCGCCGCGTTTCCGTACAGGGACGAACTGGGACCGCGCAGCACCTCGATCTGCCCCGTTGATGTCAGGTCGAGATTGTTGAGCTGGGATTGGCCGTCGGCCATGGTCAGGGGAATGCCGTCCAGCACCAGTTTCACCCCGCGCACGCCGAAGGACGCCCGGCTGCCCAGTCCGCGGATGCTGATCCGGTCTCCCTGCGACACGTTGTTGCGGTTATGCACGATGATACCGGGCAGGCTTCGGACGCTCTCCTCGAGCGACAATCCCGGTTCGGCAAGCTGGATCTGGTCCCGGTTCACCACGTCCACGGCGTAGGGTACGTCGAGAACGGGACGAAAGTACCTTGTGGCCGTGACCTCGACGGGTTGGAGGACGTGATCTACCGAAACATCGGTGGTATCCGAGGCGGACTGCTGCCAGGCGTAGGCGGGAGTCAGGTGGAACAGGAATAGGGCGCAGAAGGGGAGTATGGATTTCATCGTGTACCGAATCGATGCAGCGGGGGCGGACCAAAGATCCGCCCCGCGGTGGCCATTAATCCAATCCACGAATCTTGACGTTCTTGAACCGGATCTTGCCCTGGCCAAAGGCCTGCAGCACGACCACGCCGCTGTAGTGAGCGGCATCCTGGATCTTCACCGCTTCTTCTCCGTTCAACATGACGGTGATGTCGCGCCCGTTGGCGGTGATGACCATGGTGTTCCACTGGCCCTCGGTAGCCGGCGGCGGTTCGTATATTGCCAGCGCCACGATGCTGCCCGTGGTGTAACCGGAACTATGGGTGTCCGCTATGTTGATTTCGTAGAAGGAGTACTGGTTAACCCTCGCGCCGGTATCGCGCGGTCCACGGACGAACACCCCGCTGTTATGCCCCGCGTCCTGGTTGAACTGTACGTGCAGTTCGAAATTGGTGAACTCGTCATAGGTTCCGATATAACCCGGACCCCTGCCCGTCACCTCACCGGTGAGCATGCCGTCTTCCACCGCCCAGGTGGCGTTGCCGCCCCTGTGGGTCCAGCCCAGGAGGGTCTGGCCGTCGAACAACAGCTTCCAACCGGCTTCCTTCTCCGCGTCGGTCAGCATATTGTCCTGTGCGGCGGCCGTGCCGTGGATACAGGACAGGATCAGTACGGCGGCCATCACGCTCCAGATGTAGCGCTTCATCGCGTATCTCCTCTGTTATATTCGCCTTCCTCTATTCTTCGCCTTCCTCGACTTCGGGCTCACCCAGCTTCAGCGCGACCAGTTCGGCGGGATGACCACTGCCGCCGATCGTCATGATGATATACTGCACGTCGTTGTGCATGTAAGTCATGGGCATGCCGCTCTGGGAGGCCGGCAGTTCGGTGGATGAGACGACTTCTCCTGTGGCCTTGTCGTAGGCGTGGAGATAGGGATCTCCACCGTAACCCTCGCCGGCGAAGAGCAGCGTGCTCGTCACCAGGGAACCGATCCGGGTGGCCTTGCCGGTCCTGGGCAATTCAACGCCCGCGAGCTCGGGCAGGTCCTTGATGTCCTGCGGCGTATCGCCGTTGGGCACCATCCAAACGTGGTCGCCCGAGTTCATGTCCACCGCGGTGATGCGGCCCCAGGGCGGTTTGACGAGCGGGATCTCGCCGAATACCCGCGGCGCTCTCAGGCCGCCCGAGAAGAAGTCCATGTCCGATTCCTCGGGTTCCGGCGCTCTTAGCGCCAGCTTTGATATACTGGTGTTGGAGGGGATGAAATTGACACCGGAGAACGGGTCCAGACAGGTCATGTTCCAGTTGACTCCGCCGTTCGCCCCCGGAATCTGGATCGTACCGACTGTACCGTCCGGCGCCTCGGAAAGCGAAGGCGGGGTGAACAGCGGACCGTACCGGTGATCCGCCATCAGGTTCATCGCTTCCTGGCGCACCGCCGGCGTGAAGTCCACCAGGGTTTCCTGGCTGATGCCCTGGTGCTCCCATGGAGCGGGTTTGACCGGTATCGGCTGCGTGGGTGAAGCCCGGTCGCCAGGCACGTCCGATGGACCTACGTCCGTTTCCGGCATTTCCCAGATGGGTTCGCCGGTTACCCGGTCGAATACATAGGAATAGCCCTGCTTGGTATTCTGGATCACGATCTTTCGTGCTTCGCCGTCAATGGTCACGTCGGCCAGAATAGGTGCGGCGGGATTGTCGTAATCCCAGATGTCATGATGGACGATCTGGAAGTGCCAGATCTTTTCGCCAGTATTGTAGTCCACTGCCACCAGCGAGTTCGCGTACAGGTTGTCCCCGAGGCGGTGCCCGCCAAAGTAGTCGTTCGTCGGCGCTTCTATGGGCAGATAGGCATAGCCCAGTTCAGTATCGGCGGAAATGGAGGTCCACACACCGGCGTTTCCGGTATAGGACTTCGAATTCTGTTCCCAGGTCTCCGATCCTTCCTCGCCCTCGTCCGGAATGACCTTGAACTTCCAGATGATCGCGCCGGTACGGGCGTCATAGGCCACGACGTCTCCCGGTGAGTTGGTCATCGACCTTGGACGGAATCCCGCGGCGAGCGCCGGCGGAACGAGAATGATATCCCCCACGACCGTCGCGGGAGACGTGTTGGCGAGGTTCCCCACGGGAGTCACATTCTCCGAGTTGCGCCAGCCGGCCATCATGTCGACCACGCCGTTGTTGCCGAAACCGGGAACGGGAATTCCCGTATCGGCGTCCAGGGCCACCAGGTAAAATCCACGGGTAATCAGGATGACCCGGTTGTCGCCCATGCCGTCCGTCCAGAAGGACACGCCTCGACCCGAGTTGCGGCGCGGAGCCGTCGCCCAGCGCTCTTGATCCTCGACCGGGCGGTAGGTCCACATTGTCTCGCCCGTTTCAGGCTCAATAGCCATGGCGCTCCGGCGCGTACCCGCGGTGGAGTAGAGCATGCCATCGACGTAGATGGGCACCGGTTGGGCGTAGAACTCGGGTCTTGGACCAAAGTTGTCCTGCTTCCATCGCCATGCTACTTCGAGACGGTCCACGTTGTCCGCGCTGATCTGGTCCAGCGGAGAATAACGCGTGTAGGCCAGGTCGCGTCCCAGCATGCGCCATTCGGCATCGGACTGCTCGACAGAAATTATCCTGCCCTGCGGCCTCTCCTGTGCAGGTTCGCACGCGGTCATGGCTGCGAACGCCAGGGCTAAAACGATGGCCGGCGGCGTCCATCGGAACAAACGGAAAGATCGACTTGTCACACTCTGCCTCCCAGGATGCGAGTAAAATGGTGCTGCGAAATGTATGTATAAGGCTAAGTAGCCGAATGAATCCCTGGATCCATCACAACAGGTCAGGCCCGAACACCTTGATACAAATAAAGCGATGTTTGAGTTGAATCGCGTAGAATTGCAAATATCTCACCAATGTATTGGTCTGATTTAGTGATGTAAAGTCCTTTATAGCAGGAGGCGCTTCGCGGTCTGTGCAAGGGCGGTGCACCCGCGGCAGTAGCACGTCAATAGGGCGGCACGTATCTCTCCAGATCTTCCTTCAGGCGGTCATAGGTAGTGAAGTGATGTCCAGAGATTCCCATGTCCACCGCTGAGGCTACATGTCCGGAGTTGTCATCGATAAACAGTGCCTCGTTCGCGCTAATATGCAACAGATTGAGAGCCGCTTCGAAAATCTCGGGATGTGGCTTGACGTGGCCGATCGTTGAAGAATTGACAATTAGGTCGAATGACTGGTCGATTCCCAAACGCTGGAGATCGGAATTGAGCCTGGTCGTAGCATTCGTAATGAGAACCAGCCGGGGTTTCTTTCGACATCGCTGCAACAAACCCAGGACACCTGCATCGATTTCGCCGGGCGACATGGACCACAATTGCACCGCTTCCTCTGCATCTGCGTTTGGATGCTGATCCTGGAGCCGTTCAACAATCACCCGCCTCCAGCACGCATCAGTAATTTGGCCGGTTGTGGCACGATGCAGGAGATCGGGTTCAAATGCCGTACTGAGAATTGCACCGCGAGGAAGGCCCGTAGCGGCTTCAGCCTGCGATAGGATTTCAGGATCCCACCTGCGAACGACGCCATCGAGGTCGGTTAGAATCGCCTTGATCATAGTCTGAGCACACGCCCGAACGCCAACCTATCGTTTTGGCCAGGGCGTGCTGGGCGGATTGAAGTCCGGATCGCCCAGCGCGGGTGTCGACAGGCAGTAGAATCCATGGTTGGTAAACAGCCAGATCAGATTGCGGTCGTATTCGATGTAAATACCGTGGGTCAGATTGCCCAGGGCATAATCCGGTGTCCGGGACGAATCGAATTTAGGAACGAAATAGGCCGTTATCTCTGGATTGGAAAGGTCTGAAACATCGAAGATCTGAACGCCGGCATTATAGAAGGCATAGGCGAGGATATTGTCCCTGGGCGTGCCGGGCTGGGTATAGTAACCGCTGCGTTTCGGTCCGAAACTGCCGCGCCGTTGCACGAAATCGGTGAATGGCGCGTCCGCGGGCGGCACCGGCCGGGGCAATGTACCCAGTATCGTTGGATTGGATGGATCCTTTACGTCTACCATGAAGATGTCTTTGTAGGGCTCCCAGCCGTCTTCGTTCAGCGGATATCCGGAGTAGTAAACCATCCCGGTCTTCTCCACCTGCGTCACATTGATAAAATCCCCTTCCGTACCCGCGACGCTTGGGGGAAAGTTGACGTGTCCCAACGCCTTAATATGGGATGGATCAGAAATATCCAGCACGTAGAGTCCAAGGCCGCCCATGGCGGCATACCCGTACTTGCCGCCATCTTCAACCGGTCTGGGCATGAAAATCGACATGCGCGCGCCGAACCACGAGGTCCGGTTCCCGGCCCGGGGATTGGCCTTGTACACGGCTTCATCATCCGGATCGCCCAGTTTCTGGCCCGGCACATTGAACTGGCTGAGAAACCCGGGATTGGAGGGGTTGGACATGTCCCAGACCTGGTAGCCGGCCGAATACAGGTCGCTTGGGTATTCCGTAAGCGCATACTCCGCGCTGGGAGCGGCGGCGACGAACATGTACCTGCCGCCGTGATAGGCGGGGATATCGCGCACACCGGAACCCTGTTGCTGACCGACGGGCGCGTCGGGATGCTGGTAATCGGTGGTAGTCTTAGACAGTAGAGTCCAATCATCCGGCAGGGGTCCGTTCATTTCATAGACTTTGAAACCCTTGAGATGATTGGCATTGCGAATGGCCAGGACCTTGTCCGGCTCGGTACGCTTATCACTCAGCACGCCGAAGCGGCGGATCTCGAAGGACTGTACCATGATGTATTCGCCCAGGTCGTTGTTCCACTGGATGGAAGCGGCCCCGAACATGTCGCCTTCCGCGTAGGGGTTGACCTCTTCACCGCCTCCCTCCCGGGTCCAGGTGTGTCCTTTCTCGTGCAACACCTTCAAGTCTCTCGGATCGGTGATATCGTAGATCTTCAGGTCGCGCCGAACGTACTGGTACATGTACCGGCGGCCGTCGAAATCCACGATATTCTGCCAGGTGTGGAAGGGTTCCACGGTAACCGGATAGTAGGCCTCGACGGTCATGTTACTGGCATACTCATTGGTATCCCAGTAGTCCAGCTGGCCTTCAAAGGGCTTGGATTCGTGCTGGTGAGGCGTGGCCGCGGGATAGATGAACAGGCCGGATTCCGGATCCATGCCATAGCTCTCCGGATCGGGTTCGGGAGGTGTCCGGTCTTCCACGAGGGCGTCTGTTCGTAGGACGTACTCGTCGGTGATACCGGGCTGGGGCGTCGGTTCGCTTTCGGATGAAGAACCGCATGCGGTGAACATCACCCCGATCAGCATCGAGGCAACCAGGGTCGATGTTTTGTAGACTGGACGACCGGTGTTCTTCGAAGTTGGCACTGAAGCGGATATCAAGACGTTTTTCATTAATTCCCTCAATTTACGGTTTTGCTTTCATCGGCGTTACCAGTGTACCGATACCCTCGATCTCGATTTCCACCACGTCGCCCGGTTTCAGGTATTCGGGCGGATTGCGGGCGCGTCCCACGCCGTCCGGCGTGCCCGTGGCGATCACGTCGCCCGGATAGAGCGTCTGGACAGAGGTCAGATACCGGATGATGTGCGCTTCGTCGTAAATCAAGTAACTGGTATTGCTGTCCTGCTTGGTTACGCCATTGACCCTGGTCATGATCTTGAGGTCGTCATGCTGGATGAACTCCTTGGGCACGATGTAAGGTCCGAACGGCGCGGCGCGGTCGCTGCTCTTGCTGTTGAACCAGTTCGGCCCCGGGAACATCCGGTTTATCGGCTTGAGTCCTGAGCCGCCCCGGCGGCTGACGTCGAAAACGATGCTGTAGCCGAAGACATAGTCGTGGGCGTTTTCCAGGGTGAGATCGAGGGCCGGCCTGCCGATGACGATGGCCAGTTCGGCCTCCCAGTCTATGTTGACGTCCTGGGGAACATAGTATGGTTCGCCCGGATCGATTATGGTGGAGCGGGGCGACTTGGCGAAGAAGTACGGTTCTTCGTTCTCTACGTCCACCTCCTGGGCGGAGAATCCACTGCCGCCAATGGCGGATTCTTCCATCTCATCCGCGTGTGCCCGGTAATTGGCCGCCGCCGCCAGCAGATTGTACGGATACTTGATCGGGGCCTTGATCGACACGTTTACCGGATCGAAAACAAAAGCCAGGTCTTCGTTCGATAGCCTGTTTTCAGCACCCATGTAGTTCGCGATCGTATACATGCGATTGGATACGGCGTCGTATTGCTCGATCAACGCGCGCATTTCCTTCGGTATGGAAACATTGGGCAAACCGAGTAGCCGGGAGACATAGGCGTTTGCCTCGTGAAGATCCATCAACTTTTCCTGGTCCGCCTGGTCCGCATGGACCGACATACCGATCCGGATGGTTCCGGTGGCTTCGAATGTGGCGAGTTTAAACGGAGTGTCCGGCTGGTCGGAGACCTGGGATCTGGCGGTACCGGGAGACATCACCAGGAGCATGGTGCCCAAAACCAGGGTGATGGCTTGCAGAAAGCGTAACCGGAATGTCATAAATTACCTCCTTGTTGACAGGCCGACCGGCGCGTGTTATGCCATATGGCAAGACGCGCGCCGGATCGTGGTATTACTGATTCGGAAATACGCCGGCTTCTGAACTGCGTTGTCGTGGGGACAACCAGGCGCAGAAACAGTTGGGAAGGATGTGACGATATGATGTAAGCTTTTGGATAAATCGGATCGGGGCGGGGAGATTTGAACTCCCGACCTCCTGCTCCCGAAGCAGGCGCGCTGACCGAGCTGCGCTACGCCCCGATTTAAGCTGTTTCAAGGCACATGGACCGCATGGACCTCATGATATGAAATCGGGGCGACTGGATTTGAACCAGCGACCACCAGCCCCCCATGCTGGTGCGCTACCTGACTGCGCTACGCCCCGAAAACTTCGCGTATAATCTACGGCGCGCATGGTCTTCGAGCAAGGTTTTTTTGCGCGATCAGTCCGTGGTACGGCACGATCCCATGCGGCTGTGGGCCTGTTCGACAAACCAGCGGTGATCAGCGCGAATCAAGCTTTCATCCCGATCTTCCGTGGCGAGAAAGTCGAGTTTGTTTACGACGCGCAGCGCGATGTACAGATCCCACCAGGGCAGGCAGCCGAAGTCCAAGGGATTCAGGGACTCGTATTGCCGTGTGAACAGATCCATAATTTCGGAACCGAAGAGCATCAGGATTTCGAACCGGGCGTTGGAAAGGTCGGCGAGGGGATCCCCCCGGCGGGTATCCTCCCAGTCGATGACGGCCGCGAGGCGCCCGTCCCGCCACAGGACGTTCCCGGGCCAGTAATCGCCGTGCAGGACGACAGGCTGGTTATTACGGGGAAGTGGCCAACATGGAGAGAGTATTTCGAGAAGGTGCCGTTCATCCACGGTGACGCCGGGCGTATCCGGTTGTCTACCAACGGCTTCGGCGCAATCGTCCGCCAATCTCAACAGGAATGAAAGATCCCGGCTCGAGGTGTTCATCCTGTGTATCCTGGCCAATTCACCGGCCATGAGCCTGACGTAGTCCGCCGGGTCTTCGGGCTTGAGATCGGTAATGCCTTCCACGTACTCCAACACCAGGGACGGTGTGGGAAACAGGGAATCCGACAGGTCCAGGTAGATCGGGGCGGGCGTGGCCAGTCCCGCGGCGTTTGTCAATCGCAACACCTGAAATTCGTCTGAAGCCACGTTCGGGTTCTGCCTCAGGTCCACCGCACCGTGCTGGTGGTGCACGAGCTTCTGCTCCGCGCCGGCCGGCGTTTCCAGTACGAGAACCGTCACATCGGCCGAATAACCGCCGGGCAGACTCTTATGGCTCTTGAGCCTGGCATGCGGATCGAATCTATGAACCAGTTTTTCAAACCTGCGGAAGTCGTCTGCGGTTGCCATCGTTTACACGTCTCGCGGAATTGCTGGGATCGATTTCTCCAGTTACCAGGATGGAAGTTTGCCTTACCCTGGGTAGTCGATGGCCCACTTGCCGTGGAGATTCCCGCTGCCTCCCGCGTTTTTCCACAGGGAGAGCACTTCTTCAGGAGCGCGGTTTTCTGCCAGATTAGACAGGAACAGGGCATGCAGGTCATCCAGCATGTCGCCGTTGTCGGCAGCGATATTGTGTTGGGCCAACCGATCATTCGGAAGGTCGTAGAGCTCGGGTCTACCGTCGGCTCCGGCGGGCGCGTAACCCCACCGATCCGTCACGAGAAAGGGCGTGGTGGCCCGACGGGGCAGGCCGTCTCCCGGTTTCGCGATGAAACAACCGCTGACGGCGACCTCGCGGTGGGATGGTCCGCCATCCAGCACGGCCCCGGCGAACGACCGACCGTCGAAGGGGCGGGGCGGGTCGACCGGGACGTCGGCCAGGTCGCAGAGACTCGGGAATATGTCAACCGTTTGGGTGATCAGCGGGAGCCGCGAACCTCTCGGCACTCCACCGCCGGCAAGCATCAGCATGACGTGGCCGATCTCAGGATATATGGGCCAAAACCTGCCGTCGTCCTCCTGGATGTTGGATTTACCCGTCCGATCGTGTTCACCGAGAGACATGCCGTGGTCCGACATGACGGCGACGATGGTATCATTCCACAGGTCCAGATCGTCGATTTTCCTCAGGATCTGGCCTATGTGGCGGTCCACCAGTTCGGCTTCCGCCGCGTAGTGCGCCCAGAGATTCCGCAATTCTTCCGGCGAATAGGCGGACGACGGTCCGTAGTTCGGATGCAACATCGGCGGTCCGTCGTAACCGGGGTCGTAGCGCCGTACCATGTACTCGGGCGGATCCCACGGTTCATGGGGATCGAAGAGGTCCACCCACAGGAAAAAAGGATTTGCTTTGTTGTTCTCTTCCAGCCACCGCATCGTCGTATGTGCGGTACGGGCCGAAAAGACCTCCGACTCGTACTGGAAATACCGGTTGACCCATCGGTGCTGGTTGATCAGCGTGTGTCCCCTGTAGGTGGGATTCGTGCGCGTTTTGTCATCCCTTACAACGACTTGCACCGGATCGTTCAAGTGGAGCAGCGGCCGATCTCCCTCCTGGCCGCGATGTTGATACGCGGCGTCGAAACCATCGGGGAAACGGGCCTTGAACAAATGGGGACAGTCGCAGATCAGTTGCGTGGCGTACCCTTGTTCACCAAGCATCCTGCCCGCATGGTTGGGACCGCTGAGGTCGATGGCCTGCCAGCCGTAATGGGGCCACCCTGTGACGCCGGTCGCGAAATCGGTCCGATGGGGAATCGTGGGAAAACTGCCCATGTGGCACCGGGTGATTTCCGTCGCGCGCTCCGCGGCGAAACGGTCCAGTTCCGGCGTTCGGACGGGCCGCTCCGCCCGTTGTCCCAAGTTGTCGTGGCGAAAGGTATCCGTGATAATTACGACGATGTTCTTTGGCATCATGGTCCGTCCGTGTTCAGGGATGGTGTAGTCCTTCTGGTGAATGGAATAAACGGCCCGCCCTTGATCGGCGTTTAACCGAGGTCCCCTTACCCGGCGATCTTGCAGGTTTCCAGGTAAAGGTCCACTGACGCTTTCAATGTCATCTCACCGCGCATTACCTGGCGTTCATACGCACGGTACCAACCGGGAATCAATGACCTGGCTTCCCGGAATTCTGCGAGGATGAGCCGGGCGAAATCTCCACTCTCCTCCAGGTATCCGCAGTCATGGAAACCCGCGATTGCCTGTTCGCGATCATATTCGAGCCGGACGATCTCCGCCCTCCAACTTCCATCCGATAACGTCAACCGGGCATACCCCGCCCGTGGATCGCGGTCGAAGGGCGCGCCCACCGCGCCCACATTGACCACGAGGGTGTCGTCCACGGTCCGGACCAGGGGCCGGTGCGTGTGTCCCACCACCAGCACGGCCGGTGGCGGGGCGATTTTCTCGCGCAGCGCTTCGTCCGCATCATCGGGGAAGATACCCCTGCGGTCGCCCAGCATGGAGGCGTGTACCATCCTGAGTTCGTTTCCAAAGTCATCTTGCATGTCCCACTGCACGGGCAGGTCCGCGAGCGGTTCGACCAGGCCGTCCAACTGATCGTATGTCCATTTCGCGTGTCTTTGAATATCGTATTCAGGACCTCCGTCCGGCCAGTTTCCATCGCCGTAATTCAGGACGTATCGCTCGTGATTGCCCCGGATCACCCCCCAGTCTTCCACCTTTGCCCGGTCCAGTACCCGTTCGGTACAGGTCCGCGGGTGCGGACCCCGGTTAATGATGTCTCCACCGACGAGCACGCGGTCGGGATTCCAGCGATCGAGATGATCCAGGACGGTTTCCAGTGCGTCAAGGTTGCTGTGCACGTCCGCGAAAACGGCGATCTTCATGGGCTTACTCCAGGAAACGGTGCAGGACGTTGGCCACGATCCTGGATATGTCGTTGTCTGTGTCGTTAAACAGCAGGCTGCCGCAGAAGGTAATGGACCCCGTGGAAAAGAGCTGGCTTCCGGATTCCGACTTCTGGTACACCATGTCCGCCCGGATCAGTTTCTCGACGGGCTCTCCGGACCAGGTGGTGATGTGGGTGAGCAGTTCTTCGGGAACGGGTATGAACGATTCGTGATGGTTTTCGGAGCGCGCGATGACGTGGGTGTTCTCGGGCGTTCCGAGACGATGGTCCGCGCGGTCGAGCTCGAACCCGGCGGCCCCGTTGCCGCTATATCCGAAATCGCCCACGGTCTCGTTCTCCACGCCTTCGAAGATCCACGCGGTCTCAGGATCGGAGCGCGCGGCCGGATCGATCCGGTAGTAGGAACCATGGAAATCGCCCTGGGCCGAAAACCCCACGGCTGCGAGCTTCTGGGGTGGACGGTTGTTTCTGCGCCAGAGTCCGCCGTAGCCGCCGTCGAAGGCCTGGTAATACTCGCCCGGTTCCGCCGCCCATGCCCGGATGCCCCCTTCGTTGCGCCTGATTTCGAGGGTTCCGTTGCCCTCCTGGTGAACGGCGATGCGCCAGTAGAACCCGTTGCCGCCCAGGTACATGAAGTGACCACCCAGCGCCCGGTACCGCTGCAGTGCATCAAGGGTGCGGGGCGTATGGTATTCCGGATGGGATCCGGTGGTAACGACGCGGTATCCCTCGATCGCCTCGATGCCGTCGTCGTGCAGTTCCTGGTCGGTAACGATGTCGTAGGCAATGCCCATTTTGTCGAGCCACGCGTACAGGTGGGTGTCCGCCTGCAGGTGGCGCAGGCCCGAGCAGTGTCCTTCCGTCGCGCCGAAGGTGATATACCCCGGCCTGAGCGAAAACAGGGGGCGTTTGTGACAGGCATGGCATATGCCGCTGCCGTCCGTGTGAAAGTTGTAGGTGGACAGTCCGTATTCCCGGTGTACCGCGGGATTCCAGGGATAGGCGTTCCAGGCGCCGATACGGTCCAGCCAGGATGGATGGAAATTGGGCCGGGCGTGGTTGCCGTAGATGGTATAGGTGAAGGTAGACGCCAGCACGCAGAGGTCCGCGGAGGGTCTGCCCCTGGGCGGACATACGTAGAAGGGCATCAGGTCCTCGTGCTCCCCGCACCGGATACGGGCCGCGTAGAGTCCCGATTTCATGCGATCCGGTATCGTAAAGGTGAAATCGGTTTCCCAGCCGAAGTCGTATATGTCGTCCTCGTGAAAGTGAATGGCGCCGTACTGCTCCGGAGCGTGCTTCCAGGACATCTCCTCCCCGGTCCATGTCGAACCGGTCATGGCTCGGGCCGGCATGTTGACCAGGCGGCCGTGCAGTTCCATCGGTCCCCCATCCACTATCCGGGTTGAACCCATGTCCCGGGCGAAGTCCCACCGGGCCCAGGTTCCTCCCTGGTTTCCCATATCGCCACCGTAGACATCGAACTCCGCCGCAGGTCGATCGACCAGGGCCGGCGCTTCGATCTTGCCGTTGAAATGGCCCTTAACCGGATCGCCGACCAGCGCGGCGAAGACGAGACGGTTCATGTTTCCTATCGGAACGGTCTCGTCGGTCTCGACCGTGCACTCGGATTGTACATGGGGATACGCCAGCGCACGGCAACCCACGCTCACCGAGCCGCTTCCGCCATCGTAACTGGCCCAGACCCGGTACCACTGGCGCGCCTTGACCGGCTCGCCGCCGCATACGACCTGTGTTACATGGCCTGACGCGGGGCGGACGAGCGCTGTAACGGCGCCCCGGTCCAGACACAGGTCAGGATCGGCTTCGAGCCGTCGTCACCGCAACTGAAGATGCCCTGCCGTTCATTATCGGGAGTCGTCGGCCAGATGGTGGCCGAAATGGTTATACTTTGGGTGGCCAGTATACGTCCCTGGGTACGGACGACGGCATGAGAGCCGGGGTAAAAGGGCTGGGATCGCGATGGAAACCGGCCCCCGAAGGGCAGGTCGACTTCCTGCAACTGCAGTCCGGGACCGGCAGGATTGGGGTCGGCGCAGATCACGCGTACCAGGCTGGCATGAAACGGCTCAGGTGTCTCGCTGCTCACCTTGAAAGCGATTTCGTCGCCGGGTCGGCCGGAAAGCCTGTCGGAGTAACCCAGTAAAGGAATGGCGGACATCAGTTACCCGGGAGCAGTTCATCGCCCTGCTGCCGTTCGCGGTAACCGCACACCATCAGACCCGGTCGTCCGAAGCTCTGCCCGTACTCCTGCCTGTTATCGGGATTGCGATAGCCCATGCGCACGAGCCGTCGCGGCCGTTTTGTCTGATTGATATAGGAACCGTGCACGGTGTCTATGCAAAACAGGACCACGTCGCCCGCCATGGCAGGTACGGGTACCGAGTCTTTCAGCTTGTATCGGTCCGTGGGGAGGTGGGGCGCGCAGGGCTCGTCATCGGTCTCGGTGATGTGCTGCAAATGGCCGGTTTTATGGGATCCAGCCAGGAACCTGATCTCGCCGTTTTCGTGGCGGGTGTCGTCCAGGTGGACGAGGACGTCGATATACCGGCCGTCCTGATGCCCGTAGAACGGGTTGTCCTGGTGCAGGGGAAAGGGGTGGCCGGTCTGTGGGGGTTTGATGTGCAGCGTGGTATGGTGCAGTTCCACGTTGGGACCCAGCAATTGCGACAGGGCCTCGACCAGCTTCGCATTGGCGACCGCTCGGGACCACGCCTGGGAATAGTAGTGGAGGTCGTGCATGGCCGTAAGCTTGGACTTGGCCTCCGTATCGGGATCCATGTACGCCAGCCGCCACGGTCCGGACCATCCTGGGCTGGTAAATGCCCAGTCCTCGACGAGCCGGTCCAGCTGATCCGACAGTTCGGCCGTTTCTCCCGGCGTGAAGACCTCGGGAATGTGGAGAAACCCGTTTTCATGGTAGAACGCGACCTGTTCGTCACTAAGCACGGTTTTATCCATGATCATCGTCATATCTGATTCTCCTCTAACGATTGGAGGCATAGTAGGTTTCGGTAGTCATTCGGTAGTCATAATGTAGTCTTTCGGCACCCGGCAGGCAACCCCATTCCACCCGTTTCATTCGATGCGTTTTACGGGTTCTTTCTATTGTATCCATCACGCCTTGATCTATCTCTTTAAGTATGCTAAGCCATCTTTCCCGGCGCTGTACACCTTACTACCTGTACGCGTCGGCCAGGAGTTCGTAGGATCGCAGCCGGGCTTCGAAATCATGGGTGATGGTAACGGCCATGACCTCTTCGGTGCCGAACTGACGGGCATGTCGGTCTATCGTATCCCTGACCTGCACTGGACTGCCCACGGCCGCGAGGCGGAACTTGTCGTCCAGAAAAGCCCTTTCGGCCTCGCTGAAGCGGTGTTTTTCGGCCTCCTCGACGGTGGGTACGACATGGCTGGGTTGGCCCGTGGCGAACCGGGCGAAAAGCAGGTCCCTGCTGAGTGCGAGGCGCTGGGCCTCCGCCTCGCTGTCGGCACAGATTACGTTGACTGCGATGCAGGTTTCAGGTTGCGGCGACTGGCTGGATGGCTCGTAGTAGTGGCGGTAGAATTCTAGTATGCGCGGGTCGATGTTGCTGTTGATGAACAGGGCGAAATTATACGGCAGTCCCAGGCGCGCCGCCAGCATCGCACTATCGGGACTGGACCCGAGCATCCACACGGGAGGCGGATGCTGGATTCGGGGTGTCACCGGAGGTTCGAAATCCTGGTTCTGCAGGATCTCAAGCAACTGGGCGACCAGTTCGGGGAATTGCTCGAAGCTGGGACCCGCGCCAGGCGCCAGCATACGGGCGGTTTTCATGTCACCGCCAGGAGCCCTTCCGACCCCCAGGTCAACCCGATCGGGATAGAGATTCGTAAGCACGGAGAAACTCTCGGCGACCTTGAAGGGACTGTAATAGGGCAGCATGACGCCGCCGGACCCGATTCGCATGCGCTCCGTTGACGCGCCCAGGGCCGCGAGCAGCACCTCGGGAGCACTGCCGGCCAGGCAATGGGCGTTGTGATGCTCCGATACCCAGAATCGCTTGTATCCCAGTCTTTCGGCCGCTTTGGCCAGGGTCAGGGTCTCCTGGAAGGCCTGTACCGCCGTTACGCCGTCTCGTATGGGGGACTGATCGAGTATGGACAGATTCATGGTTTCATGTTCCGTCAGGTGAAGGATAAGTAAAACGCTGAATTACCAACCGTCTACGACGTGTCCCGCGCCCGGAAACCAGGCCGCGTCTACCAGAAAAGTCAGGAATACGCCCAATACATAACCGGTGAGTATGCCGATAAACAGGGGCTGGGCCTTTCGATACAGCGACACGCCGCCAAGCCGCAGGACAACCGTCTTGATCAGCCAGACGATCAGAATCGAAAAGAAGGCCATGTCCGCCGCATAGGTGGTGACAATGCCGAAACCCACGGGATGAAGGGGCCAGAAGTGGAGCCTGTGATGGGCCCAGATCAATAATCCAGATATCAAAACGCCGTTCAGAACCATGGTAAACTGGGATCTCGTCATGGCCTCGGGATTCGTGAGAAACGTCTCCAGCTGAGCCCAGTATCCCCGTGCGCCCGACTCGAATCCACCGGCCTTGAGTTGGGACGCACCCATGTCATACCCCAGGTAGAGCGTGTACAGAATGGCCGTCATGAACCCGATGGTCAGCGAAAGCGCGATGGCGCCGAACACGCCCCGGCCCACTCCGCCCATGACGTCGCCCACCTTGGCGGCATGGGCCATCGAACACATTCCAAGCGTGCGCCAGTTTCGCGTGAAGGTCTGGCAGAGCCACATCCCCGCGATCGTCTGGGCATTGATGTTCTCGGAACCGACAAACCGGAACGTGATTTCGTTGGCGCTGTTGTACGGCAGGTCCAGGGAGGCCAGTCCGGTTTCGGCCACAACGCGGGTTACACCCATGTACAGGATAAGGAGAACGAACATCATGAGCATCACGACCCATAGCGTCATGCCCGCGCTCCACAGGAGGAAAACCATGTAAATCGAACCGCCGGTTAAGGATAATACGGCTGTTCGGTAGGAAAAGAACTCCCGGGAATCATCGATTTCGGGCGCCCTTCCCAGGGCCTTCCTGATCACGTCGCGAATGTGTTTCCGCGCCATCCACAATCCGAACAGCACGAAGACGAAAAAACCGGAAAGGTGCTGAAAGTGTATCATCTCGAGGGGGCCGGGCACGCCGACCCGGGTCATCACGCCCTGTTGCACAATACGGATGAGATAGAACAGCCAGACGCTGAGCAGTACTTCCACCCTGGTAAAATACGCAACGACTATGAGCAGGAAGTTTACGCGGACCTGAATGGGGTGGAAGGCTTCGTACAGGGTCAGGGGAAAGGCGTGTCCGGCGCCGAGCGGGATGGCAGGGAACAGGCCGAAGAAACTGACCATGTTCCAGGACATGATGAACAGCGTGATGCCGAATCCCCACCAGAAAAGACGTACGCGCGCGATTCTCGGAAACAGGGCCTTTTCCTCGGCGCCATCGACCAGCGCAAGGGGTACCTGAGCCAGGGGGAAGGCCAGTCGCTCGTGTTCCACCCACTGTTTGCGCAGGATGACCATGATGGACGCGCCGACCACGAAGAGCGCGACGTAGAAGGTTACCCACCAGAACATGGGGGCGAACCAGATCTGCCAGCGGATCGAACTTCCCGGTGTCGCGCCTTCGTAGAATTGATTCAACCCACCGAGATGATCCCGAACGACCAGCCAGGAAGGAAGGTAATCGAGAAACAGGTCCGCCCAGCGGTTTTCAGGATTCGCAAAGTAGAATGGACCGCTGATGATCGAGATCGCGTAATTGCTGAAGGCCCAGCCGGGTATGGCCGAAGCCGTGAAAACCAGGAAGAAGATTACGATCAGTTCCTGGCGGCTGAAGGCACGGCTGTAGCCCGTCAGCTTCAGCATCGGGTTTACGAGGAGGACCATCAACAGGAAGGGAAGCAACGCCGCGACGGGTAGGTGGGTGACGGTGATGTAAGAACCGCGCGTAACGAATTCGGAATAGAGCGACCAGACCGTCAACAGGACGGTGAATACGCATCCGATGGCCACGGCGCGAAGGGTGAGGCCGGCGGAAACGGGTTGCGTTGCCCGTGGTGTGACGGAAGATCCCCGGCCGGTGTGCGGCGATGTGGCTATGGACATGATGTCGAAGGACTCCGCGCGTCAGCTGGAAAATACCTTAAGATACCTGAAGCTCCACGGGTACGGGTTTTACGGGTTCTCGACACACTTCCTGAGCTTTTCTATCCCCTTACGAGCCGTGGCCATCGGTCCTTCGGCCCAGTAGGCCGGATTGAACAATTCCAGCGACAGCATGCCCCTGTACTCCTGCCGTTCGAGACTGGCGACGATCTGTCCCCACGGTGCTTTTCCGTCGCCGGGATAGACCCGGTCAGCGTCTTCAATATCTGAGCGGCCGGGTATCGATGGATAGTCGTTCACGTGGACCAGGCCCAGCCGCCCGGGATCGAGATATTCCATGCCACGCTGGTGTCCGCTACCCTTGTACATGTGAAAGATGTCGGTCAACAGCCTGGCGTCCCGCACACCGCTTTCCGCGGCGACAAGCAGGGTTTCTCCTACCGTTCCAAGCGTGCGGGCCACGCCCCAGAACTCCAGCAGGGGCTTTGGCGCGAAGTCCGAAACGTTATCCGTCAGTTCAGCGAATCTCCGGGCAACGGAAAAAAGATCGACTTCCCGGTCATGGATCCCTTGCGGGGCCGTGGCTACAAAGGGGCATTCGAGGCCCTGCGCGATTTCAAAGCACCGCCTGGCTTCCTCCATGCCCTTGGCATGCCGGTCGTTTTCCGGAACGGCCCACTCGAAAAAAGCGATCAGGTTTACGATCCGGATGCCGCGGCTGGCTGCGTGATCACGCAACTTCTCCAGCGATCCACCTGCTTCGACCCATGTATCGATTTCCTCCACCCAGGGTTCGATGCCGTCATACCCGGCGTCGGCGGCGATATCCACGTATTCCAGTACGGAAACTCCGGGTGAACGTATGGTGCTGGTATTGAGGCAGTAGTCAAAACGTCCCATCGCGCAATTCCCTTCTGCACGTTCGCCCTGCCATTCGATTCGGGAACGAACAGCGCACCTGAAAAGTCAGAATTTCATGTGAGAGAGTCTCTTACCAATTTAGATGCAATTACAAAAAATTGTACCTTTTTAACCTTCCTGGCCTATATTGTATACCGCTGAAACAGGAAGCGCCATCCATAGTGATGCCAGGAGTTAAAGTGCGGTCCGTTTCGAACTTCTTGAGATCTGCTGTTCTCCTCGTTCTCCTTTTGACAACCTGGGCGGTTTCCGGTCAGGTCAGCGTTACCGACGCGACCGGAATCACGGTGACCGTCACCGATACTCCGCAGCGAATCGTATCCCTTATTCCGAGCAACACCGAACTGCTTTTTGCCGTCGGTGCGGGAGGTTCGATCGTAGGGGTCACGCATTACTGCGATTATCCTCCCGAAGCGAAAGAAATCGAGAAAATCGGCGATCTCACGGCCATGAGCCTGGAGAAAATCGTCTCTCTAGATCCCGACTTGGTACTGGCCGCGACGAACAATCCCGACGAAATGATTCAAAGTCTGCGGGCACTGGGTGTCCGGGTGTTCGTAATCGATCCCCAGACGATCGAAGAGGTTATAGATACCATCGATATCGTGGGCAAGCTTACAGGGCGGACCAGCGCGGCGAGCGTGATCAGCGGAGATTACCGGCAGCGGCTGGCCGCCGTAACGGAGCGTATCGGCGATCTTCCCGAAAATAAACGTCCCACGGTGTTTGTCGGCAGTCCGTTCAGAGACGAAAACTGGACGCCCGGTCCCGGCACGTATACTTCGGGCATCATAGGCCTCGCGGGTGGACGCAACATGGCCGACGACCTGGCGCCGGGTACATGGGCGGTGTACAACCTGGAAAACATCATTTCGAAGGACCCGGAAGTCCTCCTGGCCACGTTGGGTGTGGACCAGGATGCCGGGGAAGTATGGAAGAGGTTTCTTGAACGGGCGAAGGCACTCAATGGCTGGCGGGACCTGGAGGCCGTACGCAAGGAACGCGTCATCCTGATCCCCGAGAACTGGATGCTTCGTCCCGCGCCCAGGATCGTTCAGGCAGTCGAAACCCTGGCGAAATTCCTTCATCCGACGCTGTTTTGAAAACGCGGCCAATCGATTCGTACCGGCCCTTAACATCAATGTGATCCCTTCATGCCCCTGATCAGCAAGATACCATCCGAACTGACCGATCTGCTTCGATCCAACCTGCCGGAAGAAGCGGACCAGGCGAGTACGCTTTTTGCCTGCCGAACCGACCTGGCGCCGGACGGACGTATCGAGGAGTCCATGCTGGTCGTAACCAGGCGCCACCTGGCGGTGTCAACGCGATCTGATCGGCGATGGGAACTTTCGCACTGCATACCCCTGTCGGATATCGCAGGTTTGTCCGTGGAACCCCTGGTCGGCGCAAGCGCGCTGATGGCCCTGGTGGACGGAAGGAATATCCGCCTGCTCCGTTATTCTCACGCGGTCGCCCAGGACATGTCCGATGCCGTGGAGTCGTTGATGCACCTGATCGGTCCGGACGCCAGCACGGACCACCTGGAGCCCGTAACCGAAGAAGAGGTGCCCGACTGGTCGAGCCGCGAAGCCCACCTTCGCACGTTCCGGCGTCTGTGGGCTTTCTGCCTCCCTCACTGGCGCACGCTGGTCACTGCGATGGCCGTTACGATCGGCGCTTCGGCCATCGACCTGTTGCCGCCCTACCTGACCATGATCCTCGTCGACCAGGTCCTGGTGGATATGAGTACCTACATGTGGCTGCCGCTGATCGTCGCACTGCTGGCCGTCTCCCGCGTCGTCCATACCGGCGTTACCATTGTTAGCGGGAGAATGCTTGCCGTACTGGGCGACCGGTTGGCCTTCGACGCGCGGGCCGAACTGTTGAACGTGCTGCAGTTGCTGCCCCTGAAGTACTACGACATGCAACAGACCGGCGGTCTCATGGCCCGTATTGCCAGGGACGCCAAGTCGATTCACTACTTCTGGATAGATTTCGCGCCGCAGGTGGTCCAACAGGGCCTGCTCGTCATCGGCATGACCGCGGTGTTGTTCTACCTGAACTGGGAACTGGCCTTTCTCGTCCTGATTCCCATCCCCGCCATCATTTTCGCTTCGATCTACATCAAGCGATATCTTACCTGGTTCTATGGGCGATCCTGGGACAGCTGGGCTACGTTCTTCGAACGGGTCAACGACGCGCTGACCGGCATACGGGTCGTGAAGATATTCGCCCAGGAAAAAAGGCAGAGCCGGGACATGCTGCTGGAAAACGAAAAGGTGTTCACGGCCGAACGCAACATCCATATCCGTTCGCGCACGGTGCGTCCCCTCCTCGCTTTCCTCGTGTCCATAGGCGGGCTGCTTGTCTGGTGGTACGGCGGCAGGCAGGTGCAATCGGCGGAAATGACCATCGGTATGCTGATGGCCTTTTTCCTTTACCTGAGCATGTTCTACAGTCCGGTACAGCAACTGACCAGCATGGCCGACTGGATTCCGGAGATGATGACGGCCATCACCCGCACCTTCGAAGTGATCGACACTCCCATTGAGGATTATACTCCTGGCGATACCGTGGACGTACCCCGGTTCGAGGGGCACCTGGAACTGCAGGACGTATCCTTTGGCTACGTGGCGCATCAGCCCGTGCTGAAGGGGATCACACTGAACGTAGAACCCGGTGAGATGATCGGACTCGTAGGCCACTCCGGCGCGGGCAAGTCCACGCTCATCAAGCTGATGTGCAGATTCTACGACGTCGACGGGGGACAGATCCTCATCGATGGAATCGACGTCCGCAGGATGGACCTGATGAAACTGCGAAGCCAGATCGGTTACGTGGAGCAGGATCCCTTTCTCTTTGCCGGTTCTGTTAACGACAATATCCGCTTCGGCAACCGGGAAGCAAGACGAGAGGAAATCATCGAGGCCGCCATCAACGCGAACGCCCACGAATTTATCGCAAAGCTGCCCGATGGATACGATACACCCGTAGGGGAAAGGGGCGGCAGGCTTTCCGGTGGAGAACGCCAGCGGGTCGCAATAGCCCGGGCAATCCTGCACGACCCCAGGATCCTCATCCTCGATGAACCCACTTCCGCGCTCGACCTGGAAACGGAGAAGAAGATCCAGGAAGCCCTGGGACGACTTATGGAAGGTCGAACTACGCTCGCTATCGCCCATCGCCTGTCCACCCTGCGAGACGCCGACCGTCTGCTTGTTCTGAAGAACGGGGAACCGGTGGAACTGGGCACCCATGAGGAGTTGATCGATCGGCAGGGCGAGTACTACAGGCTGGTCCAGCTGCACACCAATGTCTCCAGCATCGTGGGCGTAGAGGGGTAAGGCATGTCATTTATCGATCCGGCCGCTATTCGCCTGGAACGGCACGAAGATCAGCCGCCCACCCTTTCCATCGCGGGCGACCTGTTCTTCAATGTCAAGATCCGCCAGGCTTTCCCGCTATCGTTCGAAAGCCGGTACATCACGTTTTTCGACCAGGAAGACGAATACCTGGGTCTCGTCTCCGACCCGGCGTCGTGCGACGAGGATACCTTTAGAATTATCCAGGATGAAATCGACTGGCGCTATTTTCGTCCGAAAGTAACACGCATCGTGGAAATGGAAAGCCGGGGCGGGACGTCTCTATTCTCCGTGGAGACGGACCGGGGCGCGGTAAAGATTCCGATGCGGGACCTCAGGGAAGGCATGGTGGAGTTGTCGCCGGGGCGTATCCTGATCACGGACGAAAACGGCAACCGGTACGAGATTCCCGACCTCGACCGGATGGACCGGCGCAGCCGCCGGCTGATTCGCCGCCTGGTCTGACCTGAACACGCCGCCGGATCCATCACCAGGTCTGGCAATTCACCCGTCGTGTCTGGCGAGTCTTGTCAGTTCATCAAGATCGGAACGATCTTCGCGTAGGCCGTCCTGAACCCGAGAACGGCCAGGTAAACCCCGACCCCCAGTATGAACATCAGGATCGTGACGGCCGTTACCATGAGCGGCTTGCTTTCGGCGAAACGCTGCTTGAGGCGCTCTACCCTGGCGTAGATCTCCGGATATTTGCGTTCCAGGCGATCCAGCATGCGACGGGCGAAGGCGTTGCGCGTGGACAGGATCGTCAGTCCAATCACAATGAACAGCACGCCCTGCAATAGAGGCAGAAAGATGCCGAGGATCCCAAGGATGACAAACGTCCATCCGAAAACGGACTGGGCTATGCGTATCAGTAGTTTCTGTTCTATCTTGTTATTCCAATCGCTTGACTGCCTGCCGCGCTCTGGACCGGGTCAGTCCAGAAACGCGAGGGCCTCCCGCATTTCGTCCAGGTCCTTGGCGTCGCCCTGACGTTCCGCCACGACGATGCCCCGTTCGTAGCACTGCCGGGCTTCTTCGAATCGATCCAGCAGTTCGAGAACCCGCCCGGCCTGGTGATAACCCGCTGTATAGTCCGGCGATGCTTCCATGAGTCGTTCCAGAATACCTGCCGCTTCTTCAAGCCGGTTCGAACTCACGTACTCCAGTGCGATCGCGTATTGAACAAAGGGATCGAGGGGGTCCTGCCTGGCAAGCAACTCAAGCTGTTCGAGCCGCGAATTCATGGGTCGTTTCCTAGATCAGCGACCGGGACTGGCATCCGTCCACGTTTATACAGGCGCCGGTCACCCAGCTTGCCCGGTCCGATGACAGGAAAACCACGACGTCCGCGATTTCTTCGGGATTGCCGAAACGTCCGGCGGGGATCTCCTGTTCTACGAATTTAGCGATGCCTTCGGGATCGGCATCCATGCGTTTCTGCCAGTTACCACCCGGAAATATGACTGATCCGGGAGCGACCGTGTTCACGCGTATCCCCGTTTTGGCCACTTCCTTGGCCAGCGTTTTTCCCATGGAGATTTCCGCGGCTTTCGTGGCGTTGTAGGTGGCCGGTCCGCCCGCCTCCCGGCCGAAGATCGACGATATCGTGATGATCGAGCCACTGTTCCTGTTCTGCATCGAAGGGAGCACGGCCCGCGTCGCCCGCACCGCGGCGAACATGTTCAGGTTGAACACGTGCAGCCATTCGTCATCGGAAACATCGCCGAACTGGTTCCAGACGCTTCCGCCGACGTTGTTGACCAGGATGTCTATTTTTCCCCACCGTTCCAGCGTGGCTTCCACCACCCGGTCGATCCCGGCGGCCGTGGTCAGATCCCCGGCCGTCGCCAGTGTTTCGACGCCTTTTTGCGTGACCTCCTTCTCGGTCTCCAACAACCGATCTTCCCCCCGGGCGCACAGGCTGACGTGGCAGCCTTCGTCCGCGAAGCCCAGGGCGATCGAACGGCCGATCCCCCGGCTGGAACCGGTAACAAGCGCTACTTTGTCCTTCAATCCGAGATCCATTTAATTTCCCCTTGTCTGGTGTTCCCCTGCCGGACGCAAATCCTAGTCGACCGGTTTGAACAGTATCTTCATGCCTTCTTTGTCAAGCAGCCGCCTGAAAGCGGTTTCCCACTCTGTCAGCGGCACCACGTCCGATATGATAGGAGCCAGTTCAATCTTACGCTGGTCCAGCAGAACCATGGTACGGTCCCAGGCATCCAGGGAACCGGCGAATGAGGTCTTGATCGTGATTTCCTTCAATTCCGCCGGGAAGAAATCCACTTCGAACGGGCTGCCATGGAGACCGATCTGCATGATGGTACCCTGTTTCCTCACCAGTTCGATAGCCGATCTGGTGGCCGCCGCCGAACCGGAGCATTCATACACGACATCTGCGCCGTAGCCCTGGGTTCGATCCCGGACGATCTTCAGAAGATCGGCCCTGTCGATATTGACCGTCTCATCCGCCCACCGGGCGCCGAGTTCGAGCCGCTCGGCATCCTCCGAGGTGCCGGTCAGAATCACGTGCGCGCCTTCCGCTTTCGCCACCTGCGTCGTCAGCATCCCTATGGGGCCGGGTCCCGTAACCACCGCGACGTCTCCGGCGGAAACGGAAGTTCGAATGGAAACGGCCTTGACGCAGCAGCAGAGCGGTTCGCTCAACGCCCCTATGGTCAAATCCACGTGGTCCGGAATCCGGCGTACCGCCCAGGAGGGAAGCACCACGTACTTCGTGAATACGCCGTGAACCCCGCTGCCGATGGATTGGCGGCTGTCGCACAGGCTGTGCTGACCCGCCGCGCAGTACCGGCATACGCCGCAGACGACCGTGGTCGGTATCCCGGTCACCGCATCGCCCGGCCGGTATTCGTCCGTGCCGGCCACCTCGTCCACGATGCCGGAAAATTCGTGACCCATGATCACGGGCGGATTGTAAGGATACTCGTCCTTGTAAATATGGATGTCGGTGCCGCATATCCCGGCGGCCCGGATCTCCACCCGTACGTCCCCGGACTTGAGCTCCGGAACGGGCATTTCACGGACTTCCATGTTGGCGGGTCCGTGGTCGTATTTTACCAGTCCTTTCATCCTCGAATCCCTGCTTTGCGTTCGCCGTCGACAAGGGCGGTTTGAATATATGGCGGCGCGTTTGGGATGACAAGATCAAACAGAATAAGACGTTGACACCCGTAATGTACGATCATAATTTGAGCACGGACCGGAACCAATCTCCAGCCCCCGTAGCTCAGAGGATAGAGCAGCGGTTTCCTAAACCGTTGGTCGGGTGTTCGACTCACCCCGGGGGTATTTCCTGTCTCCGACATATTCCTATAATCCCAGACGCACGCAGCACAGGAGGTCTTCATGACCGATCTGTCCCGGTACATACACGAGACGCCGCTCATCGACACCCACGAGCATCTCCGGTTCGAAGAGGACTGGGTCCGAGACGGACCGGACGTGCTGCAGGATCTCTTCGGAAACTACGTACCGGCGGACCTGGTGGTCGCCGGCGCATCGCAGGAGGACGTCGATTTCCTCATGGACCCCGGCCGCGGGGATGTCGCTGCACGATTCGAGCGTATCCAGGAAGCCTGGGAGGCCGTGAAACACACGGGATACGGCGAAGCGGTGCGCATACTGGCGGAAGACGTATATGGCATGAACGATCTCACCGTCGATGGCCTGCAGGCGGCACAGGGCGAAAACGAACGGCTCCGCGAACCCGGCCAGCGCCTCGCCCTCCTGCGGGATCGCGCGGGCCTGGATCACGTGCAGATCGACAACTTCGTATGGGCATGCGAACCGGATGTCTCCGGCCCGGGTTTCTTTCTCTACGATTTATCATGGATGGGATTCTGTAATGGCGAAGTGCCCCAGGAGAAACTGGCGGCGGAAACGGGGATTACCGTCGACAGTCTGGGCAGCCTGCGCGATGCCATGGCCGCACTTTTCGCGAAGTACGGACCCCATGCCATCGCGGTCAAAGCTCAGCACGCCTATTCCAGGACACTGCGCTGGGTGGAGCGGAGCGACGATGAAGCGGCCAGGGCCCTTGAAATCATCCTGCGAGATCCCGACAACGCGCCCGAAGCAGCCTCGCTGTGTCTGGGAGACTGGGGCTGGGCGCGGGGCGTGGAATTGTCCATTGAATACAATCTACCATTCAAGATCCACACCGGCTACTACGCGGGACACAGCCGGATGCCGGTGGACCGCATCAAGAGCGGCCATCTCTGTGGTTTGCTGGCCAGGTATCCCGATGCCCGGTTCGTGCTGATGCATATCGCCTACCCCTATAGCCAAGAGCTGATCGCCCTCGCCAAGCATTACCCCAACGTCTGGGTGGACCTTTGCTGGGCCTGGTCCATCGATCCGTTCAGTTCCTGTGACTTTGTCCGCCGATTCATCCACGCCGTACCCATCAACAAGCTGTTCGCCTTCGGCGGCGACACCGGCTGGCCCACCAGCGCCTATGCCTACGCCGTACAGGCTCGGAAGTGGCTCAACCGCGCCCTGGAAGGCGAAGTCAATGACGGACTCCTCACTGAAAAACAGGCGATGGACGTAGCGCTCCGGCTGATGCAGACCAATCAGCGGGACTGTTTCGATATCGACGGAACCCGCGGGCATATCACCCGGACTATGGAGGCGCTGCAGACCTAAAACGGGTTGCGTCCAGGGGGTTCGCAGCATATATTGTCCCTGGATTTATCAGGCCACGATAGCTCAGCTGGTAGAGCAATTCACTCGTAATGAATAGGTCGCCGGTTCAATTCCGGCTCGTGGCTTTCAACGCTTCAAACAAAGTGTCGATCGTCTGGCTGACAGCGGTCTCCGAGTGCAAGGTCTCAACCGGAATCGACACGTGTATTCCCGCCTCGATCCGATTCCGTAATTCCACGGCCATGAGGGAATCTACTCCCAGGCTGCGCCAGGTTTGTTCCAACTCCACGCTTTCCGGCGCCAATTCCACGATCCGGCAGATCGATTCAATCACATACTCCTCGATATATGCATGAAGGCGATCGACAGGCAGCTCGCCAGCCTCGGCTTTCGATATGGAGCGTATCGGCGCTTCTGTTCGTTCGGCGCCGGCATCCGGTGCGAGCATGCGTCCGATCCAGGTATCACCGGCCGATTCCAACAGGGGTATCACGCCCACCCGGTGGATGTCGCGCCGTAATATCCGGTCTAACAGCTCGCCAGCCTCCGCGGGTGGGATCGATAGCAATCCCTGCCGCCGGAGGCGGTCCGCAGCCTTTTCATCGGTCATCATCCCCGTATCCTCCCAGGGACCCCAGTTGATCGCCGTCACCGGCAGGCCCTCACGGTGCCGAAGGTCCGCGAGGCCGTCGAGATAGGCATTCGAGGCCGCGTAGGACGCCTGGCCCGCCGTACCGACGAGGGAAGACACCGAAGAAAACAGGACGAATAGGTCCAGTTCCCTGTCCCTGGTTATTTCGTGAAGATACCGGGCGCCGGTCGTCTTGGGTTCGAGCACCCGGCGGAACCGATCGGCAGTCTGGGTGAGCAGAATACCGTCGTCCAGGACGCCGGCCGCGTGGAAAACGCCCCTGACCGGCTTATTCTCCCTGGCCAGTTCCGCAAAGAGACCTTCCATTGCCTCGCGGTCGGTCACGTCGGCCTGGACATACTTCACTTTCCCGTCGGAACAGGTGTCCAGCGCCGTTTCCTCCCGGCGCCTGCGACCCGTAACGACAACCAGGCCGGCTTTTCGATCGATCAGCCACCGCGTCAGGAAGCGACCGATCCCTCCCGCGCCCCCCGTTACGAGATAGGTTCCTCCAGGACGTATGACCGGATCGTTCTCTCCCAGGTGCACTGGAATGGACGCTCCGTCGTCCACGAGGACCAGTTTTCCCACGTGGCGCGCCTGTGCCATGTACCGGAAAGCCTCCTGCGCATGTCCCATCTGGTAGACCTTGTACGGCAGGGGACGTATCCGTCCGTCCGAGGCCATTTCGACGACCGTTCGCAGCAGGTCTCCCGCACGGGCGGGCCGTTCCTGGATGAATTGCGCGAGATCGATGGGATGATAGGACCTGTTGTTGTCGAACCGGTGAAGGTCTAAGAGTTCGTGCCCAAGCATACCGGTTTTCCCGATCTCGATAAAACGTCCGTGGGGAGCCAGCACCGTCATGGAAGCCTTCATGGCAGGACCGGATAGCGCGTTCAGGACGATATCCGCCCCCTGTCCATCCGTCTTCTCGACGATCGCTTCCGCGAAGTGCAGCGACCGGGAATCCATCACATGAGGAACACCCAACTCCCGGAGATAAGCCCGTTTTTCGGGGGATCCCGCCGTGGCGAACACTTCGGCCTTCACGCGCAGCGCGAGCAGAACGGCGGCCAGTCCCACACCACCGGTAGCATTGTGTATGAGGACGCGGTCTCCTGCGGTCATTTCACCCCGGACCACAAGACCCAGGTGGGCCGTCATGTAGGCGACGGGCAGCGTAGCAGCCTCCTCAATACCCAGGTGATCCGGTTTACGGACGACCAGGTCGGCTTTGGCGGTAATGCTCCCGGCCATGGTCGCCGGCAACATCCCCATGACCACATCACCGGTATTCACGTGTTTTACGCCATCGCCCCGCGCGATCACTTCGCCGACGCATTCCCATCCGAAGGAAGGAGGACGCCGCGACGGGACCGGCAGCTTGCCGAGAGCGGTCAGTATGTCACGGAAGTTCAGTCCAGCGGCCCTGACGCGGATGACCACTTCATCCGGGCCGGGCCGGGTCGCCGGTTTCATTTCAAACCGGAGATCTTCGATCGAACCAGGAGTAGACTGAGTCAGTCTGTAACTTGTGTTTATTGAGGGAGTTAAAGGTAGGGTTTTCGCCTCGCACCGTCCCAGGTCGAGGGGATTCAGGCGGCGGGTGTGGATGCCCGCTCCCCGCAGCGCGATTTCTCCAGGCAGGTTTTCCATCCGCACGATTTCGGCAAGACGTTCCACATCGATCCGGTCGAATAGTTCGGGAAGGTCGATCAGCGTGCAGTTCAACTCGGGGTGTTCCTGCCCGGCGACCCGTCCGGCGCCCCAGATCGCCGCTCGTTCAGGCGCCGTTCGGTCGTCCGCCACCACGGCTTGCGCCGTCGCCGTAATAAGCCGCAGGTGGAACGCAAGATCCGGGAAGTCCAACACCGTCCGGATCAATTCGAATGATTCCAGCACGGGTCCCGTATCCCGCCCGTTCAGCCTGTTGTCGCCGCCGGTCCAGATCCCGACGATGCCCACGTCGTTTCCATTGTCGGGTGTTAACGATCCCAGTTTGTTGGAAAGTGCATTCGGGCGGTTTTTCGGTCCATCTCCGAAGAAATCGATGCACTCGCTCTCGCCGCCGTGCCGGGAAAGGGCATCGGCGAGACCGGTCCCGAGACGCTTTTCGTCCGAGAGAACGTACCAGTGGGTTACTGAACTGGATGGCGCTTGTTCCTCCCAGGGTGTAGCCGTCACCCACTCCTCCCTGTACAGTCCGTGGGGATTCCTGGTGCTCCGGCGGTTGCCCAGGCCGCCCGGCGGGGACAGGGTCACACCCTCCAGGGACACTATGGGCAGGCCATGCTCGTCGAGGAGGTATACGTCGGCCACCAGGCCACCGCCTGGTGCTGTCTCCCGCATCCCGGCGTAGGCATACTGGATTTCGTCCTGACCGGGAAGTCTCTGGAGCACAAGGGTTTCCACGCTGACAGGCAGATGTGGTTCTTCATCCGGGACAAGCATCAGCAATGCCTGCAGACCGGCATCCAGGACACCGGGGTGCAGCCGGTAGGGACGGTGGCCGTCATCCCGGGACGACAGAAAGGCCAGCGCTTCTCTTTCGCCGTGCACCAGTTCGTCGATATGACGGAACTCGGGGCCGTAATCAAACCCCATTTCGGCGGCCAGTTCGTAGAATCGACCGCCCGTGGTACGCCGGTCGCAACGCGAACGGATGGTTTCCAGATCGATCCGTTCGGGATTACGGTTCATGCTGGTCCGGACGGATCGTGAGTTAAGCAACCACGCCGCCCCGTAGTCCTTGGATTCCGGCCTGGATGATATGGTGTACCTGTCCTGCCTGCGTACGATCTGGACGAGGTGCGCCCCGGACTTCGGCAACATCAGTGCATTCACGAGTTCAATATCGGTGAATGCGGCGGGCGCTTCCGCTTCGTCGAGCGTCTCGAACAGCATTTCGATCTGTCCCGCCAGCGGCATGATCGATCGGTCCAGCACGGTGTGGTCCGAAAGGATCGGATGGGAATCCAGGCTCATAGCGCGTTCCCAGACCCAAGTTTCGGGGTCGACGGAAGATTCGACCCCCCGGCCGATGAAGGGGTGCGGGAACTGACCGCCGGTCTGATTTGCCATGCCGTCCAGCCAGTATCGTTCCCTCTGCCAGGGGTATGTCGGCAGGGAAACGGGCTTGCGCGGCGGGTTCACCAGGCGATCCCAGTTTATTTCGTGTCCATGGACGTAGCACTTCCCCGCCGATTCCAGCAGGACATCCCAGGCTTCGCGATCGCGCCGCAGCGTGGGGAGTGCCTGCCCGGACCGGTTCAGATGGGCGAGGTTCTCATATATGGCTGTTGAAAGCACGGGATGGGGCCCGACCTGGATTAAAAGCAGGTCCGCGGCACCTGGAAGACGTTCGAATACTCGGTCGAAAACAACAGGATTCCGCATGTTCCGCCACCAGTGGTCGGCCGTAACCTCCGCACCCTCGACCAGTGCGCCCGTGATCGTGGAAAGCAGCGGCACGCGGCATTTCGTAGGTGATAAATCGGCCAGGGATGCCAGGAACTCGTCGCGGATTCCGTCCATCTGCCCACTGTGATACGCGACGCCCGTATCCAGTTTTCTACAGAAAAGATTTCGGTCTTCGATCTTGGTCTGCAGGCGATCTATGGCCGCCATCTCTCCCGATATGGTAACGGAAAGCGGACTGTTGACCGCGGCGATGGACAGCCGGTCGCCAAAGGGTTCGATGATCCGTTCCGATTCCTCCCGGGACATGCCGACGGCCAGCATTTCGCCCCGGCCCTGCATGTGTTTCTGAAGCCTGCTGCGCTGGTAAATGACGCGCGCACCATCTTCCAGGGTCAGCGCGCCCGCGACGCAGGCTCCGGCGATCTCCCCGACGCTGTGTCCGATTACGAGCTCCGGCTCTATGCCGAGGGACCGCCACCAGGAGGCCAGGGCCCACTGCAGCGCCATGTTGGCGGGCTGGGCGGTCTCGACATCGGTTATCGGTTCTCCTGGACTTCCGTCGAACATCCGGTCGCGTACGGACCAGCCCGAAATCGCCGTGAACAGGCCGTCGAACCGATCCAGCGCATCGCGAAAGCCTGGCGCCGTGTGGTAGAGGGTCTGTCCCATGCCGAACCACTGCGGACCCATGCCGGTGAAGACAAACACGATGGGTGTCGGACGCTCACCAACGCGTCCTGTTTCGAACCGATCAGGTAAGCCGCCGTCAAGGAAAGACTCGAGTCCCTGGACGGCTTCTCCGGTCTGTTCGAACACCAGCGCCAGGCGGTGATCGAGGTGGGATCTGCACAGTGCAAGCGTTGCCGCCAGGTCGACTGGCAACACATCGGGACGGTGCTGGAGCAAGGAAATCGTATCCGATGCTTTTTCTTTCAGCGCCGCCGTGTTACGTGCGGACAGTACAAGGAGTTGGGGTACGGCTGTTTCGGACGAAATCAGAGACCGCGCCCGTGAGGATGCCTCCTGTATGCCGGTTTCAGGGGAGGTTACGGGTAATTCGGGATGTACGGATTCGGCCGGAGATCCCAGTACGACATGGGCGTTGGCGCCGCCGAATCCGAAGGAGTTTACGCCGGCGTACGATGGAAAAGGGAGGGATTCCCGCCCGGTAACCACCCTTAACCCGAGATCCTCGAAGGGTATATCCGGATTGGGGTGATCGAAATGCAATGAGGGCGGCAGGACGCCGTGCTTGAGCGACAACGCCGTCTTGATGAGTCCGGCGACGCCCGCCGCAGCCTCGGAATGGCCTATATTGGTCTTGACCGATCCGATCAGACAGCCCGCCGATCCCGTGGCCCGTCCAATGGCCATGGCTTCTACAGGATCACCGGCAGGCGTCCCCGTACCATGGGCTTCGACGTAGGCCAGGTGATGAGCGTTCACGCCTCCAGCCACGGCGGCCGCCTCGATAACGGCTTCCTGCGCACGCTGTGCCGGGACGGTCAGTCCCCGGGTGCGCCCGTCCTGGTTTATCGCGGAACCGAGAATGACCGCGTAGATTGAATCACCATCCCGCATCGCCGCGGACAGGGATTTCAGCACGACGATACCCGCGCCGTCGCTGCGTCCGTATCCGCTGGCCCCCCGGTCGAAGGCCCTGCAGCGTCCGTCCGGAGACAGCATGTGCGCCTGTTGAAAGCCCCGTGTTGTCTGCGGGGTCAGCAGCAGGTTGACGCCACCGGCGAGTGCCGCGGTACAGGTCCCCGCCTGGATATCCCGGCAGGCCAGGTGTATGGCGGTCAGCGATGATGAGCAGGCCGTGTCTACGGCGATGCTCGGGCCCTTCAGATCCAGGAAGAAGGAGATCCGGTTCGCCGCGATGCTCAGCGTGCCGCCCGTATTGGTATGCATGCCCACCTGCGACGGCGCAGCGTAACGCTGCAGGTCCCAGTACTCGTCCAGGAAAATACCCATGTACACGCCGACGGGTTGGCCTTCCAACCGCGCCGGAGGAATCCCCGCGTCTTCGAGCCCTTCCCAGGCCAGTTCGAGGAGGATTCGCTGCTGGGGATCGATGTGCCGGGCTTCCCGCGGCGAGATGTTGAAGAATGCGGCGTCGAACCGGTCGATATCGTCGACGAAACCGCCGTAGGCGGAATAGTCCTCGCGGTCCGGCCACGAGCGCCACAGCGATTTCCGTTCAGGGGGAACGGC
Source organism: bacterium (assembly GCA_965262815.1). GTDB lineage: Bacteria > JAAXHH01 > JAAXHH01 > JAAXHH01 > JAAXHH01 > JAAXHH01. The sequence continues at coordinate 2,198,762 of OZ253560.1, read as the reverse complement.
ACGTATGGCGTCGCCGCCGTTCAGGATGAATTCCCAGAAAGTACCGGGCGACGTAATCCCGCCCGGAAAACGGCAGGCGATACCGACTATCGCGATCGGTTCACTGGACATGGCGTGGGGTCCTTCGATAGGTCCAGTCTGCGTTTCCGTATCGGGTACCGATCAACGATTCGGCTTCCCGAAGCTCTTCATCGTCCAGGACACCCGTGCGGCCTTCGAGGTTCATTTGCTCGAGAAATGACCGGGACAGGCAGTCGGACCATTCCTCGAAGGAAGGCGGGCTGTTCGACAATTCAGATACGGAGATGGTGCGGGCGTTCAGCAACCGGGTGATCGCCTCCCGGCGTTCGTGAGCATGGGCGGGCAAAAGCAGGGGCAACTTTTTGTGCCCCGGACCCAGCAGGATGGATCCGTGCTGGAGCACACGTCCACCCGAACGGCGCTGGGCGCTGCCGGCCAGTTTTCTTCCATGAACCGTAATCTCGTAACATCCGGTGGCCGAGAAACATACATCGCCCTCGCCCATGCCGCAGCATCCGTCAGGCGCCAGTTCACCCGGAATTTCGAAGTGCCGCATCGCAGCGATCAGCGCTTCGCTCACCCTGCGGATCATCACGCCTGAGAAGCTTCCCAGCGCCGGGTGGGATTCCGGCGCGATCAGGCTGTAGGTCAGTTCCTGGTCGTGCAGTACCGTGCGCCCACCAGTAATTCTCCGGACCAGTTCGATGCCGTACCTGTCGCACTGGCCGGGGTCGATTTCGCCTTCCACTTCCTGGCCGTATCCCAGGGACACGGCAGGGGGATTCCAGGAATAGATACGCAGGGTCATCAATCCGGGGTCCCGGCCGCTCGCGTTGAACAGGGCTTCATCGACGGCCATGTTAAAAGCGGCGGAACACCGGGGCGTGTTCAGAATGCGTATCATGTCCTTTCGCTGTTCCGGGTGGATTGCAGATGTTCGACCGCGTGGCGGGCGGCATCCTGCTCCGCGTTCTTCTTGCTCGTGCCCTTCCCTTTGCTGACGGGATTTCCGGCCACAAAGACCTCGATGGTGAAGATCTTTTCATGATCGGGCCCCACCGCGGAATCGACGCGGTATTCAGGCTGTCCTATGCCTGCGCCCTGCGTGAATTCCAGCAGCGCGCTCTTGTAGTTACGGGAATGATCGGTCTCGGAAGGACGTTCTTCGCCGATCTCCTGGAGCAGGGTTCGGTTCAGGAAGCGACTGACCGGTTCGAGTCCGCCGTCCAGGTACATGGCGCCAATGATGGATTCGTAGGCATCGGACAGGATCGAATGGCGGAATCTGCCGCCGGAACGGGCCTCGCTGGAGCTCAGCAGCACATAGCGTCCCAGCTTCATCGCCCGAGCCTGCCGGGTGAGGGCCTTTCTGTTGACCAGCGTTGAACGAAGTTGCGTCAGTTGCCCCTCTCGGCGCGCCGGGTACTTGCTGTAGATGAATTCGCCGACGACGAGGTCCAGGACCGCGTCGCCCAGGAACTCCAATCGTTCGTTCGACTGAACGCCCGACTGTTCCCGGGAATACACGTAGGAACGGTGCTTCAGCGCCATGATGAGCAGATCGAGGTTTTTAAAACGGTATTTGAGATAGTTCTGAATCTGGCGGGCGTTGTCCCGTTCGACGGCCGTGCGGTTCGAGGCGTTGTGGGATACGCCCCGTTTCATGCTGGAAAACAGGGCCGCGGCCGCGCGTCGTAGCTTTTGCAGAATAGGATGCCGTTTTGACACGGTAATCCCCGGAAAACTTACGAGGCGTTGCGGAGGACGTTACGCCGTGTATTTCTTTACCACGAGGGTTACGTTGTGCCCTCCGAATCCGAACGAATTGGTCAAGGCCGTCCGTACTTCCCGTTCTCGACCCGTATTGGGGACATAGTCCAGGTCGCAGTCGGGATCGGGTACCTCGTAGTTGATGGTGGGATGGACGTAATCACGGGCGACGGACATCGCGGTAGCGATAAACTCTACTCCGCCGGATGCCCCCAGCAGGTGACCGACGAGCGACTTGGTGGAACTGATCGCGAGGCGACGGGCGTGATCTCCGAAGACCTTCTTGATGGCCAGGGTTTCGATACGGTCGTTCAAGGGCGTGGACGTGCCATGGGCGTTGATATAATCGACCTGGTCCGCGTCCAGTCCGGCGTTTCGCAGTGCCAGCTTCATGGATCGTACCGCGCCGTCGCCCGATTCATGGGGATGGGTGATATGATAGGCGTCGGCTGTCGCGGCGTAACCCGCCAGTTCGGCGTAGATGCGCGCGTTGCGCTGCCGGGCGTGCGACAATGTCTCGAGGATGACCATTCCCGCGCCTTCGCCGAGGACAAACCCGTCCCGTTCGGCGTCAAACGGTCGGCTGGCCCGTCCCGGTTCGTCGTTTCTGAGGGAAAGGGCCTTCATGTTGCTGAATCCGGCGACGGCCATGGGAGAGATACTGGACTCCGTTCCGCCGGTGACCATGACGTCCGCGTCCCCGTACTGCAGGATCCGGAAGGCGTCGCCTATGCCGTGGGCACCGCTGGAACAGGCCGACACCGTGGTATAGTTGGGTCCTTTCAGACCGTGTATCATGGAGATCTGGCCGGGCGCCATATCCGCGATCATCATTGGTATGAAAAAGGGACTGACCCGCCCCGGTCCCTTGTGAACCAGGTTCGTGTGCTGGTTTTCGAATGTCCAAATCCCACCGACGCCCGTTCCCATGACCACCCCGATGCGATCCCGGTCTTCCGCATCGAGATCCAACCCGGAGTCGGCAAGCGCCATCTCGGCCGCGATCACGGCATACTGGACGTTTTCGTCCATTCGCCGGACTTCTTTCCGGTCGATGTAGTCCGCCGCGTTGAATTCTTTCAATTCGGCGGCTATTTTCGCCGGGAAGGCGCTCACATCGAACTTGGTAATGGGCCCTATGCCGCTTCGACCGTCGCAAAGAGCCTTCCAGTAGGTATCGAGTGTGAGACCCACGGGACTGAGAACGCCCATACCGGTGACGACAACGCGTTCGGACACGCCGATGCCTCCCGCAAACATCCAGCCACTATTCCCAGCCAGCAAGGATCACTGCCTGGGCCTGGAAATGAATCAGCTGCTTGTATTGGCCTGGAGATACTTGATCGCGTCACTGACAGTGACGATCTTTTCGGCGTCCTCGTCCGGAATCTCGAGATCGAATTCCTCCTCGAGCGCCATGACGAGTTCGACCGTATCGAGCGAGTCAGCGCCCAGGTCGTCGGTAAACGAAGCATTTTCGGTTACCTGGTCACCGTCCACACCAAGCTGCTCGGCGATGATCTCTTTTACGCGATCTTCCATCTTCGTTCCTCCTGTACTAATGAATTGTTGGTTCCATCTTCTAAGTTTTGCATCTGTTCATGCCGTGACCTTCATTAAACAATAATCCATGACCCATTCAAACAGGCCACTTCCGCTCTTCACATGCCCATACCGCCGTCGACCTGGATAACCTGGCCCGTGATGAAGGAAGCGTCGTCGGACGCCAGGAACGCCGCGATGCCGGCCACGTCGCCGGGTTGGCCGGACCGGGACAGCGGGGTGGCGTCCACGAAGGCGGTCCGTACGGCTTCGGGAAGCGACTCCGTCATGGCGGTTTCGATAAATCCCGGGGCGATCGCGTTGACCGTGATGCCCCTGCTGCCGACCTCTTTCGCCACGGACTTGGTGAATCCGACGATGCCGGCCTTGGAGGCGGCGTAGTTGGCCTGTCCGGCGTTCCCCGATAGGCCCACGACCGATGTCAGGTTGATGATCCTGCCGCTTCTCTTGCGCATCATGGGACGGATTACGGCCTGGGTGCACAGAAACACCCCGCCCAGGTTAACCTGCATGACCTCGTCCCAGTCTGCCTGCTTCATGCGCATCAGGAGCGTGTCCCTGACCGTGGCCGCGTTGTTGACCAGGATGTCGACGGCCCCGTAATCTTCAATCACCCTGTCGACCAGGGATTTCACGCTGTGCCGGTCGTCTATGCGAACCGACAGGCCGCGGGCGTCGCCGCCCTTGTTTTTCAATACTTCGGCGGCTTCCTCCGCCCTGGCTCCGTCGCGACTGGTAATGACGACCCGGGCGCCTTCCGCGGCGAAGCGTTCGGAGATGGCGGCGCCAATTCCCTGAGTTCCACCTGTTACGATCGTTACCTTACCTTGTATGCCAAGCAAAATCGGAGATCCCGGTGGAGTCGTTCCGTTTACCGTTCTACCGCCGTCCGCCCAAGTGCATCGGTCACGTTGGATACGTCCTCGATCGTATCCGCGTTCAAGACACTTACGCCGCGGTGCATCCGTTTCATGAGTCCTGCAAGAACATTTCCGGGTCCAGTCTCCACCACGGTGTCCACTCCGTGATCGGCCAGCGTCTGCATCGATTCCGCCCATCGCACGGGACTGGTCAACTGTTCGATCAGCAGGCGACGGATATCATCGGGTTCCGTCACCGGCCGAGCGGTTACGTTGGCCACCACTGGCGTAACCGCGCGACTGATACAGGCATTTTCTATCGCCTCGGCCAGCCCCTGCCTGGCGTACTCCATGAGTTCGGAGTGGAACGCCCCGCTGACCTTCAGGGGAACAACCCGCTTGGCCCCCGCGGCACGGGCGGCTTCCATGGCCCGCTCAACAGCCGGAACGGCTCCTGCGATGACCGTCTGCACCGGGGAGTTGAAATTGGCCGGTTGAACGGGTTCGTCTTCTTCGCTCGCCGTACTGCAGACTTCATCGATTTCCAACGGAGACAGTCCAATAACCGCCGCCATGGTACCTGCCCGTCGCTGCCCGGCCTCGTGCATCAATGCGCTGCGCAAACGGACCAGGCGTACCGATTCCTCGAAACTGAGGGATCCAGCCGCAACCAGGGCCGAGTATTCCCCCAGGCTGTGGCCGGCGACGAAATCCGGGTAGATATCTCGTTCAGATAGAATAGAGGCAACCGCCACGCTGTGCACCAGTATGGCCAATTGCGTGTAGTTTGTCTGCTTCAATGTCTCGGCGGGGCCGTCGAAGGAGACCCCGGCGATATCGGCGCCCGTTAAATCGTGAGCCTGCCGGTACAGCGACCGTACCAGCGGATAACTGTCGTACAGGTCCCGGCCCATTCCGACGTACTGGGAGGCCTGGCCCGGAAACAAGAAAGCGATCCTGGCGTGGGTCATAGATATCGGCGCCGAACCTAAATCGTTTCGACTTCCTGCACTTCCCTTCCCTGGTAGTATCCGCAATGGGGACAAACGCGGTGCGCGCGTTTCTTCTCTCCGCAATGGGAGCAATCCACCAGCGTCGGCGGCGTCAGTACCCAGTGGGTACGCCGTTTACGACTCCGTGCCCGGGATTGGCGGCGTTTGGGCAGGGCCATGTTTTATTCCTCCTTCAACAACGATTTCAAGGTGTACAGGCGCGGGTCCACTTGTCTCGTACCACAACTGCAGGCGCTTTCGTTGAGGTTCCTGCCGCATTCCGGACAGAGGCCCCTGCAATCTTCGCTGCACAGGGGTTTCATCGGTAAATTCAGGTTCACAAGTTCTGCAATACGATGCCGAAGGTCTATCGTCTTCGCGCCGTAGTCCAGGATTTCCACGTCATCGGCTTCGGTCAACTCCTCGCCGTCCGGTATGGCGCGGCCGGTCTTCTCGTAGTAGGTCGCGATTTCGCCGCTGATAGATTCCACTACATCTTTGAGGCATCTGCCGCAGGCAAAGGTCATGTCGACCGTGATACCGGCCTGCAGCACGAGTGAATTCTCGGAGACCGTGAGCGTGCCTTCTACCTTGACGGGTGAAGCGAAACGGCAGTCCTCGTCCGGAAGAAAGTCGGCGGAGGGAGTATCTTCGACATGGATTTGATGTAAACCTTCAGCCAGATGCTCGATCGCAATTTGCATATAAACTGCTTATTCCATTACCTCTGACACACTTTACACGCGAGATACGCCGTGCGAATCAGACGCCGTCAAGCGCTCTCTCCATTGGCCGAAAGCCAGTTATAATACGAGGGTTACCCTTGCAATGTCAAGAGGAAAATCCGCCTGTCAGGCAAGTGCGGTCCGTATCAAATCGACCACGTCGGCCGATCGGTCCGCAACCGGGATTCCGGCCTCGTTCAACGCACTCACCTTTTCCTCGGCACCGCCCGTTCCTCCCGATATGATCGCGCCGGCGTGCCCCATGCGTTTTCCGGGCGGCGCGGTGCGCCCCGCGATGAAGCCTACCACGGGCGTTTGCATGTGGGCCTGTACGAATTCCGCCGCCTTTTCCTCATCCGAGCCCCCGATTTCGCCGATCATGACCACGGCGTGGGTCTCCGGGTCCGCTTCGAAAGCCGTGAGGGCGTCGATGAAGCCCGTCCCGATGATCGGATCTCCGCCTATGCCCAGGCAGGTCGATTGGCCGATACCCGCGCTCGTCAGCTGATGGACGATCTCGTAGGTCAACGTACCGCTGCGGGAAACCACGCCCACGTGGCCTGGATGGTGTATATGGCCGGGCATGATGCCCACCTTGGTGACGCCGGGGGTGATGGCGCCGGGACAATTCGGCCCCAGGAGGCGTACGTCTGAATGCTGGAGGACGGCGTAGACCCGGGCCATGTCCAGCGTGGGGATGCCTTCGGTTATACAGATCACCAGTTCCATTTCGGCGTCGATGGCCTCGTGGATCGCGTCGGCCGCGAATGCGGGACGGACGTAGATGATCGACGTATTAGCGCCTGTTGCATCGCCCGCTTCCACCAGCGTATCGAATATGGGGATGCCATCCAGGTTCTGGCCGCCTTTCCCCGGCGTGACCCCGGCCACGATCTTCGTGCCGTAGTCCACCATCTGGCGCGTATGAAATGAACCGTCCCGGCCGGTGATCCCCTGGACGACAACTCTGGTGTTCTCATTGACCAGGATGCTCATCTTCCCCCCTCCCCGAGTTTGACGGCCCTCTGTACGGCTTCCGCCATGGTGTCCACGGCGACGAGACCCACGGACTCCAGAATACGGCGTCCCTCCTCCTCGTTCGTCCCGGTCAACCTTATGACGATGGGCAGTGTAAGCGGTCCGCCGGGTCCTTCGGCAATGCGTTCCAGGGCGGTGACTATGCCGTTGGCCACGTCGTCGCAACGGGTGATTCCCCCGAAGATATTGAAGAGTACGGCCTTCACCCGATCGTCGGACGTGATGATGTTCATGGCGGTGACGACCTTGTCCGGGTTCGAACTGCCGCCTATGTCGAGAAAGTTGGCGGGCATGCCTCCATAGAACTTCACCATGTCCATCGTCGCCATGGCCAGGCCCGCGCCGTTCACGATGCAGCCGATGTCGCCGTCCAGTTTGACGAAACTGAGATCTGCGTCCCGGGCTTCGGCCTCGGTAGGCTCCTCGGATTCGGGATCGAGCATGGCCGCGATATCTTCGTGCCGGAACAACGCGTTGTCGTCGATGTTCATCTTGCCGTCCAGCGCCCACAACTTGCCATCCGGTGTGGTCACCAGCGGGTTGATCTCCGCCAGGGACGCGTCGCTTTCGATAAACGCGTCGTAGAGCCGGGCGAGAATACGGGCAGCCTGGGCCGCGACCGCGGGATCGGAATAGAGTTTGTAGGCCAGGGACCGGGCCTGATAGGGCAGCAGTCCCAGGAGGGGGTCGACGGCCAGTTTGTGGATCTTCTCCGGCGTTTCCCGGGCGACGTCCTCGATATCGACTCCCCCCGCCGCGCTGACCATGAACACCGGTCGCCGGGTCTGGCGGTCCAGGATAATCCCCACGTAGGCTTCGTGGGCGATCTCCACCGCCTTGGCCACCAGTACCTGCCGGACCGTCAGGCCCTTGATGTCCATGCCCAGGATCTGGCTCGCCTTCTCGTACGCCTCATCGGGCGTCGAAGCCAGTTTCACGCCGCCCGCCTTGCCCCTGCCGCCGACGTGAACCTGTGCCTTGACCACCACCCTTCCAGCCAGCTCTTCCGCGATACGCCGGGCTTCTTCAGGGGTTCTGGCCACCTCTTCCCCTGGGATCGCCATCCCGTGCCGGGCGAAGATGCCCTTCGCCTGGTATTCGTGTATATTCAATTCGAACTCCTTGTGTGCTCGTAAGAATAGGGTGGAATCATACTCGTTCCACCCCGCCATCCCTTCGTGCTCATACCTGCTTTTCAACCATACCGCCCAGGGCGTCGAACCCCGGTTTCAGGGCGGGGTACAGGGATTTGAATATCCCGTAGCACTCTTCGTACCGTGAAGACGCATCCCGGTCCGGTTCCGTCCTGGAGGCCACCGCCACCAGGTCATCCGTGGCTTCTTCAACGGTTTCGTATACACCGGTGCCGACCGCGGCCAGGATGGCGGCGCCGAATGCGGGACCCTCCTCGGCGTTGACGGTAACGACTTCCGCACCGTAGATATCGGCCTGGATTTGTCTCCACAGGCTGCTCCGCGCTCCGCCGCCCGTGGAACGGACCTGCGTGACGGAGAGCCCGAGTTCACGCATGATCTCCATGGAATCTCTCAGGGCGAACGTCACGCCCTCCATGACGGACCGGATCATGTGGGGACGGCCGTGCCGGCCCGTAATGCCGACAAACGCGCCCCGGGCGTTGGCGTCCTTGTGGGGGGTGCGTTCACCCATGAGGTAGGGGAGGAACACCAGGCCCTCGCTGCCCACCGGCGCGCGGGCCGCCTGCGCCGTCATCAGTTCGTACGGGTCGGTGTCCAGCATCCTGGCCGCGCTGACCTCGACTTCGCCCAGCGTGTTGCGCAGCCACTGGAAAGCCCCGCCGGCGAAGAGGGTCACCCCCATCAGGTACCACTTCCGAGGGACACTGTGACAGAAGGTATGTACCCGCAGTTCCGGGTCCACGTGTACATCGTCCGTGTGGGCGAAAACCACGCCCGAGGTGCCGAGACTCGACAGGATCCGGCCCGGCCGAACGATTCCGGCACCCACCGCGCCACAGGTGTTGTCTGCCCCGCCGGCGACAACGGGCGTGCCGGTCTTGAGTCCCATTTCCCCGGCGATTTCCTCTGTAACGTGTCCGCAAATATCGATGGACTCGAAGGTGGGCGGCATGAACTCCACCGGCAGGCCGATGGCATTCATCATGGGCTCGGACCATCGCCGCCCACGGACGTCGAACAACAAGGTACCCGCGGCGTCTGAAACCTCCATGGCGAATTCACCCGTCATCCTGAACCGGATGTAGTCCTTGGGCAGCAGGACGCGCCGGATACGTTCGTAAACCCGGGGCTCGTGGTCGCGGACCCAGATCAGCTTGGGCGCGGTGAAACCTTCCAGGGCGGGATTGGACACCCATCGCACCAGGTTTTCCTCGCCCGCCTTGTCCGTGATCCAGCGGCACTGCTCCGTGGTCCGCGTATCGCACCACAGGATGGAAGGCCGGAGCACCTCGTCCTTTTCGTCGAGCAGCACCGAACTGTGCATCTGGCCCGACAGTCCGATGCCGGCGATGGAATCGGCCGGGACGCCGGATGAGCCCATGGCTTCGCGAACCGTCTTCAACGACGCGCGCCACCAGTCCTGGGGATCTTGTTCCGCCCAGTTCGGACGGGGAGTATGCAGGGGGATTTCTTCGAAGGACCGGGCAACGAGGCCGCCGCGCTCATCGACGATGATCGTTTTAATGCCCGAAGTGCCGATGTCGATGCCGATAAGATGTCGCATACGCGAACCGTTGCCTGTTCAGAAGCCGCCTTACCGGCATAAAAAAACCTGCGCCCGGCCGCAGGATCCTGAGAAATTAGGGATGGGGATCGAATTCAACTCATGTATGGGTGGAGGCGAACGCTGCGGGTAGTGTGCCGCAACCGCCGGATGGCCCGCTCCTTTATCTGGCGCACTCGCTCCCGGGTCAGGCCGAACTGTTTCCGATCTCGTCCAGGGTCATCGGTTTGTCTTTATTGATCCCGAAGTAGGAACGGATCACGGCGGCTTCACGATCGGTGAGGGTATTAAGGGCCCAGACCACTTCCTCATTGAGCGATTTCTCCATGACCGGCGTATCCGGCGACTCGGCGTTCGTATCTTCGATCACATCGAGCAAACGCCCATCCTCGCCGGGTGAAAAAGGCGCGTCGAGGGACAGGTGGGGACTGAAGGTGTGCAAGATGTCGACCACGTCTTTGTGGTCCATTGACAGCTTGCCGGCGATTTCATGGGTCATGGGCTCCCGGCCCAATTCCTGCTTCAAGCCCCGTATCACCTTGTTGATCCGGCGCAGTTGCTCGGCCCGGTTCAATGGAAGACGGAAAATGCGCGACTGTTCGGCGAGGGCCTGCATGATCGCCTGGCGCACCCACCAGACCGCGTAGGAAATGAACTTGAATCCCTTGTGTTCATCGTATCGCTGCGCGGCCTTGATCAGGCCGACATTGCCCTCGTTGATCAGATCGGAAAGCGGCAACCCCTGGTTCTGGTACTGACGGGCCACCACCACGACAAACCGCAGGTTGGCCTGGATCAGCTGGTTGATGGCGCCGCGCACACCGCTGCGTGCTTCGCGCGCGAGGGCCATTTCCTCTTCCAGGTTCAGTACCGGTATGGACCTGATTTCCTTCAGGTAGGTGTTCAGCGACCTGTCATCCCCGGAGTTCCTGGATCCACCCCGGGAAAAGTTGCCTGCCGACTGGCCGGACTTGGCCATGACCTTCCTCCGATACCGCATGATGGTCTGCTGAGAACGGCGTAAACCGTCAACAGCTGAGGATGTATATATGTACTAATGCGGGTATCGAGTGGATAAAGGGGAACCAACCAAGGGGTGATTCCCCAGGGTTTCCAAAACTATAACGTTGGGCCGGATAGCCCGTCAAGTTATTTCTAGACTAAATCTGCTGTTATGAACAAGCTCAAAACACCCGTTTTTCGACGTTGTTGCCGATGTAGATATCCATCATCGTGGTCCGGTTTCCCCAGAAAAGGTCCTGTCCCCAGGCATTGGGCTCAATACCCTTGAACCAGGGCTTGCGCAGGTCCAGCACGTGGGTGTGGTAGATAAAAACTCCGCCGACGTCCTCGACAAGGATACGCTCCGCTTCGGCGTAGTACTCCATGCGCTGTCCGTGGTCCAGCGTTGTGCCGCCGGCTTCCAGCAATCGGTCGAAGGCATCGTTTTTCCAGTCGTGCCGTCCGTGGCCGACGGGCTGGGAATGCCACACCTGGGACAGCATGTTGTCGGGGTCGGGATAGTCGTACTGGTAGGGAATCAAACCGAAGGGTATGGTATACTGGTACATGTTGTCCATATACAGTCCGATTTCCTGGTTCCGGATCTCGACGTTTATGCCCAGGTTCTCCTTCAGCATGCCCTGGATCGCCTGTGCGATGGACATCTGGGACGCATCCGCCTGCCGCAGCCAGAATTCGATGGGGGGCAGGCCCCTGCCGTCCGGATAGCCGGCTTCCTCCAGCAGACGCTGTGCCTCGGGTGGATCGAAGCGCTGGATGCCCTTCAGTTGATCACCCGTGTAACCCGGGAAGTTGGGGGGGAGCATCGTGTAGGCCGGCGTGCCATGTCCCTGCAGGATGACCCGGCAGATGGTCTCCCGGTCGATGGCGTGGCTGACGGCCTTACGGATCCGCACGTCATCGAAGGGGGGCACCGCGGTCTGGAAGAAGAGGTACCAGGTCTGGAAATGGGGATTGGAGGTCAATTCCCGCCCCAGCTGAGGATTACTGTCGATTTCTCCCAGGTACTGGGCAAAGATGCCCTGCCGGTCGACTTCGTTGTTTTCGTAGGGCGCAATGCCGGGGTGCGTGCCTGCGATGATGAACTTCAACTTGACCTGTTCCAGGTACCCGGGGTAGGGTCCGTTGTAGTAGGGGTTCAAGTCATAGGAGATGTACCGGTCCGTGACCCATTCGTCGAGCTTGTAGCTGTAGTTGCTGACCATGTTTCCCGGTTCGGTCCAGCGTCGGCCGTGCTTTTGAACCTGCCATGGGGGAACGGGCGCCGCGGAATTGTACGCCATGATGTGGGGAAGGTAGGGACAGGGGGCCTCGGCCTCGATTTCGAGGGTCAGATCATCGATGGCGCGCACGCCCACCGAGTCGGGTTCGGTTATCTTACCGTGATTAAAATCCCGCGCGTTCTTGATATTGTAGAATAGAAAGGAGAAAACGTTGCCTTCATCCGGATCCAGGAAACGCTTGAAGGTGTATTCGAAATCGTGGGCGGTCACTGCCCTGCCGTCGCTCCACCGGGCACCCTCCCTGAGATGGAACGTCCAGGTACGCCCGTCTTCTGAAGGTTCCCACCGATCGGCGGCGCCGGCCCGAAGCACGTCATCGGCGTCGAACATGGTAAGTCGCTCGAACAGAAAGGGATCCGAGCCTTTGACGCCGTAGTTGTCCATGCTCACGTCCAGCGTCTTGGGCTCTTCGATGAAGTACATCAGGACCTGTTCGTGCAGGGGGGCGGCATCGGAAGGCAACTGTCGCCCCAGGCTGTTGACAACGGGGCCCTCGGCGGTTTGAATCGCCGTTCCGTCGTCGCTGCCGCAACCGGTTATGAATAGCAGGACAAGAAGGAGGAGCCGGTAAGATCTGAAGAGAAAGGACATGGAACGCGCTGCCTTCGCTCGGATGTCGCTTGGATGTCGCTTGGTTATTGCTCGAATATTGTTCGGACTTCGTCCACGACCGCACGCGGCACGTTCACGGGCGCACGATCAATCAAATTCAAGCTCTGTATTTAATAGGGGTCGGTAACTTTCGGGTGTTTCCCGTATTATGGCCTCGCCCTGAACCAGGGTCAATAGAAAAGAGGGTTTAATCCGGACGGGCGATTCTTGACTTCGTCGAAGCGGTGGGGTAGGTTGGTTGCGACCTCATCTCCTCAACCGGAAGAACCAGCCATGGCCGAATCAACACCGGGGCCTGCCCGTCCCACCCTACGAAAGTCCCTCGGGCTGTTCGACGGCATCACCATCCTCGTCGGCATCACCATCGGGGCCGGGATATTCTCGGCGCCCCAGATCATCTCCGGATTCACCGAGTCCTTCACGCCCATCCTCTGGCTTTGGATCGTGGGCGGCGCCTTCATTTTCATCGGCGGCCTGGTCTACGCGGAACTGGGCAGCCGGATTCCGGATACCGGCGGGGAGTACATGTATATCAGCCGCGCCTTCGGCCCTTTCGCCGGGTTCATGTTCGGCTGGTCCCAGCTGTTCATAATCCGCACCAGTCCGCTCGCGGGACTGGCGATCGTGACGATCAACTACCTGACTTATTTCATCGAACTGTCGCGGACGGAGCAGATCACCGCCGCCCTGGTCATCATCCTGCTGCTCGCCGTGCTGAACTACGTCGGCGTGCACCGGGCGGGTTTCTATCAGCGCCTGTCCACGGTGCTCAAGGTGGCGGGCCTGCTGCTCCTCGTGGTGCTCGGGTTCACGCTCGACTACGGCGGGGACAACCTCCTGCATACCACTGCTGCGGCGACCGGCACGCTCGGTCCCGTCGGCAACATCGTCGCCGCCGCGATGATGGTGGTCTTCGCCTACATGGGATTCGAACGCGTCGGCTACTCGGCGGGAGAAATGAAGAATCCCCGGCGCACCATACCCCTGACCATGTTCCTGGGCATCTCGGTAATCGTAGTGATCTATGTCCTGGCGAACCTGCTCTACCATCAGACCCTGGGTATGGAAGGCGTCCGGACGAGCAGCATCGTGGCTTCGGACACGGCCGTCCTGTTGCTCGGCCCCGTGGGCGCGGGATTCATCGCCCTCACCGTCATGATCTCCACGACCGGCAGCATGAACGGTACCTTCATGACCGCGACGAGGGTCTACTACGCCATGGCCCGGGACGGGTTGTTTTTCAAATGGCTCGACTACATCCATCCCAAGTACCGCACGCCTTCGCGGGCCATTATCGCCCACGCCGTCTGGGGATCTCTCATTCTCCTGTTCAGGGGCACGTTCGAGACCATCATGGCGGGCATGGTATTCGCGGTGCTCATTTTCTTCGCGGCCAATACCCTGGCCCTGTTCAAGCTGCGTCGAAAGGGTATCGGCGACGGAGACGGTTACCGGGTGCCGCTGTATCCGTGGACGCCGGCCCTCTTTCTGGCCGGCATCGTCGTGCTCGTACTCCTGCGCGCCACCTACGAATGGTACAATTCCCTCGTCGACCTCGCCTTCATCGTTACGGGCCTGCCTTTCTGGATCATCTGGCGCAAAACACGCGGCTAACCCGAAGCCTTTCGCAGGTCAGTTTTCCCTTTACGGAAGCGCCTTGCCAGTGTATATTAAACTGTCTGAATCAAGCGTATTTATCCTTTGAATCTTACGATGCCACCCGGCCTCGGGACCTCACATGAGCTATCAGCTGACGGACAGTTTCGGACGAACGATCAACAACCTGCGGGTGTCGGTAACGGATCAGTGCAATTTCCGCTGTATCTACTGCATGCCCGAGGTAGGGATGATCTTTCAGCCCAGGGAAGAGATCCTGACCTTCGAGGAAATTTACCGTTTCGTCGAGATCGCCACCGGTCTCGGCATCTCCAAGCTGCGGCTGACCGGCGGGGAGCCGACCGTTCGGAAGGATCTGCCGTTACTCGTGCGCATGCTTTCGAAGATACCCGGCGTCCAGGACATGGCCATGACGACCAACGGCTTCCTGCTCAGGAAGATGGCCCGGGAACTGCACGAGGCGGGACTGCCCCGGATCAACGTCAGCCTGGATACGCTGGACGAAGAGAAGTTCATTCAGATGACCCGTCGCGACGTCCTGCACAAGGTTCTCGACGGACTTGAAGAAGCGACCCGGTATTTTCAGCTTCCGATCAAGATCAACGTGGTCGCCATGAAGGGATACACCGAAGACGAGTTGCTGGACTTCGCGAAAATGGCGCGGACGGGTCCCTTCCAGGTGCGTTTCATCGAATTCATGCCCCTCGATGCCGACCGATCCTGGACCAGAGACCAGGTGCTGGATGGCGCCGAAATCATCGAACGGATCAATGACAAGTGGCCGCTCGACGCGGTGAAGCGGCCCAACCAGAGAGAACCAGCCGACTTGTTTCGCTTTCGGGACGGCAAGGGCGAGATCGGTCTCATCGCCTCGGTCAGCGAACCCTTTTGCGGCAGTTGCAACCGCATTCGCATCACGGCGGACGGCAAGATGCGCACCTGCCTGTTCTCGATCAACGAGACCGATATAAAAGCGATGTTGCGAGGCGGCGCGACGGACGCGGAAATTGCCACGACCATCATCGAGGCCGTCAGTCACAAGGAACCGGGGCATCACATCAACGAACCGGACTTCGTCCAGCCTGAACGGACCATGTCCTCCATCGGCGGTTAGCAGCCGGATTGAACCTGTACGTTCCGGGCGCGTATTGATGTTCTGCGCGCCCGTAGATCGTTTACCAAAGTCTGCAGGAGATCATCATGAGCCAGCGGTTGTCATCTCAGGAACTCCTCGCCCAGGTCAAGGGTGAAGTCAAAGAGATGTCCATGGAAGAACTCAAGGAGAAGCTGGACCGGAACGACGACCTGTCCCTGATCGACGTGCGTGAGCAGGATGAAGTCGACCAGGGGGTCATCATCGGGGCGACCCATATTCCGAGAGGCTTTTTGGAATTAAGAATTGAAAACACCGAAAGCGACCGGGACAAAGAGATCGTGCTGTATTGCGCGGGTGGAAACCGCTCGGCGCTGGCGGCACAGTCCCTCGAGGCGATGGGTTATACCAACGTTATCTCCATGCGGGAGGGCTACACCGGCTGGAGTGGCGCCGGCTTTCCCGTGGTCCAGGAACGAACCCTGAACAAGGAAGAACGCCTGCGTTATTCGCGGCACCTGATCGTGCCTGAGATCGGAGAAAAGGGCCAGGTGAAGATCCTCGAATCGCGGGTGCTGCTGGTGGGTACGGGGGGACTGGGTTCCCCGTCGGCCTACTACCTAGCGGCCGCCGGGGTGGGCACCATCGGCCTCATCGACTTCGACGTGGTCGACCTGACCAACCTGCAGCGGCAGATCATCCACGGAACCTCGGATATAGGCCGACCCAAGGTGGTTTCCGCGCAGGAAACGATCAACGACCTGAATCCCGATTGCAACGTGATCCTCCATGAAACCCGGCTCATGGCCGACAACATCATGGACATCATCAAGGACTACGATATCGTCGTCGACGGATGCGACAACTTCCCCACGCGTTACCTGGTCAACGACGCCTGCGTGCTGGCCGGAAAGCCGAACGTGCACGGCAGTATTTACCAGTTCGACGGTTACGCCACGGTGTTTCATCCGGGCGAAGGACCGTGTTACCGGTGCCTCTATCCGGAACCGCCTCCACCGGGCGCCGTACCCAGTTGCGACGAAGCGGGCGTGCTCGGCGTGCTACCCGGTACAGTGGGACTCATCCAGGCTACCGAAGCCCTCAAGCTCATACTCGGCAAGGGCGATTCCCTCATCGGGCGTATCCTGATGTACGACGCGCTGGATATGACCTTCCAGACCTTCAACGTCCAGAAGGATCCTTCCTGTCCACTGTGCGGCGAAAACCCAACGGTTACCGAGTTAATCGATTACGAAGCGTTTTGCGGCTTCGCGCCGGCCGCCGGTTGACGGCGGGTTCGGTGCGTTGCCTCCCAACCGCACGAAGGCCCTGTCCGGTAATTGGGATTTCGACCGGACGATCGTGGGGTCAGGGGATATTCATGTTCGCTCGTTTTAAAGTCTCCATTTTCCGTTAACCCATAAGGAAAACTCACCATGGCGGAACGAATCGGTTTCATCGGTCTCGGCATCATGGGCGAGCCGATGTGTCGGAACCTGATGAAAGCGGGATATGCATGCACCGTTTACACCCGGACGAAGTCAAGGGGCGAAAAGCTCCTTTCGGAAGGCGCGGTATGGGGGGATAGCCCGAAAGATACGGCGGCAAAGTCAGACGTGATCATCACCATCGTGACCGATACCCCGGACGTGGAGAAGGTCATCCTCGGCGAAGACGGCATCATCGAAGGCATCCAGCCCGGTTCGGTGGTCATCGACATGAGCACGATCTCTCCCTCGGCCACGCGGGACATGGCCGCGGCCCTCGAGGACAAAGGAGCCGATATGCTGGACGCGCCCGTCAGCGGAGGCGATACGGGGGCGATCGCCGGGACGCTTTCCATCATGGTGGGCGGCAGCCAGAACGTTTTTGACCGGTGCCTGCCGATTTTCGAAGCCATGGGAAAGAGTATCAACCTGATCGGAGATCACGGCGACGGACAGATGACCAAGCTCTGCAACCAGGTGGCGGTGAGCGTGACCAATCTCGCCATGGCGGAGGCGCTCATCCTGGCAGCCAAGGCCGGTCTGGACATGGAAAAGATGCTCGCCGCGATCAGCGGAGGCGCCGCGGGATCCTGGCAGATGACCAACCTCGCGCCGCGCGTCATCAAGCGGGACTTTGACCCGGGATTCATGGTTAAACTGCAGCAGAAGGACCTGCGGCTCGTGATGGGCGCCGCCTCGGAACTCGGCCTGGGACTTCCCGGCGCGAGCCTGGCGCACCAGTTGTTCAACAATATCGAAGCCGCCGGCGAGGGCGACGAGGGTACGCAGGCGCTGGTCAAATCCCTGGAACGCATGGCCGGGGTCGAAGTGCGCGGATAGGGATCGATCCAAAAGGAAACACATGCGTTTCAGCACGCTGATGACCCTCTTCGGCACCGGTGCGGTCCTGATGGCGGTCGCCGTGGTGTTCATGTACGGTACGGACGGTGCGGGTGAACCCAGAACGCCGACCGATCACGGTCGGAGACTCTTTCGCCTGCAGGGCTGTGCTTCTTGCCACGCCATCGGCGGAGGCATCTCCAGAGGCCCGGACCTGGCCGGGTTGATTCCCCGTCTCGCGGCCCGCATATCCGATGATGCCTACCGGAAAAACCTGGCGGAGCTGAGGGAGAGCCGTCCGGACATATACCCAATCTTTGCCACGCAATACGAAGAGGTCCTGAGCGTGCAGGGCGAAGCCCGCATCCGGACCTGGTTCGCCCGGCACCTCGACAATCCCCGTTTCGATCATTATACGGGATTGATGCCGGCCTATGGTCACCTGACCGACGAGCAGGTGGAGCAGCTGACCGCGTATATCCTGACCTTGCGGTAGAGCAGCTGAACGAAACCTGTTCCCGTGTGGTGGGAAAAGCCTGGAAAAGCCTGTAGGAATTTGAAACTTCTAACAAGACGTAACGTAATTTGAAGATATGGGCTTGAGAATGATGAGGCGTTGTTGGCGGGCCTGATTGCCATGGAACTGCTTGAAGACCGTAAGGAGAAGTACTTCAAGCGGATCATGGCGGACGCGGGGGACGAGGAGATCTCCGGCATGCCGTATCCACGCCTCCAAATGCTGACCATCGACTAGATAGATACTTGAAGGGAAGCGATTTAAAACGCTTGGAGTAGTGTGAAAGGGGTCGAATAAAACCACCTTCCCATTGAGATGACTGTCAGAATCAAAGGAAGACATTCATGGAAGATATTGAACATCTGCGGGATCTCGAGCTTCGTTACTTTAAGTTGCGGGATCAGAAGGACCTTATTGAGGACCAGGAGCAGGGATTGCGAAACGAACTCAGAGACCTGGTTTCCGACGAGAGGTATAAGGGACCTTTTCTGACCATGAAGTGGCAGAAGTACAGAGGACCCACCGACTGGAAGGCCGTGGTCGATATGTTGGTGGGCGGAGACGCCGAGGCGATGGACCGGTACGCCGAGGAATACAGGAAGCCGGGTGGCAATATGTTCGTCGTAACCAACACACCACAGAAGAGAAAGCGACACGGCCATATCCCCGAGATCGAGAACGAGCGCCGACTATTCGAGAACCAATTACATTTTGAGGCGGTCAATGACCAGCAACGCCGGCTGGAGGAACTCAAGGACCTGGTTGCAGAGTATTTGGAACACAGGGCCGAGATTGGGGGTATCGACGACCAGCTACAGGAGTCAATCACGCGCTACGTTCAGGACCTCGAGGAAACCTTTTTGCTACTGGTTGAGTGGTGGCAACAACAGCAAGATTCAAGCTGGCTTGCCATTACCCGCGGCGAAGGCAAGAGCAACTAAGCCCATATCTTCAAATTACGAAACGTAATTAAACGGAGACCGAAACATGACCGACGATGCGAAAAGACGGAGCAGGACCATCACGGATGGACCCTCGCGGGCCCCGGCCCGGGCCATGCTCAAGGCTTCAGGATTTTCCGACCAGGACCTGTCCCGGCCCATCATCGGGATCGCCAACACCTGGATCGAGATCGGACCCTGTACCTATCACCTCCGCGAACTGGCCGAGTACGTGAAGGAAGGGGTCCGGGCGGCCGGCGGCACCCCCATGGAGTTCAATACCGTGTCCATTTCGGACGGTATCACCATGGGCAGCCAGGGCATGAAGGCCTCTCTGGTCAGCCGCGAGGTGATCGCCGATTCCATCGAGCTGGTCACGATCGGGAACATGTTCGACGGCCTGATCGCCCTTTCGGGCTGCGACAAGACCATTCCCGGCACGGTCATGGCGCTCGGAAGGACCAACGTGCCGTCGCTGATGCTCTACGGCGGTTCGATCATGCCAGGCAGTTTTCAACAGCACGACGTCACCATCCAGGATGTCTTCGAAGCCGTTGGCGCCCATGCCTCGGGCAGGATGAGCGATATCGAACTGAAGGACATGGAAGACCATGCCTGTCCCGGCGCCGGCGCGTGCGGCGGACAGTTCACGGCCAACACCATGGCCATCGCTTTTGAAATGCTGGGGATTTCGCCTATCGGGAGCGCGAGCGTGCCCGCCACCCATCCCGACAAGCCGGAGGTGGCCCGGGAGTGCGGCCGGCAGGTCATGGAACTGGCGCGAAGGAACATCTGCCCCCGGGATATCATGACCCGTAACGCCTTTGAAAACGCCATCGCGGCGGTGCTCACCACCGGTGGTTCGACCAACAGCGTGCTGCATCTCCTGGCCGTCGCCCAGGAGTCGGGGGTAGATCTGGAGATCGAGGACTTCGACCGGATCAGCGAGAAGACGCCGCTGCTCGCGGACCTTAAACCCGGTGGCCAGTTCGTCGCCAACGACCTGTTCGCCGCGGGAGGAAACCGGCTCGTCGCCCGGCGCATGCTGGAAGGCGGCATGCTCCACGAGGGCGAGATCACCGTTACCGGGCGGACCATCGCCGAAGAAGCGTCGGACGCGTCCGAAACGCCGGGCCAGGTGGTCGTCCGCGAACTCGGTGATCCACTGAAACCCACCGGCGGTTACGTGATCCTGAAGGGCAACCTGGCCCCGGAAGGCTGCGTCCTGAAGGTCGCGGGTCACGAGAAGACCCACCACCGCGGTCCGGCCCTGGTATTCGACTGCGAGGAAGACGCCATGGCGGAGGTAATGAACGGCGGGATCAAACCCAATGACGTGGTGGTGATACGCTACGAGGGACCGAAGGGCGGACCGGGCATGCGGGAAATGCTGGCCGTCACGGGCGCACTGGTCGGCACGGGCCTCGGAGAATCGGTGGCCCTCATGACCGATGGGCGCTTTTCAGGCGCCACCCACGGATTCATGGTAGGACACGTAGCGCCCGAAGCCGCGGTCCGGGGACCCATTGCCGCGCTGCGCGACGGTGATACCGTTGTCTTCGACGTGGCATCCCGGCGCCTGGACGTGGAACTCACTGACGAGGCCATCGCCGAACGCCTTGACGATTGGACCGCGCCGAAATCCCGGTTCGGCGACGGGGTCATGACCAAGTATGCCCGCCTCGTTTCCTCCGCGGCCACGGGAGCGGTTACGAGAGCTTGAACACGCCATTGGTGTACAGTCCCGCCATGGAGTGGTTACCAACGCCTGACGCGCCTCGAACATACCGTGCCCGTCCACTCGCCCGTTCGTATGTTTCGTTTGGGTTTTATATACGTAACTAAACATTTTCAGGCGGGGAATTACGGATGAACTGGTTGGGGCGATCATTCGGTCGGAAAAATCAACGGTCGGTTTGCAACAGTACTGCTGTTGGCTTAGATAAGTATTCCGTTCGTGTACCCATAGGCAACACCCCCTCGAAGACCGAATAAACATAGTCTCAAGGTAAAAGAAAAGGCGCGGGCCGTCAAGGCTCCGCGCCTTTTGGTTACTTAACCAAGTATGGTGAATAAGATGAGCACTAAAACCGGAAAAGGTGCTATCCTGTTTCTAGTATTAGCAATTGCTTATGTGATTGGTCTAACTGCTATCTGCGCATTAGGGGAACAACAACCTTAACCCTCTACACCAAGTTCGGGGAAGTGTTGTACAAGCCAACCGGCCAGGCCTGCGCAAAGCAACCACCAAGGTGTCCCACGAAGGTAGATATTGTTAACACCTAAAAACACCAAGGGAAACGTCGCTGCCCTAAAAGATAGAGCAATGCCAATAGAAATGCCAACAACGCTCCTTGCATGCCCGTCCTTAATAAAGCCCCATATAAACTCGGAAAACGTGTCTCCCTTACACTTGTTAAAATATGCCCCGATTAACTCAAAGGGTATAAAGATAACCATGAGGCCAACAAAGGCCCATGCTGAAAACGGTTCAAATATTTTAACTCTTTTTGGGATTCCACCTGCCATAAAAACGCCTTCGAATAAAACCCACAAACCAAACCATATCCCAAAAACCCATAAAGCGTAAGTCTGCATTACAGTTATTCCTCATGTGTGTGGAACAACATCAAACCCATTGGCCGGCACAATGAAGTTAACAAGAAGCTATCAACGCGTGTGTACTTCGTCTCGCACGTATTCGCCCATTGTGTGATCGACGCTTTCGTGTCCGTCGGCGAACATTCCTACGTACTGACGGGCCGAGTCAGTGTACATTTTCACACCTTTGCGCGTGCTTGCGTGAATAACCGACCTAAGGTAAAACGGTCGGTTCGTTCGATGGGTTCGGCAACAACCTTTTTGGTATTAGGGTCGAGAACGCCGACAACAGCAGTCTTGCCGCCACCCCCACCGCCCGGATGCAGTTTCTTGTCAGCGTGCTTATTGCGTTTGAGGCCACCGACATATGTTTCATCAACCTCGATCGGCCCGGAAAACTGCTCATTGCGCTCCCCCCATGTATCACGAACCCGATGCATCATGTGTCAAGCCGTCTTTTGGTCACACAATATCCCGGTGAATCTTCATGCTGGACGTTCCCTTGATTCCGGTCGTCATCAGGTAAATGGCGATTACCAATTTCGGATATCCAATCTTCGACGACTGCATAACCGATCCGGTCTTTGCCGAGAAGAACTTTCGGCAGTCCTTGCAGTGATATGGCATTTCGGGGTGACTGGTTCGAGTGGTGACTCGCTCGCTGTCGCAATGAGCGCAACAAATCCCGCCCGGCCAGCGCGACCGAACAAACCACTGCTCGGCGGTCTTGTCGTCGGGGAACATGTCAAACAAATCCATCAACGAAATGCCGCCTCGATAATACCGTCCCGGTGCTTTCTCCGGCCCTTCACCCTTGTTCATTACTGTTTCCATGTTGTCGTTTTTTCCAACGCTTAACTATATATAATATATATGTTTACGATATCTTTGTCAAGATAATTGTTGACTATAAGGAAACAGAAAGTAGAATAGAATCTTCCAAACTCGGGTTGTGCGTGCCAAATATCAATAGACATTCTTGTCAATGTGTTTTTATTATAGAAGAGGAACTGAATGGATTTTAGAGATGAGCTTTCAGATGAATGTCCTCTTAAGGGGTCTAACGAAATAACAGATCCAATAGAGGTTTTTAGAATTGTTTCCTCCGATCATCCCACAGAAAAAGATTTTGAGACCCAGAGACAGAGAAATCCGGAAAAAAGATCAAACCAAAAAGACGTAGAGTGTAGGTTTAGGGGAATATCTGTTCGAATTAATCTTAATAGCGCAAGAAATTTAGTAAAATCAGCCAAATTAAAATCTGATAATATATGTCGAGTAAGGCTTGACAGAGGTGCTGGTTTCATAAAACAAACTGAAGAAGATAGTGGACACTGTACATGGTGGCCGCTTGCTGGCTACGACATTCTGTCAAAGTGCATAGAAGTAACTCGATGAAACAAATCTATTTCCAAAGAACACTACTGTACTATGAGGTTCCTGTTATTTTTGAAGCAAGGGATTCTATCGGAGGGCATTATATAGCCTCGGCAGTAAAATCAGAAAACGGTCACGATCGTCACTTGTTGGTAGGGGTTTCCCCTGAAGGTTTACGAGACTTCAAAAGTGGCTCGATTGATCTACGATCAATAACTATAAATTCAATCGTGGAAGATCGATATTTAGCATTAACCGACGATATATCTCCGGACGAACCCCTAAGTTTAATCCAACAAATTAACCTAGAAACAATAGAAGAAGAATATCTTCCGTCTCCGGGCCTTTTGTTGTACGATGAAATTGCAGAGAACAAACTAATATCGGAAGCCAGAGAAAGAGGAGCCGTAATTTTAAAACTGTCGGCTAGACCTCCAGAAGAAAAAATCGAAAATCAAATTAAGGCATCAACAATTGGTAGAATTATAACCAATGTCCAGTTGATGGTTAAAAATGCATACAGCACCTATGCTGATAGAACTAACGATGATTCTGGTACATTGTATCTGCTAACAAAGCCTTCTCCCGGCTCGGTGGAAATCCTATTAGGAACCACTGAAAAGCAGAGGAATATGTTTGAGCAAGAAAATATGTTTAAAACTCTAGAGTTGATTGACTCTCTGTTCCATAACACAGAAAACCCTAAAGCCATTATCGACAATCTCAAGAAGGTGCCAAGTAAGCTTTCTCGATCCTATATGAAAACCATAGAGATATTAAACTCCCAGAAAACAGGATTGTCCTATTCGTGGGCAGGGCCAGATTCTAAGGCATCAAGAAGTACTACTGTTCGTCACGAACAGGCCGGAGAAATAATAAAGCAATACAAAAAAGAGCCAATAAAAAGTGTGGAGAAAGCATCCTTTGAGGGAAGGTTAGAGCTGGTTAATGTAAAGACTGGTAGATGGGGGTTGCTGACAGAAGAAGGCATGAAAACGGGAAAAACAAAAAGCAATCAACTCTCACTCGGAGGGTTGATTATGGACAAGGCTTATATGTTTCATTGTGAAGAAGAATATGTAGATTTTGATATCCCCCCTGTAAGATACCTGATCAACCATGAGGAAGTATAAGCACCTAGCGATCTTTTGTTTGCCCTTGCTCTAACGGCCATAACACCTCATATTACTAGGCGTTATGGCTGTTTTTGTTCCGCGCAGAGGCAAGCAATTGTTTAGTTATTTATATAATTCCCTTTCGTTTAAAGAATACCACGCCCGAGCGCCGACAGGAGGAGTTCCACGCCCAGTTCGGCCGTGGTGTTTCGGACGTCGAGAATGGGGTTCAATTCGACCATGTCGAGGGACCTCAGCAGTCCGCTGTCGGCGACCGTTTCCATGAGCAGATGGGCTTCGCGGTAGCTCAGGCCGCCCTTGACCGGCGTACCCACGCCGGGCGCGATGCCCGGATCGCAGACGTCCAGGTCGAAGGACACGTGCACCCCCGCAGTGTCCCGGCCCGCCAGTTCCAATGCGCGCTCGGCGACCTTAGCCATACCCAGACGATCCACGTCCTTCATTGTAAAGACCTGTACTCCGGACGTGACTACCTGTCTGCGTTCGGCGGGATCCAGGTTACGGACGCCGATGATTACGACGTTCGCCGCTTCAATCGACCGACCTTTCGTATCGAAGTCGGACAGTTCGGCGGGTTGCCCGGCCAGCAACGCGGAGAGCGCCATTCCATGGACGTTTCCGCTCGCGCTGGTGTCGGGGGTGTTCATGTCTCCATGGGCGTCGACCCACAACAGTCCAATACGTTCGCCCCGGTCTCGCGCTGCAACGGAGGTGGCCGCCACTGAACCGGCTGCCAGGCTGTGATCGCCCCCCAGGACCAAAGGCACCGCTCCGGCGCGGTGCGTCGCAATAACCGAATCGAAGAGGTTCCGGCAGACACCCGCAATGGCGTCTGCGTACTTCATGCGGGGATCGCCGGGATGACACGTTTCCCGAATGGGTGCAGAGAGGTCGCCCGCGTCGGTCACTTCATGTCCCAACGCGGCGATACGGTCTCCGACGCCCGCGATGCGCATGGCGGAAGGTCCCATGTCGACGCCGCGGCGGCCCGCGCCGAGGTCGAGGGGGACCCCGATGATATGGATGGGTTTCATCGGCAGATTTTCCTAAACATGCTGCGAAGCTCCCCGTGACGTACACGAAACAGCCAGTCTATCCGGCGGCAACGATGGATCAGTCCCGTATGGGCAGCGCTCCCGGCGGTGCGATGCGGCATCCCGGCAGGGTGCGGAGAAAGGCTTCGGGACCGGGAGGGCAGTAAATGGCGATGATGCGCATGGGTTCCCAGCCCGTATTGATGGTCTCGTGGTACATGTCGGCCGGAATGTGACACATCATGCCGGGCCCGACCTTCCTGCGTATCTCTTGCCCGTCCTCCTCCACCATCTGTTCCCCTTCCCCGGAAATGTAGTAGAGAATTTCTTCCACGCCGGGGTGGTTGTGCCGCTCGTGTCCCTTGCCCGGGTCCAGCACGACAAGGCCCATGCTGAAGCGTTCCGTCTCGGTCACGCGAGGCTCGCTGAACCACTTTATGGTGCCCCAGTCGAACATCATGGTTTCCACGTCGTCCGGTTCTACGAATCGAAGGCCCGGTTCGCCCATGCTCGCCTCCCTTGATCTGAATGGTCTAACGTCGTCTACCTGCAGTACTCTTTATAGCTACAGGTATACTTTTCAAGTTAACCATGATCTCTAAGCACTGCTTGTCCTATTTCAAGGCGACAGGCCACAGCCTCCTTAAATGGACAACCTCTTGAAATCCTGGACCTGCTTCGTCAGGGCCCGTTCCACGGGTAGTCGCTCTATACTGGATGCCCCGAAGAAACCGACGACCCCGGTCGTGTTATTCAGCACGTAGGCGGCGTCATCGGGCTCGGCAATGGGTCCGCCGTGGCACAGCACCAGGATGTCCTCCCGCACCGAAACGGCCGCATCGCGGAGTGCCTGCACCCGTTTGACCGCGTCCTGCAGGGTCATGGCCGTTTGCGCGCCGATTGAACCGCTGGTGGTCAGTCCCATGTGGGGCACGAGCACGTCGGCCCCCGCTTCTGCCATCTTCACGGCTTCTTCCTCGTTGAAGACGTAGGGACAGGTCATCAGCCCAGCCTGGTGGGCTTCCGCGATCATCTCGACTTCCAGGTCGTAGCCCATGTGCGTTTCTTCCAGGTTCTGGCGGAACAGACCGTCGATGAGACCGACCGTGGGAAAGTTCTGGACGCCGGAGAATCCCTGGTCCTTGAGCTGGCGAACGAACACGCTCATGATGCGGAAGGGGTCCGTGCCGCATACACCCGCCAGCACAGGGGTGTCCTCCACGATGGTCAGGACTTCCTGGCCCATCTCCACCACTACCTGGTTGGCGTCGCCGTAAGGCATCATGCCGGAGAGGGAACCGCGCCCGGCCATGCGGTACCGCCCGGAGTTGTAGATGATGATGATATCGGCGCCGCCGGCCTCCGCGCACTTGGCGGAAAGACCCGTGCCGGCGCCGGTGCCGATGATGGGTTTTCCTTCGGATACCTGCGCCCGTAACCGCCGCAGGCATTCATCATAGGGTATAGCCATGGATTTGCTCCGGGAATAGGCCTGAGATCAACGCGTTAGCCAGATTTGACTGCGTATTTGTACCCGTAACGCAGTATGATCCGAGTATAGGAAGACGTCGACGCAGCGTCAACGAAATTGGGGGAATGGGAGGATGGACCGGCAATATGTTTGAATCGGTTCCGACCACACTGTATTATGTCTGAATATCGGCCCCAACTTTATCTGCATAGAACCAAATCCTCGTCTGGAGCCAACCCATGATCGGCAACGGACTCCTTCGCATCCAGCGAATGCGGCACGAGCAGGCTCACATACTTCGTTTTGACGTCCTTGATCCGAAGAACGGCTGGCGTACCGTTCTGTCCCACCGGGCTGAGAATAAGCACCGCCCCTGGGAGAAGGAGGAGGCGTCTTCGGTGGAAGACATGGAAGTCGCAAGCTCGGATGATATATCGACCGCGTTCTTCTCGGAGATCGCCCTGCATGATGCCGCCACGCTCGTCCGTCGTGGCGAGATCCCCGGCCACCAGATCGAGGAACGGATTTCGGTCGCAGAGGATAACCGGCTTCGCGTTGTGGTGCGTGACCGTCTCACCCAATCTGGTGTCCAGCTTTCGCGGCTGATGAACCACTACTACTTCATGCCCGACAACCGTGCCATGGGCTACGCTCTGCCCCTGGATTTCGCCTGGCTCCCGGGTTTGCATGAAAACGAAGAGCACGTGGCCGGAGACTGGTTCTTCCGGTCGCCCTGCGCCATCGCTATGGCCCATGGCGTGTACGCGGCCATCGTTCCGGAGCTGGATCGAATGAACGCACAACCGGACCTGCCCCATGCCCTGGACTTAAGAGCCTGGCATCACCCCGGAAGTGGTGAGACCTACGGCCTCCCCCGAATCTCTTACGGCATCTGCAGGTGGAGGCCCGACGGCCACGTGCTGACGGCCCGCGACGAAGCCGCGCCCATTGAGGAGACTGAAATCACCTACGCCTTCGACCTGATCATCGGGACTGCCGATGGCCCTGAGTCAATTGTAAGCCAGGTCACGGAGCTCCTGTGGGATAGGTACGGGGCCAGATACTTAAAGGACATCCGGCCCCAGGTCCTTCCCTTCGAGGAATACGGAAGGCGGTATACCTACAAACATGAACTAAAACTCTGGGCGAAACGCGTAACTCTTGGTGATCTGGAGGGTTATGGCATCGATAACACCTGGCGGAGAGGCGTCAACTACCACGCCTGGGAAAACGATTTCCAGGCTGGCTTCGGCATACTGCACTATGGGAGGAAATGGGCAGACAGTGAACTCAAGGACATCGGCGAAGGCATCATCAATCTGCGACTTTCCTCTCCCAGGCGAGACGGCGCCTTTCCCTGTATATACAATGTAGATACAGCGTCCTGGGAGGGAGCCATGTACTGGACCTCGTGGCCGGCGCACCCGATAGACGGCTACGATCTGCAGTCCATGGGAGTAACGGCCTGGTGGATGCTCTACTGGTACGAGCAATTTCCCGATCTTGAACGCAGACCCGATATGCTGAACTGGATCATCGATTTCTGCCGGTTTCTGGTGGACGCCCAACTCCCGTCCGGCGCGATTCCAACCTATTACAACAGGCAGCTCAGTCCCTCGCCCCAACTTAAAGAAGACGCCCCCACGGCCATTGGAGGCGCTGTGCTGGCAAAGACCGCCAGCATCATCGGCGATCCGGAAATGGAGCGCGCCGCTTTGAAGGCCGGCGAGTTCATGAAGAGGGAAATCGTTCCGCGGACCCGGTTCCAGGATTTCGAACTCTTCTATTCCTGCGCGCCGAGACCGCTGTACTGGGTCGACCCCCTCAACGGCATCCCGCCGGTCAATACCCTGGCCGTACAGTGGGCGACGGACCACTTCCTCGCCCTGTTCCAGTTGACGGAAGACCGGCAGTGGCTGAACCAGGGTGAATACTGCCTGGGACTGCTCTCGCTATTCCAGCAGGTGTGGGCGCCGAACCGATACGGGAAGGCTTGGCTCTTCGGCGGCTTCGGCGTGATGAACTGCGACGGGGAATGGAACGACGGCAGGCAGTCCCGCCTGGTGCCCACCTACGCAGACTACTACCAGGCTACCGGAAACCTTGTATACCTCGAACGGGCTGTTGCCGCCAGCCGCGCCTCTTTCGCCGGCATGGACATGGAGGAAAACCACGCCAATGTAATCAACGACTACCGTATCACTATGGCGGAGCAGATTTCCGTTGAAACCGGTATTGGTCTCTCGCCTGAGAGTCTTATGCACGGAGATCCCCGGGTACATTCCGGAGAGGGTGGAGGATGGACCGGCATCAACTGGGGACCGGGGGGCGGACTGAGTGCTACGGCCTACCTGGAGAGGTATTTCGGCAGTGTGTGGGTAGATGGTAGGACAAGGACCGCAGTCGCCATCGACGGCGCCACCGTGGAAGTTAAAGAATGGACAGACGGACGTATCAAATTGTCTGTTGCCAGTGCGCTGCAGCATCTGGCTTTACCGTATACTGAGCGTAGAACGATCCTGGTCAGGTTCGGCCACCTGGTCGAAGACGCATACAGTATTAAGTTGAATGACCAGGACCTTGGCCAATTGAAGCGTGAGATGCTGGAGCAGGGTCTGGAATTAGAGATTTAGGGGATAGTTGGCTGTTGAAAGAGGATCGAGATATTACGGATATTTGATTGTAGAATGAGGACTGTCTGTGAAACTGTCATCTTCGCAACTAGAGGCGTATCAACGGGATGGGTATGTTATTGTCGACTGCCCTTTTCATGCCACCCTCACGGAGGGTTGCATGCGGGCGGTAGACAGCGTGGCTGCCGAACCTGTATCAAACACCACAGACACCCGGCGCAATCACTACCGGTTGGCTCCGCAGATTCCCGGCTCCTACTGGTGCGCGCTCGACCATTCCCTGCCTTTCCTGCAGATCATTCTCCATCCGGAAATCCTCGAATTGGCCAGGGAACTGACCGGCGACGACGATGTCTACCTTCGCAATGGCAGTATCAATGAATTATCGCCTAACAACTCGTTCTGGTGGCATCGCGACAGCGAGATGGTTTATACCGAGTTCATGCATTATTTCTCCGGAGCATCCGTGGAGAACGGCTGTTTGAGGGTGATTCCCGGCAGTCACATGGGTTCCGCGGATGGGTTGAAGGAAGTAGCGGAGCGACGACGGCGCGAACAGGGGTATCCCGAGGAGTACTGGATTGAAGGCTTGGCAGATGTGGAACTGCCCGGTGAGATTCCGCTCGAGGTGCGGCCGGACCAGCTTATCGTTCGTGATTCAAGGATCTTCCACGCGACCGGGCTCAATACCTCGAAGGACGCCAGGTTGATGAGTCACTGGCTGTTTCGTGACGGCACCTGCGACGACCACCGGTTTCACTTCGAGGACGTGCTGACCGAGGGTTTGATTGAAGCGCTTTCACCTGAACAAAGGGACGCGTTGTGGCTGGGAAGGGAATTTGAGATTGCCGAAGTGTTCCAGGAAGAACGGGAACAGGAGACGGGGAAGGTGGTGTGGGGAGTGGTGTAGGCTGTCCGTCATTTAACTTCAATCAATATCCGGCAGTGGTCGCTTGAGCCCCACTCTTCTTGGTCGTTTAAAGCTCGGGTACTTACACAATGGTGGAAACCCCGCGAAGCGAACACGTAATCGAGTTGATTCTGAGCTTTTTCCGGCCGTTTTGCGTGGGTGGTATAGTAGGTGGGAACGTTCCTGGTATCTTCGGGTAATCCCTGGGGAGTTGGTTTTGCGACTCTTCCTCCGCCGGGGTCTTGCGGCCCCATGAATTCCATCCCCAGCGCGTTCATTCGATCGAACACCGTGCGTTCCCGGTCCGCGATGCACAACTTGTTGTCATCCGTGGCGCCGTAGATGGTATTGAGATCCCCCGCGGCAAGAATCCGATGCCTGCTCGGGTCGCGATGGCCGATAAATTGCGATAAATCCGATATGATTCGATGCGCCGAGACGTCAGAGTTGCCCACCTGCCACGGCGACTTCGTCGAAATGTGGGGTCTGATCCATCGCGCGTACATCGAAATCGCGATGAAGGGCTTGCTGCATTGAGGAATAACCCGGGCGGCCGCGATTGTTCCTATGCCGCTGACGGCCATCGTATCTTTTGCAGTTGAACTGTACGGAAAAACCCGCCTGAACCACTCGACCTCCACACGATCGGATAGCTTCGCGACGACAGGCCAGCGATCATAGTCGATCGGATTCCAGGGGTCGCTAAGTTTTCCACCCCCAACATCAACTCTTCGAGACAGGTCATTTGGAACCGAGCTCACTTCCTGTAGCAGTGCGACGTCCGCGTCCATCGCGAGCAGTTCCTCCCAGCAGGATTTCTTGCTCGTATTGATGTTCCAGCAAACGCCTTTGGTCATAGTAACGGTCCCCTTTACAGAGAACATCCGTCGCTTCTTGGTATCACGCCATGTACGCGCTTAAGCGGTGAACAACGCGTAATCTCTCCGGTTCAAAACGCATAGCGCACCGACGCTCTGAATTCCTGCCCTTTGAGAATCGCCCTGGTTTCGGCGAGGTCTATCTCCAGCGGTTCGCGTCTACCGTCTTTCCAGACGATCTGGCCGGTGGCCCTTCCGGTCTTCGCGATCCCCCAATCCACGTATCGCCAGGCAAGATCAAGCGTGATTTTGTCCGAAAGAGACGTAGCCACGCCCGCCGTCAGCATCACGGTGAGATCAATGTTCCGGCCGTCCGGAACGACGGTCTCCGTACTGGGAAACGTCATGCGGAAGTTGTTGATATCGATAAAGTGCAGTCCGGCGCCGCTCCCCGCGAACAGGCGAAAGGGACCGTACGCGGAAAGATCCATGTACGCGGCGACCATGCCGGACATGGACCACAGATCCGCCGATACGGATTGGTCCGCGCTGGTCTGGACGAAGTTGGCGCGGCCTTCGTAGGCAAAACCCGGACGGTAAGCGATGGACGTTTCCAGGCGCAGTTTCGACGCCGCAACGAAGCCGACGCCGATCTCGACTCCGGCCGCCGTTCCAAAGTCACCCGACGAGCTCAACCCGGTACCGTCGTTTCCCCTTCCGCAACCGTAGAGCGCTGCCGGAGAGGTACTTGAACAATCACTGTCAGTGAACCGGGTTTTCGATTGCTGATCAAGGTTCACCCCGGCCCGAAGGTAGAAACCGTTCCGGGGTTCGGTGAGGCCGGATGCCGGCTGGGTGGGTTCGGTCTGGCGTGAGGGGGCTCCTCCTGAGCCAGAGACTGCGGTCGTCTGGGCGCCTGCCGGTTTGAGATACATGATAGCAGTGACTGAAACCAGGGTAACCGCCGTTCTGATACCTATGGCTATCCAACAGTATCTGGTCATATTCCTATCGGTCGATAGCCATTTCGTCGGAAGCGGTTGTGCTGTATGTGGGTATCACCAACCTGAACCACCCGGCCTTTACCCGGGCGGTCTCCCTCCCGAGTGCTATTCAAACCGTCCTGAGGCAGTCTCGCTTTCGTAACTATGTACGTGCTCACGAAGGGCACGATTGATGTCGGTCTGGATGGTTTCTTGAGTATTCGGTGAGGCTCTGCTCCTTAAATCGGCGGGCTACAACTTACGATCATTCCTGCCGGACGCAAGGACGAACCTTGCCCGCTCCCGCCGCAACATCTCGTAAGGGCTAACGCAGTGTAGATCGAGGTCGATACAGGCATTCGGAATCTTGATCTTCCGGGTAGTATCAGCGGGAACCTCGTGGGTGACCACAGTGCAATCCTGCGCCAACGCGTGAGCAACAAGCCAATAGTCAGCAATCTGGAGAAAAGCACCGACCGCCGCTGGGTCATAGCCGCTGCTGCTCGCCCACTCGCTGACGTGGTTCAGGGCAGGGATGATTGTAGCCTCCGGCCGTAAGAAAAACCCCTCGCTTCGATCTCTCGCCCAGGTCGAAAGCTCGTCATCGCCTGCATGAAGTTCGTCACCGACTTTCTCTGTGCTGGCAACCCTACCTGCTTCGTTCTGTTCAACCAGCCATTGCCAGAACGCCGGACAGAAGTCGAAGCCATAGTGCAGATTCTTGGCCTGAATGAAAACGTTCGTGTCGAGAAGGTAGGTCGTCAACCGATCACTCCGACTTTTCGCCCAAGATTGTTGAAGGTCGAAGTCTTGGAAATGCCGAGCATCCGAAAAGCGTCTCGATACAGGGTTTGACCTTCGATCGTGCTGACAACCAACGCACGGACGAATCTCCGGCTCACACGGACCGGGGTGGTTCGGTAGAAGTCTCCGCCTCCCCTGCCCCTATCAAAAGCGCGGAGTCGCTCGACTTCCTCATTCCAGGCAGCATCGAAGGTCGCGCGGTCCAGCCTGCCCACATCGAACAGCCGTCGCAGGACCACTAGCGTACTGACCTTAAAGATTCGGGCTAAGCGCGGCAATGTGTCTGGCAACGATTCTCCCTCGCGCAGGTACGATCGTAGAACACTGAGCGGGGCCAGGAACTCGGCCGCCACCGCGTTGCACCAGATCTCTTCACTACGTCCGCCCAGGGTTTCGACACCGGCGTTCGACAACGCCGAGTCCCCAAGCCATAGATGTGCAAGTTCGTGAGCGAGCGTGAACATCTGCGCTGCCTTGGTGTCCGAGCCGTTGACGAAGATCAGGGGCGCAAGGGGGTCGGAAAGGCAGAAACCACGAAACTCCAACGGATCAAGCCGTCGCCGGTTGTTACTCATTACGACCCCGCTGACCATCGTTAGCACCCCTGCATCATCAGCGTGCCGGATGAACAACCGCAACGCATCGGTCCAGGGCGAACAGTTCCGACGTGCGGAGAGATCGAATTCAAGTGTATCCTGCATCTCGCCTGCTACGACCTCTGCCGGCGTATCGATTGTGGTGCTGCCTACGAAACTGCGTTCCGGCTGGCCATTAACGCGGGCAAATTCCCGGTACCAACTCTGCCGGTCCTGACAAGCATAAATCGTGTCCAGTAAGTTCGGGCTTGGGCGAGAGACAGCCTGCCCTGCGAAGGTGCGGAAGTCCGGAATAGGAACCGGTTCATCCGGAGGCTCGGAGAGGAACAGGTAGCCGACGGGCACGTGGACGGCTCGCGCAAATGCTTCCACCTGCTTGAGTGTGGGTTGCGCCTCGCCAGATTCCCATGCCGGGAACTTCTTGAAACGCCCCGACAGATCCTTTTCAGACTTACCAGCCCGTTCTCGCGCCCAACGAAGGAGTTCGGGTTCGATAGGAACACGGATCATGGAAAGGCTCTCGCTTGTTTCGCCACTTTACGTCGACCGGCTTTGCTGGAAATAAACTTAAGCAGAATTGCGGCATCCTCCCTACCGGCCATCAATATTAAGCCTAAAGGTTATCCTGCATAATGGTGATCATAGGTCATAGCTCGAACTGAAAAGTTCGACTTCTTCATCAGTAATGTTCGGGGGCATGTCTTCAAGTGATTTCCAATCAACGATTTTAAGCGGGTCAATCGCCTTTTTCAAGTCTTGTGAAGATAACCAACTATTGTCCCATATCTGTGTAGTTTTTTTGCCTACCAACCTGCATAGAGGCTCCTCAAACTCAGCGTCGGGGGCGAACGAATGACTGATTCGCTGGAGCCATATGTCCATGTAACTGGTTTTGGGCAACTTACGAAATTTCTCCCTGACTTTCTCAACGATGTCCCGCTTCTCTTCTTCTGTCTCAAGAAGTCGGAACAGTTCGCTCAAAATCGCAGACGAAATAGCGTATGTTCTCGGATTCCTATACGCAATATCAACAACAATACTGATCAAAGACAATGTTCGTTCATACTTCTGCGTTCTTAGAAGTCGTTTACGGTACTTGTTCAAAGCAACTACTAAACTTCCCGAGTTGGGATGTTCTAAGCTGTGGTCATGGATGGCTAACAGTCTCTTCTGCAGATTTCGGTCTCTCTGCTTTCTGAACGACCAGTGTAATTTGTCAGCTTTTATTGACGATCGTATCACTTCGCTGCTGATGTCGGTTTTTGTGGGATTCAGTTTTAACCCCAACTCGATCAAGACTTCCGTAAGACACTTCAGAATCTGTTCGCCATGCTGTCGGTCTGTGACGAAAATTCGATAGTCGTCTCTATAGCGAAGGATCCGATAATCTGGCTCAGGATTAATCCCATTATTGATTTTGGATGTCAGTTTTGTATCTGCGTAACCAAGCACCATTTCCGCGATGAAGTCCATTAATACAGATCCTTGAGGTATGCCATTGGTCTGTCCATACCGCATATCCTGAATGTAACAGTCGATGAAATTTCCGATTAGGCTCATGTCACGTGGATGAGCCTTTGCGTATTCTTTAGTATGAAGCGCCCATGCGATTGAATGGGTGTATATGGTAGGGTAGCAATCGTCGATGTCTGTCTGAATCATAAAGTCATAATCCAGTGAAAGCTCAATAGACTTCTGCTCTACGTCGTGCCACCACTTGTATACGAGTTCAGCCTTGTCTTTCTCACTTGTCATAGATTCGACAGGCAAACTCAAGCATTCAATTTTGGCATTATCAGCAAATTTCTCGAAACGACTACAAATCAAATCCCAATGATCAGGCATCGTAATTTCATTAACAAGCAAGACATACAACGCAGGATGAATCAACTCAAAACGGCGCCAGGCATATCGACCATCTTTGTTGTTAAATATCACATGATTGACCCTGTCGAGATTCCGTGCCTTTTTTCGGCACATAAAGTCGGATGGTTTTTTTCCTTCAAGTACCTTGGCAACATCTTTGAGTAGATTGCTGAATTGAAAATACCGGGGCAAGACAAGATCGCAGTACTCTTCTCCTTTGAGGAGGTATGCTCGAGCCTCTTCACAAGATAGTTCTATGATTGAACGTCTTCGTTGCTGATCTCCACTCTTTGACACTAAAGCACATCTCCCATGGTTGCCCCCGTTTCCAGTATTCGGGTCTCCTCCGAGATCAACTTCGGCAGCAGCATGTCCCGCTGGAAAGAACCCTGATAATTGGCCTGCCGCGCGCCGAACTTCACGCAACCCACTCAGCCGACAGTACCTCAGCCTGTTCCAGAACCGTCTGCGTTGCCTTCTCTTGCTTATCAGGCGGGTAACCGTGCTTGCGGAGGATTCGGCGGACCAGTCGGCGGAGGTTTGCACGTACATTCTCGCGGAGCGTCCAGTCGATGGTGACGTTATTCCGTACGGTCTCGACAAGTTGGCGGGCGATGTCTTGGAGCGTCTCGTCTCCGAGTACCTGGACCGCACTGTCATTGGTCTCCAGCGCATCGTAGAAGGCCAACTCGTCCTCGGATAATCCGAGCTGCTCGCCGCGTGCGCTGGCCTCCCGCATTTCCTTTGCGAGTTCGATCAGTTCTTCGATGATCTGCGCCGCCTCTACCGCCCGGTTCTGGTAACGCCGCAAGGTCTGCTCCAGCATATCGGCGAAGGATCGAGCCTGCACCACGTTCTTCCGCCGCCTCGCGGACACCTCTCCCTTCAGGAGCTTCTGCAACAACTCCACTGCGAGATTCCGATGCGGCATCCCGCTCACTTCGGCCAAGAACCCGTCAGAGAGCACGGAGATGTCCGGCTTGTCCAGACCCGCGGCGGCAAATATGTCCATCACGCCTTCGGAGGCAACCGCACGGGAGACGATCTGACGCACGGCAAGGTCCAGTTCTTCCTGGGAGCGCGCCTCTCTGGCCGTCTGCTTCGCCAGCGCCGCCCGCACCGTCTGGAAGAATCCGACGTCGTCTCGGATGCGTGTAGTCTCTGGGTGCGGCACGGCCAACGCGAAGGCCTGTGACAACTCCCTCACGGCGTTCAGACAGCGGTCCTTGCCGTCCTCCCGGGCTAGCACATGCTCCTGGGCAGCCGGCATCAGACTCAAACGTTCCTGTGGGGTGCCGGTGCTCCACTTTGACCAGTCGAAGCCGTGGAACAGGGCGCAACACACGTCGTATTTCTCCAGCATCACCGCCACCGCTTCCTCCTGGTCTAAGGCGGTACTGCCCGTACCTCCACTCTCCGTGTACGTCGCGAGGGCCCGTTTCAGGTCCTGCGCCAGTCCCAGGTAGTCCACGACCAGACCACCGGGCTTGTCCTCAAACACCCGATTGACGCGGGCGATGGCCTGCATTAGGCCGTGTCCTCGCATCGGCTTGTCAACATACATCGTATGCAGGCTCGGTGCATCGAAACCCGTGAGCCACATATCCCGCACCAGCACGACCTTTAGCGGGTCGCCGGGGTATCGGAACCGCTGGGCAAGCTCCTCCCTCCGGGCCTTGTTCCTGATGTGCGGCTGCCAATCCACGGGATCGGAGGCCGAGCCGGTCATCACTACCTTTATCGCTCCCTTGCCATCATCATCGTCGTGCCAGTCGAGGCGTAGGCGAACCAACTCGCTGTAGAGCTCAATGCAGATGCGGCGGCTCATGCAGACGACCATTGCCTTGCCTTCCAGGGCTTCCAGCCGTCGGTCGAAGTGGGCGACGATATCCTCGGCGATCTGCTTCACGCGCTTCTCCGCGCCGACCACCGCCTCGAGCTGCGCCCACTTGGTCTTGAGCGTCTCCCTTCGCTCCACCTCCTCGCCCTCGGTGGCCTCCACAAACTCCGTATCGATGTTCGGTTTCTCGTGTTCATCGAGGGTCAGTTGAGCGAGGCGGCTTTCGTAGTAGATGGGCACGGTGGCCCCATCCTCTACCGAACGCTGAATGTCATAGATGCTGATGTAGTCCCCGAAAACGGCCCGCGTGTTCGCGTCCTGAAGCTCGATGGGCGTACCTGAAAAGCCTACAAATGAAGCGTTGGACAGCGCGTCCCGCATGTGCCGTGCGAACCCGTCGATGAAGTCGTACTGGCTGCGATGTGCCTCGTCGGCGATGACGACAATGTTGCGCCGGTCAGACAGGGTGGGATGGGTGTCGCCCTTCTCCTCAGGGAAGAACTTCTGGATGGTGGTGAAGACCACGCCTCCGGCGTTCACCGACAGCTTACCGCGCAGGTCGGCACGGCTCTCCGCCTGGGTCGGCGGCTGGCGCAGCAGGTTCTGGCAGTGGGAGAAGGTACCGAAGAGCTGGTCGTCCAGGTCGTTGCGGTCGGTGAGGACAACGACGGTCGGATTCTCCATATCCGGTTCACGGATGACGGCACCAGCGTAGAAGGCCATCGTCAGGCTCTTGCCCGAACCCTGGGTGTGCCAGACCACCCCGATGCGGCGGTCACCGGGCTTTCCGCCTGGCTTTCGCCCCGCTTCGTATCGTCCAGGTTTTTCGGCGACCTGCGCCTCCGCTCGTTGCAGCTTTGCTGCCCGCAATGTCTCATAAACAGCTACGCCTACGGCGTGGAACTGATGATAGCCTGCCATCTTCTTGACTAGGGCACCGCTGCCGTCGTCCTCGAACACGATGAAGTCGCGGATGAGCGCTAGAAACCTGCCGGGCTCAAAGATACCCTCCAGCATGACTTGAAGCTCGGTCATGTGCGAGTCGGCCAGAGTCTCACCGGTGACGGTGCGCCACGGCTTGAACCACTCCCGTCCAGCAGTCAAAGTGCCAACGCGGGCTTCGGTCCCGTCTGAGATCATCAACGCTTCGTTCATGGAGAACAGGGTGGGCAACTCAGCCTTGTAGGTCTGAAGCTGATGCCACGCCGTCCAGATGGTGGCGTCTTCGTCGACAGGGTTCTTCAGCTCGATCACGCCCAAGGGTAGGCCGTTAACGGACAGTACGATGTCGGGACGGCGTTCGTTCTGGTCCTCGGTGACTGTGAACTGGTTGACGGCCAGCCAGTCGTTGTTGGAAGGATTGTCGAAGTCGATGATGCGCACCTGGTCTCCGCGCACTCGTCCATCAGAGTCCCGGTACTCGATATCCACGCCATTGACCAGCATCCGGTGAAAGGCACGGTTGCGGGCTTCTAGGGTTGAGCCTTGGGTCTGGGTGAGCTTGCGATAGGTATCGTCTAGTGCCGATTCGGGTAGGGCTGGGTTCAGTTCGGCGAGGGCATCCCGCAGCCGTTTTTCCAGTACAACTTGTCCGTAGTCGCCGCGCTCGGTGTTGGGTGTATCGGGCGCGATGTCCGGACCGTGGGATTTCTTCCAGCCGAGGTCGGTTAGCCAGCCAAGAGCAGCCTGCTCAACGTCAGCTTCGGTGAGTGTGGTCATGCGGTCACTCCGCCAGCAAGACTTCGGCTTCGGTGAGGATGGATATGGGAGATATCATTCGCCATCCACTCTGACTTTCCCTAGTTTTTCTCGCAGCTTGTGAACTAGGCCATGCTTATCCTTTCTAGGGTTGTCATTTGACTGACCCGTAAAGTACAAAGGAGTGATATCCAAGAGTAGAGCTTCCCGGTGGTCACTAGGTAGCCGATTCATGAAGGGCCAAAGTAACTGTAGTTCATCGGCTAATCGCCTCATGTTCTCTGCCTGCTGTCGATGTTTGCCGGACTGTCGTAATGCGTAAGCGGCAAATATAAGTAAAGAACCCCAAACACCGGTGCGGGCAATTAGCCATGTAACGGAAAAGTCCTGTTCTGCTTGAGAGGATACATAGAACACCCCAAAAGAGGCGAGCGC
The DNA here is from genome assembly GCA_965262815.1 of bacterium. GTDB lineage: Bacteria > JAAXHH01 > JAAXHH01 > JAAXHH01 > JAAXHH01 > JAAXHH01. The sequence goes on along the minus strand of OZ253560.1, from coordinate 2,159,457 downwards.
CAAGAAAGACAGCGCACCGACGCCTATCCTGCGCCACCTGTCCGCAGTCTTACTTTGTTGTTGGCTGTGGCCGACGTAGTGGGCGGCTGTGCCCGCACCTGCTACCTCTTCAAGCATCTTGTTAGCCTCGTCACGGAAGCGCTTTATGTCCTCAATCGTGGAGTCTAGTCTTTCGTGAAACTCGCGGTCGCGATTTGCTTGATCTTCAGTGAATTCAGCATCGCGCTGACTCTGGGATGCTCTGAAAGTCTCGTGGATACTCGTCACTTCCCGCTGTAGTTGCTCTGTAGCTTCATTGATTCTTGCGTTGAGCGATTCAATTGTACTCTGAGCCTCAGCGAAACTGCGGTTGGAATCCTCGACGGTTGAATGTAACTCTTGGCGTAGAGAGTCTACCTCTGCCGCGATTGTGGCCTTCGCTGAACTTGCTTCGTGATCAAACTGCTCGGCTGCCTTTTCGAGCACCTTACTCGTTGTACGAATGGGAACAACCGGAAGTGTAGACGCCGCAGCCAAGAGTTCATCTATCTCATTGCTAGTATTATAAATGTCTATTTCCACACTCGGTGCGGAGTTCCTAAGACTATCTACAATCTCGAGAATCTTTTGGCTTGGATAGTCCAGAGAGTTAACAGCACTAATAGGTACCAGATTCCGATCGGCAATTGTGAGTCTAGCCAAGACATTCCCTGTAACAGCAGTGAGTCTGTCAATAAGGTCTTGAGTCTCTTCAATTTCCCAATCCACCTCGGGAAGTGCGCGGAGCAAATCAATACACTTCCTCAGATTAGCTAACGCATCAGAGTGTCTTATGCGATCAGTGTGTTCGCTCATATACGCACCTTTCCCGATACCAGTTTTGGTAGCAATGTGTCCCGTTTAATGGCTAGAGCACGGGATTCTTTCAGGTTGTTGAGGATGTGGGCCATAACATGTTCAACTATTCCTTCGAATGCCATTGCCACGTTAGGCGGTGGTAGGGCTATTTATAGAAGCTTGAAGGTTTGGCGTGTAATTAAGTCGAAGATCGTGCGGACCTGTCTCCGTTGTTCGACCATCATGCTCAGCAACCGTTTTCTCCGCCAGTGGACCACCCGTCAGCCGATGGTGGTGGATCCAACGTCGACTTCTGTGGGGGTTGTGAAGGACTTACATACACGTCCTTCATATATTCGGAGGTTGCCTTTTGTATGGAAAGCGGAACATCCGCCGTATCTGTGGACGTATCCTCAGCTACATCTGTCTCTACACCATATACTTCAGTGTGTACTTCTATGATCTCCCGGAGAGTAGCTCCTATCATGGATGGGTGTACGATTTTACCACCTTGGAAGTCCCCCATGTATCTCCATTCTTGAAGGCTGTTTCGATGATGAGTAAGCAAACCTGCTAATGCTACTTTCGATTCTCTCGTATAGGCCACCAATTTATCCTCAATCCTCTTTCTTACGGTTGCTGCGACGTTACGATACAAGTTCTTCAGATCGTGGATGTGGGGAGGCTTCTGTCCTTGACCTTCAATCAGTGCTTTGAGTCCAACCTCTATACCAAACATGTAAGTGACTACCATCGGTATGATGGTAGATCTTCTGCGTGCCTTCTCGTCTTCCGTTCCAACGTTTAAATGACCGAAGTATTCACGCAGTACTTCTCCACCATTGAACATACCCACTGCGGTCTTTATATGGTTCATGTTGTCAGCCTCGTCAGTCTAATCGTGGGCATCTCTTACTAAAGAAATCTCCGCCCACCCTCACCTCCCTCGAAACCAGTCAAGAACAGTACATCCGCTGTGCAACTAGGGAAGGGGACTCTTTTCGAGTTACCTCGAGACCAGCGAACACTGGCCTAACAAGGGGACCGAATTCTTCCCAACGTACACCGGAGAGAAAGTAGGTACGGAGCCATCGCATCAACTTGCACGTGCTACCGTCCAGAGGTTCCAGTCAAACTCTGGATGCCGTGCTCTCTAAAGTCCACATCGCGGGACAAGCTCAGTAAGGGTGGTCTCGAGGTTTAACCATCTTTAATCGGGATCCACTCTGTCTTCTGCAAGAACCCACTTACCTCCAATTCTTCGTCGCTCAAAGCCACCAAGTCGACAGTTACCCCCTCAAACGCTATCACCAGCATGTCCAATAACTTGCGTCGTTGCTGAGACACATCTGTGATATCTTGAGAATTGCCATACACCACCAGCAAGTCTATATCTTCGGGTCGCTCGCTCCTTAGCGATGATCCAAATTGAAACATGCCATGGAAACACTTTGGCATGCTATCGCTTAGGTTTAACAGCCTTTGATGGAAGTCATTCATCTACTTCTCCGAAGCATGAATTTACAGAATTCTCGCTGATTCAAAGAATGCACCCCAGTCTCAGATGTTTCCATGACGGTCTGAAGGTCCACATCCGAGTTATTCCACCCATAAAGGTTAACGATGATTACATTCGGCTTGTTGCATAGATCATAAATGTCTACTTGGGACAAGGTGTATTTATAGCAGAACGTTACGTTGTACAGGTTAGCGACCTTAACCTCCGTGAGACGAATGATGTCGTCCCAACTGTAATCAATACCACGCTCTTCCAGCCATCCGAGGATGAATACGAGATCCGACAGTCTAACCTCAGTTGTTTGAGGTTGATAGTATCGCCTACTGAAATATAGTTGTTGCATCCGAGGTCTATTGCTAAGATCCATTTCAACTATCCTATCCTCAATGGTGTACTTCAGTAATTGACGCGGTGTCAATTCAATGCTAACAGACCGACCTCGATCGATTAGATTTCTGATTAGATTTTGAAGAGCACTAACACTTGGAGGTGGATTTCGGTCTCTGGCTGACCCCAACCCAAACATCGCGTTGATATCGCGTGGAAACAAGACGACACGATCGGGAAAGTCATTGTCTCTAGTGGAGACGAATTCAGCAACATGGAGTTTAAAATGCTCAATGATGGGTTGGTTCTCCATATGGAACAATCGCATGTTGGCGTCGAACAGTGAATGTAATCTTTGATTGTTGACTATGACCTCCGGTTCGAACTTCAACCACAAACGGCGGCGAGCTGGGTCACTTGTATTGTTCTCGGTGGGTCCATAACTTTCAAAGATTCTTGCATTTCGCCTCAGTAAGGGCTGAACCAGATCTTCAAGTTCACGAAATGAGGCACATCGCTTAGCGAATCGTTTTTGAATCTCCTCCTGACGTAGCGAGTGCCAAGCTGTCAGTGTATCGTCCGGCCATTCCTCGCGATTCTTATCGATCGTAGTGTGACAGTTCGGACAGAGTATTAGGAGATTGGTGAGTGATGAATCGCCAGATTCTGAGTGTGGCCTTATGTGCGCTATTTCTCCAATGGAAGTGTCGTTTACGAATAGGTCGTGTACGCAAGCCGGGTTAAAACGATGGCCCATGGATAGAGCCCACAGTCTTCTATGAACGTCGCGCGGTATGGCTGGTCTGGCGGACATTTCAATCACGCTCAACTTTCAAATTCCCGGAGACCAGTCCCGGCAGCAATGCATCCCGTTGCGCGGCAAGAGTATGGGAATCATGAATTGTCGATATCATCCTGTCAATCCAAGGTCTAACCATGTCATTGAATGCCATGGCCGCTTGGCTACTCGGCAGGATTACCATATATCGAGCCATATCCTCCCACTTGGTGCGGGGCATCTTAGTTCCGGTAGATGCAGCGTCCGTGTAATCAACAAACTCCTTGCTGGATGTATGGCCAAGAACAAATCCAAACCACTGAAAAAAATTCGGTGACACAACTACTATGTCGGTCGAGCAGATTCCATCCACGGGGGCTACGCCGACCTTGTGAAAATAAGGCCTTAACTTTCCGAATAGGATATCGCCTCGTTTGAATGCGAATTTGCCGCTGGCGAGTCCATCTGTGTTGCCCCATTTCGCTAGTGCTATGCGGGCCTTGGGCATGTGCTCAAGAGCGATGTATGGTGAATCCGGATCTATCTCCTTCGGCTTCACCCCGTCCCGGCGTTGAGTTGCTAAATCTCCTAGCGGCTTCACCTCCCATCCCTCTGGAATCAGCCCCAGGTCTGAATCCACCAGCCGGCCAGGGAAGAGATCGTAAAGATCGGCGGGGAGACCCGGCAGTGACTCGCCGCGCCGCCATCGTCCCTCGATCTTGGCTCGCACCGGCTCAAAGTCCACGAACCATGACTTGAACAGCGCCCGCGCCATCGCCTCCAGTGTCTAATTCATCCGGCGGTTCAGTTCTATCTTGTCATCCAGCGTGCCAAGGATGTGGGCTATGGAGTGTTGTTGGTCTAAGGGTGGAATTTCTACTGTCAAGTGGTCCAGTGAGTCGACCGGGACACGCTGCCGCCCGGAAGTGCCAGTCATCTGGCCGATAGCATAGTTCCGAATTTCGTTCCATCGAGTCAGGTAATATGCAAAATCGTTATCGGTTACATTCTCGCGTCCTCGTATTACGATGAATTCCGTTGAACCATGGGCTATCTGCTGATCTCCCTTGGCATGATACCGCGCGATCTTGCCGTTCTCCAAACAGGGAGTAATGCGAGCCATTAGTGTGTCGCCACTCTGAAACTTCGAGCCGCCACCCTTAAACTCCCGTACCTCTATTGAATCCGCGTTTCTCGAATCGGCATTCACCGATGCCATATCCACCTAGGGGTAATTTGAACCGCGGTCAAGCCGGACTGTTGGGTTGATTCGCAGTGCTTCGCTGAATGACATCTCCTGCCAGCCGTTCGGCGGCATTGGTTTAGGGGTCTGTCACGGATTTTGTGTAACTGACTGTTTCATGTGATGGGCACTCTGTCTTCGTACATGATGACGAACTGGTTGATGGCGGCCGTCCAGTGGACAATGGGCCGGGTCCACCTTCGGGACAGATTGAGCAGGGCCAGGTAGAGCAGTTTCCTGGTCGCCTCGTCTGTGGGGAAAGCGCCTTTGGTCTTGATGATCTTGCGCAGTCCCCGGTTCATGGATTCGATGGCATTGGTGGTATAGATGACCTTCCTGATTTCCTGTGGGAAGGCGAAGAACGGGGTCAGATGGTCCCAATGTCTGCGCCATAGCCGGCTGATCGTGGGATATTGCTTATCCCAGTGTTCTGCGAAGCGATCCAGCGCGGCCTCGGCCTGCTCCAAGGTAGCGGCTTGGTATATCGCCCGGAGATCCTTGGCCACCTGCTTACGGTGTTTCCAGGAGACGTAGGTCAGGCTGTTACGCACCATGTGTACGATGCAGAGTTGCACCTGGGTCCTGGGATACACCGTCTCTATGGCCTGCGGAAAGCCAGAGAGCCCGTCGCAGCAGGCGATGAAGATATCGGCAACGCCCCGGTTCTTCAGTTCGGTCAGTACGTGGAGCCAGAACTTTGCCCCTTCGTTCTGCTCGATCCAGAGGCCCAGGAGTTCCTTGTCGCCGTGGAGGTTAACGCCCAGGGCCAGGTAGACCGCCTTGTTCCGTACGCTGCCGCTATCACGCACCTTGACGAACAAGGCATCCAGGAACAGGATAGGATAGACCGGGTCCAGAGGCCGCGACTGCCAGGCCAGGACCTCGTCGGTTACGGTGTCGGTGATCCGCGAGACCAGTTCGGGCGAGATGGCCACTCCGTAGAGATCTTCGATATGGCCCTGGATATCGCGGGTGCTCATGCCCCTTGCGTACATGGAGATGATCTTGTCGTCGAAATCCGGCCAACGGGTCTGATACTTACGGATCAGCTTGGGATCGAAGGAGCCCTCGCGGTCCCGGGGGATCTCTACCGGCAGATCGCCCTTGTCGTCCTTGAGCGTCTTGGTGGTCTTGCCGTTGCGACTGTTGCCGCGGTTCCTGCCATCGGGGGCATGCTTCTCGTAGCCGAGATGATCGGTGAGCTCGGTTTCCAGGATCCGTTCGGCCATGCGCTTCTTCATGCGCTTGAGCAGGCCGTCTTCGCCGAAGAGGTCCTCGGCGTCCACCCCGTCTTCCATGAGCTCATCCAAAAGACGGTCGATCTTACTTGAGGGTTTTCTTTCTCTGGCCATAGCACTTCCTCCTTGTGAGCAAGATACAAGCTATTGCCAGTTACACAAAACATGTTACAGACTCTGGTTTAGACCCTTTCTGCACAACCACGCAGTCTTGATCAGCCATTTACACCGTTTCTCTCAGTTCGATACCCGTAGTAGAAAAAGCGCTTCGACCACATCGGCACCATCGGATCCGCCTCCGGCCTGACCTTTCGCGTCTCTATGCTGCCCTTCCCATCGGTGTTTCCTGTGTGCAGGGCGATTCTGACCACGGAGAGTTGCTCAGGTTTTAGGTCGTTGTAGCCGTTCTCGTAGCAGTTTACTACTACTTGCAGTCCGGTTGAATGTTACGCCAGCAGTTGTATCAACTCGTCGACGGTCACTGTTTCCCCTCCGGTAACATCTCGAATGCTTCTCACGCTGTAGCCGTAACCGCAGCTTCCACCACAGCCGCTGTAGTCTGATGCTCCGGTATGGGTTCGCCGTCTTCGTGCATTCCTGCGATGTAGAACGCTATGGCTTCTCGAATACCTTCAACTCTTCATTGCGGGTACTCGCGCTGACCATGCACCCGGGCAGTTCCTGCATTTAGGCTGCGTAGTTGTTCGGGGTCATCTCAATGACCACAGTGTATTTCATGGTTTTGTCTGCCCTGCCCCAAACCCCAACCGCGCCAGGTTCGCATCGATCTCCCCGTTCAGTCGTTGGGCCTCGGCTTGCTGCTCGCGCAACTGTGTTGCGAGCCGGGTCATCTTCTTCTCGAAGGGCTCGCCGTCCTCCTCCTGCGGGGCCGCGCCGACGTACCGGCCGGGAGTAAGGACGTGACCGTGTTTGCGAATCTCTTCCAGCGTCGCGCTCTTGCAGAAACCTGGAACGTCCTCGTACTCATTAGCCTCCCCGCTGCCGCGCCAGGCGTGGTAGGTGTCCGCTATGCTGGCGATATCTTCTTGGGATAGTTCACGGCGCGTACGGTCGAGCATGTACCCAATCTTTCGGGCGTCGATGAAGAGTGCTTCGCACTCTCGGTCTCGATGCTCTCCGTTGAGGCGTCCTCGGCGCAGGAACCAGAGGCAGGCAGGTATCTGTGTGGATCGAAAGAGCTGGCCGGGCAGGGCAATGATGCAGTCTACCAGGCCTGCTTCTATAATGTTATTGCGAATCTCTCCTTCGCCGGACTGGTTCGACGACATGGAGCCATTAGCAAGGATAAAACCTGCCGTGCCCCGTGGCGCAAGGTGATACAGAAAATGCTGCACCCAGGCGAAGTTGGCATTACCCACCGGAGGAACGCCATACTCCCACCGCCTGTCGTCACGCAGCCGTTCTCCTCCCCAGTCGGAGATATTGAAGGGTGGATTGGCGAGGATGTAGTCGGCCCGCAGGTCCGGGTGACGGTCGTTGTGGAAGCTGTCGCCGTGCTTGATCTGCCCCGCGATGCCCGGATCGCAAGGTTCATCCTGGCCATGCGCCAGGTCGTGTAGTTGGACTCCTGCCCGTAGATGGAGATGTCTCCTTTGGCTTTTCCGACGTTTCCGTTACCGCTGACGTGGGCGCGGATGAACTCCACCGACTGGACGAACATGCCCGAGGACCCGCAGCAGGGATCGTACACCCGGCCCTTGTACGGCTCCAGCATCTCCACCAGCAGACGCACCACCGAGCGCGGGGTGTAGAACTCGCCGCCCTTACGGCCCTCAGCAATGGCGAAATGCTCCAGGAAGTACTCGTAGACGTTGCCCAGCACGTCCGTGGCGCGGGCTTCGGCGCCCCCTACCTTGATGTTGCTCACCATGTCGACCACCTGCCCCAACCGACTCTTGTCCAGTGCCGGACGGGCGTAGTCCTTGGGCAGCACGTCCTTGAGCGCCGGGTTGTCCCGCTCGATGGCGATCATGGCGTCGTCGATCAATCGTCCAATAGTGGGCTGGCGCGTCTGGCTCTTGAGATGCTGCCATCTTGCCTCAGGAGGCACCCAGAAGATGTTCTCTGCAATGTACTCGTCCTGATCCTCGGCTGCGTCTTCGCCCCATTCGGCGAGCACCGCAGCTTGGCGCTCCTCGAAGGCATCGGAGATGTACTTGAGGAAGATCAGGCCGAGGGCGACATGCTTGTACTCGGCAGCGTCCATACTGCCCCTGAGCGCGTCGGCCATCTTCCACAGTTCGGATTCGTAGCCGGTCGTGGTACCGGTGGTGGTTTCTGAGTTTGGACTGTTGGCTTTCGCCATATGTGTAACTCCTGGGCTTGCTTAGAGATGACACGGACATCGATTACGGTTTAGCAACGATCTACCGTGCCCTGCCGGACGCTATTGGCAGGCGCCGAACCACCTCTCCGTTTCTCCTGTGGGCTGCTGCGAGATCTAACTGTGACTGAAGGTTGATCCAGTTTTGTGGATCGACGCCGAAACAGTGTCCGAAGCGCAGTGCGGTGCCGGCCATAATCGACCGATTGCCTGAGATAATCTGGCTGACCCGGTTCGACGGAACGTCTATCTGACGGGCAAACTCCGATGGCACTACATCCAATTCATCGAGTTCGTCCTAGAGAATCTCGCTGGGATGAATGGCACTATGTAGCATGATTCGATTTCCGATGAGCTCCTGCCGATAGGCCGTATCCATAGGTACATTTTGCCATATCAACATGCTCATAGGGTGAAAAGTACTCGAGGGCGTTGGCAGTGAACGAAACAACTGATTCTAAGGATCGCTCTACCGTGAGGACTGACGCGATCATTGCAAGGCCTGTTGATGCCAGACTCATTAAATCGCTCATATCCATCTCCTTTCCGACTGCTGAACATACTGCAGTCTTTAAAAGGCCACGCCCTGACGCAACTACTAACGCCCGCAAGTACTCATCTCCCAAGCAGGAACTGTTTCTATCGTTCAATCGTTAGGAATAGATTAGTTCTGACATCACTACGACTCAGGATTGTAATTTGACTTTGGCCACTTTTGAATTTCCCACTTCGATGAGATTTCCCACGAATCTCCCTTCCACTGAGCCAATCGGGCTTCGGTAATGAATTCGTCTTTACCAAGAAACTCATGAAATCGAGAAGCCCCGTCATCATCCTGTAGAACAGGTAATGCAATTGCATGTAGTTGATTCGCAATGTTAACGAAAATCAATAACGCCCAAGGCTTATTCATGTACATCCAGAAATATAGGAAGTGATCTGAAATTGTTCCCTTGTAAGGCAATGAACTGGTATTTACTGGCCTTACCATATTGGCGAACTCTGAGAAATGTGATTTTGCTTGTCTTAGTACTTCCTCTTTTTTCATCCCTAAACATTTCAAGAAAAAATCACCTAATATGGTTTTGCCAACAAAATGTCCTCCTGCTGACAAGGGATGCCGATAACCCAACAATTTGAATAGTGTCAGATGTGCTGCCTTAATTAGAGAAACAAGGGCTACCAGATTAAGGTTATGTTCAATACGAATTTCCCATTGATGGTTGAGAATCGTATCCATTTCCTCTGGAGTTTTTTTAATTGCCAATATTTCACTCTCTTCAGGAGAAAACACCCTTATGAGGGAATGATTCACTGGTACATCCCCACTTGGGTAATAGTGTTCAACAGGCTCACTGTTAACATAAAACCTCGGCTTCAGCTTTTTTGCTAAAGGCTTGTTGATTAATACTTCGTCTGGAGATCGTCGGCCTTTCTCACCTAATAACACAAAGTCTGCTTCGAAATGGCTTCCATAAAACGAATCCACATCTGCTCGTTGAACAGTCCAGGTATCGTCCGAATCAAGTAGAGCTCTGTTGATTATATGAGCTTGACACAGTCTAGTCTCTCTGTCCAAATAGAGAATTGGGCAGTAGAAGTGGTTAAATTCGGATCCATAAACTTGCTTGAAATCCGCGTTTAACTCTTCCAAACGGTTTTTCGTTTTACGGTTCATTCAGACCCCCCTCATACCCCTACCTTCGCCTCGAACGCCTTGATCTCCTCCGCACCCTCCAACACTCCGATCTCCAGGTGGAAATCGCGCACTTCGTCGGGCTCGATGTGCTGTAGATACCCGTTCTTGCGGTTCCACGCGCGGCCGAGCATGCTTACGTTTCCGGGTTCGATGCCGGTGACGTAGGTGCCCCGGTGGAAGTGCTGCCAGTGGGTGACGATGGGGATTTCCGCCTTTGGGAAGGACCAGTATAGGCCGAGGCCGAGCCTGTCGTTGATCAGGCCGACGCGGCACTGGCCGTTGGCATCGGCGCGTGGCCGGTGGATGTATACGTCGTCATGGGCTTCGTCGCCAGGCGCTGGGGCGGTGGCATAGACGTCAGGACCAACCTCCCGGTCTTCGAGCCATTCGGTAGTCTTTTCACTGTCGATAACCACCCGTGTGCCCTCGTCGAGGACGGGGAAACCGGGGTTGCAGTGATAGACGAACATCAACGGGGAGCGATCGACCGATTGGTTGTGTATCCGGTCGTGGATATGCAGCGATTTCTCTCCGAGGACCGTCGAGATTTCCCGGGTGAGTTCCAGGTTGGTGCCGAACACGACGGCTTCCCGGACCTTCCCCCGAACCTTGACGATGTAGTCGTCGCCGTCCCACTGGCCATCGGTATGGACCTGTCGGGCGGGAAGGAAGGAAAGGCGACCGTGTAGCCCCAGTTCTTCGTTTTCTTCTTCGGGATCGGTCTCAGGATGGCCCGTGAAGGTCATCCCGCAACTCAGCACCAGGCCTCCGAAGAACCCGCGCATCCAGCCGTATCCCTGCGGTTCGTAGAACGCCGGTCCAACGTCGCCTGTACTGCCGCGAAAACAGAGCGACATGCCCTTGTAGTGGGCCGAGGCCACGTCAAGCGCCCGGCCCGGCAACAGGGAAAAGCACAGTCCCGATGCATTGAACACTTCGATGAGGTCCGCTCCTCGATCGGTACCCTCACGCAGTTCGCCATGTCTTGCATGGGCTACCTGGCTCATGTCGCCCACGAGGTCGAGCAGTTCTCTACGGGTATACTCTTTTCCAAATATACGCGCCATATTCACCTTCCTGTATGGTCATTGTACCGCTTAAGCCTGCAATTCGGTCATAAACATGGACCGAACCTATTTTGTTTAAATTGATCGTCTCTCAGTCACTTCTTCTGGATCTTCGCCCATGTATCGCGCAGAGCGATCGTCCGGTTGAATACGGGGCCATTGGACTGCGTTTCGTCGGCATCGATGCAGAAGTATCCCAGGCGTTCGAACTGGTAGTTCACTCCGGGAACCGCATCCGCCAATCCGGGTTCGACCTTGCATTCCGTAACGGTACGTAACGAGTCGGGATTGAGTAAGGATCGGTCATCGTCAACTTCACCCGGACGGGGATCCGGATCGCTGAACAGCCGGTCGTACAGGCGCACGGTGGCGTCAAGGGCGTGGGCGGCCGATACCCAGTGTATGGTGCCGCGTATCCTTCTACCGTCGGGCGTACTCCCGCCCCGTGATTCCGGATCGTAGGTGCAATGCAGTTCAACGACGTTTCCCTGGTTGTCTTTGATTACGTCCGTACAGGTGATGAAGTACCCGTAGCGCAGCCTTACTTCCCGTCCCGGGGCGAGCCGGAAGAACTTCCGGGGTGGGTCTTCCATGAAATCGTTCCGCTCAATATAGATTTCCCGGGAAAATGGGACTTCCCGCGTCCCCATCTCCTCGTCCTCCGGGTTGTTCACAGCTTCCATGTACTCGGTTTGGCCGGTGGGGTAATTGGTGATCACGACCTTCAGGGAATCCAGGACGCCCATGACCCGGGGCGCGCGCTTGTTCAAGTCTTCGCGGATGATGAAATCCGACAGGGCCATGTCGATGAGATTGTGGTTCTTGGCCACGCCAACGCGGTCGCAGAGAGTTCGAATCGACTCGGGCGTATATCCACGCCGACGTAGACCGGATAGCGTGGGCATGCGGGGATCGTCCCACCCGGATAGTACGCCTTCCTCAATCAGGGGCCGGTAGAAGCGCTTGGACAGCACCGTGTGCGCGAGGACCAGTGGCGCGAACTCGATCTGCTGGGGATGGTAGACGTCCAAACGGTCCAGTATCCAGTCGTACAGCGGCCGGTTGTTCTCGAATTCCAGGGTGCAGAGCGAATGGGTAATGCCCTCGATGGAATCCGACAGGCAGTGGGTGAAATCGTACATGGGATACACCCGCCACTTGTCCCCCGTACGGTAGTGATGGGCGTGCCGGATCCGGTAAAGTACGGGATCTCGCATCGTCAGGTTCGGATGCGCCATGTCGATCCTGGCCCGGAGCACGTGCGTGCCGTCCGGGAACTCCCCGGCCTGCATTCGTTCGAACAAGTCCCGGTTCTCATCTCCCGGCCGATCGCGGTACGGACTGTCTCGGCCCGGTTCCGTGGGCGTGCCGCGGAAGTCCCGCATTTCGTCCCAGGTCAGGCTGTCGACGTAGGCGTCGCCCTGGTCAATGAGTTGAAGCGCGTAACTGTACAGCTGATCGTAGTAATCGGAGGCGAAGTAGAGCCGGTCTTCCCAGTCGAACCCCAGCCACTTGATGTCCCGCTTGATCCCTTCGACATAGTCCGCGTCTTCTTTTTCAGGATTCGAATCGTCGAACCGGAGATTGCACAGGCCGCCGTACTCCTCGGCAACGCCGAAATTAAGGCATATCGACTTCGCGTGACCGATGTGGAGATAGCCGTTCGGTTCCGGGGGAAAACGGGTCATCACCTTGCCCCCGAACTTGCCGCTTTCCATGTCCGCGTCGATGATCTCGCGTATGAAATCCCTATACTGTTTTTCTGTGCTCATAATTTCCTGTTCAGGTTATTTTTCGGAGCAGGTCAAGATCGGATAATATACGAATAAAAGTGCAAAGACGCAAAAGGAGTCTTATATCAGGTCAACTTTAATATAGCCGCGAATCCCGTCCATATTAAACCCTGCATTTAATAGTGGAGCGGTTCTACTTAGTCCGGTTAGTCAGAACCCAACATCGCATGCGTGTTCAAGCCCAACCGCTTGCACGCGATCATGAATACGAAATCGCGATTCGCCGGGGAATACGACGATGAGGCGGTCGAGTTTCAGGTCGTTCAACGCCGTGTGCATAGAACGTGTCATTGAAGGCGCACTGGATCGTTTGAATTCGAACCCTGTTCTTCGACCGCCTTCCATGATCAGGAGGTCGAGTTCAGATCCACGATGTGTAGCCCAGAAATAACAGTCTTCCCACGCAGTGCCTGTAATACGGACCACCTCCTGCATGGCGAAACTCTCCCACGACGCTCCGGATTTCGGATGTCCCATGAGATCTGCCTCGTCTTTCACACCCAGCAGTGCGTGCAACAGCCCGGGGTCCGATAGATAAACTTTGGGTGCTTTGACCTGCCGTTTCTTCAGATTCTCGTACCAGGGCTGCATTCTGCGCGCTACCAGTGCGCCGACAAGGGTGTCGAAATATGTATTTATCGTTGGTGCGGTGACACCAAGTGCACGGCCGAGTTCGGCTCCGTTCCAGTGGTTTCCGTGGTAGTGGGCCAACATAGTCCAAAATCGACGCATGGAAGCGGCAGGAACAGATACCCCGAGTTGAGGTAGATCCCTTTCTAAGAACGTTCGAATGAAGGCCGACCGCCAGGTAAGGCTGTCCTCATCGTTCCTGGCGAGGAACGAAGGTGGGAATCCGCCGCGCAGCCAAAGTCGGTCCGTTTCGGCGGTACCTGTTTCGTTCATCCGTAGAGGCGGAAGTTCATAATATGCGATCCTTCCGGCGAGCGATTCCGATGATTGTCGCAGAAGGACAGGTCCCGCACTGCCCAGGACCAGAAAACGGGCCGGGGTACCGGGACGGTCCGAGAGCACGCGTAGTAGTCTGAAAATTCCTTCATTCCGCTGAACCTCATCAATGACAACCAACCCGCGGAGCGGTTCCAATGCGAGCTTGGGATCGGATAGTCGCGTCTCGTCGGTTGGGTCTTCAAGATCGAAAAAGGTAACAGTAGGTTCGACATCATCGATTAATTGGCGTGCAAGCGTAGTTTTGCCAACCTGCCGTGCACCTATGAGACAGACCACGGGAAACTGGTTTAACAGTTTGCCAATTGCGTTGAGATGTTGGGTACGCGGGATCATACTAGACAATATATGTGAAAATCGAAAGTGGCGCTATTGATTTTCTACATTACCCTCGCCCAGGCCGCGATATGCGGCGGAATGATCACGGGCCGTTTGGCCGCGACGATTTCTGCCCGGACTCGCTGCGGAATGGTATCCACGTCCACTTCCTCCGCGGTTGCGATCTCGTATTGTTCCAGCAGTGGTATGACGCTGCGGAACGAATTCGCGACATATGAATATCCTGGCCAGTCAGCGGAAGCACCTAACAGCATGCCGGCATCGAGCGTGGGTTCGGGCAGGACCGGCTCGACGTATACACTGTGCAGATCCAGTCCCATGGTTGCGTTCGCCCCGGACCGGTCGAAAACTTCGACGATCCAGTCGCTCTATTGGCTCATGAGCGGCGTATCAGGATTACGATACGAGCGGGTAATGGTAAAGTCGATCTCCTGAAAGCAAACGATACCCCCGTGATGCAGGCGCTTCACAATCTGTTTCAGGACCGATATCGGATCGGGCAGGTACATGAGCACCAGGCGGCCCACCAGGGCGTCGAAGCGTCCCTCCAGTTCCAGGGTCTGTGCGTCTCCGGTTAAGAACTCGACGTTGCCGAATCCCGCTGCTCGAACCCGTTCGCGGGCCGTCTCGAGTATTTCGGGATTCATGTCCACGCCGCCGACTTCGCCTTCGGACCCTACCAGTTCCGCTGCGATCAGCGACACGGCACCGGCACCGCTTCCGATATCCAGGACCCTCATTCCGGCATCGATGCCGGCCGATTTCAGGAATCGCCGCGTCAGTGGCTGGATCAGTCGCGACTGCTCGATCAACCGTTGCGTCTCTTCGTCGCTTCTCCCCATCGTGTATTGTCGATCGCTGTTTTGATCCGCCATAACCCGTTCCTTCTCCTTTCGACGATACTATGAACTTGTAGTCTACACCTTACACAGCATTACACATCATTCAACCTCTTGCAGTTCCACCAGTTGCCTGAGATATTATACGCGCAACGATTTTGCCATATGTTGAGTTTACTAAAAGCAGAAAGCGACGACTTTCACCCTCACTCCTTGACCGCCCCGAGCGTAATCCCCTGTACGAATTCCTTCTGCATCACGAGGAAGAGGACCATGATGGGCAGGATGGACAGCAGGGTGCCGGCCATGAGCATGCCGTATTCCTGACTGTAAACGCCCAGGAGGCTGGCCAGGCCGAGGGGCAGCGTGTACTTGTCGGCGTCCCGCAGCACGATCATGGGCCAAAGAAACTCATTCCAGGCCCCGAGAAACCCAAAGATGCTCAGGGCGCCCATGGCGGGTTTCGCGGTTGGCAGGATAACGCGCCAGTATATACCGAACTCGGATGATCCGTCGATCCGGGCCGCGTCGACAAGATCAGTGGGAATGCCGAGGATGAATTGCCGCATGAGAAACACGCCGAATCCGCTGGAAGCCAGGTAGGGAAGGATCACGCCCTGGTAGGTGTCCAGCCAGCCGAACTTGTACAGCAGGGTGAACAGCGGAACCAACACCAGGTGAAAGGGGATCATCATCGAACCGAGGACAATGGCAAAAAGTACGCCTCGCCCACGAAACGAGTACTTGGCGAAGGCGAAACCGCCCATGGTGGCGATGGCGAGCAGAAGCAGCGTGTGGGAAGTAGCCAGGAAGGTGCTATTTACGATGTACTGGACGATCGGTATTTCTTCGAACAACCGGGTGAAATTTTCTAGCGTGGGTTCCTGGGGGAAAAAAGTGGGCGGATATGAAAAGATTTCGCCGGACGGTTTGAACGAAGCGGAGACCACCCAGAACAACGGCGTGAGGACCAGCAGGGCGAAGAATACCAGAAGTATGTATGTCAGCACTGTTCGAAGAGGAAACTTCATATTCATCAATTCTCCTTGAACACGCCGAAAAATCGGACCTGGATGATTGAAATTACGCCGATAATCACGGCCAGGGCCCATCCGATCGTTGCCGCGTATCCAAGATTGATGAACTCGAAGCCGTGCTTGTACAGGTACATCACCATCGTGATGCTCGCGTTGCCCGGGCCGCCCTCGGTAAGCACGTAGGGCAGGTCGAAGAGTTGGAACGAGCCTATCATGGATGTGATTACCACGAAGGCGATCACCGGCTTGAGGGCCGGGATCGTCACGTGTATGAAAGTCTGCCAGGTACCGGCCCCGTCGACTGCCGCCGCCTCGTAAAGCTCACGTCGTATACTCTGAAGCCCCGCCAGGAAATAGACCATGTTGAACCCCGCCCACCGCCATACACCCGCCAGTATCAGCGCGGGCATGACCAGGTCCGGGTCCTGAAGCCATTGGATCTCTGAACCCAGGACCATGTTGACCAGGCCGTAACGCCTGTCGTACAGCAGGTAGAATATCACGGCGATGAATACGCCCGATATGAGGACGGGAGCGAAGAAGGAAAGGCGGAACAGGTTTCTTCCCTTCAAGCGGGCGTTACTGAGTAGCAACGCGAGGGCCAGGGCCACGGGCAGTTGCAGCAGAAGGCTGCCCAGTGCGAAATAGGCCGTGTTCCAGAGTGCGGTCCAGAAAACGGGGTCGGCGATCAGGCGATCGATGTTAGCCAGCCCTACGAAAGTCTCATTCCGCATGCCCCGGACGCTGTACATACTGAGCCGGATCGAATCGATCAGGGGATAGACCATGAATACCCCGAAGAGGGCAAAAAATGGGGCGAGAAACGCGTAGGGCGCGTACCTGGGTTTCATGGTTAGCGTGGCCGAAGTAGATGGGTGGCGCTAAGAGTTTATGTTGTTCAGACGTGATTCAGTTTCGACGTTACTCTATTTCGACGGATTCCTGGTCAATCCGCCGGATATTGACAGATGAAGCTTCTTCCATCATTGCACGAATCTGGTCCGCCAGGTTCGAAAGCGCCTCGGCGGGCGTTCGTATACCCTGCGCCGCTTCGTGCACGGTTTGCCGCAACAGGTCCGAGCCTTCTGCCCAGTAAGGATTCAGGTAGAAAGCCGGAATGTCGTCGCCCAGGTCTGTCAGGGTTTTTCCCAGGATCTGGCCGCCCAGGTAGGGATCCGCCTCGGCAAACACCGGGTTGGACCACGCCGATCGTATCGGCGGGATTATGGTGGTTTTGCGGTACCTGTTAGCAAGCGCTTCGTCATCCATGTAGGCGAATCGGACAAAGGACCAGGCGAGGTCCGGGTTCTTGCTTTGCTTCGTAATCCCGATCATTGTTCCACCCCAGGTTGAAGTTCGGCGTTCACCTTCCCTCCATGCGGGCAGGGGCATGGCCCGCCATTTCCCGGCCAGTTCGGGGATGAATCTCTTTACCGATCCTATATACCAATCCGGCGCAAGTATGCCCAGCACGATGCCTTCTTTCATGGCGGCGAAATTGGCCGGGTCCTGGGAGAATTCGGGAATGGCCAGGCGCTCTTCGTTGAGCAGCCTGCAGTAGAACTCCAGCGTGGATACGGCGATTTCGTTGTCGATGATGACCCCGCCGTCCTTATCGAACATCCCACCGCCGTTCTGCAGGAGCATCAGCCAGAAATGACCGGGCTTGTGCGCCCTCAACATGAGAGGATACCTGTCCGGCCTCCCGTCGCCGTCGTCATCCCGGGCGAGTTTCCGTCCAGCAACGATGAAGTCGTCCCAGGTGTGTATGGATTCCGGGTCAATGCCCGCTTCTTCGTACGCGTCGTGACGGTAGAGCAGCACGACGGGATGGACATCGTGAGGAAGACCGTAGACCCGTCCATCGAGGGACCAGGGCGCCAGTCGGGCCTGGACGAATTCATCCATAAGCCCATCGGCTTCGACGCGATCGGTCAGGTCAACCAGACCGATTTCCTCCCGGCTGCCCTTGAAGAACCGGCCTACCGATGATATTTCCACTTCGGTGATATCCGGAGCACCAATACCCGACAGGAATGCCGCGAGCAACTTGTCGTGGATTTTCGAGATCAGTCGCAGGTCGACCTTGACACCCGGATTGGCGGCCTCGAAAGCAGGAATCCTCGCACTGTATTCATCATAGTGGATCTGATGGAAGACCCAGTATTCCAGTGTGTTCGAACGGTCATCACCGCGGAACACGATTACGGGAAAGGCCAGGAGGAATAGCAGGGCGAATATCAGTGGACCCTTGCCGAAATGATTCATTTTCTATGCTCGTTTACGGTTTCGTTACTGTATACGTAAGTCACAATTCGGCACCTGCTTCTAATCCGTGAATATCGATATGAACTCCTGGATGCGGAGTTCAACGCGCTGTTGGGGTGTCAACGCATTTTCAAGGATGTTGTTGGGGCGCTGCAGATATGCATAGGTCATCAGAATTAGACAGACCATAACCACTAACCGAAACAAGGTCTTCATGGTGTTCGCTCCTTATCACGCCTAGACCTCAGTGCGACTCTAATCTCGCATTCCAGCGCTTTGGCCAGGCACTACGTACTCAACCATCCCCCATGGCCTGCCTGATCGGATCCATCACGGGACGTACAATAGTATCCGGCGGCGGGGACGTGAAGAGCGATACGGCTATCCCCGTAACGGAACACGTCAGGAAACTCCAGGCGACGGGGATCAGTCCCGGATTCGGGAGCCATTCGTAGAACATGGCGATGAGCACGGCGTTACCGGCGATGATGGCCGTGATGGCGCCCGGCGCCGTAAACCGTTTCCAATGCAGGCCGAGCAACCAGATGGGCGTGAGCGTGACGAAACCGGAAAATGAAAGCTGGGCTATTGCGAAGATGGAATCCGGTCGGAGGATGACGATGTAGTAGGTGATACCGCCGAGGATAACGAGAAACAGCCTGCCCAGTACCACCTGCAAGCGCTGCGACAGGCCATACCATACATCTCGCGTAAGCATGGACGACAGCGTCAGCATCTGGGCGTCCAGCGTGGACATGACCGCTGCCAGGATACCGGCCAGCGCCAGTCCCTGGATCATGGGACCGAAATGGCTGCGAATCACCATGGGGAAGACCATGTCCGACTCCCGGCCCATGAAATCGGGAAACTCTATGCGTCCCCACACGCCGTAAAGCGTCGCCACCAGCATCAGTCCAATCATGATGACGGGATAGTACCGGATGGAGTTCTTCAACGATTTCACGTCTTTTGCGGCGAATACGCGAACCAGCAGGTGGGGGAAGGCGAGCACGACCAATCCCATGGACATCCCCCACACGAACCACGCGCCCGTCGTGAAAGGCGGTGTGTCTTTCGTGGCCATCATTTCCGGAAACCGGCGGCCGACTTCCTTCATCACTCCGGATATACCGCCGAAGTCGGCGGCGACGGCGAAGATCGATACATAGAGGAACACGCCGAACACGAGGCCCTGGAACACGTTGGTCCACATGGTCGCCCGCATGCCGCCCGTTGTGGTGTATATCAGCGTGATGACCAGGATACCCGCCGCCGCGGTCTCGAATGAGATCGCCTGCTGGGTGAATACGTCCACGGCAAGTCCCACCCCGGCGACGCCGGTGGACATGTAGGGCAGCATGTAGATGAAATAGACCACGAAGAGAAGCCGGCCCAGGTTGGGGCTGTCCAGCCTGCGGGCGAGCAGTTCCGCGGGTGTCACGGCTTTCAATTTCCTGGACGCGATCCACGCAGGGTACCCGATGACGTAGTAGGCTACGGGAATGATGAGCGCCGCCATGGCCGCCGTGTAACCGAACACCCCGACGCCGTGATGGTAGGCCAGCCCCGAAATGCCCATGATCAGGAACGGCGTGATATTGGTGCCGAAAAGCGCCATGAACAGGACGAGCGACTTGGCGAGCCGGCCGCCGAGGAAGTAGTCTTCAGGCGTTGGAACGGAGCGGCGGAACGCGGCTGCGCCGATGCAGAGCACCACGGCGAAGTATACCACCACCACGACGAATATGGTCGCTTCAGGCCCCATCGTAGTCCCGCCAGACGTATCGGGTGAAGTAGATGACCAGCGCGCCGGCGGCGATTACCCACGTGATGTGGTATGCGAGATCGACTGGCAGCCAGCCGAACAGCAGCGGAGGCGTTGTTCCGTGGTTGAAGAAGTCGACGTGAAGCGCCGCCAACACGACCACGAGTAACCAGAATATCCGTCTATGCTGTCTTCGTGTCATATCCGGTCTGTCCGGTCAGTCTCGACGGGTTCGGGCGCTTGCGGCGAAGGGGTTCACGTGGCGGAAATCATGGTCCGGTCGATTCCGAGGCGCCGCGCAGCTTGCCGATGTACCGGCGGGTTTCCGCGGCAACGATGGGAGACAGGAAAAGCAGGCCAACCAGGTTGGGAAAGGCCATGAGCCCGTTCATGATATCGGAAACTCCCCAGACCAGTTCCAACTCGGAGACGGCGCCGATACCGACGAAGAGGCAGAACAGCGAACGGTACGGCAGGGCGGCGCGTTCACCGAGCAGGTAAACGAAGGACTTCTCGCCGTAGTAACTCCAGCCCAGGATGGTCGAGTAGGCGAACAGCACGAGTCCCAAGGCGACAAGGTGCCCGCCGAATCCACCCGGCAATCCGATGGTGAAAGCCGCGGCCGTGAGCGGCGCACCGGTGTCGCCCGACAACCAGACGCCGGTCCCGATGATTAGGAATCCGGTGACCGAGCAGACGACCAGGGTATCGATGAAGGTCTGCGTCATGGATACCAAGGCCTGCGTGACGGGATCTTTAGTCTGGGCGGCCGCGGCGGCGATACCCGCGCTTCCCAGACCGGATTCGTTGGAGAATATCCCTCGTGCCACCCCGAATTGGACCGCCTGGCGGACCATCGCGCCTGCGAAGCCTCCGGCGGCCGCGGTCGGCGTGAAGGCGTGCGTGACCACGAGTTCGAAGATACCCGGTATCGCGGAGGCGTTCATCAATAAGGCCGTCAAACCACCAAGTATATACAGGACGATCATCGTGGGGACGATGAAGCTTGCCGCCCGGCCGATGCTCTTGATCCCGCCGATCAGTACCAGGCCCGTTCCGACCATCAGTACCCCGCCGGTGATCCAGGGGGACACGCCAAAGGTGCTCTGGAGCACGTCGGCCATGGAATTCGACTGGGTCATGTTGCCGATGCCAAAGGCCGCCAGGGCCGCAAAAAGCGCATAGGCGCCGCCGAGCCATTTCCAGCCCAGCGCGTTGGTGATGTAGTACATGGGACCGCCCTGCATGAGTCCCTTCGAATCCTTCTCGCGGTACTTGACGGCCAGGACGGCTTCCGAGTACTTGGTGGCCATGCCCACCAGTCCCGTCATCCACATCCAGAACAACGCGCCCGGACCTCCGGCCGCGATGGCCGTGGCCACGCCGGCGATATTTCCCGTACCTACCGTTGCCGCGAGGGCGGTCATCAGGGCCTGGAAATGGCTGATATCCCCTTCGGCATCCGCCTCCCGGCGGCGTACCAAAGCCAGGTACAGCGCGTGGAACAGGGAACGGAACTGCACGCCTTTCAGCAGTACCGTGAGATAGAGTCCCGTACCGCCCAGCAGCACCAGCATGGGCAATCCCCATACGTAGCCCTGAACGGTACTGACCAAGTCAAGCAGCGTGGTTTCCATGAGGTGTTCCGTGTGAAGGTGAAGGGGCGGACAACGAAGGCCAACGTAAGATCACGCCGGAACGTATGTCAAGCACTTTCCATTTTCTTACTTGATCTTTAACCTCCCCCTTCATATAGTGAGCCATCGCCGGATATCGCCCCCAGGGGCCGGGCCGGTCTCCCAACCTACATTGTCAGAACGACCCTATATCATCTGAGGATCATTCTACATGTCAAGACTCCGTATTGGCATAGCGGGCGCCGGCGGCATGGGCGGCCACCACGCAAGGATGCTGTCCGCTCGCGACGATGCCCAGGTCGTGTCGCTGTTCGATACCGACCCCGTGGCGATGAACCGCCTGGAAAAGACCCTCGGGTCGTCGGTTCAGGGACTGAATCACTTCGCGACTCTCGAGGCCATGATCGATTCGGAACAACTGGACGGGGTCGTCATCGCGACGCCCCATACCCGGCACGCGGACCAGGTCCGGACCAGCCTGGAGGCGGGACTGAACGTCCTGGTGGAGAAGCCCATGGCGACGACGACGCGTGACGCCAGGGATTTCATCGACTATTCAGAAAGGGCCGGCAAGGTGCTTGCCGTCGCCTACCAGCGCCACGGAGAGGGCAAGTTCATCAAGGCCCGCGAGATGATCGCGGACGGCGTCATCGGCGACGTGCGGCTCGTGCACGTCATCATCGCCCAGGACTGCCTCGGGATCTTCAGTCCCGGCGCATCATGGCGCGCAGACCCCGAACTTTCCGGCGGCGGACATTTCATGGACACGGGCAGTCACATCAATGACATCCTGCTGTGGACAACGGGTCTGGAACCGAAGTCCGTCCATGCCTTCATCAACCCCGAAGGCGCCCTGGTCGACGTGAACACGGCCATCTCGGTGGAGTTCACCAACGGCGCCGTCGGCAACCTGTCCTATACATCCATGTCGCCCGAATGGCGGGAAGAGTTTACCTTTTACGGCACGGAGGGCGTCATGCGGTTCGGTGCGTCGGAACCCCTGTATGTTCATCGCAAAGGGGAAGACATACGGCTGCCGCAGACCCCGGGTAGAGGAAAACCGCCGGCGGACAACTTTATCGAGGCCATACTCGGAGAGGCTGAAGTACAGGCCCCGCCCATTTGCGGCCTGCGGGTGGTCCAGTTGACCGAAGCGGCCTATAAATCGGCCGCAAACGGAAGACCCGAGGCGGTTGGTTGATCAAATATCAATCACATTTTCATTGAGGATGAACATGAACGAACGCGAAGTGAACGGCTGCCCCCTGTTAATAAACGGAGACTGGACCGACGCGCCCGGAGTGGCTTCTGAACCGGTTTTCAACCCTTCGGACGGCAGCGTAATCGCCAGAACGCCCATGTGCGGCGAGGCCGAGGTCGATTCGGCTGTCCAGGCCGCCCGGGCCGCCCTTCCCGAATGGTCCGTCACCCCGGTCATCGACCGCGCGAGGATCCTGTTCCGGTACGTGCATCTTCTTGAGGAGCGTTTCGAGGAACTGTCCCGCCTGGTCACCCGCGAGCACGGGAAAACCATGGAAGAAGCGCGGGGATCCGTACGCAGGGGCATCGAAGTCGTGGAGTTTGCCTGCGGGGCGCCCACCCTGCTCATGGGAGATTCGCTCGAACAGATCGCCAGCGGCATAGATTGCGACACCATCCGCCAGCCCGTAGGAGTGTGCGCGGGGATCACCCCGTTTAACTTCCCCGCCATGGTGCCCATGTGGATGTATCCCATTGCGATCGTCTGCGGCAACACCTTCGTGCTCAAGCCGTCTGAAAAAGTGCCGCTGACCGCCATCCGTCTCGTTGAACTGCTTCAGGAAGCCGGCCTGCCGCCCGGTGTAATGAACCTGGTCCACGGCGGGGTGGACGTGGTCAACGCCCTTTGCACCCATCCGGGCATCGATGCCGTGTCCTTCGTCGGTTCGTCTCCCGTGGCGAGACACGTCTACCAGACCGCGACCGCCCACGGCAAGCGCGTACAGGCCGCTGGCGGCGCCAAGAACTACATGGTCATCCTGCCCGACGCGGACCCCGCGTACACGGTGGATGCGCTGGTCGGTTCGGTTTACGGTTGCGCCGGGGAGCGGTGCATGGCCGGCAGCGTGGCCGTGGCCGTGGAGGAAGCCGCCGAGCGCGTCTTGCCCCCTCTGCGTGACGCTCTGAATGAAATGAAGGTCGGACCGACGGATCGCAACCCGGAGGCGGACATGGGACCGGTGGTCACCCGCCAGCACCTCGACAGGGTACACGATTACATCGCTTCCGGATTGTCGGACGGCGCCTCGCTCTATCGCGACGGCCGGGGGATTGAAGTGCCGGAAACCCCCGATGGCTTCTACCTGGGCCCTACCATATTCGACGGCGCTTCCACGAGCATGAAGATCGTTCGCGAAGAGATCTTCGGTCCGGTCCTGTCCGTGATTCGCACCGATAGCCTGGACGCGGGCATCGATGCCTGCAACCAGAGCGGATTCGGAAACGCCGCGGTCCTGTTCACCGGAGACGGCAAGGCCGCCCGAACCTTCAGGCACCGGGTAAGCGCCGGGATGGTGGGCATCAACGTCGGCGTGCCGGCCCCCATGGCGTTTTTTCCCTTTTCGGGTTGGAACGGCTCGTTCTTCGGCGATCTGCACATCCAGGGCAAGGAAGGATTCGCTTTCTATACCCGTCAAAAGGTCACGATGAGTCGATGGGCCTGAACCATTGGCGCAAACCTGAACCATTGGCGCGAATCTGAAACCTTTAGCGTTTAAAGGATACGTACGATGTCCAAACCCGACGTGTACATCATGAAGACCCTCCTTGCCGGGGAAGACGCGATGAACGACGCGGCTTTCGCAAACCCCGCCCGCCGGATGATGCGTGCGCTGAACATCGATCCCGGAACCCGCGCCGTAATGATGAAACCCAATGTCACGGCGGGAGCGCCGCGCAACAGCGGAATCGTCACTCATCCCGCCTTCGTGGCCGGCCTCATCGACTATTTCGTCGAGGACGCGGGCATCCCGGCCGGCCGGGTTTACGTCGCCGAAACGACGAGCCGAACGACGTCGCCGGCCCAGCGGGACTTGAGCTGGGCCCGGAGCGGCTACACCGAGATGGCGCGCGAGAAGCGCGTTAAGCTGCTTGAACTGGCGGACTACGGCAACGTGCGCGTTACGCCAGGAAACACGGTGCAACTGCATAACATCGGGATCTCAAGATGGGCCGCCGCGGACAACGTATTCTATATCAACGTGCCCAAGCTGAAGACCCACAACCTGAGCGTGGCCACTTTAGGCGGCAAGAACCAGCAGGGGATCATGATTCCGGTCATGGAACGTCACCTGTGTTCGGACGCCTGGCGCGCCACCTTCGGCCGGGACGAACAAAAAAGGCAGGGCCGCGCGTGGATGCGCGTCGAGGACCACGAAGCCTGGCAGCGGACCATCGCCCACATGCACTGGGACGTTTACCTTGCCTGTCAACCCGATTTCAACGTGGTTGAGGGTATAGTAGGGCGGGATGGCAACGCTTTCTACCTGGGTCGAAACTTTCCTTCGGGCCTGGTCGTAGCCGGTGAATCCATGGCCGCGGTGGATTTCGTGGCGGCCCATCTCATGGGATTCGAACCCGCGAACCTGGTGTACCTCCAGGTCGGGATCGAACGGGGACTGTGTCCTCACTCGATCGAAGAAGTGAACGTGCATCTCGTCCGGGACGGCGAAGTGGCCGGATTGATCGATCCCAATCGGTTCAAGGCCGATCCGCCCTTCGAAGTCTACCGGGATATCCCCGCGGATTACGCCATAAAAGACCTTTTCGACGAGTACGATCCTAACGCCGAGGACTTTCAGATTACGGCCTGACGAAGGGACCGGATGGATAAACGGGACGTAACCCGGAGTGTCTCCCATGACACAGGACAGGACCGATCCGCACTATGCCCCTTTGATGTCCCCCGCGGCGCGCGATCTTACCCACGGTTTTCTTCCTCCGGAAGATCCGCTTACCCACTTGCCTGAACACTTCGAAGACTGGGAACAGACTGGTGAAGTGCTACCCAAGCTGGCCCTTTCCCGGCATATCCGTCCCGTCGTGGAGGACCTGTCCCCTTTTCCGGTGGATCGACTGGATACCCTCGCCGAGCACGAACGGGCCATGAGCCTGTTGTCTTTCCTGGCCAACATGTACGTCTTCGCCCCCGATCATCCCGTCGCCGCGGCGATCCCGCGCAACCTCGCCCAGGCGTGGTACGGCGTGGCCGGCCGCCTCGGCCGTCTGCCCATGCTGACCTATGCGTCTCAGGTCATGTACAACTGGCGAAGGTTCGACCGGCAAGGACCCGTCGAAGTCGGCAATCTCCACATGATGCTGAATTTCCTGGGCGGCATGGACGAAGAATGGTTCGTCACCATCCACGTCCACATCGAGGCCGTGGCGGGGCGCGCCCTCTCGGTACTGATCCCTGGACAGGAAGCGGTGTCACGGGGGGAGGCCGAGACGATCGTGCACGGCCTTGACGCGGTAGCCGGGACCCTCCACCAAATGTGCGCGGTCCTGGAGCGGATGACCGAGCGTTGCGATCCGAATACGTACTATCACAGGGTCAGGCCCTACATGTTCGGGTGGAAGAACAATCCCGAACTGCCCGACGGCATGGTGTATACGGGCGTTGAAGCCTATGGTGGCCGGCCTCAGCAGTTCCGCGGCGAAACCGGGGCCCAGAGCGCGGTCATTTACGCCGTGGACGGATTTCTCGGGATCGAGCACGGATACGATGAAATGCGGGCGTACCTGATGGAAATGCGCGATTACATGCCGGTGCAGGACCGCCGTTTCATCGAAGTGGTCGAACAGGGACCTTCCGTCCGGGCATTTGTCCTGGAACGAAAGAACGACCTGCCAGGGGTAAGAAAAGCATACAACGCCGCCGTGGAAGCGCTGTACGAATTCCGGCGACTGCACATCGAGTACGCGGCGATGTACGTGCTCAAGCCGGGACAGCGGGAAAACAAGGGTCATGTCGGTACGGGAGGCACGCCCTTCACCGTATATTTGAAAAAGCACATCGACGAGACCCTGGCTCACCGCATTTAGCTGCCATACAGCCAAATCAGTTGCTCTCCACACCCGTCCGTGTTAAATTAGCATACCGGTAAAGGCTATATACACAAGGGCTTAACGATGGCGCGCCATTTCAATATACCCAGCTTCTACAAGAGCGAGATCACGTCCAGGATCAAGCAGGGCAGGCAGCTGGTCGATCCCAAGAAGAAAGACCTGTCGCCTTCTTTGCTGGACTTCGGCAGCGTCCGGTTCATCTTCGCGAGACACTTCGGGTTCTGTTTCGGCGTGGAAAACGCGATCGAAATCGTGTACAAGACGCTGGAAGAAAACCCGGACAAGCGGATTTACCTGCTCAGCGAGATGATCCACAATCCGAATGTGAATACCGACCTGCAATCCAAGGGCATACGGTTCATTCACACCACCCTGGGCGAGCAGCTCATTCCCTGGGACGAACTGACCCCCGAGGACCTGGTCGTCGTTCCCGCATTCGGCACCACGGTGGAGATCAAGGAGATGCTGACCCGTCGGGGGATCGACTTCTGCACCTACGATACGACCTGTCCCTTCGTCGAGAAGGTCTGGACCCGCGGCGGCCAGATCGGCCAGCAGGGATTTACCGTCGTCATTCACGGGAAACCCCGGCACGAAGAGACGCGCGCGACCTTCTCCCACAGCGTCCAGCAGGCCCCGACCGTCGTGGTCCGGGATCGGGAAGAAACGCTGATCCTTGCCGATATCATCAAGGGCAGGCAGGGGGCGGAACGATTCTTCGAGGTTTTTGGGAGTAACTGCTCGGAAGGGTTCGATCCGGAGATCCATCTGAACCGCGTGGGCGTGATCAACCAGACCACCATGCTCGCCAGCGAGACCCACGAGATTGCCCGGCTGATCAATGCCGCGCTTGAGGAAAAGTACGGTGCGGAGCACATCGACGACCATTTCGCCGACACCTCGGATACGCTGTGCTACGCGAGCAACGAGAATCAGAACGCCACCTACGCCATGATCGAACAGGGGGCGGACGTCGCCCTCGTCGTCGGCGGCTACAACTCTTCCAACACTTCCCACCTGGTGGAGCTTTGCGAGGAGTCGATCAGCACCTTCTTCATCAACAGCAGCAAAGACATTCTGTCGGAAAGACAGATCCGCCACTTCGACCTGGAGAAAAGGTCTATCGTTGCGACCATCGACTGGCTGCCGGACACCCGGCCCGTCGATATCATCCTGACCTGTGGCGCATCCTGTCCCGACATTATGCTCGACGACGTGCTGCTGCGCATTCTTTC
Source organism: bacterium (assembly GCA_965262815.1). Lineage (GTDB taxonomy): Bacteria > JAAXHH01 > JAAXHH01 > JAAXHH01 > JAAXHH01 > JAAXHH01. The sequence continues at coordinate 2,131,441 of OZ253560.1, read as the reverse complement.
TTTCTACCCCGATGCGTCGGCGGTATCCGAAGTCCTTTCCGATTACGAGAGTGCCGTCCTGCAACCGGTGGTTTCCGCATCGTGAACGCGATAGACCGGATGTTACCGGCTGACAGGATGAAGACCGAACCCATCAGACCCAGGGGCGTACTATGCAAATCGGCGTGAGTTCGTACAGCTATAGCAGACTGGTGCGCAGTGGAGAGATGACGGAATTCGACGTGATCCGCAAGACGGCGGAACTCGGATTCGACGTGATCGAATTCTCATCGCTGCACCTGCCAGATGGACAAACGATCGAGGGTTTCGCCCCGGCCGTACGCGAGGCTTGCGGAGAGGCCGGCCTGCCCATCGCCAATTACACGGTTGGAGCGGATTTCATCAACGGCAGCGGGGGCAACTGGAAGGACGAGGTGGAGCGCGTGAAGGACGAGGTGCGCATCGCCCACCTGCTTGGCGCGCCCGGCATGCGCCATGACGCTACACGAGGTTTTCCAGGTGGTCATCGCGGCGGGCGTTCATTCGAGGACGCCCTGGCCGTCCTCGTTCCGGCGATCCGGGACGTAACCGAGTTTGCTGCGGACCTGGGCGTCCGCACCATGGTGGAGAACCACGGACAGTTCTGCCAGGACAGCGCCCGGCTGGAAAAACTGGTAAACGGCGTGAATCACGAAAACTTCGGGATACTCATCGACATGGGTAATTTCATGTGCGTGGATGAACCGCCGGACACCGCCGTGGGACGCCTGATCCCCTATGCCTTCCATGTCCACGCCAAGGACTTCCATACCAAGTCGGGCACGGCGCCGGACCCCGGGGAGGGCTGGTTCCGGACACGGGGAGGCAACTATCTCAAGGGCGCCATCGTGGGGCATGGCGAAGTGCCCCTGGCATCCTGCCTGAACGTCGTTTCGAGACACGGATACGATGGCGTGATTTCCATCGAATTCGAAGGGCTCGAAAACCCCGTCGACGGCGTTCGCATCGGACTCGACAACCTTAAGCGTTACCTGGGATAACCGTTCGCCTTACCCGAAGTGAACGACCTGGCCCGACTCAATGGATTCGTTCGCCGCCAGGGTGACGGCGAGACTGTCGACCACGTCGCCGTAGGCCGACCTGACCAGCGACGGATTCCCCTCTTCGATGGCCTGCAGGAAGAGTTCGTTCTCGAGCTGGTAGGGGTTGTTCCGGCCCGGATACTTTACCGTTTCGTTTTCCCTTTCAACCTCCAGGGTTCTACCTTCGATTTTGACCGTTATGCCGCGGGCAATTACCTGCAGTCCGGTCCCATAGCCCTGCTCTGCGACGCAGGAAGAGAGGATGGTGGCTACGGCGCCGCTTTCAAACGTAAGCGATACGGTACTGGCGTCCTCCACGTCGTAATTGGGCAGGTCCTGCATCAATCCCCTCGTCCCGGCGGCATAGACGCTGACTACATCCCCCATGAGGTACCGCGCGCAGTCGTACACGTGCGTGGTCTGCTCCACGATCTGTCCGCCCGATTTGGATTTGACCCGCCACCAGGGTGATCCGGGCGTACCACCTATCCAGTAGCCGAGGGCCAGGGCGGGCCGTACACCCGACAACAGTTCCCGCGCCTTTTCCGTAACGTCCAGGTACCGCCAGTTGTACCCGACGCAGGAAATGACCCCGCTTTCTTCGACGCGCGCCGCAATGTCCCGTGCAAGTACCACGTCCAGCGCCTGGGGTTTCTCGACAAACAGGTGGAGATTCCGTTCCAGCACGGCGTATTCGGGATCGCCGTGGGCAAAAGGAGGAAGGCAGACATACACGGCATCCAGCTGCTCCCTTTCCAACATTTCGCGGTAGTCGGCATAGGCGCGTCCGCCGCACCGGTCCGCGGCCGCCTGGGCCCGTTCGATCAACAGATCAGAAAACGCCACGAGTTCGGCCCGCTCGATACCGGGCAGAAGACCCAGGTGCATGCCGGCGATTCCACCCGTTCCAATGAAACCAATACGAACGCCCATTCGCGGTCCTCCAAGTGACGCAGTGTGTGAATCGTTCGATGACCGGGCGTTTCATACGCCCTTCATCCAGCATAGCTAGTGTTCCCGTTTAACGACAATCATCGTCGTATCGTCGTCCTGGCGTCCGTTTCCCACAAAGGCGCGCCACACGTCGATCAAATGATCCCGTATTTCCTCGACCGGACAGGAATGACAGTCCTTGATGGCTTGCTCCAGCCGGTCTATGCCGAATATCTCGTCACGGTCGTTGGACTTCTCGATCAGGCCATCCGTATACAGGACCACGACATCGCCTTCGTCCAGGAATACCCGGCCGTCGTCGAAACTCGCGTCTTCGAATGAACCCACGATCAGTCCTCCGGTGTAGAGGTTTATGGTCTCACCGGACTTTCGGCACAGAAGTGGAGTAGGATGGCCGGCGTTGCAATACACAAAGGTATTTTCCTGCATGTTCGCGATGCCATAGAACAGGGTCGCGAATCGATCGGCCGACGTGACTTCGTACAGCACTTCATTGACGTGCCCAATTACGTAACTCGGCAGGTAGACGTAGTAGTTGGCGTATTCGTGAAAAGCCGTGTAAAGCGAGGCCATGGTCAACGCCGCGGGTATGCCCTTGCCGACTACGTCTCCCACGGCTACGCCCAACTGCTTGTCGGAGAAGGGGATGAAATCGTGGAAGTCTCCCCCGACCTCCCTGCTCGGCTCGCTGTAAACGGCCAGGGACAAACCGGGCACATCGGGCAAAGTCCGTGGCAACAGGGCCCGCTGGATTTCTCCGGCGACTTCCAGTTCCCGGTCCAGCAATCGGCTTCGCCGGGCATCGTCGTAGAGCCGGGCGTTCTGTATGGCGATACTCGCTTGGGAGGCAAAGGCTTCGAGAAGGGACTGGCTCTCCTCGTTGTAGGCATTGACCCGGTCGTTTTCAATGTTGAAAACCCCGATGACCTGCTCGCCGGACAGCAAGGGCACGGCCATTTCGGATTTCGTCCCGTGACGGTGCTGTACGTATCGGTCGTCCCCGGATACATCGGGCACGATGATCGCCTTTCCGGTTTCGGCAGCGGAACCGCTTATGCCTTCGCCCATTTTGAGGTTGATCGCATCCAGATCGGGCGAATATCCCCGTATGGTGCGTTCGACTACTGCGCCTTGGTCTTCGTCCAACAGGAAGATGGCCGCCGCGTCATAGGGAACCACGGTGTGCAGGGCGTCGATGATCAGGTTCAACACCTCGTTCAGGTCCAGCGAACTGCTGATCTGCTTGCCGACCTCGTACAACGCGGTCCGATGCAGCATTTCCTGCCTGGCCAACTTGAAATGCAAAAGACGGGTGACCGCGTACCCGGCGTGACGCGCCAAGGATATGGTCACTTCAAGCCTTTCGGCGTCGAATTCGGCTTGGTCCGACGCCATGATTGCGAGCATGACGCAATGAAACCGGTCATCGATCTGGTGGTGAAAGAGCACGGCATGGCCGGAATGGGATCCCTGGTCGGCCATGGCGGTCAAGGGCCAATCCATCTGGCTTATGTCGTCAATCAACCGCGTGCTCGGCTGGAGCCGCAGCCAGGCCATCAGTTCTTCGACATCCCGGGACGCAACGGGTTGAGTAAAACCGCAGTTAGACGTTTCGAAGACGATCCGGTCTGAGACGCAGTCCACCATGAAAAACCGGCACACTTCGGCGCACGAAAGCTCCAGGGACATTTCTTCAATGGCGGCGGACAGGTCGGCTTCCCCCGTAGCGGCCGTCATGCGGGTCAAACCCTCAACGACCCTGTACCACAGGATATCCGAGCGTGCCTCGACTAAAGATGATTCTAGCATGGTATTATTGGGACCGTGTGTTCTGCGCTAGCAGCCGGTTACCGGATCGGTTCCACTTTCCCGGACGGGAAGTATCGACCGAACCGGGTTGCCCGACAGCAAGGAGATGGCCTGTTGCATATCATCGGGCACGGATATCCTGAACGTGAGAGTCCGTCCCGAGTAGGGATGGATAAACTCCAGGTTGGATGCATGCAGCGCCTGCCGCCGCAGGACATCCAGCATCATTCTCAATGCGGGCCGCCGCTGGGGCGCAATACGCGCCAGCCACTTGACCCTGCCTCCGTAAAGGGGGTCTCCGATGATGGGATGACCTATATGGGCCAGGTGAACCCGGATCTGATGGGTACGCCCGGTTTCCAGCGCCAGGGACAGTAACGTCCCGTCCTCCATTGCGTCGCTCACACGGAAATGGGTCACGGCCCTGCGACCAGACCCCGCCTCGACCACCGCCATCCTCTGCCGGTGTCTTGGATGCCGTCCGATCGGAGCGTCGATCGAACCGGAAGCCTCCGGGGGACATCCCCAGACCAGGCCTGTATATCCGCGTTTGATGTGGCGCTCGGCCAGCTGGCGGGAAAGAAACGCGTGGGCGTCTTCGCGTTTCGCCACGATGATCAGGCCGGATGTTTCCTTGTCCAACCTGTGCACAATTCCCGGCCGTACTGGATCTTCGAACTGTTTCAGGTGCTCGCAGTGGTGTAGAAGCGCGTTGACCAACGTCGACCTGGTATGGCCGCAGGCGGGATGTACGACCATGCCCGCTGCCTTGTTCACGACCAGGAGCGCCTCGTCTTCGTACACAATATCCAACGGGATGGATTCCGGTACGATATTCGAAGGAGGAGGCGCTGGCACGACAACGGTGACGATGTCGCCGTCAGACACCTTGTGGCCGCTCTTTCTGACGACGACCGCGTTAACCGAAACCGCGCCTTCTCTGATCCAGCGCTGGATTCTTGACCTTGTAACGGGCAGGTCCGTTTCCGCAAGATATTGATCCAGGCGCCTCGGCGACGGTTCGGAGGGCACCACGGTCTCGACGAAGGAACCCTCCCGTTCACCCGGAAGGCGCTTCATCTTTCATGATCCGGTTTATGGCGGACAGTCGAGTGAAAAGCAGGATAATCCCGATGGTTACGGCGGAGTCCGCCACGTTGAAAACGGGCCATCGGTACGCTCCGACACCTATATCGATGAAGTCCGTCACCTCGCCGTAGAGCGCGCGATCGATCAGGTTTCCGAACGCGCCTCCCAGAATGATCATCATAGCGTACCGTCCCCATCTCTCGGGGGGCGGAAGCTTGACGAGGTAGTAGATCATCACGATGCAGGCAATGATCGACAGAACCAGATAGAGCCAGCGGCCGCCGAACGTGATTCCGAAAGCGGCGCCGGGATTTCGAATGTACGTCAACTGGACCACATCCCCCAGGAGGGGATAGGACAGGTGCAGCGTCATCCATTGCTGAACGGCAATCTTCGTGATCTGGTCCAGGATCAGGATGCCGGCGCAGACAACGATCGGCTTTGACAATGGGTGCAGTCCAGAGATGTTAGATCAGACCTCGCTCTTCCTTGGATTTGCATTCGATGCACATGCGGGCATGGGGAACGGCCTCGAGACGGGCCTTGCCGATTTCGCCATTGCACATGTAACAACTGCCGTAGGCGCCGTTCTTGATGCGTTCCAGGGCTTCGTCGATATGAAACAGGAACCGGCCTTCTCGCGAAGCCAGGTCATAGGCCTGTTCCTGCTCCATGGATTCAGTGCCCTGATCCGCCGGGTGTTCCGAAAACGGATAGCTGCCCGCAACGTCGCGGGCCGTGGAGTTGATCGTCTTGTCCCCGAAATACCCAAGTTCATGCAGCAGTGTTTCGCGTTTTTCGAGCAAGAGTTTTTCGAATCGCTTCAAATCTTCACCCGTCATCCATACCTCCACGACAATGTAGACATTGATTGATGAGTTCCGCCAATCGTCCGAATTCTGCGCTGAGCGCGGGTTCCGACGAACATACCTCGAATCCGTCGCCGGGACAAACGTTTTCAACGATACCTACCGCGGCGATCGGCAGGCCGCAGTGTACAGCCGAAATCACTTCATCCAACAATCCTGCACCGGTTACATCTACCCCCGCCTGTGTCCACGTATTGCGGATTTCCGCGGCCCCGGAACGCCCGACCCGTCCGTACACGGCCCTTTGAAGGGACATCCCCATCGATGCAGCGCTTCGCTCGAGTCTTTGCGACCATCGCGCGTCATAGGGTTCGTTCATGTTGGGGTACCGCGGTCCCATTCGATCGTCGTTCGGTCCCCGGAGCGGATTCTCGCCGGTGAAATTGACATGATCCTCAATGATCACGCAAGACCCCGCTTCAAGTTCACCATCCGGGGATGAACATCCAAAAGCAATGAACAAGGCCTCGGCCCGCAGCATCCTCAAGACCCGCACCGCATCGATTCTGCGGTCCAGGTCCATGCCCGAATTCAGATACAGCACCCGTTTCGGACCAGTTCGGAATACCGTTTCAAAGGGTGCCCAGGATGCCGGTGAATCGATCTTCTTCCACGGAAACACGTCCGGAAATTCGCAGGGGAGCATAAGGCCGAAGATGCTGCAACCCTGCAGCCGTTTTCCCACCCGGCTGGCCAACTTCGAGATGCTATCGTACGTCATCATGATCGTACCGGTACGCCGACAGTATGTAGCAGGTCAGTTACGATCCGAGAGAACCCTTCTAAATGGCCTGATCCGTTGTTGCCGTGTCTCCGTTTTCACCCGTCATGTTCCGCATCGAGTTAAGCTGTTCCTGGTGGGATTCCAGCAGGATTCTGAATTTGACCTCGTAGTCTCTTCTCAAGGCGGTGAGTTCCCGGAGCTCTCGCTTGATTTCGGTAACCTGGCTGTTCGCGTCGGCAATCCATCGGTCCGCCTGGTTTTCCGCTTCCTTCAATACGTTTTCCGCTTCTTTCATGGCATTGGCCTTCATGTCGTGAATGACCCGCTGCGCTGAGACCAGCGCGTCTTCCAGGAGTTTTCGCCTCCTGCCGATATCGGTAAGTTCGCCTTCCATCTCAGCAACCTTTCCGCGCAGTGTCTGGTTTTCCCGGGCGAGCGTCTCGAACGCACTGGCGGTCGAATTCAGAAACGCCTCGACTTCATCCATGTCATAGCCACTTACCCAGCGCGACTTGAATTTCTGACTCCGAATTTCCTCCGGACTCATATCCATAGAATCACCTCGTTTCGGGTATACGCGCCTGCCGTTAAAGCTGAAGCAGCAATGGCAGGAAGCTCACCTGGATAAACCTGAGTATCAGGATAGCTATCAGTGGTGAAAAATCTATGCCGTACGTAGACGGAAGTATCCGTCGTATGGGGGCCAGAATGGGATCGCTGTACAGGATGAGCATCTGAAAGAGCGCGTTGCCCGTATCCGGGTTGAAGAATGAAAGTACGGCGCGTACGAGTATCACGATGAAAAGCACGTCGAATACAAAGTCTATCAGGTAGACGATGCTTTCCAGGATCATTCTGGACAAGGCCTGGTCAGGCTGGGCGAACAGCGATTCGAACTGGTACAGTGTCAGGCCACGCACAACGCCTAGCGCCACGATCCCCAGCAGCGCGGAAACGTCCGCCCGTCCTATCCGGTAACCCGTAATACGGCGGATGGGGCTGAGGAAGAAGTGGGCGATATTGTGCATCATGTGTCCCGACTGGCTGAATGCGAAAGGAGATTCAATGGAGATGAAAAACGCGCCGAGGAACAGGATGGCCAGTACCCGCACGACAAAATCGAATACGTCCAGCAATCCGGAGAGAATAGAGATCGGCATGGGGACGCCCAAAATTACGGTGGCGAGGAACCCACGAACAACCACGAGGGCGAGTATGGCAAACAGGGGCGACCAGTCGAATCGCGGCTCGCCTCGCATGATGATCTGCCGGATGGGCCGAAGTACAGGCTCTGTCGCCGTATATAGGCCGCGCTGAATCGGATTCTCGCTGAACGGGCTCGCCGCGGGCATGAAGAGCCGCAGGCCGAACGCCAGCATGTAAATGTTAATCAGGAACTCGAGCAATCCCATGTTGGATCCCTGTTTTCACTACGGAAATTCACGGTAGTCACGCCTGGCGGGCGCCAAAAACGGCCGTTCCGACGCGAATCATATCCGCGCCTTCTTCAATGGCGACCTCGAAGTCATGGGACATGCCCATGGAAAGTACGTCCATGCCAACGCCGGCTATTCCGGCGGAGGCTATGCGATCCCGCGTTCCCCGAAGCAATTGAAAAGCCGGCCGGGCGTCCTCCGGATCGGTCGTGAACGCCGGAATCGTCATCAATCCCTTGACGGACAACCGGGGCAGTTCAGACAACTGTTCCGCGAGTTCCGCCGCGCGATCGGGTTCCACGCCCGCCTTCGTCTCTTCCGACGACGTATTGACCTGGATCAACACGGGCATGGTCCGGTCCACATGCTGCAGCCGCCGGTCCAGTTCCTGGCCAAGGGAAAACCGGTCGACGGAATGAATCATATCGAAAATCCGAACCGCGAACTTCGCCTTGTTCCGTTGCAACGGACCGATCAGATGCCACGTGATCCCGTCGTCCGGCCGATGCTTATCCAGTGCTTCCTGCACCCTGTTCTCACCGAAATCCGTAACGCCGGCCTGCAGAGCGTCTTCTATCATCGAGAGGGGCTTGGTTTTCGATACCGCGATGAGGTGAATGGATGAGGCCTCGCGGCCGGCTCGTTCGGCAGCCCTGGATATACGGTCGTACACCCGGACCAGATTGTCGTTGATCGTGGACAAGAGTTCAGCCTCACCGAAAAATTAGTCTGTTAATATATGCGATGCGGGACGGAATGGCAACATAAATCCTCCAGCGCTTACATTGTAGAGGGAAACGAGGTTTTGCCCTTCTCGCCGACTGTATGAGATGTATACATGCTTCGGATCGGGATGCTGGATTACCCTTTTCAACGCATGCAGTGTATGGCTTTACTCGGTACGGAGGGTTGCGTGCTTTCTCGGGTTTCTAGCGGTGCTCTACACGGCATCGATGCCTTTTTAGTGGACGTGGAAACGCACATTACGAACGGCCTGCCCCATTTTTCCACCGTCGGGTTGCCCGATACCGCCGTTAGGGAGAGCAAGGATCGTGTCGAGGCAGCGATAAAGCAATCTGGATATGCCTATCCCTACCGGCGAATTACCATCAACTTGGCGCCCGCGGATGTGCGGAAGGCAGGTTCGTCATTCGATCTGCCCATCGCCGTGGGGATACTTGCCGCATCGGCGCAGTTGCCGGTCCAGTCACTCGAAGATACGATTCTTCTGGGCGAACTGTCGCTGAATGGGGAGCTGCGTCCAATACGAGGTGCGTTGCCGATCTCGCTTGCCGCACAGCGTCTGGGCGCGCGGCGGATTCTCCTGCCGATCGAGAATGCGGAAGAGGCGGCGATGGCCCGAAACATTTCCGTACATGGCGTGCCCACGCTGGAATCGGCGGTGCTTTTTCTGCAGGGCAGAATATCCCTGGATCGGTTCCAGCGCGATGTGAACGAGATGCTTACAGCCCGGGAGGAATACCCCTTTGATTTCGCCGATGTCAAAGGGCAGGATCACGTTAAACGCGCCATGGAAGTGGCAGCCGCCGGTTCGCACAACCTGTTGCTGATCGGTCCACCGGGATCGGGCAAAACCATGCTCGCACGCTGCGTACCTTCCATACTTCCCGATTTCACCCTCGAGGAAGCGCTGGAGACCACCAAGATCCATAGTGTAGCCGGAAAGATTCCGCCCTTTACGCCCCTGGTCACCTCCAGGCCCTATCGTGCGCCGCATCACACCATCACCGACGCCGGGTTGATCGGCGGCGGACTGTATCCGAAACCCGGCGAGGTCTCTCTCGCCCACAACGGTGTGCTGTTCCTCGACGAAATGCCTGAATTCAGAAAGCATGTGCTCGAGCTTCTGCGGCAACCTCTCGAAGAAGGGAAGGTAACCATTTCCCGGTCAGCCCGGTCCCTTACCTATCCCGCGCGATATACCCTGGTCGCCGCCATGAATCCCTGTCCGTGCGGATACTTCGGCGATCCACACCATGAATGCACCTGTCTGCCCACCCAGATCCAGCGTTACATGACCCGGATTTCGGGTCCGCTGCTCGATCGGATCGACCTGCATATCGAAGTGCCTGCCGTACCGTTCAAGGCTCTTAGCGGTGGTCCGCAGGGTGAATCCTCCGATCACATCCGTGAGCGGGTCAATCGGGCCAGGGAACGCCAGTTGCAGCGTTTCAGGGACCATCCCTCTTCGTTCAGCAACGCCCACATGGAGCCCCGTGACCTCCGGCGTTTCTGCAGAATGGATCCAGGGGCCAAGGAATTGCTGCGAAGCGCTATCGCCCGGCTGGGTCTGTCCGCCCGGGCCTACGATCGCATTCTAAAGGTCTCCAGGACCATCTCTGACTTGGCCGGCAAAGAGCGCATCAACGCGGAACACGTGAGCGAGGCGATACAGTATCGTACGCTGGACCGTGCCAGATGGCTGGAATCCTGAGCGGGAAGGACAATGGCCATAAACACCTTTGAATCCCCCGGGGGCCGTGATATAGTACCTATAGAAGATATGCCGACGGAACCTGCCGACTAGTAACCGGAACTCCAGAGGGTTCGAGATCATGGATATATCGAAAGCGGGCTTGGCGCGACTTGTAGTCTTCCTCCTGTTGATTTCAGGCTGCGGAAATCCAGATTCCGGGGACTCCGCCGTTGAACTCTCCACCGACCAATTTGCCACCCTGGTGGAAACCCTTTCCGAACCCGGCGGATTCTTCGATAGCGACAATATCGTATCCAACGAGGCAGGCTATCTCCACGTAAAACAGAAGCTGGGAAGCATTGGCGTGAGAGGCGGGGTCTACGTTGGGGTGGGACCCGATCAGAATTTCACATACATCGCGCAGATCAAGCCTCGGTATGCCTTCATCCTGGATATCCGCCGCGACAACCTTATCGAGCATTTGATTTACAAGGCCATCTTCGCGCTGGCGGAAACGAGAATGGATTTCCTTTCCCTGCTCTTCAGCAAACCCCTTTCAAGTGCCGTGGTCAACGACCGGAACCCCTCGATCGAAGATCTGGTGGCGTACTTAGACCACACACCCGGCGCCGCTGATCACTACCGTCGCAACCTTGAAGGCATTCTGGCGCAAATTCGGACGTTTGGAGTTTCCTTGAGCGACGAAGATTACTTGCGTGTATCCGAGTTGTACCGGAGTTTTTTCGAGCGGCACCTGGATCTGAAGTGGGAGTACCGGTCGGATGGAAACCGCGGGATCGCCTTCATCACCTATCGGTCCTTCTTGCTGGGCCGGGATCTTGAAGGTGACCTTGGCAACTTTCTCAATTCGGACGAGGACTACCGGTTCATCCGGGGCATGCAGGCGCGGAATGCCATCATACCCGTCACGGGGGACTTCGCAGGCAGCCACGCCCTCAAGGCCATCGGGCGCTTCGTGCGGGAACGGGGTGATCGCGTATCCGTTTTCTATCTCTCGAACGTCGAGTATTATCTCTACCCCGACGGACTCCTGGACGAATTCGCGGAGAACGTGCGGTACCTTCCGACGGACAGCCGCAGCGTGATTATCCGCGCCTTCGTGAACCTGAGGCAGCAGGCCCATCCGAAGCGGGTGAACAGCCAACTGATGACCACGGTGCTCCAGTACACGCGATCCTTCAGCCAGCTGTTCGCCGACGGAGCCTATCGGTCCTACTTCGACCTGGGTGTCAAAAATTACATGCAGTAGGGATCAAAGCGTCCGCTCGACCGTTTCCACGGCTTCCCGGAGTACCCGGGCTATCCGGGAAGCCTCGTCTTCGGTGACGGTGTAGGGCGGGCTGATAGCGACGTGATCGCCGTTGACCCCGTCCAAGGGACCCGGTGCGCCGGGCATGATCAGCACACCCCGGTCGAAGGTTTCTTTCACGATGCGGCCTGTCACACCCAGGGCGGGATCAAAGGGAACCCCCCGGTCTTTGTCCGCCGCGAATTCGATCCCGCAGAGCAGTCCCTTGCCCCGTACGGTTCGCACGATGGACAGGTCGGTCAACGTCTGCAACTGTTCAAGCATTACATCACCCATTTCCGCGCAACGTCTTATGAGATCGTGACTTTCGACATATTCCTGCACCGCCAGGGCGGTGGCGCAGGACAGGGGATTGCCGCCATAGGTATGGCCGTGAACGAACGCCGGAGCGGTTTCGTAAATGGTCTCGTAAATCTCGTCTCGCACGATGGTCGCGGCGATCGGGGTATAGCCGCTGCTCAGTCCTTTTCCGGTCGCCATCAGGTCCGGAACAACGCCCCAGTGGTCGATCCCGAAGTTGACCCCGGTCCTGCCGTAGCCGGTAACGACTTCATCAATGATCATGAGAATCCGGTAGTGATCGCAGATCTCTCTGACCGTCCTGAAGTAATCGTCGGGCGGTGTCAGTCCGGCGGCCGATGTTCCCAGCACGGGTTCGACGATGAACGCGGATATGTATTCCGCTCCAATCTGCCGGATCACGCGCTCCAGCTCGTCGGTGCTGTGTTGCGATATGTGGGGAAAATCCAGCAGATATGGCGTGTAGTCCTTCCTCCAGGCCGAACGGCCAGACATGGACAGGGCGCCGATCGTGTTTCCGTGCCAGCTCTGCCAGCAGGATATGACCTGGTACTTGGACGGGTTTCCGGATTCGATGTGGTATTTCCGCGCGATCTTCATGGCGGTTTCCGTGGCCTCTGATCCGCCGGAAACGAAAAACACGCGCCCCATGCCCTCCGGGGTCATTTCAGTAATCTTTCGGGCGAGGTCGATTTGGGGCTGACTGATGAACTGGCCGTAGGCGAAGGCGACTTTGCGGGCCTGGGCGGCCATGGCCTCGGCGATTTCCTCGACCCCGTGACCGATACTGATCACGTGTACCCCGGCGCAGGCATCCAGATAGACCCTGCCTTCCGCGTCATACAGATAACATCCCTTTCCGTGCGAGATCCGGGGCCAATGTTCTTTCCGGGCGCGGTGAAAGATTCGATTGCCTGCGTCGTCCTGGTATGTCATGGGTGCTCCGCGAGTAACGAACCCGTCTCGTAGACCGGGCGCTCCGGTTATCTTAAAATACGCTGATCGCTCAAGTCCTTGCCGCCGACGGTCTCGACGATACTTGCACCGCGAAAGTCGACCTGGTCCAGTTCCTGAAACGCGTTTACGATATGATACTGGGTCGGCAGATCCTGCCACGTGGCCCGGTGGAACACTACGCTGCCTTTGCCGTGCCACTGCGCGGTCACGCTGCGGTTCGGGGTGGCGGACGGGGTCAACACGGCGTACTCGGCGTCGGCCGTACCCCATTCGCCGGTTCTGGGAATATACTTGTAGTGCAGGGTCCCCGAATGAACAGGACCATCTTCCTCGATTGCGGGTACACCTGCTCCCTGGTCAGGCGACCTTTTCATCTCCGTGAGGCACATGTCCATGAAGGCAAATCCAAGCCAGTCCGCCGTGCAGCGGGTCTCTCCGTTCAGGACAACGGGCGAAGGGATCGCGCAATAGATCTTCGAAAACCCCAGTTGTTCCCTTCCCGTCAGGATCGGGTCGGCGAGGTTTTCCCACAACACGGCGAGGAAGGGACCCCTGGCACGGTCTGCGCTCCCTTTGTATTCAGCCGGGAAACTCACTCCCAGTGTATTGTATCCCCTCCCGGCCAGCCATGCAACTTCGGTCAGATAGGAGACAGTCACGGTAACCACCGGTTCGCCACCCAAACCGAATCCCACTGGAAGCAGGGCTTCAAGTTGTCCCGCCCTGGTCAGGAAACTCACGGAGTAGGAAGTGGCCCGCGGGGAATCTCTGCAATCGAATCTGCGTCCGTCCGGTCCCCGCCTCGGGCCCAGTCCCGGACCGAAATGGGTCGGCATCATGTACATCTGGCCAGGTTGGAGCTTGTAAGGCATTCGGCGTTCTCCCCGGAAACCCGACGGTTCGGCAGCCTGATCCGGCTCGAACCGGCATGATTTATAGTAAGCCGGACAACCAAATATGTACTGGCGTTTCAATGGTGAGACTATATACAATCCATTCAGTCAATGTCAAGTTCAGGGTACGCGATTCGCGAGGTGGCCATGCGATACAGGATCCTGGGAAAGACGGAAATCCGGGTCAGTGAGATCGGACTCGGCGGGTTGTTTGTTTCGTCCTACGGCGCAGACCGAGCAGAGGCCGTGCGCGCGGTTCGACGAGGACTGGAACTGGGCATAAACTGTGTTGACACGGCGCCGTCTTACAGGGATTCGGAGGAAGTGCTGGGCGAGGCCCTGGAAGGCGTGGAACAACCCTACTTCCTAACGACCAAGCTTGGCGGCCGTCCCGATCCCTTCGAACCCCGGGACAAGGACCAGTTGCGGCGGTCCGTGGAGACCAGCCTGGAACTGCTGAAGAGAGACACGATCGATATACTCATGATCCACGAACCGGATCGTCCCGGCCAGTATGACTGGTACACGGATTGGGAGAAGTTTCATGGACCCGTATGCGAGTTGCTCGCGGAACTGAAGTCCGAAGGTATAATCCGTCACACCGGTCTTGGAGGGACCACGGCGTATACACTGCCCGACATCATAGCGACCGGTGCGTACGACGTGGTACTCACGGCATTCAACTACAGCCTGCTCTGGCAGGAAGCCCGGCACGCGGTGATCCCCAAAGCCGTGAAACAGAACATGGGCATCATCGTGGGATCGCCTCTTCAGCAGGGCGCGCTGGCCGCCTGCTACACCGAACAGGTGGAAAACGGCGCCCCGTGGTTGTCACCACCCCGCCGCGAGCAGTTCAGGCGGCTGTACGACCTGGTGTCGGAACTGGGTATGCCCCTACCGGAACTGGCGATCCGCTGGGTGATCACCAACCCGTTCATTTCCACGGTGCTGTCTGGTTCGAGGTCGGTCGCCGAGGTCGAACAGAACGTCGGTTACGTGGAAGCCGGGCCGCTTCCGGAGGCGGTCATGGCGCAGGTGCAGGAAATCGCGGACCTGGTTCCCTTTCGACCTTTCGAGGAACCCTTTGGTCTTCCGTTCGAACGCTCCTACCGGGGACCGGGACCCGCTCGATAGGAATACCTTTACTTTAATCGTCTGTTTGAAAGTCCAACAATCCCAGGACGCTCTGAAGCTTCGAGGCGGCCGTGACGTAGTCGTACCTTGCGGTTACGTGATCGGTCTCGGCCCGCTTGAGGGTGAGCTGAGCGTCGATCAGTTCGAGCTGCGTGCTGATGCCGCCTTCGTATTGCACCTGGGCGATGACCAATCCGCGGCTGGCCAGTTCAACAACCTCCGCACCCGCTTCTACACGTTCCGCCGCTTCGATCACATTCAACATGGCCTCGGTGACATCCACTTCAATCTGGTTCCTGAGCTGGCGTTCGCTGTACCGCGACTGTTCGAAATCCGCCTGGGCCTGCATGATTCGACCCGAGTTCTGCCTGCCGTCAAACACCGGAAAGGATACGTTGAGCAGCGTGTTCCAGCTTCTCGAGAAATCGTTGAACGCGAGAGACTTGAAACGGGAGTCGTTTACCTGTGCCTGCATCTGGTATCCGGCGGAAAGCGATATGTCGGGACGGTTTTCCCCCCGGGCGAACCGGATCGACGCGTCGTTCATCGCGGCCTGCAACTGCGCCGCTTCCAGGTCCGATCGATTGGACAGTGCCTCGCTCACAGCCGTGTCGATATCATCTGGTATGCTGGATACATCGACGTCGAGATTGCCCGTACACCGTATCCGTAACCGCTGCGGCAATCCAATCAGGCGTTTGAGGTTCGCCTGTGAAATGGTAAGGCGGTTCCTGGCCTGGGTAACTGGTGGATGGGCGTTAGTCAATTCCACCTTCGACCTGAGGACATCGTAGTCGGACACCGTACCGGCTTCGTAAAACCGTTGGACCCTTTCGTACTGGGCTACCGCGCGATCATACGCCGCCTGGGAAACCTCCACGATCGCTTCAGCCAGGAGGACATCGTAGTAACTGTTGTGTACCATGAGCACGATGTTTTCCCGCACATGTTGGGTGTTGGTTTCCGATATCTGTCGGTAATATCGAGCCATCTTCAAACCGGAACCGACCTGTCCGCCCCGGTAGATGGTCTGTGAAAGATCAAGCCCCAAGTTGATCACATTGTCGGTTCCCGCCTTGAACTGCTGTCCGCCGAATGTGAAAACGGGCAATGACCAGTTCCGGGTAAAGGTACTGTTGAAATCGAGTTGCGGCAGCGCTTCTGAAAAGGCCTCCCTGACCTGCGCCCGCGCCCGGTCCATCTCGACCCGCGAACTCAACAGGGATTCATTGTTTTTCATGGCGAGTCCGACGGCCCGTTCCAGCGTAAGGACGATGCCACCGTCCTGCTGCGCGGGTTCTTCGTCTTGCTGTGCCGACATCGGGTATGTGGTACCTACCAGTAAAAAGAATGCCAACAGAACTCTTATCATTCCGCGAATCATGATATCCTCCGGATTCACCCTGTTGCTTCCGGTCAAACCGCCGGCACGGGCTGGTTCACGGCAGGTTCGGTATCCCGGCCGCGGCCTTCCTCCTCCGTCACTTCCCCATTACCGCGCTCCGTCCAACCCGATATGAAATCGTACATGACGGGTACCACGATCAGTGTCAGTACCGTGGCGAAGGTCAGTCCGAAGATCACCGCCACGCCCATGGGACCCCACCACTGCGAACTTTCACCACCTACTTCCAGGGTCATAGTCATGAAATTGAAACTGAACCCCGTGGTCAGGGGAATGAGACCAAGGATGGTGGTGATCGCCGTCAACAGAACCGGCCGTAATCGGGTCACACCGCCCTGTACGATCGCTTCCCGTCGATCCAGTCCGCGGTTCCGAAGTTTTCGAATATAGTCGATCAGCACAATGGCGTTGTTTACGACCACCCCGGCCAGGCTGATTACGCCGATACCGGTCATGATGATGCCGAAGGGCGTTGCCGTCACGATCAGTCCGAAAAGGACGCCGATGAGCGACAGCACGACGGACATCATGATGATTAAGGGCATGGTGATGGAATTGAACTGCGTGACCAGCACGAGGGAGATCAGGATCAGGGCGATGAGAAAGGCCTTGGAGAGGAACGCGGTAGCTTCGTCCTGGTCGACGTTCTCACCGGCGTATCGCAAGGTATAGCCCTCCGGCAGGGTCAGGTCGTCGAGTACCTCCTGCACCTCCATGAGCACGTCATTGGCGAGCCGGCCTTCCACGTCGCCTTCTATGGTAAGCACCCGCTCCTGGTCCTTCCGTCTGATGGAGCCGACTCCACCGGATACGCGGGTGCGAGCCAGGGTGATCAGTGAAATCAACTCGTCGTCATGGTTAATATGAATCCGTTCAAGATCGGCGAAAGTGGACCGCTCGTGTTCAGCGAATCGCACCACGATGTCGTATTCTTCCTCCCCTACACGGTACTTGGAGGCTTCCGTGCCATTGATGGCCGTGCGTATCGCACGGGCTATCTCGGCAGTGTTCAGATCCAGGAGCGCGGCCTGTTCACGGTCGATTTCTACTTTCAATTCCGGTTTTCCAGAGTCATAGTCGTCCTTCAGGTCCACCAGGCCGGGTATGTTTTCGATAAGCAGCACGGCTTCCTCGGCCAGCCTGCTGAGCACGGCGAAATCCTCCCCGACGATCTCGATATTCACAGGCGCCGCCGTGGGCGGACCGGTTTGAGGCGTGATGATTTCCACGTCCGCGCCGATGAGATTCTCCATCCGCTCCCTGAGCATTTCCACCGTATCGAAGGAGGACTGCGCTCGGTCCTGCCTCTCGAGAAAGTCCACGATGATCCTGGACTTGTGAGGCGTACCCCCGCCTCCCGCGCTGAAATCCTGCGGATTCGGAGAGGCTCCTACGCTCGCGACGTACTGGCTCATGTCGGGTAGGCCCTGGATGAACGCTTCCGCCTGGCTGACAATTTCATCCGAGACGTCCAGCTTGGTACCGATCGCGGTATTGACGTCGATATAGGCCTGATTGGGCTCCGTTTCCGGGAAGAACTCCACGCCCTTGCCGATCAAGACGTAGAGTACGATCATACCAACGAGCGTACTGCCAGTGACCACCATGACCGACGCCCTATGCGCCAGAGACCACGTGAGAAACCGGCTGTACCGCTGCCGCACGATCATCAACCACCGCTGGTCCTGCCGGTTGATGTTAACCGTGAGCAATACGGAGCATACGGTGGGATTAATGATGAGACCGACGAACAGAGAGGCCGACAGCGTAATGATCAGCGTGGCTGGAAGGTAGCTCATGAAATCGCCGATGATGCCGGGCCAGAACAGCAAGGGGACAAAGGCGCAAAGGGTAGTGAGCGTAGACGTGCACACCGGCACGGCCACCTCACCCACGCCTTCGCGGGCTGCCCGGATCAAAGGAGCGCCTTCCTCGCGATGCCGGTAGATGTTTTCGACAATGACGATCGCGTTATCCACGAGCATCCCGAGGGCCAGGATTAAGCTGAACAGCACGACCATGTTCAGCGTGTAACCCAGTGCCTCGATCACCATGAAGGAGATCAGCATGGACAGCGGGATCGCGATGGCCACGAAAAGCGCGTTGCGGACGCCCATGAACATGAACAGTACGAAGACCACCAGGATCAACCCCGAAATGATGTTGTTTTCCAGGTCGCTGATCATGGACCTGATGTCCTTGGACTGATCCGCCAGTACAGCCAGGTGTACAGTCTTCGGCAACCGCTCACGCTCTAAGTCCAACTGTTCCTTGACCGCGTCTGCGATCTGAATCAGGTTCTCCCCGCTTCGTTTCTGAACGTTCAGGGAGACGCAAGGCAGACCGTTCAAGCGGGCGTAGGTCGCCTCCTCCTTGAATCCGAATCGAACCTCGGCTACGTCCTCAATGGCGATGGGTTGTCGATTCCGCGTCTTGACGACCAGCGCCCCGATTTCCTCCGGAGTCGTGAATTCGCCCGGAACCCTGACCGCGTACCTCAGCGTACCGGCCTGGATCGAACCTCCGGGCATGTTCAGGTTTTCCTCACGAATCGTTTCGATGATATCGCCGAGTTCCAGGCCATAGTACACCAGTCTGTCCGGATCGACATTGACCTGGACTTCCCTTTCCAGACCACCGGCTACTGTGACGTCCAGCACGCCGGAAATCTGTTCGATTCGCTGTTCCAGATCTTCCGCGATGTCTTTCAACGTTACGAGACTGTGGGTGCCGGCGACGTTGATTACCAGGATGGGGATGTCGTCGAAATTGATCTCCCTGATGGTCGATTCTTCCGCGTCTTCCGGAATTTCAGTACGCGCGAGGTCGACCTCTTCACGGACCTTCTGGATCGCGTTGTTGATGTCTACGTCGGTTTCGAACTCGATGATTACGGTCGAGATGCCCTCGCTGGAAGTAGAAGAAATCTCCTTTACGTTGGCGAGTTCTTCGAGGTGCTTCTCAATCGGTTGGGTAACGAGGTTTTCAATGTCAGCGGGAGACACCCCGAAGTAGGGTGTGGCGACGAATACGATCGGTATGGAGATCGAAGGAGTGGATTCGCGTGGGAGGGACAGGTAGGACACGAAACCGAGGAAAATGACGGCCCCGGTCATAACAAAAATACTGGTCCTGTTACTGATGGCCAGGTCAGAAACTTTCACTAAGGAATACTCCAGAGGATGTCTGTGGCGGTAACCGCCACTGCGTTACATCCTTTCGTTTCTAACCTGAATGGACTCACCGTTCACCAGGTTTCTATGGCCGACGACGATCAGGGTATCACCAGCCGACAGTCCTTCGGAAACCAGTACCTGATCCCCTGAGACCGACCCCAGGACAATCGGCACGGACCGGGCAACGTTGTTTTCGGCGACGAAGACCATCCGGCCCCGGTCCGTGTCGATCACGGCATCCTGGGGAATAACGATCGCCTGGGGTATGTAGTCCTTGACGACTCGGATCGTGACGGCCATTTCGGGCTTCAGCCTGTGGTCCGGGTTGTCCAGCGTGATTTCAATGGATAGGGTACGATTGCCCGGGTCGAGCGTCGTTCCGATATAGGATATAGTTTCTTCGAGGCTCATCTCCGGGTAGGCCGGAAACGTCAGCGTCGCACGGGTTCCTTCCCTGACGTGCTTGAGATGGCGCTCCGGAACACCCGCCACGATCTTGACGCGATCGATGTCGACCAGGTCCACCAACTCTCTTCCAGGGGTGGCCAGTTCACCCACTTCCATCTTGCGGCTGTCCACCACGCCCGAGATCGGCGCTCGGATGACCGTCTTGCTCAAGTAGACCATGGCCTGATCATGCCGCGCACGGTCCATATCGTTACGGAACTTGGTGTCGAGGTACACCGACTCGGCCAGCGCGTGCTGGTCCAATAACCTTTTCTGGTTTCGCAGCGTAAGGCCGCTGGCGTTCAGCGCCGCTTCGGCCTCATCCGCGGCTGCTTTGAGCAATTCATCATCCATCCGAGCCAGCACGGTGTTTTGTCGCACCGATTGGCCCTTTTCCACTTCGATGGTCTTTAACAGCCCACTGGCTTCGATACTCACCACGACCCGTCGAAGTGGTTTGACCTCGCCGACCAGTCTGAGGTGGTTGACGAATTCACGGGGTTGAATCACCCGGGTGACCACGTTCATGGCCCGCTTTTCCTTCTCGACGACCGCTTCGTTGGCGGCGCTGCCGCTTTCACTACAGCCTGTCGACACCAGTACGCCTGCCAGGCATACTACCGGCGCGCACCATCTCAGTATGCGGAAGATCATCAATTACGAGCTCCTTAACGATTTAACACTACTCCAGGCCGCCATTGTCGCCTTGCCGGGCCGGCCCAAATAACGTAATATCAGTAGAACCTGTCAAGTATACTTATACCACGCAGTAAGGGACATCATTCAAAAAACCGTGGCTCGATTCAGACGTTGCGTCCTTCGTTGCCAGTCCGATCCGCGCATACACCGAAAATCCATGTGGAAACTGTTCAACGACTTTGCATACCGGGTGTATTTTTGGTACCGAAACCGCGGTTTGCGCAACCGGGCCATCGAATGGCCGGTTCCTGTCCTGCCCAGGATGAGCGCAGAGCCACGGCCCGTACTGTACGCGGCGTGGGGGCGGATCGGGGATCTCGTGCTGGCCACGGGACATCTGAAACGGTTGCGCCAGTGGTTTCATCCCCATCCAATCTGGTTTCTGGGAAGGTCCCAGGTAAGACCGGTCGTCGAACCTTACGTAGATGTCTTCTTCCCGTTTCCTGATCCTGCCGGGCAGGAGGGTGGAACCGGTATCGGTCCAGCTCCACTTGAGCGCATACTGAACCAATCGTTCCGGTACGTCATCGCAGATATCCACACGTTCTACGGCGGCCTGTTCGCACTGGGATCTCTGCTCACCGCGTTGCGGGCGGACCGCAAATTCATCTACGAAGGCTACTACCTGGGAGGAGGCCTTGCGCCTGAACGGCCCTATCCCGCCGATTTCGAAATCGTGGCGAAACACAAGGCCCGGGAAGAATCCGGCGCGGAAACCAACGGGCGCCATATCCTCGACCACAATGGGTACTATATCCGTGATGTGCTCGAACGATGCGGGGTCGGGGCAGATCCCGGGGAACGGTGGAGACCCGACCTGGGTTTCATCGGTTCGGGGACGGAGGAGTGCCGGCGGTTTGGGTTGGAACCGGGGAAATTCGTCGGCTGGCAGCCCTCCAGCAACAATCCGAGGAAAGACTATCCCCTGTCACTCTGGAAGAAGATCATCAGTGCGTTTCCTGATCAACTTTTCGTCGCGCTTGTTGAGCCCGGGACGGGTGTTGAACTGGACAGGATGAATTTGCCCAACATCCGCATTCTCGATCTCGAAACTACCCTGCCCGAAGCGGTATTGTTGATCAGGGAGGCCCGTCTTTTCGTCGGGCTCGATTCGGGTCTTAGCCACGTCTCCACGGTGCTGGGCAGACCCACGGTGTGTGTTTGTCCGGACAGTCATCTCGGGTACTTTTTCCCCTATCCGGATGCCTACGGCTACCCAAACCAGCATACCGTCTCCCATCCGGACTACCTCCAATGCAGGGGTTGTTTCATGACCTGCAGGCACGAACCCCTCACGTCGACGTTCTCCCGGGGCGCCCTGTGCCTGCGCACATTGCCTCCCCGCCTCGTCATAGACGCCATCAAGGGTGCGTTATAGGTCCGCGACCGATCTCAGGTCGACCCGGGCGGGGTGGATCAGCGCGATGAGATCCTCGATATCGAAGGATTGCAACAGGCCGAAACAGAAAAGTGACGACATGGATTCATACCTTCCGGGTGCATCGATTAACCGGCGCAAGCTGCTCAGTCCCCGGTGCAGAACGACTTCATCCACTTCTCCGTCATACAGGGCCGATGCCATGAGGGCAACCACGGAAGACACGGGACCGCAAGCGGTCAAGCCCAGCACGGGCGTTCGGACGTGGCTCATGACCGCCACGAGCTGGGCAACCTGGATACCCAGCATCCTCCCACCACTCGAGGAAACCATCATTGTCCACTGATGCGGTGCCTTGCCCAGTTCGCACGCTCCCTGCATAATCAGTTCAACCAACACCGCCTTGGATCCTTCACGCAGGATGTCCTCCACTGGGGATTCCGCTCCTTTCTGCCCTTCATCCGTCAGGATCAGACGCGTTCTGCCTATGCCGTTTTTCGATGGAGAGGCTTCCACCACCGGCAGGATCCAACCACCGTCCAGGTGGTAATGGCTGCATGCTAATTGGTATCCGTTCTGGTGCGTCGAAGACACCATAACGACCTTTTCGGCTGGAAGAGGCCGGTAACGCAAAACCGATTTAAGCCGTTCCCTGCCCGTCTGTTGCCAGCGACGCAGCGCGAATGATTCCCGCGGAGGTGACGCTCGTTTCAAACCATCCGCTACGGATCGGGCCAGGGTAATGAAATCTGCGTTCCCCCGCGGCGTTCCGACGGTCAATTCCTCTTCTGTGCGCACCTCGTCATCCGACGGTATTTCCTCGTCGCGGAGCTGCTCGCCGCTTAGAAAATGATGGTTCAGAAACCGGTAGAATCGTTCCCGGTGTTCGAGTTCGTAGTTGTGGGTTCCCGGATCGATGTTGTTATGAAACTGAAATGCGGCATTCCTTCCGAGGGAAGCATAAAGTGGTCGAACGGGTTCGAATACCGCGGGTTTCGCCCTGGCTGTCTGGAAGCAGCAGTCGTCATACTGGTTGTATAGCAACAGGGCCGGCCGGGGCGCCAGCATGGCCGTGAGCATGGGATAGTCGGCCGTCGCTGCCAGGTCCGCAGCGTTTTGCTCGATGTCGCCCCGGTCGGCCGGGTGCTCGATGCGGTTGCCCAGGTCTATGTATCCGGCGTTGGGAACAGCCAGGCGCACCCTCGTGTCCAGGGCGGCGAGGACTATAGTCTGCCATCCGCCGCCGGATAAGCCGGTAACGGCGATGCGCTCGGGATCGGTGTGATCCAGCATCAACAGTAAGTCCAGCGCGCGGCTCATGGCGAGATAGAATACGGCGATTCCGGCGATTCCGCAGAGATCCAGGTAGCTGGAGTTGTTGTGCTGGTATCCCGATCCTTGCAGTTCACCGAAACTCAGCCATTCGGGACTCAGTGCCACCATGCCCCTCCGGGCCAGGTTGACGCATCGCACCTGCTTGTATTCCACCGCTTTGCCCGGTGGTCCGACGTGCCCGTTCAAGTTCAGTACACCCGGTGTTGAATCCTCGAGACGATCGGGCTCGTAGAGCAGGGCTGGAATGACCAGACCGGGCAATGCCGTGTAGGTCAGCTTTCGAATCCGGTACCCCTTGCCGGTATCGATGACCCCATTCCATTTGATTTCGAGATCGCACGATCTCCATTCGTCGGGAACACCCTTGAAAACTACCTCCTCCAGCACGCTCCGGCGCAACCGCCCGGCTTCGGTTTCCCAGGTATGGGGAACGGGAAGCCTGAATTCGGCTATGCGGCCAAGCAGATCCTCCTTCAGCGTCTCCACGGTGTGGATTTCCCGGAACGAAGACGCAGCCTGCAGTTCGGACATGGCCGCAGGAAGGTCGATGCCATTCATCGGTGCGGTTCCTCTAGTTGATCACGCTATATATCGGAACGGGTACTTGAAAATGGTTGCATGCGCACTTCCACCTCGATCCGGATATCCCTCCCGCCGTGCAGCACACCCGTTGTGGGGGAAACGTCCTGGTAGTCCCTACCCACGGCAACGCGTACATGCCGTTCGTCGACGAAGGTCGAATTGGTGGGATCGAATCCAACCCAGCCGAGTCCGGGCAACAGGCATTCCAGCCAGGCGTGCGACGTCGTTCTCCCGTTCTCCGCATCGTCCGCCGTTGCATCGTGGAGATATCCAGATACGTAACGGGCCGGTATGCCCCAGGTCCGCGCGATGGCGATCATGACATGGGCGTAGTCCTGGCATACTCCCCGTCCGGTATTCAGAATGTATTCGATGGTGGAGGAAATCGAAGTGCTGCCCGGCACATATTCGAATCGAGTGTAGACCATATCAGACAGCCGTTGCAGTGATACGAGTGGATCGGCGGCGCGCTCGACCCCGTTTCGTTTAACAAAAACCACGAGGTTTGCGGAAGTACGGGTCAAACCGCTGTGATTCAGAAAGTCCCGGTGATGGAATGAATCCCTCCAGCTGCGAAGGGCATTCCATGCTCCTTCCTCGCACCTTTCCGGCGGCGAAACCGCAGGTTCTTTTTCGACAGTGGACCGAGCCGATATATCAAGCGACCGGTGCTCCCGGTACAGATGCAGATCGTGCTTCGTATTGCCGAAACTGTCCGTGATATGGAATAGAGAGGCGGCTGGTTCCGTATCGATCGAGCGTGGTGTTCCATTCCGTCACGTCATTCCTTCTGTTTCGGACAAGGGTACGCATAGCGGTGCCGATTGCTGACGCCTCCTTGCTCGAACGACTCGTCCTGCCGACCTTGCGCAGCAATCTGTGCCAGTAATATCGAGGCGGAAAGCTGCACCCGTTCGATGTATCTGCCAAGTTGGTTGAAATGCCAGCCGTCGTCACGATAAATGGTCGCGTCGGTCACACCGGTGAACGTGTTGATTTCCTTCGCCGTCCCGGCATAGAACGACTCGGGCGCAGCCTTCCAGATCTCCTGTATGTTCAATCACTGCAGTCGAAGATAAGCCATGTTCAGCGACAGCCACATTTCGGCGCTGAAGTCGTTGCGTACCTCCCGGACGTTCTCCCGTGCGTACGCGAAGTAGTTCCAGATGGATTCCGGATTCATCATGGATTCGAAAGTGAGGTGGTCGGCCAGGGTGTATGAATCGGCGAGCGTGTAGTCATCGCTGCCGAAAGCTTCCAGGGTTCCGGCGGGTGGAGACTGGTTCATACTGCTGTATACGCGGTTCCAGCCAAGATGAATCTCCCGCAACGGGCGGTCCACCAGGGTTTCCACCTGCAGTTGCATCAACCGGCACAGGTGCGCAGCACGCTCGAGGTACCGGGCCATCCAGTATAGGCCCTGTCCGCTTCTAGACAGCATTCAATCCCCCAGGACCCAGATGTCCTTGCCACCGCCGCCCTGGCTGGAGTTGACGACCAGGCTACCCTCGCGCAGCGCCACGCGGCAGAATGCGCCCGGGACGATGCGGGTCTCACGGCCGTGCAGCACGAAGGGGCGCAAGTCCACGTGCCGCGCCGCGGCCCGCCCCTCGATCATGCAGGGAGCGCGTGACAGGTCCAGTACAGGCTGCGAGATGAAATCGGCGGGGTTTTCCCGAACTTCCCGGGCGTAGGCGTCCCGTTCCATGGGCGTTGAGTAGGGACCGACCAGCATGCCGTATCCCCCGGACTCACCCACCCGTTTCACGATGAGATTCTGCAGGTTGTCCAGCGTGAATTCGAGATCTTCCGGCCGTCGGCAGATATAGGTCTTCACGTTTTGAAGCAACGGTTCTTCATCCAGGTAATAGCGTATCATGTCCGGCACGAATGCATATACGCTCTTATCGTCCGCAACGCCTGTACCCGGCGCGTTGACCAGGGTCACATTTCCGGCCTTGTATACGCTCATCAGACCGGGCAGACCCAGCAGGGAGTCGGATCGAAAGACGCATGGGTCCGGCTGATCGCGAGGCGCGAGTTCGCGCAACGTTTCCCGAAGCAGGCCGCCGCAATGCTCGACCTCCCGCACCCGGCAACTGCGATACAACCTTCGTAGATTGGTCTTGACAGCTTTCCAGTTGGCGACCATGTAGGACACCACGCCGGAGGGCACGCGCAGGTTGTCCTCGAGTACGTGGAAACCTTCATTCGTGCACACCAGTTCGGTTCCGCAGACCGCGACGTACGTACCATGAGGTACGGGCACTCCCCGCATTTCCACGCGGTACTGGGACATCCCCTAACCATTTCGATGGGAATGACTCCGTCTTCAACGATACGAGCGGGTCCGTAGAGACATCGGCACGGAACCGGTTCAATGCCTTCAAGCGCTGAGAAAGTCCTGCTTCGAGCTGCCGCCATTCACTCGCGGAAATGATCCGGGGCAGACAGTCGACCGGCATGATACGCTCGTTGGCCACCTCGTCGCCGTAAACCGTAAACGTGATGCCTTCACTTGAAAAGGAATGATTAACCCATTCCTGGATGCGAACGAGCTCTTCAACGGGAAGGCGGAGCAGGGCTTCGTAGAGATAACGGCAATGATCGCGAGGCGTGCCGTCGGGCAGGAAATCTCGTCGTAGAAAGCGTTCTCCAGTTCGTACGTTTCGAAATCCATAACAAGGCTCCGATCCGGGATCCAGCGCGATCCTTGTCCTGGAACCGTAAGACGGGAAGCAGGCGTAGCGGGTTCCGACATACCTTACTCATGCTTTCCATTTTATACCATGTTATATTTGGCAGCACAACAGATAATCTCAATCGATCTGGCGTAAGTCTGGTGGCAGAAAAAGCGATATGGCAAGATCTACGGCTGTTTAGTATTCATGAAGACGTTACAATGTTTTCTGATTGCACTTTGCGCATGCGTCGGTATCTTTCCCTGTAAGTCCAGCCAGGCCGATCCGTGTTCTGTTTGACGAAATACAATACCTTACTTTAACAGCCTGGTTTTTCCGCGTTTAAATCACGGCGGGAGGCGGTTTAATGGTCGTCGAGTTTGTGAATCTACTCACCGCATACTTCGAATTTATCTGGATGTCCTTCCTCCTGCTCGCCCCCATGTTGATTCTGGGTCTGCTGCTTTCCGGCCTGATTCATGTTTTCATATCACGCGAAGCCATATTGAAATGGCTTCAGGACGACAGTCTCAGGTCGGTAAGTGTGAGCGCCGCGGTCGGCGTTCCCGTGCCGCTGTGCAGTTGCTCCGTTGTTCCGGTTGTAGCGGAAATGCGGCGGAAAGGCGCATCGCGTTCCTCCTGCATGTCGTTCCTGATCACGGCACCGGAAACCGGGGCGGATTCGATTCTCGTCACTAACGCGTTCTTTGGGTTCGTCGTAGCCGTGATAAGGCCCGTCATCAGTTTTATTACCGCGGTCGTGGCGGGTATCTTTTGCATCGGCCTTATCAGAGACGATAGCGGCGAAGCCAGGACGGGCGACCATAACCACAACGATCACCGCGATCACGACCACCATGATCACGTGCACGACCAATGTCATGGACACGACCATGACCATGCGGCTCATGAAACTCTCCTGTCCGAAAGGGACGATTGCTACGTCAGCCCTTCCGCCATGAAGATACTGATGGTAAGGTGGCTTAAAGGGATATCGACCGTCGCTTCCTTTTGGAGGTTCGGATCGTGGGTTAAACCGGGCTTCTATCGCGAACTGAATGAGGCGCAACAGCAAAAAGTCGCAAAGACCTCCAAAGAAGATATCGTCGAAGAAGAATATCCCGGTCTCGACTTCAAGCAGATCGTCCGGCATATCATGCGCTACGGCTTCGTGGAAATCGCCGACGATATCCTTTTCGCCCTGATCGTCGGCATTGCGCTGGGCGGCGTGCTCTTTCTTGTCATTCCAGCCGACATGATGTCTAACGAATACGCGCGATGGCTATCCTATCCCATCATGATCCTCGTTGGCGTGCCCCTTTACATCTGTGCCTCGGCCAGCACACCAATAGCCGCCGCGCTGGTGGCCAAGGGATTCAGCCCGGGTGCCGCCCTGATTTTCCTGATGACCGGGCCAGCCACCAACACGAGCACGATCGTGATTATCATGAGCCGGTTCGGTGCGCGATTCGCGGCCGTGTACGTTACTTCGGTCATCGTGGTAACCGCCACCCTGGGTATCGCCATCGACATCATGCTCCTGGCCGCGGGATTGACGATTTCCGTCAATCTGGGTCCGTCCGAATCCCCAACCCTTCAGTTTCTGCAGTGGGGTGGCGCCTTTGCGTTGCTCGGCCTCATTATCTGGAGGTTTCGAGCCGGCGCCATGCGCAGCGGGTTCGAAGACCTGATGCTCAATATCCGTCCCCTGACCAGGCCCTGGCTGCGAGTCTGGAAGCGTCTGACGCGGAACCGGTCCATTCGAGGCCCGATATGACTTACCATCCCTATGGGAATGATGCTGTACGGATTGCTCCTGGTGCTCTTTCTGGGAAGCGGTTTCACAGTTGTGCCTCCAGTGCATGTCGGGTATGGCCGACTCTTCGGCGAAGTCTACTGGAAAGACCTGCAGACGGGACTGCATTATCTCGCTCCGCGTCTCCTGACCCTCGTCGACAAGTGGGCGGTTGCCGAAGTCAAATCCATCATGTCCGAATCCCCCTACGAATGCGTTTCGGGCGACCGGGGCAAGCTTTCGCTCACCCGGGACGTCCTGCCGGATGGCTATGACCCGGTGCTCGGCACCGTTACAAGCAACACAATGACAGGCTGATCCATCTTGGAATCCAATATCTTTCTTCTTCTACTGGGTTACGCCGCGGCCATATTTGCCGTGTCCATGCTGGGTGGAAAACTCTCGGCCATCGTGACCCTGACACATACGCGCACGCAATTGGTCATGAGTCTCGTGGCGGGGTTTCTCCTTGGCGTCGCCATGTATCACCTCCTGCTGCACAGCCTGGAAGACATCCCCGGTCCTTACGCCGCTGAAACCGCCATAGGGTGTGCCGTACTCGGAATCATCCTGATCGTGGTCATGTTGCGCATTTTTCGTTTTCACCAGCACGATTTCAGCCACGAAGCGATGGAAATGCACGAAGATCATGACCATCATGGCCTAGTCGATGTAAATCCCCGCAGCGTATTCGGTATCGCGCTGGGCCTGGGTCTGCACACCGTTACAGAGGGGATCGCCCTGGGCGCCAGTGTGCGGATCGGTCTGCTGCATGACGGGGAAGCCGTCCTGGCCGGTCTCGGCGTCTTTCTGGCGATCATGGCTCACAAACCTCTTGACGCATACTCCATCATCGGATTGATGCGAGCGACCGGTTACAGCAACCGCTCTTGCACCCTGACCAATATCGGTTTCGCCCTGTTGTGTCCGTTGGTCACGGTATTGACCTTCCAGGGTGTGGGATTGCTCAACCAGATGGAAGAATTGCAAATCGTCGGGTACATCATGGCCTTCGCCGCCGGCGTTTTTCTATGTATATCCCTTGGTGACCTATTGCCCGAAATCCAGTTCCACAGTCACGACCGTGGCATTCTTGCCGTAGCTTTCCTCGTGGGGCTCGGTCTCGCCTACGCGCTGTTCTTCTTCGAATCCGACGCCACGCATGGGTTGAAAAACGCCGCCTTGCAATAGCATCCATCCCGACCGCGAGTACGTCATGCCGACTTCCAAACAATCCGTGGACTACGATATGGATACTGAAACCCGGGTCTACCACGTAGGGGGTATGACCTGCAGTGCCTGTTCCGCTCGGGTGGAAAAGGTATTGGCCAATGTACCCGGGGTATCTGCCGCCCACGTCAACCTCGCCCTGGAACGGGCTACCCTGACGGTCGCGCCTACGGTATCGTGGGATGCGCTCTCTGGTCCCGTCACGGCGGCGGGATTTCGACTCACCACCGGTACCGCCGACCAGACCAGATCAGAAACCGGTCAAAACCCGGGTACCAGAGACCGTCTCGCGATGGCAGTCTCGGTCGCGTTGACGCTCCCGTTTCTTGTACAGATGATGGTGGGACTGCTGCAAAGTTGGACCGGATTCACCTGGCATATGCCGGTATATGCGGAAGCAGCACTGGCCACCGTCCTGCAGATCGGCATAGGCGCGCGTTACTACAGGAGCGGTTTCTACGCGCTCCGTGGCGGCGGTGCGAACATGGATGTCCTGGTCTCCCTGGGCACTACATCGGCCTATGCCTTCAGCTGGTACCTTGCGCTTACCCTGGGCGCCGACGCCGCGGGGCAACTCTACTTTGAAGCCTCGGCAATCATCATTACCCTCGTGCTGATCGGCAAGCATATCGAAACCCGTGCGCGGCGCAGCGCGGGCCAGGCGATACGCGAATTGCTCGCCATCAGGCCCGTGACCGCACGGGTGCGAACGACCGCCGGCACGGAAGAGGAACGTCCCGTGCATACGTTGAAGATCGGCGATGTTGTGATTTGCCGTCCCGGTGACCTTGTGGCCGCCGACGGCGTTGTAATCCTCGGAGACACCGAAATCGACGAAGCGCTCATCACCGGAGAAAGTGCTCCCGTTCAGAAAACGCCCGGAGACCTCGTCGTCGCCGGGTCGGTCAATCTCAATGGGTTTGTGGAAATGGAAGTCCGGGCTGTTGGAAGCGAATCAACGCTTGGGCGGGTGATACGCCTGGTCGAAAACGCCCAGGCCGCCAAACCCGATATTCAGCGATTGGTGGATCGCGTCAGCGCGGTCTTCGTTCCGGTCGTGGTCGTCCTTTCCGTTATCACGTTCGCCGCGTGGATCGTGATGGGGGTGACACTGGAAACCGCATTGATCAATGCCGTTTCCGTGCTCGTAATTGCTTGTCCCTGCGCCCTGGGCCTGGCTACGCCGACGGCTATCGTTACGGGCGCCGGTGCGGCGGCACGGGCGGGTATACTGGTCAAGGACATCGAATCCCTGGAACAGTCGAAAGGCCTGACCCACGTGATTTTCGATAAGACGGGAACCCTGACCGAGGGCAGGCCCCGCATAGATTCCCTCATCCCCCTGGTCGACCGCGACGAGAACGACCTTCTGCGTGTCGCGGCATCGCTGCAACAGGGCAGTGAACACCCCTTTGCCACGGCTTTTAGGCACATGGCGACGGAACGAAAACTGGTTCTTACCAGGGTGGAACGCTTCAGGAATCTCGTAGCCCGGGGCGTCGAAGGAGAAATTGATGGTGCGCGCTACCTGCTGGGAAATCTAAAACTCTTCGCCGAGGCGTGCGATGCCCCGCCACCGCCCGCCGTTCCGCCGTCCGAGGGCGTTACCGTGGTCTGGCTGGCCTCCCGGGGAGAATCGGGATGCAGTTACCTGGCCCGCTTTGATCTCGTCGACGCATTGAGACCCGATGCGGCCGAGGTGGTTGAGGAGCTCAGGAGACTGGACGTCGAGGTGCTGCTCGTTTCCGGCGATGCGGAATCCGTCGTGAAACGGATTGGCCGTCAGACGGGCATTGACGAGACGCACAGCGGCGCGACGCCGGAGGAGAAGGAGCGTATCGTCGGGCAACTGACGGAAAGCGGTGCGAAGGTCTGCATGGTCGGCGACGGGATCAACGACGCTCCCGCACTCGCCCGGGCCACCGTGGGCATAGCCATGGGTTCTGGAACGGACGTGGCGATGGAAACGGCCTCGATCACGCTGATGCGCCCCGATCCCTTCCTGGTGGCCGGCGCGATCGACGTGAGCCGAAGAACCATCCGCAAAATCAGGCAGAATCTCTTCTGGGCGTTTATCTACAACGTAATCGGCCTGCCGCTCGCCGCGATGGGATTCCTCTTCCCCGCCTTCGCGGCGGCCATGATGGCCTTCTCCAGCATCAGCGTGGTGCTGAATTCGCTGACACTCCGGTCATGGAAACCCCCAGGCCGCAGCAGCGTATAGACTGTTCATCGAAAGCGTTTCCAAGGCACCTCGTCTAAGACGTCTCGGGCGCGGATACGGCCACGAGCGGGATCTCGATGGTCATTTCGGTGTATTCACCAGGTTCGGAATCCACCTTGATCGCACCACCGTGCTCGCGAATGACGTCATTTGAAAGGGCCAGGCCCAGACCGGTGCCCTGATCGGTAGGCTTGGTGGTGAAAAAGGGATTGAAGATCTTTTCTCTGACATGGGGCGGGATGCCCTTGCCATTGTCCTTGATGCGGATAACAAACTGGTCATCCTCGCGACGGGTGGTCAACCACAGGGAGGGGACATATTCGGAGGGGGTGTCCGGATCCTGCCGCTTTTCGTTGGTAGCGTGGCACGCGTTGTTGACCATGTTCACGAATACACGGGCCATATCCTGGGAGACGATCTCCACCTCCCCCATTTGCGGGTCCAGGTCTTCGTTTATATCGAGTTGAAAATCGGAATCGTTTGCCCGGGCGCTGTGAAAGGCAAGGCGGGTATGCTCTTCAAGTAAGGCATTCAGATCGGTGGACTGTTTTTCAGCGGATCCCCGCCCCATCTGCAGCATGTCGCGTACGATTCGATTGGCCCGTTCTCCGTGTTCGCGGATGCGGCGCAGGTTGTCCGACAGATCGCCGCCGATTTCGCGAACCAAGTCGTTTTGCTCTTCGTTCATCGATCCACCTTCCGTCGGAAGTTCTTCCTGTAATTCCTCGAGCAGTTCCTCCGAAGATTCGGCGAAGTTCTTCACGAAGTTCAGTGGGTTCTGTATCTCGTGCGCGACGCCCGCTGTCAGTTCCCCCAGGGCCGCCAGTTTTTCTTGCATGACGATCTGATCCTGCGCGTGCTGAAGTTCAACCAGTGTTTTTTCCAGTTCGTCGTTCTTGCCCCGGAGTTCCTCCGCGAGTTTTTCCACGAGGTTCAGCCGTTGCGCTTCGATCGAATGCAGCCTGAACACTTCAAGGGCGGCAGCCATGTCGGCCACCTCGTCGCGACCGTCCAGTTCCACTTTCTGCTTCAGATCTCCTCCGGCCATGCGACGCATGTGTTCGGACAGAAAACCCAGACGGCGCAATAATACGTTGCCGACAAACAACCACGCGATGAGGACCGCGCCAATCAGGCTGATGGCGTTCAGTGCAAGAAGGAGTTGTCTTCCCACCTGGATCGTCTGCGTGGAAGCGACCGTTGCTTCCTGGGTGCTTGCCTGCGCCGAATCCACGAGGCTTTCCACCTCGGCGACCAGTTCAACGGCAAGATCACGATTGTTCTCGATCAGTGCGCGCTGTTGGGCCATCAGATCCAGGTCCTCCGCGCGGATCTGAAAGATCTTTTCCTGCCCGCTTCCCAGTTCAAACAACTGGTCAAACACCGGTTCGAGACGTTGCCGCAGCGGAGACGTTCCCAGTCCCGCCAGGCTCCGTTCCACGCCGCCGCTGGCCGATTCGAATCGCTCCAGCAGGGGTTCCAGTCTGTCGGCGTCGGAGAGGTTGAAGACGTTGGACAAAATCCGGGTGCTGACGGTCGCCTCGGTCTGTAATTCGGCGAGGTGACGGTATCGCTGCAGTTCTATTTCGGAAAGGTACTCCGAGCGCGGCGCCGCCGGTTCTTCGATGCTTCTGTAACCGGTGGCAGTATAAAACAACTGGTTGTCCAGGGCCGGTACGAGAATGCCGGCCAGTTCGAGTTGCAGCTGCTCCAACTCGCGGCGAAGGCGAAGGCTTTGCTCCTCGAGTACGAAGCGCCTCGCCACGGACTCTTCGATCATGCCGATGTTGGAAATCAGGGTGTTGCCGCTTTCACTGATACGTTGAAAACTTTCGTTTTCCATGCCGTGACTGGTGAGCGCTTCGAGTTGATCCGCGAAGCTCGCCCGTTCTTCGGCGATATTTGCCGTTACGGCGGCAAAAGCCTCGGGAGTTTCCGCGGCGGTCAGTCGTGGAGCGGCGGCCGCCAGTGTACCGCTTTGTTGCGCCACACCGAACGCGGCGGCGATTTCGGGGACCGCGACTTCATTCACTTCTCTCTGGGCGTCGCCGACCTGGTTGAAGGAGAACCAGGCCACCATGCTTGCCATCATGGTGAGCGCTACGGCCGTACCGATCCCAAGGTACAACTGCCCCGAAATACGGGAAGGGCCCTTGTCATATAGCCACAGAAGCCATTGCTTGATCATGGCACCACTTCCCGCAGGGATTCAATCGGATGGTAACGTCCATCCTTTCCTATGACCGTGAGAAAGACCGCATCGGAACCCTGGTTGTCGTCTTCACCGAATTCAAGACGAAGCCCGCCCAGGTTTATGGTTCTGGCCTGGTTCAGGCTTTCCATCAGACAGTTGCGTTTAACATCAGGTCCGCAACCTTCCAGCGCGCTGATTACAAGACGGCCGGCCAGGTATCCTTCGAAAGACACGAATCCGGGGGTAGCGTTTGGTACGTGGGCAGACAGTGCGCGTCGGTATTGTACGGCTATGGATATATCGCCGGCCCCGGGGAAGGGAACCACCTGCGAAACCAGGACTCCCTCGCCATTGGAACCCAGTTCCCGGGCCAATGCGTTACTGCCCACGAAGGAGATCGTCGCGAAGACCGGGTTGAAACCGATGTGCCGAGCCCACTTGATGAGCGTGGCAACCGGTTGGTACGCGCCTATAACTACGACAGCGTCCGGGTTTCCCCGTTGCAGATCAAGCAGGCCGGCCTTAATAGCCGTGGTGTTCCTGGGATACACGCCGATCGCCACCGGATCCAGCTTCCTGCGGTCCAGTGCTCGCCGCACCCCTTGATATCCGACCCGGCCGAAAGAATCATTCTGATACATCACGGCGATGCGCGTGATACCGAGATCCCGCGACAACCGTTCCACGATTTCTTCGGTTTCCTGGAAATAGGAGGCGCGCAGGTTGATCACGCCCGATTCCGTGTTGTCTCTCAAAAAAATTGCGCCGGTAAACGGCGCAATATAGGGTACTCCCGCCTGTGAGGTGATCGGAACTGCAGAACGGGAGGTCGGCGTACCGACAGCGCCGATAAGCGCGAACACTTGATCTTCTTCGATCAACTTCCGCGTATTCGCGATGGCGGCTACCGGTTCGTAAGCGTCGTCGAGGGTGATCAACTCGAGACGGCGTCCGTGCACGCCCCCCTTCCGATTCGCCTCCTGGAAGGCCGCCTCGATCCCGAGATTCATGTTCTGGCCGAGTTCCCGGGCCGGACCACTGAACGCCGCGGACTGACCGAAAAGTATGCGTTCGTCGGTTACACCGGGTTCTTCAACCTGGGCGGCGTTCGCGCCGCTGTTTTCGTGAGATAAGGCGGGAGAGAACGCCGTAGCACAGAGGGCGAGCATTCCAACGACCGCCCAGTGGTCTCGCGTTCGCCTCATCCGTTATCCTTCCGCTTGACGATCGTCAGGATGTTCTTGTTGTCTTCTCGACGGTAATTCAGTTCATCCATCATTGTCCGGACGAGGTAGATGCCCAGACCGCCAACGGGTCGATCGTCCAGCCCGGATTCGAGATCGGGTTCCGGACAGTCTGTAAGGGGGTTGAAAGCCTGTCCTTCGTCACGCAACTCGATGGTCAGGACATCCGTATCCGAATCCAGTATGATCTCAAATTCATGTCGAGGATCGTTATCGTGCCCATGCGTCACGATGTTGACGCCCAATTCCTCGAGGACCAGCTTAACCTGGTAAACCATGCCCGGCGGCCAGTCTTCCGCCTCACCGAGTTCGTCGATCGCATCGTAAATGCGATCCAGCTGATCGAGCTTCGTAGGTAGGCAGAGGGACAGTCGTCTGCTCATGGTTATCCCTAGCTCTGTAGGACGGTAACACAGGTAATGTCATCGGACTGCGGCGTCTCGCCCGCGAAATCGTGGACCGCTTTGAAAACGGCTTGATTCGCTGCCTCGGTGGTGGCGAGGCGTGATTCCGAGAAAACCGCCTGCAGTCGATCCATGCCGAACTCCTCACCTTCGGCGTTCATGGCTTCCGTAACGCCATCGGTATAGAGCACAAGGAGGTCGCCTGGCGAAAGCGCGGTAGTCGCCTGTCCGTATTCAACCCCGGGAAAGACTCCGAGAGCAAGCCCGTCGGTTCCGGGGAGCAGCGTGGAACTTCCATCGAGATGCACAATCAGCGGTGGATTGTGCCCCCCGTTTGCGAAGTCCAACTGGCCGGTCTCGGGGGTGTATACCGCGTAGAAGGTCGTGACGAACATGGCCGCTTCGTTTTCTTCGGTAAGGAGATCGTTGACTTCTTTCAGTACAGCCCCCGGCGCCATGGCGCCGATGGCCGCTCCCTTCAACAGGGTCCGGCTCGACATCATGAAAAGCGCGGCAGGTACGCCCTTGTCGGAAACATCGGCAATCGCCAGTGCGATTTGTCCACCGGGAAGAGGGAAAACATCGAAAAAGTCCCCACCAACTTCCCGGGCCGGCTCCATGTTCGCGAAGATCTGGCAGTGCTTGGAATCGGGAAACTCGGTCGGGAGGATTGACTGCTGCATCTTGCTGGCCACGTTCAGTTCGTTCTGCAGTCTTACCAGCTGGTCCCGGGATTCCAATGCCTCGCGCCACTCTTCCATGTTCT
Source organism: bacterium (assembly GCA_965262815.1). Classification (GTDB taxonomy): domain Bacteria; phylum JAAXHH01; class JAAXHH01; order JAAXHH01; family JAAXHH01; genus JAAXHH01. Next base: position 2,094,888 of record OZ253560.1, on the reverse strand, counting down.
TCAAGGTGCGTTCTATGGTCACCCGAAGGTCCTGGAAATCGATGGGCTTGGTAATGAAATCGAAGGCGCCCCGGTTCATGGCGGTCCGGATGTTCTTCATGTCCCCGTAGGCGGAGACCACCACGGCCCGTATGTCGGGGGCGATGTTCGGAATCTGCGAAAGTAGCGTGAGGCCGTCCATCCGGGGCATGTTGATATCGGACAAGACCATGTCGATATCGGGAACCTCGTTTAAACGTTCCAGGGCTTCCACGCCGTTGTGGGCAAAGTACAGCGTATACAGACCGGAGCGAACATCACGGCGCATTCTTTGCCGCATCAGATGTTCTAAGTCAGGTTCATCATCTACCACGAGGATTTTATAGTGAGGTTGCGTCATGTCGCCCCCGCGAGCCGCTTTACCCTGGTGACGGATATAAAACTGAGATGAATAAGAAAACCGAAAGCCACCAGGCGCACGGCCGGCTTGATCGCTTACTGGCCGATTTTTTCCACGGCATCCGCCTGGGAATCGTGAATGGAAATGATTTTGTCGAAGCCGCTGATTTCGAAGACTTCCCGGATCGGGTCCGACAGCGAGCATAAAGCGAACGCGGCATTCCGCTTCTGAAGCAGTCGAGCGATCAGCAGGATGACCCTGAGACCGGCGCTGCTTATATACGACAACGCGCCGAAGTCCAGCAGCACCTTGCTGTCGTCCTCAGCGATGGCGCCGTTAAGTGCGTCTTCAAATTCCCGCGCGTTGGCGCCGTCGATTCGACCTTGAACCTTTGCAATCAGTACTTCGTTTGCTCGGTCGACACTGATCTCCATGAAACCAACCCCCTTTACAAGGTTTATAAACTGCCCATGTTCGGCAAAGTCCGTTACGTGTATTCCGTTGAGCCATCCTGTGATGGCACGCAGCCAACCGGCGAGGGACGGCTGCTTGATTTACAACTCCTAAAATGAGACTGGGCTCTTATCCAGAAGCCAGGATCGGATGCGATGCTCCTCCGAAAGGCTCGCCCGGATTCAAAGTCTGGTCTCCTCCCGCGTTCCATCGGCCGTTGTAGTTTACGTATTCGGGAATGTAGATGATGGCCAGGGCCCTCCTGGGCGAACGGGTCCGGTTCGGTGTCGCGTGGTGAAACGTACATCCGTGATGGAAGGTTACGCCCCCGGCCTCCATATCCATTACAACGGGTTCGACTTCGACCTCGATATCCGTTTCTTCGATATCCTTGAGTACACTCGCTCCTTCCGTACTCAGCGCGACGGGCGCCAGTCGTCCGTACTTGTGAGATCCCGGAATGAACTGCATGCAACCGTTGTCCACCGTTACATCGTCCACGGCGATCCAGGCCGATAGCGCTCCTACCTGTTCCATGGGCCAGTAAGGCGCGTCCTGATGCCAGTTGGTCGCCTTGCTTTGTTCGCCCCCCGGTTTGATCAGTCCATGGTCATGGTAAATAACCAGACGCTTGCACTTCGATATCTTCCGGGCGACTTCCGCCAGCCGCGCATCAAAGGAATATCTGCGGATATTCTCGCAGTCTACCCACAGGTTGACCATCTGGTTGAAAACGCGGTTGTAATCGTCGTCCGTCTCACGTCCGCCGCCCAGAATGCGTTCCCGTTTTTCGTCTACCGTTTTATCCAGCGCATTTCCCAGCTCCGCAATTTCTTCTTTGGAAAAAAAACCTGGAATCTGGAGATAGCCATTCTCCTGGAAGAAACCGACCTCTTCGGAGCCTATGTGATTTGGATTCATGTTTCCGAATGACCCGGGGAATAGATCGAATTATTCATATATAGGCTAAGTCCATACAAATCAACAACAATAAACACCGTATAGAGGTATTTTTCGCACAACTAAAGTAATTTAATGGGCGGTCAAGGTTTTACAACCTCTTTTCAAAACCCTGCGTGTAATTTAACTTAATCGAACCGTGGCGGAGTCTCTGCCCCGACCCAATTCCAATACGCGAATAGCTCAAGGAGTAAACCATGTCGGAAGATCGCTTTCAAATCGGTGTCCAGGACTATATCGACTACCACAGGGATGGCTATCTCGTGGTCCGCGGACTCGTATCCGACGGGGAAGTGGAAGAGATACGCTACCATACCGAAGAACTGATGAGCGGAGGGATTTCTATCGAAGGGGTGGACCCGCCTCCCCCGGTACTCACTTCCGAACAGATGGGACAGCACTGGCTACGCATACACATGCTTCACCGGAAACATGAACTGCATGAAAAGTACATGCTTCAACCCCGTATCCTGGATGTGCTGGAAGCCCTGATCGGTCCGGACGTACTGGCGCTTCAGACCATGCTGTTCCTCAAGCCGCCGGGGCGCGAGGGCCAGGGATTTCACCAGGACGCCTACTATATTCCTACCTATCCGGACACGCTGATCGGTTCGTGGCTGGCCGTCGACCCCGCGGATGAGGACAATGGCTGCGTGATGGTCATACCGGGATCACATCACGAACCGATTTACCCGGATGAACACAAGCTGGGACAGAATCACACCGACGGATCCATCGAGGATCTCGGGGTGATCGAAGGCGCCAGCGCAACGGACGAGGCTTTGAACGGCCTGGCCCCCATCGCCTCGAAATACGGGGGAAAAGAAGTCGCCGCCCGCATGGCTCCGGGTGATGTCATGTTCTTCCACAGCCACCTTCTGCACCGGTCGCACGAGAACAGGTCGAATACACGTTTCCGCAGGTCTTTTGTCAGTCATTACTGCAATGCGAGATCGTGGGTGCCGTGGAACCATGGCGCGGACTTCGACGGACCGTCTGCGAATCATCTCCACATTCTCGCCCGTGGAAACACCCATCTTCCCTTCGCGCAGCCGAGGTTCGGTACCCCGTGCGACGCGCTCAATCCCACCGACACGGCCAAAGGAGTCCGTCCGGCGCGCATGATGGCCGACATGCCCACGTCGACACAGAAGGGTGTTATGGTTTCACGCTGATTGCAGGTAGTTTAATCGGGTCAGTATGTTCCGGCTTGAGACAGAATATGCAAATGATCGTCTGCAAGCTTCCTAGGCACCGAACAGGTTGCGCGCCTTGTGTATGGCGCCGATCATGATATCGATTTCCTCGGAGGTATTGTAGAAATAGACGCTGGCGCGCGCCGTGGCGCCGTATGTTGTACCGAGCCGGCGCATAAGTGGCTGCGCGCAGTGGTGTCCGGCACGGATAGCGATGCCCTGCCGGTCCAGTATCGTGGACAGATCGCTGGGATGCATGTCATCCAGGTTGTAGGATATGGCGCCTCCCCGGCCCGGTGCGTGACCGTAGACAGTCAGATTGTCTATTTCCTCGAGCCGTTCGATCATGTAATCTGTCAGCGCCCTTTCGTGGGTATGTATGTTTTCCATCCCGATGGCGGAGAGGTAATCCACCACGACCCCGAAGACGATGGCGTGGGCGATGTTGGGAGTACCCGCCTCGAATTTCTCAGGAATGTCCGCGCAGGAAAACCCGTCGAGCCGGACCTCGTCGATCATCGAACCCCCACCCATGTAGGGATCCATCGCCTCCAGCAGTTCTTCACGGCCGTACAATCCGCCGATACCGGTCGGGCCGCACATTTTGTGACCGGAAAAAGCGAAGAAGTCGCAACCCAGTCCCTGCACGTCCACGGGCATGTGCGGCACGCTCTGGGCAGCGTCCACGAAGACCAGCGCACCGGCCCGGTGGGCCCGTTCCACGATTTCCTCGATGGGATTGACGGTCCCCAGCACGTTCGACATGTGCGCGATGGACACGAGTCTCGTCTTCTCCGTGATCAGTTCATCCAGGTGGTCCAGGTCGAGGGAGCCGTCATCTCGGATGTCCAGATACCGTAGCACCGCCCCGGTTTCATTCGCCAGCATTCGCCAGGGTACGATGTTGCTGTGATGCTCCATGACGGATAGCAGGATTTCGTCTCCCGTCCCGACGTTTTTACGACCCCAGGCGCTTGCCACCAGGTTGATGCCCTCGGTGGTGTTGCGGACGAAGACCAGGTTCCGGGCCGGGACATTGACAAAACGTGCGACCCGTACACGGGCGTCTTCGTATGCGTTGGTCGCCTCTTCGCTGAGTGTATGGAGTCCGCGGTGGACGTTGGCGTTCAGGCGCGTGTAGTAATCGTTCAACGCATCGAGCACCACCCGCGGTTTCTGAGAAGTGGCGCTGTTGTCGAGATAGACCAGCGGTTTCCCGTGCACCTTTCTTTCAAGAATGGGAAAATCTCCGCGGTACCGCATCGCTTGTTCATCGGACCGACGGACCGCCTCGTCGAGTTTGCGTGGTGTTTCAACCAGTGTCTCTTCCATGATCCTCTACCAGTAGGTGCTCCAGTTTAACAGTCAGTAGTCTATACCCAGTTCGAGCTTGGCGTCTTCGGTCATCATGTCGATATGCCAGGTCGGCTCCCATACGATCTCGATCAGCGCGTCCGAAACTTCGTCCAATTCCTTCACCTTGGTCTCCACCTCGGCGGGAAGCGATTGCGCGGCCGGACAGTTCGGCGACGTGAGCGTCATCTTGATGTTCGTCATGCCGTCCTGCTGTACGTCAATTTCGTAGATGAGTCCCATTTCGTAGATGTTGACCGGGATCTCGGGATCGTAGCACGTCTTCAAGACGTCCACAATCTGCTCTTTTACGACATCCGTATCCATCCATAATCCCCTGTGCGAGTGATTGTTTCCGTTATCTTTTCGACTGGCCCTGGGCCATTGAAAGATCCCGGATCGTGGTTTCGAAAAGCGAATCCAGCGTGGATCTGATGGCGTCGATCCTGAGACGCCTGATCAGGTCGGCCGCGAACCCGTACGTGAGGAGGTGGCATGCGCTGTCGTAGGACAGGCCGCGGGTTCGCAGGTAGAAGATCTGGTCTTCGTCGAGCTGTCCCACGGTGGCGCCGTGGGTGCATTTCACCTGGTCCGCGTAGATTTCGAGTTGCGGCTTGGTGTGTATCATTGCCTCGGGTGAAAGCATCAGGTTCTTGTTCAACTGCTTGGCGTCCGTTTCCTGGGCGTCCTGGTGGACGAGCACCTTACCGTTGAACACGCCGCGGGACCGGCCTTCCAGTATGCCCTTGTACACTTCGTAGCTGTCGCAATTCGGCACGGCGTGGTCGATGGCGGTGTGATTGTCTACATGCTGGTCGCCGGTAACCAGGTACAGCCCGTTCATGCGTACCACCGCGTGTTCCCCGGCGAGCCAGGCGTTCGTATCGTTGCGGGTAAGCTCGGCGCCCATGCTCATGTTGAAGGTGGAAATATAGCCGTTCCCCTCCAGGTGGAGCTGGGTGGTGGATAGGTGTGCAGCCCCCGCTCCTTCCCGGTTGATCCGGTAGTGGTCCACGTGCCCGTCTCTTCCCACGGATATCTCCGTTACAGCGTTGGTCAGGTAACGCTGGTCGGTAATTCCGGTATAGCTTTCGACTACCTTCAGGTTCGCGCCGTCACCGGCCGCGACGAGGGTTCGAGGCTGCGTGGCTACCGGCGTTTCGCAGCCGGTCGTGACGTAGTGCACGTGTATCGGAGTCTCCAAGACCCCGCCCCGCGGCACGTAAACGAAAAGCCCGTCCTCGAATAGGGCCGTGTTCAACGCCGTCAGCCCGGAGTGTTCGACATCGGCATATCGCGCCAGGTGCGGATGAACAAGCTCAGGATGGTCGGCAATCGCATCGGACAGGCGGCTCACCACGACGCCCTGGGGCAAGTCCGAGATCCGCGACAGTGCGGACGAATAAACACCGTTCACGATAACCAGCCGGTGCCAATCGTTGCGACCAAATTCATAGGGTGTGAGCGCGGTCTCATTCAACTCCGTTTCAATCGGTTCGGCATGGTACGGGGTATCCGCGATCGTTCTAAGGTCGGTGTATATCCAGTCTTCCTTTAACGGGAAGGAAAGCTCGCGGGCGACCGGCATTCCGAGTTCGGTGAAGTGTTTCATGGCTTCTGAACGAATCCGGTGCAACCATAGCGGCGCATCCTTGGACCTTATGCGATCGGAGGCGTCATAGAACGTGTTGTACCGGCTTGTAGACAGGTGTTTCAATGCTTCCGTCATTTCGTGTTCCTATTCTCTCTGGTTTGATTCAACCCGCGGCTTCCACTTCCTCACGAATCCACTCATAGCCCTTATCTTCCAGTTCGAGGGCCAAGTCCTTCATTCCAGTCTTTACAATCCGTCCCTGGTACATGACGTGAACATAGTCCGGCACAACGTAGTCCAGCAATCGCTGGTAGTGGGTGATGACGATCATCGCGTTGTCCCCGGTGCGCTGTTGGTTGATCCCGCCGGCCACGATTCTCATGGCATCGATATCCAGTCCTGAATCCGTTTCGTCCAGAATGGAGAGCGTCGGCTCCAGGACGGCCATGTGGAAGATCTCGTTGCGTTTCTTCTCGCCCCCGGAGAAGTCTTCATTCACGGGCCGCTTGGCCAACTCGGGATCCATGTCTACCTGTTTCATCTTCTCGTTCATGAACCGGCGGAACGCACCGGCGCTCATTTCCGGTTCGCCTCGGTACTTCCGGCGTTCGTTCAGCGCCGCACGCAAAAAGTAGGCGTTACTGACGCCGGGGATCTCGACGGGGTATTGAAAGGCCAGGAACATGCCTTCGTTGGCCCGCTCCTCGGGGTTTAGTTCGAAGAGGTCCTTGCCCTGGAATTGCACCGTGCCTCCGGTCTGCCCGTATTCCTCGTGGCCGGCCAGGATCTTGCCCAGCGTGCTCTTGCCGGAGCCGTTGGGTCCCATGATCGCGTGTACTTCGCCCCTGTTGATGGTCAGGTCGATCCCGTTGATGATGTCCTGATCCTTGATGCCGCCACGCAAATTCTTGATCTCTAGTAGTGCCATCTTACCTGGTATCTCCCGTTGTGATTAAAAGGCGATTACATGACCGCCCGTGCTGTGTTAACCCACGCTTCCTTCTAGACTGATCCCCAGTAGTTTCTTGGCCTCCACGGCGAATTCCATCGGCAGTTCCTGGAACACTTCCCTGCAGAACCCGTTGATGATCATGGAAATGGCGTCTTCGGTAGATATTCCCCGGGTCTTGCAGTAGAAGAGCTGGTCTTCGCTGATCCGGGCCGTCGACGCTTCATGCTCCACGTTCGCAGTGTTATTGCCCACGTCGATGTAGGGAAAGGTATGGGCGCCGCAGCGATCGCCAATGAGCATCGAGTCGCACTGGGTGTAGTTCCGGGCCCCGTCCGCCTTCTTCAGTACCTGGATGCGCCCCCGGTAGACATTCTGACCGTTTCCGGCCGATATGCCCTTTGATACTACCGTGCTGCGCGTGTTCTTCCCCACGTGGATCATCTTGGTTCCCGTATCGGCCACCTGCTTGTTGCGGGTCAGCGCCACGGAATAGAATTCGCCGATCGAATTGTCGCCCTGCAGGATCACGCTGGGATACTTCCAGGTAATGGCGGAACCCGTTTCGACCTGCGTCCAGGATATCTTGGCGTTGTCTCCCTTGCAGACCCCACGCTTGGTCACGAAGTTGTATACGCCGCCCTTGCCTTCTTCATTGCCGGGATACCAGTTCTGCACCGTTGAATACTTGATCTGGGCGTCTTTCAGCGCGACCAGTTCGACGACCGCCGCGTGCAGTTGGTTCTCGTCCCGCATAGGCGCGGTGCAGCCTTCCAGGTAGCTGACATAGGATCCCTCGTCGGCGATGATCAGCGTGCGCTCGAACTGACCCGTCCCGGCCGTGTTGATACGGAAGTAAGTGGACAGTTCCATGGGACACCGGACGCCGGGGGGAATGTAGCAGAAGGATCCGTCGCTGAAGACGGCCGAATTCAGCGTCGCGAAGTAGTTGTCCCGGTAGGGCACCACGGTACCCAGGTACTTTTCCACCAGGTCGGGATGTTCCTGGGCCGCTTCCGAAAAGGAACAGAAGATGATGCCCAGCTCCGCCAGCTTGTCCTTGAAGGTCGTATGCACCGACACGCTGTCGAAAACCGCGTCAACTGCGACGCCCGCAAGCATCTTTTGTTCTTCCAGCGGAATACCGAGCTTGGTGTAAGTCTCCAGCAACTCCGGGTCCACTTCGTCCAGACTGTTGTACTCCGGCGTGTTCTTGGGCGCGGCATAGCACACGATGTCCTGGTAATCGATCGGGGCATAGGCCATGAACTGCCAATTGGGTTCCTTCATCTTGAGCCAGTGGCGATACGCCTTCAAACGCCATTCCAGCAGGAACTCGGGTTCGTTCTTCTTGGCGGATATAAATCGGACAATATCCTCGTTGATCCCCGGCGGCGCCGTTTCCATTTCTATATCGGTCACCCAGCCTTCTTTGTATTCCTGCTGGGCTAAAGTCTCAATGGCTTCCATTTTCACTCCTTGAAACGCGGTGATCTTGCCGTATCAACGGCTGTTCTTGTTACTGTGTGATATCGACTGTTCCAGAAGCGCATCATGGGAAACGTGCTCCATGACGCCGAGTACTTGCGATTCCTCCTGGAGCAGGTCCACAAGCGTAATGTGGTCGAGCATATTCGAGAGGTGCTGTGCCACGATAGTCCAGACCGGCCGGATGCCGCAGGCGTCCAGGTGCACGCACGCGTCGAGCTGGCCGGGAAAATGATCGCACAGGTGACTCTGCGGACTGGACAGGACCACGCCTTCTTCGTTACTCAATGCGCGCATGACTTCGCCCAGGGCAATGGTTTGCGGTTCCCTCGCCAGCGCGTAACCCCCCTTGTTTCCCCGAACGCTTCGGACCAGGTCCGCCCGCCTGAGAATCATCAGCAGCTTCGAGACGTAATCCAGGGAAAGGCCCTCCGACTCGGCGATTTGCCGGCCAGTGACAGGTACGCTCGAAAAATTTCGGGCCAGTTGCAGGATACACCGAAGTCCGTATTCTTCCTGTGCTGAAACTTTCATGCTGGCATCTCCCTTACAGTGATGATTGCCAACGTAAATAAAGCAAACTTGACTTAATTGTCAAGTATTAAATCCATCGCTTCCCGAAGAGGTTGCAGCGTACCGAATCCGCAATGCTACACCGATTTTCGACATCGGACGTGAGATTGCCTGTTCTACCTCCTTGACATATACTGTTCCTGGCTGTACAGTCGGTTCCGTAGACCTAACACCAATATCCCTATAAAACTGGACTTGTTAACGCAGATGCCCAAGCATTGCGATGTGCACTCGCTTCCTGGTACCAGGGCGGTCAACGCTGTAGCCGGACAGGGTTATTTTCCGGTCATAACCCATCTCGGCGGAAACGAATTGCTGCTGGTTTACCGGGGCGGGGCAGGACACGTGGGCGTGGGAGGCCGGCTCGACACGGGCCGGTCACTCGACAGCGGCCTCACATGGTCGCCGCCGGCTACGGTGGCTGACAGCGAACGGGACGACCGGAACCCCGCCATGGGTCTGGCACCGGACGGCACGCTTGTACTGGCCTATCACTGGCAGGGATCGTACGATGCCGGCGGCGCCTGGAAACCGGAACTGGGCAGGGTGGATACCCGTGTCGTCTTCTCCAAAGACGGAGGACATACCTGGATTGACGACGATCTCATCGATTTCACCCCGGTAAACGGGGCCTCTCCCTTCGGCAAGATGTTTACCGCCGCCGGCGTTCTGCACATGCTGATCTATGGCGGTTCGCCCGTAGGTGAACCCGGCAACGCAACGGTTCGTATCGGCAACGCGTCGATTCCGACGTACATCCTCAGGTCCAGGGACAACGGTCGATCTTGGGCAGATCCGACCCTGGTGGCGCTGGGCCTGAACGAGTCAGATGTAGCCATCCTTCCCGATGGCCGCTGGTTGTTTGTCGCCCGCTCGGAGGACCGTGCTGAACAGGCCGTATATTCCTGCATATCGGAGGACGGTGGTTACACCTGGCGGGGGATCGGACGGGTCACGGAAGCCAGGGAGCACCCGCCCGACATCACCCTGTTGTCCAACGGATGGCTGCTGCTGCTCTTCGGCCGGCGGCATCCTCCCTTCGGCGTGGAGGGTCTGATCAGCCGGGACGGCGGGATGTCCTGGGACGAGCAGAGACTGGTGCTGGACGATACCCTGCCCGGAGGCGACATCGGTTATCCCTCCACCGCACGACTCGACAACGGCCGGTTGGTTACCGCATACTACACCGCGGGAACGCGCGAACGTCAATGGGACATAGACCGAGCCACAGACGTTGCCTGCAAGGTCGTTTTATATATCGAATCCAGCCTGATTGACCACTGGAAGAAAAACTTGTAACTAACTGACCGAGTTAAGGTTAGTCTTTGGAGGATCCGTGCGTCTTGTCGATGCGGGCACGGTCTGCGACGTCCACGCCATTCCACACCACCGCAGGAACTGCGCCTTCACGACCGTCAACCGGTTGCATGACGGAACGATACTCGTGTCGGGCCGCTGGGGATCGACGCGCGATTCGGTGGATGGGCACGCCTGTATCTACGCTACTGCAGATACCGGACGCACGTGGAGCCTCAGGTACGACGGCTTCGGGCAGGGATCGTGGGACGGTACGCCGGGCGAAGTTAAGGGGCTGAACAGCACGGAGTTGACGCCCGGGAAACTTACGGCCACGGCCCTGTGGGTGGACCGTTCCGACCCGGATCTGCCCTTCATCCATCCGGAGACGCAGGGCCTGCTCCCCATGCGCATCATGCATGTTGCTTCCGAGGACGGCGGTGTCACGTGGAGCCGGCCGCGCCGCATGGCTACGGCGCCTCACCTGGCCGCTTCGCCCTGTTCGTTTCACATCATACAACTGTCCGGCGGCGTCCTTGCGCAACCCTACGAGCAGTGGAAGGAGTATACCGACCCTTCGCCGGGGCGGCCCGTGGCCAGGCTGCGGTTCTCCCGGGACGAAGGCCGGACGTGGCCGGATTACGTCACCGTGGCCCGGCACCCGGACAACACTTTGGCCTACTGGGACCAGCGACTGGCCATCCATCCCGGCGACGGCCGCCTGGTCGCCATGTTCTGGACCCACGATTTCAATGCGGGAGTCGACATCGACATCCATATCGCTCATGGTACGCCGGATGGACGGTCGTGGGCCATCCCGCGCGGTACGGGACTTCCCGGCCAGCACTGTCAGCCTCTGTCCCTGGGCGGAGACCGGCTGTTGGCCGTCTATCCGCGCCGTCGGGATCTACCGGGCATCGTGCTTTCCATCAGCGAGGATTTTGGGGAGAGCTGGGACCGTGAGCGGGATTTGCTGGTCTATGACAGTACCACCGGCTCCGAGTCCGGCGCCCGGGGCAGCCGCTCCCAGTCCGAACTGTGGGGAGACATGGAAAGGTGGCGCTTCGGACATCCCCGGATGGTGCGTTTGCCGGACGGCGAGGTGTTTATCGTCTACTATGCCGGGGATGATTCCGTCAAGACCGCACGGTGGGCGAGGGTAAGCGTATAGACCCCACAGTGCGCGTATATAGGCGGAACGCCTGTCGGAGCGTCGTACCTGGCTGAGATTCAGCCTCTTTCCGCCGCGCGTTTTCCTCTGCGGCTGGGAGAGTCGGATAACGATTCAGATCTGTCTAGCGGCCGTAGACGGTCTGGATCATCGCGCGGATATAGCCGTTCGCGTAGGCCTTGCCTGCCGGTCCGGCCATGGATTGCGGGAAGCCCGGGGTATGGTCCATGCCGAATGGACCGCTGTAACCGTTGTCACGATACGTTTCCATGGCCCGCTTCATGTCCACCTCGCCTTCGTCGATGAATACCTCGGCGAACCTCGGCAACTGGCCTTTGACATTTCGAAAATGCACCAGGGCGATCTTGTTCCGGGAGGCCATCTCGGCGATGATGCCGTAAACTCCCTGAGGCCCCGCCAGCTCGGTCATGCACCCCTGACAGAATAGCATACGGTGATAATCGCTGGGTACCGCGTCGAAGATGCGCCGGAACTGATCCACCGTGGAACAGATCTGCGCGACGCCACCGAGAGGTTCCGGGATTGGCGGGTCGTCAGGGTGGAGCGCCAAGTTGACCCCGGCCTTTTCGGCCGCCGGAATCACGGTATTCATGTAGGCGACCATGTTGTCCCACATCACAGATTCGGAGACGGGCGGTTCGTAGGGCTGTGGACGGTTCGGGTCGAATTCGGCATAGTCGAAGGTACTGTATACGGCACCGCCGCGGCCGATGTCGGACGTGGTTCGGAAGTTCCCCTTCGGCTTGAAATTCCAGGCGAGGGTCGGTATTCCCGCCTTGCCGAGGCTTTCGATGAGCCGGACGAAGGCATACATTTCTTCGTCCCGATCCTCCGTGGCGAGGGTGATCGCGTCCGTGACCGGCATGAAGACGGTCTGCAGCCTGAGACCATGGGACTTGGTTTTTTCTCGCGCTTTTTCGAATAGTTCCGTGCTGTCTTTCCCTGCCCTCACGTGCCGCTCCGCTTCGATCTTGCCCCCGGTCCGGAGATCCAACTGGATCATGTCGACACTGATCGCGCGGTAGAAACTAAGCGTTTCGTCGTCGAATTCGGTCCAGTTTACGACATCATGCAGGTACATTTTACTCCTCCAGTGCTGGCACTTCTGGATAGAAGCCGGGCCCGTGTGGCCTGAACGCGGTGATGGTGTCCTTGTGTAAAGATAGAACCGCCGGGTGTCACGGCAATTCAAATATGGCAAAGTAGGTGGGTACATCCATATTGAACTAACGGGAAAGGGCATCGCGCATTATAATCGAGATAACCGGAACTTGCGGCGATCGCGGCCGCTGTGACAGGCAGGTTTTTCGGACTTTCTCACTACAACAACGCAGGCTGGACGGAACAGGAGCATTTCCATGGCGGAACGTAACCTGAAACAGCGCATTGGTGCGGGCGAACAAATCATCGGCGCCAATGTCGGCATGACCCACACCGGGGAACAGTTGAAAAAGGTGGTCGAATCCGGGGAATACGATTTTCTCTGGGTGGACGGACAGCACAGCGCCTTTAGCGAAGACCACCTGGTGGAATTCTGCGATTTGGCCGATACGCTGGACGCCGACGTCGTATTCCGCATCAAGCATACCTTTCACAGTTACCTGGTCGGCAACCTGCTCGACCTCGGTCCTGCGGGCATCGAAGTTCCCCAGGTCGAAATGGAATCAACGGTAGAGGAAGCGGCCAGTTACTTTTACTATCCGCAAAAGGGTATGCGGAGCTGGGGCGGCGGAGCGCGGCGCAAAGTTGGAGAACAGGGCGGAGACCGGCTGCGGTACGCCGAATGGTGGAACAACTACGGCGTACTGATGATGCAACTCGAATCGATACCCGCGGTAACCGCCGCAGGCAATCTGGCCAGGCCGGGCGTGGACTGCCTTTCCTTCGGACCGAACGATCTCATGTACAGCATCGAAGCCCACCCGCACCATCCCTTCCGCGATGTGGATGGCTGCGTGCGCCACGTGGTCGAACAGCTCGCCGGTTCCGATACGCGGGTGTGTTTCCGGAACCACCCGGCCAGCATGCGGCAGCGGTACGTTGACATGGGGGTGACGGTGTTCCTGGAATCGCCGCCCATGTAAGAGGTTATTTCTCTCTTTCTGTTCATGAGATGACCTCCACTGGGTCTGGTCCCTACTCAAAATCCAGCGACTGAGCTTCATACATTTCAGCGAAAATGCCACCGCGATCCACGAGTTCCGTGGGCGTGCCCGATTCGACCAGTCTTCCGTCGCTGATAACCAGGATGCGGTCCGCGTGACGTATCGTGGACAGGCGATGGGCGATGACAATCGTGGTTCTGCCGATTCTCGCCCGATCAATCGCCATCCTGATCCTGTCTTCCGTCAGGGCGTCCAGGGCGGAAGTGGCCTCATCGAGTACGAGGATCCGGGCAGTGCTTCGCATGAAAGCGCGGGCCATGGCGATGCGCTGTTTCTCTCCGCCCGATAGAGCGACGCCATCCTCTCCCACTTCAGTATCGTAGCCCGCCGGTTGTTTTAAAACGAATTCGTGCAAGGCGGATTCACGCGTGGCCTGTTCCACCTCCTTCAATTCGTAATCCGTACCGGGGTACGCGATGTTGTCTGCAAGCGTCGCGTTCCATATGAAAACATCCTGGGGAACGACGGCGATCTGTGAGCGGAGCGATTCCAGGGACATATCGCGTATATCCGTTCCCGCTATGGCGATTCGACCGCTTTCGGGTTCCTGCATGCGAGTCAGTAAATCAATAATCGTAGTCTTTCCCCCGCCGCTGGGACCCACGATACCGACGAATTCCCCGCCATTAACCAGAAACGATAGATCTTTTACCTCGTATCCCCGTTCATATTTGAAATCCACGCCGGAGAATTCGATGTCTGGGGGCTCGACGCCTACAGGTTGAGGACCGAGTCCACTGCCGTATCCGGCCTCGCCTCCACGGGCAGATCGAACATTTCGTCGAGGCTTTCCACGGATACATCGATGAGTTTCGTGCCGGTATAGGTCGTGAGTACGGCCCGCAGCGCGGCATACGCCCTCGGTGCGTATGCCATGATGGCCACCAGGCTGCCTATGGTGATATCGCCGTCCATGGCCTGGAATGCGCCGTATCCCAGCAGTACGCCCAGGACAAGGCCGTTGATCACTTCATTCGGAAAGGTGAGCATGATGTCGTGGAGGGCAGCTCCGCGCATCTTGAGCCAGACGAGTTTGTCCATGTGCCCTGCCCAATGCCTTTTCGCATGATTCTCTCCGCTGAACATGCGTATTGTTCGAAATGCGTTGACGACTTCATAGACAAAGCTCTCCGACATCTTATACTGATCGGTGGTGCGACGGTCCAATTCCTTCGAGTAACGGGTAAGGTACCGGGTGACTAAATACGTCGAAGGCAACGCGACGCAAAACACTGCTGCCAGTTGCTCGTTAAGAAAGAACATCATGACCAGTGCGCCTATGAGCATGATCGAATTTGAAAAGACGGGGAGCAGTTCCTGCGCGATGTACATCTCGCCGATCCTCCCGCCATCTCTTGTAATGCGATAAGCGATATTGCCTTTGGGTATCTTCTCCAGGGCGTCCAGCCGGACATGCAGCAGGTGATTCAGAACTGCCTTTCGCAGGGCAAGGGCCACCGAAGCCCCGATACGGACCCGCAGATGCCCCTGGAAGTAGGAGACCCCTATCGCCACCAGGGGTGTTGCCACCATGGCTGCCAGTAGCCACCACAATAGCTCGGTATTCTTGTCCGGGATCGCCGAATCGAACAGCATCTTGAAAAACAGGGGCTGGACCAGCATGACGGCCGAACTCGCGAGCATGAGGGCAATTACGGCAATAACAGCGTACTTGCGTTGGTACAGGGTCTCCCGGACGATTTCGGCGGTGCGTTTCGCTGAATCGTCGTCGTTGTTGGGACGGGCGCTTTCCTGGTTGGCTGACTTCATGCTATCGATCTCCAGCAAAGGGCGTATTTCGCCCGGTGACGTGGACACGGCTCACTGTAACTCGTCCTGCTGCGTGTTGACCTTAAAACGATAAGGCCCCCGGCAGTGAGAACCGCCAGAGGCCTGACCTTCCAACTTCGGTATCGAACGATTTCCTAGCCCTGGTTCGACCCTCCGAGGATGTCCTCCAGTTCGCTGACGAAGACTTCGAGTTCGTCCGGCTTACCGATGGTAACGCGCAGGTGGTTACTCAGGAGATCGATTTCCCGCGTCCTGTACCCCGCGCCGCCGCGTACCATGACGTTGCGCTTCCTGAGTTCCATCGACATCCGGCCGCTATTCCGTTTCACGTCCACGATCATGAAGTTGCCATGACTCGGCGTGTACGACAGCCCCATCCGGTCGAACTCCCCGGAAAGGTAGTCCTTGCCGTCGTTCACGACCTTCTTGGTCCGATCAACGAATTCGTGGTCGTCCAGGGCCGCAAGCGCCGCGTGCATTCCCAGCGTGCTCAGACCTCCGCCGAAGAACCCCTGGTGTAACATGAGGAGATCCATCATGCGCTGGCTGCCGATGGCGTACCCGATACGCATGCCGGCCAGGCCGTAGATCTTGGAGAATGTACGGGCAACGACCACGTTTTCCCGTTCGATAGCCAGATTCACGGCATCCTTGTAGTCCGGATCACGGACGAAGTGGATGTAGGCTTCGTCAATCAGAACGGTGGCGTGATCGGGCACGGCGTCAACGAAAGCCACGAGATCTTCGTAGGGAACGAGCGTACCCGTTGGATTGTTTGGATTGGTGATCGTGATAAGCGTTGTTTTCGGCGTAATGGCTGCCTTCATGGCGTCCAGGTCGTGCTTGAAATCACCCGTTGTCGGGACGCGCACGACTTTCACATCCTTCCCGGCCATCTGGAAGCTCTGGAAAGCGCGGGAGACCGATCCGTATCCGGGAATCGCCTCGATACACTCTCCGCCGTTGCTGGCGGCGATGACGGCCAGGTTCTGCAGAATGGGTCCGGACCCTGGGGTGACCATGACCCGGTTCATCTCCCTGAAACGCATGAAAGAGCGCATGTCGCCGAAATCCAGCTTGAATTCCCCGTCCCCCAGTGTCCCGTGCTCCTTGTTCAACCGGACCGGCAGGTCTATGCCGAAATCGTACCGGTTGATCGCGTGCAGATTCTCGGCGATGGCCGCCACGGCCCGCGGAGAAGCGCCGAGGGGATTCTCGTTGGCCCCGATCTGTACCAGTCCCGCATCCACGCCATAGCCTTTGACATCACTGGCCTTCTTCCCGGTAGCGATCGCCTGCGCGATATCCCAGGTCGAACTGGTCGCAACGGCGCCTGCACCCAGAAGGGCGCCCTTCATGAACCGCCGCCGCGACAAACCGTTTTTCAACATACTCCCGAAACCCATGGTATTGACCTCCGATGATAGGATACTACATTGATATAATACAAAACTTGACTGCTACCTGATGTTGAGCCTTGCCATCTGGGTGGTGATGTAATCTGCACAGCGGAAAGCCAGCGCTTGTATCGTCAGCGTCGGGTTGCTCTTTCCACTGGTAACAAAGGACGATCCGTCCACGATGAACAGGTTGTCCACGTCGTGGGCCTGGTTGAATTTATTTACGACCGATGACGCCGGATCGTTGCCCATGCGGCAGGTACCCATGAGATGGGCATCGCCATGAGGCACGAAGTTCGGCGAGGCCACGATACCGTGGGCGCCGGCGGAGTCCAGCAGTTCCCGGGCCCGTTCCCTGAAGAAATCTCCGAGTTTATGCTCGTTCGGATGCACATCGTACGTCACACGCGGAACCGGCAGGCCCCACTTGTCGTTGACGTCGGGGTCCAGATCGATTACGTTGGACTCCTGGGACATGGACTGCATGCTGGTAAGGGCGACCATGTACCGGGTGTAGTTGTCCATGATCCATTTTTTTCGCCTGGCGCCCCACCGGCGCAGTCGCGGCATGTTCAGATTGGCGAAGGAGATGGTTTCGCCGTCGCCCCTTGGTTCGAGCACGCCCCCGCCAAAGAAACCGTACCTGTCCGGGTCCGGGTCGTAGAAATCCTGAATGATCCGGGAATCCATGACTCCCTTGTACTCGTTCAGATCCTGCTCGAAGAAACCCCGCGCGGACTGGTAGTAATTGAACATCAGGTGCTTGCCCACCTTGCCGCTGCTGTTGGCCAGTCCATCCGGGAAGAGATTGGATTTCGACATGAGCAGCAGGCGGGGTGTATGGACGCCGTTGCAACACACGATCACGGCGCGGGCTTCCAGCCGGTGCTCCTGCATGTCCTTGTCGAGGTAGACGACCCCCTCGGCCCTGCCGTCCTCGTCGACCACGATCTCCCGTACGCAGGAATCGGCCCGAATCTGGCAGTTGCCCGTCCTCAGCGCCTGGGGAATCATGGTGACCAACATGCTGGATCGCGCGCCGATGGTGCAGACATAGCTTTCACAGAAACCGCAGTTCATCACCGCCGGACGCCCGCCGTATTCCTTCGAGTTGATGGCCAGCGGCGCCGGGTAGGAATGCCAGCCGAGTTTCTGTGCCGCCATATCGGCCAGGGCGCCCGAGCTGGTGCGCGGCACCGGCGGCATGGGATAGGGTCGGCGGCGTGGCGGATCGAAGGGATTGGCGCCGGCCAGGCCGGATATGCCGATTTCGTACTCGGCCTTTTCATAGTAGTGTTCGAGGTCCCAGTAGTCGATGGGCCAGTCCTGCACGTCCGCGCCGTCCAGATCGCCGAACAGGCTTCGCTCCTTGAAATCGTTCTCGTGAAGCCGCCAGGATATCCCCGTGTAGTGAAGCGTACTGCCCCCCACCGTGCTCTGCATGTGTATACCATGATCCGTGACGGCCTGCTCGTTCGCCGCCTGGCGATAGGTATTGGGCTGATCATGGCGATATATGTTGGGGTGGTCCTGCAGGTTGTTGGCGGGATGCATCGCCTGGAGTTCGTCCTGATCGAAGTGACGCGTCTTCAGAAAGGACCCCATCTCCATGGCGACGACCTTCAGGCCCTTCGTGCTGAGTTCCTTCGCCAAGACCGCGCCGGCGGCGCCGGTTCCGATGATGATGACGTCCGGCCGGCGGATATTGGGATTGGGTAGGGACATGGATGCTCCGGTACTATTCGTCGACGATGATACGGCTCTTCATGGGCCCGTCATAGGGCTTCCATTCCGGGTATTCGATCTCCGGAATGGTCATGTCGAATTCACTGAAAGGGGGGTCGTAACCAAAAGCCGCCCTGCCCGGAAAACGGATCAACTTCCATCCGGTCTCGCGAAAGTTTCCGCCGTAGGACGGATCGCAGAACATGCCTTCCATGGTGTGGGTGGCCACCATGCGCAGAAAGTCCCGTGCGCCCATGGAGGCGTCCTGCAGCCAGCCCTTCGGAGTGCCGCGACGGTCGATGCCCATCAGGGCCCTGCGCTGGTCCCTGGCGGTCAGATCAACGAAATTCGATTTCAATGTACCCTGACAATACAGATCGAAGTCAGCCAGGCCGGTTGCGTAGGTCTCCCTATAGTCGGACCTGTGGGCGCCGAGGGCCCGGTCGATGTAAACGATCACGCGGGCTTCCGCCGCGCCGGGACCGTTGTCGTCCGAAGGCATGATCATCCGGGTCAGGGCGTCCACGGTACGACCCTGGTGAGCGTCCAGGTTCTGCCAGGCATATTCGAAGGGCGTTGCTTCCTGGGCGTCGAGTACGCCGTGGCGGGAAAGCACGCCCAGCGTGATCACACCACCGGTCGCCCGGGCGGTGTTGGACAAAAACGACCGACGCGATAGCTGCTTGGAAGTCATGTGACGCGTACTCCGGATTTCACTACTTTGTTGGTTCGATATCCATATCAGGTTCGTATACACGTCCCGACCTGTTTTCTTCAATCTTTCCGCATCAAAATACACCCCGATATGCAGGTCTGGCAATCGATTTCGGCACGGTATCGGTGAGCGGGCAAAGGAGTTGACGAAGGAAGCCGTAGATCTATATTCATAATGCATGAACCTACTGAAACCTCCGGCGTTAAGAATCGGCGATGCGATCGGGATCGTCGCACCGGCCAGTCACTCCGCCCTGCCAAGCGCTCTCGCCAACGGCCGCCGTTCACTCGAAGCCCTTGGATACCGCACTGTAATCGCCCCGCACCTGACAGACCGGCATGGGTTTCTGGACGGAAGAGACGCCGACCGTCTCGCTGACCTCGAAGGCATGTTCGTCGATCCGGAAATCCACGGAATCGTATGCCTCAGAGGAGGGTACGGTTCCGCCCGAATGCTGCCGTACATTGACTACGAAACCATACGGACCCATCCCAAGGTCTTCGTCGGCTACAGCGACATCACGGCCCTGCACGCCGCCATACAGCGGAACACGGGGATGGTCACTTTCTGGGGCCCGATGGTCTCCTCCGACATGAGCCCGGACTTCACCCCGTACAACCGTGATTCCTTTGTGAAGGCCGTTACCGGGACGGATCCCATGGGAACCGTCTCGCATCCCGACGACATGCACCCGGTACAGACCCTCCAGGGAGGGAAAGCCAGTGGACCGCTGATCGGGGGCACGCTTTCGTTGCTGGCCGCCGCGGTGGGAACGCCATTTGACTACGAATACGACGGGTCCATCCTGTTTTTTGAGGACGTGGGCGAGGAACCCCACCGGATAGACCGGATGTTGACGCAATTACTACAGGCCGACAGGCTGGACCGCGTCTCCGGTATCGTTATCGGCGAATGCGCCGGATGCGGCAGCGCACCGAACAGCCCCGCGTTCCCTTACGGCAATTTCAGTATCGAAGAGGTGTTTATGGATCGCCTGCAACCTCTCGGTATCCCGGTAGTTTATGGACTCGGCATTGGTCATGGCACCTATAAGGCGACGCTGCCCCTGGGTGTGCGGGCCACGCTGGACGGGGATGCTCGCAGTCTCACCATAGACGAATCGGGCGTCAGCTAGACCTATCGTTCGATACGTACTCCTGCTTCCATTGAAGAAGGATTCCCTATGGGCAGTCACATACTGCTTGATGTACCGTTACCGCCTGCCGTACTGGATCTTTTTGATTCTGGATACGTGTTTCACATGCTCGACGACCTGGCGGAGGAGGATGACCGTTGGCGTCAGATCGACGCGTATCTCACCTACGGCCATCCGCCCACGGACGGCGCCGTAATGGACAGGATGCCTCGACTGAAGGTCATCAGCAACTTCGGGGTCGGCGTCGATCACATCGACACCGACGCGGCCAGGAAGCGCGGAATACCCGTCGGTAATACCCCGAACCTGCTGGACGGCGCCACGGCGGACATGACTTTTACCCTCCTGATGGCGGCGGCCCGGGGCGTTGTCGTCGGCGACCGATTCGCGCGCAGCCCCGAGTTTACCCATTACGACCCCAGTTTACTGCACGGATTCGAAGTGCATGGAAGCACCATCGGTATCATTGGCCTGGGCAGCATAGGGAAGCAGGTCGCCACGAGGGCCCGGGGATTCGACATGGATATCGTATATCACAATCGAAAACCCGATCCCGATGATACGGATTACCATGCACGGTACGTATCGCTGAACACACTGCTCGAGATCGCGGATTTCGTGACGCTGAATTGTCCGCTCACCGATGAAACCCGGGGACTGATCAACGAAACCGCGCTTAAACGTATGAAAAAGACCGCCATATTGATCAACCTGGCGCGCGGCGCCGTGGTTGATCATGATGCCCTGTACACCGCACTAAGCAACGGCTGGATCGCCAGGGCGGCGTTGGACGTCACGGAACCTGAACCACTGCCGAGGGATCATCCCCTGCTCAAGCTGGACAACCTGGTCATCGCTCCACACCTGGGCAGCGCCACCACGCGCACGCGCCATTCGATGGCCGGTCGAACGGTGGAAAATCTCAAGGCTGGGCTGGCAGGCCGGCCCCTGACCAGCAGCGTCGTCTGAGGTTGCATTGTATTCTTTTGCGCCACTCGATCATCGGGTTGCCATAATCGACCTGGGTTCCAATACCGCCCGGCTCATGATCGCACAGTACACACGCGGCAAGGTCTTCAAGATAACCGATGAAGTCAGTCGCCGGGTCCGCCTGGGAGAAGGGACTGCCTCGGGCAACCGGCTACGCCCCAAGGCACGTAGTCGGGCATTCGACGCGGTCCGCATGTTCAAGTCCTTCTGCGACGCCCAGGGAATTGGACGGATCCTGCCCGTCGCCACCGCGGCCGTGCGGGACGCTGTGGACGGTCCGCAATTCCTCGAAGAAATCGGCAGCGACACCGGGTTGAAATTCCAGCTGCTCAGTGGTGAGGAGGAAGCGTACTACAGCTCCGTGGGGGTCATCAACAGCCTGGGCGTATGCGATGGAATCATCCTGGACATCGGTGGAGGCAGCGCTGAAATCGGATTGATCCGAGACGGTTTGTTCGTGCAGGGAGCAACCACGCCTTTCGGGACGGTGAGGACCACCGAGACCTACTTTCCGGATTCCATGGCTGCGCCGGATCAAACGAAGCGGCTTGAAATGGATCTCGATTCGGCCTTAAATGAAATCGTTTGGTTAAAACGTGAAAGAACAGTAACGTTCGCCGGCGTTGGGGGCATCGTCCGCGCACTGGCCCGTATCGACCGGGCCGACAGGGCATATCCACTCGGGCTGGTGCACGGATACGAATTGAAACGGCGCCGGTTGGAGAAACTGACCGCCCGCATCGCTGCCACGCCCGTTTCCGAGCGAACGCGGCGTATCCTGGGTTTGCAGAGCGAGCGGGAGGATATCATCCTCGCCGGCGCCATGGTCGTAGCGGGGGTGATGCGGAAGATCGGCGCCACGCGTTTGATCGTCAGCGGCCAGGGGTTGCGCGAAGGGCTGTTCTTCGAAGAAGCGTTCAAACACGGCGACAGGCTACGCCAGATCGTGGAACTGCGCCGATTCACCATCCTGAACCTGGCCCGGCTCTACGGCTACGAGGGAGCCCATACCACCCATGTCGCCCATCTGTCGCTATCCATGTTCGATCAGCTGCGGGACGTGCACGGATACGGAGCACGCGAAAGAGAGTACTTGTGGGCCGCGGCCATGCTGCACGACATCGGCACGGTGATCGACTATTATGATCACCACAAGCACTCGGCCTATATCATTGTGAATGCCGGTCTGCCTGGATTCGATCACCGCGAAATCGTGATCATCGCCTATCTCTGCCTCAATCATCGCCGGGGAAAACCGGACTTTTCCCGCTACCATTCCCTGTTGAAGAAGGGCGACCTGTCCATGGTGTACCGGCTTTCCGCGTTGTTGAGGTTGTCCGAGTACCTGGACCGGAGCCGGTCGCAGATCGTAGCGGATGTTCGGCTGGAGAGAGGGGATAGCGAAATGCGCATGACGGTCCTTTCCCGCGGAACCCATGACGCCACCGTGGAGTTGTCTGAAGCCCGGCAGCGCGTTCAGCTTTTCGAAGATTCCTTTGAGCAACGGCTCAAGATCCTGGCATGACGGGCAGGCAAAACGAGGAGCTGCGCGACATGGTGTTAAACTCCAGGCAGAAAAAGTTCTTCGACGACTTCGGCTACCTTTACCTGCCCGGTCTCATGAAAGACGAGGTACCGTGGATCATCGATGAATTCGAAAACGTGTTTGCCCGGTCCGGAGTCGTTCACGACGGCAGCGCCCGTTCGAGCCTGGCCACGTTCATCGAACGCAACACCCGTCTTTGCACGCTGCTCGACAACCCGAAGGTCAACGGACTGCTGGGCGGCCTCCTGGGAGCCAATTACAACTACCTGGGCAGCGGCGGAGAATTGTACGTCGGGGACGGCCAGTGGCATCCGGATTGTCACGACGCTCCAGTGCGCCAGGTCAAATGGGCAATGTATCTCGATGCGCTGACCCGGGAGACCGGGGCATTGCGGATGGTGCCGGGATCACACCGGCAGGGATGGCAGGGTAATCTCGATACCCGGGCCCTCTGGGGCATCGGCATGGAGGAGGTCCCCTGCGTGGTGCCCGACAACGCGCCCGGCGACGTCATCGTCTTCGACCAGCAGACTCTTCACAACGCGCTTGGTGGTGGGAACCGGCGCTGCATGATCAACCTTCTGGCCTGTTCCTCGTGTCTAAATGAAGCCGAACTGGCCTTTCTCAGGCACAGGCTTCCCGCATCGCGCAAGGAACTGCGTTGGGATATCATGCGCGGGACGGCGACACCCGAACGCATGCGCCACCTGGAGCAACCATGGACCGCACTGAGCTGACCGGCATCGACAGGAACCTCACGCGATACGGCGACACGGAGTTCAGCCGATACATGCGGCGGGCGTTTCTGGCATCGGCCGGCTATGACTCCGAAGACCTCAACCGGCCGATCATCGGCATCGCGGATACTTCGTCGGATTACACAAACTGCCACCGGGACATGCCTGCCATGATTGACGCGGTCAAGCGTGGCGTTACCCAGGCCGGCGGCCTGGCCCTGGCCTTCCCGACTATCTCGCTGGCCGAAACACAGCTCTCGCCGACATCCATGTTGTTCCGCAACCTGATGGCCATGGGAACGGAGGAGATGATCCGGTCGCAGCCGATGGATGGCGTCGTGCTCGCGGGTGGCTGCGACAAGACCGTACCCGCCCAGCTCATGGCCGCCGTTTCGGCAGGAGTGCCGGCTATCTCGCTGGTAACCGGCGCCATGCGCACGGGCAGCTGGCAAGGCGAAGGCCTTGGCGCCTGCACGGATTGCCGGCGGTACTGGCTTCGGCACCGGGCCGGTGAGATCGACCAGAAAGAAATCGGAGAAATCGAACAGGCCCTTTGTCCGACGGGCGGAACATGCATGGTGATGGGCACGGCCTCCACCATGGCCTGCCTTACCGCTACGCTGGGCCTGATGCTTCCAGGTGGAGCCACACCGCTATCGGGGTCGGCCGATCGACTCAGGCAGGCGGTGATGACAGGACGACGCATTGTCGAAATGGCAAAAAGCGACGAGGTTCCTCGCAAGTATTTGAGCAGGTCTTCTTTCAACAACGCGGCGATCGTGCTTGCCGCGCTGGGCGGTTCCACCAACGCCGTGATACACCTCATCGCCATCGCCCGGAGGGCGGGTATCGAATTGACCCTGGAGGATATCCACGAAGCGTCGCGAAACACGCCGGTGCTGGTAAACTGCAAACCCGTGGGAACGGGATACATGGAGGACTTTCACAAGTCGGGCGGCCTTCCCGTACTGTGGCAGGCCCTGGCTTCCAAACTGGACATGGATGCCGAGAACGTTAACGGCCTATCACTCGGTCAGATCCTGGAGAACACGCTCCCTCCACCCGACTGGCAGGATACCATCGGCACGCTCGAAAAACCGATCGCCCCTCCCGGAGCGCTCGTCGTACTCCGGGGCACCCTGGCGCCGGACGGCGCCCTGATCAAACGGGCCGCCGCGACCGCCGACCGGCAACGCCACAGGGGTCCAGCCGCCGTATTCGAGTCCCCGGACGACGTGGCGGCGCGCATCGACGATCCGAAACTGGGGTTGACGCCCGATCACGTCCTCGTCATGCGTAATGCCGGTCCCGTGGCCATGGGCATGCCGGAAGCCGGTTCGCTGCCCATTCCGGCCTACCTGGCGCGGAAAGGCGTCGTGGACATGGTTCGCGTATCCGATGCGAGAATGAGTGGCACGGCCTACGGCACCGTCGTGCTCCACTGCTGCCCCGAGGCCGCTTCCGGCGGCCCGCTGGCACTCGTCAGAGACGGTGATCTGATCGAACTGGACGTGGAGCACAGGCGGCTGGACCTGTGCGTGGATGCGGAGGAACTGGCAGGACGAAAGGCGGAACACGTTCCGCCCTCTCCGCCTGGGAGAGGCTGGCGCAGACTGTACGCACAACATGTCCTTCCCGCCCACCTGGGCGCCGACCTTGATTTCCTGTAACAGTGACTGGCATGCTGCCGATCCATTATTCGAACCTGTAAATCAACCTTTAGAGGGGTATTGCCATGAAGGACAACCGCCTTGACCTGAAACTACGCCATCAGGAATTAGCAAAAGACAACGGCTTTGCAGCATGGAAAACCATCACGACGGAAGCGCAATGGGAACCCGCCCGGACCGCCCTTGTGCTTTGCGACATCTGGGATTCGCACTGGTGCCGGGGCGCTGTGGAGAGACTGAACGCCATGACACCGCAGATGAACGAGGTCGCGGCCGTCTGCCGTTCGCTTGGCGTCCTGATCGTCCACGCGCCCTCCTCGACCCTTGATTTCTACAGGAATACGCCCGTGAGGAAACGAACCGAATCCGTGCCGGCCGTGGATACACCGCCGAAACGCGACCTCCCGGATCCTCCGCTGCCCGTCGATTCATCCGACCACGGGGCAGATACGGGTGAGCGGGAACCCCACAGCGCCTGGACCCGGCAGCATCCCGATATCGTCATCGACCAGGACAAAGACCTGATGTCCGACGACGGCAAGCAGATCTATGCCTGTTTTAAGCACTACGGAATCCGTAAAATGCTGATGATGGGGGTTCATACGAACATGTGCATCCTCCACAGATCCTTTGGGATAAAGCAGATGGTCCGCTGGGGGGTTCCGGTGGCGCTGGTCCGCGATCTGACCGATATCATGTACAACCCCGCGATGCCGCCTTACGTCAGTCATGATGAAGGTACGAGACTGGTAGTTTCTTTTATTGAGCAGCACTGGTGCCCAACGGTTCACAGTTCGAATCTTCTACCGTGAGCGCGCGGTTACGGCGTTGTCCATAGGACCTGGACTCGAGGCGAGGCAATGAAGAGTGAACTCGACGTGTTGTCGGTAGGGGATGGCAATCTCGACGTCTGGATGCGGGTACCTCGACATCCGGACCGGCTCGCGGGAGAGGAAAAAGGAACCGGTGTCGTCGGCGATGCCTGTCACCTGGGCGCCGGGGGAGCGGCCGCCAACGTGGCCATGGGCGTTGCGCGGCTGGGCGGTCGCGCGGCCTTTGTCGGCGCGATAGGCGACGACGCGCCCGGTATGCAGTTCAGGGACAGTATGCAGTCGTCCGGCGTAGATCTATCCCACCTGCACGTCATGACCGGCCAGGCGACCTCCCTGGCCTGCATGTTCGAGACTCCGGGTGGCGATTACGAATTCTACGTATGCCCGGGACCCAGGTCCATTCCTTCCCACTGTCTGGCCAGGGACTTTGTACAGTCGTCACGCATTATTTTTATGACCGGCCATGTGCTGACCGAGGACCCATCAACCTGCCGAGCCATGCTCGACGCGATGGATACCGCGCGGGAAGCCGGCGCCACCGTGGCCTTTGATCCCGGGAAGTACTGGCTCAATCCCAAGCTGGAGTCAAACGTACACGAGGCGGTTAAACGGACGGATATCATTCTGCCGAACCGTTTGGAAGCGGAACTGCTCACCGGCCGTGATTCCCCCTTTGACGCAGTACAGGCCCTGCTCGACGCGGGTGTAGGACTTGTCGCCGTGACGATGGGCGAGCTTGGCTGCGTGATGGCTTCACCCGAGGTCATGGTTGAGCGGCCGGCCTTCCCCTCGAATGTAGCATCCACGGTAGGAGCAGGGGACGCTTTCGCCAGCGGCCTGCTGTTCAGTTACCTTGCTGAAGACAGCCTCGAAGACATGGCGGCGTTCGCGAATGCGACGGCGGCTATCAAAATCGGAACGCCCGGCGCCTTGGAAGGGTTGCCTGACGCGGATGAGGTGGAAGTTTTTCTTGAGGAAAACGGTTAAAAAGCGGAAGGATAGGGTACTATTTCCTGCTGCCGGCATAAAAAGGCAGTTTCACGACTTCGGCGGCAACTTGCTTTCCTCTGATTCCAATCGCCAGTCCCGTGCCGGGCTCCGCCAGTTCGACCGGTACGAACCCCGTGCCGATACCATAGCCTAGCATAGGTGAAATCGCTCCACTCACGACCTTGCCTACCGGGGTTTGCTCGTGGAGAATCTCATATCCCTGCCTGGGTATCCCCCGTTCCAGCAACTTTAGTCCAACCAGTTTTCGCCTCAACCCTTCACGACGGATACGGACGAGGGCATCCCGGCCAATAAAACCGGGCTTCTTCAGCTTGACCGTCCAGCTCAGTCCGGCTTCGAGAGGATTGATCGATTCGTCGATCTCGTGCCCGTACAGCGCGAGCCCGGCTTCCAGCCGCAGGGTATCCCTTGCACCCAGTCCACATGGCTTCAATCCGCTGGAAGCCCCTGCGTCCAGGATGAGATCCCACAGCTCGGCGGCGTACCTAGCCGGATACCAGATTTCGAATCCGTCTTCCCCCGTGTATCCGGTACGGAACACCTTGGCATCAATGCCATTGATTCGCGTTTCCACGAACCCCTGGAATCTGAGCGTCTCCAGATCGTCCTCCGCAACGGGGTTCAGGATCGCCTCGCTGCCCGGCCCCTGCAGGGCGATGAGCATGCTCGCTTCGCTCAGGTCCCTGATCTCTACATTATACGGAGCGGCGGTATTACGAAACCAGTCCAGGTCTTTCTCCCGGTTTCCAGCGTTGGGTATGATCAGAATCCGGTCCGGCAACCGATACACCAGGAAATCATCGATGACGCCGCCGTCGTCTCGGCATGCCAGCGTATACTGGGACCGATAGGGCTTCAAGCGCTCAACATCGTTTACCGTTAGGTGATTCACGAACGCTACGGCGTCAGGCCCCAGGATCTCGACCCGCCCCATGTGTGAAACATCGAAAAGACCTGCGCTGGCTCGAACCGCGTGATGTTCAGCCAGTATGCCCTCGTACTGAACCGGCATCTCCCAACCGCTGAAGGGCACCAGCCTGGCGCCCATGGCCGCGTGCCGGTCGTACAGCGCCGTTCTTCTCAGTTCAGCCATACCATGCTCCCGTCGGTCGAACGGAATCGAGTTTCGTCATCCGCATTTAACGCATGGAGATTCGATGGTGTCAATACAAAACGAGATGCATGGCGTGTTTTCGACTGAATGGGACAGGTAGTAAATCAGGAGCGATTCAACCCACACCACCACTTAACGAGAGGATGCCTTAAAACATGATACGAAGACGTCATTTTGCTATCGCGGGTTTATGTCTGAACCTCACAGGAAGCGCCTTCGGCGCCGATATCGTCATTACCGAGGTCATGGCGAACCCGGTGTCGGAATCAAAAGGCGAGTTTGTGGAACTCTACAACGCGGGAGACGCGCCGGTCGATCTCGACGGCTGGACACTCGGCGATCTGAAGGATATAAACGATACGATTACGGATTACACCGGCCCACATGATACCGGATCTATTGGAACCGTATTGGCACCGGGCGCTTACGCGCTCGTCGTGGACCCTGATTACGACGGAATGTATAACGACCAAATCGTTGCGGGCGGCGATCCTGCCCGTCTTCTTATGTTGACGGTAAAAGGCGACAAAACGCTGGGAAATGGACTCGGAAATAGTTCGGATCTCGCCTATATAGAAAAAGACGACGTTACGATTGATACCTTTGAATGGACCGCATCTGCGGGCGGCGACGGTATTTCATGGGAACGAAAGCGGATCGACCTGCCCGTTGAGGCATCAAATCTCTCTCCGTCTGTACATCCGGATGGATCGACTCCGGGGTCCCGGAACAGTACCTCCACCGATCCACCCGATATTCCGGAGCCCGAGGAGCCTGAGGAGCCAACCGAACCAGAAGTGCCGGAAGAGCCTGAAGAACCAGAAGTGCCGGAAGAGCCTGAAGAACCAGAAGTGCCGGAAGAACCAGAAGAGCCGACTGAACCTGTCGAGCCTGAGGAGCCTGAAGAGCCGACCGAACCAGAAGTACCTGAAGAGCCGACTGAACCTGTCGATCCTGAAGAGCCGACCGAACCAGAAGTACCGGAAGAGCCGGAAGAGCCGACTGAACCTGTCGAGCCTGAAGAGCCCACCGAACCCACTGAACCCACGGAGCCCGCCGTACCACCCGCCACCCAGGAACCGATGGGTGATGCGTTTATCAACGAAATCATGTTCAACCCCGGACCCAATCGATCTGAATGGATAGAACTACACAACCGCGGGGGGAATGAGTTCGATCTTTCGGGTTGGTCTATACGTCTCGGACACTTGGAACGTGCGCGGCTCATATCCAACACAGGTTTGTCACTCGAAAGCCAGGGTTATCTCGTGATTGCCCACGATGCAGCCCAGTTCAGACAAACCTATCCATCATTTGCAGGACAGTTGGTAACAGCCACGGGTGGCTGGGAAAGACTCCGTAACGGCGGTGCCCGCTTGTTGCTGCTGGATGCCAGTGGCAGCGTAATACATGAAGCGGAGTATGACGAAGAATCGAGTCCGGACCCGGGTCGCTCAGCAGAATTGGTGAATCCGGACTTCGAACCACAGACCTGGGGCCCTTCCGCCTCAGCCCAGGGCGGCACGCCTGGACAAAGAAACTCTCTATATATTGCTCATATCCCAAGGAATGTCTCCTTGCACGTGAGCAACAATCCGTTTTCACCGGATGGCGACAGCCATGAAGACGTCTGTCTCATAACGGTTGAACTGCCCGCAACCCACGGGATTCTGCACGCAATGGTTTTCGATATCAACGGTCGTTTTCTTAAAACCCTGATTGATCAGACTGCCGTAGCCAGCCGTCACGTTTTTACCTGGGACGGAACGGATCAGCACGGACGACGGCTGCCTGTTGGCCCTTACATCCTGTACGTCGAGCAACTGTTGCCCACACTCAACAGGTTGACGGCGTCAAAGCACCTGGTGGTGATCGCGTCCTCCCGTTGAAGACCCGGATATTCTGCTTGACACACCCAATCGGGATATCTTGATTGAATATGGCTCCAGCAACTGTATACCACGTCATTCCGAGCCAAATCGAGTCGTGCGTACAGAGATGGATACATGAACAATATCGTGGTTTTCAGCGGCTCCGCTCATCCTGCCCTGTCGGAGGAGGTTTGCCACAATCTGAACGTGCCGCTGCGAGCCAGTACACTGACGCGATTCAGCAATGACTGCCTCCAGGTTCAGTTGAACGCAAACTGTCGTGAAGGCGATGTTTTCATCATACAACCGCTGGGACCTCCGGTGCAGGAAAACCTCATGGAACTGCTGCTGATGCTCGACGCAGCCCGTGGGGCTTCCGCGGCGCGCACCACGGCGGTTCTTCCCTATTTCTCCTATTCCAGATCCGACAAGAAGGACGCCCCCCGTATCTCCATCGCGGGGCGACTGGTCGCCGATCTGCTCGGTACGGCCGGTGCCAATCGCATCCTCACGCTGCAAATGCATCAACCACAGGTACATGGTTTTTTCAGTATTCCCGTCGATCACCTGAACGCGATCAAGGTCCTGGCGCAACACTTCCAACAACGGGATCTGAGCAATACCGTCATCGTCTCACCCGACCTGGGAAACGCAAAAAATGCCGCTCATTTCGCACGGCTCTTGATGTTGCCCGTGGCGGCCGGTAACAAGCGCCGCATATCGGATGAAAAGGTCGTGATCGACATGATTGTAGGCGATGTTTCAGGCAAGAACGCGATTATCATGGACGATGAGATCGCGACGGGCAGTAGCATCATCGAACTGATCGAACGATTGAGAGAAAGAAACGTCGGCAGGATATCCGTCGCTTGCACGCACGGTATCTTCAGTGGTACGGCGATCGAACGGCTGGACGTATGTGCTGATATCGATGAAATCGTCACGACCAACACGGTCCCCATCAGCGAAGACAAGCGACTTCCCCATATGGTGATACTGTCCGTCGCGTCGATGCTTGCCGAGACCATAAGGAGGATCCATAACGGCGAATCGGTCAGTAGTCTGTTTGTTGATACAATGTAGTTCCCTGCTGGGGGATCTTCTCTTTGGGGCTTGCTTCCCGGCTTTGGGCAGTGGACTGAAACCGAATGTGATACTAACCAGTTCCACGGAGGATAAGGATGGATAAGATCAAACGGCGCGAATTTCTGAAAACGGCTTCTACGGCTGGACTGGCCGGCGGTGCCGCGTTGGTGGCTGGATGTGGTTCGGGGCAGGAGGCCAGCGGTCCCGCTATCCGCACGGACAAGACCTACGAATGGAAGATGGTCACGACCTGGACCCCCAACCTGCCCATTCTGCAAGAAAGCGCGAAATTGCTCGCCCAGTGGGTGGAGGAAATGTCCGAGGGCAGGATGAAGATTACAGTGTATGCTGGTGGTGAACTGATTCCGGCCCTCGAGGGATTCGAAGCGGTGAGCCAGGGCGTAGCGGAAATGGGACACGGTGCCGCATATTACTGGGCAGGCAAGGCGCCTGCCACTCAGTTCTTCTCATCGGTGCCCTTCGGCATGAATGCACAACAGGTTACCGCCTGGCTCTACAGCGGCGGAGGCTTGAAGCTGTGGGAGGAAATCTACGAACCCTTCAACCTGGTGCCCATGCCTGCCGGCAATACCGGGTTCCAAATGGGCGGCTGGTTCAGGAAGGAGATCAACACCGCAGACGACCTACGGGGATTGAAAATGCGCATTCCCGGCCTCGGGGGCGATGTAATCAAGCGGGCCGGCGGATCGGCCATTCTTTCTCCCGTGGGAGAAATCTACACCAACCTGGATCGAGGCGTCATTGACGCTACCGAATGGATCGGCCCCTATCACGACTACCTCATGGGGTTTTACCGGGCAGCCCAGTATTACTACTACCCGGGCTGGCATGAGCCGGGAACCGTGACGGAACTCATGATCAACAAAAGCGCCTTCGAAGAACTGCCGCAGTACCTGCAGACGGTGATCCGAACCGCGGCAGCACGATCTACGCATTGGGTGCTGTCCGAATTCGACTCCAGGAACAACGAGTACCTTCAGAAGCTGATCAACGAAGAAGGGGTACAGCTTCGGAGATTCCCGGATGCCGTACTAACCACCCTGAAGGGATACGCGGACGAAGTCATTACCCAGTTGATCGACACCGATGAAGACAGCAGGAAGGTCTACGAGTCCTTTGCGTCTTTCCGTAAGACCGTAAGCGGCTGGACGGATCTTGGCGAGAAGATCTACTATTCCGGGGCGATGGGGTAGGTGGTTGCATCGCGGGGCGGACCGTATTTCAGTAAGGAATGAATCCGGCTAAATCAGCCGAACACGTCTTCGATCCTTGCTACCCAACCGGTTGTCGCGTCGCAGTAAAGCAGGTCGTTTCCGGATCGAGCCAGGCCATGGGGCTCCGGATGACCGGAATTGATATGGATCTCGTCGAGTACCTTGCCGGTATCGATATTCATCTTGGCTATGGTACGGTCCAGCTTGAATACCATCCAGATCGCATCGTCTTCGGTTCTTACGACACCGTGGCCCGCGACGTAAGGCAGCGGAATGACCCGTTGAACCGACCAGTCCGAGATCAGGACCTGGGTAAGGGTTTTTTCCTGGAGCGTGCTCAGCCAGATCGTACCCGTTTCCACGAAATCGTAGTCCAGGCCATGCGTCCCGCCGGGCGCGGGTAACGGGCGCCGGAGCAGGGTCTCTCCGGTCCGGGGGTCGACTTTGAAGATTTCTCCCCTTCCGGCCGGAGCGTCGGTCTCTTTAGAAAAACGCCACCTGTCTCCGGATCCGTTCGCGGCCAGCCAGAGTCCCCCCTCTCCAAATGACATCCCGCTGGTATTGGAGGACTCCGTAGGCAGTTCACGGAGGATCCGGGAAACTCCGTACTCGTGTGGGTCTTCCAGGGCCAGGAGCGCCAGGCGATCGGTCAGTTGATCCACGATCCAGAGACCTTCGTCCGTGACCTGCAGACCGTTCGGCGCTGCGTATGGCGCACGCATGTACCGGGAAATACTGGGTGTCATGACAGGCTCCGGAACGATTGATCTTCGGCTTCATGCTCTTTGTTAATTACGTCTTTCAGCCTGCGGCTTCGTTCTTGCGGTACCAATTCAAGTCTTGTCCTTGAGACGGGTCCAGCCTCTGCCCGGATTATAGGGTTTCGCGTCGTGGTACCGGTCCCGCAGTTCCCTGAAGGCCTCCGGTGTACGAATCTCCCGCTCCGGACGGCTTGAATCCCTGATTACAAAATCCGCCTCGCTCGGATAGCAGGCCATGGTAACCGGATCCCGTTCCGGGGTGTAGGTATCGGGATCTTCCTCCGCGTTGTTGGGCGCGTCCATGGATTGATACCTCAGGTCGATGCTCCAGCGAACGATATCGGTACGGTTCTCGAAGGAAGCGTGGGGCGTCAGATTGGTCATGAACAGGACGTCGCCCTGTTTCATTTCAACCGGAACAGGTTTGTTTTCGGGTAACTCGTCGCCCGGTATCTCCAGGTATCCTCCGTGCCCACCCGTGTAGTGTCTGAACACGCCGCCATTATGAACTCCAGGTATCACGTACAGACATCCGTTTTCCACCGTGGAGTCAACCAGGGGTATCCAGCACGTCACGATCAGGTGCCTGTCGCAGTGAGGCAGGAAGTACCCGGAGTCCTGGTGCCACGGCACTTCCGTCCGGGTGTAGTCCGGAATCTTGGGTCGTATGCGATAGGCCGAGGCACCCACGATATCGGGACCCACCAGGTCGGAAACACAGTCGACCAGGTTCCCGTTCCGCAACAGTTCCAGCATTTCCTCGCCGTTGAACCCGCCACCGCCTCTTCCCATGACCATCCCCATAATCACCTGTCCGGCTTCCTCAGATTCACTGTATATACATGCAAGGCGGGTCTCGAATCCCTCTTCTCCGTAGAGACTCGACAACTTGCCTTCGCCGAACAGTCTCGCCGCACCGCGGTCAACAATATCGCTCAATGCGTTTCTCAAGGGTCGCAGGTCATCCAGGCTTAAAAGGCCTGATTTGACCACATATCCCTGTGAGTTGTATTGTGCCGTTTCAGTCTGTGTAAAGCCCAAGGTACCTCTCCTGCCCGAAATCGTCGGGCCGCAATGGCGTTATGCGGGTTTCAGTGGGTAAGGATCTACAAAATCATCCTTCAAATACGCATCATGTCCGAAACATCCAACTCGGTTCTGGGCTGATAGGGTTTCAGGAATCGCATAATCTCTTCCGACGTGGGCAGATCCAGCGCTTCGCGCGTGATGGTCTTGAGCTCCTGATAGTCCGCTGATCGAATCAGACTCTTGATCTCGGGAATATCGATCGGACTCATGCTGAGTTCGTCTACACCCAGGCCAAGCAGTATACAGGCCGCCAACGGATGGGCGGCCATGGCGCCGCAAACGCCTACCCAGATATCGTTGTCGTGCGCAGCGTCGATGATGGACGCGACCAGCCGCAATACGGCAGGATGACACGGATTGTACAGGGAAGCTATACTTGAATTCCCCCGGTCAGCGGCCACCGTGTATTGGATCAGGTCATTGGTTCCTATACTGAAGAAATCGATTTCCTTTGCCAGATCCTGGGCCGTCAGAGCGGCGGAGGGAATTTCGACCATGATCCCCACCGGCATCGAGGGATCGAAAGGTACGCCCGCATCCTGCAGTTCGTTGCGCGCCTCCTCGAAAAGTCCTTTGGCACGCCGAAGTTCATGCAAACCGGATATCATTGGAAACATAATACTTACGTTGCCTTCAATGCTAGCCCGCAGGATGGATCTCAGCTGCACTTTGAACATTTCCGGACGATTGAGACAGAGTCGTATGCCACGTTGACCCAATGCAGGATTGGCTTCGTCCGGCATCTGCGTCGGCATCTTGTCCGCCCCCAGGTCCAGGGTACGAATGATGACGGCGTGGGGTGCCATTCGACGGGCGATTTTCAGGTAGGTCTGGGTCTGTTGCTCTTCGGAAGGCAGTTCGTTGCCGACCAGATAAAGAAACTCGGTCCGATAGAGTCCAATGCCGTCTGCGCCGTGATTCAATACGTCTTCCAGTTCCGCTGGCAATTCGATATTCGCCGAGAGTTCAATACGCCGGCCGTCACGGGTAACCGCCGGTAAATCATGAAGTCCCCGAAGTTCATGCTCCAGTACGGATAACTGGGACTGCGTTTCCTCGTACCTGCCGATGGTTTCCGGATCGGGATCAAGATGGACCATCCCGCTGTTGCCGTCGATGATGATCATCATCCCGTCGGTGATTTCCCGGGTGGCGATGTTCGCGCCGACCACCGCAGGTACGGCAAGGCCTCGGGCTACGATCGCCGTGTGCGACGTCTGTCCGCCGGCGTCGGTAATAAACCCGCAGACAGAGTCACGGTCGATTTCGGCGGTATCCGAAGGAGTCAGGCTGTGGGCTACGAGTACAACCTTGCCGTCGGTAGCCTGGATCGGGGGACGCGCTTTACCCGTGAGTTTCGCCAACACCCGGTAGAGCACGTCTTCAAAATCGGCGGTTCGTTCGCGGAAAAATGGGTTTTCGATGGACGAGTAATTGGAAATCCAACCCTTCATCACGTCATCGAAGATGTATTCCGCGTTGGTCTTCTCCCGGCGGATGCGAACAATGGTAACTTCCACCACTTCCGGGTCTTCAAGCACCGCCTGGTGGGCGCTGAAGATCTTCAGGATGTCCTGGTCTATGTCTACGGCAATACGTCGCTGAAGTTGGGTCAGGTCGTTCAGTGCCTCGGCAACCGCGGCCTTGAACCGTTCGATTTCCCCATCTACTTTATTCACAGAAATGGGACGCTGTTGTATGTGTCCGAATCGGCGATTGTAGATATAAGCGCGGCCTATGGCGATACCGGCCGACGCGGGTATGCCTTTCAGTGCGCGGCTCTCTTCGCTCATATCACGCCTCCTGATCCTGATCGAATATTTCGGATATAGCCTCCAGCGCATCCGTTTCGTCAGGGCCTTCTATTTCGATCGTGATCGAACTTCCATATTCCGCAGCCAGCATCATCACACCCATTATGCTCTTTCCGTTCACCGGTACAGCGTCCTTTACGAACGTGACTTCCGACTCAAACCTGGAAGCCAACCGGACAAGCTGCTCCGCCGGCCGCATGTGCAGGCCCTTTCTGTTTTTTACGGATACGGTTTTTCTTACCAAATCGCCGCCCGCTCCAATCCGACGTACCAGTCGTGCGTCTATTCGTAATCTTCCCTGCGATACCGGACTCTTTCGCCTTCCTTCATGACCTCCAGCACACGCTGATTCAACGTTGACGCCGGGTTTATGCCCACGACCTTCAGGAGGTATCTAAGGGCCACCACCTCGGCGATGACGGTGAGGTTTTTGCCCGGATTTATCGGAATACGGACTAAGGGCAGCTCGGCATCAAGTAATGTCGTGGTTTTCTCATCAAGCGCCGTACGTTCATAGTCGCCATCGTTGTTCCAGTCTTCCAGGTTTACCACGACCTCGATCCGTTTCCGTATGCGGATACTCCGGATTCCAAACATGCGTGTGACATCGATAATCCCCACACCCCGTATTTCCATAAAGTGCTGGGTGATCGTATTGCTGGTGCCCATGATAATGCCGCGCCGCATCCGGTATGCGGACACGACATCGTCGGCCACCAGTCTGTGACCGCGCTCCACCAGGTCCAGCGCCGTCTCGCTTTTGCCGATTCCGCTGCGCCCGGTGAAAAGCAGGCCCACCCCGTACACATCAACCAGGGCGCCGTGCAAGGTCGTCATTGGCGCGAAATACGGTTCCAGGTACTCGATCAGCGAATGAACGAAGGCATCCGTCGTCAGGTTGGTACCCAGGACAGCGGTACTGTACTGTTCGGCGGTTTCGGTCAGTTCCGGCGGCGGATCCAGGCCTTTCGTTACGATCATACAGGGAATGTCCAGGGTAAACATCTGGACCAGCGATGCCCGGCGCTGCTCCCCGTTCAGACTTTTTAGAAAGGTAAATTCGGTTTCTCCAAGGATCTGGATCCGGTTATTTGAAAACCGTTCGATGAAACCAGATAGCGCGAGTCCAGGCCGGTTCGTCTCCGCGTTGGTTATCTTCTTGGAGAGACCCGCTTCACCCGTCAAGGGCGACAGTTTCAGATCGGCCTGTTCCACCAGCGTCTTGATCAACAGTGGGCGGGTTTTCATTGGCAAATTCGTAGCCATCAGTCACATACACCGGTAATTGGGCCACATTCGATTTCGCGAAACTGTGAACACCATATCCGATGCATGTTCTTCATACCTCCTTCTGGCGCCTGACCCGATGGTCGTGCAGTTTGCCATTGTGCTTTTTCAACTGGGTTGCCATCTTGTCGACCGCTTGATCGAGGGCGGTATAGGCCTCGGTATCTTCCTCCCTGCTGGTCAGGATATGTCCTCCGACATGCACATTCAGTTCCACCAGGTATCGGTATTTTTCTTGAGAGACAATAAGGTCTGCGCTTATGATGTTGTCGCTGTAGCGGTTTAAGCGATCGATTTCTCTATCCGCATGCTCCTTGTACGCTTCTGCCAGGTCGCAATGGCGGGCTGTCATGGTTTTCTGCACGGTCGCCTCCCTTCGATGCGATTTCAAACGGGTTTAAATCCTTCTGCGCATCCGCGCGATGGGTATACCCAGGTTTTCACGGTATTTCGCCACGGTTCTCCTTTTTATCTGTACGCCTTCTTTCGATCTCAGTATATCTTCGATCGCCTGATCGCTCAGCGGTGCGTGCACATCTTCTTCATGGATGATCTGAGCGATTCGGTCCTTGACCGTTTTTGTAGCCAGTTGGCCTGTATTGGCTTCCTCCGAATGCTTCAATGCCCTTTTCTTCAACCGCCCATCAAAGAAAAACCTGAGCGCGTAAATCCCCCTGGGCGTCTGTATATACTTACCCTGCGTAGCCCGGCTGACGGTCGTCGCATGCAGGCCGACCTCGTCGGCAACTTCCTGCAGAATCATCGGTTTGAGGTAAGCCAGGCCCGCGTCCAGGAACATGCTCTGCGCCTTCACAATGTAGTTCGTCACTTTCAGCAGTGTCGAACGCCGTTGTTCTATGGAGTTAACGAAGTGGTTGGCATCAGTCAGCTTCTGCCTGACGTACCGTCGGTCTTCCTCGGTGGAATGCCCACTACGGTTGAGGATGGTCTGGTAGGTACGGCTGACCTGGACCCTGGGCAGGTTTCGGTCATTAAGATAAACGACGTATTCTCCCTCCACCTTTTCGACAACAAGATCTGGATAAATTGAAATAACCGATCCGTCGCCTATGGCCAGACCCGGATGAGGGTTGAGGCCAGCGATCACGTTTATGGCATCACCTATTTCCGCCTGGGTAGTCTTGACCTTTTTCCGAATGGCCGCAATACGCCGTTGCTTCACGTCCCGCCAGTGATCAGATATCAACGTGTACGCCAGCGATTCGCGCAAGTTCAGTGCATCCAGTTGCAATAACAGGCATTCGCGAAGATCCCGCGCGCCGACGCCGGTCGGTTCCAGTGTCTGCACGATCTTCAGAACCCGTTCCGTCTCTTCGAAGGGAATGCCGGATTCCAGAGCGAGATCCAGCAGTGGTACATCCAGCAGACCGCTGTCGTTCAGATTTCCGATCAGGTATTCACCGATTTCCCGGTCACCGATGGACAGTTCGAGTAAATGAAACTGCTCAGCGAGATGCTGGGTCAGCGTTACGCCGGATTTGCCCTCACTTTCGAGGATATTCTGATCTTCCTTTTTTTCGGTTTCTTCGCGGGAATCCATCTGGTTGTGCATGCCGTCCTGAATATAGGCGTCCCAGTCGATTTTACCGTTGTTCGGAGTCAAGTTTTCCGCGTCGTCCTCACGCTGCGAGACCGACTCATCGACCAGCGTTTCCTTCCCAGAATCAGCTTCTCGTTCGCCCGGTTCGTCTGGTTCATCCGTCTCTTCGTCCAGTTCCAGCAGCGGGTTCTCCTCGATTTTCTCCTTGATCTCCTGCTCGAGTTCCACCGTGCTGTACTGCAACAGTTTGAGCGAATACATCAACTGGGGAGAAAACTGCAGCCTGGTTTGTGGTTGAAGTTGAAATTCCATGGGATTTCTTCCGGTTATTCCAGTCGGAATCGTTCGCCGAGATAAATGCGCCGCGCTTCGGGATCGCGGGCCAGCTCTTCGGCCGTTCCGGACAGGTATATGCGCCCGTCAGCCATGATATAGGATCTGTCCGTTATCTGTAGAGTCTCCCTGACCATGTGATCCGTAACCAGGATACCAAGCTTCCTTTTCTTAAGGCGTCCTATGACTTCCTGGATATCTTCCACCGCAATTGGATCGATCCCGGCAAAGGGTTCGTCGAGCAGTATGAACTTCGGTTCGGTGACCAGCACACGGCTGATCTCGGTTCTCCTCCGTTCGCCTCCCGACAGGGTATAGGCCCTGTGTTTCGCGAGATGCGCGATGCCGAAATCCTCCAGCAGGTCCTCCATCTTCTGTCGTCTTGCCTTGCGGGTGATGGGCAGTGTCTCGAGAACGGACATCAGGTTCTGCTCCACCGTCATCCTGCGGAAGATCGACGGTTCCTGGGCCAGGTAGCCAATCCCGCCGCGCGCCCGTCGGTACATCGGCCAGCGGGTTATATCCCTTTTTTTACCGGTTTCCTCGTCATCGATGAGCACACGGCCGGATTCCGGTCTGATCATGCCGACGATCATATAGAACGAGGTGGTCTTTCCTGCCCCGTTGGGACCGAGCAGGCCGACCACCTCGCCCTGGTCTACGCGTAAGCTCACATCGTCAACGACGCGGCGTTTCTGATATGATTTTACCAGGTTCTCAGTACGCAGGCACTGCACGAACCCTCCAATTTCAACGGTTGCCGTTTTCGCCCGCCGGGGAGAGATAGGTTCCGTCTACTCCGCCTTCCGCGCTCACCTTGACCGGTTCGCCCCCGTCCAGTTCGATCACGATCTCTTTTGCCCGGACGACATTGTGACCGGACGGTCCGCTTTCAAGCGTGGAGGGATTATAGGTGCTTACGGCGTTTCCGGATGCGGTTATCGACTTGACCGATTCGCCCCTGAAATCCACCACCATGCTGCGGCCCTCTATGGTGCTCCGCTGCGATTCATCCAAGTCTCCCGCGGCGTACGAACCGGTGGCCTGACCGGTGACCACGGCCCTTGCAACCTTGCCGCCAACCAGTTCCAGGACGATCCGTTCGCCACTGATCTCACTGAAGGCGCTACGGATTACCGGATTGCTGAGCAAATCGATCTTCTGGCCTTCGCTGTCGTACCGCAGGGTATCACACGTCCCTTCCAGCGGTCCTTGAACGACGCGAACCGAATCGAACACCTCGGCGGTCCGTTCGCCGAAGGTATAGGTCATGCCCTTCCCCGTTACCACGATATCGCTGTCGGCGCTTTCATGGCGCTTAAGCAATCGAGGCGCGCCGGTGAATCGGGCGCTTTCGGTTGACTTGAAGTATTCGACGTGGTCACAGGTAATACGAACGCCTTCCCCATCGTCCACCACGACCACGGAGTCCTCAGCGAGGGCTTTCAACAAAGTATTCGATTCGGTGAAATAGTACTCAAGTCGACGGCCCTCGATCGTGACCCTGCTATTTTCCTGTTGCCAGGTCATATCCGGCTGACCCGTTGCGACGGCACGGTGGGGATCGTGGGTATATTCCATGCGATCGCCAGTCAACACCACACCGTCCGTCTCGTCGTTCAGCCTCACCCGGCCGGTACCTACGGCCCTTTGGTCCCGCTCGTAGTACGTCGCCTCGTCGGCCTGAAGCGTACTGCCATCGCGGACAATACGAACGTTTCCGATCAATCGTACGATTCCGTTCATCCGATCGTAGCGTACCCTGTCGCTCGTTAAAACTGTACTACCGTGCAGGAGCCGTACAAAGCCGGACAGGTCGAAAATCTCGTCGATGCCTGTTGCCTTGAGGACCCCCGCTTCGTCGATCTGCACCGGGTCGCTGCGTTCCTGTCCTGTTAACGGCAGAGCGGAAAGTACGGCGAAACAGCAGACCGAAAGCAACAGCTGTACAGTCCCGGCTCTACGGTACAATATACCAGAATCGTGCCTCGACGTCAAGGGTAGCTCCCCCTGCAGACCCGGTTACGGAACCGGTCTGCGGCAGCAGGGTCAATTCGTCTGCGCGCCCGGTAGAAACCGGCCTTTGATCTGGCGACGAATGGTCCATCGACGCATGGCCGGGTCGGCTTCGAAGCCCTCGCCCGTAATGATATCCCGGTCACTGGTCAGCCGCACGGCGGCATCCGTTTCGATCAGGTTGGCCGCGTTTATCCAGGTCAGCGAATCGGTTTCGAGGGTACCTCGCTCCAGGCTGAAAACCGTCACGTTGCCCCGAACTCGCAGGTCATGGGTCTGTCCGTCGATTT
Source organism: bacterium (assembly GCA_965262815.1). GTDB lineage: Bacteria > JAAXHH01 > JAAXHH01 > JAAXHH01 > JAAXHH01 > JAAXHH01. The sequence continues at coordinate 2,053,259 of OZ253560.1, read as the reverse complement.
CGCCCTTTTCAGCTTCGAGGGTCGACGCCAGACTGCCGTCATCGTCGTAGAACTGAACATGGATGCCTCCATCCATGACGGTCACGTTGGAGTCTGAAAAATACAGGCGGTGTCCGGCCTTGACCGTGGCTTCCTGTCGTCCATCCCGACTCAGGTAAATCGTCGTATTCCACGCTTCCTGGTCCGGCAGGATATCCGGCGTGCTGTTTTCAACCTCACGCTGATCGACGGATCGACAGGTTATTGAACACAGAATAACGGCGAAATACAGGAAAGAAAGCCAGAAGCCGGCGCGCCCCAGACCGTCATTAAACTTCAGGCAGGACCAAACTTGCGGGATACGCGTAGTCGACATGACAAATTATACCTTGAATCGGCCGGCCGGGCAAGCTCAAGTTGCGGTCTGCACACCCTGATCACGAAAGCCTGGACGCTTTCCAGCGGTCGTGCATCCAGACCCACTGCGCCGGCGCCTTCCGGATAAACCGTTCGAGCTCCGCCGTAAACGCGCTCGTTGTCACTGCCACGGCTTCGGTAGACCGCCCGGCAGGAGGAATCGGTGGTCGTATGGTTACGAGATGGGTATCGTCCGCCTGCCGGTGAATGGCCATGGGCACAATCGGCGCTCCCGCCCGGTCAGCCAGGATGGCAGGTCCCGTTGGCGTTCGAGCGGGTTTGCCGAAAAACGGTACCGCGATTCCGGCCCCGCGGGTGTCCTGGTCCACCAGGAGCCCCACGACATGCCCTTTCTTCAACGCCCGCAACACGGCAGGTGCAGCCCTGTCCCGGTTGACGACGTTCAATCCGCCCCGCGCCCGGTTTCGCTGGAGAAGTTCGTCCAGTCTCGGATCGAACAGGGGCGCGGCCACGACTGTAACGGTGAAACCCTTTAGCGCCAGTAAACTTCCCATTAGCTCGAAATTGCCCAGGTGCGCACTCACGGCGACGACGCCCCTGCCCTGCTCATAGGCCGACTCCAGGTGCTCGAGACCTTCTATCGTGACCAGGTCGTCCACGTTTTCAACCGTTACCCTGGGCAGCCGGGCGGCATCCACGACATTCCGGCCCAGTTCCCTGAAGACGGTTCTGCCCAGTCGTTTGATCTCCCTCCTGCATTTTTCATTGCCGTAGGCCAGGGTGAGATTTGAAAGGGCCAGGCGCCTGGCATCCGACGCGGCCAGGTAGGCCAATACACCCATCCAACCGCTGACCGAGAGCGCGCTTTGTCTCGGCAGCGAGTTCAACAGGGCGATGAATGCACGGACCGCGTGATAGACGGCCGCATTTCGTAGGCTTTTAATCAGGGAGGCCACGGATGCACCTGGATGCGCTTCAGAGTGCCGCGTGGGGCCGCACGACTTCGTCGATCGCCTGCAACCTCACCAGCAGGGGTTCCAGGCGATCCAGCGGCAGCATGCTGGCGGCGTCACAGAGCGCCTCGGAAACACGGGGATGAGTTTCGATGAAGACAGCGTCACATCCGGTGGCCACCGCGGACCGGGCGAGGGGTTCTATGAATTCGGGCGTGCCGCCGCTCGCGTCGCCGCTCGGCCGGCCGTACAGCCGCACCACATGGGTGGCGTCGAAGACCACCGGGTAGCCGATCCGCCGCATGATGGCCAGCGACCGCATATCGGCGACCAGGTCGTGATATCCGAAGGAGACGCCGCGTTCCGTCAAGAGGATCCGGTCGTTACCGGCGCTTTCTATCTTGGACACGACGGACGCCATGTCTTCAGGCGCCAGGAATTGTCCCTTCTTCACGTTGACGGGCTTGCCGGTTCGGGCCAGAGCCAGGGTCAGTTCCGTTTGCATCGAAAGGTGCGCGGGAAGCTGAAGCATATCGAGGACGGCGGCGGCCGCTTCCACTTCTTGCAGGCTGTGCACGTCCGAAAGCACCGGTACGCCCATGTCCCGAACTTTCTGAAGTATGCGCAGTCCCTCATGCAAACCGGGACCGGTGTAATAGTCGACCGAGGAACGGTTCGCCTTCGCGTAGGATGATTTGAAGACGAACGGGATATTCAGGCGGTCGGTAATTGCGACCAGGCGTTCCACGGTTTCCATGACAACGGCTTCGGTCTCGATTACGCAGGGCCCGGCGATCAGTGCCAGCTGCCTTCCGCCCCCTATGGCCACGTCACCGACGGCAACCTCTTTCATGATGTCGCTTCCTCCGCGGCCAGCCTGCTTTCCGCTTTTGCCATGTCTTCCGGCACGTCGACCCCGAGCGGTGCGTAATCGGTCTGCCTCACCATGATACGATATCCATGTTCAAGGGCCCGCAGTTGTTCCAGCCGTTCGATTTTCTCCAGCGGCGTCGGATTCAACGCGGCGAAAGTGAGCAGAAAATCCCGCCGGTAGCCGTAAAGTCCCACGGTATTGTAGTACCTGTGATTGCGCAGGGATTCTTCGTCCATGTCCTCACCGGGCCAGGGTAGCGGTGACCGCGAGAAATAGAGCGCCAGCCCCCGTTGATCGAATACGACCTTTCCCATGTGGGGATTGTACAGGTCTTCCGCCCGGGTAATTCGGTGCGCCAGGGTAGTCATGGGCACGGATGGATCTTCGATCAACGGCTCTACCACGGTTTCTATGGCCCCGGGTGTGATCAAGGGCTCGTCACCCTGTATGTTGACGACCACGTCCGTATCCAGTACCTGGACGGCCTCGGCCAGTCTGTCGGTGCCGCTGGGGTGGTCGGGAGAAGTCATGATCGGCTCGCCGCCAAATCGATGTACCGCGTCCGCGATACGACGGTCGTCGGTCACGACGAACACATCGGTCAGGCACTGTGCCCGGATGGCTCGCTCATAGGTATGCTGAATCATCGGTTTGCCCAGCAGGGTCGCCAGCGCCTTGCCGGGAAAACGCGTCGAAGCATAGCGGGCCGGTATGAGACCCGTGATTCGCTGGGTTTCGGATCTCATCTCGCGTTCAGATTACCTTGGGTACCGTGAAATGACCCCGGTCCGAAGAAGGCGCGTTCCGCAGCGCTTCTTCCTGGGACAACGAAGTTCCGACTTCGTCACGGCGAAACACGTTTTTAAGGTTCAACACGTGAGAGGTCGGTCCCACACCGGACGTATCTAGTGTATTGAGTTTTTCCATGTACGCGAGTATGGCGTTCAACTGGTCCACCAACTGCTCCCGTTCGCCGTCCGAGAATTTCAGGTGGGCCAGCGCCGCGACATGATCTACATCTTCTATGGAAACTGTCATGGCCTGCCCCTTTGACTGACGCTGATTGACAACAGGCGTCCGTTCATATCATTTCCAGCGCGGCGTACTTGACGATGACTTTCTTGGTCGTATCGGAAAACCGGATGGTCGCCCTCAGATCATCCCCGCTTCCCGCAACCTGGATGATGCGCCCCTTGCCCCAGACGGGATGTTTCACGTTCTGGCCCTGTGCGATCCGTACCCTGCCCATGGGAGTCTGTACGATGCGGGGAGCAGATCCGTCGTCCTCGAAAAGTGGTGAATCGGAGGAAGTTCTTTCCTGTTTCCACGAAGTCCGCGAGTAATTCCGGCCGGCGCTCTCGTGGGTAGCGAATTCGTCGGGGATCTCGTCGATGAACCGGGACCGCAGGGATATGGACGAGTCCCCGTACCTGCGGCGCAGATTGGAGTGGGTCAAATACAGCCGTTCCTGTGCGCGGGTGATCCCCACGTAGCACAGCCGCCTTTCCTCCTCGAGGTCCGAGGGACTTTCCATGGCGCGGGATATGGGAAACAGTCCGTCTTCCATACCCGTGATGAAGACGATGGGAAACTCCAGCCCCTTGGCGTTGTGCAGGGTCATGAGGGTGACGCAGTCCGCGGATTCGTCCCAGCGGTCTATATCGGTGACGAGGGCTACTTCCTCCAGAAAAGCGCCCAGACCGGCAACCTCCTTGCCTCCCTCCGGCCGCTCGGTCGCCTCTTCCAGGGCGGCCATGAGTTCGTTCACGTTCTGCACTCTGACCTCGGCCTCCACGTTCTTGGCGGCTTCCATCTCCAGTTCCCGCAGGTATCCGGTTTTTTCGAGGAGACGCCTCGCCGCTTCCGCTCCCGATATCTCATCGAGCCGCGCACGCAGATCGAGCAGAAACTCTCCGAGATCAACTGCGGCGCGGGCTGCCGCGCCCGACAGTCCCGCCTCGCCGGCAAGATATAACGCCTCGACGTAGTCTATTCCACGCTCGAATGCCAGGGTCTCGATGTGGCCCACCCTGACGGCGCCCAGGCCCCTGGCGGGCGTATTGACCATGCGGCGGAAACTGATGACGTCCCTGCCGTTTACCAGGATCTTAAGGTATGCCAGGACGTCCTTGACTTCCATCCTTTCGTAAAACCGGACGCCGCCGACGATGACATAGGGCAGTCCGGTCCGCCGCAGTTCGTCTTCCAACGCCCGTGACTGCGCGTTGGTTCGGTAGAGCATGGTGTAATCTTTCAGGGGACGGTCGGAGTCGGCGCGGGTTACCTGGATCTTGCGGGTAATCCACCGCGCTTCGTCCCGTTCGTCGACTGTCTCGACGATACCGATTTTCTCCCCGGACGGGTTATCCGTCCACAATTCCTTGCCCTTGCGCCCCTTGTTGTTCCTGATTACCGCGTTCCCCGTTTTCAAGATGAGCTGGGTGGACCGGTAGTTCTGTTCCAGGCGGACGATGCGCGCTTCGGGATAGTCTTTCTCGAATTCGAGGATGTTGCGAATGTCCGCGCCGCGCCAGGCGTAGATGGACTGGTCGTCATCTCCCACCACGCAGAGGTTGCGGTACTTCCGCGCCAGCTGGTTGATCCATTCGTACTGTGCGCGGTTGGTGTCCTGGTATTCGTCCACCAGGATGTACTGGAATCTTTCCTGGTAACGGTCCAGCAGGTCCGGGTTCGTCGCGTACCCTACCGCCAGCCGCATGATGAGATCGTCGAAATCCAGGGCGTTGGAATCTTCCAGGGCCTGCTGATACACTTCATATACCCGGGACACCACCTGCTGTTCGAAGAAACCATTATGCTGCGCCTTGTACTCGGCGGTCGAAACGAGCTGGTCCTTGGCTCCGCTGATATGGTTTTGTACCGCCTTCGGTGCGAAGCGCTTTTCGGAGATCTCGAGGTCCTTCATTACCCGCCGGATCAGGGCCAGTTGATCATCGCCGTCGTAGATCACGAAATCGCGGCGAAAACCCAGGGTTTCCGCCTCGCGGCGGAGTATCCTCGCGGACAGGGAATGAAACGTACCCACCCACTGGGGGACGTCGCCCTGGCCGAGCATACGGTTGATCCGGTCTTTCATTTCCGCGGCCGCCTTGTTGGTGAACGTGACGGCCAGGATGTGATAGGGATCTATGCCGAGATGTTCAACGAGGTAGGCGATCCGATAGGTCAAAACGCGTGTCTTGCCGCTTCCGGCCCCTGCGAGCACGAGCAGCGGTCCGTCGACATAGGACGCAGCTTTGACTTGAGCGGGATTCAATTCGCCAGCGAGGTTCATTCAACGTTCCCAAACGGCCGTGTTAGGAGGACTGTATTCGCGGAAATCAGCTTGCTTCATCCATTTGGAAACTACGGCGAGCAGAGCGATACCAAAATACACCTGTCCGGGAAAGACTGTCAATAGAATCCGGCGTCAGCCGGGACCCGGATAAGTATTCACAGGGAAAGAAACTTTGTGAATTCAGGGTGGTCCGCTATATTATGGCGGATCGATTTCTAACCTGTTTCAACGCGGGGAAACCCCGCAGGATTGACGGATATGCTGGAATGTCTGACGGACCGTAAAACTACGCTCGACGACGTCGAATCCTTCGAGAAGGCCCTGGCCTGTGCCGAAGACAGCAGATACGGAGCGCTGGGAACGCGGTTTTCGAAGCATAAACCGGTTTTTGTAGTCCGGGCCCCTGCGCGGTTGGATTGCATGGGCGGCATTGCGGATTACAGTGGTTCGCTGGTGTGCGAAATGACGCTGGACCGGGCCGTTACGCTGGGTATCCAGGCCCGGGACGACCGAAGGGTGGTCATTCACAGCGCGGGCGTGGACGGACTGGGCCTGACACCGGATGTCACCCTTTCCCTTGAAGCGCTGGCACCCGACTCAGGTTCCGTGGACTACGGATCGCTGTGCAGGGGATTCTCCCGGGAACCGGCCACGGCCTGGGCAGCCTATGTAGCCGGGGCTTTCAGCGTGTTGAAGGGGGAGGGATTCATAGATCGTTTCCCCCACGGCGCCACGATCGTGCTGGTGAGCAACATCCCGCTGCGTGTGGGCGTATCCTCGTCGGCCGCGCTGGAAATCGCCGCCATGCACGGATTGAATCTGTTATACGGGATCGAGCTGGATGGGATGACCCTCGCCGTCCTGGCCCAGATGGTGGAGAACCAGGTGGTCGGCGCGGCCTGCGGCATCATGGACCAGGTCACTTCCGCACTGGGAACCCGGGGGCGCCTGCTGTCCCTCCTCTGCCAGCCCCATACTGTCCGCGAACAATTTCAGGTTCCCCCCGGGGTTCATCTCATTGGTATCAATTCCGGCGTCAGACGTCAGGTCAAGGGAACACGATATACCCATGCCAGAATTGGCGCCTTCATGGGCCTGGCGATCATTCAGGACCACTTGCGGTCCAATAACGGATCCGCGGATGACCCTTACGGCGGCTACCTGTGCAACATATCCACGAACGAATTCGTGGCATCCTACCGGCATGTGCTGCCTTCGAGCATCACGGGCCGGGCGTTCAAGCGGCATTTCGGAAGCACCCCGGATCCCGTGACGTCCATCGACCCCGGGATTTCCTACAAGGTTCGCAGCCGCGTGGAACACCCGGTATACGAACACCGAAGAGTGCTGGGTTTCACCCGGCACTTACGATTGGCGGGGAGTACGGGAGATGCAGGACATCTTGAAAGTGCGGGCAGGCTGATGTATGCTTCGGACTGGAGTTACACGCACCGGTGCGGACTCGGCTCATCCGAAACGGCCTGGATCGTCGGGGAAATACGGAAACTGGGCTTGGAAGCGGGATTCTACGGCGCAAAGATCACCGGCGGAGGAGCCGGTGGCACGGTGGCCGTGGCCGGAAGCGAACGCATGTTTGACCACCTTGAGTGTCTGCTTGCACGCTACGGCGAACAGACCGGAATCGCCGCCGAGCTCTTTACGGGGACTTCCCCCGGAGCTCTCGAGTTCGGACACCTTGTCTATCGTGTAACCTGAGTCCGATGCGGCAGGAACAGAGGAGCTGTCAGCGGTTGAAAAAGATACGCAAGGCCATCATTCCCATCGCGGGGCACGGGGTTCGCATGATGCCGGCAACCCGCGCGGTGCGCAAGGCCCTGTTTCCCATCGTTGACTCCAGGGGGCTGGTAAGGCCGGTGCTGCAACTGATCGTCGAGGAAGCGGTCAACGCGGGCATCGAAGAAATCTGCCTGGTGACCGCACCGGAAGACGAGGCACTGTTTCGCGGTTACTTTTCTCAAACGCCCGGCCACTTGACATCGGCGATGGGAGACCGGCCGGACCTGCTCGAGGCGTCCCGATCTACGGGTGAACTTACAAAAAGGCTTTCCTATGTCACCCAGAACCCACCCCGCGGTCTCGGCGACGCGGTTCTGTGCGCGAAATCCTGGACCGGAGACGAACCCGTATTGATCATGCTCGGAGACCACCTGTACCTGAGCAGGGAGGAACGATGTTGCGCGCGCCAGTTGCTAGACGCCTTCGTAGAACTGCAGGCGCCGGTTTCCGGCGTGATCCGCAAGACTGCTGAATCCCTGGAGTATTTTGGCACCATTGCCGGGCGGCCCGTTCACCAGTCGGATGGACTTTACGCGATAGACACCGTGGTGGAGAAACCGGCAATCAACCACGCAAAAGAACATCTGCGCGTGGAGGGAATGCCCGATGACATGTACCTGTGCTGGTTCGGTCTACACGCCATGACACCGGATCTCTTTACCTGCCTGGAACAGATAGAGCGGGACCGTGACGCGGATGGAGTAGAACTGCAGCTTACCGATGCGCAGGCCATGCTGGCCGCCCACCGTGACTTCTTCGCCCTGGAAATCAATGGGGATCACTTTGACACGGGATCGCCCGGAGGTTACGTAGACACCGTTGCGGCTTTTGCCGATCTGACCCTTCCACGGAAAAGAAGTAACAACGAGTAGATCGTCCCTGCAGGCGAAAATATCCCGACTCGACCCGGAATTTTTGTTCGATCCGCCTGATTCCTTGTTTTGACGTTGACTCCCCTGTTCGGTGGGTATATTGTAGGCCCTCCGACGGTTATTCGCGGATGAAATCGACGGGAAAGATTCAGACCAGGAACCGGAAGAACAGGGAAGCGTGGATCAGGTTTCTGAACAGAAGAATCCAAGCAGGAGCTATCCCACCGGCATAGCATACACTGCTAAAGCGTACACAGTTTAAATGTACTTTACCCAATCCAAGAGAAGGAACGCGTAAACATGTCAGAACACGTTGCTCCATCAGCCGAAATACTCGAATCGCTTCTGATCCCGAGTACAGCCACGCTAACCTCCGTTCTCACGGAATACGGTTTGTGGAATACCTTTATGCAAGACGTCTCTCCACTCGATCCAGGCGTGCGAGTGGCGGGCCCCGCCTTTACCATGCGGTACATTCCCGGCCGGGAAGATCTTACCCATGTACCAGTCGACAATCTGACTGACGTGCAGCGCATTGGCATCGAGCGCATCTCAAAAGGCGAAGTGCTCGTGATCGACGCCCGCGGCGATACGCGCGCCGGAATCATGGGGGATATTCTCGCCACGAGAATCCAGCAACGGGGCGCAGTGGGTGTCGTGAGCGACGGCGCATTCCGCGACACCCCGGCCATCGTGGAGACGGGAATGGGTGCTTTCGCGCGGAGTATGAATGCCCACAACAGCAAGAGCGCGCACTATCCAAGCGATATTCAGCGACCCATAGCCTGTGGTGGTGTAGCCGTATTTCCCGGCGATATCATCGTGGGAGACGCCGAGGGCGTAGTAGTGATTCCGCGTCACCTGGCCGAAGAGGTAGCAGAAAAGGCCGTGGCACAGGAGGATCGTGAAGCATTCATTCTGCACAAGATCCAGCAGGGTCACAGCATCATCGGTGTGTATCCGCCCGACAAAAATACCCTCGCCGAATACGAAGCATGGAAGGCGAAGAGGTCCTGATCGTTCACTCGATACCCATATCCGCAATACGTTGAAAAGCCACGACCGCCAGGAGCCTTTCCTCGGCGTGTAGCGGCCTTTTCTCCCCTTCGCCTTCCAGGTCCGACAGGACCCTGTACGCCAAGTCTATTTCGTCCAATCCTGATGCATCGCCACCAGGTGGAGTTATGTCTACGGCATCCGTATCATGGAGATCCGGATGCGCTTCCCGGACGATGACCCGGGCGACCTCGAGCAGTTGTTTCAGCATTTGGTTGGTTTGTTGACGCTCGAAGGCGTTCAGAGCGCGGTCGATGGCTGCGGTAAATTCGTACCTTGATTCCTTGCTGGTACCCGCCCATCCTCCGAGTTGCCGGCGGAGGGAACGGAATACCCGGGCCGTCGACCGGTCCTGGTCCATCTCGCTGGCCTGCAGCAGCCGGTATAGCATATCCGTGGCGCCAAGGAGATGGCCTGCCGACATCACCAGCACGCGCCTTTCCAGGCTGGTTTCGCTGGTCCGGATGAGATCCTGGAGGCGCGGCAGTATACCTGTATTGCCCATCTTCGCCAGCACCTCCAGTGCCGATTGCACGATCGCCGGATCCTGCTCATCAAGGAGCAGCGCTTCGAGGGCGGTTTCCGCGCGGCTGTCTCCGATACGGTCGAGGGCGATAATTGCGCTTCTTCGTATTCCAGGCCTTTCATCGTGCAGCAACGTGACCAGGATATTGAGGCTGAGCGACGACGGAACGGCGCCGAGGGCCTCCACGGCCTCTTCGGCGATGTCCGACGACGGGCTCCCCACGCATTCGAGGAGCGGGTTGACGGCCTCTTCGGCGCCGATCCTGCTCAGGGACTGCACCGCCTCCCGACGCACGTCTCGATCGCTGTCATTGAGCAACGCGATCAGTTCGTCGACGGCCAGGTGACTCCCCGTTTGACCCAGTTCGCGGGCGGCCCGTGCCCGGACAGCAGGGTTACCTGATTTACCCATGCGCACCAGGTGCCATAGGGTCGCGATGGGATTCCCCTTGCGCACGTGGTTGATCACGTCCCGTGGAGAAACCCGCGAATCGGTGACCACGCGCGCCAGCACGCCCATGTAGGAAATCCTTAACACCCCGTTTAGCAGGAAAAGGTACTGCAGGCCGGCTATGGTGTGTCCGAACAGGGAAATGGCTGGAATGGCCGTACACAGATCGGCGGCAATCCCGCCCAGGACGGCGCCGCAGGCAGCGCCAGCCCGCGATACCGCGGCGTAGCATCCCAGGAACGCGGAGCGGTTGACTCCCGGAGCCGTGTTGACCATGAGATTGAACCGGGCGGTGCCCCAGCCCGCACTCATGCTGCCGCCCCAGATCTGAACCAGCGGCACCATGATCCAGTAATTGTCCAGGGTAACGAATCCCCAGCCCAGCGGAAAGAGGGCGAGCCCCGCTGCGGTAAGGGACATGACCGGCTTGTAACCGTACTTGTCCGCCAGGTATCCCCAGAAGGGATTCATTATGATCGTGGCAATGGTCTGCATGGCCGAGAAAACCGCGATCTGGGCATAGGAAATCTCAAGCGTTCGCAGCATGTAAACGGTAAAGAAGGGTGCGGCGATCTGCGCGATGAGCAACCGGCCCGAAACAACGAACATAAGCCTGCGAAACGGTCCGTGACGGAACGGGAGCCGCAGAAGCTGGTTCGATGGGATGACTTTACCCTGGCTTTTGGGGGGCTCGGGAATGCGTGACCACGCCCAGACAGCACAACCGGAAAAGGCGACGGCAACAATAAAGATCGTGCTGAACCCTTCCTGTGATTCTCCGGTAGGATACGAACTCAGGAATAGGCCCGCACTGACAGACGTGATCAGTCCGGCGGCGGCCGTGAAGCTGCGCTGGCGCGCGACGAAGCGTCCCCGCAATCCGTCGGGAACCAGGTCCGTCAACCAGGACTGGCGCGCCGGTGAAACCATGGCCATGGCCGCCTTGGAGAGGGCGATACAGCCCATTAACGCCAACAGTTGAAATGCATCCAGAAAGAGAAATGGGATAAAGGCCACCGGAAGCCAGAGGGATGCGCTGACGCCGTTGCCGAACAGACAAAGCGTCTTGCGCCGCGGCAGACGTTCGATCAGCAGCGGTGAAAACGCCTGGAGCAGTTGGCCGATGGATATGGATGCGGTGATGAAACCTATCATGGCGCTGGACGCGCCCAGGTGCAACGCGTATCCCGTGGTGTAAACACCCGTGGTAATGGCTGAATGCACCGATTCCAGCATGCCGTTTACGTTCCACAGGCGCATCCCGCGCGCCGTCTGCAACCGTGTCAGTTTTCTGTCTTGTTGCACCATCAGGGTTTCCCTTGATAACGGACGTCCGCGCGTGTGTACCAGGCACGGATTCGTCCGCCACTATTCCTGCTTAAGGACGCCTGGAGGCGTTTTCGTTCCTGGCCAATATCCAGCTGACCGACGTGCCGACACCCAGATTCACGGCCAGGGCTACCGGACTGATCCACATGAAGCTGACCGGGTCGTTTCCATCGGGCAGCATGCCGAACAAAGGACCGGAAAACGCGATGAACGAGGCGGTCAGGATACCGCAAACCGCACCGGCAACGACACCGGCCGGCCGGGCAAAAGGTACGAATAGCGCAAAAAAGAACAAGGCGAATATGGGTGTCGTCAGCAGGTTCGAAGTCTTGTTGGTCACTGCCGTGATGTTGCCCGGCACCAATTCCATCAGTGAACTCGCCCCCACGACGACGGCTCCGATGACAAACGCGAGGATCTTCGCCGTTCTCGTCAGCTGCTGCTCGGCAACGGGCGTCTTCCGAAATCGATCGATGAAATCGGTCGAAACCACCGCCGTGATCGCGTTTACCCCGGAATCCAGGCTCGACATGGCGGCCGCGAACATGGCGGCCACCACAAACCCGGATACCCCCGGGGGAAGGTAGTAGGCGATGTAGTGGGGGAATACATGGTCGGCCTGCCCGTCCAGATCGGCGCTGCCCGGCAGCAGACCGGGCTGATCCTGGAAAAAACCGAGAAGCGCAAAACCCGCGAACCACAGGGTGACCCCGATGCAAAGTCCCACCAACTGCTGGACCAGGTAGGATCGCCGGGCGGCGCGGGCGTCGGTCGTCGCCATGAAACGCTGCACCACGGTCTGGTCTCCACCGGCCGTAGCGATGGCCCAGGTCATCGAGGCCAACATGGATCCGATCACGGTCAACCGTACAGCCGGATCCAGGCTGAAAACCGGCTGTTCGTCCCAATGAGGCTGCCAGACCGTCGGCATCCATCCAAAGCCCTTGAAATGCATGGTTACGGTGACGATGACCAGAATTGCGCCCCCGAACATGAGCAGGGTTTGCAGTGTATCGGTGATCACGACTGCCCGCAGGCCCCCCAGTGAGGTGTATGTCACCGCGACGAGGCCGGTAACCAGGGTGATGACGGGAATCCAGTCATCGCCCACGCCCAGCATGACGGTCATGGCCTTGGCGGACAGGTAGATCAGGAGGGCCATCCATACCAGTCTCAAAAGGATGAACATCACCGCACCCATCAGCCGGATACCCACGCCCAGCCTGGACTCGAGCAGTTCATAGGCGCTCGTCACACGCGTACGCATGTAGACTGGAATCAGTCCGTAGCCCACAACCAGGTATATAAGCGGTATCGTGAGGTAATTGAGCATCCATACCGGGCCTTTGCCAATGGCTTCGCCGGGAATGGAAAGGTAGGAGATGGTGCTCAGCAGCGTGGCGAACAGCGAAAAGCCGATCAAGGTCGGCGGCATACGTCCACCGCCGGTGAAGTATTCACTGACGGTGCTTTGCCTGCGGCTGTAATAGTAGCCCAGCGCAATGGTCGCAAGGGCATATCCGCAGATGATGGCCCAGTCGATGGCAGTCAGTCCGCCTGGAATCATGGTGCCTCGCTGCTATCCAGCAATTGATTCAAGGTATCTGAAAGGTTCAGGGAAATCACACCGCCCCGATCCCTGGGTTTTCGGGTTCGGCTGACCAACACCGCATGGTCAGCGCCGACCATCATGGCCGTGCTGGCCAGGCTGTTGATCATTTCAACCGACGGTGAACTGCTGATGGTTGTGTCGATCGCCCAGCGCTTGCCGCGAAAATCGAAAAGCAGATCCAGGGCATGGTGATCGCTCGTGCTGAAGTGGCAGGCTTCCACCCGCTCTCCCGCGGCTTCGATCCGGGTGATAATCTGTTCTATTATCCATCCTTCCCAGCTGGCTCCGACCCAGGGCTTCGAGAAAAAATCATCACCGCCTTCCATGCCCACCAGGGCATGAAACAATCCGCTGTCGCGCCAATAGAGCTTTGGGCTCTTTACCAGCCTTTTTCGAATTTCGAGACGGGCGGCGGGCAGAAAACGGGTCAGGCCGGCCCGATCGAGATAATCCACGTAGCTGTTCACCGTGTGGTAACTCACGCCCAGGCTTTTCCCAATGCGCGAAGCATTGTAAATCGTTCCATGCAGGGCGGCCAGCATCTTGAAAAGGCGCTCGGTGGTCCTGGGTGGAACGGCCAGTCCCGCATTGGGCAAATCACGTTGCATCATTCGGTCGAGATACTGGTGCTGTCCTTTCGGAAAGGGATCTTCGCTGTTCCAGTATTCCGGATGCCCGCCGTGACGCCAGTGGCTGTCGTGCTGGCTTGTTTCCAATTCGTGGACGAGTAGCGGCGACAGCGGCCAGACTGCCGAGTGGCCGCCCAGGACATCGATCATCGAGGATCTGAACGACTCTGTGATCAAAAACCGTCCGTGGCCTCCTCGATGCTCGTCGAGTACCGCGCGAATTCGGAGGAACAGTTCCGGCCGCTGGTGCATCTCGTTTAGCACCACGAGCCGGCCGCTCTCCATGCAGTCCTCCCACAGGAAGTCGAGTCGTTCGGCATCCTCGTTGCGTTCCAGGTTGAAACACAGATCGGAGAAAGTGCGGGCCGTGGTGGATTTACCAGCGCCGCGGGGCCCCACGACCACGACGGCCGGGTGGGATCGAAGCAGGGTTTCAATGTGACTTCGTACCAGGCGTGAAATCATATATAAGGAATATAGAACGGTGTTTCTATATTACAAGGTCGATGCGCGCAGCCGTATGAACTCGCCTTGCTGGACCCGCGTGGGAACGCATTACGACCGCGAACAACCAGTTGAATCGCAAATCAGCGCTGGATACCGTTGCAGGTGGCTTGGGGCGGATGGCCCGTTCCTGCCATGCCGCTAAGGCACTACGGCAACCCGCAGGAAGTCCGTGTGGCCGGGACCCGCCGCCGGCGATCCGCCAACGATGACGATACGATCGCCGGATGCGAGGCCCCCTTCCTCGCGGGCTGCGTCGAGGGAGGTGCGAATCATACCGTCCGTAGAATCGAACTCATCGCACAGAACGGGTTTGACGCCCCAGACAAGGGCGAGTCCGCGTACGGTTGCCTCCTCCGGACTGACCGCGATGATCGGCACACTGATGCGGTGTCTGGCGGCTACGCGGGCGGTGTGTCCCGTTCGCGTGCAGCAGACAATGGCCTTCGCACCGGCTTCCAACGCCAGTACGCAGGAAGCATGGCTGATCGCGCCGGAAATGCCGGCTGATCCGCGTTGCTCGCCGATACCTTGAGGAGTTCGCTGGAACAACCTACGTTCCGCGCGCTCCGCGATTGCGGCCAGCGCGCGCACGGCTTCCACTGGATAGGCGCCTGTGGCGCTTTCTTCTGACAGCATAACGGCATCCGAACCGTCGAGCACGGCATTGGCCACGTCGGCGGCTTCAGCCCGGGTGGGCCTGGGACTCTCGACCATGGACCGCAGCATCTGCGTGGCCGTCACCACCGGTCGCGCAGCGCGCAGCGCCTTGGCAATGATATCTTTCTGTACCAGTGGAACATCTTCGTATGGAATCTCCACGCCCAGGTCTCCCCGCGCGACCATCAGGGCATCGACCGAAGGCAGGATATGGTCGAGGGCATCCACGGCTTCCGGTTTTTCTATCTTTGCCATCAGGGGTAGATTCGATCCGAGGCTGTCCAGCAACCTTCGGGCACCCATCACGTCGTCCCGGTTCCGTACGAAGGAAAGGGCGGCCATGTCCACCCCCATGTCGAGTCCTTCCAGCAACAGGCCCCGGTCTTTTTCGGTGAATGCGGCGATTCCTGTCGCCCCGCGCGGTACCGTGATGCCCTTGTGATCAGACAGCGGTCCGCCCAGGAGCACCTTACATCGAATATCGGGCGGTTCCACCGCCTGGATGCTCAACTCGATCAGGCCATCGGCCAGTAGCAGGCGCTGCCCAGGGTGTATCTCATCCGTAAGGTGGGCGTAGTTCACCGAAACCCTGGCATGGTCTCCGGGCACCGATTCCGTGGTCAGTGTGAATCGTTCGCCGACCGCCAGGTGAACGGGACCGTTTTCAAACGTACCTATGCGGATTTTAGGACCCGGCAGGTCCTGGAGAACGGCGACGGGTTTACCCAGTTCCTCCGCGGCGTTACGAATAAGGTTGACGCAGTGCCGGTGTTCGTCTGGAGAACCATGGGAGAAATTGAGGCGGAAGACGTCTACGCCGGCCTCGAGTACCCGGTGGATCATCTCCGGCGAACTGATCGAGGGGCCCACGGTGCAAACGATTTTGGTACGACGCATCGGCTGGTCTTTGGGGGGTGTTTAAGTGGGGATGAGCAAGGTAAGGTTGAAGCGCCCGGGCGCGTCCTGGCCATACCTTTTCGTTCCGCCGGGGTTTACTTCAGTACCCCGATGCGAGCGACATGCCCGCCAAACTTGAGTTCTCCAGCGTGGACATCCGCAGGAACGGGCTCATCACGGAGGACCGTTGAAAGCGTTTCCGTCCTGATGTAGTCGGCGTGGGCGA
The DNA here is from genome assembly GCA_965262815.1 of bacterium. Taxonomy (GTDB): domain Bacteria; phylum JAAXHH01; class JAAXHH01; order JAAXHH01; family JAAXHH01; genus JAAXHH01. Next base: position 2,037,219 of record OZ253560.1, on the reverse strand, counting down.
CTATGGCCTCGGCGAGATCGCCATCGGCCTCGTAGAAAAGCGTGATCCGGTCGTTCACGTTGAAATCTGCTTCCTTGCGTAGATTCTGTACATGACGGACAAAGTCCCGCATCAAGCCCTCAAGCAACAGGTCTCGTGTAACCCTCGTATCGATGGCGACGGTGCAGCCAAAGTCGGAAATCACCGCCAGGCCATCCGCGTCGACCCGGTCTACCACGAGTTCGTCCGGCGACAGGGTAACCATCTCTCCTTCCACGTCAAGCGACAGGGACTCGCCTTCCGCGACCCGGGCGCCGGTCTGGTCGCCGTCCAGCGCATCCAGCGCCTGACGGACGGCGTTCAACCGCTTGCCGAATCGCGGGCCCCATTTCGAGAAATCCGGCTTCACGGCATACCCGCGGAAAGCATTCTCATCTTCGACCAGGATGAGATCTTTCACGTTCAGCTCTTCCAGGATCTGCGCCCGTAACCGTGTTATTGTTACGCCCTGCCGGTTGCTTGCGGGCTTTACCAACAGCCGTAACGCGGGTTGACGGACCTTCATGCGGGCTTCGTTGCGTACGGCGCGGCCCAGTTCAATCACCTGCATCAGGTCTTCCATGTCGTCCAGTAGATCCTGGTCGATCAGATCTTCCGAGACCTCCGGGTAGCGACTGAGGTGGACGCTTTCGGGCGACGACGGATCGACGGGAGGAACCAGGCTCCGGTAAAGTTCTTCCGCGGAAAAAGGAAGTATGGGTGCGATCAGCTTGCTCATCGTCACCAGCACTTCGTATAGGGTCTGGATGGCCGACTGCTTGTCCGCGTCATCGCCGCTCTTCCAGAAACGCCGTCTGCTACGGCGGACGTACCAGTTGGAGAGTACGTCGATGAACCGCTCGGTTTCCCGCACCACGGCCGCCGAATCGAAGTTGTCCATCCGGTCGTTGCAGTGCCGGATCAGTTGATGGAGACGGGCGAGCACCCACCGGTCCAGTTCGCTGCGGCCCGAAACCGGCGCGGAAGCGGCAATAGGCGGACAGTCCGGCAGATTGGCATAGGTTACGAAGAAAGCGTATACATTCCATAGCCTGAGCATCTTTCGGGCAACCTCTTCTGCGGGACCGTAGCCGAAGCAGAAGACCATGTTGAGCGGCGCGCCGGCATACTGCCATCTCATCACGTCCGCGCCCATGCGGCCGGTGGCGTCCTCCACGGCGATCGCGTTGTCTCCGCTCTTGCTGAAGGGCTCCCCGTTCTCGTCCCGCATCTCTTCGAAGGTGAGCACCGACTTGAAGGGCGTTCGGTTATAGAGGGTCACCGACATGAACAATTGGGAATAGAACCACAACCTGATCTGCTCACGCATTTCCGTGATCCAATCCGCGGGAAACCACGATTCCCAGGTGGAATCGGACTCCGTCAACTGGATATCAGTCTTGTCCCGTTCGGCTTCCGGACCGCGCGAGGACCGGATGGTGCCTTCGATACCGCGGTGTTCGGGAAGATAGTTCAGCGTCGAAAAGGGAACGATCCCCGCGTCGAGCCAGCAGTCACCGACCTCGGTCACCCTCCGGACGGCCTCACCGCACCGCTCGCAGGTAATTTCGATTTCATCGATCCACGGCCGGTGAAGTTCAGGCAGGTCATCGACGAGATCCGGATTCACGGCCCGTTCCCGCAATTCGACGGTGCTGCCTATCACGTTGACGTGATCGCAGTTCCCACAGGAATAAAAGGGCAGGGGAAGCCCCCAGAAACGGCGGCGGGATATGCACCAGTCCCCCATATTGTCCAGCCAGTCCTGCATCAGGAGCCCGCTGTATTCGGGGACCCACCGAACCGTCGCCGCGGCTTGCTTCATCGGTTCCCTGATTTCCTCCGCGGAGATGAACCACTCGTCGGCGAGGCGAAAGACCAGCGGAGTCTTGCACCGCCAGCAGAATGGATAACGGTGTCTGTAGTCTTCCCAACGGAACAGCACGCCCCTGGATTCCAGCTCCCGCCGGACGCCATCGGCCGAATCCCGGACATGGGTCGAGGCGAGCGGACCGATGTCGCCCGTGAAATAGCCGTTTTCGTCTATGGGCACGATGATGTCCAGGCCGAGTTCCTGACCCAGTTGATAGTCATCGGCGCCGCAGCCCGGGGCGATATGGACGATACCCGTGCCTTCCTCGTCCGACACCATGTCCCAGGCCACGGTGGTCCGGTTCACCTCCCGCTGCACGGGAAGATCCTCCAGGGGGCCGTGGAACGGCAGCCCGGTCAGGTCCTCGCCCTTCAGCGTCTCGACCACTTCGGCTTCCGGAGGCAGGACTGAATCGACGAGTGTTTTCATGAGATAGTAATGTTCGCCGTCCAGGCTCACCTTCGCGTATTCGGCTTCGGGGTGCAGCGCCAGGGCCGTATTGGCCGTCAAGGTCCACGGTGTGGTGGTCCAGACCAGGAAGTACTCATGCTCGCGTTCCCCGACGCGGCAGCGGAAGAAACAGGATGGATCCGTCTGCTCCTGGTAGGAATCCACCAGCTCGTGCTGGCTCAGGCTGGTGCCGCATCGCCAGCACCAGGGCATGGAACGGTAACCGCGGTAGAGCCATTTCCTGGCGTCGCAGGCCTTGAGAAAATGCCAGATATGTTCGATATTGTTGTCATCGAGGGTGTAGTAGGAAGACGGATGGCCGTCTTCATGGTACCACTGCATCCAGTGGCCCATGCGAATGGACTGTCTCGTGATTCTTTCCGCGTATTCGTCCACCCGAGCGCGGCAGGCCCTCGAAAACTCCGCCAGGCCGAAGGTCTCGATATCCCGTTTGGAATCGAAACCCAGTGCACGTTCCACCTCTACTTCCACCCAAAGGCCTTGGCAGTCGAAACCGTTCTGCCACCGCTGGTTAAATCCCTTCATGGCCTTGTAGCGGCAGTACATGTCCTTGTAGGTTCGACCCCAGGCATGGTGGACGCCCATGGCGTTGTTGGCGGTGATCGGTCCGTCGATAAAGGACCAGAGCGGACGATCCGCCAGTTGCGAACGCAGTTGGTCGAAGATTCGATGGTCCTCCCACCAGGCCAGGATACGCTCCTCCATGCGTGGGTATTCCATCTTCCCGTCGAAGGGCTTGAACATCTGTTTTCTCACAGGTTGCTTGGATATTCAACAATCAGCCCGCGTCCAGCGGACCATACCATAAATGACACCTGATGGCGCCGGAAACCATTCCCTTCTGGTTGATTGACCGTTCCGGAACGCCGGTCAGAAAATAGGCCGTAGGGTGGCGGTACACAAGGTAATTCTGGCAGGCGTTGAAGCGGGATTGAACGAGCGGACTACTTCGTTTTCATTCAGCATATCTCATGTCCGGAAACCGGTTTAATTCTTCCCTGTACGTTCGCCAGTTCGGCATCAGTCGGTCCAGAATGTCCCAGAATCGCCGATTGTGAGACGGTTCGATCAGGTGTGCCATTTCGTGAACGATGACGTATTCAAGACAGGGGAAGGGTCTTTTGGCCAGTTCCAGGTTGAGCCAGATTCTCCCCGCGCGGTAGTTGCAGCTTCCCCAGCGGGTCTTCATCTTCCTGATGCGCCACTCCATTACCGTAACGCCCATTACCGGCTCCCAGGCCGAAATCAACCGAGGCACCGCTGTTTTCAACCGCCCACGATACCAGTCCGCGAGCATGCCCTCCCTTTGTTTCCGATCTGTGCCCGGGCGAACGCGCATTTCCAGCTTCGAATCGCCCAGAAGGTAAATGCGGGGCGGCCCCCCGTGCGTCGTAACGTTCAACTGCCTGCGGATACCCTCGACGTAGTGGTACTCTCCGGTTACCCAGGAGTATGCGGGTTCTCGTTTTCGGTTTAGGTGTTTTTCCTGTAGCCGCCGGATCCACGACTTCCTTTTGACTACGGCCTGCCGGATCGATTCATCGTCGATGTGCAGCGGAGCGGAAACCCGTACGCGGCCGTCGGGAGGACCTACCCTGAGGTACAGGTGCCTGATCCGTTTCCGATATACATCCACCTCCAGGTCATCCACGGTTATCTGGTAAGATTCAACGCCTTTGATGGGCAACCTGCTTTCTGATTCGACCCGTGTCGGAGGGTTGTCGTGCGCGCTATTTCAACAGTTTACCGGTACCATCCTGGATGAGCGCACAATATACCTTTGAATGATTGGCTTCGGTAGAGCAAACCACGATTATTTCGCGTGGAGTTAACCGGCTTGACTTTGCCGGGCAAAGCCGGTTTTATAGACTGTTCTCCCGGTGAGGGTGCGCTTCCTCGTGCATTTCTCTCATCTATCTCATGCATTTCCTTTCGATTCGGGTAATATGGGGAGGAATGCTTCAAGGAGGCCGGAACACCTTGTCCCGTAAACCGCCCAACATCCTGTTCTTCTTTACCGATGACCAGCGCTTCGATACGATAGGAGCGCTCGGCAACCCGTGTGTACAAACGCCGGCGATGGACCGGCTGGTAGCCCAGGGCGCCGCTTTTACCCGTGCCCACATACCCGGCGGTACATCGGCAGCAATCTGCATGCCGAGCCGGGCGATGCTGCACACGGGCCGCACCCTGTTTCATCTCGACGGCGCCGGTGCGGAGATTCCGGCGGAGCACGTGATGATCGGTGAATACCTGCAGACACAAGGCTACCGTACCTGGGGCACGGGCAAATGGCATAATGGGGTATCGTCGTTCACCCGCAGTTTCTCAGATGGGGCGGAGATCTTCTACGGAGGCATGGACGACCACTGGAACGTGCCCGTCTTCGACTACGACCCGGAGGGAAGGTACGACGGGACGCTTCCACAGTGTCCGGATGCCTTTCGTACGAACGCTTTGAAGATCCGCAAAGGGGACCACGTCCACGCGGGCAGACATTCCAGTGAGCTTTTCGCCGACTGCGCCGCCGAATGGCTGAAAGGGTATGATAGCAGCGATCCCTTTTTCATGTACGTGTCATTCATGGCGCCCCACGACCCGAGGTCCATGCCGCGAGCCTACCGGGATATGTACGATCCGGATAAGATCCCTCTTCCTTCGAATTTCATGGGCGGGCATCCCTTCGACAACGGCGATTTGAAAGTAAGAGACGAAGTACTTGAAGACTTCCCGCGCGACCCGGCCAGCGTACGGCGGCACATCGCGGAGTACTATGCGATGATTACCCACCTGGACGCCCAGATGGGCAGGATTCTGGATGCGCTGGATGCCTGTGGAAAGGCCGATGACACCATCGTGGTTTTCGCCGGGGACAACGGACTGGCGATCGGCCAGCACGGGCTGTTCGGTAAACAGAACCTGTACGAACACAGCATTCGCGTGCCCCTTGTATTCGCCGGTCCGGGCATTCCCCGCGGTGTCCAGCGAAGCGCTTACGCCTACCTGCTCGATATCTTTCCCACCCTGTGTGATCTGATCGGTATCGATCCTCCCGGTTCGGTGGAAGGGACAAGCCTCGCGACGGCGCTCAACGATCCTGATGCCCGTCCGCGAGACACGCTGTTCGGCGCTTACCGCCAATGGCAGCGCATGGTGAAGGACGACCGTTTCAAACTGATCGAATACGTGGTCGATGGACAACGTACGACACAGTTGTTCGACCTCGAACAGGATCCCCGGGAATGTCATGATCTGGCCGGTATCCCATCCTATGAGGACCGTATGGATAATCTGCGGAATCGACTCTGTAAATGGCGGGATGATTGGGACGATGCAAGCAGCGAGTGGGGAAAGGTCTTCTGGGATGGATACGAAACTTGATGACCTCAAATCCTTGATAACACGGGTGTTATGTTGATGATTCAAGCGGCGATCTTTAATGATTTCGTATTCGGATCATCGGAACGAGAAACGATGGACCTGGACGGTCACATGGGGTTCCCGGGCCTGTTGAAAGAAGACGCCCGCCGTCAGTTGACGGCATCGCTGGCCCACATTGAATCCATCAGCGCTGAAGGAAGGGAAGGTCATGAACCCCGGCGATTTGCCGCCGAGTACGACGGTTACCTCGAAAGTCTGATCGGCCATCCCCAGATGCTGCACCTGGCGCGCAGCATACTGGGCGGCGATATTCGATTCGACCATTGCGTAGCGCTGAACCGGTCAGGCGGAGACCGCGGATCGGAATGGCACACCCATGGATACGGGGAAGATGACCCTCGCCTGGGCTTTATACGTATTTTCTTCTATGTCAATGGGTTCGATGTGGGAGACGGCGGTCTTAAAGTCATACCCGGCAGTCACCTGTACCGGGACAGAATTGCCCACGTGGGGTCGGATACGGACCTGGACCGCGGCTGGATGCAGGGTAAACACCACCCGGTGACGGGAAAGCCGCTTCGGATCGAGGCCTTGTCGGCATCGCCCGGATCGGTGATCGCCATGTGGACCTTCGCGGCCCACGGCGTGTCCCCACGAAAACCCGGCAGCGACACCCGCTGGTGCGTGGTTTACGCCTATCGCAACCCGGGGCTGCCTTCGAACGCGCGCTGGATATCTGAAGCATACGAGAAACGACGGATTCCGGGCGCTGAAGGATTGATGAACCTTTACTGAAAGCCGCTATTGCTGCGGTGATTCCGGCGGCGGGGTCATAGTATAACCACCGGCATCCATCCATATTTGATAATGACTGTCAGCACATCAGGCTGTGATCGCCCGGTCCTTGACGGTCCGGAAAAGGACGAGGCCCATGGCGCCAAGACCGAGTATGACCAACAGCAGATTGATTATCCAGCCGACGTAGGGCAGGCTCACCACGACCAGTACCAGTACCAGTCCAACGAGCAAAGGCAGAGCCATTGAGCGCAGATTCTGCTGTTTCGGTCGCAGTAACGCGGTACCCAGGAAGTGAGCCACGACGATCTTGGACACGTACAGTCCCAAAGCCCAGGCAGCGGCCGTAACCAATCCGGCCGGAAGACCTATGAGCGTCACGCAGAGGACAACCGCGGCAATCGGCATCGCAATGAGAATGAGGAATCCAGTCCCCGCAGACACCAGTATCGCCCTTAAGTCGACCAAAGACATGCGTCCAAGCGCCGGAAACGACCAGAACAGAATCATGCCCGATACGAATGTGGCGGCCAACCATATGGCCATGTACACGAACGACCAGATCGACAGGGACTCGTCCTCGCTCGACTCGGCAACATCGACGTTCGTTTCGCCGGCTACCGAAGCCGCGGAGTCCATCTGAAGGTTCTCGCCAGCCGGCAATGCGACATCGAGATTCCCACCAATTGACGCGGACGAATGAATGGCTGCGAAACGACCCGCGAAGGTAACATCCCGCTTCACATCGCCCGTTATCGTAAGGCTGTTGGAGAACGCCGTCACGTTGCGGCCGATCGACCCGCCGACGTTGGCGTCCTCCCCAAAAGCATATAGATCTCCCCCGATCGAAGCGTCCCGTCTAGTAAGAATCGACTGTGCGAATCCAAAGACGCTCTGACCGACCGTACTCCCCAGGCGAATCACCTGTCCGAATCCTGCGATTCCACCTCCCACCTCGCCATCGATCTCCATGTTCTGTCCGAAAGTAAACACGTCGCCCCGGACTGCGCCCCGGATATCGATCGACTGGGCGAACACGATCAGGTCTCCAGTCACCACGCCGTCAATTCTGACTGTGCGACCGAAAGCGACAAGCGTGTCGTCGATTGTTTCATCGGACTCGATCGAGACGATATCCTCAGTGCGGATATCGATGGCTTCTGCCCGCGTCGTGAACCCCGATACGAGTATGAGACTCCCAAGCACCATCGTAACTCCGAAGGATCGGCGCAGCAGGATGAATGAGGTAGATATTAACATGATTCCTAACGCGGCGAGACCAACGCTGCTGATTAGTAATTCCATGATCCAACCTCCTTCCTGGATGAAATACATACCTGAACTGAATAAGAGGGACAGTTGTCCGGAGACGTGCAACGGATTGAGCCACGCTATACTCCAGGGTAGCTCATATCCCAAAAGCAAGCCGAGCCCCATCCTCAACAACGCCGCGAATACAAGGACCAAGCCCATCAGTTTCACGGCTTGTGCCGGAGATGGTGCGAAGGCGGGCAACGGATACCCTTCACCTGCGAAAGCTTCTACGTTACCCATCACGCCAACCAGGGCATTTCTCTCCATCTGAAATGCATGAACCAGGTCCTGGCACCGCGGGCAGATGCCCAGGTGGTCTTCAAACTCAACTGCTTCATTTCCAATTAGCTCACCATCGGCGTAGATTGCGCAGGTGAGTTCAGATGGACACGAATCCATATGCACCGTTTTGTTGGTCATTGTCCGGTCAACTCCTCTCTCAGGCGCTGCTTGGCGCGAAAAATCAGCGTCGCGACCGTGTTTCTGTTCAACTCGAGCGTTTTGCCGATCTCGTCGTAGGTGAACTCGTTAAAGTAGGCCAGTACGAGCGGTACGCGATATCTGTCAGGTAGCGACTGTATTGCTGAACGCACCCCTTCATCCTTTTCTGCTCGTACCAGGACTTCGAGCGTATCCTCGGACACCCGGGAAGGACCGATCTGATCGAGATCGACGGTTTCGTAGATCTTGACTTCGCTGCTACGACGGCGTAACCGGTCCAGGCAGTGGTTGGTCGATATTTTGAGAAGCCAGTTCAGGTATGACTTCGATTCGTCGACAGTCGAACGTTTCTGGTAGGCTCGGTAGAAAACTTCCTGGGTCGCGTCTTCGGCCTCGTCGATAGACTTCAGCAGGTATCTGCAGAGTGCGAGGACCCGCCGGTAATGCCTTCGGTAGATCGTGTCGAAATCGGGTTCGGCTGCACACTGGCTGCCAGCGGTTGTGTTCATATCCCTACTACGAGTACCTGGACGGAAGAGTTTCAATTACACGGTCCGGAAATCCGATGGACCAGCACGATTGAGGGTCTGGCTGGAAAAAGAGACCAGATTGGGGAAGGCCGGTGTTACGTATTCTGGATAAGTAATTCGGGGATCAACGGTAGATTGCCGGGTTAACCGAATCAACCGCAGTATAGGGGCTTCAGTAGAACCGTCGTTTCTTGGATATCGCCGTCGTTGATACCCTATCCGCTCGCATCCGCCCGTTCCACGGCCACCGCGCAGTACTTGAATTCCGGTATCTTCCCGTCGGGGTCGAGTGCGTCGTTAGTCAGGATATTGGCGGCGGCTTCCTTGAAGTGGAAGGGTATGAAGACGTTGCCGTTGGAAACGCGATTGGACGCCTTCGTTTTCAGGGTAATGGCGCCGCGGCGGGATGAGACGACGACCGGTTCGCCCTCGTTGACACCCAGGCCTGCCAGGTCATCGGGGGTCATTTCAACAAAAGGTTCGGGGGATATGGCGTCGAGGGCGCGGGCACGGCGTGTCATGGTACCCGTGTGCCAGTGCTGCAGCACGCGGCCTGTGTTAAGGACAAAGGGATAGTCATCGTCAGGCAGTTCATCGGGAGGTGCGAAGTCCACGGGCGTGAATCTACCCCGTCCCAGGGGAAACGAGTCTGTGAAGAGTATCGGCTCGTCCAGGGGCCAGACCACGGTGTCCCTTTCCATCGATTCGTAGGTAATCCCGTTGAAGATCGGCGTCAGGGCGACGATTTCCTCCCAAACCGCTTCCGGACGGTCGTAATCCCAGCATGGGACGTGCTCTCCCTGCTCCATGCGGATCATGCGGTTGGCCAGATCGATCAATATGTCTCCATCCAGACGGGCATCTCCGGGCGGATCGATCGCCTGTCTTCCGATCTGCACCATGCGGTTCGTATTGACGTAGGTTCCCCGCTTCTCCGCCGCAGTGGAAGCGGGCAGGATCACGTCTGCGAACTCGGCGGTCTCCGTCAGAAAGATGTCCTGTACGACGAGAAATGACAGTTTCTGAAGGGCCTTCCTGACCTTGTTCATGTTCGGGTCCGAAAGGAAGGGATTCTCCCCCATCATAAGCATGCCCGCGATGCGGCCATCGAGGGCGCCGTGCATGATTTCCACGACCGTCAGGCCCGGTTGCGGGTCGAGACCGGTGCCCCAGGCCTCCTCGAAATGCTTACGCACCTCCGGATCATCCGCGCTTTGGTAACCCGGGTAATACTGTGGAATCAGGCCCACGTCGGAGGCGCCCTGCACGTTGTTCTGCCCCCGCAGCGGGTGCAACCCGGTACCGGGGCGACCGATGTTGCCGGTCATGAGGCAAAGCGAAATCAGCGCCCGGGCATTGTCCGTGCCGTTGACATGCTGACTGATTCCCATCCCCCAGAAGATCATCGCGCGCCGTGCGCGGCCGTACGTGAGGGCCACCTCTTCGATCACCGAGGCGGGAACGCCGGTGATCCTGGAAGTCATTTCGGGCGTATAGGGCCGCAGGGCCGGTTCGAGTGAATTGAACTGTTCCGTCCGGTCCGCAATAAAGTCATGGTCCTGCAATCCTTCCCGCAGAATCACGTGCATCAGACCGTTGAGCAGTGCAATGTCCGTTCCGGGCTTGAACCGAACGTACCGGGTAGCGTGGTCGGCGATGGTCGGCCGCCGGGGATCGAGAACGATCATTTTGACGCCCCGGTCAACGGCCTGTTTCATGTAGGTGGCGGCGACGGGATGGTTGTCCTCCGTATTGGAACCGATTACGAAAATGACGTCGGTTTCCAGAACTTCCTGGAAGGCATTCGACACGGCCCCGCTGCCTATGGCTTCCGTGAGGGCCGCCACGGAAGAGGCGTGACATAGTCGCGTGCAGTGGTCGACGTTGTTGGTACCGAATACCACGCGGATCAACTTCTGGAACAGGTAGGCTTCCTCATTGGTGACCTTGGCCGATCCGAAACCGGCCAGCGCGCCCGATCCCTTCATTTGCTTGATATCCAGCAGCCTGCGTGCCGCCAGGTCCAGCGCCTCGTCCCATTCGGCTTCCCGGAACACTTCACGGATGCGGTCATTCCATTCGGGCGACCGCAACGACTTTCGGAACTCCCGGTAATCTTTGAAATCAGCCGAAAGCGGCTGCTTCGGATAGGCGTCTTCCCTTCTGATGAGCGGTTTCAGGAGCCTTTGTGGATGGTGGGTATAGTCATAGCCGTATCTTCCCTTGACACACAGTCGGCCTTCCGTGTGGGTGTCATCCCGCCCCGTCACATGCACGATGCGGTTGTCCTGTACGTGGTACGAGATCCCGCAGCCGACCCCGCAGTAAGGGCATATCGAATCGACTTTTTGAGGGGTGATTTTATTTTGGGCCGGCACTTCGGCGGGAATCTTGCCATCATCCTCTTTGGTCGAAAAACCATCGTCAGGATTATACTGGTCTGCCAGCGGACCGGGCGGTCCAGGCGGTCTGGAAGTTTCCGCGATCTCCCGAACAGTCTCGACCAGGGGAATGTCTGTCAGCGCGCCGGTGGGGCAGGCTGCGACACACTCGCCGCAGGAGACGCAGGAGGAATTCCCCATGGGAAGGTCGTTATCGAAGGCGATGCGGGTATTGCACCCCTTTCCGGCACGACCGATGACATCGTTCACCTGCACATCGTCGCAGGCGCGGATACACCGGTCACACAGGATGCAGGCGTTGTGATCCACCGCGATGACGGGTGACGATAGATCCTGCGGCGGACCAGTATTTACCGATGACGCGGCGAATCTCGCCGGATCCGCATGAAGCCGCCTGCCCAATCGCGCGAGTTCATCACGTTCGGCTGGCTTGCGCCGTTCCTGCGCTTCCGGCTGGCGGGCTTCCAGCATTTCCACGAGGGTCCGGCGCGTGCGTCGCACCCTTTCCGTATCGGTGCGCACGACCATGCCGTCTTCCACCTGGCGAATACAGGCCGCCGGCAGCGTGCGGGCATTCTCCACCTCGACCACGCACACGCGGCACACGGCCACGGGGTGCATCCGGGGATCGTGACACAGCGTGGGGATGTCGACACCGGCCGACCGGGCCGCCTCCCAGATCGTGGCGCTCACTGGCGCGGCAATGCGTTTGCCGTCCAGGGTCAGCGTTACGGGTTTGTTACTCATCTGAACCGCCTGTGGCGCCCTTAGCATGACGATTCGCCGCTTGTTGACAGAGGATTTCGAACTCGGCTGGGAAATGCCTGAGCGAAGAGGTAAGAGGTAATGCCGCTGCCTGGCCCAGGCCGCAGATCGAGGTGAGTTCCATGGCTTCGGCGATATCCTGAACGGGATTCAGCGTTTCGGACCGGCCTTTCCCTTCCAACACGGTATCCAGGAGTTGGACCAGATGATCCGTACCCATCCGGCAGGGAACGCACTTGCCGCATGACTCGTTGCGAAAGAAATCAACCGCGTTCCTGGCAAGATCCACCATGTCCGTTCCTTCGGCCACGACGATGACCGCCCCGGATCCCAGCATGGACCCGGCCTCCGAAAGCGGTTTGAAATCGAGGGGGATATCCGCCATGGACGCGGGAAGGAAACCCGACGAGGTGCCACCTGGAGAAAAGGCTTTTAGTTTGCGTCCCCCTGAAACACCCCCGCCGAAAGCATGGATGAGATCGCATACGCTCGTACCGAGGGGGATTTCATACACCCCGGGTCTCTCGACATGACCGCTGAGGGCGATGTATTTTAGTCCGGAGGCACCGTTCACGCCCTGGGATTTGAACCATCCGGGGCCTCGTTGAATAATGGAGGGTACCCAGGCGAAGGTTTCCACGTTGTTGATGAGCGTGGGCCTGCCGTGCAGCCCGTGCGTGCCCGGATACGGCGGCTTGTTCCGTGGTTCGGCCCGTTTACCCTCCATCGCTTCCAGCAGGGCCGTTTCCTCGCCGCAGATGTATCCGCCCGGACTGTCGAATATCTCCAGGTGAAACGATTTTCCTGAATTTAAAATGCCATCGCCCAGGTATCCTGCCGAGTAAAACGCTCTGATAGCCCGGGCGAGCACTTCACGTTCCCGGTCGTATTCGTGGCGCAGGAACAGGTAACCCTGTTTCGCTCCGACGGCGAGTCCGCCCAGGATCATGCCCTCGATGACGAGATGGGGATAATGGTACAGGATCTCGCGGTCCTTGAAAGTGCCGGGCTCGCTTTCGTCCGCGTTGCATATGGCGTACTTGATCTCGGATTCCGTTCCGCGGACCAGGTCCCACTTGACGCCGGTCGGGAATCCGGCCCCGCCCATACCGCATAGTCCACTGTCCTTGATGGTCTGGATGAGCCGGCTTTCATCTCCACGGGAAACCCACTGTTTCAGGGATTCGGCAGCCAGGGGACGGTCGTAGGGATCGATGAGCCCCTTGTTGATCCGACGTCTGAACGGCTGGCGGGCTACCTTTCCGTCGTCCGCGAGACGGGCCACGAATCTGCCAAGCCGATCCACGGACATATTTCTGTAGCTGCGTTCGTTTATCGAGACTGCCGGCGCGCCGTCGCACTGTCCGAGGCACGACACCCCGGTCACCTCCCACTCGTCCAGGCCGGCGTAGTCCACGGTCTCCCGCAGGGTTTCAAGCACCTCGCAGGCCCCTTGAAGATGGCACGAAAGATCGGTGCAGACGCGCAGGGTGGCTTCAGGCGGCGGTTGCAGCCTGAAGTGTGGATAGAAACTGGCTACGCCATGGATTTCGTAGAGAGGAATGCCTTTGCTTTCCGATAGGGATTTCAGCGCTTCTTCGGGTAGATATCCGTGACGAACCTGTATCTCCCTGAGATCATCGATCAGCATGTACGGTGTCCGTTATGGTCCAGGTTACCGGGCCAGTTGGTGAATCGAAGTTTGCCAGCCATCCCCGTCCAGGTCGACGATTCGGAACGCGGCCGGTTCGTCTGTTACAATGATGCGGGTACCATCGGCATTGACCACGGGATCTTTTCGAAACTGCAGGCCCACGCTCGGCGCGGTCAGGACCGTCGCACCACCAAGTTCCATGCGGAAGGCGTGGTGGAGGTGGCCACACAGGACCAGTCTCAACGAAGCCTGGGATTCGCATATACGAAGGAACCGGTCGTTCTCCTGAAGAATAAGGTCATCCATCCACGGGACGCCCACGGGTACCGGCGGGTGATGCATGCAGATGATGGCTGGAAGGCCGGACGACAGCTCCCGCTCCAACCAGTCCATCTGGGCGTCGTCAAGCTTTCCGGACACTTCCCCTTCATCGAGGGTATCGAGCACGACAATCCGGTATCCGTTCCGTTCAAGGGAATAGTAGTACGGGGCCGGATTCTCGCCGGATTCATCGAGCATGATGCGGCGGAATCCCGGCCTGGAATCGTGATTTCCCAGGGCCAGGCAGCAGGGAAAGCGAAGGCCGGAAAGGACGTTTCTGGCTGCCTGATAGGAGTCGTCGGCTTCGTCGTTCGTCTGGTCGCCTGTCAGGACGACGAGGTCAGGGGAAGGGTTCAGCCGATTAACGGTTTCTACGACGGCTCGCAGACGACCAAGGGTGTCCATGCCGTGAATGGGTTGCCGGTCCGCCGGTACGATATGGGGGTCGGACAGTTGAACTATGCGCATGGACTAGTTCTTCCAATCCCTTACCAGTTGGACGAGCAGTCGAACACCAACCCCGGTGGCCCCCTTGGGGCAGTAGGGCTGACTGGATTCCGTGTAGGCCGTTCCGGCGATGTCCAGGTGCACCCAGGGACGTTCGACGAACTTTTCCAGAAACGCACCGGCGGTCAATGCGCCTCCCCACCGGCCGCCCGTGTTCTTGACATCGGCGATGTGACTCTTGATCTGGTCGTGGTATTCTTTCCAGAGGGGCAGTGGCCAGACGCGCTCGCCCGTGACCTCTCCGGCCGCTCGAACCCGATCCTGCAGCGGATCGTCGTTTCCCATCATCCCTGTAGCGGCGTGGCCGAGTGCCACCACGCACGCCCCCGTCAACGTGGCGAGGTCGATCACCGCAGCCGGGCTGTACCGCTCCGCATATCCCAGGGCGTCGGCCAGCACCAGGCGTCCTTCGGCATCGGTGTTGATGACTTCGATCGTCTTTTGTGACAGGGTCGTGATGATATCGCCGGGTTTCAACGCCTTGCCGTCGGGCAGGTTTTCGGTAGCTGGAATGAGTCCCACCACGTGGAGGGCCGGCTTCAACATGGCGATTGATCGCATGGCGCCAATCACGGCGGCCGCGCCCGACATGTCGTGTTTCATATCCTCCATTCCGCCGCTCGGCTTGATGGATATCCCGCCGCTGTCGAAGGTGATGCCTTTCCCAATGAACACCAGGGTATCGTGTGCGTCAGCCGGTTCTCCGTACTCCAGCACGATGAAACGAGGAGGCTCCTCGCTGCCCGCGTTGACGGCAATCAGGGCGCCCATGCGCTCCTTTTCGATATCCTTTCGGGTCAGGACACGGCAGTTCAGACCGCTTTTGGAAGCCATTCTCCGGGCGGCAGCGGCCAGCTTGCGCGGCGGAAGCGCGTTCCCGGGAGCGTTGGAAAGGTCTCTCGCCATGATCGTACCCGCGGTGGTGATGCGACCGGCTTCTATCCCGTCCTTGATTTCATAGGCCTGTGCCCGTTGCAGAATTACAACCGTCAGGCTTTCGAGGGTGGATCGGGCGGGACTGACCGTTTTGTAGGAATCATACCTATAGGCACCCAGCAACAGACCCTCCACGGTGGCCTGTGCGCAGGCCTGTGGCTCAAGGCCCTGTACATCCAGTCCATGAATGGCCGTCGATAGATCCGACACGCCGAGTTTCAATGCCCGTTTGACGGCGATGCCGGAAGCGCGGCGGGCAGCTTCCAGGTTGAATTTGTCCCGTTCACCGAGGCCGACGAGGATAACCCGGCTGGGAGGCGCCAGGCCGCGTGGGTACAGCACCAAAACTTCCCCGTCCTCTCCCTTGAAATCTCCCAGCGCCAGTATCTCGTGCAGATAACGCCGCAGGGCGGATTCCATGGCCAGGGTGCCGTCCTCCTCGAGTTTTTCCTCTTTGAACAACCCGATGATGACAGTGGTATCGATTTCCGATCCGATTCGTCCGATTTTCAAGTCGATTTTCATGCGTTTTTACCTGGATAGTGACTGGATATCCGCCCTTAGTCCCCAAACGGAAACTGGTGAGATATACCTTGAGTGCTCAACGTAAGCGTTTCATGGAATCACTGATGGCATCCGCAGGCGGGACCGCATGGCGCAGAGGGCGCGGGTGCCGTGGCGGATGGTCTGTCTCGCTCCAATTCGTGTTTTCTTTGCGCCTGAAAACCGGTTTCGTTGAACACTTACGTCCTGACGACAGATTCTACGGGGTGTAAGGATTCCAGTTCTTCGCGCTTGAGTTGATAGGCCCGATCGAGCAGCTCCACGGGGTGCAGGACTTCGATTTCCCTTCCGTCCCGGCGTATACCTTGCTGGATCTGCAGGATGCATCCCGGGTTTCCTGTAGCCACCACATCGGGCTTCGCCTCCCTGACATGGTCCATTTTACGGGCAAGCAACCGGTCCGCCATCTCAGGATGGGTGATGTTGTAAATCCCCGCGCTGCCGCAGCACCAGTCCGATTCCTCCAACTCAACGAGTTCAATTCCGGGAATCAGGTTCAGCAGGCCGCGGGGTTGTTCACGGACACCCTGTCCGTGGGCGAGGTGACAGGCGTCGTGATAGGCGACCCGTGCCCTGACTGTGCCCATCTCCTCATTGACCGGTATATCGGCAAGAAACTCGTGCACGTCTTTTACCCTGTCGGAAAAAGCAAGGGCGCGGTCCCGGTAAGCGGGATCGCCGGCCAGGAGGTCGCCGTACTCTTTCAATTGGGCGCCGCAACCCGCGGCGTTGATGATGACCGCGTCCACGTCCGCTTCTTCGAATGTATCGATGTTTTTACGGGCAAGCGTTTCAGCCACGGTACGTTCACCGCTGTGCACCTGAAGCGCTCCGCAGCAGGTCTGGTTCCCGGGAATCACAACATCGCAACCGTTTTCGTTCAACACCCGGGCCGTGGCGACGTTCACGTGGGTGAACATTTCGTTCATCACGCATCCCGTTACCAGCCCCACGCGGTATGCCGACTTTTCCCGCGCGGGCATGAACGACTTGAGTTCACCCTTGAGAGAACGGCTGGGCAGGGTGGGCACCATGGATTCCATGTCGCGAAGACGGGATGGAAGCAGTTTCGTAAATCCCAGCGTGCGAAAGAGTTTTTGCAGCCCCAATCCCTGGTACACACGCAGTGGCAGGAATGCGACGGAGAGTTTGAAGCGCGACGGCAGCAGTTTTTCAAACACCAGGTACCGGAGCAGTCGATTAAAAGGGGAACGGGGGCGCTTTTCAAGGATCTCGGCGCGGGCGGCCTCGACCAGGCTGCCATAATGGACGCCCGCGGGGCATGCCGTTTCGCAGGCCCGGCAGTCCAGGCACTGGCCGATGTGCGTCTCGAAATGATCAGTAAGGTCAATACGCCCGTCCGCATAGGCCCGCATGAGATGGATGCGTCCACGGGGGGAATCCATCTCGACGCCGAGTTCGATATACGTCGGGCAGGCCGGCAGACACAGACCGCAGTGCACGCAATCCAGGAACTTGTCGTATTCGTGAACCAGTCTGTTCTGCGTCTGCGTGCTCATTCGATGGGTATTCCGATCTTTCGGGATCCGGTCTTTCGTCGAGTCAGGCGGAGCCGCATCACTTAAACAAGTATAACCGATGTGCGGAGCCGCCTGCATGGTTCACATGGTTTTGTTCGTTAAATAACAACAGTTTACAGGCATGCTGTCAAGCAATTTGTCGAATCAGCCGGGCTAAATTAACCCTTCCGTTTTTTCCCTCCGGACATAACTTCCCGTTGGAGCCGCCACATCCTGTGCAACCCGTCCGATCAACCGGATACAATCCCAATTTAAAATTGTGTGGAAGGAGCAGAATCCATGTCCGCATTTGAAGGTATTCTACCCGCTATCGTTACCCCGATGACCAGCGACGGTAATTTCCATGAAGACGCATTCCGCCAGATCATGGAGTTCAATATCCGGGCAGGCGTCCATGGATTCTGGATCGCCGGAGGAACGGGGGAGAGCATAATGCTAAGCGATGAGGAGAACATGCGGATCGCTTCGGCGGCGTCCGACCAGTCCCAGGGCAGCGTGAACAATATCATGCACGTGGGAGCCGCCACCACCGAACGGGCGGCCCGCCTTGCCGAGCATGCCGCACGCGCCGGTGTAGAAGCCATTTGCTGCGTACCGCCCTTCTTCTACGGTCGAACGGATCATGCGATCGCCGAACATTACCGGGTCGTGGCCTCCGCGGCGGACCTGCCCCTCTTCGTCTACAATCTTCCGCAGTCTACCGGCGTGGATATTACCCCTGGTCTCATGGCCAGGATCCAGGATCGGGTTCCGCAGTTGACCGGACTTAAACATTCCTCGCCAGTTTTCCCCAACGTGCGGATCTTTGCGGCCATGGGACTCACCTGCCTGGTCGGCAATCACCAGTTGATGCTGCCCGCTTTGACGATCAGGGCCACGGGCTGTGTGGACGGTCCGCCCATCATAGCGCCCGAGTACTGGGTGGAAATCTGGAAGGCCTATCGTGACGGCGACCTCGAGCGGGCCGAAGCGGCTCAGCATCGTGCCAGTCGGCTGTGGGAAGCCCTTGGAGCGTGCGGCGGGGAATTCCATTCCGTCGCCAAGGCCGCGCTCAGCGAGCGGCTGGGCATTCAGTGCGGCGCGTCGCGGCCTCCGGGTGAGCCCTTGACCGAAGCACAACTCCAGGCGTTGCGCAGGGCTCTGAATGAACTCGGCCTCGTGTGAAAGGCCGCGAGACCCCGTTCCGATCAACCATTACCGTTTCGCCAGCCGCCTGAGGATGTCATCGCCCACTTCAACGGTACTCGACGAACCACCGATGTCGGGCGTGCGGACCCGCGCCTCCCTGAGGTTCCCGACCACGGCCCGCCGTATGGCCGCTCCCGCTTCCCCATGACCCAGAAACTCGACCATCATGGCCGCCGCGAGGATCGTGGCGAGTGGATTAACCTGGCTTTTACCGATGAGTTCGAAGGCAGAACCGTGGACCGGCTCGAACATGGAGGGATGTTTGCGGTCGGGGTTGAGATTCGCGCTCGGCGCCAGCCCCATGCTGCCGACTGTAATCGCCGAAATATCGGTTAGAATGTCGCCGAACAGGTTCGATGCCACCACTACGTCGAAATCCTGCGGCCTGCGCACGAAATCCATGGCTGCCGCGTCGATCAACAGGGATTCTGTTTCGATATCCGCATATTCCACCTTCACGTTATCGAATACTTCGTCCCAGAAAACCATGCCGTATCCCTGGGCGTTCGACTTCGTGATGGAGGTGACCTTCCGACTGCCGTTTCGCCGCCGCGCCTCTTCGAAGGCATATCGGATGATTCGTTCGGTGCCGTGCCGGGTGAAAACGGAAGTCTGGACCGCGACTTCCTGGTCGGTCTGATGGTACACCCGGCCTCCGATATCCGCATATTCGCCTTCGGTGTTCTCCCGAATGACCACCAGGTCTATATCTCCGGGGCCCGGGTCAGCCAGGGGAGACCGGACACCCTCGTACAGATACGCGGGCCGCACGCAGGCGTACTGGTCGTATCGCCGGCGTATGGGGAGAATCAGGTTGTTCAGGGCGATGTGGTCCTGAACTTCCTCGTCGCCGACCGCGCCAAAGAAGATGGCGTCGAAAGAAGCCAGTTCTACCAGGCCGCCCTCGGGAATAAACCTTCCCGTACGCTTGTAACGGTCTGAACTCCAGTCGAAACGGGTGAATCTGAATGCCGGGTTACCCAGCGCTTCAAGTGTCTTTATGCCTTCCTCGATGACTTCGGGGCCGACGCCGTCCCCTCCGATCACAGCGATCTGGTAGTTTGACATGTTTGGATGGTCCGGTTTAATTTGTGAGGATTGGTTTTCGAGGTCGGACGTCTCGGGGTTGGTATCAATCAGTTGTACAGTCGTCGCATATCCACGCGGCGCGGGTCATTTCTCCCGCGGGTATTTCCGTGTCGTAATCCTGCACTACGGACACCCGGGTCTTGCCGCAGAAATCGCATTTGCCTTTTTGTTTACCCGCCGTACTCTCCAGACGTTTTACAGAAACCCTGTCGTTCTCAAGGAACGGCTCGGCGAACCTCCGCGCGAATCCGAGTACCTGCCGGTCGGTTTCGGAATCCAGCGCACGCCTGACGAGGGGTTCAAAAGCCGAATCGGTGGGACAACCCCCGTCTTCCAGCGTATGCCAGGCGCGCCGGCGGACACGGGCGTCTTCATCCTCCATCATCCGGTAGAGCGCCTGCCAGACCTCTTCGTTGCGGTGGCGGACGTGGCACGGGCACATGTAGGTCGCGGCCAGGATACGTTCTTCGGGATCCACGCTCTCGGACAGGCGCAGGAGTTCCCCGATGCCTTCCCTGCTCACGCGTTCCTCGCCCGGCTTCCGCCAGGCCTTCTGATGTCGGTTGAGCCCGCTGTTTCTGCTTTCCATCTCGGTATCCAGGCTACAACTGCTGCACAGGATTGGAAAGAACGCCGATCTCCGGCGACGAAATGACCACGATGTCGCCTTCCTTCAGGCCCAGGTCGCCCGGCACGATGATACCTGTACCGGTAGACACGACGGTACCCGCCGGAATGAGATTGTCCCGGTAAAGATATTCGTTCAACTCGTCAAAGCTGCGTGCGAGTTGCGAAGTGTTGGCTTCGCCCTCGAATACGACGGCGTCGTCACGGAGGATCCGGCACTGGATATCGATATCGTACGGATCGTCGACTGCGTCCGCAGTGACGAGCGTGGGGCCGATCGCACAGCATCCCTGGTAGATCTTGGACTGGTTCAGATAAAGGGGGTTTTCTTTCTCGATATCCCAGGCCGATACGTCGTTGCACAGGGTATAGCCCACGATGTCGCCTTCGTCGCCCAGGACGTAGGCCAGTTCAGGCTCGGTGGCCGTGAATTTCGAATCGCCGCGGACGCAAATGGGCGCATTGGGTCCCGAGCAACGGGAAGCGGTGGCCTTGAAGAAGGATTCCGGACGATCGGAATGGTAAACCTGGTCATAGATGGTCTGACTGGCGTCGTCGTCCCGGAATTCTGCGCTGCGCTTGTAGGTTACGCCGAAGCCCCATACCTCGGGAGAAAAAAGCGGTACCATCAGGTGTGGAAGACCCACGTCCGGCGTAACATCCAGGGATTCATAGGTAAAACCCGATAGCTGACCGTCGAAACCATTCAGTGCGCGGTCGACGAGTTCGGCCAGGGACAGGCGCGCTACGCCGGCCACGTGCATCAGGTCGTTGACGGTCTCTACCTCCGGCATGATCTCGGTAAGATCGATTACGTGATCGTCCTGGACGATGCCCACGCCGGACTCCTGGCCGGGTTCGTAGAATTGAACCAGTTTCATGCGGAATTCCCCAGATTGGTTTGGAATGTTTCAACGGATTCACTCGTGCATCGAGCACAGGTAGAAGATAGAAGCCCGAGGTCCCATGTAAAGAGAATTCTCCCCGAAGACCAATGAGCTGGCAAGGGTTAGTTCTTGATCGCCGAGGCGACACCCTTTACAATGAGACCGTTGCTTGATATGTTGAAGCGGGGATGGCTGGACGGTGTATATTATTGCGTTTGCCAGCGTACCCTCCAGGCATTTTCAGACGCAATAAAGGCGTGAATCTGGTGACATACTTCTTACGGTCCGCAGTCGTTCTCATTGTCATGCTGGCGGTCATTTTGCCCTCGGCCCGCGGGCAACGCACCCCTGATTCTCCCGTGACGAGCTGGCGCATGCTCGACGCGCGCATGACCGACAATTGCGCCCTGTGCCACCAACGGCTTGGCGAACCGTTTGCGAAACAGGTCGCCGAATGGCAGGGCAGCATTCATGCGTGGCGCGGCGTGTTCTGCGACACCTGCCACGGCGGCGATCCCACGAGCACCATACTCACCGTGGCCATGGGCGAGCAGAACGGTTTCATGGACGCGCCGCTGCCCGAAGCCATTCCCGAAGACTGCGGCAGCTGCCACCCGGAGGCGCTGGAGAGTTTCTACGAAAGCGCCCACGGTGATCTGTTCGAAGCCAATGATTTCGAGCCCGGATGCGTCACCTGCCACAACAGCCACGATGTCACGGAAGTCCACATCGACATGGTGTCCATCACAGCACCCTGCGGCGAATGCCACGACCAGGACTATATCGACGAGGTCCGCATTCCCCTGGAAGACACCGACAGCCGCATCGGCGATCTGCACGCCCAGATCCTCGCCTTGCCCCGGGACAACCCCAACACACCCTACCTTCGAAACCGCCTCCTGCGGGTCCGGCAGCAGTTCCGTGGGCTGGCTCACTACCTCGCGACCAACACCATCGTCACGAAAAGACAGGGCATCGACCGGGAACTCGACTACATCGAATTCATGCTGCATTTCGACGACAGCACGGTCGAAGGCAAGTAGGTTTAAGCCAGATCCCACCCTTCATAACACCCAGGTTCGGCCACGTGGAATCCAGGTGAATCGCCGGTTGATTTTTGTTGACATACAATACGGGCACCACTAATATTGACTGGCTTTAAAAAGCAAGGTTGCCGAGGTAGCTCAGTCGGTAGAGCAGTGGACTGAAAATCCATGTGTCGACAGTTCGATTCTGTCCCTCGGCATTTCTATCCAAATGTAACAACTACAAGACTGCCCCTAAGTCAAGTGTAAGGATAGGACTGCGCCTTGCTTACCAAACTCACAGTACGAAACTTTAAACGATTCGACGATGTTGAGATCGAGTTGGGCAATCCAGTGGTGTTCATTGGTCCCAACAACTCGGGAAAGACATCGGCGATGCAAGCGCTTGCTCTGTGGGACGTGGGTGTAAAGCGATGGAACGAAAAGCGCAAGGGGAAAAGTGGCCCTGAAAAACGTCCGGGGGTCACGATCAACCGCCGTGATCTCATTGCCCTACCGGTGCCCGAATCCAACCTCCTGTGGCGTGAACTTCACGTACGCGACGTACGCCGGGTGCAGGGAAAGCCGCAAACGAGCAACGTTCGGATAGACGTAGTCGTCGAAGGCGTTACGAAGGGCCGACAGTGGACGTGCGGCCTTGAGTTCGACTATGCCAACGACGAGTCGTTCTACTGCAGGCCATTGCGGTTGACACCGCAGAAGAACCCCGAACGCATGGCGGTGCCGCATGAGACCCAATCGGTCCAGATCGGCTTCCTGCCCCCAATGTCCGGCCTCGCGGCGACCGAGACGCGTCTCGATCAAGGCGCCGTCAATGTACGGATCGGGGAAGGCCGCACAGCCGAGGTGCTCCGCAATCTGTGTTATCAGATCCACGAAGAGAGGCCGAATTCGTGGGAGAAGACCGCATCGTACATACAGAAACTCTTCGGAGCGGACCTAGATGCCCCGCGCTACGTTGCAGAACGTGGAGAGATCCTGATGACTTATCGTGAGCGGGGAGTCTGCCTGGATCTTTCTTCCTCGGGCCGAGGACTTCAGCAGACCCTGCTGCTGATCGCCTATATGTATGCCAATCCGGGAGCGATCCTGCTGCTGGACGAACCGGACGCCCATCTGGAGTTCCTGCGCCAACGCCAGACCTATGATCTGATCAACGACGTGGCACGGGAAAACAGCAATCAGATTATCGCAGCAAGTCACTCTGAAGTACTGCTCAACGAGGCAGCCGGTAGGGATCTGGTCGTTGCTTTTCTCGGTCGGCCGCACCGGATCGATGATCGCCATAGCCAGGTGTTGAAATCACTGAAGGAATTCGGATTTGAACAATACTTTCAAGCTGAACAGACCGGCTGGGTGCTATATCTCGAAGGTTCCACAGATCTTGCCGTGCTTCAGGCATTTGCGCGGAGAATCGGACACCAGGACGCCGCGAAAGCGCTAGAACAGCCCTTCGTCCACTACGTGGCGGATCAGCCCTCGGCGGTTAAAAGACACTACTATGCTCTGAAGGAAGCCGTACCGACGCTCCAAGGAGTGGCTCTCTTCGATCACCTCAATACCGTGCCGGACACTGGGTCGGTCGTCGGTTTGATGTGGAGAAAGCGTGAGATCGAGAACTATCTCTGTACCGAGTCTACACTTTTGGCATACGCACGGTCATCTGGCACAAATGAATCGCCTGGACCACTCTTTGCCGCAACGGAGGCGGATAAGCGTGACAAAGTAATGAAGACCTCGATCACGGAAATCGAAACGGCCATGGAAAGGCTTGACCGGGGATCGCCCTGGGATGACGATACCAAAGTAAGCGACGATTTCCTTGTACCGCTCTTCAGTACCTATTTCGAGAAACTTGGTCTTCCTAATCTTATGGCCAAGAAGAATTTTTATGAACTGGCGGAACACGTTCCCGAAGACGAGATTGACGACGAGATACGCGAGAAGCTAGACGCGATCGCGGAGGTTCTTTAAACTGTCTTGCCAACACGGTGAGACACTGGGTTGGTAGTTGAACGGCTGGTGAGGGACGGGGAGATCCAGATTGTCAAAGGGCATATTCTGCCCCCGGATCCGCGAGTTATAAACAACCCGGTTTTAATGCTGCGTTTGGGGGGGGGAACCCGCCAGATAGTGCTTCCGTTCTCCGTCGACCCCGACTACGACCTACTGCATAAGGTAGGGGACGGGGTGCTGGTCCCGCTGTGGCTTGGTAAACCAGCCAACGCTGTGCCCGCCTGTAATACCTGCATAGTTCGTCTTTATATTCCTCGCCTTCCGCCAGTAGGTGACTACAGCCAAAGCCCGAACGCGGTGGGCGTGAAGTCTTGTCATCGTGTGTGGTACGTATGCTCCGCCAATGTAAGGAGACCGACATGCTGGAACCCGAGATGGACGGACCAGATATCGACCAGAAGAAGTATAAAGTCAAATACATACCCGCAGCCCCAAGACGTGGTTGGTGTATGAGAGAGGTTTCTGAGGATGGCGAACAGGTAGGCGCAGACTATATGCCGTGGCGCTGGACTTTGATGTTCCGTGCTGAAGAAACAAACTACATTGAATGTTACGAGACTGACGGTTTTCTTCACGATGGCGACTATGATAAGCAAATCATTCTAGCCAAGCTTGTTCCCACAACATACAGAGAGAGTCCGCCTCGTTACACGTTAATGGGATTTAACCGCACAGTAGAGGACATATCTCTGCGAATCACGAGGACTAGGGGTGACAGCAATGTTAGTTGTTTTGCTTTTCTCCAATCTGCGGACGAGTTGGGCAGGCTAGACCGCCCAGATATGTTTGGATTTGAAATGTCTTTGGAGGCGGAAAGATTTGATGCGATTGCTCTGCTCATTAGGTCGCTCGGTTTTAGGGAGTTAGAAATGCGTGTTAGTTGGGTAGACGGATTTTATGCTTTTGATGATCACTTTTCTACTACACCGGACCGCATTAGAATCTTACCAGGAATCATCGGAGAAGAGGGGGAGTTTCCAGACAAATATGCGGAAGAAGTAGAATTGGATCTTCCAGACGACCTAGAACATAAACCGCCGCGTACCGGCACCGTGGGAGAATTTGATCTGACGGCAACAAGCAATGCGAAAACCGTTAAAACACAAGACGATGACGATAAAGAGGACCAATCTGACGACGAATCCTCTACGGCCATCGACCAAAGTGTACACAATGATGCGATGGAATCGGCTATTCGTCTTTACAGAGAACACACATCCGATGGGATAAGTTTCCTAAAGCGGTTGCGATTACCACTATGGCTGATCGTTGTTTTACTTGTTCTTATTTTCATGCGGATATGAATAAGCAGACCGCGAACTTCGTGGCCTGACCGGCACTCACAAGTCACGGACCGGATCTTCCCTGGTCTACGCAGGGGCCCGGTATACGGCCAAAGTCGTAGAGCGTACCGGTCCGAATAGTCATATCGCACTGCGGTACGCTGCGAAGTCATCTCCGGCTCGGGCAATTCTACTGGAATCTTAGAGATTGCCATAAAATTCGTTATGTAATGACTGTGCAGGTTATGTAGTGACTGTGCAGGTAGAATTGTATACATCTTTCACTTTGAGGTTTGTATGACGGTTTAATCAAATGTCTACAAATGCAAGATCGCCAGCTTTCCTAATGTGATGGGTGTAACGGAGGCTAACGAAATTCCGGGCGGCCTAGACAACGACATCCTCTTTAACCCGGAGGCACTCCTAAAGAGGAACTTGTCCGATACAACAATATGTGGGTCGATTACGACTTCATCCAGACGATGGACCTCGAACTCACGGCGGGACGCTATTTTTGCATGTCCTTTCCCACGGATACTTAGCAGGTGTTCGTGATTAACGAGGCAGTCGTGAAATGGCTCGGATGGGCATAAATTCCGCAAAATAAGCAAATCCGCGTGGGAAATTCAAAGACGACCGGTTAATCGGTGTCGTGCAGGACTATCACGTGCGGTCGTTGCACGGCAGCATCGAACCTATGATGCTACAACTGGACTCCGGACCGGATTTGCTCCAATATCTCGCTATACGGATTGCTCCCGATGACGTTTCCGGTACGATGAAATTCCTCAAAAACAACTGGTGCGAGATCTATCTGGAATATTCGTTTGCCGTCTGGTTTCTTGACGAGGACTTAGATCGGCAATATCAGAATGATGCTTGACAGGGGGTATCTTCCGCGGTTTTTCCATCCTGGCCGTTTTCATCACGTGCCAGGGTTTGCTGGGGTTTGTCTCCTTCACAGTTGATTCATAAAATCGGCGTGCGGTTAGTGCTGGGCGCATCCGTTTACAGCATCGTCACACTGCTTTCGAAATAACACGCCAAACTCGTCTTATACTCCAACCTCATCGCCTGGCCCATAGCTTACTTCGTAATGATCTACCGGCTCGGCAGCTTCGCGTACAGTACGGACCTTTCGCTCAGGATATTCGTACTGGCCGCTGTACTGGCAATAGCCATAACGATGCTAACGGTAAGCTATAGAGCCGCCGTGACGCCCATACCGATCCCGTGGACGCATTGCAGCGCGAATGAGCCGCCGCGACGCGTCAATTTCCGGTTTGACGACCTCCCTGTTCAATAGTATATTCCACCGACTCGAAGGAACGCCCCGGGCAGGCACCGTGATAACTTCATGTGCCCATAGCGTCGGGCATCGCGGCGCATCGCGCGAGAACTCGCGGCCGCACGGGAAAGACGGTGCTGATCGTGGCTATGATAACCTATGCTTCGCTGCCTTACACCGAACCGGCCAACCTCGTCAGGGACTTTGCCAGCCGCGGTATCGTCGCCCTTCCGCCCGAAAGTCTTGGCCTCCCGGAAGAGATACACAGCCGTATCTACGCGCAGGAGAAAGAGGCGTACAAGGCCCGGAGACCCGTGACGCCCGGATCCTTTCCGGATGTCTTGAAGGTCATCAATTCCAAGGGCGTGGTCGAAGCCTGCAACCGGATCGTGGGCAGGAACTGGGCCATCGTACCCTTCACCCACAACGCGTCCTTCGCGAGCGGTGCCAGGGACCAGCACTGGCACAAGGACGACAACGGTCCCTACAATGGGCGCAAGCAGCGTCACCACCAGGCCGTGCAGATTGAAATGCTGTACTATCCCCAGGACGTGACCGAAGTCATGGGGCCTACCGCGACCATACCCTACTCGCATTACTGGACCTTCAACCACGAAGAGAATCACGATAACTTCGCAGGCGCCGACCACCTCGATTTCGAATACCAGTTGAGCGGGATGGAAGGCGTTCCGGTCAGCGGTCCCGATTCCGATTACGACCGGGAAGATGTCGTCCACCGGCGGACGGCCCATGACATACGTATGAGGGATGCGGTGGTCAACACGGGGTGGCCGCTGGTGCAGTCCCTGGAAGCGGCGCCGCTGCGTGCGGGCAGCGTGCTGCTTTATTCCCACAACACGTTTCACCGTGGGAACCACCGGCGAGACGACTGGCGTCTGTGGGAGGAACATCCCCGCTTCATGTGGCGTTTCTGGATTTATCGTACCACAGAACCGGAAGGGCGCGATGGAGATGAACACGGAGAGATCGCCTGGAGGGATCTCGGTGCGGACCCCTTGACCGGGGTCGATCTGCACGATGCCGACGACAACGCCACGGTCGTCTGGCGTTATCACCACCACTGGATGCAGACGGGTAGCACGCCTCCACCCCGTCCCGAAACCAGGACGCATTCCTCAACGGAACGTCAAGCTGAGGCGCGAGACCTGAACGATCAACTGAATGCCATGGGCGACGAGGCGGAGCCCCTCCGGATCGGCGCGGCCTACAAGCTCGCATCGATTGGAGACGGGTCCCTGGCCATAGAGCATCTCGCCCATGCGCTGTACAGCCACCGGGAGAGCGTCCGCCGGGCGGCAACCTACGGCTTGATCGCCGTCGGCGAAGGGGCCACGGATACCTTTTTGAAAGCGACGGGTTCGCCTGTGAAATGGGTGAGGAAGGCGGGCGTGTACGGACTGGGCGACAGCGCCTCCCTGAATGAAGATGTATTGGACGCCGTGATTGCCCTCCTCAACAGTGATCCGTCCGTTTACGTTCGCGCGGTCGCCGCCGGGACCCTGGGTTGCCTGGGACGCCGCGCAGCGGGGACGGGCACTGGCAGGTCCCTGGTCCCACGCTGTCTCGACACGCTCATACGCAGCCTCGAACGCGAGGAGAACCGGTTGAGCATGGACCTTGCCCAGAAGCGGAGCATAAAGTTCGCCCGTCCCACCGACGAGTGCGACGTCTGCGAGGGAAACGGAGTGGATATGGGCCTGGAGCGATTCGAACCGGTACGTTCGGCGGTACGGGAGAACATCCTCTGGTCCATGGTCATCCTCTGTTCCCACGGCGCCCACCTGGCGGGTGACGCCCTGGAATCCACGATTCACGCCTTGAAAGAAGTTGTGCGCAGCGACAAGAACGTCATCTGCGTGGGATACGCGATGGACGCGCTCAGTCGCCTGTCAAACCTGGAGGCGTCGGATCCCTCGTCGCCTTCCCTCGACGGACTGCGGACAGACCTCCTGGCGATCCTCGGCGATTCCCCGGTCCGGTGCTGGGAGGCACTCGTGCGGGGCGGCCTGAGTATAGAACACCTTTCCGTATTTTCCGAGTCCGGCTAGACCGGAAGTCCTCTCCCCGGGATTCATTCCCGCGGGGAACTCGATTCCGCAGCCCGTTGAGTTCTCGCCACGTCATTCCCCTGGTTGGTTCCCGTGCCGCATATCCTCGTCGACAACATCGTCAAGACCTTTCGCATCGCCCAGCGTCGATCCGGGCTCTGGGGCGCCTTCCAGGGAGTGTGGCGCCGGGAATACCGGACGGTGAGGGCGTTGGACGGCATCTCATTCGAACTGTCCCAGGGAGAACTGGTCGGCTACATCGGTCCCAACGGGGCGGGGAAATCCACCACCGTAAAGGTGCTTTCCGGCATACTGGTGCCCGATTCGGGCCGATGCGAGATAGAAGGACGCGTTCCGTGGCGGGACCGAATCGTCAACGCCGCCAACATTGGTGTGGTGTTCGGCCAACGGACCCAGTTGTGGTGGGATCTCCCCGTAATCGAATCCTTCGATCTGCTCCGGGATATCTACCGGGTCAGGCATCCGGACTACGAAAGCGCCCGGAACGAACTCGCGGCGCTGCTGGTTCTCGAACCGTTGTACGATGTCCCGGTAAGGCAACTCAGTCTTGGTCAGCGCATGCGGTGCGACCTCGCCGCCGCGCTGCTCCACGCGCCCTCGGTATTGTTCCTGGACGAACCCACCATTGGACTGGACGCCGTATCGAAACTCGCAGTAAGAGACTTCATCAAACGGCTCAACCGGGAACGCAACGTCACCATCGTGCTGACCACCCACGACATGGACGACATAGAGGCCCTGTGCGACCGGATCATGGTGATTGGCCACGGAAGGATCCTGTCCGACGGCACGATGGAAGAACTACGCTCCCGCGTCACCCGTGAGCGGCGCCTGATCATCGATCTCATCGATGCGGACCAGTCCATTTCCGATCCGGACGTCGCTTATGTCGCGCAGAACGGCAACCGCGTTCACCTGCAATTCGATCCCGACCGGGTTCAAACCGCGGACCTGATCAGCCGGATAACGGCGAAATACGCGATCAAGGACCTGTTTTCGGTATCCTGGCCTTCTTCGATCGCTTCGGCAGCCTGAGCCAGTGGTCGCTGGCCGAGGTCGCCTTCTTCTTCGGACTCATCAACCTGGCCTTCGCCTTCACCGAAACGGTCTCCCGCGGATTCGACCATGTCGACGACCTGGTCCGTACGGGAGACTTCGACCGGATGCTGCTCAGGCCGCGGAGCACGGTCCTTCAGTTGATTGGCCAGGAGTTCATGTTGAAGCGGCTCGGTCGTTTCCTGCTGGGCGGCGGCGTCCTCCTCTGGGCGATACTGAGCCTTGAAATCGACTGGACTGCGGCGAAACTGGTATTGACGGTGGCTACAGTGCTTTTCGGCGCCTGTTTCTTCCTGGGCCTCTTCGTCAACCTCGGCACCCTCTCCTTCTGGACCACGGAAACCCTGGAACTCATGAATGTCCTGACCTACGGCGGCGTGGAAGCTTCAAAATTTCCCCTCTCCATCTATCGATCCTGGTTCCGCAGGTTCTTCACGATGGTGATCCCCATGGGATGCGTAACCTATTTCCCTGTCCTGGCGATTCGGCCTGCGTCATTATCGTTCAACCGGAAGCTAGCCGGCCCAATGTCCCTTCTTGAACAGGCAGTGTACGGTCCTTCTTGACGATACCCGGGGTCGCCTGTTTATTGGTCCCGTATGGCTAATGACCGGCAGTACAGATCGAACACCATGTTCGTGGGCACCCGCGGCGTCAAGGAGTACCGGGCCAGTATACCTCTCTGGGTGAACACCTCCGATACCGTCCTTGAAATCGGCTGCGAATGGGGAACGACCACGAAGATCATCGCCGAACACGCCGAGGCCGTGATCGGTACGGATGTCAGTCCCGAGGTGATCGAACGGGCCCGGGAACGCCATCCCCATATCCGGTTCGCAACGCTGGACGCCTTCGACGTGAGGGCGGCGATGGATTTGAAGGAAGACTTCACCAAGATCTACATCGACATGTCGGGTATTTCCGGATATCGGTCCCTGCTGGACCTGATCGCCCTCCTGAACAGCTACGCCGCCGTGTTAAGACCGGAAGCGATCGTGGTCAAGAGCGGCGCCCTGAAGCACTTCGCCTCTCGATGCGTCCCCTTCGGCGGATGATGGAGCCTGGCATGAGCGAACACGCAGCGACCGGTATTGTTCCCGCCCCTCCGGCTCGTAAGACAGGCATCCTCGTACATGGATACAACCTGGATGCAGACCGTTGGGAGTCCGTGGCGTGGGGAATACCCGATGACCAGGTCGGCCGGGTACCCATGGGCGTGTTCATCGCCCTTACCGAGCAGGCGGACGTGATGGTATTCGGTTCGGGCGCGTCGAAGAAGAACGGACTGCTGGAATCCGAGGCGACGGCCCTTTTGATGCGGGAACGATTCGACGCACTCGCCGGATTTTCGCTTTTTAAAAATCACCTGCCTGAAGTGGCGAACCCGGATTCGAACCTCCGATACAAAGAAAGGATCGAATCTATTCTGCACCTGGATACGGGATCGCGGAATACCCGGGAGGAAATCGAACATGCCGGAAGGGTTTTCGTGGACGAGGGGGTGGAGCGGGTCATCGTGGTTTCGAGTCCGACCCACCTGCCGCGGTGCCTGCGGGACGCCTGCGCGGTCTTTGAAGAGAACGGGGAGCTGTCCCTGTTGAGAAACGGACTTTACGCGGCGCCGAGCGTAACGGGTTACGCGGGGCGCGCGGCGGCCGATGTCGTCATTTTCGAACCGCCGCACCGTCCGGACCGCAACGGATTGAACGTCAGCGGCGTGGTGGCGCGGATTCACGATATCCCGGAACCAGGTCGAAAGGGGTTTGTCCGGCGATTGGATGAACTCCTGTCCGAATTCAAGGTGTAGATCAATGGTAGCGGCAACATCCAGCTTTATGTGGTATTAGAAGGAGCGAGGCCTGATGACCCCGGAACAGAGGTACCTGTTTGACGTTTTTGGCTACCTGCACATCGAAAACGCCCTCTCGAAACAGGAACTGGAGGCCTGTCAACGGGCATCGACCCGGTACATGAACACCCCGGAAGACAGGCTGCCGCCGGGATTCGGTTTTGACGGCAAGAGGCATCTCCACGGGTTCGCCTTCGACCAGTCGCTGGAAGCGTTGACCCGGCATCCGTCGATCTGGCCCATCGTCCGGGAACTCACCAACGACAAGCCCAGGTTGATCAGCGGCACCCTCCAGGTGGACCGCCCGGGGGAGCCGGCCGTGGGAGGCCTTCACTGCGCCAGGGAGGGATTCGGCTGGGAAAGCACCCGTTACGAGACCCATCACGGCCGCGTCTACTGTGATGATATCATCGTGTTTCCCTACCTGGACGACGTTTTTCCGGGCGACGGGGGGCTCATCGTACTGCCCGGATCCCACAAGGCGAATTTCCCGCGACCCGAAATTTTATTCAACAACGGTCTCATGCACGGCGTGGAGGACCTCGCGCCGGGCGTGGTCAACATCACACCCAGGGCGGGAGACATCATCGTGACTTCGGAACTCATGACCCACGGCATCCTGGAATGGCGTCCCAGGGACCGTATCCGACGCATCCTTGTCCTGCGGTACAAGCCTCAGCACGCGGGACTTGCGATGCCATTCCCCGATGAGATCAAGGCCGTGCTGTCGTCCGAGACACTGGAACTGATCGAAACCGCCCATTACAGTCATGTCAAGGATATCGTAAATGACGACTAGGGACGGCGAAGCAACCGCAACCCGCTACGATTCCGGCGCGTACCGCGCCAGGCTTGACAGCGTAATCGTTTCAAAGTCAGTCAGGTTTGATTTCGTCCGGACCGGTAGAAACGTGTACGGTCCGGGTGGGAAAGGCCAGGCGCAGGCCGAGGGACTCCACGATTTCCATGATCTTCAGGTTTACATCCTCCCTGATCCGCAGGTAGTCCTCCCACACCGTTGTCGCGGTGAAATAGTAGACCATGATGTCCAGGGACTCTTCGGCGATCTCGTTGAAGCGTACGAGCATGGTCGACTCCTGGCTCACCTCGGGATGATTGCGAAGTAGCTGTTCTATCCGTGAAACCACCTCGCGCATCCGCTCCGAAGGCGTATCGAAAGTGAGCCCCACCGTGATCCATACGCGGCGGTAGGGACGCGACGAGATATTGTCGATCACGAATTCCGCCAGCCGGTTGTTGGGAATGGCTATGACGGTCTGTTCAAAGGTACGGATCCGGGTACTGCGAAAGCCCACGCTTTCGACCACGCCTTCGATCTCGCGGTCCGGTGACATGATCCAATCCCCCGCGACAAAGGGCCGGTCGACCAGCAGCATAATGGATCCGAAGACGTCGGCCAGGGTTTTTTGAGCGGCGAGGGCTACGGCAAGACCGCCGATCCCCAGTCCGGCCAGCAAGCCGGAAACAGAGTACCCGAGATTCTGAAGGATCATAAGCGCCGCGAGGATCCAGACCATGATCTGCATCGCCCGCTCCACGAGCGGAACCAGGTGATCGTCGAGCGTGGTATCCGTTTTTTGCGCCCAGCTTTTCAAAAGCGATGTAAAAACGTTGATGCATCGAAAGACCATCCATGCGGTTATCAGGGAAAAGGGCACCCAGAACCCGGCCCGCAACACCCCCAAGACTATATCGGGCGGACGCAGCGTATAGATGGCCAGGTACATACCCAGAACGACGGCCACCCATTCGAGCGGCTTTTTTACTGCCACGACCAGCATGTCGTCCACGTGCGTCGTAGTGACGCGGGCCAGCCGTGCCGCCACGCGTTCCATCCCGTGCTTCACCAGCCACCGAACGACGAAAGTGCCCAGCAGAATACAGAAAGTAACGCCGAGTTCTCTCCCCGACCACTGCCACGACTGATCCAGCAGGTTATACAGGGTTTCCATGTACTGTTCCTTCCCGGCAGGGCGGGTTCTCCCACCAAAATTGCTTGTCGTAACGCAGGCGTTAGTGCATATATTTCAAGACAATATCTTAACGGAAGGGCCGTGGACTGTCAAGTTTCAGACGGAACGGACTTGTTGCTCCGTAAGGTTGCGAACCAAAGGGGGTAGGATATGTTGACTCGCGCCAGCGTCCTGTTTTTCTCGGCGGTGATCATCGGGCTGACAACCGTGCATTGCGACGGCACAGGACTGCAACCTCCGCCCAGGTACACAGGCGACCTGCCGGAGCTTCAGTCTCGCGGCGTGTTGCGGGTCATCGTTCGTCCGGACGCGATCACCCACATGCCCCGGAAGGCTGAACGGGTAACGCTCGATCACGACATCGCCCGGGAACTGTCCGAATCGCTTCAACTGGACCTCGAACTCGTGACGGCCGAAGACCACTCCAAAATGATCGAGAAACTGCTGCAGGGTGAAGGAGACATCGTCGCGGCCAATCTGACGGATACCCCGGAACGGAAGGCTCAAACGGCCTATTCCGTGCCCTATTACTACGTGGACGAATACCTGATTGTCCCGGCGGGAGAAGGCAGTCCCACGGAAATCGAAGACCTGGACGGCATGGAGATCAGCGTCCGTGAATCCAGTTCCTACTACCAGACCCTGCTGAACCTGAAACAGCGGGTACCTGGTCTGCGCATAAACACCGTCCCCGAAACGATGGCAACGGAGAGCATCATCGGTGGCGTGGCCCGGGGCGAGTTCGCTGCGACCGTCTGCGACGACAATCTCTGGCGGGCCGTCGAACATTTTCATGACGAACTTGACACCCCGCTCGTGCTGGCCGAAAACCGGATGATCGTCATGCTGATGCGCCCCGGGAACGGCGAACTTAAAAAGAAGGTCGACGAGTTCCTCCACGCCCGCCAGATCACGCGCAACCGGGAAGAAGAATTCACCGACGATCTCGACGGCCTGAAGCGTCGGGGACGGTTGCGTATGATCACCAGAAACAACGCACTGACTTATTTCATACATAAAGGCGTCCAGATCGGATTTGAATATGAACTCATGAACGAATTCGCCTCGAGGCACGGTCTGCAGCTCGAAATCGTCATACCGGATAACCACGCCGAACTGCTTAACTACCTGAACGAAGGGAAGGGCGACGTCGTGGCGGCAGCCATGACGATCAACGAAGAGCGCCAGGCCCACGCGGCCTTTTCAGTGCCCTACAATGACGTGGATGAACTGGTGGTCGTCCGATCGGACGACGCCAGTGTATCGGAATTCAACGACCTCGTGGGCCGGCCGGTACACATCCGCAGCAGTTCCTCCTTTCGAGCGACCCTGGAAGCGGTTGCCGATTCCATTGAAGGCCTCGATATCGTGGGGCTGCCGGACGACGTGGAATCGGAAGATATCATGGATGGCATAGATCGGGGCATCTACGACGTTACCCTCGCGGATTCCAACCTGCTGGAAGTGGAACAGGCTTACGGCCGAAATCTCAAGGCCGCTTTCCGGGTCAAACCGACTTCGCTGGGCTGGGCGGTGCGGAAAAGCAATCCCGCCCTGCTCGCAGCGCTTGACACATACGTGAGTGAGGAAAAGCGGGGGCTGTTTTTCAACCTGATGCGAAAGAAGTACTTCGAGAACAAACGTACCATCGCCAAGGCCAGGGATTCCCTGCGCGTTGACCTGGGAGGTCAGTTGTCTCCCTTCGACGACCAGGTCAAGAAATACTCCGACCTGTACGGCCAGGACTGGCGGCTGGTCACCGCGCAGATGTACCAGGAATCCAGGTTCGATCCCAATGCCGTGAGCTGGGTAGGCGCACAGGGACTCATGCAGGTGATGCCGGCCACGGGCAAACAATTGGGATTTACCGAACTTCATGAACCCGAGGTAGGCATCCACGCCGGCGTGAAGTACATGGATCAACTCCTCGACCGCTTCGACCCCAAGTTGCCGATGGAGATCCGGGTTCACTTCGCCCTGGCCTCTTACAATGCCGGGTACGGGCACCTGCTCGACGCCCGCCGCCTGGCCAGGGAGCAGGGCAGGGATCCCAACCAGTGGTTCGGTCATGTCGAAGAGACCATGCTGCTTCTTTCAAGGCCCGAGTACTATAAGCGCGCCCGGTACGGATTCTGCCGCGGGGGACAACCGGTTCATTACGTCAGAAACATCCGGGAATCCTACGAAGCCTACGTAGAAGCGCTTGCCTCGGACGGCCCGGTTAAGGAAAAAGGCGCGGCCGAACTATCTTTCCGGTAAATCACGGAAGTCGGAGCTTACCATGAATCCCGATGAGCGAGATCCTGCCGGGCAGGAACCCTGGGAGCATCTCAAGGCACTCATCCAGGCCGGTGAAAGATACGTACTGCCGTCCTACATCGGATCATTATCGGCCACCGAACTGGCGCTGGCCGTGTCGCGCCTGAACCAGGAGGAACACACCCGGATGCTCGGTCTCCTGTCACCCCATGACGCGGCCGAGTTGATCGACCATATCGAGGACGTGCAGGCGGTCGACCTGATCGAGGATCTACCTCCCGCCGAAGCCGCGGCGATCGTGGACGAAATGAACAGCGACGCCCAGGCGGACCTGCTTGGAGACTTGAAAGACGAGGAAGCGGAGGCCATTCTCGAAGCCATGCCGGACGAGACGGCCGACGAAGTCCGGCAGCTGCTGCAATATCCTGACGAAACGGCCGGCGGGATCATGTTGACCGAGTTTGTTTCCTATCCCGGCGACCACTCCGTTCAGGACGTGATCGACGATCTGCGGCTTAATCACAAAGCGTATATCGGATACGACGTGCAGTACCTGTACGTATCGGACGGAGTGCAATTAACCGGGGTGTTGCGGCTGCGCGACGTACTCATGGCATTGCCTGGCCAGCTCCTTACGGAAATCATGTCGGCCGAACCCGTGCGCGTCAATGTCCAAACGCCGCTGGAAGAGATGCGCGATCTTTTCGACACCTATACTTACCTTGGGCTCCCGGTCACCAATGATAACGGCGTACTGGTGGGCGTGGTACGAGCAGCAGACGTGCAGGAGAAACTGGCGGAACAATCTGAAAGTGAATTCCGCAAGGCAAGCGGGATTGTAGGCGGCGAGGAACTGCGCAGCATGCCCGTCCTGAAAAGGGCGTCGCGCCGGCTGTCCTGGCTCAGCGTCAATGTCGTCCTGAACATACTGGCCGCGAGCGTCATCATCCTCTACCAGGATACCCTGGAAAAGGCGATCACACTGGCGGTTTTCCTTCCCATCATCTCGGACATGAGCGGTTGTTCGGGCAACCAGGCCGTCGCGGTGAGCATCCGGGAACTGGCCATGGGGCTCGTGCGTCCCCGGGAGATTCTTCGCGTCCTGGCCAAGGAGGCATCGGTCGGCCTGATGAACGGACTGGTACTCGGAGCGCTGCTGGCCAGTGCCGCCCTGTTGTGGAAGGGGAATCCGTACCTGGGACTTATCGTCGGAACCGCCCTGGCGGCCAACACGGTACTCGCCGCGTGCCTGGGAGGGTTCATTCCACTCGCCCTGCGAGCGTTAAAGGCCGATCCCGCACTGGCATCCGGTCCCATGCTGACGACAGTAACGGACATGTTCGGCTTCTTCCTGTTGCTGAGCCTGGCGCAGTTCGTGTTGCCAAAACTTTCCTGAAAGCCGATAATACGATACCGTCGCCGGTTTTGTTGAACGAAGGACCCGGTCGGAGCATCCCGGTGGTCTAAACCCGCACGAGGATATTCGCGGTGTACCCAAGCATATCGAATTTCATAGGCAATTTACGCACGGCGAGCCAGTTCATCGGCAGCGAGATCTGGCATATCAACACCAGGGGTCTCTCCAGGCTGCACGCGCTCCTGGTGCGAATCGCCAAGTCCATTCTCTTCCTGTATCACCAGTTCTGGGAAGACCGGCTGCTGACCCGGGCCTCGGCGCTTACCTTTTCCAGCTTGCTGGCCCTGGTCCCGCTGCTCGCCATCGTTTTTACATTGTACCAGAGCCTGGGACTGTACGTGGATCTCGAACCCACCCTGCGGGAATGGCTGAGTCCGCTGGGCAGCAACGGAGACATCGTTGCTTCGAAAATCATGGATTTCCTGGCCAACGCCCAGACCGTCACGCTGGGTTACGTGGGACTTGTGGTCCTCCTGTTCGCGGTCCTGGGTATCCTGGCGAACATCGAGGAATCCTTCAACGACATCTGGCACGTCCGGCATATGCGAAGCTGGAAGCAGCGCCTGGTCAGCTACCTGGCGTTGCTGCTGATCGGACCACTGATCATCACGGGTGTCGTGACGTTCTTGGGTTCGTCGAACAGTATTGCCGTCCTGGCCAATTTCGAACGCATCGCGGGATTCTCTCCCGTGCCCTTCCTGTTGATCGGACTCTGGTTTTCGCTGATCATCTGGTCGGTGCCCAATACGCGGGTTTCTGTCCGGGCCGCCCTGGTTGGAGGCATGAGTTCCGGGTTCGGCTGGTTGTGGCTCAACTGGGTGTTCGCCCAGTTTATCGTCGATACGACGCAGGCGGGCGCACGTGAAATCCTCTTTGCCGGTTTCGCCGCCCTGCCGGTGTTTCTGATCTGGCTCTACCTCGGTTGGGTGATTCTTCTGTTAGGCGCGGTCCTGGCCTATTCCATACAGAACGTGGGCATCATGGAGTGGAGACAGTCGGAGCGGGTCCACGGAACGGCGTTGCGGAACTACATCAACGTCCTCGCGTTTCTCTACATCATCCGAAATTACGTAGAAGAAAATCGGCCGACCAGGCTTGATCGGCTTTCCAATCAGACGGGAGCGCCGGAAAACGTGCTCGACGAGATGCTTTCGTCTTACGTGGATTCCGGCTTGCTTACGCGTAAATCAGGGTACCACATGACCTACATACCATCCACCTCGCCGGCGGACATACCCCTGCGTTCCCTGCTCAACGTCCTATACCATCTGGAGCCGCTTCCCGATCGATTCCAGAGCGTCGACCCGCTGAACGCGCTGGCCCGGGATCTTCTCCAGTACTACCGGACGTCCTACCACTACCCGCTCGACCAATCCCTGACGGATATCGTGCTGTCGCTGACTCCGCCCAGGAGAACCCCCTAATACGTGGTTCCGGACCGCCTCAGGCCTTCCAGGCTGCAACCAGGCGCCAGGTCGTGGTGCTTGACTATGCGGAAGTAGTCTTCAAGTCCGAGCAGAAAAGGTTCGATGTAGTCTCTTGACCCCGCTTTTCCCATGTGACCCGCACGAAGCGAGTCCCGGGCGAATTCGCCCATGGCCTGCGCCACGAGAAAACCGTGATTACGAAGCAGGTAAGTCCGCAGTTCCGCGGCCTCCGATACGTCCGGATGGACCCGGAAGGTGGTCACCGTGCAGGAAGCGGCCTCGTCGGCCACGATGGGCGTGCACCCCACGGCGCGCAACCCGGTCCGCACGACGGACTGTGCCCACGCGTACCGGGCCCAGTGCCCCTCCAGGGTCTCCCGGTTCATGATCCGCTTCAGACTGGCGTGCAGGGAAACGATCAGGCTGCTCGCCTGCGTCGTGGGATAGGGATGCTCACCCGATGATTCGGAAGCTTTTTTCCAGACGGCGAGATTGTAGTACCAGCCCCGGTGGGTGCTGTCCTTGGCGCGTATGATGTCCCACGCGCGGTCGCTGACTGCCAGGATGCCCAGTCCCGGCGTGGTTTCCAGGGCCTTGTTGGAAGAAGTCACGGCCAAGTCGATGCCGAGTTTGTCCACGGGAATATCGTAGCCGCCCAGGGCCGACACGCCGTCCACGAAAAACGGCAGGTCGAATTCGCGGGCCAGTTCGGCGTAAGCTTCCAACGGATTGCGAACACCCGTGCCGGTATCGTTGGCGACCACGACCAGGCCGGCCGCGGCAGGGTGTTCTTCCAGGGCCCGTCGCATCCTGGCTGGATCGCCGGGCTCGCCCCAGGCGTCATCCACGGCGATGACTTCGCACCTGAAAGCCTTGAGTATTTCGACAAGCCGATCGGCAAAAGGACCGTTTGTCACCACGGCCACCTGCTCACCGGGCTGGAAGAGACTGCTGAGCCCGGCATCGAGGGCGCCGGAGCCGGGAGCCGTCATGATGATCACGTCGTTTTCAGTCTGGAAGATGGTCTTCAGTATCGAAATGGTCTCTTCGTAGATGGGACCGAAGTCTTCGCCGTAATGGGGCATTACCTGCTCACTTAATGCCTGCAGGGTTTCCTCCCATATGTCGATGGGACCGGGCAGCAGCAGCTTGGGACGGGTCATGGGCGTTCTCTGTCCAGGTGGACGTCGGGATACTTGACGATGATCTCGTTGATCGCACTGATGAATCGGTCGATGTCGTCGTAGGAGTCGTAGAAGTGCGTGGACACCCGGAAAAACGAGAGACCGTTCGCCTGATTGGCGGTGACTTCGATCTTGTAGTCGGACCAGAGATACTGGCAAACCCTGGGAAGATCGATGCCTTCTATCGAAAAACTGGATATGAACCCGGACATGGATTCGTCCATGGGGATCGTGAGGCGGGCTCCCCGGATTCGTTCCACCGCCTGCGCCTTCAGATATCGGGCCAGACCGAGGCAATAGGGCCGGATCCTGCTATCCCAGCCGATTTCCAGCTGGTAGTCGATCGCGTCTCCCAGGCAGGCATGGTGGGTCAGGTCCCGGGTCCCGTTGACATCGTAGCGGCTGGCCGCATCCGTTTCGCGCATGTTGTGGCCGATTATCACAGGACGGATCTTGTTCTGGTACTTGGCATCCATGTAAAGAAACCCCACCCCCTTGGGCGCCAGCAGCCACTTGTGGGAACTGCTGGCATAGAAGTCGCATCCGACTTCGGAAAGATCCAGGGGGACCATGCCAACGGCGTGGGCACCGTCCACCATGGCCACGGCCCCATGAGCGTGGGTCAAGCGGGTCAGTTCCTTGATGGGGGCGACGAGTCCGGTCGTGAAGTAAACGTGGCTGAACACCACGACGCGGGTGTTGTCCGTGAATCCCGCCTCGTAGGCATCGACGATGTCCTGGGGCGAGGACGGTGGAGTGGGTAGAGATATGTAGTTCAGATTCAGGCCGTCGCGCTTGGCCAGCCACTCCCACAGGGCGCGAACGGCGGGATATTCCTGGTCGCTGAGCAGCACATCGCTGCCGCGTTCCCAGATCAGGCCCTGGCCAGGAATATTCATGCCCATCGTCGTGTTCAGTACGAGGGCGATCCGGTCCGGGGTGGTCCCCACGAACCTGGCCAGTTTTTCTCTGGAAGTCTCCATCAAGGGACCGAGAAGGTCTCCGTGCCTGCGGCGAAGCGGGTCCGCCTCGAATTCCCGGATCAATTCGATTATGCGTTCGATGACCGGTCTGGCGGAGGGCCCCACCGAACCTCCCTGCAGGTAGGTGACGTCGTCCATCAGGTAAAATTGCTTTCTTATCTCCGCCCAGTAGGCGGCTTCCTCGGTAGTGATGGGATGCCTGGATTGGGTGGTCATGGGTTGTCCCCGAAAGAGTGGGCTTACAGGTATGGACCGATTTCAGATAACTCGTCTATACTACAGGGACCCCGGAAAGGTGTCAAGGCGATATGGATCGGGCCCGCGGGCATGGGCGACGCGGGTTAAATCCTTCGCGAGGACCGTGTTCGCGGCCAGTCGGCTCAATCAGAAAACGCTTGTCAACATGGAGGAAGAACCTAACTTGTTCTGGTTGATATTCCACCCGAAGTCTTTATGATAAAACAGGTTTCTGAACTGGGATTTAAAAAAGGAGAATTCAGAAAATGCGGGGAAACCGAGTATTGGAAAAACTGAGAGCCGGCGAAGTCGCCCACGTGGTCGGCGGTCACAGCCACACGGCGAATTCCATCGATTTCATGGGGCAGTTCGGATTCGACGGCTACTGGATCGAGGGAGAGCACGGGGACATCACTTTCGACCGGATCGGTGACGTGTCCCGCGCCTGCGACCTGTGGAACATGGCGTCGGTGATGCGGGTGCACGCCAACGAGACCGGACTGATCGGTCGCACGCTGGACTGCGGAGTCAGTGGACTGGTAGTCCCCCATGTGAGCAGCGCCGAAGCGGCGGAACGGGTGGTGCGCGCCAGCAGGTTCGCGCCGGCCGGCATGCGCGGCATGTACTTCAATCGCCGGGGATACGGCACCGATAATCGTGAGTTTATCGCGAAGGTGAACGATGAGATTCTAGTCATCGTCCTCATAGAAGAAATGGAGGCGGTCGAAAAACTGGACGAGATTCTCGCCGTGGACCATATCGATGTATTCTTTGTCGCCCCTGGTGACCTGGCGCAAACCATGGGGTATCCGGGACAGATGTATCTCCCCGAGGTAAAAAAGGTCGTTGCCGACACCCTCGCGCGGATCGTCGCTTCAGGCAGGAACGCAGGATCGCTCGTCGGAGACGAGACATTCGAAGCCCACGCCGAAATCGGCGTCAAGTTCTTCTTCTCCGTCTATGACAACTGGCTCAGGACCGGCGCCAAAGCCTATTGGGACAGGGTAACCGCCATGGGGAAATAAGCGTGCTCCGGATTCAGCCGATCCGCCTGCCCGCGCCCTCGGCTTTCGCCCGTTCGAACACGACGGCGGCCACGGCCACGTCTTCCACGGCGAGTCCCTGGGATTCAAAGAGCGTAACATCGGCAGGATCAATGCGGCCGGGGACATGGCCGGCAACCACGTCCGCCAGCTCGTAAACACGGTCCCAATGCAGGTACCCCATTTCGACCGGCGCGAGCAGGTCGCCGCATTCCACCCTGGCCTGCTCCCGGGAGTCGACGGCAACCACCCTTGACCGCCTGACTGTCTCTACATCGATTTCGCTGCGCAAGAGCGCGTTGGAACCAGCGGCATTCACATGGGTGCCCGGAGCGAGCCATGCGCCTTTCAGCACGGGTTGCGCCGAGCTGGTGATTGTGATCACGATGTCCGCTTCGGCGACGCTCTCGTGGGCGGTATCGACGGGTTGAACGGGTATCCCCAGTTGTTCGGTCATCTCGCGGCAGAACGACTCCCGCCTCGACCGGTCGCGACCGAAGGCGCATGCCGAGGTCACGCCGCGCACCCCGCAGACCGCCGCGAGCTGGCTTCGGGCCTGCCATCCCGTACCGATAACCCCCACGCTGGCCGCGTCTTCCCTGGCCATGTACTTCGTCGCCACGCCGCTTGCCGCGCCCGTGCGCATCTGGCCGAGCCGGTCCGCTTCGATCGTGGCCAGCAGGTCGCCCGTATCCGCCCTGAAGA
Source organism: bacterium (assembly GCA_965262815.1). GTDB lineage: Bacteria > JAAXHH01 > JAAXHH01 > JAAXHH01 > JAAXHH01 > JAAXHH01. Next base: position 1,994,038 of record OZ253560.1, on the reverse strand, counting down.
GCAAAACCACGAAGCGGGCGCCATGCCGTGTGGTGGTGTACGCTTTCAACCCGGTGACGTTCAACCCCGGAATTCCACCCGACAGGACGTGGAGCGTATGTCCCGGCAGCCGTACCCTGGAACGGGGAATGTTGACCGCCGATCCCGTACCAAGATGGCGGAATGCGTCGTCTACGGCGCGTATCGCTTCGTCCATGGACAGCAACCTGCCCACTTCTTCTTCCGTGATGTATACCATGCATCTGCTCCGTTCGATTGATTGCACTGTTTCCAGAATACCTGTGCGTCGCACTGCTCGCCGCATATAACGCCTGAACATCCCAATGCCCTGCTTGCCGGGGTCATGGGCGGTGAATCACCACAACCGCCATGTTATCCGGTCCGTCGACCGGGTGTCAAGACCTAAGTCCCGTTCACCGCGGGCCGGGGACGTGTACCTTGACAGTATCGGCAGGCATGGTATCTTCAGCATCGTCATGTCCCTGTCCCTCCAAACGGTCCGTGACCGGTTTCCCGCACTCCAATACCGCGATTTCCGTCTCCTGTGGTTCGGCCAGGTCGTTTCGCTCACCGGGTCCCGTATGCAGCAGACGGCCATACTCTGGCATATGTATCAATTGACCGAATCCGCGTATGCCCTTGGCGCGATGGCGGTTATAAGACTCATACCATTACTTTTATTTTCCCCGCTCGCTGGGGTCATCACCGACACCCATGATCGCCGCCGCGTGCTGCTATTGGCGCAATGCGGCCTCGCACTCATCAGCACGACGCTGGCATGGATCACGTGGTCAAGCCACGATTCGGCCACCACGCTGTACGTGATTACGGCCATCAGCGCGGGTATCGGTTGTTTCAGCAACCCGGCCAAAACCGCCATGATTCCGAACCTGGTAGACCGCCGTCATCTCGCCAACGCCATGAGCATCAACATCACCGCCTCACATGTCGCATCTGTATCCGGACCGGGCATAGCCGGGCTGCTCCTGGCCACGGGCTCTATCGCGACCGTCTACTGGATCAACACGGTATCTTTTGTTTTCATGATCATCCCGATACTCATGATGCATTCGGACCACAGGAACATCGGCGGCGTGGCAAGGGTCAGCTTCGCCGCGGCCCTCGAAGGACTCCGTTTCATCCGGCGTTCAACCATCATCCGGTCCGCAATGCTGCTGGATTTCACCGCCACGTTCTTTGCTTCCGCGACCTCGCTGCTGCCGATTTTCGCCCTGGAAGTGCTGGCTGTGGACGTACGCGGATACGGCTTGCTCTCTGCGGCTCCTGCGGCAGGCGCCGTGTTGACCGGTGCGCTGATGTCGACCTTACCGACCCTATCCGGCCAGGGCCGGCTGTTGTTCAAGGCGGTGGCCTTATATGGAATGGCGACCATTGTATTCGGCGCATCGACCAGTTTCTGGCTCACCTTTGCGGCCCTATTCCTGACCGGCGCTTTCGACACGGTGAGCATGGTACTGCGCCATACCGTCATGCAGTTGTCGACCCCCGACGAGCTGCGCGGCCGCATGACTTCGGTGAACATGATTTTCGTCACGGGCGGCCCCAGGCTCGGCGAGGCCGAAGCGGGACTGGTGGCGGGACTCGCCGGCGCGCCGTTCTCCGTGATCGTGGGTGGAATCGGCTGCGTGGCGGCCGTTGCCCTGATCGCCTGGCGTTCTCCCATCCTGAGACGATATGACGGCCAGCGATAACGCGGTTCAAAAAGGAGACGCTATGATCTACGACGTTCATTCACACGCCTGGAGGTACCCCGATCACTTCAACGAAACCTTCCGGAGCCAGGCCATACGCATGCGGGGTTACGAACTCGACTGGACGCCCGACTACGCGAGTTATCTTGCTGCAGCTCAGACCGCCGGCAAGCCTTTAAAGACCGTTGTATTTGGTGGTAAAGCGAGGCTGTCGGGGTTGTGGACGCCCGACAGCTACGTGGCGTCGTACTGTGCCGGGTACCCCGATCATACGATCCCCTTCATGTCGCTGGACCCCACCCAGGAGGGATGGCGAGAGGAGATGGTCGAAGGCCGGGAACACCTGGGCATGCGGGGCATCAAGCTCCTTCCCATGTACGCCGGGTTTTACCCGCAGGATCCCGAACACGACGATCTGTGGCGCTACGCCGTCCATAACGACCTGCCGGTGCTGTTGCACACCGGTACCACCTTCGTGGACCAGGCCCCCCTGGATTGCACCTTGCCCAGGCACCTGGATGCGGTCGCCATCAGGTATCCGGACTGCAGGATCATCATGGCCCACCTCGGACATCCCTACGAAGGAGAAACCGTGGCGGTCATACGCAAGCATCCCAACGTGTACGCCGATGTATCCGCGCTGCACTACCGCCCCTTCCAGTTCTATCACAGTCTTATGCTCGTCCAGGAATACGGGGTATGGAACAAGCTGCTGTTCGGCACCGACTACCCCGTCACAACGGTAGACGATTCACTGCGTGATCTGCGCGGCCTGAACGGCATGCTCGAGGGCACGGCCCTGCCCAGGTTGGACGTAGATGAAATGGAAGCGATGATTCACAGGGACACGGGTGGGATCCTGGGCATCGGTTGACCCGTTGGAGCGGTGCCGCCGCGTTAAAAACCTGCCACACGATGGCCGCGAGCACTATTCTTCACCGGTCAGCCACTGCCAGAACCGGAAGGGTTCCGGTTTCTGTTTCGTGGGGTCCTCGAAGACGTCCCTGGTGATGTAGAGATTGGTCTGCAGATTGGACATGAGTTCGCCGCGCCAGGCCCGGTAGCCCCACTGGTTGGGTTCCAGGGAGTCTCCCCGTACAAAGGGCTTCCACATCTGGTTTATCCGGATGTACCACAGGAATATTCCCCCGGCTTCGTCGACCAGGATACGCTCGGCGTCCCGGTACATGGCCATGCGACGGTCCGGATCGCCGACGAGTTCGTTGGCCTGCCTCACGAGACGCTCGAAACGATCATTGTGCCAGGAGTGCCGACCATTCGAAAGCCAGATTGTCAGCAGGTTGCCCGCGTCGATGAAGTCATACTGGTATGGGACCATGCCCAGGGTCAGTTCCCGGTTGCTCATGGCGTCCAGGTAGACCTTCCGTTCCACGTTGCGTACACCGACATCCAGCGCCAGGTGCTGATTCAGCATGGCCTGGACTGCCTCCGCGGCCGTCCGTATGTTGGCGGCTTCTCCGCGAAGCCAGAGGTTTACCTCCGGAAAACCACGGCCACCGGGATAGCCGGCTTCGGCGAGATAGCGGCGTGCGAGATCGGGATCGAATTTCTGCAGCGGGGACAGTTCTTCCGAGTTGGAACCCGGGAAGCCGGGCGGCAGCATGGAGGAAGCCGGTATGCCGACATCCCGCATGGCCGATTTGATGATGGCCTCGACATCGATGGCATGGGCGAAGGCTTTGCGAACGCGCACATCGTCGAAAGGTGGATTGTAGGTGTCTAGCATCAGGTAGTACGTGGAGAAGTCCGTATAGGCACTGAGTTGGTCGCGCATAATCCGATCCGCCTTGATCCGATTGATCTCGGCCTGGTTGGTCAGGGGGACATAATCTACTTCGCCGGCTTCATAGGCGGAGAGAAACTGGGGGGGAACGGCGAGGTTGTACAACCTGGCCACGACCCGTTCCAGCATGGGCCTTGTGGGACCCCGGTAGTTCTGGTTGATGCCGAGTACGATGCGGTCGCCCTTGATCCATTCGACCAGGCGGTAAGGACCGCTGCCGAAATGGGTTTCGGGTCGCGTTGCCCACTCCGGACCGTATTTATCAAACAGATGAGTCGGCGAAACCCAGCTCTTGGCGAGCAGGAGCGGAAGGTACGGAGTCGGACTTTCCGTCGTAAACGCCACGGTGTGATCATCAAGGGCCTTGACGCCCAGGGAATCGAGCGGAAGGCGCCTGCCAACGACGTCGGTCCAGTTTTTTATGGACCGGAAGTACCATTCGAAGTCAAATCCCGTCTCCGGATTCGCCCAGCGGCGGAAGGTGGCCTCGTAGTCGCGGGCCGTCAGGGGATGGCCGTCGGCGAAGATCATCCCCTTGCGTATCTGGTAGGTCCAGGTCAGCCCGTCTTCGGACAGTTCCCATGCAGTGGCTCCGGCCGGGAGCAGGTTGAAATTACGGTCTACACGGACGAGCGGTTCGGCTACCAGTCCCACACCCCACGCCTGCTTGTAGGTGGAAGTACCCCGGTCGAGGTACCGGTTGTCTGGAGAAAACTGGGTGAGAACCTGGAGTTCCGGCGGCGCGGCGTCGGGAGGGAGGGTGACGCCGAATGAATTCACATACCGTTCGGGTTCGTCGGCTGCCTTCTCACCGTCATCCTGCAGCGCGAGGACGGAAAGACTGGACAGGACGACGGCCACCCCGAGCAAGGGCAGTATCGTTACTGGTCGCATGGTTCTCTCGCAGGATGACCGCGGGAAGACGGGCCTGGCACCACAATCGTATCCCCTAACAGCTGGCGGATCCTTCGTTGGAAGTCGATGGTAAATCTTACGGTACTCACGCGAGACTGTCAACCGTTCATCCTGGTTTTTCCATGATAAAACAGGTGACAGAATGTACGTAATCCTTTACTCTATACAGGTTCAGAACAAGACGAAACCGCTTCCTGCCGTAGACTACGCGGAGCCATCGAAGCGGAGTCCATAGAAAGGAAAACAGTATGCCTATCGCAACCAGACAACTGGGAACAACGGACGCCCATGTGACCGAACTGGGATTCGGCAGCGCGCCGCTGGGAGACCTGTTCCAGCCGGTCACGGACGCAAAGTCCCGCGCCACGCTGCGGGCGGCGTGGAAGGCCGGTATCCGGTATTACGACACTTCACCGTGGTATGGATACGGGAAGAGCGAATTGAGACTGGGCGAGTTTCTACGCCAGAAAAGCCACGGTTCATACGTGGTTTCCACCAAGGTCGGCCGCGTATTCAAGGCGACACGGGACCTGCAAAACTTCGAGTACGGGTTCTGGTGCGGGGGACTGCCCTTCGATCACATCTACGACTACAGTTACGACGGCATCATGCGATCCTACGAAGACAGCCTCATCCGCTTCGGGATTCACCGGGTCGACCTGTTGTTGATTCATGACCTGGATCCATTTTATCACAACGAGCCCCAGATCCAGGCCTATCTCCACCAGTTGTTCACCAGCGGTTGGCGCGCGCTGGCCGAACTCAAGGCGTCAGGCGACATCAGGGGCGTGGGTGCCGGCTTGAACAAGACGGGCATGATGCTGCGATTCCTGGAACTGATGCCACTGGATTTCTTCATCGTCGCCATGCCCTACACGCTCCTGGACCAGGACGCCCTCGACCGGGAGCTGCCCCGATGCATGGAGGATGGGATCGGGATCGTAATCGGCGCCGTTTTCGCATCAGGCATTCTGGTAACCGGGCCGACGGAAACATCAACCTACGGTTACATGCCCGCGGCTCCGGAGGTCATGGAGAAGACCCGTCGCATTCAGGCTGTCTGCGAGCGGCACGGCGTGCCCCTGGCCGCGGCCGCCCTGCAGTTTCCCCTTTTCCATCCGGCCGTCGCGTCCGTTATCCCCGGAGCGATTAAACCGGAGTACGTCGAATCGAACATTTCCCATTATCAACACCCCATTCCAGTAGACCTGTGGGCCGAGCTCAAATCGGACGGGCTGATACGTGAAGACGCCCCGACACCGGGGTAACCTTACATGGATCTTGAACTCTGGCAGTGGTTCCTGCTCGCCGGCGTGGGCGTCCTTTCAGGCTTTCTGAATGTCGTCGCCGGAGGTGGTTCCCTGCTGGCCCTCCCGGTCCTCATCTTCATGGGTCTGCCAGGCAATGTGGCCAACGGCACCAACCGCGTGGCCATCGTCGCCCAGAACGTTTCCGCCGTCACCGGTTTCTTCAAGAAGGGGTACGCTGACCTCCGTACGATGCTGACCCTCTCGCTATGCGCCGTGCCGGGCGCGGCGATTGGGGCCTACCTGGGGACGCAGATCAGCGGCGACCTGTTCAACAAGATCCTCGGCGGCTTGATGATCCTGCTGCTGGTCCTGATGAGCCGGAAACAGCTCGACGCTCCCGTATCCGAGCAACCCCAAAGGCTCGTGCTGGGACACCTCCTGATGGTCGCGGTGGGCTTCTACGGCGGTTTTATCCAGGCCGGTGTCGGTTTCATTCTCATGGCGGTGCTTTACCGCGTCGTCGGCCTGGATCTCGTCCGCGTGAACGCATACAAGGTGTTCATCGTGGGCGTCTACACCGTGGTGGCGCTGGCCATCTTCGCGGGCAAGGGGCAGGTGCTCTGGCTTACCGGGGCCACCCTGGCCGTGGGCACTACGATCGGAGGATGGATCGGTGTTCATTTTACCATCAAACGTGGAGAAGGATTGATCCGTATCGTATTGAACGTGGTACTGGTCGTCATGGCCATTAGACTTCTGTTCTAGCCCCGCATGGTGGTACCGGAGGGCAGCTTGGTCGATCATACAAGTCAGCCCCGACCGAATGTCGTTCTATGCATCTGCGATCAGCTGCGGGCATTCGAAGTGGGGTGCTACGGAAACGAGGTCATCCGTACGCCCAACCTGGACCGTCTTGCGGCCGAAGGCGTCCGCTTTGAAACGGCGGTCAGCAACAACCCCGTCTGCATGCCGGCGAGGTCCTGCCTGTTGTCGGGGCAATACAGCCGGACCTGCTTGGGTATGCTGGGCAACTACGCGGAACGGCGGGTGGATGGATCGACCACGCTCCCCGAATATCCAGTGGACGGGCGTCCCCACTTGCCGGCGCCTACCTTGCCCGAAATGTACAGGAACCTCGGGTACGACACGGCACTGATCGGTAAATGGCATGTCCATCCCGCGCCGGGGTTGGTTGGATTCGACTATTGCCTGTATCCCCGGGTTCATCACCGGCATACCGGACAGACTTTCGTGGAAAACGATGGCGAGGAATTGCAGGTAGACGGATTCAGCGTGCGATTCGAATCTGACCAGGTCGGAGGCTTCCTGAGAGACCGTAAGGACCAGGAGAAGCCCTTCTTCCTGTTCTACGGCATTTCTCCGCCCCACATGCCGCTAATGGACGGGCCGGAAGCGTACCTGGCCATGTACAAACCGGAAGACATCCCCTTGCGGCCCAATGTTTTCCGGGACGGCGAACTCCCCTTTGACGAGCACTGGTTCAAGGTCTACCTGTGGGACTTTCTCTTCTACGAACAGCATCTGCCTTTTACACGCATCCTGCCCCCTGGTTTCGATCTGCGGCACTTGATCGCGCTGTACTATGGCATGACGACATGGGTAGACGATATGGTCGGACGCCTCATGGATTTCCTCCGGGCATACCGCCTCGCGGAAAACACCATAGTCGTTTTTCTTTCAGACCATGGAGACAACCTGGGAAGCCATCACCTGTTCAACAAGGGCCAGTTGATCGAAGAGTCCATCCGTATCCCGCTGATCCTTCACGCACCGAATCGCTTGAAGCCTCGGGTCAATACGAACACAACGTCCCAGATCATCGACGTTATGCCCACCCTGCTTGCCCTGAGCGGTGGTTCCGTTCCCGGACATGTCCAGGGGAGGGACCTGGCCGGACCGGCCACGGATGGATGCGCTTTGGAGGAAGAAGACGGCGTATTCGTGGAGACGGCGGGTGGACGGGTCGGGCTGCGTACGTCGACCCACACATACGGGATACAAACCGATCCGGAAAACGGCCGTGTCCTGAACGACCGGGAGTGCTTTTACGATTTGCAGTCCGATCCCTTCCAGTTGACCAACCTTCAGGGATCTGACCGCGATGCAGTACTGGCTGCCGGACTTCGGGACCGGGTACTCGTCTGGCATCACGATACGCCGTGGATGCACCGCGGCATAGTCCGATGATTCAACCTTGACCGGACATGCAAATGACTGAGCCGAATCAGGCAGGCAACAACCGTTTGCTCGGGGTGTTGTTCGGCGTCATGTTCGTGGCCGTGGCCGACAACCAGATGATCTCTCCGCTCCTGCCCGATCTGATGTCCGCCTTCAGCATGGACGCCGGGCAGGCCGGGTTAATGGTCTCGGTGTACGCCATTGCCGCGGCGGTCGTTTCCTTTGTGATCGGGCCCCTGTCGGACACGACGGGGCGACGGAAGATGCTCGTCGGTGCGCTGATCGTATTCACCGTTTCCACCGTGCTGTGCGGCGTGGCGTGGAACTACGGGGCACTGGTGGCCTTTCGCGCCCTCACGGGCGCGGCAGCGGGTACCCTGTCTCTCAACATAACGGCGTGCATCGGGGATCATTTTCCGTACAAGCGGCGCGGCGCCGCCATGGGACTGGTGATGTCGGGGTACTTTGCGGCCATGATCCTGGGCGTGCCGGCGGGTGCCTTTGTCGCCGAGGCCTGGTCGTGGCGGTGGGCGTTCTGCGCATTCGGCGGCGCCGGACTGATATTGTGGGTACCCGTGCTGGCCATCGTACCATCCCATGCGCCGACTGTCCGCAGGACCTCCGTTCTCGGCATGGTAAAGGGTTACGGCCGGTTCCTGGTACAAACAGGCCCCCTCTCGGTGATCGTGGCTTCGTTTCTCGTATCCGCATCCACGGTCGGTTTCATCACCTACGTCGGTACCTGGCTTAGAGACTCATACGGACTTACAACCGACTGGATCGGCATGGTATTCCTGTTCAGTGGACTCGGCGCGTTGCTGGGCAGCCCGCTGGCTGGATATCTCTCGGACCGCGTAGGAAAACGGGGGATCGTGGTTGTAAGCGGCATGGCGATGGCCGCCTTCCTGGCTGGAATCCCGTGGATAACCGACCTGCTTCCGGTGGTTTTCGCAGGATTCATCCTCACCGGCATCGCCGGGGCGTTTCGCCATGCGCCATTGCAGGCTCTCGTCACGGCCATGGCAACGGACGAGGAACGGGGCGCCCTGATCGCGCTCAAGAACACCGTCGCCGAGTTCGGCATTGCCGCCGGTACGGCGATGTGCGGGGTGTTGTACGTTTCCTACGGCTATGTTTCCGTCGGCACAGCCTGCGGCGTCATGGCCGTGGCCGCGTCTCTCATCATTCTGATCTGGGTGGAAGAACCGGAAGAACCCGGCCAGTCCTGAGGGATCAGGATTCGTCGTAAGCGGTCAGACGCCTCACCCAGATATTCCTGTAGCGTACGGGATTGCCATGATCCTGAAGTTGCAGGGGCCCGGCATCGATGTGGGGCGTATCGTAATTCGCGTAGTTCCTGTGCCCGGTCGGACCGATGGCCTTCTGGCGGTGGTGCACCACCACGCCGTTGTGGATCACCGTCAGGTGCGTGCCTTTGACCAGCGTATTTCCCTTCCACGAAGGCGCTTCGAAAATGATGTCGTAACTCTGCCATTCGCCCGGTCCCCGGCTGGCGTTGACCAGTGGAGGATACTGGCCGTAAATGGCCGAAGCCGAACCGTCGGCGTATGTCCTGTTGTTGAAACTGTCCAGCACCTGGATTTCATACAGTCCCAGCAGGAACACGCCGCTGTTGCCCCTGCCCTGGCTGTCTCCCACCACCTCTACGGGGGTGGCCCATTCCAGGTGCAGTTGGCAGTCGCCGAAGTGCGCCCGGGTCAGGATATCTCCCATACCATTAACCTCCATGTATCCGTTTTCCACCTTCCAGCTGGCGGCCCCGCCGTCCCGGCTGGTCCATTGGGAAAGGTCCGATCCGTCGAACAGTTCGACCGCGTCTGACGGCGGTTGCCCGATTTCGCCCCCCGGCGCGACGACCCGCGGTTGGGGCCGGTCTCCATCATGAACGTGCCAGTTGCCGCCTGGAATGATGGGGGTGTCGCTATATCCAACTGAATCCGCCATGGATCGACTCCTATAGGCAAACTTCGTTAATCATGCGTGAGTAGATGTCCACCGCTTCGTAGAGCTGCGGTATTTCCACGTATTCGCCCACCGTGTGGGCTTGCTCGATACTTCCGGGACCCAGGACCACCATGTCCAGTTTTTCCCTGAAATGGACGGCATCCGTACCGTAGGGCACCGTCTCCGGCGGTTTGCCACCGGTGACTTCGGACGCCAGCTGCACGATGGGATTCGAAGGATCGGCGTAGAAGGGACGGGATATGCTGCTTTTGACCTCGAAGCCATAGCTCCTGGCCCTGGAAACCAGTTCTTCCACCAGTTCATCGCTGCGATCGCCGGGCATGGTACGGAAGCAGACATGGCAGGTCGACCGCGCCGCGGAAACATTCTGCCGGGTTTCGTAGTCCGTGATCACCATGTTGAATCCGTTCGATGGCGGAACGAATTCCTGGTTCATGAATCGCTCATCGTGCGTGATTTTCTTCGCCATTTCGGCCATTTCGGCGAGGAAAGGCGCGATCTTGAAATTCGCGGACTCCCCAAGACCCGTGCTGGTGTGCGCCGCGCGGCCATGGGCGGTCACCACGACATGGGCCGATCCCTTGTGGGCGTACACCGGCGTCAGGCTGGTCGGTTCAGCCACCACGCCGTATGTCGGGCGAACCGTATTCATGATGCGGGACTCCGCGGCAACCTGGTGCGCTCCGCCGCCGCCCACCTCTTCATCGGCCGTGGCCACCACGATCAGGGGTTTCTTCAATCGGTCCGCATCCACCTTCGCCACGGCGATCATGGTGCATGCCAGGGGGCCCTTCATGTCGCAGCTGCCCCGGCCCAGTAGCCGGTCGCCTTCGACCACACCGTGATATGCGTCCCAGTCCTGCTCCTGCCCCGGAACCGTATCCGTGTGTGACAGGAAAGCCAGGCCGCCTTCGCCTTCGCCTTTCCTTCCTATGAGGCTGACTTTCAGTTCGTCATTTTCATCCACGTAGGACAGCCGTTCCACTTCGAGCCCGCATTCCTTCATGCGATCTTCCACCACGTCGGAAATCGCGGCGTTGCTCCATCGGCTCACGGATTTCACATCCACGAATTCCCGCGTCATTTCAACTGGATCCAGACCCACGGAATCCCCCTCTCACGATTTGGTGTCAAGGACCTGCAAGGGTTATTTCTCAGTCCGTCAGCCAGCTCGACATATCATCTCTCAGACCCGTGTCCATCCCCAGGGCGAGCGCGTCCATGGCGTTATCGATGTGGCCGGTATTCCGGGCGCCGACGATGACCGAAGTGATATCGGGATGGCCCATGACCCAGGCCATGGCCAGCCGAACCATGGGAAGCCCCAGTGTATCCGCAAGGGCCCGGAGACGGTCCACGTTTCGGAAATTACGGTCGTTGAAGTATATGTCGGCATGGCCGGGTATCACATCGAATCGCGATCCCTTTGGAAAGGCGTTTCGATCCGGCGTGTATTTGCCCGCCAGGAAGCCCGCCGCGAGCGGACTGTAAGTTGTGACACCCACCTCTTCCCGCCGGCAAAGGGGAAGCAGTTCGTCCTGCGCGCCGGGATCGGCCAGGTTGTATGGAGGCTGGATCGCCTCGAAGCGCGCATAGCCACGCTCGGCACTGGCATCCAGGGCTTCCCCGAGTTGCGAGGCACTGAAGTTGCTGCAACCGACGTTCCGTATTCTACCGGCCGAGACCTGCTCGTCCAGGGCCGCGAGGCTTTCGCCAATTGGAACCGTTTCGTCCGGCGAGTGCAGTTCGTATAGGTCCACGCTGTCCACCTGCAGTCGGTCGAGGCTGTCCTGGAGCGCCCGGGCGATGTTGTCCGGCTTGTTGCCGCTGCTCACCTTGGAGCAGATCAGCACATCGTCCCGGCAGCCCCGCGCCTTCATCCAATTTCCGATAATGATTTCGGAAGAACCCATGATGTCCGAGGTTTCGCGTATGTCATCGACCTTTAACACGTCGCGCCGGTACGACCGGGCGTTGCCGCCTCCATAGGCCTCCGCCGTATCGAGCCAGTTCATCCCCTTTTCGACGGCATAATCGAGCATGGCCGTTGAAGTATCCTCGTCGATCTCACGGCCGAAAGTAACACATCCCAGGCCAATAAAGCTAAGAGACATGCCGGTACGGCCAAGCTTTCGGTGTTCCATGCGGACTCCCCGGGAATACCCAGCACCTGCGGTGGATATCGAAAGTGTTTCGCACAACGCGAGTATTTCAGATGTGGTGTGAATGTATATGCGGGTGGATCAGGCAGGCAAGAATTGTTTGGCGGGCTGCGCGTTCAATTTTCATCATCTTCGGGCAGGATCGCAGCGCGTTGGCCAATACGCCGCATGCGTTCTTCCCAGAGCCCTTTGAGTTGTATCAGTTTGAGACGATGGGCCTCGAGTTCCATTTCGTGTTCCATGATCATTTGCTGAATAAGACGGGGATCTTCGCGGGAGAGCGGATCGTCCGTACCATCTTCGACGACCAGGGCGGAGGCGGGTGTATGGAGCAGTTTCGGCTGAGGAGCCAGGACCGTGTGCACGGTATGTTCTATATCCTCGCGCAAGTACCTGATCTCGATCCGTGTACCAGCGGGAAGCGTGGTCACGAATTCGGCCAGGATGATGGGATGGTTCATGGGCACGCCGTTTACGGCCTGCAGAACGTCGCCTTTGCGTAGACCGACTTTCATGGCAGGGCTATCGGGAAAGACGTCGGTAACCTCCATGCCTTCACCGGTTCCCAGCATGATACTGCGATCTCCGCCAACGCTGACGCTGTCCCATATTTTCTCCACGAATACGCCCAGCCAGCTTCGGCGGATTTCCCCGTTTTCTATGAGTTGCCGCGCGAAGGTCTTCACCCGGTTGATCGGGATCACCGAGATCACGCCCGCGCCTTCTCCTCCCTGCACACTACCCACCAGTGCCCGGCTTTGTTGGGGATCGGCCACGAGACCGAGTAGACGGCCGTTCGTGGAAAAAACGGCACCGCTGGAAAACTCACCGCCGACCACGGCGCTGACCTGCATCATGACATCTTCTTCCCGAACCCCGTTGACGATTCCCGTCGTCATCGCGGGAGGAAAGCCATGGGCATTGTTCAGAACCAGCACCCAGGACCCTGGGCTTACGTCATCTGAATCCCCGAGGCGCGCGGAGCGGACGGACACGCTGTCAACACGGATCACGGCTATATCTGAAAGCCCATCTACGCCGACGAGTTCGCCCAGGTGGTACTGGCCATCGTGAAAGCTCACCAGGATATCGTGGGCATGGTCCACGACACCGGCCGTAGTAATGATATAGCCGTCCCGGTGGAGGATCACACCGGTACCAACAGAGCGTTCCCAGTCCGTGAAGGTCTGTCCGTTTACCGTATTGATGAATCTCCGTTGCACGATCACGCTCGCGACCGTCGGTTCCACGCGCTCTACGAGATTTACGATCTCATTTTCGAGGTTGTGAAGGTAGTCAGAGGACTGGGCGGAAGCTGTAGAAACGGAGTATAAGTGCCAGAGGCAGACAAGCAGCGCGGCACACATCACGGGACGGGTGCGATCGTTCCCGGTAAGGTTGGATAGAAATCCATGCATGTGAATTTAAAACGAGATTCGGGTACGTCTGATGGGAGCAGACGGAGCAGGCGGACCAGGCTGGCCGCCAGCACGCCGGGGATCGTTCGTTTCGCCGGTACTTACAGGCTTCACCCAATCTTTCGAGACGGGTTGATCCATGGTACCGCTCGTAATCAGGTCCCGGCCGAAGGACTCGGCGAACAGGGACGGATCGAGACGCATGCCCGTTCCCGCCGAAACCAAACGTATAACGTGGGCCGTAGGTTCCATGGTCCGGACCGTCTTGATACCCGGGTTTTCACTGGTTAATCGGGATGTGTTAAAAGAGAGACTGGTTGCTGCGGAGGAGGGGAGATTTGATGCCGGTTCTGCAATCGGTTCGAGTTTAATCGCCATGTGCGACGCGAGTTCGCGTTCCAGGGGAAAGGGCGAAATCCGATCCAGTGGAGCCAGTTCGGGTTCAAAGGGTGTCGGAAGGGCAACGGTCATGCCCGGAACCGGCACTGATTCAGACCGTTCCGGAGGAGCGACCAGTCCCGCAAAACCTCCGATCACGGTGATGGTCAGGATCAGGCTGGTTGCGAAAACAAGCTGAACGGGACGCTGGCGGCTCAGTTCGCCCAGTTCGGCATAGGCTTCCGATACCCGTCTCCACCAGGAAGCGGCATACATATCACGGGTCATTTCATTCGTCAGCTGGCTGCTGAGTTGAAAGGCAAAACCGGGTTGAGGGGATACGGGGGGAAGACTTTTTACAGCCCGGATGGAGCTTTCCATGTCTTCTATCTTGAGACGGCATCGCGGACAGCCGTTCAAGTGAAATCGTATTGCGTCCTCGTTTGCCTTGGATAACAGACCGTCGAGGTAGTCCGACATCTGTTGTTCGTAGCCGCTACAATTCAAAACGTCCTTCCTCCTGGTCAAAGTATTTCTACCTGCCACTGCCTCAGCATCTCCTGCAACCTCAACCGCCCCCTGTTGACCCTTGACTTGACGGTTCCCGTTGGGCAGCGGAGTATTTCGCCGATCTCGTCATAGGACAGTTCTTCGATATCGCGAAGCACGATCACGGACTTGTATTTCTCCGGCAGTTGATCGATCGCGTGCTGTATGGCCCGGCCCAGTTCATTCTGTTCCAGGTGATCGCCTGGTCCCGCGCTCTTGTCCGGAAGTTCGAACCCTTCCTTTGAGCTGTTTTCATGGGGTGATGAATTCAGGGAAAAGAACTGGCGGCGCTTGCGCTTGCGAAGCTCGCTTCTGGCGAGATTGAGCGCAATGGTGTAGATCCAGGTGGACAGGTTGGAAATCGCCTTGTAGTTGTGGCGGTTCCGGTAAACCCTGAGAAAGGTCTCCTGCACCAAGTCCTCCGCGCACTCCGTATTGTGGACCATGCGGTAGATGCAGTTGTACAGCCTGGTTCGGTACCGGCCGACGATCACCTCGAAAGCGCGAACGTCGTCCCGCTGTACACGGAAGAACAGCTTTTCATCCGACATGGTCAGTTCACCAAAGACACCCGACCCCATATCGGAAACCTGTACCGCATTTATAGAGGTGTTTTCAGACATGATCTCTCTCTCCCATACCACGTTATACGTTACGTGGAGGGATCGGTTTCAAAAAAGTCCGCTTTTTCGCAACAGACACCCGTCACGGCCTGTCTGAACACCCGCCATGATGGTGCCAAAGCACTCAGATGAAAATATAGACTCGCGCCATCCCCATGTCAACCGGTCCGTCAAGCCCGCATTTCACTGATGTCGTGGATCGTATACTGATAGCCCTGCTCTGTTAGAAAAAGCTGCCTGTTCACGGCGTAGTCCTGATCCAGGGTGTTCCGGGTGATGAGCGAATAAAAAATCGCGGCGGAACCATCCGCCTTGGGACGGAGAATCCGGCCCAGGCGCTGGGCCTCTTCCTGGCGGGATCCGAAGGTGCCCGATATCTGTATAGCCACGTTGGCATCCGGGAGATCGATGGCGAAGTTGGCGACCTTGGATACCACGAGACGCTTGAGTTCGCCGCTCCTGAACCGGGCATACAGGTCCAGGCGGGCCTGCAGCGGCGTACTTCCGGTGATCAGGGGAAACTCGAACAGCGCTGCGATCTGCTTGAGCTGTCTCACGTACAATCCGATGATCAATACCTGGTCGGATGGATGTTGTTCCAGCAGGGTACGGATGATCTCCGTCTTTCTACTGTTTTCAGACGCAATCCTGAACTTTTCGCGGCGATTGGCGACGGCGTAGGTCATGCGCCTCGCTTCCGGCAGGTCTACCCGGATTTCGCGGCAATACGCTTCCGCGATCCAACCCTGTCTCTCGAGCAGTTTCCACGGCATATCGTATCTACGGGGGCCAATGAGGCTGAATACATCGTCCTCGCGGCCATCTTCACGAACCAGCGTCGCCGTAAGACCGAGACGCCTGCGGGCCTGTATCTCGGCCGTGTATCTGAAAACCGGCGCCGGGAGCAAATGTACCTCATCGTAGATAATGAGGCCCCATCCCTTCTGGTCGAATAAACCGAAATGCTTAAACTCGTCGGCCCGGCTCTTTCGATAGGTCAGTATCTGGTACGTAGCCAGCGTCACGGGCCGAATCTGCTTGGTTTCTCCCGAGTATTCACCGACCTGTTCCTCGGTTAACGACGTCTTCTCGAGCAATTCATCCCGCCACTGGCGCAACGCCACCGTGTTGGCGGTCAGAACGAGTGTGTGACACTTCAGGGCTGCCATGGCTCCGAGGGCCACGATGGTTTTCCCGGCTCCGCAGGGCAGCACGATGACCCCGTTTCCTCCCTGCGGTTCGCCGTTCATGTGGAACGCGCTGACCGCGTCCAGCTGGTAATCCCGCATGGTGAATGATCTCCGATCGCCCGCTGAGGTCAGCAGTTTGATCTCCAGCGGAGCGCCCTCAACGTAACCGGCCAGATCCTCTACGGGAAAACCGACCTTGATCAGGGCCTGTTTTATATGGCCGCGGAATCGATCTCCCACCTGGACCCGATGCTCGTCAAGAGTCTGCGCCAGGAACTGTTTGACCGAGGGGAGCCCGGTAACTTCGGCTATCAGTGCGGGATCGTCGGACTCGAGGATCAGCCGGTCATCCTCTTTCCTCAATCGAAGCTGTCCGTATCGAGCGATGAAGTCGATGATCTCGCGACGGATGTTCTGGGGAATCTCGTACTTACTCAGGCTTTCAAGCGATTCGAGCACGCCGGCCGCGTCCAGTCCCGCCGAGGCAGCGTTCCACAGGGACAGCGGACTCAGCCGGTACACGTGAATGTGCTCCGGGGACTTTTCCAATTCCGCGAAACGGGCCAGTGCGGCCCTGGCGTCCTCGTAACGCGGATGGTCGACTTCGACAAGAATGGTTCTGTCGCTTTGTACGATCAGTGGATTCTGCAGGTCAGGCAAATACACCCCCGTGGTTGCTTCAGTCCTTCACGGTCGTATCCCGTCCTCCGGCGCCGCCCTGGATTCCCGTAGTACCGGGTTGTCCAGCCGATAGCCGGCCTAGAACGGTCTGGTATACATCGTCGACGGAAATCCGCTCCATACAGTCGAAATACGGGCATGCGGTTTCAATGCACCGGGGACAGGCAGGTACCTCCGGCATCAGTACATCATGGTCCTCGCCGAAGGGTCCCCAGCGTGTCGGACTACACGGTTTTATGGGGCAGAACAGCGCCACGGTGGGCGTGCCCACGGCTGCTGCGATGTGCAAGGGGCCGGTACTGTTCGTGACGCACACGGTGGATGCCTTCAGCAGCGCGGCCAGTTCCTTGATGTCCAGTTCTCCCGCCACCTGCACGACGGAGTCCGATCGTGACCCCGCGACCTGGTCGACCAGGGTGCGTTCCTCGGCCGATCCCGTAACAACGACCCGAACTCCGTTTTCGGTCAGGCGATCCGCCAGTGCCGCGAACGATCCCGCGGGCCAAATCCTTGCCGATCCGCCGCTGCCGGGGTGCAGGAGGACCAGGGGATCGTCCGGAATCACCCGCCAGCGTCGCATGCGGTTCTCCACCGCGCGCCTGGCTTCGTCAGGTACTTGCATCTCCGGAGCGGCGGTACCGGCCGTATCAAACAGGGCCCGGACCATGCGCAGGTTGTATTCGACCTCGTGCCTCCGTGCGTCTTTTCGGTGTTCGTACACTCTTCTGTTGAAGAGCGGTCCATACAGCCGATAACCCGTTCCTATCCTTTCCGGTATTCCGGCGAAGCGGCACGCCAGGGCCACCCTTGCCGTGGGATGCAGCACCAGGACCGCGTCGAACCGTCGTCCGCGCAGATCGCCGACCAGTCGGAAGAACCCCCGAAGGCCGCGGTGCCGGCCGGACTGCTCGTCGATGACGATCTCGTCCAGGGCCGGGTGCCCCTCTACTGCGCCGGCCGCATAGTGGGACACGAGCATCGCGATGTGACAGGCAGGGTCCTGCTCCCGAAGCACGCTGAGCACCGGCGTGGACAGCAACACATCGCCAATACGGTCCGTTCGAACGACAAGAATCCGCATCGCCATCAGATCTCCCTAGCCCGGATTCGCCGGCCCGGTTTGACGGTGCCAGATGTCGGTGACACGGTCGTAGGGTGTGCACCCCGCCCGGATAAGTCGCGGAGGACCGTTCGAAACATCCACGACGGTGGAAGGCTGGTCGGAGGGTGAATGCCCTCCGTCGAGAATCAGATCAACCCGATCGCCGATTTGAGCAGCCACTTCTTCGGCCGTCAGGGGTTCCGCGCCGTCGGAACGGTTGGCGCTGGGCGCCGTAACGGGACGTTCGGCAGCCCGACAAAGTGCACCGGCGATCGAAGCGCTGCTGTGTCTGACCCCGATTGTCGTTCCCTGGCCCAGCAATTCCCGCGGCACGTCCCCCGATGCCCGGAATACCAGGGTCAGCGGGCCCGGCCAGCAGGCGTCCATCAACGCATTGACACGCCCGGGGATGCACTGGACCAGGCGGCCGAGATCTTTCCTGTGGGAAATGAGCACCAGGATCGGTTTCGATTCGTGGCGGCCCTTGGCTTCGTAAATACGCCGAATGGCATCCGGATTGGACCCGTCCGCGCCGATACCGTATACCGTCTCGGTGGGGAAGGCCACCAGGCCGCCGCGGCGGATGATGTCCGCCGCCTCCGAAATTATACCTTTGTCCGGCTGGACGGGGTCAATGGGTAAAATTCTCATGGCACCAGGCCCATTTGGTTCATTCATTCTATATTTCATTCATTCTATATTTCATTCATTCTATATATTGATACGCACCCATGCAGATCCGGCCGGTCCGATCCGGCCCGGACTACGCAATCCGCCGAACTCCCTTTTCACCGATGTCGCCCCGGAAATAACGGTTTTCAAAGTAAATCCGGTCCACCGCTTCGTAGGCTCTGCCGATGGATCCCCGGAGATCGTCGGCGAGAGCCGTTACGCCCAGAATTCGCCCGCCGTTGGTAACCAGTTTCCCGTCTCGTACGGCCGTGTCGGCGTGGAAGGCGAAGACATCGTCCATTTCGTCCAGCGTTTCCAGACCGGAAACCTCTATACCTTTTTCGTACGGACCGGGATATCCTCCGGAGGCCAACACTACACAGGTTGCCGCCTTGTTTTTCCACGTCAGGGGCGTCCGGGGCAACCTTCCTTCGCTGACTCCCAGGACGAGTTCCGCGAGGTCGTCTTCCAGGAGCGGCAGTATGACCTGGGCCTCGGGATCGCCGAATCGGCTGTTGAATTCGACCACCATCGGTCCCTCGTCGGTCATCATGATACCACAGTATAACACGCCGCGGTATAGCCGGCCGCGTTTCTTCATACCCATGATAGCAGGATCGATGATTCGGTCCTGTATTTCCTTTAATACCTCTTCGTCGATGACCGGGGCCGGCGCGTAAGCGCCCATGCCCCCGGTGTTCGGACCCGTATCGCCTTCATTGATGGGTTTGTGGTCCTGCGACGGGACCAGTGGAATGGTCCTTTCGCCATCTGTAATCGCGAATACGGAAGCTTCCTCACCCACCATGAATGCTTCGATGACCACGTGCTGCCCGGCGTCGCCAAACAGTCTGCCGGTCATCACATCATCAACCGCCCGCATCGCCTCCTCGACGGTATTACACACCAGGGCGCCTTTGCCCGCAGCCAGACCGTCTGCCTTGACGACGATCGGCGCACCCTGTTCTTTCACGTATTTTCGAGCTGCTTCCAGGTCTGCAAACACCGCAAAAGCTGCCGTGGGTATGCCTTCCTCCCGCATCATTTGCTTTGCGAAGGCTTTGCTCCATTCGATTTCAGCCGCCGCACGGGTTGGACCAAACGCCCGTATACCCATTCCTTCCACCGCGTCCACCACCCCGGCTTCCAGGGCGCCGTCCGGGCCCACGACCACCAGGTCAACCCCGTTGTCACGGGCGAAATCCGCGATACCGCCAGCATCTTCAGGCGCGATGGAAACGCATTCCCCCAGCGCGGAGATCCCTGGATTTCCCGGCGCTGCGTACAGGGTATCCACGCTGGCAGACCGGCGGAGCGCCCAGGCCAGTGCGTGTTCCCTGCCACCTTTTCCAACGACCAGTACGTTCATTAAATCTCCAGACTATGAGATCGCGTTCCTGTCAACCTTAAGTACCTACGAGGAGATGATCGTGACGAACACTAGTGGAAGAACGGTGAAACCTTTGAAAGAACATCGGCGTTCATATGTATAAAAAGAGGCCGTGTTGACAGAAATGGGGGGTCACCGGCATACCGGATGGAATCAACCCCGGCGCATGATGCGGTGTCGATCTTCGAGATCGAGAAAAATAAGGTACAACGAGGGAAGTGTCAAGGCGGGAACTGTGAAAACGACCCCGAGCGATACCCTGAAAACCATTGACATCGACCGGTGGTGCGTTAGTATTACAGGATGGTTCAGATCCACCTGACGAACCTCCTTCCATTGTCTCCGGACCGCCGCTTTCGATGCGATCCGAACGGGAATCCAGGCAGGTAAAAGTGATTAAGGAGTCTGGTCACATGTCGACCCTGAAGAAACCCAAATACATCATTTTGCTGATCATTGTCGCAGCCGGTTCCTTCCTGTTGGGAAGCACGGCCAACAGGACGATCTACGCGGCGGACAACATCTTTTCCAGCACCAAGCTGTTGATGGGCGTGCTTAGCCTGGTCAACGACAACTACGTGGAAGAGGTCGAACCCGGCGAGTTGATTTATGCCGCGATCGACGGTATGCTCGAGGTGCTCGATCCCCATTCCAATTTCCTGAGCAAGGAAAGTTTCGCGGAAATGGGTGAACGCTTCAGTGGCAATTTCTACGGAATCGGCATCGAGTTCGACGTCCTGGACGGATTCCTGTACGTGATCTCCGTGATCGACAGCTCGCCATCGGAAGCCGTGGGACTGCAGTCGGGCGATCGTATCGTCCGGATCGACGGTGAGTCGGCGATCGGCATCAAGCACGACGAAGTGCGGCAGAAACTGCGTGGAGAGAAGGGAACCATGGTGGACGTGACCGTCGAACGGGCCGGTGTTGAAGAGCGGTTCGACGTCACGATAACCCGCGACCGCATTCCCATTCGCAGCGTTCGATCGGCCATCATGCTCGAAGACAATACCGGTTATATCCAGATGATCCGGTTCGCCAAGACCACATCCCGCGAACTGGAGAGCGCCCTGAACAAGCTTCAGATGCAGGGCATGGAACGGTTGATCTTCGATCTTAGAGGAAATTCAGGTGGATATCTGGACCAGGCGGTGGAGGTGTCGAGCCGGTTCATTCCCGAAGGCCAGGTTATCGTTAAAACCATGGGAAGGAACAGGAATTCGAACCAGACGTTCAAGTCCTTGAGAGGGGTTAAGCATCGTGACATGCCCCTGGTGGTTCTGCTGGATCACCGCTCCGCCTCGGCATCCGAAATCGTGGCCGGCGCGGTTCAGGACTGGGATCGAGGCGTGATCGCCGGAACGCGAAGTTTCGGCAAGGGTCTCGTACAGACCCTCTACGCGGAACCGCACCTGAAAGACGGGTCCGCGCTTAAACTGACCACGGCCCGGTACTACACACCCAGCGGACGCATGATTCAGCGGGACTACAAGAACAAGTCCTACAAGGAATACATCGAAGGATCGTTCTCCGACGCGGGCGAAGCGGAAAATGAAGAGGAACCTGTGGTTGGTGAGGAACGCCAGGTATTCACCACCGCCAACGGGCGTTCGGTTTACGGCGATGGTGGGATAACCCCCGATGTACAGATCAAGATGCCGAAACGTAATTACCCCTTCGTTATCGGGAAGTACCGAGGCTGGGTCCCCTTTGACCGGGCTTGTTTCGAGTTCGCCACCGCCTACGGCGTGACCCGTCCGGACCTCAAGGGCGATTTCGAAGTCTTCCTGAAGGAGTTCGAAGTCGATGACGCCATGTTTGAAGCGTTCAAGACCCAGGTGCGGGAGTCGGGGATTACCTTCACCGAAGAAGAGTTCGCCACCGACCATGACGTTGTTGGAATTCAGTTGAAGCGTTCCCTTGCCCGGAATCTCTGGGGAGACGAAGAAGCCAGCCGCGTGGCCGCGGCCGGGGACGAACAGCTCCAGCAGGCCTTGCAGTTGTTCGATTCCCACGAGATGCTGGTGCGGCAGTAATTGGATCTGATGTCAACGGCATCGCATAATCCGCTTGCAAGGCCGGAGAACGTCAAGGATTGACCGTGCCCAGTAAATCTTCTCTTTCCGCCTGGCATGCGCTGCGAGACCGGCTCCACGCGCTTCGCATCCGCAACCGGCGGGTCCTCGCCCTCGAAGGCTTGTTCGCGGTCGGCGCTCTGGTTTGCATCCTGGCCCTGGTCCTGACCATCCTCGAATCCCTCCTGTTTCTCGACTCGTCGATCCGGGTAATCCTGATCACAACGGGTTTCGCCCTCGTTGCGGCCGTACTGTGCTGGAGATGTATCCGGCACTACAGACGCAGCGTATCCGATCAAGACCTCGCACGGACGGTCGATCGCCGGTTTCCTGACCTGAACGACCGGGTTACCGTGGCACTGCAGCTTTCCCGGCAGCGGGAAGGGGTTTCCAGGGCCTCCCCCGCGTTGTTGGACGCGGCGATTGCAGAAACGGCGGGAACCACCAGCAGCGTGGATTTCAACGAGGCGGATCAAAGCTATCGCATCGCCCGCTCCGCCAAATGGTTCGGCGGCGCCTTGCTGCTTTTTCTTGTCGCGATGGCCGCCTATGCCACACCGCTTTCCGGCGCCCTGTACCGCCTGTCGAGACCCCTGACCCCCTTTACTCCCCCGCAACTCACGTTCCTGAACGTCCTTCCGGGTGACGTGGAAGTGACGGCGGGCGGCCAGGTCACCATCATGGCCGATGCGTCCGGTGAGATACCTGAAAGGGCCGTTCTCCGCCTGGCGGCTGACGGGGGAGATTGGAAGGCCGTGGACATGAGGGCCGTGGCCCCGGCTTCATACTCTCATACCCTGCGCGAAATCAGGGAAGACCTGACCTACGAAATCGAAGCGGGCGACGCGGTAAGCCACCGGTTCCGGATAGACGCCATCGATCGCCCCGCCCTGGGATCTTTGCATCTGACCTACCGTTATCCAACCTACACGAGGCTGGAACCGAGAACGACGACCGACGGAGGGGACATCGTCGCGCTGAAGGGCACGCGTGTCGACCTGGCGGCCGTAGATACCAGCCAGGATCTCTCGGAAGCGGCGCTCTACCGGGAGGGCATCGAAAAACCGGTTGTCATGAAGGTCGAGAACGGTACGGCCACGGGATCGCTCACCGTGAACGCCGATCAGCGCTACCGCATCACGTTGCGCAACGCGGATGGTCACGAAAGCGTGAATCCCCCCTGGTACCGGATCATTTCGCTGCCGGACCGCATCCCGTCCCTCCGCATCCTGTCGCCGGGGCGAGACACCGACATTACCGAAAACATGGTCGTTTCTTTTCTGGTATCCGGTACGGACGACTTCGGATTCTCGTCGATGCACCTGGTCTATCGCAAGGAGCCCGGCGGCGAAGAACGAAACAAGCCTATTCCAGTGGATCTGGAATCCACTATGATGACGCAGCCGTTCGTTTGGGATTTGTCGAGCGAGAACCTGATCCCGGAGGACGTGGTTTCCTATCGCGTTGAATTGTACGATAACGACACCGTATCCGGTCCCAAACGCGCCGTGAGCCGGACCTACACGCTGCGCTTTCCGTCCCTGGAAGAGATTTACGACCAGATCGACGATTCGCAGGAGCAGCAGGTAACCGACATGGAGGACTTGCTGGAAGAGCAGGAGGAGACGAAGAAGAAAATCGAAACGCTGAATCGGTCTCTCGAACAGAAAAAGAGGGAAGATGCAGCAGGGGAAGAAGAGCAGGAGTTGACCTGGGAACAGAAAAAGGAGATCGAATCCGTGCTGGCCGACCAGGAACAGGCAACTGACAAACTCCTCGAAGCGGCCGAGGCCGTAAAACAGGCCATGGAACAGCTTGAAGACCACGATCTGCAAAGCCAGGAACTGATAGAAAGGATGGAACAGTTGAGGAAGCTGTTTCAGGAAATCGCCACCCCCGAACTCCTCAAGGCGATGCAGGATCTGAAACAGGCCCTCCAGTCACTGGACGACGAGAAACTGAAGGAATCCCTGGAGGATTTCAAATTCGAGCAGGAGGAATTTCTGAAGCGGCTGGAGCGGAGCCTTTCCATCCTGAAGCGCATTCGGACCGAACAGCAGCTAACGGCCGCCGTTCGACAGTCGCAGGATCTCGCGGCGCGCCAGGAAGAGTTGCGCTATGCTTCGGAGAACACTTCGGATGGCAATGAAGGAGAGGAACTCGCCGAGAAGCAGCAGAAGCTCGGGAAGGATACCGGGGACCTTCAGCGCGACCTTGAAGACCTGTCCAAAGCGATGGAAGAGTTCGGGGATATGCCCTCCGAGCAGGTTCGCGAGGCATCCCGGGAAATCGAACGACAGGAAATGACGGAGCGAATGGACCAGATCAGCGAGCAATTGAAAGTCGGCAGGATGCAACCGGCGATGGAAGGCCAGCGTAAAATGGCCCAGTCGCTTTCCGGTCTCAACCAGCAACTGCAGGAGATCCAGGATCAACTCCAGGAAGACCAGATGCAGGAGATCGCGAAGGAAATGCGCCGTGCCATGTATCAACTTGTCGATCTCTCCGTGAACCAGGAGTCCCTGAACGGTCGAACCAGGGAGCCGGGCGGTCCCGATACCCGGGTTTCGATCCTGGCCGAAGATCAGCAAGGACTCCTGCAGGGCGCCTCCCTTGTTGCCAACGACATCGTATCCACTGCGCAGAAGACTTTTTTCATCTCACCCTCCATCGGCAGGGCCCTGGGTGAAACGCTGAACAGCATGCACCGCGCGGGTGGCCAACTGGCAGAACAGAAACGCGATACGGCTTCCCAGGAACAGGTGGTCGCCATGAAATCCCTGAACGAAACGGTTCTGGCATTGCAGCGGGCCATGCAGAACATGGCGAATTCAGGTTCGTCTTCCGGCATGATGGATCTCATCGAACGGCTTCAGGGCATGACGCAGCAACAGTCCGGTATCAATGACCAGATGAACCAGATGATGAATGAATCGAAGGACGGAATGGATCTGGAAGCCCAGGCGAAGATGTCCCGGCTGGCAGCCCAGCAGGAAGCGCTGCGCAAGAGCCTGGAGCAACTTCGGCGGGAACAGCAGGATCAACAGGGACAGATCCTGGGCCGGTTGGAGGAGATCGAAAATGAGATGGCAGAAACGGTAAGCGAGTTGCAGCAGTACCAGGTCGATCCCCGTCTGGTCGAACGCCAGCAGCGGATCCTGTCCCGGTTGCTGGACGCATCGCGGTCCGTCCGCGGCCAGAAACGGGAGGAGCGGCGAAGGGCCGCACCGGGCGAGGGCATGGCGAACCGGCCTTCGCCGGACGACCTGCCCGACGATCTGCTCAGGTTCGATCGCACCCTTCGCGACGACATCCTGCGCGGCATCAGGGAAGGCGTCTATCCGCGAGAATACGAGGAACTCATACGCGCCTACTTCCGTGCACTTTCCAACGTTCCCGTAGTGAATTAACGGTGATCATGGGTTCCAGTTCATCAAAATTTCGGATCATTTCCGCCTCGAAACGTGCATATCGGAGTGAAGGGATCTTCGTCGTCTTCCTGCTGGCGGCGTGTTGTCTGCCTTTGGATGTCTGGGCTCAGAACAACCAGCCTGCCGACCTGAACAACCGGATCGAACAGGCAAGGTCGTTGGAACGTCTTCGGGAGTATGACCGCGCGGCGGCAGTTTTTGAAAAGGTGTTGCAGGATGCGCCGGATAACATGTCCGCCCTCAATGGTGTGCTCCGGCTGTACTTTCAGCTCGAAGCGTTTGACAAGGCCATCGCGCTGCTCGAAACTCGCATCGAAAAGTCGCCCGGGAACATAAGCTTTCGACGCAGGCTTGCCGATGCGTTCTTCAGAACCGACCGGACCGGGGAAGCAGAAGAACAGATCAGGCTCCTGTTGGATCTCTTTCCGAAGAACGAAGGTGTCGTACATCAGATCGGTTCCCTGTACACCGGTAGGCAGCACTACGAAAAGGCCGTTAAAGCATACATTTCGGGTCGCCAGAGACTGGGTAAGCCCGATGCCTTTGCCCTCCAGCTGGCCGGCATTTACACAACGATGCTCGACGTTCCAGGCGCCGTGAGAGAATACGTACGTTGGTTGACTGTGCAGCCGGCACAACTTGGCATAGTCAATGACCGGATCGATCAGCTCACCGGATTCAGCAGCCAGGAACTCGTGGAAAGGGCATTGCGGAAAGCGGTATCCGAGCACCGGGACAGCAAGGACGCACACATCCTCTTTGGAAACTTCTTTCTCCGGCACGACAAGCCCCGGGAAGCGCTGGGCGAGTACCGGGAGGCCGACCGGCTCGACGGATCCAGCGGTACGTACCTGATCCGGTTTGCCGAATGGGCGCTGCGGGAAGAACACCACCAGGACGCCGTGGAAACCTACCTGGAACTGATCCGTTCCTCCGCAACCGAACCCCTGCGCGCCGCGGCTACTACCGGCCTCGCGACGGCTTACCGCAAAATGGGTACCTATGACACGGCCGCGGCGACCTACCGGGAAATCATTGAGATGTATCCGGAATCCAGTTACCGGGAGGAAGCGGCGTTTCACCTGGCCGGTATCTACCTCTCCCACCATCATGACGCACGGCAGGCGCTTGACGCGTACCGGACGCTCCTGACCGACGCCCCCGCGACGGAGTTCCAGGAGGAAGCGATGTTCGGCATCGCGGAAAGCTACGTCGTCCTGGGCAGCCTCGAGGACGCCGTCGCGCAATACAACCGCATCCTGGATCCTGAATCGGGATTCAAGGATCCTGAAACCCACGCCCGGGCGCATTTCCACCTGGGGGAGATGGCGCTCTACCAGGGCCGGCTGGACGACGCCCTCGAGAAATTTCACGAATCGGCCGATCGCTATACGGACAGTTCGTATGCCAACGACGCTCTGGAGTGGACCATCCTGCTCGCGGAAGGCCGGTCCAGCGGAGACGATTCGCTCAACGAATACATCCGGTCGTCGCTGCTTCGACGCCAGTTCAACAACCAGGAAGCGCTGGACGTCTGCAAACGTTTTGTAGAAAACAACCCCGAAAGCCTGATCGTGGATACCGTCATCCTGGACATTGGACTGATCCTCGACAACATCGGCAAGCCCTACCAAGCTGTCGCGGCGTTCCGAGACCTGATCGAAAGGCAACCTGAAAGCCGCCGTCTCGTCGCCGCCCAGTGGTATATTGCCGAGATCTATGAAACAAAGATCGGTGATATCCCCCAGGCTTTGACGGAATACGAGACCTTACTCGTTTCCTACCCCAACCACTTCAATAACGACGCCGTTCGCCGCAAAATCCGGGAACTGACCGAAAACCATCCACCCATACCCTGACCATGTCCCGATCGCTTCATATTCATCTTGTCGCCATCTGCGGCACGGCCATGGGAGCGCTCGCGGTGATGCTCAAGGCACAGGGACACCGGGTCACCGGAAGCGACGAAAACGTGTACCCTCCCATGAGCACGGTGCTGTCGGAGCAGGATATTCCCGTGTCGAAGGGTTTCGACGCTTCCAAGCTGGATCCCAAGCCGGATCTCGTGGTAATCGGCAACGCAGTTTCACGCGGCAATCCCGAGGCGGAAGCGGTCCTGGAAAGGAAGATCCGGTATGCTTCCATGCCTGAGACGCTCAAGTCCTTCTTCCTGTGGGACCGTAAGCCCATCGTGGTAGCGGGTACCCACGGTAAAACGACGACCACGGCCATGCTGGCCTGGGTGCTTACCGAGGCGGGCCTGGACCCCAGCTACATCATAGGCGGCGTTCCAATCGGCTGGAAGACCGGCGCACGGCTGGGATCGGGAGATCTTTTCATACTGGAAGGGGATGAATACGACAGCGCCTTCTTCGACAAGCGGGCGAAGTTCCTCCATTACCTGCCGGACACGGTGATCATCAACAACATCGAATTCGATCACGCGGACATTTACGATTCCCTGGACGAGATCGTACTTTCATTCAGACGGCTCGTCAACGTCATACCGGAAAACGGACTCTTGATCGGCTCCGCTGAAGACGAGCACATTCGTGGGCTCGCGTCCCGCGCCTTCTGTCCCGTCCATTCGATCGGAGAGACATCGGAGGCACGATGGTCCGCCGGCGAGATCACCGTCACCCCGGAGGGATCGTCATTCGATCTATACGAGCTCGATACCCACCGCGCACGACTTTCCATTCGTCAATTCGGCACGCATAACGTAAAAAACGCCCTCGCGGTCGTGGCCGCCGCACGTCATTACGGCGCACCCTGGCAGGACATTGCCCGGGGACTGGAGACTTTCCCCGGAGTGAAGCGCCGGCTAGAAATACGGGGCGAAGTGAACGGTATTACGGTATACGACGACTTCGCCCACCACCCCACCGCCGTGGAGGCGACGCTGGGCGCTTTGAGAACAGCCTATCCCGACCGGCGCATCTGGGCCGTCTTCGAACCCCGTTCCGCCACGACTATACGCCGGACCTTTCAAGAGGCGTATTCCGCCGCATTCGACGAAGCAGACCGTGTACTGATCGCGCCGGTCTTCCTACCCGATAAAGCGCCCGCTGGAAACCGGTTTTCGGTGGATGAACTGGTGGAAGGGATGCGTGACCGAGGACTTGAAGCCCATGCCATGGCGAACGTAGACCGGATCGTCTCGCATCTTGCGGATCAAGCGGCCCCGGGGGACCAGATCGTCTTCATGAGCAACGGGGGGTTTGGCGGGATCCACGAGAAGACGCTGAGCAGGCTGAGCGTGCGAGACTGAAGAAGGATCTGGAGGGAAGAAAGCGGTCAGGATGGGATCTGCCTGTGTGGACGGACAGCGCACGATACCTGCCTGGAGCCTAACCGTTCTCGTCTAACCGTTCTTGTCTAACCGTTCTAGCCCTCGGCATGCCGTGCGTATACCTCGACATCCATGATCTGCCCTGGTCCGACCGGTTGCCTTCGCAGGGTCGCCTCCCGCACGAATCCCGCCTCATTCAGCGCATCGATTTTCGCCAGGTCATCAGAAACCGCGTGGCAGTGGATATTGCGGTCCGCCGGCAGGGAGAATGCCTGCAGGAGACCCCGACAGCCGTCCGAATAGACTGGGTGTACGAAAAGGTCGAATAAGTATACCTGTCCGCGCCATCGGGCGTCCGGGACCAGGGTCGCGTAACCTGCGACGGCGCCCCGGGTGTTGATCAGCAGATGGGCCTGGTGATTCGCGTCCCGCAGGCTTCGCATCAAGCCGATGTAAGCACCTTCGAACATACGCGGGCCCAGGTGTCCCAACGCCATGTTGCGCAGCGGCGGCAGGTCAGGCTGTGCGCATAGCACGTTGAGCGCGGGCCAGTTCGTCCAGTCGGCCGGGACGACCCGGGCTTCGGCCGGTTGGAACTGATCCACTTCGTAACCCGCGTCCCTGGCATACTTCATGTGTCCAGATTCAGGAAGCACACCCCGGAATCCAAAACTGTGGTACAGGTGGTACGGATGGGTATCGAAACCTGTGGCCAGGGTCAGTAAGCGGCCGGACCGGTTGTTGAAATCCGCCATCTGCTCGGCCATGACCAGCCGGGCGATGCCCTTGCGACGGTGTTCCGGCACGGTATACACGTGACTTACGATCCCGGTGCCGGCGTACTCGCTGACCATGATATTGCAGACGGCGCGGTTTTCCAGTAAACCCAGGTAAAACCGGGTTTCAAGGGATTCAACACGGTCCGTGAACACCTGGTCGAGGTGCCACTGTTCGTTGTCATGCTTGTGGGCAAGGACCGGACGGACCAGCGGTTGATGCTCCTCGTCCGGCGCTTTGACGACGCCGATTTCGAGGTTTTCAC
The DNA here is from genome assembly GCA_965262815.1 of bacterium. Taxonomy (GTDB): domain Bacteria; phylum JAAXHH01; class JAAXHH01; order JAAXHH01; family JAAXHH01; genus JAAXHH01. The sequence continues at coordinate 1,964,167 of OZ253560.1, read as the reverse complement.
CTGTGGGGAGTGTTTTGGCAGCGATCTGCTTGTACATCTTGAAGGAGATGAATACTGCTAAGCTTGCCGGTCACGACCGAGTGCGGCGCCGACGACCATTCCCGCCAGCGCTACCTGGATCGTATCGATGATGATCTTGATCAAGGTTCCGGTGAAATCCAGCATGGTCGTCATGCCGAACAGGCTCAAGCCCAGATACAAGGAAATGAACGCGCCTAGGATTGCACTGGTTCTGAAGGACTGCCAGACGTCGGTATGGCCGGTCCAGCAACCGAGTAACACGGTCAACAACGCGCCTGTCGCCAGTGAGCCCAGAACGACGGACAGTATGACCGGGCTGTCCTTCATATAACTGTCAGGCGGTGTCACCGAGAAATTGCTCATCATGCCGGCGAACAGCATGCTGTTTACATAACCGAGTAAGAACACCGTGACCCCACCGGCGATCGTCGCCACGGCGAATCGTTGTGCAGTCATAGTTCCCTCCTGCCGGATACCTGTTCAGTCTCCGCCAGCAAACGTTTTTAATCTTCGCCAACTTTTGTTCTGGCGGGGTTTATCGAATGATCAATCTTCGACGGCCGGTGATCTGTTCCAGCCCAGTACAACACCGATCACGGCTCCGGCAAGGGCAATACGCGCCGTGGTCAGCACAACGTCCAGTAATGTAGCCTGGAGATTCATGTAACTCACCGTGCCATAGAACATCAGACTGATGCACAGACTCAACAGGAATCCGAAAAGGGCACCGGTCCTGAACCCCGGCCCCGCGCCGGATACCCTTGCCCAGCAACCGATTACCAGGCACAGTAGCACCGCCAGAATCGATTCGCTCAGCATTATGAACAGCATTTCGGGTGGATCCTTGGCCACTGCAGCCGCTCCCGGTTCCGCGTTCGCTGCGAAAAAGCCGACAAACAACACCGCGTACAGGAAGAAACCGACTACCAGCAGGACCACGGCGCCAGCAATCAAGGCGACCAGAAAACGCGTTACACTCATTTTGACTCCGAATGAATGAGCTTTCTAAACAACCTGCAGTTTGTTGTGCATCCTAGCTATTCGCAAGGCCTCTGACCCTGTTGATCAGCGTGTCAACCTGACTGGCCGTATCCATGACGTGCAGCGTGGCCCTGACACCGCTGAATCCACCTGCGGCCCCAACGGTCCGGATATAGATATTCGGGCTCCGGTACCACAGGCGCCCAACAATATCCGAAGGATTCTGATCCTTGATGGAAAAGGAGACGAGCGCCATCGACATCCTGGGATCATCGGAAGAATAGACTGTGACCCCGTCGATCTCCTTCAATCCCTGTCTCAGGCGCAGGGCCAGGTATCGGAGGCGGGCCTCGACGGCCTCCCGGGTAAGATTGTTGTGGAAATCGAGCGCCGCGCCGATCGAGATGCGGTCCGAATAGCTCGTGGAACCCCGCTGTTCCAGTTTCCGGGCGCCTTCGATGGCACGATCCGGATCCGGTGACCCCGTGTATACGAGGGGTTGCACCCGTTCAGCCGCATCGTTCCTGAGGAACAGGAATCCTGTATGCTGGGCCGCCATCATGTACTTGTGGCCCGGTCCGGAGTACATGTCGCATCCCAGTTCCTTCATGTCCAGCTTCATCATGCCCGGCGGCTGTGCGCCGTCGATCAGCGTGATGATTCCCCTGGACCTCGCCATCTCGCAGATCTCCTTGACCGGCATGATGAATCCATCGGTATAGTTGATATGGCAGATGGTGAGAAACCGGGTCTTCGGCGTGATACCGGCTTCCACGACATCTATGATCTTTTGCGGGTCTTCGAGCATTCTAAAACCGGGATCCGAAATGTCCACCATCTTGAATTCCAGGCCGTCGCGTTTCGCGCGGAAGGCCATCATGTTCTTAACCCAGCCGTAGTCATAGTTCGTCGTAAGGATCTCATCGCCCTGCTTAAGATCCAGCCCCATGAATCCGAGTCCCATCCCATCGGTGGTGCTGTTCGTAAAAGCGATTTCTTCGACTTCGGCTCCCACGAAATCAGCCATTTTACGGCGAATATCATCCATGCCGTCAAAAAAGTAAGTCGACCAGCACATGCTGGGATCCGAATTGACCGATTCCACGGCGTCGATCTGCGCCTTGTGCACGCTCATCGGCGAAATACCGCGGGTACCTGAATTCATGTAGATGACGCCGTCGCGAAGCATAAACTGGTCTGCTACCTTTCCCCAGTATGCCTCGTCATCGGGTGCGGCACCGCCAGCCGGGATATCGGGGAGATCCGGCGCCGGTGCAGCTGCAGCCTCGGGCACCGCGGACAGCATGGTCGAAGCACCGGCCGCGCCGGCCACGCCTGCCGCCATACTGCCGATGAAACCGCGCCGCGTTAGACGCTGGAACTTCTCGGGGTCCTGGATCCGGGGATCGAAATGCTGCGATATGTCGTTGTCAGACATGGCTTTAGCCTCCGTCTGGGTCGGAAAACGATCGGGATTTCTTTCTGAATAGGGATTAGTGAAAAAGAAATATATCCCGGAACCACGATTAAGACAAGGTACTATTAAAGCATTTAACGATACCTGCGGATTAGCCGCTATCTTTGAGCATGGATTGTAATCGGGGGTGCAGGTGGCTAACCAAACGGTTCAGATGGTCCTGCATCCACGATACTGCATCTTGGAAATTTTTGTCATTCTCACTTCCGGACAAAAAGGACAAACTGCCTTCTCGTTTGAATCCGATTCTTGGTCTTTGCACCGAATTAAGCCAATGGGTCAGATCACGCCCAATTTCCTTTTGTAGTTCGTCGAATGATGCTCTAAGCGATTCATAAATGCGAATTTCCCTCGCCTGGCCTTTTCGTACAGACAAATAGCATCCCATCAGTCGTTGATTTCGATTTAGGAACGCTCCGAAAAACATTGCCCAACCGTTATATGACGTGTTCTCAATCTGTATGTAAACGGTCGAATCCTTGGGGGAAACTGGCCACAAAGATGTCTTTATTTCAACTGTAGTATCCGAAAACGAAAAACCATCAACCACCAGATTCCAAAACTTCAGATTCTCCTGTTCCAACTCCGATAGAGTATCACTCTGATCACCATCACCAGTGTCATCGATGTCTACTGGGACAACCACTCCCGTTTCGCCTTCAACAACAAATCTCTGTACAATCTCAGTACGTGCCAACACACGAGGATGAACAAGAAGATGATTGGAAGAGTCCCGATACAGGGCGGCTTCCACAAGTGCCAGGTTAAAATGTAGTCCGCTGTGCCTCTGCACGAAATCAATGATATTCTCCACACCTTCCTGAATACCATCACCTATTATCAGCAGTAGAAACTCGCCACGACTTAGATGCCGCGTCACGCTGTCAACAAATTCAGCCTCGCTAAGGTCATTGAATTGTTTACGAACGATATCATAGAGGACATTTCCTTTCTTACCAGTTTTTAGCGAAACAACGCGTTGTAGGTCCTCGTAGCTCCAAGAAGCCAGTTCCTTAGTATAGTCGAGTATCTGGCCGATCACCTCTCGTCGCGCCTGCGGGTTTCGCCAAAGTTTAAATTCCGCAAGTACAAGTTTTCCAAGAGGATTAACGAAGAAAGCATCCACGAATCCCGCAGATGTGTTCAATTCCTTACAAACCGGAACTATACCGTCGTAGGCAGGATCGATGGCTGCTATGGGCATAGTTTGCGGAAATCTAAATAAGATGTCTTGGAGCTCGCTCTCATGTACGCTCCCTTCCGTGGCCCCGGTGCCAAGTGGTACACGGGTTATTACCTCCGCATCGGTTCTTTCGAGATCACTGAACCTGATCAGTTTATCTTGCATTTGACGCTCCAGTTGAAATCGGTAATTTATCAATCATGCCTTTGAAAATCTTGCACAAAACGCTTGCAGCTTTGCAGCTTCGCCATCCATCAACCGTACCGGTCCAGATAAGCGCGGAGGCGCTGGACTTCCTCTTTCGCGGCGGGGTCCAATTCGACCTGGTGAAGCCTGGCGCGAACCACGTACAGGCTCATCTCCTCCGGCTTTTCGTCCTTGTCGACGATTTCATGTACCCTGGCAGGGAAGTAACGTCCCCAGTCAGGGCGGCGCCCGTCGAGATCGGTAAACCCGTACTCTCTGGCGAGTGATCCGCTGGAGTACAATCCACCGCTTTTGGACCTTATGTTCGGGTCGGCCGCCAGGGCAGCTACACCCCTTCCCATGTAACACGGCGTCTCCGACTCCGCGAAATAGGGATCTTCCGCGATAGCGTCGCGCCAATTGGTTTCCCTGACCCCGAACCAGTCCAGCATTGCTTCGGACCGCAGAAAACCAGGGGTAACCGTCAGCGCAGTGATATTGTGCTTGTGGAGATCACACGCCATCGCGTAACCCAGCCGGATCGTGGAGTTTTTTGCGAGGTCGTAGAACAGGTTCATTCGATACCCCGTCGTATCTCCATCCGTTACTTCCACGATCAGTCCGGAATTACGTTCGACCATCAGCGGCACGCCATGGCGGCTGGTAATGATATGGGTATGAACGGCCCGCTCTAGCATACTGAAACCCTTGCCCGTATCGAGATTCCAGAACGGAGTCCCCCACTCGGTCAGTTCGTCACCGCCCCAGATGTCATTGACCAGGATATCGAGGCGGTTCTGTTCGTCCCGGATTCGGTCGAAAAGCCGCTTCACCTCGGTGTCGACCGTGTGGTCCGTCCGGACGGCGATTCCGCGCCCCCCTTCGGCCGTGACCATCTCGGCGGTCTCCTCGATCGTCTCGGGACGACCTGCCGTGGCCGGATGTCCTTGCACGCTTCGTCCGGTGCAATAGACCGTGGCGCCAGCCACTCCGAGCATACGGGCGATTCCGCGTCCCGTGCCGCGCGTGGCGCCGGCGACGACTGCCACCTGGTCCTTTAGAGGTTGATGTGACATCTTTTTTAGCAGGGGTGTCGAATGTGCTTCTTCATCAGGTGAACGGCAGTAAAGTCTATGAAAGTACTCTTCGTCATATCGCATGTCAATGCACAGTGATTTCAGATCTGAAAGCTACGGATAGCTGTTGAACTAACGAACCGAACTTATTAAGGTAGAGTGACCAGGTCGGCGACGCCGTCCTATGATATCGAGATTCCCGACGGCGCGCTGCGGCATAGCAGTAGCTCGGTTGGCATGCAACAGACGACATCAAGAATCGGACACGGATTTGTAGGACTTCATGGCCATCACACCGGTTGACTATAACAATACGCGCTACAGTGTCAAGGCCCTGCGTCGGTTTTCGCGGGAAGCGATGCTGAAATCGGGATTGACCGACGCCCACGCTACTGAAATGGCGGATTTCCTTACCGCTACGGACTTGCGCGGCGTGCTCAGCCATGGAACCCGCCAGCTTCCGGCCTACGTGAAGTCATTTCAAACTGAGAAGTACAATCCGAGGCCGAATATCAATATCCGCCAGGAGGCTGGCGCGGTGGTGCAGTGGGACGGTGACGGAGGAATCGGGAACCTGGTCTCCGCCAGGGCGATACGTTCGGCAGTCTCAAGGGCACGGTCGACGGGGATCTGCCTGGCCACGGCAACCCACTGCGGTCATACGGGATCGGTGGGAAACTGGACGCGCATCGCCACGGCGGCGGGCATGATCTGCCTGTACTACAGCACGCCCATGAGTCCCCTTCATTTCGATCATCCGCAGCCTGTCATCCATGCTTTGAACAACCCGCCTGTGAGTTTCGGATTCCCCGCGGAGCAGGGTGAACCGCCCGTGCTGATCGACATGGGAACGCACCTGGATATGCCCGACAACCAGCTCAGGATCGCTGAAATCAGCATACTCCCGCTGATCAAGGGGCTGGCCTACCAGGTCACCTCCATCATGATGACCTGGCCCGTGGACGCGCTTTCATCCATCAAACTCCGCTATCCGGGTGCCACCAGCAGTCTCACTGCCATCGTATTGGATCCAGCTTTCATCGGTAATCCGGGCGATTACACCCGAACGGTCACAGCACTGCGGGAAAACATTCACGCCATGGATCCTCTACCAGGATTGGACCGCACCTTGCTTCCCGGTGAACTGGAGGCAGAACGGGAAGCCGATTTCAGCATCAACGGAATCCCGCTTGACGATTCGCATATCTAGTCACTCCGTGAACTGGGAAATGAACTGGATGTACCTTGCTACTGGGAATCGAGATGATGAGACAGGGTACAGGGGAAGGAGCGGGTTCGCCGAACCGAAGGAATCTACTAAAGCTGTTGGATCATTACCTCGCGCGATATCCGGATGAACGAGACGCGGTGGAACGGTTTCGTATGCTGGTAACAGGCCGCCCCGACTGTTTTGAAAGAACGTGCATGCCGGGACACATCACCGGATCGGCCTGGATCGTCTCGCCCGATCGTTCGAAGTTCCTGATGACCCGGCATCGGATCTTCAATCGCTGGTTGCAGTTGGGCGGCCATGCCGATGGCTGCGCCCTGCCACACCTGGTGGCCCTGAGAGAAGCCGAAGAAGAATCCGGTTTGACCGGTTTCGGGATTTACCAGGCGCCGGAAGGATTCGTCCCCCTGGACGTGGACATACACGAGATTCCTGCGCGGGCCGGGGTTGCCGCCCATCATCACTATGACCTCCGTTACCTGCTGATCGCCGCCGGTGAGCAACCGTTGAAAGTAAGCGATGAGTCCCACGACCTGGGATGGTTTGATTCAGGCGAACTGGTAAAAGTTACCCACGAGGAAAGCGTGCTCCGCATGATGCGCAAGGGTGACGCTGCCCTGTCAAACGGCGAAGGAAACATTGAATTCAACGTCGGCTGACGATTCGCTTGCCCGCGGGTGATACGCTTCGTATATTCATCCCGATTTTAAAAAACAACCATAGATTGGAATACCTGCGGCGAACAGCCCAGGGGCTGTCTGAAACCTATAGAAAGAGGTACCGTAACATGCCCCCTCCCGTAGCCCTGCAGCTCTATACGCTTAGAGAATTGGCCGAAAAGGATTATGAACACGTGGTGAATTTGACCGCGGAAATCGGATACGCGGGCGTTGAACCCGCCGGTTTCCCCGGTACCACGCCGGAAGCGGCCGGCAACCTCTTTCGCTCCCTGGACCTCGAGGTACCCAGCGCCCACCTGCCCATACCCGTAGGGGATAACGCTTCCTATGTTATCGATACCGCCGGCGTGCTAGGCACCACCCGCGTGGTATCGGGACTGGGCCCGGAAGACCACAGTTCAGTGGACAAAATCAGGTGGACGGCGGACCGTTTCAACGAGGCGGCAGCCGCGGTAGCGCCCCACGGATTAACCTTCGGGATACACAATCACTGGTGGGAGTACCTGCAAGTGGAAGGGCGGACCGCGACGGAAATCCTCCTGGAATCCCTATCGCCTGAGGTATTTTTCCAGGTGGACGTATACTGGGTTCAGGTCGGCGGTCCCGATCCAGCCGCTGTGCTGGAACAACTGGGCGCCCGCGCACCCCTGCTTCACCTGAAGGACGGACCGTGTTTACGAAATACGGACATGACCGCCCTGGGCGAGGGAAAAGTTGATCTTCCCGGAGTGATCGCGGCTGGTGAAAGCCACACCGAATGGCACATTGTCGAACTGGACAGTTGCGCGACGGACATGGTAGAAGCCGTGAAGAAAAGCTACAGCTACCTGGTGGACAATGGATTGTCCCGTGGCAACAGGTAGATGAAACGGATATGTTAACAGGTACGATGCTTCGTATGCGAGTGTCAGGAGCGGGGAAATGACAAAGGCAGAGGGCACGCGGCAGCGGGAGCAGTTGATCCGCGACGGGTACTGTCACATCGAGGGCGTGTTGACCGGTGACTTCCTGGATAAACTGCGAGAAGAATCGGACCACCTGCTGGACACCGCTGAACATCCCCAAAAATGGCAATACCAGGGCTCCGACCTGCACGTGCTCGGCAAGGATAACGCCGTAATGCAGCAACTGCTTGAATGGCCTGCAACGTGGGATATTCTGGACGCCATGGGTCTGAACGACTTCACGGCTTCCGGAACCATCATCATTCTCAGCAAGCCGGCAGGCGGACCGCCCCTTTACTGGCACCAGGACTGGATGGCGTGGAACGATCCGATCAGCATGGCGCCATGGCCCCAGACCATCTTTTTCTCCTACTATCTCGTAGACACCAACTTTGAGAACGGCTGCTTCCGCGTCATCCCCGGGACGCACCGGAAGCGCATCCCGCTTCACGACCAGGTCGAAGTCGCCCACCAGGAGACCGCGTACTTCGCCGATGTAAACGATCCGGCCATGTTCGGTGAACACCCGGATGCCGTCGATCTGCCCGTACGGGCGGGCGACCTCGTGATCGGAGAAGCAAGGGCCCTGCACACGGCCCGCGGCAACAACAGCGACAGGAGGAGAACGCTGCTCCTGGGCTGGCACAACCGTCCACCGACCGTGCCGGACTACTGGAAGGACGAAGTGCCCGCACCCATTCTGCACCGCCCCGCGGATGCCCGGTACGAAGGTACGAGGATCCCCGGCGAATACCTGGAATAGACATGACCGAACTCGAAAACGCAATCTACGAACTGGACCTGTACGGATTCACGGTCGTGGAGCAGGTGCTGACGCCCGAACAGATCGAAGCATTGCGCAAATCGCTGATCCGCCTGAACGAAGAGGTCGGCGAGGAGCGCGGCGGCGAGGGATCCTGCAGCCACGTCAGCAATCTGCCTACCCTCGATCCCGTTTTCTTTCCGGTCATCGATCATCCCCGCATCCTGCCCATTCTCGAACACTACCTGGAATCAACCCTGATTCTGGGCAGCCTGAACAGCCGCATAGTACGGCCTGGCGACGGCAACCAGGGGTTTCACAGCGATATTCCACCGGAAATGCTCAACATGGCCTCACCGGTCATGATGAACACGGTCTGGATGCTGGACGATTTTTCCCCGACCAACGGAGGAACGCGGGTCGTTCCGGGTACCCATAAAAGCGGGTTGGGCCACCCTGCCCCGGGGGTGGAAGTCAAGTACTACGTTCAGCCCTCCGCGCCAGCCGGGAGCGTCCTCGTGTTCAACGGTCAGTGCTGGCACGGCGGAGGCGCCAATAACAGCCGTGCCAACCGCCACGCGCTCTTCGCCCACTACCGAAAACGCATGCTCATGTTTCAGTACGATCCCCATGAGCGGTTTCCCGTCGAGTGGTTCGATCTGCTCACCGAACGCCAGAAAGAGATCATGCGCATGAAACACGGCGTCGACGTTCCGAGGGCAGCCGACGTACAGGTATTCAGGTAACGGACAGGGCTTCAGGATTGACGATATGATCCGGCCTCCGTCCATTCCAAACCTGAAGGGCCATCGACAGCGCCATCCTCCACATGCGTTCCCTGCTGGCGACGGTCACCCCGGCGATATGCGGAGTAGCGAAAACGTCGTCGCGATGCAGGAGCGGGTTGTCCCGGGATGGAGGTTCGGGATCCCAGACATCCAGGGCCGCTCCGGCCAGATGACCTTTGTCGAGCGCGGCGCAAAGCGCATTTTCGTCCACGAGCCCGCCCCTCGACACGTTGACGAAAAAAGCGCCCTGTTTCATCTGCTCGAACCGGTTTTCGTTCATCAGGTGGCGGGTTTCCTCTGTCAAGGGTGCGTGCACCGAAACAACATCCGACCTGGAAAGCACGGCCGCGATGGATTGCTTCCGTTCGATGCCCAGTTCCACCGCCCGCTCATCCCCGATATAAGGATCGTAGGCTACCACCCGCATGTCGAGGGCGACGGCCACCTGGGCCACGCGGCTGCCGATTCGGCCGAGCCCGATCAGTCCCAGCGTACGCCCGAATACCTCCATGCCGTGATATCCTGTCAGGTAGTCCCGCTCAGGCTGTTCTACGAATGACCTGGAAACACGCTTTAAATCCTTCACCGCGGCAAGAATCAGGGCGATCGCCGTTTCGGCCGTGGACAGGGTGGGGCCCTCCGGCGTATTGCAGACCGCGATGCCCCTTTCCGTCGCTTCCGCCACGACAATGTTGTCGATGCCTATCCCGGTCCTGCAGATCACCTTCAGGTCCGGATACTGGTCCATGAACTTCCCGTCATATGTCCGCCGAGCGCCGGCGACGATCGCATGGGCGCCGGGCAGGGCGCGGAGCGGATCTTCGGGCGACTCCTCGGCTGAGCCGCATAAATGCAGGTGCTTTTCAAACTCTGAACGAATCAGGGGAGGTATGATTCGATCCGACCAAAGCCGCAACATGGAATCCTCCTGTACACAACCGGTCGAACGAACCCGGTTGTCTAGACAAATAAGTTGCCTGACAGCCAGAAATGCTATAGATTACGGTTTACAATAAGGACGCAACAGCGCGTGTCCACGGGATATCATAGATTGACGTTTGCTAACCGCAAGTCAATCGATATCCCTGCTTCGGACGAATCGCGACCACCGGGTTCTCATGCATTCCAGTACCCGTATTTGACCCAAACCGGGAGATAACCGAAGTGGTACGAATCTACTGCCGATTGATGTGTATACTGTTTCTGATTGGCTCAGGGTCCGCACTCGCCTCCGTGCAAGATTCGACATCGGTGGAATCCGATTCCTTCGGCGTCGCTGGCGATCCCGTCCTGCTGCCGGCAAACAGCACAGGTGAGATCGATTTCGCCGTAGACGTGAACGGCTTCAGGGGGACGGATGGGCAGACCTACCTGGAGTTTTATTTTCTGTGCCGTCCCAGCGAGTTTACCCTCGAAGAGAAAGATGACAGGGTCTATGTCGCTACCTTTTCGATCGATCTGACCATCATCGACGACCAGGACAATATAGCCTTTCATACGGTACAGACGAGGGAGTACCAGACGGACCGACCCGTCGTCGTTACGCGCAGAGGCGAGGAAAGGGTGATATACGAGCAGATCGCCGCGGGAGTTTCCGCGGGTTCGTACCGGGCGAAGGTTCTCGTGACCGACCTGAATTCCAAGCGCGTCGGCGAGGCCGTCAAACCCTTTGTCGCCCAGGTGCTGAATACCCCGGACCTGACCACAAGCGGAATACAGTTCTCCTCGCTCATCCAAAGGTCCGTAGAAAGCAACCGATTCACGAAAAACGGCCTCCTGGTCCTTCCGAATCCCCTTCGGATATTCGAGAAGTGGGCCGAGATGCCCGAAGACGGCAGTTACAAACCCCGCACCATGTACCTCTACTTCGAGATATACAACCTGTCCCCCGACTCGACCGGTGCGGAATCCGTCTACGACATCTACCCCTCGGTAACCAGTCACACCAACGATATGACTTTTCCCCTTCCTCCCAAGAAAAACCGGCGGATATCGGGTACAGAAGGACTGGACGTGATCGCACTGGACTACATGACTTTTCCGGAAGATGTCTATACCCTGGAGGTGACCGTCAGGGACAACGGGTCCGGCAATGAAGCCTTCAGTTCGGCCGTATTCGAGATCGTCCAGCCGCCGCCGCCGCCGCCGCCCGTCACGGTGTTGACCGAGGAGCAGGCGAAGCGGGGACGGAGGATGCTCGCAATACTGGCGGCCAAACGGGAGCGGGACCTTTTCGACAATCTCGACCTGGAAGGGAAGACCGAGTTTCTGATCGCTTTCTGGCGCATGCGGGATCCAACGCCCGAAACGCTGGAAAACGAATCCATGATGGTGTTCAACGAGCGATTTTCCTACGCGGACTATCAACTGGGCGGGGCCGAAAGCGACCGGGGCACGATGTTCATCCGGTATGGTCAGCCGGAAGAGATCGAGCGGCACGACAGCGATAACATCATGAAATCCTACCAGATCTGGTATTACACGGAAGGCGTTCCGGGAGACGCATCAAGGACTTCCGACGGCGGACGTCATTTCTTCATCTTTGGAGATCGGAGGGGTATAGGGAGGTATGAACTGGTACACTCTTCGGCGCAAGGAGAACTTTACAACCCCCAGTGGCGGCAGGACCTCCTTCTCATCAGCGAACGGTACCACTTGGATTTCCAGGGTTTACCGGGACCAAACATGCTGCCCGAAGAAAATACGGAGCGCGATAACAAACCGTAGCGTCGGCCCTGTTTCATTCCGCGTGTCTGCAAATATATGCGTCTAACGTCTTGCCAAGCCGTCCGGCCACGGACGGCATCATGCGGACGGTCAGACGAACACCCTCCGAATCATCTTCCCGGAACAGTACATCTCCCGCTTCGTACGCGACGGACACGGCATGACCATTCTCGTAGGGAATCAGCAGTTCGAGTTCTACGCGGCGCTGATCGATCAACCTTGAGATCCTGTTTCGCAAACGGTCAATGTCCCCGGGATCCAGAGCGGAGACGGAGATGGCACCGGGATAGGAAAGACTCAGGATGTCCAGCGCGTCCTGGTTTTCCAACTGGTCGGCCTTGTTGAAGACCAGCAGCATGGGCAGATCGGAAACCCCCAGTTCCGTCAGTACCTGGTTCACCGTAACGATGTGTTCAACGTGATTGGGATGGGCGCTGTCCACCACGTGCAGGAGCAGGTCCGCGTCGTATACCTCGGCCAGCGTGCTCTTGAAAGAAGCGATCAGGTGATGGGGCAGTTTTCTTATAAAACCCACGGTGTCCGACAGGAGTACTGATTGGCCGTCGGTCACGTTTATCACGCGCGTAGTCGCATCCAGCGTGGCAAACAGCCGGTTTTCGATCAGTGTGTCGGCCTGGGTGAACGCATTGAATATCGTAGACTTGCCGGCATTGGTGTAACCGACCAGGGTGATGCAGAACATGGCGCTTCTTCGCTGGCGCTGGCGATTGTAGGAAGCGACCACGTGGTCCAGGTTCCTGCGCAGGTGGGTAATACGCCCACGGATCAACCTTCGGTCGATCTCGAGCTGGGTTTCACCAGGACCCCGCACTCCGATGGCGCCACCCGATCCCCCCGCCACGCCACCCTCCTGCCTGGACAAGTGGTCCCACTGCCTCGTGAGGCGCGGCATCATGTACTGCAGTTGTGCGAGTTCGACCTGCAGTTTGGCCTGCCTCGACTTGGCCCGAGAAGCGAATATGTCCAGGATGAGACCGCTGCGATCCAGAATGCGCCGCTCGATGACTCGGTCGAGGTTCCTCACCTGGGCCGGCGTGAGATCATCGTCGAAAATCACCAGGTCTATATCCTCCGCCTCGCACTGCTCGGCGATCGACTTCGCCTTGCCCGTTCCGATGTAATATGCCGGGTGCATGGCGCTGCGGACCTGAATGACCCGCCCCACGATTTCCGCTCCGGCGGTATCGGCCAACAGGGCCAGCTCATCGAGCGATTCTTCCATCTCGGCGATTCGTTCGCTGGAGGGAACCATACCGATCAGCAGCGCGCGTTCACGGTGGTTTCGAGGTATTTCGTGCATTTCGTGCATAGGTTTGGATCTTATATTAGGATAGTGGTTCCAATCCTGGTTATTCGACAATCCCGATCGCCTTGCCATACCTGTCCAGGCGCTGTCGTATCCGGCCGGCCAGTCCGTTCCCGAAGGTCGCCCTGGTGTCATCGCGGATCGTCTCGAATTCGTTGCCTGGCGTCCGATCAACGTTGCCCCCGGTTCTTGAGCCTGAAAGCCAGTATTCAACCAGCAGAAGCAGCAAAGCCAGGACAATCAGCGATTTCCATATTTCATACCGGTCCGTAGTACCAGAAGTCCCGACGGCCTGGAGGCCCGCGAAGGATCCCTCGCTCATGAGAACGACGGACGCGTCATCCCCAAACAATCCAACTGCCTGATCCAGGGGAAGACGTTCAAGGTCAGATTCCCGCGTGTCCGGATTGACCGCGAACGCCCGTACAACGACCTCATCGTCCCGCAGCAGGTACACGCCGGGTTGATTCGTATCCGGTACCTCTACGGTAATCCCATGGCGGCCGACCCGGGTGTTGACCGCCTCCGAAACTCCAGACGGATATTCCAGGCTCAGGTCGTTACTTGAAGCAGCTGGAACCAGCGGTTGCTCCACCTGGTTTCCCGCAATAAAACTTCCTTCGGCCACGGCCACAGATGGATGCAGGTACCGGACGCTTCTATGCATAAACGGTACGAACATACTTCTCAGCGCCAGATCGCTCCATCCGGTATTTAAGTCAGATGCAAACAACAGTGCCCGGCCGCTCCCGAATCGCCCCTCGAGGATCGCCGGCGTGCCGTCCGTGAACCTGGCGATCACCTGGGCGCGAGATTCCGCGTCTATTGTATAGGACACGTAGAACCGGGCCGCGCCAGTCGACAACGCGTCGGTTGAACGACCGGCGAAATGGAAAACCGGGTGCTCATGGTCGACCTGGTCCAGGCGGAGAAAGGACTGTTTCTGGCCGGGGGTCCCCCTTTTACCCGTGATCGCAGCGCCGAAAACATTTTTGAAGAAACCGTTCCCGTACCCGGCCGAATCCAACCCGCTGCCCAGGAACATCAGGACGCCCCCGCCGGAAGAGATGTATCGCTCCAGGCTTGAAAGCCGCGCTGGCGTCAGTTCCACACCGCCATCCACGATCAGCACGCCCGTTTCGTACAGATCGCTGTTCAACACTTCGGCGGATGCAGTCCGAAGTTCTACGGGAGTCACCAGTCCGCCCGACGGTTTCAGCACCTGCTCGATGAAATACCGGGATTCCGCCTGGCCGACCGCGGTAACACCGATGGCTTCCGGGATGGCAAGCGTGAAGTAACGTCGATTGTCCGCGGTGATATCATCCTCGTCCCATTCCACGTATCCACTGTATCTCCCCGGCTCGTCGATCAGTACGTTGAACTGCACCGCTCCGGTCTCACCCGGGTCGGCGTATACCTGGCGGCTGTCCCTTTTCTCACCATTGATGGTCAGGCTGACGGCCCGGCCGTCTATCGCGGTACTGTTCCGGTTGGTGTAGGTCGCGACGAACTGTTCCGGTTGATTGCGGATCAACAGACCTTCGCTTACGGAAACTTCGTCGATACTGGCGTTGTCCACCCCCGTGGCCTCGAAGGGAAACAGATGGAGTTGAAGGGAGGGTTCCAGCGGGTCTGTCGCGGCGTATTCCTCCAGGGCCTGCCAGTCGCTTCGCTGCAAGTCCGACAGGAGGTATACCTGCTTGTTCGCCGAAACGATGCCGGCCAGTTTTTCCCGTGCAAGGTTCAGGGCGCCTGCGATATGCCCGGATCTTTCGGAGACTTCCACGTCCGTCAACAGTTTCCTGAGCGTTTCCATGTGCGTTGTGGGAACGGCTGGCCGCACCTCCGGAGGTGCGGCCGACAATACGAGCAATCCCTCGTCACCGTCGCGCATCGAGTCGATGATCCGGCCGGCCTCGCCCATGGCGGCGGTGAACGGCGTGTCTTCGTGGCTCCCTGCACCCATGCTGTACGAGTTGTCCAGCACAATGGCGAATACGGTTCTCTGTTTAAGACCGCTGCCCAGCAGTGAACCCGCTACGCCTTCGATCACCGGTCGTGAAAAAGCCAGCACCAGTAACAGGATGATGAGCGTCCGAAGGATCAGAAGCAGCAGTTCCCGGAGCCTGAGTGCTCGGGAACGTTGAAGGTGGTGATTCCTGATGAAAATGACGGAACTGAAGTCGACGGTGGAGACTCGCTGGCGATGAAACAGGTGAATGAGTACCGGCACGGCGACCGCGGCGAGCCCCAACAGCATCAACACGTTCAGAAAAGCCATTCAGTTTCCTCCATGGTGGCTTCGTAATATACCTGCAACACCGACGCGAGTAAAGCGTAAACAGCGTTCATCAGGGCTTGCTCAGATGGATATCGGAAGCGCTCGTCCGAGTGTGTGTCTGGATCGAATTTCCTTGACATGCCGGTCTGTTCCGGGTATCGTAATCCTAATATTTGAATGGATCCCGCTGATATCCCTTAGAAGGAGCGTGTATGGAGGCATGGCTGGCCCTGGAAGACGGCACAGTCTATGAAGGCGAATCCTTCGGCGCTACCGGGGAAAAGGTGGGAGAAGTCGTTTTCAACACGAGCATGATCGGGTATCAGGAGGTATTGACGGACCCGTCGTATAAAGGTCAGATCGTAACCATGACCTACCCTTTGATCGGGAATTACGGCGTGAATCCCGACGACCTGGAATCGCTTCACCCGCACGTGGAAGGATTCGTGGTTCGGGAATACCAGCGAAACCCGAGCAACTGGCGTGCAACCGGCAGTCTCGATCGTTTCCTGACCGACCATGGTGTTGTAGGCATTTCCGGCATCGATACCCGGGCACTGACCCGCCGCCTTCGAGGCGACGGAGTCATGCGCGGTGTGATAAGTTCCGGCTCGGCGACCCCTGATACGCTTGTGGCAAAAGCAAATGCCGTGCCCAGCCTCGTAGGCATGGACCTGGTCCGCGAAGTAACCACTGATCGTCCATTCCGGTGGGAGGGAGAACGCCGTATCTACATGGACCTTGACGGGGACAATCCGGAGAAGATCTGGGAAGACTTTGACGAACCCGGAATCTACCGGGTCGTGGTGATGGATTACGGAGTCAAGCACAACATATTACGAAACCTGGCCCGCCGGGGCTGCCAGGTGCTCGTTTTGCCGGCGGACTACACGGCCGAACAGGTATTGCATTTGAACCCGGACGGCATCATGTTGTCTAACGGTCCGGGTGATCCCGGTGCCGTTCAATATGCCATAGATGAGTTGAAAATCCTGATCGAACATAAGCCGATATTCGGCATCTGTATTGGTCACCAGTTACTTGGCATGGCGCTGGGCGGAGAACGGTTCAAGCTGAAGTTCGGCCACCGCGGCGCCAACCAGCCTGTAAGGCAGTGCGAATCGGGACGGGTGGAAATCACAGCTCAGAATCATGGATTCGCAATCGACGCTTCCACCCTCGACGAGTCCGAGGTGGAGTTGACCCACATAAACCTGAATGACCGGACGCTCGAAGGGCTCAGACACAGGCGATATCCGGTTTTCTCGGTACAGTATCATCCCGAAGCGTCACCTGGGCCGCACGACGCCGATTACCTGTTTGACCGATTCATCGCATCCATGCAATAGACCGCACCAACAATAGACCGCACCAACAATAGACCGCACCAACAACGGTGCAGTTACCAATGGTTTCCTACAGGAGCCTTAAATGCAACAACAGATTAAGCATATCCTCTTTCTCGAACCGAAATCCTCCCATCTGCACGTGTACTCGGACGCGTATATCCCACGCATAGGTTGCGTGGTACTGGCGACGATCCTGCGCAATCTGGGATACGGCGTGCGGGTCATGTTGGAAGAGGTGGAGGACATCGACACGAACGAGTTCGCGGAAGCCGACCTGATCTGCATCTCCTCGTTGACGTCGACAGCGCCTGGATCCTACCAGTACGCCGATTTCATCCGGAACGTATACCCGGAAAAGACGATCGTAATGGGTGGAACCCATCCGACGTTCGTGCCGGACGAAGCGCTGATGCATAGTGATTTCGTAGTGCGGGGCGAAGGGGAAGAGGCCCTTGTTGAACTGATCAAGTGCCTGGAATCCGGCGCGGACTACCGGGGAATTGCCAACCTGTCCTGGATAGAGAACGGCGGGGCGGTACACAATCCGGAACGTCCGAAAGCCGATGATCTCGACGTACTGCCCATACCTGATTTTTCGTTGGTGCCTTCGAGTAAATTGAACATCATGTCCGTGCAGACCCAGAGGGGTTGTCCATGGGACTGCAGTTTCTGTACCGTGACCAAGCTGAACGGCCACAAGCTCCGGGGGCATTCGGTCGAGCGTGTGCTCGACATGATCGAAACCTACCTGAAGAAGATGCCGAACTTCAGCTACCTGTTCTTTGCCGACGATATCTTCAACGTTCCCGTCGACCGCACCATGGCTATCATGCAGGGGATGATCGACCGGAAGCTGCAAATTCCCTGGGCGGCCCAGATGCGCCACGAGATTTCAAAGCAGCCGGCCCTGATGAAGAAGATGCGCGAAGCCGGATGCGACCGGGTAATGGTCGGTTTCGAATCCATTGACGAGACGGCACTGGAACTCTATGGCAAGAAAGAGACGGCCCTTGACGTGGAAAGGGCCATAGACTCTATCCACGGTCACGGCATCGATCTCCATGCCATGTTCATCGCCGGCGTCGATTCGGACCATCCGGAGACCATCAAGACCCAGTTTGAATTCGCCAAGAAGAAGGACCTTGCGACTTCCCAGTGCATGATCCTGACCTACCTGCCCGGGTCAGAAGACACCATCCGCTACGATCTCCAGGGCGGCGAGTACCTGAGCCACGACTGGAGCCACTACGACGGCCACCATGCCAACCATCCCGTCTCGAACATGACCCGTTACGAGTTGGTCAACACGGTGATGGAAGGCATGATGGGCATGTACGCGCCGCACCGTATTCTTGCCAAGCTGGCCAGCGCGGCCTTTAACGCGGTGAAACTGAACAAGCGGGAAGCCGCCCGCCAGTTGCGCAACGGCCTGCTCCGTCTGAACGGTTACTCTATCATTCGCCGATGGTTCAAGGAACACACCGAGTACATCGCCGATCTGCGGACCGAAAACGTATCCCTGTCGCCGGACCGGTACAAGCGGGTAATCCTGGCCGTATCCAACGTGGATGTAAGCCGGGTGCTGCGCACGTTCCTGGACGAGATGAACATACGTGTGGAAGAATACAGCGAGGAAAAACTCTCGGCCCTCAAGGACTCGGACCTGGTGGTCATGGCCGGCGAGATGGTGGACGATATGAAGGTCAGGGTCCAGAACCTGCACATCTTCCCGGTGCACGACAAGAATACCCGGATGGACCGGACATTGACGCAACTCGGCATTCTCTTCACCGAGAACGTGGATGTCGTGCGAAAGGCCGTCGCCGCCGTGCATTTTCAGCCTGCAAAGAGCAAGCTGGTGTCAGAAGGGTGAACAGATTCAAAGGGCCGTATAATCCGTGACGTGAATCTTTCAGTAGAGAAACCTTTCCTGAAAGGTTTCGTCCAAAACTAATAATACGGCCCGTATTTCTAGCCAGCTTTAACTGTCGACTTCGATTAGTTGTACCCCCATCTCGTCACGAGTGTCAACATCCCTTCACACCAAGTTGTCTGTCTCTGTCCGTTACTTTCGCAGAACGGATGCGTACGACTATAGTCATGGTTGAAATTTCTACTAATCAACCAAGAACCATTTCAGTTTCGAACCGGGAAGGTTAACTTTTACTTCCTTGAATTCAATAGCGTTCAGGTTGCCAGATATTTGACCACGCAACAAAATCCCCTGATCTTCATACGGTCCAATGAGTGAGTCTTCTTTGTTGTCCAGCTTGATTTTTTTACCGTCTGAAGTGACAAATGTGATGTCCTTGAATTCTCGAGGCTTACCAATGTCAGCAGTGGCGTACACCTTACCCAGGATTTGGCTAGAATCGAGTGAGTATCGTTTCGCCACAGCTGGCGTGGTCGATCGTTGACTGTGCATTTCTATGGTCACCACTTCAGTTCCATCCTTACTCCGCCCCACCACGCGTAACGGCTTATCGAAGTCTGAGACACGAGATTCAATTACAGCCACAATCCGGTCGTCAAGCAACGGATGTGATCGGAACGCGTCTAGTTTCTTTCCATCTTCACCAACAAAATAGTCTGAATAATACCGAAGTTTTTTCAACACCAAGCTAAAGGCATCTATTCCTTGCTGTCCATACTGCCTCTCCATATATAAAGATGCCATCGCATCGGCTTCTTCCTCCATTGATCGCGGATAGCCTTCATAAAAAACATCGGTAGCTGCTTTTGCGAATACGTAGGTTAGTCCTCCCAAGACCTGAATTTCTTCATCTGATTTCCCAGAAGCTGCACCCACTGCCGCGGCGAATATGCTCAACCCCTTGGCGATTAGTTGCTTCTTCTTCTGATTCTGGTAGATTCGGTAACTATGTCGCCTTTCTACGTGCGCGATTTCATGGGCAATTATAGCTTCGATCTCCAGATCGCTCTCTGACGATTCCATCAAACCTCGATTTACAAAGACAAACCCAGTAGGTACCGCGTACGCGTTGATTTCATCGTCTTCCATAACTGTGAATCGGTAATCGTAACCCTGTAGCGGTATAGGCCAGTGGTCCAACACGCGTTTTCCAATCACCCGTGCGCGCATCTGTAGACTATCATCAGTTGCCATCTGATTCGCGCTTTGGATCACCTGTACTGAGTACAAGCCAAGTACACGTTCAGTGGCGTAGTCACTTACTAGCGGAGTCGACTTAAAGCACAGTCCGCAAGGACGCATACCCGTGACTTTCGCTTCTTCAATTGAACTGAATGGATGCTGATTGTCAGGATGAGGTAAATGATTACTGGATGCTACGTGGTACATATTGCTATTGGTGTTTCCAATCAAGGCTGCGGAATCGGGTGTATTTTCGTCCATTCTGAAACATAAGGCCAGACCCGTTTTAAATGCTTCTCGACCCAATACCGGTGAATGCAAAGGCGCGGAAAAACGAATCTCTCCCTTGCCCAGTCGAGAGCTTCTGACTTCGACTTCGATACGGTCATCTTTTGCTTTAATGGATCGAATCTCGATCGGTTCATCTTTGGGAATTCGGAAAAGGTTACGATACCGTCTGGAATGGGCGTAATAGTAGGTATTACCCTCGTGTTGATAGTAAGTCATTGGGTTTTGATGTATACTGCCTCTCAGCACAAACTGACGTCCCTTTAACTCTTTCTCTATTTCCTTTACCATCTTCGAAGACACTTTTTGTGCAAATAGGTCTTCACAAGCAACGAGACAAATCACGATGCAAAAATACCGAGCTAAATAGCAGTTCATACACATTCTCCTCTGACAATGTTAGTAGTTGTGAATCCAGTGTAACTCCTAACCTGTTTAATACCAAGTTTTAAAACGCTTGCCCGACAAAATCAACCCGGCTAGCCGCCATACGGCGCATCCCCCACCTTTTCCTGAAGCCGGTTCAATTCCCCCTTCAACGACGCGACCACTTCCGCGTACTCGGGGTCCGAGTAGACGTTTTTCATCTCGCTGGGATCCCGCTCCAGATCGAATAGTTCCCACTCCGGACGCTCCTTCGGACCTACCGCGCCTTCCTGGCCGAGCGGATCGCCGTAATAGTAGATCAGTTTGTACCGCAGGGTCCGTACGCCGTAATGGGCGCAGACGTTGTGGTGGGCGCCGTGCATCCAGTACCGGTAGTACATGGATGTCTGCCAGTCGGGCGGGGTCTCGCCCCGCAACAGGGAAATAAACGAGCGACCCTGGAATGATGAGGGTACTTCAGTGCCGGCACAGTCCAGGAATGTTGCGGGAAAGTCGACGTTCAAGATCATGTCCCGGTTAATGCTGCCCGGCGCGACCTCCCTGGGATATCGGATCAGAAAGGGCATGCGCAGGGACTCCTCGTACATGAACCGCTTGTCGTACCAGCCGTGATCGCCGAGGAAGAAACCCTGGTCCGACGTGTATACCACGATGGTATCCTCCCCGATACCTTCCTCGTCGATGTAGTCCAGCAACCGCCCTACGTTATCATCGATTGAAGCCACGCACCGAAGGTAATCCTTGATATACCGTTGATACTTCCAGCGTTTCTCCTCGGCGGGAGTCAGATTCTCCGGCACTGGCACCTTCAGGTCCTCTGCATTGAGATCGCGCTCGACGCGCATCCGGGCAGCCGCGGCGGCACGGGCCCGGTTTGAATAGTCGTCGTCGAAGGTTTCCGGCTCCGGGATATCTTCGTTTTCATACATGCCGGCGTGTTTCTCGTCGGGTTCCCACGAACGGTGCGGCGCCTTGTGATGAACCATGAGGCAGAATGGCCGGTCCCTGTCCCGTGCGCGCAGCCAGTCCAACGAGTAGTCCGTGATCAGGTCGGTAGTATATCCGCTTCGCGTCGACTTCTCTCCCATTTCAATCATTTCTGGATCGTGGTACAGACCCTGTCCGGGCAGCACGTCCCAGTAGTCGAAGCCCGTGGGATCGTGGATTCCGCCGTGGCCGAGATGCCACTTGCCGACTACCGCGGTCTGGTATCCGTGTTCCTGGAGTACTTTTGGATAGTTCAGCAACCGTCCGTCCAGGTGGGTGGACAGGGTGGTGACGCCGTTTACGTGGTTGTACGTACCCGTCAGAATGGCCGCCCGGCTGGGCGTGCAGATGGAATTCGTGCAGAAGCAGTTGTCGAAGCGCATGCCTTCCGCCGCGATCCGATCGATATGAGGTGTAGAGTTTATCCGGCTGCCATACGCGCTAATGGCGTGCGCCGCGTGATCGTCGGACATGATGAACAGGATATTCGGACGTGATTGGGACATGGGACCCTTCCGTTTGAAAGAAATCTCTACGATTGAAGATGTGTATCTACTATAGATGTGTATTTACGACGCCAGCACGGCTGCGAGGGTCGAAGTTGCGATGTTGGCGCCGCAAATGAGGATGACAGCGGTACGTCCCCGAAAGTCGTCTTTTCGCTTTAGCAGGGCGGCCACGGAGACGGCAGCGGCGCCTTCAACGATCTTGTGATGCTGTTCAACCATGAGCCGGATAGCCTCGCCGATTTCGTCCTCTGATACGAGGATATAATCGTCGACCAGATCTCGGCAGATAGGGTAGGTTATCGATCCCGGCTCAACGTCTCCCGCGGAACCATCCGAGAGCGTTTCATGATGGTCGGTACCTATGATCTTACCGGCGCGGATGCAATGAAACATGGCCGCCGATCGTTCGGGTTGGCATCCGATGATCTGGACTTCCGGCATTTGCTCTTTCAGGTAGACGGCCACACCGCCGATCAATCCACCACCGCCGACGGTAATCAAGACATCGTCAACAGAGGGCAATTGGCTTGCCAGTTCGATGCCGATGGTGCCCTGGCCGCCGATGATCTGGGGATCGTTGTAAGGCGATATCCAGGTTTTGCCCTGAACGGTTGCCTGATGCTTGGCGTGCAGTTCCGTTTCCAGCGCGTCGCCATCGTTGAAGACCAGGTCCACGGGATACCGCCGGATCGCTTCAACCTTGGACGGATCGACACGATTGGGCAGGTAGATGGTACCGGGACATCCGGTGATCATGCAGGCCCGGGCGACACCCTGGGCGTGATTGCCTGTAGACGAGGTGACCACACCCACGGATCTTTCCTCCCCGGTCAGCGAAAGCACCTTGTTCATAGCCCCGCGCGCCTTAAAGGAATTGGTATGCTGTTCGCTTTCCATCTTCAGATGGACATCAGCCCCAGATAAATCAGAAAGGGGCATGGAATGAATCACGGGGGTCCGGAGCACGTGGGGGCGGATACGTTCCTCCGCGCGCAGTATCTCGGGGAGCAAGGGATGCATGGATACCTCGAAACCGGTCCTTCAGCGCGGCTGCGCGACCTCGACTTCGATGTGGCGGATTCGTCCTTCATCCGTAAAAATGATCGTTTCCAGGCCTCGGCGCTCCACGGACTGCCCCGTATCGCCATTGCTGGCCCGCATCGTGAACTCGAAGGAGGCCGTGTCGTCCGACACCGAACGATATTTGTCCACCGTCCAGTGCACATCGGGAAAAGTTGCAAAGAACCCGGCCATCATCTCACGGATCTGGTCCAGGCCTTTAAAGAGTCCGAACTGCGACGACCGGTAGGTGGCGTCGGAATCGAACATGGGAAATACTTCGTCCAATACATGACAGTTCGACTTCTCGACATACTGTCTTGCCAGTTCCACCGCTTTGCGCCTATCCATGGTACGCACTCCAGGGTGTTTATCTGCTATACGTTCCGTGCTATCGTTTGAAAAGGTGTCATCCATTTATGCACCCTGTCAAGTTGGAAAAAAACTCGTACCAGACTATCACGGATTATCTTTCATCCAAACGCCACGGGCTTGACGCTATGCGTATAATCCAGGTATACTCGATGCAACCTGGCAACGTGGTATCTACTGCCATTCGGTAGTACGGCCGGCCCGGCTGTTAACGCTGTTTACAACAATGGATCAGACATGATAGCAGACACGATATTCAATGAAGTGGAAACGCCCGCCGTATTGCTCGATGAAGGCAAGCTCATGGCCAATATACGTTCCATGCAACGTCTCGCGGATCAAAACGGCGTCGCACTGCGTCCCCATGCCAAGACCCACAAGTCCCTCGAGATCGGTAGGAGACAGATCGACCAGGGGGCGTCGGGCGTCACCGTGGCCACGGTGGACGAGGCGCTGGTTTTCCTCGAGGGTGGCTTTACATCCATCACCGTTGCCCGGCCGGTGGTTTCCCCTTCGAAGTGGGATCGCCTGCTGTCCGCCAGGAAAGTTCATAACGCCGAAATCCGCGTGGTGACTGACTCGGAGGAAGGCGTACAGGTGGCGGGCGAGCGGGCGAAAGCCCACAATCAGGGCGTTGGACTGTTCCTGAAGATCGACGTGGGACTGCATCGCTGCGGCTTGCTTCCGGGCGATGGGCGAATCCCGATGCTGGCCGGGATGATCCATGATCACGGGTATCTTGATTTCCGCGGAATCCTTTCCCATGCGGGCCACGTGTACGGATCGAAATCCATGGCCGAAGCCGCCGGGATTGCGGAAGACGAACGCCGTGCCATGGTTGACGTGCGCGACGCCCTGCTGGCGGACGGTATTCCTGTGCCGGAAGTCTCCGTAGGCGCCACGCCGGCCGTGCTGGCCACCGGTTCATTCGAAGGAATCACGGAAATCCGGCCGGGAAACTATGTCTTTCTTGACCTGCTTCCGGTACGCGTGGGTGTAGCCCGGGTTTCCGACATCGCCCTGTCGGTGCTGACCACGGTGATCAGCAGGAACGAGCGCTACTTCGTTACGGATGCCGGTTCGAAGACCCTGACTTCGGATACGGGCGTACACGGGATGACGGGCAACCAGGGTTTCGGGCTCGCCTACCCGGTATCCGGATTTCTGGACGCCGAAAGCGAAATGATCGTGGAAAAAGTCTCGGAAGAACACGGCATAGTCGGCCGCGGGGGTGTGGATCTATCCATCGGGTCGAAGATCCGCGTGGTGCCGGTCCACAGCTGTCCCGTGGCGAACCTAGCTCGATCGTACGTTGTCCTGTCACCGGACGGTCTCGCGACGTGGCCGGTGGATGCCGCGGGTGGATCTAAGTAGGATCCGCCGGCAGCGTTCAACTACGGCCGGCATCGAGCACTTTTTCCGGTAACGTGAAAGACGGTTACCTCCCGGCTTTTGTTTCATCTCGGCCAGGAAACGGGAGGGCTGCTTCCGCTGCGTCGTTATGCACAGTCTTTCCTCGGCCCGGGTCAGGGCAACGTAGAACACGCGCCTTTCCTCTTCGATGTCCTCGTCGGAACCCGTCATGCGGCGGTGGGGCAGGATATCCTCGACCACGTGAAAGAGGACCACCCCCTTGAATTCGTCTCCCTTGCTCCGGTGAATCGTGGTCACGGTGATCCGGTCATCCCGTTCTGGGTCTTTGGGGGCTATATCATCCTTCTGTGCGTCGTCGTGCGCCCTATCTTCCTGGTCCGCGCCATCGCGGGCCGTATCTTCCGGTTGCGCGTCTTCATCGGAAGCCATGGATCGAAGGTACGAATCCGCGAAAGAACCCGTTGAAGAATACCCGGCGGCCATCCGTCGAATCGTGTCGAGGGATTCCTTGTCGGCCGCGGCCATCCGCTGCCTGCTCGTCTCGTCCCTGCGGTGGTAAAAGTCACCGAGCCCCGAATGTAACAACAATGCTTCGAAAAACTCGACCGGAGACGTGTCCCGGGACCCGTGAATGCTTCGCAGGGTTTCGATGCAACACCGGTAGTCCTCCAGTTTGGTGACCACGTCACCCGGCAGGCTGTACATTCGCTCAAAGATGGCGTGACCGTCCATCGCCACATCGCGAAGCATGATGTTGGTGAACTGCCGGGACGGGAAGGACAGGCTGACAGCGTACGACAGTGGATCAGCCCGTTCTGCACGGACGATAACGTCGAGATAGGCTCCCACGGTCCTTCCGGCGTGAGACTGGTACAGCGCCCCGCCATCGAGGGGATTAAAGGGCAGAGCCGCGGCCTTGAGCGCGGATTGAAGGGGACTCGCGATGGACTGGACCCGGACCAGTACGGCCATGTCCCCGTAGTCATACCCTGATTTTCTCCAACGATGGATCGTGCGCACCACGGAGTCTGTCTCGGCTGCAAGGGACGGGCATTTGTGGACCCGGATGGTATCCTTGCGGGAACTGTCCGCAGTCTGCACCGGACGGATTGGTTTTTCAAATCGGTCCAGGTTGTGGGAAATGACGCTTGCGGAACGGTTTACGATTTCCGGCCTGCATCGGTAGTTTTCGCCCAGGGTGTGAACGACCGCGCCCGGATACCACCTTTGAAAGGAGCGGATGTTCTCGGGATCCGCGCCGGTGAAGGTATTGATCATCTGGTCGTCATCGCCCACGGCGAACAAGTTGTTGAGCGGCAGGGAAAGCAGCCTGAGCATGAGGAACTGGACCGGTGTGAGATCCTGGACCTCGTCAACCAGGACCGAATCGAAGCGGTGCTGGTAGGTGGACCGTGCCGCGGGACAGGTGAGCAGGACTTCCACGGCGCGATACAACTGCTCGTCAAAGGTCATCAGGGACTTTTCGTTCATGCGGCATTCCACTTCGGTAGCTATTCTTCGGACTTGCCGTGCATCGTACCCCTCGATCTCTTCCGAAGCGTCGTTTTTGTCTATGGGAATCAATGTTCTCCGACCCCGGGAGACGGACTCCTCGTAGGCGGTGACGAGATGCTCCGGAAACGGGAAGGGGATGGCAGGTTGTTGCTGCCTTAAATCCTCTCTGAGCGCCTGCCTGAAAAGCTCCGTCAATCCCCCGGGCAAGGACCGTTCTGTAATGACGCCGTATCCCGCATAGGGACTGTCCGGCGCCTGCCGGCAGATCTCGTAACCGAGGCTGTGCAGCGTACGGATATGCACGTCGGGTAGTCCGGCATCCCCGTGAATGCGCTCGGACATCACTTCGCTCGCCGACTTGTTGAATACCACGCACAGTATACGGCCGGCCTTGACTCCGCCTCGCACCGCTTCCACCACCCGCCGCGTCAGGACCCTCGTCTTCCCCGAGCCCGCGGGAGCGAGGGTAAGCACCACGCCGGCGCGGGGCGAAAGACACCTGGCCTGTTCCTCGGCCAGGTCAGGCTTCGGATCGGGAATCGGCACTTCGTTCCCGTGTTCTCGGCCGGCCAGTGCCGAATAAGCCCGTTCTACGCAACCGTTTGGGTCGCTCGTGACTTCGCTTCCGCTGAACCGGACTGTATCCTGGACATCGTATTTACCCGAAAGCACCTCGTCCCGCCCATGCTGACCTCCACGGGTAAACTCCCTGCCGTCGATCTCGACGGCCACCCGATTTCCATGCTGGTCTTCAACCAGCGCGTCGACGAAACTCGCTCCAATCTGTACATGCGGCCTGCAGGACAAGCCCGATTCGGTCAGTACGTCGAACATTATCCTCTCCACAGGGGTCAGCCAGGGTTTCTCGGTCGAAACAAGCGCGCCTGGAGAAGAAAAGACGACGCAGGTACAGGCCAGGAGCGTCCGGAGTTGTTCCCCCAGGAGCGGGACCATGGACTCCTCGATCCGTTCTTTGACCGGCATGGCGACCGAACCGGTTTCCAGGTCCCGCTGATCCCATGGAGTGAACAGATACAAGGGTATTGATCGCCTGTACGCCGGAAGTACGATGAGATTCACCAGGTTGTTCAGATGGGGGGTGTACCGGGACGACAATTTGAGTACGACGCGGGCCGGTTCACCCGGAATCTCCTGGTCTGCATCCGGGTCCCGCAGTACGGAAGTACCGGCCAATGACTCGATGTCCGGCATGGAGAACGCATCAGGGCATCTGAATACGGCGAGTCCGCGTCCCTTCTGTTCCCACCGGGACAAATCGTCCCTGGTAAATTGAGCTGGAACGAGCGACTGTATCTCGCCCATCGACGCAACCTCGCCAGCCGATACTTCCTCGGCAGCTGGTAGTATGTTGTTTAGGTTTCCCATGATTACGGTGTCGAAAAGGGAACGTTCAGTTAAATACCACGAGCATCACGAGGATCGCCCGGGGTCCGCGTCTGTTCATCAGAAATCCCACCTGTTTGATGAAACAGCGTACCTTTGTTCCTACAGTCGGTACTTTGATCCCTGTCTCGAAACTTCGGTCCGGCAATGCATTCGCACTATACGTTGATGGATCGGGCGCCGTGCGTTATTTTCCAGATTGAGGAGGCAATCAATATGGGTGCCGTGGAAGAGACCGTGTGGGGTACTTTTCGTTCGCGTCCCGTTTACCTGTACACGTTGAACGGAGCGAGTGGCGCGGCCGCGCGCGTAACGAATTATGGTGGAATCCTCCAGTCCCTGGATATCCCCGGACCGTACGGAGATCTCGTGGACGTTGTCCTGGGCTTCGATACCTTTGAAGAATATCTGGGGGAGCATCCGTTCTTCGGCGCTACCGTCGGGCGATGCGCCAACCGGATTGCCGGCGGCAGGTTTACGCTGGACGGACGGATTCATCAACTGGCGGTAAACGACAGCGCCGGCCCCAATCACATTCATGGGGGATCCGGGGGATTCGACAAGCAACGCTGGGAAACGAGGGATTTCGGTCAGAATAGCGGGGGGCCCTACGTCGAACTGGCCTATACGAGCAGGGATGGAGAGGAAGGATACCCGGGGACCGTGGAAACGACCGTTACCTATGCCCTTACCGGAGACGACGAGTTGCGTATTACCATGGAGGCTCGCACCGACAGGCCCACGTTGGTGAACCTGACCAATCACTCGTACTGGAACCTGAATGGCCACCAGGGCGGTACGGTGCTGGACCACGAGGTCACCCTGTTGGCCGACGACTATACGCCCGTCGACAGCCACCTCATCCCCACCGGTGAAATCAGGCCTGTCGCCGGGACCCCCTTCGACTTCACGCAGCCCAGGACCATCGGCGCGGAAATGGATTCCATCCCCGCGTCGGGGGCAGGCACGCCAGGCGGATACGACCACAACTTCGTCCTGCGCGATGCCGGTGGACAGGTCAGGCCGGCCGCCCAAGTGGCTTCCAGCCGATCAGGTCTCACCATGGAAGTGCGGACCAATCAACCGGGAGTGCAGTTTTACACGGGGAATTTCCTGACTGGCGCCCTTGCTGGAAAGGAAGGCGCCGCCTATGGCAGACACCACGCTTTCTGCCTGGAAACGCAAGCGTTTCCCGACGCCGTCAATCACCAGGGAACGCCGGGATGGCCGTCTGTTGTACTGGGTCCCGGCGAGCGGTACATTCACGAGGTGCGTTACGCCTTCGCGTCCACGGCGCAGAAATAACAACCGACCTGGATATGCCCTAGAAACAAGCCGAAATGACAGGCTGATCTTACAGGTACAGTGAAAAGCCAATCCTACAGGCCGTTCCTTTAACTCGATCTCAACGGGTGAAAACGGTTTGTCGCAGATGATCGGCATGATCGGACGCGAGGAACGCCAGGATCCTGCCCACTCCCTCGGGCTCTCCCAGGTACTCGGCCGCTTGCTTGAGCGCTTCGTCTGCGGATTTGCCCTGCGATTCCGCCGCCTGGGCGATGTTTCTCAATTTCATGGGGGTGGCGATTCCACCGGGGCAGACCGCGTGTACGCGAATGCCGAAGGAGGCCAGTTGACTCTCCAGTACGATCGCCATACCGTGGACCCCCCCCTTGCTGGTTCCGTAGGCCACCGATGAACTCCCGCCCCGGACACCGGCACCGGAAGACAGCAGAACGATTACCCCGCGTTTCTGTTCCTTCATGATCGCTGTCGCGTACTTGGACGTCAGAAAGGAACCCTTCAGGTTGGTATCCATGACGCGTTGCCACACCGTTTCGTCCAGTTCGTCCACGGGTACGTACGCGCCTTCGAGCACGCCCGCGCAGTTGATGAGCGCATCGATGCCGCCGAAGTCTTCCACCGCGCCGGCCATTAATTCCTCGACCTGGCGGGCGACGGAGACATCGACCACCCGTGAAGAGGTCTTTCCCCCTGCGGCCTGGATGTCGCGGACCGTTTCTTCCAGTCCGGGCGCATCGATATCGGCAAGTACGGTTCGTCCCCCGGCCTCCGCGCAGCACAGGGCCGCGGCCCGTCCGATGCCCATTGCCGCGCCGGTCACGACGACCGTCCTGTTTTCGAGCAGCATGTCTCTATCCTTCCGTCTATGGGTACGCAAGTCATGACCCGCATTCCGGGCTTGGAGTTAGAACCTGTCAGCTATTCTAACCCCAGGCCGTGAAATGATCAAACCCAATAAGAAGGGGCTTGCCCGGCACAGTTCCTGTCCCTCCCATACGCCCCAATTGCCTTGACATTCGCTCTGTTCGCATGTAACCTATGGCAAGCGTGAAGATAGAATCCACGGCGATTCCGGGTTTCCGTTTCAGCAGGCAGCCAGCACCCTGGCCGCCTGTAGATGTAAACCACCACGATCCCGATAGGACCCGTTCATGGACCGGCGTCATTTCCTGGAAACACTTGCGGCCGGACTCATTGTCGGTGGGACTGCGCTACCCACGCTTCATTCCGTGGCTGGCCCCTTGTTTAGTCCGGTTGAAAAAGACGAAGAAGGCCTGACCCCGCTACGCCGTTTTTTCGCGGTTGCCATCGTTTCCTTTCCTCCAAAAATTGATATTGAAAATGAATCGCTCGAAATCGAAGGTGCCGTGACAGCTCCCTTCGCAGTCCGATACGGGGAGTTGCACCAGTGGCCCCAGCTCACGCAGGAAAGCATACTGCGGTGTGTCGGTGGCGCCCAGGGGAGAGCCCGGTGGGTCGGTGTACGGCTGCGGGATCTGCTTGAAAAAGCGGGCGTGGATCCGGACGCCAGGGACGTCGTTTTCTACGGGGCCGATGAGTACGAAAGCAGTATCCCTGTTGGCGAGGCGATGAAGAAAAGCAGCATGCTGGCGCTACAGATGAACGACGAACCGCTGTGGCGCAAGCACGGTTCGCCCGTGCGACTGGTACTTCCAGGCATGTACGGATACAAGCAGGTCAAGTGGCTGACCAGGATCGAGGTCACCCGCAAGAACCACAAAGGGTATTGGGAAAAACGCGGTTATTCGGACGATGGGCGTATTAAATCCTGAGGAGCCGGGCTTTCAATGGATGCCATGCTGGTTACCGGTGGAGCCGGGTTCATTGGCAGTAACTTCGTTCGATACGTATTGAACCGCTATCCCGGCGCTCATGTCGTGGTTCTCGACGCCCTGACCTACGCCGGAAACCCGGCCAATCTCGATGACTGCGGGAATTCGGATCGGCTTCGGTTCATTCAAGGGGACATCCGGGACCGGACCCGGGTCGACGAAGCAATGCACGGGGTGGACGCCGTAATCAACTTCGCGGCCGAATCGCATGTCGATCGATCCATCCTCGATCCATCCGGATTCATCGAAACCAATTACAACGGGGTCTTCGTCTTGCTGGAAACCGCGCGGCGCCTGGAAGTAAAACGGTTCCTCCAGGTGTCCACGGACGAGGTGTACGGCCACGTGCCCTCCGGCTTCTCGGTGGAAAGCGACGCCTTCGCACCCCGCAACCCCTATGCCGCCAGCAAGGCCGCGGCGGACCTGCTGGTACAGTCCTATTACACCACCTATGGACTGCCCGTTCTGATTACGAGAGGCGGGAACACCATTGGACCCTACCAGTATCCGGAGAAGGTTCTGCCCGTGTTCATCACCAATGCGCTGGGGTACAAACCGCTTCCAGTGTACGGCGACGGAAGCGCAGTGCGCAGCTACATGTACGTGCAGGATCACTGTTCCGCCATCGACCAGGTGCTCCGGTCCGGTCAACCGGGAACCGCCTACAACGTGGGTACGAATTATGAGGTAAGCGGACGGGACCTGGCGGACCGGGTCCTGGATAAGCTCGAAAGGCCGGCGAGTCTGCGCGAATTCGTTCCGGACCGCAGCGGGCACGATCTTCGATACGCTTTGGATTGCGGCCGCATTCGATCCCTGGGCTGGAAACCCGCGTACGACTTCGAAACGATGCTGGACAAGACGGTGCGGTGGTACGTGGATCACCAGCCGTGGTGGCAAGAGATCATGAACGACAGTGGTTACAAATCATACTATCGAAAGCAATATCATGAACGATGACTTTCGTAATGGTTCCACAACGCTTCCATGGAGGTTAAGACGTGACGTATCTGACTCTGTTTGAGTCTGTCGTCTTGGCCGGATGGATTTGTGTTGTGGTCTATGGCTTCGTGTTGAGTTTTGCCGGTCGGATACGTGGACGCGGCAATGCGCCGCTTATATATCCCCGCCACGTCTTCGCCCTGGTGGTGCCCGCGGGCAACGACGAGGGTTCGATCAGCAGAACCGTGGAGCATCTGCGCAGGAACAAATATCCGCGCAGCATGTTCGACGTGATCGTCGCCCCGGTGAACTGCACGGATCAGACCCCAAACATAGCACGCGGGAAAGGCGCGATCGTTTACAGTCCAGGGAAGCAGCAGTGGCGTGACGCGGACGAAGCGATCCTGGACGTGCTGGAGCGTCTATCCGCAAAAGACCGGCATGACGGATACATTATCTTGGACATCGAGTCCAGGATTTCCGCCAACTACCTGGGTGAAATGAGCGACAAACTGTCCAGGGGCGCCCTGGCCATCCAATCCGGCTACAGTGTATCGGGTAGAAAATGGTCCTGGAGTACGGCCTGCAGGGCTATTCTGAGCACCCTGAAACCCGGCTGGTTGACGAGTTGGTCGTTGAAGTACCGCCTGGGTGGAGGGATACATAGAACCGGTCTATGCATCTCTCGCCGTCTGGTGGAAAAACACGGCGTAAGAAAACCCCGGCTGGACAATGTTCGCGCATACCTGACCAAGTTGCTGCGGCACGACGTGGTCATCCACTATGCCGATAGAGCGTGGGTATACGACCGCACGACCGCTATCCCACCCGGCCGCTCCGTGTTCAGTCGCTTGAGATCCAACTGGCGTCGGGCCCGCATTGACGGACTACCGCTGATCGTTGAGGGATTGAAATGGCGCAGTACGGCCCAGGTAATCGGCGGCGTCAATCTCTTCATGCCCTCGTTCAACATCATGTTGACCACGACTCTGCTGTTCTATGTGCTTGCCGTGTATCTCCATGGCGGCGCGTCGGCCATCGCGATTGGGTGGCTCACGCTGATCACGTGCCTGGTCCTGTTCGTGGTATTCCGGTTGTGGTGCATGCGTGCTCCGGTGCTGGCCTACGCGGTGTTGCCTTCTCTACCGCTTCTGCTGTTCTGGCAGTTTGCCAAGTCTTTTTTCGCTTCCACGCCGAAGCAGGCACAGCCCATAGTCAAGAAGGAGCCGGAAAGCGAAAAAAAGCAGGGCCGTCGACCGCGCCGGCGGTATTCGCGGCGGCCCAGGCGCCAGCCTTCTTGACCAGAGACCGGGCAGGAGCGAAAACCCATCCCACTGCACCACGCGTTGATCCTTGGATTTCTGCAAGGCGTAACGGAATTCCTGCCGGTCAGCAGTTCCGGCCACCTCGCGGTGTACCAACGACTTTTCGGACTGGTTGAAACCCAGTTGCTCTTCGACGTCATGGTACACCTCGGGACCCTGCTGGCCGTCCTCATCGTGTTTCGGTCCGATATCACGTTGCTGGGCTCGGACCTATGGTGCGCATTGACGGACCGGACCGAGGGTGACCGCCGGTCTTTGCGACTTTTGTTACTGCTCGCCGTGGGGACGGTTCCCGCGGCCGTGTTCGGCATGGGATGGAAAGATGAGCTGGAGAGCCTGTTTTCCGCACCGGTCTATATCGGTTTCGCTTTTCTGGTCACCGGTTCCGTGCTGTGGACGTCCAGATTCCCCCGGCGACCCGTCCGGGACCTTGGAGAGACAACCTGGATCGATGCGCTGCTCATCGGGTTGGGCCAGGCGCTGGCGTTGATTCCGGGCGTTTCCAGGTCGGGTACGACCATATCCATCGCCCTGCTGTTGGGGCTTGACCGCCGGCTGGCGGCGCGTTACTCTTTTTTATTGGCTATCCCCGCGATACTGGGCGCTGTCACCGTCCAGATCGGGGAATCGGGCGGTATTCCCGCAGATCAGTGGCCCGCGGTAGCCGCGGGTACCGTCATGGCGGCAGTGAGTGGATACATTGCGCTCAAATTGCTCCTGCGCATCGTTGTTGCCGGCAACCTGTCCAGGTTCTCGTATTACTGTTGGGGAATCGGACTGCTGACGCTGGGTGGTGTTCTTTCCGGTGCATTCTGAATCGGCCTGTTTCCACATCCCTCGGCGCCTCACTCAAAGAAGACGGGAGCCACGCATATGAATCCAGACATCAGCAAACTGCTCGATGAATGGGATTATACGGGGCCCGATAAGCTCATCGTGCGAAAGGTCAAGGGAGAAGACGGCCAGACCAGGATACAGATGCGCGTGGATCTCGGTATCCTGCAGATGGAATGGTCGGACCGCCCGGATGGTAAAAGGCCCCACGGGAAACCCTCCCTGTTGGATCATTACCAGGAACAACTCGAAAAACAACAGGCCGAGAAGGGTCCGGACGCGCAACTCAATCTCTCGCACGACGTATGCGTGAACCTGCAGTCGGAGTCCCTTCAGTATTACTACAGGCGCATCTGCATGTTCGAATTGGAAGCCTATCACGAGGCCGGCAAGGACGCCGAGCACAACCTGCAGATCATGGACATCGTGCGGACGCACGCCGAGAACGACGACGACCGCCTGTCCCTGGAACAGTACCGGCCCTTCGTCATCATGCATCGTACCCGGGCGAGAAGCCTCATCGCCACGGGAGCCGGGAATATCGAGCAGGCCCTCCACCACATCGAAGAAGGCATTGAAGAGATAGAAACTTTCTTCCGTACCTACGACCGGGACGACCTGGTAAAGGAAAGCCAGGAACTGAAAATCCTGAAGGACATGGCCGAGGAGATCCGAAAACAGCAGCCCCGTTCGGAGGAAGACCAGCTAAGGGCGGAACTGACGGAAGCCGTCGATAACGAAGCGTTCGAACGCGCCGCGGAAATACGGGACGAATTGAAAAAGTTCGACCTGCCCTAGACCGGAGACCGCACTTGATTTCCTGGATCAGATCAGCCGACCGTCAACTGATGCTCTTCTTGCTCGGTACGGTCGGCGTGGGTCTCTCGATGGGACTGGCGGAAATCAGCTTCAACAATTTCCTGAGCGACACCTACAACATGGACGCGATGAGCCGGGGTGAACTCGAGTTTCCCCGCGAGTTGCCCGGCTTCCTCGTAGCAGCCTTCGCCGGCATATTGTTCTTCTGGTCGGAACTCAAGATGGCTGTCCTCGCCATGGTACTGATGGCCATCGGTCTGGCCGGCCTCGGATTCTATGGTAGTTTTTACGGGCTGATGCTTACGTCGATGATCATCTGGAGTATCGGCATGCATCTGCAGATGCCCGTGACGCGGACAATCGCCCTTCAACTGGCCCGTGAAGGGAGAGGCGCCACCATGCTGGGGCGCCTGGGAGGCATAAGGACCGGGGCCGCCATCGTGGGCAGCATCCTGCTCTGGATGGGACTGGGCGAGACGTCGCTGGGTTATCTTCCCGTTTTCGCCCTCGCCGCACTAGTCTCCCTGGCGGGCGGCTACAGTTACCTGGCCATGCGTCCCATCAAGGGACATACGGGGAATCGCCCTACTTTCATCATCCGGAAGAGATACACCCTGTTCTACCTGCTGAACATCCTGTTCGGCGCGAGAAAACAGATCTTCATTACCTTCGGCCCCTGGGTGCTGATCAAGATCTTCGGCGAGCCGGTATCCACCATTGCCTGGCTGCACCTGGTCTCATCTGTAATCGGCATGTTCTTTTCGCCGCAACTGGGCAAACTGATCGACCGGTTCGGCGAACGCGTGGTGCTGATGATCGACGCGGTGCTGCTCGTCGGCGTCTGTGTCGGGTATGGTTATGCCGCGGAAATGGGGCTGGGAGAGTGGGCGGTGAACATCATTTACGCCAGCTTCGTGCTGGACCTGGTGTTGTTCAACGTCAGTATCGCCCGGACCACCTACGCCAGTAAAATCGCCGCCAGGAAGGACGATCTCACCGCGACGCTTTCCCTGGGCGTTACCATAGACCACTCCGTATCCATGTCCATTCCCACCCTGGGTGGACTGGTATGGGTCCTGTACGGGTACCAGTATGTTTTCGTCGGCGCTGCGGTCGTTGCCGTCCTGACGCTGGTGGCCACCGGTTTCATCTCCGTGCCCCGCCCCGGGTCGAGCCGGGCAAACCAGGCCGAAGCCGCCGGCTGAGGGGCTGGAAACGGGTTGGCCGGAATTTTCATCGGCCAGGGAAAGCTGCTTGCCAGGCTATCCGCCGGCCATCCAGCCGCCATCCACCACGATCAGTTGTCCCGTGAGAAAGTCAGACGCCCGCGATGCCAGAAAAACGGCGGTTCCGGCGATGTCCTCCGGTTCGCCCCATCGTCCGGCCGGTACGCGGTTCAGGATGTAGGTTCCCCGCTCGCTTTCTTCAACAGGCCGGGTCAATGGCGTCCGTATGTATCCCGGACAGATGGAATTCACGTTGATGTTGTACCGAGCCCACTCGATGGCCAGCTGATGGGTCAACGAACCGAGACCACCCTTGGCGGCCGTGTAGGCAGGAATATGGGGAATGCCGGTAATGGTAGCCAGCGAGGCGATATGGATGATCTTACCGTACTGCCGGTCAATCATGTGCCGGGCCACGAGCTGGGTGAGAAAAAACGTACCCTTGAGATTGGTGTTCACGACCTTGTCCCAGTCCTCCTCGCGGTAATCCTCCGGCGGCGTGCGTACGTTCACCCCCGCGTTGTTGACCAGGATGTCGATCTGTTTCCACGTGTCCAGGACCGATGCCACCAGGTCATCCCGGTCTTTGCGATTCGAAACGTCCGCTTCTACGACCAGCGCTTCGCCGCCGGCGTTCCGGATGTCCTCGGCCGTGTCCTCGAGACTGGACCGGGTCCGGCCCGCAAGCACGACCCGGGCGCCCGATTCCGCCATGGCCGTTGCGATCCCTTTGCCGATTCCCGTTCCCGCGCCGGTAACTACGGCCACCTTCCCCTTGAGTGAAAACCGCTCGAGATTCATTTGCGCTCCTGTGCGTTTTTGGCCCGTTGATTCATATGCGGTTCACGGGGCTGCCATGAGCCGGACCGCTTCAGGCCCTACTCATTTACAATCACCGATAAAAGTTGACAATGCCCGCCCGGAACCGGTATCTGTTTCGTGACTGCCGATCAGGAGATACCCGGCGAGTCAATATATAGAACGGCATACTTCGTGGCAATGGGTCAACACAAGGCAACCTCATCATGGGAACTCCAGGATCCTCCGAACCCGTAAAACTGGTCTGCGCCGTCATGGGTCGGGACGAGACGATGCTGTCGAGGGGACGCGATCTCATGGCCGAACGTTACGGGGAGGTGGAACTGGCGAGTCCTGTATTCGACTTTTCCTTTTCGTCCTACTATGAATCGGAGATGGGGGCTGGACTGGTCAAGCAGTTCTTCGGTTTCGACCCGCTGGTGGACCCGGCGCACCTTTCCAGTGTAAAGAGGACGAGCAACGACCTGGAAACCACGGTAGCGCGGTCCGACGGCATGCCCGGTAGGGGGGTGAACATCGATCCGGGATACGTCAACGGCGGTCAACTCGTCCTGGCGACCACCAAGAACTATAGCCACCGCATCTACATCGGTCACGGGATCTATGTCGAAGTTACCCTGTTGTACACCAGGGGTGCCTTCACGCCACTGCCGTGGACCTACCGGGATTACCAGACAGAAGAAGCGCTCGCCTTCTTCTCCCGGGTACGCGGTGCGTTTCTCAACCAGAGGTGATGGATTGAACCGGGAATTGAAAATCACGGCCGGTCTTTACTTTTGTCTTGACCAGTTTTAATAGACCGGTTTATTTTACCGGTATACCAAACTTCCGCTACGATGACGACCGTACTTCCAGGCTGTCTGACCCCCAATCAGCCGGCAAAATTCAGTCATCGCTCAAGTGGTCACCCGCGATATAGAAAGACTTGGCCTTTGC
This sequence comes from bacterium, assembly GCA_965262815.1. Lineage (GTDB taxonomy): Bacteria > JAAXHH01 > JAAXHH01 > JAAXHH01 > JAAXHH01 > JAAXHH01. Next base: position 1,926,081 of record OZ253560.1, on the reverse strand, counting down.
CGGTCAGGTTAGGAAGATTATATACAATGATTCGTCTCAAAGTATATGATGTCGGGCCACCCTATCCCCTTCACGCCACCCCTGTATTATGGCTGGCTGACGAGCAGGAAGAGCAGGTTCTTATCCTCTTGATAGGGATAGCGGAAGCATTCGCCATCAAAAGCCAGATCGATTCGGGCGAAGAAGCGCCGCCGCGTCCCATGACGCATGATTTGCTCAAATCGGTCTTCGAGAATTTCGACGCCGAGATACAGTTCGTCCTCATCTCGGAACTGCGTGAGCAGCAATTCTATATCGCGGAAATTCACGCGAAGGCCAATGGACAAACCATAACCATCGACTCGAGGCCCACGGACGCCATCGCCCTGGCCCTCCGCGCCGGCGCGCCGATCTACGTAGAGGAAGAAGTCATGCGCGTGGCGGGCAAGCGGATGCCCAAGAACAAGGACGAAGAAGGCGAGGAAGAGATTAAGGCGTCCATTAAGGAGCTGGAAGCGGAAGCGGAAGAAGAGGGCAAGGTTCCCGCGGCGCAAGTGGCCGCCGAAGAGTTGATGGAAGCGGTGGAGTTCAAGAGCCAGCCACGCACCCCCCTCGAAGCGGCGCGCCAGGAACTGCAGGCTGCCATAGATGAGGAACGGTACGAGGATGCCGCCCGTCTGCGCGACGAGATCAACCGCATGGAAGAGAGCGCCTGAGGGGTAGCGTGCGAGAAGCCTTCACGATGTGGAAGTATACCAGGATGGTCGTCCTGGTAGCCCTGACCGCGGCTATGTATGCCGCCGTCCTGATTCCTTTCAAGCTCCTTCCCATCATTCCCGGTATTACAGAACTTCGGCCTGCCAACGTATTCCCTGTAATCTGTTCCCTCATGTTCGGTCCCGCGGGCGCGTGGGGCGCGGCCTTTGGAAACCTGATCGGCGATCTGATGGGCGGCACCTACGGGCTGGGCAGCTACTTCGGCATGCTCGGCAATTTCCTGTTTGGATATATTCCCTACCGCCTCTGGCGCACTCTGACAAAAAAAGAACCCCTCGCTTGGTCCCCCACCATGCTCGCGAGGTACCTTTATGTTACGCTGCTTGCCAGCATCGCCTGCGGCGTGACGGTGGGCTGGGGCCTGGACACCCTTGGGCTCGTGCCCTTCCACGTGCTGGCGCCCCTGATTTCCATCAACAATTTCGTCACCGCGGGAATTCTCGGACCACTGCTGCTGCCGGTGCTCTATCACAGGGTCAAGCAATGGGGATTACTCTATCACGACGTCATGGCCCCGGCGGATCTCTCAGCGGGACGATTGTCCCATCTCGCCCACCTGCTCATGCTGGTCGCCCTCTTGGGCAGCCTGTACGTCGGGATTTCCATCTCGCTGGGCATGAACGAAGAGGCGACCCGGACGATTACACTACTGTTCGGTCTCGAGATCACCGCGCCGGAAAGCCTGCTCATGCCCGTAGGCGCGAGCGTCGGTACGGGGCTTACGCCCATAATGGTCCTGCTGGTGATCGCCTGCATATTGATATGACAGCAATTCGAAGTGCCTTGAATTCGTTCCGTTTACCTCTCCCAGGAGGATTACGTGTCATGAAGGTAATCGACGTGGAACGGTTGGTCGTGGATGTGCCATTCACAGAACGCCAGGCCCGGATTACCGAGCGGGAGGTATACAACTGGTCTATCCTGGAATTGTGCCGGGTAACCACGGATACGGGGTTGACCGGTTGGGGGGAAACGGTCATTCACTACACGTGGGCCCGGGTTACCGATGAAGCGGTGGAAAGGGTCATAGGAAAGAGTCCAGCCGACGTGATGAACGACGATACGCTTGGCGCAGGACTGCAAATGGCCCTCTTCGACGTGGTGGGTAAAGCACTGGGGGTACCCTGTTACAAACTGCTCGGGAACAAGGTGAGAGACTGGTCGCCTATCTCCTGGTGGTCCATCGACGCCGCTCCGGGTGACTGGCTGGCCGAAGCCCGCGACGCGGTGTCCCTGGGATATACCAGCTTCAAGATCAAACAACGGCCATGGTGGGATATCTTTGCCCAGGTGGACTCCATAGCCACGAGCATTCCCAGCTCCTTCAAGCTGGATCTCGACGCCAATGCAACGATGCAGAACGCCGCCGCGGCCATGCCCGTCATGCAGAAGCTTGCGCAGCATGATAACATAGCCATGTTCGAATCCCCCATCCCGCAAACCGACATTCTGGGCAACCGGCAGTTGAGGCAGGTCATCCCCCGGCCCATTGCCATGCATTTCGGATCGCCGCCCTTCATGACAGCGGTTCGAGAAGAAGTCTGCGACGGTTTCGTCATCTGCGCCGGTAAAACCGAGGTGATGCGCCAGGGACAGTTGAGTGCCGAGGTCAGCATGCCCTTCTGGCTCCAGCTGGTGGGCAATGGACTCACCACGACCTGGGCCGCCCACCTGGGCGCGGTGCTGAGTCACGCCACCTGGCCGGCGATCACCTGTATCAATCTCTACAGCCATCACCTGTTGACGAAACCCATTGAGGTCGTGGGCGGTTTCCACCGGGTTCCCGAGGAACCGGGCCTTGGCGTGACCGTAGACGAGGAAGCCGTGAAAAAGTGGAGGGTTCCCGACGAGACCGTCCGGGGTTTGAAGGAAAAGGGCGAACTGTTCAGCCGGCCCGAACCACGCATTATCTGTTCCGTGGTCTACCCCGACGGCGCCCGTATTCATATCGCGCCCATGGGCAAGGGGTACGGCTATTTCACCCAGGGCAACGGACCGGCCCACGTGGACGGCGTGTGGCTCGACATCGTCCACGACGACGGTTCGAAGGAATGGTCCGATTTATACGAAAGCGCGCTCATACATCCCGTGCGCAGCCGGGGCCAGGTCTGAACCGGAAGCTAAAGGAGACAGTAACTCATGATAAAAATCGCGGAGATTCTAAGCACCGGACGCAACACGCTCTGGGACCAGGTAAAGCAGATCGGTGTCGAACACGCCGTCACCAGTATGCCGCCCGCCGTGGGTAACGAAAAGGGCTGGGAATACATGCCCATGTTACGGATGCGGAACAACTTCAACGACGCCGGAATAGAAGTGGCCGTGATCGAAAGCACCCCGCCGATGCACCGCATCAAGCTTGGCGTGGAAGGCAGGGAGGAGGAACTCGACAACGTCTGCACGTTTATCGAAAGTATGGGCCGCGTCGGCATCAAGACCTGGTGCTACAACTGGATGGCGATTCTGAACTGGATGCGAACTTCCTCTACCGTTCCGTCCCGGGGTGGCGCGATGGTCACCGGTTACGACCATGCCATGATGAAAAACGCGCCCCTGACCGAGGCGGGCGAGGTCTCCGAGAGCCAGCTCTGGGAGACCCTGCACGATTTCCTGGAGAGGGTAACGCCCGTCGCCGAACAGTACGGCGTGGAAATGGCCATGCATCCCGACGATCCGCCCCTTTCTCCGTTGAGGGGAATAGGCCGGATCATGCGATCGCTGGACAACTACCAGAAACTCCTGGACCTGGTTCCGAGTCCGATGAACGGGATCACCTTCTGCCAGGGGAACTTCGCGCTCATGACCGACGACCAGCCCGCGGCCATCCGACACTTCGGCGCTCAGCGCAAGATCTTCTTTGTCCATTTCAGGGACGTCCGCGGGCACGTGGAGAACTACGTGGAGACCTTCCACGATGACGGTCCGACCGACATGATGGCCTGCCTGCGGGCGTACCGGGACATCGGATTCAACGGCGTGCTGCGGCCCGACCATGTCCCGACCATGGCGGGTGAGGACAACGACCACCCGGGTTACTCGGCTCTTTGCCGGCTCTATGCCGTTGGGTATATCAAGGGATTGAGGGAAGCGGTTTACCGGGAGGACGGTTAGCGGTTTAAGGTCGAGAGAATCCACGACAGAGTCGGATATCAGATACTCATATTTGTTATCCTTAGATCGCCATAGTCACCAAACACTTTTTGCAACGAGAACGCGAACTGTGTTAAAACACACGAGTTAATCGAGGAGTTTGGTAAAGAAATAGTGTCCCTCTTGAATAGTCGCTAGATAGGAAAACGCCCTGCTTACTAAAACGCCGGGCGTATCGTTTTTAAAATAGCCTTTTTACTCTAACTAAGTTACTACAGCCCCTCGACTTTGTAAGGGCATGCTTTAGAGGCCAATTCTTGGGCTTGAAATCGAATACAGTTTTTTTCGTCCGTCTGGCATGGGAGAACAATATGAGCATGAAAAGGGTTTTCACATAATGGGTGATGCTCCAGTGATCTGTTGCTGGCTAATGCATCTTTCGCAATTACAAGTGCCCATCCTTTAAAATCACCCATACGGTTGGTTTCTTCTTCTTTGGCTAGCTCTCTAAGGAAATCTTCATTGTTTTCGGTCAACCTATCGACCGATAGTGCTAGTTCGTTACTGCTTCTATTGTCAGGCCAAAATAACTTGTTTTGTACCTTCACACTGCCGTCAGATTTTTGTTTGAAATTACTATCATAGTATGAACGTCTTAACAATCTTTCATCCTCATCTATCTGGCTGGACATTTTAGGTGTCGCCAATTTTCTCCCTTTCTATCAATAAACCTAATGCGCTTTCTATAAAACAATCATCAAACATGTTTATTCCAGAAAAAGTGGTCCGTTGATACTCTCCTTCTAAATTCAACGAAACTAGAATCTCACCGTCTGAATCACAAACGATCATTAACGAACAACCAAACGAACCAGTCCTTGTTACAGCAATCCCGCTATCCGGCAACAATTCGATCAATAGGTCGTCAGGTTCTGTTTTATAGACCTTTTCGATCATTAATTCTGCATTCTTGAATGCCAAGGTAGAAGGTAGTTCTATACCTTCGTGAGAAGCCTCAGTTCCAACAGCATTCAATTCCTCTTTCAATCGTACCAACTCAACACTGTCTCTTTCTTGAGCTGTCTGCTGTATTGCTGGACATGGAAGAAGAGCTGCTAATTGAGTTGGGGTTGGAAAAGACCCTGTAGAAGAGCGCTCTTTTCTATTGGATACTAAGTTTTTCCAATTGCTATAATTACCCAGTTCGCTAGTACCGTGATAGTTATCTTCAATACGTTGATGTTGAAATCGACTCAGTGTATTGCGGGAATACCAATTCCTCGGACAAACAACACTGACAGTCTCCGCGTATTGCCAATTTAGTTGACTAGTGGATGGAGTATTCCCAAATACTACCTCAGGAGGTGTTTTGCTCTGCACGGGCTTCCTCCAATTCTTTAAGGTTAATTCTAATCCAATTGGCCAATTGCGCGGCATTTTGAGGATCCATAGATACGACGACCTCTTTTTCCCTTATTATCCCGAATTTTCCTTTGAGTTCGACAATATCGCCCATACTACCATCTTCGTTGACCTTATGTGTAATTTGATCTGGCAGTGGAGGGTGTTCAGAGTAGAATGTAATCATGAATTTACCCTGTGGCGAAAAACCGCCTGTAGCACCATCGGCTTGGACAGTTCTTAAGTACTTTGATTTGATATAGTGAATCTCAAATGTCTCAGGATACTCGTTGTTTTCTTCACTCATATATTGGCCCTTTCCATACACAAAAAGCCCCTACGACAGAGTTTACCTACAATCGAAGGGGCATGGAGATCAAATTAACAAACCCAATGTGACTCAGACATCGGGATCTCTCAGTTTAAAACATTACTCATCAATGGTCCTGCATAATCAAACGAACCTAATGTAGAATAAATGTCAATAGGAAAATGACTTCGTTACCTGTTTTGTACTTATATACAACTTTGTAGACATAAAGCCGTTATCCGATCAATCTCGTTATTTAGGCCCAACATATTTCCGAACAAACAAATACAGGACGACAAAACATCGCTGCATTCAACTGGCTTGTATAACGGCAGCACTGGTCAACCGTTCGGATCCGGGTGGATCGAGTCGATCCAGTACACGTTCTCCGGTTTTTCCACGGGTTCGATGTCCAGGTTGACCACGACCGGTTCCATGCCGCTTCGGCACAGCACGCATTCCAGGGCGTCATCGGAACTGGCGTTGATTTCCTGGTGCGGCACGTAGGGAGGTACGAAAATGAAATCACCCGGGCCAGCCTCCGCCACGTACTCCAACTGGTCGCCCCAGCGCATCCGCGCCCGGCCTTTTACCACGTAAATAACGCTCTCCAGCTCGCCGTGGTGGTGTGCGCCTGTCTTCGCGTTGGGATGAATGGTCACCGTACCCGCCCAGATCTTGCTCGCTCCCGTACGCGCGTGGTCAACCGCCGCGGCTCGTGACATGCCCGGTGATTGAGGGGTATTCGTGTCGAGTTGGTTCCCGGGGATGACCTTCACCCCGTCCTCGCGCCATTTCCCGCCGGATTCCATGGCGTGATCCCTCCACTTCCAGCATGGAAGCAGGCTAATCGTCCAATCCGAGTTGCCCGCGCAGCTTCACGTCCACCACGCTGTTCTTCGTCCAGTAGTCGAGCATGAGCCGCTTGTTCAGGACCGCCGTAGTGACGAGCTCTTCCGTCTTTCCATCCGATGCGAATTCGACTTCCTCCCAGGATTCGATCTCGTGGGGGAAATCCCGTTTGAACCGTATGGTCAGGGTGCGGTTGAGATCCGGATAGTAAACGAGGTTGTATACCATCAGGTTGGGCTGTCTCGCGTCAGGCATCAGTATGGCAGTGGCCTTCACGGTCCGCCACGCCGTATGTTCGAACCGTTGATACAGGGAACCGGGGATCATGGTTATTTCACCGGTCGGCAGGTCGTCCGGATTCAGTCGTATCGTAGCCCATAATTCATCCTCGGGGATTGCATCCTCCAAGTCTTTGACCAGGTCGCCTTCGCTTTCGAAATAGGAATACTGCTGGACATAGTACTGATCATCCAGGCGATTCAACTGGACGAAAGCGTGACCGCACCACTCCTGGACGGAGGTTGTAATTTTCAGGGTCCGCGGATAGCGGTCCCGGTCCACCGGGGTGAAGGCCGATGTCATGACCGTGTAGGGATAGACACCGGTATTGAAATTCCGAAGCGCGTTCAGCTTGAGGACCTTGACGGCGTCGTCCCCGGCCTCGTCCGGCCGGTCCAGCTTTACCTGTTTCTGCGCCGAAAAGTCTTCCGTCACGAATATGAGCACGGCGTTTCCATCGTGGAGTTCCCCGTAGCGCACCTGTTTGAGCGTGTAACTGGTAATTTCTGCCTTACCCTGGTACCAGTAGTCTCCGAAACTGACGGGATCTTCCCCTGCGCCTTCCGTGCCATTCTGGACCAACCCGCATCCACTGGTCAGCCCGGTCAGCACGCACAATACAGCCAACAAACCAACCAGCAGTCTCAACACGTGTCGTTTCATTGATTCACCTCGCTTTCCCCGGGAATCTCGGGAGAGTAAGCGAATGGCCGTGATCCCAGGATTCTGATTCCATATAGAACCAGGGAGACCACGCCCCACGTGAGTCCAACCACCACACCCGCGTCGATTATACCACGCCAGGGCTGGGGCAGGTACCGTATCAGGATGATCAGGATCACGATACCCAGGGTCAACATCAGGATATTTCGCTGGCGGCCGGGATGGATATGTATGTAGCCGGCCAGGAAAAAAGGCGCGAGGACGATCAGCAATGGCCGTGGATTATGGTAAAGGAACCAGGCTCTGGCAACCACGCGCGGGGAGAAGTTTTTCTGGAATCCCTGGTACCCCTCGGAGTGGGCCATGAACACAACCACGACGGCCAACGCCAGCCAGTGATACCAGTAGAATGGGTAGTTGTTCAGGGCATCGGCCGTGACGGCAGACAGCCTGAAGATAGCGAATAACAATACCGCGCAGATAAAAGAGAGTCCCCACGCCAGGCCGGATATGGAGAGCAACTTGCTTTTTGTTCCCGGTGTGCTCTCCGTCATGGACGCCCCTTCAACGTGCGTTCCATATCCCTACGGGCGTCCCTGTCCGCGATGGTACGTCTTCGATCGTAATCTCTCTTACCCTTGGCCAGGGCGATCTCGACCTTTGCGCGTCCCCGTTTGAAATAGACTCTCGTGGGGATAAGTGTCAGCCCCTTTTCCACGACCCGGCCGATCAATTTGCGGATTTCAGAACGGTGCAGGAGCAGCTTGCGCCGCCGGGTCGGTTCGTGGTTGAAGTGGCTGCCATGTTCGTATGGCGAGACGTGGACGTTGTACAGATATACTTCGCCGTTGTCCACCGCCGCGAAACTGTCGGTCAGGTTTATTTTCCCTTCCCGCAACGACTTCACTTCCGTACCTGTCAAGACGATACCCGCCTCCCAGGAATCCATAAAATGGTAGTCGTACCGCGCCTTCCGATTGGTCACGATTATCTTAATTCCCTCGGTCCCATCGGGCTCGGATATAGGTCGTTCTGATACTCTGGCCATGGCTGCCTCGAATCGGGATAATCGATTCACTGTCTCCTCAAGGGCCGCTTGACACCAAGCGGCTACCGGAATATATTACCTGCGCGGTTTTATGACAAACAGTATATGATGCCGAAGTGGTGGAACTGGTAGACACGCTGTGTTCAGGGCGCAGTGGGCTTTTGCCCGTGAGAGTTCGAATCTCTCCTTCGGCATTTTGGATTGGAGACCCGTATGCGTTCATGCGGGTTTTTTATTGGGTGTTCGACGTCGGAGGCTCAGTGTCCACCCGTCCTCTTGTCGCGAATCCAGTGGGCGTAGAGATTCGGGTCGATCAGGATCACGTCCAGGTGATCCACGGGCACGCTGGATGCCCACTGCCAAACGTCGACCTGTTCGAAGGTGTCGGAGGGCAGGACATAAACGTAGCCTGACCTGGACAGATCGAGCGAACCCACCTCGAGGTCTACGCGAGGTTCGACGTCGTCATTCAAATCCTCAGGGCGTTCTATACCCAGGTCTACACCGAAACTGAACCCGCCATTTTCGATCGGTCTAATTGGGAGTGAAAAGGCTATGGCGATATTTCGAAGATGGGTGGCGTAGACCGCTTCCAACTTGTCATGCTCCGGTCCCACACCGTGGGCCGGTCTGGGCTCGATACGAGCGAGTTTTTCGGCGGTGCCGTGGTAGAGTACGGGTGGTTTTCGAGGGTCTACACTCATAGTTTCGCAATACCTGTGCGTGTGATGGTTGATAAGAAGTACTGTTCCTGAAACTTCGTGAACGATCGGATCTGCTCATCGGTAAGTTGCTCACCGTCGGGCACCACTACGAGCTTGTCGTCCGCGTCATTCTGTCTTTGTATTACCGCGATACATATTCCCGTGTACCGCTTGACCGGCACTTCCTCACCCAGTACATAGGCATCAAGGTCTTCGCCGTCCCGACCTTTCACACCTTGAATAAACCCGTAATTCACGGGATAGGCGAAACCATGATCGGGATGCCTGGAACCCAGGGGTCAATCAATCCGGACATCGACCATTTTACCGATGAAATACTTGGCATTTACGGGCTGTGCACGGTCCTGTGACTCACTGTTCTGCATGGTTGATTTCTCTACCGTAACCAGATTCTGTAACGTTGGGAATAGCACGGCCGCTGGCTTGAACTACCCTAATCTCAATCACGAAGCAGGTCAATAATCAATGCGCCACGGTACCCTAATCGACACCAGCATCCTGCTGGCTCTCTGGCTCATGATGTTTGCCGCGAGCAGTCAGACGATGATCATGACGCCGCTATTGCCGATCGTTCAAGCGCAGTTCGAGGTCCCTTCTGTTTATCTGGGCACGCTGGTCTCCGCCTATTCGATCATGCTCGGTCTTTGCGCCCTGGTCACCGGTCCGCTGTCGGACGCGGCCGGCAGGAGACGGATTCTCATGATCGGCACTGGCGCCATGTGCGTGACCCTGTTCCTCCACTATTTCGTTACGGACTACGTTTCCCTGTTGGTGGTTCGGATACTATCCGGGATGGCCGCGGGCATCCTCAGCGGGGTGGCGCCGGCCTATATCGGCGATCACTTCCCATCAGAAAGGCGGGGTTGGGCCAACGGCGTGGTCATGACAGCCATCGCCGTAGGGCAGATCGTCGGTATCCCGGGCGGAACGCTTCTTGCGGATCGAGTTGATTTCGCAACGCCTTTCGTTTTCTTCTCCATCCCCATGGTGCTTTCCTTTGTACTGGTCTGTACGCTCGCCAGGCAGCCCGCCGTCGCCCGGGCTCCAATTTCCTCTATAGGATCGGTCATCAATCGGTATGCGGCCATGTTCACGACCCCAGCGACCGCAGCGGCCATAGGCGCCTACAGCGTGATGTTCATGGGTATTGCATTCTATGTAATCTACCTGGTCGTGTGGATCAAGGAGGCCTTCGGGGTGACCGGTGACGATATCGCGTCCCTGTTCGTAGTCTCCGGAATCGCCAGCGTGATCGTGGGTCCATGGGCGGGACGCCTCTCGGATCGGATCGGCCGAAAAGTCATGGTCGTGAGCTCGTGCGCGGGACTCTTCATCCTGATGTCGCTGACGACGGTAATTATGGCCGACTTCTGGATCGCCTATCCGCTGTTCTTCACCATCATGGTGCTCGTATCCGCCCGCATGGGACCTTTTCAGGCGCTTCTGTCCGAGATCGTGCCGGCGGAACGGCGCGGTTCGCTGATGAGTCTGAGTATCGCGACTGGACAGCTGGCCATGGGAATTTGCAGCGCAGTCGCGGGTATAGTCTACACGCAGGTGGGCTACGGGTTCAGTTCGGCAATCGGAGGCACGGGCATGCTTGCCATGGGCTATATCATATGGCGGTATTTACCCGAAACGCGGAAGGTATCCTAAGGACGGTGTATTCCCGGTACTTGGTGGCTGTCCTGATCGGATCGGGTCATGTTGAATCGGAATGAATTGATTCGATGAACTTTGTGACGACGGCATTGAACCTGTCCGGTTCTTCGTAGAAAAGTACGTGGCCGCAGTGCTCAAAAACTTCCATCCGCGCACCTGGAATGTGTTCAAACATATGCTTGCATCCCGGTAATGCACCGCTCTTTCCGCCTGTCGTGATCAGGACCGGAAGGTGAATGGACGGCAGCATCGGACGCCAGTCCTGCGCGCGGTAATCGGGCCCGAGCGTGACGCCCTGGGCGGGTATGTTCTCCTTGCTTTCCGCCAGAAGCCTGTCCAGTTCCTCGTCTGAGACATCGAGGGAGACGAACATCTTCCTGAGTTCCCAGCGCTTCCGTTCAACTTCGTCCTCGGGCGGCGCCTCGGTTTCCGGCTTCGGCGGGTCATGGACTTCGACACTGGGCACTTCGTCGACCAGCACGACGCTCTTCAACCGGTAGCCGCGAAACAGTTCGATATACGAAAGGACGGTCCGGGCGCCTATGGACCACCCGACGAGGGTGACGTCATCCAGATCAAGCGATTCGATGATCTGCCGAACGTCCATGGCGTACCGAGCGGTGCGGTGGCCCCAAGGTGTCTTGTCCGACCGGCCGTTGCCGCGCGTATCCGCGGCGATGACCCGGAACCGGCGGCTCAGGACCGGGATCTGTTTGCTCCACCAGCCCATGCTCAATCCGCCGCCGTGGATCAGAACGACCGGTTTACCGCGACCCGTGTCCTCGTAGTACAGACGGACGCCGTCGTTGGCTTCGACAAACCCTGTAGTTTTCTCCAAGGACAAAAACCTCTCCTGCGCTCAGTTTACCCTGGATTCGACACCGATTCCGTCCGTGATGCGTATATTGGGATGCAAAATGACCTGTTCGCCCTCGGAGATGCCTTCGCGTATCTCGGCATCGATACCATTACTCTGTCCTATGGATACCTCGCGGCTCCTGGCCACACCGTCTTCAACGATGAACACGGCCCATAATTCATCCAGTCTGAACAGGGCGCTCGAGGGGACCCTGAGCACTGCCTGGTCCTCCCACACGACGATGCGGCCAGTCACTCCGTACCCATCTCCCAGTTCCGGCGGCGTTTCGTCCAGGTCCACGATCACGTTGACCCGTTGCTCGTCCACACCGAGTGCGGAAACCCTTGTAAATGCCGCCGGCTCCATACGCCTCACCTTGCCCTTCAGTGGTTCCGTACCGCCCCATTCCTCAATCCACACCGATTGGCCGCCTTCGACCCTGACAGCATCGGTAGACAGCACGTCGATCGTCACTTCCATGTCTCCGGGATCACCCACCTCCAGCAGAGGCGTACCCGCTGCAACCACTCGTTCGCTTTCTTCGAACAGGCGCAGCACCCGGCCTGCTACCGGGGATGTGACGGAAAGTATGGCTTTCGCGTCGTTGCGCTCCTCCCGGAGTGCCAGCAAAGCCGCCTGGGAGACCTCCAGACCTGACACGGCCGCACGGTGGCGGAACAGGGATGATTCCAGCGATCGTTCGCTGACGTTTGCCACATGCACTGCGCGCTCCAGCCGCTCCCTCGAGATGCTGCCGCTCGCAGCGAGCTTCTCCGCCCGATCGCGGCCACGGGCAGCTTCTTCCTGCTCCACCCGTGCACGGGCTACGTTCGCTTCTGCCTCACGGACAAGGGCTTCGGCCGTTTCGATTCGGGCCCGAGCCTCCGCGGACTCGCGTGGCCCCAAAGGCACGGGGGAAATTCGCGCCAGCACGTCACCCTTGCGCACCAGGTCTCCTTCCTTCCATTCCGGTCTCGTGAGCCTGCCGGACGCCGGCGCAGTGATCATATAGCGATGTTTTACCCGGGTCCGGCCTTCCTCGCTGATCGTTACGCTCATGGGCCCTATAACTGCCGTTCCCGTGTCAACAAGGACTGGCGCCGGCACAAACGCACGGACGATGAGTAGCAGAACGCCGGCGGTGATCACGATGAAAATGAAGTGTTTGCGGCGTAATTTCATGACTGTCTCAGGTTATTCAATGGTTTTCAACACGCCGATCAGATCCAGGTGACGCAACCTCCTGTGGACCGCGTAGGAGGACAGTGCGGCTGCAGCGGATACGATCAGGAAAGAAAAGGCATAGGTCTTTCCGGTGATGACCATGGGCATTCTATACAGTTCCTGGGCGAAGGCATCCACGATAAGATAACATAAAACCCATCCGATCAGAAACCCAATCGGTATTGCCAGGAGGGTGATAATGGCTTGCTCGCCCAGGAGTACCACCGATATCTCCCGCTCGGTAAATCCGATCACGCGCAGGCTCGCCATCTCACGGTTTCGTTCCGACAGGGCAATGCGGGCGCCGTTGTAGACCATGCCGCAGGCGATTATGCCCGAGAATACGATCAACGTGACCGTGGATGCATTGGTGCTTTCCGCGATCGTATCTTCGAAGCCCTTGATCACGGCTTCGCGGACGGCAACGCCCGCCACGGCTGGCGTCTGCTTCAACGTACTGTACAACTCGTCCGATCGAAGCGGATCTACTAAGAGGAACGCGCCGGAGATCGTGTGTCCTTCCCCCAGGAACCGGTTCAGTGCGCGGATATCCATGTAGGCGGATACACCGATCAGTTCATCGACGAGCCGGGTTACCGGTACCTGGCCTGTATGGCGCGATCCTTCCAGTACTTCGACTGTCAGCATGTCGCCCTCCCGTACATCCAACAGGTCGGCCAGCGTTTTCGTCAGGACGACGCCGGCCGGAGGCAGAGACAGGATACGTCCGCTTTGATCGACCAGTTGCCTCAGTTCTCCAGCGGGATCCAGCCCGGTGATGGCGGTCTGTTTCATGCGATGCTCCGATCGAAGCCTCACGGGTACGACGCGGTACGGCTCGGAACGGATCACCCCTGGGAGATGGGCCAGGTCGAAACGGGCCCTCGCCGGAAGGGGCCCCGCGAAAACAACCGAGGCATCCTCGCGCTGGACGGTTCGAAACTGGAAATCGATCATGTGGTCGATCGAGTCGAAGCCAAACCGGCCCATCACAAGAATCGCCACCGCCATGGCTATGCCGGCGGCGGAGAGCAGCGTTTTGACCGGCCTTCTTTCCATATTGCGGAAAATCATCCGCCATACCGGGGGAACCATCCGGTGTACACCCATCCGTTCCAACGCGTGCGGTCTGAAATGGGCGGGGGAATCAGGCCGCATGGCTTCCGCTGGTGGCATGGACATGGCCGACTGCAATGCGTGAAGGGTGCCCAGTAACGCGGCGGCAACGCTGATTATCGAGGCGAAGGCGATAGTTTCGATGTCCAGGACATAGGTCAGTTCGGGAAAACGGTAGTATTCCTGGTACAGTCCGGTGAGCGGCCTGCCAAGCCAGATGCCGCCCGCAATGCCGAGTAAGGTGCCGCCAGATACTGCCAGGAAGGCGAATTTGAGATAGTGCCACCCTATGACCGCGTTGGCGTAACCGTAGGCCTTGAGAATGGCTATCTGTTCCCTTTGCGCGCGCACCATGCGGGAAAACACGATGTGGAGCAGGAGTGCGGCGACCCCGAGGAAAATAGCCGGCATGATGGTGCTCGATACGCTCAGGCCCACGATTTCATCCGAAAGGAAACGGTGGGAGATCTGGCTGTCCCTGCCAAAGGCGCCCGCACTCCCGTAGGGCGCGAGCACAAGATCCACCCGGTCGATCACGTCCCGCTCGCGTGCGTTCGGAGACAGGGCAATAGACAGGTCGTTGAACCCGCCCTCCATGTCGAACGCCCCCGCGAGGGCCTCCCTGCCCATCCAGATTATGCCGAAGCGGCGGTTGTCCGGAAAGATGGAGCCGGTTCCCTGTACCTCGTACACGTATTCGGGTGACAGGCCGATTCCGATGACGCGCAGTTCTTTTCTGCGGCCATTGATGACGGCGCCGATCCAGTCGCCGAGCACCAGGACATTGGCCTTCGCGAAGGCTTCGCTGATGATGACCTCTTCCGGCTTTCCAATCCTCGGGTAACGCCCCTCCTGGAGGGAAAGGTCATTCAGCACCACTCTCCGTGGCACAGGGATGGAAACCAGGCGGCCCGTCGCGGGTTCATTCAGGCCGGGAACGTCCAGGTTCACGTTCATCACGATCCGGGAACGGACCCTTGAAACACCCGGGATCTGTGCGATTCTATCCGCGACCGACGCCGGCGCCCGCTTGAGGTTGGCGAACACGTCGGCGAACCGGTACCGCGTGTAGTAGGTATCCTGCGACTGGACAAGGGAGAGGTAGGTTAGGCGCATGGAGACGAAGGCCATGATGCCGCAGGCTACCACCAGGGTAATGGCAATGACCTGCCCACGCATGTTCAAGAGTTCCCGAAACAGTTTTCGGTTCAGCGTGGTCATGGAGGAAACCCCTGGCGGTAGTCGCACGGGTTTGGCTGGTCGTGCCCGGTCGTGCACGGTCGTGCACGGTCATGACCGGCCAGAACAGGCTACCAGCTCAAATCATCCGGCCGCTTCTTCGTCTGATTGGCGTAAACATCGATGATCTCTCCGCTGCGCAGGCGGATAACCCGGTCGGCCATGTCGGCGATCGCCGCGTTGTGGGTAATGACGGCAGTCGTCGTGCCCAGCGTGCGATTGACCTTTTCGATGACCTCCAGCACCCGTTTGCCCGTCGCGTAGTCGAGGGCGCCCGTGGGCTCATCGCAAAGCAATACTTCGGGGCGCTTTGCGATCGCTCTGGCGATGGCCACACGCTGCTGTTCACCGCCGGACAGCTGCGCGGGGAAGTGGTGCATCCGCGGCTCCAGGTCCACGAGACGCAGGGCGTCTTCCGCCGACATGGGACGCTCGGCGATCTCGGTGACCAGCTCCACGTTTTCCACCGCGGTCAGGCTCGGAATCAGGTTGTAGAACTGGAACACGAAACCGACGGATTTTCTGCGGAAACCGGTCCGTTCATCCTCGTCGGCCCCGGTCAGTTCCCGCTCATGATAGTACACCCGTCCGCCCGATGGGACGTCAAGTCCACCGAGTATGTTCAGCAGCGTGGATTTTCCGCTCCCGGAAGCCCCCAGGAAGACGACCAGTTCACCGGCGTACAGGTCCAGGTCCACGCCCCGGAGGGCGATAACATCCACTTCCCCCATGCGGTAGGTCTTGGAAATGTTCCGGACACGGAATACCGGGCTTGCCTGGTCTACGGTCACTTCGAACACTCCTGATTCTGGCAGTCCCTACATGGTAGCACGCGCCAACTGTGGATTAGTGACGATCGCTCTAACGGTTCCACGGGAACCGTAACGTCGGCTGGTTGACGTAACGTTGAAGACCTAACGTCAGTCGTGCGCCGCAGCCGGGCGCCAGGCACACCGTGAAATCGGTATCATCCACGGAAACCCGCTGGCCGTCGTTCTCGATCACGTTAACCTGGTGTTCCCCGTAAGCGCCGCCCTGAACGGTCACGGTACGCGCCTCGACGGGATTGACGTTCACCAGGTGTACATCGAGCCCGTCAGCATCGACTCGATCGATCAGCGCCGCCACGTCTTCCGGAATACCAGGCCGGCCACGCTGCGGATCAAAGTACCAGAGCCGGCAGTGGAGCGGTCGCGCATAGGCCGGCCTGGGCCCACCGGTCATTAGGTTCACGAGGGTCTCGATCCGCGCCGGGTTGAACGGATTGGGATTGTCGGACAGCCGCGTGTCCGGCGTCGACGTGTCATTCCGGATCTTCTCCACCTGACCTTGCAAATCACTGAAATCCTGCAGCAAAGCGTCTACGGGGAAGCCCAGGTTCTTTCCATCCAGGAAGTTTAACCACGGATGATCGCCGGGCAAGGCCCGGTCACTTGGACTCATGGACCAGTCGTACACCTCGATCGCGCCCCTGTCATAGGGTTCGGGCGCGTAATCGTACCAGCCGTCGTCGCCGTGCATGTGGGGATACATGGTGACGCCGTCTACGGTCTTCTGATTGGCATTGACCGACTCGAGGACCGTGCGCCAGGCATCCACGTATTTCTGATCGCCCGAGAGCATCAGGGCATTGCCGAATCCGTCCACCGCGTGGGCTACGGCGTTCAGGGTGAAGTTGTCCAGCCGGCCGTGACGATGGGCAAAGACCTTGTGGTTCCATCCGTAGACGCCGCCCCACCACTTGCCCTCGCAGGCACTGCCGATGATGCCGTCCAGGCCGACGTTCGAGGGAATCACGCCCCCGTTGGCATAGGTGCGTTCCACCCACGCGTCGGCGTATTCGAGTATCCAGTCCCGGTACTTCGCTTCGCCGGTAAGTGCATAGGCGTTAAAGGCCAGTCCCGTACAGGTAAGGTTCAGCGGGTGATCTCCGGCCACGTCGTTGTAGGTTTCGAACCGTTCGCACATCTCCGCGTAGTCTCGCTGACCGTGCAACAGGTCGAATCGCCCGTCCTCCATCGGGTCTCCGACCCAGTCCAGGGCCGTGGTCTTTCGCAGCATCGGCCCCCGGCTGCCGTTGAACATGCTTCGAATCAACCGGTGTTCCGGATCGTAGTTCTTCGCCTGGGGATCCTCGTCCATGTAGAAACCGGCAAACCGTCGCACACGCCGGATATGGTTTTCATCGACCGGATCGCAGTTGCCCAGCAGGTTGAACACCACCAGTCCCTCGGCGTGATGGGCCCAGTCGCTGTGCACCGGAAACTCCTTGTAGTACATGCCTTCCCGGGCGAAGGGAACGTCTACCGTCTTCGCTTCCGTGTACTGGCGGATGTGTCCGTCCTGCGCCGACTTGCACATGTCCAGGATGCGGTCTCCCCCACCGAGCAGGTAGACGACGGGCCAGTGGGCCAGGTTCTCGATGGCATCGTCCGGACCGTCCAGCGCGCCCCAGCGGGGCACGCATTCCAGGTAACCCTTTTCGTCAAAATACTTCTCGTAGAACAGTTCCAGGGCCTGCGTCATGAAGCGAATGAGCGACCGCTCCAGTAGGGCCCACTGCGGAGGGGCCAAGGGGCTATCGATATTGACTGTTACGTGATTCGGCATGGATTAGGTTCCCGGGTACGGTGAGGTAAGGCTGCAAAAGTTGTTCTTTACAATCGATGGGCCGCGTACTACAATGCATGATCCGAATCTGATACGATCGGACCTGAGGATTCGGTCAATCCAAACGGCAGGCTATTTTGTTGAACCGTATGCATTTACGTACGCTGATCATTGAGAAGATCGACAGGAAGATATGGCCTGCCACCCCTACCGTCAAGCGGATCATGAAGCCGGTCGAAGAGGATCATCCACCGCTTCCAGCGCCGTAGCGCTCATCATCGGACTGACTGTTTTATCCTTCTTCTGCAGTGTGGCCGTGGCTCAGTCACCACCGAGCGACCGCTCCGATCTCGTACTCGAATTGCTGTTCGAAGGCAACGCCCTGGATACCAGCGGCAACGATCGTCATGGGGAGGTGGCCGGCGCTATACTGACTCCTGACCGCTTTGGTCGTCCCGGTGCCGCCTATGCCTTCAATGGTCAGAATGACTACATCGTGGTCGCACCGCCGCCTCCGCTTTCAGCTGAAGCCTTTACCCTGTCGGTCTGGGTGAAGTACAGTGGGGACGCTTTCACGCGCTGGTGGTCCAACGCCATCGTGGCGCAGGATAGTGGTGGAGACCAAAGCCGCCGGGTTTTTCAACTATGCACCATGGGTCCGTTGCCAACCTGGCATCTCATGGGCCGGTCCAGGGACCCGATCGTAACTCGCCCTGTAGATACAGAGCAGTGGCGGCATCTGGCAGTCACCTACGACGGCGCGTTCCACCGCCTGTATCTGGACGGCGAATTCTTCGACGAAAGCGAAGCGCCACTCACACCCCACGCGGAGGAGCCGCTCTACGTGGGCCGGAAAGGGTCGGGTGAACCGGAATTCTACTTAAACGGGTCGATCGACGATTTGCGGATCTATACGGCAACGCTCTCGCCCGAAGAAATCAAGACGCTTGCACTGGAAAACGGGTGGGTCCCGCCGTCGCTCCCAGAAATGATTGTACCCGAACCAATGGTGTCGACCCTCGATAAAGCACTCGTCGGTCACTGGACCATGGATACCTCGGAGATGTTGGATGCATCGGGACACGGCCTGGATGGCATTGTGATGGGCTCGCCGGAGATGGTGGCAGGCAAGCAGGGCGGGGCCCTCCGGTTTGACGGCGAAGAGGACTGGGCGATCGCGAAGGACGAATCGCTCGACCTGCTTCATTACCTGACCATGACCTGTTGGATACGTGGATTCGACCCGGCCCGAGGATACGGCCAGGTGTTGTGGTACGGCGACAGCGCATGGGGGCAGGATCCCTACTCCCTGTCCATCCAGGAAGGGAAGATCGGATTTCGCGTGGATGATATAGCAACGCGGTGGGAAGTGATGACGGAAAAGGGGCCTTCGCCCGACGAATGGACTCACGTCGCAATCCTACTCGATACGCGCGCCGACGGCCTGATGGAACAGAAAATCTACGTCAACGGCGTCCTTGCCGCGGAACGATTGTCGGAGCAACCGTACCGGTACATCTCGCTGGGCCGCATGTGGCTCTGTTTCACCTGCGTGGGAGACGGAGACACCCTGACCTCAGTGGACCTGGATGAAGTACGTATCTATAATCGCCCGTTGACCGCTGAAGAAATCCGGTCGCAATACCAGGGCGAATAGGGGCGTTGCCATGAAAAACCACGATAAATTCGCAGGCACAAACGAATTTTCAGACCGGCGAGACTTTCTAAAACGGAGCCTGGTAGCAGCCGGCGGGATCGCGACGGCATCCTTACTCGAGTCGACCCCGGTGGCGGCGCAGACCGCGATCAGCCCCATTCAACCCCCGACGGCGATCGACGATGAAACGTATTGGGAAGAGATCCGCTCCTATTTTCATCTCGACCCCGAAGTTACGTACCTAAACAACGGTTCGCTGGGGCTGAGCCCGAAGCCGGTAACCCAGGCGGTGTACGACGGTTACGTGCGCATGGCCACTTACGGATTAGAGGCGCGAAACTTTCTGCAGAAAGAGATTGGAAAGGCCCGGGAAGAGTGTGCGGCGTACCTGGGCGCCGGGCGAAACGAGATTGCCATGACTCGTAATGCGACCGAGGGGCTTGAGATGATCGCCAACGGATTCCAAATGAACCGGGGCGACGCCGTGCTCATGACGACGGATGAACATGTCGCGGGTCGCGTGCCCTGGACCCGGCGTGCGCAGCGGTACGGCATAGAGGTCCACCAGGTCCGACCTCCCAGCCCGCCGGAGAGCGTGGACGAAGTGGTGGATCTATTCGATAAGGCCATTACGCCGAAGACAAAGGTACTGTTTTTCTGTCACATCACCCGGGGTCCCGGAATGCTCTATCCGGTCCGCGAACTGTGCGATCTGGCGCGTGAGCGGGGGATCGTATCGGCGGTCGACGGCGCCCAGTCGCCAGGCATGACGCCCGTCGATCTCCACGAGATGGGGTGCGACCTGTTCGCCACCAGCCTCCACAAGTGGTCGCTCACTCCACCCGGCACGGGTTGTCTTTACGTCCGCGAGGATTTTCAGGAGCGCTTCTGGCCCTTATCGAACGGGAACGGCCCCTGGAACGACAACGAGAAGGGCTTGTGGCGCGCCGAACCGTGGGGTACCCGCGAGTTTCCGGTCACGGCCGCCATACGGCCCGCGCTTTCCTTTCTCCATTCCATCGGCATGGATAACATCTACGCCCGGGACCGCATGTTATCGGATTACCTGAAGGACCGGCTGACGGCACTATCGGGCGTCGGGCTCGGTACCTCAAGGGATCATGGACTGTCGAGTCCCGGTATTACTTCCTTCGAAGTGGAGGGGTGGGACGCCAGTCTACTGCGCGGCATACTCGATGGCAAGGCCGGCATCAAGGTCAGCACCGACCAGCGGCACGACCACGACATGATTCGGGTTTCCACCCATTTCTATAACACGCCGGGAGAAATCGACAAGTTGATCGATGTGCTCACGGCCGTCGTGTGACAGGCACGCTTTCCGCCTCCCGGTAACGCGACGTAAACCTCACCCAGTACCGATCATGCCAGATTCAACCGACGGCCGGACCGAGCGCGAAGCCCTGCCGGTAAATCGCTCCGATGAGGAACTCGAACGGTATCTCCGAGACCAGTGGGTCGAAAACGTGGAGGTATGGATACAGAAGGAGCAGTCTGTACGAACCGGATTCCTGGACGCCTGGGTGCTCAGGGCGATGGGGGCAGTCGAAGGACGACGCGTGCTGGATATCGGTTGCGGCGAAGGACGATTCTGCCGCCTCCTGGCCGGCCTGGGCATGGAAGTCACCGGCATCGACCTGACCGAAGGGCTGGTGACGAGAGCACAGGCGTTGTCAGACGGAGCGGGAACATACCTGGTCGGTAACGCCCATGACCTTTCCGTTGTAGGCGACGACAGCTTTGATCTTGCCGTATCCTACATCGTCATGGTCGATTTGTTCGATTTTCGAAAGGCTATCCGGTCCGCATTCCGCGTATTGAAACCCGGCGGTCGATTCATTGTATGCAATATCCACCCGATGCGTATGGCGAAAACCAACGGCTGGATTCGTCAGGGGAATCGAAAGCTTCACTACGCGGTCGACGACTACACGAAGGAAGGTCCCCGTCTCGAAGAGATCAGCTGGACGGGAGGGGCCTTTACGAGCATGCACCGGACGCTATCCAGCTACATCACCGCTTTTCTGGATTTCGGGTTCGTCATGGAAGGACTAATGGAACCTACGCCTTCCGCAGCACAACTAGAGGCCCATCCCACGTTCGACGACGAGTACCGGGTACCTAACTTCATCTTGTATGAGTTGAGGAAACCGGGAGAGTGACTGCCTCAGGTCATTCCCCGAAGTGTTTCGCCCCCCTTACCCGCAGAAAGTCCATCGCTTCCCCGATATCAGGTATACCGGTCCTCCCCCCGAGCCGGGTGCAACTCATCGCCGCGACGGCCGAGGCGAATTCAGCGGTCTTCTCCAGCTTCCACTCCCGGAGCAGGCCGAATATGAACGCGCCGTGGTATACGTCGCCCGCACCCGTGGTATCGACGACGTCCACGGGAAAGGCCGGGGTATGGAAAGATCGCCCGGCTGCCAGCGTGTGACTGCCGTCTTCACCCAGGGTAACAACCGTGACTGACGGTCCGTATTCGGACAGAAGCTTTAGCGCCGCCTGGGGTTCGGAGACTCCCGTTAACTCTTCGGCGAACACTTTGGAAGCGATCAGGACATCTGTCAGACGCATCAGTTCTTCGATATCCTGGGGACGGGACAGGCTGTCCGCGTCCAGTACCACGGTGATACCGGAATCGCGGGCGATCTGTGCGGCAGCCAATGCCGCTTTCCGGCAGGTGGTGTCGAGATGGAGGTATCTTGCGGACGTGACCAGTTTTACAGGAACTTCCGCCGAATCCAGCTGAATGGGTGATCGGCCGGCCATGATGGTGCGTTGACCCGTCGATTCATCGATGAGGATCATAGAGGCGAGGGAAGCTGCGCCTGTCTCCATCTTCATGAACTCTGAATCCACCCCGTACTGGTCGAATTCCTCCTTGATGACGCGTCCGGCCACGTCATCGCCGGTTTTCCCGACATAGGCGGTAGACGCGCCGAGTCTGGAAAGCGTCACGAGCGCAGTGGCGACCATGCCGCCGCCCTGCTGCGTCGATTCACTCATCCAGATCTGTTCGTCGACCTCGGGCAGGCGGTGCACGATTCCCAGGAAATCCAGGCAGGCGCAACCCAGTCCGACTACGTCATATGACATGTTGAACTCCCGGATATGGATCTACGGTCTACAGCTGCGATTCTGTTCTGCTTCCTCTACAGACTGCTGGTACGGGTGGTCAGGTCATGGATTTCTATCGACTGCGGTCAGGAAAACATATCACTGCGGGAAGTAGCGTCAAGCCCAAATCAATTGACAGGTTCCCTGGGCCGCAATAACATTCCACGACGCCTGGGGATTCACGAAACCGCGGTGGTCCTCAGTCCTTTACCAGGTAAATGATATAAACTCTACAATTGAATCCTAATGTGCGAGGAACCTCACCGATGTCAATTACGTCAGAAGTACAGTCCATGTTGCCGGATCTGGACGGATACGCTTATTTCCAGACCAGCGGGTTTTCGCCCAAGTTGAACCCGATTATCGACGAGGTCATCCGATCGCTGAGAATTCAAAGCCGTGGCCCCGCCCTGCCCTTCGTAGCCCGGAAGTTGCAACAACAGATGCAGGAAACCCGGGGCAAGGTAGCGGATACGATCAACGCAACGCCGGAAGAGATCGTGCTGACGGAAAACACTACGATTGGCATAAACATCGTGGCCAATGGGATCGACTGGAAACCGGGCGACAACGTGCTGATCAGCACGCACGAGCACCCGGGCAACCGGCTGACCTGGTACAACTTGACTGGCAGATACGACGTGGAACTCCGGTTCGCCCCGCTATACAATGATCACGAAAGAACGCTGGAAGAAATGGATAAGCTGATCGACGAGCGGACCAGGCTGGTCAGCGTGAGCCACGTCTCCAGGCGTACGGGGCTGCGTCTGCCGGGTCGGGCAATCTGCGATCTGGCCCACGGGAAGGATACGCCAGTGCTCTATGACGGCGCACAATCCTTCGGTGCCATACCGATCGACGTCCGGAACCTGAACTGCGACTTCTACAGCTTCTGTGGGCACAAGTACACCATGGCGCCACAGGGTACAGGGGGACTGTATATACGGAAGGACCGTATTGAATGGCTCAAGCCGAGTTGGATCGGATCCCATTCGCAGAAAACCTTCGACCAGGACGGCAACATGGACCTGCTGGACGAAGCCAGGCGATTCGAGTTCGCCACGCGAAGCGTTCCCGACCAGGCCGGATTCGGCAAGGCACTGGACATCTGGGCCGGACTAGGTTGGGACACGGTCTTCAGCGGAATCGCGGCTTACACGGATCGCATGAAATCCGCCCTGGGGGAGATCCCGGGACTGGTTCTTGAGACCCCGTTGCCCTACGGCGATTCGTCCGGGATCGTCACCTTCCATGTCCCGGGCCTTGAATCGGGCCCCATGTCCGAAAGCCTGCGGGAGAAGGAAAAGGTGCTGGTCTCGCCGCTCGATTTCGCCCCGGAAAGCGTACGGGTGTCGACGCACGTTTTCAATTCGGAAGAAGACCTGGATCGGCTGATAGCCGGCATTCTAAGGATCCAGCGCGAGGGAAAGGACTCGGCGAACTAGTTGTTATCTAACGAAACCAGTCGTAGTTGAGTCCCAGTGAGCGATCCTCCAGGGGCAGGTCGACACGCACGCCGCCCCTCGACGACGAAAGCTTGAGGGCGATTTCCACTTCCAATGCCATGGCCACCCTGCGGCCCGAGTTCTTTGGTTCGTCCAGCTTTCCCGCCAGGCAATCCATCACGTCATTCAGCGAATAGATCCCGCCATAGGGTGGTACGAACTGGGGCCCCGGCCACGGCACCTCGACCCGGTAGGGCCGACCTTCCACCTCCATGACCTCCCATCGCTGCCATGCCGTCACGAAATCGTAGGCCAGATCGCCCTTGCTCCCATGCAGCCGAACACCCGGGGCACCCGAGCGAAAATGCACTACGAGGCCGCTTTCGGTCACCATCATGCCCTGGCCGGTAAACTCGTCGCTTCCAGACTCCCGACGCGGTTCATCACCGGTACCGATCACCCAGGCAGGTTCGCTGTCCACGAAATACGACCAGTTCTGGTGTTGGGCAAAGGGCCCGGGAGCCTCAATTGACAATAACTCGCCGATTTCACCGTCGCGTACCAACGCTCCAGCCCGCGCGAAGGAAGGATGTGTGGTAGCGATGGCGCCGCAACTCAATGGAACGCCCGCTTCATCACAGGTGCTTACCATGCGGTCCGCTTCTTCGAGCGTGTGAGCCATGGGTTTCTCAGTGAAGATCCCCTTTGCGCCATGATGTACGGCGAGACAGGTCAAATCCGCCCTGTGCTTGGTGTTCGTGGCGATGGAGACAATTTCCGGCCGCTCTATGGCCAGCATATCCCCGGCATCGTCATAGAGGGAGACTACACCGTATCTCTCACGGAAGGCGCGCAACCGTTTCACATCCCGCTCCGCCGCCGCGATCAGGTCTACATCTGGACGGTCCCACAGTGCTTCGGCGTAGGATGATGGAAGACCCTCTGTTCCAGGATCTTCGTGGTAAAGGAAACGCCGATGGATATTCAGTTCAGGCGTGGGACGATCGATATCATCCACGTCCCATACGCCCGTCCTTGGCGCGAGATCATAAAGCATACCCATCCAGCCCAGTCCAATGAGTCCCGCCCGGTACTTTGCCTTTGCCACGTGATCTACCTCCGGTTTATTCCCTGAATCAAAGTCGATTGTGGGCTATTAGCACTTAGTGCATAATCGCAATTATACGCTTGAAGATCCATACTCGCCCATTCACTACCTACCAATTCGCCTCGAGATGGAATCGAAAAAGTCTGCCAAATTGACCCGGCAGTGCGCAATGATGCAGGGGCGGACGCTGTGCGGGTGGATGGTTGTATAGATGAGCGGCAGGATGCCCAACGTGCGGACCGGAATCATCCAGGGCGTGTCAAAATGGTATATGGAGAAAAGTAAGCTGTGTGCGGCGGGCTTCAGGCGCCCGAACTGGCTTGGCATTCTTGGGAGCAGATACCCACGGAAATATAGTTCTTCGGTTATGGGAACGAGGATGCCGGTGAGCAAGATGTTCGTAAATAAAACGATCCCTACGACCTCCGAAACCTCTGTCATTTGATACTTCGCGAAGACGTTGATACCAACGAAAGTTTCTAGCCAATGGGTGATCGGCTCAAACACTAAGAAGATAATGGCGGTTGGCAACAGGATCGTGGGAACCCATATGAAATAGCGAGACCAGGAGAGTGGTGGTTGTATTCTACGATGCCTTCAAGCGACCACCCTGGGTTGTGCCGCTTCTTAGCCAGGTAGTAGAGGTAGCCTAGCTGCACGGGAATCAGCACGAATACGTTTGACAATACACCGATAAATAGTTCAGGCGATAATGACGGGTTCCACAAAGTTGCAAATCCCAGCAAGGTCGCTGCTATGTTTTGCGATGCCGGGAGCTAAATGGAGGAAAAGACACTTCCCCAAAGAATGAGGCTCAACCGCTGAACCGATCAGACCTCCAACTGGGCGACTTGATGCAAGTGCTTTCATCCTCGATCTCCTGCCGGTTTTGTTCACTAATTCAAAGTCGATTACGCGCTGTGAACGTATGTGGGATTAATACATACATTAGTATATGTTGTTATGTGATATTATGATACCACAATATATAGTAATAAATGTAGTTTTCATACTGTTTTCTATTTGAAACTCACGAAATCGGTGCGTTATTTAGTTAATCAAGTCAGTAAAGCCGTCCACTTCGTCAGAATTTGATACCGATTAGATCAATTCAAGTAAAAAATGGTCCAAAACAACCCCAAGAACCACATCTCTCCAATCCATTAAAACGGCAGCGGTACGTCCAGTCGCTCGCTCAATTCCCGAACTGTTCGCTGTTCGATCTCGCCAATGCGTATTCCCTGCTCCCTGTGAAGGGCCATGCGTTGTTCTTCAATCGCTCCGGGCAGTAGCGCCTTGTCATAACCCGGCATAGGCTCGTAGGATTCACGCACATCCTTTACGAACCGATCGACTTCGTCGTGAAAATCCCCTTCGGGAATGACCGTTTCGATATGTATTGCCATAACCATACCGCCATGACTTGCCTCCGGCCACCGCTCCTGAACCTCGTCTGCCTCAGGCAGCGCGGCACCGGCCAGGGCGCATCCCAGTAACGTTGCCACCGCCCCGTAACCGATGCTCTTAAAGAAGGCGGCCGGTATGCGGGACAAGAGATCGTCGAATTCAGGCGATTGCTGGTAATCGGCCAGGATACGGGTAGCCACGTCCTGCACCACGGGAGGCTCGTTCCCCGCCGGAATGCCGAAACAGAGCGGTGGGTTGCCAAAGTAGCCGATCTGCGGTTTCGGATCCTGGCCGCGCGCATTTCCTATGTCGCGGTAGCCCTGGACTGAAAATCCGACGCATCCGGCTTCCATGCACATTCGGGTGTAGTGGCCCGCCGAGCCGTAATGACCGATATGTCGGACAAGTCCCATGCCCATCCCTGTTTCGCGGGCCTTTGCGATAGCGCTTTCGGTCGCCTCGACCATGGGCCAGTACCCTAGTGTCCCGTCGCCGTCTACGACAACCGACGTGGGGGATTCTGAGATGCCCCGCACATTGGGACGGGGGTTACATCCGCCCTCGGCGAAGGTGCGCGTGTAGCCTGATGCCGCCCTGACGCCATGGCTGCGAACACCCCGCAAATCGGAATTGACCAGCAGTCGGCTGATGAGTGCGGCGTGATGGTTGGATAATCCCACTGATTCGAAACAGGCCGTCGTAAAGTCCAGCAAGGCGTTTTCATGAACGCGGATGTATTCTTCCGGCGGTCGATTCATCACAATTCCTTTGGGTATGCAATCGGCGATAATACAAGCGAATCTGTTGCTGGTGTAGGCTGAAATCAGTCCCGGGTCAAACTACCATGGGGGTCTGCAGCACCGTGAGTCCCATGTCGATGTACTTGTCTTGTTCCGATGGGTCCAGGAGCGCCAGGCTGACCGCGACCGAAGTTCCTTCCATCTCCCTGGCGACATGCCTGACGCATTCTTCGACCGATCGGAAGGGCGGATTATGATATCGTTCGATATCGAAAAGCAGGTCGTTGGGACCGAAGGTGAGCACGTCCACACCCTCCCTGGCCAGACGCCGACAGTTGATGACGGCGTCGACTGACTCAAGCTGCAGCCACAAGACGCCGGTTTGGTTCCACCAGGCCGCGTATTCGAGGCGATTGGAACGATCCCCGATGCCGTGGCGCGCGCTTCCTCCCGAGCTTCTTCCGCCGAACTGCGGGTAGTAGAAGTAAAATACCGCCTCGTCCACCGTGGCATCCTGTTTGACTTCGGGTACAAGAATTCCCGCGGGACCCAGATCGAGATAGTTGCCGATCAGGTACGTGTGCCGGGTGTGTTTTATCCGCAGGATCACCGGCACGCCCAGCGCTTCGGCGGATGCGCAGAAGGAAACGATGCGATCCTCGTTCTGGGGTCCATGCTGGCAGTCGACGTTGAAGAAATCGATCTTCCCTTTCTGTAGCATCTCTTCCAGATCATCCATGCCGGCGTCCATGGAGGCGCCAACACCATTTAAAATTTCACCGTTGCGGATGCGATGTTTCAGCGAAGTCGGCTCAACCATTACGAGGGTCTCCCTTCCATTCCGTTACACTTTCACCAATAATTGCAGTTGTACCGGTGTATCCACCCGGATGACTGCCGAGGGATGTCGATACATGGTCCGTTCCAGGCAACGCCTGTCCGCGACGGGCAGGCGCGCCTTGTCCCACCGATCGGCCCGGTACAGGTCGAATACCGCCAGGCTGTCGAGGTAGTACCTGAAAACGAAATCGGTGTAAAAGCTTGTGACGAGTTTACCGTTCCTGACGGCCTCAGCCATGATCCGGTCCGCGAAATGAAAGTCGACATAGTCCCGGGCCAGCGTAGCCACCAGGTTTACTTCATCCTCCACCAGGCAGTAAACCTGCTGCCTTGCACGACGGCGATTACCCAGACTGACCGGGAAGTACGGACGAATATCGACGACCCGCCCTCCGGGCTTCAACACGCGACAGGCTTCGAGAAGGGCATGCCCCATGCCCTCTTGTTTCACTCATCACAAAGACCAGGAAAAAAGCGCCAGGTCGAAACTGCGATCCTGAAACGGTAACCTGGAAGCGTCCGCCACGGCGAACCGGGCGATGTCATCCAGTCGCTTCCGGTCATGGGCGCGCCGCAGGTCTTCGCCGGACAGGTCGACCCCGACTACCGAGTGTACCCAACACCTGATTCTGTTCGATAGGCGGCCATCGCCGCAACCGATGTCGATCACGCGCGCGCCGGCGAAAGGTACATGCCGCATGAGCAGCCGCGTTTCTCGCCGTTCCGGATCAATCCTGACTCCCTTCATTCCGGCCTCCCATCTCAATGTTGAATGTCCAATCCAGACGCGTCTTCGATTTCAGCCCAATTCGCCGTGTCCTTCGAGTGTTCGATGGCGAGTCCGGTAAGATAGAGCTGCGCGGCCATCTTGCCGTCAGTCCGGTTCGGCGTGCCGTTCTCTACCGTGCCCAAGAACTCGGCGACGCTCTCTGCCTCACCGGGCCACCCGCCCACAACGGGCATCGCCGGTTCTACCGAGATCAACTCACCTTCCGGTTTGACCTTCGTTCGCAACTGTATCGTATTTTTGAAATAGTCAACGGTCAGGTCACCTTCGTCATCGGTCACCTCTATCGTGGTCTCCATTTGGTCGACCGAGTTAATATTCAGGTGGATCGTACCCCAGATTCCGTCGTAATCGAATTGGGCCAGGCTGTGGTGCTGCCGCCTGCCTTCCCGCCCGTTGCCATCCATGACGAGGACACGTGAGGGAGACCGGCCAATTATGCTGTTCAGCCCGTCCACGTACCAGGGACCCAGGTGGTGGGCGAGGCACAGGTCGGGTCCCCCGAATTCCGCCCAGTTGCTCCGCAATTTCAAGTGCACCGCCTGCAAGTTACCGATTGCGCCCTGCCACAACAATTCGGCGGTGCGATGCACGACCGTGGCGAAACCGATCTCCAGGTCGCCGTGGGTGATCTGTTCGGCGGCGACCAGCCGCTTAAGCATCTTCCGTATGCCATCGGGGCAGTCGGAGAGCGGCGGTTCGTAATAGGCGGCGATTCCCGCGTCAAGGACGGCGTTCATGGCCGCTTCATGGATCGAATCGGGTATGGCCATCATGACGGCGTCGAGCTCGGGGCCGTCCAACAAATCCTCGAATCCGCCGTAGACCTGAACATCCGATCCCAATTCCTCACGGATTCTGTCCTGTGACGCCTCGCTGAACGCCGCCGCTGACACGATACGGGCCCGGTCATGCTGGCGAAGGGCGGGCACAAATGCCAGTCGGGTCCAACCGCCGTAACCGATCAAACCAACCCTTATTTCGGACATGATACGCCTTTCTACCGGTTTCTTATCGTTTCACTACATGCAGGGGTTGAGGTATATTAAGACAATGAAAATCGCCATGTAACGGTATGGCAAGCACTAAGTATATCACTAAGTATATCGAGACCATCGCACGCGTAGATCATCGCGCGCGTACGAAATTACGGCGGTACGTTCGTTTACCACGACCCTGTCCCGGTAGGTTCGCAGCCAGCCACCAGAGATCCCAATGAACTTATTCAGACTGTTCGTTTTCATTTCGGCGATGCTGGCGGCAGGCCATGCTACGGCCCAGGTTAACATCGAAGCGCTTCGGGGGGATGCCGGTACCACGGGGTTTTCCGGCGCCCTGGCCCTTAACCTGGAGATGCATACGGGCAACACGGACTTGAAGGAAATCGGGCTGGAGGGGCGGTTGGACTACAGCCACCAAGCCGTCAATACCTTCGTCCTTGCCCGCAACGACTTCGGGTGGGAACAGGGGGAACGGTTCGCCGATGAGGGGTTGATTCACCTGAGACAGCACTATCCGCTGCGCGGTCGAATAGGTCTCGAAGCATTCACCCAGTGGAACTATGATACGACCTACCTACTGGACACCCGTGTGCTGGCTGGTGGAGGATTTCGATTCGATCTGATCGATACCGGCGGTTTTCAGTTGTGGGAAGGGGTCTCTGCGTTTCTAGAACACGAACGGCTGGGCGATTTGCCCGAGGGTGGCAATCATCCCGATCAGGCAACAGTCGGCCGGTGGAGTCACTACCTGTCGTCCCGCCTTGCCGTCAACGATCGCGTCGTCTCCACGTGTACGGTCTATTTTCAACCACTGTGGAAATCCCTCGGAGATACCCGTGTCCTCGGAGAACTCAACCTCGAGATCGACCTGGCGGGACCGCTCGTGCTGGCCCTGAATTTCATCATGCGCTACGACAGTCGACCTCCGGATGGCATCAGCAAACTGGATACCGTACTGGAGAACGGACTGGCCGTTACGTTCTAGGACCGTTTTCGCTCGCCCTAAACCAGTGAAAACGATTCAGCATCTCCGCTATTGATTTCACGTAGACACACGCCTATATTTCCGGCAGTTTCACCAAAAGCTAGAGGACACGGTTTCGGTGTATGACAGACCGGAATACATGCGTAGGATACCCGCGGAGAGAGACTGTATACATGTTGACTCAACTCTCTCATGTAGTGATGGCCGTACCCGACCTGGAATCCTGTCTCGAATTCTATGGCAAGTCGCTCGGTCTGCCCGATTCCGGAGGGGGCACCGATGTCTCCGGTAAGGCCTTTCGAAGGTACGGAATCGGACCGTCAGATCTCATTCTACTGGAAGATCCAACGGCCGAGCCGTACGCCCGACTGGCCGGCAGGGTCCGCACCGAGGTCGATCATTTCGCCCTTTACGTGGAAGATCTGGATACCGTTTTCGAGACCCTTCAGGGCAGAGGGATTCCCTTCCGGGACAGGCCGCACACCACCGAGTTGGGGCATCGAAATATGCAGCGGTCCCTGGTCTCGTTCGAGGACCCCAACGGATTCACCCTGCAACTGTCCCAGACGGTAGATCCCCGTCCCCACCTCATGACCAGAAAAGAAGCCAAGAAATCCATGGCCGGGCAGGCGCCGGACACGGGTCTGTTCGGCGGTATCGACCACGTTTCCAGTTACTGCACGGACTACAAGGCCAACCGAACGCTCTACCGGGATATACTGGGTCTGGACGAGTTCTTCTACAGCACGACCCGGGAAGAGGGCGTGGAGGTCGCGACGGGATTCGAGCAGGGGGCGTTCTCGATCGGCGGTACGGACATCGAACTGGCGTCGGACAACGAATGGCAACACCTCGCACAGGGGCCAATACGCGGACTGGGATTTCACACTGACCGGATCGAGCAGGCAATTGATATCCTGAGTTCCCGCGGTGTTTCATTTGCTGAAACTACTGGGGACAGGATGCCCTTCAATCCAGGACAAAACACCCTTGAGTTCAACAGTCCTGGCGGTATGCCACTGTACATCGCACAGTGAACCACGAGAGGTAGATAGACTACGGTATCTGGATAATACTAGAACCCGAGCGCTACGTACGGAAGAGGAGTTCGAATAAATGGAATTCAACGACCGGATCAAGGAAGACTTCGACCGCGATGGGTTCGTGTTGATGAAGGGCTTTTTGTCTTCAGGGGAAACGGCCGAGATCAACGATCGAATCCACCGCTTTATCGACGAGGTGCTGCCTCAAGCGCCGGATCCGACCGCCTTCTACGAGGACAAGGACGATCCCGCCTCCATCAAGCGGTTGCAGAACATGGCCGACCTGGATCCGTATTTCGAGGATCTGTTCCAATCCGATCGGTTCATCGAACTGTCAAAATTCCTGCTCGCGGACATGGTGATTCCCAAAAGCCCCCAGTGGTTCAACAAGCCGGCCCGGGTAGGCGGAGTGACCCCGCCGCACCAGGATGGATTCTACTTCATGCTGGAACCCAACGAAGCCGTGACCCTGTGGATCGCGCTGGACGACATCGACGAGGAAAACGGATGCATGCGGTACGTGCGGGGATCCCACAGGCGAGGCATGCGGCCCCACCGTACGTCCAACATACTCGGTTTTTCACAGGGAGTATCGGATTACTCGGGCGAGGATCGGGAGCTGGAAGTGGCGATGCGCGCCAGGCCAGGTGACCTGTTCGCCCACCACAGCATGATCATACACCGGGCTGACTCGAACCGGTCCGACCGCCGGCGTGCCGCCCTGGGAATGGTCTACTTCGCGGCCCGTGCCCGGAAAGACGAGGAAAAGGCCGAGCGATACAGGCAGGAACTCTTCGCCAGGTGGGAAAAGGAAGGCAAGATCTAGAAAATCTCCAGCCTATACTGCTCACGAACGACACGCGAAGCCTGCCCTATGAACTAACAGCAGTTATTTCGAGCCGTCAGCGGCGATTTAAGCTTGCCGCTCGGCCTCTCGATCCTCCGCAAGCTGCGCACCCCACAGGTGCATGGTGTTGACCTGCTTGCCCTGAAGTTTCAAATAGTAGAACAACTGCCCCTTGTGCTGAGCAAGATGCTGTACCATCTCCATCATGCGATGGCCAAGCACGGGAGACGTCGGATCCCACGGCGCGGGGGCGGGTTCGTTCTGCATTCTTTCCTCGCCGGCAAGCCTGAGCATTTCAAAAGCCAGGTCCCGGTCCGCCGCGAGCTTTTCCTTTGCTTCCGCCACCGAGGCGACGGTGGGCATCGCTTCAGCCGGGGGCAACATATCACCCGATCCCATGTCGTCCACACTGACGCCTTCAGGCAGTCCGAAGTCGCCGGTTACGAACCCTTTGATCGCCATTCCGCAGGCTTCGGCCACATGGTAAAGCAACTGGCCGGTCGTCATCCAGTTGTCGCCCGATAATGGTTTCCAGTCGAGATCCTCATCCTCGACGAGATCCATCAATCCATCTGCTGCATGGTAAGCATATTTCAATTCATGGGTCAGTATGTCGGTCCAGTTCATGCTTGCTCCATTTCTCTACATCTCAGTACTTTGACGCGTTGATCGTTTACACCGGTACTTCTACTCTATTCTTCCTTATTCGGTTCCAGGAGCATGATATAGTTACCGCATGTATCGTCGAAAATCGCCTGGATACCGAAGTCCTCTTTCTTGGGATCCACGGTGAACCGGACGCCCAGCTTCTTCAGTCGTTCGTATTCGGAAGCGATATCGTCCACGGAGAAAATGATAGAAGGCATTCCAGCTTCATAAACCTCCTTCTGGAAAACCTCTGCGAATTTAGTACCATTCGGTTCGAGCAGAAGCGAAGTACCATCCGGTTCTTCGGGAGAAGCTACGATGGCGAGGTTGGCCTCGGGGACATACATCACTTCTACAAAACCAAGTACCGATGTATAAAACTTGTACGCCTCGTGGGGATCGTTAACTATGATTCCCGTCATCTCGATTCGCATTGTTCACTTCTCCTTTAATCTGCATCGATTTGTGATGGCAATTACTTGCGAAATTTAAAACCAGGGATTCAGTCAAGGTAACTACGAAAGGTCGTTTTAAGCACCAGAACTTCGGAGCACTTCTGCGATGTGCTTTCTGCCTCCCGTCACTGCATGATCAAGCACGGTTTTTCTGGATCCATCCACCGCGTGAATATCGGCGCCGGCTTCGATAGTAAATCTGGATTGTGTGCCGAAAAACCTGGTTAAATTACAAACTAGGTGCGCAGAACGCTACTGATTTCGACAAGTTTTACATGCCCGATAACTAAGTCCAGATGTTTACAGGTCATCGACTGCCTTCTACATTATCAGTCAGTAATTCTGTAGTGATGATTCATGGGCTGGCAAGATTGGCACGGATATACAAGGAGCGAAAATGGCCAGGGGCAGGGTGCTGGTGGGCACTCGTAATGGGGCGTTTATCCTCTCGGCGGATGGCGGGCATAAAGACTGGAAAATTGACGGTCCGCATTTTGGAGGTTGGGAGATCTACCACTTCAATGGCGGAGAATCATGGCAACCGGTGAACCGTGGATTTCATTCTGATTTTGTGCCGGAACCGGAAGGCGAGACGGGCCATTGCGTCCATCGCCTCGCCATGCATCCGTCCCACTCCGACGTGCTGTTCATGCAGAACCACAGGAACGTTATGCGCAGCGACGATGAGGGAGATTCCTGGACCAAAGTGAGTGGCAACCTGCCCAGCGATTTCGGTTTTCCCATCAACATGCACTCCCGCGAACCCGAAACGGTCTACGTCGTTCCGATGAAGGGTGATTCCCTCAGCTCGGTGGAACCATCCGGGACTACGAGACCGGCGCGCGGCGAGGAACCCTTCCTAATCGTGGGTTCGGTGGGCGGGGGGTTGTAAGCGGCGGATTACGAAGCGCCCAAGTCACGCAGGATGGCCGCCTCGCGACTAGCTTCTCTCCACTCCGGGTCAAATGCGAACCGCTCCGCGTATCCCCTGGGCGTTAATTCCAAAACCTCGTCGAAGAAGTGATCTTCCCTCTTGTGCACGCAGTCCATGACCAGGTCGTTGTCACCGGGATTCGACTGGATGTAGGCCTTCACATCCAGATGCGGCTCCAACTCCAGCAGATTTTCGAACACGTGGAAGCCCGTTCCCTGGTTGGTGCCGACGGCGTGGTACAGGGGCGTCTGACCTCCCACGCCGTTCCTTCCCACCGCAGCCCTGGCGTTTAAATCGGCGCCGTGCTCCAGCAGCAGGGTAATCGCGTCCAGTTCGTGATACTCCACTGCCACGTGGAGCAAGGTACTACCCCGCAGCGTGAGATGATTTCCGTAGTCGACCGTGAATCGCGCGTCTACGAGACCCGCGTCGGCGTCAAGGCGGTATTCCAGCGCGGCCAGGTCTCCGCGGTGAATGTCCATGACCGGGCCGTCCTCATAGTCGGCGCCGGAATCGATCAACAAATTGATGCAGGTGTGGAGATGATCGGGGGACGACCGCGTATAGGTCTGCAGGAAGCCGTACAGGACCTCACAGTCCCATCCCTCGTTCCGCGCGTCGTTCGGATGTACACCCAGGTGCAGCAGACGCCTCAAGTGTTCCAGGTCATGCCCTTCGCAGCAACCGAACAGCGAGGCGGCCAGGTTTCCTTGAGTAGTCATGATCGTGGCGTACTTTCAATGGAGATTAGTTAAGTATCTTCGCGATATCTTCGTTTCCGGCTTTCTGCGCCCGGGCGAGGGGGGTCGCCCATTCCGCGCCTCCGCCCCTGGGATCCGCGCCGCGATCCAGCAGAAACACCACCATGTCCCTGTGCCCCCAGCGCGCGACCCATCCCAACGGCGTCGAGCACCACTCGTCATCGATGGCTTCTATGGCCGCACCGCGATCCAGCAACAGGGCGGCCTTCTCCACGTCTCCGATCGCGGCCAGCTTGTGCAGGTAGGTAACCCCATGCCAGTTCGCGTTGTTGGGATCGGCGCCATGATCGAAGAACAGTTCCAGCATTTCGAGGATATCGTCGTGCGTATCCTCGGGCCCCCATTTCAGCTTCCATCCCTTGTGCCGCCGGAAAGCGTATCCCATGTAATTGTTGGCGTACCACGGGCGGTTCAGTTCGGCGCCCGCTCGGATCAGCATTTCGATGATCTCCTTGCGGGCGAACCCGGCCGCCATGCACAGCACCCCGTAGTCCCCGCCGTAGTTGGCCAGGCCAGGATCCGCTGCAAGCAACTCGCCCACGACCGGAATATCGTCCAGCAATACGTACATCCCGATATCGGCTGAAGCTCCATGTTGGTAGAGCAGGTTGATCATCTCCTCGTTTTTATCCTGGCCGAGGGCCTGGGTCAGGGGATTGCCGCTCGATTCCACCGGCGCATTGGGGTCGGCCCCGTGATCGAGCAGGAGTTTCGCCGTTTCCAAATGATCTCCCGCCACGGCTTCGTACAATGCGTGACCGCGTGGCGCATTGTATTCCGGAGCATTGGGGTCCGCCCCGTGGTCCAGCAGAAGTTGTACGATGTCTGTGTATCCCTGACCAGCCGCACTGAACAGGGGCGAGAACCCGCAGGTGTCCTGATCATTTGCAGCGTTTCGATCCCGCGCGAGAAGTTCACGCACACGCCTTTCGTCTCCAAGGGCGCATGCAACCGTCATGCTGTATTCCGCTCCTCTTGCAATCAGGTATCCAGTCAATAGCGGGTTGCTGCGTCCCTGACTTTTCCTGACACGAAACACGGCCAGGTGCAGTGGCTTGCACCTATCCCAACGGACGGGATCCGGTTCGGCGCCTTTATCTAGAAGCAGGGCCGTCATTTCCAGGTTGTATTCCTCCACGGCCACGTGCAGCGGCCGGTTGCCCCGTTCATCTCCGGCATTTACAAGCTCCGGCGAGGTATCGAAAAACGCCCGGGCTTCTTCCAGGTCCCCCTCACGTACGATTTCGCAGGCGCGCTGGCCAACTGGAGGAGCTTCGTATCTGTTCGCAATCGCCTCCGTAAGCAGACTGGATATTTCGTCGTATCCACGGTCCCGGGCCCGTTCCAGCGGCGGTACATGGTACTCGAGTCCTGATGCCGCAGCGGGAGCCGCACCCTGGTCGAGCAATACGCGAACCGCTTCCGTGTGCCCTTCCCTGACGGCGAAGTGGAGCGGTTGATAGTACGCCCAGTTGCAATTGGCCAGTCCTGGATCTTCTTTCAACAGGATTTTCATCCTGGCCAGGTCTCCTTCTACCGCGGCAAGCAGCATATCCCACACCTTGTCCGGCTCGCCGTCCATGAAATTACCTTGCTCGTTCGTAAAATCGGGTCGAATCCATTTCATCACTCTATCTCCGAAAGTACCGTCCGTCGACGGCGCGGAATAGTTCAGGAGATTTTCATTTATAGTATAAAACCAGCTTGCCAAAAGCGAGGCCGCGATCCGTATCCGGCACCGAAAGGATTGGGCGGACAACTTCATAATGCAGTTGAAAATGAAGGATCTTGAAGCGTGGCGGCGGCACATTGCGCAGAACCGGGTCATTTCTGAACATGGATTCGTCTGATCAGGTCCCGCCGGAACCGTAGTCCGCCAGGAGATACTGTACGGCCAGGTTCGTGAAATCACCCCATACGGACGCGAAATCCCGAATGCGTTCCTCGGAAACACGCTCACCATCGAAGTAGTGCCGCTCAATGGATCGTTTCACCGCAAGGTCGCCCGCGGCGATGGCGTTTCCGCGACCCAGGTAGCGAGCCAGAAACCAGTCAGCCGTCCACCTGCCAATTCCCACCAGGGCCGTCAGGTTCTTCTGAACCGAGGCGTCGTCCATTTCGGCCAGTCGATCCAGTTCGATGTCACCGGATCGGATGGCTTGAGCCAGGTTCAGGATATATCGTTCTTTCTGCCTGGAGAACTGCAGCGGCAACAGGTCTCCTGTCTGCAGATCCGCCAGGATCCCGGGGGTCGGGAAGGCATAGTATTCTTCACCATCGACCTGCAACTTCTCCCCGTACTCGGCCACCAATCGGCCCCGCACCGTGTAAGCGAATCCGAGGTTGATCTGCTGGGCCGTAATGGAAGCGACCAGCATCTCGAAAGGGTCGATCTGCAGGTTGGGACGAAGGCCGTAATGAGCCCGGATCGACGCGGTTAACACCGGGTCATCCGATGCGAATGTGTAGAAATCCTGAAGTGGATATGAGAGACCCAGGATCTTCTTTGCCGCCACGCGCGCAGCGTCGATAGCGGATGGGTCCGAATCGCGGGCCTCACCCTTCGATTTCAAAGACAGTTCGATCTTCTTTCCGGATCGATACAACTCAAGCAGGGAGAGGCCCTTCGGCGTTCGAACGACTTTGCTGAAGACGCCGTCATGGAACCGGTTCGCCAGATCGCTGCCATACCGCCGGTAACGATCCAGGGTAGCCTCGAAGTCGATGATTGTGCCTTCATCCGCAACTGTGTAAACCGTGGCCATGTAGTCTGACTTTCCTATTTCCATCGGACCAGTGCGCTGGAAAACCATGTTTCTGGATCCGGCGTTAAAGCCAGCCGATCAGGATTCCAGGGGCTTCCAAAGTCCGATGGATGTTCCCTCATTGTCGGTTATCCAGGCAAATTGCCCCATGCCCGGCACCTCGGTGGGAGGTACCACTGAAGATCCGCCCAGTTCTACGGCCTTCGCAACGTATGCTTCGAGATCGTCGACCTGTACATAGATCAGCGTGTAGTTGTGCGGCTCATGCCCAAGCGCGGAAATATGCCCGGTGATACCCGTTTCATCCTCTGGTATAACCATGGATGCATGCTCATGGGACTCCATTTTCCAGTCGAAAAGATTGCTGTAGAAGTCCTGCGTTTCTTCGCGGTTTCGACATCCGATCTCGAAATGTACGACGGGGTTTGCCATGGTGCTCTCCTCCGTACTGTGGGGTGAAATGAATTGATGCTGGCTACTTTCGGTACCTGTCGTTGAGCCCCTGCCCGGCGAGGATCATGGGCATGATCTTCTCCAGGCGCTTGTTTCTGGTGTCTTCTCGCCTGGCTTCGGCGATGTATTCCGCGTACTCCCGCCTTTTCCCCGGGGAGAGCGCGTCGAACTGTTCACCGGCCTTTTTGTTTGCGGCCAGCGCAGCGTCCAGTGCCTCGGGAATCTCAAGGAGTTTATTCCGGTCGGCCTTGATCTCCCTTCCCTGCCTCTGGTTTTCGATGGCTTCTTTTACGTAGGCACCCAACAGTTCGTCGTTGATTTCATCCTCGTTTTTGAACCGCCACTGCCGCATGGCCTTCGTTCTTCCCTTTTGGGCGTTGACGAGCACGCCGTGCTCGTCGCGCAGCAGCGCGCCCTGAAAGAACCACACGCTGACAAATTCCTTGAATGCGCCGAGACCCGCCACGTTCTTGCCCCCTGTCGTATAGCATGGCTGTCCCCACTTGACCGTCTCACCCAGTTCGGTCTCATTCAGCACGGCCCGTAACCGCTCCAGCAGCGGTCTCCATTCGTCGTGGCCCGCCAGGTATTCCTGCACCGTATCGAATCTTTGCAAGGGTCTTCCATTCGAGAGTGATCTACCTACGCGTAACTTCGGTTGAATCTACCTCTAACCGACCGGTTTTCAAGGTATCTCCGAACAGGTTGAGCCGGCCCGATATGGCGGATTCGACGTCCAGGTCGTACGCCTGGGATACGGTCGTGACGATGGGCCGGATCTGTTTCTCGATGTAGTGGGTGTAGTCGATCGGAGATGTAAGCTGTCCTTCCGGCTGGGGACCGTCCCGCGTGATCACGTATCGAATGACACCAGAGGGGCTATCCATAAGCTTTGCCGCTTTCACGTGGGGCGGAACCGATCGCGTGTAGGATTCCACCGGCTTCCGAAGGTTCTTACGGTATATGAGCAGTTCGTCCTTTTGACCGGTCTGCACTTCCTGGACCCAGTTGAAGATCTCTTCTTCGATCTCAGCGCCTGACACCTCGTGAAATACCCGGTCGAGCAGTACGGCCTGCAACTGGTGGGCCAGGTCGGTCCAGTCCCGCCGGACGGCCTCCATACCCACGATTTCAACCAGGTCGCCCTCCTCCCCTCGACGCAGCCCCGCATATCCCTTGGCCCGGCCCCGTTCGCTGTCGCCCCGCATGGATGGAAGCAGAAACCGGTGGTAGAGTTTTTCAAGTTCGAGTTCGAGGAAAGAGGACACGCCGTATCGTTCCATGACGTGATCGGCCAACCTTGCATTGATCCGATCGCATACTTGCCGCCCGAGTTCCATGGCCCCGGTCGAGTCCGCGGGATCCGCCGAATTAAGATCAACGAACAATGAGTCGGTATCTCCATACAGAACCCTGCATCCGTCCTTTTCCAGCTCATCACGGCACCATTTCAATATGTAGTGCCCAAACTCCGTGATCGCTCCGGCCAGTTGGGGCGCGGCGAACCTGCAGGACGCCGAGGCCAGCACGCCGTAGAAGGAATTCATGACGATCTTGTAGGTGAACGAGGCAAGGTCGTCCCCGCTTGCCTTGGCTTCCTCGCGACTTTTGAAGAACTGTTCCAGCATGGAAGGGAGTATGCCCGGCTTGCGGGAGAACCGTGCGCCGTTGGGGGCTTCGAGGGATTCTTGGGGATGCTCGCCCACTGACTCGTGACCCGGCGCGCCGGGATCCCCATACGAATGTTCTTCCCGCGCCTCGATATGCGCCAGGGGATCGATGTTGAAAGTCCGGATGATGGATGGATAGAGACTCTTGAAGTCGAATACGAACACGTTGCGGTAAAGACCCGCTTTGGAGGGAATGATCAGGCCGCCGGGCGCGCCCGCTCCGGGCGTGCGGTCGACCCCGGTCGTCGGCGCCACCATATTCCGGCGATGGAGCGCGTTGATGTAGATATTGTCGAATGCGGCCACGCTCACCCAGGCTCTTTCAAGGGGCAAGCCGGTGAGCAACCCCCTGCGCAGGGTCAAGTTGATTAAGCCCTCCGCCTCGAGGATATCCAGTACCAGCCGGGCATCCTCCAGGCAGTAGGCGCAGAATGTCGCTCTATCCTCCCGATAGACTTCTGTGATCTTATCCGCCCGCGAAGTCCCGGCGTCTTCTTCAAGGAGCTTGCCCCGGCCCAGGATGGCGTTGGCTACCGTGTCCAGTCTGTAGTCGTCGAACCTCTGCAGCGTTCCGCGGAGGAGATGGAGGGCGTCCAGGATCTGGCGGCCGTGAATGACCATGGTGCTGCCGCCCCATACTTCACCGGAACGATACCAGGATCGATCATCCGTCCGTCCGAGCTGGAACGGTACGTTCAAGTCTTTGCATCGTTTCTGCAGGACCTTGAAATCGAAGTCGACCAGGTTCCATCCCGTGAGCAGGTCGGGATCCATTTCCAGTATCCGGGCCGACACCCCGCGCAGCATCGAAGCCTCGTCGGACCAGCAGACCAGCTCCGGAGGATCTTCGGAGGCGGGTTCGCCGACCATGTGGATCTCTTCTGCGTCGCTGGCCTCCGTGGGATCCGACAGGACCAGGCCCACGGCGTAAATCGTGGACGCCTCGGGATCCGTTTCGATATCCAGGGCTAGCACACGGAAAGCGGGTTCCCAATACGCGGGTTCAAGCGACGGGTTGTTGTAAACACGGTCCACCCGGTCGCCGGGTACCCAGGAACCGTTTATCCTGACACCGCCTCGAAGGCCATGACCGATGAGATATTGCCTGCCGAAGGGTATGTCACCTTCGTAAGTCCGGGTCTCCTGCGCTTCCAGCGCCTTCACCAGGCTGCGCTGATCGCGTACGCGATCGCAATGCACGCCGACCACCGATTCGCCGTCCATGGTGGTATATTCCGAGGGGATCACCCTGGCTGAAATCTCTTCTGAGCGGATTCGGCCGATGGTCGCCGCTTCTTCGGAGACCCGCACGTAGAACGTTGGCGGGACCCGTTCATCTCTGAACTGGAATGACTGGCCACACTGTAGTTTGCCGACACCGCAGATGACGTCGCGGCCGTTCACGGTACGATGAAAGACATGGAGCAGGTATCCCACTTCTGCGCCCGTGGTTTCGATCCCAGGGTCTGAGGCGGTACCGCATGTCTTGCTATGATGCGGCGAAATGTTCATGGCTCAAGTGACTTCGCAGGTAGTGGCCGGTATAGGACGCGTCGTTGCAGGCTACTTCTTCGGGTGTGCCGGTAGCGATGACTTCACCACCGCTGTGACCGCCCTCGGGGCCGAGGTCGATGACGTGGTCCGCCATTTTGATCACGTCGAGGTGGTGCTCGATTACCAGCACGCTGTGACCTGTATCGATCAACCGTTCCAGGCTGGCAAGCAGGTGGACGATATCGGCCAGATGCAGACCGGTAGTGGGTTCGTCCAGAATGTACAGGATGTGGCTTCCCCGCCGCAGTTTCCCGAGTTCATTCGCGAGTTTAATCCGCTGGGCCTCGCCGCCGGAAAGGGTAGTGGCGGACTGCCCCAGCGTAAGATAGCCCAGGCCCAGCTGATTCAAGGTCAGGATCTTCTTCGCAATGGAGGAACGTTCTTCAAAGAAGGTAACGCCCTCTTCGACGGACATGTTCAGGACGTCTGCGATGGTCTTCCCTTTGTAGGTCACCTCGAGCGTTTCCGGGTTGTACCTTTTCCCTTTGCAGGCCTCACAGGGCACTTCCACGTCCGGCATGAAGTAGAGCTGGGTGGTGATCGTACCCTCCCCGTTGCATTCCGCGCAACGCCCCTCGGCCACGTTAAAGCTGAACCGGCCCGGCCGGTATCCCCGGGACTGCGCTTCGTCCGTCCTGGAGAAAAGGGTTCTGACCTGGTCGTAGAAACCGATATAGGTCGCGGGATTCGACCGGGCGTTTCTGCCGATGGGAGACTGGTCGATACTGATCACGTGCTTGATATGTTCCACGCCTTCAATCCCATCGTGGTCTCCCGACAGTACGCGGCTGTCGTATAGCCGGTTGTAGAGTTTCTTGAACAGTACTTCGTTGATCAGGGTACTCTTGCCTGAACCCGATGCACCGGTCACGCAGACAAACTGTCCCAGGGGAATATCGACGTCGATGTTCTTGAGGTTGTTTTCCCGCGCGCCCAATATGCGTAGCATCCGGCCGGTAGTCTTACGTCGATTCCGTGGGGCTTCGATGTTCCGAACGCCCGAA
Source organism: bacterium (assembly GCA_965262815.1). Lineage (GTDB taxonomy): Bacteria > JAAXHH01 > JAAXHH01 > JAAXHH01 > JAAXHH01 > JAAXHH01. The sequence goes on along the minus strand of OZ253560.1, from coordinate 1,883,008 downwards.
AGATACTGCCCGGTGGGCGACTCCGGGCAGTTCAGGACATCTGAAAGGTCTCCCTGCACGACCACTTCTCCGCCGTGTACCCCCGGCCCTGGTCCCATTTCGACGACATGTTCGGCCGCACGAATGGTTTCCTCGTCGTGTTCCACCACGATGACCGTGTTACCGAGATCCCGTAACTGTCTCAGAGTCCTGATCATCTTCACGTTGTCCTTGGGATGAAGGCCGATGCTCGGTTCGTCCAGCACGTAAAGCATGCCCATCAACCCGGAGCCGATCTGTGTGGAAAGCCGGATCCTTTGGGCCTCGCCGCCGGAAAGGGTACCGGCGCGGCGGTTGAAGCTCAGGTAGTCCAGGCCTATGCCCAGAAGAAGATCGAGACGGCCGGCGATCTCTCGAATGACCTGTTTGCCAGCGAGCTTTTGACGACCGATGGGCGCGATCGAATCCAGTTCATCTCGCAGCTCGTCGAAGTTTATCTCACCGAGATCGTGGATCGTTCGTCCATTGATCCGGAACAGATGGCGGGTTCCCCTGAGCCGGGATCCATTGCAGTCTGGACACACACGTTCCACCATGACCTTTTCCAGCCAGGCTTCCATGCCGGAACTGGCAACCTGCTTCTGTCGGTATCTCTTGTAGTTTCTTTCGATACCCTTGCCGATCCCGCCGAATCCCCAGGGTTTGCCCAGGAGCTTGTGATCCTGTTCTTTTGCATCGGGAGGCGACAGCAAGGGAAACTTCTCGTGCGTGCCGTCGAAAAGGACGTCCTGGATTTGGGAAGGGAATGAATCGAAGGGGGAATCCAGGCTGAAACCCATGTGCCGGGAGAGACTGTACATGACACGTCCGGACCAGGTGTCCGGTCTGTAATTGTATGCGTCTTTTACGAAACATCCGCCCCGTATGCTCAACGATTTGTCCGGTACCAGCAGATCGCGGTGCACGACCATGTACGTTCCGAGTCCCATGCAGGTCCGGCACGCGCTGGACGGATTGTTGAACTGGAAATAATCGGGAACCAGGTCGCCTACCGCGAGGTGATGTTCCGGGCATCCGAAGTTAGCGTAGAAACTCTCCAAGGCGCGCGCCTGGCTGCACTCAGCTACATGCACTTTCAAGAACTGGTCGCCCACAAGCAACGCGTTTTGTATGCCCGTGGCGAGTTGCTTTTCCACGCCTGGTTTTAAAACGAACCGGTCCACGATGACCTCCATCTGCGGGGCATCCGCATCATCGACGTCGACTTCGCCGCTGATGTCCACGCTGACACCGTCGATCACCAGGCGCCGATATCCTTTCTTGCGGATTTCCGCAAACAGAAAGTCCAGGTCTTCGCCGTAAATCCGGGACGCCGGGGCACGTAATTCCACCTCGGTTCCTTCAGGCAGGCTCAGTAGTTCGTCCAATATCTGCGTGCTGGTCTTAATGGGAAGGTCAAGTCCGCAATGGGGACAGCCGGCCCTGCTGATGGTGGTGAACAACAGGTTCAGGTAACTGCTGACGTCCGTCATGGTGCCCACGGTGGACCGGGGATTGCGCGCCACGGTCTTCTGTTCGATGGAGATGACGGGTGAGAGACCGAAGAGGTAGTCCACGTCCGGTTTGCCCACTTGCTGAATGAAGCGGCGGGCATAGGCGGACAGCGACTCCATGTATCTCCGCTGACCTTCCGCGTAGATCGTATCGAAAGCCAGGGACGATTTGCCCGAACCGGAAACCCCGGTCACCACGATCAAGCGGTTCCGCGGGAGTTCCACGGTGATGTCCCTGAGATTGTGTTCACGGGCTCCCTGGACAAGAATGGTCGAACGAGGAACCTGCCGGCCGACCTCCCCGTTGCCGGATGGTTCGGATGGAGCTAACGCGGCTGAACGGTTACGCGCCGTGGTTTCAGACATCATGGGGCTCCGTCTTCCATCGATCAGTTTCAAGGCCGGGAATGGTAGAAAGCAAGTTCCTCGTACTCCACATTGCTCTTGAGTGTCAGTTTAAGCGGGCTGGAAACCTTGCTGATAATCTCTTTGTCCGCCAGCCATTCACATACCGTCGTTACTCCCCGGAGGTTCATCTGGTTGTCGAAATGGGTTTCGATTTCCGTGACCGATCTGACCGATCCCTCTTCCTCCAGGTAATCGAGAATGGGCTGAAACATCACGGGAATGCGCTCCTCGAGATACCTGTCGATGTGCACCAGGGCCTCTGCGATCGCATCGTGCGTGGCAGGCTGATCGATCAGGCGGGTGTAGACGGCATTAAAAAAGTCCGGATTCAATCGAAGGGCCTGCTGAATGACTTCGCGACTGGCCAATTGACTATGAAGAAACACCTCGATCTTTGCCAGTCCGTTGACACAGTGCAAAATGTAAAGGAAACTGTAGTGGAGATCCTGCTTTACATGTAACCATTTCTCGGCCTTGTACAGGGTGGGGATAACAAAGGCGCCGGCTTGCATGAGTTGAACCTGCCGGTCTCTTGCCCTCAGTTCCCCGATGCCGTTGTAGAGCTCGCGTATGGATTCATCATGGGTAAAGAGCAGGCGGCTTTCGGCGAAAGAGGAATGCATGAAGGAACTCTGCAGGCCGCCTTCGATCATTTTCCGGAACGCGGCGCGGGGCTGCATGAACACGTGGATGTACACGTCGTTTTCAAGGAGCGCCGCGCCTTCGGACACCTCGTCGTCGTCCCTGTTCGACTTGCGGAACAGGTTCTTGTCGTCTCTTGTCACTACGATCAGGTCGATATCCGATTTCTCCCAGACCCGGTCAGCGGAGAGGCTGCCGAACAGGATCGCGGCCAGTACGTGGCGGTCTTCCCGGGCCTTGTCAACGAAGGCCTCCAGGGCCGTCTCGAAACGCGTCTGAATGGATTGATCGGTGTGATTCATCGGGGTTTTTCCTGTTAGGCGTCCCTTTAACCCGCAGAAGGCTATGGGGACATCCGCGTTTATATAACGAACTACGGAGCCCGCGTCAACGCACAAAGCTCCCGGTTGTATGCATGGAAAACCCTTGATACCCGGCCGCGACAGCATTTACATGACAACTGGCTTCCTGGTCCTTCTTACGGTTTGAATGACCAGCTTCCACGGAACACTCGGTGCGTTTCTGAAGGAAAACCTCGTGTCTGCCACCTCAGTTAATCGGGACCGCACCGAAGTACGGACCGCCTTGGCCAACCGGGGCCATCTCGCGACCGTCCTGAGGCCCGATCCGACCCTGATAGAACGGATCGGCGGACGATCGGTGATTGCATGCGTGATCGACGGCCTGTATGACCGCATCGAAAACGATTCCGATCTGCGTCCTATGTTTACCCGCACGCTGACTTCCGAACGCATGAAACAGAAGGCCTTTTTGGAAGAATGGATGGGCGGAGAGCCGGGCTATACCCATCACCACGCTTACGGCGGGATGCGAAACCGGCACGGCCATATCCACATCACCAGCGAGTCGGCGGAGCGCTGGCTGGCGCACATGACCGCTTCTCTGCGTGAGCACGTAGGGGACGAGCACCTCGTAAACGAAGTGCTGAGCACGCTGGGTCCTCTCGCCCGCGGTCTCGTCAACGAGGAAAAGCCTGTCCAGAGTCCGCGGCAATTGAGATGCCACCGGGAGAAGATACTGAGAGAACCAGCGAAAATGGCGGCCAGGGGGCAGGTGGAAGCCCTGGAGCGATCCCTGGACGAGGATCCCGCGGTACTCAATGATCCACGTCACGGAGCGACCATACTCGTTGAAGCGGCGTTACGGGGCCATACCAGGATAGCAGCCTTGCTACTGGACAGGGGGGTGGATGTAAATCTACCGGCGGCTCACTCGAGTGACATCATGATGACCGCCCACTGTGCCGCGCTAAGCAAGAAGAAGGACGAAACGGCCGATTTCCTGTTGGACCGGGGGGCAGTCTACGATGTATTCAGCGCCTGTTTCCTCGGTGACATGGACAGGGTTTCCACTTTGCTCAATGAACTACCCGGCCTGGTCAACGCGCATGACCCCGCCTGCGATTTTCTGCCCGTGACTCCGTTGCACCACGCCGTGTACGGTGGCCATGAACACGTCGCCAGGTTCCTGTTTGAAAAGGGTGCTGAAACCGGTGTAAACAGCACGCCCCTGGTCAGTTACGCCGCTGGACGGAGAATGACGAGCCTGCTCCGTCTGCTGCTGCGACGCGGCGCCGACGCCTCGCGAATAGACTGCGGGCACTGGGTCCTGCATTCGGAAATATCGGCGCTCCTGTTGGACCACGGCGCCGACGTGAACTATCCCGATGGAAACTGGATCCGGACGGCCTGTACGGGAAACAACAGCCAGCGGGACGATCCCGGCTACGTGCAGGCACTGTTGGACAAGGGGGCCCGGATCGATACGCAACTGCGCGGCGCCCAGGCGCTGCATTTTGCGGCCAAGGCAGGATTCACGGGGGTCATGGAGGTGTTATTGGACAACGGCGCCCCGGTGGACGGGCGAAGCGACCAGGGCGAAACGCCCCTGTTTTACGCACTGAAAGCCGGCCCCAGGGCGGACATGGTAAAGTCCGTGGAATTGCTGCTTTCTCACGGGGCAAACCCACACTGCGAAGACCGGCTGGGTAAAACTCCGGTGGGAATCGCCCGCCGCATGAAACGTCCCGATAGGGCATGCATCGTCTCGGTGCTGGAAACCGCTAGTCCTTCCGTACCGGCGTAACACCTTTCAAGAAAGATTCAAGGGCCTTTCTCGCAGGTGTCGGACCGTGAATTTCAATCCACACTTCCGCCCATACCAGCGGCGTCGTGCCGTGTTCCTAGTCTGTCGCGGCCGGATCGGCGCCGGCTTCGACGAGCAACTCCGCGATCTCCCGGTTCCCGCATAGATGCAGGGGCGTCTGCCCGGAATCCGCCCGGGCGTTCACATCCGCTCCCCAGCCCAGCAGCGCCCGAACCGTATCCTCCCGCCCATGCTGCACCGCGGCGTGCAGTGGCGTGCCCACCACGGTGTGGACGCCGATCTTCCCCGAATATCCTGTGACGCCCCCATCACTTTTATGTACATGGTGGAGATCGTCTGTTCGCCCCAGCGCCGCATGCTGGCACGGGTCGGCCGGCACGCCGCGAGCTATCAGGAACTCCGCGACCGCGCGGCATCGTTCCCCGCGACTGAGCGCCGCGCCCAACGGCGTGTTGCCCTCGCTGTCGAGTGTATTCAGTTGCGCTTTGTGATCGAGAAGCAATCCGGCCGTTCCGACTGACATGGCCACGTGGAGGGGTGGTACTCCGCCGAGGTCCGGCCGGACGGCCGCTTCTGGATCATCCGCAAGAATCGCACGAACGGCGGAGTCATCATCCAGCAGACAGGCGGCGTGAATGTCGACCCTGGCGCCGCGGTCCCGCAGAAGAGCGGCGGCCTCCAGGTGTCCCCAGTACGCGGCGAGGTGCAGGGCGCTCCAACCCCCGTAGGTATCGGCGCCGTGGTTCGGGTCTACTCCATTCCGCAATAGTACTTCGATGACCTTCGTATTCCCGCGTTCGACCGCCAATTGAATCGGCACGGGATGGCCTCCCCAGCGCGGATGGGCCACCGCCTTGTTGATGATTCCGGGCTTCCGGGACAGGACTTCTTCGACCTGCTTCTAGGCCTGATTAAACGCAACAAGATTGTGGCTACGGAAGGCTTCCAGTAGATCGAAATCGTACAGGGCGGAACGACCGAGCTCAGACTGCATCATCATTGCGATATCGTAGTAATGGCGCGAGATCCGATCTCGGTCGGTTGGAAAACGCTGCGAGTCCCGATATCCACAGTACAATCCGTGCAGGATCTGGAGTTGACCCGGTTTAGTGGACATGTAACTTCTTGTGTTTGAAAGGAGCGTGACATGCCCAGATCCCCTGGCCCCTATCCAGCGGCCTTCCGCCAGCAGATGGTCGATCTCGTTCGCTCCGGCCGCAGCCTGAGAAGCGCTGGCCAAGGAGTTCGAGCCCACCTGAGCAAGCCATCCGCAACTGGGTCAAACAGGACGACCTGGATCAAGGCAGGCGTGAAGACGGCCTGACTACCGAAGAACGGACCGAGCTGCGTCGTCTGCGCCGTGAAAACAGACAGCTCAGGATGGATCGGGAGATCCTGGCAAAAGCCGCGGCCTGGTTCGCCCGGGAGACCGAGACTCCGCCCGGGTCTTCTCGTTCATAAAGGCGCATCAGGCCTTTTATCGGGTTCGCCGGATGTGCTGTCTGCTGGATGTCTCCCCCAGCGGCTACTACGTCTGGATCAGGCGATCCGTCTCCTGGAGGGCCAGAGAGGACGCTATGCTACTTAGCCGGATCCGCTTGATCCATCAACGCTCCTACGGTACCTACGGGGCGCCGCGCATCCATGCGGAACTGCGTGAGTCGGGCATACGCGCAGGACGCAAACGCGTGGCCCGCCTGATGCGCATGGCCGCGATCAGCGGAGTATCACGCCGCAGAGCCGTGCGCACTACCTGGCGATCCAAAGAAAGCAGGAAGGCTTAAGGACCTGGTCAACCGGGACTTCAGCGCTCCAGTCAGGGACCGGCTGTGGGTAGCCGATATCACCTATGTGCCTACCCATGCGGGCTTCCTCTACCTCTCGGTGGTCATAGACGCCTTCAGTCGCCGCGTCGTCGGCTGGTCCATGACCAACCACCTGCGAAGCGAACTGGTCACAGACGCTCTGGATATGGCCCTTGGCCAGCGCAGTCCTGACCAGGTGATCCACCACAGCGACCAGGGATCACAGTACACCTTGAGTGGCCTTCGGAAAAAGATGCAGACAGGCTGGCGTCAGACCGTCCATGGGTTCGGTCGGCGACTGCTATGACAACGCCCTGTAAAGAGAGCTTCTTCGACAGCCTGGAATGCGAACTGCTTGATCGCGGGCGTTTTGCCAGTTACACAAAACTTGTTACAGACTCGCCAGACTCGCCCTGTTCCAATACATCGAGGGCTTCTACAACACCCGGAGAAGACACTCTTCCCTTGGATACCTCTCACCCATGAACTTCGAAAGGAGGTTCAAGAAAACTGCCTGAATCCCAAATGGTAAACCGTCCACAAAAACGGGGTAACATCAGAGTTCCTGTTGGTGTATCCATTTGGAAAATGAACAACTAGGGTCAACACTCCCACGATCTGGGGCAACCCGAAGGCTTGATTTATGTCGGGAAAGTAGTTTTGACGACCTTTTTAACAGATCGTTCTCCATGGTCAGTTGACCGACCTTGCGTTCCAGGGCCGCTATCCGTGCCTCGTCTGAGACCGCCCTGCCGTTGCAAAGGAGATGCGGGAGGGCCAACGGCCGTGGCGAGGAACTCGGTCTCTCCGAGGATGAATTGGCCTTCTACGATGCGCTGGAGACCAACGACAGTGCGGTGCAGGTACTGGGCGACGAGAGGCTCCGCACCATCGTCCGCGAGCTGGTCGATGCTGTGCGGAACAACGTCACAATCGATTGGACTCTGCGAGAGAACGTCCGAGCCAAGCTCCGTGCGCTGGTTAAGCGCATCCTACGCAGGAACGGCTACCCTCCTGACAAGCAGGAGAAAGCAACGCTGACCGTGTTGGAGCAGGCCGAGGTCTTGTCCGAAGGCTGGGGGGCAGCTTAGCAGCGTGATGAAACGGCCGACATTGCGGCAGCTCGCAGCTACAGTTTGTGTGGATCAGCTGCGTGTATGAACTCGCGTTCCTTACGGATGAAGCCGCAACCTCCCAAGATCCTTCGTCCGGACGATCCTGCCGATGCCGCCCAGATCGCCAATATCCAGACGCAGTGTTTCCTCCACAGCTTCACCGCCCATCAAGGCGATCCGAAACTCGTGCTGGGGCGCAAAGCGAGCGGACTTGCAGTATGCGTCCACCGGCTCTATGCCGTTCAGCCCCTTTCCCTCGGTGCGGTAGGTGACCGCATCTGAAAGAACCTCGTATCCACGATCCCTGGCCGCTAGGCCCACCATGTCGAGGAATGCGCACTCATCACTGATCACAACTGCGTGCGGACCGAACGGCGCGCCCATCTTTGGCGCGCCGTTGATCTTCCGTTGGAGTTGGTTCAGGCACGAGCCTGGATCCTCGGCACCAGAGACAAACCGTGAGAGGCAGATTACGTACAGGTCCTCTTCTAAGGTGTAATCAAACCCGATCCGGTGTACACCATGGTCTCCAACCGAGACTTCCGCTACGCGTGTAAAGTGATTGCTCGCCGGGGCTGGCTTGCCGAGGACCGTCCGGTATGTCCGCAGCCCATCGTCCGGATCCCCGCGCGCGGGATCATTTTCGATCTCCTTGAAATACGTCAGTCGCCTCGCCCGCATGCCTCCTCTGAGAAAACTCTCGGCATGGTCCCGCTTCTCCAAAAACTTCACCAAAGAGGACGCGCTGTAGGGGTGCTTCATGGGCGTGCCGCTTGTTTACAGGCCCACCCATCAGCTCGCAGCCCGATCCAATGTCTCTCCCTCGGTCGGCCCGTTTGAACCTGCCTCGCCGTGTAGAGGGCGCATTCCGCATGGCAGGCACCGTGGTTCGCTCGTTCGAGAAGGCAAAACACCTTGGGCTTGGGCCTGAGCCCGCTGGCATCCAGAAGGTTCGCCAGCGCGGGGTAGTAGAACCGCTCACTGGTACCGCCTCCCGAGTCGCGCACCCCGCGGAGATCGGCGAAACACGCTTCCACCGCGGCGATCAGCTTATTGTTGGGTCCGGTCATCATGCCTTCCTGAGAGTCGGATCCATAGGGTCATCCTCCCAGATGATCGGTCTCGCATGGGCTCCAACGCCGTCAATGATCTCGTAGATGGTGTCTAGGCAACGCTCGACGAATCCCTTGGTCATATAGAAGCGAGATTAGTAGTTGTGTACTTGAATGTTGATCTTGAACATGGTATGTCAAGGTGCGCGTTGACGAAGCAGTAACTAGTGCGGTAAGGGGCCAAGTATGTACTAAATGGCCTTTCGACTTACCGGTCGATGGTGTCGTTTTGGTTACAAAACTGTAGTGCACCCCAAAATGTGACAACCAGTTAGCTACAGCTTTAACGCGTACGTTCCTTAGCTAGCACGCAGCCGGCGAGCTCCATTCCTGTACTGTCCACCAGCATCGTGAGGTGACCACAACCTGGAGAGCTATCCTTACCAAGTCATCGTGACTCGGCCGATCTGTACTGCACCCTTGACCGGGACACAGAGTTAAGCTTCTTTTTGATCGAGGAGGCACCCTATGACTCTGAAACGCCGTCAGTTTACCCTCGATTTCAAACTCCAGGTTCTCCAGGAAGCCGATTCGGGCAAGGCCATCAGCGAACTGGCTCGTGGACATCAGATTCATCCCACGCTGATCCACAGGTGGCGCCAACAGCTTCGCCGTCAGGGTGAGCGTGCCTTCCCCGGCAACGGCATGGCGGTCACAGACGAGGCCCAAACCCTAGGCCGTAGAACTTAAAGTCGGCCAAAGGAGATCCCACGCTCAGCCCGAGGCAATGGAGGCAGTTCATGATCTCTCTGGTCACTAAAGCGGCCTAAATCTGATTCTCGAAAGGTACGATTCGCGTGTGCTCGGTCGCGTATTCATGAACACCCAGCTTCAGGCGCAGTTCCACTGGAAGACCGACAAGGTCCCTCTTTGGATGACGGAAGTCGGCGCGTGTCTCACCTGTCCGCCTTTCAAAGACCTTGACTACAGCGTTGCATGCCTTGTCCTCATTGTCAAGGATGCGTATAGAGGTGAAATAACTCTCAGGTACAGGTCATCGCTGGGTCTGTCACGGATTTTGTGTAACTGACTGTTTCATGTGATGGGCACTCTGTCTTCGTACATGATGACGAACTGGTTGATGGCGGCCGTCCAGTGGACAATGGGCCGGGTCCACCTTCGGGACAGATTGAGCAGGGCCAGGTAGAGCAGTTTCCTGGTCGCCTCGTCTGTGGGGAAAGCGCCTTTGGTCTTGATGATCTTGCGCAGTCCCCGGTTCATGGATTCGATGGCATTGGTGGTATAGATGACCTTCCTGATTTCCTGTGGGAAGGCGAAGAACGGGGTCAGATGGTCCCAATGTCTGCGCCATAGCCGGCTGATCGTGGGATATTGCTTATCCCAGTGTTCTGCGAAGCGATCCAGCGCGGCCTCGGCCTGCTCCAAGGTAGCGGCTTGGTATATCGCCCGGAGATCCTTGGCCACCTGCTTACGGTGTTTCCAGGAGACGTAGGTCAGGCTGTTACGCACCATGTGTACGATGCAGAGTTGCACCTGGGTCCTGGGATACACCGTCTCTATGGCCTGCGGAAAGCCAGAGAGCCCGTCGCAGCAGGCGATGAAGATATCGGCAACGCCCCGGTTCTTCAGTTCGGTCAGTACGTGGAGCCAGAACTTTGCCCCTTCGTTCTGCTCGATCCAGAGGCCCAGGAGTTCCTTGTCGCCGTGGAGGTTAACGCCCAGGGCCAGGTAGACCGCCTTGTTCCGTACGCTGCCGCTATCACGCACCTTGACGAACAAGGCATCCAGGAACAGGATAGGATAGACCGGGTCCAGAGGCCGCGACTGCCAGGCCAGGACCTCGTCGGTTACGGTGTCGGTGATCCGCGAGACCAGTTCGGGCGAGATGGCCACTCCGTAGAGATCTTCGATATGGCCCTGGATATCGCGGGTGCTCATGCCCCTTGCGTACATGGAGATGATCTTGTCGTCGAAATCCGGCCAACGGGTCTGATACTTACGGATCAGCTTGGGATCGAAGGAGCCCTCGCGGTCCCGGGGGATCTCTACCGGCAGATCGCCCTTGTCGTCCTTGAGCGTCTTGGTGGTCTTGCCGTTGCGACTGTTGCCGCGGTTCCTGCCATCGGGGGCATGCTTCTCGTAGCCGAGATGATCGGTGAGCTCGGTTTCCAGGATCCGTTCGGCCATGCGCTTCTTCATGCGCTTGAGCAGGCCGTCTTCGCCGAAGAGGTCCTCGGCGTCCACCCCGTCTTCCATGAGCTCATCCAAAAGACGGTCGATCTTACTTGAGGGTTTTCTTTCTCTGGCCATAGCACTTCCTCCTTGTGAGCAAGATACAAGCTATTGCCAGTTACACAAAACATGTTACAGACTCGTAAAACCACATTAGCAATTTACAGGGCACTTTACTTGTGTGACCATGAAACCGACCATGGCGGCCCTACTCTATTGGTTACGTTCAATAAATGTTTATCTACTTACATGAAACACCTAACCCAGTCTCAACAGAACTCGGTTGTCATTGAGAACTACCATCGTTTTGCTAGGGGATATTTGAAATCTATAGGTAAGAACATGGACGATAGTATCTGTGATACACCACAACGAATGAACTTGATAGACAGTGCTTTACAGGAACTACGCTATGAAGGGGTGACAAGCCCGATACTACAACGTCCCACGGAGTTTTTTGAAGAGGAGATCCAGTGGATTCAGCAACATGGTATTGTCGACAATCGAGTCTGTAACATGTTTTGTGTAACTGGCAATAGCTTGTATCTTGCTCACAAGGAGGAAGTGCTATGGCCAGAGAAAGAAAACCCTCAAGTAAGATCGACCGTCTTTTGGATGAGCTCATGGAAGACGGGGTGGACGCCGAGGACCTCTTCGGCGAAGACGGCCTGCTCAAGCGCATGAAGAAGCGCATGGCCGAACGGATCCTGGAAACCGAGCTCACCGATCATCTCGGCTACGAGAAGCATGCCCCCGATGGCAGGAACCGCGGCAACAGTCGCAACGGCAAGACCACCAAGACGCTCAAGGACGACAAGGGCGATCTGCCGGTAGAGATCCCCCGGGACCGCGAGGGCTCCTTCGATCCCAAGCTGATCCGTAAGTATCAGACCCGTTGGCCGGATTTCGACGACAAGATCATCTCCATGTACGCAAGGGGCATGAGCACCCGCGATATCCAGGGCCATATCGAAGATCTCTACGGAGTGGCCATCTCGCCCGAACTGGTCTCGCGGATCACCGACACCGTAACCGACGAGGTCCTGGCCTGGCAGTCGCGGCCTCTGGACCCGGTCTATCCTATCCTGTTCCTGGATGCCTTGTTCGTCAAGGTGCGTGATAGCGGCAGCGTACGGAACAAGGCGGTCTACCTGGCCCTGGGCGTTAACCTCCACGGCGACAAGGAACTCCTGGGCCTCTGGATCGAGCAGAACGAAGGGGCAAAGTTCTGGCTCCACGTACTGACCGAACTGAAGAACCGGGGCGTTGCCGATATCTTCATCGCCTGCTGCGACGGGCTCTCTGGCTTTCCGCAGGCCATAGAGACGGTGTATCCCAGGACCCAGGTGCAACTCTGCATCGTACACATGGTGCGTAACAGCCTGACCTACGTCTCCTGGAAACACCGTAAGCAGGTGGCCAAGGATCTCCGGGCGATATACCAAGCCGCTACCTTGGAGCAGGCCGAGGCCGCGCTGGATCGCTTCGCAGAACACTGGGATAAGCAATATCCCACGATCAGCCGGCTATGGCGCAGACATTGGGACCATCTGACCCCGTTCTTCGCCTTCCCACAGGAAATCAGGAAGGTCATCTATACCACCAATGCCATCGAATCCATGAACCGGGGACTGCGCAAGATCATCAAGACCAAAGGCGCTTTCCCCACAGACGAGGCGACCAGGAAACTGCTCTACCTGGCCCTGCTCAATCTGTCCCGAAGGTGGACCCGGCCCATTGTCCACTGGACGGCCGCCATCAACCAGTTCGTCATCATGTACGAAGACAGAGTGCCCATCACATGAAACAGTCAGTTACACAAAATCCGTGACAGACCCCGACAATCAACAGTACATAGAAGGAGAACGCATAGGTCGTTCAACAGCACGAGTTAGGCGTGCGGATCGTCCAATCGTGTACAATGTCTATTTGCGTTATCTGCATCTGAGAAACAATTCTGGAAAAAACTACGACTGGTACGATATGGCTAGTGCCGTACGAAGAGAACTACCTTTAGACAATGAAGAACGTCGTTACCGGCATGTAATCATTGACGAGGGTCAGGATTTCTCACCTGAGATGATAAGGTCACTCACAGGTTCTATCCCTCCCAATGGTAGTGTTACCTTTTTAGGAGATATGGTTCAGCAGATATTTGGTCAAAGGATGTCGTGGAGAAGTGCTGGACTCAGACCTAGTAAAATCTGGAGATTTGAACACAATTATCGCAATACGAAGCAGGTTTCCAAACTCGCACTGGCGTTAGCAAAAATGCCAGATTTCCCCGACTCCCCCGATTTAGTCGAACCAAAGGAACCCATTGCGGATGGTCAACTTCCAGTTCTTGCGAAACTGAGAAACAAATCTGAAGAAACGGCATTAATTGTGTCTAAAGCTGCCGAAATGTCCAAAACAAGCTCGGTGGCGATACTTTTCAGATCTAACGTGCAAATAACTGCTATTGAACCACATCTTCCTAAAAAGAAAACCAAACTGCATAGGGAACTCAGGCAGTGGCCGGGGGGTCCCGGGCTTTTCTATGGCACGTATCATTCAGCTAAGGGGCTCGAATTCGACGTAGTATTCCTACCATTCTTGACTTCCGAATATTGGCCTAACCCGAAAAACATCAAGGTCTTTGGGCTTCAGGAGGCATCGGAGCGGGATTCACGTTTACTTTATGTGGGCATTACTAGATCAAGGTCGATACTTGCACTAACTTATTCAGGGGAAGTAACATCCCTATTACCTAAAGATGAAAGTTTGTATCACAGAATCTAGAACCCTATGAACGAGATAAACATCGAAATAAAAAATGAGGTACAGAAAAGGGGAATTGAAAGGCTCTGCCATTTCACTCCATCCAGAAACTTAGTACACATTATCGAGGATCCCCGTGGGATTCTTTCGTCACAACATCTCACCTTAGATGAAAACAAGGTATTTAATCCTACAGATTCGAACCGAATGGATGGATATTCAAACCACGTGTGTTGTTCTATCCAGTATCCAAATGCTTGGTATTTTAAATCCGCAAGAGCTAGAGACTCTCTTTTCAAAGACTGGGTCGTGTTAATGATTAACGCACATTATCTGTGGGTGATCGGTACGAAGTTCTCGCAAGGAAACGCGTCTTTCCAAGGTGGCCGATTTGTAGAGCACGGAACAGGTGCTTTTAAATCAATGTATAACGAGATTGTTGAAGGGACACATCGCTACACCCGTGGTTTGCTTCATCCCGCTTTTCTTCCTACAGACGAACAGGCTGAAGTGTTGATTCCAGATCAGATTCAGAGACAGGACTTATTGGGTGTCGCCGTACGAAGTGTTTCCCAAGCCAAACGGGAAATAGCTCGTTTGCGCCTAATGAACATATCCTTACCCCGCACATTTATCGTTCCAGACTTCTTCGAACCGTACGTGTTAAGTCAACAACTGCGGAATGGGATATTTCCAATAGAATGTGAATACACTTAAGGTAGACAACATGCCTACGGATATCAACGGTGGTACACATGATTCCATTGTACCTTTAGCAAGTAAGGCTGAAGGGGCATTTGTTGCACTTGCGGCCGGCGACGCTTTAGGGTGGCCGCAAGAAATACGAGGGAATATACGAAGCAATTTCGAATTCGGGTCCGCAAGCCTGGATTTCAAACGATGGGATCGTCGCAGTGGAGGACGTTTTGGACAATACAAGGAGAGCATCAGTCCTGGTGCGTACAGCGACGATACGCAACTAACCTTAGCAGTAGCACGAAGTCGAACACATTACGGAAGTGCATGGTGGAAAGCACTTACCAAGGTAGAATTACCGTTGTGGATACAATACGAACGAGGTGGTGGGGGAGCTACAAAACGTGCCGCAGGTTCGTGGGCTCGAGGAAAACCGCCATGGAAGGCGTCAAATAGTGGATTCGTACGAGGTTACTTTGAAGCAGGTGGAAACGGAGTCGCAATGCGTGCGCTGCCCCATGCGTTGTTTCTTGAAAGAAAGGATTCTCCAAGCGAACTCATACATGATGTAGTTCTTGATGGTTCAGCGACGCACGGACATCCTCGGGCACTCATTGGAGCATGTGCATATGCCTTTGCAGCATGGACACTCGCTCGTCAGAGTAGTACACTCCGAATGGGGGAACTTATCGATGTCCTGATTGACGAAAAAAACGTTTGGGGGGAAATCCCCAATTTAGAAAGAGGATCGAATGATTGGTTTAAAGCAGCAGATAATGCCCTTCAAGGTGGATATGAGGATGTATGGAACCGGACTGTATCGGAAATGCAGGGATTACTAGAAGAAGCAAAAAAAGGGGTTGATTCAGGTGCACTTGTAAACGACAGAAAAGTCTTTAAAGCACTTGGATGTTTTGGACAAACCAAAGGAGCAGGAACATGCACGACGGCTGCTTCAGTATACCTAGTCTCTCGTTATGCTGTACAGCCGGAGCAGGGGATACTACGAGCAGCCTATGAATATGGTACAGATACAGATACTATTGCCGCTATGACTGGAGGTCTAATGGGTTGTCTTTCTGGTAAAGATTGGCTTCCTTCACAGTGGTCCGGAGTACAAGATGCTAAATACGTCAGGGAATTAGCATCCCGCATAGCCCTTGGGCCAGATCTAGCTCACGAAAACTCGCCTGTTACAATACCCTTTTCTCAGATCAACCTATCCTATCGTGACTTTGACGGGAATAAGGAGATTACCTTCGGCGCTTTAGGGAAAGTAAATGTGAAACCACTGAAGAACCCGATTCCCATCACCAAGTCTATCTCAGTTAGATCGTGGTGCTTAGAGACATCGCTAGGGCAGACACTGTATGTGACTAAATTCAGACGAATCTCAGAAAGTACATTCGAAAAGCCACATTCTGCACGAACTTCTCCGAGATCTAATTCAAAAGACTTAGATACCATTCGGTCTTTTGAACCGAAAGAACTGTTTTATAACTTATTTTGTCAACAGTTACCCATAGTTTTTGAAGGTAAAGAAATAGCACAAAAAGATATAGAATGTAAATTCGACCTTCCTGCAAACCTAGTATCAAAGTGGTTAAACAGGGCGATGCAAGAAGGGAAAATCACTCGGATTTCAAAACGACCCGTGAAATACTTAGTATATAGGTCCCAGCCAGATCGTCCCGGATTAAACAAATAGGTAAGTTTATCAATCGGATGTATTGGGGATGTGAGTAACATATAGATTCGGCATATCTATGGACCATACTCAGAACCTTAATCGGCTCCTCTATAAAAGACAAACATACACCTAAAGGAGCAATCCGAGACCCTCACAATGACGGACTAGAAAGCAAAGGAATACGACAAGAAGGAATTAAGTGTCCTTATGGGTTTCTTCGATTATGCCGTAGCTGAACGGATGCTTCAGATGATTTACTCGGTAGTGAAGTACGTACGAGATTGTAAGAGGTAAGGGCAAAGTGATCCCCTTGCTTTGCTTAATGCCCAACCACATCACGATGCTTTTCTAATTCCAATCGATATCCTGCACATGTTGATCCAGACCGGCTTGGATCAGCTGGAAATATCAATATTCGTACCGCAAACATGGACTTTAGTCCTCCGTATCTCAAGGACCTGAAGGCTCGCGGAATAGAAGTTGGAAATTGGGAAGACCACAAATCGGTTTACCGCAATTTCGAACGATATCCCAAACTTGCAGACAATTCGATATGCCTGAAACTTTACCTCGCTGGGCACTTCGTTCTTGGAGATAAAGATCTGGCACGTGCTCATCTACCACATGACCGAATCCAAATGTGTATATATGTGGTTGGCGTCGGGAAGACACAGATGTAGAACCGCTGAACTGCAAGAATGGCGAAACGGAACCGAACTTGGTGAACGCAAACATTCAATCTGTTCGGCCTTGCTAATGTGGCATTGCGGAGAACCGGACCTATCTAAAAAACCCAGGTTACCATGTGTGTGTGCCACCATAACGTTGGCTTCTGTCGACTAGTTGCACTCAGCTGGATGCAGGATTCAACAAATAGAGTTCTTCTGTCCAGAGACAGTTGCTCAGCGCGTTGGTACCGGAAGTAGATACCATGGTGCCGAATCCAGATTTCTATGGTAGTTGCGTTATTTGCTTACGGACAACCTGGCAAACTTCAGCGAGCTTAGGTGGCAGGTTAAGCGTTGCATGGTGGCAAGCAACGAAATAACCGAATGCTTTTAACTCTTACCCTAGCGGATGCCAAACGATATACGTATTGCGTATGATTCACACAACTCGAGCGATTCGCATATTCTGTTCCGCTGTGATTGTACTGGCGACATTTCTCACAGCCCATGCAACCACCCAATCCCTCACCGTAGTCAGCTTCGGCGGTTCCTACTCCCGCGCTTGCGAGAAGGGCTACCACGAGCGTTTTGAGGCAGAGACAGGTATAAACTTAAACTTCGAGGACTACAACGGTGGCCTGGCGCAGATCCGCGCCCAGGTCGATGTGGGTAATGTGTACTGGGACGTTGTCGACCTGCAGATTCCCGATCTGGTGCGTGGCTGTGACGAAGGCCTGCTCGTTCCGATAGAAATCAATGATCTTTCGCCCGGTGCCGATGGTACGCCCGCCGCGGATGATTTTGTTGAGGGTACGATCACGGAATGTGGTGTAACCAAGTTGTTCTATTCGACGGTTTTCGCGTACAACGACGAACGCATCGGTGATGTGAAACCCACAACCGTCGACGATTTCTTCGACCTGGACAAGTTTCCGGGCCGGAGGTCAATGCGCCGTTCGCCCCTGGTCAACCTTGAGATTGCCCTCATGGCCGACGGCGTACCGCTGGAGGATGTGTATGCCACGCTGGACACGGAGGATGGAGTTCGCCGAGCTTTTCGCAAGCTGGACACGATCAAGGAACACATCGTCTGGTGGGAGACCGGCGCTCAGCCGCCTCAACTGCTGGCTGATGGCGAGGTGGTGATGGCCACGGCCTACAACGGTCGCATCTTCAATGCCCAGGTGCTGGAGGGCCAGCCGTTCAAGATCGTCTGGGACGGCCAGGTTCTGGATACGACCGGTTTCGGCATCGTCAAAGGTACGCGCAACCTCGAAGCCGCCCTACGTTTTCTCGACTTTGGTACCTCCGCACAATCCATGGCCGGCTTGGCAAGGTACATCTCCTACAGTCCGACGCGCCGTTCGGCCGTGCCCCTGATCTCGTCCCACGCCGAGACGGGCGTGAATATGAAACCGCACATGCCCACGACCCCGGAGAACGCAGTCCGCGCCTTGCACAACGACTGGGAATGGTGGAGTGACAACGGCGAAGAGATGAACGAGCGCTTCAGCACGTGGCTGGCTCGGTGAGGAGCACTCCATGGCCCTTGCGATGACGACACAGCAGTCGAAGGACTTCGACGAGAAGGGTTTTGTTGTTCTGGAGGAGTTCTTTAACCAGACCGAGATCGACCGGTTATTGCAGGCGATCGACGAGGTCGGAGATCGGATCCGGGCGGAGAAAGGCCTTGGACCCGATGATCCCTTTGCCGTGCGCAATGCCCTGTCGCATCACGAGGCCTTTCTCGACCTCATTGATCACCCGCGCATATTGCCCCTGGTGGTGGACGCGATCGGCTGGAACATCCAGGTCCGCACCACGCACCTGGACTACCGGCCACCATATCCCGAGGATCTGAAGGCGAGTATTTCAGGAGTTGGCAAGGGCGAGGACCACGAGGCGGGATACCGCAATGTGGGGTGGCATCCCGATCTGGCGAGCGATTCGCTGTTCCTGGGGCCTTCCCTCGATGGACGGCTTCCGTTCATGGAGATCAAGATCTTCTACGTGCTTTACTACATGACCGAATCCAACTGCGGCAATCTGTGGTTGGTACCGGGCAGTCACCGGCGCAGGCCCGCCGAACTGCAGGAAAAGGGGAATGGGGTCGATCCGGAGGGAGCGGTCGAGCTTAAGTTACCCATTGGGTCAGCCGTGTTGTGGCGCACCGCGGTGTGGCATTGCGTCGGGCCCAACCTGTCGCGAAAGACGCGGAAAATCATGCACGTGGGATACCACTACCGCTGGCTTCGTCCGACCGAATTCGTCGAGCAGGATCCCGATCTCATCGATAGAAGTTCGCCCGTCCGGCGGCAGTTGCTGGGCGCTTTAGCTCCGGACGGAGATCCAATGGGGCCGGACCCGGACTTCCATCCTTCGTCGCGGTACTGGCTCACGGAAAATCAGGACGATGTCCCGCTGCGTGCTTGGGCTCTGGCGAGGGAATCGGGGTAAGCCACACGGGGTAAACCGCACTGGTCAAGGCACACGGGCCCTGACCGCATGCCGGCTTACCACCAGCTCTTCTCCAGCTCTTCTCCAGCTCTCCCAACGATCCCCTCGTTACTCCCCAATACTTCCTAATACGCACCCTTAATCCGCCCAAACCACCCGCGCACCGGGTCACCCAGCTCTTCCATGTAGTGCTCCATCCGCCTTTTTAAATCCTGGCGCACAGTGTAATAGGCTGGATCGCTGTACACGTTGTCGAGCTGATAGGGATCGCGCTGCAAATCGTACAACTCGCCGGGATCGGTCGAGTTAAAGGTAAACTGGTGGGTACGGGTGCGGACCATGCGCTGATTGGCGACCGTAAAATGGCGGTCGAACACGCAGTAAACTTCCTCGCGCCCGTTCGCAAACGGGCGTCCCTCGATGGCCGGGAGAAAGGACTGGCCGTCGAGGTCGGTAGGAACTTCGAGACCGGCGGCATCGAGTGACGAGAGCATGATTTCTTGCAAATAGACGAACTCGTCGCAGACCGTGCCTGGAGCCTGGCAGTCGGGATGGGCGATGACGAGGGGAATGCGATAGATCTCGTCGTACATGAACTCGCCCTTCTCGATCAGCTTGTGCGCGCCTAGGCAGTCGCCGTGATCGGACGTATAGACGATGATGGTGTCGTCGAGCATGCCCAGTTTCTCCAGGTGAGCCACCACCCGTCCCACCATGTCGTCGATGAGCGTGCAATGCCCGAAGTATCGCGCGGCAATTTCCTGGAATCCCTCCCAGCCGTAATCGCCCAGTCCCCACATGTGTTCGATCAATTGCTGGCGATAGGGCTTTTTCTCAAAGGTCTCTGCGTACCCCGGATGTTCCGGAATGGCCTCGGGATTGTACATGGAAAAGTACGGCTCCGGGACCAGCGACGGGCTGTGCGGCCCCCAGAAGTTGGTCCACAGGAAGAAGGGCTCTTCGCCGGTGGCCACCTCGTCGAGCACGCGAAGGGCTTCCTCGGCGACGAAATACTCGATGCAGGACTCGACCGGCCCCTCGTGTAGGGCGAACATTTCCTGCCGCTGGCTCGCGGGATTGGTGCCGACAAAGCGGTGTGATACCGTGGGCGGTGGATCGAAACCGCGTTCCTTGAGATAGTCGGCGTAATGATTGTTGCCGCGTAGTTTGGCACCGAACTGCAGTCCGGGCAGCAGACCGCCCCCCGGGAAGGCATAACCCATGAAATCCTTGCCGGTGAATCCATAGCCCGTCGGACCGGTCTCCTGATCCACATGCCACTTGCCTGCATACCCGCATCGATATCCGGCGTCTGCCAGGTAGTGATTAACCCCGCGCACGTCCTCGCGCAGGCACAGACCGTTGGCCGTAACCCCGTGCTTGTGCGGATATAGGCCCGTGTAAAAGGAGGCGCGGGCCGGCGAGCAGATCGCGGTCGGCGTGAACGCCGAATCAAAGCGAACACCGCGCGCGGCCAGTGCGTCGATGTGAGGGGTCCTGCACACCTCGTTCAGCCCGTAGCAACTCACCGTATCGAGCCGTTGCTGATCGGACATTAGGACGACGATATTGGGTTGTTTGGGCATTTTGTGCTCCTCTCAACGCAAATCCAACCAGGTTTTCTACGGCTAACAGGTCATGTCCGCCTCGACAAACGGGCGGCCCGAATCGACCGCACCGATCGCGGTGACCAGAACGGAGTCAAAGACCACATCTGAAGAAACTGGTAGCATGAAGACGGACTGAAATTAAACTAGTTGTCCTGGTCAAGATTGCAAACCCATATTGCTACGACAATTGATTCATATAGGGATTCATAAAGGGTAGGCTACCTGATTAAGCCATGCAACGAAAGACCGCCTCTCATCATGGAATATTCTCCTGTTTCTACAGCTTCTTCCGGCGCTTTCGAATACTCAAACTCTTCATTATTGTTTTTTAATCGACTGTACAGGTCTAATGTGCATTTCCCAGGAATACGCCTCAGTCGTTTACAATTCTGTCGAGATTGAAATCATCTTCAAGTCAATTTGATAAGGGTACTCTAGCGACAAGATCCGCCAATGACAGTTGAGTCAACCTATGGAAAAACACCAGGCTGAAGTCCTGCTGAGACGTGCGGTAGATGATCCGAACGTACGGTTTCGCGATGGTCAATGGGAAGCGATCGACGCTTTGGTAAACTATCAACGCAAGCTGTTGGTAGTACAGTATACCGGATGGGGGAAGAGTTCGGTTTACTTCATAAGCACACGTATACTGCGCGATCGAGGAAGCGGAGTTACAGTAATTGTGTCCCCTCTACTTGCATTGATGCGTAACCAGATCGAAGCAGCCAATCGTCTGGGTATCCGGGCAGAAACGATAAATTCCACGAACCAGGACGACTGGCCGGAGATCCGGCAAGCCATGCTGGCCGATCGAGTTGATGCCATTCTAATCTCTCCCGAACGGCTCTCAAACGAGGCATTCGTTGAGGAAGTGCTTGTACCCGTGGCCGATCGCGTTGGCCTGTTCGTCGTTGATGAAGTACACTGCATTTCCGACTGGGGCCATGACTTTCGCCCTGACTATCAACGTCTGGTAAATGTGTTACGACAAATGCCGTCGAATATGCCGGTTCTGGGTACAACTGCTACTGCAAACAACAGGGTATTAGAAGACGTAAAGGTACTTCTCGGAGACATAAATATCCAGCGTGGTTCTCTTGTCAGGGATAGCCTGGTATTGCAGACACTGCGTTTACCGGATCAAGCGTCCCGGCTGGCCTGGCTGGCGCGACATATTCCAAAACTGCCCGGAACAGGGATAGTCTATGTGCTGACCGTACGGGATGCGGAACAGGTTGCCGCATGGCTGTTGCACCAGGGGATTGATGCATACGCCTATCACGCCAATGTTAAACATGATAGTTTTGAGAACAGCAATCAGTACCGTCAACATCTTGAAAATCGTCTGCTAAAAAATGAAATCAAGGCGCTGGTGGCTACTACAGCATTAGGTATGGGTTATGATAAGCCTGATGTCGGTTTTGTCATTCATTACCAGGCCCCCGGTTCTGTAGTTGCATATTATCAACAGGTCGGCCGTGCGGGTAGAGCGATCAACAAGGCCTACGGTGTCTTACTGGCGGGTTTAGAGGATGAAGATATCCACGAGTATTTTCGTACCAGTGCATTTCCAGATGAGGAACATGTAAACAACATCCTGGATGTGCTGTCTGGCCACGAGGATCTGTCTATTCCACAACTACAGCAGTTTCTCAATCTAAGAAGCGGACAAATTGAAAAAGTACTGAAGATCCTAAGTGTTGAAAACCCATCTCCCGTCATAAAAGAAGGTAATAGGTGGCGCCGGACCGCGGTACCATACCGGATGG
Organism: bacterium; assembly: GCA_965262815.1. Classification (GTDB taxonomy): domain Bacteria; phylum JAAXHH01; class JAAXHH01; order JAAXHH01; family JAAXHH01; genus JAAXHH01. The sequence continues at coordinate 1,860,424 of OZ253560.1, read as the reverse complement.
ATCACGTAAGGATTGAACGTCTGACATCGCAAAGAGAGACAGAGTGGCAAGAGGTACAGGATTACATTGATACGGGCGTCTGCCTGATGTCCTATTTGAGAAACGCACTCGATGATCCGGAAAACGAAAAATGCGGGCGCTGTGCTGTTTGTATAGGAGAACCGGTTTTAGATATCGATTTAGAACACTCACTTATAGTTGAAGCAACCCGGTTTTTAAAACAGGGAGAGATGTTATTTGATACAAAGAAGCAGGTGGCTACCGACGCATTTCCCATATATGGCTTTCAAGGAAACCTGCATCCTGATTTACGGGCATCGCAGGGACGGATATTGTCGCGCTGGGGAGATGCGGGCTGGGGTCAACTAGTTGCTGTCGACAAGAAGAAAGGTGTTTTTCGAGATGAATTGGTGTCTGCTACGGCAGAGATGATTGAGCGCCGATGGCAACCATACCCCAAGCCGGAATGGGTAACTTGCGTACCATCAATCGGTCGACCGACATTGGTTCCAGATTTCGCACAAAAACTCGCAAAGCATTTAAAGTTGCCTTTTGTGATGGCCATACACAAGATTGTAGACAACGAGCCTCAGAAGAATCAGCATAATAGGTTCCATCAATGTAAAAATTTGGACGGCGTGTTCAGGATTTCGGATCAACTTCCGGAAAAACCCGTACTACTTGTGGATGATGTAGTTGATTCCGGTTGGACTATGACGATACTAACCGCTTTGTTGCGTCAGGCGGGAAGTGGACCGGTTTTCCCCGTGGCGTTGGCTTCAGCGGGTGCAGGGGACTAAATGTCAGAATTACATAAAACTCAAGCTATCCTGTTGTTAACCGCTCACTTTTCGGATGGAAGTAATGAAACTGTTAAGCCGTTGACGTTAGGTGAATGGGAGCGTTTTGCAGGTTGGCTCAGGAAGCGAGAGTTGTATCCTTGGGATTTGGAGACCGGGAACATCCATGCGCACCTGAAGGAGTGGTCTGATAAGTCGATTACTCTTGAGCGTCTTGATGGACTTTTACATCGGGGCACGGCTCTTGCGTTGGCCATGGAGAAATGGACACGCGCAGGTCTGTGGATATTGACAAGATCGGATTATCCTAAACGATTCAAAAAACGTCTGGGAACCACTTCTCCAATTGTTGTGTTTGGCTGTGGTAACAAAGCCCTGCTGAGAGATGGAGGATTGGCTGTCATTGGTTCTCGTAATGCGGTGGAGGAAGATCTGACCTACAGCCGTGGTATTGGTTCATTGGCCGCGGAAAGTGGTATTTCAGTGGTATCTGGAGGTGCCAGGGGTGTTGATGAATCTGCAATGCTAGGAGCTCTTGCAAACAACGGAAACGTAGTCGGTGTGCTCGCCGAGAACCTTCTGCGGGCCAGCTCGAGTAAAAAGTATCGCAAGTACCTTGTTGAAGAACGACTTGCACTGATTTCTTCCTTTTACCCAGAAGCTCGGTTCAATGTTGGCAATGCCATGGAGCGTAACAAGTATATCTACTGCCTTTCTGACGCAGCTTTAGTCGTTCACTCAGACAGAAAAAAAGGCGGTACATGGGAAGGTGCAATGAGAAATCTCAAGAAAAACTGGGTGCCGCTCTGGGTAAAACGTACCGCCGATAAAAACGCAGGAAATGCGGAGATTGTCAGTGATGGAGGGAAGTGGGCGCCGGAGAACATCGATGATGTAAGACTAAAAGCGCTGATTTCAACGGATTCTTTTGTTACCAGACCGATTGAAAGTATGGACCAGCTGTCGATTAGTGAAGGTGAAGCCCACCTTAGTGGATACCAGGCAGAACAGTCAGCTGACCTTGAGAACGAACCTCCACAGGAAAAGACACAGGCAGGATACGATGTCGACCGTGTTGGTACCGGTCAGGATCCAGGAGCGCCATCGCAGATTGGTGAGATAGCATCCTATGAACTTTTTGTTGCAAAGTTGAAAGTCCTATGCAAAGATCATCCCAAAACTCCTGAACAACTGTTGGATCTACTGGACCTTCAAAAGACCGAGTTGAACGTCTGGCTCAAACAAGCTGTTCAAGATGACAAACTTAAGAAGCTACAAAGGCCGGTTCGCTATCAGTGGAAAACCAAAGATCAAGGCGAGTTATTTTTTAATAAATCATAGGATACGATCCATCAAAGATCAGAGACTCGATCTTCGCGTAACATCTATCCCAGCTTTCTTTTTTGTTTTTCAAGCCCTCAACCCCCAACCCCCAACCCCCGCCTCGCCTCCACCACCCGTTCCACCGCCTGCTCACGTGTATCTGCCATCGCTGTCAGGTGACCCATCTTACGACCCGGTCGGGGTTCCTGCTTGCCATATAAGTGTAGCTTGACCTCCGGAATTGCCAGGGCGACTGCCCAGTTGGGCTCGCCATTCTCCCACAGGTCACCTAGCAGGTTGGCCATGGCCGCTGGGCGCGGTTGCGCGGTCGATCCGAGGGGAAGTCCGCACACGGCCCGGACCTGCTGCTCGAATTGGCTTGTGACGCAGGCGTCGAAGGTGAAGTGGCCGGAATTGTGAACGCGTGGTGCGATTTCGTTAATAATTAGGTTTTTGTCGCGGTCGAGGAAGTATTCAACGCAGGCGACTCCGACGACGTCCAGGGTTTCGAACACTTTCCTCGTGAGGTTAACGGCGGTGACGTTGACCGCGCCGGATACATCAGCCGGGGCGGTCGTGACGTCCAGTATGTGGTTGCTGTGCTTGTTCTCGACCGCCCCGTAATGGGCGAACTCGCCATTCAATCCCCGCGCGCCTACGACCGACGGCTCCAGGTCGAAATCGATGAATGCCTCTAGAACGGCTTCCTGCCCTTGCATTGACGACCATGCGACGATCACTTCGTCCGCCGAGTTGATCCGCACCTGTCCTTTCCCGTCGTAACCGAATCCCGCGGTCTTGAGCACGGCAGGTGTGCCGATCTCCTCTACGGCCGCTGCGAGTTCCTCTCTCGACTTGACGTGTCGAAACGGTGCGACGGGGAAGCCGTTTTCAGCTAAGAAGGTCTTCTCTCGCAGCCTGTTCTGGGTCGTGTGGAGCACGCTTCCCTTCGGGCGTACCGGCACGATGGGCGAAGCTGCGTCGACGCACGCGGCGGAGATGTTTTCGAACTCGAGGGTAATGACGTCCACGCCTCCGGCGAAGCGTTTCACGGCTTCCAAATCGTCGTAGGCTGCGACTACTTCACGGTCGGCGACATGTCCGGTGGGTGAGTCGGTTTCGGGAGAAAGGGTGTGGACTCGATAGCCCATGCGACGGGCGGCGATGGCGATCATGCGACCAAGTTGGCCGCTGCCGAGGATGCCGATGGTCGAGCCGGGTAGTACGGGGTTGGTCGGGCTGCTCATTTCGATCGCGTTGTTCACGTCGGTCATGACAGCTTGTCCTGCATGACCTTGCCGGTCTGGTCCTCTCGGAATTTCCTTAGCTTCTTCCGCAGATCCGGTCGCGAATTGGCCAGGACAGCCACGGCGAGCAGGGCCGCGTTCACGGCGCCGGACTGGCCGATAGCCAGGGTTCCCACGGGGATGCCGCGGGGCATCTGGACGATGGACAGCAGGGAGTCCATGCCCTTGAGCGCTTTGCTTTCCACGGGCACGCCGAGTACGGGCAGGAGGGTCTGGGCCGCCATCATGCCGGGCAGGTGGGCCGCGCCGCCGGCGCCGGCGATGATGACTTCGAGCCCCCTTCCCTCGGCCTCGGCAGCGTATTCGGCCAGCCAGAGGGGCGTGCGGTGGGCCGAGACGATCCGGCATTCATGGGGTACGTCGAATTGCCCTAGGACTTCCTTGACGTGCTGCATGGTGTCCCAGTCCGACTTGCTGCCCATGACCACGCCGACAAGGGGAGCGGCGGAGGATGTGTTTTCGTTCATAGGGTTACCTCGGAGAGGTTGGATTTGGTTTTAAGGCGTTGTTCATATCAAGGTGATGTTCGTTTTAAGGATCGCCAGGCTGGTCGATGGACGTCGCGTCGCCAGGCGTCGTAAGCGCTATGTACCGTTATTTACAATATGCTCAATCACCTTCGGTCCATGCAAGCGGCTGTTCTCGATGAAGGTGTCGCTGCTCACGTTGCCGGCCGTGATGACGCCGATAACGTAGATTCCGGGCACGTTGGATTCGAAGGTATCGGGATCGTGGACCGGTGTGTTGTTCTCGGGCTGGACCTCGACACCCGTACCGTGGAGGAAGGGCACGTCGGGTCCGTGGCCGGTCATGCAGAAGACGAAGTCGTTCGGGATCACGCGTTCCGTTCCAGCCACGTCCAGTACCACTTCGGTCTGTCGGATTTCTTTCAGGTTTGAATCCATGATGGCTGTGATCGACCCTTCGCTGATACGGTTTTCCAGGTCGGGCAGGACCCAGTACTTGATACCGGAGAACTGGCTGCGGCGGTAGGACATGGTTACCCCGGCTCCGGCGCGGTAGAGGGTCAGGGCTGTTTCCACGGCGGAGCTTTTGCCGCCCACGACGAGGACGTCCCGGTCAAAGTAGGGGTGGGCTTCCTTGAAGTAATGGAAGACCTTGGGTAGTTCCTCGCCTGGAACGCCTATTCGGTTGGCACTGTCGAAACCGCCGGTAGCGAGGACGACCTTACGCGTCCGGTAACACTGTACGCCCTCCCGCTGCGAATCGGTTCGGATCTCGAAATCGCTGTCGTCACCGGAGATACTGAGGACCTCTTCGTAGGTATTCACCTTCAGTCCCTGGGACTCGACGAATTTCAGATAATAGTTCAGCGCGTCTTCCCTGGTGGGCTTGAGTCCCTGGATGATCATGGGCACGTCGCCCAGGGAGATCAGTTCCGGGGTCGAGTAGAATACCAGGCCCGTGGGAAACTGGTAGATCGTATGGACGATGCACTGGCGTTCGACGACCAGGTAATTCAGTCCGGCCTGCTTAGCTGCGTGGGCCGCGGCCAGTCCCGCCGGTCCGGCCCCGATGATGATTGCGTCGTACAAGTTGCCTCCGTTTTCCGACTCTTTAAGTTTCGTCGTCGTGAACCGTTCCGATCAGTGGCACTCCTCCGCCAGGACAGTCCACTGGTTTCTAATCTTCCAACTCCATGGCGGCGACCTCCCACTCCACGTAGAGTTCTTCCAACTCCTGCCGGGCCTGGATGTAGGCGTTCCCGACTTCCGATACCCTGTCGCGGTCCGAGAACGTCCCTTCCTCGTTCAGGTCGCCCTCGAGGCGTGCTACTTCGGCCTCTTTCTCCCGGATGGCCGTTTCCAGGGTCTCGGCGACTTTCTGCTGCTCCTTGCGCTCTTTTGCCCGGGGGTCGTAGACCGCCGCGGTCTTCTTGCGCGGTTTTTTCTCCTTTGACCTGGCCTCGGCGAGGCGTTGTTCCTCCTTGAAGGCCCGGTATTCCGAGTAGGTTCCCTGCCAGTGGGTGACGCCTTCCTGCTCGAAGATCAGCAGCGCGTTCACCATCTGGTCGAGGAAGTACCGGTCGTGTGACGCCACCATCAGGGTGCCGGGGTAGTTGGCCAGCGCCTGTTCGAGGGCTTGCCGGGACAGGATGTCCAGATGGTTGGTCGGCTCGTCGAGTATGAGGAAGTTCGGTTCTTCGAGGATCAGCTTTGCCAGCGCCAGCCGCCCCTGTTCGCCCCCGCTCAACAGGCTCACCTGCTTGAATACATCGTCTCCGCGGAAAAGGAAACGGCCGAGAAGGTTACGTACCGAGCCCTCGTTCATGGACGGTTTGACGGACCAGATTTCGTTCAGTACGGACCGCTCGCCCGACAAGCTTGCCCGTTCCTGGTCGTAATAGCCGATGTCCACACCCGTGCCGAGGCGTATGGTTCCCGACGAGGGTGTCTCGTCCCCGACGATCATGCGAAGCAGCGTGGTTTTGCCGGCGCCGTTGTACCCGATCAGTCCCACGCGATCGCCAAGGTGCTGGATGAAGGAAAGGTTAGAGAACAGCGTTTTGATACCGTAACTTTTGGATACGCCGTCAAGCATGAGCACGTCCCGGCCGCTGCGCTTCATCGAGCCGAAGTTGAGGGACGCCGTGCGGTGCCGCGACCGGGGCTTATCGATGCGTTTCAGGCGTTCCAGGTGGCTTCGACGGCCCTGGGCCTGCAGGGTTTTCACGCCCTCGATGTGCCGCCGGATAAACTCCTCCCGCTCCTTGATGAAAGCCTGTTGCTGTTCATATTGCCGTTGCTGCGCCTTGATGCGTTCGGCCTTGACCGCCATGGCCTGGGTGTAATTGCCGGGGAAGTTCTTCAGACCCAGGTCTTCCAGTTCGGAGATGCGGTTTACGGTCCGATCGAGGAAATAGCGGTCGTGGGACACGAGCAGAATCGCCGCTGGATGGTCCGTTATATACTCCTCCAGCCATTCCGTCGCGGCCACGTCGAGGTGGCTTTCCGGTTCGTCGAGCAGCAAGAAGTCTGCGTCGCCCAACAGCAGCTTTCCCAGCCGCAGGCGAGTCTTTTGTCCCCCGCTGAGCACGTGGACGGGCAGGGGCAGGTCTTCGTCCCTGAAACCCAGGCCGTGGAGCACCGTCCGCGCCCGGTGCTGGTAGGTATATCCCCCGGCCCGCTCGTACTCTTCCTCCAGCCGTCCGTATTGCAACAGCAGGCCTTCGGTTTCTTCCGTGTCGCCCTTTGCTTTCTCCAGCGCTTCTTCGGCCTCGCGAAGTCGTCGCTCCAGATCGTGAATACGCTCGAAACTGCTCAGCGCCTCGTCCAGAACGGAGTTGGTGGAGGTCAGGTGGGCGTCCTGGGTCAGGTAGCCGACCTGGATGTCGCGGCGGCGGGAGATCTCGCCCTCGTCAGGCGACAGGTCGCCCGTGATGAGCTGCAGCATGGTCGTCTTCCCGGTACCGTTGGAACCGATGAGGCCCACGTGGTGACCGGAATCGATGCCCCAGCTTATGTCCTGCAGGACGCACTGTGCGCCGTAGTATTTCGCGACTTTATGGAGGGAGACGAGAGGCATGATGACGGCTTCGTTTGCTGGAGGGATATGGATTAATATCAAAAAACCATGGAAGGCTGGTTAGCTTCCATGGCTATGTCGAGCGATAAGCGCGCAGCCTGGTATTTAGCAGTATGCTGACTGGTTCAGGTACGGTGCGGCCCGGGTACGGACCCTTTCAGGTACGAAGCGACCCGGGTTCCGGTAGATCAGGTTGTTGATAACGGACCATCCGCGCGGGTGAATCGATCCGGATCTTAGACGGCGCTGGCCTGCGCGGTAACCTCTCCGTCCGCGTACCACTCCACGAAGTTGTAAATCCCCTTGCGGATGATCCCGCGAGGATTGCCGTGTATGTCCACCCGGTCGCTGCGCATCGTGATGATCTTGGAACGGGTATCGATCTCCTCGTCGGGTACGATGACCCGGGCGACGAAGTACTTGCCGTCCTGCTCGCAGACGCCGAATTCCATCTTCTTGCTGTTAAGATCCTGAACACAGAATTCGATGGCTTCGCGCTTTTCGAATTCGCCGGTTACCTGAATGTATTCACCCTCGGTGGGTCCCATCTGCATACCTACTCTCTTTTCCTGCCGCGTACCTGTGGATAGGGTTATCGATTAAGTTGGCCTACCGCGTATTCTCGTCCGAATCAACGGCCCCGGAATTGCGCCGGACGCTTCTCGAGAAACGCCGAAATGCCTTCCGCCTTGTCTTCTGTGGAGCTTACCGCTCCGAATTCACGGGCCTCCAGTGCCAGGGCGTCGTCCAGCGTCTGATCCAGTCCTTCGTTGACGCAGGTCTTGATGGATGCGAGGGCGACGCCGCCCTTGGCGGCCATGCGCCCGGCCAGTTTCCCGACCGTCTCCATCAAGGCTTCCGGTGCCGTGACACGATTGACGAGCCCGAGGCGTTCTGCCTCCGCGGCATCGAACATATCGCCCGTCATCATCAACTCAAGGGCCCTTCCCCGGCCTATCAGCCGCGGCAGCCGCTGCGTTCCGCCCCATCCCGGGATCAGGCCAAGGTTGATTTCCGGCTGGCCGAACCGGGCTTTCTCCGACGCGTACCTCAAATCGCACGCCATGGCCAGTTCGCAGCCGCCTCCCAACGCCACTCCATTTACGGCGGCGATGACCGGCAGTCTAAAACTTTCGATCCGCCGGAAGAGACGATGCCAGCAATGGGTCATTTCCTCGGCGTCCGTACCCGACAGCCGCTGCAGTTCCCGGATATCGGCTCCGGCGGCAAAGGCCCGGTCGCCGCTCCCCGTTAGTACCACCACGGAAGCGGTTGAATCGCCGTTGATCCGGTCAAGGGCTTCGTCGAGCTCTTTTCCAACCTGGGCGCTGAGTACGTTCAAGGGTGGGTGGTTGATCGAAAGCGTAACCACCCCGCGGTCCTGGTTAAAGAGGATCGTCTCAAACGACATGCAAGCGCCTTGTCGACGTGCCTGGAAAAAACCATTAAGCCGGGACGGTTCCCGAGGGATACAGCCCGGCTATCGCGTCAACCACGAACGGTTTAAGATAATGTATTTACGTCACTTCGTCAATAGCAAAGTTCAAAAATGTAACACGATTGTCACACTAATAAGGAGGGGCGCCGGACCACTGTTGGCGGTCGTGAGCGTGCCGAGTGTGTGAGGAGTCCGTGCTGCTTCGCGGTCGCGCGGGTGTCGTACGTGTGTGGAGTACGCGTCGTTATTCGCGGTCGCGCGCGTCGACCGTCCACTGTTCTCGGCAGTGGCCGTCGCCGTCGATCACGTACACCTGCCGGTGGAGGGCGGTGCAGGGGCAGACATGGGTGGGAAAGACGTAGATGGGATGACCGACCGCCAGTTCGGAGGAGTCAGGGCAATCCATGATCCAGTGCTCCTCGTTATGCAGTCCGGGTTCAGCGCCGGGAAGGTTCCAGGCGACGCCCCGCTGCCCGGCGGGATCTGAGGCGATGGCCTTGTTGCCCAGGTCGAGGGTCACTCGCGTGGAGGTGGGTATGCTGATGACTCGGCTGAGCAACAGGGCCGCGGCTTCAAAGGGCAGATCGGGGAAGTGCTGGCTGTACCCCCAGTCCCAAAAAACAGAGGTGCCCGGCGACGGTTCCACGTCTTTGGAAGGGGCGTAGCAGGGGAAGGAAATCGATCCACCCATGACGCGCCGCAGAACCGGAAGGCCACGGGATTCCAGTTGTGCCTGAAACGCACGCACCATGTCGAGCGCCGCCCCGCAGGCCTTATTGCGCTCTTCGAGGTCTGCCTGGTGATTGTGTCCGTCGTAGCCATGGAGCCCCCCGGGGGTTATTCCAGGCAGGCGGTCCAGGAGCGCGTAGAGTTCCAGCGCATCCGGACCTGGTGCGATCCCGGTACGGTGCAGTCCCACGTCGAGATCCACCAGGACGTCGATGTTCACTCCGGCTCCCGCGGCGGCCGACGAAAGTGCCTCGGCCGCACCGAGATCGTCCACCATGGTTCGAAAGGTCGTTCCGGGAAAGCGCCCGGCAAGTTCGACCAGCCGGCCGATGTTGGGACCGATTATCTGGTAGGCGATGAAGACATCGTCCACGCCCAGTTCCGCCAGCATCCTGGCCTCGGACAGCGTGGCGCACTTGAACTTGTCGATCCCCGCTTTTCGCTGCATCTCGATTACGGGAACCATCTTGTGTGTCTTCACGTGGGGACGCAGGCGCTCGGGACCGCCCGCGATCGCCACCGTCCGGTCGATGTTCTCCTTTAGCCGTTCCCGGTAAACCAGCATGGACGGGCTGGGAATTTCATCGACGTTGGCGACGAGGTATCGGGGATCCATGGGTCGTACTCCTTACCGTAGTTTACGCTGATTTTCCTACTGCAATTTTCCGCGGGCCGCGATATCCCACACGGTCTCGACCGTACCATTCCGCACGCCGTAGAAGCGGTCGTGAAGGTTGATCGTCGTGCAGCAGTGGCTCGGTACGATGTGGATCTTGTCGCCCGGCCTCAGGGTACAGGAAGCGCCGGGGAGTTCGATCTTGACGTGTTCCTCGGACTGGCGCAGGACGGACGCGCCTTCCACGCCGCGGACGGTCTGCAGCCCCATGTCGTTCGTCATGGTCTTCAAGCCCGCATCGCCGATGGCGAGTTCGTCGCCGGGGCGGCTTACTACGGTGGCGTAGATGGTGAGCGCACAATCGAATTCAGGGATGCGTTGCTGATAGGTGCCGTCCATCAGGATGTAAGACCCCGCCTGCACCTCGTTCACCCCCGGGAAGGTCCCGGTGACCTTGTAGGTGCCCGTACCGCCGCCGCTGACGAGATCCACGGGCAGGCCCCTTTCCCGGATATAGTCCGCCGTCTCGGTCAGCATCGTCATGGAAACCCGGCACCCGGCGTACCGGGCCTCGTCGTCGGGGTTTCCAATGATGTGGCCCTCGTAGCCCATCACCCCGCGGAAGATGACGCCGGGGTAGCGGTCGATCGCCTGCGCGAGCTTCCACGCGGGTTCCCCGGGCGGTACGCCGCAGCGCTCCATGCCCACGTCGACCTCGATGATCATGTTCACCCGGGTGCCCGCGGCCACGGCGGCTTTGGAGATCTCCCGCACGTTGTCTTCATGGTCCGAGGCAACGATGATGTCCGCATGGCGTGCGAGGGCGACCAGGCGGTTGATCTTCACGTGCCCCACGATCTGGTTGGCGACGAGGATGTCCCGGATGCCGGCCGCGGCCATGACCTCGGCTTCCCCCAGCTTGGCACAGGTGACGCCCTGGGCCCCGGCCTCGATCTGCCGATGGGCCAGGACCGGCGTCTTGTGGGTCTTCGTGTGGGGCCGCAGATGGGCGTCCTTGTCGGCGAAGAATTCGGCCATGCGGGCGATATTGCCCTCCATCAGGTCCAGGTCGATCACCAGGGCCGGAGTGTCGATGTCTTCGATCGGGCTGCCGGGGCGGGCCATGGGTAGTGCTCCTCGGTAGTTGCGGCAGATGGCATTTCACGTTTGGAATGCTCGCCGAGAATCCATCTTTAGTTTGGAAACCTCAGCACGAATCCAGCTTTAGTATAAAACGAAAAACGCATATCCAGCTTAAGTTTGGGATGCTCAAAGTATAGCCTGGAATGCCGGAACAGTACAGGAGATTCTAACCCCCGTACCCGGTGTGAACCGTCTTCCAGGCGCCCGGGTTTCTGCCTACCATTCCCTGGAATCCGGAACGGGAAGGGACCGGCCGTTCTCGGCGATGGACTGCTGGCTGACCAGGCCGGGCAGGGTCATGTCCATGGCCTCGTGGAGCCCGATGGACGACTTGCGGCGACCTTCCACGGCGTCGATGAATTCCACGAGTTCGTGGTAGTCGCTCCCGCCGTGCCCTGCGCCCTGCGCGGCCGTTGCCTTCATCCAATCAGGCAGGAACTCATCCTCCAACTCGTGAAGGTCCATCCACGTATTTTCATCCTCGCAGCGGGACCGAAGCCAGATCCGGTTGAGCTGCCCTGGACCGCGGGCCGATTCGTAGCAGGCATCGGTGCCCTGAAGCTGGTAGTTGGTCAGCGCGTGGGGCCGGTCGGAGGTAAGGTCCATCCGGATCTTGGCCAGTCCGCCCCTCGCCATCTTGCAGAGCATGACGCTGGTGTCCTGGGCGTAGGGTCTGCCTTCCGCGTCGACGTAGTGGTGGCCGCTGCCGTGGCAGGTGACGTGGGCGACCCGGTCGTCCATCCACTGCAGGATGGGTCCCAGGCTGTGGGTGCCGTAGGTGATGCCGTCGATGCCGGACTGCCAGTGGCGCCGCCAGACCTGCTCCGGAGGCAGGCCCCGGGCCGCGAGCCGATGCTCGTCGTAGCCCTTGAGCTCGTGGATGTATTCTCCCTCGGCATAGTAGGGCGATCCGAAATGCCCCGCCTTCACGAGCGCTTTCACCAGTACGTTCTCCCGGATGTAGGTATAGTTTTCGGCCATCATGTACACGCCGCCGGATTTTCGGGCGGCCTGGACGATTCCCCTGCATTCCTCGACAGACACGGCCGCCGGCACCTCGCTGAATACGTGCAGTCCCCGGTTAAGCGCGGCAATGGCCTGGGGCGCGTGGAGGGGCATGGGCGTGGCGATGATCACCCCGTCCAGATCGGCCTTCTCCAGCATGGCCTCGTAATCGGTGTATTGTTCCGACGCGCCCAGCAATTCAGCGTTCGCGGGCAGGGCTTCGGCGTCGACGTCACACACGGCGTGGACGCGGACGCGGGGCAAGGCGTCGCAGGCGTTGCGGAATCCGAGACCCCGTCCGCAGGCCCCGGCGATGGCCAGGTGAAACTGTTCGTGGCGTGCGTTCATGTTCGGCTTCTTTCACTTTCGAATAGTTTAACGAAGTCAATTAGTCGGCAAGCGGCCAGCCAGATCACTTCACCAGGTCGGCGATCCTGTCCATGCACACCACCAGGAAGATCTCCTGGGCCGCGGGCAGGTCGTGGTGGGCGTCACTGGCAATGAAGTGGTTCATGGTCATGATGATGAGGTACACCGAAAGAGTGTCAACCGGGCTCTGTTCGACGACGGGATGGCTGTCGCGGATCAACGCCGCCAGCAGCCGGGCCTGTTCCATCATGGCCGGCACGTCGTTGTGCTCGTAAGCCTGGGTAAAAAGGGCGAAGAGGCTCTCCACGCCCCGGCGGGCGTCTTCAGGAACGGCCTTCGATTCCGTAAGACCGGAGATCGCCTTCTTGATCATTCCTTCGAGTTCCCCGTAACGTACGTTCTCCTCCATGGACAGCAGCTTGTAGAACCGGTCCCCGGCGCCCAGCGTATAGCAGATATTGTTGAGTAGCTGAAGCCGTACCGCTGGTGAGGTAAACGATCCGAGCCGGTCGAACGTCGGTTTGATGATGCGGTAGTCCTCGCGGTGGCTCAGGGCCTCCACCAGCGTGGGAAATGTCTGCCGGTCGACGTTATTGGAGAAGTGCCAGAACAGGAGTTCCTGCACGTCGTCGCCCTCCATCTGTCCCAGGCCGGAAATGGCGCTGATCCGCACCCGGGGGTCTTCGTCTTCCAGGGCCTCGACCAGGGCGTCCACCGCCTTGGCGTGCTGTAGCCTGCCGAGGGCCTCGGCCGCCTCGCTGCGGATATCCGATGATGGGCTTTCCAGCTCCCGGATCAGGGTGTCCACCGCCGTCTCCGAACCGGTTTCGCCCAGCGCCCGCGCTGCCTGGCGGCGCACCTTGGAACTGGCGTCGGACAGGGCCCGAACGAGGTGGTCTATGGCCATTGGGTTGCGCGAACGGCCGAGCCTGAAGGCCGCACGGGCCCGGCGGTCCTCGGCCGTGGCCACGTTGAACACGATGTAGTTGAAGGTGTAGCTCAGCAGGTTCCCCCTGAACATGTTCGAAAGGAGCTGATGGGACGAAATGGAGCGGGCATCGCGCACCGGCCGCAACAGGAAAAGCGGCACGAAACGCATAATTCCGCTCAGGAAGAAGATGATATTGATGTCCTGGATCAGGAATCCGCCCACGGTGAATCGAACGCCGACCAGCGACGCCACCAGAATGCCGCCGATGAGGGGTCCAACGGAGTAGAGCAGGTTTATCGTCGTGGACCACGAAGCAAGGTATGCCACCCGTTCGTCCTGGTTCTTTTTCGGAAGCAGCGCGTACTGCAGTGGCGTGACGGCCAGGTTGATGCCGCCCATGATCAGGCCGGAGAGGAACATGGCGCTGGCGACCATTACGTGTGAACCCGGCTGGCACAGCCCCCAGAGGAAGGCGGTCAATGCGCCCGGTATGATGAGGATCTGGAGGACCGGCTTGCTGCCGAAGCGATCGATCAGCACGCTCCAGGCGCGGTATCCCGCCATGGTGGACAGGGTCCCCAGGGCGCTCAGCAGGGAGATGGCGGTGTAGCCGAATCCCAATCGGTTGAGCATGAACACGCTGAAGAGCGGGCCCGAGAGACCCAGGGCGAACTGCCAGGATGAGAAGAACAGGACCAGCTGCCGGAAGTTCCGGTCTCGGAAGGGCTGCAGGAGATGGCGTAAGGGATTGTGGTTCTCGGTCTTGTCGGTTTGGACCGGGTAGTTCGTGCGTTTGAGAAACAAGGGACCAGCGACACCGCAGAAGGTACCGACGACAAAAACCACCACAAAGGCCATCAACTTTTCTTCATCCGGGAACCAGTCCAGAAAACGCCCGGTCAGCACGCCAACCACCATACCCACGAGGCTGCTGACGATGGTTTGCCGGCTCGTGAAACGGGCTCTGAAGTTTTCCGGCACTGTACCGGCGACCCAGCTCGAGTAGAAAGGCGTATAGATGTATCCCGTGGTCAGTCCGGCGACCAGGAAAATGAGCAGCATCCGCTGGTGCAGCGATTCGACGAAGAGAAAGGGGATGGTGATCAGGAGTCCTCTGAATACGACTTCGAAGATCCGGTTCCATATGACCCAGTTCTTCTTGTTCTCGATGGATTTGCTGAAGAGGGAGGAGATGATCTGGACGGGTGCGAGGATCGACGCGATGGCGGAATAGAAGGCGATGTCCGAGGCGTCCGCGCCCAGGGAGAGCACGAATCCTGCGAACACGGCCGTATTCAAGCCTAGCATCTGGCCCCAGGCGCCCCTCAGCGCGCTCACGGTGATGAACGACCGCAACGACCGGTTGACTTCACCTCGTGACTGCATGTTTGATCACTCCGTTGTCCACACGGGTTACGCGTGGTCCGGCAAGAGCAGCTAGCCAGGGCAGATATGCCCACGACTGCTCAACCTACATTGAAAAACTATTTGCAGAAACTTACACCGTCCCCTGAAATTCGCCACAGTATAGGAGTCGGTACCACCGGTAAGGTCAAGAAGATATATTCATCATTCGAGATAGTCCCCCGAAAATCCAACAATGAAGTCTCTTATTTCAATGCGACATATCACGGTAAACAGGCATACCATATCACAGTGTCTTTAAACAGGCATACCTTAACCCGGTTGCCTTACAGTTTCATAGGCGCCGAACCGTCCATATTTCAAAATCTGCGACATTGCAGGATCAATAAACGGGTGGACAGCCAATTGACCCACGGCGCGGAGATCAATAACCTGCTTGCTTATTCGATGGGCGGATAGTAACTTGAATGGAAGAACGGTAAGGCCTGGCAGCAAGGCGAAACAGCCAGGTCAATCTCCGGCATGGGAACCAGCCCAACACCTACTTCCCTATTGATACGATGCGACGATATTCCTACCTATACATGTTCCCGTTGCTGTTAGTCTTGGCGCTGCCAGGGATGGCCGTTTCCCAGGTTGATGATGCCGCGGCAGACAACAGGGAACAGGTCGCCAAGGAAGTCGAGGAGCAGCTGATCGCACCTTGCTGCTGGCGGCAACCGCTCAGCCAGCATTACTCCGGCACCGCGGAGAAGATGAAAGACGATCTTCGTCAAATGCTCGCCGACGGGCAGACTCACGAAGAGATCATCGATCATTACAAGGCCATGTACGGAGAACGCATCCTGTCGTCCCCGCCCAATACCGGCTTCAACCGGATGGCCTATCTTTTGACGCCGCTCATGTTCCTGACCGGAGCCGGGCTGATCTTGCTCACGCTTCGCAGGTGGAGGACCGGACGCTTGAACCGCGTCGTCGCCACGACCGCAACCGGTCCGGAGAAAGATCCGAGACACCAGGACCGGATCGACGCTGAACTGAAGCAATTCGACTGATCCGGACTGGCCGTTTCCTCCCTGCTACCGTCCCGTTTTCTGCCGCTCCGCCCACGCTTCGTCCTCGCCGTAGCTTTCAAAGATATCCTCCAGGAGATTGCCCAGGACCGGACTGAAGTATCGTCCTCGCCGCCAGGCGACGCCGATATCGCGGCTGAATTCGACGCCCTCAACGGTGACCTCCCGAAGCGTACCTCCGGCAATGGATTCCTGGATCGTCAAGGAGGGCAGGAAGGAAATACCTACGCCCGCTTCTACAAGCTTGCGCATGGCCTCCGGACTGCGCATTTCCATGACCACGCGCGGCGACAGGCCCACCTCGGCGAATCTTTCGTCCACGATACGGCGGGACACGGAATCCTCGTGGAAGAGGATCAGCGGCTGTTCAGCCACTTCCCCCAGCGCGACGGAGGTCCGGACCGCGAAGGGATGGCCGCCGCCGACCACAAGCGGCATGGAATCGTGGTAGATTGACATGGTCTCGATCCTCGGATGGGAGTTGGGCAGGGTGATCAGGGCGAACTCCGAGCGGTTGGCCAGGAGTTCCTCCACCAGGTACTGGGACGGCGATACATGTACGGACAATTCCAGTTCCGGATATCGCTGCACGTAGCGTTTGAGGATGTCCGTCAAAAGGTAAGTCACCGCGGCGTCGGTGGCACCGAATGTGAACCCCTCGCCCGGCAGGACGTCGCCTCCGGCGAGCCGGTTTTCCACTTCCTCCGTGAGATCCTGGATACGTACGGCGTAACCGACCAGCGTCCTGCCCTCCATGGTCAGTGAAACGTGGCGGCTTCCGCGATTGAACAGCTTCACCCCCAGTGTCTGTTCCAGTTCCCGTACGCCATTGCTCACCGTGGGCTGCGTCACGTGCATGTCACGGGCAGCCTTTGAAAAACTCTCCCTTCTCGCAACGGCCAGGAAGTACTGCAAATAATACAGGTTCATGGTGTGCTCTCCGCGCTATGTTGCTTGCATGGTGAATGGTGTGGATTCATGATGTCGATTTTCGCATACTGGTTTTCCGTATGCCAATTTCCGTGTGCAGGTTTTCCGTACGCCAATTTCCGTGTGCAGGTTTTCCGTACGTGTTATTCCATATTTCGCATTTACGTGGATCCTGCTCCTGACGGTGAATACGCCGGCCCACTAAGGCCCATGTCGTATTATAGAAAAAATCTATAGATAATATAACAATTATTTATTTGAGTTATAGAAAATTCGAGGTTTCTTATTACACAGGAATACATTGAGCAATTCACTCATTACTTCAATACCTCGGGCGTGCGTGACGCGGGCCCGGTGTCGGAAGGAAAGCGGGGAAAAAATGAGCAGCAAAGTAAGAGTCGCCATCGTCGGCGTGGGCAATTGTGCCTCGTCGCTGGTGCAGGGCATCGAGTATTACCGCAACGCCGCGCAGGACGAGTTCATACCCGGCCTGATGCACGCCAACCTGGGTGGCTATCACGTCAACGACGTCGAGTTTTCGGCCGCGTTTGACGTGGGGGCAGAGAAGGTAGGCAAGGACGTGAGCGAAGCTGTCTTCGCCCCTCCCAACAACACGGTGAAGTTCGCCGACGTGCCGAACCTGGGCGTACCCGTTCAGCGTGGCATGACCCACGACGGGCTGGGCAAGTACCTCAGCGAGGTCATCGTAAAAGACGAAAGTGACACCGTCGACGTGGTCGAGGTGCTCAAGGACACGAAGACGGACGTGGTGGTCAGTTACCTGCCCGTGGGCAGTGAGGAGGCCACGAAGTGGTACGTCGAGCAGATCCTGCAGGCGGGATGCGGATTCATCAACTGCGTGCCGGTGTTCATCGCCAGCACGGGCCACTGGCCGGAGCGGTTCCGCAAGCATGGCCTGCCGATCATCGGCGACGATATCAAGTCGCAGGTGGGCGCAACCATCACCCACCGCGTGCTGACCCGGCTCTTCGCGGACCGCGGCGTCAAGGTCCTGCGTTCCTACCAGCTCAACTTCGGCGGCAACACCGATTTCTATAACATGCTGGAGCGTTCGCGCCTCGAGTCGAAGAAGATCAGCAAGACCAACGCGGTGACGTCCCAGTTGAGCTACGACATGGGCGAGGGCAACATCCACGTGGGGCCCAGCGATCACGTGCCATGGCTCGAAGACCGCAAGTGGTGCCACATCCGCATGGAAGGCGAGACCTTCGGCGGCGTTCCGCTGAACCTCGAACTCAAGCTGGAAGTCTGGGATTCGCCCAACTCGGCCGGTGTGGTCATCGACGCGGTGCGTTGCTGCAAGCTGGCCCTGGACAACGGGCTCAGCGGTCCCCAACTCGGTCCTTCCTCCTACTTCATGAAATCCCCGCCCGAGCAGTACAACGACGATGTGTGTCACCGGCTGGTGGAGGAGTTCATCGAGGAATACGGCAAGCAGACGGGGCAACCTTCCGAAGCGCCCGTTGCTGTCCCCGCGGAGATCCCGGCGGAAGAGCCGGTTCCCGCGAGCAGTTGACGATGCCAGCCCGTCTGCGCGTCGCCGCGATCTGCACGATCTACCATCCCTTCGCCCACGCTGATGTTATCGTATCGAAGTTCCTGAAGGGATGGTCGGTCGACCAGGGGCATTTCGCCCCTGAAGTCGACGTGGTCTCCCTGTACATCGACCACGTCCTTGAAAACGACATCGGCCTGCCCATAGCGGAAAAGTTCGGCGTGCCCGTGTACCCGAGTATCCGCAGGGCGCTGCACGCCGGGGGCGACGCCCTGGGCGTGGACGCGGTGCTGCTGGTGGGCGAGCACGGCGACTACCCGTGGAACGAACGGGGACGCCACATGTACCCGCGCCGGTACTTCTTCGAACAGATCGCCGGCGTTTTCGCCGAGAGCGGACGATCCGTTCCGGTCTTTAGCGACAAGCACTTCTCCTACGACTACAGGGACGCCCAGTGGATGTGGAACCGGGCGAAGGAGCTGAATATCCCCCTGATGGCCGGCTCGTCGTTGCCCCTGGCCTGGCGCGAACCGTGGATCGAATACGATCTGGAGACAAACGTCGAGGAAGCGCTTTCCATCGGATTCGGCGGAATCGAGTCCTACGGCTATCATGCACTGGAGGCCTTGCAATGCATGGTCGAACGGCGCCGCGGAGGAGAGACGGGCGTGGCGTCCGTGCAGTGCCTGGAGGGCGACGAGATGTGGCGGGCCTGCGACGAGGGACGCTGGTCAAGGGAACTCATGGATGCGGCCCTGGACGCCATAGCCGACAAGACGGAGGGATCGATGCGGGAACTCGCCACGGAACCCGCGGCTTTCCTGGTGGAACGCAGCGACGGTCTTCGGACCACCACCCTCATGCTCGGTGGGTACGCGGGGGAATTCGCCTACGCCGCCCGCGTCGATGGCCGGGTGCACGGGTCGTGTTTCCATCTGGTCAGGGAAGGTACCCACGCCCACTTCGGCTACCTGTGCCACAACATACAGCGGTTCTTCCTGACGGGGACCGCGCCGTACCCGCCCGACCGGACGCTGCTGACCACGGGCATCATCGACGCCGCCATGAACAGCCGGCACGAAGGCCATAGGAGGATCGAAACCCCCTGGCTCGACGTCGCGTACGCGTCCTACGCGGAAATGCCTATTCGCCCGGTCGCGCCTCGCCCCGAAGGAGAAAGCGTCAACCCGGAAGCGCCTGATTTCACGGGAAAAGTATGATTTATCGATGGAGAACCATGGTCCCATGAACATCGAAACCCGACAGAAACAGTTCGACTTCGACGGTCCCGAGGCCATCAAGCCCGAGGTCCTGGAGACCTTCCCCTACGAAAACCAGGGAGATCCCCTCGACGTGGACATCGATACGGACGAGTTTACGGCGGTTTGTCCCTGGACGGGACTGCCCGACTTCGGTGAGGTGATCGTTTCCTACGTGCCGGACGAGGTGATCCTGGAGCTGAGGTCCTACAAGTACTACCTGCTGTCGTACCGGACGGTGGGCATGGTGCAGGAACATGTCACGCGCCGCATCCTGGACGATCTCGTTGCGGCAGTGCGGCCGGTTCGCATAACGGTAAGTACCGACTACCGGATCCGCGGCGGTATCCACACCGTGTGCACGGCGGAGTACGAACAGGAATAACCGGATTCGATTGTTCCGCGCTGGCCAGCCCGTTACCTACCAGACAAGCAGGTCAGACGAGCGGCATCGCCGCCCTGACTAGCCGCAGTGTTGGTTGAAGGCCATCATCAGCCGCTGGGCCACGTCGAGCGCCGTCCGGCCTTCAATGTCATGGCGCTCCATCATGAACGCCACCTCGCCGTCCTTCATCAGCGCGATCTGGGGAGACGAGGGGAAAAACCCCTTGAAGTAATCCCTTGCCTTGCTCGTGGCCTCAAAATCCATTCCGGCGAATACCGTGGTGACCCGGTCCGGCAGTTTCTTGTTCTGCAGGGCCATGGCGACGCCGGGCCTGGCATTCGCCGCAGCGCAGCCGCAAACCGAATTGACCACGACCAGCGCGGTGCCCTTGTGCTCCTGCATCAGCGCGTCCACCTCGCCGGCGGTCTTCAGTTCCTCTACGCCCAGTTCGGTCAGTTCCTTGCGCATGGGTTCAACGAGTACGGGATCGTACATGGTGTGATACCTCCTCAAAGGGTAATGGACCTTCACGATCATTTCGTAAGTTGATCGATCCTTTATACCTCATTATACCTCAATTTGCTTCAATTTACTTTTGAATCTACGTCCGATCCGCCTCCGACGCTTCGAAAGCCGCCTCCAGGGTGCGATAGGCCAGTCCGGCCGCGTCAAGGGGATCGTAGTCTTCCCGCTGCTGCACCATCATGCTGACTTCCACGGTGATATAGTCGTCGTACCCCGCCGCTTTCATGGCGTCCAGGTATTCCACGTAGTCGAAATCGCCTTCTCCGGGAATGAGGAACTCGAAGTCGGGCGACCGGCCCCGCTGATCCTTCACATGGGTGTGTATGGTGTGGGGCGCCAGTGCCGCCACGCTTTCCGCCGTGGGTACCCCGGCCACGTCGAAATGGCTGATATCGTAGTTGAGCTTCAGGTAAGTGGAATCGATCTGTTCGAGCAGCCACAGGGTCCGTTCCACGTCGCACAGGCAACAGCCGATGTGGGGCTCCATGGCGATGGTCACTCCGTGGCGCGCGCCGAAGTCCACGAGATCGCCCACCTCGTTGAGCAGCCGTTCCCGCACGTCGGACCAGTCATCGGGCCGTCCCCCGGGCGTGGTATCCAGGCAGGGCACGAGTCCGCCCATGGTCAGGTCCGCGGCGAGTTCCACGGTGGCCTTCAGCCGCTTCATGTTGGCGTCGTGCTGCCGCACGTCTGTATCGAGCAGGCTGGTGTGCCCGGCGATGGCGGGCATCTCCACGTTGTGCTTCGCGAACAGACCCCGGATACGCCGGCGTTCTTCGGCGGTGAGTGTGCCCAGTTCCGTGGCATAGCCCGGGATGACGGTGATTTCGATGCCGTCGTAACCCAGCGAAGCCAGGTGGGGCACCGCTTCGTCCATTTCGACCCGGGGCATGCCCCACGTGGAATAACCGAGTTTCATGATCTACCGCCTCAGATGCCCAGGCTGTCGTTGATTTCTTGCTGGTAGTCGTTGGTGTTGTCCGTCATGATTTCGTCCATGGTAACCTGCCTGCCCGCCTGGCCCGATTCCATAATACCGTAGGAGACGGCAACCGAGCGCATGCCCATGTATCCGTCGACCTCGGGCTGGCGGCCTTCATCGATGGCCTCCGCGAAATCGGCGTACTCGATGGCGATGATCTTGCGGTCCGTCTCCGGGAAGGGGAAGTTGTAATTCCAGAGGCGTTCGCCTCCGAAGAGGGCCGCCGTGGCTTCGTCCAGGTGGTAGTCGGGTACGAGGTCGAGCAGTGCTTCGCCCTGCAGGGTCTCGCCGTCGCGGACGATGGTCAGCGGCTGGCCCGACCGGTCCCCCGGCAGTTCCATCGATCCGGCCGAACCGTAGATTCCCCGGTGCCAGAAGCCCTTTCCAAAGGTCGCATGTTCCTCCAGGTATTGGCAGACCGCGCCGCTCTCGAAGGTCAGGGTGGCGTAAGCAGCATCCTCGGCGGTCACCTCGAATTCCGCGGGCATCTCGGCCTGCCAGTGTTCGTACACACCGGCCGGCGAATTACGCTTTGCCTTCTCGGGATCTTTGCCCGCCATGTCGTTGTAGCGGATCTTCTCATGGAGACGCGTCTGGGCGTAGATGTCTGACACCGGTCCCATGAAGTATTCCAGGATGTCGGCGAAGTGGACACCCACGTCGAGCAGCAGGCCGCTGACGTTCTTCAGGTGCCGCCACACGGTGATCATCATCTTGTTCTCGCCGCCCGCGGTGTTGTGCACCATGTACCGGGGCGTACCGATCACGCCGGCGTCCAGCAGCGCCTTGCCCAGGCGGTTGACCGGATCCCGGCGGTAGTTCTCCGCCACCGAAAGGATGCGCCCCGCGCCGTCGGTCGCTTCGCGCATGATGCGGCAGGCGCGAATCGTGAGTCCCATGGGCTTCTCCGTCATCACGTCCCAACCCCTCGAGGCCGCCTCGGCGCATACCGTGTGATGGTGTCGCGGGTCGGTACAGATGTCGACGGCCTGCAGATCGCCGGCATCTACCTCGTCCAGGCTTCCCACCACCGCGGGACGGATGCCGAAATGCTTTTCGATATGTCCGGCAAGGGATTCGGCGTTCTCTTTGCGGGGGTCGCAGGCCACCACGGGCTCGAACCGGCACAGCCCGGTGCGGTGCAGTTCCGCCAGGCCGTAGAGGTGCCGGTGTCCCATACCGCCGCAGCCGACCAATCCCAGTCTGATCTTAGCCATGATCACTCCAGTGTGTCTTTGGATTCGGTTAAGAAGAAGTCTTCGGACCCGCGTCCTGAATCGTGTGCATCAGGTCCTGGATCGTGCGTTTCAGAACGACCTATAATATGCGGTGGGCATCGTCTTGTCAAGGTTCCGGAATGCGTGGAACCAGGACCACCGTGTAGATTCCATGCTTGACTTTCTGGGTCTGTTTACCTAAAATCAAATCCATTAAAACTGAAGGTGTTTCGCGACGGATGTTCCATAAGTCAGAGACGCCAGAGTTCTTAATTGTCGCTCAATGAGCATATCGATCTTGAAGAAAAGGAAAACCATGCTGAGACTGATGTTCGCCGTGGCCACCACGCTGGCACTCACCGCCCTCACCTGGCGGAAAAGAAGACTGATCCGTGCAATCCTGGAAGATCTGCTCGACAAGGGCGTGGAACTGACCGTCAACCACAAGTACTGGCCCTCGAAGTCCGAACAGGATGCCGACGTGCCCGTCGTCTACGTTACCGAAGGGGGTTCGAAGTACCACCGCTCCGATTGTCGATTCCTGAACGGTGATGCCAGGGCCATCTCCCTCGAAAAAGCGGCGGAAGCATATTCCGCTTGTGGAACCTGCCAGCCCGACGCGTAGACTGTTCGATGCCCTGTAACCCTACGGGGCATCATTTCCTCTTATTCAGTCCGATTGACGATATTTGGGCTTGCCCTGGTCTTTATTCCAGTGCCTGCACCAGGTCGTCGATCAGGTCCTCGGCCGCTTCCAGACCGGTGGATAGGCGGAGCAGGTTGGAGGCCGTAGTCGAACCCGGACCTTCGATCGTCTGACGGTGTTCGATCAGGCTTTCAACCCCTCCCAGGCTCGTGGCGTTTCTCATCAGCTTGACCCGGCTAACGACACCCAGCGCGTCCTCTTTCGTTCCCCGTATCCGCAAGGACAGCATTCCGCCGTAACCTTCCATCTGCCGGGTAGCGATGTCGTGTCCCGGATGATCTGGCAGTCCGGGGTAGTCGACGCCCTCAATCCCGGGATGGCCGGCCAGCGCCACGGAGATGGCCTGTGCGTTGGCGATGTGACGCGCCATGCGGCAACCGAGGGTACGCAGTCCCCGGAGGGTCAGCCAGGCGTTGAAAGGGGACAGCACCCCGCCGGTGATCGTGCGAACGCGCCGGGCATGTTCGACCCGGTCCCCGTCTTCCCTGTAAATGAGCGCGCCGCCCTGCACGTCGCTGTGGCCGCCCAGGTACTTGGTCATGGAATGCATGGCGATATCTGCGCCGTGCTGGAGCGGCCTCTGTACGACGGGCGTGGCGAAGGTGTTGTCGACGGACAGCCGGGCGCCCGCGCCATGGGCGATGTCGGCGACCGCCGCGATGTCGATGACGTCCATGGCCGGGTTGGAGGGGGTCTCCGCCCACAGTAGTTCCGTATTGGACCTGATTCCTTCCCGAACCGCGTCGAGATCGGTCATGTCGACTTCGCACACCTCGATATTCCAGTTGGGCAGGAGCTCCTTGCCGATCGCGCGGGTAACACTGTAGACGTCCTTGTGCATCAGGACGTGCGCGCCCGGGTTGAGCGTCTGCATGCAGGCCGTTACCGCCGCCATGCCCGACCCGAATACCAACGCCTTCTCCCCATCCTCGATGGCAGCCAGGGCTTCTTCCAGCCGGTCCTGGTTCGGGTTCCCCTGCCGGACGTAGATATGGTCATGGGTAGCCTGTCCGTCGGGCGTATGCTCGAAGGTCGTCGAGAGGTGGATGGAAGGTGCGATGGCGCCTGACGCAGGTTCTATGTCGCCTCCCGCGTGGACCAGCAGCGTATCGAATTTCATGGCATTCTCCTGTCTCAAAACGTGGCCGCGCCGCCTGATCCTGGCAGGGCCGTTACGGACGAAAGCGCTTCGGCGAACCCGTTATCCGCAACACCGGGACGATTCGGCCGATGTAGCGGCGGTCTGTTCCGCACGCTCATTTACGATTTCGCAGCAGCCATCCGAGACGTAAAGGTCCGGCTCGTCAATATCCCGGTTCAACACGTAGATCTCCCATTCCCGGCCGTCCGGGTCTTCCACCCAGAACTTGTCCTGGTTCGCGTGGCAGCAGTCGACATTCATCTCTTCCCTGACATCCATGCCGGATTCCTTGACGCGGCGCAGATGGTCCAGGACGGTCTCACGGTCCGCGACCTCGATACCCATGTGTTGCGATGCTGTTGTGTCCGCTGTCCTGCCGGGATGCAGGGCCAGGTTAAGCGGCGCGATGGATGGCAGAAACTTGACGTATCCCGGTTTGGATTTCACGGGATCTTCGCCGAAGAGCCTCTTGTAGAATGAAACACTGCGGTCCAGGTCGCTGACCGGAAACGACAGATGGATCTTGGGATAATCTGACATGTCATGCCTCCTGAATGGTTCTGGGACTAAACCAGGTTGCTTCCATATGGGCAGTCATTCCAACGTAAACAGCAATTTCAGCATGGAGCTGTGATTCAACAACACGCGGTAAGCAGGCGGACCAGGTCGCCCACTTGTTCCGGTCGTACGCGGTAATAGACGTATCGCTCTTCGCGGCGGGATGCCAGCAGGTCCGCCCGGCGCAGAACGTCCAGATGGTGGGACAGGGTCGCCCACGGCACGTCGACGGCCTCCTGAAGGTTCCCCACCGTATCTCCTTCTTCCCCTTTCCTGACGAGATGGTAGAAGATGGCCAGGCGCGTCTTGTGGCTCAATGCCTTGAAGGCTTCGGCGTGTCTTTGTTCCGCCTCCAGGGCGGTAGCGGTCAATAAAGTGTTTATCGTTTCCATATTTCTAAATATATCGAAATAAGGAGCCGTGTCAAACTGTTTTTGTGACCAATATGCGGCCCTTGACGGTTGGGCGCGATACCGGATCAACCCCTTCCTTTGTACCTTGACAGCCCACGGGGCCGGTTGCATTTTGGGAAGGTATTTCACCCTCGAAACACATTGTAGAAAGGGCGATGAATGAAACTCACGCTCGACCATGTCTTTGATGCGCCCGGCCCCCAACCCAACGGGCTGCAGGGCACCACCGAGGGACTCTGGATTCTGGACCAGGGCGACAACCGGATCAGTTGCCACGACTACCGGGACGGCACGACGCTGCGGATCTTCGACTCCGACTCCGACAGGGGCAGTGGAATCACCCGCAGCGGTACCCACCTCTGGGTGTCCTCCACCTATAGTTGCGAGACGCTGAAAATCGATCCCGAGACGGGTAAGACGGTGGACCGCTACACCACGCCGGGAGCAAAAGAGACCGGCGCCCATGGCCTGGAGTGGCGGGACGGCGAACTGTGGATGTCGTCGCCTCCCGACGCGACCATCTACCGGATGAACCCCGAAGAGTGGACCGTGCTTCAGTCCTTCCCGGCACCAGGGGACCGGCCCCACGGCATCGCCTGGGAAAACGGCAGGCTCTGGTGCGTGGAAACCAACCACCGTGCGGTGTTCCTCTACGATCCACAGACGGGAGAGCAACTGGACCGCCTAGACGTGGAGGGGCCGGAACCCCACGGGTTTACCCTCTGGCAGGGTGAAGTCTGGATCGTGGACGCCACCACGGGCGGAGTCTTTCGGGGCACTCGTTCTTAATGCAGCCGGGAGGACATGATGCAGCCGGGAGGATATGTTAATGAATAAAGCGCGCATTGGATTCATAGGCACCGGGTGGTGGGCTACGGCCAATCACCTGCCTGTGCTGCGGAAACGGGCCGACGAGGCGGGGGACGTGGAACTGTCGGCGGTCTGCCGGCTCGGTACCGACGAGCTGCGCGAGGTGCAGGAAGCTTTCGACGTGCCGTACGGGACGGAAGACTACCGCCGGATGCTGGACGAGGTAGAACTGGACGGCGTGGTGGTGTCCACCCCCCATACGCTGCACTACGAACACGCCCGCGCGGCGCTGGAACGCGGGTTGCACGTCATGGTCGAAAAGCCCATGTGCACGAAGAGCGCCGACGCGAAGGAACTGGTCCGGTTGGCCGACGAGAAGGGGCTCCACCTGGTCGTGCCCTACGGCTGGCACCACAAACCGTATATCCAGGAGGCCAAGCGGCAGCTCGACGCAGGGGTCGTCGGAAAAATCGAGTCCGTGCTCTGCCACATGGCCTCGCCCATACGGGGACTGCTCCAGGGACTGGATTTCGACCACGAGGCCAACGGCGGCGGCCTGTTTGCGCCCGATCCGGCGACCTGGGCCGATCCCGTGGTGGCCGATGGAGGATATGGTCACGCGCAGATGTCCCACAGCTTGGGCCTCATGACCTGGCTAACGAGCCTGGTGCCCCGGGAGGTCTTCGCCATGATGGCCGAGGCTGAGTCGAGGGTGGAGATGTACGACGCCTTGACGGTTCGTTTCGAGGACGGCGTAATCGGCGCGCTATCGGGATCCGGGGACATTCCCGAGGGTCAGATGTTCCAGCTCGACATCCGGATTTTCGGTTCGGAGGGCATGTTGCTCCTCGACATCGAACGGGCCCGGCTCGCGATCCATCGGCACGACGGCCAGGACCATGTCCACGGCGTGGACCCGGACGCCGGAGCCTACCGTTGCGACGGACCACCGGAGAACTTCGCGGACCTGGTCCTCGGACGGGCCGTGGAGAACTTCACGCCCGGCACCGCCGCCCTGGGTTCCGTCATGATACTGGACGCCGCTTACCGTTCCGTCAAATCGGGCAGGGTCGAGCCGGCGTAACGGCCCCTGTCACCAGGATGAGTCATGGCCTCGAAGAATCTGCCGCGGGTATCCTTCGAGAAGTATACCCTTTCGAACGGTTTGCAGGTCATTCTGCACATTGACCGCAAACTGCCCGTGGTCCATGTCAATCACTGGTTTCACGTGGGCTCCAAGGTGGAGCGGCCCGGCCGCACAGGGTTCGCCCATCTCTTTGAACACCTGATGTTCGAAGGGTCGGAAAACGCGCCCGGGGGGTATTTCAAGTACATCGAGCAGGCGGGCGGCAACCTGAGGGAGGGCGGCGTCAACGGTACCACGAGTTACGACCGCACCAACTACTTCGCCACCGTACCTTCGGGCAACCTGGAATACGTGCTCTGGCTGGAGTCGGACCGGATCGCTACGCTGGCCGACGCGCTCACGAGGGAAAACTTCGAGAACCAGCGCGAGGTCGTCCGCAACGAACGCCGCCAGACGACGGAGAACCAGCCCTATGGGCGCTGGTTCGAACTGGTCAACGAACACCTCTACCCCGCGGGACATCCCTACTCCTGGCCCATCATCGGCCGGCACGAGGACCTGGAAGCCGCCACGGTCGACGAGGTGGCCGAGTTCTTCAGGACCTACTACACGCCCAACAACCTGTCACTGGTCATTGCCGGCGACTTCGACGAAGACCATGCCCGGGACCGTGTGGCCCACTACTACGGCGGGATGGAATCCGGGCCCCTGGTCGACCGTCAACGCCGCTGGGTGCCCTCCCTGTCCGAGCAGAAGATCATGGAGGTTACCGACCGCGTGCCACAGGCCCGGATCCACATGATCTGGCCGGCGCCGTCGCGGTTCGAAGCGGAAGAGACGTCGCTGGACGCGGCCGCTGCCGTGCTCGGGGACGGCCTGTCCTCCCGGCTTGAAAAACTGCTGGTCTACGACCGCAGGCTGTGCACGGAGGTTAGTACCTTCAACTACGCACAGGAGATTTCGGGACTGTTCGGCGTCATTGCCACCGTTCGCCCCGGCGGCGACGTCCTGGAGGTCGAGGGGCTGGTCATGGAAGAAATCGCGAGACTGGCGGCCAGTGGTCCGACCCGGGACGAGGTGGAGCGTGCCCGCACCGTGTGGGAATACCAGTACGTCTCCAGCCTGGAACGTATCGGTGGATTTGGCGGCAAGGCGGACCGGCTGAACGAGTCGAATACCTACAAGAACGACCCGGGTTTTTTCCACGTCGAACACGACAGGTTCCGAGAACTGACCGGATCGAAGATCGCGGAAACGGCCGAGCGGTGGCTGGTTTCCCGTCACGGCCTGCTGCTCCGTTACTACCCCGACACGCTATCGAAAGTGGTCGATCAAGGCGCCGCTCCCGCTGCCGCCGATGAAACCCTGGATCGAGCCAGCGTACCGGCACTCGGCAAGGACACACCCTTCCAGACGCCCACGGTTCACGAGGGACGGCTCAACAACGGCCTGGAAGTGCTGGTCGTCGAACATCATGATCTGCCCAAGGTGGCCGTGTCGCTGAACGTGAAGACAGGCAGTGTGCACGATCCACCTGAAAGAGCCGGTGCGTCTCAACTCATGTTGCAGACGCTGGACAAGGGCACGCGAAGCCACGGGGCGCTGGCGATCGACGAAGCGCTGAGCCGGTTGGGTACGGTCATCCGGAAATCCATGTACCTTGAATCCGCCAGGCTCGGACTGGACGTGTTGACGGAGAACCTGACTCCGGCCATGTCCCTTTTCGCCGAGGTCGTACGCAACCCCCTGTTTCCCGAAGAGGAACTGGAACGGGAGCGGCATCACCACCTGGATAACCTGGCACAGCAGGCCTCCCATCCCCAGTCGCTGGCCCAGCGGGTGTGCCCCATGCTGGTATTCGGCGCGGATCATCCCTATGGACGGCCCGTGCAGGGATATGTGTCTACGGTCGCCGACGCAACAAGGTACGATATCGCCAGGTCCTACGAAGAGAACTGGCGTCCGGACCAGTCGGCCCTGGTATTCGTGGGAGACATAACCTACGACCAGGCGATGAAACTGGCGGAAAACCGATTCGGATCGTGGAGGGGTGATGTCAGACCGGCGAAGATCGTCCCGGATCTATCTCCCGACCGGAAGGCGAACCGGATCTACCTGATCGATCGTCCCGACGCGCCCCAGACGGTAGTCTGCCAGTTTATCGAAGCGCCCGGGCGGGACACGCCCGACTACTATGCCCTTAGACTCGTGGACGCGGTCTGGGGCGGAGGTTTTCAGTCCCGGCTCAACCTGAACCTGCGGGAAGAAAAAGGCTACACCTACGGGGTATCCACGGCGCTGGGATTGCTTGGAACCGCCGGCTACTGGAAGGCTCAGACGTCGATCCAGGCGGACAAGACCGGTGAGGTCGTGCTGGAGCTGATGTCCGAAATGGACGGACTGGCGGGTGAACGCCCGGTGGGCGAGGAGGAACTGGAAGAGGCGCGGACGGGGCGCATCCGGGGTTACGCCCAGCAGTTCGAATCCCTCAGACGCATCGCGGGCAGCATCGGAGGACTGTGGAGTTCGGGCAGGCCCATGTCGGATATAAGGGACTCGGTCGAAAACCTCGAGGCCGTTACCCTGGATGAAGTGCGATCCGCCGCCAGTCAGCACCTTAAACCACGGCGCGCGGGCTACCTGCTCGTGGGTGACCGGTCCGAGATCGAGGCCCAGTTGACCGATAAGGGACTTGCATTGGCAGAGGTATTGGATCCGGACGGGTTGTAGCCAAAAAGGCGGTGGCGCAGGCACCAGTGGTATGCAGATATTTCGAATGAAGTTCGGACCGTGAAGTAGAAGGAGACCGATCGCATGACGGATCATCCATTCGATCAGAACATTGAAACCGCCTGGACGATTCCTTCTTCCTGGTACACCGACCCGGATTTCCTGCGGCGGGAATACAGGGACGTTTTCAGGAAGACCTGGCAACTCGTGGGAAGGGCCGACCAGGTGGCCAAAATCGGGGACTACTTCACGGTGGACGTGGCGGGCGAACCGGTAGTGATTGCCCGCGGCGCCGACGACGTGGTCCGGGGATTTTTCAACGTATGCAGGCACCGCGCAGGACCCGTGGCCCTCGAACAGGGCAACCGGAGGACCTTCGTCTGCTATTACCACGGGTGGACCTACAACCTGGACGGCACGCTGCGGCACGCACCCGAATTCGAAGACGTGCAGGATCTCGACCGGTGCGCCATGGCGCTCAAACCGGTCCGGGTGAGCGAGTGGGCCCCCTGCTGTTCGTTAACCTGGACGAAACGGCGCCTCCCCTGGAAGCTTTCCTGGGCGATATCGAGAAGCGGGCTTCCAGACACCGCATCGGCGAGATGAAATGGGCCAAACGCCGGGACTACGAGATGAACTGCAACTGGAAGGTATACGTGGACAACTACCTGGAAGGGTATCACCTGCCGGTCGTCCATCCCGGACTCTACCGCGAGATCGACTATGACGCCTACCGGGTGGAACCCCACCGTTATTATTCCATCCAGCACGCGCCGATCCGCGGTGAGGAGTCGAAGGGGTACAAGGGACAGCGCCGGTACGTGCCTACGCAGCAGAACCAGAACGACACGCAGTACTACTGGGTCTTCCCCACGCTCATGCTCAACATCTACCTGGGACAGATGCAGACCAACCTGATCGTTCCCCTGGGACACGAACGCTGCCTGACCATATTCGAATGGTACCTGCTGCCCGACATGGACCAGGACGTGGAAAACCTGGTAGATTTCGGCGACGAGATCCAGGAAGAGGACATCTTCATCTGCGAGCACGTGCAGCGCGGGTTGCAGTCCGAGTCCTACAACCAGGGCAGGTTCTCCGTCAAGCGGGAGAACGGCGTCCACCACTTCCACTCTCTGATGAACGAGTATATAAACGGCGCGGAAATGGAAGAAACCTCGCGGAAGTAGCAACCCCGGAAGCGGTTTTCTTTGAACCTACCTCGCTGAGCGCCGCCTCAGCCACTCCACGGTCAACAGGAACACCACGGCGAAGACGATGAGGAAGACGGCCACGGCCAGGATGGCGGGACTGATTTCTTCCCGGATGCCCGACCACATCTGGCGCGGTATCGTGCGCTGCTCTATACCGCCCATGAAGAGCACCACGACGACTTCATCGAAGGATGCGGCGAAGGCGAAAATCGCCCCGGAAACCACACCCGGTGCAATCAGTGGGAGTTGCACGCGCCGGAAGATCTTCAAGGGTCCCGCACCCAGGCTGGCGGCGGCCCGCGACAGGTTCACGTCATAGCCTGCCAGCGTGGCGGTAACCGTGATGACGACGAAGGGTGTGCCCAGTGCCGCGTGGGCGAGGATCAGCCCGAGATGGGTCTGCGCCAGTCCCAGGGTCGAGTAGAAGAAGAACATCCCCGCCGCCGAGATGATCAAGGGCGTGACCATGGGTGAGATCAGCAGTCCGGTGGCGAAGCGCCGCGCAGGCATGGCCGGGTTCGACAGGCCCAGCGAGGCGAGCGTGCCAAGGACGGTGGCGAGGATCGTAGCGGAGATACCGATAACGAGGCTGTTTACGAGGGCCCGCGACCACTCTTCGTCCTCGACGATCTGCCGGTACCACCTCAGGGACCAGGCGTCCGCGTCGAGGCGAAGCATGCCTTCGGTAAACGTGAAATAGGGTTCGGCGTTGAAACTGAGCGGCACGATCACCAGGATCGGCGCGACCAGGAAGGCGAAGACGAGCGCGCAGAGTCCCAGGTAAGCGATGTGCCAGAATCTCTGTTCCGTGTCTATCATCATCCCAGCCTCATCCGTTCGATGCCCACGAGTCGGTCGTATAGCACGTATAGTCCAATCACGCAAACGAGCAGGATGCCGCCCAGCGCCGCCGCGAGGCTCCAGTTGAGGGACGACTGCATGTGGTAGGCGATCATGTTGGAGATGAGCTGGCCGCTGCTTCCGCCTACTAGCGCCGGAGTGATGTAGTATCCGATGGCGAGGATGAACACGAGCAGGGAACCGGCCCCCACTCCCGTCAGCGTCTGCGGCCAGTAAACACGCCAGAATGACTGCCATGTGCTGGCTCCCAGCGACGCCGCGGCGCTCATCTGGACTGTTGGTATGGCGCTCATTACCGAGTAAAGCGGTAGCACCATGAATGGCAGCAGCACGTGGCTCATGGCCACGAAGGTACCGGTCATGTTGTAGATCATGGCAAATCGGCCGTCGTCACCTATCAGTCCCAGGAAGACGAACATGTCGTTGAGGACGCCCTGGTTCTGCAGGATCACGATCCACGATGTGGTCCGCACCAGAAGAGAGGTCCAGAACGGTACGAGGACCAGGATCAGGAGCAGGTTGGCGCGTTTGGGCGGTGCATGGGCGATCAGGCGGGCGACAGGGTACCCGATAAGCAGGCAGAGGGTAGTGACGCCCAGGCTCACGAGCAGGGTGCGCCAGAGCAGGACGAGGTAGATCCGGCGGTCTTCAGACTGGCGGGCGATGGATCCGTCGAAACTGCGCCGCAGATCGAGGGCGTTCAGGTAGTAGCGCGCGGTGTACCTGTTTCCCGCCTCGCGAAGCGCGAGCCAGGTACCCGTTTCTCCCCAGGCCTCGTGGATACCGATCATGGCTTCCCGCCATGGCCCATCTTCGGCGTCGCGAAGCCTTCGGGCGCTGCGCGTCAATACGCTGCGGAGTCCGCTTTGAATGCGGTTGATCCGCGTGGCGACCTGGCCAAGCGTGCGCTCCGACCGCGCGGTCAGCAGTTCCCCGGCCAGTGCTTCGAATACCGTTTCGCCAGGGAGTTCCTGCCCGTCCCAGGTACGCAGCTCTTCGAGGGTGACGGGCAGCGCATCGGCGACCACCGGATCGTATACGCTGCGGACGAGCATGTTCGCCAGCGGCGCAAGAAAGGTCACCCCGATGAAGACCAGTAGCGGCATCACCAGGACCGCGGCGCGCAACCGCGGGCCCGCCCTGAGGCGCCCGATCTTTTTCTGGGGGACCTCGTTCATGGGGGATCTCCCTTTCATTTCACCGGGCCAGCCACGTACTGAACCGCTCGTTCATCTCTTCGCCGTTGTCGGTCCACCATTCCCAGTCGTTGCGCAGGGCACGGGCCGCGTTCTGCGGGCTCGTGGGCATGTGGGGATTCATGTCCACGCCCGTTTCAGCGTGGGTTGTGATCAAGCCCGCGGCCGAATAGCGGGTCGGACTGTAGGCGATGTACCGGGTGACGCCGACCAGGGATTGAGTCGAGGTGGCGAAACGGACAAACTTCTTCGCGGCTTCGAGGTTTCTTGTGCCTTCGACAATGCCTAAACCACCCGTATCCAGTACCTGGCCGTCCCAGATGATCACGAAGGGCTGACCCTCCAGCACCTGCGCATTGAAGACGCGGCCGTTGTAGGCCGTGGTCATCACTACCTCGCCGTCGGCCAGCATCTGGGGCGGCTGGGCGCCGGTCTCCCACCAGACGATGTGGTCCTTGACTGAATCCAGCTTGCGAAACGCACGGACGACTCCCTCCTCCGTTCCGAGCGTGGCGTAAACTTCATCCAGCGGCACTCCGTCGGCTATCAAGGCGAACTCGAGATTGGCCAGGGGTGATCGACCCATGCCCCGGCGGCCCGGGAATCTCTCCAGGTCGAAGAAGTCGGCGACTGTCGATGGTTTCGCGCCCCCGATGCGTTTGTCGTTATAGGCGACCACCGTCGAGTAGAACAGGTTGGTCGTGCCGCACTCCGTGATCCCCCCTTCGACGAAGTCTTCCTCCGCGGAAGTGCCGTCCGAACCCGGCGCTACGTCTTCTTCGATGTCGATCGGGACCAGCAGACCCTCGTCACAGCCGCGTACCATGTCGGGAAGCTCCATGTCGATAACATCCCAGTACACGTTGCCCACGTCGACCTGGGCGCGGACCTGGGCCAGGCCGCCGTTGTAGTCTTCGATTTTAACTTCTATGCCAGTTTCGTCTTCGAATCGCTCGATGAATCCCTTCTCGCAGGCGCGGGTGTACGAACCGCCCCAGCTGACGAGGGTAAGCGACTGGTCCTGCGCGGCTGTACCGCCAGTTGGCGCCGCAGCCAGTATGATCACGGTCGAAAGGAAGAACAGGGTACACGACGACTTGCGATTCATGGGGCTTCCCCTTCGTAGTCCGGGTCGAGCACCCGGCAGTCGGTCGGCGTCCAGCCGATGTGTATACGGTCGCCTGCCAACAGGGCACCGTGACCGACGATATTGGGTATCTTGATGACGAAGTCGGACGTGCCGCACACCGAAACGCGTATACGGAGATTATCTCCAAGGAACGTGATGTCCTCGATCAGCGCTTCCACTTCGTTGGTGTACAGCCCCGGTTCCGGTGTAACGGCCACGCGCTCGGGGCGTATTGAAAGGGTCGTAGCGTCGCCCAACCCGCAGGGCGCGATGCGTATCGCCCGGATGGTCTCGCCGCCCGCGTCCACTTCGCAGATATCTCCTTTCACCCCGACCACCTTTCCGTGCAGACGGTTGTTCTCTCCGATGAACCGGGCAACGAACGAGCTCTTCGGTTCCTCGTAAAGGGTCTCGGGATCGGCGACCTGCTCGATGATGCCGTCACGGAGTACGGCGATGCGGTCCGACATGACCATGGCTTCCTGCTGGTCGTGGGTGACGTATACTACGGTGACGCCCAGGGTCTTGTGGATGCGGCGTATCTCGTACTGCATTTCCTCGCGGAGACGACGGTCCAGCGCCCCCAGCGGTTCATCCATGAGCACCAGTTCGGGATCGAAAACCAGGGCGCGGGCAATGGCCACGCGTTGCTGCTGTCCACCTGAAAGCTGGCTGGGACGCCGGTTCTCGTACCCGTCGAGACGTACCAGCCGCAGGGCCCGTTCCACCCGTTGACGGCACTGGTCGCTGTCCATGCCGCGGACTTCAAGGGGAAATGCCAGGTTGGCGCCGACCGTCATGTGGGGAAACAGGGCGTAGTTCTGGAATACCATGCCGATGCCGCGTTTACGGGGCGGCAGGGCCTGGATGGAGCGGCCGTTCACGCGGATTTCGCCGGACGTGAGCGTCTCGAAACCGGCCAGCATCATCAGGCAGGTGGTCTTGCCTGAACCGGAAGGTCCGAGGAGAGTCAGGAACTCTCCCTTGCGAATATCCAGGTCTACGTCGTTGACTACCGTGGTCTTACCGTCGTAGCTCTTGCAGACGTTTCGATATTCGACGTAGGCCTGGCCGGACTCGTTCATTTGAGCACGCTCCTGTCGAGGTATCTACCGTTCAGGCACGAAAGGGAAATCTAATCCGTCTCTGTCAAGACTGTCAAACGTTTTCCTTTTAACGTATAGACTGAAAATATACCTTACGGACGATATTGCGAACGTCGCATTTAACCAGTCATTCGAATCCAGCCAACCGAAACCGGCCAACCGCCAGGAGAAAGACCGCAAAAAACAATGGAACTGTACATCGTACGCCACGCGGAATCCGAAAACAACGCCCGTTCCGAAGAGGAGCGCACCGACGATCCGGCCCTGACTCCGCTCGGATATCGGCAGGCAGAATACCTCGTAAACCGCATACGCCATTTCCGCCCATCCCGCATTTTCGTCAGCCCCTTCCTCCGTACGCTTGAGACCATTGCTCCTTATATACGTGAAACCGGGCAGCCCGTGGACGCCTGGACCGATATCCACGAACAGGGCGGCGTCATGTCCGGTTTCGGCGGAAGGACGAAATACGTGGGGCAACCCGGCATGAAACGGTCGGAAATCGAGCAGGGATTCCCCGGCGTCCGGCTCGGCAGCGAATTCAACGAGAAAGGCTGGTGGAAATGCCGGCCCTGGGAGGACTATGAAAGCGCCCGGGAAAGGGCGGTGCGAGTGATCGAGCGGATACGGAACGAATTCGATCATACAGGGGAACGCGTCGTCCTCGTCACCCACGGAGCCTTCATCCGATTCCTCATGGGCGTCATCATGGACATGCCGGGGATGGGATACGAGCATTTCGAGCAGTTCGCCAATACCTCCGTTACGCGGTTTACCATCACCCCCACCTATACGCAGCTCGGCCTCATGAACTGCACGCGCCACCTGCCCGAGGCGTGGATTACGGGTACGGACACTCGTCCTTACCGTACCGGCGAATTTATAGAGCAGGAAGCTGAAGACCGGCAACGGTGCGCGTGGACGCTGAAACATCCGTTGCTGGCCGCTTTCCATGACGACGAGTACGGCTTTCCACTGACGAGGGATAACGACTTGCTTGAACGGCTCGTTCTCGAGATCAACCAGGCGGGACTAAGCTGGCTTACGGTGCTGAAGAAAAGGAAGGCATTCCGGACGGCATTCGACCAATTTGACGTGGACCGGGTCTCCGCCTACAGAGAAAGCGACAGGGAGCGCTTGTTGCGGGACGAGGGTATTATCCGAAACAGGTTGAAAATCGACGCGGCCATCCATAATGCCCGGGTCGTCCAGGAGATCAGTCGGGATTACGGTTCTTTCAAGCACTGGCTGGACAGCCAGGCCTGCGATTCACTGGACGAATGGGTCACGGTGTTCAAGAAGACCTTCCGGTTCATGGGACCCGAAATCGTCGGAGAGTTCCTCATGAGTACGGGATATCTCCCGATCCGCCACGACGCGGAATGTTACCTTGCGAAAGAAGGACACCGGGTGGGATAACCGGCCGAGGCGTTGATCGGCGGTACGGCTTCCGGTGCGTTTCAGGCGTCGTCGCCATCCGCGGGAAGCAGTTTGCGTTCCTTCAGTTCTGCCTCCAGCGCGTCCAGGCAGGATCTGAATTCATTCCAGGCGTCCGGCGCTACGGTGATGCCTTTCTTGCTTGGGAGGTACTCGCCGTCGTTCTCGTAGTAGATTCGTATGTCGGCGTAATCATTTCCCCTGAAAGACGAAATGTTGAAGCGGAACTCCTCCTGGCTGTTCTTCTGGAAGCTGGCCACCGGCTGATTGTCCTCGGACATGGCTTTACCTCGACGTAAGGGCGATTGGTGTGACTCGAATCCACGATTTGTACGCCATGATAAGGGGTTACGCCATACCGGTGTCAAGGAATTTTGATCTTGTATTGCAGGGGCCTGGTTCTTACTTTTATTGCATGCGGAAGACGGCTCTCAGGATCGTCTCCGCGGTATTCCGGGCAGTCGGAAGCATGCTCGTTCCGAATAGACCGGTTCGGAAACGGCAGCGGTTAAGTTCGTTTTTAAACTGTAGAGGCGCAGGAGGGTATTGATGGACTGGCAGGATTCATTCGCGGATCGTATGGACCTGATTGGGGACACGGCGGTCATCGAGCTGCTCAAGCTTGCCGAGCGGCCGGATGTACTTTCCTTCGCCGGTGGATTGCCGGATGCCTCCACCTTTCCCATGGAGGCGATGAAGGAGGTCACGAACCAGGTTTTCGACCACCACGGCAGCATGGCCCTCCAGTACAGTCCTACCGCTGGCTACACGGCGTTCCGGGAGTGGATCGCCAGGCGAATGGGGACGATTGAAGGCGTAACTTCCACGGTGGACGAAATCATGATCGCCTCTGGCGGGATCGAGGCGATGGATCTCATAGCGAAGACCTTTCTGAACGCCGGCGACATCGTCATCGTGGAAGCCCCCACCTACCTGACCGCCTTCTCGGTTTTCCGGTGTTACGACGTGGAATTCGTCGCGGTGGATATCGATGACGAAGGCATGCGCGTCGACCTGCTGGAGGACCAGTTGAAGGAACTGGATCGCCAGGGCAAACGGGCCAAGTTGATCTATACCATGCCGACCTTTCAGAATCCCGGCGGGGTGACGATGCCCCTGGACCGGCGACGCAAGCTGGTCGACCTGGCCGAACAGTACGGCATTCCCATCCTCGAAGACCACGCCTACTCGGAACTGTATTTCGACGAGGCGCCACCGCCATCGCTCAAAGCGCTGAACCCCGAAGGCGTGCTGTTCGTCAGTACCTTTTCGAAGATATTCGGGCCAGGGATCCGTCTCGGCTGGATCGCTGCGCCGCCGCACGTAATCGCCCAGCTTTGCCAGGCGAAACTGGGCAGCGATCAGTGTTCCAGCACCCTCGGACAGCGCATCGTCTACGAATACGGCAGGCGGGGACTGATGGATTCCCAGATCGTGCTGTCCAGGTCACTGTATCGGGCGAAACGCGACGCCACGCTGGAAGCCCTTGCCGAACATGCGCCGCCGGGTGTGACGTGGACCCGGCCGGACGGCGGATTCTACATCTGGCTGACCGTCCCGGAAGGGATCGACTCGACGTCGATGCTGGCCTGGGCCGTGGAGCATGAGAAAGTGGCTTACGTGGCGGGACCATCCTTTTTCGCGGACAACCGGGGGAAGAACCATTTCCGGATCTGCTACAGCTTTCTCGACACGGAACTCATCGGAGAGGGTATATCCCGGGTGTGCCGGTCCGTTGCCCACCACATGGAGCGGCGCCACCGGGTGAGGGCATAGAGCAGGGGATAGGATCGTCCGCCCATGTTCCCGGATCGAAGTTACCTTTTCCGGGTGGCACCTGGGAACGCGGGCCGGGAATGCGGGCCGGGACCAAAGGTCTGCCTGGATCTCCATACTGAATCCGGAGAACGCCATGTTCCAACTTTCCGATGAACATGAAAAGCAGTTCCGGGAAGACGGCTACCTGATGGTGGAAGGCCTGTACGACGAGGAGGAGATGGATCTCCTGCTCAACGTGGGCCGGACCGACCAGGAGAAGGCCGCCCTCGTCCGCTCCGCCGAGGATACGGAGGGCCGCGAAAGCAAGCTCTGGCTGACGTCGGATACGGATCGCGAGGACATCTACAACGCCATCTGCCACGGCAACCGCATGGTAGACACCCTGGAAAGGCTCATGGGCGACGAGGTCTACCTGTACCATTACAAGATGATGGTCAAGGAACCCCGAGTCGGCGGGGCGTGGGAATGGCACCAGGACTACGGTTACTGGTACCACAACCAGGCCCTGTATCCCGATATGGCCAGTTGTTATATCGCGGTGGACCGAGCCCACAGGGGGAATGGATGCCTCCAGGTCATCAGGGGATCGCACAGACTGGGAAGAATCGAGCACGGTCGATACGGCACGCAGGTGGGCGCCGATCCGAAACGGGTGGAACTCGCCATGAAGCACCTCGACCACGTGTACTGCGAAATGTCGCCCGGCACGGCCCTGTTCTTCCATGCAAACGTGCTCCATCGTTCCGATCCCAACGACAGCGACGATCCTAGGTGGAGCCTTATCTGCTGCTACAACACCCGCCACAATCCCTGCCAGGACCGCCCGGGCCACCCGTCCTACCGGCCCCTGGAAAAGTGGGACGACATCCGGATCAAGGAAGTGGGACGCCGGCAGTGGGCGGAGCTGTCCGTAACGGCAGAGCCAGGGGATGCCTGATCCCTGCCGGGCAAGTTTGGAAGGCATGGCGTTTCAAGGCCATACTGCGATTTTACCTCGATTCGGAATTGCCTCGATAGGGATCGGTTGATTTATGTTGCAAACAGGCTTGATTTGGAATATAAATGTAGAAGGTATGTAACTTACTGCGCGACAATCAGGTTCACCCAAACATTTATACCCAGATCAGTCCATTTTACCAACACGTCAATTGCAAGGCGGCAATCCACTCGAAAGGATCAAGATCATGACCCGATTCACATCGTACCTGATGGTCTGTTTCGTCGGCCTGTTCGTCATGGCCGGATGCGGCGGCTCCGGAACCGAGGAACCGGCCATGGAAGAGGCAGCCATGGAAGAGATGGCTGCGGACGTCGCCATGATCAACGGCGAAGTCGCAAGCATCAGCGAAGAATTCGCCAATATCAACACCAACCTCACCAGCGACCAGCTGATGGAAGCCGGTTTCGCCTCGGATGGATGGGTGTCGGTAACCCATAACGAGTGGACCATGGTCATGCCGATGGTCACGGATTACGGCGACGTGGCGGAAGGCGCATGGCTCGCCCGGATGGACGAGGATTCCGGCACGCTCCAGATTGCCATAAACGGTGGCAATGCCGCGACGGATATCGGTGCCGCCATGGGCGACATGCTGCACATCATGGCGGCCGAAGCGCCGGATATGGGTGAAGGCATGGGCGAAGACATGGATGAGGGTGAAGGCGATATGGGCGAAGGTGACATGGATGAAGGCGATATGGGTGAAGGTGACATGGGCAGCGAGGAAGCCACCACGCAACCCGCCAACGAATAAAAAGGCGGCGGGTGCACCCTGACATGCCCAGTCGCCCAAACATCCTCTGGTACTGCACGGATCAGCAGCGGTTCGACACCATCGGCGCGCTCGGCAACCCCCACGTGAGCACACCCGCGCTGGACGGCCTGGTGCGGGAAGGGGTCGCTTTCACGCGGGCCTACTGCCAGAGCCCGATTTGTACGCCCAGCCGGTCGAGTTTCATGACCGGTATGTACCCCGGGCGGATTCACAACTGCCGCAACGGCAACGGATCGTTCGTGAATCCGCCTCCCCTGATCTCCAAACTGCTGGCGGACAGCGGATACGACTGCGGCCTGGCGGGCAAGTTTCACCTGCAGAGCGCGGGGAAACGCACGGAACCCCGCATGGACGACGGCTACCGTTACTGGCGCTTCAGCCACGCGCCCAGGGACGACTGGCCGGAGGGTCATGACTACGGGGACTGGGTGCGCGACCGGGGTGGCGACCTGGACGCCCTGCGTGCCAGCGAAGACCGCGTTCCGCCGGAACTCCACCAGACCACCTGGGTCACCGATTGCGCCCTCGAGTTCATCAACCAGGCCAGGGCCGGCGATACGCCCTGGATGCTGACCCTCAATCCCTACAGTCCCCACGAGCCGTTGATCCCGCCCCGCGTCTACGCCGACCTATTCGATCCGGCCGAAATGCCCGGCCCCCATTTCCGCGAAAGCGACCTGGACCAGCAGGCGGACCTGGCGGAAGTTTTCTTCCAGTCGGAGTCACGACATCCCGATACCTTCGATGGCCGCAGGCAGCAAGCGCTCTACTATGCCATGATCCGGCAGATCGACGACCAGTTCGCGCGGATCCTGCGTGAACTGGAACGTACGGGACAGCGGGATAACACCGTTATCATCTTCACGAGTGACCATGGAGAAAGCCTGGGAGATCACGGTCTGCTGTGGAAGGGTTGCCGGTTTTACGAGGGCCTGGTTCGGGTGCCCCTGATCTTCTCCCATCCCGGTCATATGAAAGAGGACCTCAGAAGTGACGCGCTGGTCGAACTGGTCGACATGTCGGCCACCATGCTGGACCTGGGCGGCGTGGATCTGCCGGAGGCGTTCCAGGGCCGCAGCCTGCTGCCTATTCTGACGGGCGAATCGAATCCCCGCTACCACCGCTCCTTCGTCCGTTCCGAGTACTACGATGCCGTCGCCAAGGAACCGTTAAGTTACGCCACCATGTTCCGGGACGAGCGCTACAAGCTGGTGGTGTACCACACCCACGACAAGGGTGAGTTGTACGACCTGGAAAACGACCCCTGGGAATTCGAGAATTTATGGCACGATTCCGACAGTAGTAACGTGAAGCACCTGCTGGTCGAGGCGGCCTTCAACGCCACCATGGTCCAGGACATCGACCTGGGTGGCGCCCTGATCGCCGGAACCTGAAAATCGGAGTGCAATAGATGATTGTCGACCGATCCCGGCTGGAGGAAGTGGAGGAGCGTACGCTTGCGCCCTATGCTGTGATGAGCCGCGCAAGCCGGGGACGCAGACACCCCGAGGAAGAGGCGCCGTGGCGGACGCCGTTTCAGCGGGACCGCGACCGTATCGTCCATTCGAAGTCCTTCCGTAGGCTCGAATACAAGACGCAGGTCTTCGTGTACCACGAGGGAGACCACTACAGGACGCGGCTTACACATACCATGGAAACGGCCGGCGTATCGGAAACGATCGCCCGGAACCTGGGCGCAAACCAGGATCTCGCCGCGGCCATCGCCCTGGCCCACGACCTGGGACATCCCCCCTTCGGCCACTGCGGGGAAGAAGCCCTCGACCACTTGATGCAAAACCACGGCGGATTCCAGCACAACAAGCAGAGCCTCCGGGTGATCGATCATCTGGAATGGCGTTATCCCTCCTTCCAGGGCCTCAATCTGACGTGGGAAACGCGGGAAGGCATCGCCAAGCACAACGCCCCCCACGGGTTCGATACCATCGAATTTCAACCCGGCCAATACGCCTCCGTGGAAGCGCAGATCGCTAATCTCGCCGACGAAATCGCCTACAATTCCCATGACCTCGACGATGGCATCAGCGCCGGCATTCTGAGTCTCGAACAGTTGGCCGATCTGGATGTCTGGGACGGGGCGATTCAAGAGCAGGCGGAGAAGGCACGTCACCTGGACCCCACGCGGCAACTGTACCAGATCATCCGGGCCTTGATCAACCAGCAGATCATCGACGTCGTCCAGACGACCCATGAAAACCTGGAACGCCACAACGTGAAATCCCCGGATGAAGTGCGGAAACTGGCCATCCCCGTGGTGGATTACAGTGCTGAAATGGCCGTAAGGAACAACCAGCTTCGCACCTATCTGTATGACAACTTTTACAGGCATTACCGGTTGATACGCATGTCCCGCAAGGCGACCCGGTTCTTGGAAAGCCTGTTCAACGAATACCTGGCCGACTCCCGACAGTTGCCCCCGACCGACCACCGACCAGCGGAGGACGCGCCGCTCGAGCGGACCGTCTGCGACTACATCGCGGGGATGACCGACCGCTATGCCCTGAGAGAATACGAGCGTCTCTTCGACCCCTACGAGCGAGTGTGAGGAACGGATTTTCTAAACTGTGGTGGCCTTGATCCGGAAATAGCACGTCTCCTGGAGGCGTCTCCACAGCCTGATTTTACTTGATTTTTCGATCCAAATACCTATAATGTACGCGGCGGTTAGAGTAGTGCAGGCTGCGGATATCCGTCAATTTCGATGGGGGGTCGTTCAAGGGTAGGACACATGGCTCTGGACCATGGAATCGGGGTTCGAATCCCTGCCCCCCAGTTCGCCTTTCTACCGCGCCGTCGAGGGCGGAGGGGATGGCAGACGGCCCGCGAATATGTAGGCCAGAAGTCTTGACTCCGGCCAGTTTTTGGAGTACATTTTCAGTAGCAATATGGCGGTATCGTCTAGTGGTTAGGACAGGTGGTTCTCAGCCATCAAACCGGGGTTCGATTCCCCGTACCGCTATTCTCGCCTCGTTTTGCACCAAGACCAAATCCCAGTGACCTTTTGAGTTACTCACCGACGGACTGGAGTCCAAACTCCGCGTCCGAGTTCTGAAGGTGCATGCTCGCCTGCCTTTCTTGACCCGGAAAACATTGAGCAAGCCTCTGCGCTGCTATCTGATGTGTTTCCCCGGTAACCCCAGAAACATGTTCTGCGTATTGAAATACCTGCTGAAACATGGACGCCATACGAGTAGCTGAGTCAGAGAGGAACCAGCTAATGCGATCGTTATGCATTCAAGGATTACCCGGTAAGAGAAGGCAGAAAATCCTGGTCCATGATTGGCCCGATCCAGAGGGGCCAACCGGTAACGAAGTCAAGGCCGAGACGATCTTTACCGGGGTAACGAACGGCACGGAACGCAATCAATTGATTGGCGGAAACTACGCCCCCCAAGACGAAGAACTGCCCACAGGTGGTTTCGGCTACCAGAATATTGGACGGGTGATCGAAGTGGGACCCGATGTCCGCGAATTACGGATCGGTGAAATTCTATATATGAGCGCCGGTCATGAAGAGTATGTCGTGATGCCGGAGGATGGCCTGCTCATCAAGCTGCCCGATTCGATCATCCGCAAGGAGGCGGCCCTTCTGGGTATGTCCAGCGTGGCGTTGCGTACCTGCCGAAACGCGGAGTTGAAGGTGGGAGAACGGGTGTTGATTGTGGGTGCCGGTATTATCGGTCAGGTCGCCGCGCAAATCGCAACCAGCAAGGAAGCGCGCGTCACGCTCTGTGACGTCGATGAGAACCGCCTTGAACTTGCCAGGCATTGTGGCGTGGCGGAAACAGTGCTGAATGTTTCGGGGAATCGATGGGGAAAAGAGATCGCTGATGGGACGTTTGACGCAGTAATTGACTTCGCCGGCGTGCCGGGTATGGAGGATCGACTGATATCCTCCTTGCGACCGCGCGGCAGAGTGTTATTCATCGCTGGACGGGAGAAAGTGACCTATACATTCAATCTCGGTCAGGGACGGGAGATCCAGATTAAACAGAACAGTCATTTTGATCGCGATGATTTGCTGAATACGTGTCATTTGGTCGATCAGGGTTTGGTGAAAATAGCACCTTTTATTCGTGATGTCGTCCCGGTGAGTAAATCCAAACAGATTTATGACACTTTAAGGGATGCCCCCAATGACCTGATGGGAACGGTGTTTGAATGGTAAACGAACGGGTTGCCTCGGCTGCGGAACCCAAGCCGGATAGAAGCAATCAGCGCGGCCTGAACTGCACGGCCAGTTTTTCCGCCCACGCCTTGTTCGCATTGATCGTGCGTCCGGCGTTGTGTGGCGTATGCACCACGTTGTGGCGTCCGAGCAGTGGATCGTCCAGGGGAAGGGGTTCCTGGTCCCATACATCCGCCGCCAGGCTCAGTTCGTCGGCCATCACGCGCCGCCGGATGGCCTCGGTG
Source organism: bacterium (assembly GCA_965262815.1). Lineage (GTDB taxonomy): Bacteria > JAAXHH01 > JAAXHH01 > JAAXHH01 > JAAXHH01 > JAAXHH01. The sequence goes on along the minus strand of OZ253560.1, from coordinate 1,815,592 downwards.
TCGCAGATCAGGGCCCGGGTCACCATTACCACCAGGCAGCCCCGGGGAAGCGTATCAATGTGTTCTGCCTCGACCAGGCCCCGTGTCGATTCCGTGAGCGGTACCATGGGCGCGAATATCTCAGCATCGGCGACCAGTTGCTCCAGGTGGTAGACACGGCGTGATCCCGCCCGGTGAAAACTCGGTTCGGTGGCGTATGGATCCCAGGCGGCCACGTCAGCGCCCAGCATCGACGCGAAGCTGGCGTACCGGCTGGCGATATTGCCGGCCCCCACGATCCGAACCCGCTTGTCGCACAGTGTGCCGCTGGTAAAGGCAGGGTCGTCGCCGAACTGGTGTCCCCTCGCCCCAGGCCGGCCCCGGCCATCGGGTGGCTCGTAGTCCCACGGCGCCTGGCTTTGTATAATCTCCCGGTGCAACTGGGGTATCCGCCTCAGCCCGCACAACGTCAGCGCCAACCCGAATTCCGCCACGGTCTGTGACCAGAAACCCTCGCTCGGATGATCGTAAATGGCGATGCCGGCCGCGGCCAGGTACTCGCTGCAACCCTCGCCTAACCTCCGGTCGTAGGCTCCCTGGAAGGTCGCTTCCCGCAACGAACTGAATCGCTGAATACAATCCAGGGTCACCGACATTCCCAGCGTAGCCATCCGCGTCACCCTGCCCGGATCTTCTACGACTTCGCCCAGGAGACGCTCGTCCCCGTGCGCCAGCCGTATAAAAACCGCTTCGGGCCACAGGGTGAGGAAGTGGTCGGCGGCAAAGGGCCAGACTCCGTCAAAATCAGGATGAACGACGATCAGATCGGTCATGTTATTCGCCTCTCAACAGATCCGTGTGAAATGTGCTGTAACCTGTTATTTTGAAAGCGGGCCTCGCGCGCATTCTCGCGCGCATCCAAGAGGGCTCCTGTATTTTGGTCACTATAATATGTATATACAAAAGACAAGATTTCAATCGGATAGATTTCCGATTCACCAAAACTCTTGACAGACCTATGCGTTCGGGCTTATCTGAACCTCATGGGGTACGTGGCCGAATCGAGTATCTCCAACCACGTTTTCTAAATTCCTAATCACGCCGACTTTGGGTTTTGCCGTTCTCATCAAAACGACTTAAAATGATACGTAGTTCCTGCTTCCTTGCGGGAAGATGGATCGCCGCCTTCCTTCTTCCCATACTGCTGACCGCAAATGGCGCGCTACTTCCAGGTAGCGTTGCCGCACAGTCCATAGACCAGATGCAATCCGACCACCTGCTGAAAGTAGACCTGCTGTACGTGGGCGCCCATCCCGACGATGAAAGCGGCGTCACGGCCACCTTCGCCAGGGAGGTCCTCGACGGCGGCGCCCGGGCGGCCATCGTGCTTGTAACGCGAGGCGAGGGCGGCGGCAACGGCATCGGCCGGGAACTCGGTCCCTCGCTGGGCATTCTCCGCGAGGCCGAGATACGGCGCTCCGCGGCAGAATACGGGGTGGACCTGGTTTACTTTCTGGACAAGACCGATTTCTTTTACACGCTCAGCGACCAGGCGGTGTTCGACGTATGGGGCCACCAGGATACGTTGAACCGGCTCGTGCGCCTGGTACGCCTGCTTCGGCCTGACGTCATCGTGACCATGTGGCCCGGGCCGGGCACCCACGGCATGCACCAGGCGGCGGCCCGGCTCGCCACGGAGGCCTTTACGGCCGCTGCCGATCCCGGCCGCTTCCCGGAACAGATTGAAGACGAGTTCCTGCGGACCTGGCAGCCGGTGAAACTCTACTACAATACCCGGCGTTCGGGCGCGGTTTCCATTCCAACGGGAGACATATCGCCCAGCCGATTCATGAGCTACGCGGAGATCAAGTCCCTGGCCCTGCGTAACTTCCGCTCGCAGGGTTTTGACCGGAACGCCACGCTTCCTCCGCGCCAGGCCCGTGCGGAATCTTTCCTGCTGGTCAGGACGCTGGTGCCGCCGTCGCCGGACGGGCTCAATACGCTCCTTGGAAGTCTCGAGGGACCGCGGGATCCCGGTATCGTCCTGGGTCCGCCGCCTTCGACGGAACTCCTGTCCATTGGCATGGTGCCCCGTTCGGACATCGTCCGGTTCCGCCGATGGGCCGAAGAACACCGGGTAGCGTGGGCCGCGGGCATGTTGCCCGCCGCGCTTTCCATTGGCGCGGGTATGACCGGTACGCTGGAGGCGGAACTAACCAGCACGCGGCAACAAGTCTCATCAGGCCGGGTGAAACTCGACCTTCCGGATGGATGGTCGGACCGGCCGCTGGAGGTGGATTACGCGGTTCCGGGCCGCGGTAAGCAGGCCGTTCCTTTTAACGTTCACGTCCCGGATCACGTGGAACAGGGAAGCTACCCGGTGAGGTTGTCGACCACTTCGGCGGGCCTGGCCGTGGTCAACAGCGGCATGATCGATGTGTTACCGGTGATGGATCTCGTACCGGCGGCGAGTCCCTTGCTGATAGACGGCGAGCTATCCGACTGGGAGGGGATCGAGACCCATGCCATTTCGTCGGCCCACGTCTGGTCGGGTTCCGTTCCGGGCGGTGATGACGACATAAGCGCTTTGGTGCGGACCTCCTATGACCAGACGAACCTGTACGTCGCCGTTGACGTTCGAGACGACGTGGTGGTCTGCAATATCGCCCCGGACGACGTCAAGGGCCACTGGCGTTCGGATGCCGTGGAAATCTGCGTCGATCCATCCGGTCAGAGCGAAAATTCGTTGACGGTTTTCAAGGCGGGCATCTTTCCCGGGACCACTGCGGGCCGGGAGCCCAGGGCGGCCCGGGATGCCGACGCAAGGCAGGGTGTGATCGAAAAGACAGCGCCGGGAATGCGGGTGGCATCCAGGTTCACTGATTACGGTTACGTCATCGAGACCGCCATTCCCTGGTCCGACATGCCCGGCGGCACCTCGCCGGCCGCGGGAGAGACCATCGGTTTCAACGTGGTCATCTACGATGGCGACGAATCCGATGCCGGTCCGGGCGCCAACATCGGCAAGGCCCGCCTGGCGTGGTCGTTTCGGCCGTCCGCGCAGGCCCTTCCCTACTACTATGGCCGCGCTGTAGTACGGTAGTCCATTGCAGCCGCGCGTTCGTCGGGTATCGGGTAGGTCCGCCGCCGCGCCTCGACCCCACTCACAATCTCATTCTGTGTATATTTAAGCCAGAAAGCAGCCGAGCGGCTTACCGCCAATCTCGAAGGGAATTGCTGTGAATCGCGAAGACGCATTGGAACTGTTGCACGAACACACGAAGACGGACAGCCTGAGGAAACACGCCCTGGGCGTGGAAGCCGCCATGCGGTACTACGCCAGGAAAAACGGCGAGGACGAGGAGACATGGGGCGTCGTCGGCCTCCTTCACGACTTCGACTACGAAGCCACGCCGGATCCGAAAGACCACCCGATGCGCGGGGCGAAAATCCTGGAGGATGAGGGATATCCCGAGGACGTGATCTACGCCATCAAGTCACACGCCACCTACCTGGGCCTCGAACGACGCAGCTTGATGGACAAGACGCTCTTCGCCGTCGACGAACTCGTGGGTTTTATCACCGCCGTCGCGCTCGTGCGCCCCTCCGGCAGCGTCCGAGAGGTGAAAGTCAGTTCAGTCCGGAAGAAGATGAAGGCGGTGGCCTTCGCCCGTGCCGTGTCCCGCGAGGACATCGTCGAAGGAGCCGAAAGCCTCGGGTTGGAACTGGGCGATCATATCGCCAACGTCATCGAGGCCATGCAGCAGGAGGCCGAGGCGCTGGGTCTGGCCGGGTCCCAGACCCTCGAAAACCATTGACCCGTGGGCGAATTCAGCGCAGATTGAGAGGCCTGTTCTCTTTACTTACGGACCAATGCCACTGCGGGATCCCCTGTCATGAATCCAGGTAAGGACACTATTTCAAAAGCCCGCAAGGCCTGGGAAGAAGAGAAGCTGGGGCCAGCCCTGGAACGCATGCCCGAACGCCGGGAACGGTTCGAAACCGGATCGGGCATACCCGTGCAAAGATTGTACACCCCCGAAGACACGGCCGATATCGATCCGGAATCCGATATTGGAACTCCCGGGCAATACCCCTATACCCGGGGCATCCGCTCGACCATGTACCGGGGCCGGCTCTGGACGATGCGCCAGTATGCCGGGTTCGGATCGGCCGAAGAGACCAACGCCCGGTACCGGTACCTGCTGTCCCAGGGGCAGACGGGTCTTTCCGTGGCTTTCGACCTGCCTACCCAGATCGGCTATGATTCCGATCATCCCATGGTAGCCGGCGAGGTGGGACGCACGGGCGTTGCCATATCTACTATCGACGACATGCGGACCCTGTTCGATGAAATCCCGCAGGAGTCCGTCAGCACTTCGCTCACCATCAACGCCACCGCCACGGTCCTGGTGGCGCTCTACGTGGCCGTGGCCGAGGAGCGCGGCGTCCCGCTGGATCGTCTCGCGGGCACGGTGCAGAACGACATTCTGAAGGAATACATCGCAAGGGGCACGTTCATCTATCCGCCAGGTCCCTCTCTGCGCCTGGCCACCGACCTGATCCGGTATTGCGCCGACTGCATGCCGAAGTGGAACCCCATCAGCATCAGCGGTTACCACATCCGCGAAGCGGGGGCCACCGCCGTGCAGGAGGTCGCCTTCACCCTGGCGAATGGCCTGGGATACGTGAAGGCGGTCATGGACGCGGGGGTCGACGTGGATGCTTTCGCCCCCCAGCTTTCCTTCTTCTTCAACGCCCACAACCAGTTCTTTGAAGAGGTGGCCAAGTTCCGCGCGGCCCGGCGGCTCTGGGCACGGCTAATGCGGGAACGGGTCGGCGCCAGGAATCCCCGGTCCTGGCAGCTTCGGTTTCATACCCAGACAGGCGGATCGACGCTGACCGCGCAGCAGCCGGAGAACAACGTTGTCCGGGTGGCGCTGCAGGCCCTTGCCGCAGTGTGCGGCGGCACGCAGTCCCTCCACACCAACAGTCTCGACGAGGCGCTTGCGCTGCCCTCCGAATCGGCGGCTACCCTCGCCCTGCGGACGCAGCAGGTCATCGCCCACGAGACTGGAGTGGCCGACACGGTGGACCCCTTCGCCGGATCCTACTTCGTCGAGTCCCTTACCTGTGAAATTGAAAAGGCTGCTGCGGAGTACCTGGAACACATCGACGAATTGGGCGGCGCCCTCGGGGCTATCGAGGCGGGCTATCCCCAGGAAGAGATCAGCCGGAGTGCCTACGCGTACCAGATGGCCGTCGAGCAGGAAGAACAGACTATCGTGGGAGTAAACCGCTTCACCGACGCCGAGGAAGAGGGTCCGGCTCCTTTTCCCATTGATCCCGCGATCGAGGGCCGCCAGGTCGAACGGGTCCGCGCGTTCAGGCATGTGCGGGATGGACAGGCCACTGCTCGGGCGCTGCTTGAGCTGGAAGCCGCGTCCCGGACCGAGACCAACCTGATGCCGCTTATCGTCGAAGCCGTACGCAAGCGGGCGACACTGGGCGAAATCTGCAATACGCTTCGCGGCGTTTTCGGCGAATACCGGAGACCCGAGCGTTTCTGACCGCAGAAGCGTTACAACCCATAGAGCACGCAACATTACGAGCGTATCAACTCCTGGTAGGAGAAACCTGTTTCCATGTCTACGGAACATCCGCGCAAGACCGCGCGCATCGCCCACATCGGGATCGCGGTGCGGGACCTGGACGACGCGCTTCGTCTCTATCACGACGCCCTCGGGTTGCCCCTGCACGGCCGGGAAACCGTCGAGAGCGACCGCGTTACCGTGGCCTTTCTGCCCATCGGCGATACCGAGGTGGAACTTCTGGAGGCGACGGATCCCCAGAGCCCGGTGGCCCGCTTCATCGAAAAGCGCGGCGAAGGCATTCATCACGTGGCCTTCGAAGTCGACGACGTGGGGGAAACGCTGGCGATCCTGCGCGAGCGGGGATTCCGGCTAATAGATGAAAAACCGCGTACCGGGGCCGGCGGCGTCCGGGTCGCCTTCGTTCACCCCCGGAGTACACACGGCGTGCTGATCGAACTGTGTGAAAAAGGCGCGGACGACCAGGCGCGATGAACACCACAGTCGTCGAGTTGAACGCAGGCTCGTCCGGGCATCGATACAAGCGCTACAATATTCACGGAATCGTCAATTTCCTGTCACACTGTGAGCGAACGGAGCCCGTAAGTTTTACTTGACAAACGGCATTGCCGCCTTTATTTAGTTACAATCGAAACATTAGGAAACCGCGACCCTTGGAATCCTGTATTTCCCTGCTTGGCCGCTGATGGATCGAAGTCGTTGCCGCACAGGGCTGGACAGGGCGGTTTCGTCTATCGTACCCTGCGGTGAAGCTATGAACGAAAATGTCCGGAAGTACCCGCACATTGGATTCCGTCTCGCCTGCGTATGATCCGAATCACGTCTTTTCGTCAGTTCCTCGGCTACCTGGTTGCGACGGCTATGCTCGTTTCCGGCGTGCTGGTTCTGACCGGCAACCTCCTCCGGATCTACATTCAGACGGAACAGTTGAGGCTGGTTTTCGGCAGCGTACTCATACTGTACGGAATTTTCCGTTTCTTTACCACCTACTACGGGGAAAAGAGAGCGCGGGAGACCCGTTCGATCTTAGAGGATGATTCATGGAAAGGTACGGAGTCCAAATCCGAATAGTGGGTATGGGGATGGCCTGCCTTCTTCTGGCAGCAGGATGCAGCGAACCTAAAGAAACTGCAACCAGGGGTTATATAAAGGTATCTAGCGCGGAGGTTGCGTTTCCGTACATAGAAAAATCGGCCGTTAAGTATCAGCAAATCTACAACGAAGCCTTCGTCGACGTGGGCCGAACGACCTCGCGGGAGGCGCTGGTCGAGCTCGCCGAGGACCGAAGCCGCCTGGCGGTGATGTCCCGCGAGCCGAACGAGACGGAAATCAAGGCGCTGTCGGCCGGTGAGCGAAAGTTTGTCACCCGCACGGTGGCCCACGACGCACTCGTGGTCATCCTGCATGGCGACAATCCGATCGACGAATTGACCGTGGGGCAGTTGAAAGACATCTACACAGGCAAGGTCACAAACTGGCGGGAACTGGGTGGCGGGGACATGCGCATCCGTCCCCTGGTCAGGGATCGAAATTCGGGTACCTATGAGGTCTTTCAGGACCGTGTGCTCGGTGACGCTGAATACGGTGCCGGCGTATTCCCCTGCAGTACGATGGCCGTTCTGACGGGAATTGCGGGCAGCAATCCGGGCGCGATCGGAATCACGGGCCTGCTGTTGACGACATCGCCGTCTACGATGGGGTATTTCAAGGCCATCCGGGTCGGTGAGGAAGAAGGCGGACGGTTTTATCTACCCACACAGGACAAGATCCATACCGAGCGGTATCCGTTGCGGCGGCCCCTGGTGCTGTGCTATTTCAAGAAATCGTCGGTGGAAGTCAACCTGGTATCGGGATTCGTAACCTTTCTCACGGCGGTCAAGGGACAGCAGATCGCCATCAACGAGGGAATTGTACCGGCGACCATGCCGGTTCGGACGGTCAAACTGGACTAGTAAACGAGCGAAGATGACCGTACCGTATCAGTGGTGTGGCTTTTTCGATTGAAACCGTGTAAATACGGGAGGAAACGAACATGCGGATCGCTGGAGTCAACCGTAGGAATTGTCTAGGCGTTCTCCTTGCCCTGGGCGTGCTGTTGCTGGCCGGTGCGCCGCTCAAGGTGGAAGCGCAGAACGTAGGCGCCGCCCGGGCTGCCTACGACGGTGGGAATTACGACGATGCCGTTTCCTTACTCAGGGACGTGCTCAGCAACGGAAAGAAAAACACGGATGCCCATTACCTGCTCGGCATGGCGCTCAAGCGCCAGGGGCATACCGACGAGGCGCTGTCCGAATTCCTCATCGCCGTGGATCAGCAGAAGAAGAACCATGACGCCCGTTTCGAACTCAGCCTGCTGGAGATTGAGAAGGGACGGTTCGAGGACGCGGAGAAGTCGATCAAGGAAGGATTGAAGCGAACCAAGGAAAAAGACGCCCGGTTTTTCTACGCGCAGGGACAACTCGCCATTGCCCAGGACGATCTGCAAAGCGCCATGGTACTCTTCACCAGGGCGCGCGGCGTAGACCCGCAAAACCCGCTGTACGTGAGAGGACTTGGTGACGTCTACGAGGCCCAGAATGTCTGGACGCTGGCGATCTCTTTCTACCGTCAGGCCCTGGCCATGCAGCCCGATTCTCCAGACGCGGCCATGACCTATTACAGGATCGGCCAGTTGCATTTCAAGGCCCGGCAGTGGAACGATTCGTACGCTGGTTTTCAGAAAGCGACGGAGCTCGATCCCACCCTTAAGAACGCATGGTACCAGCAAGGTTACATCCAGTTTGTCGCCGAACGGTATCCGCTTGTCGTCGCCCCGCTGGAACAGTTCGTGGCGCTGGACCAGACCAACGCCGAGGCTTATTTCATGCTGGCAGAATCGTTAAATAAGACACAGCGTATCAAGATGGCCGTGCCCCACTACATGAAAACCGTGAAACTTGAGCCGGGCAAGACCGAGGCCTATCTACCCATGGGCGACGGCCTGGTGGCGGAAGGCATGTACACGGAGGCAGTCAATGCCTACAAGGAAGCCCTGATGCAGATCGCCGACAACGCGGCGCTGTATTACAGCCTGGGCTGGGTACAGACACAGCCTGAGGTCGGCCAGTACGACGAGGGTATCGTCAACCTGAAGAAATCCATTGAACTGGACGGTTCGACCGAGAAGCCCTATATCCAGCTGGCACTGGTGTATTTCGAACAGGAAAAGTACGGAGAAGCCATACCGTTCCTGGAGGAGGCCATCAGGGTCAATCCGAACGATCAGAACCCCTACGCCTACTACGGCCGTTCCTTTATCAAGCAGGGTCAGTACGCAAAGGCCGTGACTGCCGTCAAATTGGTGCTGGAACCCGTGATCCGGGTACAGGAAGACGAACGGTCCAGGATTACGCTCAGCAACGTTTACTATAATCTCGGCAGGGAAATCTACGGCGAGGCGCGTGAAGCGGACAGGGATCTACGCCCCACCATCTACGCCGCCTCGCTGGACATGTACCGGGCAAAGGTCGCCCACGACAGCACGTCTTATACGGCCTTCCTGAACATGGGAATCGCCGGCCTGGTGACCAGCGAAGGCGCGGTGGCCAGGGACGCTTTGTTGCAGGCACTCAACCTCAGGGCGGAAGAGGGCGAAAAGGATCCCCAGTCCATCCTGCAGCCCCTGAAATTCCTGGGTACAGCCTACCTTATCCTGGAGGACTATTCCAATGCACGTACGACATTTCAGCGCGTGCTCGAAATCGATCCTACGGACCACGACGCCTATTACCGGCTTGGATTTGACAAGGTTTTGAACGAGGATTGGGCCGGCGCCATCGGTATGCTGCGGAAAGCCGTAGATCTAAAACCCGACAATGCTTCCTATCATCTTCTGCTCGCCCAGTCCTATACGAACTCACAGCAACTCGGCCCGGCGATCCGCCACTACCGGGAAAGCCTGAAGCTGAATCCGAACAACAGCAAGGCGCAGGAACAGTTGAATACCGTTCGGGAGATCTACGAGCAGATGCAGGACAACTGAAATGGCACATAGGCGAATCACATATAACGTCATCAAGCGGAGTTGATCAGACAGCATAAAACACAGAAAATGAGCCTGATAACAGGCAAAAAACACAGGACACGGATGGAAAGGTGGTGGTTAAGGAAGGCGTTTGTCCCGCCGACGTAAAAAGGACTCATTACAATCCGGAAGTACCAGGTTTATCTGGCAGGGGTTAATTCACTGTGAGATGATTGTTCAAGTTTTTCATTCACTATCGCAACAGAACTAAGTCAAGGAGAATTGATATGCGGCCAGGCGTCTTTATCATGATCATTATCGTCCTTTGCTTTATCGCTTCCTACATCATATACGAGTACTTTCTGCCCCAGTTCGTGAAGGACGGCGGAGTCGTGGTCATCGGCCTCATGGTGCTCACAATGTTGGATATTACCTTTATCATAGAGCGTTCGTTGACACTGAAAAAGGCCCGCGGCAAGCGGTCGCAGGTGGCCTTTCTCAGGGATTCGATGAGCGCGATACGGAACAACGATGTCGCCCGGGCTATCAACCTGTGCAATTCGCAGCAGGGTACCATGGCCAACGTGCTGCGCGCCGGTCTTGAACGGTTCCAGACCATTCATGATGAGAACATGACGAGCGACCGGCAGGTGGCGGAGATCAAACGGGCCTTCGACGAAGCCAACGCCCTGGAAACTCCGTTGCTCGAACGTAACCTGATCGCCCTTCAGACCATTGCCACCATCGCCACTCTGGTGGGTCTGCTCGGTACGACGATCGGTATGATCCGTGCCTTTTCCGCCATGGCCAACGAAGGCGCGCCGGACGCCATTCAGCTCGCCCTCGGAATCTCGGAAGCGCTGATCAACACGGCAGGCGGACTGGCCGCGGCTATCATGGGTATCGTGGCGTACAACTATTTCGTCAACAAGGTGGACATGTTCACCTACGCGATCGACGAAGTTTCGCAGGAAGTCGTAGCCATTCTTACCGGCCGCGCCTAATTGGGCGGCGTTAAGGAGTTTTAGATATGGCGAGTTCAAAGCATTCCCCGGTATTCATCGACATGACGCCGATGGTGGATATCGCCTTCCTGCTGCTCATTTTCTTCATGGCCACGACCCAGTTCAAGGAACCCGAATCGATTGCCATTCTGCTTCCGGAATCGCATTCGGTGATCAAGTTGCCTGAATCGGACGTCGTGATCCTGACGGTCGGCCCGAGACCCAATAACGAGTTGTTCTGGCGGCTGGAGCCCCAGCCGGAAGTGTCGATCGAGATGTCTGAGATGGAGAGGGCACTGGTGGAGGCGCGCGTACGGAACCCCAGGTTGCGTATCGCCATCAAGGCGCACAAGGACGCTGAATTTGGCGTAATCAGCGACATGATGGAGATCCTCCAGAAAACGAACAATACCCGTTTCAACCTGGTCACCAACTTCGAGGACGACTTTGATACATCCTCGGACGAAGAACCGACCAGTTTGAGACCGGTCAACAATGACCTGGTAAGGAGGTGATGACACATGGCAGCTGTCCAAGGCGCTGAGAAAGCCAGCGACAGAAAAAAGGCAGGTGGCAAGAGGACAAAGAAGCGTTCGCCCATCAACATCGACATGACGCCCATGGTGGACATCGCATTCCTTCTGCTCATTTTCTTCATGGTCACCACGGTATTCAGAGCGCCGCAGACCATGGAACTCAACATTCCGCCCGACAAGGATGACAAGGTCGAGATCGCGGAATCGAACGTGCTGCAGATCTACATGCTGGATGACGAACGCATGTTCTGGCAGATCGGCCGGGACATGACGCCGGAAATGCTTGAGCTGGCGAACATCCAGGAATTCATCAAGGAGAAGGAGTTGGAGAACGCCGAGGAACATGACGGCGAGTCCAAGCTTGTGACCTTGGTCATGATCCAGCGCACGAGTCCTTACGAGCAGATGGTCAACGTCATGGACGAACTTCAGTTGGGCGCCATCGACCGGTTCAGCATCACGGTCCTGGAGCAGGACAAATTCGAGGAGGTGTTTGGCACATGATCGGATCGCTGCTTAGCGTCGAGCATTTCCCTCTGAAGAAAGAGTCCGCCTTAAAGTTCTTCTACCAGAAGCACGCCAAGACGGCAATAATAGTCGCAATTGTAATTCACGTTATGGCCGTTGGCGCCTACTGGACTGCGTGGTATCTACAGGAGATGAACAGGCAGTACGCGACTACGATCGTGACCTACGCCGACCTGGGACCACCGCCGGCACTGACCGACGCGCCGGAAATGCCGGAGGTCCCGGTAGAAGCGCCATCCCGGCCGGTGATTGGTATACCGGAACCCGTGGATGACGCCGAGGTATCTGCCGAGATGACGATCGCCACTCAAACCGAGATGAGCCAGAGCATCGCACCGGTGATCCAGGACATCGAGGAAGAGAACATTGTAATCCAGGCGCCGGAAGAAGAGAACATCCAGATCGAGGATGATGCGTTGCCGCCTCCCGATGCCTTTGTGCCCTTCGAGGTCGGCCCAAAGCCAACTACGCCGATCTCACCTGAGTATCCGGAACTAGCTCGCAAGGCGGGTATTGAAGGTACCGTGATAGTGAGGATACTGATCGACAAGAATGGTCGGGTGCGCGATGCGATTGTAGCAAGGAGCGTTGGTGCGGGACTGGATGAAGCGGCTGTCGAAGCGATCAAGCGAACAGTCTATACGCCAGCGATCCAAAACAACCGGCCGGTAGCCGTTTGGGTAGCACAACCTGTGTATTTCAGGTTGCGCTAAGAAAAGTTTTCTCAGCGCCACCGGACACTAGACCGCGGCGCATCCCATCTGGCAGTTCGGAAGAACAAAGGGCGGGTTCTATACCCGCCCTCTGTGTGTGTAGACGAAAAGTTGAGGATCGTGTGGCAGTTGGGTAACGATTGTGTATTCCATATAGAATAAAAAAGGGAGAAGGTTCCGGGATATGAACGAGTTGATGTATGGTGTGATCGGTGCGGGCCTGTTGGGACTGATATACTCCATCTGGAGGACGGCCTGGATCAACCGCCAGGATGAGGGCACGGAGAAAATGAAAGCCATCGGCGCCAGTATCGCTGAAGGCGCGATGGCATTTCTAAAGGCGGAGTACAAGGTATTGGGTATCTTTGTCGTAGTCGTGGCGGTACTGCTCGCCGTGGCGAACATGGGCAGGATAGAGTCCAGCGCGCTCATTGCGCTGTCCTTCGTAACCGGGGCCTTCACCTCAGGTCTGGCGGGTTTCCTGGGCATGCGGGTGGCCATACGCGCCAATACGCGGACGACCCAGGCGGCGCGTACCGGTCTGGCCCAGGCGCTGCACGTGGCTTTTGCCGGCGGATCAGTCATGGGCCTGAACGTGGTGGGCCTGGGCGTGTTGGGTCTCGGCGGGCTGTTCATCCTCTATACGGGACTCTTCGGTATTGACGAGTCCGGTATCGGCAGGGTACTGAACGTCATCTCCGGCTTTTCGCTGGGCGCTTCTTCGATTGCCCTCTTTGCCCGCGTGGGAGGCGGGATATATACCAAGGCGGCCGATGTAGGCGCTGACCTGGTGGGCAAGGTGGAAGCCGGGATTCCCGAGGACCATCCCCTGAATCCAGCCTCTATAGCCGACAACGTGGGAGACAACGTGGGCGACGTGGCCGGCATGGGCGCCGACCTGTTCGAATCCTACGTAGGATCCATCGTCGGCTCCATGGTGCTGGGCGCCGGCATCCTCGTCGCGGGTGTGTACGATCCGGTCTTCATCACCCTCCCATTGATCATAGCAGGCGCCGGTGTCATCGTTTCGATCATCGGCACCTTCATGGTTTCGGTCAAAGAAGGCGGCAATCCCCAGTCTGGATTGAACAAGGGCGAGTTCGGATCTTCCGCGATCATGGTCGCCGTGATGTATCTCCTCATTGACTATCTTCTCCCCGGTGAATTCACCCTGGGCGGCGAAACCTACACCAGCCTGGGCGTCTTCATCGCCACGACGATCGGTCTTTTTGCCGGACTTGGAATAGGATTGATCACGGAACACTACACGGGTACCCACACCGGTCCGGTCACGTCCATTGCCAGACAGTCCGTGACGGGAACCGCGACCAACATCATCGCGGGCCTTGGCATCGGTATGCGGTCTACGGCCATTCCCATTTTGATCATCGCCGCCGGCATCATGGGCGCCTACTATGTCGCCGGGCTGTACGGGATTGCCATGGCGGCCCTGGGCATGCTGTCCAACACCGGCATGCAACTGGCGGTGGACGCCTATGGTCCCATATCGGACAACGCGGGCGGTGTGGCCGAGATGGCGGAACTGCCCCCCGAGGTACGCCAGCGGACGGATAAGCTCGACGCGGTGGGCAACACGACCGCGGCGATCGGCAAGGGTTTCGCCATCGGTTCCGCGGCGTTGACCGCGCTTGCGCTTTTCGCGGCCTACATGGTACAGGTGGGCATCTCGACCATCGATATCGCGAATCCCCGCGTCATGGCGGGACTCTTCGTGGGCGGCATGCTGCCCTTCCTGTTCTCGTCCCTGGCCATGAACGCCGTGGGGCAGGCGGCCATGGCCATGATCGAAGAGGTCAGGCGACAGTTCAATTCCATACCGGAACTAAAGGCCGCGCTTGCGGTGATGAAGAAGAACGATGGGTTGGATGAAGGCGATTGGACTCAGGAGGACCGGGACGTCTTCCAGGCGGCGAGCGGTAAACCCGAATATGCCAGGTGTGTAGAAATCTCCACCAAGGCGGCTATCCGGCGCATGGTCCTTCCCGGCCTGCTGGCCGTGTTGACGCCCGTCGTCGTGGGATTCGTCTTCGGTCCGGAGACTCTTGGCGGCCTCTTGGCCGGCGTGACCGTTTCGGGCGTGTTGATGGCGATCTTCCAGTCCAACGCGGGCGGCGCCTGGGACAACGCGAAGAAGATGTTCGAAGAGGGTCTGACCATCGACGGCGTCCGCTACGAGAAAGGATCGGAAGCCCACAAGGCCGCTGTGGTGGGAGATACGGTGGGCGATCCCTTCAAGGACACCTCGGGACCCTCGCTGAACATCCTGATCAAGCTCATGTCCGTTGTGTCCCTGGTTATCGCTCCACTCATCGCACTGTAGACCATGACCCCCTTCCTATCGTTCCTGGGCAGACGCGTTCTCTGGGCGCTGACAAACATCGGCGACTTCGGCACCATGATGATCGAAGTCGTCCGTAACCTGCCTAAAATCCGGGTGTACTGGGGACTGATGATCAAGCAGATGATCGAGATAGGCATACGTTCCATGCCGATCGTCCTGATCATCGCGTTTTTCGCCGGACTGGTGACGGCCGTGCAGACCGGGTACCAGTTCCAGGGGTACGTACCCGCCTACCTGGTGGGGAGCGTCGTCCTGGAATCGGTGGTACTCGAACTGGCGCCCGTGCTTGGCGGCCTGGTCCTTTCGGGCAGGGTAGGCGCCACCATTGCGGCCGAACTCGGCACGATGCGGGTGACGGAACAGCTAGACGCCTACGAAGTAATGGCGATGAATCCCATCGTCTACCTGGCGATACCCCGTATCCTCGCCGGTATGTTCATGCTGCCGGTCCTGGTGGTGTTTGCCGATCTGATCGGCGTGCTATCCGGCATGGTCGCCGCCCTCGACCGGATGCAGGTGAGCGTACCGGACTTTGAAAGGGGAATGCGGGAGTTCTTCCGGACCAAGGACGCTTTCTTCGGCCTGTCCAAGGCTTTCTGCTTCGGGATTACGATCACCACGATCGCCTGCTACCAGGGATTCAAGGTGAAACCGGGCTCGGGCGCCGAAGGCGTTGGCCAGGCGACTACCAACACGGTGGTGGTATCGTGTATTCTGATCCTGTGCCTGGACTACCTGCTGGCCAGGACGATTCTGTAGATCAAGGGGTGTGCCGTGACGTATAAGAAGAACAGTATTTTGCCCGACGAGGCCAAACTGGGTATGGCCTTTCTTCTGGCGATCATCATTTTCGTCTGGGGCCTGTTCTACCTGAAAGAATGGCGTGTAACCGGAGATACCTACCTGGTCGAGGTGCGATTCAGCAGCGCCGTGGGGGTGAAGTCCTCTGACCCGATCCTCGTGGGCGGCGTGCGGATCGGCAAGGTGGAGGCCGTGGCCCTTGACGACCTGTCACCCGTCGTCACGTTGCGCGTCGACGAGCCCTACGAGATCCCCGAGGATTCAAAGGTGGAAGTAATTTCCCGGAGTGTCATGGGAGAGAAATCCATCAACATCCAGAAAGGCGTCAGCACAGTGATGATATCCCCCGGCGGCAAGCTTGAGGGTACGGCCGCGCCGGGTCTTTCCGAGATGTTCACCCAGGTGGATTCAGTCACCGTCAACGTACGCGAGTTGCTTAAAAATGCCAATATCCTGCTGGACCCCGAACGGGATGGTTCCATCAAGAGCAGCCTCGAGGGTATCCACGATCTGACCTCGGAACTGCAGCGGACGCTGAAGCGCGAGAGCGTACAGGTCAACCGGGTCCTTGCGAACATGGACTCACTGGTTGGAAACGTGAAGAACCTGACCGAGACCGAACGGTCCAAGGTTTCGAGCACGCTGGACAACCTGGAAAGCACGTCCGGAAGGCTGAATTCGATGCTGGACGAAATGCAGACCACGACTACGGCGCTGGACAACATCCTTACGCGGCTGGACCGCGGAGAGGGTACCCTTGGTAAAATGTTGCACGACGAAAGCCTGTACGACGACGTGGACCGTATGTTCGTGAACATGGACCGCCTGGTATCCAACCTGGACGAACTCGTCGTCGATCTGAAGGCAAATCCCGGCAAGTACCTGACGGTCGAGATCTTCTGATACGCATCTTCCCGCCATTCCATCACAGCCTACTGTTCCACGGTCTACCATCGACCCTTTGAGGTCCGCCCGTCGCCATAGGTCCTCACCGTTTCACCGCCGATCGCCCCTGGAGAAACGAAATACCATGGCCCGTAAAAGCAGGAGCAATAATCCCATGCCCAACGTACTTTCGGAAGCGCTGGACGACTACCTGACTGACCTTATGCCTGGCAGGGACGAGGTTCTGACCGAGATGGAAGAAAAAGCCACGGTGGAGAGGATTCCCATCGTCGGCCCCCTGGTCGGCCGCGTACTGTACCAGATGGCGGTATTACGAGGCGCTCGCCGCGTATTCGAAATGGGGTCGGCCATAGGTTATTCGACCATATGGCTCGCCCGGGCGGTCGGTCCGGAAGGCCGTGTATACTACTCTGATGGCAGCGAGGAAAACGCGTCGCAGGCCCGAAAGTTCATAGAGCGCGCCGGGGTGGCGGACCGCGTCGTGGTCCAGGTGGGGGACGCCCTGGAACTGCTGGAACAGACCGAGGGCAGCTTCGACCTGATTTTCAACGACGTGGACAAGCACGACTATCCCCGGGTATTCGACCTGGCGCTGCCGCGTATCCGCCAGGGCGGCATGCTGATCACCGACAACGTGCTGTGGAGCGGGCGTGTGACCAAGCAGTCCGACGATCGGTGGACCACGGCCATTCAAGAATACAACAGGAAGGCCTACGGTTCCGACGAGATCTGGACGACGATCATCCCTTTGCGGGACGGTGTGGCCGTAAGCGTGAAGAGGTAGGATTCGCCGTGCGGACTTCGGACAGCACGTCCCGGCTTGATATCGTCTCGATCGGCGAGTGCATGATCGAAATGTTCTGCGAAGGTCCGCTCGCCCAAAGCGATACCTTTACCCGAACCTTCGCCGGCGACACGATGAACATGCTCGTGGCGGCTTCCCGCCTGGGCGCGAAGACCGGGTACATCACCCACGTCGGCAACGACCCCTTCCAGGATTTCCTGACCGAGGCCTGGCGTTCAGAAGGCATTGATCTTCGTTGCGCCACCCCCCTCGACCGGCCCAACGGACTCTACTTCATCTCCATCCTGCCCGGTGGCGAACGGGAGTTCACCTACTATCGAGCGGGCAGCGCCGCGAGTTTCCTCGAACCCGGCGACATCGATCCGGACTACATCGAAAGCACTAAGGTCGTCTATGCCAGCGGCATCTCGCAGGCGATCTCCAGGAGCAGTCGCGCGGCCGTGCTCAAGGCCTTCAAGATTGCCCGGGAACACAACGTCACGACGGCATTCGACACCAACCTAAGGCTGGGCCTCTGGTCCCTCGAGGAAGCCAGCGACGCCCTGGACGAGATCATCCCCTACGTGGACATACTCCTGCCCAGCGCACCCGAGGAAAGCGAAGCGCTCTTCGGCACGGACGATGCACGGGAGGTTATCGAGTCGGCCCGGCACAGGGGCGTGGAACTAGTCGCGGTTAAATGCGGGGAGTCTGGCGCGGTACTCGGCGTCGACGATGAAATCCACGTGCTGCCGGCCTACGTTCCGGACAATGTTTCCGATACATCCGGCGCCGGAGATGTATTCAACGGGGCATTGCTCTACGGATTGACCAATGGCATGAGCGCCCTCGAATCCGCGACGCTCGGCACCGTCATGGCCGGTCTCAAGATCCGCGGCCGCGGGGCGACCTACTCCATACCTTCCAGGGAAGAGGCGTTCAGCGTGTACGGGAAGATCAGAGGTTAGGCGGGCACCCGAACTCGTCCTGACCTGCTCAGAGCATATAAACCAGTTTTCCCGGGTGATACCGTGTCGTCCGTGGGGTCTTCAAAGCGTGGGTTTTATGTACTTTTGTCTTCTGCCTGGCCACGATCTCCATCCCCATCCTCATCCACCACGGCGTCATTCTCCCGCATCTCGTCGATGAGGTGATTCACCTTGGCGCGAAGGACGTCGGCCTGGCGGCCCAGCTCTTCCATTTCATCGAGCAGTTTCTCGAATTCCGTATCGTCCATCGCGGATCCGTCTGCCTGTTTTCTCTTGCTGGGCATGGTCTGCTCCGGTTAAGGCCGGGTCGAATGGTTCCGGACCGCAGCCATTGAATCCACAAGGAGAAAACTAAACATATGAGTACCTGTTGTCAACAGATACCACTGCGGTACGGGGCTGAGTGGCAATCGCGGATTGACGGAAACACACGACTCTTTATATTGAAAATGCGTTGATACATGTACTGAACAGCACGGCAGGTGGGTATGGTTACACATCGAAATCCGGCGTCCGACTGGTACAAAACAGCTTTTCGTTTCGACTATCTGCGGGTGTATCCCCATCGGAACGACGAAGAAGCGCGGCGCCAGGTCGATTTCCTATTGGATAGACTGGACTACGTGCCGCCGTGTGACGTGCTGGATCTCGGTTGCGGCGATGGGCGGCACAGTCTGGAACTTGCCCGGCGCGGTTACCGGGTAACCGGATTGGACCTGTCGGAAGATCTGCTCGACCGGGCCCGACGCCGTACCGCGGACGAAGGGCTGGACGTTACCTTTATCCAGGGCGACATGCGTGATGCGCCCGATGTATCCGCTTACGATCTCGTTGTCAATTTCTTCACCAGTTTCGGCTATTTCAGTGAAGACAGGGAGAACGCCCGGGTGCTGGACGCCATCGCGCGGTCGTTGCGTCCCCGGGGCCGTTTCCTCATGGATTATCTGAATCGGGCTTATGTAATCTCCACACTCGTTCCCGAAGACCGAAGGAACGTGGAAGGCATGGAGGTCGAACAGCGACGCTGGATAACGGGGGATCCGTCGGAAGCGGGCAGCCACGTACGCATCAATAAGCACGTGCGGATCAGGGAAGGCGGAGTGGAGCGAAACTACGACGAATCAGTACGCATGTATACCCTGGAAGAGCTGGACGCGATGGTGGACCTGGCCGGATTGAAGGTCGCGCAGACCTTCGGTGATTTCGACGGCCGCCCGGTCAGTGACGACGCCCCCCGGAACATCCTGATCGGCGAGTCGAAATCACGGGCGGGTATTGAACCCCGCGGCGAGAAACCTTCTTAGCCATGTCCTTGATTACGCTCCTTACCGATTTCGGCCACCGCGACGCCTTCGTGGGAACCATGAAAGGGGTCATCCTGGGTATCTGCCCGGAGATCCGCATCGTGGACCTTTCCCACGGAATTTACCCCCAGCGGATTGACGAGGGCGCTTTTGTCCTGCGCACCGCCTATCCTTTCTTTCCGGACGGCACGGTACACGTGGCTGTCGTGGATCCGGGCGTTGGGGGTGAACGACGTGCCCTGATCGTGGAGACCTCCAGGCACCGGTTTGTCGGGCCGGACAACGGCGTCTTCGCACATGTATACGCCATGGAATCCGAAGTCCGCGTCACGTCGGTGACCCAGACCGGCTATATGCTGCCGCGGATAAGCCGCACGTTCCATGGCCGGGACGTCTTCGCCCCTGTGGCGGCCCATCTCGCCTTGGGACGGCCCGTTTCCGATTTTGGCACCGAGATCACCGATTACCACACCGGTTCGATCACCGAACCGGCAGTCAGCGGGGATGGGATCGCGGGTCACGTATTGCATATCGACCGGTATGGCAATATAATAACGGATATCGGCGAATCCCTCTTCCTGGCGAAGACCCGTGGGAGGCGATTCCACATCAGGTTGTCCACCTTGATGCTGGACCGCGTAAGCGATTCCTACGATGAAGCGGCCGTCGGAGCGGCCCTGGCCATTCTGGATAGCGCCGGCCTGCTCGAAATCGCCGTCAACGGGGGCAGCGCGGCCGATTTGCTGGGCGTAGCGTCCGGGGATCGCGTCGACGTGAAAATCGAGCAATGACCGGTATCTTCCCCGTCCGCCCTGACTGACCAGGATCAAGGATCATAGAGACAGGCCCGTTTCTAACTGTAGCACGCGAGGAATCCCCTTAGGCTTCAACCGTAGACCGGAGACCGAACATGTCCGATATGTATCAGCCGAACGAATCATTCCGTAACAAGGCCCACCTGAAGAGCCTGGAGGAATACCAGCAGGAATATGAATGGTCCTTCGCCGACCCGGAGGCCTACTGGGCCGAGCAGGCGGAATCGTTCCACTGGTTCAGAAAGTGGGACCGGATCCGATCCTACAACTACGATCTGCGAAACGGACCGGTTTTCATCAAGTGGTTCGAAGGCGGCAGGACGAATATCGTGTACAACTGCCTGGACCGTCACCTGGAAGCACGGGGAGACCAGACGGCCATCATCTGGGAAGGCAACGAGCCAGGCGAGGACGCCAGCCTCACGTACCGTGAACTACACGGGCAGGTGTGCAGGTTCGCCAACGTACTGAAGGCGCGGGGTGTCGGCAAGGGCGACCGGGTATCCATCTATCTGCCCATGATCCCGGAACTGGCCGTCGCCATGCTGGCCTGCGCCCGCATCGGCGCGGTCCATTCCATCGTGTTCGGCGGTTTCTCCGCTGACTCGCTGTCCGACCGCATCGTGGATTCGACCTGCAGGACCGTCATCACCACCAATGGAACGCACCGCGGCGACAAGCCCGTCTTCATGAAGCCGGTGGCGGACGAAGCCATGGCTTCGGCGGAGAAGGAGATGGGCGAAGAAGTCACCACCTGCGTCGTGGTCGACCGGGTCACGGACGATCCCGATTTCCAGTTTCCCATGAAGGAAGGCCGGGATTTCTGGTGGCATGACCTCATGGCCCAGGCAGATGCCGACTGCCCCTGCGAGGAGATGGACGCCGAGGATCCCCTGTTCATTCTCTATACTTCAGGTTCCACGGGCAAGCCGAAGGGCGTGCAACATACCGTCGGCGGCTACATGGTGTATACAGGGGTCACTCACCGCTGCGTCTTCGACTACCACGAGGGCGACATCTATTTCTGCGGCGCCGACATCGGCTGGGTAACGGGACATTCCTACATCATCTACGGCCCCCTGGGCAACGGCGCCACGACCATCATGTTCGAGGGCATTCCAACCTATCCGGCACCGGACCGTTGCTGGGAAATCATCGAGAAGTACGGCGTCAACCAGTTCTATACGGCGCCGACCGCCATCCGGGCGCTGGCCCGGGAGGGCGCGGAGTGGCCGGCCAGGCATCCCATGCCTACGCTGAAGTTGCTGGGTACGGTGGGCGAGCCGATCAATCCCGAGGCCTGGCGGTGGTACCACGTGAACGTGGGCAAGGAACGGTGCCCGATCGTAGACACGTGGTGGCAGACGGAGACCGGCGGGATCATGATCTCACCGCTGCCGGGCGCCATACCCACCAAGCCGGGTTCGGCCACCCTGCCTTTCTTCGGCGTGAAGCCCGTTCTTCTCGACGCCGAAAGCGGCAAGGAACTTGAGGGCAACGGGATCATGGGGGTGCTGGCCATAAGGGAACCCTGGCCCGGCCAGATGCGCACGATCTACGGGGACCACCAGCGGTTCGAAGAAACGTACTTTCAGCAGTACAAGGGGTACTACTTCACCGGGGACGGCTGCCGCCGGGACGAGGACGGATACTACTGGATCACGGGGCGGGTGGACGACGTCATCAACGTCTCCGGCCACAGGATGGGGACGGCGGAGGTGGAGAGCGCGCTGGTGGCCCACGGATCGGTGGCCGAGGCGGCCGTGGTGGGTTTTCCCCACGAGATCAAGGGCCAGGGTATCTACGCCTACGTGACGCTCAACGTGGGTGAGGAGTACACCGAAGGCCTGCGCGCCGATCTGAAGAAACAGGTGCGCTCGATCATCGGTCCGATCGCGACGCCCGATGTGATCCACTGGGCGCCGGCCCTGCCCAAGACCCGCTCTGGCAAGATAATGCGCCGCATCCTGCGGAAAATCGCCACCAACGAACTGGACCAGATCGGCGATACGACGACACTGGCGGAGCCGGCCGTAGTGGACCAGCTGATCGAGAACAGGTAGGACGACCGCCGCTAAAGCTCCGGCCGCGTGCGAACTGCCGCTCAGCTCCGGCCGCCGCAAGCCACGACGGTCTGGCCCGTCACGAAGCTGGAATCTTCGGAGAGCAGGAACCGGATCACGGAAGCCATTTCTCCGGGAACGGCTATGCGGCCCATAGGCGTAGACGCGATGAGCTGTTCGATCATGCCGGGGTTGCCCGACCCGGCCAGGTCGGTATCGGTAAGCCCCGGGGCCACGCAATTCACCCGTACGTTGTGCGGCGTGAAGGCCGCCGCGCAGTGCCGCGTAAAGGAAATGACCGACGCCTTGGTCGTGGCGTAGTGAATCATGTCCTTCTTCAGGATCACCCCCGCGAGTGACGCCACGTTGACGATACGGCCGTAACGGCGGGCGATCATTTCGTCCTTCACCGCCCAGGTCGGCAGGAACACCCCGTCCACGTTCACTTCGAACATGCGTTTCCAGTCCGCGAAGGCAAGTTCTCCGTGAGGCTGGTTCGCCGCGATCCCCGCGTTGTTGACCAGCAGGTCGACGGGTCCCATGCGTGATCGTACCTCGGCGACCATGCGGTTCACATCGGCTTCGGATGATACGTCGGCCCGCACGATCATGCCTTCGGCGCCGGCCTCTTCCACCATGCCCAGGGCCGTTTTCGCCGCTTCCTCGTTGTTCGTGTAGTTGATAGCCAACCGGGCGCCTTGTTCCGCCAGCATGACGCACGTGGATCTTCCGATACCCCGGGAACCGCCGGTTACCAGCGCGGTTCGGCCTGCGAATTCAGCGTTTTCCTTTGCCATTATCCGTACGCTCCCTTGACATGGCGGCCGAGCATGCGTTCCAGGCGTGGTGAAGCCTCGGTCCACACGTGGTCGGGCATGCGGTAGTCGATGAAGGGGTAGAATTTCTGCGAAATGAAGCGCTTGCTGTAGGTCACGCCGGCCATGAGCCGGGTGCGGTCGGACGCGTTCGGCGCGCCCCGGTGCCAGACCTGGTTGTTGAACATGTAGGCGTGGCCCTTCCTGGTGAGAAAGGAGTGGGGCCCCAGGCCATCGAATTGCGGGCGGTCCTGTTCGTGCGGCAGGTGCGGTTGGCGTCCCGCGTAATGGCTGCCGGGAACGACCTGCGTCGGACCATAATGGATTTCCTCCACGTCAGTCAGCGGTGTGAAGGTCTGCATGACGAAACAAGGAAGGGGCACGGCGGGATCGTGGCGCGGTACGTCCTCTGGTAGCGGAAAATGGACGAGGTCGTCCAGGTGCCATCCGCCGGGGCCGTCCGCAACTGCCTTGGGATTAGGCGGCGTGTACAGTGCGTTCTGGGACATGCAGTGACAGTCTTCGCCGAGTATCGATTCCGCCAAGCTCGCGAAAGGTTCGCGGACGATCAGGTCTCGAAAGGCGTAGGAGTACTCGAACATGCGCATCAGGCTGGTCCCGCGGATCTGGTCCCGGGCCGGTTCGTGCATGCGGGGGTCGTCCCACTTGCGTTGCATCTCGACGCGTAGGGCTTCCACTTCGTCGTCATCCAGAAGCGGACCGAACTCGTAATACCCGTCCCGCTGAAAACTCCGCCTGATGAGTTCGGTTTCGGAATCGGTGAACCGCTCTCCTGGTTGGATGGCGCTCAGCGGCATTTGGGCTCCTGTGGATGTGTCGAGATCCTGGCGGGCATTCCGCCGGGTTACAGACGAATCCGGGCCAGGTAAATGTGGGCCGGGCCAAGCCAGTGTTTCCCGCCGATCTCCGTCTCGTGCTGCGAATAGTAGCTGACCAGCAGCGCCCCGTCTTCCTGTTGAACGACGCCGGCGTAGGAGGTGTCCCCAGCTGACGGCAGATCAAGGACATGGACTACCCCTTCGTCCTCCAGCCGCCAGACGCTCGTGCGCCGGGCGACGATCCGCTCCTGGTCCGCCGGGTCACGCACATGTTGCCGGCCGATCACGTATTCGCGGCCGTCGACTTCGACCAGCCTGGGAGCCGGAATCACGAAGCCTGCGTCTTTCAGGATCCAGTCCGTGTACGGCGGTTTGGCGGTGGCTACGGTGAACCGATTATCGTCGCCGCCGCGGATGGCCACCCGCATGGTGCCTTCAGCGGTAACAAGAAAGGTGGCTTCGCTCCCATTGTCGGTTACCTGGGACACCGGTTCCCAGTCCAGGCCGTCGAACGATCGGAGCAGGTGCAGCTCGGTCGGTTTCCGATCCCAGTCATCCGGTTCGTTGCCGTACGCGAGCCCGTAGAACCGGTCATCCACCCGTCCCACGCCCCAGAGCCAGAAGCCGTCCCGGTACACCTGGCGAGGTTCGGACCAGTGCTCGCCGTCCTCACTGAAGGAACAGTGGGTCCGGATAACCCGTGTCACATCATCGCCGCGACGCACGGGATCGGACCGGATAGCGGTTCCGGCGTAGACGAACATCCGGTCGGGCGACACCGCCATGTGGGGATCGCGGTCGTCTCCGGCGGTGTTGACCGGCACGGCGGTCCGGTGCCACGTCGCAAGGTCGTCGCTGGCAATGACCACCGCCTTGCCCTCGGGACTCACGTGGGAGAGGCCGTTACGGAAACAAACGTAGTACCGGCCCCGGAAAAGGCAGAAGTCCGTGAAAGCGTTGTGCCAGCCGTCGCCGTAAATGCGCCGGATCCACTCGATTTCGGCCAAGGTGCGATCACTCCGTTATAGGTGAGATTGACGACGGGTAGTATACGGACCGCAGTACGGGAGGCGCCTCTTCGCGACGGACGAGTATCGCGCCGTTTCACTGTAATCCGATATCAACAAATGTATAGAGAAGGCGATGCAGGAATGCAAGGCGGCAGCCGGATTCGAACCGGCGATCGAGGATTTGCAATCCCGTGCCTTAGCCACTTGGCTATGCCGCCACGTCCGAGGGCGGGAGACGGGGCTTGAACCCGCGACCCTCACCTTGGCAAGGTGATGCTCTACCGCTGAGCTACTCCCGCTGATACAAACGAACCGTTCAGAGCGGTTCGCAAACTTCCCCCAAAATATCGAAAACCAGGCCCAGATGTCAAGTGTTTTTTGGAATCCATCGGACCCCGAAACGACCCCCGGATTCCGGCATCTCGAGCGTGCGCTCCTGATGATCCCGACCCCTCAAAAGGACGTCCGTGCTTGACCCGGTTTGACGTTAAGTATATGTTATGAATCAATCAAGGCCGTATAATCTGGAGTCCGGTCCGTGCTACCCGGTTGGTTTCAAGACCGAAGGGTTGACCGGTTCGTCTTCCCATCCGCGTGCATTATGGACAGTACGACACTACTGCAGGAATTCGAAGACCTGGCGGAACGCATGTCGATCAGGGTCCGCTATGGCAAGCTGGATGGCGACGGCGGGCTGTGCCGATACCGCGACAGGTACCATATCGTGATAAACAAGCGGCTCGACACGGACAGCCGGATCAACCTGCTCGGACGCGCCTTCGCTGAATTCCCCCTGGAAAACGTGTTCCTGATACCCGCTGTGCGAGATGCGATAGACCGCAACCGGGAAGGTACCTGACCCTCTACGCTATCCCGACTGACCCGCCTGTCCCACCTGTCCCGAACGGTCCCGCAGATCTGCGGGCTCCATCATTTCGGCTTCATCCGACTGCATAACGTCGGGCGATATCATCCCCGGTCTTTCCCTGGGATTCGTACCGCGGACGGTAACGGGCAGGGAAAATTCCGGATCCTCCGACAACCGGCCCGTTCTTATGTCGACTCGAATCGTTTCAATGCCCAGCGGCATCGGGAAAGCTGGGGGTACTTTCACTTCTTCGTCTTCTGACAGATCCCCTTCTGCGTCCTCAGCCGCAGCGCCGCCATTTTCCGCGTCCGTCCACAGGCCCGCCAGTTGACCTATCGCGGAATCCGCCGCTGCCTTCTGCGCTTCGACCTCACGCTGATCCAGGATCGCCGTAGCCTGTTTCATGAACTCAACCCAGACTGGAATAGCGCCCGAAGCGCCGGTGATTTCTTCGTCTTCCTCGGTCGACAGGAGGGGACGGGCATCATCGTACCCAACCCATACAGAGGTCGCGAGATCCTTCGTGAAGCCGTTGAACCACACGTCCCTTGATTCGCTCGATGTCCCCGTCTTTCCACCGCTCGGCGCGGTGAATCCGTATCGGTAGGGAATGCTGGCGCCCGTACCGCCGAGCATGACGCCACGCAGAAGATCCAGCATCAGGTACGCGGACTGGGCGGTGATTACGCGGCGTGATTGAATTTCTGTTTCCTCGATCACTCTGCCCTCGGAATCCTCCACGCGTGTAATGACATACGGCCTGTGATAGATACCGCCCGTTGCGAATACAGAATAGGCGGAAGCCATTTCCAGCGGCGAGACCCCGTTGGTTCCCAGCGCCAGGGACAGCACCGGTTGAAGGGGGCTGGTTATGCCCAGGCGGCGCGCATATTCGATGACGGTCGCAGGTCCCACTTCGCTGGTCAACTTGGCGGAGACCACGTTAATCGACCGCATGAAGGCCCGCTTCAGAATAACGGGTCCTTCGTGCTCCCGGGTGAAGTTCTGCGGCTCCCAGAGATCACCGAGCTCGGTGGTATAAGCCACGGCTTCGTCCACGACGACCGTGTTGGCGGAATACCCCAGGTGGTCCAGGGCCGCCAGGTAGACCACGGGCTTGAAGCCCGACCCCGGCTGCCGATTGCTTCCAACGGCCCGGTTGAATTCGCTCGTCGTGTAATCGCGCCCTCCGGCCAGGGCTCTCACGGCTCCGGTCCTCGTGTCGATGGCGACCAGCGCTCCTTCGAGAGACCGCTTCCTTTCCTCCGTGGTAGACAGGTCATATACCGGGTCGCCCACCAGTGAATCCACGTACGCCATCCGGGTCCGTATGGACTCCTCGGCCTGGTCCTGCAGGTCCATGTCCATGGTGACGTAGACCTTTAATCCGCCGTTGTACACCAGGTTGCTGTCATAATTCCGAAGCAGCTGATCCTCGACGTAATCGAGATAGTACGGCCCCCTGGCGGGACCGATGCTCGTCCCCTTCAGCGTTAACGCTTCCTCCCGGGCTATCTCGGCTTCCTCCTCCGAAATATACCCGTTGTCCTTCATGCGTCGAAACACGGTTTCCCTGCGCTTGAGGGCGCGATCCATGTGGTAGTAGGGATTGTAGTCGCTCGGACGCTGGACCAGTCCGGCAAGCAGCGCGGATTCACCCAGGGTAAGGTCGCTGGCGTGTTTACTGAAGAATCGCTGCGCGGCCTCTTCCACGCCGTAGGCATCGGCGCCGAAATACACGTTGTTGCAGTAGGCGGAAAGGATCTCGTCCTTGCTGAACCTTGCCTCGATCTGCACCGAGGCCATGGCTTCACGGATCTTTCGTATCCATACCTTCTCCCGGGTGAAGAAGAGATGGCGGGCCAGTTGCTGCGTGATCGTGCTCGCACCCTGGCCCAGTATGCGGCCTTCCAGCAGGTTGGTCACGAATGCCCGAATGATACCGGGTTTGTCCACGCCCCGGTGGTTTAAGAAATCCGCGTCCTCCGTGGCGATAATCGCCACCTGGAACACGGGCGCGATCTCTTCAAGGGCCACCCGGCGATGGCCGCCCAGGGTATGGACCAGGCGAGGGTTGCCCTCCTGGTCATGAGCGTAAATCCGGGTCATTTGTCCAAAGATGTCGTTCAGGTCGTCCGGAAGGCGGGGAATGGAGGGCACGGTAAGAAAAAACAAGACAGAAGCCACCAGTCCGCCCAGTACGATTGTGCCGAAGGCTCCGTAGATCATCCACCGAAAGTACAGAAAGGATCTTGAGCCCATGTCGTGGAGGTATTTTTCCCTGAAATCGTCGAGGTATTTCTCCCGGAACCCGCGCACATACTTTTCCCAGAAGCCGCGTAAGTGCTTCTCCCATAGGACGCGCAAATGTTTCTCCCAGAAGTGGTGCACATACTTTACCCAGAAGCCGTGCAAGTGTTTCTCCCAGAAGTTGCGGAAGTATTTCTCTTTGAAATCGTGAAAGTAATTCATCGTCAAATCCCGGTCCGTTTACTTCGAACTGATCAAAGCGCTCCAAGGGCCACGTTCAATTCCACGAATAGATCGGCGGATACCGGTATGGTGACCACCTCGATCCGGCCGTCGACCAACCGTTCAATCTGGATGATCCGCTGATGCTCGGATACCCCGATACGCTGCGCCGTGGCTTCCAGGTCCCTGAACCGCAGCGGATCGATGATTTCGTCCCGCATCTCCGTGTCCAGTCTACGCAATGTATCGAAAAACCGCCGGGGCCGGTACACGTGCTCCATGTCTTTGTGCATTCGTCCTTCCGCCGCTGTCGTATAGGCATCGATGAGATGGAACTGCTCAACCGAAAGCGGCATCCGGTGCAGGATGTAGTTGTCGTCGTCCACCAGGTAGGCTTCGCCTTTACGTATCCACCCCGGGCGGATTACGACCGTGCGCGTCCAGTCTTTCAAGGAATCGGCTTCAAGCAGCGTCAGCGGACTGTATGCCATATCGGTCTGCGCATCGGACGGCGGATCGGCCTGTGTATCGGTCTGCGCCTCAAACAGAGAATCGGCCCGCCCAACGGACGCTATATCGTTCCGCTCGTCAAACAGTGAATCGGCCTGCAGGAACCATTCAGGGCCGTCGAGGAACCGGTCCCGGGTCATGATGAGCTTGTGACCGCGTTCAAGCCGGACGATTTCGGATCCCGGAGTAGATCGATCCTTCGATTTGCCAGGTTCTTCGTCCGCGTCCAGCGATTCCTGGCTGCGCTGCTGGATCAACTCGTTAGCGTACTCCAGCGCCTGGTTGGTACGGATTTCCTGGTCTACGAACCGCTCGAAACGGTCGCGGGTCTCGTTGCGGGAGTCCATGTAGGAGCCGACGAACCGTTCGATGAGGTGCCACCGTAATTCAACCATGCCCAGCGAAATCAGGATGACGGTCAGCGACGCCGTGGCCACTGCGTGGTACAGGGTCTTCATGACCTTTCAACATAGGCCGAAAGGCCGGTAAAGTCAAAGAAAAAGACGGATTTAGAACCATCGGAAAACGCCAAAAAACAGTTGACATGATGGTCCTTCTACGATAAAATCCGTCGACTGTCGATGGGGAAATCCCCTCGAATACACCCCGGTCCCGGACCCCTGGAATATATGGATTACACCGATGCCACCACCATTGGAGCGCTGCGCGGAATGGGCTATCCGCAGCGATCCGTTAAAGACGAAATGCGGGACAACCTGATCGGGAAACTCTCCCGCGACGAGAACGTCTTCCCTGGCATCGTCGGATATGACAGGACCGTCATTCCCGAACTGATCAACGCGATACTGTCGCGGCATGACGTTATTCTCCTCGGACTGAGGGGGCAGGCCAAGACCCGAATCCTTAGATCCCTCGTCGCGCTGCTCGACGACTACATTCCCGTGATCGAAGGCTGCGAAATCAACAGTTCGCCTATCGCGCCTGTGAGCCGGTACGCCCGGGACCTGGTGACCGAGCACGGGGATGACACGCCCATCGAATGGATCGGCCGCTTGCGGCGGTACGGCGAAAAACTCGCCACGCCCGACGTGACGATCTCCGACCTGATCGGCGACATCGATCCCATCAAGGCCGCCTCTCAGCGGCTCCACTACGCCCACGAGGGCGTCATCCACTTCGGAATCATCCCGAGGATGAACCGGGGCATTTTCGCCGTGAACGAACTGCCGGACCTGCAACCCCGTATCCAGGTTGGACTGCTGAACATCATGGAAGAAAAGGATATCCAGATCCGGGGATTTCCGGTGCGGATTCCCCTCGACGTGATGATCGTCTTTTCGGCCAATCCCGAGGACTACACCAACCGGGGCGCCATCATCACCCCACTCAAGGACCGGATCGATTCGCAAATCCTGACGCACTACCCGGTCAGCCGCGAATTCGCCATGGCCATCACCGACCAGGAGGCCTGGGTCGATCGGCCGCGCGGCGTACGGATCGACATGCCGGTCTATATTCGCGAGACGGTGGAAGAGATTGCCTTCCAGGCCAGGAGCAGCGAGTTCATCGACCAGTCGTCCGGCGTGAGCACACGCATGACCATCGCCGCCATAGAAAACCTGGTCAGCCAGGTCGAAAAACGAAGCATTCTACAGAAGAAAAAGGCCGTCGTACCCCGCATATGCGATCTGTCCGCCATTATACCTGCTATGACAGGCAAGCTGGAACTCGTGTACGAGGGCGAACAGGAAGGCGAGGTGAAGGTGGCGGAGGCGCTGATCGGGCGCGCCGTGAAAGAAGTCTTCGGAAACTACTTCCCGGCCGTGTACACCGAGGAAGAGGACCGGGGTACCTGCTACCAGGAGGTGCTCACCTGGTTTGAAGAGGGAAAGACGGTCGAGATTTCCGATGCCATGGACGACAAGTCTTATTACAGGGCGCTGAATGGCGTAGGGGGACTTCGGAGCCTGGCCGGAAAGCACATCGCCACGGAAAACCAGGCTGAACTGGCCGTTGCCATGGAGTTCCTGCTCGAGGGCCTGCACCAGCATTCCAGGATCAGCAAGAACATCGCCGACGGCCGGCGTTCCTACAGCGATATGATGGGCAGCCTGTTCGATCGCTGAGGGTTTCCCGGCCGAGGTTATTCTATTGACATTACCCACCCCCTGCGTTATCTTTATCTGTTTGTTCGGAAGACCTGAGATCGACACTGAATAAAGACAGGATGGTACCAGGAGTCTGGCATTGAAAAGCGTTAGGATAACCCTTCCCGACGGCGGTCATATCGAACTGGAATCGGGGTCAACGGTCATGGACGCGGTCGCGCGTATCGGTCCCGGACTTAGCAAGGCGGCGCTTGCGGCCAAGATCGACGGCGCTCAGGTGGACCTGGATCACAGGCTGTGCGAGGACGCCTCCCTGGAGGTGTTGACCTTCGGCAATACCGAGGGCCGCGAGGTATACTGGCACAGTACCACGCACCTGATGGCGCAGGCCACCAAAGAATTGTTCCCCGAAGCCCAGTTGACCATCGGCCCGCCGATCGAAGAAGGATTCTATTACGACTTCGACAAGCCTGAGCCGTTCACGGCCGAAGATCTCGAGCGGATCGAAGGGCGCATGGTCGAGTTATCCCGGGCGGACATGCCCATACGTCGGAAGGAACTGCCCCGCGAGGACGCCCGCGCCATTTTTACGGACCTGGGCGAGTCTTACAAGGTCGAAATGATCGACGATCTCGCCGCGGACGAGGTGATCAGTGTATACGAACAGGGTGAATTTATCGACCTCTGCCGGGGTCCTCACATACCTTCGACCGGCAAGATCAAGGCTTTCAAGCTGCTGAACGTCGCGGCCTCCTACTGGCACGGCGACGAGAACAACCAGAGCCTCCAGCGGATCTACGGCGTTTCCTATCCCAGCCAGAAAGACCTCGACGCCTACCTGGAAAGACGCGCCGAGGCCGAGCGCAGGGATCACCGCAAGCTGGGAAGACAGCTGGAACTTTTCATGTTCCATCCCTTCGCGCCGGCGTCGCCCTTCTTTTTTCCGAAAGGCGCCCAGGTCTACAACATTCTGACCGACTACGTGCGGGACCTGTACAGGAAGAACGGCTACGAAGAAGTCATCACCCCGCTGATCTACGAGGCCGGGTTATGGAAGATCTCAGGCCACTACGATCATTTCTGGGATGAGATGTTCACCATAGACGCCGATGACCGGGAGTACGCGCCCAAGGCGATGAACTGTCCCAGTCACTGTCTCATGTACGCCGCGGGCTATCATTCCTACCGCGACCTGCCCATCCGGTACGCGGACTTCGCCCGCCTTCACCGGCATGAACGGTCCGGTGTGACCGCCGGTTTGATGCGCGTACGCTCATTTTCTCAGGACGACGCCCACATCTTCTGCCGGCCGGACCAGATCAGGGACGAGATCGACAACTTTATAAAAATGCTGCGGGAAGCCTATACCATGCTGGGATTCAACGACACCCGCATTACCCTGGCCACAAGGCCTCCCAAACGTGCGGGCACCGACGAAATCTGGGACCACGCGGAAGAATCCCTGGCCCGGGTGCTGGACAGCTTGGGCATCGCATACGAGATTGATCCCGGCGAGGCCGCCTTCTACGGACCCAAAGTGGACTTTTTCGTCAAGGACGCCCTGCAGCGGCCCTGGCAGCTGGGTACTTGCCAACTGGACTTCAACATGCCCGAACTGTTCGGACTGGAGTATATCACCGAGTCAGGAAAACCGGCTCGTCCGGTCATGATCCACCGTACCATACTCGGCAGCCTGGAGAGGTTTCTGGGCGTGTACATCGAGCACTGCGCAGGGGCATTCCCGACCTGGGTGGCGCCCGTGCAGGCGATCGTGATCGGCATATCGGAACACCAGGCCGATTATGTACGCCAGGTGGAACGGAGACTGGCCGACACGGGCTTCCGGGTGGAGACGGACCTGCGTAACCAGAAGGTGGGATACAAGATACGCGAGGCGGAAACGAAGAAGATCCCCTTCATGGCCGTCGCGGGCGCCCGCGA
Source organism: bacterium (assembly GCA_965262815.1). Classification (GTDB taxonomy): domain Bacteria; phylum JAAXHH01; class JAAXHH01; order JAAXHH01; family JAAXHH01; genus JAAXHH01. The sequence goes on along the minus strand of OZ253560.1, from coordinate 1,782,669 downwards.
AATGGAGGCCGGCGACGTGTCGGTTCGCCGCCACGGCGAGGGCGACCGGGGGAACATGACGATAGACGCGCTAATAGATGCGATGAATGAGGAGATCGCCCAGGCGAATCCTTGAGTAGAAACCATAACGAATCGGGAGGATACCCATTCAAAAGAGATCTGTCAGAGTCAACAGCATGATACGCGTACCCCAGGTCCGGGTGATCAGCGCGGAAGGTGAGCAAGTAGGTATCTTGGATACACAGGAAGCCCTTCAGCTGGCCTCGGGCGCCGACCTTGACCTGGTGGAAGTGTCGCCCGATGCCCGCCCGCCCGTGTGCAAGATCATGGACTTTGGCAAGTACAAGTACGAACAGAGCAAACGGGTTAAGGAATCGCGGAAGAAACAGCATAATACGCAGCTGAAGGAGATCCGTTTTAAAACGCCCAAGATCAGCGAGCACGACCTCGAATACCGCGCCGCGCAGGCCCGCGATTTCCTGCAGCACGGGAACAAGGTCAAGGTGTCCGTGCGGTTCTGGGGTCGTGAAATGACCCACGTGGAACTCGGGCAGCAGAAACTGGAGCACATGGCGCAGATACTGGAAGACGTGAGCACAGTCGAGCAGCGGCCCAGGCTGGAAGGACGCAGCATGTCCCTGGTCTTGATGCCCCGATAACAGCCAGGAGTGGATTATGCCGAAGATTAAGACGCTTAAGGCGGCGGCGAAACGATTCAAGCGGGTCGCCTCCGGAAAGTTCAAACGCAGTCATTCTCACGCAACGCACCAGAAACTTTCCAAATCCGGCAAGCGCAGGCGAGGCCTGCGCGGCACCGCCATGGTGAGCAAGGCCGACGCTCCGCGCCTGAAGCGGATGATGCCGAATTAACCAGCGGATGATACCGAACTAAACAAGGAACGAACCATGCCACGAGCTACCAACGCCACCGCCTCGCACAGGAGGCGCAGGAAAGTCATCAAGCTGGCCAGGGGATACTGGGGTCGGCGAAACCGGCTCTACAGAACGGCCCGGGAGGCCGTCAACCGGGGCTGGGCGTACGCCTACCGTGACCGGCGCCAGCGCAAGCGTGATTTCCGCCGTCTTTGGATCATCAGGATCAACGCGGCGGCCAGGCTGAACGGTCTAACGTACGGCCAACTCATACACGGAATGAAGCTGGCCCAGATCGAGATCGACCGGAAAGCCCTTGCCGAACTCGCCGTCAACGATCCTCCCGCATTTGCCGTGGTAGCGGACACGGTTAAGTCGCAATTTTCCTAACGATCACCACGGAAGACCGCAAATCGGCCTGCCGTCCCGTTTTCGGATCCCGGACGCCGTAGTTCGGGACCGTTCGTCGGCGGGCTGAGGCGTACTTCCACGCCTGCCGGTGCGGCTTCCTGTTTGCCGAAGTACGGGACCGGATCATCTATGGTACATGAAGCAGAATCCGTTGAAGCCCGTGCGCTGGAAGAGATCGCCCGCGCCTCGGATCCATCTGACCTGGAAGACATACGCATAAGGTACATGGGGAAGAACGGCAGCCTGACCCGGATCCTGCGGTCCGTGGGAACGGCGGCTCCCGAAGACCGTCCCCGAATCGGCCAGCGGGTCAACCAGGCGAAGAAAGTCATCGGCGATGCCCTCGAGGCTCGCAAGGCAGCGTGCGGAACGGGGCAGGAATCCACGGGCGGCCCCCTGGACGTCACGCTACCGGGACGCATGCCGCCCCAGGGTAGCAAGCACCCACTGACCCTGATCCGTGAGGAAGTCACCGAGATCTTCCAGGAAATGGGGTTTTCGGTGGTGGACGGTCCCGAGGTGGAATGGGACTACTACAACTTCGAAGCGTTGAATATCCCCCAGGATCATCCGGCGCGGGACATGCAGGACACCTTCTACTGGGGCAGCGACATCGTGCTCCGAACCCATACCTCCCCGGTACAGGTTCGGGTCATGGAAAAGCAGAAACCTCCGGTGCGGGTAATCGCGCCGGGCCGCACCTACCGGCACGAGAATCCCGACGCTTCCCATGCCTTCACCTTTCATCAATGCGAAGGGCTGTACGTGGACCGGGGGGTCACGATGGCGCAGCTCAAGGGCGACATGTCCTATTTCGCCCGGCGGCTGTTCGGTGAAAAGGTCAAGGTGCGTTTCATTCCCGACTTCTTTCCCTTCACCGAACCCAGCGTACAGTATGACTTCTCCTGCATGGCGTGCAGCGGCGACGGCTGCAGAATCTGCAAGAATACGGGATGGCTGGAGATATCGGGCGCGGGCATGGTCGATCCGGCCGTCTTCGGTTTCGTGGACTACGATCCGGAAGTATACACCGGATACGCTTTCGGCATGGGGCTGGACCGGCTCGCCATGTTCAAGTACGGGATCGACAGCATTCACATGTTCCTCGAAAACGACCTGCGCCTGCTCGATCGGCCATAGAGGCGGTTCGACCGGAAAGCTCCAGAGAGACCCATGGTAATCAAAATACCCTTGACCTGGCTGCGAAAATTCTGCGACATCCCCTGGTCCGTCGAGGAACTGGTGGATCGGCTGATCATGACGGGCCTGGAAGTGGACGCCGTCGAGACGATCGGCAGCGAATTCGAGGGGTTTGTCGTCGGACACGTGGAGCGCGTGGAACGCCATCCCAACGCCGACAGGCTGTCCCTTTGTTCCGTGGACGTGGGATCGGAGATCCTGTCGGTTATTTGCGGCGCGCCGAACGTGGCCGCTGGCCAGAAGGTCCCCGTGGCGCGGGTAGGGACGGCGTTGCCCGGCGGCATGACGATAAAAAAGGCCAACATCCGCGGAGTGGAATCCTTCGGCATGATCTGTTCCGAGGTAGAGTTGAACCTGTCCGACGACCATGACGGGATCATGGTGCTCGACGTAGAGGCCGAGCCCGGACAGCCCTTGAAAGACGTCCTGGGTGGACCCGAGACGGTGTTGAGCATCGATGTCGGCACGAACCGTCCCGACTGTCTTTCCCTGGTCGGCGTAGCGAGAGAAATCACGGCCCTGACGGGCGGCGAACTGCGCATGCCGCCCACCGGTATCGTTGAAACGGGTCCTCCCGTCGAGTCCCTGGCGAATGTCCGCGTCGAGGTTCCCCTGGATTGCCCCCGTTTCGTGGGCCGAGTGATCACGGGCATCCGGATCGGACCTTCACCTGACTGGTTGAAACGACGGGTCGAAGCCGCCGGCATACGGTCCATCAGTAATGTTGTTGACGTCACGAACTATGTCATGCTTGAGATGGGCCAGCCGTTGCACGCCTATGACCTGGACCAGTTGGCCGGACACGGTATCGTCGTACGGCGTGCCTGCGAGGAGGAAGTGTTTACCACCCTCGACGGCGTGGACCGTAAGCTGGATTCCGAGATCCTGATGATTGCCGATCATGAAAGGGGCATCGGGGTCGGCGGCGTGATGGGCGGTTTGAACACCGAGATCACAGCCGATACCGACCGGGTGTTCCTGGAGGGCGCCTGTTTCGACGCGGTACGGGTACGGCGCGGTTCGAAGGCGTTGCAGCTGCCGACGGACGCGTCCCGGCGGTTTGAGCGGGGCATGGATCCGGAATTGCAGGGAAAGGCCGTTACCCGGGCCGCGGCGCTGATTGCCGAGGTGGCCGGGGGCACGGTGGCCACGGGCGGGATCGACGTCCGAACGCCGGCCGAACCGGATTCGGTCATCCAGCTTAGAACGAACCGCGTAAACGGGTTGCTGGGTACAAGTATAGACCGTGACGAAATCGCCGCATTGCTGCGGAACCTGAAGTTTGAAGTTCAGACCGAAAACAGCGATCTCGCAGTCCGGGTGCCTTCTTTCCGAAGGGATATATCCCGCGAAGTGGACCTGATCGAGGAGGTCGCCCGTCTTCATGGATACGACCGGATCGAACCCGTCACTTCCTCGCCCAAACACGACGAGTCGCCCGAGGCCCGGGAAAGGGAAAGGGTCCGCCGCGATCATCAGGACGACCAGCAGCGGCTGCGCGATACGATGGCCGGATTTGGTTTCACGGAAGTGGTTACCCACAGTTTCGTACACCCCGATCTGAACGAACTAATAGATCCCGCCCAACCCAGCCTGCTGGTCGACAATCCCCTGAGTCCGGATCTGTCGGCCATGCGCACGAATCTTGCGGCATCCGTGTTGAACGTCATACGCTGGAACGCCAATCGAAAAGTGCGTGACATCCGTGTATTCGAAGTCGGCCGGGTGTTCTGGCCAAAACCCGGCGACCTTCCCGACGAGCCCGTTCACCTTTGCATATCTGTCACGGGACAACGCCACCGCCCCCACTGGGACGGGTCTCCAGGGGCTTTTGACTTCTTCGATTTGAAGGGTCTGGCCGAAGCGCTGCTGGGGCGGTTAGGACTTGACAGGGTTGAAACAGTCCCGTATGATAAAGACGACCCACTGTTCGACGTAAACCGGGTCGGTGAACTACGCGCGGACGGTCTGCCGATCGGTCGTTTCGGCTTCGTAGCGCACCGGGTCCTTGACCGGTACGAGATCCGGGAGCCCGTGTTGATGGGCTTGATCGACTGCGGGGTCTTGTTCGGTCGTGCATCTGAACGAAGGACCTATCATTCGCCGCCGAAGTACCCGGCGGTTGAAAGAGATTTGGCAATTGTCGTACCCGATGAAGTTTCTCATCGGGACATACTGGAAGAAATACGCACGTGTTGCGGCGACCTGCTGGAGGCCGTCGAATTGTTTGACGTGTATCGCGGAGAGCAGATAGCCGCTGACCGGAAGAGCATGGCGTACGCCCTGCGATTTCGATCCGATGAACGAACGCTGACGGACGCCGAGGTTTCTTCGCTTCAGGATAAGGTGCTGCGCCGACTGGTAAAGCGGTACCGGGCGGAACTTCGTGCATAGCTCCGTAGAGGCGCGCAAGAACCACTCCAGCGGAGGGATTTATGCAAGAGCAATCCATAGAGCTGTTGTTGAACCGTATTGAAACGATGATTGACCTGATTCAGCGACTGAAGGACGAAAACACGGAACTGCGCAACCAGAACCAGAACCTGGAATCACAGGTTCAGGACCTGCAGCGCGTCCAGGAGCAGTCGACCACCTCGAAAGAAGAGCTGGAACAGGAAAATCAGGAGTTGCGCGTCAAGCAGGACGACATCAAGGCGCGCATTGACACCATGCTGTCCCGGCTCGACGTCATCGAGTAAGATCTGCCCCTTTTGTTCTTCCAGTCATTCACGGCCGTCCGTCTCGAGTGAGCCGGTTGCCTGTGAATCAACGGCTCCCTGGCATCCAGTTTGAACCCGCGGGTATGCGTCGGTCGGGGACCGGCAGCGGGATCTCGACGCAGGCTTCAAGAGGAGAAAACGGACCGGTAATTGTCGTTCGTATCGCGCCCGATTCAGGCATCGGCTACTTACGGGGATGAACACATTATGGATGACTCAAAAGTTACGGTTCGGGTCAACATCTGTGGTACCGAGTATCCTATACAGGCGGAAGAGGAAGCCGAGTACATTCAGCGGATCGCCGCATACGTCGACGAGCGCATGCGCGAGGTGCCTGTCAGCGTGACCATGCAGTCCCTCACCAGCGTGGCCGTCCTCACGGCGATCAGGATCGCCGATGAGTTGCACAAAGAACGAGCGCAAAAGAAAGAACAGGTTGTATCGGAGTCCATGCAGGACGATCGGATCACGGACCTGATCCGGCGCATGGACGAATTGCTGGAAAACCTCGATTCCTGAACATGAAAGCAGATCGAAAACGGGCGTTTGACCCAGTTGAGGAACGAGCCATGACCGGTTTCAAAACCACTATTGCAGAAGGTGGCTGCCACTATGGTTGTGACGATAAGTCTCTATGCCGGCACCGCCCTGATCATGTTTCTCGTCGGTTGGTACGTTCGAAAGCGTGTCGAAAAACGTAAGTCTGACAGTGCGGAGCGTTTGGCTGAGAGCATCCTAGCAGAGGCGGTGGAAGAATCTGAAACGATAAAGAAGACGGCCAGGATCGAAACGGAGGAGGAATCCTATCAGGCCAAGGTGAAATTCGAGCGTGAGAGCAACAAGGCCCGACAGGAATTCCAGCGGGCGGAAAAACGGATCGCGATCAGGGAACAGAATATCGAGCGCAAGGCCGACTATGTAGCCAAGCGGGAACGCGGGATCCAGAGTCAACTGCGGTCGTTGCAGGAGCGGGACGAGAAAATCGCGGAAGAAGAAGAACGACTGGATCGCCTGGTCAAGCAGCAGACCGAACAGCTGGAACAGTCCGCAGGCATGACAACCGAAGAGGCGAGGCGGTCCCTGTTTAGCAATATCGATGCCCGTATCCGCACCGAAGCGGGTCAACAGGCGCGAAGCATCGTTGAAGAAGCCCGCCAGAACGCACAGGTCGAGGCCCGGGAAATCATCACGCACGCGATGCAGAAATACACGCTGGATCACGTGACGGAAACGACGACATCGGTTATTTCGCTGCCCGACAATGAAATGAAAGGCCGCATCATCGGGCGCGATGGGCGGAATATCCAGGCGTTCGAAATGACAACCGGGATCGATGTCATCGTCGACGATACGCCCAACGCCGTCGTCCTCTCCGGTTTCAATCCCATGCGCCGCGAAATCGCGAAGCTCTCCATGGAGAAGTTGATCCAGGACGGCCGAATACACCCCGGTTTCATCGAGCAGGTAGTCGCCAAGACCCAGGAAGAAATCGGCGACCTGATCCAGGAGACGGGAGACCAGGTACTGTTCGACCTGGGCGTAACCGGCGTCCGCCCCGAGTTGGCCATGCTGCTCGGCCAGCTGAAGTACCGTATGACCTGTGGACAGAACGCACTGCATCACAGCCGCGAGGTGGCGGAACTGTCGGGTCTGATAGCCCAGGAACTGGAGATGGACGTCACCATGGCCAAGCGTTGCGGGCTTTTCCACGACATCGGCAAGGCCGTGGAAGGCGGACCGGAAGGCGCCCATGGCGAACTGGGCAGGTCGGCGGCTGAAAAGTACGGCGAACCGCCCCAAGTACTGGAATGTATAGACTTTGCCCACGAGAACCTGGAAGAGGCCGGCCCCATGGCCGTGGTGGTGAAAACCGCCGACGCCCTCTCCGTGTCCAGGCCCGGCGCACTCCGGGAGCCGCTGGAGAAATTCGTAAGTCGACTCCGGGAAATGGAAAAGCTGGTGAGTTCCTTTGAGGGCGTATCCAGCGCCTTCGTGATGAAAGCCGGAAAAGAAGTCCGGGTCATGATCGATCACGAAGAAGTGGACGACCTCCGGGCGGTGCAACTCGCCACCGAAATCGCACGTAAAATCCAGGTCAAGATGGAATACTCGGGTCAAATCAAGGTAACCGTCATCCGGCAGACCCGTGCGGTCGAAATCGCAAAGTAACGGCACGGTCGACGACATGGGCAGGGGAGGAAACCAGGCTTGGGGACTGATGCCGACACCACAATCCTTACCGTTACCGAACTGACCGCGGGGATTAAAACGCTGCTCGAAGAGGCCTTTGCCTACCTATCGGTCTCGGGTGAAATCTCCAATTACAAACGGCACTCCTCCGGTCATGCCTACTTTTCCCTGAAGGATGACCGCAGCCAGTTGCGCTGCGTCATGTGGCGTACGGCCAACCGGAAACTTACCTTCGAGCCCGAGGACGGCATGGAAGTGATTGCCCAGGGTGTCCTTTCCGTCTACGAAGTGCAGGGTCAATACCAGCTGGTTGCCCAGCGGCTGAAGCCCGTCGGCGCAGGCGCGCTGCAGGCAGCCTTTGAACGGCTGAAATCGCTGCTCGAGCAAGAGGGGCTGTTCCTGGAGGAACACAAGCAGGCGCTGCCTTCCTTTCCGGATCGCGTGGGAGTGATTACTTCCGGTTCAGGAGCGGCGATCCGCGACATCATACAGGTTCTGCGTCGAAGGGCGCCCTGGGTATCGATCATCCTGAGACCCACGCCCGTGCAGGGAGAAGGCGCCGCGGCTGAAATCGCGCAAGCCATCGAAGAGATGAACGCATACGGCGAGGTAGACGTGCTGATCGTCGGTCGAGGCGGCGGTTCGGTGGAAGACCTGTGGGCTTTCAACGAAGAGGCGGTGGTCCGGGCCATTTTCAAGTCCCGGATTCCCGTGGTTTCGGCCGTGGGACATGAAACGGACTTTACCCTGTCCGATTTCGTGGCCGACCACCGGGCTCCTACACCTTCGGGCGCGGCCGAAATCGTCGTTCGCGACCTGCGGGAACTGACGGAACGGCTGGATGGATCCATGAAGCGTCTGTGCGGAAGCATGGCCGGGTACATGGACCGGAACCGTCAACGTGTAGCCACGCTGGTCTCCAGCTACGGATTTCGCCGGCCCGTCGACCAGATCGCGCAGTACGCCCAGTTTACCGATGAACTGACCCGCCGTCTGATCGACCGGCACGTCCATGCCCATGACACGCGCAGCCAGCTCGTGGGCAGCCTGGCAGGTAGACTGCAGGCCCTCAGTCCCCTCTCCGTCCTGGAACGGGGTTACGCGGTCTGTCACAGCGCCTCCGATGGCAAAATAATCCACAGCGCGGAAGACCTCCGGGTCGACGACCGCGTGAACGTACGGTTACACGAAGGCGAAGCGCTCTGCCGCGTGGAACACTTGCGAGGCAAATCGGCACCGGTACCGCTTTCCTCTCGTAAGAAACCTCAAAGGGAAGAGGCGGCTTCCTTCAGCCTCTTCGATGAGTCCAACCCCAAGAATCACAAGCAATCACAGGGATGACCGCGATGAATGAAAAGGAAGGGCCGACCTTCGAGGAAGCATTGAAGCGTCTGGAGCATATCGTTGAACGCATGGAAAGGGGCGATCTTCCGTTGGATGAATCGCTTGCCCTGTTCCAGGAAGGCATCGAACTCTCCCGGATCTGCACGGGACAGTTGAACGCGGCGGACGAACGGGTGCGGAAGCTGGTCCGAGTGGAGAATGGCCGGTTCGTAATCGAACCTCTGGAACCAGAGTCAACAGCCGGCCAGGACGACGATCTTAAATTCTGATCATGACAACCACCACTGAACATCAGGCATTTCTGGAAGCCCTGGCGGTGCGCAAGGAATGGGTGACCGATTTCCTGGAACGGGACCACAGGAAAACGCTTTTCATCCCCCGGGACATACATGACGGGGTGTACAGCTACCTTCGGGCGTCGGGAAAGGTACTCCGTCCCTGCGTACTGTATTTTTCCTGCGGCGCCGTCGGCGGGGAGGAGCCGATGGCAACCCCCGCGGCCGTCGCGATTGAACTGTTCCACACCTGGACCATAGTCCATGACGATATCATGGACCGGGACACGCTACGGCGCGGGGCGCGCACCGTTCACGAGGAGTTTCGGCAACGAGCGCTGGCCACGAAGGACTTTGATGAAGCGGAAGCCTGCCACTACGGACTGTCCATCGGAATCATGACGGGCGAGGTACAGCACGGGTGGGCGATCTCGCTCCTGTCCGAACTGTACGACGCGGACGCGGGCAACGGCGAGATGGTGATCGAACTGATCCGGTACCTGGAAACGGACGTCCTGCTGGCCCTCGTCGGTGGCCAGGCGCTGGACATTCAGTATGCCAAGGCGCCCATGGACAGCCTGGACGAAGAGGCCGTGACCGCCATGTTCTGGCGTAAAACCGGTACGCTCTACGCGTTCGCCGGCGCCGCCGGCGCCATGATCGGCCTGAATACGCCGGACCGCAACCACCCCATGGTACGGGCGATTTCTTCTTTTACGGGTAAATGCGGCGTGGCCTTTCAACTACAGGACGATATCCTGGGCCTCACGGCCGACGAGGCCACGCTCGGCAAACCGGTGTGTTCCGATCTCCGGGAAGGGAAGCGCACACTGCTGCTTATACACACCTACCACCGGGCTTCGGACGCCGAAAAGCGGTTTATACTCGATGTAGTCGGAAAGCCGGGGGCGACGGACGAACAGATCGGAGAGGTGCGGGAGCTTATCCTGAAACACGGTGGTCTTGAATACGCCCGATCGCTCATGGAGCAACGCGTGGCCGATGCCATTCGAAATCTCGACGCGATTCCCGACTCTTCTTATAAGGGATACCTGGTCAACTGGGCGGAATACCTGATCGGAAGGTCGTTCTGATGAATCGCGTGGGCATCATAGCCAATCCCGCCCGGCCCGTGGTCAGCCACCTGATACCGGAACTAGCCCGTCTGCTTTCGTCGCGGTCGGGACGGCCAACGCTTTCGGCCGAACTGGCCGAAATGGTCACCGAAGAGGAATCCCGGCGGAACTGCCTGGTCGTCGCAACGGACGATGGGGCCGCACGGGACGTCGACTGGGTCATCGCCATCGGGGGGGACGGGACCCTGCTCAAAACCGCGCGCCTGGTGGGACCTTCCGGCATTCCCATCCTGGGGGTCAACTCAGGCAAGCTCGGGTTCATGATGCAGACGACGCCCGAGGAGCTGGGAGTTGCCGTTGAAAGGGTTTTCGACGGCGAATTTACACTGGACAAGAGGCAGGTCCTGCAGGGAAGGATTGGAAACGGACCTACAACGCAAAACGATCGCGATGAAGGCTTCTGCGCGCTGAACGATATCGTGATCGACAAGGGATCGATCTGCCGGGTCATAGAATTGAGCATTTATGTTAACGGCCAATTTGTAAACAACGTATTCGCCGACGGGTTGATCGTCTCCACGCCGACCGGGTCCACGGCTTACTCGCTGGCGGCGGGCGGCCCGATCGTGGCGCCCCATATGGAGGCGATCGTCGTCTCGCCCATCTGTCCCCATACCCTGTCGAACCGATCCATGGTGCTTTCCGCGCAGGACCGCATCATGATAGAAGTACGGGCCGACCATCCCGATCTCCTGCTCACGATGGACGGCCAGGAAAACGTGGCTATACAGCCTGGAAACTCTGTCGAGATTTTCCGGGCGTCACACACCGTCCAGCTGATCCGGTTCGCGGAACGGTCTTTTTACGATGTATTGCGTACGAAGCTGAAATGGGGTGAACGCTGAATCATCTGGGAATCATCCCGTCACATCAATCCTGCTGTGACCTATGCTCGCGAACCTGAGGGTAAGAAACTACGCACTGCTGGACGAGGTGGATATCGAATTCACCCCCGGGTTGAACGTACTTACGGGTGAAACCGGATCCGGCAAGTCCATCCTGATTGGTGCGCTGGGGCTCATACTTGGTGATCGCGCCACGTCGGAGTCCATACGAAGCGGCGAGCAGACCGCGACGATCGAAGGGTTGTTTGAATGGGAAAGCGACGCGCCGGTTCAGGTCCTGCTGTCGGAAATCGGCGTTGACCCCGAAGACCGGACGCTCATCGTCAGGAGGGAGGTCAGTCGCGACGGCCGCAGCAGGTGCACGATCAACGGCAGCCTGGTCACGGTCTCCGTCCTCAAGAGACTGGGCGTCCTGCTGGTGGACCTGCACGGACAGCACGACCACCAGTCTTTGTTGAACCCGCGGACCCACCAGGAATTCCTGGACGGATTCGTGGACATCGGAGAACCGAAACAACACGTCGCCGAAGCCTACCGGCGTTTCGCAGAACGGACCGAAGCGCTGAGGAAGCTGGACAGTGAACTCGCCAACACCCGGGAGCGGGAAGACCTGTACCGCTTTCAACTGGACGAGCTCGACCGGGCGGAGATGACACCGGGAGAGGACGAAGACCTGGACCGGGAGCGGGCCGTCCTGGAACACGCCGAGCAGTTGATCCGTGTCGCCTCCGACGCCCAAGAGGCCCTCGCCGAGCGGGACGACGCGATCGTCGACAGACTGGCCGGGATCATCCGCTTACTCGAGGAATCGGAGCGTATCGATCCCTCGCTGGGCGAAGCGCTCGAGGGTATTCGGGGCGCGCGTTACCAGTTGGACGACTGCGCCGATTTCCTACAGCGGTACCGGGATCGCATCGAGTACGATCCGGTGCGCCTGGAGGAGGTGCTCGACCGCCTGGATCTCATTGGGCGTCTCAAGCGCAAATACGGCGCAACGCTCGAGGAGGTGTCTGCCTACCGTGACCAGATCGCCGTGGAACTCGGCCGAATGGACTCTGTCGACGAAAGCAGGGACCGGATAGGCGCCGAAGTGGATACGGCCCGGCAAGAACTGACGGAGAGGGCCAGGACCCTCTCGGACCGGCGAAAGCAAGTAGCGCGCAAACTGGAACGCAGGGTGGTGGCGGAGCTGGCGGAACTCGGCATGGAAAAGACGGGATTCCAGGTGGGGATTGCATGGCAGGAGTCCGATGACGGCCCGCTTCGTATCGACGGCCGCACTTACCGGGTGGACGCCCGCGGGATGGACCGGATCGAATTCTTGATTTCGCCCAATGCCGGAGAAGAGCTCAAACCGCTGGTGAACATCGCGTCCGGCGGGGAGATATCCCGGATCATGCTGGCCCTGAAGGTGATCCTTGCCGAATCGGACCGTATGCCTACACTGGTGTTCGACGAACTGGATATAGGCATCGGTGGACGCATCGCCGAATCGGTCGGTCACCGGTTGAAACTGCTGTCGAGGGACCACCAGGTGCTTTGTATTACCCATCTTCACCAGGTGGCCTGCTGGGGCCGTACGCATTTTACCGTGCACAAGCAGTCCACTCGAGGCAAATCCGTCACGCTGGTCGATCACCTGGACGAAGACGGCAGGGTCCAGGAGATTGCCCGGATGCTGGCGGGAGAAACGGTGGACACCATGGCCCTTACCCACGCCCGTGAAATGCTGCGGCGCACGGCGGCGGTATGAGCAACGTACAGGACAGCGACATGAACCCGGATATCGTACCGGATGAGAAGGCGGGATGGTTCTGGTCGCCGCCCAACCTGCTGTCCCTTTCCCGCATAGTCGCCGTACCCTTCATATACTGGGGATTCGCCCGGGATTCGTACCTGGGCGTTTCCATCCTGCTTGGCTGGGCCTTTCTGACGGACGCGGCCGATGGTTACCTGGCGCGACGGTTCGACTGGCAAAGTAAATGGGGGCTTGTCCTCGACCCACTGGCCGACAAGATCCTGGTCGGCAGCATGGCGGTCTTCCTGGTCCTGTTTCGTGAATTTCCCCTGTGGACCGCGGCGCTGATCATAACCCGCGACCTGTCCATACTGGGCGCGGGCGTGTACCTGTATCTCAAACCGGGCAGCATGGTCATTCCCGCAGACCGGATCGGCAAGCTGACCACGCTCGTCATGGGAGGCACGCTCATCCTTTACACCCTGGACCTGCAACCTTACGGGGAGTGGGCCCTGTGGGCGGCGCTCTGTTGCGTCGTCGGATCGGGTATTCATTACGCCATCGGGTTCGCGCGGGCGGCCCGGTCGCAGGCGGACCGGTCACCGGTAAACGGCCCCGGCACCCCCGGATCGATGGGCGGTCAGGGTCCACCGCGAGGTGACAAGGCCCCATGAATCGCGGAACTTCAAATTGGGCTGTTACCGGTTGGCAGCACCTGTATTTCGAAAGGCCGGAAGAGTGGAGCATCGGCGCGGTAACGGGGGATAATGCTACGGGCTACCTGCGGCTCGACGATGCGGAAATGCCCCGCTTCGAACTGAGGTGGGAGCGTACCCGCGGCGGGGAGCCGGTCGACCAGGTAGTCGCGAGATACCTGAAGAACCTGGCCGGAAAGGGAGGAAAGAAAGCACCCCCGGTCAAGGTGCGGAGGGACCTGGGGCTTATTAAAAACGAGTCCGTATTACAGGATAGAACGGTGGAGGGATTCCACTGGCGCACGGAAGGACGGGATCCCCTGCAGGCCTATGGAAGTCTCTGGATGTGCGAAACCTGCGGAAGGACGGTCTTCGCACAGGTGCTCGGCCGCGGAGGAGAATCCCTCATGGCCCTGGCCTCGAAGCTACTGAACACCCTGGACGACCATGCGCGCGGCGAAGTGGCCGTCTGGGCCGTTTACGGGATGAAACTCGAACTTCCTGCCGCCTGGTCCTTGAAGAAGCACTCGTTCCTGACGGGACGGATCGAGTTGACATTTGAAAGCGGCGGCGCCAGATTGGAACTGGAAAGAATGAGTCTCGCCGAGATGCATCTCGAAAACCGAACGTTCGAAGACTGGTTCCAGGATACCTATGGACGCGAGATCGAAAACTGGGCTGAATTCCATGGTACCTGCTTTGATCACCCGGGTATCCGGGGAACGGGTGAGGGGGTGGATCCCGAGACGGTTCACAGCAAGATGGCATGGCTGCCCTGGCGCCGACCGCGAAAAAAACCATTGAGTTGTTGCGTCTGGCATTGTATCGATGGCAATAGGCTCTATGCGCTGCGCCACATGGACGAGGCGCACCGGTTGGACGTCCTGGATGAAATCGCCGGCACGGTGATGTGCCACTGAATGTACGAGTCGGGAACGCCCTTTCCAGGGCGGTAACCGTTCTCACGGGTCGTAAACGATGTCGCTCTTTCGAAAGAAATCGCCCTCGCTGCCGCGCAGGGAGTTACTGCGTTCGAAGCCGATACGCAACGGAAAACTGACCTGTGAAGAAAACTCCGACGGGGAAATAGTGCTGGGCATTCCCAGGCGTAAAACCTGGTGGATCAACCTGCTGTCCAGGGTATTCTACGTGCCCGGCCGGAGAACGGTGGTGCTGGACCGGATAGGTTCCTTCCTCTGGGAGCTCTGTGACGGACAGAACACGGTGGATCACGTCATATCTACGATACGGAACGAGTACAAACTCGAACGGAAGGAAGCGGAAGTCTCCACGCTGACCTATCTGAAACAACTCACGGAAAAAGGATTGATCGGACTGGCCGTGGCAAACACAAAAGGAGAGAAGAGCGCATGACGACAGAATCGGTCACGACGGCCGGTACGACCGAGAAGCAGATATCGCTGCCCTTGTCCAAGGCGATCGAGATCAGTTTCCGCAGCCTGAAAATCAGGTTCTGGCGGTCGATGATCACGATCGGCGGCATCTTTTTCGCCATCGCCTTCCTGATGTCCATCCTGGTCGGAGCATCCATTAACGAGGTACTCGTGGAAAACGGCTCCCCGCAGGTCAGGGCACTGCTGGAACAGAAGGGCGCCGACGGAGACTCGGCCACGCAACAGATATGGCTCGTTTCTCTTTCGCTGCTGGTCTGCGTGGTCGGTATCACCAATGCCATGTTGATGTCGGTGACCGAACGGTACCGGGAAATCGGGACCATGAAATGCCTGGGAGCCCTGGACAAATTCATCATTCAGATTTTCGTGCTCGAGTCCACCTTCCAGGGTCTGGTGGGATCGGTGGGCGGGGTAATACTCGGATGCCTGTTCATGACGGTTTCCATGATGTCATCGTATGGGTGGGATCCGCTGGTATTTTTTCCCGTGGTGGATGTCGCCCGTAGCGGATTGTATTCGCTGGGCGCCGGGTTGGGCCTCGCCATCATCGGGGCGCTGTATCCCGCGTACAGGGCATCGCAGATGCCGCCGGCCGACGCCATGCGCACGGAAGTTTAACGTCGAATATCAACTGGAACGCCATGCCGGAACGACCGGACCTGGAACGGACCCGTGAAAGGGGCAGGATATGTCGGAAGAACAGACCGCGGTAATGGATGCGCCGGAGACCGAAACGCAGAATATCGTTCGTACACGCGGCGTAAAAAAAGTCTACCTGATGGGTAAACTCTCCCTCGAGGCCCTCAAGGGCATAGACATGGAAGTGCAGCGTGGAGAGTACATATCCATCATGGGTCCTTCCGGTTCGGGGAAGTCCACCCTGTTCAACATGATCGGCGCGCTGGACAAGCCCACGGAAGGCAAGGTCTACATCGATGAGGTCGACGTCGCCCAGTTGGACGCCTACGAACTGGCCTGGTTGCGATGCCGGAAGATCGGTTACATCTTTCAGACTTTCAACCTGATTCCGGTCATGACCGCCCTGGAAAACGTGACCCTGCCGATGATTTTCGCCGGACTGGCTACGGATGAAGCCATCGACAAGGGCGTTTCCCTGCTCTCGCTCGTGGGCCTGGGAGAACGTGTGCAGCACAAACCGCTGGAACTGTCCGGCGGGCAGCAACAGCGCGTCGCCGTCGCCCGCGCGCTGGCCAACGATCCGGCCATCGTACTCGCCGATGAACCCACTGGAAACCTGGACCGGAAAACGGGCCGCGAGATTATCGAACTATTGAGAGAGTTGAACCAGGAGAAGCAGGTGACGATCATTTCCGCGACCCACGATCTGAAGATGCTGGATGTATCAGACCGCATCCTGTGGGTGCAGGATGGAAGGATCGCCAGGAACCAGCGGCGCGATGAGGTGGACCTGGACCTGGGCCAGATCGGCGCCGAGGACGAATAGAGGGTATGTCAGGCGACGCCCGCGCCGTGACACTTCTTGTACTTCTTACCGCTTCCGCAGGGACAGGGTGCGTTTCGGCCGACTTTCTGTTCGACCTTGACGGGTTTCGACCGGGATGATCTTTCGCTGGAGCCTGACCCCCGCCGTTCACCCCGTTGGGCGCCGGCGGTTTCATCGGTATCTACCGCCGACATGCCGGCCATGGCCGGGGCTTCCTGGTGAATCTCCCGCATATTGGTCGGGGTTTCCTGACGCGGCACCCGCGTTTCGGCCAGTTCGGCATTGAACACGGTCTTGACGATCTCCTCGTCCAGCCGGTCCCACAATTCTTCGAACATCGCGTAGGCTTCTTTCTTATACTGGATCAGGGGATCCAGTTGGCCGTAGGCGCGCAGGCCGATGCCCTCCCGCATCCGATCGATCTCGTACAGGTGCTCCTGCCAGGCATTGTCGATGACGTGGAGGGTTGCGAAGCGCTCGAGGTCGCGCATCAGTTCCGGTGACGGCGCCAGCCCCGATTCCTTACGCTCGTAGGATTCCAACATCTTCTCGTTGACCAGTTCCACCAGCGACTCTACGTTCAAATCGGACATTTCTTCTTCGGCCACCACCACGGCGACGTGGAAGTTGCGGGCCAGGTCGGCGCTCAGCGCATCCAGCTCCCAGTCCTCGGGATAGCTCTTGGGATCGGTGTATTCCGCGACCTTCCGTTCCGCTACGCCGCGAATCATTTCGATGACGTCGTTCCGGAGGTCTTTCCGCTCAAGGGCGTGCAGGCGGCGGTCGTACACGGCTTCGCGCTGCTGATTCATGACGTTGTCGTACTCGAGCACGTGCTTCCGCATGTCGAAATGCTGGGCTTCCACCCGTTTTTGCGCCCGTTCTATGGAGCGGGTGACCATGGAATGTTCGATCACTTCGCCTTCCGGTATCTTCAGGCGGTCCATGACGGCGGCGATGCGCTCTGACCCGAAGAGACGCATCAGGTCGTCCTCGAGAGAGAGAAAGAATCGAGAGGAACCGGGGTCACCCTGGCGGCCGGACCGGCCGCGGAGCTGCCGGTCGATGCGCCGGGCTTCGTGGCGCTCCGTTCCGATGATATGGAGTCCGCAGGGCATATCGGCCATGCAGTCCCTCACGGTCAGCCCTTCCGCGGTGGGGGTGTTCATTGGTTCGCCGTTTACAAGGTGGCAGCGATCGCACTTCACCACACCGGCGCCGAGTTTGATGTCGGTCCCTCGGCCAGCCATATTGGTGGCGATGGTCACGGACTCGGGCTGCCCGGCGTTCGCGATGATTTCGGCTTCCTGCTGGTGAAACTTGGCGTTGAGCACGTTGTGCTTGATACCCCGCCTCTTCAGCATGCGACTCAGCGTCTCCGAGGCGTCGACGGACGTGGTCCCGATCAGGATCGGACGCCGACGGGTGTTTATCTCCTCGATCTCGTCGAGGACAGCGTTGTACTTCTCCCGGCGGGTCCGGTAGACCAGGTCTTCGTAGTCCATGCGCCGGACGGGTTGGTTGGTGGGTATTTCCACCACGTCCATACTATAGATCCCGAAAAACTCGTTCGCTTCCGTCACCGCCGTACCGGTCATGCCCGCCAGCGTGTCGTACATGCGAAAGTAATTCTGGATAGTGATGGAGGCGACCGTGCGGGTTTCCTGCTCGATTTTCACGCCTTCCTTGGCCTCAATGGCCTGGTGCAGGCCTTCAGCCAGGCGCCGGCCGTACATCAGGCGGCCCGTGAACGTGTCCACCAGGACGACCTTGTCGTCCTCGATCACGTAGTCGATGTCCTTCTCGTAAATCGCGTAGGCCTGGAGCAGCTGGTGCATGTTGTGGATCCGTTCACTGCGTTCGGCGTACAGTTTCTCCAGCTGGGCTTTTTTCTCGTCCTTCTGCGGTTCGGTGAGGCTCGCGTCGGATTCGATTTCCACTATGCCCTCGCTGAGATCGGGAATGATAAAGAGCTCCTGATCGCCCGGCGAGAGCAATTCCCTGCCCTTCTCGTTGATCTCGGTGTGGCGGGTCTTTTCGTCCACCGTGAAGAAGAGATCATCGTCTAGGACCGGCAACTTTTTCTCCCGGATGAAATCACCTTCCACCTGCTGTATCAGTTTCTTGATGCCGGTCTCCTGCTGAATTTTGAGCAGTTTCTTGTTCTTAGGCATGCCCCGCTGCGCCTGTAACAATTTGATCCCGGCGTCGGAGGCGTACTCGGCTTCGTCCAACACCGCTTCGGCTTCTGCGATGATCCTGGCCACGAAGCGGGTCTGCGCGCGCATCAGTTTCTGTACGTCCGGCAGCGATTCGGCGTACTTGCCGCTGTTCGATTCGCTTACCTCTCCGGCGATGATGAGAGGCGTGCGGGCTTCGTCGATCAGGATCGAATCAACCTCGTCGACGATGGCGTAGCTGCGTCCCCGCTGCACGCGATCCTCCAGACGCCACTTCATGTTGTCCCGTAGGTAGTCGAAGCCGAATTCGTTGGTGGTGCCGTAGGTAACGTCTGCCAGGTAGCCCGCCTTCTTCCGTTCCATATCCGGGTCATTGGTCTCCAGGCACTCGACGGTGAGACCGAGGAACTCGAAGACCGGCCCCATCCAGGCCCGGTCGCGCTTGGCGAGGAACTCGTTGTGCGTCACCAGATGGGCGCCCTGGCCGGTCAGGCCGTTGAGATACATGGGGAACAGGGCCACGAGCGTCTTGCCTTCGCCCGTCGCCATCTCGGCGATTTTTCCTTCGTGGAGCACGATGCCGCCGATGATCTGTACGTCGTAGGGCGTCATGTCCCAGACCATCTCGCCCTGCCCCGGAACCGTCCAGGATTTTCCGATCATGCGTCTGCACGCTTCCTTTACCAGCCCGAAGGCTTCGGGCAGGATGTCGTCCAGCGACTCGCCTTCTTCCCACCTGCCCCGGAACTCCCTCGTTTTGTCGGGGAATTGATCTTCGCCAAGCGCCTGGTATTCGTCGGCCCATTCGTTCACGATTTCTGCGATGGGTTCCAGTCGCTTGACGTCCCTGTCGTGCTTGGTGCCGAAAGTTCTGGCGATCAGGCCTTTCATCTGCGTGAGCATGTCTCTTCTTCCCTTGTTCCCGTACCCGGGACCGCGCTCGATTTCGATTGATACCACGGATCAAACTACAGTTGAAACGGGCTTGAAACAACTATTTTCTAAGAACCGTCCAGGCCGGCATACGGTTCCACACGACACGAAAAAAACCCCGGCGTGAATGCGAATACGCGCCGGGGTTTCATGCTGCATTCAGACAAAGCTTACCGCTTAGTCATCGTCACGGAGATAGGGACTGAGCTTGCCGCTTCGGGTAGCGTGACGCAACCGCTGCAGTGCCCGTTCCTTGATCTGGCGAATCCGTTCCCTCGTAAGACCGAAACGAATGCCGATTTCCTCGAGCGTATGGGCCCTTACCGAACCTACGCCGAAATACAGGCGGATTACCTCCGCTTCCCGGTCCGGAAGCGTGTCCAGCACCTTGCCGACATCCGACTTCAGGAACTGCAGCATGGTGTTTTCGTCCGGCGCCGTCTGCATTTCATCGGGCAGGAGGTCAAGCAGGCTGCGGTCGTCATCGTGATTGAAGGGGACATCGAGGGAGATGCAATGGCTGAATGAACTGAGCGCTTCGTTTATTTCTTCGACCGTGATGTCCATTTCCTGGGCGATTTCATCGATATCGGGTTTTCGACCGAGTTCGTGCTGAAGATGTTTGGAGGTCTGCTTGATTCGTCGGAGTTCTTCAGAGCGATTGACGGGAACCCGCACGGTTCTCGACTGGTTTGCTATGGACTGGATGATGGCCTGGCGTATCCACCAGACGGCATAGGAGATAAACTTGTAACCCCTTGTTTCGTCGAACTTCTTGGCGGCCCGCATCAGGCCCATGTTGCCTTCGTTGATCATGTCCAGCAGGGGCAAGCCGTAGTTCTGATACTGACGGGCAACGCTGACGACGAATCTCAGGTTGGCCTTCACCAGCTGATCCAAAGCGTTCTGGTCACCTTGCTTGATCAGGCGGGCCAGCCTGACTTCCTCTTCGGCCGTTATCAACGGATACTTGGACATTTCGGCCAGGTAGCGATACAGCGCCTGTTCGTATCTCGCCCCGTTGCCATAGGACTCTTGATTTGATGTAGCGATCTTGCGTCACCTCCCATCCGCGCCATGCACCACGCGTAGTCCACCTGTTCCGCTCCGGCCTATGCAGGCGCGGGTTCCGTCACAACGTGTTTCCTTGTGGTTAAAACGGTGTGTCGAACGATGCGTGCCATACAGGATCCTGTCAGAGAAAAACGAGCGGCAAAGACGCCATCGTCAGACAAGCGGAAGGATAATCCAGCGGGTGCGATTTATACCTGAATATACGTTCTTGATCAGACTGCGGGAACTGCTAGGGGTTGCCATCAAACAAACCGAAATATAGATGTACGGGCTTATTGGAAGGCTTAGCCAGGGTGACAGTCCTCAGTATTGCCAAAGTACATGGAATGGCCCGGTAAGTCAAGTGTTTTCCCTTTAGGATTGACATACGGGGTGGCCGTGGATAAATTGGCACTCTCAAAATCGGGCGCAGGTTCGCTTGACCCGTGATCCATCCCGTGGGGAAAACGGCGGATGACCTCCGAATCGAAAACCTGGCGTATCGCTGTCGTGAACAAGGAAGACGTGGTGGACGCCGTGGGCGAAGGGCTTCGCGGCGATATCATTGACCTGGGGATCGACGGGGTCGACCGTGTGCGTTACGTCCGGCTCTATGCCCTTCACGGCGCACTGTCGGATGTGGAAGTGGATCAGATCACCAGGATTTTACTCACCGATCCGGTCTCCCAGAACCACCTTGAAACGGACACCCTCGCCCTCCCGGTCAAGTCCGGGGAATGGGGCGTGGAGGTGTGGCTCAGACCGGGTGTGACCGACGCCGTGGGCGAGACGACCTTGAAAGGTGGCCTTGACCTCGGGATTTCGGGGATCGAATCGGTGGACACGGGAAGGGGATATATCCTGGCGGGTTCGCTTGCCAGGCCGCAGATCGACACCATCTGCCGCCGCCTGCTGGCCAACGACGTGATCGAGAGGTATTCCTGCTACGAAGGGGGCAAATGACTTCCGCCACCGATACCACGGTAGAAAACATTCGCCTGCTGAAGGCTTCCGATGACGAAATGACGCGGTTGAGCCGGGAAGGCATGCTAGCCCTGAACCTGGAGGAAATGCGGTCGATTCGCCGCTATTTCACCGAGATCGGCCGCGATCCGACCGACGTGGAACTCGAAACGCTGGCGCAGACCTGGTCCGAGCACTGCAAGCACAAGGTCTTCAACGGGGTCATTGATTACGTTTCGGATGGCAGGACAGAGCGCATTGACAACCTCTTCGCCCACACCATCAGGAAGGCGACCGAGGATATCCGCCGGCAGAAGGGTAACGAAGACCGGTGCGTTTCCGTGTTTGTCGACAACGCGGGCATCATCAAGTACGACGAAGATTATCACCTCGTTTTCAAGGTCGAGACCCACAACCATCCGTCGGCGCTGGATCCCTACGGCGGAGCCAACACGGGTATCGGCGGGGTCATTCGCGATCCGCTCGGCACGGGCCTGGGCGGACGGCCCATCTTCAACACGGATGTGTTCTGTTTTGCTCCGCCAGACTTCCCCTACGACGAGCTTCCCGAAGGCGTGTTGCATCCGAAGCGGATTTTCAAGGGTGTCGTCGCGGGCGTGAGGGATTACGGCAACCGCATGGGCATACCGACCGTCAACGGGGCCATCCTCTTCGATGAACGTTTTCTGGGCAACCCGCTGGTGTACTGCGGCACCGCCGCAGTCATTCCGGTTGACCGGTGTGAAAAGTCGGCCGAACCCGGTGATTACATTGTCACCATAGGCGGGAAGACGGGCCGGGACGGCATCCACGGCGCCACGTTTTCTTCCATCGAACTGACCGAGACTTCGGAATCTACCGCTACGCAGGCCGTTCAAATCGGCAATCCCATCGAGGAGAAGAAGATCCTCGACGTGCTGATGCAGGCCAGGGACCGCATGCTCTACCGGAACATCACCGACTGCGGCGCCGGGGGGTTTTCGTCGGCAATCGGTGAGATGGGCCAGGAAACGGGCGCGGTGGTGCACCTGGAACTGGCGCCCCTCAAATACGGTGGATTGAAACCGTGGGAGATCTTCCTCTCGGAATCCCAGGAGCGCATGATCCTGGCAGTCCCGCCCGATCGCATCGATGCGCTGCGGGAACTCTGCGCGGGCGAGGACGTAGAGGCCACGGTGATCGGCGCATTTACCGGCGACCGGCGGTTGAGGGTAACCTGCAGAGACGTGCATGGGGACGGTGAGCAGACCACTGTCGCGGACCTGGACATGGAATTCCTGCACAGGGGGGTGCCGCGCATCGTCCGGACGGCCCGGTGGGAACCGCCGGACCATCCCGAACCCGCCGAATCCGACCGGTCCGATCCCTCCTCGAGCCTGACCCGGTTGCTGTCGTCGTGGAACATCGCGAGCAAGGAATGGGTCGTGCGGCAATACGATCACGAGGTTCAGGGCGGCAGCGTACTCAAGCCCCTGCAGGGCGCCCGTAACGACGGCCCCGGGGACGCCGCCATCGTGCGCCCCGTGCTGTCATCGAACAGGGGCGTCATCGTCGCCAATGGCATCAATCCATCCTATGCAGATATCGATCCCTACTGGATGGCGGCCTCCGCCATAGACGAAGCCCTGCGGCAGATCACCTGTGTGGGAGGCAGCATCGAACATACGGCGCTGCTGGATAATTTCTGCTGGGGAAACCCGGACAAGACCGACCGGCTCGCCGCGCTGGTCCGTGCGGCGCGGGCCTGTTACGACACGGCCGTGGCCTATGGCACGCCTTTCATATCAGGTAAAGACAGCTTCTACAACGAGTTTTCTGGCGGCAGCCGGACCATTGCCATCCCGCCCACGCTGCTCATATCGGCCATCTGCGTGATGGATGACGTTCGCCGGGCCGTCAGCATGGATGTCAAGTCGCCGGGCAACGCGATCTACGTAGTGGGACTTACCCGCAACGAACTGGGTGGTTCCCAGTACTACCGCATGCTGGGATACATCGGCCGAAACGTACCGACCGTGGACGCCGCCGCCGGCGGCGGGAATATGAACGGGTTGCACCAGGCCATGTCCCGGGGACTCGTATCCGCGTGTCATGACTGCTCCGACGGCGGGCTGGCCGTTGCCGCGGCGGAGATGGCCTTCGCCGGTGGATTCGGCATGACGATGGATCTGGGCGCCGTTCCCCGGGATCCTGGCGCGGACCGCGACGACGTCGTCCTGTTTTCCGAATCCAACAGCCGCTTCGTGGTGGAAGTACCCCGGGGCCGCGAGACCGATTTCGAAACGCAAATGGACGGATGTCCTTTCGGCCGCGTGGGAGTCGTAACCGGCGATGATCGCTTTCTCGTGCGCGGGCTGGGCGGAGAAGAGGTCGTATCGTCTGACCTGTGCACCTTGAAGGAAGCCTGGCAGCGTCCCCTGAGATGGTGACGCGCCACGGCGTAACGCCAGCCATTCCCTTTCGAATCCGGGAGAGTCCATGTCTACTGCTTCCGTCCTGATTCTGCGCGCCGCGGGGATCAACTGCGACGAGGAAACGGCCCACGCTTTCCGCCTTGCCGGCGCCGAGCGGGTGGATCCCGTGCACATCAACCAATTCATACGCGGACGCCGCAGCCTGTCCGAATACAATATACTGGTCCTGTCCGGCGGTTTCTCCTACGGAGACGATATTTCAGGCGGCAAGGTGCTCGCCAACGAACTGCAGTGCAGGCTGATGGACGACGTGGAATCCTTCATCGGGGACGGTAAACTCATTCTCGGCATCTGCAATGGATTCCAGGTGCTGGTCAAGATGGGACTCCTGCCCCAGACGAAACAGGGCGAGAGACAGCAGGAAGCGACGGTGTTTTACAACGACTCCGGGAAATTCGAATGCCGTTGGGTCTACCTGCGCAGAAACCCGGAGAGCCCCTGCGTCTTCACCCGCGACATGCCGGAGACCATTTACATTCCGGTCGCTAACGGAGAAGGCAAGGTCATGCTGGCTTCACCGGAAGTGCGGGATCGGCTGGGTTCCGGCGGTCACGTCGCGCTTCGGTACACCAATCCGCCCTGGGTGGACGCCGGAGAGGCCGGGTATCCCTGGAGCCCGAACGGTTCGGTGGATGCCATTGCCGGGATTTGCGACGGAACGGGACGGGTCTTCGGGCTCATGCCTCATCCAGAGCGTTACACCCACCCGACCCATCATCCACGGTGGACACGGGAGGGAGGCCGGGAGCCCGACGGACTGCACATATTCCGGAACGCCGTGAACCATGCACGTGAGATCCAATAGCTTCTGACGGGAGCGAATCGATTGAGCTTCCCTCCGTTCAGCCGAGCCATCGAACGCCGCATGCACGCGATCGGGATTCTCCTGGTTCCCGTCGCGGTCTTCGTCCTGGTCAGCCTGGTAACCCACGCGGAAAATGATTACCCCAATTCAAGCCAGGATCCGGAAGAAGTGGTCAACCTGGCCGGCCGTCCCGGCGCCCTGATTTCCTACGGGGCGATGCTCGCCCTGGGATACGGGGCATACGTTCTGCCCATCCTCATAGGATTACTTGCCTGGAACAGGATCCGGGTTCAGCGTCCGTTGATACTGTTCGCCCAATCCGGTTGGCTCCTTGTCCTCATGGTAATTGGCATCGCAACGGGGAGCCTGATCCCGATTCTTCCCGAGTCCCTGCGGTTCAAGATCGGCGGCGTCCTGGGGTTCTACCTCGGAAGGCAGATGGCGGGCGCCCTGGGCGTGGATCTTTCACTGGCCCTGGGAAGCGTTGTTTTTCTGGCAATCCTCGGACTCATGCTGTACCGGATCAGACGAAAATCCGTCAGCAAGCCCGGCGGGCCCGACCACGAAAGTCCCCCATGAAAATTTGCTGGCCGATCCTGGCCGTTTTGCTAACCTCCCACGCGCTCGGGAGTCCGCCGCCCGATCAGCGGCCCTTGCGGCAGACCGCCTCCCCCGAAGACGAAAGGAAGATATCCGACCGCCTTCAGAATGAAATTGCTTCGAGATTACCCGGTGAATCGATGAAGGTCTGGGTTTACCTTGCGGATAAGGGGATCCAGGACGAGGGGGAGATCGGCGCTGCCCTGGGCGCCGCCGAAGACCGCCTGATGCCCCGGGCACGCCGCCGGCTAACTACACGAAGCGACAGGCTGACGGGTTGGGAGGACATACCGGTTCATGCTCCCTATGTTGCCCGGATCGTAGAATCTGGAGGACGGGTCCTGCAGGTGTCCCGATGGATCAACGCGGCGAGCGTATCCATCGCGCCGGCGGATATTCTACAACTGGCCGACCAGTCTTTCGTGTTGAAAATCGAAGCAGTCACCAGCTTGCGGCGGCCGTCGCCGGTCCCGTCGCAACAACAGGGACAGGCAGAAACAGGCCTAGGGCTTCGCACGGTCCGCGCTACGCAACTCGATTACGGCCCCTCGGACATCCAGATGAACCAACTGCGCGTACCGGAACTGCACGACCTGGGTCTGTCGGGCCACGGTGTGCTGGTGGCGCTCTTCGATACAGGATTCAAACTGGATCACGTGGCCTTCGACAGCCTGAGAACC
This sequence comes from bacterium, assembly GCA_965262815.1. Classification (GTDB taxonomy): domain Bacteria; phylum JAAXHH01; class JAAXHH01; order JAAXHH01; family JAAXHH01; genus JAAXHH01. The sequence goes on along the minus strand of OZ253560.1, from coordinate 1,756,674 downwards.
CGGGTTGTGGGTGAACGCGACTTCATTCAAGACGAATTCGAGATCGGTGAAATCGAATTCCACGAACACGGCACGCAGGTACTTTCGACCATCGGCGGTTATGCGCCGGGACAGCTGATCGGACCGGCCTACGGTGCCCATTACCTACTGGCCAACACGGAGTCCGTCCCATTCGAGGTGGAGATCGAGGAGGACTGGTGGCTTGCCGCCATGGAATGGGCCGACAGTCTCGGGGCGGACGTGATCAGCAGTTCGGTCGGGTACAGCGACTGGTACACCTATTCCGACATGGACGGGGAAACGGCCGTCGTCACGAGGGCGGCGGCGATGGCGGCGCGCCGCGGCATCGTGGTCGTGAACGCCATGGGGAACCTGGGCGGTTTCCCTTACGAAAAGATGGGAGCGCCGGCCGACGCGGAAGAGGTGGTTTCCGTGGGCGCCGTGGATGCCGCGGGCAGGCGAACTGCGTTCTCGTCCATCGGCCCCACCTTCGACGGCCGCATCAAGCCGGACGTGATGGCCATGGGGCAAGACGTCTATACGGTGGATCCCCTTTCCATGGACGACTACCTTCGGAGCGACGGCACTTCCTTCTCTGCGCCCCTGGTGGCCGGCGTGGCCGCGCTGCTGCTGGAAGCCTATCCCCACTGGACGCCCGACAGGGTGCAACGGGCGTTGCGAAGTACCGCGACCCAGGCCGCCGCACCGGATACGCTGAACGGTTACGGAATCGTCCACGCGCTCAACGCCCTGTTGACGGAATCACGGGGAACGGTACTTGATCTGACCGCCGAAAGCAGCCCAAGCGGGGTTTTTCTGTCCTGGACCGCCGGGCTGGAGATCAATCTCCTCTCCTACCGGATCGAGCGCAGGAACTACCCCGACGGATCTTTCAAACTGCTATCCTCCATACCCGTAACGCGAACAGGAGGGAACAACGAAAATTCGAAATCCTATGTTTTCACGGATACGGCCGTCCAGACGGGAGCGTCGTACGAATACCGGCTGCAGCCCGTCGGCCGGGAAGGTTTTCCGCTGTCGGCGGAGCCCGTGGCTACCCGGATTACCTATGATCCCGGCGACGCAGCCGTCCTGGCGGCAACGCTGTATGCGAACGCGCCCAATCCGTTTGCCACGAGCACGCAGTTACGCTATGAACTGACGGAGTCCTCCCGTGTCACATTGACGATTTACAATCTGCTCGGCAGGAAGGTACGGGTACTGATCGATGCCGATCAGGCACCGGGCAGGTACTCGAAGCTATGGAACGGCACGGATGGTGCCGGCCGGACCGTTCCGAGCGGAGTCTACTTCTACAGGTTGAAGGCCGGTGCCTTCGAGGAAGGCGGCAAACTGCTTTTGCTGCGCTGAACTGTCCCCGTGCACAGAAGGATTCGCTCGGAGGGAGCGCATGGGTTTAAGGCGATGATCCCGCGCCGCGATTCGGATAAAGGATTTGACAACCGCGGGACTTGTGGTTATATAGATAAATAGAATATGGTGTTTCATACCGGTCGATGCAAGATAACGGAAATCAAACCACTTACGGTCTTTGCAATGGGAGGTTGAATATCATGGTCACTGTAACGGATATTGCCGCCGACAAGATTAAAACCATGATAGAGGATCAGGGCAATCCGGACCTCGCACTGCGCGTTATGATCGCCGGTGGCGGATGTTCCGGTTTTCAGTACCGTCTTGCTTTTGACAAGCAGGCCGGCGATAGCGACCAGATTATCGAGCAGAACGGCGTAAGGGTCTTTGTCGACAGCAAAAGCGCTATTTACCTGATGGGCGCGGAACTGGACTACGTGGAAGGGCTCATGGGCGCCGGTTTCAAGGTCAACAATCCCAACGCCAAGGGCTCCTGCGGTTGCGGCGAGTCGTTTTACGTTTAAGCCTGTGTAGCGTACACCTGGCACACCGGCATTCCGTTAGCGCGGGTCGATAACTTTGGCAGCGGAATCTGAAACCCAACAGAAGTCTTTGACCGGCATCCGGCACGTTATCGCGGTGGCCAGCGGCAAGGGCGGTGTAGGAAAGTCGACCGTCAGCGTCAACCTGGCCCTGGCCCTGGCCGAAGCGCAACAGTCGGTGGGCCTGCTCGACGCAGACGTGTACGGCCCGAACGTACCCCAGATGATGGGCGTTACCGGGTCCCTCGAAAAAGATCCTTCCGGAAGTATCCAACCCATCATTCAGCATGGAATCAGGCTGGTTTCCGTCGGTTTTGTCGCGGGTCCGTCGGACGCGGTGATCTACCGAGGCCCCCTGGTCGGGAAGATGGTCAAGGGGTTTCTCGGAAACGTGGCCTGGGGCAAGCTGGATTATCTGCTGGTCGATCTCCCTCCCGGTACCGGCGACGCGGCACTTACCCTGGTCCAGTCTACCGAGCTGACCGGGGCCGTTATCGTCACGACACCCCAGCAGGTCGCCCTGTTGGACGTCCGCAAGTCTATCACGATGTTTCAGCGCCTGCGGGTTCCCGTGCTGGGTATCGTCGAAAACATGAGTTTCTACATCAACGACGGATCGGGTGATCGGACCAGGCGTACCTACATTTTCGGCCAGGGAGGCGGCAGGGCGCTGAGCGACGAACTGGGCCTGCCTTTCCTGGGAGAGATCCCGCTCTCGCCGGCAGTCTGCGCGGGGGGAGACGCCGGAGTACCGATCTTCCTCGACCCGGCGCGCACTGAGGAGATGGCGGCCTTCAGAAGCATCCGGGCGTCCGTCTTGGCCGAAATCGAAAGCCAGGCGGCGCCGGTGCCCGTCGTGGTTCGGTCCTGATGCTGCCGATCCCCCGGGCCGTGTACGACGACATGGCCGCCCATGCCGTCGAGGAGTATCCGCAGGAGTGCTGTGGTTTTCTCACGGGAGCGGATGATCCGGATACCTGGCGGGTACACCGTTGTACGAACATTCAGAACGAACTGCACGCGAAGGATCCGGCCCAGTATCCCAGGGATGCCCGGACCGCCTACGTATTCGGCCGTGAGGACATGGAGACGTTGTTCTTCGGAAGGTTCGAACCACCCGGCGCGCGGGTCATCGGATTCTACCATTCCCACCCGGACCAACCGGCGTATTTCTCCGAAAAGGACCGGATGGAAGCCTTGACCGACTGGTTGGACCCGGAACCGGGTTACCTGGTCCTTTCCGCTACGGGCGATACCGTGAGCGAAATCAGGATGTACCGGTGGGTCGACGACGAGACGGGATTCATGGAGATTCCCGTCAAGGTGGTATGACCCTTCATCGGGAGCAGGCTCATGAAAGAAGTATTCGACGAGGTCGTGGAAGTACTGTCGCGGGGTGAACGGGCGGCGCTGTCCACCATCGTATCGAGCAAGGGATCGCTGCCGATGAGCAAGAAGGCGAAAATGCTCGTCAAGAGCGACGGTACCTTCACGGGAACGGTGGGCGGAGGTTGCCTGGAAGCAGACGTCTGGGCCGAGGCGCGGGAGGTGATGGAAAGGTCTTCGCCCCGGTTGCAGCATTTCATTCTGACCGAGAAGCACGCCGGCGACGAGGGCCTGAACTGCGGCGGTAACGTGGAGATTTTCACCGAACCGATCAATTCGGGATCGATGCAGGAGGTGTTCGAAGCGATCCGCCGCCTCCATGACACGCGGGGTATCGGACTGTTGGCCACACTGGTGTCGGGACAAGTCGGTGCGGAAGGCAGCAAGATGCTGGTTACCGGGTCGGGAGAGACCATCGGAACGCTGGGAGACCCCGCCCTGGATGACCGGGTCCGTCTGGATTCGGACATCGAAATTACGGAGAACCTGCTGAAGGTGGTCACGCTGGAACACGAAGGAGTGGAGACCCGGGTCTTCATCGAGTCCATCTGGCCGGCGCCGCAACTGTTCCTTTTCGGCGGCGGTCACGTCGGCAGGGCCATTGCCCGGCTCGCCGCTACCGTGGGATTCAGGATCATCGTGGTGGACGACCGCCCGGCGTTCGCGAACCATGAACGGTTTCCCGAGGCCGCCGAGGTGGTCGTGGATGCCTTCGACGAGGTCGTCGGCAAGCTGGCCATCGACGGTTCATCCTACCTGATCGCCGTGACCCGGGGCCACCAGTGGGACCAGCCCGTCATCGAGCAGGCGGTGTGGACCGACGCCGCGTACATCGGCATGATCGGCAGCCGCCGGAAAATCGCCCTGATGTGGAAGAAACTGGAAGAAAAGGGAACGCCCAGGCACCTGCTGGACCAGGTGCACGCGCCGATCGGCGTGGAGATTCAGGCCGATACCCCCGAGGAGATCGCGGTCAGCATCATGGCCGAGTTGATCGAGTTCCGGCGGTCCGGAGGAAAGCCGGTCCATCTTCTATCCACGGTGAAGGAAGAAGCGTAAGCGGGAAGTATCCGCCGGCAGGATTGACCGCCATCCTACAGTTCGTCGCGGTGATCCCCTATCTTCGCGACGGCCCGGACGATATCGTCCATGTCCCCCCGGTTGCCCAGCAGCACATTCTGCGTGAACCAGACCGACTCCGAACTGCATGCCCTTTCCGTTACCGGCAGATTCATCCTGCCGAATTCGATGGCCGACAGCGCATTACTTTGGTAAATGCCGTAGTTCCGCTCCCTGAAGACCGGCTGCTTGTACAGGGGAATGGAGTAACCGGGACTGGCGGGAATACCTTCCGCGCGCAGGGCCTCGATGAACCGAGATTTCGGGATGCCCCGGAAGGCTTCGTCGTTGTATCTGAACAGGTAGAGATGCCGCGCGTGGCGGTCGGCCTTCGCGGGTCTGGACACCGGAAGGATACCGTCGATATTCCCGAGCCGTTCGGTCAGGTAGTCGCCGTTCTCGTGGCGCTTGCTTGCCTGCGCCTCGAGATATTCCATCTGGACCAGGAGCAGGGCGCCCTGCATTTCGGTCATACGGTGGTTGCCGGCCACGCTGTAGTGGTTGTACCGGGGTTCCGATGGGACGTGTCCGCAGTCGGCGAGGGACCGCGCCGCTTCCGCCAGACCGTCGTCGTTGGTCAGCACGATGCCGCCCTCGCCGGCGTTGAGGTTTTTGGATGACTGGAAGCTGAAGGCCCCCATCGCGCCGATACCGCCCACGCCCTGTCCTCCCCATCGCGCGCCGTGGGCCTGGGCCGCGTCCTCTATCACGGTCAGGCCGTGCCGATTCGCGATATCGCCGAGCCGGTCCATGTCCGCCGGCAGGCCCGCGAAATGAACCGCGACCACGGCCCTGGTTCGCGGAGTTACCGCTTGTTCGACCAGGTGGGGATCCAGGTTGTAGGAATCGGGATCGATGTCGACGAACACGGGTATGGCATTCGACATCACGATTGCGCTGGCCGACGCGATGAACGTATAGGCCGGAACGATGACTTCGTCGCCGGGTTCGATGCCGACCGCCTGCAGTGCGAGACACAGCGCCGTGGTGCCGTTGCTGACGGCGATGCCGTGGGCGGCTTGCTGGAACGCGGCGAAGCGCTTTTCGAAGCTTCGTACTTTCTCGCCGTGGTTGCTTCCCCATTTTCCCGAGCCTATGGTTTCACTGGCGGCCCGGGCGCTTGCTTCCAGGTTCATGGGCCAGGCGGGGAAGGGTTCAGTCCGTACCGGTGACGCACCGTTTATGGCCAGTCGGGGCATGAAGTTCTCCCTGGGATCAGTTGAAGAGGGCGTCCACGAAGGCGGGGGCGTCGAAATCCTGCAGATCCTCGATGCCTTCGCCCACGCCGATCAGTTTGACGGGGATCGCCAGCTGGACACCGATGGCGAACACGATACCTCCCCGGGCGGTTCCGTCCAGCTTCGTCAACGCGATGCCCGTCAGTCCGCCCATGGCTTCGTTGAAAACGCGGGCCTGGGACAACGCGTTCTGGCCCGTCGTGCCGTCGAGGACGAGCAGCATTTCGTGGGGGGCTCCGGCCATTTGCTTGCCCAGGGTACGCTGGATCTTTTTCAGTTCTTCCATCAGGTTGTCCCTGGTGTGGAGCCTGCCTGCCGTGTCGATGATTACGACATCCGACTTCCGGGCCATGGCGGCCTGCATCGCGTCGAAGACGACGGCCGAAGGATCGGATCCATGCTGATGCCGGATGATATCCGCTTCCGCGCGGCGCGCCCAGATCTCCAGCTGGTCTATGGCCGCCGCGCGAAACGTATCGGCCGCGGCCAGCAGGACTTTCTTCCCCTCTCTGGCATATCGCGCCGCCATCTTGCCGGCGGTCGTCGTCTTGCCCGTACCGTTGACCCCCACGATCATGACGACGTGGGGACGGTGGTCAGTTTCCGGGTTCGGGGTATCGCCAAGGCGGTCCAGGATACCCGCCATCTCTTCGCGGAGCAGCCGCAGGAGATCTGCTGGATTTCGGGTCCGCTGGCCGACCGCCCGGTCGCGGAGTCCGTCGATGATCCGCATGGTTGTTTCCATGCCCACGTCAGTCTGCAGGAGGATGGATTCGATTTCCTCCAACAGGTCCTCGTCGATGCGGTCATACCGAACCACGGCCCGATCGATGCTGCGAATCAATCCGTCCCGCGTCTTGGCCAGCCCGTCCCTCAGTCTTCGTACGACGCCCAGCATGCGCTAGTCCCTGGTTCTCTTTCGTTCGTTCAAGCCGGATTGCATACAAAAAGCCGGGAGAGCAGTTGTCGGCCGTCCCGGCTTACGTGTTAATCCCCGTTTCGCGTTCACTTGGTCGCGCCTACAGGTGACCGTCGATCTTTTCGGCGAGTTGCTGCTTGGGGAGCGCGCCGATGATACGGTCCACCTCGGCGCCGCCCTTGAATATCAACAGGCTCGGTATGCTCCGGATTCCAAAACGGGTCGCTGCTTCCCGATTTTCGTCCACGTCGACCTTGACGACTTTCAAGCGCCCGTCGTAGTCGTCTGCAAGTTCTACCAGGGTGGGGGCGACGGCCTTGCAGGGTCCGCACCATTCCGCCCAGAAATCGACCAGCACGGGGGTGCTGCTATTGATCACCTCGGACTCGAACTGATCATCCGTGATCGGTGTAGGATGTGCCACTTTTACTGCTCCTTTCCCAGTTTTGGGTAAAAATCGATCCCACGCATATTCGGTATTCAGGGGGTGGATTGTCAAGCCTTTTTCCGCGGGCTGCTCAACGGACGTGGTCAGGCGCGGTCGTCCAGACCGTAGTCCTTTATCTTGCGGTATATAGACCGCTCGCTGATGCCGAGATCCCGCGCGGCCTTGCCACGGTGGCCTTCGTTGCGCTCGAGGGCGCGCCGTATGGCCTCCCGTTCCCAGTCTCCCATCGTGCGCAGCCGGTCCAGGTCGCCGCTGTCCGAAACCCCCATGGCGGGAGGTTCGATGTCCTGTTCCTCTTCCACGGCGGCGGGAAGCTGCAAGCGTTCCGGCAGCTGGGCGGGATTTCCCCCGCCGAAGGCGGTTGTGATCTTGGAAGGAAGGTCGTGAATGGCTGTAAGGATCTGCCACAGGATCTTGTAGAACATCTCCCGGTCCATGTCCTCCGGATTCCGGTTCTGCGGGACCGGCAGGGCGCGGTTCGACATGGGCGGCGTATAGATGGCGTCCGGCAGGTCGTCCGCGTCAATCCGGGGTTTACCGGCCGTAACCACCAGGGTTTCGACGAGGTTGCGCAGTTCCCGGATGTTCCCCGGCCACTCGTAGTCCGAGAGCGTCGCGAGGGTTTCCGCCGTGAAGACAGGGGGAGACACGCCATGTCTTTCCCGTGCCTCGTGAAGGAAATGGTGAATCAGCCTGGGGATGTCTTCTCGGCGTTCACGTAAGGCCGGCAGATGGATGCGCACGGCGTTGAGCCGATAGTAGAGATCCTGGCGAAAGGTCCCATCGCGGATCTCCTCGGCGAGGTCCCGGTTGGTCGACGCGATCAGCCGGACGTTAATCTTCACCGGCGTCGATCCGCCGACCCGGATGAATTCCTGCTGCTCCAGGACGCGCAACAGCTTTACCTGCGTGGTACGGGGCATCTCACCGATCTCGTCGAGAAGCAGCGTTCCCCCGTCCGCCTGCTCGAAGTATCCCTTCCGCTGACCCTTCGCGTCCGTGAACGCGCCTTTTTCGTGGCCAAACAGCTCGCTTTCCAATATCCCTTCGGCGATGGCCCCGCAGTTGATCGGTATGAAGGGACCGTCTCGCCGGTCGCTGTAATGGTGGATCGCCCGGGCGAACCCTTCCTTGCCGGTACCGCTTTCGCCGGTGAGCAGAACCTGGATACCCGTGGGCGCCACCTGGAGCACCGACTCGATGGCGGCGATGAAGCGTTCGTCTCTTCCCACAAGCTGGAACATGTGGTGAAACTCCCGTCTCAGGTCCAGCATGCGCATCTTCGTAAGCAGTTCTTCGGGATCTACGGGTTTTTCGATATAGTCGCTGGCGTCGAGCTGGCGGTACTGCCGGGGCGGCTGGTGCTGCCGCGTGGTGAGGATGATGTCCGTATCGGGGTGCTTCCCCGAAATGGTGCGAATGAGGCGGTCCGGGTCGGTGTCGTTCAGGGTGAGATCGATGAGCACGGCGGAAGGGTGGTCCTTCCTCATCACGCTCAACGCCTCGGCCGCGTCGCCGGTCCCCTTTGCTTCGTATCCCGCTTCCCGCAGGATACGCACCGCGTGCCTCTGGCTGTCCGTTTCGCCATCCACGACGAGTATCGTCCGACCTTCCACTCCGGGACTCCTTGGAAGACTACTCCAGGTGATAGGTCTTGATTTTCCGAAACAGGGTTCTCTGGCCGATCTGAAGTACCCGGGCGGTCCGCGCCTTGTTCTGTCCACACGCGGCCAGGGTCGCGGCGATCAGCCTTCGTTCGCTTTCTTTCATCGACATGCCTACGCGGATGTCCACCCCGTCTTCGTCCTCCTCGTCCGCGCCGGATTGCTTCGACAGGTCGGGCAGGTATTCCGCCGGGATGTCCTCCACGTCCAGCTCGGATCCATCGGCGAGCAATACCATGGTTTCCAGGCATCGACGCAGTGATCCGCCGTCCTTCGACCAGTCGACGGCGGCCAGGATGGCCAGCGCCCCGTCGGTGACGTTCCTGACGGGTACGTTACGTTGTTCGGCGACCTTCATGGCCAGGTATTGGATGAAATCCGGCGTCAGGCCGTCACCATGTTCCGGATCGTCGTTCAACGCGCCCGACAGCGGTTCCGCCTGGGGATGCCGAACGAACTCGGGGACATCCGCCACCGTCAGCGTTTCCCCGGCCCCCATGACGATCATGCCTTCGATGCAGTTTTCGAGCTGCCGGACGTTTCCGGGCCAGTGGTAGGTCGACAGCAACTCCAGGGCCTGCTGGTCGATGCGCTCGATCCGCTTGTTTTCCCGTTCGCTGAACCGACGGATGCAGTGGTCGATCAGCAGGGGGAGGTCTTCCTTACGTTCTCGAAGAGGCGGGAGGGAAAGAGTTACTACCCGGAGCCGGTAATACAGGTCTTCACGGAAACGTCCCTTTTCGATTTCGGCTTCGAGGTCGAGGTTCGTCGCCGCGATGACCCGGGTGTCCGTCCGGAGCCAGTTCGTACTCCCCACGCGCTGGAACTTGCGTTCCTGCAGGACCCGCAATAGTTTCACCTGCGTGGACGGCGAAAGTTCGCCGACCTCGTCGAGAAAGAGCGTGCCTCCGTCGGCCAGTTCGAAACGCCCCTTGTACGTCTTGACCGCGTTCGTGAACGCTCCTCTTTCGTGTCCGAACAGTTCGCTTTCGATCACCCCTTCCGAGAGGGCGTTGCAGAAGACCGGCACGAAGGACCTGTCCCTCCGTGAACTGGCCTGATGTAAAGCGTGGGCCACCAGTTCCTTGCCCGTACCGCTTGCGCCGAAAATCAGTACCGTCGACTGGGTATCCGCGATCTGGAGGATCTGGTCCCGTATGCGCTGCATGGACGCGGACCGGCCCACGATATTCTCGAAACCATAGCGGGAGTCCAGCTGGTGCAGCAGCTCTCGGTTTTCCTGCACAATGTGCTGCCGCTCCCGGATCTTGTCGATTTCTGCCGCAAGCTTCTCCACGTATACGGGTTTTTCCAGCACATCGTACGCCCCCTCCTTCATGGCGGCGACGGCAAGATCCATGGAACCCGGTTCGGTCATCAGGATGACACCGACCTCGGGATTCCTGCCGAGTGCGACGCTCATCAGGCGCAGCCCGTCGATCCCGGGCGCGTTCAGATCCGATATGATGACGTTCGTGGATTCCGTGGCCAGGACGTTGAGGGCGTGGTCGCTGTTTTCCACGGCGATCACGCGGTAACCGCGCTGGGTCAGGCCGTAGTGCTTCTCGTCACGGCCGCGGGAGGAGTCTTCAACCAGCAGGATGGCGGTTTCTATCTGAACGTCCATGGTTTCGGGATTGGTAGGCGGGGGACAGGTCGACGCGGCTTCCATTCAGGACGATGCTTCGGGCACGGCGAGATCATGCCACCTGCTCGACTCGGAGCCTCCTTAACGTGGACTCCTGTCGATACGCCGTTGACTCGAAAGTACGCCCCTGACCCCGTTCTGTCAATCGGTAAACAGGGAGGTCAAGCCTCCCGGGGAGACCCCGTATCGCGTCCCCGCGGCGATTTCACGGCAGTGGCTGGGCCGATACCTGGTAAGCGGGCATGACCCACATTTCGGGTATGACCACGCGGGGCGGCAGGCATGTGACGAATAGGACCGTGGCCGCGATGTCTTCCGGTGTAAGCATCAGGGACAGGCGTTTTTCGGATACCGGCTGCGGCCTGTTTTTAAGGATGGGTGTTTTCACCTCGCCCGGCAGGATGGCGCAGGCGCGAAGACCGAACTCAGCGGCTTCCAGGTTGATCGAATGGGTCAGCGACACCATGCCGTGCTTGGACGCGCAATAGGCGGCCCCGCCGAGCAGGGACACCTGGCGCCCGGCCATGGAAGCGACGTTGATCACGGTGCCTTCTCCCCTTTCCTTCATGGATTCGTAAACCGCGCGGAAACAGTTGAACGCCCCCGTGAGATTGATGTCCACCACGAGATCCCAGTCCTTCACCGCCATCTCGGTGGCGGTACGAAGGGGCGTATTGACGCCCGCGTTGTTCACCAGGATAGAGACGGGGCCCAACTGTTCCGTCGCCAGGGCGACCGCTTCGTCGATCTGTTCCCGGTCGGTTACGTCCATGGGGGCTGCCAGCGCTCTACGACCGGCGGCCTCAACCTCCGCGGCAACCTCTTCGAGGGGTTCGCGCCGCCTGCTGGATAGGATCACGTCCACGCCTTCATGGGCCAGGCCCAGGGCGATGCCGCGTCCGATACCGGTTCCCGCGCCTGTAACCCAGGCCACGTGTCCATCAAGTCTATGCATGACAGTCTCCATTCTGTGTGATGACAGTTATTTACCGGCCAACTCGGCGTGTATCGAACGGGTGTCGATACCCAAACCTTCGAGCAGATCTTTCCTGATCTTGCACACCATGGTGTACGCGGGATCGTACACGTTGCCCATGTCGTACTCGACGCACTGGCCGAGGAGGGTGTGGGCCGACCCGGGATCGAGGCCGTAGTCGGCCTGTAGCCAGCGCAGCATCTCCGTGGTCGCGTGCTGGACGCACTGGTCGAGTGGCCGGGCGTTGCCGGCCGTGAACAGGTAGTCCCCGTTTTCTCCCCGGGGCCAGGCGCTTTGCTTCCCCTTGAGCAGGCGTAAGGTAAACTGCGCGTCGAAGGAGATCTCGATACCCGTGCCGACTATTTCCCCATCACCTTGCAAGGCGTGGCCGTCGCCGATGTGAAACAGGGCCCCGGATGCGAATACGGGGAAGTACACGGTGACCCCTTCCACGAATCCGCGGTAATCCATGTTACCGCCATGGCTGGAAGACGTGGCCGTGGAGATCGCCTGGCCACCGGGCGGCGCCACACCGAAGCACCCGGCCATGGGGGCCATGGGAAGGGTTAGCCGGCCGAGGCGGGTATCACCGGGTTCGATCAGCGTCACCGTACGCCGGTTCAGGTCCATCTCCCACCGGCAGAGGTCATCCGGGTTCTCGATCTCTCCGGCGGTTTCCCTCACGTAATCAGGGTCGAGCACGTTGGCCGCCACGAGGGGCCGGGTCCACCCGAAAGGACGATTGGGCGTCAGTCTGTCCAGGTGGACGGCGAGCGTGTCGCCCGGTTCGGCGCCTTCGACGTGAAAGGGTCCCGTCTGCGGATTTCCGGGGGGTGTCACGGGCTTGTCGGTACGATCCTTCCCCCTTGCGTCGACTGTCGTCGTGATGACGGTATCCCCGTCTTTCACGCGCAGGGCCGGTTCATGGGTACCGATGGTGGTATGATAACGGGTGGGTTCGAAGTGGTGGACCATGATAACTCCTGGTGTTTTTGTTTTTGAAACGCGCCCTCTCTACGCTGGTAAGAATAAACCGGCGCCGCGCTGGCGGTCAAGGTGAAATCGGCGGTCTTCGGGGCCTCCGGGGCTGCCTTTGCGTGGTGTCCTTTCACGGTCTCCGGAGACCGTGGTACCTGGTAACGCAACAGGGATATGGACCGTTGTGATTCAACGGGATATCCCTTGACACGAACGTGCTCCCGGTCTATAAAGTACTCAGGATTCCGTGTCCCTCCACCGTCCCCTTCAAGGAACGCAGCGCGTGCCCATCCGACCGTATGACGAAACTGTAATCGACCTGGCACCTCCGAATGACAAGGTCCATCACATCCTCCCCGAGTATCAGAGGACCGGGTTGGGCTGTCCCCACGGCGTGGAGTACTGGGTGGCGGTCCGCACGGTCTCCAGAGAGGATGAGCCGCTGATCCTGCAGTGGTGCATGGCGTGCCGGCAGGTAGATGTGCTCCGGATCGACGAGTATGATTGGCGAGCGCGTCTGGAGGAAGTGCAGAAGGATGACGTTGCGGGCTGGTGGGAACCGGACAGGGCGTAGACGGAAACGGGACGAACTTTTGATCAACGGGACGGCTGGATCACGAATCAACCAATCGAAGGAGCGCGGGTATGGGCAGGAAAATGTGGGGTGAGGATCATTCCAAATACATCTGGCTGGACGGGGAGCAGGTCCCGTGGGACCAGGGTACGATTCACGTTACCCAGGGCCACATCTTCGCCCACGCCATATTCGAAGGGATACGGGCCTACTGGAACGCCGACCGGGAGAAACTCTTCGTCTTCCGTCTGGAAGATCACCTGAAACGCCTGTACCGGTCGATCAAGCTGATGCGGATGGAAACGCCGTACACGCTGGAGGACGTGTGGAACGGCTCCCTCGAGCTATGCAGGGTCCACGGGTACCAGGAGGACGTCTACGTATTCCCGACCGTTTATTTCTCTCCCGACGTGTATCTCAACCGGATGACCGGTCCAGCCCACGTCTACGTGCATACCTTCCCCTACGAATCCAGCCTGCGCAGAAAGGACGGCGCCAGAAGTTCCGTCAGTTCCTGGACGCGCATTTCGGACAACACGCTGCCGGCGCGCATCAAGTGCTGGGCCAACTACCGCAACAGCGCTATTGCCTGGACAGAAGCCACGCTCCAGGGTTTCGACGAGACGATCATGCTGAACAACCGGGGCAAGGTCTGCGAGGCGCCCGGCGCCTGCCTGATGATGATCCAGGACGGCGTCCTGCTCACTCCGCCGGTAACGAGCGACATCCTGGTAAGCGTCACCCGGGATACCGTGCTGAGGATCGGGCGGGACATCATAAAGATGCCCGTCGTGGAACGGGAGATCGACCGTACTGAACTCTACACGGCCGACGAGGTGTTCCTGTGCGGGACGGGCGCTGAGGTGAAACCCGTTATTTCCATCGACCACTACGACATCGGGGACGGGTCCATCGGTTCCGTCACGCAACAGTTCCGCGGCGCCTATAACGATCTGATCAGGGGAATAGACGGAAGTTTTCCCGAATGGCGCACCGAGGTGCCCCGGTAGCGCATCTTACCTGTTTTTATCCGCCAGGCTGATCAGGTTCGCAAACAGTCTCACCGCTCCGGGTACACCCGCCGGTAACTGGCGGAACCAGGCGTATCCCGTGTAGATATAGCGGCCCTCGCCGTAGCGGGCTTCGACGAGACCGCCTTCCCTGGGCGTTTCTCCCGGATCCTGCGAAGCCATGAGCGGCGTGTAGCGGGGATCCCATTCTCCCAGGAAATAGAGGCCGCGTTCCTGGATCCACCCGTCGAAGTCCGCCTCGGTGATACGGTTGGGCCTGTTGAAGACGGGATGATCCGGAACGAGAATCTCGACGGGCGCGTCCTCCCGCGTGACCCGGTCATGGGGGCGGTTTATTTGGAAGGGATAGGGGCCGTAGCGGTCCCGGTTGAAGGCATACTTGTTGTATTGGACGATATAGACGCCGCCTGCCTTCACATAATCCAGTAGACGTTGATTCACCGCGACGAGGTCTTCCCGGACTTCGTAGGCCCGAATTCCCGCTATGATCAGGTCAAAGGCCCCCAGGTCGGCCGTCGCGAGATCCTCTCCAGTCAGCATCCGCACCCGAACGCCCATCTGCTCCAGCGTGACGGGCACCTGGTCTCCGGAACCCATGATGTAGCCCACCGCCAGGTTGGCCGGCAGATCGACGCGGGCGACCTGCACCGTCGAAGCCGCTTTCCGGTACAGGTGCCTGGGCTCGGTATGGGGATAGGCGATCACCTCGTATCCTTCGCCATAGTTGTTGCCCGCGGTCCTGGCCGTCGCCCGCACTTCGTAGGCGCCCGTACTCGAGGAAGAGTCGGGAGTCACCGTGTAGTTAAACGTCGCAGTCTGCCCCTTGCCCGAGAAGGACAGGGGAACTTCGGACGGGGAAACTTTCCATCCGTCCGGTGCTTCAAGCAGCACCCCGCCTTCAATCGCCCTGTTCACATTGCTGAGTACGGCTACGCTGAATCGCAAGGGCCGGCCTCGTCCCTCGGCGGCGACTAACGCTTGCGGCTCGAGGGTAACCGACAGGGCAGGCACCACCTGGAGTTCGCGGCGAATTTCGCCGAAGGCCCGGTCCGCGAAGCGGTGCTGCACGGGTTGCCGGATTTCGATTTCAACTCCGTCCACGACGAACCCGGCCCGTCCTGCGACGGGCTGGGAGCTCCACGGCAATCCGATCAGCGACTCGTCTTCAACTTCGACGCGCGGATCGTTCAGTGACCCGCGATACCAGTAGGGCCGGGTGAGACGGGCATCTGAAGGAACGAATACCTGCCATTTCCGTTCAACGCTTTCGTTGTAACCGATGTCCGAGGACGGTTCGGCCCCGGCCGGACCGGCTGCGGCTGTCCATCCCGGCGGGACGTCCAGGTCGAGACTGGTGACGTTTACGGTCATGAAGCTGCGGTTCAACAACGCCAGGTTGACCCCGAGGGTGTCACCCGGAACCACCCGATCGTCGTCGGCAAGAACTTCGAAGGCCATGCCGAGGGCCAGGCCCGCCACGTTGGTGAAGTCTTCTTCCTTGTGGCCAAGAAGGAAGAGGATGTCGTCGAGGACGATGCGCGGCAGCGCACTCTGAACGAGATCCTCCCGAAGTGACCGGATTATGCGCAAGCCTTCCAGCACGGGAGGCAGCAAGTGGGAAGGATCCAGCGGCCTGTACGCGTCTACGGCCTCACGGGCCAGCGCATCCAATCGGCCGAGACGCGTGGCGAATCCGGTGACCTTCTCGGCCTCCGGTCCGGCCATAGCGTGGAACCTCATGAAGGTCGTGTCCACGCCCTGGAACAGATGGTCGTCTCCGGCGGCATCCACCATTCCCACTCGGGCGACCAGTTTGATCTTGGTGGTCGCCGGTCCCTTCAACTGGAGGGTTCCCATGTCCTGGGACCGATGCATGCTGCGCCCGGCCAGCCCGAGTTCTCGGAACGAACGATCCAACACGGGGCTGTAGGTTCCCACGTCGATCTGCAGGGAATCGATGCTGTCGAACGAGGCCCGCGTATTGTTGATGTAAAGTTTACGGGCCTGCCAGGGACGCAGACCGTCCCGCAGGTGTTCCGGAAAACGATCCGGGTCCGCGGCGGCGTAAAAAGCCTCCCGTGAAATCCGTCCGGAAGCCTGGTGTTGGCCGTGGCCGTCGCGTGGCGAATCGGCGAAAACGGAAACGATCACGTCGGGGCGAAAGCGCCGTATAACGCGCACCACGTCCGCCAGGAGCATTTCATCCTGATTCCAGTAGTCCATCGCCTCTTCGGCCGACTTGGAAAAACCGAAGTCGTAGGCGCGGGTAAAAAACTGCTGCGCTCCGTCGAAACGGCGGGCGCTCAGCAGTTCTTCCGTCCGGATCACGCCGATCGCATCGTAGAGCTCGGAACCGATCAGGTTCTGTCCGCCTTCGCCTCTATTCAGGGAAAGGTAGGCCGTCCTGGCATGCAGTCCACGGCTTACATAGGCGACCAGGGCGCTGTTTTCGTCATCGGGATGGGCGCCGGTATGCAGCATGCTGGCGACGACGGGCAGGCGAAGCACCGCCTGGCCCAGCGTGCCCGTTCCCTTGCCATCGGGCACGGGCTGGATGGTACCGGCGACGGCACGGGGAGCGGTGACGGCAATCAGAATGCATAGGAATAAGCGTACGCGCATGGATAAATCCCAGTGACGCAGAACGGTCAGGCGTCCGGCAGTGAACGGCGGTACAGCCATGTGACGCCCGCCAGCAAGAGGAACAGGCCGATGAACATCCAGCCGAATTTACGACGGGTATCGACCTCGGTGCGCGCGATATCCACTTCCTTTTGAATTTGTGGATAGACCTGTTCCAGAGAATCGACGGTGGCGATCATCTTCTCGAGCACAAAAACGTGTGAAGCCTCCTGTATGTAAGCTTCCCGCGCCAGGGTCGTCCGGGCCAGGATCATGTCGACCGGGACTCCCGACAGCCTGATTTCATCCGCAACCTGCCTGAACCCGTTGACGGGTCCCAGTCCCCGGTCGGTAAGGGCAATGAAGTCATCCATTATTTCCTGTTCGTGGCAATCTTCGCAGTTATCGGGTATGGAGATCAGCGATGCCTCGGGATAGACCACATCATGGTTCGTGTGACAGTCTACGCAGTTGGGCCAGAAATCCCCCTCGATTCCATGGGGGCTGGGAAGGAAATTCTCCATCTGGATCTGGTGGCAGCTACCGCACATTTCGTGGACAATGTCCGGTTCCGGCAAGCCCACGAATCCCTTTTCCACATCGTGCGCTTCCTCCTCCACCGTGGTGGCGGGGTTGCCTCCGTGACAGTCCTGGCAGGCGATGCCCGCGGGAAGGTGCACGCTTCGCTGCCATTCGGCCACCGGCAAGCTCATGTCCTCGTCGTCCAGGTCGGCGTGACAGGACACGCAGGTATTGGACGTCGCAGTCTGCTGTGCATCCGTAGTCTGGACGGGCGGTCCCAATATGACCAGGAACAGCACAGGAACAAGTGACGCCCGTAAGGTATCTCCCGCCGTATGGGCCGATCCCGGCCTGCCCGCACTTTCGCTGACCTGACGCCCGGCATGAATATGCCCGCTCATTCGGTACCCTCGCTGCCGTTGTTCTGTTCGGGTGGCGATTCTTCAACCGTCGCGATGGCATGAGGCCAACCGTAAATGTCGAAATGGTACCGCGTGCCCATGAAGGTCATTTCCGTTTCCGAGATCTTACCAAGGAGCGCAAGCATGATGTTCAGGACGACGAAGAGGATGCCGAGGGACGTCGCGATGGGCCGGCGGGATGGTCTGCGAGCGGATGTCCTGTCCCAGAAGGGCAACAGGCATATGGCCAGGACAACCAGTCCCGACCCGATGATGCCGATGGTTTTGGGCATGTATTTCAGCGCCTGGTAGGAAGAAAGGAAATACCATTCCGGCCTGACGCCGACCGGCGTGTTGAAGGGATCGGCTTTTTCGTGCAGCGGCAGGGGATAGTAGATGATCATGAGGATCATGGAGACCAGTACCAGCATGACCACGATGGCTTCTTTCATGACATGATGGGGATAGAAGGGTTGGCCGCCGGCTTTCTTGAGTTCTGCCGGAGTTTTTTCTGGAACGTCCGTGCCTTCGAGCGGCGAAATGCCCTTGTACCGGATGAGGAACAGGTGCCCTGCCACCAGGGCGACGAAGACCCAGGGCAGAAGAACGACGTGTACCATGAAGAAGCGGGTCAGCGTTACATCGGAAATGATCTCGCCGCCCCGCATGAGGATCAGGAGATACTCGCCGATGACCGGGGTCGCGGCGGCGATTTCCGTACCTACGGTCGTGCCCCAGTAGGAGAGTTGGTCCCAGGGCAGCAGGTAACCCGTAAAACCAAAGGCCAGGGTCACGAACAGCAGGCCGACTCCAAAGAGCCAGGTAAGCTCCCTGGGCTTCTTGTATCCCCCGTAGAAGAAGACGCGGACCGAGTGCAGCAGCAGGAAGGCGATCATGAAGTTGGCGCCATAGGAATGGACCTGGCGCATGAGCCAGCCGAACCGCACCTGTTCCATGATGTACTTGACGCTTTCGTAGGCCGAATCGGCGGAGGCTTCGTAATAGATCATCAGGAGGACGCCCGAGACGGCCTGGGAAAGAAAGAACATCAGGGTGACCGTCCCGAAAGAAAACAGCCAGTTGAGGTGGCGGGGCACGGGCTTGGTCAACTGGCGCCGGCAGAAATCGATGACTACGGATATCTCGACGCGATCATCGAGCCAGTTGTACAACCCGTGGAACAGGCGTTTGATCATGGTGGTTGGTTTTATGCTCCGCGAAGAGGGG
This sequence comes from bacterium, assembly GCA_965262815.1. Lineage (GTDB taxonomy): Bacteria > JAAXHH01 > JAAXHH01 > JAAXHH01 > JAAXHH01 > JAAXHH01. The sequence goes on along the minus strand of OZ253560.1, from coordinate 1,738,005 downwards.
ACTGTCCGGGCATCGGTTACGCGCCGATGATGATCTTGTCGTCGCTGACGGACAATTCAACCGCGGTCAGGGGGCCGGGTATCGGTCCGCCCAGAACGCTGCCGTCGGTGCCGAACTTGCCGCCGTGACAGGGACAGATCAGATTCTGCGTTCTTCCCTCCCACTTGACGACGCAGCCCAGGTGGGGACACACGGCGTTATAGGCGATATAGCCGTCCGGCGCGTTGACCACGATAGTCGGTCGACCCCGATAGATGACCGTCCTGGACGAACCCGGAGGCAGTGTCGCCCGGTCGATTTCAACCCGGTTGCTGCCTTCGGCGTCGGGGGGCGGTTCGATGTACCTGATGAGAGGGTAGACGGCCATCAGGAAACCGAGTCCGCCCAGCGCTCCAAGACATTTCTGAAGGAAACGGCGGCGGCGGACCGGGTCGGGACGCTTCTTCCCGGGCGCTTCATTCGACTTATTCCGAGGATCCGGATCCCCGGGTGGTTTCTGTGGCGAGGCCATGGAGTTTTGCCCTTAACTGCGTGGTTGCTGGTCAAGCGTAGATTAAGAACCACCGGCCGGGTTGTCAACCCCTTTCAAGGTGACCGGACCCGGGTCTGAATCGTCTTGACGCGCCCGTGGGAGCAGGGTACCTATTCAAGTATCATGGGCACTTCACCTTACAAGACAGGCTTGCCTCTTTTGCTGGCGGCTGCCATGGCGTGTTACCCCGGCTGCGCGTCTTCTTCCCTGTCTGTCCGGTTCAACGTTCAACAGTCTCCGTTGCTCAGTCTTTCCGGAGAAGGAACCATTGCCCCCCTGGGATTTAATGGCACCGACCTGGCCCTGAATAGTCTGACCGGGTTTATATTCGTTCGGGCCCTGGCAGCGGATACCACCCTGTCGACCATAGAATTGAGGCCGATACGCCGTATCCTGTCCCGCCATCCCCACGAGGCCGGACAAATCCCTGATTCTACCGCGGTGGCTGTCGGTAGCGAATTGAACGCCGAAATCGTGCTGATCGGCGAACTGGAAAGAGACTATCTGGAAGAATACGGGGAAGAAAAGGTGTTTCGACAGGAAGAGGTACTTGAGAAAACAGGCATCCGGTTCATAAACAGGGCCTACGTCCGTCCCTACATTGATCAGTCGGCGGACATCACTGCCACCCTCAGGGCGTACAGGGTCGACTCCAATACGTTGATGGGCAACTACATCGTCACGGAGTCCGGTACCTATCGCACCATGCTGCCCGAACCCGTCGAAGCGCCGCCGGAAGAAGCAATCTCCGTCGAGATCGTCTCGCCCGTGCTGACCGAGATCCTGGCCCGGCGTATTGTAAGCCGGCTGATGGCATCCCTGGTCCAGGAGCAGATACCGGTCACCCGGCGGCTATTGGTTACCATGGACATCCGGGCCATCTCCGCAGTCCGGGAAGGGAACTGGTCCCGTGCAGTGATGATCTGGGAAGAAACCGTTGCAGACGATCCAAACGACGCGTCGGCTTGGAACAACCTGGCGGTCGCCTATGAACGGTCAGGACGCCGGATAGATGCCGAGGGGGCCTGCCGCAGCGCCCTGGCTGCAAAACCGGACGACCTGACGATACAGTTCAATTGCCGGGAATCCGGATTCGGCGTGGACAGCGGTTCGGGTAGGGAATAAAGCGAAGGAATACGCGAAAACTACTGAGATCGTACAACAATAAAAGATCGCGAGAACGTAAAGATCTTGAGACCGTTGAGCTGCCGTGCTGCGCACTACGCTAAGTGGACCATCCGGTTATTTTCGGCCGAGTCGTAAATGCCATCCAGGATCTGCATGATCTCAACGCCCTGTTCCCCCGTTGACATGGGCGTGCGTCCTGCCTGGATGCAGTCCACGAAATGAGCGATTTCTGCCGCGATGCAATCCGACCACTCCCGCGGAGCATAGGCGGGGGTGATATCCACCTGTTCTCCATGCAGGTCGGTATAAACGGTCAGATCGTTACCCGTGATCTCGGCGCCGCCCCGGGTGCCCATCAACTTAACGTATGATCCCTCCGAAGGGACGTGAGAGGCCCAACTCGTTTCCGCGATGAGCGTGATGCCGCCTTCCAAGCGGACAAAGGCCGTCGCAAGGTCTTCCACGTCGAATACGCCTTCCACCGTATCGCTCAGCCTCGAATAGGTGGCGCCGACCACGGCCACCGGCCTTGGATTGCCCATGAGCCAGCGCGTGAGATCGATCATGTGGACCCCGAGATCGATCAAGGGGCCGCCGCCGGCCTGGGATTTGCGGGTAAACCAGGTACCCGGGCCCGGAATGCCGCTGCGCCTCAGCCATCCCGTCTTGGCATAGTAGATCTCGCCAAGCACTTCTTGCTCGACGAGTTTCTTCAGGATCTGGGTTTCGGTGCGAAAACGGTTGTTCAGGGCGATCATCAGGTACCGGCCGTTACGCCGGGAGGCTTCGACCATGTCCTGCGCCTGGACCGCGTTCAGCGCCATCGGCTTTTCGCACAACACATGAACGCCCGCGTCAAGGCATTCGATAGACACGGGCGCGTGGAGGAAATTGGGCAGGCAAATGCTGACGAGATCGGGACCCAGGGCGAGCAGGTCATGGTAGGAGGCAAACGCGTGGGCCACGCCGTGCGTGGATGCGGTGCGCTCCAGCAAACCGGTATCGAGGTCGGCTAGCCCGATGACGGAAGCCCGGTCGTTCTTCAGGTACCCGGCTAGATGGGCCTGGCCCAGCCCGAGGCCGATCACGCCAACGGTCGTTTTTTCGATCATGCTACTCTTAGGTGTAATTCCGTCAATTAATTGCCGCCGCGATAGGCGATCAAGTCGATTTCTATGCCGGCGTTCAGGACGACACCCGACTGCACGGTCGAACGGGCCGGCGGATCGCCCGTGTAATAGGCACGGTACACTTCATTCATGTCGGAGAAATCGTTCAGGTCACCCAGAAAGACGGTGGCTTTGACGACGTCGTTCATCGTCAGCCCGGACTTGGCCAACGCGGTCTGCAGGTTGTCCATGACCATTTTCGTTTCCGCCTTGATGCCGCCGGGTATAATCCGACCGCGAACGGACGCGATTTTACCTGAAAGGAACACGAAGTCGCCCGCCTCGATGGCTTCGCTGTAGTTCTGACCGGGCGATATCGCATTGCGACCCCGATCGTCCTGCGACTGGACGGGCAATACGGCGTAACCCAGGGAGACAGCGGCGATGAGCATCGCCATGACGCCGGCAAACAGCCATTTGGACATTATGATATTCAACTCGACTGTTTCTTCGCTTTTGTTGCCCCGTAATCGAATGATCGAACCCATGATTTCCTCCTCGTGATTTTAGTTGACAGTACGCCTCTCCGGGATTATCTTTACGGTTTGTGATCGAAAAATCAAGTAGTATGTGGGAAAAGGATGGATAAGTCTATGAGCCCGATTGTTTTTTTGGTCCGACTGCAGTTGCCTCTTCGGACCCGGGGTTCGGCAAAACCAGATTGAATCGAGAAAAAATGCACTGTCAAAGTGCATTTTTTTTTGTCCGCCTTTTCGTCTCCATGGAGGGATTTGGACGCATGCAGGAGAGCTTGAGAGCGCTATTGGAATTACAGAAGACGGATCAGGACCTGCACGAACTCGAACAGTATAAGGTAGACATTCCCAACCAGCTGGAGACGATGAAATCCGCACAGGCCGAGGCGGAATCCCGGTTGACGGAACAGGAAACGAAGGTCGAGGAACTCGACAGAGACCGGCGGCAGCGCGAACTGGAACTGCAGACCGCGCAGGAACAGGTAAAGAAGTACCAGGGACAGCTTTTCAGCGTCAAGACCAACAAGGAATACGATGCCCTTCAGGCGGAAATCCAGGCGCAGAAGATCCTCATCGGGGAACTCGAAGACGCTATTTTGCAGTTGATCACCGAGGCCGAAGCGGCGGTTGAAGCGCTGGAGGCCATGCGCGGTGAAACCGATTCGCTTGTCGCGCGATTCAGTGAAGAGAGCGGGGCGCTCGAATCCCGTCTTTCGGCGGTAGACGAGGACGTAGCCGTGAAAATGGACGAGCGAAAGAGAATGGCGATGCGCGTGGAGAACCGGGTTCTGGGTGTATACAACCGTATACGGCGAAACCTGCGAGACATGACGGTAGTACCCATAAAGAAGGGTGCGTGCTCTGGCTGCTTCAATATAATCCCGCTTCAGATCGTGCTGCAGATCCGCCAGGGCCAAAGACTGATATCCTGTGAAAGTTGCGGCCGCATCCTGATCATCGAAGAAGGCATGGAGTACTGAGACCGGAGACCGGTCTCGCAGACGCCGCCCCGCCCCGTGATACCATCCTCATACGCCGGAGTTGAACCGCGTAACATTAATCAGTATATTAACGGTGTAAAACGTTCCAAGTCGTCCAGGCGATCGCGTCCGCCGACGTGTGGACGAGGAAAGTCCGAGCACCAAAGGGCAGGATGCCTGCTAACGGCAGGGGGCAGTGATGCCACGGAAAGTGTCACAGAAAACACACGGCCGATCCCTTCGGGGAGGCAAAGGTGAAAAGGCGAGGTAAGAGCTCACCGCGGTCCGGGTAACCGGTCCGGCAGGACAAACCCCATCTGGTGCAAGACCGAATAGGAGAGGAGAGACGGCCCGTCTCGCCCGCCGGGAAACCGGAGACTCTCGGGTTAGGTCGCAAGAGGCGGCTGGCGACAGTCGTCCCAGATAGATGATCGCCGCCTTCAGCACGAAGGTACAGAACTCGGCTTACGGCCGGCTTGGACGTTTTACGGTTTCCGGTAACAGTATCGGCCCGATTTGCCAGGCGCCATGCTCACCCCAACTTCCGATTGATTACATGAACACCCGCTGGGTCCTATTCGACGAACATCCCCAGGTTCCCCGGATGATGGAGCAGATCAACGTGCCCCGCGTGATCGCACAGATTCTGCTCAACCGGGGCGTTTCAACCTTTGACGACGCCCGGTTCTTTCTGAAGCCCACCCTGGATGATTTGCACAGTCCCTTTCTCATGGCGGACATGGACCTGGCCATTGATCGGATCGCCGCCGCCATAGAACGAGAGGAACACATCATGGTCTACGGGGACTATGATGTGGACGGCACTACGGCCACCACGCTGCTGTACCTTACGATTAAACTGCTGACGGAGCGGATTTCCTCCTACATACCCAATCGCCTTACGGATGGTTACGGATTGTCCATGGAAGGGCTGCAGGAAGCCAGGAACCGCGGGGTAACGCTGATTCTGGCCGTTGACTGCGGAATCACCGCAAACGTGGAGGTGGACCAGGCACGCGAAATGGGCATCGATGTGGTCATCATCGATCACCACGTACCGGGCGATACCCTGCCCAGGAGCGTGGCCATTCTGAATCCCAAGCGGGAGGACTGCGGGTATCCGTTCAAGGAACTCTGCGGTGTCGGGCTGGCGTACAAGGTGGCGCAGGCGCTGGCCGAGCACGTTGGGCTGCCGGAAAACGCGGTGTACACGCACCTGGACCTCGTGGCCCTGGGAACGACGGCGGACATCGTGCCTTTGCGCGACGAAAACCGGGTGCTGACCAAGTATGGGTTGGACATGATGCAGCAGACCCACAAATCAGGCCTGCAGGCGCTGCTCGACGTATCCGGGTTGCGGGAGAAGGAACTGTCGACGGGACACATGCTTTTCCACCTTGCGCCCCGCATCAACGCCGCCGGCCGCATGGGCGACGCGACGCGCGTGGTGGACCTGCTGACCACGGAAGACCGGAAAGAAGCGGCGGAACTGGCCGCAGAGTTGAACGAGGAGAACCTGAGACGGCGCAAGGAGGACACCCTTACCTTTGAAGCGGCCAGGAACATCGTCGAAAACGATCCGTTCCTCAGGGAGGCAAAGGGTCTCGTACTCGCTTCGGACACCTGGCATCCAGGTGTTATCGGCATCGTCGCTTCCCGCATGGTGGAGGTCTTTAACCGCCCCGTCGTCATGATCTCGACAGCGGGTGAGCAGGGGCGCGGTTCGGCCCGGACCGTGGGTGACTTTCACCTGTACAACGCCATCAAGGAATGCTCCGATCTTTTGATTAAATTCGGCGGACATCACCACGCGGCGGGCTTGTCCATCGAAAAGGACCGCATCGAAGCGTTCACGCAGAAGTTTCACGAGGTGGTCGCCGAGCGGGCAACCCCGGCTGACTTCGTACCAAGGCTCGATATCGACTCGGAAATTGAACTCGACGAAGTGACCCCGCGCATGGTTCGGCTGATGAAAATGCTCGGACCCTTTGGATCGGCAAACCATCACCCCGTGCTGGTGTCGCGCAACCTGAGCCTCGTCGGTTCTCCAAGAACCCTGGGGGTGGGCAAAAGACACCTCAAGTTCAGGGTCAGGCAGAAGGGTCGGACCATGGAAGCGATCGGTTTTGGAATGGCGGACTACGCCGATCGACTGAACGATTGGCGGGATCAACTCGACCTGGCCTTTACCCTCGAAGAAAACACCTACCGTGGCGAGACCAGCCTCCAGTTGCGCATCAAAGACATAAAACTCGGCACGGTATAGACTCCACTCACGCTATGAAGCTACTCGATCGTTTCCTTGAAGGCGACCGAATCGCCCTGTCCCGCGTCATCTCCCTGCTGGAAAACGACACTGGCCGCCGGTCCGCGATTCTGGACCGGCTGTATCCCCGGTCCGGCAGGGCCCGCCGTATCGGTATTACGGGTCCACCCGGAGTCGGCAAGAGTACGCTTACGGACCGCCTGACCGCACTGCTGCGAGTGAATAGTAGCACGGTCGGCATCATCGCGGTGGATCCCACCAGCCCCTTCACCGGCGGAGCGCTGCTCGGCGACCGGCTTCGCATGCAGAGTTCGTGGGACGACCCGGAAGTATTCGTACGCAGCATGGCCGACCGCAGCCATACGGGCGGCCTCTCGGAGGCGACTCCCCACGCGATGACGGCCCTTGACGCCTTCGGCAAAGACATTATCATTGTGGAGACCGTGGGCGTAGGCCAGTCCACGCTTGATATTTCCGAGGTCAGCGATACCACCGTTGTACTGCTTACGCCGGAGTCGGGTGACAGCATACAGGCCATGAAGGCCGGCCTGATGGAGATCGCCGACGTGCTTGTCGTCAACAAGGAAGACCGTGAAGGAGCCGGCCGGTTCGCCGCGGAACTACAGATGGTGGTGGACATGGGGCAATGGGGAGACGGCTGGAAACCGCCTGTCCTGCGCGTCAGCGCACGGGACAACACCGGTATGGATGGCGTGTATGAACAGCTGGAAGAGCACAGGGACTACCTCGCCGGGGACGGGCGGCTGGAGAAACGCCGCCTGAGGCAGGGCCGCGCGGCCATACAGAAAGCGCTCGGCGCACTATGGCGCGGCAGGTTGACGGATTCTCGGGACGTGGACGAGACGATGGACCGCCTTTCCGAACGCGTCGCCCGAAGGGAAATCCAGCCCCTGGCGGCCGCCCGGGAGATCATGGACAGACTCGCGATTTGACGCGGTGGTCTTGACCACGCGGATTCGCAGGTTGTGGGAGAAGGATCGATCATGTCGGACAACTTACGCGTTCTCGTAGCCAAACCGGGCCTGGACGGCCATGACCGGGGCGCCAAGGTAGTAGCCAGCGCGCTGAGGGACGCCGGTATGGAGGTGATTTACACCGGCCTCAGGCAAACGCCCGAAATGATCGTGGAAGCCGCCATACAGGAAGATGTGGACGTGGTCGCGCTCAGCATCCTGTCGGGCGCACACATGACCATATTCCCCCGGGTGATGAACCTGTTGCGGGAGAAGGGCGTCCACCACATGCTCCTCACCGGTGGTGGAATCATCCCGAAATCCGATGCGGAAGAACTTGCAAAGCTGGGTGTGGGAAAATTGTTCGGACCAGGTACTTCAACGCGCGACATCATCGCCTACATCAGGAAGGAAGTAGGCCGCAGGCGCGTGGAGGACGAGGTATAGTACGCGCCGGGCCATGGATCGAAGGCCTGGCGTATCGGTTATTTGTCAGGGAGGGTTACATGCGGAAATCTGTATTGGTGGTGGCGATCGCAGGCTTGATGATGATGATTTCGTTCTCCGGCGGCCAGGCCCAGGTACGCAAATCATCGGCGGACCTGGTGCTGGTCAACGGTACGGTATACACGCTCGACGAGGATCGGCCCAAGGCGCAGGCCGTGGCCGTCATCGGAAACCGGATCGCGATAGTCGGCGTCAACGAGGACGTGGAACCTTTTATCGGCCCGGATACCCGGGTGATCGACCTGGAAGGACAGACCGTGGTTCCCGGGTTGAAGGAGAGTCACGGCCATCTCATGGGCATCGGAATTGCCAAAATGACGGTCAACCTGGTCGGTATTTCGGGTTACGAAGAGTTGATCGAACGGGTACTGGCGGCGGCTGACGGCATCGGCGAAGGCGAGTGGATCACCGGCCGCGGGTGGCACGAGGAAAAGTGGACGGACCGCAGTTCGCTCACCGTCCGCGGGTTCATGACCCATCACGAGTTGAGCGAGGCCGTGCCCGATATCCCGGTCTACCTGCGAAGGGCGGATGGACACGCCGCATTCGCCAATGCCAAAGCCATGGAACTGATGGGCATTGACCGCACGACGCAATCACCCGAAGGCGGGGACATCATTCGGGACGCGGAAGGCAATCCCACGGGCGTGTTTGTGGACAAGGCCATGGGGCTGGTGAGTGTTCCCTCGTTTACGGAAAACCAGCGGCGCCAGGCCCTTGAACTCGGCATCCAGGAATGCCTGGCCAACGGCATCACCATGTTCGACGACGCCGGTGTGGGCCTGAATGGGATCGAACTCTACAGGGAATACGCCGACCAGGGCAAGCTGGACATGCGGGTCTACGTGATGGCCTCGAATCTATCGACCATGCGAGCCTTGAAAACGCCGTCGGCCCATCCCGGTGGGTTCCTGACCATCCGCGCCGTAAAAATGTACGGTGACGGGGCGCTCGGTTCAAGGGGCGCCTGGCTGCTGGAACCCTACGAAGACGACCCGGGCAATTCCGGATTCTTCACCACGCCGCCCGATTCGATTTACGAGGCCGCGCGCTTCGGACTAGAGCACGGCTGGCAGGTATGTACCCACGCCATCGGCGACCGCGGCAACCGCATGATGCTCGACATGTACGAAAAGGCGATGAAGGAGTTTCCCCACGTGAAGGACCACCGTTTCCGTGACGAACATACCCAGATCCTGGACGAGGCCGATATCCCGAGATTCGCCAGGCTGGGCGTGATCGCTTCCATGCAGGGGATACACGCGACTTCCGATCTTCCCTGGGCCCCGGACCGGCTCGGCCACGCCCGCACGGTGGAAGGCGGCTATGTCTGGCAGAAACTGTTGAAAGAAGGGGTGAAGATCGTCAACGGGACTGACGCGCCGGTCGAAGACATAAGCCCCATCGCTTCCTTTTACGCCAGCGTGACCCGGGAGCTGCCTGACGGCACTCCGGAAGGCGGGATGTTCGGCGACCAGCGCATGTCACGCCAGGAAGCCCTGAAATCGTATACCCTGGACGCCGCCTACGGTTCGTTTCACGAAGATGTGCTTGGCTCCATCGAGAACGGAAAACTCGCGGATTTCACCGTGCTGTCGAAGGACATCATGACCGTACCCGAAAACGAGATTCTCGATACGGAAATTGTATATACCATCGTGGACGGCACGGTACGGTACGAAAGAGGCCGGGTCCCAATGCCTTAAACGGGTGTCCCGCAGCTCAAACCAGCGTTGTATGGAACGGGGAGGGAACCGAAGGGGCCTTTCCCCGTTCTTTATATCAGGAGCATCCATCGACGCCGATTTCACCCACCGCCGGTTCGACAGGTCAGACCGACCGGTAAGCCTTGACGCAAGCGCGTAGCAAGTGCATATTTACAGGCTTGAATTCGCGGTGATTCGAGGAAATAAATCGTAAGGGGAGGCAGCGTGGTCACCCATCTCTGGGTCTGCTTGATGACCGGATTGCTGGCGTTTCAGGGATATGATTCGTCGCGGGAGCTCCACTCGGCGGATGCCGTGACCGGAATGATGCAGCAGCGCCTGGATGGCGTGAGGTCGCTGGCGGCCAGGTATTCCGTTACGACTTACGCGGCCGTGCTCGACCAGCGGAGCGAGACCGAGGGCCGCCTGTTTCTGCAGAGAGACGAGGATCTTCTTCGCCTCGAAGAGGTCGCTCAGACCATTATTTCCGACGGAGTATCGGTATGGACCTACGTGCCCGGCAATAGACAGGTCATCGTGTCGCCGGCTCAGGAAAGCAAGGCGGGAATGCGTCCGGACGAGTTCCTGTTCAGTTACACGAACCGGTACCGGTATGATCTGGAGGGCCGAGAACAGATCGAAGGATCCAGCTTCTACGTACTCAGGCTTACGGCTGTCGCGCCCACAGACGGTATCCCCGAGTTGCGGATCTGGGTGGACGACGGCACCTGGCTCACGAAGAAGGTAGTCTATACAGACGACATGGGATCAGAAACTACCCTGCGATTCATGGATTTTCAATTGAACACGGCGATTCCACCCGGGCTGTTCAGGATGACGACGCCCGCGGATGTCGAATGGGTCGATCTGCGCTAGCAGGCGTCGACCAAAGAGCGGAGAAGCGTTTTGCCCAACATCAGTCTCGCCAGCCTGGGCTGTTCGAAGAACCTGGTGGATTCCGAAGTCATGCTTGGCCAATTGACCCGGGCCGGCTATGACGTGGTGACCGACCATGGCGAGGCGGATGTCATCATCGTGAATACCTGCGCGTTCATCGGTCCCGCCAAGGAAGAGTCCATCGAAACGATTCTGGACCTGGCACGGTTCAAAGAGGACGGCCAGTGCACTTCCCTGGTAGTCACCGGATGCATGGCGCAACGGTACGCCCACGGCCTGGTCGCGGAGATGCCGGAAGTGGACGCCGTCATCGGCGTGCACCAGTACCCACGGATCGTCCAGTTGCTGGAACGCCTGCACGACCGCCACGAGACCCTGCGGGAAATACGCAGGCAGCCGCTGCCCACCGACTATTCTTATCCCAGGGTCATCACCACCCCGAATCATTCCGTTTACATGAAGATCGCCGAGGGATGCGACCGGCGGTGCACTTTCTGCATTATCCCGGCCATCCGGGGCAGCCAGAGAAGCCGAACTGTCGATTCCCTCGTGGAAGAAGCGCGAATGCTTGCGGACCAGGGGGCGGTGGAGCTGAACCTGATTTCCCAGGATACCACGTGGTACGGCAAAGACCTGGAGGTGCCGGCCAGGCTGGAAGATCTGCTTGCCGCCCTGAACGCCGTGGATGGCATACGGTGGATCCGGCCGCTGTACAACCACCCCGTGCGGTTCACCGACACCTTGATCCATGCCTTCGCCGATCTCGAGCATGTGTGCAACTACGTCGATATGCCGCTGCAGCACATATCGGATCCCATGCTCAGGCGAATGAACCGGGAAACGACCTCGAAGGAAACGAGAGCGCTTTTGAACCGGATCCGCGCCGGGATTCCAGATGTGACGTTGCGTACCACTTTCATCGTGGGTTTTCCCGGGGAGACGGAGGCGGACTTCGAGGAACTGTTCGACTTCGCGGAAGAAACGAGATTCGACCGCATGGGCGTATTCATGTATTCGAAGGAAGAGCATACCCCGGCCGCACGGTACGATGAGCAATTGCCCGAGTCCGTCAAGCAGGAACGATACAACCGGCTCATGGCCCTGCAGCGCGAAGTATCTCTCGAGCGTAACCAGGCATACGTGGGACAGACGGTAAATGTGCTGATCGACGAACGGACAGAGGAAGGGTACTACAGCGGACGTACCGCTTCGGATGCGCCGGAGGTCGACAACGAGGTGCTGGTCACCGGCGAAGATCTCTCACCCGGCGCCTTTGTGTCCGTGGACATTACCGACGCCATGGAATACGATCTGATTGGTACAGCCGGTACGGCCGGTACGGCCTCGACAGGGATTCCGCGCCCTGGCGATCATGACGTGCGTGCGGTCCCCGCCGAATTCGAGTCCCTGGCATGATCCAACGTGTGCGCAATAAGATATGGCTAATGGGGTTTCTCTTCGCCCTGTTCGTCCTTCCTTCGTGCAATCCGCCGGACTTCGACCCGGACTGGGAAGCGGAAGAATTGTATGACTTCGGGCTGCAAAAAATGGAGCAGGAAGACTGGCTGGACGCACTGGACGCTTTCAGGGCAATCACCCTCAGTTATTCCGGCAGCGGCATCGTGGACGACGCCCTGTACCACCAGGGCGAAATGCATATCCAGCTCAAGGAATATCCCCTCGCCGTGGTCGTGTTTCGCCGGTTGATCAGTGATTTCCCCCAGAGTCCCTATAGCGATGAAAGCCAGTACAAACTGGCCTATGCCACGTTTCTTCAATCCAACCCGCCTCATCTCACGCAGGACAAGACCTTCGAAGCCATCCGGGAACTCCAGTTCTTCCTGGAAGAGTACCCTAACAGCGAGTGGAGCACGGAAGTCCACGAGTTGCTGCAGGAATGTTTCGACAAGGTTGCCGAAAAGGACTATCGAATCGGAAACCTGTACTACAAGCTGAAGGACTGGGAAGCGGCCCGCCTCTATTTCAAGGAATTGCTGGAAGCATATCCCATGAGCAATTGGGCTTCCCGTGCGCAGTACGAGATCGCCGAAAGCTATGCGAAGGAAGGAAAACTCCGCGAGGCGATCGAACAATTCGATATCTTCATCCAGAGCTATTCCGAAAACGAACTCTCGGCGGAGGCCGTAAGACGGTTGGAGTTCCTGAGAAGCACCTACGTGGAGCCGCCCGAATTGTCCAATGAAACGTCACCGGTCGAATCCGGGGCGGACGACACACCATCCTCGACCGACGAAACGTCACCGTCTGAATCCGGGGCCGGTGGCGGTCCGCCTGGACCGACTTCGCCGGACGAATCCTCACCGGCTGAATTCGAGAGCGTCGACACACCGTGAAAACCTGCCGGCTTGGTGTTTACGGGGGGACTTTCGACCCGATTCACACCGGCCATCTGGTCATTGCCCGGGGCATAGTGGAACACTGCGGTCTCGATCGGCTGCTATTCGTCCCGTCCGCCCGTCCCCCGCATAAACAGGGCCATGCCGTCGCCCCGCCGCGAGATCGGTTTCGCATGGCCGAACTGGCTTCGCAACGCGATTCCAACTTCGAGGTTTCGGACATGGAGATCAACCGTCCGGGTCTGTCCTACACCGTGGACACGCTGGAGGAACTGCGGAGGATCCATGGTGCGTCGAGTCGTATCTACCTCGTCATTGGGGCCGACAGCCTGCTCGAAATAGACACCTGGTACGCGCCGGACCGGGTATTCGACCTGGCCACGGTCGTGACGGTCCCGAGGCCTGGCAAGGATCTCACGGGCGTGGACCCAAGCTGGAGGGACCGCGTAGTCACCGTCCAGCTGCCCGAAATCGATATCTCGTCCACGGACATACGCCAACGCATCGGCAAAGGGCTTTCCATCGCAAACATGGTTCCGGAAGAAGTGGCGGGATACATCAAAGAACGGGGTCTGTACCGAGGTCGTGGGGAGCGGGAAGGATAGCGGATTCCGTCTCAGGAAACGAGAACCTTCCAAATTGCCTCGGCCTTTGCCATCAACTCGTCCCCCGTTCCGTTGTTTTCCAGTACATAATCCGCCCATCTCGCCTGTTTCGTATCAGGTACCTGGGCGGCGATACGCTGCTCGGCTTCGCGTTCGGAGAGCCTGTTGCGAAGGATGATCCGTTCTTTCCTCGTGGCGGCGGGCGCGGTGACCAGGATGACCCGGTCTGCGAGGTCCGTGGGGCCGGTGTCTACCAACAGGGGCGCATCGACCACCACGATCCCGTCCTGATGTGCTTCGCGCATCACCGCGATCTGCTGGCGTATCTCTGCACGGATGGCGGGCCTTACCAGGCTGTTCAGCCTGTGCCGGGCGTCCTCGTCGCTGAAAACAAGACGGCCGAGTGCGCGGCGGTCCACGTCCCCTTCCTGGGTTAGAACGCCTTCACCGAAGGCCTCCCGGATACGGTCGCGCAGCCTATCGGTCCGGAGCAGTTCGTGGCCGATGGCATCGGCGTCCAGCACACGGGCGCCGAGTTTCCCGTATAGCTGGGCCACGGTCGATTTCCCTGAGGCAATGCCGCCGGCTACTCCGATGACGATCAAGTCTCACCTATACCCCGACCGTTCCTGCGCCGTTGGCTCCTTCACCATGGGCGGCCGTCGGTTCCAGCTGTTCCGACTCCGCGCCCTCGAGGCGCACGGATACCATCTTGGACAGGCCGGGTTCTTCCATGGTAATGCCGTATAGGTAATCGGCCGCTTCCATGGTCCGTTTATTGTGGGTGACGACCAGGAACTGCGTGTCGTGGGTGAACTGATGCAGGGCGCCGGCGAATCGCCGGACGTTGGCGTCGTCGAGGGGTGCGTCCACTTCGTCGAATACGCAGAAAGGACTTGGCTTCACGAGGTAGATGGCGAAGAGCAGGGCGATGGCCGTCAGGGCCGTCTCACCGCCGGACAGCAGGGCCAGGCTCTGGAGGCGCTTGCCACCCGGGCGCGCCATGATTTCGATACCGGTTTCGAGGGGGTCTCCTTCTTCAAGCTTGAGGTCGGCTTCTCCCCCTTCGAACAGCGTCTGGAACGTGGTCATGAAGTTGCCCCGGACCTGTTCAAAGGTGGTCATGAACCGGGTGCGCGCGGCCTTGTTCATCTTGACGATGGTCTTTTCCAGGTTCTCCTTGGCCTCGATGAGGTCGTTCTGCTGCTGCTGGAGGAAGTCCAGCCGCTCCTTGGAGGCCTTGTACTCTTCGACCGCCGCCATGTTGATGGGACCCAGGTCATCCGCCTTGTGCTGGAGATCGGACCGTAGTGTCTGTGCCGCGTCAGACGAGTAGTCTTCCATTTCGGCGATCTGGGGCGGTTCCTCCATGCTCTCCGGATCGGTGCCGTGTCTTTCCATCAACTGCCGCCGAACCTCGCTGCTCTTCATGTACAATTCTTTATCATCCAGTTCCACCTGGTGAATCTGTTCCTGTACCTGGCCCAGGGTGTTTCGGTTTTCATCCAACTCCTGCTGCAATCGCCTTACCTCGTCCTGCAGGTTCCGGTGTTCTTCGAGTACGGCGTCGCGATCCACCTCCCGTCCCCGCCTGGATTTATAGAGGGTCTCGAGTTGTTTCTCGTGGTGCTCCTGGGTAAGCTTCAATTCCTGGGTCTGACCGCCGGCTTCCACCGATTCGGTTTTCCGCTGGTGCAGGACCTTTGTAAGGCGATCGTCTTCCTGGGTGAGGAATTCGTCCGTGGTGCCCAGTTCGTTGCTCCGGCCCTCCAGAGAGACCAGGGCGATACGGGCCTCGTGAGCCGCTTCGGCCAGGCGCTGGCGCTCCCCTTCCAGTTCGTCGAGCGTCTCCTGGTTCTCCCGTACTTCTTCCTCGGCCGTGATTCGGTCCTTTGCCAGCCTTTCCAGTTCTTTCCTGCGGTGCTCGCGGTCCGTGCCCGATGACGCTATCCGTGCGGACAAAGAAGCTGATTCCCGTTCGAGTTCCTCGTCCTGATCGCCGAGTCGGGCGAGTTCGAAATCATGCTGCCGTTCCCGGGTTTCCAGTTCAATCATCATGCGCTGAGATTCGCCGAGAAACTGTGCGGTAGACTCCTGCCGCTCCGTTAACGTGGACAGTTCAGCGGACAGGCCCTCTATTTCTCCGGTGATCTTTTCACGATCCTCGCGGCTGGATACCAGTTCCCTGTCCAGCGCTTCGATGCGTTCCGTCCGCCGAAGCAGGTCCGATTCGTTTTCAACGGTGGATCCACCGGTCAACAGGCCGGCGGGATCCACGACCTCTCCACCGGTCGTCAGCAGTTTCCAGTCCTGGTCGGTGTCGAAAACAGGTGACAGGCGAAAGGCCGTTTCGAGGTCCTTCACGAGCACCACCCTGGACAGCAGGTGAATCACCGCCGGATCCAGATCCTTGCCGGAAGTCACGTAGGAACTCGCGCGGCCTATGATGCCATCATCCTCGAAAGGCAGTTCCGATGGGGAAGGACGTGACTTTATCCGGTCGAGTAGAATGAAGGAGACCAGCCCCGATTCCTGTTCCCGGAGGTAGCGGATGCCCGCTACGGCGTCTTCCACGCGCTCGGCCACGATGTACTGCAGCATGTCGTCCAGGTAGGCCGCGATCACCGCCTCGTATTCCTTGTCGATCGATATCTGGTCGGCCAGGACGCTGCGGAGTCCATCGATCGCCGCGCCGTTGGTTAAAAGCGTCCTTACCCCCTGTCCGTACCCCTCGTATTGCCGGTGCATGCGATCGAGAAGCGCCCGTTCTTTTTCCGCTGTCGCCAGGGTGGTTTCGATCCCGAACAACTTGTCCCGGGCGGACTCGATACAACGCTGCACGTCCTGCACGGATTCCTGCAGGGTGGCGTTCAGCGTCGTGTTATCCTCGACCACCTTTCTTGCTTCGCGCAGTTCCTTTCTTACGGCTTCGACAGCCGTGGAATTCGTTGCCAGTTCTTCGCCGAGTTTCTTCCGGGCGGCGGTCACTTCGCCGCTCCGGTTGCGCTGGGACTCCTCGCGGGCCTCGAGGGAACTGATCTCCGCCTGCTCGTGGGAGTGCTTTTGAATCAGCGCCATGCTGTGGTTCCGAAGAACCTGGGATGACTCCTTCTGCACGGAAATCCGTTCAACAGAGGCATTGGCCTTGTTTTCCCGCTCCGCGAAGGCGGTGCGCGCCTGCTCCAGGGAGGTATTCAGGGTCTTTCGGTCATCGCTGATCTGCGTCAGTTGTGCACGGATTCGCTTTTGCTCCGTCTCAGCCTCTTCCGCTTCCGCCGCCGCGGATTTGGTTCGCTGTTCCAGGCCGGCCCGGCGCTCCTTGTTTACCAGGAGTTCCTCGGTCAGCGTACGGATCTGTTGGTCGATCCGGTTCACGCCGTCCTGCCGTTGCTGCAACTGACCTTCCTTTTCCAGTTCGCCGGCTTTACTTTCCTCGACACCGGCTTCGGCGGTTCGAATGCGCGTGAGGAGGGATTCCTTCTGGTCTGAAAGTTTCTTGATCCGCGCCCGAACGGGTTCGGTCTGCCGGCGCAGGTCCAGGAACTCATGGCAGGCGATCACGATCTCCACTTCCTTCATCTGTTGCATGAGCAGGTCGTGGCGTTCGTATTTCCGCACCTGGCGTCGAAGTTGACTCACGCTTCGGTCGACTTCCTCCAGGAGGTCGGCGATGCGAACCAGGTCGTGCTCGGTTCCTTCCAGTTTCCGCTGTGCCAGGCGCCGGCGCGTCTTATACTTGTTGATGCCGGCGGCTTCCTCGATGAGCTGGCGCCGTTCCATGGGACTGCCGTTTACCACCGATTCCACCATGCCCTGCTCGATGATCGAGTAGGCGTGGGCCCCCATGCCCGTATCCAGCAGGAGGTTGGTGATGTCTTTCAGGCGGCACGGCACCTTGTTGATCATGTACTCGCTCGCGCCGGAACGGAAATAGCGGCGCGTGATGGTGACTTCACTGTATTCGACAGGCAGTTTCTGTTCGGTGTTGTCTATCGTCAGCGACACCTCCGCCATGCCCAGGGGTTTACGGGCGTCGGTGCCGTTGAAGACGATATCCTCCATCCGGTCGCCCCGGAGCGAAGTCGCCCGGTGTTCTCCCAGCGCCCAGCGAATGGCGTCGACGATATTCGACTTGCCGCAACCGTTGGGACCGACCACGGCCGTAATACCGTCGCTGAACTTCACCTTGAGCCGGGTGGAGAACGACTTGAAACCAATGATTTCAAGATGGGATAGACGCATTGGAGTCGAATCCTGATGGCAAAGACTGCGCGGTTCGAATGTCGGCGAAATGAAATCTGATTGAAAATCGGTTACAGGAGACTAATAAGGGGATATATTAGTATATGTAGGGGGTTTGTCAAGAAATTTATACATTATGTACGATGGGCGGGATTCCGTTTTGAGCACGGATAGAAAGGGTTTCGGCGCGGGTTGACATGGTGCGATCACTGGAAGATCAGACCATTGTGGTCATCATACCGGTCCTGAACGAAGAAGATTCGATCGGCCTGGTTCTGTCGCATTTATCGGAGGGACTGGCCACGGCCGTGATCGTCGTGGACAACGGTTCGACGGATCGGACCAGTGCGGTGGCTGAGGCTGGCGGTGCCGTCGTCGTGCGGGAACCCCGGCGTGGTTACGGGGCGGCCTGCCTGCGGGGCATGGCCGAAGCCGCCCGATTCACCCCGGACATCATCGTGTTTCTGGACGGGGATTACAGCGATTATCCGGAAGAGATGGCCAGCCTGGTGCGGCCTATCGCCGAAGAGGGCTGCGACATGGTGATCGGTTCCCGGATGCTGGGCCGGCGCGCACCGGGCGCCATGCCGATTCAGTCCCTGATCGGAAACATCCTCGTGCCCAGGATCATCCGGTGGCTGTACGGACATCGATACACAGACCTGGGACCGTTTCGTGCGATACGCTACGATCGCCTGCTTGAACTGGAAATGGCGGACAAGGACTTCGGCTGGACGGTGGAAATGCAGATCAAGGCGGCGCAGAAGAAGTACCGAACGCTCGACGTTCCGGTGCGGTACCGGAAGCGAGTCGGGGTCTCGAAGATCACCGGAACGCTGACCGGGGCGGTCAGGGCTGGCGTCAAGATCCTGTGGGTGACGTTCAGGTATGCGTTTGGGCGAGGAGGCTGAAACTCACCCCTCCCCCGTCCCGATCGGACGATCCTCTCCCGTTATCCACTCGCTCCATGAACCTGGATAAAGCACGGCGTCTCCCAGTCCCGCGTGGGCGATGGCGAGCAGGTTGTGGCAGGCCGATACCCCCGATCCGCAGTAGTTGACGGCACGGTCCGCGGGAACACCACCGAACAATCCTTCAAATCTCCGTCTCAGATCCTCCGGTGACAGGAAGCGTCCATCTTCCCCTAAATTCCCGTCGAAAGTCGCGCACCGCGCACCGGGAATGTGGCCGGCCACGGGGTCTATGGGTTCCTGCTCACCGCGGAAACGCTCCGGCGTGCGGGCATCCAGGACGGCCCAGTCCCCATCGTTCCGATACTTGTCCACGCCTTCCACGTCGGTGACCAGGTGCGTCCTGACGTCAGGTATGAAAGATCGGGGCGTCCATTCGGGAACGTCCCGTGAAACCGCCATGCCCGCGCCGGTCCAGGCCGGCCAACCGCCGTCGATCACGGCAACGGCGTCGTGTCCGAGCCAGCGGAGCATCCACCAGAGCCGGGCGGCAACCGAACCGGCGGCGCTGTCGTAGACCGCGACCTGCACATGGTCGTCTATCCCCCATCGCGAGAACACTTCCACCGCCTTTTTCACCGAGGGCAAGGGATGCCGGCCCGTCTCCCCGCGTATGATTGGACCGGAAAGATCTTCGTCCAGGTGGGCGTACGTGGCGCCGGGCACATGGCCCTCATCGTACTCCCGCGCGCCCTGGCCCGGATCGGCGAGGGAAAACCGGGCGTCGATCACGCGCCAGTTCGGATCCCGGTGATGCCGGTGCAATGTATGTACGTCGATCAGCGTGGTATGCATGGCCCCTCCGCTCGGCGGAATCCTCTCTTATTCGTTCTCTTCGTTTTCGTAGACGATCCGGATCGCCCTGATGTTCGCAATCTTGAAGGCGTGCACGTCGCCCTCCGGCATGCGATTCGCCTCGACGAAGGGCGTACCCCGGGTCCTTTCGATCCGCACGGGTTGGATCCGGTGCAGGAAGCTGCGGCTCCTGTTGCCCAGGTAGTAATCGATGACGGCCCGGTGGTCGTTCTTTACCGCCATTTCCAGGAGTTCTTCCGTGTGCTTTGGAGACAGGTACTGCATGTTGGCGGCCTGCTCGAAGTGCGGTGCGCTGCTGTCAGTCCCACCCGGTCCCTTATGCAGTTGGTAGCCCGGAAGACAATCTCCGAACCCGAGCGCGGGTTTCTGATCGGTTGAAGCGGGTGTACGCTTCTGCGCTTCTTTCATGGAAGGGCTGCTTCGTCCGTGCGTTCTTGCCGGTCCATTACCCCCGTCGCCGGTCAGGCTCCTTTCTCCTGAGCTAAGTACGGAAGCCGATTCCGCAGTTCCGACGACCTCGGATTTCGGCATGTAGCCCTGCTTCTGCAGAAGATCCATCAGTTCCCGGTATCGTTTACGCTCTACGATCAGTGCGTTGGGAGCCACCTCGCCGCGGATGTATGGCGCCAGTTCACCGTGTGCCTTGATGTGGCTCGCGATTTCGGCGGTAGCGGTCCGCAGAAGAAAAACGTCCATGAAATACACCTGTCCGTAGGCGTCTCCCCAGGACTGGATTGAGTAAGCGACATTCTGTGGTATGTCTTTTTCGGAATGGGCCGCCAGGAAATCGACGACTTCGTTACCCGACATGTCGGAATTGGCCGCCCGGTAGATGGTATTGCGCGTAACGTGGTAGGTCAGCGTGAGATCGACCTTGACGAGGTCGGCGAACCGCTCGAGTTTTTCCCGGATGAGCAGGTCCAGGTCCCGGGGCGTGATGATTTCGAATGTGGGCTGGACGATGAACCTGGTGCTCCAGGCCTGCTCGTCGGACCAGCTATGCCCGCCCAATACGTGTCTGCCGGCCGGCGTGATCACCAGGCCGGCGCCGGTTCCGTTTTTACCCGCGTACTGGCGAAGGAGTCCGATCCATTCCAGTTCACGCATCGCGGCGAGGACTTCTTTCCGGTCATGTTCGCCGAAAGTATCCGTCCGCACGTGGGGAGACGAACAGTTCAGCACGAAGCGCATGATCTGTTCCAGGTCCACCTGGTCGAATCCCACGCACAGCTGCAAGATGCCGGGCAGCGCGGAAACCGCGGGGGATTTCGCCCGTTCCCGCCCATGCCAGAAGGACATCAGGTCCTCGAGTTTATCCGAGGTGGACAGCAATAACCAGGTCTCGAATTCGTTGGCGGCGCGGAGTCGTCCGTCCTCTTCCCGTGTCAGTCCGCGCCAACGTGAATAATCCATGACGAATCGCATCTGTTCGGTGATGTCCGTCGCCGAGTCCGGCAGTCCGTTCGTCGCGGATTCCTGCCGTTCCACCATGGCATCGAGTGCTCTTTTGTACGGTTTGCCCCGGTCCGTAAGCCGTGCCGGGTTGTGACGCAATCCATTCACGAGGGAAAAGACGTTCCGGACGACGGTGAGATCCCGGCTGCCGTCTTCTTCTGTTTTCGCAGCCTGCGTCGAGAATAATCCCGCCAACCGGTCCGTGTAGTAACGGATCAGCATATCGCGGGTGTCTTCCGGTACGACGAAGTCGACCGTACGGAACGCGCGGCGGCGTCCAATTACGAGTCCCCGGGTCAGCAGTTCGTGGAGTTGATCGATAAACCCGCCGTTGCCAGGTTTTCTCGTATCGTAAATCTGCCCCGATTCTCCCGCCGACAGTACGGCCAGGAGGATCTCCCGCTCTTCTTCGGTCAGATCGTCCACGGATTGATCGATGAATCCGGGCTGGAAGGTCTGGTCCGTGATTTCCCGGATCAACCGGGCGCGGGAGATCATGCCCGGTTGCACACCGAGCGTGAAAGCTATTGACTTAAGGTCGCCCATGGGCAGGGCGGCGAGGTATTCCTGGAAGATCACGTGGTTATTCCCATTCGATGGTGCCGGGTGGTTTGGAACTCAGGTCGTAGACCACGCGGTTTACGCCTCTGACTTCGTTGATGATGCGATTCGACACGTACGCCAGGAACTCGGTAGGCAGGCGTGCCCAGTCGGCCGTCATGAAGTCCAGCGTGGTTACCGCACGGAGGGCGATGACACTTTCGTAGGTGCGGGCGTCGCCCATCACGCCCACGGTCTTGACGGGCAGCAGTACGGCCAGCGCCTGGGAAACTTCATCGTACAGGCCGGCTTTTCGCAACTCGTCGATAAATATTTTGTCCGCGTCCTGCAGCATGGACACCCGTTCACGGGTAACTTTTCCCAGCACGCGGATGCCCAGTCCGGGTCCGGGGAAGGGATGCCGGTCGATAATTTCGTTCGGCAGGCCGAGTTCCCGTCCCACGGTGCGCACCTCGTCCTTGAAGAGGCTTCGAACCGGTTCCAGCAGTTCCAGTTCCAGGTCGTCCGGCAGTCCGCCGACGTTGTGATGGGTCTTGATGGTGCTGGCCGGTCCCTTCACGGAGGCGCTTTCGATCACGTCGGGATAGAGCGTGCCCTGGGCCAGGATGCGTACGCCGCGCAGTGAAGTCAGTTCTGTTTCGAGCACCCGTATAAACTCGTCACCGATGATCCGGCGCTTCTGTTCCGGTTCCTCCACGCCCTTCAGCCGGTTCAGAAACCGGTCCGAGGCGTCCACGAAACGGAAACGGGCGTTGATGGTCCGGCGATAGGTCTCTTCGACCTGTTTGGCCTCGTCCTTCCTGAGCATGCCCGTGTCCACGAAGATGCAGGTCAGTCGATCCCCGACGGCCCTGCCGATCAGCGCCGCTACGACCGAGGAATCCACTCCGCCGCTGGCGAAGCAGGCCACCCGGCGCTCTCCTACCGTCTCCCGGATGGAGGCAAGGGCGTCGTCGATGAAGGTCCGGGGCGTCCAGCTTCCTTCACAGCCGCAGATGTTAAAAACGAAGTTCTCCAGGATCTCACGGCCCTGGACCGTGTGCACCACTTCGGGATGGAACTGAACGCCGTAAATCCGCCGCTCGGGCTGAACGACGGCGGCGATATGTCCGTTGTCGGATCGGGCGATGACGTCGAAATCCGGTGGAGGTGCCTTGAGCTCGTCGCCGTGGCTCATCCAGACCGTCATTCGTTCGGGCAGATCGCGGAACAGGGGGGTGTCGCCTGCTGTCCGGATACCCGCGCTGCCGTATTCGCGGGTTCCGGCATGGGAGACCTCGCCTTCGTGGTAATGCCCCATCAACTGCAGGCCGTAGCAGATGCCCAGGATCGGCCTGCCCGTTTCGAACACCTGGGGATCCGGATGAGGCGCTTCTTCCCCGTATACGCTGGCCGGACCCCCCGACAGGATAATACCGGAGACGTGCCGTTCCCATAGCTCGGACGCCGGCGTATCGTATGGGAGCACTTCGCAGTAAACGTGGCTTTCCCTTATGCGCCGCGCGATCAACTGCGTGTATTGCGCGCCGAAGTCGAGAATGGCAATCCAGTTTGAGTTAGCCATGGAACAGGCTTCAGAGGTATGTAAAGCCAGGTGTCATGTAAGAAATGAACAGGTTACACAATATAGCCCATTCAATCCATGGCGTCCAGCGTAGAAAGTAAATTCCCAAGCCCGTTTTCACCCGAGGTAAGCCGAAGCGAGATATCCAGTACGACCAGGTGGTTCCTGGCGGTGTGCTCCGGGACACGGACGGCGTCTTTTTCCGTCGTGACGATCCATTCCGTGTCCGTTTCTACCGACAGGGACATCGCCCGGTCCAGGTCCGAGCTGGAGAAGGGGTAGTGATCCCGGTACGCCAGGACCTGTCGCACGCGGCCACCGGCGTCCGTGACTGTCTGCGCGAAGGAGGCGGGATTGGCGATCCCGCAGAGGACGAGTACCTCGCGGTCGACCAGCCATTCAAGGGGCAAGGGTTTAGCATCGGATAGCCGCCTGAGACCGGCAGGCGCGTAGACCGTCTTGATCATGGAAAGGTGGGGGAACCCGGCCTGTAAGCGAGCTGCGTACAGATCGGTAGACCGGTCCTGGTCCGTCCTGGTCAGCACGAGCGCGTGGGCGCGCCGAAGCGAGGAAAGCGGTTCTCGAAAGGGACCCGCGGGGAGCAGACGCCCGGGATTGGACCGGCTGGAGGCGTCATGTACCACGATGTCCACCTGGCGGCCGGTCCTCCTGTGCTGGAACCCGTCGTCAAGCAGCAATACGTTCGCGTCGTACCGCTCTATGGCCAGCTGTCCCGCCGAGGTGCGGCTGGCGCCGACGACCACCGGCACATCCGGCAGCATGGTGGCGAGAAAGGCCGGTTCGTCGCCCACTTCCTGCCAGGCGGCATTCGGCTCAGCCCGGCGCGTCGCGGTAGTCCTTCTGCCATAGCCCCGGCTCAGCACGGCGGGCCTGTACCCGGCTTCCTTCAGCCGGCGGGCAAGGTACCGCACGACGGGCGTCTTCCCCGCCCCGCCGACAGTTAAGCCGCCGACACTGACCACCGGAACCGGAAGCCGGTCGGGAACGAGCAGCCCCGTGTCGTACAGGCCATTGCGCAGCCGGACCAGGATGCCCAGCAACAGGGACAGGGGAGTGAGAGCACATCGCACGAACCGGATGAACAGGCTGTGTTCCCCAGGGTCCAGCATCCGGGCATGGAAGGGAGACTTTACGAGACCGTCAAACGGTCTGGACCCGGGATGTTCCGGATCCAGGATCCACCTGTCGATCAGGTCCAGGGTGCGGTCCACGGCTTTCGCGCTCCATTGCACGGCCCGGGCGGCGGCTTCGCCGGTCTGTGCCCTCTTCCGTGGGTTGTCCAGCAGTTCCATCCATGCCCGTCCGAGTTCGGCGCCGTCGTGAACGACGATACCTCCCCCGGTTCGAAGCAGGGCTGACGCACTCGCACGGACGTTCTCGGTATGGGGACCGAACAGCACGGGTATGCCGCAGGCCGCGGGTTCCAGCACGTTGTGACCACCCAGCGGTACCAGCGTTGCGCCGACGAAGGCCATATCCGCGGCGGCGTACATGGCCGAAAGTTCACCCATGGTGTCCAGGATGATCACGTTCGTATGCACGGGATCCCGCGGGGCCGGACGTGTACGGTGGGCGTACGCGAGTCCCGCCCCACTCAACATCTCTTCCACCTTTGGTATGCGGCTGAGATGCCGGGGCGCCCAGATCAATTTCACCTCGGGGTAACGTTCCCGCACCTGGGTGAAGGCCGACAGCACCGCCTGTTCTTCTTCCACGGGCCTGGGGCACCCTGCCATGATCACCGTTGCGGACCCAGGCAGGCCGAGGTCATGGCGCAACTGCTCCCGCGACGGCCCCTCCATTTCGGCGGCCAGGGCGGCCAGGTCGAATTTAACGTTACCCGTCACCCTCACTCTCCCTGGATCCGCGCCAAAAGTGATATACCGTTCACCATCGAGCGCGTGCTGGACTCCTACGGTCGTCAGCATCCGCAGCATACCCCTGAACAGCGGTTTCACGTAAAGGTTGCGCGCGAGACTCCGGTCAGACATGCGTCCGTTGACCAGGGCCACGGGGCAATCGTGGGCTGCCGCCGCCTTCAGGAGAGACGGCCAGAGTTCCCCTTCGAGGAGAATCAGCGCACGGGGCCGGACCCGACCGAGCACGCGGCGAACGATGAACGGCGCGTCGAGCGGCGCCAGGCCATATGCGTGGGCCTGCGGTACATGTTGCCTGACATAGGCCAGGCCGGTCTCCGTCATGGTGGTCACCAACACCGCGAATCCGGGATGGCGTTGCATGAACCGGCCGATCACGGCCGTCATGCCCGTGGCTTCGCCTACGGAAGCGCAGTGGAACCATACTAAAGGTCGCTTTTCATCGCCGTGGACAAGAGGTCTCATGCCGAGTCTCTGGCGCATCCCCCACCGGTCCGCGAGTGCCAGGCAGGCCAGGACCGGGGCGAGCAGGACGGTCAGCATGGTAAATAGCATGGTGTAGGTTAAGATCATGTCAGGAGTCTGTCGGAACGGTGGTGCCGGGAGTCTGTCTGGTATCCGTCGGTGGCATTCAGGGTTAAACCAGGCTTCGTTCGGCGGTGTCCCGGGCGTTCAGCAGGCGACGCTGGAGCTGTTCCCGGTACGGTTCGAGGCGTTCGACCGCTGTATCTCCGGGGACCAGCAAAGGTTCTCCGAAGGCAATGGACGCGGCCGAAAAGGGCCGCGGAATCATGAACCGGTCCCAACTCGAAAGCACGCGGGGCCTTTGGGAAACGGCCGCGAAAGGAACGATGGGAAGGCCGGATCTGCAGGCCATGAACAGCGCCCCCGGTTTAACCTGGAGACGGGGTCCCCGGGGGCCGTCCACGGTCACCCCCAGGTCGTCGCCGGCCGCACCAGCCGCCGCCATGCGGAACAAGGCGCGGGTGCCCCCCCGTGTGGATGATCCGCGTGTGGTCGTATATCCCATCCGCTCGATGGTCCGGGCAATGTATTCGCCGTCCCTGTGCTCGCTTACCAGTACCCGTATGTCCTGGTTGCGGAATGCGTAAGTGGCCAGCAACAATCCTTCGTGCCAGAATGCATACAGGACGTTTTGACCGTTTTTTCGGGCTCGTTCATGGTGTTCCGTCCCGATCAGGCGGATGGAGAGTGTTCGTCCCAGGAGTTTGATGGCGCCGGCACCCAGCAAGCCAGCCAGGGAATGCATGGCTCCTTCCAGGCTCATCGCTCTCTGCCCTTCCCGTCCGCCATGTCCAGCGCGAGTTCCGCGACGCGCGACGAAGCGCCCGGCGTGCCCAGCCGGGACCGTACTTCTCGCAGTTCGCTGGTCATGGCCCGCCGTTTATCCGGATCCCTCAGTAAATCGAGGACCACGGGTCCCAGCACTTCAGGTTCGACTTCGTCCTGGAGAAACTCCGGTGCGATGCGACGGCCGGCCACCACGTTCACCAGGCCGATATCGGGAATGTTGACCAGGCGCCGGGCGATCCACCAGGATAGGCGGGACATGCGGTAGAGGACCAGTAAGGGGGTGCCGAAACAGGCCGACTCCAGGGTCGCGGTTCCCGATGTGACCAGCAACAGGTCGGCGTGATTCATTACTTCGTAGGTACCGTTTTCTACCACGGGGACTTCTTTCGCGCGGCCTTCGAGATGCGCTGCCAGGTCCGTGCGGGAGACGGTGGGCGCCAGGCCGATGACTCCCTGGACCTCGGGCAGGTCTCTCTGCACCTTCTTCAATGTACCCATCATCGCGGGTAGCATTCTCTCCATCTCCATGGTCCGGCTGCCCGGCAGCATGCCCATGATCGGCCGGTCGGGATTCAGGCCCGCGTCCGCGCAGAAATCGGCCTTGTTCTGCCGGCTTTCGAGCACTTCCAGCAGCGGATGTCCGACGAAGACCACTTTCCCGCCGGCTTTCTCATACAACTCCACTTCAAAGGGAAAGACCACGGCCATGCAGTCGACGAGGCTGATGATGGTATGAATCCGACGCGCTCTCCAGGCCCAGACCTGGGGACTGATGTAATACAGGACCGGTATGTCTCGCTTTCTCGCTTTGCGGGCCAGCCTCAGGTTGAAGTCGGGGTAGTCGATGAGGATCAGCAGGTCGGGGCGGCGGGATTCGAGGAGACCGTCCAGGCGGCGCAATACCCTTCGAATGAATGGCAGGTGCCGAACGACCTCGGTGATGCCCATGACGGAAAACCGTTCTATATGGTAGAGCAACGCGCATCCGGCCCGTTCCATTCGGTCGCCGCCGATTCCAAATACATCGATTTCCGGCCGCATTGCCTTGAGCGCGGCCACCACGCCGGCGCCGTGCATCTCTCCCGATGCCTCACCGGCGATGATCATGATCCGCAATGAACTAGCCCTTTCCATTTCACCGGTTTGGAATGTGCTGCGATTAACAAGACGAAGAATGTAAACTTCAAAATACACTTTGAGGCCGCAACCTCGGAGTTTATTTTAGGGTCCTATCAATATGGTTGTCATTTAAGTAATAAAGAGGAGGTCTACGCGCCTATGGCTGTTTCCCCGGAAAGCCGAACTGTGGTTTTCGTTTCGTTAACCGGCGATGAACAGGTGAAGGTTTACGACCAGGACCGCGAGACGGGTTCCCTGACCCTGCGTTCGACCAGCGACGTCCACGGTCCTTCGGGAGCGCTGTGCCTGCACCCGTCTGGTGATTTGATGTACAACGCGCACGTGGAATCCACTACGCTCGCGGCCTTTGGGCTGGACACCGGGTCCGGCGAACTCAATCTGATTAACAAGGTCGACACTGGCATCGGCATTCCCGCCCACCTCGTTACGGACCGGCGGGGACGTTTCCTGCTCACCGTCTACTACGGCGGGGGCGGCATCACCGTGCACCGCCTGGGAGCAGACGGCTCGATCGGCGAACTGGTTCAGTACATCGATACCGGCGAAAAGGCCCATGGAGTCCTCATGGCGGTCGAGGACCGTTACGTGATCGTTCCCCACGTCTGTCCCACCAACAAGACCAACCAGTTCCGTTTCGATGCGGAGACGGGTGTGCTTACCCCCAATGATCCAGCAGTCGTGACGCCCCCGGACAACGAGACGGGGCCGCGCCATATCTGCTTGAGACCGAAGGGTGACGTGGCCTATATCGTCAACGAACAGGGCAATACGGTGACGGCCCATCGTTTCGACGCCGCAAGCGGAACCCTGACGATATTCCAGAACGTCTCCACGCTGCCCGACGACTACGAGGATGGCGGGTTCACCGCTCACGTGGAGGTGCACCAGAACGGAAAATGGGCCTATGCGTCAAACCGGGGACATGATAGTATCGTGGGCTTCAACGTGGCCGATGACGGTGCGTTGAGCGCCTTCGGACATGTGTCCGTTCCCGCCAGTCCGAGGTCCTTCAATATCGACCCCGATGGACGGTACCTCTACTGCGCGGGAGAAGCAGCCGGCGTGATGACGGCATACCGTGTCGACCAGTCCGACGGAAGCCTGCATCCGATCCGGGACTATTCCGTGGGAGACAAGCCATTCTGGGTGATGGCGACTACTTTGGGCTGACGGCCCGGCTGGATGCCTCCGGATTATACCTGGGATGCCTCCGGATTGGGGTAAGTCAACAGTGCGTCCGGTTCGCAGCGCGCGGTAGACAGAAAACGTATGTGGATTATATATGAACGATTCGCGTCAAAACGATGAAGAACGCAAGGGCCTGGTGGAGATGTTCACAGCGGATAAACAGCGTGAACAGGACAATACCATGGACCGCAGGATCGAGCGGAAGCGCTTTACGCCGCGCAGGATCGCGCTCTATAGCCTGGTCGCCGCGGTAATCGCTTTCACCGCCTACCAGCTGCTCACCGTCAACACTTCTTCGCTGAACGTGGACGCCGGGAAGCTGACCGTCGCACCGGTAACCTACGGACCCTTCCTGGAGTACATCGTCGAGCAGGGCGCGGTGATGCCGCTCACGACGATCTACCTGGACGCGGTGGAAGGCGGTCGGGTGGAGGAGGTTTTTGTCGAGGAGGGCACGCAGGTCGAGCAGGATACGCCGATCCTGCGCCTGTCCAACGCCACGCTTCAACTGAACGTCATGCAGCGCGAAGCCGAGTTGTTCCGCGAGGTGAATGAGCTCAGGCAGACGCGGGTTATCATGGAGCAGCGGCGCCTGAACCTGCGCGCGCAACTGGTGCAACTGGACTACGAACTGCGCCAGGCCGAGCGGGAGTACGAGCGGCAGGAAGCCTTGCTCGAGGCGGACCTGGGCGTACGCCAGGAGTACGACGCCGCGCTGGACAACCTCGAATACCTGACGCGCAGGAGGAGCGTAACCCTCGAATCGACGCGCCAGGATTCGATTTACCAGGACGTGCAGATCGAGCAGCTGGAAGAATCGATCGACCGGCTGGGCCTGAATCTCGAAGTCATCAAGGAAAACCAGGAGAACCTGACATTACGCGCGCCCATAACGGGGCTGCTTTCCTCTTTAATCGCCGAGGTGGGCGAGTCCAAACCCCGTGGCGAACGGCTTGGTCAGATCGACGTTGAGGACCAGTTCAAGGTACGAGCGGCGATCGACGAACATTACATTGCCCGCATACGATCCGGCCAGGCGGGTTCCTTCGATTTCGCCGGCGGGACCTACAACCTGGTCATCGGCCGGGTATATCCCGAGGTGATCGAGGGTCAGTTCGAGGCGGACATGATGTTCCTGGAAGGGATGCCGGAAGGGCTCCGGCGCGGGCAGACGCTACAAGTACGCATCGCCCTGGGCGAACTGGCCGATGCGCTCCAGGTGCCCCGGGGCGGATTCTACCAGAAGACGGGCGGGCGGTGGATCTACGTACTGGATTCCTCGGGTGAAATCGCCGTGCGGCGCCCGATTCGGCTCGGCCGGCAGAACAGCCAATTCTTCGAGGTGCTCGAGGGGTTGGAAGAGGGAGAAACGGTGATCACGTCCATGTACGACAACTTTGGCGACATGGAACAACTGGTGTTGAAATAGCTGGCAAAACCAGTCGATATCGGACATTATTGTCGAATATTGCAACTCATCGGGATATGTTAAGAGAAAATGCCTGGTGAATCTACAAATTACAGGAGCGTACCATGATCAGCACACAGAATCTCAAGAAGCTCTACGCGACGGAAGAGGTGGAGACGACGGCGCTGAACGACGTGACCATGGCCGTGGACGAGGGAGAATTCGTGGCTGTCATGGGACCATCGGGCTGCGGCAAGTCCACGCTGCTCAACATCCTCGGCCTCCTCGACAACCCCTCGGGCGGGGAATATCATTTCCTGGACCATGAAGTGTCCGGTCACTCCGAGCGGCAGAGGGCCAATCTGCGCAAGGCCAACATTGGCTTCGTCTTCCAGAGCTTCAATCTGATCGACGAACTGACTGTTTACGAGAACATTGAACTGCCGCTGATCTACCTGGGCACTTCCAAGACGGAACGGAAGGAACGGGTAGACGCGGCGATGGAACACATGCAGATCCCTCACCGTAGGAATCACTTCCCGCAGCAACTCTCTGGCGGCCAGCAGCAGCGGGTAGCCGTGGCCAGGGCGGTCATCGGCAATCCCCGGCTGATCCTGGCGGACGAGCCCACGGGCAACCTGGACTCGGCCAATGGCGCGGAAGTGATGGACCTGCTGAACGGCCTCAACGAAGCGGGAACGACCATCATCATGGTGACCCACGACCAGACGCTCGCAGATCATGCCAACCGGATCATCCGTCTCTTCGACGGACGAATCGTGTCGGAAACCGCGGCGGCAGAAGCGGCCCAGGGGAATTAGAACGGATTTTACCTGGTAGTCAGCCAGTCCCAGAAGCCTCCGGATTCCTCACTGGACGGTGCATCCAAAACTTCCTTGGAGATGTACAGGGTCGGCATCAGGTTCAACATCTGGTTTCCCCGCCACGCCCTGTACCCCCACCTGTTGGTCTCCAGCGCCGCGCCGCGCACGTAGGGCCGCCACATTTCATTGATCAAGGTGTGCCAAAGGAACACGCCGCCCACGTCGCGGACGAGGATTTCCTCCGCTTCCTGGTATAACTCGGTGCGCCGGTCCGGGTTACCCACCAGCACGTTTGCACGAAGCACCAGTTCTTCGAAACGTTCATTTCGCCAGGGATGTCTACCGTTCGACAACCACAGCGTGAGCAGGTTGCTGGCGTCGACGTAATCGTACCTGTAGGGGACCAGTGCCAACGTGATTTCCTTGGCATTCATCGATTCCGTAAACACCTTCCGTTCCACGTTTCTTACACCGACTTCGACATCCAGATTCTGTTTCAGCATGGCCTGCACCGCCTCGGCAGCCGTGGTGAACACCATGGGTTCCCCGCGCAGCCACATGCTGACGTCCGGGAATCCCCGTCCGTCCGGGTAACCCGCTTCCGCCAGGAGTTTGCGTGCAAGGTCCGGGTCATACCGCTGCAGGACAGCCAGCGCTTCCGTGTTGGCTGCTGGAAACCCCGGGGGCGACATCGACGATGCCGGCAACCCGATATCCCGCAGCGCGGAATTCATGAGGGCCGCCTGGTCGATGGCATGGCCGAAGGCCTGGCGCACCCGCAGGTCGTTGAACGGCGGATTGTGGGTATCCATCATCAGGTAATAGGTCTGGAAATCTACATAGGTGTTCAGGTGGCCGTTCAAATCGGGATTGGACATCACCCGGTTAATCTCGGCCTGGTTGCTTAGCACGATGTAGTCTACTTCACCGGCCTCGTAGGCGGCGAGGTAGGGCGGTTGTGCGGCGGCGCTGAAGAGTTGCGCTGTGATGCGTTCCAGGTAGGGCTTGTTGGGCCCCCGATACGTGGGACTCGGCTCGAGGACGATGCGGTCGTTAATCGTCCATTCCTTGAGTCGGAACGGACCGCTTCCCATGTGGGTCTCGGGCCGTGTCGACCAGGCCGCGCCGTACTTTTCAAACAGGTGGGTTGGGGTAACCCAGCTATAGTTGAGCAGTTCCGGTGCGTAGGGCGTGGGCAGTGTCGTCGTGATGGCAATGGTGTGCGGACCCAGCGTCGCTACGCCCAGGGAATCCAGTGGCATGCGGCCCGACACGACCTCCCCCCAGTTTCGGATAGGCCGGTAGTACCATTCGAAATCGAAACCGGTCCTGGGATCGGCCCACTGCCGGAACGAAGCTTCGTAGTCATAGGCCGTGACGGGACGGCCGTCGCCGAAAACCAGGTCTTTCTGAAGATGGAAGATCCATGTGTACCCGTCGTCAGTCACCTCCCAGTGTGTCGCCGCCGCGGGTAGCAGATTGAAATCGCGGTCGACCCGGGTCAACGGTTCGTTGGTGAGCGCAAAGCCAAAGACCTTCTGGTAGGAGGAAGTGGCCCGGTCCATGTACCGGTTGTTCAACTCGAAGGTGCGCAGGTGCTGACGGTCCGGCGGCGCGGCGTCCGGGGGCAGGGCAACGCCGACGGAGTTGAACTGCGTGGACTTCTCCTGGCCGGGTGGATCCGCAATGGCGGCGCTCAGCGCCACAGCGGCGAGCAGGATCACCGCCGCGGCGATAATCGTCCGGATTCGGATTGACTGGATTCGTGTCATGCGGCTATTGGGCATGAGAAATGATCAACCTGAGTGCTATTGCGGTATATCGGTGCGAAGACACCCGTTCCGTCAACGGTCGGTCAACCAGCTCCACAGCCCGGCTGGTTTTCGGTCCGTAGACTCTCGAGAGATCTCCTCGGAAATGTAAAGCGTCGTCATCAGGTTAAGCATCTGGTTTCCCCGCCAGGCCCTGTAACTCAGATCGTTGGGCTCGAGCGCTTCTCCGCGGATGAAGGGCCGCCACATCTCGTTGACCAGGTCGTGCCAGAGGAAGACGCCGCCCACGTCCCGGACCAGGATCTCTTCCGCTTCCTGGTAGAGTTGGGTGCGCCGGTCGGGATCATCCACCAGATGATTGGCCCGTTCCACGAGTTCCTCGTATCGATCGTTGCGCCAGGGATGGCGTCCCCGTGACAGCCACAGGTTGAGCAGGTTGCTGGGATCCAGGTAATCCCAACCGTAGGCGAGCATGGAAAAGGGGATCTCTTTGGCGTTCAAGGCTTCCGTGTAGACCTTCCGTTCCACGTTCAGTACCTCGATCTCAACATTCAGATTCTGCTTCAGCATGGCCTGAATGGCCTCGGCGGCCACCTTTTTCAGGTACGCCTCGCCGCGCAGCCACATGGCCATGGTCGGGAACCCCTTGCCGTTCGGGTAGCCCGCTTCCGCGAGCAGCCGGCGGGCCTTTTCCGGGTCGTAACGCTGAATGGAAGCCAGCGATTCGGGACTGGCGGCCGGAAATCCGGCCGGCATCATGGAGACGGCGGAGATGGCGATGTCCTTCAGAGCTGATTTCATGATGGCCGGCTGGTCGATGGCGTGGCTGATGGCCTGGCGGACGCGCAGGTCGTCGAAGGGCGGACCGCGGGTATCCATGAAGAGATAGTACGTGGTGAAATTGGTATAGGTATTCAGTTGGCTCCTCAGTACCGGGTCGGACCGGACCCGGTTGATCTCGGCCGGGTTGTTCAGCAGGACGTAGTCGACCTCGCCCGCTTCGTAGGAGGCGAGGAAGGGCGGCTGGGCTGCCGCGTTGTAGAGACGGGCTGTTATACGTTCCAGGAATGGTGTGCTGGGGCCGGGGTACGTAGGATTCGGTTCCAGGACGATGCGGTGATTGATGGTCCATTCCTTGAGCCGGTAGGGTCCATACCCGATGTGGGTTTCGGGTTTGGTGGACCACGCTGCCCCGTACTTCTCGAACTGATGTGTGGGCGTCACCCAGCTGTAGTTGAGCAATTGCGGCGCGAAGGGCGCAGGCCGGGTGGTCGTGAAGGCAATGGTGTATCGGTCCAGCGCTTTGACGCCCAGCGAATCCAGGGGCATATCCCGCGCGACGACGGCGCCCCAGTTCTTTATCGGCCGGTAGTACCACTCGAAATCGAATCCCGTGACCGGATCCGCCCACCGCCGGAAGGTGTCTGCGTAATCATATGCGGTAACGGGCTTGCCGTCGCCGAAGACCATATCCTTACGAAGGTGGAAAACCCAGGTATGGCCGTCTTCGGTTACTTCCCAGTGGGTCGCGGCGGCGGGCACCAGGTTGAAATTTCGGTCGACCCGGGTAAGTGGTTCGTTCGTCAGGGCGAACCCGAAGGACTTCTGGTAGGAAGACGTGGCGCGGTCCATATACCGGTTGTTCAGCTCGAAAATCCGCAGGTGCTGCATGGAGGGCGGCGCGGCGTCCGGAGGCAGTGTAACGCCGACGGAATTGACTTGCGGCGCCGACTGATCTGGAACATCCGCGGTCATCCCAGCCGCGAGCAATAGGATGGATACGAGCAGGGAAAGGACGAGGGTCAGACGCATGCGTTCTCCGTTTTACTGCTTCTCAAAGTGATCACTTACGAAGACAAAAGGCGTGGTCGTATTACCGTGTCACTGTTTTGTCAGCCAATGCCATATACCATTGGAACGTTGAACAGATGGTTCATCCTTGATTTCATTCGAGATATACAGCGTGGGAATCAGGTTTAACAGTTTGTTTTCGCGCCATGCCCTGTAACCCCATTCATTGATCCCCAGGGCCGAACCCCGCACGTAAGGCCTCCACACCTCGTTCGCGAGCACGTGCCAGAGGAACACGCCGCCCACGTCGCGGACGAGGATCTCTTCCGCCTCCTGGTAGAGTTGCACACGCCGCACCGGGTCACCCACCGTGACGTTGGCCCGAAGGACCAGTTCTTCATACCGCTCGTTGCGCCATGGATGTCTGCCGTTCGCCAGCCACAGAGAGAGCAAATTGCTGGGGTCGGTGTAGTCGTATTCGTAGGGGATGAGCGCAAGGGTGATTCCCTTCCCGTTCATCGTTTCCGTGAAGACCTTTTGTTCGACGTTGCGAACGCCGACGTCGATATTCAGGTTCTGTTTCAGCATGGCCTGTACCGCCTCCGCAGCGGTAGTGATCTCTCGAGGTTCACCTCGCAGCCACATGCTCATGGCGGGGAACCCCCTTCCGTCAGGATACCCCGCTTCCGCAAGACGTAGGCGTGCGAGGTCCGGGTCGTAGCGCTGTACGGAAGCCAGGGCAGCCCCATTTGCCGCTGGGAATCCGGGCGGCAGCATGGAGACAGCCGGCCTGGCAATGTCCCGGAGGGCGGATTTCATGAGGGATGCCTGATCCACGGCATGGCTGAAGGCCTGTCGCACACGCAGATCGTTGAAGGGTGGGTGGTGGGTGTCCATCATCAGGTAATACGTTGCGAATTTGATATAGGTATTCAGATGGCCGCGTAAAATCGGGTTTGATTTAACCCGGTTGATTTCGGCCTGGTTATTCAGAAGCACATAGTCCACTTCATCGGACTCATAGGCAGCCAGAAAGGGCGGCGGCGCCGCGGCATTGTATAGCCGGGCCGTAATCCGTTCCAGGTACGGCTTATTGGGTCCTCTGTACGTGGGACTGGGTTCGAGGATGATGCGTTCGTTGATTGTCCATTCCCTCAGGCGGTAAGGTCCGTTGCCCATATGTGTCTCCGCCTTAGTGGACCATGCGGCGCCGTACTTCTCGAACAGGTGCGTAGGGGTCACCCAGCTGTAGTTGAGCAACTGGGGGGTATAGGGTGTCGGGTTATTGGTGGTGAAGGCGATGGTGTGCTCGTCCCGGGCCTGGACACCCAGCGAATCCAGGGGCAGGTGGCCGGCGACGACCTCGCCCCAGTTCTTGATGGGGCGATAGTACCATACGAAATCGAATCCGGTTGCGGGATCGGCCCATCTCCTGAACGTATCTACATAATCGTAGGCAGTCACCGGGTGACCATCGCCGAATACGAGATCTCGCTGAAGATGAAAGATCCACGTCAAACCGTCAGGAGTCACCTCCCAATGCTTCGCGGCGGCGGGAATAAGATTGAAATTGCGATCGACCCGGGTGAGCGGTTCGTTGGTCAAGGCGAAACCGAAAACCTTCTGATAGGACTGAGTGGCACGGTCCATGTACCGGTTGTTCAGTTCGAAGGTACGCAGGTGCTGCATGGTGAGCGGCGCGGCGTCCGGCGGCAGGGTCACTCCAGCGGAATTGACCTGCGGCGCGGACTGGGCCGGAACTCTCACAGCCAGGGCAACGATGAGTGCGAATAAAGAAACAGGTAGCAGAAGGGCGATTGCAGGGCGCATCCTATACCGCCTATCCGTCGTTCGGGTTACGCACCTCAACGGGCTTCTTGTACAGCATGGCCAGGACTTCGGTGAACTGGAGCGGACTAACGCCAACGCCGTGCAGGTTTACCGTCCAATGCAGGTGAGCGGCGGTAACGCGGCCCGTGGATCCGGATCGGCCCAGCAACTGCCCCTGGCTCACCTGGTCGCCCGTTTTCACGTACAACCTGCTCATATGCGAATACCCGGTGTGGATGCCCATACCGTGTTCGACCAGGACATGATTGCCCGAGTAGAACAGGTTCTGGGCCAGTTTGACCACCCCGGACTGCGCGGCGTATATGGGCGTCCCTTCATAGGCCCGCAGATCAAGGCCGCCGTGGTAGCTTCTCAACTGACTATTGAACACCCTGCGGGTACCGTATGGGCTGGTGATGGTTTTCTTCTCCACTGGATAACTGAACGTGTCACCCATCATGGTCGCATCACGGACCGCTTCGTAAGCCTTTGCGATGACCGTCCTTTCCCGCTCAATGCGGCGGTAATCCGCTGGCGAGGGGGTCACCCTGTTCTGGGGTACGCCGCGTATCCG
Organism: bacterium; assembly: GCA_965262815.1. GTDB lineage: Bacteria > JAAXHH01 > JAAXHH01 > JAAXHH01 > JAAXHH01 > JAAXHH01. The sequence continues at coordinate 1,701,060 of OZ253560.1, read as the reverse complement.
CTCCGATCGATACGGACCGATAACCACGGTGAAGGGCAGTTCCCGATTGAAGATGCGATCGCTTTCGGTCCATTCGACGTAAAGGGTGTCCGGACCGGGTGCCGCGCGATAGGGAATTCCGATCATGGTGAACAGAAAACCGTTGAGCTCCGTGGGATGCGCGTACATGCGATGAGAACGATCTCCTCTCACAACGACGAGATCGGTGATCTGTGCCGGATCCGCAGAACCGGCATCGCTTCGCGTTACGCCGCTATCCCGCGCATTTTCTGACACTGTCGCGATGCATTCCAGCAATAGCGTATGGCCGTTGGCGACCTCTGATCCGGACAGACGGAATGAAACGTCGCGTGCTCCCGGATAGGTACGATCTCCATCGAAAAAGGGCTCGCCTCCCAGGCAGAAGGCAATGGCGAATAACATGACGATGGAATGCATGAGAAACAGGGTGCGAACCGAAAACGGTAGACGTCTGGAATACGCTTATTTGGGCTGTACATATTCATAATACCCACACCTTCCGTTTGAAACCAGCGATTTAACCGCATTCGTGTTCCTCCCGGGTGGCGTATGGGACATAGAGGACTGCTGACTTGTCTTTACGCCTTACGGATTGTGCGTTACCTTGCGAGTGCGGTTCGCCGCAAGTGCAGATCTTTTTTGTCATCGGCGCGTTATTCATGACGGGGACGATTACGGATGCTCCAATGCTGCTTCAAGTCGGCAGTGAGACAGTGATCCGATGGTCGAAAGGGGCTGGAAATGTCTATAGTGACGCGAATTGGCTGGTGCACCGTAATCTCCTTCGCCGTTTTGATCCTGGGCGCTTGCGGTAAAGACAGTCCGACGAGTCCGCAGACACCAGCGCGCGTTATGGTGTCCTCCCTGTCGGTATCGCTGAATTCGCTTGGCTCGACACACCAACTCAACGCAACGGTGTTTGACCGCTACAGCAAGCCAATCTCAGACGTGAGCGTGACCTGGACGAGCAGCGACGGGTCCGTAGCCACCGTGAATGCCGCGGGACTGATAACCGCGGTGGAGAATGGCAGCGCACAGATCACGGTCACGGCGGGTGGGGCATCGGCGACCGCAGTCGTAACCGTATCGCAGACCGCAATACGAATCACGATCACGCCTTCGTCGGGTCTCCTGACGGAACCGGGCGAGATCCTGCAACTGTCGGCTATCGTTCTGGACGAAAACGACCAACCGGTAGACGGCGCGGAAGTTCGTTGGTCCAGCAGCGACGCGTCGGTGGCCGGCGTGGATTCCGACGGTGTAGTAACCGCACTAAGCGACGGCATCGTACAGATAACGGCCCAATCAGGCGGATTAGCGGATTTCGTGGACGTCACGGTGATGTTCGCGGACCCCGATCATGCGGCTCTGGTCGTGCTCTACCATGAAATGGGCGGTCCGAACTGGACGGAACACACGAACTGGCTGACCAACGCACCCCTGGGGGATTGGCACGGCGTCACGACCGATGAAATGGGCCGGGTCCTTGAACTGAACTTGGCGAACAACGGGCTGTCGGGAGCTCTTCCGCCTGTGATCGGCATGTTGAACGGTGTTGCTAGGCTGGATTTGTCAGGCAACAGCATCAGCGGACCCATTCCCACCGAAATCGGGCAACTGACGGAACTGCACTCACTGAACCTTGCAGGCAACCAGTTTTCGGGCCCGCTCCTCTCCGAAATCGGGCAATTGACCTACCTTTCCTCGTTGGATCTGGCGGGTAACCAACTATCGGGACCGCTGCCTTCCGAACTGGGCAGCCTGACACGACTCACTTTCCTGTTTCTACCCGGAAACCTGTTCAGCGGCGACATACCCTCTGAAATAGGCCAGTTGAACCGGCTACTTATTCTGAGTCTTTCTGGCAACCAACTGACGGGCCCACTGCCGCCCGAACTGGGGCAACTGACCAGGCTCGGTTTTCTGGATATACTCTACAACCAGATTACAGGCCCGCTGCCGCCCGAATTGGGTCAACTGAAAGCCCTGAATTCGCTGGATCTCTCTTTCAATGAGATCACGGGGTCCATACCTCCTGAATGGTCGGGGATGACCACCTTGCAAGTCATGACGTTAGCAAGCAATCAGTTGACGGGTTCGCTGCCCTCCGAACTAGGCATGATGTCAAACCTGGAATCTCTGTCGCTGTCGCACAACAACCTGTCGGGAGCGCTTCCGGCCGAACTGGGCCAACTCGCCAAACTTAGATCATTAAGCCTTTCCGGTAACACCGGTTTGTCAGGCCCGCTACCCAGTTCGTTTCTTGGTCTCGGTCTCGAAGTCCTGTCCCTGGGGGGGAACGGGTTATGTGTGCCGCGTGAAACCGAATTTGAAGCCTGGTTGCAGGACATCCTGATTAAACGTGTTCCCCTGTGCGGAGAAGTCGTAGGAGCCCGGGCTTACCTGACGCAGGCGACGCAGTCCCTTCAGTTTCCAGTCCCCTTGGTGGCCGGGGAACAGGCGTTGCTTCGGGTGTTTGTCACCGCGGATGAAGACGTGGACGCTACTATGCCGCCTGTACGAGCTACCTTCTATCTGGACGGTTCGCCTTCAGAACCGATCGAAATCCCCGGTTCCGGGGCACAAATTCCTGCGGGCATCCCTCTCGAAATTGTTGAAAGCGACCTGTCATCTACCCCTAACCTGATCGTTCCCGGCGAGTACGTGATGCCTGGGCTGGAAATGGTAATCGAGATCGATCCGGAAGGCACTTTGGATCAGGGCCTGGGTATTGCCACCCGTATACCTGCAGAGGGACGTATGCCTGTAGCGGTCATGACTGTCCCCGCGCTTGACCTCACGCTGATCCCCTTCCTGTGGACCGAGGATCCCGGTGGGACGGTTGTACCGGATCCCGGCGTGTCGCCCGATGACGATATATTCTGGCAGATTCGTGATCTCCTTCCGGTTCGGGATTTCAGCGTGACGCTACGCGAGCCCGTATTTACATCTGTGGATCCCGCCAATCGGAATCTCGACCTTGTGATTATGGATGTCCTGACGATCCAGTTTATGGACGGGGCCTCCGGGCACTACATGGGTATCGTCAGGGAGGGAGGGCTGGCGCTGCCGATCGGTAAAACATCCGTTGCTCCTTTCGACGTCCGGATCATGGCCCATGAACTCGGGCACAACATGGGACTGCTGCACGCACCGTGCGACGTTTTCGATCCCGATCCCGACTATCCCTACGCGAACGGGACGATTGGATCCTGGGGTTACGATTTCCGAGATGGAACGCTGGTCTCGCCCGACACCTTCGACCTCATGAGCTACTGCAAGCCTGGGTGGATCAGCGACTACAACTTCAGCCGTGCCGTCGCGGTCAGACAGATCGAAGATTTTTTCACGTTCATCGGTCCACCCCTATTCAGTGGATTGCTCATCCGGGGCGGTGTGGACGACGAAGGCGTACTTTATCTCGAGCCATCCTTTGCAGTGGATGCGCCGACTTCTTTGCCGAGGTCTGATGGACCCTACCGCCTTACCGGGGAGGATCAGGACGGCAACAGTCTGTTTTCACTCTCATTTACCATGGCCCGGATTTCGGACGGTGAAGGAGGGATCTTCGCCTTCGTACTTCCGACACAATCAACATGGCGATCAGACCTCGACCGCATCACGCTTTCCGGTCCCGAAGGCGTTATTGAATTGAGTGCGGACGATGATTCCGCTTCGACTTCCGCGTTGCTATTAGACCAGGCCACCGGGAGGGTTCGAGGCATCCTGCGCGACTACCCTGGTCCAGCTGGCGTTACGGAGGCCGCGAAAAGGATCATTCCGGAAACCGGTCTGGACATCGTGATCAGCAGCGGGATACCCGATCCGGAATCGTGGTAGGTAGTTAGGGGCTGTCTTCACCGGATCAGGCGGATTCCGGATTATCCCCAGCGATATTCAGGCGGGTCAAAGACAAATCCGTGGAAGAAGCGCCGTTGCTCAGGAGTAAGTGTCTGGAGGAAAGCCTGGTCGTATCGCCACTGTTCCGCGCATGCCAGCATCCACGGATGTTCGTACCCGTAGTACAGTATCACCCGCTTGCCTTCGGGGCGGGTGAAAGGTCCGGACGAATGCCACACCGCGTTGTGGAAGAGCACCGCCGTTCCCGGACGCCCGCATATCTGTACCGCGCCGGGCATGCCTTTCGTTGCGTCTGGCTCGACCAGGGACTTGTGGCTGCCCGGTACCAGGGTCAGGTTCCCCTGGTCCGGCGCGCTCATGTCGTTCAGTAAATATCCTACCTTGAATTGCAACAGCGGAATATGAGGCTGAAAGTTGCGAAATCCGTCCTGGATCCCGTCGATATGCCATCCCTGCCCGTGGTAATCTGCGGGTTCGACCTCGTAGAATGCATCGGTCGAGTGCAGATGCGGCATCTCGTTAAAGAGGCCGTGGACGTAGGCCATCATCGGTTCATAGTCAAGCAGGTCCAGGAAGAGGGGATCTTCGGCCAGCAGGTGCATTACCCGCACGTTGGCCGTGTCCAGCCTGTCGGCAAAGGCCGGATGATGCTCGCGACTGAACTTCGGATCGCGTCGGCGCTCGATGGTGCGCTCCAGCGCCGCGTTGAGGGACTCGACCAGCGTTGGCGGGAGGAACTCTTCCAGCACCAGGTAGCCGTTGTTGTCGAAGAGGAAGCGTTCGGCATCCGTGAGATGTTTGGGCATGATCAGGACTTTCCGATCGAAACCAATCTTTTGTCAACTTCGTGAATCGGCGGACCTGGTGTGACCAAGTCGATGCCGGTCTTCACCCTGCGCATACGGTTCTCGATGGTACACCTGCCGGCGGCCATCGCCCTCATCGTTAGTCGCCTCAAACCCGCAAGTCAAGTCCATTCGGAACTAGTTGCGATCCCTCATCGGTCATGTTTCATTGCGTTTCTACATTGTGTATACCGCAGGACCCTGATATGGACTGACGAAGAAGGAAATATGATCTACGACGGACACGCCTATTGCTTTCCACCGCCGCGGGAAATTGGAGGTTTCGACGATCCCGCCGAGTTCTGGCGGTTCCTGCAGCTGTTCATGGCCCAGGCCCGGCAGCAGCCCTGCTGGCGAAAGACTGACCGTACTCCAGCCGATGCCACAGGCCTCTATGATCCTGCTCGGCCCTGGCGCTTCGACGGCCTGCGGGACGCCGATTTTCGAACTGGTGAACACGGCCTTGTCGAGTGGGCGACGGACGGCGAGGAATACGTGAAGCAGGCCCTGCCTCCCTGGACGAAAGATTTTTCCTTCCCCGTGGACAGTCTGGTGGCGGAAATGGACTATGCGGGTATCGATAGGGCTCTCCTGCATCGCACACCCTACATGGGACTTGACGACGGTTATATCGCCGAATGCTGCCGTCGCTATCCGGATCGGATCCAGGGTCTGGCCCAGGTGCCGGAGTGGTGGATACCCGGCAGGATGGGCGACGCCATAGGGAAGCTGGAACGGGCGATCGGCGATCACGGCCTGTCAGGCCTGCAGTTCGCACCCTTTCACAGACCCCTATACGACCTCTCCGCCGAATGGACCGGGCCTGATTTCAACCCTTTCTGGGCTGCCGTGGCCGAGTTGGAGATTCCCGTCTTCTTTACCCTCGGCGCCGTCGGGTCGCCCGCCGCCTACGTGGAAGAATTGCGCGCGCTACGCACCTGGATGGACCGTTTTCCCGGCGTAGACGTTGTCATGACCCATGGATTCCCGTGGCGTATGTTCACCGACGGCGACCGGCTCAACGTACCCGACGAGGTATACCTGGCGGCACCTAGCGACCATCCGCGATTCCACATCCAGATCCTCTTTGCCGTGTTCCTGCAGTCGCGCTGGGACTACCCCATGCCCCAGATGCGTCCTGTCCTGGAGAAGATGGTTGAACACTTCGGCGCCGATCGCATCCTGTGGGGGACAGACATTCCCATCGTGCTGCTGCACTGGACCTACCGCCAGAGTATCGATTACGTGCGGCGCTATTGCCCGTTTCTTGGTGAATCCGAGATGGCGGCGATCCTGGGCGGCAACATGGAACGCATTATGGGGACGGGTGGGCAGGTCTCTACAGCATGCTCTTGACGCGGACAACCTGGACAGACATAGCCTGGCTTATCGGGATGAGCGGGGTATTGTTCCTCATCCTGCTGTCCTCCTCGAGTTACGTCGCGTCGCTGCCCTTCATACGAGCAGAGTGGGCCCTGTCGAACACCCAGTCGGGTGTGATCTTTTCCTCCTACCTGGCTGGCTACGCAGTGTCATCCCTTCTGCTGGTACCGTTTACCGACCGGTTCAATCCCTATCGAATCCTTATCATGGGCGTCGTACTGACGGCAGTTAGTGGAATCCTCTTTCCTCTACTGGCGCAAGGTATATGGACCGCCTGTTTACTCCGATTTGTATACGGGGTCGGACATGTATGTGTTTACATCACGGGCATCCGCCTGGCCTCGAATCGTTTTGCCGACAAGGGTAGAGGCACGGCCGTAAGTGTTTTCGTGGGTTCGGGATACGCGGGTACGACGGTTTCGTACGTGCTCATGGGCGCTCTCCTGGACTTTCTGGAGGGGTGGGAGACGGCCTTCCTGGTTACCACGTTACCGGGACTCGCTAGTATCGTAGTCGCGGCAGTACTGGCGTACGGACGAAGTACCCGGAAGCCGCGTTCAGAAGTGAATCAACGGAGCGGAGGATGGCTGTCGCTTTCCCCACTTCGCGACCGGCGGCTGGTGCTGGTGATCATGGCATATGCGCTGCATACCGCGGAACTCTTTGTGGCGCGACTGTGGTTGCCCCTGCTACTGGGCGCCACGCTCATGCTGGGGGGATTTGACGCGGACAGCGCGGCATCGCGCGCCGCCACGCTGGCCGGTTTGATGTTCATGACAGGCATCTTCAGTGTGTTTTTGGGTGGTTGGATGTCGGACCGTGTCGGTAGAATCCAAACTGCAACATTGATATTCGCAATCAGCGGATTTTGCTCTTTCCTGGCCGGTTGGCTTGTAGGACTTCCCATCGCTTACCTTGTTGTACTGGGTTTCATTTACGGGTTTTTCACAGCGGCCGACTCCGCCATATATTCGACGGCCGTCACGGAACTGGCTCCGAAGAACCTGGTTGGATCGGCACAGGCCCTGCAGTCGTTCATTGGGTTTGCCGTGGGGACTGGCGCACCGATCGTCGCGGGATCGATCCTTGACCTGTCCGGTGTCCAGTCGGCGTGGATCCTGGTCTTCAGTTTCAACGGATTGCTGGCCGTGGCCGGCATCGCCTGTCTTGTGCTATTGCGCAGAGTGACGGTCCGGTGATATCGACATGCAGCGACCTCGTCACGGGGCCCTTTTCACGAGACCGGAAAATAACTCCTTAATCGCTGGTTTCATGGTTCTGTATTACTTGATATTTCCCTCGTGTAGACAGATATTCCATCCTTGAGGTAAATACGGCGAGCAGGCAGGCATTGACGACAAGCAGGTCCAATTAATCGAGAGCAGAATAAACCAACATGAAACAGGATTCCTATCAAATGCTACCAGGCCAGACCATGCAACGCGCGCTCTTTTTCTTCCTGGTTTCAGCTTTCTTTCTCGTTTCCTGCGGCAAGGACAGTCCGACGCAACCCGGACTTCAGGTAGCAGTCCGGATTGCCGTCACGCCCCCTACGGCGAACCTGACATCTATGGGACAGACCGTGAGGTTGCAGGCCGCGGTCTTCGACGCGGACCAGCAGACCATAGAAGGATCGACCATAACCTGGTCGAGCACCGCCCCTTCGGTGGCGACGGTAGACGCGGACGGCCTGGTCACCGCCCGAGGGAACGGCACCGCGCGCATCATCGCGCTATCCGGCGGAGTGGGCGGTCAGGCACAGGTGACGGTCTACATTGCACCCGCGGTCGGTGAAATAAGCATCGTTTCCGGATCGGGACAGCGGGCCCTCCCGGGTTCGAGTCTTCGTGAGCCCATCGTAGTCCGGGTGCTCGGCGCGGACGATCGACCGATTTCCGCAGCGCAGGTCGTTTTTACGCCCGGCGAAGGACATGGAACCGTGAATCCGGATACCGTCGTCAGCGCTTCGGATGGTACGGCGGAGACCTATTGGATACTCGGCCAGGATGCTGGTATTCATACGCTGGCCGTGACCGTATCCGAAATTTCCATCGAAGTAAACGCCCGTGCGATTGACGCGGAAGCCGAACTCGATCTGCTGTTCGCATCGCCCGACGAATCCGAACTCGAAACCGTCTGGAGCGACTGGGCTGCCCGCGACGTTTCTCCATCTAACGTGATGGTCGAATTCGAGGAAGAGTATAATCTGCTCGGGATCCCGACCACGCTGAGGGTCGTTTCTCACCTGGTAGCGGGCGTTCGTCATTTCGGCGCCATTATTGTGCCTCATGGGGCGGAAGCGGCCAGCCTGCCCATCCTGGTGTTCAATCACGGCGGGGAAAACGGCGTCTCGGTGGAAGACATGATGTTCATCCTGGCAGTTGCCCTGGGTGACATGCGCGATGATTTCGTCTTTGTACTCCCGTCCTTCCGGGACGAGCCCCTCGAATACGCCGACCGATCGTGGAAATCGGATGGGCCGGCCAGTCCCTGGGATCTTGACGTGGACGATGCGCTTTCGCTGGTCAACGTCACCATGGAAACCACCCCCGAAGCCATTACCGATCGGTACCTGGTGGTGGGCGCCAGCAGAGGCGGCGGCGTGTCGATGCTGATGGGCGCGCGGGACCCGCGCATCGAGGGGATCATCGCTTTCTTCGGACCAACTCACTTCATGGATTCCTGGGCGCGCGGTCTCGCCGAGGACCTGGTTGAAGGGGGGACCGTCGAGAAGACCGGGGTCGACTACCTTAAAACCACCTACATCCTGCCCTGGTGGATCGGTGACCTGACGCTTTCAGAAGCCCGGCTGGCGCTCATTCGGCGTTCCGCCGTCTTTTATGCCGAGGACCTGCCGCCTTTGCAAATCCACCATGGTGACATGGATGAGGTGGTTTCCGTTTCCCAGGCGGAGTCCATGACCATGAAGATGTCCGAAATCGGACGCGGAGCACCGGATTTCGAAGCCTACATATACCCGGGCGGCACGCACGATATTCTCACACTGAACGATGCCATACCACGTGCGTTGACTTTTATCCAGCGACTTCTAGGTCCATCGGGAACTTGAGCAGGAACTACGCTGGCGGTATTTCTCACGAGGGCATTGTATTTTCGTGAGCATACCTCTTGTAAGGGCCTTTCACCCGGTCTATCTTGATCGATATGGGACTCAACATCGGTATCGTTGGCGCGGGTTCGTTCGCGCTGTCTTTCATTCCCCTGTTCAAGGCCCATCCCCTCGTGGAACGGGTCGTGCTGTGTGACCTGGACGGTGAGAAACTGGCCCGCTCGGCGTCGCGATTCGAAATCACGGAAACCAGTCCCTCCCTTGATGCCCTTTGCGACACCGATGTGGACGCCGTGTGCCTGTTTACCCAGAACTGGCTACACGGTCCCCAGGCCGTCCAGGCCATGGAAGCCGGCAAACACGTGTACTCGGCTGTGCCGCCTGGGATCAGTGTGGATGAAATAGAAAAGCTGGTTACAACGGCCGCGGCCTCGGGCGCTGTATACATGCTCGGGGAGACCAGTTACTACTATCCGGGCGTGCTGTACTGCCGGGAACAACACGCACGGCGCGCCTTCGGCCGGATCGTCTACGGACAGGCGGAATATTACCATGACTGGGACCACGGTCTCTACGACGTGGCGCGCTGGCGCGGCGGCGAAAACTGGCGGGAGACGGCCGGGATACCGCCCATGTACTATCCGACCCATTCGACGAGCCAGATCATTTCCGTAACGGGCGCACACATGACCCAGGTTTCCTGCCAGGGATTTCATGACGCCCACGAGGACGGGATTTATGCGGACAATGATTGGAGCAATCCATTCAGCAACCAGAGCGCCCTGTACAGCATGTCCGATGGCAGCGTCTGCCGGATCAACGAATTCCGACGCATGGGTCATCCCGGATGCGTGCGCATGGGCCTTCAGGGTACCGAAGGCGGCTTTGAACAATCCGCGGCCGGCGCGGCCTGGCTATGCAAGGACGGTGAGCGGTTGGAGAACCTGGATCAACTGCTTGCCTGTACGGGTCAGCCGGTGCAGGGAAGTGATCCCATGGACAAGGTAACCGCATCCGACGGCACCCATCTCGGCGCTTCCGCGGTGCACCCGGTCGATCGGCTTCCCGAGGCCTTCGCGGGTCTGCCCAACGGCCACGCCGGCAGCCACCAGTTTCTCGTCGACGATTTCGTGCATGCCTGTGTCCATGGCGCGATGCCCCCCAACAACGCGTGGGACGCGGCCAGGTACATGCTGCCCGGTCTAGTGGCCCACGAATCCTCGCTTCGGGACGGAGAACTACTCCCGGTACCGGACTGCGGCAATCCACCCGCCGGTATCTGAGTACGATCAGGAACGAACCCGATCCATGTCGCGTTAGTATCCTTAGAACCGACTTTCCAGGTATTCCTGACACAACACAAATGATGGAAGGCTACATTGCTGAACGAGGACGTGTTTGACCGCTTTATCGCGCGGTGGCGATCCTATGTCGAGCAACAAGGTTCACCTCATGAATCAGGGGTGGAGGAACTGGAAAACCGACTCAGGGCCGGCGCTGCCGCACTCCTCCAGCGCGGACTCTCCCCGGATGAAGCCTTCCAGGTCGCAGTCCGGCGTATCGGTCGAACTGACCCGGCCACCCGCGACTTCGTCCTTGAACATGCGGCCTGGCTGATGGCTCCAGATACGGTCGAAGCGGATGCCGATGAAACGGCCCTACCCGAATCCGGCACCGGCGAATCCGGCACCGGCATAGCGGGCATCGGCGAAGCGAATTCAGATCAAACTGGTACCGACAACAGGAAACCTGCCTTCAAGCAGGCAGAAATCCTCCTCGTCCTGTGCCTTGCCGTCGGCGCGGCCATGGCGATCAAGATCCCCACTCTGTTTGGTTACGTCTTCGACGAAGATGACGTCGAGATGTTCTATTTTCGCAACGTAAGCTTCGTCGTATTTCCTTTTCTGACCGCATATTTTGTCTGGAAGCGGCGGATGGACTTCGCACGATGGGGCTGGCTGGCAGTGCCCTTTATCACTGCCGCGTTCCTGTGCAATATCTTTCCTTTCAAGCCGGGCGGAGATACTGCGGTCCTGACGGTGCTGCATACCCCTGTCGCATTGTGGCTGGTCCTGGGTTATGCCTATACCGGGGGCAATTGGCGGGTACATGACCGCCGCATGGATTTCGTTCGGTTCAGCGGGCAGCTATTCATCCTGTTCGTGCTCTTCGCCCTGGGCGGCGGCGTGTTCATCGGTATATCCCTCGCGTTGTTCAGTGCCCTGGGACTGAACCTGGAAGAGATTGCGGTTCTGTGGATCATGCCGTGCGGAGCGATGGGCGCCATTGTCGTCGCGTCCTGGCTGGTCGAAACAAGGAGGGGAGCCACCGAGCACGTGGCGCCGGTCCTCACACGGGTTTTCACACCGTTATTCGCGGTGATGCTGTTGTCCTTTCTCGCGGCCCTGGCCTGGACCGGCAAAGGCATCCATGTGCAACGCGAGATGCTGATCGCCTTCGATCTACTGCTCATCGTGGTGTTGGGCCTGGTACTGTACGCCGTTACGGCAAGAAACGCGCAGGCACCGCCGGGTGTCTTTGACGGTCTGCAGATCGTACTCGTAATCGCGGCCCTGGTCGTAGATGTATTAGTAGTGGCCGCCATGACGGCGAGGATCACGGAGTTCGGGTTCACCCCGAACCGTCTGTGCGCACTGGGACTGAATATCATCCTCTTCGTCAACCTGGCATGGACGGCCTGGATGTATATACGGTTTATCCGGGGCCGCGGCTCGTTCTCCGCCGTGGCACGCTGGCAGACCACCTATCTTCCGGTGTACGCCGCGTGGGCCGGGTTCGTCGTCGCGGTATTCCCCACACTTTTCGGCTACATGTGACAGACCTGCACTATTTCCAATACATGGGCAGTCTTCCAATTCGAGAAGGCTCACAACGGTGAATGGGTCTATCAATACGCTGCAAGGAGCTCAGGATGGAAGTCGATACAACAAAGCAGGCGGACACGGTCCCCAGGCCATATGACAATACCCGGCATTTCAGCGCCCTGTACGACGGCGTTCCGAGGGAGTTTGCCTTCCGGGCGACGGACCGGGCAGGGCTGTCCGCATGGCAGAAGGACTTCCGGTCCAGGTTACGGGAAGTGATCGGACTGAATAACATGGAATCGGACCTGGCGGGATACACCCCGAAAGCGGAGAGACTGGAATCCATCGATTTGGGAAGTCATGTCCGGGAAAGCTGGCATCTATGGGTGGAACCGACGGTGCCACTGCCTTTCTACCTGCTATTGCCAAAGGGATTGAATGCCGGAGTTGGGAATCCGGACGGGAAGGACCCGTCGCACAGGTTCCCCCTGGTCCTGGTGCCCCATGGCCACAACCATCCGCATATCTACGCCGGCATTGCCCGGGATGCGAAGGAAGAGGCGCATATGTTGGACGGTGAACGCGATATCGCCAGGCAGGCGGCCGCCGAGGAAGGATATATCACCATCGCGCCGACGGCCCGCGCCTTTGGCGAGACGCGTACCGAAGCGGATCAAGAGAGCGACAGGATGCATTCGTGCCGTAACCAACTGGTCCATGACCTGCTGGTCGGCAGGACACCCATCGGCGACCGGGTCTGGGACGTGATGCGCCTGATCGACTGGGCGGTCGCAAACCTGCCCGTGGACACCGACCGCATCGCCATCACGGGAAACTCGGGTGGAGGCACGATATCCCTGTTCACCGCGGCGTGTGAAACCCGAATCTCGCTGGCGATGCCGGGCTGTTACTTCTGCACGTTCGTGGGTAGCATAGGGACGATCCACCACTGCGAATGCAATTACGTGCCCGGTATGTTGCGGCTGGGGGAAATGTATGACGTGGCCGGATTGATCGCTCCCCGCCCCTTCTGCGCCATTGCCGGACGGGATGACCCTATTTTTCCCATAGAGCACGTCAAATCAGCCTTTGACCGGCTCAAGGACATATACGAAGTCGCTGGCGCCGCGGACAAATGCGAGTTGGCTGTAGGAGAAGGGGGACATCGGTTTTACAAGACACCGGCCTGGGACTTCGTGCGTCGGCAGTTTGGATCGGCAGCGTAAATCAGTGTAAATCGAGGGGCTTTCCTGGTGCCGCGCCATTGCGTCCATCGGCGTGCTGTTCAGGCATCGAAAACACTTGACTACATGCCCGTGCGAGACGTTTAGTAACCTCATAGGGCTAGACCCGATCGCTGCAATACGACAAGGAGCGCACCATGGAAAGCGCCACGGTAAAAATCGATCCGCGTGAGGAGATAGATTTCATGCATGTGGACGAGACCGACTTTGGGTCCTTTACCACGGCCCAACGCATTCGTCACCTGGAGGTCGAGGGTTACGTGCTCCTGCCGGATATGCTCGGCGCCGCCCACATCGCTCGGTTGAAAGCCGAACTGGCCAATATCCCCATGGAATGCAAGGATTACAGCGACTGCCAGACCTACTGCCTCGAAGCCCAGTGGCTCAGTACGGCGACGGCCGAGTTGATCGGCCATCCACCCATGATCGAGTTTCTCGAGGCGTTGATGGGGCCCGAGATCGTGTTTACCCGTGGGCTGTTCACCCGGACGCTCTCGGGTTCGCCGCCCATTTCCATGCATACGGACGGCCAGCCCTACGGTTCCTCCCTTTTCAGCTTCGAGGGCAGTTCGCCGCGCCTGGTCAGGGTGCTTTACTACCTTGACGATCTGCCGCCTGAAAGGGCGCCGTTCCGGGTGGTTCCACGCTCACACCTGTCCTTTCACGGCCATGCCAATCCCTACGTGCGCTACAAGTCGCATCCCCAGGAGGTGACCCTCTGCGCGGAAGCGGGATCGGCCCTGGTCATACCCAAGGATGTCTTTCACGGTACCCATCCCAACCGCGATACTGTTCCCCGGGAACTGATCCAGTTCGGATACCGGCCGGCCTGGTCGGGTCCCATACAGCCCATGGATGAGTGGGATCCCAGGGACTTGGCCGCGGCGCCCGCACAGGCCCGGCCCTTCCTGAAGAGTCCGAATACGACCGGCATGGAATGGCAGCAACCGCACAAACCCAAGGGGATGAAGAGCGAAGCGCCAGGGATAAACCCGGATAGATGGGGAGACTGAGCAAATGGTCGATAACCTTCGACGAATCGCGGTAATAACCCTGGTGTTGATCGCTACCACGTCCACGGCATCCGCCCAGACCGAATTTCATCTGCAAGTCGGAAAACTCCGGAATCCTTTTGAGAAAGAAAGCGTGACAAGCGCGGTGCTCACCGTGCAGCAGGCGTCCCAGTGGAAAATGGGCGACAGTTTCTTCTTTCTCGATTACGTCGGCGACCGGGAGTGGGACGGATTCAACGACAGGGATTTCTATGCCGAATGGTATCCGACCCTGAGTATCGGTAAACTTCAGAAAAAAGAAGCGAGCCTGGGTCCCATATCGGATGTATCGCTTATCGCCGGAATCAATTTGGGCGCCGATGCGAAGCTGTTCAAATTCCTGCCCGGATTCAGGGCGTCCTGGGACGTTCCGGGGTTCCTGTTCTTCAATACCGACCTTACCGCCTATATCGACCGCAGCGCCGGCGTGGACAACGGCGGTGCTCCGAAGACCGGGCACAGCTTCATGTTCGACATCAACTGGGGCCTGCCCTTCGAGGTCAGTAACCAGTCCTTCGCGGTTTTCGGCCATGCGGAATACATCGGCGGCCGGTCCAACGAACTCGGAGACAAGCTCAAAGGATCGATCCTCGCACAGCCGCAAGTTACCTGGGACCTCGGACGGCAACTCGCCAACGAAGCCAACCAGCTCATGGTAGGTTTCGAGTACCAGTACTGGAGCAATAAACTCGGCACGGACGAGGACGAGAACACCATCCAGTTCCTGGTGGTCTGGCGTCTCTAGGAAAGCCTGTTCAACAGTTCAATCAATGGTTTATCGCTGGATGACGAGGCGGGAGTGTCCGGTGGCCCTTCGGTCATCGAGGTTCCCGCCAAACTTTTGGGAATACTTATGAAAGCCGCGGTAATGGACGCCTTTGGTTCGCCGCTCGAGGTTCGGGAAGTTCCCGATCCAGCGCCGTCGGAGGACGGCGTGGTGATCGAGGTGCGGGCCAACGGGATCTGCCGCAGTGACTGGCACGGATGGATGGGGCACGATACGTCGATCCGGTTGCCCCACGTGCCGGGCCATGAATTCGCCGGGGTAGTCGTCGAAAAGGGCGGCCTGGTGCGGAACTGGCAAATCGGGGACCGGGTAACCGTGCCTTTCTGCGCTGGATGCGGCGTATGCGCCCAATGCCTGGCCGGCAATCATCACATCTGCGACAACGAGTACCAGCCGGGGTTTACCGGATGGGGCGCCTTCGCCCGATACGTGGCCATGCCTTATGCGGACGTGAATCTTGTTCGATTGCCGGACGAACTGGACTTCGTCGAGGCGGCTAGCCTGGGTTGCCGATTCATGACGGCGTTCCGCGGTGTGGTCGACCAGGGGCGGGTCACCGGCGGCGACTGCGTAGCCATCCACGGTTGCGGTGGGGTGGGCCTGTCGGCCACCATGATCGCGACGGCCCTTGGCGCGACTGTGATCGGGGTGGATATCGACGACGCGAGGCTGCAACTGGCCCGGGACTTCGGTGCGAGGATGACGGTGAACGCCCGGACGAGCAGCGACGTGGTCACGGAGATCATAGAACGGACGGGCGGCGGGGCGGTGGTCTCGATCGACGCCCTCGGCAGCAGGATTACCAGCCGTAACTCCATCCGGTGCCTCCGAAAAGGGGGACGGCACGTGCAGATCGGGTTGACGCTGGCCGAAGAGGCGGACGTCTCGATCCCCATGAATGAAGTGATCGCGCGGGAACTTGAAATCGTGGGCAGCCACGGCATGCCGGCCCACCGCTATGCCGACCTGTTACGAATGATTGTATCCGGAGTGCTCCGCCCGGGACGCCTGGTCGGCAGAACCGTCGCCCTCGAAGATGCCGGTGCCGAGTTGGAAACCATGGGCCGCTTCAGCCAGACGGGTGTGACGGTCATAGATCGGTTCTGACGGAAATCGAACAGTACTTGCGGGCATAAAAATGTACTGAAGGTCCATCGACGGTTTATCGCGGCAAGGCAGTGGTTTCCGTTCCCCGCACGTTGGACTGATGGGGTAACCGAAAACAAACCGAAAGGCATACCCATGGCCGAGAAAGACATCGTCGCACTCGAACATCAGATATTCGAACTCACCGCGCAGCTGAACGAGTTGCGGCGGAACAGCGTTCCCCGGCCGGTACCCAATTACCGGTTCGCCACCCTGACCGGCGATGTCACCCTCCTTGATCTTTTCGCCGGCCGCGACCGTCTGCTGGCCATCCATAACATGGGGCAGGCCTGCCGTTACTGTACACTGTGGGCGGATGGATTCAACGGCATGCTATCCCACCTCGAGAACGCCATGTCCGTCGCGCTGTTGTCCGGTGACCCGCCATCGTTGCAGCGGGATTTTGCCAATTCGAGGAACTGGCGTTTTCGTCTCGCCTCCCACGGCGGGGGCGATTATATCAGTGAGCAGACCGTGATGGCGGACGTGGAGAACATGCCCGGCGCCGTCTATTACGT
Organism: bacterium; assembly: GCA_965262815.1. GTDB lineage: Bacteria > JAAXHH01 > JAAXHH01 > JAAXHH01 > JAAXHH01 > JAAXHH01. The sequence continues at coordinate 1,684,308 of OZ253560.1, read as the reverse complement.
GCGCGAAGATGAGCAGGTTCTTCGCAAGAACAGTTGCGTGTTCGGTCCCGGCGACCTGTACTGCTCCCTCTGGAGCCTGCTGGGACTGGCGGGCATGGGCGAAGAAGAATGGACGCCGCAGTACCGGTACTGGCGCCAGCCCGAGAAAATGGATGACGGCGGCGCCAATCTGCTGGAATAGCGGTTCGTCCCGTTCCGGCGGGAGGCGTTTGTACTCGACGGTCCGGCCATCAAATTGTTCCAGGAAAACTGGTTCCTTCGCGAAGAGCGGTTACCGGCCATCTCGGAGGCCGAAGGACACTTCATCGAAGCGGCGATCGGACAGTCGCCTTCCTGCTCGATCGCGGCGTTCCCCTGAACATCGACGCATCTTCGTACAACGTCCTCCACGAAGCGGCCTGGGCGGGTACGTTGGAATGCGCAAAGTTGCTGCTGGCCGTCGGCGCGGATGGCGGTGTTTTAAACGCAAACGGCAAAAACGCCTTTGAAATCGCCCGTCTCGGGGCCTCCTATCTAAAGAAACGAAAATAAGGAGTGGAAATGAACGTCCTGCTCAGAATGGACCTGGATGAGCCCCTCGTTGACAATATCCGCCGTGTTGACGAGAAAGTACGCGTGGTACGTGCTGAATCGGAGACAGAGGTCCTGGGAGTCATGCCGGAGATCGAGGTGGTTTGCGGTGAGATCACCCGTGAGATGTTCGCCCGGCGAAGGCGACTCGCGTGGATCCAGAGCTGGGGAGCCGGAGTGGATGGGCTGCTCTATCCCGAACTGGTCGAGAGCGACGTGGTGCTGTGCAGCGCCAAGGGAACGGTGGGTGTGCACCTGGCCGATCACGCCATGGCGCTGTTGCTCGGATTGACCCGAGGGATTCACACCGCGTTGCGCAATCCGGGCTGGGAGGAGATCCGTTGGCCGATCCGGGACGCCTCGTGGGAACTGGTCGACCGGACGATGGGTATCGTGGGTCTGGGCGGCACCGGCCGTGAACTGGCCAAGCGGGCAGGTGCCTTCGGGATGCGCGTCGTCGCCGTGGACCCGGAGGACGTGGACGTACCGCCGGAAGTGGAAGCCTGCTGGAGTATGGACCGGTTCCATCCGCTGCTGGAACAGTCGGATGTAGTGGCTATCTGCGCGCCGCTTACGGCGGAGACGGAAGGGCTTTTCGACCGGGAGGCCTTTGCCCGCATGCGCAACCACACGTTGTTGATCAATGTCACGAGAGGAAGGATCGTCGATGAGGAGGCGCTGCTGGAGGCCCTCGAAAGGAAGCAGATAGGCGGCGCGGGACTGGACGTGGTGCCCCGGGAGCCCCTGCCCGCCGATCACCCCCTGTGGCAGATGGAAAACGTGCTGATTACGCCGCATACGGCCGGGGGGTCGCCCAACCGGGACGGCCGGTGCGTGGGGTTATTCTGCGACAACCTGCGGCGCTACATGGACGGACTGCCCCTGCTGAGCGTAATCGACAAACACAAGGGTTACTGACCAGGCATCCTGCCGTGATCCGGTACAGCAAGGCACCTGTCATCCCCTCAGTGCCGGTGTTCCACCCCGTGGTTGTGCGCGGTATGATAGTGGTGCGCAAGGAGATCGGCGCCGAAGTCGTTGGCCGGGTTGCGCCAGACCGTATGCACGTGGTTGGCGTCGTTCTGGACGTTATCGTATTCCACCAGGAATCGACCGCCTTGCAGACGATAGTAATGTGGTTGCCGGGCTTCCAGTCCTCCCGCCCAGGCCAGGTGAACGTCGCCCACGCCATGTCTCTGCAGCAGGTCGGATTCAATTTCAGCTACGGCGTCCGGCATGCGGTGAATGTACTCCTCGATGAGCGTAATCAGCATCTCCCGCTGCGCGTTGTTCATCCCTGTACCGGAGAGGCCGCGGGGCGAATCCGTGTACCGCACGGCTTCGTAGGGCACGTCCGTACGGGCGAGGCGGTCCGGTTTTTCCTGGTTTTCCCCGATGAAGCGTTGGTTCACGGTGACGATATCCCCCGGTGGAACGGGTGCGAGCAGGGCGTTATGCCGCTGTTCCTCGTCCAGGTCGCGTACCAGTTCCCGTGCCAGGTCTTCGACATTGCCCAGGGGCCTAAGCGCGCCGACGCCGTTAAGCGCCGCCGAGGCCGGGTTTGCACCGAAAAAGAAGGGTGTGGGCGCGACGATCCGTCCCCCGGCTATGGTGTAGTTGATCGAAACGTGATGCCCCTCGAACTTCCATCCCCAGGGTTCCCGGTCCGAGGGCGTGCCGAACAGCGAAACGTAGTAGTCTCCCGGATCCCGCCAGTTCCCGGAAGACCAACCCTCACGGGCGTCCAGCATCGCCTCCAGGCCCATGATGGTCGTCGTGGTCGCGTATCCCGATCCGCTCACGCCCGACGCCACGAGCTGATGGGCGAGCCGGCGTTGTCCGCGGTCCATCTCCCCGATTGCCAGTCCCTTTCGCGCCAGGGGCACGTAGTCCCAGAAGGTTCGGGTATCATCGTCTTCGAAGGGATACATCGCTTTCGCCCGCTGATCAGGGCCCAGGGCGTCTATGAAGTTGACGGCGGCTTCTCCCATGCGCTGAACCAGGCTGTGAATGCGCTCACTCGTCAATATGGCGTTCTGGTCGTCGCTCATTGTGGTCTCCGAAAGAAATGCAGACTAAGGCTGGTTGCGTCTTGCGTCACTTCAGATCAGGAAAACGAAGGAACCGCCTGGCCGTTCCGCCCATAATCGCCTCCAACTCGTGCGGAGCGATATCTGGTGTGGTCTGTTCGATGAGTTGCGCCAGTCTATCGTAGCCGGGTTCCTCGTATATCCACGGGAAGTCCGTGGCCCACATCAGCCTGTCGGCGCCGAAAGCCCCGAGCAGGCTTTTGTGCCATCCCGCAAGGTCCGGGTAGGGGTAAGGCTTTTTGCTGAAGGCGTAGTGTCCGGACAGCTTCATGGCTACGTTTTCATAGGTTCTGAGCCGGTGGGTGGTATGAAAGGCCGGGTTGTAAGGCGGCGTGTCGATCTGCGGGCGACCCCACTTGTTCTGTATCCCCTTTCCGAGGCCTGGACAAACGCCCAGGTGGTTGATCACGACGCGGACCTGGGGAAAGGCGTCGACGAGATAGGCGATCTGGTGGGCGTCCGCGGCGCGTACGTAGAGCCAGAGGACGAGGTCCTTCTCCGCCGCATGCTGCCAGATGGGGTAGGTCGTGAACGAGCGTACGTCCACGGAGTCGAAGGGGTCCGGCGGACCTCCGACCGTGCCGAGCCGGAATCCCACGATGCCCGTACCGTCCGTCAACCGGTCCATGTGATCCTGTGGCGCGCCATAGGCCGATTCGGGAATGAGACCGATGCCGAGGAAACGGTCCGGATAGGATTTGAGGCAGTGGAGCAGGTAGGCGTGATGCTCCGCGGTTGTTCCGCCGATCTGTACCAGCATGGCCTGGTCTATGCGGCTGGCAGCCATGTGGGTCATTAACTTTTCGACGGTTTCTTCCCGATCCGGCGGGGTGTTGGAGCTCGTTTCCCTCGGAAATTCGCGCGTCACCTTGGCGAAAACGTGACCATGGGCATCGATACGCGGCATGGGGTTCCTGTCTAAGACATCCCGAAGAGCCGGAGCCGGTCCGGCGTGTTCAGTGATGAAGCGATGGAAGCGTACCGGCTTGCGTCGATCTTCCCCGGCGTGCGCTTTTCGTAGGTGAGGATTACCGACTTCCGCGGGATTCCGGTGTTGTTTTCCATGGCCACGTGCCAGCCATAGGTATTGAACATGATAGCCGTACCCGCCTTGCCTGGGAACCGTTTGTGACCCGGCATGGCTTCGAGGTTTTTAACACGGGGGTATGGACCCGCGCCGGGCCTGTGGCTGCCCGGTACATAGCCGAACTCACCACCTCCCGGTTCGACGTCGTTTACGTAAACTTGAACCTTGATATGCAGGGGATGATCGGGAGGCACATCAGGATGCCATCCCGTATAACCTATGGGCCACAGCGGAGCGGTACGGACCTGTTCGCCGATGAAAATCGCGTCGTCCCCAGTAAACGCCTTGACGCAGTCGAAGTAACGCGGCTGGTCGAGGATGTCGATGAAGATTTCATCCTTTTCCAGTACGTTTGGTATGTCGTAGTAGGTCGCCGCGAGTTCACCCCTGGCAACCTGGTCCAGCCAGGCCTCCTTGCAGGCGGCGGCCCAGTGGTCGAAGGCCTTCTGAAGACGATCCAGCAACCCGCCCTGGATCGCATCCTCGAAGACGAGATACCCCTGCTCTTCCCACTGCTTCCATTCCGCCGGTGTGGGACCGGAAGCCACTGTCATAAGGGTATTCCTCATCGCGCACATTTCGATGTCTCTGGAGATATAGTCCGGAATCAACAGCAACGGTTCTGCAATGTCAAGCGCGACGGTGTGACGCGCACTATTTCCTCCTTGCCCCGGACTTCCTTCTCGTTCTATCTTCTGCCTTGAAACAGCCATTCGAGAAAGGAGTACCGCTTGAAGATCGAGGCCGTGGAGACCCTTGCGATCCCCGAGTTGAAAGTCATACGATTCGGCCGATTCACCGATCACAGGGGATATTTTACTGAACCATACCGGCTGGGCGATCTTGCTAACCATCCCGAGACCGGTTTTCTCCGAGACGTCCGGTTCCTTCAGATCAACGAGAGTTATTCCCATGCCGGCGTGGTCCGCGGCCTTCATTTCCAATGGGATCCCCACATGGGAAAGCTGGTCCGGGCCGTCCGCGGACGCATCGTGGACCTGGCGCTGGACATCCGCCTGGGATCGCCCACGCTGGGGAAGATCGTCGCCCGGGACATATCGGAAGTGCCGGGCGCCGATTACGGCGAATGGATATGGGTACCGCCGGGATTCGCCCACGGGTTCTTCTGCACGACCGACTGTATGCTGGAATACCTCTGCAGCGGGGAGTACAGTCCCGACAGCGAGGCCGGTATCTCACCGCTGGCCACGGATATCGATTGGTCGGTATGCGATCCCCGGTTGAAACAGCACTTCGACGAAGTAGTCGAAGGCGACGCGGTCATGTCGGAAAAAGACCGGAAAGCCCTCACCGTTACAGGCTGGCTGGAGGATGAACGGTCGGCCCATTTCCAGTTCTGAAGCTTTGAACTAATCTTAAAGGAAGGTTACTTCATGACATTGGATCTATCATCGCTCTGGTCGAACATCCGTGGACTCGTGTTTTTTGGCTGGATCGTCGCGGCCATTCGGCTGCTGCTGGATTTCGTCGCGCCCGATCAATCGATGTATATCGGCGTTTACTGGATGATGCCTCTGGCTTACCTGTACTACGGCCTGAAAGGCAAATGGGACCATCTGCCATGGAGGTGGGTGGCGGGGTCTTTGTTAGTGGTAGTGTTCCTGGTCTGGTTCGTTCCGAACTGGATTTCCTATTCGACTGCCGCCCTGGTCGGGCTGGATCACGGACGTTTCTCGGCTGTGGTTGAACTGGATTCCCCTGTCAAGACCATCCTGAACGCCGGAATCGTCGCCGCGACGACATTCGGTGCCGGTTCGGTATGGAGCCTTTCACTGGGTACGCTGTTCATCTGGCTGCCCGGGGCGCTGCGCAGGCGTCAGGGATGAGTTCGCGCATCTCGCGTTGATGAGCACTCAAGTGATCTAATCGAGGGATCTCGACGTACGATCAGGCATCCGATGGGCCGGCAAAGCCGATGTTCCGCAGGTACTCCAGCGTCCGGCTGGCGATGGGCAGGGGTTTGTCGAAAGGCGCGGGATACATATCCTGCTCCACGATGGCATAGCCGTTGTAATCGATACGCTCCAGCAGGCGGCGCAACGCCGGGAAGTCGACCACGCCCGCCGAGGGTTCGCAGAACATGTCCATGGCCACCGCCTCGGCAAAAGGGATGTTCTCGTCTTCCACCTTCTTCTGCTTCACGGGATCCACGCTCTTGAGATGCAGGTAAGGGATCCTGTCCTGGTGGCTGGCCAGAAATGCCACGGGATCACCCCCGCGGTAGGCGTGGTGTCCGACGTCGAAACACAGCGACACCCGCTCCGGGTCGGTGTCCTCCAGGAATCGTTCGATCTGCTCTTCGTATTCGACGTGGGTCTCGGCGTGGGGGTGGAAAACGAGCCTGAGACCGAAAGAACGGCGTGCAAGATCAGCGACACGGTGGGTCGTGTCGATCAGGTTCCGCCAGCCGTCGTCGTCCAGTGTCCTTGGTTCGATCAATTCGCCGGTGAACAGGTCGGAGTAGGTACCGTCGATCAGCACGAGGTAGCCGGCGCCCGTAGCGGCCAGCAGTTCGCCCGCGCCTTTCACCTGTTGCTCCAGTTCGGGCCACCGGACCGGGTCTTCGAGGTTACCCATGGCGAAGGCGCTCGTCACCTTCAGGTTGCGCTTATCCAGTTCCCCGCGAAGTTTGTCGACATCCGTGGGCAGATAGCCGTAGGGCCCCAGCTCGATCCATTCGTAGCCGGCTTCGGAGACCTCGTCCATGAACCGTTGCCAGGGGGTCTGCCTGGGATCGTCGGGAAACCACACGCCCCAGGAATCGGGCGCGCTGCCGATGCGGATGTTCACGAGAGCCTCCTTTAATAATGGAACCGCTGATTTGTGCGGCGTTCGGCTTCATATCCCTCGCGCAGCTTCCGCGTCATGGGATCGTTGGTCGCCTCGGCGGACGCGATATCCCACCACACGTCCGAAGGCGGCAGGTAGCGGTGTTTCTCGGTCTCGCACACGATCACGCAGGCTCGTGTTTCCGTACGTGCTTCCTGGAGGGCCTCGCGCAGTTCGTCCGGTGTTTTCACGTGCCATGCCCGGGCGCCGAAGCTTTCCGCATTGCCCTTGAAATCGATCTCCAGGTACTCCCCTTCAAGGCGGTCCGAATCGGCGTCGCGTCCCCTGAATTCATTGCCGAATGAACGGCCCGCCCGGGCCATCTGAAGGGCGCGGATGATCTGGTAACCATGGTTTTCCGAGATCACGACGGTCACCTTGAGTTTCTCCTGCATGGCGGTCATCAGTTCGGTCGGGTTCATCAGGTAGGTTCCGTCGCCGATGTAGACGAAGATTTCGTCGTGTTTTCCGGACATGCGCGTGCCCAGGCCGGCCGGAAGTTCCCAGCCCATGCATGAAAAACCGAATTCCAGGTAGCAGGCCGCGCCGCCCGTCGCGTCCCAGAGCCGGTGCAGGTCCCCCGGTGGACTCCCCGCAGCGGCGATGACGCAGTCACCCTCCCGGGCCTCCTCGTTTAGTGTCCGGATGAGCCTGGCCTGGCTCATCGCCTCGCCGGGATGATCGACGTATACTTCTTCCCGCAGGGACCGTTCGCAGGCGTCCACGTGGCCTTTTACTTCCACCCGGTAGGCTTCGTCGGGCCGGATGCCGGCCTCCCGGGCAGCTTCGGCCAGCGCGGTCAACGCTTCGCGCGCGTCGGCCGTTACCGGCAGGGCGCCCTGCTTGAAGGCATCATGGCCGGCTACGTTGATACCGATGAACCGTACGTCGGGATGCTGGAAGGCCGACTGCGAACCAGTGGAGAAGTCGGTCAGCCTCGTTCCGACGGCGATGACCAGGTCGGCCTCCGCGGCGATCCTGGCGCCGGCTGGCGTGCCGGTCACCCCGAATCCGCCGATGGCCCAGGGTGAGGATCCCCGCATGGCACCCTTGCCGCCGAAGGTTTCTCCCACGGGGATGCCGCAGGCTTCGGCGAAGGACGCAAGGGCGTCCCACGCCTCCGAGTAGTGCACGCCGCCGCCCGCGATGATCATCGGCCGGCGTGCCCGTTTCAGTAGTTCCATCGCCTCGGCGATACGTTCCGATGTCGGCGGTCTTCGTTCGACGCGCCAGATTCGCTTCTCAAAGAAATGGGCGGGGAAGTCCCAGGCGTGGGCCTGCACGTCCTGGGGCAGCGAGATCGTCACGGCGCCCGTGTCTGCCGGATCGGTAAGCACGCGCATGGCTTCCGGCAGGGCAGTGAGCAGTTGCTCGGGCCGGTTGATACGGTCGAAGAACCGGCTGACCGGGCGGAAGCAGTCGTTGACGCTGACCTCGGCGGACACCGGGTGTTCGAGCTGCTGCAGCACGGGTCCCTGGTGACGGGTGGCGTAGTAGTCGGACGGCAACAGGAGCACCGGCAGCCGGTTGATCGTGGCCGTGGCCGCGCCGGACACCATGTTGGTGGATCCCGGTCCGATCGAGGCCGTGCAGGCGATGGTGGCTAATCGGTGGTTGACCTTGGCGAAGCCCGACGCCGTGTGCACCATGGACTGCTCGTTGCAGGGCTGGTGGTAGGGCAGGTCCTGCCCGTATTCGTAGAGTGCCTGGCCCAGTCCGGCGACGTTTCCGTGGCCGAAAATGCCAAATATGGCGGGGATGAACCGCCGTTCCACGCCATCCCGTTCGCTGAACTGTACTGAGAGGTACTTGACCACCGCCTGCGCCGTGGTCAAGCGAACCTGGTCGTGGGGATATGCCATGGTCTGCTCCTTCAAGAATTGCGTGATCCGGTATATGCGTTATCCAGTATATGCGTTATCCGGTCTGACCACGGTCGAACCTTCGAACCGTTTCCCATCGATCGGTCGACCAGGAACGTTCGACCGCCGCCAGGACACCCGCTACAGCCAGGGCCTCTTCGAAACCGGGTTCCCCTTGCCTGCCCGCAGCGATGGACTGGAGGAAGTGGAAGGTCTCCAAAGTCTTGAGGTCGTCGTAGCCGAGGCCCACGGCGGGACCGGGATTGAAGTGTACGTGGCCGGGATACGCCGGACCGCTCTTCAGGGTAACAAATCCGTCGTGAGGACTGTCGACGGTATACAACTGCAGTTCGTTCATTCGTTCGAAGTCCCATCGTATCGCGCCGCTGGTGCCGTGGATTTCGAAAGCCATCTGGCATTTCGTTCCCTGGATCACGCGGCATACTTCGAACGTGCCGCGGGCGCTGTTTTCAAATTCCACCAGCGCTCCGGCGTAGTCTTCGTTGGTCACCGGTTCGCGTTTTCCCCCGGCTCCGACGGAAAAGTGGGTGCCTTCACCGGTCGGCGCGACGGGCCGGTCTTCTACGAACAACGCTTGCTGTCCGACCACCCGGCGCACGGGACCGGCCAGCATGTGGGCCATGTCGACGACGTGGGACATGAGGTCTCCCAGGGCGCCGATGCCCGCGATGGGACGCTGGAAGCGCCAGGAGAGCACGCCGTCGGGATGGCTCGCGTATCCGGCGAAGAAGCGGCCCCGGTAGTGGGTGATGCGTCCCAGTACACCCTTGGATACGAGGCTTCGGGCATGCTGGACCAGGGGCGCCCAGCGATAGTTGTAACCGACCCAGGTCAATACGCCGGCTTCCCTTGCCATGCGGGCGATTTCGTCCGTTTCCTGGGGGGATCTTCCCACCGGCTTCTCGCAGAAGATATGCTTGCCGGCCGACGCCGCGGCGCGGACCATGTCCAGGTGGAGATGATTGGGCGCAGTGATGTTGACCACTGAAACGTCAGGGTCGTTCATCACATCGCGCCAGTCGGTCGCGGTACGGGCGAAACCCAGTGTATGCCTGGCCTGCTCGCACCGGTGCGCCACGTCGTCGGCGCAGATGACCAGGTCTGGATAGAGTCCGCTTTCCGGGAATCGCTGTCTGATCTGGAGGTAGGCCCGGCCGTGCACGGCGCCCATCCAGCCCATTCCGATGATGCCGATTCCGATTTGCGCGGACATGCCTTACGCTCCGTTCATGCCCGGACGCCCGGCAGCGAGGTTCAGCCCAGGGTGTCGATCAGTTGGTGGACAGCCAGGTACAGGAACAGGATCAACGCCAGGGCGAGGAGCCCGTTCAGCAGCCAGCCCGTCTTCAGGTTGCCGACCCACTCCCTCCGCGAGTTCATGTAGAGCAGCGTACCGGCGAGAAAAGGCATAAAAAGCGCGCCGACGACGGTATAGACGATGACCACGGATACCGGCCGGTCGAAGAGCAGCAGGGTCATGGTCGGGAAGGTCAGAAATAAAAGGAAACCGCGGTAGTACGGAGAATCGGTCCGGACCATCGCGCCTCGATCCTCTTTGGATACCCGTTTGAAAAGGGCCATGAAATCGGCGAACAGGTAGGGGATACCCTGCCAGACTCCCAGGACCGAGGTAACGACCGCGGCCCAGAATCCCAGGTACAGGGACCACCTGCCAAAGGGACCCAGCGCCACTTCCAGCCGGTCGGCCATGCCCAGGACGATGTCGATACCCACTTCATCGGGTCGGATCTGCGCACCGAGGATCAGGACGGACACGCCGAAGAAACCGGTCAGGATGTACGCGCCGCCCAGGTCGATACGTATGCCCTTCACCCACTCGCTTCCGTTCCGGCCGGCTTCGCGGATCCAGTATCCATAGCACATCACCGAGAGGCTGCCGCCCACCCCGCCCAGGACGCTCAACACCGCGACGACCGACCCGGATGGCGCGCTCGGCAGCGCGATGCCGCGTATGACGTCCCCGAGATCAGGCCGAAGCGCCCAGGCGCTGATTAAAAAGCAAACGAACATTACGCCGATGAGGGCCTTCATGACCTTGAGGAAGAAACCAAATCGTCCCATCCAGACCAGGACGCACGCCACCAGGGCGTGGATGATCCCCCATTGCGCGACGGACATGCTGGGAAAAACCGTGTGACCCGCCAGGCCCGAGGCCGACAGCAGTCCTCCGCCCACCAGGAAGGACCAGATGAGCAGGTAGAACAGAAAGATATACTGGATGGGCCTTCCAAGACACTTCACCCAACCTTCCAGGAGCGTGGTGCCCGTGGCCAGCTGCCAGCGGCCGACTCCCTCGTTCAGGGCGAACTTGAGCACGGCGCCGTAGACGATGGCCCAGAGCAGCACGGTACCGAATTTCGCACCGGCGTTGGTGGCCGAAATCATATCGCCCGCGCCGACGCCGGTGGCCGCAACTGCGATCCCCGGCCCCATCAGGGCGATCATTTGAAAGACGTTCAGTTTCAAGATGCTTTCCGTGTCGGTTCAGGTGGGAAGACGCTTGCCGGAATCAGATCTCGTCCCGCGCCAGGTCGTCCAGGTAACGTTTTCCGGACAGGATTGCGGTGAAGGGATCGGCCCCGGTGGCCAGTTCAATACTGATATAACCGTCGAATCCGCCCTCACGCATCAGCCCGAGTGCACGGCGATAGTCGATCATACCCTCGCCCAGGGGCGCATTGATGTGCTGGGCGCGGTCTTCTTCCTGGAAGTAGATACGCTGTATGTTTTTGACGTGCCAGAAATTGGTATGGGGCGCCAGTTTCCGGCACACGTCCTCCCAGCCGCCCTCGGGCGTCGCGTAGGCGAAATAGAAATTGCCCAGGTCGGGGTTGGCCTTGATCAGAGGATGATCGACGAGTTCGATGAGGCGCAGCATGCCGTCGGGCGTGTCCACGATGCTGTTCTGGTGAAGTTCCATTGTTAACGCCGTCCCCTTCGGCGACGCCTCCTGCGCGAGCGCCTTCAGCACACCGGCGGCCTCTTCGTAGTCCTCGTCCCGCGCTCTCATGCTGCTGCCCACCGGGTCGGCCTGGCCTCGCAGGTCCTGCTCCCGGATACCCACTTCCCAGGGTTGCGGCGAGATGGACATGTTGACCAGCGGCGCGCCGGCGAGTCCGGCGGCCTGCACGGCCCTTCGCAATAGCGCCCGGTTCGTCGCCCGGACCTCCTCGGGCGCCGGCCAGGTGATGACCTTCCGGAGTACGGTCAATCCGCCGATCTCGAGACCGTGGCTCCGCACCTCCTCGCCCAGTTCGACCAGCGCTTCGTCCGGCGCGTCGTAGAAATTGAACCAGGTCTCGCCCAGGTCGATCCCGTCGAATCCGTGACGGACGAGCCAGTCCCAAACGGGTTTTCTTTCATCGGCCAGGGGGTAGCCCCGCTCGGCGGCTTCGGCAGAACGGTAGGAACTCAGCGTCAGGGTACAAAAGACGATCTTCATGATGTGTTAGTCCGCATGTATGCCTTAACGATATCACGGCACAGGGCATGGTCCTGCCGGGCGCCGTAACCGTCGGTGATGGGTTGTTTACCGTTTACGATACAGTCGTGAAAATGGATCATCTCCAGCTTGAATGCATTCTGCTTGTTGACGACAATCTCCTTCTTCCACGGTTGTTCGCCGTCCATGCCCTGCACCGTGACGGGCGACGGCAGTCCCCGGTCGAATCCCGTGGGGAAACGGATGGCCACGCGCCGTCCGGCGCCGCAGACTTCCAGGGTTTCCCGGAAATCGTTGAGGCCGGGAAGACCCGTCCAGGTCGCCACGCAGCGCGCGTCGTTTTCATAGGCCAGCACGGTCGTCACGCTCGTGCCTTCACGCCAGACCTCGGTGCTGATCACCCGTTCCGGCGGACCGAACAGGCCCCGCAGGCTGCTGATGTCGTGGATCATGCTCCCGGACAGGGTAAAGAAGATCCGGCGCGCCTCCTCCGGAGCGTCTCCGATCGCTTCCCGGACGGCCTGCTCCCGCTGTCCTTTCGTGCGTTCGATCACCTCTCCCGGGATATCGTCGAAGGCATACAGCGTGTATTCCTTCAGATGGCCGTCGTTGCCGGGATGCAGGTGGTTCACCTGGATGAAGCGGATATCCTGCATGGCGAGAATCTCGTTCCTGGCAAACTGGTACCCCGGGTCGTGCTGTTTCATGTATCCCACCATCAGCGTTTTCCCCGAAGCCTCGGCGGCCCCGATGATCCGGTCCGCTTCCTGGACGGAAAAGCACATGGGCTTCTCGATGAACACGTGGTTTCCGGCGTTCAGGGACGCGACGGCCACTTCGGTCTTGGGATCGGCAAAACATAGCAGCACGGCGTCGAGATCCAGCCCGAGGAGGTCCTCGTACCGGGTGACGCGATGGGGAACGTGGTACATCTCGCCGATGAAGTCGACCAGTTTCTCGGACACGTCGCAGAGCCCGACCAGGTCGTATCGGTCACGGAGTTCCGTGATGTGGGGCAAGTGTTGTACCTGCGCGATCGCACCGCAGCCGACCACGCCAATCCTGATGCGGTCCATGGACATTCCTTCCCGGCATTCGATGCCTTGAAGTCGATTATAAAGGTAAGGATATTTTTGAAATGAATACGCCCGGAGGGATTCGAACCCCCGACCTACTGATCCGAAGTCAGTTGCTCTATCCAGCTGAGCTACGGACGCACGGTGGAACCAAAAACCGGTGGATCTTGTGCGCAGACCGCCCGATCCCCATACCCCAGGCAGGATTCGAACCTGCGACCCTCGGATTAGAAGTCCGATGCTCTGTCCAACTGAGCTACTGGGGCGCACCATCACAAATATACGGAATTCGGGTGGGGTGTCAACACGAGATTGAGCCGAGTTACGGCCGGTAAATATCGTTTAAAACGAGATTCACGGGCCGGCTTTCGACTGATGAATTGTGGCGCCGACGTCCGATAATCCATTCGATCATTTCCAGATGGGAGCACAGATGAGACGGATAATACCACTGTTGATATTCCTGGTGATTCCCGGTAGCGCGCGGGGTGCTTTTGAACCGGTCTATGCTGGTGCGAGACCCGTCGGCATGGCGGGCGCTTTCGTGGCCGTGGCGGATGACGCCGAAGCGTCATTCCTGAATCCGGGCGGCATGTCCCAGGTAAGCCGTTTTGCATTGACGAGTTACTACACGAGGTTGTTCGGGTTGAAAGAACTGGCCCAGGTGACGCTGTCCGGTGTCGCTCCGACCGGTCTAGGACATTTCGGCCTGTTCTACCAGAGCCTGGGAGGGTCGCTGTATCGGGAGCAGGCATTGGGCCTGTCCTACGGGCGCTCGTTCGGCAAGAGGTTCAAGGCGGGGTTCGCGCTTCGCAGGTCAAGCATGGCCGTAAGGAACTACCCAGGCGCCAGCGCCGTCGCGTTGGACACGGGTATTCTCATACATCTTCCGTATAAACTGCGTTTCGGCGCGATGGCCCATGCTGCCGGTCGATTCATGGAGACCGGACCGGCAACGGAAAGTCCACGGGTCATCCAGGCCGGGTTAAGCAGGTCAGGGGACCGGCTGACGATATCGTTCCAGCTCGACCGCCACCCCCGCCACGGCTTTACCAGCCGGGTGGGACAGGAGTTACGTCTCGTCGAACACGTTACGATCCGGGCGGGACTGACCACCGATCCGTCCCTGTTCTTTGTCGGCCTGGGACTGGAAAAAGGACATCTGAAAACGGACTATGCCCTGTCGTCCCATCCCCTGCTCGGCATCACACACCGGTTTTCGCTCACCATGGAGTTCGGCTGATATGGGTAAACTGTTGTACAGTACGTGGCGGTTGCTGTTCTCGGTGACCCTGATGACGGCTATGTACCTGGCCGAAGTGTGTTCAGCCCAGGATCTCGACTATTCGATAGATGTCCTGATCGACCGGGAGTCAGAAGACATCGATCCCGATGATATCGCGCTACTTGAATCACTTCGTCAGGAGCCACTGGACATCAACCGTGCACGACGCACGGACCTGGAACAGCTGCCCTGGATCTCGCCGAACCAGGCCCAGGCGATCATCGCATGGCGGGATCACCACGGCGAATTCAAAAATACCGGAGCACTACAGCAGGTACCCGGGGTGACGAAAGCCCTGATCAACCGGATTGAACCCTTTGTTCGCGTGACAGGAAAACGCGCCCTGCGAACCCGGGGTCGCTGGCGCGTGGCGCAGAGCCGTACCGACCGGCCGGACCTGCCCGGTAATGGGATTCTCGGTATCCAGACGGATCTCGAACTGGGTGGTTGGATTGACCTGGGCGGCCAGGGGGAGCGCCGCAGTCGAGCGGGGGAATACAAGTGGCGGTCCGGTTACGTAGAACTGGCCGGTCCCAGCGCTTCGAGCAGGATCATCCTCGGTCGCTACGAAATGGACTACGGTCAGGGACTGGTGTGGCGAAGCCGTTCGATACGTCCATCTACCGCCAGCCTCAGCGCTTCGGTTAAAAGAAGAAACCGTGGACTTCGGCCCGTACGCACGACCTACGTCTCCGGCGCGCTGCAGGGGACGGCCCTTGTGTACCAACACCGAGGGCTTTCCCTGACCGGGATACTCTCCAGGGCCGACGGGGGAGATTGGACCTCCGGAGGCCGCCTGGCCTGGAACCGGGGCAAGGCCCAGCTTGGCCTGTCGGCCAGGCATTCCGACGGGCGTGTTCGTGCGGGCTTGGACATGGACGTTTTAGCCGGCGCTGCCAACGTTTTCGGAGAGATGGCCGTGGACGATGCCGGGAACCAGACCATACAGGGTGGGATGGTCTGGACTATGTCTCGTGTGGAAGGCGGTCTGATGATGCACCGTCAGGCCGATGCGAGGTACATCGAGAAGGCTGAACGCGCGTGGGAAAGCCTGCTTCTGCGTTGGAAACTCGATAGAAGTACAACGGTCCAGCTGAGCGTGGAACCGCGGCTGCTATATCGGCAATTATACCTTCGCCGGACCGTCCGCATCCGCAGGAGAATGGCCGGTAGCGTCATATTATATGGCGTATGGCGACGTGAACGGGATGAACAGGGGGCGGCTGCGGAGTCGCTGAATGAGATCTGGCAGGGCCAGGTTTCCTGGCGCCTGCCCGGATCGGTTCAGTGGCGGAGTCGATACGAACGGCGGTATCAGTCCGGCCGTAAACCCGAGCACGATCTCCGCCTGTTCATGCGATATCGATCCCGGGCCGGGGTCAGCCTATCGACGCAGTGGGAGTATACCCTGGCGGGCTTCAGCGGGCTGGAAGGCACGGATTCCCTGTTTAGAACCAATCGCCGCCTCAGGTGGGTGATCTTGCTTTACGGGCCCGTAAGGCCAGGTATTTCCACCCTGGTGCGTTACGCTCGCACCAGGCAGACCCGATACGATGTCCCAAAGCTGCCGTTGGTCGAGACGCGCTGGACCCTGCAAATGAACGTCAGATGGTGATGCGGCCGGTTGAATCACTGCCAACCACTCCTGGCACCTGGAATAAACAAACATCGCGGTCCAGTTCCTTATTATGTTGAACTCTCATCTTACAGGTACTATCTTGACAGTAGCAGGTATGAAGTAGGGAAGACGGTGCGAATCCGTCGCGGACCCGTCGCTGTGACCGGGGACGAACGTCGCATTAAGAGCCAGCGGGCTCGAGCCACTGTTCCGATAGGAATGGGAAGGCGCGGCTAGTAGATCGATCCGGAAGCCAGAAGACCGACCTGCCCATAGTTTTCATCGGAACTTCCGCGGACTGAAGTCATCCGGTGTACATGGATAATCTATAGTATGGCCAGCAGGCGTCTTATCCCCCTATCCTGATCTTCGGGGCGTATTTGCTTGTAGGCCATGCCGCGAGGATGACAAACGGCATCCCCGTATCTGATGAAATTCAGGTACGGGGATTTTTTTGTGAAAGGAGATCATCCGACATTTTTGCAAGTATTTGTTAGTATTGCAATTACATGTTCACTTCGCGGTACAAATTGGCAGGAGAGTTTATGATAAATATGCGATATATACTGTGGTCGATCCTCTGTTTATCCCTTTTCTCCTCGGCTTTGACCCATGCCCAGGATTCGCAGGAAACGGAGGACGCGGTTCCCAGGTACATCCTGGATGCCATCGTGGTAACCGCCTCGAGGACCGAAACATCCATTAAACAGGTTTCAGGTTCGATTGTCGTGATCACCGCCGATGATATCGAACGCAGCGCTCAGAACACGGTCGCCGGGGTATTGCGCGACGCAGGCGGGTTGAGCGTGGCGCAGACCG
The DNA here is from genome assembly GCA_965262815.1 of bacterium. Taxonomy (GTDB): domain Bacteria; phylum JAAXHH01; class JAAXHH01; order JAAXHH01; family JAAXHH01; genus JAAXHH01. Next base: position 1,667,567 of record OZ253560.1, on the reverse strand, counting down.
GGGGGACGGGCAGGAACGCGTCGGTTTTTCTCCGTGGCGCGGAATCATCCTACACCCTGTTTATGATCGACGGGGTCGAAGTCAACGATCCCATGTCACCCGGACGAGGATACAACCCGGCGCATTTGTCCGTAGACCAGGTCGAACGGATCGAGGTGCTTTACGGACCCCAGAGTACGTTATACGGCTCGGATGCCATTGCCGGCGTCGTAAACATCATTACAAAGCGCGGGGAAGGAAGTCCGAAAATCGGGGCGTCCATCGAAGGTGGCGCGCTGGGAACGTTTCGAAGCCAGGCCGGAATCAGCGGAGGAACGGATCGATATCAGTACACGTTTGATGGATCGTTCCTCAACTCGAGAGGTATTTCAGCGAACGCCCTGGGCAATATGGAAGCGGACGGCTATAGAAATACCACGCTGGCTGGCCGCTTTGGCATGACACCCGCTACGAACGCCTCCGTCGATCTCATGATCCGATACACCGATGGACGGGCCGAAATCGACAACGGAACAGGTGTCACGGGCGACGATCCCAACAGGAAGAACAACACCAGGCAGCTGATCGCCAGGCCCTCCGCTACCCTTGAGCTTTGGTCGCAGAGATGGAAGCAGACCCTGGGCTATAGCCTGGTGAATCACAACCGAAAAGACGACAACCCGGTGGACGAAAACCAGGAGACCGCGTCGATCAGCACGTTCGACAGCCGAATACATAAAGTGGACTGGCAGAACACCTTGGAACTCAACGAGGGGAATACCGTCGTATTCGGGGCTGAAACCGAGTCGGAACAGGGGGAGTCCGAATCGATGGGGCTTTATCCGAGCAGGTTCGACCGGCGGAACGCAAGGATGACCGGTGTGTACCTGCAGGAGTTGTGGCAGTACCGCAACACGCTGTTCGCCGCCATGGGAGTCCGCGCCGATCACCACAGCCGCTTCGGCTCGAAAGTCACCTACAATTTCGCACCGAACGTGTTTTTTGAAGGTACGGGAACGAGGATAAAGGGAACCTACGGTACGGGTTTCAAGGCGCCTTCCCTATTTCAACTTTATTCTTCCTTCGGTGATTCCACGCTCCATGCGGGATCGAGTAAAGGCTGGGAAGCGGGCATCGAGCAATACCTGGCCGACCAGACTTTTGTCGCCGGTGTGACGTATTTCGATAATACCTACGACAACATGGTCGGGTGGGATAGCGAAACTTCCCGTTACAATAACGTGTTCAAGGCAACGAGCAGGGGTGTGGAGGTATCCGGCCGACTCACGGCGGTCAAGGGCACTTCCCTCCGGGCCTATTATACTTTCGCCAATTCCAGGGACCATGCCACGGATGAACAGTTGTTGAGGCGGCCCCGCCACAGTGGAGGGATCGTCCTGGACCAGCGGGTGAGACCGGGAATCGACCTGAACCTGAGTGTACGTTTGTCTGGTGAGCGGCGGGACAACGATTTCTCCACCTGGCCGGCAACACCGGTGAATTTGAAAGGCTACGGGATCGTCCATCTCGCAGCAAATTGGAGGATTACGCCGCAAATACAACTGTTTGGACGAATCGACAACCTGTTCGATGCGGAATACCAGGAAGTCCTGGGATACGGAACCGTGGGTATTACCGGATACATCGGCGTGAAGGTGGGAAACAGCGCCCCTTGAGGCGCGAGGTAGACGTGGGGTGGAGTTTACGGCGCTTCCTGTTGTCCCGTCGCGCCGAACACCGGGCTACAGGTGATCAACCTCGATCTCCAGTTCGGCCATGATGTCCTTTATGGCCGACCAGACCGGAGGATCGATTTCTATGCCCTGTTCCATTTGTCTTTGCCGTTCGCGGTAGGCCCCTTCGCCAGGCACCCGTATCTCCTGTACTCCGGGAGCCTTTCGCGCGCATTTGATGCTTTCCACGAGCCGGTCTACCTCGGTGGCAAAGGTAGCCCGCGATACGAACTTATCGGGGTCGATGACCAGGATGAACAGGGCATTCTCGTCGGAGTCTTCGGGGACACGGCCACTGCAACCCGCGCCACTCAGGCCGCCGGTCAGCACGTCGACCAGTATACTCAGCGCAAAACCCTTGTGACCGGCAATCAGGCTACCGAGTGGAAGAATGGCTGCCTGCTTTGGCGAAGACAGGTAAGCGGCAGGATCACTGGTGGACCGACCCTCCCCATCGATCAACCACCCGTCCGGTACTGGCATTTTCTTGTTGCGTAGCATCTTGACACGTCCCTCAGACGATACACCGGTGGAAATGTCGATAAGGATCGGGTCTCCACTTTCCCGGGGTATACCGACGGCCATGGGATTGGTGCTCATCAGGGGCGAGGTGGCGCCCCAGGGCGCCACGCAGGGATTGCCTCCGGCATCGTTGGTCATGAGCAGGGCGACGTAACCGTCACGCGCCGGTTGCTCCACGTAGCTGCCGAGCCGGGCTACGTCATTGGCGTTGAAAACGCTAGCGCAACCAATACCCGTTGCTTCGGCCTTGCAGACGGCGCGCTTCATGGCCTCGGTGGCCGTCCAGGGGCCCAGTCCTTTGTTGGCATCGAGGTGAAGTGTAGAGACCGTTTCACCCAGGATGTCTATCGGCGCGCCGGGAACCATGTTCCCCGCCCGTATACCCTCGGTATACATGGATATTCTCATGACGCCGTGGGAGTGATAGCCGGACAGGGAGGCTTCCATGAGCCGGTCGACGACGACCTTCCTTTCGCCTCCCTCAATGCCGAGCCGGGCGAAGATCTCGTCCATGATCCGCTCCACGCGGCGCGGCATTATGCGAACAGTCTGTGATTCCATACTGGTCATCCGTAAGAAAACTCCGATAAACGCTATCTGTTCAAGGCACCCAACAGCGACAGTCCTTGCTCGATGCCCTGTCTTTGTTCCTCGGACGCCTCCGGCATAGGTGCGCGAGGATACCTTCCAGGGCATCCCTGCAGCGTCTGGGCATACTTGGTACAGGCTGGCAGATTCGGTCCCTCGATGGCGTTCCACAGTCTCAGCAGTTTTTTATGCATATCGAGGGCGCGGGGATGATCGCCGGCCTGGACCGCATCCCACACCTCCACCGAAGCCCGGGGCGCCGCCGTGAGAATGGCCGCGATCGACCCACGGGCACCCAGGGCGTAGGCCGAGTACATCAGGGCGTCCACGGCACAGAATAGAAGATGTTCAGGATCGGCCATGAGCATCAGGTCGGCGAACAGTTTCAGGTCACCCGCGCTCTGTTTGACCCCGACGACACCGGGTACCTCATCCATGATCCGGCACAGCAGTCCAGGGGAGAGATAGCTCCAGGGTACGACGTTGTATATGATGATGGGATGTTCCACTTCCTCGCCCATCACCCTGAAATGTTCCTGCATGGCATCGTCATCTGGCCGGAAGAGATAGTGGACCGGGGTCACCTGGAGCGCCGCCACGTCTAGATCGGCAATGGCCTTGCCCCTTCTGACCGCGTCACGGGTGCTGTCGACGATAATGCCGGCGACCACGGGTACGCGGCCGGCCGCAGCGTCCAGGGCCGTGTCCACGATACCGCGGAATTCATCGACGTCGATCGTATGGCCCTCGCCGGTACTCCCTCCGACCGCAATACCGTGCACGCCCTGATCGATCAGCCAGATGACCTGGTCCTTCATGGCCTGGAGATCGACATCACCATCCCGGGTGAAGGGCGTCGTCGCCGGGGGGATTACGCCCCGCAGGTCGTTCAACATGTCATCCTCCTTTTCATGGTTATTTCCTATGCGTTAAGTTTCGATTTCTCTTCGCGTTTGTTCATCATGTGCAGCGCCATGATGAGCGCCGCCGTTCCTATGCCCCAGGTCGCTGGAGATACGCCGCCCATTCCGTCTCCGTTCGTCGACAGGTGTACTAGGACCATCACCAGGACGGAGCCGGCGATGGTCGCCAGGGCCCCGTGTGCGTTCGGTCTGGTGGAATACAGTCCTGCGATCAAGGGTACGAACAGGGCCACGGAGAGTATGCTGTAGAAAATAGTCAGGGCCGTGATGACGTCCGGCAGTATAGCCGCTAGGACCACGCCGGCGAGTCCCGCGACGACGGCCGTGATCCGGCTGACGGTCAGCATGCGACGCTCGGAAGCATCGGGATCGATATAGGTCTGGTACAGATCCCTGCTCAACGAGGTCGTCAGCATGAAGAGCACGGCGTCCGCCGAACTGATTTCCGCGGAAAACACGGCGGCGAGGGTCAGGCCACCGATCCAGAACGGCAGGGCTTCCATCAGCAGGCGGGGAAGGGCCAGGTCCTGGGTAGGCAAGGAAGGGAAGGCGTGATAGGCAGCCATGCCGAGAAGCGCTGGAATGAAGGCGAATAGCATCAGGGCCACCGCGTTCACGCTAACCGCTCGCCGGACCGTCCTTTCGTCCCGGGCGCCGTATATTTTCTGTAACAGCCCCGGAGAGACGATGAAAGCGGGCACGAGCACGATGAAGTAGGACCAGATCCGTGAAGGATCGTCACCGAACCAGGCCGTGAACCCCGCCTCGACGGTCCCTTCAGCGCCCGCCAGATCCCCGGCAAGTACGATCAGAACAAAGGCCGCAAAGAAACCCGACAGCTTCACCACCAGTTGGACCATGTTCACCCGGGCCGTCGATGTCAGGCCTCCGAAGGAGAAATACACGACTACTACGGTGCCCCCGGCCAGGCAGGCTACGTACTTCGGAATGCCCAACACCAGGTTGAGAATCCAGGCCAGCGGAATGAGTTGCCCTGCCAGGATCGCCAGGGAGCCGAACCAGAGGAGGACGGCTATTAGACCCCGAACCGAGCGGCTGTACCGGTGTTCCAGGTAATCCCCGACCGTGTACAGGTTGTGATCTTTCGCTATGCGCCACATGCGTGGGCCCACAGTCAGACCCAGGACAAGGCTTCCGATGCCTGCAGATCCCACCCACCACCACGCCGAAAGCCCGTGGGTATACCCGATGCCGGTGGCGCCAACCGTGGACCCGGCGCCAAGGTTGGCGGCCAGCAGAGTGCAGAACAGCAGCGCGGGCGACAGCCGCCGGCCGGCCACGAAAAAGTCCTCGGCACTGCGAACCGATCTCGAGGTCCACCAGCCGATCACCATGAGTAACAGGGAATAGACGAGGAGGGCTGTTAAATAGGGGGACATAACGCTTCGGTGCTCGGGTTCACGCCAGGTCTTACGAGACTGTGCCGCCCGAGCCTGATCTCGGCAATCCTCCTCGCTGCACGGGTCAACCTGTGTTCAAATCCGTAAAGGATGGGTATCCGGGCAGCCCTTCGGCCGTCACGATGGCCCGGATGATGGCCCGGGTGACGGCCTCCGCTGCAAGGATGGACAGGAGGGACAGGTTTATTTCACCCTCCCAGGTCCCCGTGGCCATGGTGAAGAGGGTGTCTCCATCCGCCTGCAGGTGGGCCGGATTGATGGCGCGGGCCAGGCCGTCGTGTCCCACCTGGGCGAGACGTTTGGCCTGGGTCTTGGTCAGCTTTGCATTGGTCACGATCACGCCGATGGTGGTGTTGCCGGGTGGTGTTTCAAGACGAAGGGATCCTGTCTCCCGGATCCGTCTGGCCACGTAGACGAACCCGGACCCGTCCGGCATCCTGGCGCCGGCCAATACGCGTCCAGTATCCGGATCGTACACGTCGCCCACGGCGTTAACCGCAACGATGGCCCCTACCTTGAGGCCGTCGGACGAAGTGAAGCAGGCATTGCCTATGCCGCCTTTCATGGCCGTGCGCCCGCCTGGTCCGCCGACGGACATTTTTCCGACCGTGGCACCGGCTCCGGCGCCGATACTGCCTTCAGACACCGGTCCGTTCGTCGCAACCTGGCAGGCACGATAGCCGGCTTCTGCGTCGGGGCGGATATGAGGTTTGCCTCCGATCCCCAGATCGAAGAGGATGGCCGCGGGAACGATCGGTACCCTCGCAATGCGTACGTCGAATCCGATGGATCTTTCTTCGAGGTACCGCATCACGCCCGTGGCCGTGTCCAGTCCGAAAGCGCTGCCGCCGGATAATACGATGGCGTGGACCTGTTGCACCATGTTTACCGGATCGAGGAGATCGGTTTCCCGGGTGCCCGGCGCGCCGCCGCGCACATCCACTCCGCCTACGGCCCCTCTCTCGGCCATGATAACCGAGCATCCGGTGGGCCGACGCGTGTCGGTATAATGGCCTGCCTTGATCCCTTCCACATCCGTGATGGACCCGGATGGACCGTACGGATCGGCCGTTTGACCAGTTGCGGATTCATAGTGGCCCAGTCCGGCCAGTATTCCCGCGCCGGTCATTCCAGCGGAATTACGGAGGAAGGATCGCCTGTTCATGTCACCTGGCTGCTGAAGAAGAGAAGGGCGTTTCATTAAGATCGACCACCGGCTTCAGATAAAAATGAGCATTCCGGTATCCGCAGTCAATTCAATTGTGCGAGCGGCCGGGTACGATACCAGGTGTCCACACTAAGGCGGCCGGCATCGTACTCTCCGTGGTCGGCATCGCACCCCAGGGTCCGGTTTATGCGGCCTCGGACGCATTCCCGCGAACGAATTCCAGGTGGTCTCCTTCGCGGATGACACGGAGCACGTCGCCCTCTTTGAATCGGCCTTCGATCAGGGACATGGCCAGCGGGTTATCGACGAATTTGCGAATCACCCGTTTGAGGGGCCGCGCGCCGTACCGGGGCTCATAGCCCTCTTCGGCGAGAAGCGTCTCGGCCTCGGGCGACAGTTCCAGCGTCAGCCCGGCCTGTTGCGAAAGCCGTCCCTGGAGTTCGCGTATCTGAATCTGGACGATCTCCCGGATGTGGTCCCGGCCGAGGGGGTGGAAAATGATGATTTCATCGAGCCGATTGACGAATTCGGGGCGAAAATGGGACCGGACCGCACCCATCACGTCCGATTTCACCTGTTCATCCCGGGAGGCGTCGTGACCTCCGATGTATTCCGTTCCGATGTTGGCGGTCATGATGATCACGGTGTTCCGGAAATCCACCGTGCGTCCCTGTCCGTCCGTGAGCCGACCGTCGTCGAGCACCTGGAGCAGGATGTTGAACACGTCGGGGTGGGCCTTCTCCACCTCGTCCAGCAGTACGATCTGGTAGGGCCTGCGCCGTACCGCTTCCGTCAGTTGCCCACCTTCCTCGTACCCCACGTAGCCTGGAGGCGCCCCGATGAGCCGGGCGACGGAATGCCGCTCCATGTACTCAGACATGTCGAGACGGACCATGGCCCCCTTGTCGCCGAAGAGAAACTCACCCAGGGCCCGGGCCAGTTCTGTCTTACCGACGCCGGTGGGACCGAGAAAGAGGAAGGAACCGATGGGGCGGTTGCGGTCGCCCAGGCCCGCCCTGCTTCGCCTTACGGCGTTGGATACGGCGACGACTGCTTCATCCTGGCCCACCACCTGCCGATGCAGCCGGGACTCCATCTGGATCAGTTTCTCGACTTCTCCCTCGACCAGCCGGTTGACCGGGATGCCGGTCCACTTCGAAACGACCTGGGCGATGTCCTCCTCGTCCACTTCTTCCTTGAGCATCCGGCGTTCCTGCTGTAGTTCACCCAACGCCCGGTTCTTCTCTTCGAGTTGGCGGTCGAGCGCGCGCTGCTCGCCGTACTGGATACGCGCGACACGTTCGTAGTCGCCGATCCGCTGGGCCTGCTCGGCTTCGATTTTGAGCTGCTCGGTCTTTTCCTTGATCTCTTGAATCGTCTTCACCAGTTCCTTCTCGGCGAGCCAGTGCGCCCGGAGGACGTTTCGCTGTTCCCCCAACTCGGCCAGCCGGCTTTCAACGGGCTTGAGCCGCTCCTCCGCGTCGCTCTCGCGTTTAACGGCTTCACGCTCGATTTCCAGCTGGCGGATCTGCTTTTCCAGGTCGTCCAGCTCGGCCGGCATGCTGTCGATTTCCATGCGCAGGTTCGCCGCGGCCTCGTCGATCAGGTCGATGGCCTTGTCCGGCATGAACCGGTCGCTGATGTACCGCTCCGCCAGGTTCGCCGCCGTGACCAGGGCGCCGTCCCGGATGCGAATGCCGTGATGGATCTCGTAGCGTTCCTTGAGTCCGCGAAGAATGGACACGGTATCTTCAATGGACGGCTCGCCGACGTACACGGGAGCAAACCGCCTTTCGAGCGCGGTATCCTTCTCGATATGCTTGCGGTATTCGTCCAGGGTCGTAGCACCCACGCAACGCAGGGCGCCCCGCGCCAGCGCCGGTTTGAGCATGTTGGAGGCGTCCACGGCGCCTTCCGCGGCGCCCGCGCCCACGATGGTATGCAGCTCGTCGATGAACAGGACGATGTCGCCCGCCGCATTCTCGACTTCTTTCAGCACGGCCTTGAAACGTTCCTCGAACTCACCGCGGAACTTGGCGCCAGCCAGCATGGATCCCATGTCGAGACTGCTCACCTTGCGTCCCTTGAGGGACTCCGGAACATCTTCGGCCACGATCTTCTGGGCCAGTCCTTCGACGATGGCAGTCTTCCCCACGCCGGGTTCGCCGATGAGCACGGGATTGTTCTTGGTGCGCCGGGACAACACCGTGATCACCCGCCGGATTTCCTCGTCCCGGCCGATGACCGGATCGAGCCTGCCCTCACGGGCCAGAACGGTCAGGTCCTTGCTGAACCGTTCGAGGGCCTGGTATCCGGATTCCGGTGTCTGACTCGTGACACCGTGGCTTCCACGGACCTGCTTCATGGCATCCAGAACCTTCTCGCGACTCACGCCGGCCTCCTTCATCACGCGCTGAACGTCCCCGCCGTCCGCCATGAGGGCCAGGAACAGGTGTTCCACGCTGATGTACTCATCCTTCATATCCCGCGCTTCTTTCAAAGCCCGGTCCAATGCCCTTTGAAAGGCACCAGAGGCGTAAAGCGACGTGCCGTCACCGGTCACCCGGGGCAGCTTGTCCAGGGCTACTTCCATCAATTCCCGGACGCGGGCCAGGTCTGATCCTGACCGTTGCAAAAGGGTAGCCACGAGGCTTTCCTCTTGTTCGAGCAGTGCCGTCGCCAGGTGGACGGGCTCCAGCCGATTATGGTTGCGGCTCTGGGCGATCTCCTGGCAAATCTGGACCGCCTCCAGCGATCGTTGCGTCAATTTTTCCGTTCTCATGGTGTTCTCCCTAGTTGTACCAGTCATATCTTCTCCCGTGTTATTGCACAGTCTGGCCTATATCAAATGCAAAACGTGTGCCACTGCTGTCCGAGGTGGAAAATCCTGCCGGATCGGCCTGATCGTCGATCAATTCGGGCCGATAAACGGGATCGTAAGGGTGTATATCTGCCAACATGGCATTGATGCCAAAATGGCATATTCGACAAATGTGGCGCCGAGTCATTTTGAAATCTGTACTGAGTGTATGAGAACGGACGCCTCCATCTCACAAAGGATATAAATATGTAGAAGGCAAACGTGCTAAATTAGCATAAAATGGCGATTAATAAAGTAGAAATAGAGAATAAAAACGGGTTTAATTTATTATAGTCCTTGACTTGAATGCATGTTGAGTGTAAGCTGCTGGTGTATTAGTAGACGGCGGAAGATGAAATTAAGGACCAGAAACGGCGAAATTATCACAGGATAGGACTCAGGATTCTTTCTTAATTCTTCCGCTTATTTTAACCATTATAAATATCCAGGAGGGTTCACGATGAGTAATCCAACAATCCGAATGAAAAGCGTACGATCACCATCTTATTCTTTGAAAAAAGCTGTTGAATGCGCAAGGAAGCTCAAAGACAAGGAAGGAAAGAACTACACGCCGGTCGATGTGGCCAAGGCCCATTGGGGATATACGCCAAAGAGTGGGAGTGGTCTCCGGGCAGAAGCTACCATGAAGTTATTTGGCCTTGTTGATGTCCAAGGGAAAGGAGCCAGTAGGAAGATAAGAATTTCTAAAACCGCGTTGATTATATTGGACAGTCCCAATGCGGAAGACAGGAAGGGGGCCCTGCAAACCGCTGCCAAAAATCCACCTGTCTATGGAGAACTTTATGAAAAACACCATGCCGATATGCCTTCTCCCGAAAGCCTTAAATGGGAACTCACAGGTGAAGGAGATGCATCGGCAGCGAAATTGACAGACCAGGCAGCATATAGATTTATCGCATTGTTCTTTGACACATTGGCATATTCCGGTCTCGATGATGGGTCAATTGACACTGCAGAATCCGAAAACGAGCCTCCTCCTGAGTATGAACCCCATACTGAACAAGATGATGCCAGCGGGATCGAACCCACAACTGGTCGATTCGATGGTATCTTCGGAAGGAGTAGCTCTAAGCAAGGACCCGAAAACGGTCTTAGACTTCCATTGCCTGCCGGTGAAGGGATTGTGGGATCTATTGTTATCCCCGATGCTCTGACTCAAACGCAGTGGGAGACTTTTCAACAATCACTTAATACCACCCTTGAATATCTGAGTAAAATGATGGTCATAGATGATCCTCCAGTGGCCGAAGAGGAAGAAGAGGATTGAAAGCAATAGAGGCCTGACGTGATCTTGGTTGGGGTATTTACACAAGCCGAGGTATCCAAGGTTTTCCGTTTAGTGTTTGTATTAACAAGCCAAATGGTCAGTTGTTCTAGTTCAGGTTTGATTAAGACCGTAACTCAGGGGAAAAATATAGGAGTTGGTCAAGTCTACTTACGACCGCGAATTCGCAGAAACCAGCGCGGGACCTGCCTGCAGTAGTCGGTGTACTCTTTGCCCCAAAGTACGCCTGAGAGCCGGTTCCTCTGCGAGGATCAGGTACAGCGTCAGCCACGCCCAGTATAGCACGGCATAGGCCAGCAATGCGAGCGATTCGAAAGCCAGGCATTCTCCGAATAAAATGACGATGACACCGAGAAGCAGGGGATTGCGGGACCAGCCATGGACGCCTTCGGACCATATGGGCCGTGCATCTCCCGCGGGACCATCGCTGGAAAGAGTATTTGTTGTTGCAGAGGTTGTTTCGTCCCTGGAACCTGGCGGGTCCTGGTCGGCATCGGGGGTGCCGGCAGATGCGGTCACCACGGCCGTCATGCGGAGGCGTTCCGCGAAGGCGCGTTCGTAGAGTATCGCGCCGAGGAGGATGAGGATCCAACCGGCGGGTGGAAAACCAGAGGAAAGCGCATTTCCTCCAGACCGGCGGTCCGGTAAAGGATAAGCCAGGGAAGGGCAATCGTGAAGATGCCGTGACGTACCGACGCCGCAACCAGTGAACCCAGTATGATCCGTGAGGCGGGCACGGCGCTACTTCACTTTCACGAAGCCGATACCCTGGACGTCGGGCTGTATGAGCCAGAAGACGACCAGGAACGTACCATCCGGCAGCACAGTCACCGCGGGTTCGCCAAAGGAATAATCCTGCCATTCATCGTGATCGCCGGTGGTCTCGCTTTGCGTGCGTACCCCGGCTTTCCAGATCAGCTCGTCCGTTTGGATTCCGAAGTCATCGTCCGTGGACCGAGCGACGGCCAGACGAATGCCGGGATCGCCGTGCTGACGCTGGTTGTACACCATGAGCGCCCGTCCATCCTCCAGGGCGGTCAGCGAGATGGACTGCCCGAGCGTGCCAGTGGGACGAGTCGGTGTCCAGGTCAGCCCCCCATCGTGGGATAGCGCGAAGGCGTTCGGATAGTCCGGCTTCCCGTGCGGCGCGATATGCCAGCACGCACCGAGCAGCCGTCCATCTGCCAGCTCCACGACCCACGCCTCGGCGGCCGTCGATTCGGCGTCGTCGAAACGCAACATCGAACCGTGGTTCCACGTGGCGCCCTGGTCCGAACTGCGCAGGTATACCACCTGGTTCCGGTCCACTTTTACGGAAGGATCGAAGGTATTGTAGGGCGAATAACAGCAGATCCAGGTCCCGCCGCGCGTCACGCTGAGCGCGCCGGGCGCCTCCGCCGACCCTGAGATGGGCAGGACTACAGGCACCGGGTCGGTCCAGGTCAGGCACTGGTCCGCCGACGATGCCCAGAACATGGCGTTCTGCTTGATGCCCTGGGTCTCGTCCAGCCAGAATGATTCGCCGGGTTCATCGATGGGTACGCGTATGCCGGAGATGAAACACGTCCCGTCCGGCGCCTGGCTTATCGAACCGATGTGGGCACATTCGTCGTGCAGATGGGGCCAGAGATAGGCCGGCTTCGACCACGTCCTGCCCCCGTCCTTAGAGCGGACGATGACCTGCTTGAAGTCATTCTGTCCGAGTGCTTCCTGGACGGCGAAGGAACAGACGAGGTCTCCTTCGCCGGTTACAACGCAACGGGAGCAGGCCGCGACCGCGTCCGGTCCGGTCCTGGGCTGCCGTGCGATCATGCCCTGTTCGAGTATTTCGAATGCCATGGTAAAGCTCCAACGAAACCTGTGAAACTGTATATCTGTTCAGAGGTCAACACAAACCACGATGAGCGCAGTGGAGTAGCTGGATCGCAGCCGTCTTCACACCCGCCGGTACTTCTGAATCCGGTTGTGCACGAAGGGGACTTCGCACACGTACACGTCGCCATGGGAATCCACCCAGATCCCGTGGGGCGCGTCCTCGAACAGTCCCGGCGCTTCGCCCTTGCCGCCCCATTGGGAGAGCACTTCGCCATCCAGGTTGAGTATGCTGACTCTCCCCGGCGCTTCGGCGAGGTAGACGATGTCGTCCTGGTCGATGTACAGGTCATTGGCGGCCAGCAGATGGTCCCACGATTCGAGGTAACGGCCATCGGTGTCGAATATCTGCACTCGCGAATTTCCACGGTCCACGATCAAGACCCGGCCATCCTTGTCGACGCGGACACAGTGTGGCGTATCGAACTGTCCCGGTGCGCTTCCGTAACCACCCCAGGTACTGAGCAGTTCGCCGTCCGTTGAAAAACGGTGCGCGTAGTGCTGGCCGTAGCCATCGGTCACGTACATGTCGTCGTTCAGGCCCAGAACTACCCAGGTGGGTGAATTGAAGGGTTTGCCGAGATCCCCTGGCTTCTCGGGCGTGCCAACCGTTGAGAGCAACTTCCCATCGAGGGTGAAGGACATGACGGTATGCAGTATGCAGTCGGCCATGTAGAGGATGTCGTCTTCGCTGATCCAGATGGAATGGGGCACCTTGAAGATATCCTGCCCCCAATCGTACAGGAATCGCCCGTCGCGGTCGTAAACCACGACCGCCGGATTGGGATCCCGGTCAATGACGTGCACGCGGTCCTGCGAATCGACAGCCATGGAAGAAACCACGCCGAGGCCGCGTCCGTCTGTACCGCTTCCCCATCCTTCGACGACTTCGTAGGTGTGTTCTCCCGATCCGAAAACCATGTCGGCATCTCCTGGCTTGTGAATGGGCCTGAACTGCGAAAACTGGATACGGAAAATCTGTCGATCCGCCTACACGATGCCTGCCCGGGCCGCGAGCACGGGTTCCCAGCAACCGCCGGACCGCTCAATACCGTCCACGTCCTGCAGCGGCGGCGCGTGTGCGTTCCATCTCAACACCGACACATCGCCGCTGGCGCCGGCCCGCAGGGTGCCGACTTCGTTTTTCAGTCCGAGTATTTCCGCCGGGCGGGTCGTCACCCGCAGGAATGCGTCCCGTTCCGTCATGCCGGCCGCGATCAGCTTGGATAGCGTTCGAGGCAGGTCGTGCTGCGGACTGCTCCCCGCGTGACGACTATACTGGTCGGTGGATATCGTATCGGGCAGAAACCCGTCGGCGATGGCGGCCTCGGCGACTTCGAAGCTGAAGGACTTCATGCCATGGCCGATATCGAAGAGGACGCCTCGTTCACGGGCGTCGCGGACGCTGGGACGGATCCGGCCGTCTTTTACGACGCTTTCGGGAAAGTCGTTGAAACAGTAGGTGACTACGTCTCCGGAACGCAGCAACGGCAACTGGTCGTCGAGCGACCAGTCGCTGGACAGGCGCGTACCGACCAGGAGGGGTTTGCCGGTTCGATCGGAGGCCATCAAGGCGCGATGCATGATTTCCCTGGGCGGGGTGGGATTGCTGGGTCCCGTGTTGGCCGCGATACCCCATATGGCGTCGCCCCCCGATTCGATGGCCGAAACGCAGGCGTCCACGTCCGCAGCGTCGAGGTCCGGGAAGCATCCGCCAGGATGGGATTCACCGTGGATTGACAGGTTTATGGCGAGCAGCACGCGTGTCCTGCATGCCTGGATCACCCGGTCCCGGTACGCCGGCCAGTTGTTGGCGCCGGCATCGCCCTGGGAAAGAACGGTCGTAACGCCCCGGGGCAGAAAGTGGGCGTCCGGATCCACGCCGTACCGCGAGCCGCCGCGTGCCGGGTGGGCGTGCAGGTCCACCAGTCCAGGCAGCACAACGGCATCGGGGAAGTCGAACGTCATGGCCGCCGATCCATCGACCCCCGGACCCGCGGCCGCGATGCGTCCGTCTTGCACCGCTACGGCACCCGGTCCATCAAGGCCCGAGTCCGCGCAAAACACGCGGCCTGCGCGTATGAGCAGGTCGTAGTCAGGTGCTGACATGGCGTCTCCGATCGGATAGCGTTACCAGACTCGGCGAGTAGTGGGGATGCTGCAGGAGTATAGGTTCTGACTGATTATACCATCGCCCCGGCAAAGGACCAATACTAAATGACCCTTCAGCGTGGTTTGATTCCGATTCTGCTCGTGAGGAACGAAAGGTCCCGGCATCACTCACAACTGTCCCCGAGTGGCATCCCTGATTTCCTGCATATCAGCGGCCGAAAGACCATCGAAGCGATCATAGTCGAAGGCTTTCGCGTAGTCCGGTAACGACGCGCCGGTGACGTGTGCCGCGACCAACTCTCCGGCCGCCTGCGAGCCCATCACGCCGTATCCTGAAAGCGCCCCGGCGATGTAGGCGCCCTCGACGGGCAGTGGTCCGATCAGCGGCCGGTTGTCCGGGGTCTTGCAATAGTATCCGCCATCGACCGGCAGCTTGTTCGCCGCTTCGAAATACACCCTCATCCCCGGAATCATCCGCGCCAGTCCGCGCAGTACGATCACCGGGTAGGCCGGATCGAATGCTGGTGGGAAACTGGCCTCCCGCGGTGTCACGTCATAGGTCCAGATTCCAAGGAAGGTCTGTTTGCCGTCCCGGTACCGGGGACGGATGTGCAGGCCGGACGGAAAGGGTTCGGTGAGGTAACGGGTATCGGGTCTCACGGAAAGGCGGCGCCGTTCTTCGTTGTCCCAGACCAGCTCGATCGGATCGGTCCAGATCATCATGGGTGCGTCAGCCGGAAGTATGCCGTCCGTGTCTTCCACGGTGACCTTCGCGTGCAGTTCCATGAAGACCGGTATATCCAACCCCAGCATCCTGCCGGCTTCCGGCGCCAGTGGCCCCGCGGCGAGGACCAGCTTTTCGGTTTCAATGATAGATCCGGATTCGAGCGTTACCGCGTTGATCCGGTTGTTACTCGCGTCAACGCGCGTGATGCTGTCCCGAACGACCCTGCCACCCCTTGATGCTATGCGGTCGAGCATCCACCGGCCCAGGGACGGCACGTCCATCCAGCCGCACCGGCGAACATGCAGCATGGCCACCGTATCGTCTGTGAGAAAGGGAAATAACCTTCCTATCGCATCGGCGTCCAGCAGGAGATCGGCTCCCGCCAGACTGAGTTCCAGGCCTTCCGGTTGTGACGGTACGTACGATGATCCAGCTCGATGGACGCGCAAAGCACCTCCACCCAGGTTCGAGACCGTTTCCGCCTCTATTTTTAGATCCAGGACGCGGTGCGGGTCGCCGGTCAGGAAGACGTATCCCCTTCGGTTCATGCGGACCGCGTTACCGCTCTCCGTCGCCAGTTCCTCCATCAAGTCAATGCTCCGGTCCATAAACCGGAACATGTCTAGATCGGGCCACCAGTTGCGGTAGGCTTCGGTGCCGTAGGCGCTGGTCAGCGACAGGGGAGGTCTTTCGTCGACGAGCATGACACCGCGCATACCGTTGCGGACGACGAGATGATACGCGGCGGCCAGGCCGGCCGCACCCGCGCCGCAGATGACGATTTCCGCCTTATCGGGCATGGCCGTCCCCTTCGGAACACGCCGAAGCCTGCGTCAACTTGGTAAGGGAATCCGGAATGGCATACCGCGGGCAGCTTCCGTTCCAGCTGTGCGCCATGACGAGCGCATTCACGATGCGGCCACGGGCGGGCGCCTTTTCCAGGTCTGTGTCGCCTGTTCGAAGGCGTGAGCGAGTTGCAGAACCCCGAGTTCGTCCTCGTGTCGGCCGACGATCTGCAGCCCGACGGGCAGTCCCGAGGAGGTGAATCCGCAGGGTACGGAAATGGCGGGCAGTCCCGTGACGGTAATGTAGTAGCACGATTTCATCCAGTCGATGTAAGTCTCCATCTGAACGCCGTCGATTTCGGTGGGGTAGGGCGTGTTTACGTCGAATGGCGGAACCTGGCTGACGGGATAGATCATAAAGGCATGACGGTCCATGAATTTTCGGACCCGATGGAACAGCGTGGTCCGGTCCATCTCCGCGCGGGCAACCTGCGGACCCGTAAGCGCGAATCCGGCCTCGAGATTCCAGATGACGGTGTCTTTTATCTGGTGGCGGTGCTTTTCGAGCAGATCTCCGTAACCCTGGATGAAGGACCACGCCCGCAGTGTCTTGAACACCTCGTCGGCTTCGGCGAAATCGGGCTGCCCCGGTTTGACGACGATGCCGAGATCCTCGAATACCCCACGCTTCTCATCGATTACCGAGGCGACCTCAGGATCCACGGGCAACCCGCCGAAGTCAGGGCTCCAGGCAATAGTCACTCCCTTGAAATCCCGTTCCAGCGGCAGCGCGAAGGACCGTTCCGGCTCCCGGACGGAAAGCGGCGCGCGCGGATCGGGACCGGCTATGGCGCTGAGCATGAGTGCGGCGTCTTCTACATTCCGGGCCATGGGGCCCTGGACGCTGAGCCTGCCCCAGGCGTTTGCCGCGGGCCATCGCGGTACGCGGCCCGGCGCGGATCGGAGCCCCACCACGTTGCAGAAGTTGGCAGGATTGCGCAACGAGCCGCCCATGTCGCTGCCGTCGGCGATGGGCAGCATGCCGCAGGCGAGCGCCACACCCGCTCCGCCGCTGCTGCCGCCGCAGGTCCGGGACGTGTCGTAGGGGTTGAGCGTCGCGCCGAAGACGGGATTGAAGGTCTGGGACCCGGCCCCGAATTCCGGCACGTTCGTCTTGCCGAAGGAGATTGCCCCGGCTTTTTTCAACCGCTCCACGATCAGTTCGTCCTGGTCCGGGATGAAATCCTTGAAGATCGGCGAGCCGAAAGTGGTCCGGACACCCTTCGTAGATACCAGGTCCTTGTGGGCGATGGGCAGACCGAAAAGAGGACCTTGCGGTTCATCTCGCGCGATTGCATCGTCGGCTTTCCGGGCTTCGTCCAGCGCTTTATCGGGATGATAGGTTACGATGGCGTTAACGACGGGATTCACACGGTCGACCTGGGCAAGGTGGGCTTCCATGACTTCCGTCACGGAGACATCCTTGCGGCGGATCATGCGGACGAGATCGGTCGCCGGGGTGAAACACAGTTCGGATACGGGCATCACGGGCCTTTCTGATCGAATTTCAGGTTGTAATTACACGGATAGTTGGAATTGCACGTAAATCGGCAAGGATCGTACTTCGTCTCTGGGAGAAACTTCAGCGCAGGATTTCCCGAAGGGCATCGGTGAAAATCCGGCTCTCCTCCTCGGTGCCGTAGGAGACCCGGATCATGCCCTTCAGGTCCCAGGAGGCTTCGGCGTTTATGACGAGTATGCCACGCTCGGCCAGGGCGGCGGTAACGGCGGCGGCGTCTCTTACGTTGATCAGAACATAGGCCGCCTGGCTACGGATATACTCGAGCCCGAGATATTCGCAAGCCCCGTAGTAGATTTCCTTGGAGGCGTTGGCGGCTTCCCTGGTGCGCGTCAGGTGGTCCGGATCGCCGAGTGCGGCGATGGCGGCGGTCATCACCATGGCGCTGGGCGCCCCTCCGTGATACTGGCGGATGCGTTTCATCACCTGGGGCTGGGCCAGTCCGTAACCGAACCGAAACCCCGCCAGTCCGTAACCCTTCGAAAAGGTGCGGACCATGAGGACGTTTTCGTATTCCCTGACGAGCCTGGCGCCATCGGCGGCGGAGTCGTCCTCCACCAGGTCCATGTAGGCTTCGTCGATGAGGACGATCACGCGGTCCGGCACGTTATCGATGAATCGGGACAACGCTTCATGGGTCAGTATCGTGCCTGTAGGATTGTTGGGGTTGGTAACGACGGCCATGCGGGTCCGTTCGTTGATGGCCGCGGCCATGGCGTCCAGATCGTAACCGTGTTCCGGTGTCAACGGCGTCCGCACGGCGCGCGCACCAATTTCCTCCCCGTATCGGACCATCAGTCCGAAGGAAGGATGGGGTTCGATAACTTCGTCTCCCTCGGACAGAAAGGCGCGGGCGATGGCATGCATGATGTGTTCGGAGCCGTCGCCTGCGGCGATCCATGTCTCGCCCGACCCAAGATGGGGTACCGCCAGCGTTTCATCGTGAGGTACGCCGTGGAGATCCGCCAGTTTACGGAAGAGGGCAATCTGATCGGGGTCTTCGTAGCGGTTTATCCGGGCGCTTCGCGCCTTCACGGCTTCGATGACGGCGGGGGAGGGCCCGATGGGGTTCTCGTTCCGGCTCAGGCGAATAATGCCCGGTGGCAGGCCGATGCTTTGGTAGTCTTTGTTTGCCGCACTCATGTGATTAACCTGGAAATCAGTCCCACGACTTCGAAACACGCCGCACCAGGAAAACGCCGATCAGGATCAGTCCCACGATGATCCCGCGCGTCAGCAGCAGGTATGGAACGTTCGCCGGGTCGGCATTACGCAGCAGGAGCAGGTCAAAACCAGCCTGGTAGGTCCATACGACGAGCAGGATCGCCAGCGAGACGGGCGTGACGTACTTGATCATGTAGTAGAAGAGACGGGGAATCCGGATCGCCGCGCCTTCGGTGATTTCCGCCCAGGCCTTGTCCATCCCGAATATCCATGCGAATATGATGATTTCTAGGAAGGAGAAGACGACCAGTCCCAGGGTTCCGACCCAGAAATCCAATTCGTTGATGACGCCGTGCTCGATGTTGAAAACGATGAAGTTGCCGAAGATGAACAGAAAAGAGATCACGACCATCGCGGCCTTCTTGCGCGGCCAACCCATCTCGTCCTGGAGGAAGGCCATGGGCGGTTGCGTCAGGGCCACCGTCGAGGTGATGCCGGCGAAGAAGAGCAGGCCGAACCACAGCGTGCCGATGAACTGGCCCAGGGGCAGTTGCTGGAAGATCAGCGGCATGGACTGGAATCCAAGGTCGTAGGCACCACCGGTCGCGATCGCCTCGGTGGCGGTGACGCCGAAGAAAGCCACGGCCACCGGAATGGCGATGGAACTGCCCAGCACCACCTCGGCGAAGCCGTTGCTCATGGAAGTGGTCAGGCCGGTCAGGGCGACGTCCTGCCTGGCGCGGACGTAACTCGCGTAGCATTGCATGCTGCCGATGCCAATGCCGAGGGAGAAAAAGATCTGTCCGGCCGCCGCCAGCCAGACACTGGCTTCAGTAAGGCGACTGAGATCCGGATTCCAGATCCAGGCGAAACCGGCCATGACGCTTCGATCCGGGAAGGCCGGGTCAGGCGTGCCCAGGGTCAGCACACGGGCCACCAGGACAATGGCGAAGATCAGCAGCATGGGCATGGCAAATTTGGCCAGGGTCTCGATGCCCCGGACGACGCCGCGGACCAGCACCCAGAACACGATGCCGAGGTTGATCAGGAAGAAGATGTAGGCGGTGGCGAGGCCGCTGAAGTGGGCGCTTTCGGTGGTGCCCTGGAAGCTGCTAAGGAACGAGCCCATCTCCGCCTGGGTACTGATGCCGAAATACTTGCCGGTCAGCGAGAAGAAGCTGTAGGCCAGGGTCCATGACTGCACGTAGGAATAGTACAGAGCGAAGGCGACCGGAGCCGCGATGCCCAGCACGCCGATGTACTTTGCCGCCGGATGTTTCCACAGGCGGTACAAAATGCCCGGCGTGGTGCCGTGGCCATGTTTCCCGCCGAACCGGCCGACGCTCCATTCCACCCACATCATGGGGATGCCCACGACCAGAAAGGCAACGAAATAGGGGATCATGAATGCCCCGCCACCGTTGGCGGCCGCCTGCACGGGAAATCGCAGGAAATTGCCCAGGCCGATGGCGTTGCCGGCCATGGCCATGATCAGGCCCAGGCGGCTCGCCCAGACCTCCCTTCCGTGATGCTCGGACATCTGAAGCTCCTTCCAGCTGACAACGGTTATTTCACTCTGCCCCGCCCGGCAACCGGCCAGATCACTACAACCTGGTCGCCCCGGACGCCGTTGAGTTCGTCGTGCAGGTTGAGGGTCATTTCCTGGTGAAGGGGGATCACCGACAGGCGCTCGCCAACCTTGAAGCGGTGCGTGCACCGGGATACGTCCACGTGGCCGTGCTCCACGGACATGCCGTAAATCTGCGCTTCGGGATGCTCGATGATGTGGCCGTAGGGTATAGGCGGATAGCTGGTGAAGGTCTTCATCCCGCCGTCGATGATGATGCGGTCCGGTGTCGGGGCGCTCACCACGGTAACGACCATGCGGCAGGCGCAGCGCTCGGCGCTGAGCATGCCGGAATTTCCGATGCGGCTCATCCCCTCCCAGATATAGGAACCGCTGCGGGTCTCGGTACAGCCCATGGCCTTCGAGTTTTCCTCGCCGCCGGTGCCGCCTCCGCTGATGATCTCGATGGGAATGTCCTTCTGCGAGATCCGCTCCACCGTTTCCTTGACGAATCCCTTCGCTTCGGGATGGCTGGGGAAAACCATAATGCCTTTGAATACGAGGCCGCGCAGGTCCATGATGCGTTCGGCCAGGACCGCCGCTGCTTCGGGCGACTGCACGCCGCAACGTTTCGTGCCCGTGTCCAGCTCGATGATCACATTGACCCGGCAACCGTCATGCACGGCACGGTCCGATATGGCTTGGGCCGTGATTTCGTCATCGACGGCCACGGTAATCTCGGCCCGCCTGGAGACGCGAGTCAGGCGTTCCACCTTACGGGCACCTACGATGTTGTAGGGGATCAGGATGTTCTCGATGCCGGCGGCAGCCATGACCTCCGCCTCTCCCAGTTTCTGACAGCAAATGCCTATCGCGCCGGCCCTTATCTGCCGATGGGCGATTTCCGGGATCTTGTGGCTCTTGGTATGGCACCGAAGGGAGATGTCGAGATTCCGGCAATGTTCCGCCATGGAAGCGATGTTCCGTTCCATCACGTCCAGGTCGACTATGTAGGCCGGGGTGTCCAGTTCGTCGATGTGCATGGTTACCCGCGTCAGTTCCGGATATACATTGTATATACGTCGTCTGGGTATATAGGTCTTCTGGCGGCTAGAGACTGCCCTTGGTAGACGGCACACCGGAGACGCGGTCATCCAAGCTCACGGCCTGGCGCAGGGCCCTTGCCGCCGCCTTGAAGACCGCCTCGACCTGGTGGTGGGCGTTTACCCCCGCGAGCAGGCTGACGTGCAGGGTGACTCGGCCATGGTGGACGAATGCCCCGAAGAACTCGCGCACCATTTCCGTGCTGAAACCGCCGACGGAAGACCGTGCGAAAACGGCGTCGAATTCCAGGTGCGCCCGGCCGCTGATATCGAAGACGGCCCGCGCGAGCGCTTCGTCCAGAGGCACGTGGGCATGGCCGAACCGGGTGATGCCTGATCCGACGCCGATTGCCTGGGCGAAGGCCTGGCCCAGGCAGATTCCTACGTCTTCCACCGTATGGTGATCGTCTATGTGCAAATCACCCTTGCAGGATATATCGAGATCGAAACCCGCGTGTTTGACGAAACTGGCCAGCATATGGTCGAAGAAGCCTATGCCGGTTTCTCCGGTGAGTGAGCCATTTCCCTCAAGGTTGAGGGTCAAATCGATACGGGTTTCCAGGGTTTCGCGCGATATGGTGGCGGTACGAGACACGTGATCCTCATCGTCGGGGTAAGGTACCGGATTTTGCTCAAGCGATGTCTGTCAGGTTTGACCTGTAACAGTAGAGCGACGCCCCGGTTTTGTCAAGTGGTTATAACCAGTGGTGTAGATGTCGGACTTTGTCGATACCTACGGTTAAATAACGACTGATTTCAATATGCATCCGCTGGGGAGGAAGGAGCGTATACGGGACTCATTCAACGCGTACAGTTCGTATAGGGAGAGATTGCAGTGAGCAAAAATGGCATCGCGTAACTGGCCCGGTTACTACATCATAATCCAGCGTAGATACACTTCGCCTGCGTCGTGGTACGTTGAAACGGCCCACCCCGCCATGGTCTAGACAAAGTACCATCGCGCAGCGATGGCTAACACAACAACGATGGTGGATTGGAAGGTCCGTCGTTCACTCCGCAGGGCGGCCTTGAAATCGTAGGGTACTGGTACCCCGGCGGCATAGGGGGCGAGTCGTGGCAAGAATCGAGGTACGTTCTCGATGTAGGCGTCGTACGATGAACCGAAGGTTTTCCGCAGGCTTTCTTCTTCCAGAGAAACGATGAGGCCATACTGTAACCCGAAGGCCGCCAGGAAGATCCCGATCATGTACGGCATCCACGCCCAGGCCATGATGCACAGTCCGAGGCTCAGGATTAAGTTGCCCACGTAGAGAGGATTGCGAACCCGTCCGTAGGGTCCGTTGGTGATGAGCGAAGGCGCCCCGACGTGTCGGGTGCGGGTCACTGAACCGGCGTAACCGACCGCCCGGAGGCGGATCGATTCCCCGAGAACTACCACCAGTCCGCCTGCTATAAAAGTCAGCAAGTTCGGATCCGCCAGGATCAGCACGGCGATGAGGAGTGGGATGGGCGTGTAGCTTCGGGCCGCGAACACCCAGGCACGAATATCCATTTCGGTGATCTGTGCTCCAAATCGGTGAATCGTGCTCTATCGATGAAACTGACCGGCGACTTGAGTGAACGTGGTGCCGGATTTACCGGCGACTGTTGTTGAACGGTGATACCGGATCTATTGGCGACTATTGCTGATCTGATCAACAACGGCCAGTGAGATGCGAAGGGCTTCCCGGCCGTCGCGGCCGGTCACCGGCGGCGGGGCCTCACCCCTTACAGCCCGCGCGAAGGTGGCGAGTTCGGCTTTCAATGGTTCGGTCTTGTCCGGCGAAGTCTTTTGCCGCAGGATGTGCCTGGTGCGGCCGTCGCCGGTGTTTATAGGAATCTTCAAGCCGCGGACCCCGCTCGGTCCGGTTTCGTCGATGAGCCGGTATATCTCGCTGTCGCCCGTCAGGAAGTCCATTGATATGTAATGATCACGCTGAAAGACCCGCATCTTGCGCATTTTCTTCAGGGATATGCGGCTGGCCGTGACGTTGGCCACGCATCCATCGGCGAACAGCATGCGCGCGTTGGCGATGTCCACCTGGTCGGAGATAACGGCGACTCCCGTGGCGTCCACCCTTTCCAGTTCCGACCCGACCAGGCACCGGATCAGATCGATGTCGTGGATCATCAGGTCGTGGACGACGGATACGTCGGTTCCCCTGGGGTCGAAAGACGCCAGGCGATGTGATTCGATGAAGCCCGGTGATACGGTCAGACCTTCCAGGGCCCGAAAGGCGCCATTGAATCTCTCGATATGTCCGACCTGCAGCACGCGCTCCCGGGATTCCGACAGGTCGATAAGCCGGTCGGCTTCTTCAACGGTCGCGGTGATGGGTTTTTCCACGAAGGTATGCAGGCCCTGGGACAGCGTGAAGGAACCTACCTCGTAATGGGCGGTTGTGGGTACGACCACGGTAACCGCAGTTGCGTCCTCCACGACTTCGGCCAGGCTGTGATAGGCTTTAGTGTCGTAACGACGGGCGACCTCTTCCGCGCGCTCGTTGCGTATGTCATACACCCCGGCGAGGTGTACATCCGGCAAGTCTGCCAGCACTCGCGCATGGGCTTCACCAAGGCGTCCGACACCGATTACGGCTGTACGAATCAGGTCCAAGTAAGAAAACTCCCTGTAAACATGCACCTAAAAATGCGATCGATCCAAATCGTATCGCCGGCCCGGATCGTCGTGCCTAGCTGTAACTGCTTGCACCTTCTGGCCGACGGCAGGAATGTAGATGCCGTCCCCTGTTGCGGTCAACCTCTTTGAGACCGAAATAATGGGCCTGAACCGCTTCTTGAAGTTGACAGGCGGGCGTATTGCGTGTTGATTCCAGTCACGCATTTCGACCCTTAGTAACCAGAGAGTAGACCGCAATGTCCAATTTGCTACGCCTTCACGCCACATCGCCTGTCGCCGGGATTGGTCTCGCCCTCTGTTCTGCCCTGTTCATCTTCCTCAGTATACCCAAAGTCGACTGGTGGCCACTGGCCTGGATCGCTTTCGTACCGGTCATGATCGCCCTGCACGACGCGGGTCGATCCGGTACCCTGGTTCGTGTTTGTATGATCTCCCTGGCCTTCGGATTCCTTTCAGGTGTCGGCAAAGTATACTGGATCATGGAAACCGTCATGTCCTACGGGGGACTGAATGCGGCGCTCGGACTGGTCAGCATGGCGGGCGTGGCCACGGTCGTGGGGTTGTACGCCTTCCTGTTCGGGATTTTCGTGGCCCGAACCGACTGGAAATCCCCCCTGTTTCCGTTGTTTGCCGCCGCCCTGTGGACCGCCCTTGAATTCGCGCAGACCTACCTGTTCACGGGGTTCCCATGGGAACTGCTGGGCTACTCCCAATACCAGGTCCTGCCTGTCATACAGATCGCTGGATTCACGGGAGTGTACGGCGTGAGCTTCCTGGTCATGCTGCTGAACGCGACGCTGGCCATGGTATTCATCGCCTTGCGGGAAAGAATCGCGTGGCGTGCCCCCGTGTTCGCCATGTCGCTGGCCTGCCTCTCTCTAGTCGGTGCGACGGGTTACGGCTGGTGGTCGATTGCCCATCAGCGTGGCCTGGAGCGGCTGACGCCGCCGGTAAAGGTGGCCGTGGTCCAGGGAAGCATGGAACAGGGCATGAAGTGGTCGGAATCGGTACTCCAGGGGACGGTGGACGTATACAGGGATCTGACGCGGTCGATACTGTCCGAGGGTCCCGAGTTCATCGTGTTTCCCGAAACGGCGATGACCTTTTACCTGGAGAGTCCGATCTACGAGCAATACAACGAACAGGTACATGCGTTGACCACGGAAGCAGGCGTTCCGCTGCTTACCGGTGCTCTGGGCTACCGTTCCGGTGAACGGGCGGTCTATAACAGCGCCTTCCTGTTGCTGCCGGAACGAGGCATCGTGGATTCCTACAGCAAGATGCACCTTGTGCCCTTCGGCGAATACCTGCCGCTGCCGAGCCTGTTCTTCTTTCTCGGCGGCTTGACCGGCGCGATCGGTTCGCTCACACCCGGGGAAGAGTTGACCGTGATGCCGCTCACCGGATACGATATGCGTATCGGCACAGCCATCTGCTACGAATCCATTTTTCCGGACCTGGTCCGCCGGTTTCCGCTGAACGGCGCCAACGTGCTCGTGATCATGACCAACGACGCCTGGTTCGGGACGTCATCCGCGCCCAGCCAGCACTTTTCCATGGCGGTGCTGCGGGCCGTGGAAAACAGAACGCCGGTCATCCGGGCGGCGAACACCGGTATTTCAGGGTTCATTTCCGCAACGGGCGCCGTCCACGGCACTACGCCCATGATGGTCGCCACGACCACCGTGGCTAACGTACATCCCAACCGCGGCGAACCTACCTTTTACACCCTCTACGGCGACGTGTTCGCCCTGTTCTGCTGCGTGCTGGCCGTTGTCGCGGCGGCCCTGGCGGGAAGCAGGACCATAGTCCTACGCAGAAACTCTTCGTCCTGACTGGTCCAATCAAACCAAAGAACCGGATCGAATATCTTCCCTGAGTGGAATGATTACAACAATGGGATTCGAGGTCATCCACGCGGATGGTAGCGGGTGTACATGTCCTTGAGGTATTCGCGGTCCACGTGGGTGTAGATCTGCGTCGTGGCGATGTCCACGTGTCCCAGCATTTCCTGTACGGCCCGGAGGTCGGCGCCCCCTTCCAGGAGATGGGTGGCGAAGGAATGGCGCATCGTATGGGGGCTGATCTTCTTTTCCAGGCCTGCGAGTTCTACGTAGGTATCCATGATCTTCCACAGTCCCATGCGGGACAGTTTGCGGCCCCGGGCGTTCAGGAAGAGGACCTCGCCGCTGTCCGTCGAGGCGAGTGCGGGACGCACCTTGTGCAGATAGTTCCGGATCACGTTGATCGCCTGCCGACCCACAGGTACGAGGCGTTCCTTTCCGCCCTTTCCGAAGATGCGCGCCAGCCCCGCGTCGAAAAGCAGGTCGGGTCGTCGAAAGTTCAGCAGTTCAGACGCGCGGAGGCCGGTGGCGTACATGAATTCGAGGATCGCCCGGTCGCGCAGCCCGAGCGTCGTGGTGTGATCAGGCTGTTCCAGCAGCGCAGTGATCTCCTGCCGGTTCATGACGACCGGCAGTCGGCGGGGTTGCTTGGGTACCCTGACGTGTTCGGTTGGATCGACGGTAGCCAGTCCCTCGCCAATAAGGAAGCGGTGGAATATCCGCACCGCCGAAACGTGCCGCGCAATGCTCGATGGGGCGAGTCCGCGCCGGCGAAGGGCTGCGATGAATCCCTGGACGTCCTGTCTTGTGGCGTCGGAGAAGGAAGTGATCCCCCGCCTGTCGAGATGGCCCTGGTAGGACGTCAGGTCACGCCGGTACGCGTCGTAGCTGTTCGGCGACAGACCGCGTTCGATGAGCAGATACGTCAGGAAGTCAGTCAGTTCGCTCATGACTCACGCCGTTCCTTTCGCAGGCAAGGTCGGGAACTGTTTTACGCGGCGGCGCATTCCGCTTACGCGGCGGCGCATTCCGCCCGCGCCCGGTCCACGTGCGCCTTCATGTAGGCGATGGAATAGGCGTAGCCGATCCGTCCGTCTCCCGCCATCTCGGGGATGTGATCCGGGATCATGACCCCATAGTAACCGGTTTCCTCCAGCACCCGGGTAGCCTGGTACATGTCGAAGTAACCGTTGTCGATGAAGGTCTCCACGAAGTGGGGCAGAGGCTGGTCCACGTTTCGATAATGTACCTTGAAAACCTTGCCCTGCTCGCCGAAATGGCGGAGCGAGTCCTCTACGTTCCTTCCCATCAGCGAACCGCCTTCGAGCCAGCACCCAATACAGAAGCAAAGCCCTACGTTCGGGCTGTCGGCGATTTCCATGGCGCGGTAGTATCCGTCGAAACTGCTGAAAATGCAGCGGGGTATGCCGCCGAGTTCCGGTTGGGGAGGATCGTCCGGATGGATGCCGATACGGACTCCCGCTTCCTCGGCGACCGGCGCGACTTCCCCAATGAAGGCGGCGAAGTTGTCCCAAATCTCGTCCTTGCTGTACACCCGCCCGTGGGTCAGCGGCATCTTAAACAGCCGGCCGCCCCAGTGCCCTTCCCCGGCCTTCGCCAGGTCGAACCCCCGGGCCGGCGCCCCGCCGCGGGTGTTTTCCCGTTCCGTGCTCCAGATTCCATTCCCCATGTGAGCGTAGGTCGTATACGGTATGCCCGCCTTGCCCAGATCGCGTATGTAGCGCTTGTACTGCGCCACTTTCGCATCCCGGTCCGGCAGGTTGAGCACGATGGCGTCCTGGTTGTGCACGTCGCTGTTTCCGAAACCGTAGATCTTGATCCCGGCTTCCTCGTATATTTCCCGACGGCTCATGAAGTAATCGTAGTTGGCATGGGCGCCGTCCGTCCATAGACAGACGTATTCGATGCCCAGTTGACGGGCGAAATCCAGGTCCTCTTGCGTCGGTTCGGGAGACATCTGTCCCGCGATCTTTGTGCCGGGTTCAATTTCCATGAGTGACATGTCGGACTCCTTCGGATGTTCTGATCGATATTTAAGTCACTTGGACGGTTCTGTGGATTCGGTCCGATAGGCGTGCTATGCGAATGAAGATCAAAGCTCCGTGACGGATCCTGGTTTGATATTATATTCGAAGTTCGCCGAATTGTGTAAAGAATTATCGAAAACCTGGTAACCGGACCATGTACGCGACACGCTTATCCATCTTGTTTCTCATCCTGTCTCTGCCGTTCCAGGTCAGCGCACAGGGGATAACCACGGCAACACTCAACGGTCGGGTGCTGGACGAAAACGGGCGTCCGCTTCCGGGCGCTACCGTCATTGCCCTGCATGAGCCCACAGGGGTCTCACCGGGCGTATTCTCCCGCGGTGACGGGCGGTACAATATCGCGGGCCTCAGGATCGGAGGACCCTATGAAATCCGGGTGAGCTACATCGGCTACCGCACCGCCGTGCGAGAGGACATTTCGCTGACCATGGGACAAAACCTGCGTACGGTTTTCCGGCTGATCAAAGACGTCATCGAGGCCGAGGAAATCGTCGTCACGGCCCACAGGGACGAGGTACTCAGCGCATCGAACACCGGTACCGAGACGCACGTGTCGGCGATTGAGATAGCCCGTTTGCCGTCTATTTCCCGAAGCATACAGGACTACACCAGGCTGGCGCCCGAAGCGACGTCGAAGGCGGGTGGGCAGAGCATCGCGGGCAAGAACAACCGCCTGAACAACTTCCAGGTGGACGGCGCCGTCCTGAACGACGCCTTCGGACTTTCAAACGAGGGGCTTCCCACGGGCCAGGTGAACGCCCAGCCGATCAGCCTTGACGCCATCGAGGAGTTCCAGGTACAGGTGTCGCCTTTTGACGTTCGTTCAGGAGGTTTCGCGGGTGGCCTAATCAACGCGGTAACGCGCAGCGGAACGAATCGATTCCGGGGTTCCCTATACTATTTTGGCCGCAACGAGTCCCTGGTGGGAGATCTGGACGGCGACAGATATGGAGATTTCTCCGATTACCAGCTTGGTTTCAGGCTCGGCGGGCCGGTGGCCAGGAACCGGGCATTCTTCTTCATCAACGGAGAACTGCGGCGGCGTTCGAGTCCTTCGGGCGCGGGGCCGGCGGATTCGGACCAGCCCATCCGTTTCGGGGCGGGATCTGCGGCCCTGCAGCGAATCGTGGATATCGCCCGCAACAAATATAGCTACGATGCCGGCGGCTTCGATCCCTTTTCGCAACGCACGAGGAACGAGAAGTTCTTCGGGCGGCTGGACGTCAACCTGTCATCCAGCCACCGGCTCACCCTGCGTCACAACGTGGTAACCGGCGACCTGGACGACGGGCTGAGTCGAGGCCGTAACATCTTCACGCTCACCAGCAACCAGTTCCAGCGCGACAACATCACCCAGTCTTCGGTCGTGCAACTCAACAGCACCCTTTCCGGCAACATGGCCAACGAAGCGCGGATATCTTACAGCCGCGTACGGGACAGCAGGTCACCGCTGTCCGCTTCGTTTCCCCAGGTGCAAATCGATCTCGAAGAGGCCGGAGGTGGGTTTCTGGGCGAGGTGCGGCTCGGCGTGGAGCGGTTTTCCCAGGCAAACGCGCTGAACCAGGACACCATCGAATTCACCAACGACCTCCACCTTTTCAACGCCGATCATACCTTTACATTCGGGACCCACAACGAGTTCATATCCTTCGACAACCTGTTCATACAGGACTACTACGGAACCTACGAGTTCGACAGCATCGAGGCTTTCGAGAAGGGCGCTCCAAACCGCTACCTCCTGAGCCTGTCCAGGTTACCCGGAGTGGAGCAACCCCGCGCCGCGTGGGATTACGTGCAGATGGGGTTCTATGCTCAGGATAACTGGACAATCAATCCGCGGCTCAGTTTGAACTTCGGACTGAGGGCCGACGTGCCGATACTTCCGGACAAGCCCCTCTCCAACGACCGTTTCGCCAGTCAGTTTGCCGATCAAAGGACAGACCGAACTCCGGGTGGCCGGGTACTCTGGTCGCCCCGCTTCGGATTCAACTTCGACGCTGGAGGGGACCGCGGGATGCAGGTCCGCGGTGGCGCAGGTGTATTCGCGGGAATGCCCCCGGCCGCCTGGCTTTCGAACGCCTACAGTAACACCGGGATAGACTTTACCCGTATCGACGTCGCGACCTTCCGGGGCCAGGACGTTCCCGCGTTCGTGGCGGACCCTTTCGCTCAACCGCTTCCCGTGGACGTCAGTCTCACTACCCCCCAGACATCAGAAGTCAACGTAATAGATCCGTCATTTCAACTACCACGGGTTTTTCGGTCCAACCTTGCCGTCGACCGCAGGCTGCCGCTCGATCTGGTCGGTACCGTGGAAGTCCTACTGGCCCGGAACATCGACGATGTCCGATTCCGCAACCTCAATATCGGCAACGATGGCAGGCCGACGGAACAGACCCCTGACGGACGACCGGACTACGGTGGCAAAAAGGTCAGCAGGGACTTCACCAACGTCATACTTCTGGAGAATACGAACAAGGGCCACCAGTTCAACCTGACGCTGCGATTGCGAAAAGGGGACAACACGTCCTTTTTGCCCGGTCTCTTCGGAAGTGTCGCCTACGTGTTCCAGGATGCCGAGGACATCAACAGCGGCCGGTCCAGCCGGGCCATCTCCAACTGGCAGTACAACGAGACAGATGACCCCAACGGTGAGACGACGGCGACGTCCGATTTCGAGGTTCGGCACCGGATCCTGGCTACGGGTTCATGGAAGTTTGACTTCAGCCGAGGCCTTGCTACGACGATCTCCATGTTCTACGAAGGAAGCGCAGGCGATCCCTTCAGCTACATGTACGCCGACGACGTCAATGGAGACGGCATCCGGGGTAACGACCTCGCCTACATCCCCGCGAGCAGAAGCGACGTGAGTGCGGATGTCACCGACGCCGAGTGGATGACGATCGACGCCTTCCTTGGATCCGATCCAGCGCTGCACCAGGCACGGGGCGGCATCGTCCAACGCAACGCGACCCGTTCACCGTGGCGGAATCGGCTGGATCTACGCTTAATCCAGCAACTGCCGTCGATACGGAATCAACACTTCGAACTGACACTGGATATCCTGAACCTGACCAACCTGATCAACAGTGCGTGGGGCCACAGCCGTTACGTGTCATTCGATGCCATCGGTCTGTTAAATTTCGACGGATATGACGAACAGGGCAGACCGGACGTTGATCTCCGGGTCCGGGACGCCAACGAAGACGGAACGATCGATCGGGAGGACGTGTTTCAGTCTACGAATCTCTCCTCCCGCTGGCAGGTGCAGCTTGGGGTGAGGTATACTTTTTGAGGGGGAGTGTTTCGGGATGTAACGGGCCGGTGGGATCGTGTATCAGTTTGAAATCTGATTCTCGTCTTTCCTTGATGTTCAGCCGTACCGGATGTTCAGCCGTACCGATGGAACAAAGACTTCAACCTCTGAACTTTCTCTATGCTATTTCCAACTCTTCAAGATCGAGATATCTAACCTGGTCAAGTTCATTAACCACTTCTCGTAATAGGTTCAACCACGGCGCGTCCGATGACTTCTTCGGGAAGTCTATCTCCGTTGGGTCCTTTAATGGGTGTTTTCCGTCGTTACGGCAGGGATTGGGTTTTTCCATGCGTACCAGACTTTATCTCTGTATCCGCTTCTCAACCTGATATCAACTTCAATCCCTAGAATCTCGATGTCTTCATCGCTCAACAATTCCAGTATCTTGGTTTTCAATATCTCGCCCTTTCGAGGGTCTATCAACCGACCTTGTTCCTCAACCATGATATGATCCCCTTCAATCTAACCACAGCCTGAATATTATGCCAATCAGACTGAGTATGATAGCTGAACCGGCGCCATAACAGAACCTTCGCATGAAACGAAATTCAGCATTGAATTCAATCATCCTTCGGCGTACGTGATCTTCAGATACTTCAATACCGAACAGGCGGCTCTTGATATTCGCATCTTTATAGAACACCTCATCCATCAGCATGTCCGTGTCTCGTGTATTATCGGGAT
Source organism: bacterium (assembly GCA_965262815.1). Classification (GTDB taxonomy): domain Bacteria; phylum JAAXHH01; class JAAXHH01; order JAAXHH01; family JAAXHH01; genus JAAXHH01. The sequence goes on along the minus strand of OZ253560.1, from coordinate 1,635,601 downwards.
GCATAGTCCTGGGCATGTTCCCATACGTCGCTCCGAACCGATCGTTGTTCGTTTCGATTTCCGTCCTGGCCAGCCGAAATCTACTTCTCCTCCCGCACTTTGAACAACCCGATCAGATCGTACTGGTCTTTCCTGACGATCGCTCCATCCGTTTCATCGACAAGTTCTGTGATCCGAAGCAGGCTATACAGTATAGTCGGTAGTCGACACTAAAATCTAGAAGGGTTTTCAATAAAACGCAGGGTACAGGGCTTTACAGACAGAACCCGCTCCGTTTATTCTGATTGACAGAAGCCGGTGTACCCGTAATAATCCGTCTCACTTTAGGATTGTCGATTCTTTCAAAACACCGTCCGCAGACTGGAGGCTTTCGTGAAACTGGCATTCTACAACGATTACACCCTGGGCGTAATCGAGAACGATACGATTATGGATGTGTCTGGCGCCGTGGCGGATATCGGTGCATCCAGTCCCCAGGCGCATCTGGAGGCGGTCATCGTCGGCTGGGATACCTACGGCGCCCGCATCGCCGAGGCCGCGCAGGGCCAGTCCGGAACTCCCCTGTCTTCGGTCAGCCTGAGACCGCCTGTGCCTCGTCCAGGCCAACTGCTCTGCCTGGCGGGCAACTACATCGAGCCGGAACATCCGGCCAAGGAAACCTTCAACGCCTTCCTCAAGTCCAACACCTCTGTCATGGGACAGGACGCCGTCGTGGAACTGCCCGATACGGATGCCTCCGTCTTCCATTTCGAGCCCGAACTCGCCATGGTCATCGGCAAGCGAGCCAGCAAACTCAACCAGGACGAGGCCCTGGACCACATCTTCGGCTACACCCAGTTCATCGACGTCTCGGCCCGCGGACTACCCGGTGGGTTTTTTCTTGGCAAGAGCTGGCACACCTTTGGTCCCATGGGACCTGCGCTAGTCACGGCCGACGAGGTGGGCGACGCCAACGACCTGCCTGCGAAGATGTGGATCAACGACGTCCTCAAGCACGATTTCTCCACTGGCGAGATGGCCCGGCATATCCCTGAACTCCTCGCGGAAGTGACCGCCGTGGTCACGCTGGAACCAGGTGACGTCGTCTCCACGGGAACGCACCACTATGCCCTCAGCCCGGTGCAGGACGGCGATCATCTGCACCTGAGTATCGACAAGCTGGGACCCGCGCTGACCCTCACCTGCGCGGACGACAAGAAAAGGACTTGGGATCGGTAGGGGAATCGGAGAAGGGCTAGCTTGCTTTACCTGACAGCTTAGTTTCCAAATCTTCGGGTGCGGTAAAAACCCATTTCCTTCCGACCTTGCTGACGCTCAACATCTCACGGTTCCGCAAGTCCAGAAGATCCGTCCTCGCGGTCTGGTAAACCACCCCGTGATAGGCCATATGCGCGTTGATCGTATATCGGTGACCCGGGTGTCTTACGGCGTGGCTGAGCAGGTCTCGCTGGCGATGGTTGAAGGTATCCAGATTCATTACCTGCGATTCGAACGTTTCCAGTTGCTTCGTTCTCTTTCGTATATACTTGTGCAACTCGTCGATAGACCTGCTGATGACGTTTAGGTGATAAATCAGGAAATACGTAAGGTCATTTTCGTCGGTTTCGGTATGCAGGAATGAAAGACCGTACTGCGAAGGCGCTTTCAGCAAGATCTGCGATATCGAGATGTACTCGCATAGCCAATAGCCCTGGTGAAGCATGGACCAGTAGAACAACGCCCTGGCGCAACGGCCGTTTCCATCGACGAAAGGGTGATCGTACCCCATCCAGAAGTGGAGAATGATGGATTTTAGCACCGGATGAATGAAGGGTTGTTCCGATGGACGGTTGAAGAACTCGCACATCGAATCCATCCTTTCCTTCAGCGTATCCGCGTGTGGAGGACGATGGAATACCTGTCCCTCATGATCTCCTACGTAAATGTCATCTGATGGACTGCGAAATCTACCTTCCGCCGCCGGGTCGTCGAGTGTACCACGTGTTACACGCTCATGGATCCGTAACACGTGATCCGGCGTCATTTTTTCCGTTTTCAGGTCGGCGATCATCTTCATCGTGTAGTAGTTGTTGATGATCATCGTCTCGCTACGTCCGCGGGGATTACGTCCGCTACGTATCATCTCCCTGGCAACTCTTCGCGTTGTCGACGCGCCTTCGAGTTGACTGGAGGATATCGCCTCTTCGATGAGCGACTCGATATAATAGCGATCTCTGGTTTCCGGGTTGGTTACCTGAGACGGCATCTCGGTAAGTCCACCTACCCTGAGATCGATTTCGTGTAACATCTCGGGAATCGGGTCTACCAGGGTGTATGTGAATAATCCCCTGCTCTTGTCGACGAGAAACGGGACCAGTTTTTTTGAGGTTATCCTGGCCAGTTTTATTCCGAGCCACCACTCGTCATGGTTCAACCCCTCAGGCGGAGTTCGACGTAAGAGATCGTTCCAATGCAGGTATTTGCCGTTCACAAGTGGAGAAAATCTCCTCACCAGGCTAGCGAACTTGTCCTTATCGGAACTGATCGTCGCGATCAGGTTTGCCAGGTCTGGAGGTGACTTGGGGATTTGCATGGTTAGAACAGAATTTTGAGTTTGTCTTATTACTAATATAATACTAATAAAGGTTAATTTAGTAGATAATAGTTGCTTGGCAACCTTAAACTTTTACTTTTGCTGATATAGAAGCTGATGTTACTTAAAAGAGAATGCATTGCGGTTAGCAATTTCGAATATTGTATTACTAATCTAATACTAAAAAATGTTAATTTAGTAGATAGTGTCCTTCTACTTCTGTGATACGGCTAACATGAAAATATCACCAGCGCCAATTAGGATTCCCGATCCCCTGGAATCCGCACAAATCCGCATGGCGGACGGCGCGCCGATCACACTGCGCAGGCACGGCAATCCCTTCGGCGCACGGATCGTCATCAGTCACGGCAACGGCCTTGCGGCCGACCTGTACTATCCTTACTGGTCGCTCTTGACCGACCGGTTCGACATCATTCTATACGATTGGCGCAGTCACGGATGGAATCCGGTCTGGAACCGTCAGAACCATACTTTCCCCACCATGGTCGGCGACAGCCAGCGTATCGTGCGCGCAATAGACGACCACTTCGGTGCTAAGCCGTTGATTGGTGTGTTTCATTCAAGTGCGGCATTGGTCGCCCTCTTGCATCAACTGGAGAATGAAAGCGGTTTCGCGGGCCTCCTGTTGTTCGAAACCCCCGTATGTCCTCCAAGTGGCGCTCCCGAAGACAATATGGAGATTGGATTCGCACTGGCTGAGCGGACGCGTCAACGGAAGGTTAAATTCGAAACTCGGGAGGAACTCAACGAATCCATCAAACGTTCGAGTGTCTTCAAGCGCATTCACCCGGACGTGATGGAACTCTTCGGCCTGACCACGCTGCGGCCAGGCGTAGACGGGGGTTACGAGCTATGCTGTCCCGCGGATCACGAAGCGCAGATCTACGACTACTACTTCGGGTGGGCGATGCAGGCGTACGAAAAACTGGAACATCGCGGCCTCTCATGTCCCGCCAGAGCCATCGGATCCGACCCCATGATCCCGTACTCGTTCCTGCCCAGCGTGGATCTCAGCACGCTGGTCGCGCTGGACTATGACTTCGTTCCGGAAACTACGCACTTCCTGCCCCTTGAAGTCCCGGTCGAATGCGCGTCCATAACGGTTGCGTTCCTGGAGGAGAATGGCCTGGCGTGATCGTTGCGGTACACATTGCGGTACACATTAGAGTAGAAGTTTCCACTACATGGCTTAGTTTTTGCATCGCCAATCGATCGGAACGTGCTCAGATCCCGTTGCCGCTCATCTCGACGCCCGAACTTCGGGAGTTGCCTGTCGGTTACTATGAATCGCTTGATTCGGAGACTCGCGCGCTCGCGACGCTAAGAAGAGTATAGCGTCCCGCCGAAGAGTAACTGGACAGTTCCCGTTTCCAGTCGTACTGGCGCTTCAGCGACTTGAGTTGGGTGGTGGCAATGCGCCTTTCGCGCTGCATTCTGCCGACCAGTATAGACGGTGAAATGCCGACTGAATGGGCCAAATGCTTGACTGAATCAGGATCGTATCGTCCTTTGTTGCAGAAAGCGCGCCACGCACCAGGATTGATGAGTAGATCCCATGCGGAGTTGGCGAAATTCGCTTCGGTCTCCGTATCCTCGGCGCCTGGTTCGGTCTCCGGTCCGTCGGAATCCTCGTTGAAACCCGGTATGACGATCCGGATTTGCTTTCGGTGCTGAAGGAGGTGCAACGATTCGCGATAGAAAATAAACCAGAATCGATCGGCCCACGTGTTCGCGGTACTCATCTGAATGAGCGCCTTTCGGTCATTCATCCATCTCGTCGCGACGATCGCTCCACTCTTCCGAAGTTCCTGTACCATACAGAAAACGACACCGGCATCCGAACAGAGTTTCGACATTTTCGGAATGAACTCACGGGGGCGGTCTCCCGTGTAATTTCTTATAGAGTTGAGTACTTCGCTGAAAACTTCCTCGTTGTACTCAGCCGTGTCGACCGAACGAGCCTGAATTTCCCCTTCGCGAAGCCAGACGGACAGTGCGCCAGGGGAGATCTTAACCCGTGCCGCCTCCTGAATTCGAAGGCCAATGGCTTCCTGGTAAGCCCGAGGTTCAGGAACCGCGACCTCGAAGTATTTCTGCAATGCCTTGAGTTTTTCGGGTTTACGCAGTCCTTTTTCCATCCAACCTCTCTTGATCATTTCTCTGACCGGGTATTCGTCCAGCCAACTTGCATTGGCTTCGAGGATTTCCCGTTCACGTTTCCTCGCCAGGATCATGCGGTATTCACTCTCGAGATTCATCCAGAATCGGGCGGTTGTGCCAAGGACGTTTCCCAGTTCAATCGCCGTTTCGGGTGTAATGGCCTTCTTCGCTCTGATGATTTCGTTTACCACCTGAGCCGGCCTGCCGAGCCTCGCCGCAAGTTCTCGCTGTGTCATTCCCCGGGCTTCGATTTCTTCCGCCAATACTTCGCCCGGCGGGATCGGCATGTCTGATGACACGCGCGGTATACTAGTCGTCATAGTGGTTGCTTACCTCCTCGATAACTACGCTTGCCTCTGTATTCCCCTTCGTTACGATGAGACGCCACCTTCCGGTAAGGTAAATGGACAGTTTACCACTGCCCGACCCCTTCAAAGGATGCACCCGCATCGACCTGATCGCGAACGCTTCTTGTATATCTTTGACCGCGTAAAGCTCGTTAACCCGAGTAACGTATCTTCGTGCTACGTCAAACCCCCACTGACGTATCGCTCTGGCAGAATCCTCGTAGTTACGCTGAAGCCTATTTGTCTTGAATGACACATCCATCTTTCACCCTATAGGTGAATTTACATACAAAGTACCGGCTTGTCAATTTCATTCGCGATTTCTCGCGTTCTTCTCATTCATCCACCTTTAATCTCTCATTCACGACATGACGGCTCGAACATCGTCGACGCTACGGATCGACCCGAGGCCGTGACCTGCGAGTCCCGGTCAACCGGGCTATCGACCGGATACCAGAACAACTTGCGTATTGAGAAGGATCATAGTTTCTTTCAACGTGATTATCCGATCTCCGGAAGACCTGGCCAGACAGTGTAATGACCCGTATTCCCTGATCAGCACAGTCTTGAACGAAGGCGAAGTGCTGTATGAGCGGGCAGGACCTGAAATAGACTGGTTCGAGAAGGCGGATCAGGATATGTAAATGGTCCGTCGGGCCTTGGGGCCGGGGAAACCCTTGCCGTGGATGGCCCTGTTGTCACGCCGATCAGTGCGCTGGCAAGTTTCTGAGAGGTTTCTGAAGAGCTATCCGGTCACTCATTCGGCGCTTTTCCGATTATGGCGTTCAGCGAAATAGAACTTCAGTACATCAAGCAGTCCGTCGGCGCGCTGTGCCGACGGCGGTCGCCTTCCCAGGTCATCGATGAATTGCGCACCATCTATGAAATCGAGCGTGACGGGGTGGTGGTTTACGAGACGAGGGTGCCGTGGGATGGAAAGGGCGCATGGACGAAGATGGGCATCGCCATGTTCAGATACGTCCGGTCACGGAATGCGTGGAAGCTGTACCGAATGGACCTGGACCGCAAATGGCACGTATACGAATCTGCCGAAGAACAGAGCGAAATCGGAGCGCTCGTGAGGGTCGTCGACGAGGACGAGCATGGCGTGTTCTTCGGTTGATGGGCATAGCGCATTCCTCGCCTGATGAGCATGGCACATTCTTCGGCTGATGAGCATAGCTGAGTTTGAATCGTCAAGTGGCCGAGATGCCTTCCCGCGATGCCGCATGCAAGGCGCTGGTTTTATGGGGGTAGGTGTTGAAACATCACGTCGTCGTGATGCCTTCTCGAGAAGAAACCCGGGCATTGAGGCTCGAAGAGGAGTTGTTCCGTGTCAGAAAAACAGGCCAAAGAAGCACGGCATTACGAAGTCGGATCGTAACCTCCGCGACAGGCCCAACACACTCCTAAACCCTTACCCCTCTTCCACGATATGCCGGCACAGCCTTTGTCCCTTGGGCGTCAGCCGGTCGTAGTGTTCCCTCGGCAGGACCTTCTCCTCTCTGGCACGGTACCATGGTGCGTGGGATCGGTGGAGGATTGAATCTAGCGGTTTTTTCGTGAGGGTATACTCGGCGAACACAAAAAGCGCGGATGCATAGTACGACGTCAGTTTCCGGTATTCGTTTCGCAGTAGTTGAACTGCTTGGTATCGATGCCGTCAAGCCAGGTCTGGAACGCATCGGTTTGCGGTACGCAAAGATCGGTCCCATCCAATCTCAGGGTGTCCAGGCTGGTCATTCCGGTGAGTGCGCCGGGCAGGGCACCGGTCAAATTCTCGTTGTTTTGAAGGTTCAACAGCAACAGGTTCGAGAGTTTCCCCAGCGAGGCGGGGATTCCTCCGCTCAGGCTGTTGTTTGCCAGGTTCAGTCTTTCCAGGTCGGCAAGTCCGCCGAGCGCGGTCTGGATATTGCCCACCAGTCCGTTCCCCGGCAACTCAATGTCTTCAACCCTGCTCGAACTATTGACGGAAACCCCGTACCACTCGGATATCGGCCGTGCGCTTCTCCAGTTGGTGTTATTTGTCCAGTTTTTACCGCCCATCCAGTTATACATTGCCTCCAATGCCGTCAGATCGGGGCCGGCTTCACAGTCCAGGGCGAAACGACTGTGAAATGAAAGCTTCCACTCCTCGAACTCCAGATCTCTGGGAATACAGGCCTGCGTGCCGAAAAGTTGAAGGTGTAACAAGCTAAGATTTAGAAAAGTCCTCGGCAGCGGACCTCTCAGCCCGGCGTTGTCCCTAAGATCCAATGACACCAGATGCTCTAGATTCCCCAGTCCAGCTGGTATCTCTCCACTCAGATCGTTTCCTATTATGTGAAGTTCTTTCAAACTTTCAAGCCCGCCGAATGCTGTGGGGATTACGCCGGTCAGTCCGGCCTGCGAAAGAAAGAGTCGCTGCAGTTTATCGAGACGGCCCAGGGACGGTGGGATGGGACCACTCAGGGGGTTTCCGCCTAGGCGAAGGTACGTCAGGTTCGTTAGGTTTCCAAAAGAAGAAGGTATGTTACCGGTCAGCTGATTGAGTTGAAAATCCAGTATAGACAGTTCAGAGAGCCGGCCAAGCGATGAAGGTATGCCACCAGAAAACTGGTTAATGCTGAGATTCAGACTCTGTAACACAGAAAGATTCCCCAGTGCTGTAGGGATCTGACCGCTCAGTTCATTATGTGCAAGGCCCAGTATCTCTAGATGGTCCAGGGATGCCAGGGCAGCCGGAATGTGGCCTTTAAGGTTGTTGCGATTTAGCCAGATAGACACAACCCGTCCCGCAGAATCGACGCTTATCCCGTGCCATTGATCCAGGGGCTCGTTGGTGAGCCAGTTGGTATTGTACTGCCAGTTCGGACCGTCCGTCGCATGATAGAAGTGGACAAGTGATGCTCGATCCGATGAGACTTCGCCGACCGAGACGACGACGGTCACTGAAACTGAAGCCGACGTTACGGTTAAATCCGTTGTGCCTGTCATCTGTGCCGTCACCAGGCCGCGATTGTCGACCGACGCCACCGATGGATTGTCACTTGTCCATGTTACTTCCGCTCCCGTTATTTCAACATCATTGGCGTCGAACACCGCGGCGGCAAGTTGGATCGTTTCTCCGACGGCGGACAGGTGTACGGACCCCGGTGTAACAACGAGGTCGTCGGCCTGTTGGGCAACGGTGACCGAAATGCTGTCCGACATGTCTTCCCAGGTTACCGTTACAATTGTCTGCCCGTTCATTTGCGCCGTTATCTCACCGTAATCATCGACCGTGGCCACGGTGGGGTCCTTGCTGACCCAGGCGAGTTCCGCCCCCGGGATTCTCTGATTGTACGCGTCCAGAACCATGGCTATGGCGTAAAACGTTTCTCCGATGGCGGTCAGACGTACGGACTCCGTTGATACGACGAGGGTCATGGGCGTTCCCACTATGACCACTACTTGGGCTGAAATGGCCCCGGAGGTGACGGTAACGCGTGTTACTCCTTCCATCCGGGCCGTGACCACACCCCTATCATCGACCGTGGCCACGGTGGGGTTCTTACTTGACCAGGTCAGCTCCGCACCGGGAATTTCCATATCATTGGCATCAATAACCAAAACGAAGAGTTCTTTCGTTTCTCCTGCATCGGCAAAGTGCACGGTTTGTGGAGCGGCAAAAATACGGTGGGCCTGTTGTTCAACGGTGACTGTCACGCTGGCGGACACGTCTTTCCAGGTTACCGTCACAAGCGTTTGTCCATTCATCTGGGCCGTTACGACGCCCTGATTATTGACCGTGGCCACGGTGGGCTCCTCGCTGGTCCAGATCAGCTCGGCCACCGGGACTTCTCCATCTCCCATGTCGAATACCGTTGCGATCAATTGTATCGTTTCGCCGATCGCGGTCATGTCCACTGACTGCGGTGATACGACGACATGGTTTGCTTGCTGCACTACGGTGATTCTCACATTGGCGGACAAAGCGCCGGAGGTGACTGTGATACTGGTTTCTCCTTCCATATGCGCCGTCACCACGCCCTGGTCGTCCACCGAGGCCACGGTGGGGTCCTCGCTCGACCACATCAGATCCGCATCTTGGATTTCCACGTTGTTGCCGTCGTAAACCGTGGCGAAGAGATTGACCATATCTCCGATCGAGGGCAGATGCACGACCTGCTGCGAAACAACAATTCGATCTGCCACCTGGGAAACGACGACCGACACACTGGCTTCCAGGTCTTCCCAGGTAACTACGATTCTCGTTTCCCCATTCATGTGGGCCGTTACCACACCCTGTCCATCCACTGAGGCCACGGCGGGATCCTCGCTTGTCAACGTCAGGCCGACTCCCGGGATTTCCATATCATCGGCGTCTCGCACCGAGGCGGTAAGTTGGATCATTTCTCCGATCGAGGTCAGGTACACGGACTCCGGTGAGACGACGATGCGGTTGGTCTGCAGTTCAACGTTGACCGTAACAACTGCCGAAAGGTTGCCGCTGGTGACGGTGATGCGGGTTTCTCCGTTCATCCTTGCTGTGACTTCACCCTGAGCATCCACAGTCGCCACGGTGGGATCTTCACTAGTCCACATCAGAGGCGCATCGAGGATCTCCGCATCCAGGGAATCCACTACGATCGCCGTAAGTGTTGTCGTTTCGCCAACCGATGCCAATTGAACGGAATTTCGGGGTAGGATGATCCGGACCGGCACCTGTGCAACGGTAATCACGATGGTTTTTGATACAGAGCCCGTTGTAGCTGTGATGCGGGCTTCCCCGTTCGTGATCGCCTTGACCTCGCCGCGACTGTTCACGAAGACGACCGCCGGATTGTCACTCGACCAGTTCACCGAAGCGTCTGCAATGGGAACATCATCGGCGTCCAGCACCACGGCTTCGAGCTGGCGCGTTTCCCCTCTTGCCTTAAACCGAACCGATTCGGGTGTCACGACAATCCGGCTCGGGCCAAGCGAAACCATCACCGTGATATTGTTCCTTACGCCGCCCCATGCCGCAATAATCTGCGTGGTTCCACCAGAGTGGGCGGTCACCAGTCCGTTGCGGTCCACGGTTGCCACCGCAGTATTGGAGCTGCTCCATGCAATTTCGAAACCAGTCAGTGGGCTGCCATTCGCGTCGAAGAGTGTGGCAGTCAACTGCAGGGTTTCACCGGAGGCTGTGAGGGAACCTGACGGCGGCGAAATGACCATCCGGGAAGGCACGGGATCTGGTTCAGGAGGCCTGGTTGGGACGGCGTCTTTGCCGCAGCCGGAAAGTGCGAGGAGGGAATGAAAGAGCAGTAGGTTTAGGTGAGTGCGGCTACTGTAGCGTATTTCAATCAGTTTCATTAAGTAGTCTTTAGCAGGGTTCCTGTGGCAAAGGTGATTTTAAAGTCAGTGAACAGAATACGAAATTGTATGTCTTCTGAGGATTAAACCGTGTCATTTGGGCCTATAGACACGTTTGCATATCCTTGACTGTAAGTTCCTTTTGAGAAGCCTATTCCCGATTTACGTAAAGCGCCATAGGGACTATCTAGTTTGGTTACGCCCTTAGCTCTCTTCGACGATATGCCGGCACAGTCGCTGGGTGCGCGCCGACGCCCTTACGTAGTGCTTCCTCGGCAGGCTTTTTTCCTCGACGGCGCGAAACCACGGCGCGTGATAGCCCACGCTCGTCATCGGTCGCTTCATGTCGGAGTGGTTCGCCGTACCCCCGTGCCAGCAGCGCACGTCGCGGATGACGGCCGTGTTCGCCGGCGCGCAAAGGTGATTGGTCCGCATCCATTCCGGTTCATCCTCGAGCGAGGGTATCGGCGAATGGGATCGTTGGGTACCGGGTATAAACCGGATTGCGCCGTTTTCTACGGTGAAATCTACCATGGTGAAGTTGACTACGATGAAGGGCGCCGGGACGTCCCGGAGGGTGACCCGCCCCTGGGGATCGTTGAAAACGTCGTCATTCCGATCGGAGTGCAGATGCTGGATCTTCGCGCCGGGCAGGGAGTAGTCGCCCCCCGCGCCGGTGCAGGTGTAGTCGTCGCTACTCCAGATCATGTCTAAAATCGGCAGTATAGTCGGCAAGTCGATCAGGATGCACCACTCCCAGTTGTGCAACTGACTTCCGAAAGAGTGGCGCGCATAGCCCCGGTTCATTTTATCGCGGCCGAATTTGCCTTCCTGCTCCTCCATTACGCGTTCGGCGCCCGACCGGTTCAGGGCGAACTGTTCCTCGTTCATGGGGTTCGACACACAGACGAACCCGTCTCGGTCAAATACAGCAGCGGCGCGCTCAATATCAACCGCTTCGATTATCTCGGCCTTTAGCATGGTATTTCCCTTGATTGGGTAGTCAAGGCGGCGGTCCGGTTACATGGCCGTTTCTTCAGGCCAGGCAATCAACAATACTTCCTTACCGGGCGATTCACCCGGGCCGAGACGCGTACTCGTTGCGTCGATTCCATCCCGGGTATTGTTCTTCTAGCACCGCGAGGGTCTGCTCGGTGTAGTATGGGTGGCCGGCAGGTGGGAAGCGGAACAGTTCGCGTTCTCTGGCGGAAATGGATCCGATGAATTCCCGAAAATGTTTATTCTTGCCAACATCCGTGTAGTGCAGCACACCCTCCCAGTAGTGGTCCGCTCGCCCGAATGCGAATTTCCAAACGTATCGTTGCCCCTGGCTTCGCGCATAGTCGCTTGCGGCATGCTGCGTGTAGTTGTGAAAAATGCACACCGAACCTGCAGGCGCTACCATAGCTTCCGCTTTGCTAAGATCCAGATTGTCGTTGTTGGCGATAAAAAGCGTCGGTGCCTGGTCGGCGTCAACATCTTCGAGATAGAACCAGAAATTGAGCTGTGAGTGGGTGTGGTCCGTTGCCGTCGGCGGCAGCAACGAATTGTTGCCGTTATCGATATGACTCTTGTCGCGACTACCCTTGAAGCCCGGATATCGGACGAGCGCCAGGCCCGGTCGATAGTGAATATGTTCCGTTTCAAGCCAGCGTTGCACAAAGTGTATAGCTTCCGGATTGATGATGGCGTGGTTCAGGCACTGTTCCGAATAAGGGAAATAACAGGCCTCCATACGGTCGTCCGGCGAGTCATCTCCAATCTCTTCCCACGGAGGCAGCATTCGCCGTACGGCAGCCGCCATCTCGGCGCACTGTGCTTCCGGCAGGAATCTGTGAATAATAACGTATCCTTTATTCACAAGCGCGTCGAAGTGACAATCGGTTAGTTTGATTGACATATTTCCAGTTGATTTTGCAGTGCTGCGCCGCAGGTTCTCCAAACTAGCCTCGCGTGATCCGATATCCCCTATGTTCAGGGTCGAATAGTTCCGGGCGCAGGCGGGTGCCCAGGCCCGGTCCCTCCGGCGGCTGGGCAAAACCGTTATCGATGACGATGTTGGGCTCGATCAGCAGGTCGTAGAAGGTCCGGATATGTGCTCGCACGGATTCCTGGATGACAACATTTGGCACGGCCGTAGCGACGTGGATGCCCGCGATGAGGGTCAAGGGACCGGTACAGTCGTGCATGGCCACGGGAATGTTGTAACCCTGGGCTGATTCGGCCAGCCGCCTGGTCTCGCTGATGCCGCCCACCCAGGTGGGATCCACCATGAGATAGTCGGCGGCGTTTTTCTCCAGGACGTGACGGTAGTCCTCCCGGCTGATCAACATTTCGCTGACTGCCAGGGGGACGCCGGCCTTGTCGCGGAAGTCTCTGAGCGTGTCTACGTTGTCCAGGCGCATTACGTCCTCGAGCCACATCAGGTTCAGGTCTCTAACGGCCTCGGCGATGCGCAGGGCGGCGGGAAGCTGGAAGAATCCGTGGCCGTCCAGCAGAATCTCGATCTTGTCTCCCACCTTTTTGCGCACCTCCTCCAGGGGATGTACACATTCCCTGACCGTGGACATGGGCAGGTAGCTGCTTCCGTGGAGGCGGTAGGCCCGGTCGAAGGTCCAGAACTTCATGCCCGTGTATCCCTCTGCTACCAGTTCCTCCGCCAGGTCGCCCGCGGCATTGTGGGCTGCCCAGTTGTCCTCCAGCGGGCCGGGTTTACCTATATCGCCGTGACCGGGCCAGCCCTGTTCGGAAGGCTCACCCGGAGGGCGGCGTCCGTACGTGGGGCCGCCACAGCTGTTGTAGACGCGCACGGCCTCGCGAGCCTTGCCGCCCAACAGTTGCCAGACCGGCCGTCCACACGCTTGGCCCAGTACGTCCCACAGGGCCAGATCAATCGCGCTCAGAGCCCGCAGTTCGGCGCCCCGGGAGCCGAAGGCGCTCGACCGTTCGTAGAAAAACCGCCAGTGGTGTTCAATGGAAAGCGGGTCGCTGCCCAGCAGCCGGCGGGCCATCCAGTCATGGATCACCGAGGCGACCGCTTGGGGGATGTAGTAGGTTTCGCCGTGGCCGACTGTGCCGGCATCGGTGTGAATCCGTAGCAGCATCAACCCCGGCATGATGTCATCGGGAATGTGGGTCTCCACGGCAGTGATCTTCAGATCGGAGCTCGCCGGGACGGATGCGGGTTGCGGAGAAACAGATTCCAATAAGGTGGATGCGTCATTCATGGAGGTGTTTTTCACGTGGGTTATGGTAACAGGTACGACCTAAAGCGATCGGTTATTCGCCGAGTAGGTCCGGTTGCCGTCGCCGCCCAGTTGCCACGTACCGCGAAAGAGAGATTGCCGCTTGGGCGGCATCGACGCGATGACCTCGTGATCCAGTCCAACCCGGTGCCACTGCGCCCAGATCGAATTGTAGCAGTTGAAAACCGCGCAACGAGGATTATCGGGGTTGGTCCAGTCGTTCGCCGCGTGAATGAGGCTTTCTGTGAAGACCACCACCGATCCAGCGGGGCAACTGTAGTCCTCCATGGCGGCGAGCAGGCTGTCCTCCCAGGGCGATTCGCTGACGTTCGGACGGTACGGGTCCGGTCCTCCGTAGTTGAAATGGGCCTTGTGCGAACCGCTAAGAAAGGTCGTGCCGCCGTATCCCGACCTGACTTCTTCCAGTTCCCAGACCACGCGCGTCAGTCCCGCGAAGATCTTGCCGCCCTGAACCTGGTAGCGCATGGCGTTGGCCTGTTGCGGCGGGCGCACGACATGGGGCGTCCCCGTACCATGCCGGGTCATTTCCCATCCGGTCTCTCTTACCGTGATGAAGGAACCTTCACAGCGAAAGCCGTAGTAGTCGTCGCCTACAAAGGGCGGTTCGGTCAGGATTTCGCTCAAGACGCTCACGATGGCGGGATGATCGAGGAGGTCCTGGAGCTTTCCCTGGTAACTCTGACTCGCCCCGCTGTACACCTCGGCCTTCATCTCTTCGATTTCGTCTTCCGATAATACGGATGGCACGAGGATCCAACCCTTCAAATCGAAGAAGAACTTCTGCTCTTCGGTCATGGGTACGGGTTCGGCCACTGTGTTGGCCCCGGCCTTGTTCCCGTCAGTGGAATTGGTGGTTATTTCGGATGCCATTGTGCCTCCGATCGTTCAGTCCATACGACAATCTGTATGAATTGTACGACTATTTAGAATGCGGTGCTTGATGTGTTTTATGACGACATTAAGCAATGCCCGACTTCCGTACAATTGTCAAGGTCGAATCCCCGAATCCCGTGTGTATTTCTTACCAGTCTTTGAAGAAACATTAAACTCCGTCATCGTGATCCCGATTAAATTCAACAAAATTGTTGACAACAAAATTGTTGACAATATATTGGTCATAGATCCACTGAATCTGCAGTCGGTTAAATCATATTGAATTCAGGAGGTACAATGAAATCTGCTACTGGCCGTTGGGTGAGCGGTGATGACTTCTTCAATCGCGAGTCCGAACTGTCCATATTGGAACAACGTATTCGAGACGGCAACCATGTTTTATTGACCGGGCAGCGTCGCATGGGCAAGACCAGCGTGGCTCGAGAACTAGGCCGCAGACTAAAGGCCCAAGGGTGGGTGTTTCTTTTTGTAGACGTCGAAGGCGCTATCTGTCCGGAGGACGTGATAGCGGGTATCGCGGAAGCTGCGTATCCGGTTCGAACCCTCAGGTCTCGGTTCACAACAGGAACGTCAAGACTCCTAGATAGACTTACTCAAAGAGTAAAGGATATTGGCCCACGGCAATTCCGAGTCAGTTTCAGGGCAGGACTGGATCAGGGAAACTGGCAACGCTTCGGTGAAAAGTTGATTCGTGACTGCACCGAACACGATCAACCTGTCCTGCTTGTCATTGATGAATTGCCGATTTTTCTGAAGAGGATGCTCCATAACGACGAGGGTCACAAGAAGGTCGACGAGTTTCTGAGTTGGCTACGTGGTACTCTTCAACAATTCGGCGCTGGTTCCCCGGCCGTCATCATATCCGGCAGCATCGGCCTTGCTCCGCTTGTACGACGGCTGGGTATCCCCGACCGGATCAACTTTCTTGATCCCTTTCGACTTGGCCCCTGGAACCGAAAAACCTGCATCAAGTGCTTCAATCGACTTGCCAGAAGTTCTGACTTCCAGGACTTCCAGGTTGAAGGAGGAGTTGCCGAGGCAGTGTACGACAAGCTCGGCATGGGTATCCCGCATCACGTACAGTCCTTCTTTGCCAGACTCACTGAACACGCACTGATGCAGGGCAGGCGGCGGGTGGCTGTTTCGGACGTGGATGAAGTCTATCGTACGGATCTGCTTGGTCCGGCGGGACAGAACGATCTTGTCCACTACGAAACGCGACTCAAGGACGGTCTGGGTGACGAATTGAATTACACCATAGCAATGGAGATCTTGGCAGAGGCCGCCACACAGGACGTATTCGTCCCCCTCGCTCGGCAAGGTCTGGAGCGGTTGTACGCTTCCAGGTTCGACGATGCCGCCGACCGGATTGCAGAGGTACTCGACGTGCTTGAACATGACGGCTACCTCGAAGCATGTGACGCCGAATACCGATTTCCTTCGAATCTGCTGAAAGACTGGTGGACCGCGAGGTTCGGTAACCATTATACACCTATCGAACACCGCAGTCCGGTCCGAAACGAACAAAGTTTCGGTTTCGCCGTTCGAAACGGTTGAGGAGACACCCATGGATCCGTCTAGGGCCAAGACCCCCACAATTCGAAAGTTCAATCCAGGCACGTTTCAGACCGACGAGGAAGTGACCCGCCAGTTCGTGGTACGGGAACACGAACTGGGAGTCGTGTTGGATGTGCTGCGCGCTAACGTCGATGCTCCTTCCTGCCAGCATGTTCTGTTGGTGGCACCCCGCGGCAGGGGCAAGACCATGCTACTGGCCCGCGTTGCCGCTGAACTGCGAGCTGAAAACGAACTGTCCCAGAGAATACTTCCGGTGCGATTCATGGAAGAAAGTCACGAGGTATTTGACATGGCGGATTTCTGGCTAGAAACGCTATTCTATCTTTCGAAAGAAATCGTGCGTTTTAATCCAGACCTCGCTCGGGAACTGCAAGCCGTCCATGCCGATCTGACCGGTAAATGGCGGGATGGATTCCTGGCGGAACGGGCCAGAGCCACGGTGTTGGACACCTCCGATCGATTGGGCAGAAAACTCGTGCTCATGATCGAGAACATGCAGACTTTAAACGATGACGTGGACGACGACTTCGGCTGGCAATTGCGCGAGACGTTGCAGACCGAGCCTCAGATCATGCTGCTTGGCACGGCCACCAGCCGTTTCGAGCGTCTGGATGACGTACGGGAGCCCTTCTTCGAACTGTTCCGGATTCTAGACCTTAAAACGTTAGACACCGAAGCCTGCCGGCGGCTATGGCAGGTGGTCAGCGGTGACGATGTTAAGGAACGCCGCATCAGACCCCTTCAGATACTGACCGGCGGCAATCCCCGACTGCTGGTCATCATCGCGGAATTCGCCCGCCACCGGTCGTTACGCCAGTTGATGGAAGAACTGGTGACGCTAGTCGACGACCATACCGAGTACTTCCGCGGTCATTTAGAGGCCTTAGCGCCAACGGAGCGCCGTGTCTATCTCGCGGTAATCGACCTCTGGCAACCTTCGACCACTGGCGAGATCGCAGCCAGAGCACGTATGGATGTCCGAAGCGTGTCCAGCCTGCTTGGCAGATTGATTGATCGTGGTGCCGTTACGTACGACGGAACACCTAGGAAACGGGAGTACGCCGCGGCGGAGCGGCTGTACAGCATCTACTATAAAATGAGACGTGAACGGGATGAGGCGGCAGTCGTGCACAATTTAATCCGCTTTATGGCGGTGTTCTACAGTGAGGACGAACTGACGGAGATGTCAGAAATGTTCAGTGTGGAGGCGACGCGGATCCAATCAATTCGTGAAGGGTTCAATCGAGCGAGGACGGATGTACCACAGGTTGAACAGTTGTTCAGTCAGATAACTGATTCAGGTATGGAACCGGTATCAGTCAACCGAGAGTCAATACGTTCCGAGCAGAAAGAAGCAGAACTGAGTCTAGCAGTGAAGGCCGCCGAAGACTTGATTAGAAAAGCGGACGAAAAGGTCCATAGCGGAGAACCTGAAGCGGCTACCGCGATCTTTGATTCGGTCGTAGAACGGTTTTCAGGTCGAGAATCACCGAGAATCCAGTTTATGGTTGCCAAAGCTCTGGTTCTTAAGGGTATAGTACTTGGTAGGATGGATAGGCTATCTGAAGCGCTTACATCTTTTACATTGGTCGAAGAGCGATTTCATGCAAGCGAGGTACCACAGATCAAGTTATTCCTGGCCGAGTCGTTGGTAAACAAAGGGTTTATGCAGAGAACACTTGGAATGTTCAAAGAGGCGATTACCACCTGTGAATCTGTAATTGAACGGTATTTAGACTCTGACACGCCTAAGATTCGGATAAGAGTCGCTGACGCGCTGATCCTCAAAGCTAACGTGCAAGTTGAACTAGATGAAACTTTGGCAGCTATCGAGACATTTGATAGGGTTATCGAACGCTATGATTCGACCAAAGATGCAACGCTGATTATCCCAACTGCCAAAGCATTGGTCGAAAAAGGAATTGTTGTATTTAAACTGCGTGATTTCGAAAAGGCGGTTAAGGTATTCGACGATGCCGTCACGCGCTTCGATAGGCATTCAGATGTGAATATCCAAGAATGGGTTTCGAAAGCGTTATTTAGCAAGGCAATGACACAACGTGAGTTTGATTTAAACTCGGCGATGGCGACCTACAATGAGATCGTAGAACGCTTCGGTGCAATTAATGAATTGCCACTAAAGGATGTGGTAACAGAGGTGTTATTCTACAAAGCAGAGACACTGTACGAAATGGGCGATGTTGAGTCCTCGGTTAAATCCTACGATAGGTTTGTTTCCTTGGTCGACGATGACCAAAGATTGGACCGTCAAATTCAAGTCGCTACGGCGATGATCAACCGGGGAGTTGCTCAATGGAATCTCGGTAACCTTTCGGAGGCAATATCAAGTTACGACCAGGTAATAGAGCGATTTGGTTCCAGTGAATGGACAGAACTCCAAGAGATTGTCGCTAAGTCATTTTTAAATAAAGGAATGATGCAAGGGCAACTTGGGCGTTCCGAGGCGGAGATCGCAACATACGACGAAGTGATTGTCCGCTTTGGAAATAGTTCTGAGTCCCGAGTTCAGTTGTGGATTGCCAGGACTTTGATCAATAAAGGTGTCGCGCTGGGAAACCTTGGTGATAATGAAGGGTCCATCGAAACCTATGATCTGGTTGTAGAATGTTTCGGTAATAGCAAATCAGAAGAGTTGCAGCAAATCGTGGTGATGGCGCTGGACAACAAAGCTCTAGTCCAAAGTCAACTTGGAAAACACATGGAAAGTTTAGCGACCTATGACGAGGTAATAGACCTCGCGAGTGCATACGAAAACCCATGGTTCCAGGTAGCAGCCGCAGACGCATGGGTAAGCAAAGCGGACATCCAAATTAAAATCGGTCGTCTATCAGAAGCACAACGTACTTGCGATACAATTCAAGAGATGGTGGACAATCTAGAAGCGGAACAGGCCAACGAAACAAGACGCCAGTTGGGATGGATCAGGATTAGGATGTTGTTGATTCAAAAGGACAATACCGCCGCAATGAATCTGTTCCGTTCCGTGTACGCTTCCGCCGACCTTGATAACCAAGCTATGTTGCAGGAGATGATCTGGAGTGTAGTTTACATTATCAAGACGGGAGCTTCGGAGAGTGACATCCTAGATATTTTGTTAAGTGATGAGAAGAATGCTGAAGTTCTGAGCCCACTCGTCGTAGCCCTGCAAAAACGAACGGGGTTGGACGTTCGCGCATCGGCTGAGGTGATCGAGGTTGCCGAAGACATCATACAAGCGATTGAAGACGCTCGTCCTCTATCACCCGCAACTGCCATGGCATCACAACACTAACAGCCAACTCATAGCACACTGCAACACCCCTCGATGCAGTGATCGGAAACCCCACAGCGGGAACCATACTGAACTGGATCCAACCCCGACCAGTTTCGTGTATCTGAGGAACGATTGCCGGCACATTGGTCTACCCGGAATCTTACGACTCGGGAATGGAAATCGTAGCCAGCGTATCCCTGGCGACCACGCGTGGGCATAGGCGGTGCAGGCGCGGATATCATCCAACTCGAGGTCAGGGTAGTCATCCAGGATGGCCTCTAGCGAAATCCTCTGGGCCAACAGGCTCAAGATGAGTTACTGGTTGGCGGGCATCGGTTGTCTCCCGGCGTCCATTAAAACCACTATTCGGGATTCAAGTTCCCCTGTTTCCCCGAACCCGGACGCTGCGTATTTCCGTTTGGGGTCTGATCCGACCGGGTTCGGCCTTTGATGAAAGCCACGTCCTGTTGCAGCGCCTCGATGTCCTCGCGCGTGTCGGCGAACCCCTCACGCATCTCTCGGCGCATATCGGCGAATTCCTCACGCATCTCCTGTCGCAGGTCCTTGATATCCAAACGTAACCCGTCGGTCAACCATCCGCTGGCCGTGAATACTGCCACGACAATCGCACATACGGCCGTTACGGCGTTCCAGTTAATCTGTATTCTCATCGACAGTCTCCCTGTCGTATGATTCGACGGGCGGATCCGGTTCCCAATTTGTCGCGTTTGAACATTTCGATGCCATCAGGACGGTATGCAATTCTGTCGAAACGGGGCTCCATGAGGCGAGCATGCATTGAGTTCGGTCTTGTAACGTAATCCACAGATATCCCCGTCCTTCCAATACAGTCTCTGTTGACTTCGATTCTCTCGTAAAAAAAATGGAGGAAATCTCCTTTAACGGACAATGATATGAAATGTGAACCGGTTTACTGTCCCTTCCGGCCACCTGACAGGCTGCAGAAAAGACAACAGGCTGACCTCACATCCGCCCACCGACACTCCGCTCCAATCGCTCCTTATGCCTTACCCAGTCCGGCATAACAGTAGTCAGCAACTCGTAGAAACCCGTGCCGTGGTGAGGTTCACTTCGAGCCTTTCGGTGAACTTGACGCGAGCTCGGTCCCGGTAGCACTTTTCGACCGGACCACGGGTTAGCTCACTCCGCCCAGGTTCGCGGCTCCTTATGTCGATGAAGCCCCGGATTAACTTGACGCCCGGTTTCTCGCACGCAATAACCTTGAGACGATACTGTCTTCCAAGGTAGAGATGCGTTTCTCACGATATGAAGCGACGTTCGGGCGTCCTCGGCAGAAACTGGGAGAATAACCGTTGCTGGCGGCGCACCCAAGCTGCCCGTCTGCGGACCTTGGCGGGAATAGCCTCCATCGACGCGTCGCGAGGCGCGGTCACGACAACGGTAGCGTCCGGTTCCACGCCGATCTCCAGCGTCTTCCGTTCACGGCGCACGACGGAGAACGCTATTCGGTGCTCGCCATATTGAATCCAGTGCCGTTTCATCGCCAAGCCGGAAACCTTGCCGGGGCCAGATTCATGATTTTGTTTTCGAGATCATTCAACTGCGCGTCCGTCAGGATGAGACCCTTCTGCTCCCGAAGCACATCAAAATATCCTTGTCTGCGGCAAGGACAAAAGGGATTGGAGATCTTTTTTGCGAACGGATTGGAACTCGAAGGTAGTGAAAAGTGCTTAAGTAGAGATAATATGGGTATCTACGACCTCATATCGAGAAACCTAGATTGGTCCTGCAGCGTGCTGAATTTAAGTCAGCACGGGAACCTGTGTGGCGAATCTCAAGTCGTTTACCGTTATCGCATCAATTACCTAGCGGTCGGGGGGATTCTAATAGCTGTCGACAGCGCGGACCTCGTCGGACCAGTCCCGCCAGATGTCCACGTTGGTGTTGTCCGTCACGAGCGGGTCGGGAAGGGATGCGGATGTTTTGAGGAAACCGTATATGGTCGCCTGGCGGATGATATCGGCGGATGAATTCTGTCCGGCGATGTGCAGGATTTTGGTGTGCCACAAAACCACTGTGCCAGCGGGGCCGTGGCAATCTACGGGTTGGGTGTCGGCCTTGATGCGTTGGATTACGGGATCGTTGTAGCCGCCGGCCTTGCGTTCTTTCAAGTGGTTGTCCGTGTGCTTCTCGCCTTCGAGGAAGGCCTGCCACTGCTCGCGCCAGATCCGGCTGTGGCTGCCGGGCCATACCGTGAAGCCGCCGGAGTCGGGCGGGAGGTCGTCGATGTAAGCCGTTATCTGCAACCGGTTGCGTCCGTAGCAGGCTCCGTCGGAATGGGCGCCGCGATATTCTGGACCGGGAGACGGACTGTTGGGAAGCGTGCAATAAAGGCCGCGCGTCCCCTGTCCGGTTGACCACACCGGACCCGTCCTGGGCAGGCGCAGCGCTTCTTCCGTGGTGAAGGATCCCTTCTCAGGCCATTGCCCGGTCTCTTTAACCCCATGGCTGGCCAGCCCGCCCACCGCGTCGTCGCTCATGAAGCACGGGCCCGTCGTGAAGCCGGACCCATCCGCTCCGGCGGGCCATACCACCGTGCCCTTGCCGAGCAATTGCCCGGCGACTTGCCACAGGGAACGGGGAGCCAGATCGAGCATGAATGGCTCGGTGCCGTTGCGGACATAGAAGCGGTGGCCTTCGGCGAAGACATAGGGGTCTCCGCCCATCTCGGGCTGCTGCGCGTTCAGCGCGGCGTTTTCTTCAGCGGTGACTGGTGTCCAGGTGGAAGGATCGTCGCGCTTCATGCGGGGAAGGTGATTTGCCACCGCGGCCCACATTTCGTCCCTGGCCTGGCGGCAGAGTTTGGGATCGAGCACGGCGGGCAGTACGAGGAAACCGTCACGCTTGAATTGGGCTATCTGGCTCGCGGTCAGGAGGGGGATTTGCTTTACGCCTGGGGTGGTGGGCGTTGGTTGCAATTTGTTCTTTTCCATCATCCTCCCGTCCCATGTTCACCGCCTTCACTACTTCCCTCGTCCCCTTCGTCGTGTTCTCCACCTCCCTCACCTTCCTCACCGCCCTCACCATGCTCTCCGCCGCCCTCACCGCCCTCGCCATGCTCTCCGCCGCCATCCCCGGTGTCCACCTCAGCGTGGGGGGTCCAACCGGTGAACTCCTCCCCCGCGGCGGACACGGTCACGTCGATCACCTCGCCGGGAGCGAGATCGACCGGCGTCGTGGGACCGAGTTCCGTGCCGTTGGACAGGTGAACCTCGATCCTGACCCGGCGCAGGATGTTCTCAGTGGTATTCTCTACCGTACCGACGAAGGAATTGCTCGCCGAGTCGTAGCGAAGGATGAGGCGGGCGCCGTTCCGCACCGTATCATAGATCTCGTCCAGGGCCAGGCGAGTACCGGATTCTTCGCCTTCGCCGTCGTTTTCACCTTCGGTCCCGTGCTCGCCTGAACCCATTTCGTCGTCGTTCGACTCTTCCTGGTCCATCTCTGTCACATTTGACTCTTCCTGGCTCATTTCTGACCCATTGGAACAACCGCTCAATGCCACAACGGCCATGAATGTGATCGACACCGAGATGACCAGTATGTTTAACATGTTGGGTTTTATCTTTTCCATGCTACCTCCTTTAGTCCGTCCAAGTTTTGGGTCCGCGGTCAAAAGACGACACCGGCCGACTCAGTTGATTAACTGGCATCACCTGATAGATAGGGTTTCGCCAGGGTCAGGTTATACCACTAACTTCCTGACCTTTCTTCGATCAGATGATCCCGGATCATCGACTGGGCGCCTTCCGGACCGAACGTACGGGGTTCCAGGTCGATTTCTTCACCCGCGATCATTTTCCGCAACAGTTCGGCTACGCCATCCACGGCGACGGGCGCGAGCGCTTCGCCCTTCTCCTTCGTCCCAAACCGCGAGGAACTCTCCATTTCCATGTCCTCCTCGTGGACACGGTGGGGAAAGAGCGCCATGGCCATGGAAGTCTCGTACTCGTCGGCATGGCCGGGAAGCCGCTCCTGTTCCATGTACTTGTATACGACATCAGTCGGATAGGTGTCCCAGTATGAATTGAAACGCACATTGACGCCGAGTCTGCGCTGGAACGAATCCATTCGGTTCATCATGGGGACGACGTTTCCGCCGTGCCCGTTCAGGATAAGGATATTGGTCACTCCGCCACGCTTGAGGGCGTCGCACACGTCGTAGACGTACTCGGTGAAGATTTCGGGACGGACCGTCAGCGTGCCTTTGTGTTCCATCCAATGCTCCGATACCCCGATGGCGATGGGCGACGCGACAACGACCTGGGGATAGAGCTTGAGCGCCGCGTGTTCGGCCATGTACGCGACGCTGGCCGTATCGTGGATCATCTCGAGGTGTTCGAGATGCTGCTCCGTCGCGGCCGTGGGTACGATGGCGGCCCGGATGGTGCCGTCGCCGATACGTTCGCGGAACTCTTTCCGCGTCAGATCACCGATGAATACGCGATTTCGTGCCATAATGAAGCTCCTGTCGAATCTTGAAAAACAACCGATATGTGACGATGAATGGGCTGGACTGCCGCGGATAGCCGTACATCACTTGATGCGTTGTCAATCCAACGCCTGTTCGAGATCCCGGATGATATCGTCCGTGTCTTCGAGGCCGACGGACATACGGACTCGCGTTCCCTCGGGATCGCCGGTGACGAGGGAACCGACGTCGCCCAGGCTGACCCAGGGCCGGCACAGGCGTACGCGATCCAGGAACCGCTGGATATTCCCTTCGGCGATATCAAAACTCACCATTCCGCCGTAACCGGACCATTGCGACCGGGCGATTTCGTGACCAGGGGTGGAAGGCAGGCCAGGATAGTAGGTCCGATTTACCCGGTGATGGGACTCCAGGAACTCCGCTACCGCGCGGGCGTTCACTCCGTGACGGTCCATGCGCATGGGAAGCGTCTTGATCCCTCGCAGCAGCAGAAAGGCGTTCAACGGGCTCAGGATGCCGCCATAGGTGTTCCGGGCACGCAGGATCCGTTCTCCCAGTTCCGGGTCCCGCGTCGTGATGATGCCGGCCAAGGCGTCGCCATGACCGCAGAGGTACTTGGTGGCGCTGTGCAGCACGACGTCCGCGCCGAGATCAATCGGGCGGAAGAGATAAGGAGACAGGAACGTATTGTCGATCACCACCTTCGCTCCCGCTTCATGGGCCTTGCGGATCACCGCGGCCGTGTCGATGATGTCCAGCGTCGGATTGGCCAGTGGTTCGAAGTAAACCACGTCGGTCGGTCTCTCCAGGGCCGCATCGAGCTGCCTGGGGTCCCGCATGTCGATGATCTCGGTATCGAATCCCAGCCTGGGAAGTTCCTCGATCACGAAGTGCTTTGTCCAGGCATACACCGTGTGATGACATACCACCCGGGAGCCCGCGCCTATGAGGGTCATCACGGCCTGGGAGACCGAGGCCATGCCGCAGGCGGTCGCGATGCTGCGGCCTCCGCCCTCGAGGGCGCGCATCTTCTCTTCAAAGGCGGTGAACGTGGGATTGCCACCTCGCAGGTAAGCGCCGTCCACCGTAGTCGACTGATAGATCGGCGTCGCCGACGTGTTCTCCGCTTCACCCGCGTGAATGCTGCGCGTAATGAACCCGTGATCCTCATTCATGCATTCGTCCTTTCCCGAAGGTTGGCGGGGTGACCCCGACATCGATCTTTTACAACGCACCGGAATGCAGTTTACCGCATCGACGGTCCGGGGAAATGTCCCCTACAACCGTCGTTCGATGGCCCGCACCATGCGATCAATTTCTTCCCTGCTGTTGTAGAAGTGGGTGGATATACGGAAAACGGGCACGTCGTTGATGTGAAAAGCCACGGTTTCTATCTTCTCGTCGTCCCACATCTCCTGCCTTATTTTTGATAAATCGGCGCCCTCGATGGTGAAGGTCGTGATGAATCCCGACATCTCCGGATCGCGCGGCGTCAGGAAGCGAACGCCCCGGATGCGGCCCAGGCGT
This sequence comes from bacterium, assembly GCA_965262815.1. Classification (GTDB taxonomy): domain Bacteria; phylum JAAXHH01; class JAAXHH01; order JAAXHH01; family JAAXHH01; genus JAAXHH01. The sequence continues at coordinate 1,610,166 of OZ253560.1, read as the reverse complement.
TCACGCATGTAATTAACCAGCCCGCGGCAGTAGGTACGGATGTGATCCCAGCCTATCTCCTGCTGGAAATCGAGGGCCGTCCCCAGTCCGATGAAGGGGGTCTGGTCCCGTGTGCCCATCATGTCGAAACGGCTTGCTTTTTCGTTGGGCCTCGCGCTGGCCCCCAGGATGAGCGGTTCAACCCGGTCATGGGCGTCGTCCGATACGAAAAGCATGCCGGTTCCCTTGGGAGACAGTGTCCACTTGTGGAGACTGGACGCGTAGAAATGGGGGTTCCACTCGTCGAGATGCAGCGGCACCATGCTGACTGCGTGGGCGCCGTCCACGACAACCCAGGCGCCGCGCTCCCGGCCGATCTCGGTGAGTTCCTTAACCGGTGTGACCAGCCCAGTGGACCAGTATACGTGTCCAAAGACCATGGCCGCCGTCTTTTCGTTCAATCCGCTCTTGAAGACGTCGATGATCTGTTGCTGGTCGTTGATCTCCATGGGGAGTTCGACCCGCCGCACGGTCAGGCCATGGCGCTCGGCGATGTAGTCGAAGCAGGCGTTCACCGCGCCGTATTCCTGGTCCGTCATGAGGATTTCACCGCCCACTTTCCAGGTTACGCCCTGGGCGAAGACGCTGAGCGCCATGGTGGTATTCTGCACCAGGGCGATGCGCTCGGGCCGTGTGCCTACGAAGGCCGCCAGCTTATTCCTGGATTCTTCGACGATGGGCCTGTACTGTTGCTGATGTTTCAGCGGATCGCTGTCGAATGCCCGCATAGCCTCCGTTACCCGGTCGACTACGGGTTTGGGAGACGGTCCGACGGAGCCGCCCTGGAGAAACGCTATATCGGGTTCGAGGTAAAACTGATCTCGGCGGATCGCCTTCCAAAAAGCGTCGTCCGGTGCGGGCAGCGCGCCAGGCAAGGTCGAACTCTGATCGGCTTTCATGCAGGAACTCCCTTTTGTTCATGGACTCCAGGAAAGGTCTGAAATCATTCTTATTCACATGCGAAGGTTGGAACAGCTTAGCGGGTACTGCCTGACGGGCGCTGCATGACGGCAAGTCCTGCCTGAAGGCAAGTCCTGCTTGACGTTCATTAAGATAGTACCAGTTCGGTGCCCGGCATAAACGCGATGCGTGGTGCTATACGACAGCCCCGGACACTTTGCGGAACGCGCGGATCACGTCGTCCACATCTTCGTCCTTCAGTTGTGCAGGCAGGGGCAATATCCGCGCCCGGTCCAGCAGATCGTCGCTGCGAGGCAGCATGCCGGCACGGTATTCCATGGGGCTCTCGGCGTTGAAAGGACAGGTCCATGGGCATCCGGCCGTAGTGATCGGCGCCTTGTTCAACAAATTGGACATGTACCGGTACTGGTGAATGCCGCCATGGGGTTCTCCTGCGGGGATTCCTTCCGCGCGCAAGGCGGCGGTGAACCGCACGGCTGACTCGGCCGATTCATGGATCCACGAAAAATACGCGCCGCTGTCGCCGTCTGGATCCACGATGCGCCGGAGCCGGATGCCCGGTGTCTTGCCCAGCGTCTCCCGAAGCCGTGCCTGGTGGCGCCGCATGCCTTCCAGGATGCCGGGCAGCCTGCCCAGTTGGACCAGTCCCAGTGCACCCCGCAATTCGTCCATGCGGACGCCCATGCCAAAGGTCTCGAAGAGCGATCCTTCACCGGTAGATACGCCTTCGATGTCTCTTTCGAATCCCGTGTCGTGGTAGCATACGGCCCGCCGGAGGACCTCTTCGTCGTCGGTGGTGATCATGCCACCTTCACCCGTGGTGAAGTTCTTGTTGTACTGCAGGCTGACGGCGCCCACGGTACCCATCGATCCCACGGTCCGGCCGGCTATGCGTGCGCCCGCGGCCTGGGAGCAGTCCTCCAGGACGGGGATCCCGTGCCTTTCGGCGACCTCGGCGATAGCGGGCACGTCGGCAACCGTTCCGGCCATGTGTACGGCGACGATTGCCTGCGTTCGGGGCGTGACGTGCCGTTCGATGTCGCCGGGATCGAGGTTGAGGGTCTCGTCGATATCGGCCAGTACGGGCACGGCCCTGAGGTGCACGACGGCATTGACGTCGGCGATCCACATGAAGGCGGGCATGATCACTTCGGTGCCAGGGCCCACGTCGAGCGCGGCGAGCGCCACGGACAGGGCCGTGCTTCCGCTGTGGGTGGCCAGGGCGAAACGGGTGCCGACGTAACGGGCGTACGCCGTTTCGAACCGGTCGACCTTGCCCAGCGGCTCGATGCCATAATACCGGAAGGGCGATCGGGCCTCGATGACTTCAATGGCGGCCCGTTTCTCTTCCTCACCGTACATCGATCCACCGGGAATCAGGGGCGGCCATTCCGCCGTACGTACCGGAACTCCGCCGTCGATTGCCAGCGATTCCGCCATGGACATCTTGCCTCGAAGATCAAATCTAGTTGGTTCAGGATATGGTTTAATCGGGATTCTGGACTATAATACCGCGAGCAACTGGTTACAAGGACAATTTCAGGATCATTGAGGCATCCAGAAATCATCGGTCCTTGCGCAACAAAAGGTCACCCACGTCCAGCAGGCGATCCTTCCAGGCAAGCCTGTCGAGCCAGCTGTCGGGAATACCTGACAGGCCGTACAGGGCGCCGGCAAGCTGTCCCGTCACCGCGGCCACCGTGTCGGCGTCATCGGCCAGGTTGGCCGCAAGCAGTACGGCGTTGCGGAAATCGGACGTGCGGGCGACCGACCAGAGGGCGGCTTCCAGGGTATCGACCACGTATCCGCTCGACCGGATCGTATCCCGTTGCCGCCCGCGCCAGCTTCCTTTCAGTATCCGGGAGACTGACGGTGCCCCGTCGAACCGCCTCGGGGAGAGGAGATCTGCCCGTGGTGAGCCTGCTATGGCGTCCGCCAGGAGTTCTGCAAAGGCACGGCATGCATCCACCGCTTCCTCGGCTGCGTGCGTGGTCCGGGACTGTTCCGCGGCGCAGAAGGCGAGCTGCTCCCGGTCGCTCCAGTAGCGCAGGACGACCGGGGCCAGGCGCATCAGTGAACCGTTGCCAGCGCTATGCGGGTCGGTCGAACCTGCGAGCGGATCACCGGTTCTCTCATAGTGCGAGAGGGCCTTGCTCGTGGTGATTCCGATGTCGAAGCAACTCCCCGTGCAGGAGTATTCCCCGTCCCGCCACCACCGGACGAAACGGTCCATCAGATCCTTGCAGTCGAGAGTCTCGGTCGCGGCCAGGCTTTCGGCCAGGGCCAGCGCCATGGTGGTGTCGTCGGTCCAGTCGCCGGCAGACAGACCGAAAGGTCCGCCCCCAACCATGTCCTTCAGTCGTTCCTGCCTGTCGCGCGGCTGGAATTCGAGCGTCGTGCCGACGGCGTCTCCCACCGCGAGACCCAGAAAGGCGCCGAGCGCGCGATCACGGATGCTTTCCGCAGTCGCGGAAGGTACAGCCGGCGCTTGCGGCACGCACTGCGCAATGTGGTGCTCCTGGCTCAACTGTTCGATGGCGTTTTCGGAACGGGCTGCTCGAACGCGCCGCATCGCTGCATCCGGCCTCTCTCCAAATTCGACGAGCAGGCGGGCGGCTACGGTACCCGCGCGGCCCAGGCCGCCCTTGCAGTGGACGAGTACGTCGAAGCCGAAACGCAGCCGGTCCCGAATAGCCTCACCCGCGACACGCCAGGCATCCTCGAAATCGGGTCCGGGAGGCTGCCCGTCCGGGATTGGCAGATGCCACCACTCCATGTGACGGTCCGGGACCGCCGTGGGGAAATCGCGCACATCGAGCGTGTCCAGTTCCCTGTGGGTGATCAGGCTGACTACCGCGGTCGCGCCCCACCGCCGGACCACGTCGAGGTCCCGGTTCAGGTCGCGTTTCCAGTTCCCGGCGATCCCATGCGGGTCCGTCTTGCCGGGGCACAACGTGATTCCGATGCGGCCGTAACCGTCAACGGGCCGTACCGGATCGATTCGGAGTCGATCACTATCGCTAGTCTTCACATACGACATGGCTGGCTGTCCTTTCCACGGTCTTCCAAACTCTGCAATGTAGCTACCAGATCTTCCGTTGTTGATTTTCCGGGACAAGGATTGGCCATCTGTCAGAGGACCGCAGGTCGACATCGAACCGCCGTCTCGTCAGACTGTACCGGTACCATGACATTAACTCGAATAACCGGTTGATACAAGCCAAAATCGTGATGGCAGAACGGCACGTGTATTGATCCCCCTGGATGCCTCAATCAGTACACCTTTTCCCTTGACAGTACCCCGGCACATTCATATCTTGGGCGGCGTCAGGGGCTGTAGCTCAGCTGGGAGAGCGCATGAATGGCATTCATGAGGTCAGCGGTTCGATCCCGCTCAGCTCCACTATTCGATGGTGATGACCTTACCACGAATGTTAGTCCCTGGTGGATCGAGCGAAGTATAGGCCGACCCATCGAAACGTGAAGACCCTTCATACACAGTCGGCAATCCGTATACAGCGCTCACTATGCTCAGTACCACCTGCACAGTTTTTCGCAGTATACCGACCATACGCTGCTTAGCCTTTTTGTGGCGGCTGTCGATCTGCTTGTTTTTACTGATCCTGTTTCCTTCCTTCCTTTACGCTGGACCTCTTTCATCCGCTGATTCGCCAACCGACGCGTACACCGCCGATCCGAGTGAAACAACCGGTCCGTACGTGGAGGAACAAAACGCCGCTTCGGGGTTTTCCCTCCTTGCACCTTTCTTGGAAGGGTCGAATCGCGCCGTGGCACCGGATCCGCCCTGGCCCGATTTCGGCCGGTTCGACGTGCCCATCAGCTACAACGAGCGAGTGAAAAAGGCGATTCACATCCTGCAGACCGATGCCTCCGCAGTTTTCGCCGAATGGTTGAGCCGATCGAACCGGTACCGTGCCATGATCCAGTCGATTTTCTCCAGGTCAGGACTGCCCGGTGACCTTCTTTACGTCGCCATGGTCGAAAGCGGATTCGATCCCCGTGCGCGTGCGGCGAAAGGAGGTGCGGGCCTGTGGCAATTGTCGCAACAGGACGCGGTAAAATACGGTCTGTCCCTAAGCGACGAAGTCGATGAACGTTACGATCCGGTAAAGTCCACACGGGCGGCGGCGGCAAGGTTCAAGGATCTTTACCTGGAACTGGGCAGTTGGGATCTCGTTCTCGCCGCGCACCATGCGGGCGCGACACCCCTGCGCAAGTCCGAGGGATTGAGCCTGTGGAACATGAGGCTGCCCAGGCAGTCTATTTCCTTCGTGTCCTTCGTCATGGCGTCGGCCATCATATCCATGTCACCTGCGGAATACGGTTTCGAGCCCCTGGGGGGCCTTCCGCTGATCCACGAGTCTGTGCCGGTTCAGAGACCCATGGACCTGGAGGAAGTGGCCGAGGGCATGAAGATCCCGGTCGAGCAACTGCGCCAGCTCAATCCGGAACTGCGTCGCTGGAGGGCCGTACCGGGGTACAACCTTAAGGTGCCGCTGGGAACGATGCGGTCCTATGCGACCTGGGCCGGTATCGAACCCCCTGGACCGGATCCGTCCGCGACGACGTTCTACAGAGTAAGACGAGGAGACACCCTCGCGCGCATTTCCCGCCGTTTCGGGGTGCGAACGGGCGATATTATTGCCGAAAACAACATACGCCGGCCGAATCGCCTCCGGATCGGGCAGGTTCTTACCATTCCCTTATACGGCTCATTGATCCGTTCCGCGAATCGATCCATCCGCTATCGGCAACCCAGGGACGTTCCGCCACCCGATCCCTCGACACATCGGGCCATTTCGTACCGGATCAAGCGAGGGGATACGCTCGCGAGCATCAGCAACCGGTACGGTGTGTCCATGGCAAACCTGCAGGACTGGAACAAGTTGAGCAACCCCGGAGACATCGTCGCCGGTCGCGCGATGACGATATATCTCCCCCGGTCGCGGGACGCCGCGAGCGGGGGTGCGTCGACCTCGAACCGCGGCCAGGGCGGCGCGGCGGAATCGAACTCCGTCGTCTACACGGTCAAACCGGGAGATACGCTCTGGGATATCGCCCGTGCCCACAACGTGACCTTGAGCGCTCTTCGGAGGACCAACGGACTCGGCAGACGCAACGCCATACACCCCGGCGATCGTCTCCGCATCGATCTGTCCGTTTCACGGTGAACTGCCACGCCGTTTGACATGTGAAATGACCTTCACGCGGTCATCCCGTGACTGCCCAACGAACCACCGGATCTTTTGCACCGCCAAACAAGCGATTGCGACCCCATTCCCGCCTCCCCTGAATTCCAAAAAGTCATTGACATACTTAAACTAACGTGATATTATGGTCACGGCTTATCAGGTCCAATCAGGCTTTAGGATTGACCGTGTTTTACATGTAAAACCGGCTTGCGGAGCACTGTAATGTCTCGCAAATCAGACTGGATTATCGGCGGAATGCTTGGCGGCGGAGTATTGGTTATCGTGGTCGTCATGGCGTTGCTCATCGCCGGACCCATGCTGAGCAGTGAAAGTTCTTTTTCCTCCATGGGAGGTGGCCGGATCGCGCTGGTCGAAATCAGGGGACCGATAACCCGGGCCCAGGACACGGTCAAGCAGATCATCAAGTACCGTGAGGACGATTCCGTGCGGGCCATCGTGCTCCGCATCGAGAGTCCCGGCGGGGCCGTAGCACCCACGCAGGAAATCTTCGATGAACTACGCAAGACCCGGGAAGCGGGCAAGGTTATCGTGGCTTCCATGGGCGTCGTGGCGGCTTCGGGCGGCTATTACATCGCCTGCGCGGCCGATTCCATCGTGGCCAATCCCGGTTCCATAACCGGCAGCATCGGGGTGATCACGGAGGTGCCCAACGCAGAGGGGCTGCTCGATAAAATCGGCATCGACTGGCAGGTCGTTAAAAGCGGCCGGCTTAAGGACATGGGATCGGTGAGCCGAAGCATGACCAGCGAGGAATTGGGCCTCATTCAGTCGGTAGTGGACGACGTATACGATCAGTTTGTCGAAGCGGTAACCAGGTTCCGGCCATTGTCCCGCGAAGAAGTGGTTGAACTGGCGGACGGGCGTATCTACACGGGGAACCAGGCACTGCCCCTGGGACTCGTGGACCGCCTCGGTACGTACCAGGACGCGATCGCCCTTGCAGGCAAGATGGCCGGCCTCCCGGAAAAACCCAACGTGGTCCGGCAGCGGCCCAAGACATTTTTTGAGATGCTGATGGATAACATGGAGACGATGACCGGTCTGTATTCGCCGGGCATTGTTGAATACCGGTATCGCTGAACGGAACATCTACGATCAAGGAGAATGGTATGACTAAGGCCGATATCGTGGCTCGTATCGCGCAATCCACCGGGATGACCAAGGTGGACACCGCTGAAGTGCTGAATGCGTTGCTTGATTCCATCTCTTCCGCGCTGGGCAGGGGCGAAAAGATCGAACTGCGCGGATTCGGTATTTTCAAAGTGAAGGAAAGAAAGGCACGTGTCGCCCGCAATCCCAAGACAGGGACGGGCATCAAGATCCCGCCGTGCGTCGTGCCCGTTTTCAAACCGTCCGATCACCTTAAGAATCGTGTACAGAAGGAAGACTAATCTCAAAGGGAGACAAACGTGCCCAGTGGCAAGAAGCGCAAGCGTACCAAGATCGCTACCCATAAGCGCAAGAAACGCTTACGGGCCGACCGGCATAAGAAGAAGTAACTTGCGGTAGAGCGGTAGCGGGAGTCCCCCATGGGGGTGCTCCACGCACCGTTTACCGTCCCTCCGCGAAGTCCTACCTCGCATCGGGATACTCCTCACCGATATAGAGATCCGTGAAGATCACGGTTTTGCCGCCGAATCGGTTGGTTTTGAGCCCCCTTAGCCATGGTTTGAACAGAGAATTAGCCATAGGGTGGAAGATGAAAGCGGCACCCGCCTCCTCGACCAGGATGCGTTCGGCCCGGCGGAAAATCTCCGTACGCCTGCCGGTGTCGATTTCCTGGTCCGCCGCGTCCAGCAACGCTTCGAACTCTTCGTTCTCGAAATCATGGCGGCTGCGTGCCCTGGTACCGGGTCGCCAGATCATATCCAACATGTTCTTGGGATCCCGGTAATCCCCGAAGAAGGGTACCAACCCCATGTTGATGTTCCAGTTGAACATGTAATTGGTGAAAACCGGGTAATCGGCGCTGCGGAAAGTAATGTCGATGCCCAGGTGTTCCCTGAGCATACCCTGGATCACTTCCGCGACCATCCGGATATCCGGCCGGGGCTGCCTGAGCCACATTTCCATCGTCGGGAACCCCCGGCCACCAGGATAACCGGCCTCGGCAAACAGCCGTCTTGCCTCATCCGGGTCGAAGTCCTGGAATTCCTTGTAGTCGCCGTGGGCGTCGAAGGTTACCGGCAGCATGGAAAAAGCCGGGACGGCCGCGCCGTGAAGCACGACGCGGCAGATCGTCTCCCGGTCGATAGCCCGTGCGATGGCGCGCCGGACCCTGGCGTCGCTGAATGGGGGCCGCCGCGTATTGAAGAAGATATACCACGTGCCGTCGGTCGGGTTGGAAATGAGCTCCGAACTCAGTTCGGGATCGCGCCGCACGCGTATCAACTCGTTGGCCTGAACCTCGGCAAAACCCACTTCGTCGTTCTCATAGGGCAACAGGTTGGCCGTCGACGGATGGCGGAATACTCGGTGAATCTTTTCCACGTAGCCCTTGATGGGACCGTCGTAGTAGGGATTGAGTTCGAAATCCATGTGGCTGCCGTGCTTCCACTCCGTCAATCGATAACTCGAATTGGTCACGCAGTTCCCTTCCTCGGTCCACTTGGGACCGTACTTCTCCACCTGCCACCTGGGCACCGGCATGGAGGTGGGGACGGAAAGGATCAGTCCCAGGTAGGGTGCGGGATGGGTGGCTTCCACGGTCAGCGTATAGTCGTCTATGGCCTTGACGCCCAGTATATCGGGATCGGCATCCGGGGTCTGGCTAAAAGTCTTGGCGCCCACGATGTCGCTGTAGAAGGCGGCGTAAGGATTGGCAGTCTCGTAGGACAGGGCCCTTCGGTAGGTGTAGACGAAGTCGTGGGCCGTGACGGGCCTGCCGTCGCTCCATTTTCCCGTTTTGCGCAGGTAGAAGGTCCAGGTTTTCCCGTCTGGAGATATCTCCCATCGATCGGCCGCGGCCGGGATCAGGTCGCCGTTTTCGTCCTTCGCGACCAGGGTTTCGAATAGGAACTCGTTCCACTGTCCCACGTATAGGTTGACGCTCACGTCCAGGCTCGCGGGCTCGTCGCGCATGAAAAGGTAGGTCTGGTATTGCAGAGGCGCCGCGTCTTGCGGTAACTGTTTGCCAATAGAATTGAAGACAGCAGGGGCTCGTTGCGAATTCGCCGGACCGGCGCCGGCGAGCAGCGCGCAAACACATCCAAGCACTATGAAACCCGGAAGGGTCCAGAACCATCTCCTGGCCACGCTCAAACGGCCCAGGCTCGCAGACAGGTATTCCTTGTAGCCGGTCATACGCCTCCTTCTGGTATCCGCACGGCCTGCGCTCCTGCACAAACCTGGCGTTGCCGTTTTTTCTTCATCGAGTAGCCTTCTCTCCCGAAGTCGAACCGACCGACCACCGGTCGCCGACCAGTTGCACGGCCAGCCGCAGCGCCTCGCCCAGGTTGCCGGCGTCTGCGATGCCCTTGCCCGCGATATCGAAGGCGGTGCCGTGATCCACGGAGGTGCGGATGATCGGCAGGCCCAGGGTCACGTTAACCGTGCGGTCGAAGGCGATCGCCTTGACCGGGATATGCCCCTGGTCATGGTACATCCCGATGATTCCGTCGAAATCGCCTTTGCGCGCCCGCATGAAAACAGTGTCAGGCGGCAACGGACCCATGATCTGCCAACCCCTCGCGCGCGCCTTCTCGAGGGCTGGCGCGATGATCCGGATTTCCTCGTCCCCGAAGAGGCCGCCTTCACCGGCGTGGGGATTCAGTCCGCAGACGGCAATCCTGGGTGCTGCCACGCCCATGCCGACCAGTGCGCGGCCGACCAGGTCCACGGTGACGATGATTTCTTCCTCGGACAAACTGTCGATGGCGTCTCGAAGAGAGACGTGGGTCGTCGCATGTGAGACCAGGATCCCGTCGAAGGCCAGCGAAAGCCGGTACTTCTTCGTACCCGAGACTTCGGCCAGCAACTCGGTGTGACCAGGATAAGTGTAACCCGCAAGGCCCATGGCTTCCTTGTTGAGCGGCGCGGTGACCATGGCTCCGATCTCGCCGGTCATCGCAAGTCGAGCGGCCAGCTGAACGGACTCCACCGCAAGGCGTCCGGCCTCGGGCTGTACCTGTCCCGGGATCAGTCCGTCGATTTCCACGTTCATGGCGTTCAGGACATCCATCGTGCCATGGCGGTAAAGACCCGTGTCAGGTCGATCGGTTAGGTGGATGTCCAACCTGCAGCCGGCTGATTTACCGTCGTGGTGAACAGTAGGATCGCCCTCCGCCAGTGGCAGGGCCCGGCGCAGTACCCTGTCATTCCCTACGACCAGCGGGCGGCATAGATCGTAGACCCACTCCTGCGACAGGATCTTGGCGATAATCTCCGGTCCCACGCCGTTCGGATCACCCAGGGTAATGCCGATGACCGGCCGCTCATCGTCGCCGCTCCGTTTACGCCTACTTCGTCTCCGCTTGCCGCCGAATTCGTCACCGGTGTTTGAGGAAAGTCGATCCATGGCCTTCATCAGTGTACTTTCGTTGCCGTATGATCCGGGTTTTATGACCACCTGCATCCCATCGTAGGGGCCGCCCGTCACGGCAGACAGGGCTACGCCCGTATCAATTCCGCCGAGGATCCATGCGCCGTCGCTGTCCAGTTCACTAAAAACGCGCCCCGCGGTCTCTCCACCCGTGAGTACGAGACCCCCCAGGTCCACGCCGGCGAACAGGCGGTGGGCGATTGCGCCCAGGTTCTCGATGACCATCGAGGCGGGATCGTGCCCGTCGGCTTCCTCCGCCAGCAGTTTGAACCATTCCTGATGGTTGGAGTGGCCGGGCCGTTTCGGGGTCAAGACCGCGTTCCGTCCGTCCGCCAGAGCCTCCGTGGCGAGTTCTATCACGCGTTCGACCTCGTCGCGGCTGTTTCGGTTTTTGACCATCAACAGGGGATCGAAGGAGCATATGGCCGTCGCTTTTCGACCGCTGATTTCCTCGACCTGGCGGACCGTTGTGTCGTGCAGGCTGCAGGCGAAAACGAGGACGGGACCTTCCTTCTGTACCCGCGTGGGTACCGATGCGCCCGGTCTCCAGTGTGATGCAGAGGTGTGCGGATTTTGCGTCTCGGCCAGCCTTTCCGCGAGGGCGCCGGCCATGCCAGCGGAACCGCAGAGCAGCGTTGATCCCATCTGAGTCACCTTATCACGCGCTTCGGTTGATTCGGTACTGTCACCAAGGACCGCGTCCAGCATCCCGGTCCAGCATCCGGGATCGGCCATGTCCACCACCACCGTGGACCCTTGATCGGCCTTGATGCCGGCGATTGCCCGCTGGATGGCTGCCGAACCGCCAAGGACGGTTTTCAAATCGATACGGACCGTCTCACGTTTGGAAGCGTTCCCCAGGAGATCCGCGATGAAGGCATGTTGAGGCGGAATGTCGGGACCCGCCATGTCCGCGCGCCGTACCGGAACACCGTGAAGCAGTTGATAGCCACCGACCGTGGTCCGGCCCAATTCAGGGAATGCCGGTGCGCACACCGCAAGGTTGAAGTCCATCATGCTGCAAACCAGGTCGAGTTCGAGGCCGACATGTCCCCTGAGCGTCGAGTCGATTTTTTTGTAAATGATCGTTCCGGATCGGGCTTGTATCGCCTTGCAGGCCGCCCCCACGCGCTCGATGGCCTCTGCCTCGACACAGGAGCGGGTGTTTGTGTCCAGTACGACGATGTCCGCCGAATCGAATCGATCCAATCGGTCAGGATCGGAAAGCACCGCCACGGCGAAGCCCCGCTTCGCGAAGGAAATCGCGGCGTCATGAGCGCCTGCGAGGTCGTCGGCGAGCAAATACAGGGGCGTGGTCGAAGAATTGGGGTTCATATCAATCAGGAAGGTTCTTCTGCGGCAGATGCGGGGCTGTTTCCGAACGACTGGGATTCAAACCCGGAGTGACTATCGACGCGCGGTATCGAGACCGGCCTGTTCCTTGATTTCTTCCCAGGAGGGCTCGATTGGCGCGTCCCGATCTACGAGTTCAGACATGACTTCCGGCCACTTGGCGCCCGATCCGGTGACCAGGCACACGACGGTCTCGTCGGAGGAAAAACGACCTGCGCGGGCGGCCTTGACGGCCCCGGCGACAGATGCCGCCGACGAGGGTTCCACGAGGTAGCCGCTCTTAGCGAGCAGGCGCACCGCCTCGATAATCTCGCCCTCGGTGACATCGGTCGCATCACCGCCGGAATCGTAGATGGCCTGTAGCGCGGCAGGGCCTCCAGTGTCGTCTCGAATGGAAAGGGCGATGGAAGTCGGATCAGGATGGACGATTACGTCACTGAGTCCTTGTTTGAAAGACTGGACGTAGGGGTTGCATCCCGCCGGTTGCACGCCGTGCATGACCGGCCGCCGATCGACGAGTTCCAGCGTATGGATCTCGTTGAATCCCTTCCACGGACCGTACAGCGCGTCACCTGCGGCGATCGGGCAGAACATTCGATCGGGGACACGGCCGCCGAGTTGCACGTAGATTTCGAAGGCGATGGTCTTGTACCCCTCGACCCCGAAAGGCGTGCCTGTCGGCATGGGCGTCATGGTCGTCGAGGGATAGTAGCCATGGTCACGTATCAGCGTGTCCAGGTACTGGAACCGGTCTTTCAGCACGAAGGCGTGACCTCCGTAGAGGGCGATCATATCCCGTTGCAGCATCGATGACTCGGGATGGCAGAGGATGATGCAGGAATCCATGCCGGCAACGGCGGAATAGGCCGCGGTCGACGCGCCGTGATTGCCCGTGGTACTGGCCGTGATCCGTGTGTAGCCGAGGGATCTCGCCATGGATACGGAGGAAGCGTGGAATCGGTCCTTGAAAGCCCAGGTGGGGTTGGTGGTCTCGTTCTTGATGAACAGGTTCGAAAGACCAGTAGCTTCGCACACCGCACGGGGCCGCACCAGCGCCGTGTTCCCCTCGCCCAGGGAGATCTGCGCCGCCGGATCCCGCAAAGGCAGCAGGGCGTCGAAGCGCCAGATACCGTGACCGGCACGGCCCCAATCTTCCACGTCCAGATCGGACGCGATCGCCTTGTAGTCGTACGCCACGGTCAATGCGGCCGCGTCGCTGTCCGCCTGGTCCGCTTCGTTCGCGCAGGCGGGGCAGCCGAAGAACATCGGTTCCAGGGGATACTGGGCACCGCAACGGGTGCAGGTCAGGCCGAGAACGGACATGGTTTTCTTCGGGTTTGAACCGGTCGCATGCCGGGGATTTGTGTGGTGAAGAAGAGAGGTAATCAATCCAACGCCATACCAGACTCGCTACCCGGAAAATATACCTCCGGGGTAGGCAGGTGTAAAGGACAACTAGACCCGGTTATCCTTGACACCGAATACGGCGAAACAATATGATCCCTGAGCCATACAGGGAACGTGGATTAATTGAACCGGCCGACAAAACCAAAGGATGCAACTCCATGTCAATGCAGACACTGCCCCACGGCCTCTGGCCGGTGATGCTCAACGCTTTCCATGAGGACGGGTCCATCGACTGGCCCGGCGTGGACGCCCTTACCGACTGGTACATCGAACGGGGGTCAGCGGGACTGTTCGCCTGCTGTGGTTCCACCGAGATGTTTGACCTGGATGATGGAGAGCGCCTTGACGTTTCTCGGCGCGTTGTAAAACGGGCTGGCGGCAGCGTGCCCGTAGTAGCTACCGGCACTTTCGGCGGCCCCGTCGAGGATCAGGCTGCCTTTGTAAAGCGCATGGCCGACACGGGCGTGGACGCGGTGGTCGTCATCGTTTGCCTTCTGGCCGGCAGGAACGAGGACGAGGATCTACTGAAGCGGAACATGGAACGGCTGCTCGAGCTGACAGACCCTGTTCCACTGGGACTTTACGAGTGTCCGACGCCCTATCACCGGCGACTGTCGCCCGGTCTGTTCGGTCATCTGGGCGAAACCGGCAGATTCCTCTATCACAAGGACACCGTCTGCGACATCGATCTGCTTCGTCTGAAGATCGACGCCGTACGTAACACGCGGCTTGGTGTCTACAACGCCCACTTTGAAACCGGTCTCGAAGGGCTTCGTTACGGGGCCGCCGGTATTTCTCCCGTCGCCGCCAATGTTTTTCCCGAGTTGTTTGCCTGGCTGTGTGCCGAGTACGACGAACAGCCGGATACGGCAGAGGAAGTACAACGGATGATGACGTCCCTGGCGCCGGTCGTGAGCAACAAGTACCTCGTAACCTGCAAAAGGTATCTGCAGCGTATCGGCCTGCCCATCACGACCCGCTGCCGTTCAACGGACGCCAGCCTGACGGCCTTCGACGAGGGACTGATCGATGGACTGGAAACGTCGATCGAACGATTCGTCGATGTTCTTGGCATCAACCGTTCCGTAACGGTTTAGCCCGTTCGATTCCGCCAGGAAGATCGCCCGGCGCGGGACGCTGTCAGATATCCTGGTCTGCGTCCAGTCGCTCGATATCCACGTAATATGCCCCCTGGGATTCTCCTGCTCCGTCGATGAAAGAGGCATCCAGGACCGTAGTGCCGGTATGGTAGACATCGAGGGTGAACACGGCGGTTTCATCGCCGGTTTCCACGGACCGTCGGAGTTCATCGTCGTAAAGTTTAAGACGCGCTTCTACAGGTTGTATCTTCACGGCATCGGCGTCCTCCGGGGCGTAGATGAGATACCGCGCCTCCTCCGGCGGAATCGATCCGTCGATGGCCAGTTCACGCTCTGAGGGCCAACGGCGGAGGGAGAAACGGTAGCGGCCTGTTCGCTCAATCTCTACGGCCCAGGTCCCGGTGCTTTGCTTGGCCTGGGCAATGTGAGTCTGATGCCAGGCGACGTCGCCCAGCACATCCATGGCGCACAGGCGCGTGGGATGCTCGGCCGGGTCGCCGAGGGTGATGGGACAGTATGTTTCCAGATTCGGCGCGATCTCTTCCCACCACGCATCGTGGGCGCTGCGCAGTTGGTCCACCACGTCGGGATGGTCCTTTGCCACGTTAATGAGCTGACCGGGATCGGCCTTGATGTCGTACAGCTCTTTTCCCCTGACCAGTCGCCATTGTCGCGTCATGACAGCGTTGGTCCATTTCTCCGGCGGTACGGTGTCCTGCCGATACTGGAGGAACTGGACACGGTCGCCGGCCAGGCTCGCCCGGTCGCCATGCAGCAGCGGCGCCATGCTTTGCCCGTCTAACGCAACGTCTGCCGGTGCGCTCAGGCCGCACAGTTCGATGAACGTGGGCAGCACATCGACGTGAAGGGTCATTTCATCGACGTTCCGTCCGGTCCCAAGACCGCCGCCGGGCCAACGAAGCAGGAAGGGCACGCGATGGCCGCCATCGTAGTATGAGCCCTTCTTGCCCCGCATCCCGGCGTTGTATCCACGGACCACGTACTGGTCGTCATCCAGTTCACTGCCGCCGGAACTGCCGTTGTCGGTCATGAAGACCAGGATGGTGTTTTCCTCCAGGCCCAGTTCTGCAAGCGTTCGCCGCAGTCGACCGAAATTCTCGTCAATGTTCGCGATCATGCCGCAGAATTCCGGTTCGGGTACCTCCGGGATGTCCCGGTAGGGGTCTGCGTATTCCTCTGAGACGAGATAGGGGGTGTGGGGGGCGTTGGTGGCGAGATAGACGAAGAACGGCGCGTCTTCGCCGGCGCTCTGCTCGATGAAATGGATCGCCTCGTCGAACCACACGTCCGTGCAGTACCCTGCGTGTTCGACGGGTTCACCGTTGTGGAAATAAGTGTCGTCAAAGTAGTTGTTCCCCCAGAAATCGGGGGTCTGTCCCACGCCGCCGCCCTTGTGGGCCACCACGTGCTGGAAACCCCGGTCCTGGGGCCGGTAGGGATAGTTGTCGCCCAGGTGCCACTTGCCGAACATGGCGGTGCGGTAGCCCGCGGCGCTGAAGACGTCCGCCATGGTCGTCTCCGTCTTTCGCAGGATGGACCGGCCCCAGCAGGTCGCCCAGGCGCCGTTCCGCACGGGCCGGCGTCCCGTCATCAGCGCGCCTCTGGTCGGGGTGCACAGGGGCGACACGTGGAAGTCGTTCAGTCGCACCGCGTCGTCGTGAAAGGCGTCGATACAGGGTGTCTTCAACCACGGATGGCCCGTGCATCCCAGGTCGCCATAGCCCTGGTCGTCTGTAATGACCAGGACGACATTGGGTCTTTTACCGTTCATCGAATCGGTTCTCCCGGTTCTGAAGATCGCGTTGGGTACAGGTAGGCAAGTGAAGTTTTACCCTGTTGTATGCGGTAAATCGCCACCCTGGGATCTAAATCGAACATCCTTCGGAGCCGGTGCTAGTGAAGAAACAGCCGCAGGCCGGTGTGGGCCATTACCATGCCGTATTCGTCGGCCGCCTTGGTTACGCCATCGTCCCGCGTCGATCCGCCCGTCTGGGCTACGTACCCCACGTTGCTGCGGCTTGCCCGGTCGATGTTGTCGCGGAAGGGGATCAAGGCGTCCGACGACAGGCAGACCCCGTCAAAGCTGGAGAGATATGCCCGGCGTTCCTCTGCCGAGATCGGTACGGGGCGTTCGTCAAGGTCGGCCAGCATTCGGATCTCTTCCGTTTCGGAGAGCTGGTCCCAGAGGAGGTACTGGTCCACGATGATCGTTTTCTCGGTGCGCTTGACCCCTTCAAGAAAAGCGAGGTCCAGCGTCCTGGGATGCTGCTGGAGAAACCATTTGTCGGCCTTTTCGCAGGCCAACCGGGTGCAGTGGATGCGAGACTGCTGACCCGCGCCCATGCCGATCACCTGGCCCTCGTACGCCACGCACATGGAATTGGACTGGGTGTACTTGAGGGCGATGGTCGCAACAACCAGGGTGTCGAGGATGGAATCCGGCAGGTACCGGTTGCCCGTGACTACATTGGAAAAGGTATTGCGTGTGATGGCTGCGTCGTTGCGGGGTTGTTCCAGTTGAAGACCGAACAGCGTTCTTTGCTCTACCTTGGTCGGCTCGTAGTCCGGATCGATCTCCAGCACGAGGTATCCGCCGCCCTTCTTCGCCCTGAGTATCTCCAGCGCGTCCGGATCGTAACCCGGCGCGATGATCAGGTCCGATACTTCCCGTTTCAATACACCCGCCAGGGACCGGTCCACCACCTCGCTCACGGCCGCGCAGTCCCCGAAAGAACACATGCGATCGCCGCCCCGGGCCCGCACGTAGGCGGAAGCAACGGGGGAAAGCCCTCGCCTGGACAGGAACTGGGAGGCCAGGTAAGTTTCACCTGGGTTTCCTGCGATCGCCGCTCCCGCGGGACTCGCATGTTTAAAAGACGTCGCGCTCGCTGCGCCAGTGGCTTCCTTCAGTTCCCGGACAAGCTGCCAGGCACCTAATGCGTCGATGATATTGACGTAACCCGGCGTTCCGTTCAGCACGCGCAGCGGTGACGAAGCCGGGAGCGTCAACCGGGCGGGATGCTGGTGGGGATTGAGTCCGTATTTAAGCGATAGATCCATTTATATACTACCTGTTTCCTGGTTTCATTCCGCTTCAGAATGATCTGGAAAACCTGATTGTCCTCACCGTTCAAATGCCTGCTGTCGCGTCATCTTTCAGGCGCACAATATAACCCTCGCACCTGCCGCTGGCAATCTCTCTCGTACCGTCTTCCTTTCGTGCCATGGCCCATCAAGCGCTAACCGCATGGAAGGAGGTTCAACTCGGCCCGTGCACCAGCAAAGCATCCATTCTGCGATTCCTTTTTGTTATTGATATTCCCGGGAATCACACGTTGGTATTTCCTTGTAACAAGTGCCTGGCCTGGCCATATTCACGAGGAAATTGAAATCCCCAATCCAAATAACGCCCCATGGGTAACCTGCAAGTGAAGCGAGGTGCCGTCCATGTCTTCACCGCCATCGCATAGAGGACTGCTTCGGGTGCTTGGCCTGATCACCGGACTGGCCATCACCTTCGGCGGCATCGTAAGCCTCGGCATCCTGAGGGCGCCGGGCGAGGTGGCGGCCCAGCTTCCCGATCCCTGGTGGTACATGGCCACCTGGATCGCGGCCGGTGTATTTGTATTGCTCAGCACGGCATCCGCAGCCGAAATGGCTACCGCCCTTCCGCGGGCCGGCGCCTATTACGTCTACGCCCATCGGACCCTGGGACCCTTTGTAGGTTTCGTCAGCGGTTGGACCGACTGGTTGAACTGGTGCGGCGCGACGGCCATGACCATCATCGTGATCAACGAGTATCTCCATCTCCTGACACCGGCGATTCCCCCGTTCAGCCTGTCGCTGTGTCTCGCCATCGCCGTATCCTTCGCACTGATCCAGTGGCGGGGGGTGAAATGGGGGACCGGCCTCCACAACGCCGCGAGCATGGTCAAGGCAGTCATTTTCGCCGTACTCATCATCGCATGTTTCGTGCTGGCGGGTGGTGGCGGCGCGGAGACCGAGTCGGGCCCACTCCCGGCCATGCCGGGGGGATGGGCCTTGGTCATGGCCTTCATCGTGGCCCTGAGGGGGGTGCTCTACGCCTACGACGGGTGGGTGTTCACCGCTTACTTTTCGGAGGAGATGGAGGATCCGGGTAGGACGATCCCACGATCTATGTTCGTGGGGGTAGGCATCGTCATCGGAGTGTACCTGCTGATCAATATCGCCCTGCTTCGCATGCTGCCCATGTCGGAGATCGTTGGGGCGGAAATGGCCGTCGGCCGGGCCGTGGAATCCGTTTTCGGTCCACTTGCCGAAACGCTCACTATCGCGGTTCTTACCGGTTTCATGATTATGGGGATCAACCTGGGATACATGTTCGCCGCCCGCGTGATCTACGCGATGAGCAGCGACGGACTGTTCTTCAAACAGTGCCAGCGGGTTAACCGGGGCGGTACGCCGACGATGGCGCTCGTCGCCAGCCTGGCGGCCACGATCATCTTCCTGCTGTTCAGCGGTGGCTTCGAGCGTCTCGTGGAGGCCCTGGCATTCTTCACCGTGGTCAACTACGTCATCCTGTTCCTTTCCGTCTTTATCCTGAGGCGAAAGGAACCTGATCTCCCCCGGCCTTACCGTGCCTGGGGCTACCCGTGGACAACGGCGCTCACGCTCGCCGGCGCCGTGGCTTTCCTGGTCGGAAACATCCTGGGTGGCACGGGGGTCAGCCTGACGGCACTCGTGGTGGTCGTCCTGAGTTATCCCCTGTATTTGCTCTTCCGTAGGATCAATATGCGCTCTTCAGGGTCGTGAGTGGACACCACCTGGTAGCAAGCATGGTTTCCCACTGGGAATCATGTCCCTCTTTCGCCGCCATCCGCTGCTCGGCCGCCAGGGCGTAGTAGCGTACGTAGCGTCCCTTGTCTTCCAACGAGATTGCCGCCAGGTCGTCGGCCAGGTCGTAGTCCAGGTCCCCGTTTTGCCAGGGATGTTTCGCCAGGGCGAAAGCGATATTGCGCCGCACCCTTTCATCTTTGTCTCTCAGTGCGTCTCGAAAGGCAGGGACGTCATCCGGGCTGAATCCGCCGATCACGCCAACCGCTTCAGAAGCGTTGCGGCGTACCCAGGCGTTCTTATCGCCGAGGGAACGCAACAGCGCCGGCAAGGTGCCCGACGCGGGCAGGCCGATATCGCCCAGAATATCCGCGGCGGTGGCACGCACCCACCAGGCGTCATCTACCAACAGTTCCTCCATTCGCCCGACCGCAGGGGATCCCACCGCAGACAGCGCGTAGGCGGCGGGCAGTTCCGATGGATTGCCTCCAGCCGGGTTCGCCGGGTTCCCGGGCACATTGGCAAGCGCCTCCTCTTCGCGGGTCGCACGCAATCGTTCCACGAGCGGCTCTACCGCATCTTGACCCTTCCTACCAAAGGTATACGCGGCCTGCAGCCGCATGCTCTCGTCTGTATCGTCCAGGGCCACCAGGCATCGGTCGATGGACGTACCAACTGCTTCAGCCTGCCCGCGGTCCTCTCCGGCCAGCCAGTTCCACATCACCTTTGATACGGCGGGCAGATCATCGCCTGGTTGGGGCTTCCAGATGCCATTTCCGCTTTCCCATGCGGGTCCGACCGGTTCGCACGAACGAGTAAACTGGAACTTGAGCATGTACCTGTTCGTCGTGCTGGCGTTTTCCGTCGCCCGGTGCCATGAGTCGAAGTTTACAAAGGAAACCGTCCCGGCTGAACCGCAAAGATTCAGCGCCGACTCGGTAGATCGGGACGCGTCACAATCGGAGATGTGATTGTGGTGCTGCATGCCGGGCAGGATACCCGTGGGCCCCTTGTCCGCGTTCACGTCCTGGGGATAGTAGAAGGCCATAACCCATCGGCAGCGCGCGTGTCGCACGTTGTGGTCGAAAACATAATCGTCCTTGTGCCACTGCTGGCCTGAACTTCCCGGCTTGTTCAGGTGGCAGTACCGGTGAGGGTGCATGAGGTAACCGGGTCCGAGCAGACTAATCAGGGCGCCCCGCACCGAGGGCTGGTCGAAGACCTGCTGGATCTCAGGGATTCTGGGCAGGATGTTGTTGCCGGGGTTGCCTTCCTCTTCGAGCACGGTCTCGATCTTGCGGTACAGATCCTGGTGAAACTCCTCGGGAAGCCCGGCGTTAACCTGGACATATCCGTCTGTGATAAACCGGCGGATGTCATCATCCCGAAGCAGATGGGGGTCTTGGACAGTCATGGTGGTCCTCGCAGGTGGAATAAGCAGGAATGCTTTAATATACAGTAGCAACTTGATTTCTACAATCAAGATAGGTAAATTGCGGGACGAAGCACGAACGGCATGGACGCCTAAAGCCCTTCGGCAGCAGGGGATCCGGGGACGAGATCTATAAATTGAAACATGGGGAAGAAATGAACGGCGACAAATACGATCACGGAGCGGTCGAGGCGCGGTGGATCAAGCGCTGGGATTCGGAAGGGACCTACGAGGTCGACCTGAAGTCGGCGCGGAAACCCTACTACAACCTCATGATGTTTCCGTACCCCTCCGCCGAGGGTATGCACGTGGGCAACGTGTTCGCCTACACGGGCGCGGACATCCACGGAAGGTACATGCGCTCAAGGGGATACGATGTATTCGAACCCATGGGATTCGACGCTTTCGGCATACATTCAGAGAACTTTGCCATCAAGATCAATACCCACCCCGGACGGCTGATCCCGGACAACATCCGCAATTTCACCCACCAGTTCAAGCGCCTGGGCGCCATGTTCGACTGGCGTCACGAGGTGCAAACCACGGACCCGGATTACTACCGGTGGACACAGTGGCTGTTTATCCAGCTTTTCAAGGCCGGACTGGCCTACCAGAAGGAAGCGCCCGTCACCTGGTGTCCGTCGTGCAACACGGTCCTGGCAGCTGAACAGGCCGAGGGCGGAGAATGTGAGCGTTGCGGCACGCTGGTCGAACAACGGAACATGCGCCAGTGGTTTTTCCGGATCACGGCTTACGCCGCGCAACTGCTGGAGAACCTGGAGCGGATCGACTGGTCCGAGACGACCAAGACCGCGCAGCGCAGATGGATCGGTCGCAGCGAAGGCGCCGAGGTGGATTTCAGACTGTCCGACCGCGACGAGAGTCTCAGCGTGTTCACCACGCGGCCGGATACACTCTGGGGCGCCACCTACATGGTACTGGCGCCTGAACATCCGCTCGTCGAAGTCGTGACCACCGGGGAGCAGCGCGCGGCCGTAAGTGAATATGTCCGGGAGAGCGGCCGGAAAACAGCTATCGAGCGAGAGGACGCCACCCGTGAAAAGACCGGTGTGTTCACGGGCGGCTACGCGGTCAATCCCGTGAATGACGCCCGGGTACCGATATGGATTTCCGATTATGTACTGATGACCTACGGGACAGGCGCCATCATGGCCGTTCCGGCCCACGACGGGCGAGATTTCGAGTTCGCCAGGACATTCGATCTGCCGATCGTGCAGGTTATCAGCGGATCGGAAGAGGCGACCAACGGATACGACGGTGCGGGTTCCCTCGAGGAAGCCTATACCGGCGAGGGGACCATGATCAACAGCGGACCCTTCGATGGAACGCACAGCACCGTGGGCGTGAGCGCCGTCACAGACTGGCTGGAGGATCGCGGCGTCGGCAGGCGGCGGGTCAACTTCAGGCTGAGGGACTGGTGCATCAGTCGTCAGCGGTACTGGGGTCCGCCCATTCCAATGATACACTGCGGGGACTGCGGCGTGGTTCCCGTACCCGATGACCAGTTGCCCGTGGTCCTGCCCCACGTGGAGGATTTCCGGCCGGACGGCACGGGCCGGAGTCCCCTGGCGCGCGACCCGTCTTTCCTGCACACAACCTGTCCCGAGTGCGGCGGTCCCGCCCAGAGGGAAACCGACGTCAACGACAACTTTCTCGATTCGGCCTGGTATTTCTTCCGGTATCCCAGTTCGGAACGGGATGACGTGGTATTCGACCGGGAGACCACGGAGCAGTGGCTGCCGGTGGACATGTACATCGGGGGCAACGAGCACGCGGTACTTCACCTCATGTATACCCGGTTCATCACGATGGCGCTCCACGACATCGGCTTGATTTCCTTTTCCGAACCCTTTCAAAAGTTCCGTGCCCATGGCACGATCATCCGAAACGGCGCGAAGATGAGCAAATCCAAGGGGAACGTCATCAACCCCGATGAGTACCTGGACGCGTTCGGGGTGGACGCCTTTCGCACCTACCTGATGTTCCTGGGACCCTATCAGGAAGGCGGTGACTTCCAGGACGCGGGTATCAACGGTGTGCGGCGATTCTACGACCGGCTCTGGCGATACGTCACCGGTACCGATTTCAGCGATGCCCCGGTCGAAGACCCGTCGCTGCTCGCGTTGTTGCACGAAAAGACCCGGGATGTCACCGAAGACATGGAAACGCTTCAGTACAACACGGCCATTGCGCGGCTGATGGAGTTGCTCAACGGTCTGCTAATCGCTTCCGTCCATCACCGCGAAGCCATTGCCCGGCTGCTGAAGCTGGCGGCGCCCTTTGCGCCTTTTATCTCCCAGGAGTTGTGGTCCCGTTTGGACGGCGAGGGCATGATCTTCGACACGGCCTGGCCCGAATACGATCCTTCCCTCATCGTGTCGGAGACGATCGAGTACGTCATCCAGATCAACGGCAGGGTGCGTGACCGGCTCGAACTTCCTCCGGGCACACCCCGGGAGGAGATCGAGCACGCAGCCCTGGAAAGCGATCGAATTCGGCAGTGGACGGACGGCAAGGAACCAGTCCGCAAGATCTTCGTACCGGACAAACTGCTCAATATCGTGGTCAAGGGATAGGTCCGCGCGAGTCAGCGTGGATGGGTTCCTTCCCGGACACGGTCCCTTGCGGCCACGATCACACCGACCTATTCCAATTCTGTTCCAACCATGGCCGCACCGCGCATATCCGTCCTGATGCCGGTTTACAATGCCGCCGGCACGCTTCCCGATACCCTGCGGAGCATCGCCGGGCAGACCCTTGCCGACTTCGAAGTCATCGCGGTCGACGACGGATCGGACGATTCCAGCCGCGAGATTTTGCAGGCGTGGAGCCGTTGGGACAAACGGATCATGCCCGTCTTTGCGGGTCGCGTCGGACTCGTCACCGCCCTGAACCGGGGGTTGGCGTTGTGCCGTGGAGCGTTGGTGGCCCGCATGGACGCCGACGACCGAATGCATCCTGAACGTCTCGCCAGGCAGGCATCGCTACTCGAATCCCGGCCGGATGTGAGCGTGGCTGGTTCGCTCGTGGAAATCTTCGCCGACGGGACCGTCGGCGAGGGCATGAGGGTTTACGAATCCTGGCTCAACGGCTTGGTGGGGCACGAGGACATCGCCCGGGAGATCTTTATCGAAAGTCCGATCGCCCATCCATCCGCGATGGTTCGCAGAAACGAACTGGTGGAACTGGGCGGATACCGGGATCTTGGATGGCCGGAGGACTACGATCTGTGGCTTCGGTACCACGCCACGGGCCGCCGATTCGCAAAAGTGCCGGAGGTACTGCTGTACTGGCGGGAACACCCCGGCAGGCTGACCAGGACGGACCCCCGGTACTCCGTGGAAAACTTCCTCCGCGTCAAGGCCCACTTTCTCGTCAACGGTCCCCTGGTAGAACGTGACGGGCTGATCGTGTGGGGCGCGGGACAGACCGGACGCAGGTTGTCGAAACAACTCGAACGGCTGGGCCGGAAGGTCGATGCGTTCGTCGATATTTCACCCCGCAAAATCGGCGGCCATCTGCGCGGCGCGCCCGTGATCGGCCCGTACGACCTGTCTGGCGCCTGGTCCCTGTATGGTCGTCCTATGGTGGTCGTCGCCGTTTCCTCGCGTGGCGCCCGAAAGCTGATTCGACAGGCCCTGGCGGACCTGGGCCTAAGCGAAGTCGACGACTACCTGTGCGCGGCCTGACGAATTGGCTAGTGTGTAAAAGGGGAAACCTCTGCGGGGCGCTTTCCCGGTTTCCCGGCTCCCGCCCACAATACCATTGATATTTGATACTGCGTGTATTAGATTGGTAACATCCACAGGAGAAATGCCCAATTAGGTCTGTTTGATGCGGTCGCGCTTTCCCATTGCGCGACGTGCTTTTCCGGTTGCTCCGGACGGCCAGCATCCACTCAAATCCTACAAGGAGTTCATCATGGTAGACAGGGCTGAAAAGACGCTGGAAACCCCTTCCGGTTTTTCCAGGCGAGGCTTTTTGAAAGGGATCATGGTTGGCGCAGGCGCCGTTTCACTGGGGAGTTACGAGGCGGTGGCACAGATGATTTCCGGACCCAATGTCCGTCCCGTGCGCGGATGGGGCGTACCGCCCGGGCTCGTCCGCCTGAGCGGAAACGAAATGCCGATCGGACCGTCGCCCCGGGCCGTTGAAGCCGTTCTCGAGAACGTGTATTCCTTCAACCGGTACAACCGGAATATGGACTTTTACGCCAAGATCGCCGAGCGGCACGGGCTGCCGGTCGTGGAGCCGATGCCGAACACCTTCACACCGCCGGATGCATGGGTGACCCTGGGCTGCGGGTCGTCCGAGGTGCTCCACGCGGTGGCTTCCGCCTATTTGAGGGACGGTGCCGAAATGGTCGAGGCATCGCCGGGTTACGCGGGTGTGTATCGCATAGCCGGGGAATACGGCGCGACGGCCAAATGGGTACCGCTGACCAGCGACTTTCAGCAGGACCTCGATGCGATGAAGGCTGCCATTACCGAAAATACGCGGGTGGTCGTCGTGACGAACCCGGGCAACCCTACGGGCGTGCTCGTATCCCCGGACGCACTGAAAAAGTTCGTCCAGGAAGTACCTTCCGACGTGATCGTCTTTGTCGACGAGGCCTATATCGAATTTTCAAAGAAGCCTGAGGACCGCGTTGGCGCCGCGCCGCTGATCCTCGATCATGCCAACGTTATCGTCGCCCGGACCTTTTCGAAGATCATGGGCATGGCGGGTCTCGGTGTCGGCTACGGACTTGCCCGGCCGGACGTGATCAGAAAACTGAACGCGAACAAGGGCGGCCGACCCAGCATGCTGTCAACGAACGCCGCCGTGGCCGGAATGGACGATCACGACTACCAGGACCGCGCACGGGAAGTGACCTGGGCGGGACAGGAGTATTTTTCCAGCCAGTTCGACGAAATGGGCATCGATTACGTGCCGAGCCAGTCGAGCTTCATGCTGATCAACGTGCACAAGGATGCGGACGAGGTCGTCCGGAAGCTGAGGGAAGAGTACAATGTGATGGTCGGCAACGGAAAGCGCCGGTGGGAAATGGACACCTGGCTGCGAGTCACCTCCGGACTGCAGGAGGAGAACGAGGCCTTCATGGCAGCGCTCAAGAAGGTACTGGTAAGCAGTTGACCAAACGGGTAAGCAGTTGATCAAAAGGATGGCTATATGTCGAATATGATGAAAGCGATGAACCTTGCGGCTTCCAGTTTACCGAGACGCAGGTTTCTCAAGGGCCTGGCCATCGGCGCCGGCGTGGCGTCCCTGGGCAGTTACGAAGCCGTAGCCCAGATGGTGGCAGGACCGAGGGCAAGACCAGTCCGGGGCTGGGGCGTGCCGGAGGGATTGGTTCGGCTGAGCAGCAACGAGATGCCGATTGGACCGTCACCCCGCGCCGTCAACGCCATCATGAAACAGGTCTACGGGTTTAACCGGTACTACCGGGACCGGAGACTGTACGCAATGATCGCGGAACGGCACGGGCTGCCCGTCGTCCTTCCTTCGAACAATTCCGACGATCGGGCCGAACCGTGGGTTACGCTCGGCTGCGGATCATCGGAAGTGCTCTTCGCCATCGCGTCGGCCTACCTGCGCGACGGCGGCCAGATGATCGAGGCGGCGCCCGGTTACGGCGGCGTGATCCGCACGGCGCGGAAGTATGGAGCGAGAGCCCGCCTGGTCCGGGTAACCAGTGACTTTCACCAGGACCTCGACGCCATGAAGTCGGCCGTCACCGAAGACACGCGGGTCGTTGTCATCACGTCGCCGGGCAATCCGACGGGCATCATCGCGCCTTTCGAAGATCTGAAGAAGTTCGTTCAGGACATACCGTCCAACGTCATGGTCTTCGTCGACGAGGCCTATATCGAGTTCGCCAGGAATCCGGCGGACCGCATCGGCGCCGCGCCGTTGATCCAGGACCATGAGAACGTTATCGTAACCCGCACCTTTTCCAAGATCATGGGTATGGCCGGCCTGCGAATCGGCTATGGCCTGGCCCAGCCCCACGTCATCGAAAAACTCAACGACAACAAGGGCGGCCGGGTAAGCGCACTGTCGGTGGTCGCCGCTGAAGCCGGCATAGATGATCGGGACTACCACGATCGGGCCCGTGAAGTAACCTGGGCCGGTCATGACTATTTTATCAGCCAGTTCAAGGAGATGGGCCTTGAGTACGTGCCGAGCCAGTCCAGCTTCATGCTGGTCAACGTGCGCAAGGACGCCGACGAGGTCACCCGTAAGCTTTTCGAAGAGTATAATGTACTCGTAGGCAACGGCAAGCAGCGCTGGCGAATGAATACCTGGCTGCGGGTCACCTCCGGCCTGCAGGAAGAAAACGAGGCCTTCATGGCCGCGTTGAAGAAGGTCCTTGTGAGCAGTTGACTGCGCTTGTGAGCGGTGATTGACTGGCGTGGGGCCTCGCAATGGCAGTCTGTGTTACCATGAATCAGCGTTGGGAATCCCGTTGCTGATCGTGATTTCCAATCCGGGTTCCGGGACCACCCTCCGGGCAGCCTGCGTAGTCATGGTCGAATTCGGCCAGTCACGCAGGATGCCCCGGACACTTCCCGATGCGCCGTCCAGCATGAGTGCGGCGGCGCTGTCACCTTCACCATCAATTGTCACTGAACCTTCCGGACCGGAAAGCGTTATTCCCTCCAATATGACAGGCCAGTCTGTCTGCACAGGAAGAATGAACGCGAAGGCGGCCCCAGCGCCGTCGGCTATCTCCGCCACCCCGAAAGACAGCGTGAATAATGTGCTGCCGTCCCTGCCATGACCAGTGAGTTGGTACGGACCGCTTGCCTGAGGTAGAGCAGCCGGAGCGTCCACTACAAACGCCGGCTGGAGTTCGAGCGCACCACGCTCATTCACACCCCCCCAGACCAGCAGGTTGCCAGTCGAGAACGTGTTAACCGACGCCAGGGTGATTTCCTGTGATTGACGATAGAGCAAGGCCTTGGTGAAGTGATAGTCGCTGATCCAGCCGGGCTGGCAGTAACTCATGAGGTCAAAAGTCTCCGGACCCACCAACGTGCTGCTCTGGATATCATGTCCCCACGCGCCAATGGACCCGTCGCCATAGGGGTAGTCGGGGTCTACGCCATCTGGATCGCCGCACGGGGCGTGACGCAGGTTCACGTTGTGCCCGAGTTCGTGCGCTATCACGCGTGCGTCCAGCGGGGACACACTCTCGTGACCGGGATACGCGGCAAGTCCGCCCGAAGTGTTGAGGATACCCATAAAGTGTCCACCGGTACCATCCATGACACGAATCACGAACACCTCATTTATTAACGCGGTGGCATTCTCAACCACCGGCTCCACCGAAGTCCATACAGGTTCACGAATGTCGAGTTGAAAGTCACCCACCGGCAGGATATCACGGGTCATCCGGAACAGGTCGTCATCAGCGGTCAGGTTCTCGGTAGCCGCCAGAACGGACCTGTCCGGGTTCTCCAGCCATAGAAAAGGTACCATGGTCAGGTCGAACCTGGGTACCTCCTTCACGTTCATAGCCAGACGCCCCGTCGGCGGTATGCGTCTGCCGATTCCCGATGCGGGATCCAATTCACCATCCGGATCGATTTCGACCACCATTTCCAGTCCCGGCTGCACAACCGAGCCAGGGATTTCCTCGTTGGCGGAAGCCGAAAGGTCGCCCTCGCCGGGCTCATCGGGGACCCTCGTGGCCTGCGCTGGTATGTCGGCGGTGTACACGACTGCGTCATTTTGATAGAAGGTGGCCAGTACCTGGGGCATGGTGGCATCGACATCCGCTGCCGCCGTGACGAATACCCGCAAGAGAGCAGGATCACCGGCCACCAGAGGCACTGGATTCCGGAGGGATTGCGTGGCCTGCGTCAGGTACGCCGGTGGAACGTTGACAGGGACGCAGGCGGAAACGCGCCTTTCAGGTATTTCCTGCACCCAGGCCTGGATTTCGGCATCTGGCGGTGCGCACAACTGGGTTCCATCCAGCAGCAGGGACTCAAGGGCGAGACCGGTGAGTGCAAGGGGCAATGGGCCGGACAGGGCGTTGCCGGTCAGGCTCAGCGTCTTGAGGTTTACGAGACCGCCCAGTTCGGGCGGTACGGGGCCGGTCAACTGGTTGGCGGCGAGGCTTAGCACAACGAGTTCTTCGAGTTGTCCCAGTTCAGGTGGAATGACGCCGGTCAACTGGTTGGAATCAAGATTCAACCCGGCGAGTTTGTCCAATTGTCCCAGGATGGGCGGTATGGCGCCGGTCAAGAGATTGGAGTCCAGATTCAACTCGGTGAGTTCGCGGAGTTGTCCGAGTTCGGGTGGAATGGCGCCGGTTAACCGGGTGGCGAATATCACCAGGTGTCTGAGATTGGCGAGTTGTCCCAGTTCGGGCGGTATGGTTCCGGATAACAAGTTGAAGGAAATGTTCAGCACGGTAAGTTTATTCAGTTGTCCCAGAACGGCCGGTATGGGGCCGGTCAGCAGGTTGCCGGAGAGGCTCAGCTCAGTGAGTTGGTTGAGTTGTCCGATTTCGGGTGGAATGGCGCCGATCAGCTGGTTGAAGTCAAGTTTCAGCACCGTGAGTTCGTTGAGTTGCCCTAGATCGGATGGGATGGTCCCGACCAACTGATTGAAGTCAAGTCTCAAAGAAGTGAGCGCATCGAGTTGTCCCAGATCGGGCGATATCGAACCATCCAGCAGGTTATTAGAAATGTTCAGCAAGATGAGTTTGTCCAGCTGTCCGATTTCGGGTGGTATGTTGCCCGTCAGTCCGTTCCCGTGCAGGTTCAGTTGTTCAAGCCTGTCCATCCTTCCCAACTCCGAAGGCAGCGGCCCTCTCATGTTGTTGTACTCCAGGCTCAGGGTCGTCACCCGACCGTCGGCGTCGGTCGTCACACCATACCATTCGTCCAGGGGCGCTTCGCTCAGCCAATTGGTTCTGGTGGTCCAGTTCGGGCCACCTGTCCCGCCGTAAAGCACAGCCAGAGCTGCCCGGTCCGGTTCGATGACGTCGGCGCAGATGGGAACAAGCTGGTCTGGAATCCCACTCAGCCAGTCTTGAAATTCGGCGTCCAACGGCGCGCACAGTCGGGTTCCATTCAGATGGAGCGCATCGAGATTGAGGCTGGTGAGCGCCTGTGGCAGTGGTCCGATCAGGGCGGCGTTGTTCATTAAGTTAAGGGTTTTAAGGTGGGAGAGACCGCTCAGTTGGTGTGGCAGCGATCCTTCCAGGTCATTGTTCTCCAGGTTAAGGGCGGTCACCCGGCCGTTGGTATCGGTCGTCACGCCGTGCCAGTCGTTCAATGGGGCGCCGCTCAGCCAATTGGTCGCGTCCTTCCAGGTCATTCCGCCGGTCCCACTGTATAGTGCGATCAAAGCACCCCGGTCCGGGCCGGTACAGTTGGCCACCTGGATGCTTTGAATGCCGCTTAGCCAGGCCTGGAATTCGGGGTTCAACGGGGCACACAGATTCGTCCCATCCATCCACATTGCATCGAGACTGAGACTGGTGAGTGCCTGTGGCAATGGTCCTGACATAGCGCCGTTGCGGGAGATACCGAGAAACTGGAGTTTAGTCAGCTGTCCAAATTCGGGCGGTATGTTACCTGTAAACTGGTTAAAGGAGAGCTCCAGCTGTTGGAGATTAGCCAGTCGTCCCAATTCAGGCGGTATGGGTCCCGTCAACTGGTTGAAGGTAAGGACCAGAAACTGAAGATTGGTCAGCCGTCCTAATTCGGGCGGTATGGTACCGGTCAGCTGGTTAGCGGCTAATGCCAGTTGGCTGAGATTGGTCAGCCGTCCTAATTCGGGCGGTATGGTACCGGTCAGCTGGTTAGCGGCTAATGCCAGTTGGCTGAGGCTGGCCAGCCGTCCTAATTCGGGTGGTATGGATCCCGTCAACTGATTTTCGGTCAGCCACAACTCTTCGAGTTTTTCCAGTGTGCCCAACACGGCAGGAATTGGACCATTAAGGTTGTTTCTGTCCAGTCGCAGCGATGTCACCCGCCCGTCGGCATCGGTCGTCACGCCGTGCCATTCGCCCAGGGGTACGTCGCTCAACCAGTTCGTTCTTATTGCCCAGTCGGGCCCGGCCGCTTCGTTGTACAGCGCGGCCAGGGCATCCCGATCCGGATTGAGTCCCATAACGGAGACGTCCGCGCTTTCCGAGACGATTCCGGAAGTAGCGGTTATCCGAGCGTCGCCGTTATTCAGGGCAGTGACCAGACCCTCGGCGTCCACGGCGGCAACCGTCGTGTCGCTGCTTGCCCAGACCAGGATCGCCTCCGTAACAGGCATATCGTTCTGATCCAGGACCACGGCCTCGAGTTGGACTGTGCGCTGTGCCGTAGTCAACGTCACCGAAGACGGAGTGATGATGATGCGGGCCACCGTCTGCGACACCGTAATACCCGCGCTTGCCGATACGCCTCCCGACGTCGCGGTGATTCGTGCGTCACCGTTCTTCCGCGCGGTGACTACGCCCTCGGCGCTCACAGTGGCAATCAACGTATCGCTGCTCGTCCAGACAACGGCCGCTTCCGCAATCGTCGTATCGTTCTGATCCACTACTGAGGCCGTGAGCTGAACCGTCTGACCTATGGCGGTCAGGGTAGCCGTTGACGGCACAATCATGATTCCGGCAGGTACCGGCGGCGCTGGTTTTGTCGGACTGTCTTTGCCGCACGTGGTCAGCACCAGCAGAACAAGACCTGCAACGACCGGCAGAGCGAGACGGGATACCTGTTGCATGGCAAACTCCATTACGTCACATGAAGTGACTTGCTTTCCGATTCATTACCATTTAACACGGAAGCGTTCAACTGCTTTTGTGCAGGCTTTCATTTCTACTTCGGTCATCCCCCCTGCTCTGTTTTTCGTCTTCTGCGATAGTCTCGAGCATTTCGCCGGCCTTTTTCTTCACCCCCAGCACCGAGCGGCGCTTGACCTGTTCATATCCGCGGATCTCGTCCGGAGTCCGCAGCAGTTCCGATATTTCGGGATAGTTTTCGTGTGAAAGGATCGGGAGGACCCGCTCGATCAGGGACTCGTACCAGGCGACCAGTGCCCGTTCCTCGCGCCGGGCCGCCGTGTATCCGAAGGGGTCGAATGCAGTGCCCCGAAGACTCTTGCACCGGGCAGTCAGGCGCAGGAAGGGACGAAACCAGGGACCGAAGCGCAGCTTGCGATCGAGTCCCCAGGCTCTCAGCATCGGCGGGTGCAGATGGTAAGACACCTTGACCGGACCATCGAATCGCTCCGAGATATCGGGTTCGTCCGGATCCGTAAGCAAGCGGGCCACTTCGTACTCGTCCTTGTAGGCCATGAGCTTGTGCAGCATGAAGGCGGCATGCGTAGACAGCAGGTAACCGCGTTCCGCTCCTCCATTTCGCTCATCGGCCGCCAACACGCGCTCCATGGTCTCCACGTACCGTGCAGCGTACTTCACATTCTGAAAGGCGATAAGTTCGCCGACCCGGACAACCCAGGTCTTTCGGAATGTTTCTCCCCCGATCGAAATCCGGTCGATCAGCGCCCTGTAGGCGACTGATTGCTTCCGGCCGAGCCTATCCTCGTATCGTCCTGTCAATGCACCGGAATCCGGTTGCGGCGCCGAGACGGCATCGTCCAGGCGCGACCGGTCGGTCACTGCCATGCGCCCCCATCGGAAGGCCTGGATGTTCGCGTCCACCGCCTGGCCGTTCAACCTGATGGCCCTTTCGATGCTATCCGCCATGAGGGGGATCCACCCGGCCTGGTAGGCGACGCCCAGCTGAAAGATGTTGGCGAAGAGGTGGTTGCCGAAGAGCCTGGCCACGTAGTCCTGCGCGTCGATATAGACGTTTTCCTCCGAACGGGTATACTGGTCTATCGATTGTTTCATCGATTCGATATCGCCTTCGGGATATTGGGGGTCGTATACCATCTTCGAAGTGGGTACCGCCGAGGAGCTCACAACCGCCACCGTCCTCTGGGCGGAAGCGACCTGGAGATTGAGGGGATTCACGGCCCCCACAATGTCCGCCGCCAGGTACAGATCGCACTGACCGGCCGCGATAAAACTCGAGGACGGAACGACTTTGTCGCCCAGGATGATGGGGGATTCCACGGGACCGCCCTTCTGGGCAAGTCCGGTGCGGTTCATCTCGCAGACCTTCTTCCCGTCGAAGAGAGCGGCGAAGCCCAGTATGTGGGCCACGGTCACGATGCCCGTACCGCCGATTCCGACGAGATGAATGGCGTAATCCCCTTCGATCACCACTTTGTTTGGCGGTTCATCCAGATCGGAAGTATCGAGTGCGGGGGGTTCCGGTCTGCGGGGCTTGCTGTCGCCCACCGTTTCCACCGAAACGAAGGATGGGCAGTCTCCCTTCAGGCAGGAGAGGTCCTGGTTGCAGGCGGACTGCAGGATATCGGTCTTGGGGCCGAACTCCGTTTCCAGGGGGACGAGCGCGAGACACATGGACTGGCGGCCGCAGTCGCCGCACCCTTCGCACACCCTTTCGTGGATGAACACATGGCGCTCGGGCGACAGGCCCTGCCTCTTCTGGCGCCGGCGCTGTTCCGTGGCGCATTCCTGGTCGTAGATCAACACCTTGACGCCGGGTTTTCGCGCCAGCGATTCCTGGGCGGCTTCGAGCCGGGTCCGCGGTTCCAGCAGCAGGTTTTGTCCAGAACCCGCCACCGCCCGGGCGCGGTCCAGCGTCACCTGGTCGGGGTACTTGCTCACGACAGTGATATCCTGGACGCCCATGCCCAGGAGAATCAACGCGAAATCGTCCAGTGTCGGCTGTCCGGTGATGTCCTGGCCGCCGGTCATGGCCACCACGTGGTTCCAGAGGATCTTGTAGGTGATGTTGGCCCCGTGGGACAGGGAACTGAACAGGGTGATCAGGCCGCTGTGGAGCACCGTGCCGTCGCCGATGTTCTGGAACAGGTGCCGGTTCCCGTTGAAGGGAAACATGCCGTTGTTGATGGCGCCGCCCAGTCCCATGGTGGGTATCCACCGCACGCCCCGTCCATCTGCTTCGACGTAGGCATCCAGCGAGGAGCAGCCGATTTCTCCGCCGGCTACTTCTCCCGCGGGCGCCCGGGCTGATACGCTGTGGGGACAACCCGGACAGTAATGGGCGGCACGCCGGGGAAAAGACTCCGGGTCCCGCTCGGTGATGGTTTTCAGTGCTTCCATACGCGCGAACACGGGTGCGGAAGGAATCAGTTCCTGGAGGATCGGTCCCAGTCGCAACGTGAGCAGGTCCGGGTTCAGTTCTCCGTGGGCAGGGACGAGGTGACCATCGTCCGGCCCCCGTTTGCCGTATACCCTGATTTCCCCGCGGCCCACGAGGGCCCGGGCAACGGCTTCTTCCACGAAAGGTCCCTTTTCTTCGACGACCACGACGGTCCCAAGACCCCTGGCAAAGTCCCGGATGGTTTCCCTGTTACACGGGTAAATCATACCGAGCTTCAGTATCGGCACGCGGCCCTCCAGCCCCACGGACCGCAGCGCCTGGACGACATCGGGATGGCTTTTCCCCGTCGTAATGAATCCCAGGGAACTCTCCGCCTGGCGGTTGTGTACCGTATCGATCCCGTTTGCCGCCGCGTATTGCTCCGCGATGTCCAGCTTGACCGTGGCCAGTTCCTCTTCGTAAGGGATGGATCCGGTGGAGATGACTACCGGGTGAAAGGTCTTGCCATAGGGCTTACCGTCCACGATATACGGCGGCAGGAGGATGTCCGGCTGTTCGGGGTCGACGTCAACCGTCTCCGCCCCGTCGCACACCGGGGTGACCAGTTTCAGGGCACAGATTACGCCGGCGTACCGGCTCAGTGCGAGGGCGTGGTGTCCGTACGTGATTACTTCGGCCACGTTAGCAGGATAGAAGGTGGGAATGCGGGCGTCGCGCAGGGATTGTTCGCTGCTGGCGGGATAGCCGGAACTCTTGGCCATGTGGTCGTCGCCGGCGAAAAGGACCACTCCGCTGTCTTTCCCCGTTCCCGCGATATTGGCCAGGCTGAACTCGTCCAGCGCCCACTTGACGCCGTGTGCCTTCCCGTACCAGAACCCGTCCACATCACCCGTGTACTGGCTGCCATGAACCGCCGCGGCCGCGGTCTTCTCGTTTACCGCGGGTTGGTGGACGAAGGGCGCCGGTTCGTTCAACAACGCCGAAGTGCTCCTGATCTCGAGGTCGAGACCGCCGAGGGGGGAACCCTCGTAACCTGTGATCAGGCTCCGCCGGACCCGGCCGCCTGAACGGGCGTCCCGCCGTTGCTTGTCCACCAGGAATCGAACGATGGCGTGAATGCCCGTTAGAAAGACCGTTCCCGTTGTCAGCCGGTATCGATCCTGCAGGGATGGTTCGCACATGGAGGGGTCGCTCACCGGGATGGCGCGCGTTCGAAAGGCGCCCTGGAGGAGGTGGAAAAGGACGGGTTTCCCATGGACGTAGTATACCCGACCATCCATCCCCTGTCAACCGGAGCATCGATGGATGACAGCGGTTGGAAAGGCGTCGTCAAGGCCGTGTTATCAGTTGCCGACAGTACGCTGCAGGTGTATTTTAGAACAATTCGTCACCGATCCTACAAACCTGTTGGATGCCCCCTGCCAATGCCTGGCCATCTCCCCCAAATACACTTTACTCCGGCCCTATATCATTCGAGCCGTGATTCGGCCCGTATCGACATGCTGGTGTTGCACTACACGGATGGTCCGACGCTGGAGGAGTGCGTCGCCATTTTCAGGGATCCGGAAAGGCGCGTCAGTTGCCATTACATCGTGGGACTGGACGGGGCCGTGCGCCAGATGGTCCGCGACGAGGACTGCGCCTGGCACTGCGGAGTGAGCCAGTGGCGGGGGCGGGACGGCTGCAATCCGTGGTCTCTGGGCATCGAAATAGTGAACTGTGGCTGCCTCGAGAAACGGAACGGGCAGTTTTACCGATGGCCGGAGAAGTACACGACGCCGTACGCCGGCCTGCCGCCCGTGTGGTTGGAAGGGAACTGGTGGGTGCCCTATCCCGCGGCCCAGTTCGAACAGGTGATCAACCTGTCCCGAAGCCTCGTGGAAGCGTACAGGATACCGCTGTCCAATATCGTCCGGCACAGCGATATCGCGCCGGACCGGAAAATCGATCCCGGCCCCGCGTTTCCCTGGACCGAGTTCACGGCCCGGATGGCCGGTGGTAAGTAAGGTCGCGAATCGCCGCCCTGCCTATTGTATTCAACTGGCAATCTATCCACTTCAATCGGACTGCCATGCCTCTATGGAAAACAAAAGATACCACGAGAGATCCGGGCCCACTGAGGCCTGCCGTGAACGGTACGGGAGTTATCCTCCACACCGGACTGGGACGGGCGCCGCTGTCCAGCGCCGCCCGCCGGGCCGTGCTCGAGGTGATCGAAGGGTACTGCACGCTCGAAATCGACGCCGCATCGGGCAGGAGAGGTTCGCGTCACGACCTGGTTTCCGATGCGCTATGCGGGCTGACCGGCGCGGAGTCGGCGATCGTGGTGAACAACAACGCCGCCGCGGTAATGCTGATCCTTCACGCCCTCGCGCTGGACCGCGAGGTGGTCATCTCCCGCGGCCAGCTGGTGGAAATCGGGGGATCGTTCCGCATGCCGGACGTCATGGCCGCGGGCGGGGTCCGCCTCGTGGGCGTCGGCGCGACCAATCACACGGAAGTGGAGGACTACCGGGCTGCCGTGACCGGAAGTACGGCCCTCTTCATGGCGGTCCACCGCAGCAATTTCGATATTGCCGGCCACGACAAGTTTGTCTCCCTCGAGGCCCTGATCTCCCTCGGCAGGGAAACCGGCATCCCCGTCGTGTACGACCAGGGGAGCGGCGCCATGTCCGATCTGTCCGACTACGGACTCGACTGCGGCCATACCGTACCGGAGGCCCTGGAAGGCGGAGTCGACGTGGTCTGTTTCAGTGGGGACAAGCTGCTTGGCGGTCCCCAGGCCGGGATCATCGTCGGGCGTCGGGAACTCCTCGACAGGATGAAGAAGGACCCGCTGATGCGGGCGTTCCGCGCCGATAAAATGGTCTACGCCGCCCTGGAAGCGACGCTGGAGTTATTTCATCACCCCGATGAACTGGTCAGGGACCACGCCGTCACCTGTATGATCGCGGCGACCGTCGATCAGCTCGAGTCACGAGCGCGGACCCTGGCGGATCTGCTATGCGCGCGCTTTGCGGAGCGGGCGGTCGTGACGGTGGTAGCATCCCATGCCGAAATCGGCGGTGGAGCGCTGCCGGTACAGCAGTTGCCATCTTGCGCCGTGTCGATATGCCCAAACGCCGGGACGAATCGACACCTGGCTTCTGCGTTCCGTCGACAGACGCCTCCCGTATTCGGACGGCTTTCCGGGAATCGTTTCCTGCTCGACGTGCGTACCATCGCGGAGCGTGAGTTGCCCTTTGTGGAGCGTGCGGCAGAGAAAATCGTCGGTTGGATGGATGGAAAGGGATCATGAACGGGGAAAGGGAAAGGCAGGGGACGACGGATTGATACGGTTTAAATGGTCCTGAACTGACCAAGCCTGATACTGCATCAATCCCGATATTACGTCAACCCGCTGAGGATGCAAATGCGTGATCAGCTAATAGACCGGGTGGTAGTCGTAACGGGTGGCGGGACCGGCATCGGTCTCGGAATTGTCCGATGCTGTGTGGAAGCCGGCGCCGCCGTCATGATCGGACAGCGGCGGATCGAGATCGCCGAAGGCGAGGCGGAACGGTTGCGCGCGGATGGACACGCGGTCCGGGCGAGCCGGTGCGACGTAAGCAGGCGGGCGGATGTTGTCGCCCTGCTGCAACGAGCTGAGCATGACCTGGGACCCGTCGACGTGATGATCAACAACGCCGCGCTGACGGGGCGGTCCCTGGCACCGCGGCCGTTCATGGAAGAGACGGACGAGCACTGGCGGAGCGTTATCGACATTAACCTGACCGGCGCGTTCATTGGAACCCAGGAGGCCGCTCGCCGGATGATCGACCGGGGAGCGGGAGGCTCTATCGTCAACATCTCTTCCGTTGCCCAGTATGCCGCGCAGGAAGGCGCCGCGTCGTACTGTGCCAGCAAGGCGGGGATGGACGGCCTCACCAAGACGGCGGCCATTGAACTCGCACCTCACGGGATCCGCGTCAACGCCATCGCTCCGGGAGATATCCATACGGAACAGAGCGCACAGGTGAGGGAAGAGGCATCCAGCCGGGGTGCCACGGGCGATTACTTTCGTCATACCCCCCTGGACCGACGAGGCCGGCCGGAGGAGATCGGTAGTGTGGCCGTTTTCCTGGCCAGCGACGCGGCCAGTTTCGTCACCGGCGCCACCTGGCTGGTGGACGGCGGATTTTTGAGTTACTAGCGTGCGCGGCGCATGCTGCCATATCACCGCCGAATCCCGCCCTCACCACCGAATCCCGCTCTGCACGGGCCCCGTGTGCTGGTCACTCCGCTTCTCGATCGGCCAGTCCCGGATATCGTCGATCAGTTCCACCAGGCCGTCCACGGACGCGTCGAAGATGATTTTACCCTTTTCAGCCGTTGCCGGCGTCGGATCGCCGTGGACCCCCAGGCCTGTCCATCTGCCCCAGAAATCGTTGAAACGCACCGTGCCTGTGCTATCGGACGAGAAGTATTTTCCCACCCGGTCCATGTCAGGTGCGGCCTTGTCCATCTTTACGCGATCGCTCGCCAAGT
This sequence comes from bacterium, assembly GCA_965262815.1. Taxonomy (GTDB): domain Bacteria; phylum JAAXHH01; class JAAXHH01; order JAAXHH01; family JAAXHH01; genus JAAXHH01. The sequence goes on along the minus strand of OZ253560.1, from coordinate 1,571,578 downwards.
GGAGATACAGGGAGGTCTCCAGTTCATCCGCGTGGGCCAGGACTTCCGATTCTCTGACCTCGTTGAAGGCATCGATTAGGAAGGTGAAATAGTTGGCGGCGAAGCACAGCGACTCCGTGGACAGGACCGTCTTTCGTGCGACCAGGTCGACCAGGGACGAATTGGAACCATGCCCGTTGACGAGCAGGATCTTTTGGAAGCCGTGGTAGGCGACGCTCTTGGTGATGTTCAGGCAGAAGGCAATGAACACCTCGGGTTCGATGTGGATGGTGCCGGGGAAGTCGATGTGGTGCAGGTTCAGCCCATAGGATACCGTCGGCAGGACGAGGACGCGATCAGGGATTCGTCGCCCCAGTTCGTGACAGACCGATTCGGCGAGAAACGCATCCGTGTCCAGGGGCAGGTGTTTCCCATGCTGCTCGGTGGAGCCCGTGGGCAGGACAACGACCTTCTGCATGGCGATCGCCTCGTTCATGTCCTCCCACGTCAGGCGGTTGTACCGGTATTCGTCCCGCACGTTCATCCTGGCGCCTCTTTCTGGTTGGTCTTAGTAAATTACGAATCCGGAAACACGACGGGAGACCGCTTGCCCACGCTGGGCTGACGCAGGAGGTCGCGCTGGAGATCATTGGCGGCCAATTCGCGGGCATCGTCCAGATGGTCGGCCTGGACCCATGTGGAGTGCCCGGGGGAATACTTGTACAGCAGCGCCCTTCTCCTGTTCGAGGAGGTCCAGGTCGTGGTACCGTGCACAAGGGCTTCCGTGAAGATGAGCATGTCCCCCGCTTTGAACGAAGGGTTCACCACGAGATGGGATTCCACCGGAGGCCTGATGTTCAGGTTGGCCTTGTGGCTTCCCGGTACGCATATGAGCCCGCCGTCCCCCGGGTTGACGTCCTCGAGGTTGTACATGACCACGATCAGGCCGTTGAACATCTTTCCGTCGAACCATTGGTACTGGTGCTCCCCGTTGTCGTGTCTTGGGCCGCCGTGCAGATTCGGCCGCACGTGTCCGCGCTCCACGGAACGGGTGTCCATTTGCATTCCGTATGCGTGGTCGAGGCGCAGCCAGTCGCCGATCATCGTCCGTATGATCGCCAGCGTCGGGGGATGGGCCATGAGATCCAGAAACACCGCGTCGAGCGTAAGAAAGTCGAACCCGTGAGCCTCTTCCGAGAGATGCCCGTCGAGGATTCCGTTCATGTGGTCGACCTGGTCCCGGGCCAGCATGTTCCGGTAGATGATGTACCCATTAAGGTCGAATTCGTAGATTTCCACATCGGTCATCGTGACGACTCCCTTGCTGCTCCCACGCTGCCGGGGGGCAGGGTATTCTCTCGTTCCCATCGCTCCCATTCCTTCTGCATCTTTTTCTTACGCTTTTCCTCTGCCCACGCCTCGAGGGGAACGTCTCCAGGTTCGGGCCGCCAGAACCTGGAAGCTGGATGGGCCGGATCGCCGTCCTGGTAAGCCACCCCGTCCTCCGTGGTATTGGAGCCCAGCAACTGGCGTTGAACAGGCGTGCAGCGCGCCAGCAGGTCGGAGTCCTGGCGGTCGTAGTCTCCCGGACGCATCCAGCGGTGGTTGTACCCGTAGTACAGACACTTGCGCGTGCGGTCGGACAGATTGGGCGTCAGGCAGTGCCACAGGGCCGTGCGCCAGAGCATGGCGGATCCCGGGCGGACGTTCACCTCGACGATATCCTCCGGGTTGATACGGTGGTCCGGATCGCGAATCAGATTGGGAGACAGCCGGTGGCTGCCGCGCACCACGCAGATGGCGCCGCTGTTGTGTTCGGTAAGATCTGTAAGGTAGTACCCGACCTTCACCTCGAAGAAGGGTATGATTCCGTTGGTGATCGGGTAGCCGTAATTCGGACCGTCGGAATGCCAGGGGAAGAATCCGCCACTCGCGCCCAGTTCGCCTCCCTTGTAGTCTTTCATGGGAGGGCGAACGTCCACGTGTGAAGTGCGAATCTGGATGTTCACACCGATGACGTCGACGAGAAGCGGCAGTATCTTCGGGTAGTCGATCAGCGCGAAGAGTTCCTCATGGTGGACCAGGGCGTTGCGGATCTGGTAGGCGGCATCCGGTGACGTTCCGTGCGAACTGCGATTTGCATCGTAGAGTGTATCGACAACTTGAATCAGCCGGTCGACGTGCTCCGGAGAGAGGGCGTCCTCGATCAGGATGAAGCCGTCTTCGTCGAATTGTTGTCGTTGAGCCTTGGTAAGGGCGAGGTAGGGATCATGTTCCAACGGTTTTCGCGGACCTTGGACAGTGGGGATAGTCATCGTTTTGCTCCTTCCGTCGCTCAGCTCCAAAGACGATCGTGGGCGCGAACGTCGTTCCAGTCGTCGGTGGGTTCTAAGTACCCGGGATCCTGCTCGCTGATGTGTTCCCGTATGGCCTCTTCATTCAGTTCGACGCCCAGTCCAGGCGTGTCCGGCACCAGAATGAACCCGTCCTGGATCACGGGATCGGGCAAACCTGTAACCAGATCGTCCCACCAGGGTACGTCCACGTGATGGTGCTCCAGGGCGATGAAGTTTTCCGTGGCCGCGGCACAGTGCACACTGGCCATCTGCGCGATCGGAAGGGCCGACATGTGCAGCGCCATGGAAATGCCGTGCTCCTGGGCCGTATCGCCGATCTTCTTGGTTTCCAGGATCCCACCGGACGTGGCCAGGTCGGGATGGCACACGGAGATGGCCTGTTGTTCGAAGAGATCCATGAATCCTTCCCTGAGATAGATGTCCTCCCCCGTGCAGATCGGCGTATCACAGGCGTCCCGCAGGCGGCGGTACTGGTCCGGGAACTGCCACGGGACCATGTCTTCGTACCAGGCCAGGTTGTACCGGTCCAGCGCTTTTCCCAGGCGGATGCAGTCCTCCACGCCGATATGTCCGAAATGGTCGGCGGCGAGCGGGATCTCGTAGCCGACGATGTCACGGACCCCTGCTACGTAATCGGAAAGCAGACCGATGCCCTTGTCGGTCAGCCGGATTCCCGTGAAGGGATGCATGACGTTTACGGAGTCCAGCATCCCGGACGGGGCCGACAGGGTTCCGGGGATGTCGCGGAGCAGCCCGATACCCACGTCCATCTTCAGAAAGGTGAACCCCCTGTCCATGCGTTCCTTCAGGCGCCGGCCCATTTCTTCGGGGTCCGGGCTCGAGGTGGTATCGCAGTAAATACGTACAGAATCCCTGAATTTACCTCCGGCCAACTGATAGGCGGGTACACCGTACGCCTTGCCCGCAAGATCCATCAGGGCCATCTCTAGGGCGCAGACGCCTCCGGCCTGCCTGGCGTGGTGCCCGAACTGGCGGATCTTCCGGAAGACCTTGTCGACGTTGCAGGGATTCTCGCCCAGGATACGCGCCTTGAGGGCGAGGGCGTAGGACTTGCTGGCCCCGTCCCGCACTTCCCCCAGGCCGTGGAGATCCTGGTTTGTATCCAGCCGGATGATCGTGGAGTTGCCGATGGTGACCGTCCGCATGTCCGTTATGCGCAACTCGCTGGGACGGGAAGCGGTGTTAACGTTGCCTTCCATGTTTATGCCTGCTCCTCGGACCATTGCGCCGGCGGATCGATGGGACCGTGGTCCCACACGGTGGGAAAGTAGTGGCCGGTCAGGAGTTCACCGGGTTTGACATCGACCCTGCGCTCCATGATATGGGACCTGGAAGGTTCGTACCGAGTCCAACCCGGCATGTAGTGTACCGCGATGGCCGGCCGGCCACTCTCCGACGGATTGGGCGGACTGCCATGCCAGGTCAGGCAGTGGTGGAACATGCACTCCCCTTTCCTGACCTCGCAGGGGACGATTTCAACCGGTTCGCCATCTGGAATCAGGGACATATCGGGATCGGGGGTGAAGCCGTCTTCGTTCGTCCCGATCGTACCGCCCTTGTGGGGTCCCCAAAGGTGGCTGCGCGGCACCATGCGCATGCAGCCGTTCTCGATGGTGGCGTCGTCCAGGGCGACCCAGGCGCTCACCAGGTCGGCCGGCTGTATAATCGGCCAGTAGGGATGGTCCTGGTGCCAGTCCGTCGCGCCTCCGCGACGCGGCGGCTTGTACTGGATCTGGTCGTGCCATACCCGCAGCACGTCGGTGCCGATCAGTTCGCAGGCCAAACGGCAGATTTCCGGGTGATAGAGATGGGCACGGAACCCGTCGTCCGCCTGCCAGGTATTGACCACCTGGATCACGACGTTTCTTTCCGCCTTCAATTCTTTTCCCCGCAGGTTGCGAACCGCTTCGGCCCTTCCGCGGGAAGTCCCCGCGATGACGGTCATCAGGCGTTTCCGCAGTGTGTCACTCTCTTCGTCAGTATACACGCGGCCGACGTTGAGAAACCCGACCTCTCTGAATATGTCGATCTGAACCTGGGTCAGGGACATGTTTCGGTTCCTGGTTCTTCTTTCATATCGGTATCTAATATCTGGTGGGAATATTGGAGCGAACCTATTGGAAAACGGGTTGCTTGTCAAGCCCCATGTCCACCCGAATTCGCTTGACGTTGACCCCGCCGCTGTATATTACCCGGTAACGCCACAGCAGTCCCTATCTACGCAGAAAGAGGAACCCGAAATGGCATATAGAATGGCGCAGTACGGCACCGGTCACGGGCATGCCGCCGGCAAACTGCAGTCGATGTTGAGCAACCCCGAAGTCGAATGCACCGGGGTCTTCGAACCGGATGAGACACGCCGGACCGCTCTGGAGAATACTAAAGGCCCGTACGCGGGAATCCGGTGGTTCGACCGCGTGGAGGACATGCTTGGTGACCCCGGTATCCTCGCCGTCGCGTCGGAGGGCCGCAACGATGAGAGCCTGGCCCAGACTGAAGCGATCGTCCGTGCCGGCAAGCACGTATGGTATGATAAACCGGCCGGTGACGACTGGTCCGCCTGGCAGCGGGTCGTCGCCATGGCCGAAAAGGCGCAGCTTCAGATTCAGATGGGGTATATGTTCCGATATCACGCCGGGTTCCGGAAAATCGCCGATTGGGCGCGTTCCGGCATGTTGGGAAGCGTGTTTTCGATCCGGGCTCACATGTCTACGAATATACCCGTGCCGTCCCGCACGGTGATCAGTGCGCACCCGGGAGGGATTTTCTACGACCTCGCCGGTCACATGCTCGACCAGGTCGTCTGGACGCTCGGCCGGCCGTTAAAAGTGACTGCGTTCCTGCGCAACGAAACCGGCGAGCTCCCTGGTTTCACGGACAATGGACTGGGGATCTTTGAATTCGAAAATGCCATGGCCACCGTTGATATCGCCGCCATGGAACCTTCCCCCCCGGCCCGCCGCTACGAGGTATACGGGACGAATGGCAGCGCGATTCTTCTCGAGCCCTTCGAACCGGGCATAGAGATCCGACTGGTCCTTGCGGAAGCCCGGGATGGATTTCCCGCGGGGGAATCCCACGTACAGGTAGAGGGCCGCGGCCGCCAGGCCCTGTATGATCTTGAACTGGAGTCCTTCCTGAAGACCATCGCCGGTGACCAGCCACCGGACCGTCCTCTTTCCCATGAATTGCTGGTGCAGGAGACCCTGCTACGGGCGACACGGGGATTGTCGTGACTCATCCAGCGGGGCGTTACGACGCGATCGTAGTCGGCGGAGGGGTAGTCGGTGTCTCGACGGCCTACGTACTGGCGGGTCGCGGGATGCGCGTATTGCTGCTCGAGAGGTTCGCTCCCGCCCACGAGCGCGGCAGCTCTCATGGCGACAGCCGGATGATCCGTTTCGACTATGAGGAGACCCTGTACGTCGAAATGGCGGTCCGTGCATTCCGGGCATGGGAAGATCTTGCGAAGCGCCTGGGCAGGCCGGTTTTCAAACAAACAGGCATCTGCAACCTGGCACCGGCCGAGTCGGAGGTGCTGGATACACTGGAAGCCCGGATGCGCGACTGCGAACTTCCCTACGAACGCATGACCGGTCCTGATTTCACCCGCCGTTTCCCCCAGCTCAGGCTGGCGAAGACGAGCGAAGCCATTTACCAGCCCGACAGCGCGGTGCTCTTCGCTGACGAAATAGTCCGAAATCTGTGGGATTGCGTCCGGGAAGACGGCGTGGACGCGCTGTCGGAAACGGAAGTCGCCTCTATCGACCTGGGCATAGATAATGTGGAGGTCAAGACGGCGGACGGTCGATCCTGGTCAGGTGCCCATCTCGTACTGGCGGCCGGAGGATGGACGGGCCGCTGGCTGGAAGCGCTGGGTATCGATGCACCGCTGGTGGTAACCCGGGAACTGCTGGCCTACTTTCCTCAGTTGGGGACGGTCGGGCACGAAGCGGGTGTCATGCCGAATGTAATCGACTACCATACACCCGATCCCTTCTACTGTGTGCCCCAGGTGCGGGTACCTGGCGTAAAGGCTGGCTGTCACAGAACCGGCCGGACCGTGGAAGCCGACGATCCCGAAGAAGTGGACGGCGCAAACCTCGCCGCGGTGCAGGACTTCATCGGCAGGAGATGTCCCCACCTGTCCCGCGACCCCGTCGCCGTGCATCACTGCCTGTATACCAACTCGGCGGATTTTCACTTCATCCTGGACCGGCATCCCGAATATGACCACGTCGTACTGGCAGCGGGCTTTTCAGGGCACGGGTTCAAGTTCGGACCGGTACTGGGCGAGATCCTGGCCGCCCTGCTGTTCAATGAACCGCTGCCGTTCGATATGAGCCTGTTCGGCCTCGAGAGATTCCGGCGTCCGGGGGCATTGAAACCCCGGTCGATCGCTTAGTCCGCGCCTGTAGATACAATGTATATACAACCGGTCACACGGCCCGCTGGCCGTCCTTGAACACGCCGATGATCCGGCGGATGGAGCCAATATCCTGCAGCGGATCGCCATCGACCGCGATGATATCCGCGAACTTGCCGGGCTCCAGCGATCCGACCCGGTCCCCTATACCAAGCATTTCAGCAGCCCGGCTCGTAGAGGCGATAATCGAGCCCATGGGAGAGAAGCCGCAGCACTTGACCGCTATGACCAGGCTTCCCCCGAAATCCTCGAACCGGCAGCCCGGTATTCCGGCGTCGCTTGAAATGACCATGCGGACGCCCTCTTCCATCGTCCGGCGGAGGAACGCGAATCGTTCGCCGAGTTCGCTGTTCAGGAGCTCCTCCACCTCGTCGGGCGATCCGGTTCTCGGGCCCGTGATGGTATGGCTGACGTACAGCCCCTTCTTCCGGATCAGTTCGACTGCGTCTTCGTCGTAACGATGGCCTTCCTGCTCGTCCATCCAGGAACAGTGCTCGATGCTGTCCGTACCGGCGATGGCACAGTTTAATATGCCCTCGGTCCCGTGGGCGTGGGCGGCCACTTTTCGATCCAGGCGGTGGGCGTCCTGAACGAGAGCTGTCAGGGTCTCCGCCGAGTACTGGGCACGCCGTACGTTGCTGTCGGGGGTCAGACCGCCGCCGGTGGCGCAGACCTTGATCCAGTCCACGCCCATGGCGACGACGGTCCGCACGGCCTTAAGGACCTCATGGGTATTGTCAGCCCGGATCCCCATGGTGTTGAGATGCCCCGCCGTCGTCGTGATCGGCAGTCCGCAGGCCAGGATGCGTGGTCCGTCGAGGCGTCCCGCGTCGATGGCCTGCTTCAGGGTCAGGGTCACGCCGAACACGTCGGCACAGTCCCGGACGGTCGTCACCCCGCCCCGCAAGGCGCGGCGGGCGTTGTGGGCGGCCTCGACGACGGACTCGACGGCGCTCTTGTGCGCCAGGGAGGTGACGCAGTCCGCCTCCATGTTCATGACGAGGTGTACGTGGGTATCGATGAGGCCGGGGAGCAGCGTGGCCGTACCCAGGTCGATGACTTCGGCGTCGCCAGGTATGGGAAGGCTGTCGCGGGATCCGACGGCATGGATCCGGTTGCCATCCACCAGGATCAGACCATCGGGGATCGGGGTTTCGCCCTTCCCGCTGATGATCAAGCCACCCTTAATGGCCTTTAACAAGAATCCCGCTCCCGGTTACGGGGTTACGATGAGTCGTCCGAGTCGGGCACCTCATCGAAGGCGCCCATGTTGCTGTACTTTTCGAGCCGGGCTTCCAGGCGATCGTAGACGGATTGACCGCGGGCGTCGTGCAACGCCTTGAGGATGGATTTCCTGACATTGGAAATGGCCGTTTCATGGTCGCGGTGAGCGCCCCCGAAGGGCTCGGGGACGATTTCGTCTATGACGCCGAACTGCAGCAAGTCAGTGGCGGAAAGCCGCAGGGCTTCTGCACAGTCGGCCTTGCGAGCCGCGGCTTTTTCCTGGTCTTTCCACAATATGGTGGAACAGGGTTCCGGGCTAATCACGGAGTACCAGGCGTTTTCCATCATGATGACCCGGTCGCCCACACCGATGCCCAGGGCACCGCCACTGGCGCCTTCGCCGATCACCATGACGATGATCGGCACGCGCAGGCGTCCCATCTCGTATATGTTTCGGGCGATCGCTTCCGCCTGGCCCCGTTCCTCGGCGCCCGCCCCGGGATAGGCTCCGGGGGTGTCGACGAGAGACAGGACCGGCATGTCGAACTTCTCGGCCAGCTTCATGATGCGCAGGGCCTTACGGTACCCCTCAGGGCCGGCCATACCGAAATTGCGCATCACGTTTTCCTTGGTGTTCTTCCCCTTCTGGTGACCCACTACGGCGATGGGCTGACCGTCCATCTTCGCCAGTCCCGTTACCATGGCCTTGTCATCTCCATAGGATCGGTCGCCGTGGAGTTCGACGAAATCCTCCATCATCCCGCTGATGTAGTCGAGCGTGTGGGGGCGGTTTGGATGGCGGGCGATGAGCACGCGCTGCCACCGGGTCAGGTTGGCATAGGTCTTCTGCCGCTGCCGGGAGACTTCCTCTTCCAGGCGCTTGATCTCGTCGGCCAGGGCGTCGAGGTTCTCGGTCACCGCATAGTTCTTCATTTCCTCTATGCGCTTTTCGAGTTCGTATATCGGTTTTTCGAATTCGAGTATGGGGCCGTTCTCGTCCATGGTATGCTCCAGACCTCACATGTAACAATCGCGACAGATAGTCGGTCCTCGACCTGGTCCGCCGCGTTCCCTCAAATAAAGACCAACAGTCCAGTTCTGTCAAGGGCGGGGCCAGATGGGCGAATTGGGGTTGCCCTCGTTCAAACGCCTATTGCCGGCAAAACGTTCCCGGATTTAGATTTAAAGATAGGAGCGCCGAATCCCTGGCGGCAGGGCAAACCCCTTGACTTCCCTATCCGAATACATTAGTTGCCCGAATACTCCATGTTGAGCCCGATTACCCCGGCGTTCTACTATGACGGCTGGAAGGATTTTCGGACATGACGACCTGCGAACATCCCGGCGGACCAAGGCTTTCTACGGAGTACCCTCTGACCGCAAATCACGTACGGCAATACCGGGAGAACGGCCACGTCCACCTGGGGGGCGTCTGCACGAAGGAGGAGATCGCCAGGTATCGCGCGGTGCTGAAAAGGGTAACGGTCGGCCGGTTTGCCGGGGCGAATAAGATGAGCGACCGGCCGGAGGACGACTTCTCCCGTGTATTCATGGAGACGTTCAACCTGAGAGAGGCGGATGAGCGTGCCGCCCTGTTCATCCAGTCACGCCGTTTCGGAAAGATCGCGGCCGACCTGATGGGCGTGGACGCGGTCCGCATATACTACGACAAGGCGATGTTCAAGGAACCGGAAAGCTGGATCACGCCATGGCACCAGGACGGTCCGCACTGGCCTTTGTACTCGGAAAACGTCCTCACCATGTGGATCCCCCTCGTGGACGCCGCCATCGACATGGGCCCGCCCCGATTCGCGAGCGGTACCCACCAGCGTGAAGTGCTCGGTCCCAGGGGTATACACCGCGATTCGGAATCGTATTTCGGGGACTACATCCGTACAAACCGGATTCCGGTGGTGGAAGAGGAGATTCCCGCCGGCGACGCGACCCTGCACAGCCACTGGGTGGTGCACGGCGCACGGGCCAACACGTCGGGCCGCGTACGCGAAGTCCTCGGAATCACGTTCTACGAGGACGGACTCCGAATCGACGATTCGGCTTGCAGCGAGGAAAACCGGCCCGTCATAGATGCCAACCTGGGAAGCCGGCGTCCGGGCCAGCGGGCCGACCATCCCCGGAACCCGGTCGTTTTCGCCCGGTCCTGATCACATGCGGTTACGAGCGTTCGCCCGGTCCTGATCACGTGCGGCAACGAGCGTTCGCCGGGCCACGACGCATCTAAGTAACGGAGACATTTTAATGCCGGAAGTAGAGCCGATCGAGAAACTTCGAACGATGCGCTGCAAGTTGCTGGATGCGGGTTCAAGCAAGCTCACGGCGTCTGTGGCGGTCCCGGTACGCGATTCGAGTGCAGGACTGGAGTTGCTCTACCTGCTCCGGACGCAACGCGAGGGCGATCCGTGGTCCGGTCACATCAGCTTTCCCGGCGGTAGGATCGACGCGTCCGACGCGGGGCCCCGGGAAGCGGCAATCCGGGAAACGCAGGAAGAAACGTCCCTCGATCTCACGAAGGCGGAATTCGTTTGCCGGCTCGACGACCAGGCCACTCATTTCAACCGGGTGCACGTCGCCGCGTTTGTATTCATTCTGGCGAACGCCCCTACCCTGTCCCTCAACCATGAGATCCGGAGCGCTTTCTGGGTCCCGTTGGCCGATCTGATGGATGAAGGCCGGCACATCAGGACCGTCGTCTCTGGTGAATGGGGAAAACGGGAGGTACCAGCAATAAACCTGTTGAACGGCGGGGGACCCGTGCTGTGGGGACTCACGTACCGTTTCACTGCCCAGATCCTGGCCTGTATCGGTTGCCGGCTGCCGGGAGGGTCCGAAGTACAGATACGCTAGAGCGTAGAAGATATCATGGTATCCATTTACACGTAGAGGAATATGTACATGAAACTATCCCTGTCCGTCCGCGTCGCCGAATCCGTATTGAACAAGGAAGAAGCAAACCGTACCATGGAGGACCTGGCGGACCTGGCCCTGGAGCTCGGTTACTCCGCCATGTGCATGCGCGCTTCGCAGGCCGGCATTCAATCTCCCCTGGAACAGATCACCCGAGTGCGAAAGGTACTAGCCGAACGGGGATTGCCCGTTTCCATGGTTACGGGAGACATTCCCATACCCGCGAACAACGAACACGCACCGGACGCCCTGCGCGACATCACGCCCTACCTGGACCTGACCGAACTGCTTGGCGCCGACCTGATCCGAATCGGCATGAAAAAGCATGAAGACATCGCCTGGGCGCAGCGGGCCTCGGACGAGGCGGCCGAGCGGTACATCCGGCTGGCGCACCAGTCCCATACGCGCAGCTTGTTCGAAACGGTGGAAGAGTCCGTCTCGGTTTTGAAGAAGGTGGACCGCAGGAATTTCGGCATCATCTACGAACCAGCGAACCTCGACCTGTGCGGACAGGATTACGGACCGGAAACCATAAGGCGGTTCGCTCCCTGGCTCTTCAACGTCTACCTGCAGAATCACCGTCTGAACCCGAAAGGTTCCATGACGCTGGACACCTGGGTAAGGGGTCCGGCGCCTCACGACCCGGTACCGCTGCAGGCCGAAGGCGGGATTGACTTCCCCATCATCATGGACACGCTGAAAGAGATGGGGTACGACGGCTACGTCACCGTGCACCAGGCCTTTGCCGAGATCATGGAACCCGAAGACGCCGCCCGCCAGAGTTACAACTACCTGACCTCCATCGCGGACTTCGGCTGAGGAGTATCGCCGCACTGCCGTATCGATGCATATCCTCTTAGCATCCAGAATCAAGCGACCGGACTATGGCGTTCGGATTGCCAAGGGGTGCTGTACGTAGCGGTGCGATGCTATACCAGGTAGACCAGGACGTAGAGGACGGGCCAGATGAGGACGACGAACAGCCAGAACATATAGCCCAGCACGACGCCCGTATGCTTTTCGGGCGTATAGATGCCGGAGGAGGACCGTACCCAGAGGTAGAGCAGGACCAGTACGGTCACGAGAACGTGGATGGCATGGAGTCCGATGATCGAATAGAACATGGCGCCATACAGGCTCGAGGCCATGCTCAGTCCGAAGCGCATCAGCCGGATCCATTCGAACCCCTGCACCGTGAGGAAGACGACGCCCAGCACGCACGTGATCATCAACCACCGGGTCAACTGAGCGGACGCGTTCTGCTTCACGGCCCGGTAGGCGCGGTGCATAGTGTAACCGCTGATGAGGAGAAACACGGTGTTCACACCCGTGATCCCCAGGGGCAACCGGGGTTGACCCGACGGCGGCCATTCGGCCACGAGACCGGATCGCAACCAGAAAAGTATGAACAGCAGTGTTATGAAAAGGATGAGTTCGCTGGCGATGAAAAGGTACATGCCCAGGATTTCCATGGGCATGCCGGGCTGATTTTCCGGACTGCCGGGTTGTACTAAAGGTTGGCCTGACTGTTGTGTCAACGGTCATTCCTTTCCGGGAGGATCTACGGGCAGATCAGTGGTGACGATGGCGAAAACACCCTCGTCGTCACGCACCGGGACAGAGCGTGTGATCATCCAGGTCTCACCGCCGCCCGCATCGAAGTAAGGGGCTGTCCAGATGCCCGCGTTCGCCGCCAGTGGCATCGTGAACCAATCCTGCCCCTTGATATTGTAGGACGGCGTCGCAAGGTCTAGGGTATCGTAGCCGTCTGTGGTGCGATAGACGTAGGGGCAGCTAGTGACTGTGCCAGACTCATCCACTAACGCGATGGCACTGCCGTAGAACTCAGGATGGGCCTCCAGGTAGGCCTGCAAGCGCAGTGCATACGCGGCGGTATCCGTTGGCCGCTCCGCCACCAGCTCTGCCGCCAGGGAATCAAGGGCCGCAACTACCTCAGCCTGAATGACCTCCTGGGTGGGTTCGGGGGCTTCGTTACGGCAAGATTGGGTGGTGAGGACGGCAAAGAACATGCTAGACAGAGTAATCGTAGCGCGCATGGTTCCTCCGATGGTGATGAAGCTCGATGGTTAAGAGATGGGAAACCACCCACAACCTTTAATCATAGCTCCAGGCCTCAAGAAACAGGAAGGCGTCTGACGCGGCGGACTAACGGGTCGGTTTAGTCTCAGGAATTGTTCTTTGGAGGGACCAGAAAGGCAGCCCAGCTTTTGATGAGTCGGTGCCGGTTACGTGTCGATTTTATCTGTGCAGCGGTGATTTCCTTCATTCTGCTCTAAGATTGTCCCAACATTCATCCAAACAAATTATGAAGAAATCTGCAGGATCGTTTGGGAACAAGCAAGAACGAAATGATTGTTAAATCCCCAATATGAAAGGCTTATGAGGAAATTCGTTCGGAGTAACGAGTTATGGGCTGATGATAAACGAGATGAGACTTACTACAATGCAGAGGTGAATTCAAAGTGATATTCGACAGCGAGCCCGATACCGACATTACGGCGTTCGCAGCGTCGGCACTGAATTGGCCCGCGATAACGGCGCAGTGTTTGCCGTCGCCGAAGCGCTCGCCGAGCCGGAGACCGGGGCGGTCACCGTCGCTTCTCCCACGGCGAGGCGGTCACCTTGACGCTAGCTAGCGTCTGCTGGGTTGGGGGTGTCGTGACATCCACCTGTACCGACCCGGAGCAGTTGTCTGTGGTGTCAGACTCACCCGTCACCGCATCCACACACGCGACATAGTATTACGTGCCTGCCGTCGCCGGCGCCGGCAGGTCGAATGACTCCGCGCTCGTTCCAGCGGCCGCAAGCACGCCCACGGTGTCCGTGCCCACCTGCGTGTCGGAATCGATATGGTGACGTCGGGCGACCGGTAGTAGCACAGCGTCGTCACCAGTTACTGCTGATAGCTCTGGTGATGTGATCTCTTCCAGGAAATCTCCAGGCGCATCCATCTCACGAAGTGGCGCCGTTTAACGCCCCGTCACTTCAACCACTCCAGGTTCAGATCCTCGAGTTCCGGGACGACGAACCTTCCGTCCCTCCGGATGACTTCCCCATCGAACTCGATGGTCCCGCCGCCTAAAACGAAACCGGGTTGCCCACTGTGGTCGTGATTCCAAGAAACGAAGATGATGGCACGACTGGCGCTGCGCCCAGGCTGACAGTCGTCCCATCCAGCGGGATTATGGCAATTTCGGCGCTTCTCGTGTGCCCAACCGAAACCGTGACTTCAGATACGCCGGCCGGCAGCATTCCCCCAGTCGCGCTGATTGTCGTCGTCATGTCGAACGGCGCCCCTTCAGGGACCACGACCACCACTCGATTCGTGTTGGAAACACGCTGGATCGTCATGGTGAAATTAAAATTCGCGCCCGGATTATTCTCCAGGTAGAGGGTCTGCAGACTGGTGAGACCCGATAGTACACCCGCGGGAATCGTCTGCAACTGGTTATTTGCCAGGTCCAGCCATTTAATGTCAAGACTGGCGAAGACACGGTTCCCCAATGTCGACAATTGGTTGTGCGAAAGATCCAAGATCAGGCTGCCGCCAAGTGAATTGAACATCCCGGCGGTCAGTGCTCGAAGCTGATTCCCCTCAAGGCCGAGGAATCTGAGATTCAGCCCAGCGAACAGCCCAGAGGGTAACGTGGTCAAGTTGTTGAACTCCAGATCCAAAATTTCCACGTTGGCGAGATCGTCGAACAAGTTACCCGGCAGCGAATTCAGCTCGTTGGAGTGAAGACGTAACGTCCGGACGTTAATCAGTCCGGAAAAAATGTCAGCCGGAAGCGCAGTCAATTGGTTTTTCGCCAAGAGCAGGGACCGGATGCTGCCAAGCCCGGAGAAGTCGCCTGATCGAAGACTTGAGATCCCGGACCTGTTCAGATTCAGAGTAGCGGTTATCGCGTCCAGATCGGCATCCGTCACCTCGCTGCAGGTTTGATCGCCTGGTATCAGGTCCACGATTGCGTCGCGCACCTGCTCGGTTCGGTCGCAGATTCCTCCAGTCGGAACGATGGGTGTGCCCAACACATCCACCTTCACCGATGCCGAGCAGTTGTCGGTCGTGTCCGACTCCCTGGACACCGCATCCACGCATGCCCCGTAGTAGTACGTGCCCGCCGTCGCCGGCGCCGTCAGATCCACCGACTGGTCGCTGGTCACCTCGGTTGCCAGTGCCGCCACAGGGTCCGTGCCCACCTGCGTGTCAGAGGTCGTAATCGTCGCGTCCGTCGACTGGTAATATCGCAGCGTCGTGGCCGCGGCGTCTCCATCGCCTTCGTTCTTCACCGTCGCCGACAAAGTGAAGGACTCCCCGGCATCCGGACCGGTTTCGCTCACCGAAGGGGACGATACTACCAGGTCAGGATATTTTACTGGTACATGTGGAGTCGGAGGTGGAGGTGGATCAGTAACCTGCAAGGTCGCCGTACCCGACCGATCCCCCGCGGTCGCAGTGATCGTGACCTCGCCCGCATGGATACCTGTGGCCAGTCCAGTCGAACTGATCGTCGCCACCACTTCATCGGAACTGGTCCATGTAAACTCCACATCCGGAACAGCCGTCCCGTCGTCCGTGGTTGCCGCCGCCTGGAACAGTTGCATGCCGCCGACTTCAACGGAAGCCGAGGATGGTCTCACCGTTACGACAGCTACCACCGGCTCTGGTGGAGGTGGATCAGTAACCTGCAAGGTCGCCGTACCCGACCGATCCCCCGCGGTCGCAGTGATCGTGACCTCGCCCGCATGGATACCTGTGGCCAGTCCAGTCGAACTGATCGTCGCCACCACTTCATCGGAACTGGTCCATGTAAACTCCACATCCGGAACAGCCGTCCCGTCGTCCGTGGTTGCCGCCGCCTGGAACAGTTGCATGCCGCCGACTTCAACGGAAGCCGAGGATGGTCTCACCGTTACGACAGCTACCACCGGCTCTGGTGGAGGTGGATCAGTAACCTGCACGGTCGCCGTGCCCGACCGATCCCCCGCGGTCGCAGTGATCGTGACCTCGCCCGCATGGATACCTGTGGCCAGTCCAGTCGAACTGATCGTCGCCACCACTTCATCGGAACTGGTCCATGTAAACTCCACATCCGGAACAGCCGTCCCGTCGTCCGTGGTTGCCGCCGCCTGGAACAGTTGCATGCCGCCGACTTCAACGGAAGCCGAGGATGGTCTCACCGTTACGACAGCCACCATGGGCGGTGGCGGCCCCGTTACTGTGACAGCCACCGGCGAACTCCGGACACCGTCCACCTCGGCTCGTATCATGGCAACGCCAGCAGCAACCGCCGTGGCTTCGCCATCACTGTTGATGGCTACCACACCAGTGTTGCTACTCGACCACAATACGTTTACGTCGTCGCGTATCAAATTGTCTGCAGTCCGGGCGGTTGCGGTGAACGTCCGTGTGTCGTCCACTGTCATCTGCTGTGCCGATGATGGATTGACCGATACTCTGACCACGGGTGATTGGGTGACTGTAATTGTAACAAGTAAGCTCGATACCCCGTTTGCTACCGCCTTTATTGTTGTTGAGCCAGCAGCAACCGCCGTGGCTACGCCATCGGTATTGATTGTTAACACGCTTGTGTTGCTGCTCGTCCATTCAAATACCACTCCGTTGACGACCGACCCATCACCCGTCCGCGCTGTTGCCGTAAACCGTTGCGAGCCCCCCACCTCCAACGTTGCCGTCGAAGGACTTACGGTTATACCAACGACCGAGGGCGGCGTGACCGTCACAGGTTTGATTGGGGATTCCTTGCCGCCACATCCGCCAGATATGATTAATGCCATAATGTAGCAAATACCAAGCGCCCACATAACTCTGCGCATTGTGATATAATCTGCGAACATCATAGGGAACACCCTATCAGATGAATAAATGCACGATATGTTTCGAAATCATAAGTTATGAGCTTGCTACATCAGTGTTGTTGTGCTGCAGCCTTGATTGGGTCAGATAGTAAAGCTTCCTGCTGATCATGCCTCGCAGCGACTTGGTGTCCCGTCCGCCACGCACGGCCATGCGCCGCCTGCCCGCTCCGTGTTGTTGAGGCTGTTTCGAAGGTTCATGAGCTCCCGGCGTGCGGCATCAATACCCAGATTGAACTCCATATTCTCCCTTCGGAGTACATCGACGCTGTAGCCTAGCTGGTATTCTCGTGCCGCCGCGGAAGTGCTGAAACCAATCCTCGGCGTTCCGATCAAGCGGTCTCCGATCGCCATCCCGTAACCGAGGACCGTGAGCACCCTCCCACCGGAAACATGGCCGCCACGGACTGCCAGCACCGACACCGGGCCGCCACGCCAAAGTGCCTCGGCGCCGCCTTATTCCCGGCCGCTCCACGAGTATTCCATCCGCGCCGTGAACCCCATGGTTGTCGAGGGCTCAGGTCGAAGCTGAGTGATACCGACATGCCCCAATCGCGGAACCCTTCCGCATTGTGCGCCAACAGCATCCACACCTCCGCCGACAGGCCCATCTCCGTGCTCGACACCAGCAGTTCCCGCGAGATTCCCTACTGGGCCGTTCACGTCAACGGTCGAGGTGTCCACCCAGAGCGCATCCGCCTAGAATGCCAACCGGAAGCCGTGCCATTGCGCGTCGCATAGTCCACGCGCACTTCGTGGTCGACGTCCATCCGGTCCATCGTCACAATGAAAATCAGGCGCGGGAGAGGGTTCGGCAACTACCGCGCATTCGCATCCGCCACCGACAGGCCCGGCAAAGCATCGTCGTCCAAGGCGAGGATGGTCACGCCCGCCGACGGCGCGTTTGTCCCGAAGGTCACGTTCGTCGGCAGTTCGGTGAAATCGGCCGCCGTCGCGCCCCCCAGATACGTCAACGGAATCGTCAATGTCCGGTCCGGCTTCGCGCTCAGTCTGACGCCCAGACGGTAACCCCCGCCCTCTTCGACGCCATCGCGCACCGCCCCGGCGCTGGCGTCGAACCTCACCGTCAGCATCTCTTCGCCGCCGTCGTTGTCGAGCAGGTTCACTACGGCCTGCGACGGGCTGCCCGCAGATACCTTCGAGGGCAGCGAACCGAAGCCGATCGCCACGCTCTCCAGATCATCGTCCACCGAGTAGTCTCTCGCGGTGACCGTAAGTTAGTAAGTAAATGTAGTACACTACAAAATGGGACAACCAGTTAAGCTTCAGTTTTAACCCGTACGTTCCTTAGCTAGCACGCAGCCGGCGAGCTGTATTCCTGTACTGTCCACCAGCATCGTGAGTCGGCCACAACCTGGAGAGCTATGCTTACCAGGTCATCGTGACTCGGCCTGTCACTCCTCTGTCCACTGTTCCACGGACGAGGCTTTCCCGGTGCTGGGCGGCAACACCCAGCTCGAAGTTCATAGTACTGCGCTGTAACACGGCCAACTTGTAGCCCAGTTGGTAGTAGCGCGATGTCGCGGAAGTCCTGATACCGAACAAAGGTGTCCCGACCAGCCGTCCGCCGACCGGAAGTCCGTAGGCGAGCTCGGTATCGAACCGGGCGCCTGCTGCCGGGCGTCGTCCTCCCAACCCCTCCATCGTCTCCCGGCTCCAGAGCGCCTCGGCGGCGCTCCTGGCCTGTCCGCCCCATGACGGCGCCAACCGCACCGTCATGCCCAGCGGCGTCGATGGTTTAGGGTCGTAACTGAACGACACCAACACGCCCCGTTCCCGGTAATCCTGATCCTGATGCATAAGTAGCGTCCGGACGCGCAAGTCGGCCTTGATCCCCCTTGACGGGATCGAGAAGATGAGGCCGCCAGCGACATCTACGCCCGCACCCGTCTCAGCGTTACCGTCGTCCTGCCGTAGTCCGACCTCCAGGCTGGGCTGTAGTGACAACCCGCTCCTGAAGTCATAGCCGCGCGAGGCCTCCAGCCCCGCCCTGAAACGGGTCACCACCGCCCGTGTCGCCGCGAGGCTGCCCGCCGGACCGTCCAAGGCTGCGTTCGAGGTTGCCACCCATAATGCATCCGTCTTGAAGGCCATCCCGAAGCCTCCCATCACAGGTGCCACCAGCTCGCCTCGCATTCCAGCCGCTGCCATCGCCATAGACAATCCCGTCTCCAGCGCTCCACCCGTACCGGGCGTCAGTCGCAGCGAGCCCTTCCCGAAGCCTGTCACACCCCACACCGTTATGCGGTCCGTCGCCTGATAGCCCAGCCAGGGATAGAGGCCGGTCACCGACGATGCCAAAGCGCCAACGTCCACTCCTTTGTAGTCGCCCTGGCCACGGCTGTGCGCAAGCGACAGTCCCGCAACCAGCCGGCCCTTCCGGAAGTCGGCCCCGGCCATCGTCGTAGCAGTACGGCCGTCTAGAGTCACACGGTCTTCCCGACCGGTGAACTGCGACCTTGCCCCCCTGCTCCAGAACGACAGTACGCCGCCATGCCCGGTCTCGCGGTTCAGCTCGAACGACGACCCTGTCAGCAGGTCGCCCACGCCGAACCCTCTCTTCAGATAGCCGATCCAATTCGGACCGGTCGCTGCACTTTGCGGATCCAACGCGATAGGTGTGACCCCGGTACGTCCAGTAGTCCGAAACGAAGCCTCAAAGCCGGTGTCCACGCCAGGAAACCCGGCCATGGAGTTATTGCCTTCCTCCACCGGGGCCTTTGAGCGGGCCAGGCTGCCCAACTGCCTCAGGAAACCCCTCGACACATCATCCGTCATGCCCGGCCGCAGCTCCCGTCCGGCTAACCGCGCACTCATACCCGGCGTGCGACGTGCCCGGATGCGCTCCTCAACCTGCGCGATTACCTCTACCGCCGCTGTACGCCCGAACCGCCCTAAAAACCCTCGCGGCATCGGATCGGAGTTGCTGATAGACCCGGTTCCGGTTCCATCGATCAGGTAGGCCCGCACGGGGTTGGACAGCACCAGCGTCATCTGCTCGACGCCTTCGTCATAGTCATCGTCGATCACTTCCACGCACAGTCTCTTCGACGCGGTCCGGCGCTTACTCTCGGCCGGCCGGAACACCAGCGTGCCCGAGATCGGCTTGAAGTCCTGCCCCGCCGCCGCCGTGCCGCTGCGCGTCGCATAGTCTACGCTCACGTCGTGATCGACGTCCATCAGGTCCATCGTCACCACGAATACCAGGCACACCTTCGTGTTTGGCCACTCCCGCGCGCTCGCATCCGACACCGACAGGCCCGGCGTGGTATCGTTGTTAATGACCGGGATGATCGTGGAGCGGCCGCTCCACGAGCTCACCGACACGCCGGCCGGCAACGACCCGAAGGACACCTTCAGGCTCTCCCCGGGATCCTCCTCGAAGTCGTCCACCGGGCGGATGGTCACGCCCGCCGACGTCGCGTTTGTCCCGAAGGTCACGTTCGCCGGCAGGTTGCTGAAATCGGCCGCCGTCGCGCCGCCCAGATACGCATACGTCAACGGAATCGTCAGTTCCTGGCCCGGCGTCACGTTCAGTCTGACGCCCAGCCGATAGGCCCCGCCCTCTTCGACGCCATCGCGCACCGCCCCGGCGCTGGCGTCGAACCTCACCTGCAGACTCGTGTGGCCGTGGTCGTTGTCAGTCAGCTGCACCACCGCCTCGGACGGGCTGCCCGCCGAGACCTTCGAGGGCAGCGACCCGAAGCCGATCGCCACGCTCTCCCGATCGTCGTTGTCGCTGTCGTCCGTCGCGGTGACCGTAAAGCTCTGCACCGTGTCCGACGCCCCGAAGGTCACGCTCGCCGGCAGACCCGTGTAATCGCCCGCCGTGGCCCCGCGGTGGCTCGGCGTCAGCGGAATCGTCACCGAGCGGCCCGGCGGCGTGTCCAGCAGCAGCCGCACCGTCGCCGTCGCGCCGCCTTCGGCCGCCGTGTAGTTCGCCGCCTCGAAGGACACCGTCACCGCCGTATCGCCGTCGTTGTCGGCGAGATGCAGCGTGGCGACGCGCGCGCCGTAGCGGCCCGCCTCCAGGTCGTCCGGAAACAGGCGGCGGAAGTGCAGCACCACGCGCTCGCCGTCGTCGTCCTCGCTGTCGTCGGTCGCCCGCACCGTGAACGACGTCTGGGTCTGCCCCCGCTGGAAGGTCACGCTCGTCGGCACGCCCGAGTAATCGTCCGCCGATGCGCCGCCCTCATGCTGCGGATCGAACAGCGGCACCGTCAGCGCCTCGTTCAGTTCGGGCTTCCAGGGGGCGTTCAGGTGCAGGGTCACCCGCGCCGTGCCGCCCTCGGTGACCGTGTAGGATGATTCGCCGAACCACACGTACCAGGTCGTCACGCCCGCGTCCTGCACCAGCGCCACCCTAGCCGTCGACGGGCTGCCGAGCAACACGCCCGACGGCAGGGCGCCAAAGCCCAGTTGCACGCTCTCGCCGTCATCGTCGACCGAATCGTCGGTGGCCGTGACGGTGAACGTCTGCTCCGTCTCGCCAGCGGCAAAGGTCACGGTCCCCGGCACGCCGTCGTAGTCCGCGCTGGTCGCGCCGCCCTGCGGGTCCGTCGTCACCGGTATGGTCACGGCGCTCGATGCCGGCGGGTCCAACTGCACCGTCACCGCCGCGCTTTGAACTCCCTCGATCGCGGTGTAGGCCGATGCCCCGAAGCTTACCGTCGGAGCGTCCGTGCGCCCGACGCCGTATCCGGACCAGACCGACCCCTCGTGGTTGACCGCCTGCACCCCAACCTGGTACGGCGTGTCCGCTGTCAGGTCCGTGATCTGCGCCGCAGTGCCTGTCACGTTCTGCGGGCCATCAGTCCATGTCTCTACCGAATCCTCCCGATAGCGCAGGTTGTAGTGCGTGATCGGCGGACGCCCCACGTTGGGCGGCGCCGTCCAGCTCACGTCCAGGCTCGTGATGCTCCCCGCAGTCGCCGACACCGTCGGCGCCCCCAGCTGCGTCGGTCTTTCGGCCAGGTCCACGATGTTGATGATGACCAGGATCGAGACACTTCCGCCTTGTTGGTTGACGGCATTCACGGTCACCACATAGCTCGGCTTCTCCTCGTAGTCGTAGCGCTCGCCCACCCTGGTGCTAAGCTGGCCACTCGATGACGAGATCATGAATTTGCCCGCGTCCTCGCCTTCCAGCCTGTAGTTGACAGACCCTTCCACGCCGGACGCCCGCACGGGGTCGCCGATGTTTTCTGCCTGCTGCACCGTCAGATAGGTAAACGTTTCAACGAGGCTCCGGATGGTGCTATCCCCAATGGATCCGCTCGACGGATACGCCTCACTGGTCACGGCTTCAGGATGAGCTCTATCGTCGGTGAAACTGACCCTGATCTTCACCTGCTTGCCTACATCGTCCGCGACTGGCGTATAGCTGGCTCCCGTCGCCCCGGTGATGTCGGTCTCGGTCGTGCCGTCCACCTGGACCCACTGGTAAGTGTAACTGGGGTTCGTCAGGCCATCGGGATCGGAGATGTCGCTGATGTCCGCGGTGAGCATCAGCCCCTTCCTTGCCGTGCCGGAAATCGTGACCGCGCCCTCCGCCGGGAAACTCCCCAACACGAGACTGATCCTGACTTCCTGGCCGTCCGACCAGAGCAGCTCGGGGGGCAACTCGCCGGGGGTCCAGACCCATTCATTGCCAAAGATGCCGTTATCCGATTCCGCGTCCGTCGTAAGCGTGAGGTCGCCAACGGTGATCACCGTGCCGCGCGGCACACGCGGGATGGATTCGAAGAAAAACTCGTCACCCGAGAAGTGGCTAAGGGAGTACACCTTGAAGACTTCGATTTCTTTGCCGCCGTATTCGATCATGTTGTCGTCGAGCGAGCCGGACTTGTCAAACTCATACCCGAACCCAGTGCCGTCGTCTGCCACCGTCATCGTCGCGCACCAGTCGTTGACCGCGGGACAGGGGCCCGGCAACACCACCACTGTCACTGTCCCGTTTCGGGGATACGCGTCGCTCGTGAGCGGGCCCTCGGCGTGGCCCCGTAAGTCGGTGAAGCTCACCTTCACCTTGATCTGCTTGCCCAGATCGGACGCGGTCAGCGTGTAGGTTTCGGAGGCCGCCCCGGGGATGTCTGTGTCGGTGGAGCCGTCCACCCACACCCACTGGTAGGTGAACGTGGGGGTCGTCGGCAGCCCATCCGGGTCCTCGATGTAGTCCGTCGCCACCGTCAGCGTCTTGCCCACCTGCCCCCCACCGGAAATCGTCGGCTGGCCGGTGGCGGGAGCGTCGGTCACAACGAGCGACACGGCGACGTCGGTCCCGGCAGTCCAACCCAGGGTGGTGCTATTCCACTTCCATTGAGTCTTGGCGCCGTTGATCTGGTTGGCCTCCTTAAGGACGAATTCCTCGCTGTCAATCACCAGTGTCAGACCCTGTGTGGCGGCTGTGGCACCCGTATTGAGCTTGAATGTCAAGCCTCCGTTCCTGGTAAAAAATTTAGTGACCGCGTAGCTCGTACCGTCATCGGTGAAATCGTCGCTCAACGTGTTCGAGTTGCTGCATTTTCTATTCCCCGACGAGGAGTTGTCACAGCCCAACGGTACGGGGGTCCCTGAGAATGTGGCCCTCGGCGTCAGCGTGGCCGTCCAGATTGTGGTCTGGGCTTGCGCGGGAGCCGCAAGGACCAGTAAGCTCGCTAAGACAGACCATGCGATATAAACCAGGAACGGCATGGTCGCCAAACCGCGCGCCGCGACTGGCTGCAGATGCTCGCGTAGATGAATGGAGTCACCGTCCATTTCGCGAAGGTCTGGACCACTATGAGGATAACCGGCCATTGATAAATCGGAGATGGGAAGAGGTGTTACAGACAGCGCATTCCGCCGCGATATGCTCAGTTTGGGACAAGGGATGTGCCGTCCGATCAATTGGTATAGTTGTTCGACCTTTGACCTTAGACCACCTACTTCGCCAGTAGACGTTCTTGACAAAATAAACCTCCAGTTTCCATATGACTTCCAATCACCATAGATCATCATGGTGCCTGCACCAGCGAGATAAAACGGAGCGTTTTCACGCGATCCTGTAGATAACACAAAAGGTGCGGCCTGTGCGCCATCTAAATTGAGGGGATCAGCTTTTTTATTGGAGGAAAGCGGAGAAAAACAGCAGAATGGAGGGGGTTTTCTATTTGTGTAAAACTAGCTGAGGCAACAACGGCAACACGGGCCTACTACTACACTGACGAAGAGTCTCTATTTCATTCTAGCCCAGCGTCGGGAACGCCAGTCATTGACAGCACCAACCGCACCAGTTCTGCCTGCCGGGAAATGCCGTTCTTGGCATAGATGTGCCTCACGTGCCAGCGGATCGTACTTTCCTTGCGGCCCAAAGCCGCGGCGATCTCACGGATAGCCTTGCCTTCGGCCATCATCACCGCGACACGGCTCTCCATCGGCGTTAGACCAAGGCTCTCCGCTACCAGATCGGGATCGATCCGCGTATCACTTCTCGGGTCCACAACCAGCACGAGCGCAGCGACCGGCCAACTGCGGCAATCCGCCTGCTGTTGATCAACCGGGTTGACGTGCAACACGAGCGGCTGAGAGGTTGCCAGGCGCCTCACCGTCATTGAGCCGCTTATGCCCTGTTGTCCGTATGGCGGCAAGGCGTCTTTCAACAATTCCTGAAGATTGGTGTTGTCTGCCGAGTAGTGTGCGAACAGGTAACCATCATTGTCCAACAAGCCATCGCCGGTTTGCAGGAAGTCCAGTGCACGGTCGTTCGTCGCCACTATTCGCCCGCGACTGTCCAGCTGGATGATGCCCTGCCTGGTGTTTTCGAGCAGTTCGGCGAGCGACGCGCCCAGGGCTTCGGCACCAGACAGCACATGTCGAACGCTCACATATTGGCGAATATGAGGTAGGAGGCGCTGGATCATTTCTATCTTGGTGGATGACCAGCCATCGCGATCAATTGGATCGTTGACGACCCAGACGATGCGCGTCCCATTGGGTCCATTCAGACGCATGTTGAGACTGTTTCCTACATGGTTTGGCACCAGCAGTTCATTGTAGGCCGGAGACGATTTCAACTCCTGGTCGGTGTAAAGCGTAGTAATGTGGACCGGTTGGCTGTCGGGCAGTTCCCGCAGGCGCGGGGCACGTTCATCTATGGGATAGTAGGCGTCAAAATACTCTCTCTCCAGCTCTCTATGGCGTTGCCCGTGGTAGTATAATCCGGCATAAAAGATCTGGATGCCCTCGTCGGGGTTACCTTCACCGAAAACCAGGGAATTTCCTTCGGCGCCGAGTACTTCATCAATCAGACCGGAGGTTTCCGGCCAACAGGCGTCATCGAGCGTAGTTTCGTGCAACGATGCCAGGATGTGATCGAACTTGTCTCGTTCGCTCATAGCTGTACATTCACTTCCAGATTCTCCTTCGGGCAAAGTCCTGATTCCTTCGTCTCCAATGGCGTGCACATTCTTTTGTTCACCTTACTCCCTATGGCTATCCTGCGTTCTGGTTTCGCCACGGCCGGATCGGACCAAAGCTCGTCGTGTAGCGATTGTCATCTGGTAGGTATCCACTATGGCCCGAGTTGTTGAGGCGGAGCACAAACGCACCATGTGGCGGCTGCGTATTACGTCAATGTTTCAATTCCTGTCGCAGCGGAGTGGTCGGGATTGAAGGCCCCGCAGAACGATACTCTTGTGGAACCGCGGGCGGTCCGTAAGCAGGTTTATAGACGAGAAACGTTCGAGCAGTGTTTCAAGAACGATCCGGCCTTCCAGGCGCGCCAGCGGGGCGCCGAGGCAGTGATGGATCCCGCTCCCGAACGAGAGGTGCGAACCCTGGTTGCGCCCGACATCAAGCCGGTTGGGATTCACGAACACCTCTGGATCCCGGTTTGCAGCGCCTAAAAGAAGAACGATGTTGTCGCGTTTCCGTAATGTAAATCCATTCACCTCGCAGTCGACAAGCACACGCCTGAAATCCGCTTGCACCGGAGAATCGAAACGCAATAGCTCCTCGACCGCCATCGGTATAAGGTCCGGGTCTTCCCGGAGCCGCTGCAGCTGATCGGGATGGCGAAGCAGAGCAAGGATGCCGTTGCCGATCAGGTTGGCTGAGGTCTCGTTGCCGGCGCTGAGGAGCAGACGCAGCATGTTCAATGTCTCTCGTTCGCTCAGATGTTCGCCTTCGTCCTGCGCCTGCACCAGGGCGCTGAGGATATCTTCTCGCGGTGAGGTCCGCCGCCTCTCGATGAGCGGTAGAAAATAGGCGTCGAAAGCCGTCGAGGCCGCTTCCCCAGCCTTGCGTTCGCGCCGACTGATCAACGGTTCCAGAAGACGCGCGCGTTGCGCCGACCAGATGGCGAACTGGGCCCTGTCCTCGGCCGGAACGCCCAGCATCTCTGCGATAACGATCATGGGCAAGGGCCGGGCTACCGCCTGCATGAGATCAAACGCGGTGGGGTCCCCGATATCGTCCAGCAGTCTCCCCAGCATGTTGCGGACGGGGGGTTCGAGAGCGTTTACCGACTTCGGAGTGAAGGCCTTGGAGACGAGCACGCGCAGCCGCGTATGGTCGGGCGGATCCAGCAACAGCATGGTCAATTCTTCCGGCGGCGGCAGCATGGCACGCTGTCGAGGCGTCCAAGTGCCCTTGCGCGGGTCGTTTCCGAAGCGCCGATGGTCGCGCAGGATGGAACCCACGTCGGCGTGACGCGTGAACACCCAGGCTTTCAAAAGCCTGCTGCGGTGTACCGGAGCCCGGGTTCGGAGTGCCGCATAGACGGGATAGGGATCCTGGGTTGTCCTGGCTGACAGCGGGTTGAACGCCACCCCGCTCTGCCAGCGTTCCTGCAGGATCAACGCGTTGACGACTGCGGATCGTATCATCTCGTTAACGGAGAACATTTGTACTTTCTGGCAGCAGGCGCCCGATAACGTCGGGCGTTCATTTCAAACGCGTTCTGCCGTCGACGCTGCCGGCCAACCATCATACGAACAGGAGGACCCGGTATCGAAGGTTCACCATAGCTCCAGGATCGGACATAAAGGAACTATCGTTTTTGTGGGGTTAAATATCGTTACTAGACAGTATAGTTTCTATAGGTCGCGAATCGGTACTTCTTCGACACTCAAACATGCATCTGGTCCCATTTTCAAGATATTCCAAATCGCGTAGTGTGTGGATGATATTCCCCAACTCATCGACTACAAAGATCGGTTCCTGAACTTCACTGTCGGCGCACGATGTTTCCGG
This sequence comes from bacterium, assembly GCA_965262815.1. GTDB lineage: Bacteria > JAAXHH01 > JAAXHH01 > JAAXHH01 > JAAXHH01 > JAAXHH01. The sequence continues at coordinate 1,544,497 of OZ253560.1, read as the reverse complement.
TTTCACCACATCCTTTGCACTCACCTTTGCGGACACCGCACCCCGCAGAAAATATGCGTCGGCATGCGTGACGTCGACACCATAGCCGAGATCGACCAGGGACTGAACCGTGATCGCTCTGAGCGCTTGTTCGCCCCTCGGACTTGGCGTCATAATTTCACCACCATGCACACCGGGTCTCCAGTGGGCCCCACCCTGTTACCAAGAACCGGAACCTTCTTCCCTGAATAACTCCATCGACTGGTAGATGGGTGGTCTCGCGCACCAGGTGTGGCGCGCCTTTCCCAATCGAAAACGTTGAGTTTACATTGGAACAAAATTAGATCCGCAGGTCGTTATCCGAGTCACGGAAAGAATATCATATGACTGATCGCCGCACGTACCGGCGAAACCCTCCGAAAACGTATAGTCAGGCAGGTCCTGCCAGTGACGAGATGTCCCTGATATCATAGTTGTACCGTGAGTCCAAAAAATGTCAGGTTGAGAGTAAACTCTAGCCTGGTCAAATCTCTGATGTCCGCTCCTGGTACGGAAAGTTCAGTCAAAGCAAACATTTCCACTTCAGTTATCGGCGTGCCGTTCGGGTTTAGCCAAGCTTCTTCAATTACAGCCTGAAAGTTGGCATCGGGAATGGTCACCGGTTCACTACCTCTATTTTCGCAATTGAAAACGACTCTTTCTTTCATGCTACCCAACGCGTAGTAATCTGGTACGATACCGTTCTTGAAGGCGGTGACCAATCACTGTGCGTCTACGCTTGCTACAGTTATGTCGGTACTAGACCAGATCACGACAGCACCATTCATAAGTACTGTTGTTCTAATCAAATACCCTGGGGTCAGTTGGACGGTATGTCCAACTGAATTAAGCGTAGCCAATGAAGAGGTTTTCTCTATCCGTGTGGCCACCGGAGTCACAGGAGGTGGGGACTCAGGAGGGTTCGGCTTGGTGGACTATCCTTACCACAGGTGGTCAGGATGATTATGGCCAAACCTACGAGTATGGGTGAGTATCGAAGGATCGTGCTGTACATTATTGATCGAATTGGATACCGGGTGAACTTCAATTAGAGTGACATCAGGACATCAGCATCAACATTTTATGTATAATGTGTATAATGTGTATAATGTGCAAGAAAATACCTGAATAAAAAATACCAACACTCTTATAGCTACCAAATCTCACTGACGAAATGGACTCCAAACTCTGGTTCCAATCTCAAGGTAGGCATTCTCTTCCAATGTTTCCAAAATTGGAAAACATCGAGCAAGTCCTCTTCGCCTCGTTCTGATCTGTTGCCTGGGAACCTCAGAAACATGTTCTGTGTATTGAAATGCCGGCTAAGACCAAGAAACCATACGACTCATTGTGTTATGGAGGAACCAGTCCATGCGAGCGTTAAGCATTCAGGACTTACCCGATAGGAGGAGACAGAAAGTCCTTGTCCGGGATTGGCCAGAGCCAGAGGGACACACCGGTAACAACGCGCCCAATGACGAAGAACTGCCCACCAGTGGCTTCGGCTACCAGAATGTAGGACGGGTGATTGAAGTGGGGCCGGACGTCTGCGAACTGCGGTGTGGTGATGTACTGTATTTAAGCACCTGCCATGAAGAGTATGTCGTGATGCCAGAAGATGGAAGAACGCGTGTTGATTGTGGGTTCTGGTATAATCGGCCAGGTCGCCGCGCAAATCGCAACCGGCGGTAGCGTGCGCCACGCTCTGAGACATCGATGCGGACCGTCTTGAACTTGCCAGGCGGCATAGTCAAGGACTAAATGTGACTTTCGTATATAATTCCCTTTAAAATGGAAAGCTGAGGTAAAAACGGCATAAATGAGGAATTTAGGAGAAGGTTACGCGACGACCTGGTGAAACATCAACAATCTTGAGAGGTTTTAGCCGAATATCCCGCGGGAAACTGAGTAAACGACGGCAACACGGCCGACTTCAGCACTGACTTAGCGGCTTCGTTGCATTCAACGCCTATCGTCCGGAACGCCAGCCATAGACAGCACCAGCCGCACCAGCTCAGCCTGCCGGGTGATTCCGTGCTTGGCAAATATGTGCCTCACGTGCCAGCGGATCGTACTTTCCTTGCGGCCAGTCGCCGCGGCGATCTCACGGATAGCCTTGCCTTCGGCCATCATCACCGCGACACGGCTCTCCATCGGCGTTAGACCAAGGCTCTCCGCTACCAGATCGGGATCGATCCGCGTATCACTTCTCGGGTCCACAACCAGCACGAGCGCAGCGACCGGCCAACTGCGGCAATCCGCCTGCCGTTGATCCAGCGGGTTGACGTGCAACACGAGCGGCTGAGAGGTTGCCAGGCGCCTCACCGTCATTGAGCCGCTTGTGCCCTGTTGTCCGTATGGCGGCAAGGCATCTTTCAATAATTTGGGTTGGTCAGCCCATAACTTGTTATTCCGTAAGTTAGTAAGTAAATGTAGTACACTACAAAATGGGACAACCAGTTAAGCTTCAGTTTTAACCCGTACGTTCCTTAGCTAGCACGCAGCCGGCGAGCTGCATTCCTGTACTGTCCACCAGCATCGTGAGTCGACCACAACCTGGAGAGCTATGCTTACCAGGTCATCGTGACTCGGCCTGTCACTCCTCTGTCCACTGTTCCACGGACGAGGCTTTCCCGGCGCTGGGCGGCAACACCCAGTTCGAAGTTCATAGCACCACGCTGTAACACGGCCAACTTGTAGCCCAGTTGGTAGTAGCGCGATGTCGCGGAAGTCCTGATACCGAACAAAGGTGTCCCGACCAGCCGTCCGCCGACCGGAAGTCCGTAGGCGAGCTCGGTATCGAACCGAGCGCCTGCTGCCGGGCGTCGTCCTCCCAGCCCCTTCATCGTCTCCCGGCTCCAGAGCGCCTCGGCGGCGCTCCTGGCCTGTCCGCCCCATGACGGCGCCAACCGCACCGTCATGCCCAGCGGCGTCGATGGCTTAGGATCGTAACTGAACGACACCAACACACCTCGTTCCCGGTAATCCTGATCCTGATGCATAAGCAGCGTCCGGACGCGCAGGTCGGCCTTGATCCCCCTTGACGGGACCGAGAAGATGAGGCCGCCAGCGACATCTACGCCCGCACCCGTCTCAGCGTTACCGTCGTCCTGCCGTAGTCCGACCTCCAGGCTGGGCTGTAGTGACAACCCGCTCCTGAAGTCATAGCCGCGCGAGGCCTCCAGCCCCGCCCTGAAACGGGTCACCACCGCCCGTGTCGCCGCGAGGCTGCCCGCCGGACCGTCCAAGCCCGCGTTCGAGGTTGCCACCCATAATGCATCCGTCTTGAAGGCCATCCCGAAGCCTCCCATCACAGGTGCCACCAGCTCGCCTCGCATTCCAGCCGCTGCCATCGCCATAGACAATCCCGTCTCCAGCGCTCCACCCGTACCGGGCGTCAGTCGCAGCGAGCCCTTCCCGAAGCCTGTCACACCCCACACCGTTATGCGGTCCGTCGCCTGGTAGCCCAGCCAGGGATAGAGGCCGGTCACCGACGATGCCAAAGCACCAACGCCCACTCCTTTGTAGTCGCCCTGGCCACGGCTGTGCGCAAGCGACAGTCCCGCAACCAGCCGACCCTTCCGGTAGTCGGCCCCGGCCATCGTCGTAGCAGTACGGCCGTCGAGCGTCACGCGGTCTTCCCGACCTGTGAACTGCGACCTTGCCCCCCTGCTCCAGAACGACAGTACGCCCCCGTGGCCGGTCTCGCGGTTCAGCTCGAACGACGACCCTGTCAGCAGGTCGCCCACGCCGAACCCTCTCTTCAGATAGCCGATCCAATTCGGACCGGTCGCTGCACTTTGCGGATCCAACGCGATAGGTGTGACCCCGGTACGTCCAGTCGTCCGAAACGAAGCCTCAAAGCCGGTGTCCACGCCAGGAAACCCGGCCATGGAGTTATTGCCTTCCTCCACCGGGGCCTTTGAGCGGGCCAGGCTGCCCAACTGCCTCAGTAAACCCCTCGACACATCATCCGTCATGCCCGGCCGCAGCTCCCGTCCGGCTAACCGCGCACTCATACCCGGCGTGCGACGCGCCCGGATGCGCTCCTCAACCTGCTCGACCACGTGCACGGCCGCTGTCCGCCCAAACCGCGCCATCAATGCCCGCGGTAGCGGATCGCTGTTTCTGATCGTTCCGGTCGCCTCGGCCCTCGTGATGGAAACCGTCTGGGATGCGTCATTGCACAGCCGTGCATTGCTGATCTTGACCTTCACGGTCTCGCCGTTGTCGTTCACCGAATCGTCGATGAGGAGGACGAAGGGCTTGTCCACTTTTTTTCCGATCGCCATCCAGTACGTGGCTTTCGGGATCTTGTGGTAGTCCGTTCCTTCCGTGGCGGTGCCACCCGAGATGGCCTCGAAGTCGTAACACACAAGGTCGTCATACTTCTTCGAGAGCTTGACTTTGAAAAGGAGGTACCCGTCGTCCTCGTCCCCGGTCGCGTCTTGGATCCCAATGGTCAGACCCTGCACGATGGTCGTGGTGGTCGCCGGCGCGGTGATCGTTCCCGTCGCCTCGTCGGTCGTGATGGCGAGCAACTTTCTTACGTTGCCGTACGCATCGACCACGCGCGCGTTGCTGAGCCTTGCCTTCACCGTCTCCCCGGCGTCGTTGGCCGTGTCCTCAATGAGCGCGAAGCCCATCTGCGCGGTCCTGTCTCCCGCCAGAATGACGTGGGTGTAGGTGCCACGAGCATGGTAGTCGACGCCTTCGGTGGCGGTGCCTCCCGAAATAGTCTCGAAGTCGACCTTCACCGAGTTCTGGAAGGATCGCGAGAGCGTGACCTCGAACAAGAGGTGGCCGGCGTTCTCGGCGGCGCTTGCGTCCGCGATCGAGATGGCGGGCGGGATAGTTCCCCTGACTGCGATCTTGAGCTTGCCGGCAAGGTTATCCCAGGTTGTAGCAGTCGTAGACCGCTGCCGCGAACTGTTGGTGATGTTCCATCCGCTCGCCTTCCCCGAATCTTCGGAATTACTGGTCGTGACCTCCAAGTCGTATCGAAGGTTACTGCCTGATCCCAGCGCCTCGAACACCACGAAGTAATTGGTGTCCTTTTCGAGGGTCGCATTGGCCGGCGCCCTGAAGCTGTTGATCGCGTCGTCGTTAAGCGTCGCCGGATTGGTCAGCACGTACAGGCTGCTGCCGGGATTGCCGGATGAGGTCGTGTAGATGCTCACCTTTGGCCGAGAATTCGACCCGAAATCATCTACCCGGACTTGAATTGTCGAGAGCGTATAGCCACCCTCATTGTCGCCGGTCCTGAACTGCTGTGCTTGAAGTTGCCAGAGATGTCCGTGGGGACCGACTTCCCGGACATCGGGATCGGTGCTCTGACCGGTGTTGGAGACGAAGGTGGTCTTCTGGGCCTGGGCCGGCAGCGGCAGGGCTAGGAGCCCGGCGACGGCCACGAGGAGCCCGGCCGCTGCGTAGCAGGCGACAGATACTGCGCGTGCCGCCGCCGTCGGGCGGGACGCGCGATGGTTGGACGCGGAAGAGGACCCACCCGGATAGGGCGGGAATGTGGTTCTGGTCCCTTGGGTGCGGAGCAGGAACCTCGTAACTAACTTCTTCATGGGTGGTGTCTCCTTTTTCCCTAGTATGGTTTCTCATTAGTTCGAGTCCATGCGAAGCGTTCAAGACATCACATTATATCAAGAAAGGAGCATCAGCGAGCCATCAAAAATGAGGGGGCATGCGTTTTATGAAATGTGTTGTAAAACGGTAGGATTGAGGAATTTTAGCGCGGCGTTTTTGCTTAAACGTGGTGAACCCTGGACAACTTTGAACGGAATCCAAATAGACTACACAGAACCATAGACAAAAGAAAACCCTGTTGACTAAACATGCCAAAGGGGTTTTCTTGTTTGTAGGCTATTTACTGAAGCCACCCTGTTGGAGCAGGGCAATGGGCTTCGTGTGTTTTGTCACCGGTGTAAGAGCACCAGCAACCATCACGTTCCACCGCTAAGGAGAACGATCATGTCCTACCAATATACGCCACCGCCTGTTGTTCCGCAAGAAAGATATGTCGAGATCGAGACCATGATATATACCGGTCTTGAAGGTGGAGTCCAGACACCACGTCGGATAACCGTATCTATCCCTGTACGGCACATTCACCTGTTCAGCGAAGATATCGACAACCAGTCTTTACCGGTTGTCGAAGAACCGTGTGGGTAATTTAGAAATGGAATTAATACTTCTTGCGATAGGAATTGGGTTGTGATGTTGACCCGGTTTAGTGGACATGTAACTTCTTGTGTTTGAAAGGAGAGCCACATGCCCAGATCCCGTGCCCCCTATCCAGCGGCCTTCCGCCAGCAGATGGTAGATCTCGTTCGCTCCGGCCGCAGTCCCGAAGCACTGGCCAAGGAGTTCGAGCCCACCGCACAAGCCATCCGCAACTGGGTCAAACAGGACGACCTGAATCAAGGCAGGCGTGAAGACGGCCTGACTACCGAAGAACGGACCGAGCTGCGCCGTCTGCGCCGTGAAAACAGACAGCTCAGGATGGATCGGGAGATCCTGGCAAAAGGCGCGGCCTGGTTCGCCCGGGAGACCGAGACTCCGCCCGGGTCTTCTCGTTCATAAAGGCGCATCAGGCCGCCTATCCCGTTCGCCGGATGTGCTGTCTGCTGGATGTCTCCCCCAGCGGCTACTACGTCTGGCTCAGGCGATCCGTCTCCAGGAGAGCCAGAGAGGATGCTATGCTTCTTAGCCGGATCCGCTTGATCCATCAACACTCCTACGGTACCTACGGTGCGCCGCGCATCCATGCCGAACTGCGCGAGTCGGGCATACGCGCAGGACGCAAACGTGTTGCTCGCCTGATGCGTATGGCCTCTGTCAGCGGAGTATCTCGTCGCAGAGCCGTGCGTACTACTCTGCGATCCGATCAGGGCAGGATGGCGCCCGATCTGGTCAACCGGGACTTCACCGCTCCTTCCAGAGACAGGTTGTGGGTAGCCGATATCACCTACGTGCCTACCCATGCGGGCTTCCTCTACCTCTCGGTGGTCATAGACGCCTTCAGTCGCCGCGTGGTCGGCTGGTCCATGGCCAACCATCTGCGAAGCGAACTGGTCGAAGACGCCCTGGATATGGCCCTTGGCCAGCGTAGACCCGATGGAGTGATCCATCACAGCGACCAGGGATCACAGTACACTTCCGTGGCCTTTGGCAAGCGATGCAGACAGGCTGGCGTCAGACCGTCCATGGGTTCGGTCGGCGACTGCTACGACAACGCCCTGTGCGAGAGCTTCTTCGCCAGCCTGGAATGCGAACTGCTTGATCGCAGGCGTTTTGCCACAAAAACCGACGCCAGACTTGCCCTGTTTCAATACATCGAGGGCTTCTACAATACCCGGAGACGACACTCTTCCCTCGGATATCTCTCACCCGTAAACTTCGAAAGGAGCTTCAAAAAAACTGCCTGAATCCCAAACCGTAAACCGTCCACAAAAACGGGGGAACATCAGTGATTGGCTTTTAAAATGGAAACCTGAGGAAAAACAGCATAGAATGAGGAATTTAGGCGAAGGTTACGCGACGACCTGGTGAAACATCAACAATCTTGAGAGGTTTTAGCCGAATATCCCGCGGGAAACTGAGTAAACGACGGCAACACGGCCGACTTCAGCACTGACTCAGCGACTTCATTGCATTCAACGCCTATCGTCCGGAACGCCAGCCATAGACAGCACCAGCCGCACCAGCTCAGCCTGCCGGGTGATTCCGTGCTTGGCAAATATGTGCCTCACGTGCCAGCGGATCGTACTTTCCTTGCGGCCAGTCGCCGCGGCGATCTCACGGATAGCCTTGCCTTCGGCCATCATCACCGCGACACGGCTCTCCATCGGCGTTAGACCAAGGCACTCCGCTACCAGATCGGGATCGATCCGCGTATCACTTCTCGGGTCCACAACCAGCACGAGCGCAGCGACCGGCCAACTGCGGCAATCCGCCTGCCGTTGATCCAGCGGGTTGACGTGCAACACGAGCGGTTTCAAGGTTGCCAGGCGCCTCACCGTCATTGAGCCGCTTGTGCCCTGTTGTCCGTATGGCGGCAAGGCATCTTTCAATAATTTCTGAAGATCGGTGTTGTCTGCCGAGTGGTGTGCGAACAGGTAACCATCATTGTCCAACAGGCCATCGCCGGTTCGCAGGAGGTTCAGTGCACGGTCGTTCATCGCCACTATTCGCCCGCGACTGTCCAGCTGGATGATGCCCTGCCTGGTGTTTTCGAGCAGTTCGGCGAGCGACGCGCCCAGGGCTTCGGCACCAGACAGCACATGTCGAACGCTCACATATTGGCGAATATGAGGCAGGAGGCGCTGGATCATTTCTAATTTGGTGGATGACCAGCCATCGCGATCAATGGGATCGCCAACTTCCCAGATGATACGTGTCCCATTGGGTCCATCCAGACGCACGTCGATACTGTTTCCTACATGGTTGGGTACCAGCAGTTCATTGTAAACCGGGGACGATTTCAACTCCTGGTCGGTGTAAAGCGCAGTAATGTGGACCGGTTGGCTGTCGGGCTGTACCCTTACGCGTGGGACACGTTCATCCAATGGATAGTAGACTTCAAAATACTCGCGCTCCAACGCTCTGTGGCGTAACCCGCGGAAAAACACCCCCGTAGAAAAGATCTGGATGTCCTCCTCGAGGTTCCCTGCGCCGAATGTCAGAGCATTGCCCTCGGTACCGATTACATCATCAATCAGACCGGAGGCTGCCGGCCAACGGGCATCATCGAGCGTGGCTTCGTGCAACGATGCCAGGATGTGATCGAATTTGTCTCGTTCGCTCATAGCTGTACATTCACTTCCAGATTCTCCTTCGGACAGATCCCTGATCCCTTCGTCTTAAATGACGTGAGCGCTGCCTGGTTCACCTTACTCCCTATGGCTATCCTGCGTTCTGGTTTCGCCACGGCCGGATCGGACCAAATCTCGTCGTGCAGCGAAGGTCATCTGCTTGATACCCACTTTTACCCGAGTTGTTGGGCGGCGCTCAGACGCACCATGCGCCGGTTTCATATGACGTCAATGTTTCAAATTCTGTCGCAGCGAAGTGGTAGGGATTGAAGACCCCTCAGCACAATACTCTTACGGAATCGTGGCCGGTCCATAAGCAGGTTTATAGACGAGTAACGGTCGAGCAGCATTTCGAGAAAGATTCGGCCTTCCAGGCGCGCCAGCGGGGCGCCGAGGCAGTGATGGATCCCGCTCCCGAAAGAGAGGTGTGAACCCTGGTTGCGCCCGACATCGAGCCGATCGGGATTCACGAACACCTCTGGATCCCGGTTGGCAGCGCCTAAAAGAAGAACGATGTTGTCGCGTTTCCGTAATGTAAATCCATTCACCTCGCAGTCGACAAGCACACGCCTGAAATCCGCTTGCACCGGAGAATCGAAACGCAATAGCTCCTCGACCGCCATCGGTATAAGGTCTGGGTCTTCCCGGAGCCGCTGCAGCTGATCGGGATGGCGAAGCAGAGCCAGGATACCGTTACCGATCAGATTGGTGGTGGTCTCATTGCCTGCGATCAGAAGTAGACGCAGCATGTTCAAAGTCTCTCGTTCGCTCAGATGTTCGCCTTCGTCCTGCGCTTGCACGAGGGCGCTGAGGATATCTTTCCGCGGTGCGGCCCTCCGCTTCTCGATGAGCGGCCTGAAATAGGCGTCGAAAGCCGTCGAGGCTGCTACCCCAGCCTTGCGTTCGCGCAGACTGATCGTCGGTTCCAGCAGGCGCGCACGCTGTGCCGACCAGATTGCGAACTGGGCCCTGTCCTCGGAAGGAACGCCCAGCATCTCGGCGATAACGATCGTGGGCAGGGGTCGGGCAACAGCTTGCATGAAATCAAACGCGGTGGGGTCGTCGATGTCGTCCAACAAGCTGCCTAGAATACTGCGGATGTTGGGTTCGAAAGCACTAACCGATTTTGGAGTGAATGCTTTGGTGACGAGAGTCCTCAGCCGCGTGTGGTCCGGCGGATCCAGCAACAACATGGTAAGTTCTTCCGGCGGCGGCAGCATGTCGCGCTGTCGAGGCGTCAAGTTGCCCTTGCGCGGGTCGCTTCCGAAACGCCGATGGTCGCGCAGGATGGCTCCCACGTCGGCGTGACGAGTGAACACCCAGGCTTTCAAAAGCCTGCTGCGGTGCACCGCAGCTCGGGCACGAAGAGCCGCATAGACAGGATAGGGATCCTGGGTTGTCCGGGCTGACAGCGGGTTGAACGCCACCCCGCTCTGCCAGCGTTCCCGCAGGATCACCGCGTTGACGACTGCGGATCGTATCATCTCGTTAACGGAGAACATTTGTACTTTCTGGCAGCAGGCGCCCGATAACGTCGGGCGTTCATTTCAAACGCGTTCTGCCGTCGCCGCTGCCGGTTAACCATCATACGAACTGGAGGACCCGGTATCGAAGGTTCCTCATAGCCCCAGGATCGGACATAAAGGAACTATCATTTTGTGGGGTTTAATATCGTTACTAGAAAGTATAGTTTCTACAGGTCGCGAATCGGCACTTCTTCGACACTCAAACATGCATCTGGTCCCATTTTCAGGATATTCCAGATCGCGTAGTGTGTGGGATGATATTGCCCAACTCATCGACAAAAAAATCGGTTCCTGAACTTTACCGATGCCGCACGGTGTTTTCAGGTTCGCTACGTCCTTTGCACTCAGCTCTGCGGACACCGCACCCCGCAGAAAACATGCGTCGGCATAGCGTGATGTCATCACCATAGCCGAGATCGGCCAGGGACTGAACCGTGATTACTCTGAGCGCTTGATCGACCCACGGACTTGGCGTCATGATTACACCACCAAGCACATCTGGTCTCCGGTGGGAACCATCCTGTTTCCGAAGTTGAGTTTACGTTGGTACTAACATAGATCCGCAGGTCGTTATCCGACGATTCACGGAAAGAATACCATATGACTGATCGCCGCACGTAACGGCGAAACCCTCCGAAAACGTATAGTCAGGCAGGTCCTGCCAATGGCGAGATGTCCCTGATATCATAGTTGTACCGTGAGTCCAAAAACTGTCAGGTTGAGAGTAAACTCTAGCCTGGTCAAATCTCTGATGTCCGCTGCTGGTACGGAAAGTTCAGTCAAAGTAAACATTCCATGCACAATGTGTATAATGTGCGTAATGTGCAAGAAAATACCTGAATAAAAAATACCAACACTCTTATAGCTACCAAATCTCACTGACGAAATGGACTCCAAACTCTGGTTCCAATCTCAAGGTAGGCATTCTCTTCCAATGTTTCCAAAATTGGAAAACATCGAGCAAGTCCTCTTCGCCTCGTTCTGATCTGTTGCCTGGGAACCTCAGAAACATGTTCTGTGTATTGAAATGCCGGCTAAGACCAAGAAACCATACGACTCATTGTGTTATGGAGGAACCAGTCCATGCGAGCGTTAAGCATTCAGGACTTACCCGATAGGAGGAGACAGAAAGTCCTTGTCCGGGATTGGCCAGAGCCAGAGGGACACACCGGTAACAACGCGCCCAAAGACGAAGAACTGCCCACCAGTGGCTTCGGCTACCAGAATGTAGGACGGGTGATTGAAGTGGGGCCGGACGTCTGCGAACTGCGGTGTGGTGATGTACTGTATTTAAGCACCTGCCATGAAGAGTATGTCGTGATGCCAGAAGATGGAAGAACGCGTGTTGATTGTGGGTTCTGGTATAATCGGCCAGGTCGCCGCGCAAATCGCAACCGGCGGTAGCGTGCGCCACGCTCTGAGACATCGATGCGGACCGTCTTGAACTTGCCAGGCGGCATGGCGTGGCCGAAACAGTTTGGGATAAATATACTTAATGTACTTCCCTCTACAATCACCACTTGACCATAAAAAGATTCGGAATCATAAGTTATGGGCTTGCTACATCAGTGTTGTTGTGCTGCATCCTTGATTGGGTCAGATAGTAAAGCTTCCTGCTGATCATGCCTCGCAGCGACTTGGTGTCCCGCCCGCCACGCACGGCCATGCGCCGCCGGCACTCGGACGGCCATGCGAGCGGGGCCTGATTCGCCTGCAACCGCGTCATAGCCATAGGTCAACTACCCGACCCGGTACCGAATCCAATCTACAGTACCAACCCTGCCGCCACTCCGGAATCGATCCCGGATCGCCGTCCGATTTCTGTTGCCGTTTCGCTATGCGCGCCTGTCGCGCTGCCCTACCAGCGGACGGTGGCCCGTGCGACGAGGGCACGCTCCGCGCTGTTGAGGCTGTTTCGGAGGTTCATGAGCTCCCGGCGTGTGGCATCAATACCCAGATTGAACTCCATATTCTCCCTTCGGAGTACGTCGACGCTGTAGCCCAGCCGGTATTCTCGCGCCGCCGCGGAAGTGCTGAAACCGATCCGCGGCGTCCCGATCAAGCGGTCTCCGAGCGCCATCCCGTAACCGAGGACCGTGAGCACCCTCCCACCGGATACATGGCCGCCACGGGCCGCCAGCACCGACACCGGGCCGCCACGCCACAGCGCCTCGGCTCCGCCTTGTTCCCGGCCGCCCCACGAGGGTTCCATCCGCGCCTTGAACCCAAGGGGCGTCGAGGGCATCGGGTCGAAGCTGAGTGATACCGACACGCCCCAGTCGCGGAACCCTTCCGCATTGTGCGCCAACAGCGTCCGCATCCGCACCTCCGCCGACAGGCCCATCTCCGGACTCGACACCAGCAGTTCCCCGCCGATGTCCACACCCGAGCCCCTCTCGGCGTCCCCGCCGTCGTGTCGAATCCCAACCTCTACGCCCGGCACGAGCGACAGTCCGCTGCCGAAACTGAAGCCGCGAGAACCCTCGAGCGCGGTGCGTAGCCGGGTCACCGCCGCATCGGTCCCCGCGAGATTCCCTGCTGGGCCGTTCACGTCAACGGTCGAGGTGTCCACCCAGAGCGCATCCGCCTTGAACGCCAACCGGAAGCCGTGCCTGCCCCCGGCACCGATCAGCTTGCCGCGCGTGCCGGCCGCCACCATCGCCATCGACAGACCGCTCTTGAGAGCGAGCCCCATCGTCGTCGGAGCCACCCCTATCTGCGGCGTCAGACTCAGCGAGCCCAGCCCGTAGCCGGTTACACCCCATAGCGTGATGCGGTCCGTGGCCTTGTAGCCCACCCAGGGGTAGAGTCCCGTCACCGAGGATAAAACCTGGCCACCGTCGACTCCCTTGTAGCCGCCCAGGCTACGGCTGTGCGACAGCGACATGCCTACCACCAGCGGCCCCCGGGTGTACTCGACCCCGAGCATCGACGTGCGCACGTCGCCGTCGAGCGACAGTGCACCCTGTTGGCCCAGGAACCGCGATTGCACGCTCCGGCCCCACACAGACAAAAACCCGCCCCGGCTCATCTCGCGGTCCAGCGCGAAGGCCGAGCCGGTCAGCGCGTCACCGCTGCCAAGTCCCAGCACACCAGCGGCTAGCTTGGTGCCCCTGCCGAGCGCCGGGCTCCCGGACGACGCTCTTTCCGCAGCCGGAGCGCCGTACATCGGATCGTTAACGGCCGTACCGGCTGGGTGGTCCTCACGGGCCGAGGCACCGAGCTGTTGGAGTAAACCGCGCGCCCTTTCGCGCACCCTTCCGGGTCGGAGCTCCTCCAGGTCCCGGCCCCTGAACCGGCCACGGAAGCCCGGCTCGCGCCGCTCCACGAGTCGTTGCTCCACCTGCTCGACCACGTGCAGTGCCGCCGTGCGCCCGAAGCGCGCCATCATCGCCCGCGGCATCGGATCGGAGTTGCTGATAGACCCGGTCGCGGTCCCGTCGGCCAGGTAAGCCCGCACGGGGTTGGACAGCACCAGCGTCATCTCCTCGATGCCTTCATCATGGGAATCGTCGAGCACCTTCACACACAGGCGCTTCGATGCGGTCCGGCGCCGACTCTCGCTCGCCCGGAACACCAGGGTGCCCGAGATCGGCGTGAAGTCCTGCCCCGCTACCGCCGTGCCGCTGCGCGTCGCATAGTCCACGCGCACTTCGTGGTCGACGTCCATCCGGTCCATCGTCACCACGAAAATCAGGCACGGGAGGGGGTTCGGCCACTCCCGTGCATTCGCATCCGCCACCGACAGGCCCGGCAAAGCATCGTCGTCAATCACCGGAATGCTCGTGGAGCGGCCGCTCCACGAGCTCACCGATACGCCGGCGGGCAACGTCCCGAAGGACACCCGGATCCCCTCCCCGGGATCGTCGTCGAAGTCGTCCACGGGGAGGATGGTCACGCCCGCCGACGTCGCGTTTGTCCCGAAGGTCACGTTCGCCGGGAGGTTTCTGAAATCGGCCGCCGTCGCGCCGCCCAGATACGTATACGTCAACGGAATCGTCAATGTCTGGGCCGGCGTCCCGCTCAGTCTGACGCCCAGCCGGTAGGCCCCGCCCTCTTCGACGCCATCGCGCACCGCCCCGGCGCGGGCGTCGAACCTCACCACCAGGCGCGACACGACGGAGTCGTTGTCAGTCAGTTGCACCACCGCCTCGGACGGGCTGCCCGCCGATACCTTCGAGGGCAGCGAACCGAAGCCGATCGCCACGCTCTCCCGATCGTCGTCGGCGCTGTCGTCCGTCGCGGTGAGGATAAAGCTCTGCACCGTGTCCGACGCCCCGAAGGTCACGCTCGCCGGCAGGCCCGAGTAATCGCCCGCCGTGGCCCCGCGGTGGCTCGGCGTCAGCGGAATCGTCACCGTGCGGTCCGGCGCCGTGTCCAGCAGCAGCCGCACCGTCGCCGTCGCGCCGCCTTCGGCCGCCGTGTAGTTCGCCGCCTCGAAGGACACCGTCACCGCCGTATCGCCGTCGTTGTCGGCGAAATGCAGCGTGGCGATGCGCGCGCCGTAGCGACCCACCTCCAGGTCGTCCGGAAACAGGCGGCGGAAGTGCAGCACCACGCGCTCGCCGTCGTCGTCCTCGCTGTCGTCGGTCGCCCGCACCGTGAACGACGTCTGGGTCTGCCCCCGCTGGAAGGTCACGCTCGTCGGCACGCCCGAGTAATCGTCCGCCGAGGCGCCGCCCTCATGCTGCGGATCGAACAGCGGCACCGTCAGCGCCTCGTTGCGATCGGGCTTCCACGGGGCGTTCAGGTGCAGGGTCACCCGCGCCGTGCCCCCCTCGGTGACTGTATAGGCGGAGGCGCCGAACCACACATACCAGGTCGACTCGTCCGCGTCCTGCACCAGCGCCACCGTCGCCGTCGACGGGCTGCCGAGCAGCACGCCGGAGGGCAGCCGGCCAAAGCCCAACAGCACGCTCTCGCCGTTGTCGTCCACCGAATCGTCGGTCGCCGTGACGGTGAACGTCTTGGACGTCTCCCCGGCGGCAAAGGTCACGCTCCGCGGCACACCGGTGTAGTCCGCGCTGCTCGCGCCGCCCTGCGGGGTCGCCGTCACCGGTACGGTCACGGCGCTCGATGCTGCCGGGTCCAACTGCACCGTCACCACCACCCCGGCCAGGCCCTTGATCGCGGTGTAGGCCGATGCCCTGAAACGCACCGTCGGCGTTGCCGGCGTCGTGTCCCCGTCGCCGGCGCCCGACCAGGCGCCGGCGCCGTCGGTGTTGACCGCGCGCACCTGTACCTCGTAGGCGGTGCCCGCCGTCAGGCCGGCAATACTCGCGCTCGTGCCCGACACATCCTGCGGGCCGTCCGTCCAACCGCCGCTAGTCCCCGCGCGGTAGTGCAGGTCGTAGCCCGTGATCGTCGGGCGTCCGGTGTTCTCCGGCGCCATCCAGCGTACGTCCAGGCTGGTCGTGCTGCCCGAGGTCGCCGTCACCGTGGGGGCATCCGGCGCCAGCGGCGTTTCGTTCCTGTTGTTCGCGATGTTGATCGTCACGGCGGCCGTCACGCTCACCATGCCGTCGTTCACCGTCACCGTCACCGAATAGCTCGGCTTCGCCTCGTAGTCGTAGCGCTCGCCGGCCTTCGTCCTGATCTGGCACGACGTCGACGTGGTCACGAAATCGAACTTGTCCGCGTCCGTGCCTCCCAGGGAGTAAGTCAGCGTGTCGTTGTTCGCGTCTGTCGCCGCGAACGGGCCGCCGATGGCCGCCGCCGTAGCCGCCGTAGCATCGCCCACCGTCTCCACCAGGGTGCGCGTCTGGGTCGTGCCGCCGGTGAACACCGGCGCGTCGTTGGATCCATCGTTGTCGCTCACCGTCACCGTCACGCCGGCGATCGTGATCCCGATGTAGTCGGGGTCCGTGCTCGCCGCGCTGTGGGTCAGAGAGACCGTTTCGTTCGCCGTGTTCGTATCGTTGCCGGCCTTCGCTGTCACCGTCTGGGGCGTTTCCCAGGTCGTGCTCGTGAACGTCAGGGTGGTCGGCGTCGGGATCACGTCCGTGCCCGCGTGCCCTGCGACCGTCACCGTGACATTCGCCGTCGGCTGGCTGTTGAGGACAACCGTGTAGGTGTCGCCGGTGGTGTTCTGCTCCGTCACCGTCAGCGCGTTCCTCGAAATCGTGACCCCCGCCGTGTCGTTGTCGGTGATCGTGCCGGTGAAGGTGATCGAAGCGGGCGCCGCGTCGCTGTTTGGAAATTTGTTCCAAACGATGACGATCGTTTCGTCCGTTTCATCCAAGCTGTCGTCCACGATGGTGATGTTGAAGGTTTTCGACAGATTGCCCGCCGTTACGGTGAAATTCTTGCTCCCCCCCTGCAGGAAAGCGACATAGTCATCTGTCACCGTCGCCGTGCCACTCACACTGGCTATCACCGTAGAGTAGGAAATATCCCTGTTGCTCAGTCGGTCGAGTTCCAGGGTCAGCGTCAGCGTGCCGGTGCCCTCGTCCACGGGGATGTTGGCGATCGAGGCCGTCGGCACCGCGTCGTCGTTGGTGATGTTGACAAATGCCCACGGGGATGGCGGCAGCGTCGCGCCCGAGGCGTAGTTGAGCGTGACCCGGAAGCGCTGCGTCGGATCGTAAGCCGCGTCGTCCAGGATCGGGACAGAAATCGTTTTCGATGTCTCGTTGGCGGCGAACGTCAGCATGCCCGAGGTCGCCGTGTAGTCCGCGCCCGCCCGCGCGGTTTCATCGCTCGTCGTGTAGTCCACGGTCACTGTCCCCGTGCTCGCCGGGTCGAGTTCCACCGTGAGCGTCGCCGTTCCGGCGGTTTCGTTCACCGTGATGTTGGCGGACGCGAACGACAACTCCGGCAGCGTTGCCGCCGTGATCGTCCCGCTCGACGGGTAGGCGTCGCTGGTGAGCGGTCCTTCCGCGGTGCCCACGTCGTCGGTGAAACTCACCTGCACCTTGACATTCTTGCCCACATCCGCCGCCACCGGCGTGTAGGTCGCGGCGTTGGTACCGATGTTCGTCTCGTTCGACACGCCGTCCGAGTCCACCCGCAGCCATTGGTAGGTGTAGGTGGCAGTGGTCAGGCCGTCCGCGTCGGTGATGCCCGACGGGTCCGCCGTCAGCACCTCACCCACCTGCGCCGGCCCCGAAATGGTCGGCTTGCCTGTCGCCGGGGTGTTGGGGGTGCCCTTGATCGCAATCAGCATAGCGTCGCTTCTAGGATTCCAGGTGCCACCCGATTGATTCCTAAAGTTGTGCGTGTCGGTAATGCTCCAACCGCTCGCCCCGCCGTCGTCCTCGTTACCCGTGCCCTCAATTTGGATCCTGTATTGATCTTCATCGGTAGTTCCCGTCGCCGTGTTCTCGAACACGACCCAATACTTGGTTTCTTTCGCGAGAGTCGCGTTCATCGGCGCGGTAAATGTATTGCTGCCAATGGCAAACCACGTCGGGTTTGTCAGCACATACAGGCTGGAACCGACGTTGTTGGACGCGTCGCTATAGATGCTCACAAGTGGCGTGGCGTTGATGCCAGCGTCGGAGAGTTTGGAGACAACCTCCGAGAGCGTATAACCGCCTTCGCTGTCGCCCGTGGTGAATTGCTGCGCTCGCGAGAACGATAATGAACTGGTTTTCCCGATTGTAAGGGTAAAGCTGGAAGTCTGTCCCGCGTTGCTGACGAAGGTCGTGAGCGCCTGGGCCTGCAGCGGAAGGGCCAAGAGCGCGGCAAAGGCCACGAGGACCGCGCCCGCTGCGGAGAAGGCCACAGAACCTGCGCGCGACAACGCCGCCCCCGCCAACAGGCGGGAGGCGCGATGGTTGGACGCGGAGGACGATCTGCCCGGAGAGGGCGGGGAGGATTCAGGTGGCCGGCGGGGGCCTCGCGGAGACTCGTTCTCCAATTGGTCAGTTAGGTGTGCGTCGGTGTGCTGCTGTGCCTGTGTGCAGGTGTGCGCTCGGTGCGCGGCGCTAGGCAATTGATATGTCGAGACGCTCGTTGGATATCAAGCCTTTTTTCGAGCAGTCCATCATTTTCCCTTCCTCCGGGTCGTTGGCCTGGGCAGGGATATGCGCATGGACGCCCCCTGTTTTGCTCGCGATAACTGTAGAACCTGTTTCAATAATAAAGCGGCCTGAGCAGCTGGCATAGCGCCGCGAACTGGACGAATCCAGGAAAGTTTTCGGCGTGATACTCCCATCGGATGAGAACGCGAAGGTTCCACTGAAGCCAAGCGGAGAACCACTCGACGATCCAACGCCGTTTGTACCTGAGGAGGCGGCGCCCGTCCTGCGTCTTCGGGCGTGTCCGGTTCCTCCGGTGAGGCGCGATCATCCCGACGCCTCGCTTCTTGACCTCCGCGGTGCGGGTCGCTTGCGTACGCCTTGGCACCGACCAGGTTCTTCGGGAGATCGTCGAGTGGGTGCCGATGGACAGCGGAAGACCGCATCGGTCCACGATGGCCATGATCTTCACACCTTTCCCCCGTTCCGCCAACACGTCCGGAACCACCCGGTGTACGCTCTTGTAGTTTGGATAGCACTGCGCCCCGGTCTTCAGTATCCACAGCACGGCTTCAAGGACCCGCCGGGCAGGTACCGGAGTACGCCTCCGCTGCCCCTTCGGCCGGTTCTCCTACGGGAAGCAATGGCGGATCCACTTACTACTGTTCATCCGCGAGCCTCCGTATACTCTAAATACAAGTCCTGTCGGCTCCGTTCCCAAGGTCAATGGGAGGGGGTTGAGATAGGTTCTGGTGACTCCAAAACGACTTGAGACAATCCAATTGCCGGAGTTCGAGTCCATGCAAAGCGTACACGGCTGCCTTAGGATAACAAAACAGCAGCGTCAGCACGCCATCAAAATTGAGGGGGATTGGTTTTTTAAAATGGAAACCTGGAGTCTGTCACGATATCTAGTAGCTACTTCAATACTGAATCTTGTGCAGACGCAATTACTTCTTTGGAATCAGTAAATTTGTCATCCCGTAGACGTCGAAACACACGTTCCATCACTCTGTAAGCGAATTGGTCTGTGTGCGCTTTTTCAATCCAAAGCTAATCCTCCCCTAGCCTCATGTTCTCGTATCCTGCTATCTAGTTCATTTAGCTGAGTACTAGAACTCACAATTAGAAATTATCTTCATTGGCTTGATCCATCCAAGTAGCCAGCCCATTGCTGCATAAGATCGCGACGCTAATCCAGCAGGTCACCTCGCGCATAACTCCGCTCAACCTGAGATCCTAACTCATGCGCAAGTGCGGCCTCGCAGGCCGCCCAGGGTGTGTCCGTGCGTTCAAGTGCCCATGTTCTAAACGATGATCTGAATCCGTGCACGACGGTCTTATCTGCAAGCCCACAGCGACGCAGTGTCATCATCAGGGTCATATCGCTCAACGGATGACCGCGTTTCACTGGCGAGGGGAAGATCAGACCCGAGTCATCACGAAGTGATCTGGCTTCCTCAAGGACGTCCAACGCCGATCTTGACAACGGTACACGATGCGGTTTGCCGGCCTTCATACGGTCGCCCGGAACTGTCCAAGTAGAAGATTCAAAATTGATCTCGGACCACTTGACTCCCCTGGCCTCGCCGCTTCGAGTAGCGATCAGAATAAGAAACTTGAGGCATAAACGCGGCGGAAAAGAAACAACCTGTGAGTCAATGAGTCTCATCGTATCTGGCATTTCCTGATAGGGCATGGCCAGATGGTGTTTATTGACCTTCTGAATCTTAGGCAGTGCACCGTTGATCGCTTCTCCCGCCACATTGTGATCGACGAAATCGCACGCTTGACAGTATTCCAGGATGGTTCGTATTCGTTGACGAACACGACGTGCGGTTTCCGGCCTGGTGTGCCAGATCGGTTCGAGTACGTCGAGCACGTCTGACTTTGTAATCTGATCGACCGGTAAATCACCCAGTTTCGGCGTGGCGTGTTTCTTGAGTGACCGCATCCAGCGCACGGTATGCTGGTCGCTCCGCCACGTGTCTGCGAGTTGCGTATGTCTTGTTACCGCAACCTCCCGGAAGGTGGGCGTCTTGGCCGTGCGTTTCTCCGCGAGAGGATTACGCCTGTCTTCGATCGCAGTACGGTTTTCAAAGGCTTTCTTACGTGCAATTGCAAGTGAAACCTCAGGGTAAGCTCCCAGACCGATCTCGTGTCGTTTACCTTGTATCGTGATACGCTGTATCCATGACCGGCGTCCGCTTGGTTTCACAATCAGATACAGACCATTATCCGCACGATACTTGCCTGGTTTCGTGATCGTCTTCACCTGTATTGCTGTTATCGATTTCATGTTGTTCCTCAGTACCATCCCACCAATTGTACCACCGAACTTACAAGGAATATATGGAATCTCGTGGGAACGGGCGGGTAAAAAAGAAATCCACGAGTAAAGACTTAACATTCTTATTAACCGTTAATTACGGTAGTTTCATGGATGTAATGGGAACGAAATAGGAAGGGATATCACTTTATAATCTGGGGGGAGCGTGTGGGAATCGAACCCACCACGGACCTGTTTAGGGCCCGCCATCGGATTTGAAGTCCGTGAGGCGCACCAGCAACCCATACACTCCCTTGAATCTTACCACTCCAATCCGCGGATTCAGTGCGACAGATAGGCCATAATCCCGCCGAACCGCCATTTCATTCCTCTTCCGCCAGTCGATGGGTTCCGGATTCCCGGTTGGTCACACCGAGGTCGCAGAAATAGTCCAGCAAGGCGGTGGCATGCGACCTGGAGATGCCCATGTGACTGCGGAACTCGGAAGCGCGCACGGAGCCATGGCTTTTCAGGTAGGACACCAGTTTTCCTCGGACCGACTCAAGGCCCATTCTATGCAGGATCTGCCGTTCCGCGAATTCGACGAAGATGCCCTGCTCGAGGGCATACGCCGCCATGCTCTTAATCATATCCGTGATAGCGTTCAGATCAACCGGTAAATCGCCCGTTGAGATCGAGCGGTCCGCCATGACCTGGACAAGATCGTTCATGGAGAAAACAGCTGGAGGGACAGCTAAACCAAGATGGTCGAACGCCTCGAGTATCTCTTCCTCTTGTCCGGTCAGGTTTACCTCATGCGCGGACAGTCGGATCGACCTTCCGGACATTACAACCATGGATTCCTCGTCGAGATCTCTCAGCAATGCGTCGTAGACCGTGTCCGGAGCCGGCCAGGAGAGCTGCGATCTCGGGGCGTCCTTGGGCAGCGTGTCTTTTAATCGTTGGACCCGATGCATCTTTTCAAGCACGGAGATCAACTCGGCCTTCAAGCCCATGTACCAGTGCCTGTGAAGCAGCCATCGGTCCGTGAACCGGACGAGTTCGCCCCTTTCCACCAACCGGGCTACGCCCTGCTGCAACACATCGCCGTTCAGGTTGGTGGAACGAACCAGATCCTGCGTGGACTTCAGGCGCTGTTCGCCGTATGCGTGCCGCATGACCCGATCGATCAGGACATCCGGTTCGGCGTCGGTCACTGCTTCCAGGTAATCCAGTACGGTTTGGCGAAATCGACGGTTCTTCTGTGGATACACTTCCACGAACCGGCCTCCGCCGAGCAGCCGCATGGAAGAAAAACCCCGGATGATGAAGCGCTCGTTCCGTTCCGCCACGATGGGATGCTCCAGTCGAAACTGTACGTAGCCTGTTTCGCCGGGATCCAGTTCGTCCCGGTCCAGCAGGATCAGTCGTCCGATGGTTTCACTCGTGCCCTTGTGCAGACGAACGCGCTGCCGGTTCTGCAACGGTTCCCCAAGGGATTCCAGACAGTGCAGTTCGGCATCGGTCATCGACGTCGGCAGCAGGTATCCAGGCGTACCCAGTTCATCGCCCCGCTGAATATCAGTGATCTTGATATTGGAGACGTTCAGCGCGACCCGCTGTCCTTTCACGGCAAGTTCCACGGTGTCATTGTGGCTTTGCATGCCACGGACCCTCAGCGGTGACCGGGAGGGTAGAAGCTCGGTTTCCTCGTCCGCCGCAAGGCTTCCCGACAGTACGGTCCCGGCGATGACGGTTCCAAAGCCCTTCATGGTAAACACACGGTCGATGGGCATGCGGAAGTATCCCTCGTCGGCTTCGTCCATAATCCCGGTCAGCCTATCCTCTATGGTATCCCTTAACTTGTCGATCCCGTCGCCTGTCGTCGATGACACCTGGGCGACGGGCGCTTTCTCCAGGAAAGAACCGGCTACGAGGGATTTCACGTCCTCTTCCACGAGCATCAGCCATTCTTCATCGACCAGGTCGCATTTTGTCAGGACGACGATGCCCGCGCCGATCCCCATGTATCTCACCGTGCCTAAGTGTTCCACCGTCTGGGGCATCACGCCCTCGTCGGCGGCCACGACGAAGAGGACGAGGTGAATCCCGCTCACGCCGGCGACCATGGTCTTGAGGAATCGTTCGTGGCCCGGCACGTCGACAATGGGGACCTCCCTGCCGTCACTCAACGGCATGAACGTGAACCCGAGATCGATCGTCATCCCCCGGATTTTTTCCTCCTTCAGGCGGTCCGGATGGAATCCCGTCAAGGCTTCCACCAGGGCGCTCTTGCCGTGGTCGACGTGACCTGCCGTGCCTATGGTAAGATGGGACATGGTTGTGCCGGTTGGTTGTGTGTGGGGTGACAGCTGGCTATCCGTAGCCTGGGTGTGTCGAGGTTAATTCGAGCGGACGACGATCACCCGTTCCGCCCGTCCGTGAATCAAAGCCCGGTTTTCAATGCTGGCGTTTCTTCCTATGACCGCATGTGAGATCGAAGCGCCGTCGCCGATGTCCGCACCCGACATAATGACGCTATGTTCGATGGCCGCGCCATGTCCGATGTGGACTTCGGGACCGATGCAGACGCCGGGTCCGATCCGGCAACGCTCGAGTTCGGCCGCAGCGTCTACCAGCACAGGTGGCCGAAGCACGAGATTGGGTGATGAGAAATTGTCGGCCATGATTTCCGGGGTAGTCGCTTCCAGGCCACCGAGGTCGAGCAACCTTAAGTTCGAATCAAGGTACGATTCGGGAGTAAGCGCGGCGTACGGCTGTTGGTCCAGGGCCATGTTCAGCACGGTGTCGCCACGGGCGGTCAACTTGTTCAGGGCCGCGTCGAAAGAGCATATCTGCACACCGGGTTCGGACCCAGCGTATAATACGTCATAAACGCCGGGCGTAAGGAGATAGACCCCGTCGCGCCCATATTCATTACCGGGCGATTCCCTGGCGCTTTGCCACACGCTGATCCCGCAGGGACCATTGTCGGAATGAGATTGGACCGCACGCAGGTAAGCTTCCCCGTCCAGCAACACGGGACCCTGGGTTGTCAGAAACGGCGCGTCTTCCGTGAAAGCCGCTACTTCCTTCATTGACTCGATCGACCCGGGCGCATCGGGATGATCCAGAAAGGTCAGGGCCATGTTCCAGCGTCCGCCGTTGCCGCACAGCGAAGCGATCTCACAGGTGTCCCGACCCGCAGTAATCAGCGTTTCCCGTATCCCGGCGTGTTCATAACCTGCCAGGATCCGTTCGACCATAGGCGTGTTGGCCATGGGGAGGAGCAGCCCGACACGGGGATCCCATCCCACCGTACCCTGTACCCTTTGATTCTCGGCAAAAACGACTCCCTTAATGGATCCTGAAACTCCCATTGGACAACGGTTCCCTGCGAGACGCAAGTGCTTTCGGAATCCCCTTGCTGTCCAGCTGCCACATACCTGTATTCGATCCACGAAAACCCACGATTAAACTATGCCCGGAGCATGCCTTAGTCAAGGTCGTTGGGACGGCGCCGACGGGGGGTTTTCGCTTGACACTGCCCCTCCGCCCCGGTTAATTGACCGCCGGCTATCCGCAGTCCCCTACCGCGTAAGGACCGATCATGTCCCCCAAGAAAAAAATCGGCAGAGAAATGTCCTTCCTCCAGCATCTCGAAGAACTCCGCTGGGCCATTTTGAAGTCCGTTCTCGCCATCCTGGTCGGGATGGTCGCCTGCTTTTCCTTCCACGAATACATCGTCGAATTCCTGATTTCTCCCACGCTGCTGGAAGGCCTGAAGATTGAAATCGAGATGCAGGCGATCAGGCCGGCCGGCATGTTCACCACCATCGTCAATATCTGCCTGGTAGGCGGTTTTGCGCTCGCTCTGCCCTACGTGCTTTACAACCTCTGGTCTTTCGTTTCGCCCGGCCTGCTCGATAACGAGAAGAAGTACGTCCCCATCGTCATCTTCTTTTCCTGCGTCCTGTTTCTCATGGGCGCAGCTTTTGCTTTTTACATCCTGATACCAGTCATGGTCCGCTTTTTCATCCAACTCTACGTCCCGGGTATCAGCGCTCAGTGGGACATCGGATTCTGGATCGGACTGGTGAACAAGATGGTCCTCATCATGGGTATCGTCTTCCAGATGCCCATCGTGGTGGCCTTCCTGACCTGGATCCGCATCCTGTCCGCCGACAAACTCAAACGGGTCTGGCGGGTTGCCCTCGTGGTCATCTTCATCGTTGCCGCAATCATCACTCCGACAGGAGACCCCTATACCCAGACGCTCGTGGCGATACCACTCGTGATACTCTATTTCATCAGCATGGGCATAGCCATGCTGATCGGTAGAAGTAGGAAAAAACGCGAAGCGGAAGAAGACGACGAAGGCGACGAAGGCGACGATGGCGATGAGGGACAGCCGGCGCTTACCACGGAAGAACCCGACACTCCAACCCTTCCCAGGGATTCGTCCCCGTCCACGAATCAGGGTACCGGCCGGGCATACTGGCCCGATGACGATGAATACATTTACGACTACGACGCAGAGATGGGTTACTCGGTGGAGCCGATTGACAAGGCCGACGAATCGGACCGGACCGAAGAGACAGACCCCGATCGCGCGAAAGATGCGGAAGAGGACAAGGACGAATCGAAAGATGATCGGTCACCGGACTCTCCCGAAGATTCAGGGGACAGCACCAATAATCAGCCTGCATCCGAAGGGGAAGATCAGAGAAAGTCGGATGAATCGGAAGATAGCACCGACGATCAGCCTGAATCGGAAGGGGAAGAATCCAACGAACGTGGATCGGCTGGCGAAAACAGGGAGTCATCACCAGCACCTGACGATCCGGATATCGACCGGGACGACAAGAACCCATCCCATTAAGAGGTCCCCAGCAGAATTACTGCAGACGCCAGTCCCCCTGCCGTGACCTCTTCCCGGTCACGGACGCCCTCACGGACCTGGTAGAAACAACATCGCCCATGAGCCTGGAACCATAAACATACATCGATTCCACGACATGGGCGATATTTGTTGGTTAGTAGTCTCGTTGTTTCGGGTTCAGGTCCCGGTACTGGCAGTCGCGACGAATAGACCAATTACAAACAGCCCTACTCGTACGTTGACCACGTCCGGGACCTCATCTTCAAGCCAGTGCGCCGGTTACAGGTAATGGGATAGGCGCACGTACAGGTACCTGCCCAGGTAGTCATACGTCGATGCGTCCGACGTACCCAGGAATCCGTTGAAAATAACCGACGGTGGGGTGTCGAAGACATTGTTGAGACCGACCGTGAACACGGTGCTTCCGGCCCCGGAAAACAGCCGGTAGGACCCTTGGATACCGAAGAGGTGGTTCGCATCCACTTCTCGGACCGTCGGGGTCGTCTCGACGTCGTCCCGGTACAGGCCCTTGCAGTCATCGTCTTCGCACTCCTGGAATCCGCCGGTGTACTTCCACGTCACACCTGCCGATGTCCGGCCCCACTTCAACCCGACGTTGGCGTTGTGCCGCCAGGTGGGAAACACGCCCAGGTCGTAAAAACCCTTGCCCTTGAGCAGTTCGAAGCCACCCGGTATGGGCAGGTACGTGTCGTAGTCGAAGAGCATGTTGGATTCGAGTCGCGCCGAGAGCAGACCGAGCGGGGTATCGTTGATGTAGTTCAGTTCTATATCGAGCCCGTTGGTTTCTGTCTCGCCGATGTTGGTGGCGGTCGAATAGATGTTTCTGATCAGGTTGTTCTGGTCCCGTTCGACCTTGTCGCAGTCGGTCGGATTGTCCTGGGAGTAGCAATTGCTCAGGATTAGGCCCGCTCCGAGGGCTCCGATTTCGTCCTCGATCTTGGTGGCGTAGTAACTGACCGCGATGTCTAATTCAGGCAGGAAATCGGGCTGGTACACCACGCCGGCCGTCATCGTGTTTGCTCTCTCGGGAACCAGTTCCGTGGAACCGCCGATCCTGGCACGAAGCTGCGCACGGGTATCCTCGTAGTCTGACGGTACGCCCGCGGAGGCGCAGTTGCGCATTTGCTGGGAAGTCAGGTCGCGCGGGTTGCCTGCTTCGTCCACGACGCTGCAGGGATCGCTGACCAGCGGGAAGCTGTCGCTCTGTCCCAGGAACATCTCGGCGACGCTGGGTGCTCGGAAGGCCTTCGAGTAGGTCGTACGGAAGGCGATACCCCTCGGGAGTTCGAGGCGGGCGCCCGCTTCGTAGGTGAAATCAGTCCCAAAGGTGTCGTAGTTGAACAGACGACCCGCGGCCGTTACGTCCAGGCCGCCCATCTCACCCTGGAATACTGGAATACTGGTTTCGGCGTACACCGCGCGGACGGAGTATTCGCCCTCGGTCGCTTCCTCCTTGTTGCCGGTCGTATTCCCCGTGGCGGTAATGGGATCGGGGATGGCA
The DNA here is from genome assembly GCA_965262815.1 of bacterium. Classification (GTDB taxonomy): domain Bacteria; phylum JAAXHH01; class JAAXHH01; order JAAXHH01; family JAAXHH01; genus JAAXHH01. Next base: position 1,517,494 of record OZ253560.1, on the reverse strand, counting down.
CTTCCAGCTTCCCACCTTGACGAAGCGCCCACGGCAACGGCAAGGGGTCCCGCCGGCAGATCTGCTATGTCACCCGTCAGGTTATACTGCAGGATCCTCTGCTGTGTAAAGCCACTCGCGATGCCGGTGTACTGAATGTACTTCAGCATATCGTCTGTGATCGTACCGGGGCCGTGCAGCAGGTCCAGGGGTACGCAGGAACCCGTACATTCCGAATCAGGTCCCAGTGCCCTCGTTACATTACTCAGGATGAACCGGCCCTCATTGACGTTGGTTCCGCTGGTTCGGCCGTAAGAAAAGGCCAGGTCCCCCACGAAGCCCATAAACTCGTGCTCCAGGCCGAGGACTATCCGGTAGGTATCGAGGTCCTGCAGGAAGTTGCGGTTGCTCGCTTCGACGAACCGCCGTCTTACGTCGATGAAGTCGCGGCCGAACTCGTTATATTGGTTCTCCGCCGACACGCTGATCCCTTCGCTGATGATGAAGAGCGGGGTTGGAGCCAGCTTCTGGTCCGACTGGCGGTTGGTGTACGATACCTCGAAGAAGCCGCTCAGGTTGTCGGTGAACAGGTAGTTTCCGCTCAGGAACGCGGAGTACCGTGTCTGTGGCGTATACAGGTAATTCGCTGGCTGGTAGTTGTACAGGTCGCCGGTGCCGTCCAGCGAATTCCCGGCGGAGTTAAAGGGACGCCAACCACCGGATGGTGCGTTAAAGTAAACTCCCGCGTCTTCTCCGGCAGCTGTCACAATTGACTGCCAAGCCGCGTTGCCTTCCTCATCCGAGCGGTCAATTATAGTTCCTTCGGGCGTCGCCGAACTACCACCGGTGGTGAAGGATCCGTCGTTCGTTCCCCAGTCGTAGTTCTTGTCCGCCTCGCTGAAACTTCGGTCGCCGGTCCATACCGGCTTGCGGTTGTGGTACCCCGCGGAGAACAGGATGCTGCCCCGGCCGCTTCGCAGTCCGGCGGTTATGCTCGCGTCGATTACGTCACCGTCGCCTGCACCCGAGACTCCCTGGTAGTACTCGAATTCCACGCCTTCCAGGTCCGTTCTGGTGATGACGTTTACGACGCCACCGACTGCATCGGAACCGTATACGGCCGACGCGCCGTCCTTGAGTACCTCGATTCGCTCAATGACGGAAGCCGGTATGGAGTTCAGGTCGACGGACGAGTTCGCCCCTGTGCCACCCGGTACGAAACGACGGCCGTTGACCAGCACGAGCGTTCGGGTAGAGCCCAGTCCACGAAGACTGATCCGAGTGGAACCGTCGCCGCCGTTGTTGGCCTGGGTATTGATGGCGTTGGATTGGACGGTCAGGGTCTGGAGCACGTCACCAATCGACGCAAGCCCCAATTCCTGAATCTGCGCTTTAGCTAGGATAATTACAGGTGCGGTGGATTCGGCTGCTTCGCCCCTGATCCGGGAACCGGTCACCGTCACTTCTTCGAAAACGAAATCGACTTCGTCTTCGATTTGCTGATCCTCCTGGGCGAGGATGTCGGTTGCGACGAAGGCAAACAGTGCGACCGTTAGCCAGGAAAGAAATTTGCTGCGTTTCATAACAGATTCTCCTTAAGCGTGAGTAGTGGAATCGATAAAACGCCTCCCTCTCCTTAGTTGGGGTGTTTGGTGTCGAGATCTCGTGATAAATACAATATCTAGTTTTAAGTTGGTTCTGTAAACACAAAATGTTGAGAAATAGGCAATTTGTGCAGAAAACGTACATTAAATTGGAAATACTCGAATTGCGGTTATCGCTACACCTCCCGCTGTTGGACGGTAGGAATGGATTTTTGAGCACGGAGAGACGAGCTGTACCGCCTGAAAGAGGCCATCACCCGGGGCGCGAGCCGAAGGGCCGAGGTCATGGTTGGAATTGCCATGAGGGCGAACAATCCGTCGGCGAAACTGATCACCGCGTCAATCGAGGCGACGGAAGCGACTACGACGAAAGCCACGTAAAAGATGTTGTACAGCTTTGCATACCTGGCTCCGATCAGAAAGCTCAGGCATTTGGCGCCGTAGTAGGAGTAGGTCAACAGCGTGGTTACGGCGAAGAAGAAGACGCATACGGTAAGGATATACGCCCCGTAACCCGGCATGGCCGCCTCGAACGCGCCGGCGGTCAGTGTCACTCCGTTATCCGGCGTCGTCTGCCAGACCCCGGTCATGAGGATGACGAGCGCGGTGCATGTGCAAACGATCATCGTGTCGATGACCGGTCCCATCATGGCGACCAGTCCCTCCCGAACGGGCTCTCCCGTCTTGGCGGCCCCGTGGGCCAGCGCTTCCGTGCCGATGCCGGCTTCGTTAGAAAAAGCGGCGCGCCGGACCCCGGTGACTATGGTCGTGCCGACCACGCCTCCCGCCACCGCCGTGCCCGTAAAAGCATCCGACAGGATAAGGGATAGGTAACCGGGAACTTCACCCAGGTTGGAAAGGATGATCCACAGGGTCGAGACCATGTACAGGATCACCATGGCGGGTACGGCGCGGGAGGCGACCTCGGCGATTCTTGTAATCCCGCCAAATATCACGATGGCCACCAGGCCGGCAAGGACAATCCCGGCGGCGAAATCGAACAGGAAATGGCCGTCTTCGAAGGTTGCGTAGGACGCGAAAACGACATCCCGGACGATCTGCACCAACTGGTTGGGCTGGAGAAGCGGCAGGCATCCGATCACACCGGCGACGGCAAAGAGGAGGGCCAGCGGTTTCCATGCCCTGCCGAGGCCTTCTGAAATTACGTACATCGGACCGCCTTGCACGCGCCCGAGGGTATCCCGTCCCCGGAACATGACCGCCAGTGAACATGTGAAGAACTTCGTCCCCATGCCGACGAGCGCGCTGACCCACATCCAGAATATCGCTCCGGGCCCGCCCGTAGTGATGGCGATGGCGACCCCCGAAATGTTTCCCATCCCTATCGTGGCCGACAGGGCGCTGACCAGTGCCTTGAAATGGGAAACGTCTCCGGGGTCGTCCGGATCATCGTACCTTCCCCGCAGGATGTCGATGGCGTGCTTCAGGTACCGGAAAGGCGTGAGGCGGCTGTAAAGCAGCAGCAAGGAACCGCCTCCGATGATCAGGTAGAAAACATACGACCACGCCAGGTTGGAAAAGGCGACGATGTAAGGCTCCAAATAGTCCAAGGATCAGCCTTTCCGTTTATCCCGCGACAGCGTCCTGCCTGAAGTTGCGCACCATATCGATATAGTCCCTGGAGAATAGCTTGTCCGGGTGCTTGTCGTAGCTGAAGATCGCGATGATGCGGGGACGGTCCGTGGGACCTACCGGCGTAACCCGGTGCAGTGCGTACTTGCCGTTGAACAGGACCAGGGTTCCCGGCTGGATCTCGGTTCGGCAGACGTGGTTTTCAGGCCTTTCGAAGACGTCGCGCACGTCGTCGTAGTGCTCGTCGTCATCTTCCCTGAGCCCGGGGACGTATTCGAAGACCCCTCCTGAATCAGGCTGTTGGATCAGCAGCGTGATGTTGCCGTTGTTGGAGTCGAAATGCCACCCATTGCTGTCCCCCTCGTGGGCGAACTGCAGGGTCAGCGCGAGGTGGGGACAGGCGCTTGTGTACAGGGTATCGAATCCGAGTACGCTTCGCACGAATTCGGTCAGCGCCGGCCAGTGGAAAACACTGCGCACGAGGCTGTCATTGGGAATCTGGTAGTTCAGGACCTGGCGGTAGCGATTGACATGTTCGATCCGGCGGGGATGGCCATCGGGCCAGGACCGGTTGATGTAGTCGTTTCCTTCATAGCTGGTGCGGGGCCTGTCGTAGTAGTAGCCCTGCGGGATCAACGCACTGGATTCCTTCACCATGCCGGCAAGCGCCCACGGTTTCACAAACCCCTCGAGCACACAGATCGCACTCTCCTCAAGATCGGAACGGCATCGGGCGGTAAAATCCCGGCCGGTATCGCCATCGAGGTTGTTCAACGGGAATCGGTCGGAATCTACCAGGGTATCTGGATTGGCGGGTTTCATCGTAACGTTCCTTTCACAGGGGCAGGCATAGCCGGAATCGCCTGTCCAAGTCCGCGTTCAACCTTTTCGTATCTCCCAGAGTTCCACCACCATTTCGGAAGGGTAGCCGATGGGATCGAAGTCGTCCGTCTCCCTGGCGTCGTAGCCCACCTCGGCGAACAGGTTTTCGATGGTCCGGGAAGAATGATGCTGCGCCTCGCCGATCGTGTGGTAAAGGTAGACCGCCGATGGCAAAATGACGGGGTAGCCCATCTCGTACAGCGCGTAGGCCAGGTGGTCCCTATGCAGATGCTGGACGACATCATCGGCTTGCTGCACGATTCGTGCGCCTCCATGCTCGATGTCCACGTCGAAACGGAATGCGAAGTGACTGCGAAGGTATCCCTGGTCATGGAGAAAACGGCCGACGCGGCCGATTCCGTCGGAAATCTCCCTCACCTGGTCAGGGGTTGCCAGGTCATGGGGCAGTTCGAGGTCGAGGTGCTTTCGCAGCCGATCGAAGAAGGTCTTACCCACCCGGTTGGTGAACAGGCGGCGTTCCCGTTCCAGGGCATGGCTGTACAGGTCTATGTGGCCTGCAATTCGTTCAAAAGCCGATTTGTAGAAAGCATAGGAAAGGGCGTCGAATTCTCCCGATTGCAGCACCGAGTTCTCGCTGGGTTGTAGAAATTCGTCGAGCAGTCCGCTCCTGGTCGACCTTCCGTATACCGTCTGGAGGTAGGTTTCGATGTTCTCCTGCACGTCTGACCATTCTCCGCCGTTCTGATGCAGCGCGTGCCACTCGGTGATGATGGCATCAGACATGAATGCGGTGAATTCCCCGCCGATCGGCCACCACGCGGCGTATTCGGGGAATGGACGTTCACGCACGACCTGTTCGAGAGGTTTTCCAGGCATGAGCTCGACTCTTTCCTGTTATTTGGATCGCCTGATTGGATTACCGGGATTTATTGAATCACCGTGATTTGTTCAGAAAAGTTTCCACCTGGGGAAGCAGCAACGGTTCTGAGGCAAGCCGTACGTATTCGCGTATGGCGGTGCGGGCTTTCTCCCCTTGTCCCAGTCGGTAGAAAGCGATACCCAGGCGGAAATGTCCCGCGGCCAGGTCCGGGGCAAGTCGGACGACTTCGCCGTAATTCAGAATGGCCTGCTCGTACTGGTGCAACCCGTCTTTGACGAGTCCGAGATTGAATTGGGCGGTCGGAAAGGCCGGACGCAATGCCACGGCACTTTCGAGGGCTTCCAGCATCCTGTCCGCGGCCTCGGCACGCGTCCGCATGGTGATCCCCGCTTCCCGTGCTGCGGTCTCGTCCGTTCCTTCCGCGTGAAGGGCAGCCTGTTCCCAGGCTTCCAGGGCAGCGTTGTAGTCGCCGCCGGATATCCTGGCTATCGCAAGAACGGCATAGGGAAGTGGATCCGGTGTTTCCGGCGGCACCATGCTCTCGAGTGCCTTTACGGATGCGTTCCACCTTCCCTGGGCCAGCAGCACGGTCCCCTGGGCCAGCTGCGCCGCGGGCCATTCAGGTTGTGCGGAGAGGGCGTCGTTGAAGCCAGCCAGCGCGTCGTTAAGATCGTGGTTGAACGCGGCATCGACCCCCCTTCGGTAGGCCGACCTGGCTTCGCCGCCCACGGCTGAGGAACGGGCGGGCACGCGGCGGAGTGGTAACGTCCCTAAAGCCGCCGTTGACCGGGGCGCATGCCCCGCCCACTGGGCCGCGAGACCGCGCCAGGTATCGACATTGTCATCCAGGCTGGCCTCCTGGCCGTAGGTCAGGGCGAGGTTGTTAAAGGCTTCCGGAAAATCGTCTCGAAGTCCAATGGCCTTTTGAAACTGTACTCTCGCATCTTCCTGTCTGCCCTGCCTGAGGTACACCATGCCAAGATTGTTGTGCACTTCGGCTATGCCCACCTCGGCCCGGATGACCATCATGTACTCGTCGACCGCATCCTTTAGTCGGCCCGCTTCGGCGTACAGCAACCCGAGATTGGTCCGGGCGTCGTAAAACCGGTCGTTCAGCGAAAGCGCCTTACGGTACGCTTCCATGGCCTCTTCCGGCCGGCCTGTATAGGCGTACATGCTGCCCAGGTTGTTGTAGGCTTCGACGAACCCGGAATCGATTCCAATCGCTTTCTCGTAGGCTTCGACCGCGGATTCGTGACGTTCCTGCCGGGCAAAGATGTTGCCGATGTACAGATGGGCTTCCGCCAGGCCGGGATCTGCCTCCAACGCCTGTTCAAAGGCTACCATCGCCTCGTTTTCCGCACCCTGCTCATAATAAGTCAGCCCCATTGCGTAGACATACGGCGGCGGTTTGCGGCTCTGCCTGCTCGAAGGCGGCAGTGGCCCACCCATTTTCTCCAGCCTGGCCCGGTAAGCCTCTATGCTGCTGGTCTTCGACCGGTCGACGGCACTCACGGAACTACTTTCAAGAGACCCTTCAAGACGCCTGTCCACCATGGGATTGTCCGCGAAGAGATCCATGGCCTCGTCGAAACGTCCCGACCTGGCGTAGATGAGCGCAACGTTGTACCTGGCCACAGCGTGGGTGGAATCCTGTGCCAGCGTACGGTGATACAACGCTTCGGCCTCGTCCATGCGCCCCTGGCGGAAATAGATGTTGCCGGTCCCGGCCAGTAAAGCCGTATCATTGGGGGAGAACACCAGCGCTTCCCGGTAGGCATCCAGCGCGCGGTCGTACAGGCCGGCCAGTTCGCATGACCGACCCAGGCCGATCAGGGCGTTCCGGAGTTGAAACCGGTTTTTGTCCGCCAGTCCTCGGGCGATTTCGACTGCGGCGCCGTAGGCCCTGACTGCGCCTTCATAGTCACCCTTGCGGGTATAGCTCGCACCCAGGTTGAGCCGCCAGTTGATTTCTTCAGGCGAAAGGATCACCGCTTGCAGCGCTTCCCGGATCGCCTCGTCGTATCTCGCCAGGTAGTAGTAGGCCACGCTCAGATTTCCGAAGGCCTCGGAATCCGTCATGTCCATGGCCAGCGCACGGTGGTAATAGGGGATGGCTTCTTCGTATTCGCCGTTGTTCATCGAAGCATTTCCGGCTTCGATCAGCATTTCGATGTCGGCGACCTCGGAAACAGGCCTCGGCGCGGTCGAACAACCGGCACCCGTCCAGAGGAGGAAGACAGCCGCCAGTCCGAGGAAAGCCTTCAAACGGATGGACACCATTATCATCTCCAATCCAATCAATCATCCATAGGGCATGGAAGATGTGAGACTACTACAATATACGGCATTTTAACCCCCGGCCTCCCATTTTTATTCACTACAAATTTCGATCTGTGGAAACCATTCGAAATTACTTTACAATCGGCCTGCCGGAAGGTACTTTTTTTCAAGAATCCTCTCCTGATTCCGACTATTGCATACAGTCAGCCCCAAACTGCTTGACACTACACATTTGTTTGGTATATTCAATGGGTATGCCAAGAGACTTTGATCACGGTGCAACGATAGGGAGACCGAGGTTATGAACGAAAACGATCCGGGAAGGGAGAAGGCGCTGGACGGCGCCATCATGCAGATCGAGCGGCAGTTCGGCAAGGGTTCCATCATGAGGATGGGGGACGAACATCCCCAAATGGCCGTTGAAACCATTCCAACGGGTTCACTCACCCTTGATCTGGCGCTGGGCATCGGTGGTGTCCCGCGTGGGCGCGTGATCGAAATATATGGAAACGAATCTTCCGGCAAGACGACACTGGCGAAGCACATCGTGGCGGAAGCGCAGAAACTGGGCGGGATGGCCGCGTTCATCGATGCGGAGCATGCCCTGGATATCCGGTACGCGCAGGCTCTTGGCGTGAATATGGACAAACTGCTCATTCATCAGCCGGACACGGGCGAGCAGGCCCTCGACGTGGCCGAGATACTGGTTCGCAGCGGCGGCGTTGACGTGATTGTCATCGACTCGGTGGCCGCACTGGTTCCACGAGCCGAGATAGAAGGTGAAATGGGTGACTCGCACGTTGGCCTGCAGGCCCGTTTGATGTCGCAGGCGCTGCGAAAGCTGACCTCGGTTATCAATAGATCCGGAACCTGCCTGATCTTCATCAACCAGATACGCCAGAAAATCGGTGTCATGTACGGCAACCCGGAAACGACGACGGGGGGTTTGGCCTTGAAATTCTACTCCTCGATCCGGATCGAGGTGCGCAGAATCGGGAACATCAAAGGCGACGACGCTTCGGCCGGTATTCAGGTCAGGGGCACCGTAAAGAAGAACAAACTTGCGGCGCCGTTTCGCGAAGCCCAGTTCGATATCATCTACGGCGAAGGCATATCCAAGGAAAGCGACCTGATAGAACTTGGCGTCAATAACGGCATTATAGACAAGAGCGGCACCTGGTTTTCGTATAATGACGAACGGCTGGGCCAGGGGCGCGAGAACGTGCGCCAGTTGCTCCGCGAACGACAGGACCTCGCAAAGGAAATTGAGGAGAAAGTCCGCTCGCTTTTCGTACCCGCGAACCAGGACTCGGCCGCCGCGAATAACGGAGCGGTGGAGAAACCGGTGGCCGGGCCCGCTCCCCCGGTGAAGAAGCGGTAAACCGTTGTTTTGATGGTTGATGTCGAAGGATTTCGATGGATCCCTGCGCATTTACAGAAATAGTGATCGCTGCCGGCTTTCGGCATCCTTCGACATGGCCTCGATAAGACGGTTGTGCGCTCTGGGGAACGCGAAGTTCGTCAGGCCTTCCAATCGAACCCACCGGCAGTCGTTTCCTTCTCGGTTCCGGGCTTCGCCGCCGAGATAGGTGCAGAAATATCCCCGTAAGGTAATCTCGAAGTGGGTAAAGGCATGCTTGACGGTAGCTAAGGGTCGGTCAACGCGTATGTCGATGCCCAGGGCGCGTTTCAATTCCCTGACGAGGAATTCTTCTCCGTCCGCCTCATCCTTCGTGATCCCACCAGGAAACTCCCATAGCCCACCCAGCAATCCCTCCAGCGGACGCTGAACGATCAACATTTCATTTTCTTTGTGCACCATTCCAGCGGCAACATGGTGGTGGGGGCGCTGTTTGCGTGGCTGTTTGCGTGGCAACACGGACGGATCCGGCAGCTTTTGGCGCGCGATGCACTGATCTCCCACGGGACATGCGCCGCAACGCGGCTGTCGCGGCGTGCATATCGTAGCGCCGAGTTCCATCATGGCCTGGTTGAAGTCTCCCGCCCGCCCTTTTGCGAGCAGTCTTTCGGCCAGTCCGCCCAATCGCTTTTTCGTGGCTGAGACGGCAGGATCATCGGTAATGTGGAACAGGCGGCTCAGCACCCGGACTACATTGCCGTCGACCACGGGAAGATCCCTGCCGTAGGCTATGCTCAATATGGCCGCGGCCGTGTAGGGACCGATGCCCGGAAGAGTGGCGATCTGTCCTTTATCGTCGGGTATCCTTCCGCCATGCCGGTCGATGATTTTCCGAGCGGCCCGATGGAGGTTTCTCGCGCGGGCGTAGTATCCGAGGCCTTCCCATGCCTTCAGGACTTCTTCGAGCGAGGCCGCGCCAAGATCTACGACCGTGGGGAAACGGGCCATGAACCTCTCGTAGTAAGGGAGAACCTGGTCTACCCGCGTCTGCTGAAGCATGATCTCCGATATCCATACCGCGTAAGGATCCCGGGTCTCCCGCCAGGGCATATCCCTTCGATGCCCGTCATACCAGGTCATAAGGGATTGGCGGAAATCCTCAAGTCGGCCGATATTCCCACAAACTCCCACACTGCCATCCATGCTTCGTCTCCATATCGCCCTGCAAATCGAAAACCAAAAGAGTGGATTTCGATCGTTTGCGTCTGTAGAAACACCATCATGCCTTGAGATACAGATGCGCGAGCGTCAGTGCCGCCGTGAAGGGCCGGTCATACTGTACTCGCCGTGGGTGATCAGAGTGCGGTTGTAGGCATCCGTATCTTCGGAATCGAACCGGTCTGGTGAAAAATCCTCGATATCGATCTGGGGTCTTCCCTCCGCGACACATTCTGCCAGCAGCACCCCGGCAGCCGGATTGTAGGCGAATCCCCCGGAATGAAAGGCAACGCCCACGTAAAGGCCCGGAAAGCGTTTTACAGGTCCGAGCACCGGTTCGCCGTCCAGCGAAAAGGACAGCAAACCCGCCTTTTCGATTTCCCAATCGGACTGTCCCGTCCTGGGGACAAGCGGCAGCAGGTTGGCTTTCGCGATGTCACCAAGGCCGGGCGGCGCCGAGATTGTCGACATTTGAAAGGACCTTTCAGGTACACGGAATTCCGGTGCCGTAGGGTTTTCGATCCCCGCAAGCATCCGCTGTCCGTACGCCGGCCTGAAGTACCCTCCATAGGGATTGGCGTTGACCGCCGGTATCCGGATCTGAGATGGAAGAGGCGCCGTGACGTAACGCTGGTGTACGAAGGATTTCAACGGGAGTTGCAGCCCGATGCTTTCCAGCACCTTGAGCGTCCATACGTGAACGGTGCTCACCACGGCGTCCGCTTCGATACGGTCGTTTTCTGTGATCACTCCCCCCATGCGCCCCGATTCCACGATGAAGTCCGATATCATGCACCCTTCTTTTATCCGCACTCCCAGTTCAAGGCACTTGGCCGCGAGGGCGGGGAGGTAATGATCCGGTTCGCTGTATCCACCCAGGGGGTCGAAGAGCCCGATCGGCTCTCCGGACAGCGAGAGATCCGGCCACTGCTTCTGCATCTCGGACGCGTCCATTACCGCGTAATCCACACCTAGGCGATCGTACAGGGGCAACAGGCGTTCCCGTTCCGGCCAGCTTTCGGCGTCGAAGAGATTGAGGCAGCCCACGTCCTGGAAACGGTATCCGTCCAATTCATCGGACAACTCCCTGAACCTCGTCAGGCTGATTTTGCGGGCCCTGACTCCGGTTTCCGACCACAGCAGTCCGGTGATGATTCCGGCGGCGCGGCTGCTGGCGCCGTCTCCCACGCGTCCCTTCTCAATGACCGTGATTTTGCCGTATGACTTGCGCGCGAGATGGTAAGCCGTGCTGAGCCCGGTCACACCGGCGCCTACGATGACGGCATGTCTCGACATTTTCTATCCCTCCAGCGCCGATTTCATACTCTCTCCGGTAATGGAGAAATGGGAGGTGTGCCAGGCTACCTCGCCAGCCCTGAGGAGCAGCAGTTGCGGCGATTCGTGCCTTACGTCCAGGCGAGATTCGATTTCATTGGAAAGGTCCCGGTTTTCTATGACCATGACCTGGGTGAACAGCGGCGTGGGCGTGGACGCGTCCTCTTCCGCGAAATCATGGAAATGATCGGCGGCCCGGGCACTGACCGGACATACCGAACTGTGTTTGTAAACGAATACGGGGCGATCAGAGGACGAGGCGACGGCTTCGTCCAGTTCCGCCATATCCGTGAGACGCACGACGCGATCCGACATGCGACAGCCTCCTTCAGGTCATGAGAAAATACAGGTTAAATATAAGTCCTATGTGGGTAAGTTGGTGGGTAGCAAAAGGTCTAAGCATTAAGGGCCGGTCAGGATATCCTGTCCGTGGCCGCCGCCATCTTTCGAACTTGTGTAACAGCTTTTCGAAAGTCGCGGTCTCGCGGCAGCAGCAGGGCCATCGCCACGGCCAGCAATGGGATCACGGCCAGCACTTCGAGCGTCGACTCCACGCCGATCCGGTCGGCCATTCCCCCGAACAGGATCAGTGCCCCACCAGCCGCACCCCAGCTGAACCCCATGGGAAAGCTGGACGCTGTCCCCGCGCTGTCCGGGACGAGTTCCTGGGCCATGGCGACGGAGACGGAATTGGACGCCATGTTCATGAAGCCGCCCATGAACAGCCATATTGGGAGCAGCGGACCGGTGTCATAGAGCGCGGCCAGCAGGCATGGCGTGGAAAGCAGTATCGTAGTCCAGATCACATGGCCGCGCCCCATCATATCAGAAAGCCAGCCACCGATGAAACCGCCGATCACCGCGCCGGCCTGGAAGATGAAGAGCAGGTCACCCCCCTGTTGCAGGGAAAGTCCCCGGTCCTTAACCAGCAGCACGAAGAACGTGGCGAAGCCGACACCGGAGATAGTCCGTATGATTCCGACCACGGTGAGGTTGACCATTGGCCACAGGTTGGGCCTGAAGGAAGCCCCCACGTCAGCCAGGCGGGTCACCCTGCGGTCCTCGTTGCGTATGGGGATGACACGGGCCATCGCCAGTACGGCGATTACCGTGGGGACGGCGAGCCAGATCAGGCTTTCGAGTCCGAAACGCTCCACCAGTCGGGGCACGACAAAGGGGCTTGCCGCCAACCCGGCGGTGCCGCCGACGATGAAAAGCGACACGCCGTAACCTCGTCTTGACCCGCTGACGTCTCCGGCCATGGACACGCTCTGGGGATGAAAACTGGCGGACCCGAAGCCGCCCAGGACAATGAATACCAGCAGCACGAAAAAGGATGGGGCCAGGCCCACGGCGGACATGAAAACGGCACAGAACAGCGGACCGATGATGATGAAATAGCGTTTCTCCATGCGATCCCCCAGGACGCCCATCAGGGGCTGGACCAGGGAGGAGGTCATGGCCGGCAAACCGGCGAGTATGCCCGCCTGCGTGAGAGAAAGTTGCATCCTCGTCACAAACGCCGGGAGAATCGGCGTCACCAGGGAGGAAAACAGGTCCGTCAGGAAGTGCACTACGGTGAGCAGGACGAGCTTGCCGCGTTGAATGTCCGACCTCATGGATTTAGCCTTCCATGGAGCATGTACAGGCGCTTCAGTTCGTCGATGGGATAGACATGGTCGTCGACCCGCACGTCTACGAGGAAGTCCGAAGTACCGCCACATCCGCCGCCTTCCCGCGCCACGAGCAGTGCGGCCGACTGTTGGCCTCGTCGGTCTCCTCCGGCTTCCTGGCCCGTGGTCAGTACGGCCAGTAGCTTCGCGGCAAACTCTTCGTCGCCGGGAGTTTCGAAGGTTTCGGCCATGGCGGTTACCACTTCTTCACCGGCGAGGATGTTGCCCAGGCAGACGTATCCCGGTCCGGTCACGTGTCCCGCCCATTCCTGGCAATCCTCCCCCGTGAATGCGGCCGCCGTACCGTCGACGTCCACCACGCCCACCTGGCGGGACTGGCGGCCGGGGTCCGATTCGATCAGGCGTTCGAGGGTATCGATGGCGCCGGCGTCCCCTTCGAGTATTTCAAGCCCGCGGGGACCATAGGACGCGTTGGCCCATGCCTGCGTGGCGATGGCGCCCGCGTTGAACTTTGCCCAGGGGACCACGGATCCCACGGCAAGGTACTTCGACTGGGTCGCCACGCCGAGATCTCCCGTATCGGGATCCAGGGCGACGATGGAAAAGGTAGAGAAACAGGGAACGTGGTTCAATGATGGATACTCCGTCAATCGCCGACAGCAGCCCTGATCAGCTCGATCGGGTGGTGGGCGGTCCTTCCAGTGCCATCGGCGATCTGGTGCCGGCATGAGGTCCCTGTCGCGGCGAATTCGGTCCGATCGTCGGCGTTTCGAATGGCGGGGAACAGCCGGTCTTCCCCGATTTTCATGGATAAATCGTAGTGCTCCCGCTCGTACCCGAAGCTGCCGGCCATGCCGCAACAACCTGTGTTCAGCGTCGTGACCTCGTATCCGGGTACCAGTTCCAGGGCGGCAACCGTTGAACCCGTTCCGGCTATGGCCTTTTGCTGGCAGTGTCCGTGCAGACTGATCGTCCTGTCGAGGCGTTTGACCGGAAGCGAAAGGCGTCCGGCCGCGTGCTCCCGGGCAAGGAACTCGTCGATCATGAAGATACTGTCGGCGATCCGGTTGGTCCGCGGGTCGTTCACGAGATCGCGGTAGTCGTCGCGAAACGTCATGACGCAACTGGGCTCACATCCTACGATGGCCCATCCTCGATCCACGTACCGTTCCAGTTGTGAGATATTGTACCGGGCGGCCTCACGGGCCTGGCGCAGCATGCCCTTGGAGATCAAGGGCCTACCGCAGCAGGCGCGGGGTTCGGCGAGTACCACGCGGTATCCAGCGCTTTCCAGCACTTCCACGGCGGCTATGCCGATATGGGGTTCGCTGTAATTGATGAAAGTGTCCGGGAAGAAGACGACGGTCGGTCTATCACGGTCACCGACGGAATCCGGATTGCGGTGATAGAACCACTGTTCGAAAGTCTCCTCCGCGAATTCGGGCAGAGACCTGCGCCGGTCCACGCCGATGGCCCGTTCCAGGATCCGTTTGTGCCAGGGATGGTTCAGTACCCGGTTGCTCAGCGGCGCGAAGGCGGAACCGAGCCGGTTGAGCGTCTCGATGCGGCCGAATACGCGGTTGCGCAGGGGCAGCCCGTGTTTTTCGTAGTAGTGGGCGAGAAATTCGTATTTCATCTTGGCCATGTCCACGTTGGAGGGACACTCGCCCTTGCAGCCCTTGCATTCCAGGCAGAGGTCGAGGGCTTCGTAAACCCGTTGGCTCGTGAATCCTTCCCCGTCCAGTTTGCCTGAAAGGGCGGCGCGGAGCACGTTCGCCCGGCCCCGGGTACTGTGTTCTTCATCGAGCGTGGCAATATAGGACGGGCACATGGTCCCGACCAGCTTCTTGCGGCAGGCGCCGACCCCGTTGCATAACTCGATGGACCGCGATAGCCCCCCATCGCCCGAAAAATCGAAATAGGTGTTGATCTCCTCCGCCTGGTAAGCCGGACCGAAACGCAGGTTGTCCGTCATCTTCTGGTTCGCGATGATCTTGCCTGGATTCATGATGCCATTCGGATCGAACACGGCCTTGACCGCCTTGAAAGCCTCGTAGAGCCGCGTACCGAACATCTTCTCGTTCCATTCGCTCCTCACGAGTCCGTCCCCGTGCTCAGAACTCATAGCGCCGCCGTAGGCCAAAACCAGGTCGCGTATATCTTCGGCGATGGCCCGCATCTTTACGATGTCATCGGCCTTCTTGAGATTGATCAGCGGGCGGATGTGGATCGTTCCCACGCTGGCGTGGGCATAGTAGGAAGCGACCGTACCGTGCTTACTGACGATGTCGCGAAACTGGCGGATGTATTCCGGAAGCTTTTCCGGCGAGACCGCCGTATCCTCCACGAAAGTCGTCGGCTTGGTATCTCCCTTCATGCCCATCAACAGCCCGAGTCCTGCCTTTCGAAGACCCCATGCGTTCGCCTGGGAAGCGGGGGTCGTGGCCCGGACACAGGCGTAGCCCAGGTTCTTTTTCTTTAGCAGGGACTCCAGCGCATCCATGCGCTCCGACACCTCGCCGGCCGTTTCACCGTAGTACTCGACCATGAGAATGGCTTCCGGGTCTCCTTCGATGAAGTCCCGCTGGCCGGCGGCAGCCGGAGAATCCTTGGCCAGGTCCAGGATCGTCTTGTCGGTGAGTTCAACGGCGGAGGGATCGGTCTTCAGAATCTCGACCGTCGCTTCCATGGATTCAATCAGGTCCGAAAAATGGCAGATATTCAGTCCGGTATGCGAAGGCAGGGGTACCAGGTTTACCCGCGCCTCGGTAACGGCGACCAGGGTGCCCTCGGATCCAACGATCATCTTGCACGGGTCGAAGGGGCCTTCATCGACGAATTCGTCCAGGTTGTACCCGCCCACGCGCCGCATGATACTGGGATACCGCGCCTCGATCTCGTCCCTGTTTTCGTGGGCTATACGGCGGATCTCGCGATAGATCCGGCCCTCCAGTCCGCCCATGCCGGACTTCTCGCCGTATTCCCGGTCTCCGACCGGCTTGAAGACGGTCTCCGTGCCATCGCTCAGGACCACGTTGAGTTCAAGGACGTGATCGATCGTCTTGCCGTAGATTATGGAATGGGAACCGCAGGAGTTGTTGCCGATCATGCCGCCGACGTTCGCCCGGTTGCTCGGAGAGACGTCCGGCGCGAAGAGCAGACCCATGGGTTTCAGGTGGGCGTTCAACTCGTCCAGTACCACACCGGGCTGAATCCTGGCCCAGCGCTCCTCGACGTTGACTTCGAGTATCCGGTTCATGTGCCGGGAGAAGTCGACCTGGATGCTGCGGCCCACCGCCTGTCCGCCCAAGCTGGTGCCGCCCCCGCGGGGTGTGACTGGTATGCCCCGCTCATAGGCGTACCGGAGGATGCGGGAGACATGTTCCGCGTGGGCGGGGTACGCGACGCCCAGGGGTTCAATCTCGTATATACTGGCGTCGGTGCTGTACAGGACCCTGGCCGTTTCGTCGAATCGAAACTCGCAGTCGATTTCATCTCTGATCCGGTCCTGCCAGGCGGTGTCCATGTACCGATCCTTCCTATGCCTCCGCTGCCTCCGGCCAATGACAGGTTACCTTGTCTGCCTTGAACGGAAGCAGACCCGACTACACCGTCAGCGTGACAATGTCCCGGCCCGCCACGTCCTTGATTTCGGTGTACGAAGCGGAATCCATGAGTTCGTTGGTTTCCGGCGACAGCAGAGCCTTGAGGGATTCCGTCCTCCAGGGACCACCGCCGGTGTACTGAGGAGCGTAACGGAGCACGAGCACGATTCGCTTCCGGTCGATCGGCTTCCACCGGAGCGTTCCGTGGGTGAGCAATTCGGAAATGATTACCGCGTCTCCCGCCCGGGGCGTGATGTTGAGTGCACCGGGAGGCGCTTCATCACCCAGGTCTCCCCCGTCGAAGAGCGAGCCGGGCCGGTTGAAATTGCACTTGTGGGAACCCGGTATTACCACGAGACCGCCATCACCGGGATACACGTCGGTGAGATAGGTGAAAACGACGAAGTCATCGCAGTAGATGCGGCCGTCACGGCATTCGTAGCGTGTGCTCTGCCAGCCGAAGTCTTCCCTGGCGCAGTGGAGCGAACCCGCGTCGACTACACCGCCCGCCTGGTTCACGAGCATGGAGCCCCGGACAAACCGGGGTTTCCCGGTGGTGAATTCCTTCACGATGGGCCAGTAGCTCGGTTGGAATACCAGCCTTTCCAGCGATTTGTCAAAGGCGAATCCGTTATCGTACATACGGTCGTCCCTGCTCCCAAAATCCGGCGACAGGTCTTCTGCAGGCGTGTGGATGTATTTTTCCGCGGCTTCACGGGCCTCGGCAAGTTCCTCTTCCCCGATGGCTCCTTCCAGGTGTAGATAGCCGGTCAGGTCGAACAGGTATCTTTGCTCTTCGGTCATCATGATTGAAACCAGCCTTTTTGTATTGCCCTTATCCGACGAGCAGCAGCCGAAGGTCCATTACGTTCGTATGGGTAGGTCCGGTAATGACCAGGTCGCCCAGCGGTTGAAAGAAATGATAGGCGTCGTTGTTGTCCAGGTAGGAGTGGACGTCCAACCCTTTCTCGGCGGCCCGGGACATTGTGTGACCATCCGCCACCGCGCCGGCAGCGTCGGTCGGTCCGTCCGTACCGTCTGTGCCCGCGCTGAACACGACGGTTCGTTCCAGTCCCTCTATCCCGGAAACGGCCGCCAGTACGAATTCCTGGTTCCTTCCTCCCTTGCCGCCGCCCTTTAGCGTCACCGTGGTTTCACCGCCGGAAATTACACATGCCGGGGTATGCACGGGATCTCCGTGGCACGAAATCTCACGTGCCATGGCCGCGTAGACGCGGGCGATCTCCCTGGTCTCGCCGTCGATCGAACTCGACAGAACGAGCGGGGTATAGCCTCTTTTCTCCGCCTCGATCCGGGCGGTATCCAGGGCCTGCCGATTGTTGGCGATCAGTACGTTCTGCGTACGATCGAAGGCTGGATCACCGGGACCGGGGTTTTCGTGTCCGGTTCCTTCGGCGCCGGCATCCAGGTGACGCATCACCGAAGGGGGTAGTTCGCCTTCCAGATCGTACCGTTCGACGATCGTCCTGCAATCGGAATAGGTGCTTTCGTCCGGTACCGTGGGGCCCGACGCGATGATGTCGAGCGGATCTCCGATGACGTCCGACAGCACCAGGCTTACCAGGCGCGCGGGAGAAGCCATTCGGGCCAACTGTCCGCCCTTGACCCTCGAGATATGCTTGCGAACCGTGTTGATCTCGTTGATCGTCGCTCCGCATTTCAGCAAACGGCTTGTAACGGCCTGTTTTTCAGCAAGCGTCACGCCTTCGGCCGGCAGCGGCATGAGTGCGGAACCCCCACCCGACAGCAGGCAGAATACCAAGTCGTCTTCCCCAAGCTGATCGAGGAGCCTGACGATCTGCTCCGTTCCCTCCACACCGGCGGCGTCGGGAACGGGATGTCCTGCTTCGATCAACTCGACACGCCGAAGCGGCGTCGTATGGCCGTACTTGACATTGACCACGCCTCCGGCGAGCCGATCCCCCAGCAGCGACTCAATGGCGTCGGCCATCATGGCGCCCGCCTTGCCGGCGCCGACTACGAAGCATCGGTCAATCCGGTCCAGATCGTAGGAGGTGCCGTCGATCTTCAATCTGTTCCGGTCGCGCTCGACGTGGCGCTGGATCGCTACCGCGGGGTCAACGGCCCGCAAGGCTGCGTCGTAGATGCTTCTAACGTCGGTTCGGAGTGTGACAGTGGACATGTCCAGGGTTCGCGAAACGGGTCTCTGTATTTGAATCAAGCAAAACGGGCGTACCGCCAGCCGGCCGGCACGCCCTTTAGATAAATCAGCTGTCCCGGAGTCCTATGACCGGTCCAATTTCTTTGGAGGCGGAGGTTTTCGCGGGGGCGGCTCTTTCTCGTCGATATCGATCGCACGCTGGATTTCAGTGTTCGCGTTGTTCACGACGCGCTTGAATTCCCTCACCCCCTTGCCCAGCCCCCTCGCCAGGGCCGGAATCCGGTCCGAACCGAACAGGAGCAGGACGATCAGGAAGATTACCATCAATTCCTGCATGCCGATATCACCGATCATGGTCCATAACTCCTGGTGTAACGAGCAACAACTCCCGGCGTCCGAACGGCCGCGTTCCCGGTCCTTCCGTGCAGGCAAGGCGATATGACGAAAATGTACAGGGACCTTCATGGCCGGGCAAGTGAAATAATCCGGGGAAGCCGCGCACCAGGGCCGTGCAGATGCGTCCTCCAGAACGTTCTTGACCGGCTTTCCGGAGTCAGACAGTTTATACAAAGAAGGTCAATGAACCTGCCGTGCTCAAAACGGTAAAGACAGATCGGGGGAACGGATGGACAGGCCCATAGTTAACAAGGGCAGGTTGTTTTGGACGGGACAGCACTGGATCAACTACATACGCCCGGAGAACACGACGGAGACCAGCGGTATGGTCAGCCTCTGGCATACGCACTATAGCTCGGTTGGCGAGGGGACGGTGGCCTACGTCCTGATCGAGGGCGAGAACTCGTATCGCAGGATCTGTACTGACAACCCGGAAACGGCGGCTTTCATCCAGGCGTGGATGCGTGGGAGGGGCGGCATGTACGACATGGACCTGGAGACCGTCCAGGCGTCCTTCTCTCGAGGTGGTGACGTCCTCGAATCGCCTTCCTGGACGATCGAGACGGCAGAAGACCAGATCATAGCGCGGTGGAGCGGCCTGCAGTCGCCGGTGCTGCTCGAAGCGCCCGCTCCGAAACTCAGGGAAGAATGGGACGTGTATTCCTGCCTTTTCTTCGCACACGCAGCCCAGATCCTGTTCAATGGCCACATGATTCCGGGTGATCCCTATTCCGTCGATACCTGGAAACCCAGCCTCGGCGGGGAGCGCAGTTCATGTGTCTTCGCGCTGTCCGAGACCTTTATTCGAGCGGACGGCCAGGACGCGTGAGCGCCCAGCCCGCGCCGGCGGCGATGATTAACATCAGCGCCAGGAGCCCCGCCACGCCGAGCAGCGCACCGTCCATTCCCGTGGCCAACACATCGTATTCCATCAGCGTCCCGCCCCGATCCATGAGCCAGTGCCACGCCGTGTGCCCCGCGAGAACCGAGACCACGATAGGCCCGGTGCGTTCACCCGGGATGTACTTGAAAAGCAGTCGCAAAATCGGTACGCAGATCACGATCACGAGTAGTTGGCCGATCTCCACGCCGACATTGAACGCCAGGAGCGAGGTCAACAGGTGGTCTCCGCCAAAGGGAAGCATTTCACGGAGTGCGTAGGCGAAACCGAACCCGTGCACGAGTCCGAAACCGAACACCGCCATCCAGCGGCGGCGCAGGCCGGGCGCCACGATGTTCTCCAGCGCCATGTAGACGATGGAGGCGGCGATCAGCGTTTCGACAAGCGGCACGAACCAGAGTGCGTTGGGCGCCAGGCCCAGCGTAGCTGCGATCAGCGTGATCGAGTGCGCGACCGTGAAGGCGGTGACGAGGATGACCAGTACCCGCAGCCGTTGGAAGGGAATGACCAGGCACAGAAGGAACAGGAGATGGTCCATGCCATCGAGAATGTGGGTGAATCCGAGCTGCACGAAACGCAACACGGCCTGGTGCCAACGGGGATCAAGCACTACGCGACCGGGATTCCCCGTGTACTGGTATAGACGCTCACCGCCCACCGCGGGCAGAAAACGCAGCACAGTCGAGACCCGCATCCCCAGCGTTTCCAGACCGGGAACGATGGAAAACTCGGAACGATCCGACGTGATCCGGTATTCGAACAACACGTCGAGCATCGCCTGTTGCCAGTAGATTTGTGTATCTACGGGTAGCGCGGGGCCCGTGACGCCCGCCAGGGCGGTATCGTAACCGTGGAAGGATGGGTCGGTCGGCAGGGAGACTCTGATGGCGGCCAGGTCCGGGACCGCGAGACGCGTTCCGTTCTCGAAAAGCGACACCTCCTGTCCTATCCAGAGTACCGCGGCGTCGCGCAGGGCCTCGTCGGCGCGGGACAGGTCCAGGTAGCCAGGGCCAATCAAGGGAAATATAATATCGCGCATGGCCTCTAAGGGTACGCGTACGATCATCCGGAGGCGTTGGCCTTCCGGTTTGATAAACACTCGTACCGTGATGTCCTGTGGGATGTCGTGGCCGAATGCACCGGTTGCGGGAACGCCCGCGACGAGGCCGGCAAGGGACAGGTAAAACAGGACGCGGACGGCGACGCGGATGGTCGCCGTCCTGCATCCGGTGAGTGGGGAAAGCCGATCAGCCCGCCCTACCTCGATACGGTAGGCCATACTACGCCCTGGTCTTTTTGCTCGACTGGGGCCTCACCCATGAAGGTGAACTTCTGCAGGCGTTTGCCTTCGTAGGTCTCCGTGGTGTAGATGTTGCCCTTCGAGTCGGTGGCAATGCTGTGAACGCCGAAGAACTGGCCGGGTTGGCGACCGCCGTCCCCGAATGTGGTTAGGACTTCCATCGTTTCACGTAACAGCACGTGCACTTTCATGTTCTTGCCGTCCGCCACGTACAGGTATTTCTGATCGGGATCCTTGGAAAACGCGACGTCCCACATGGACCCGTCTCCCCGCGTGTTTACGGCGATGATTTTCTCCATCACGAAAGTTCCATCCGTCCGGAACACCTGGATACGATTGTTCGGTCGGTCGCATACGTACACGTGGCCGTCGTTGGATGGGTCGGCGGCGTGAACCGGATTGCGGAACTGCTGTACGGGCGGCGATTCGGGATCGTAGGGGCCGAGACTGGTATCATCGGGCTCGTTGCCGTAAGCGCCCCAGTACCTTTTCAGCGCCCCAGTCTCGATGTCGAGCACCGCGACGCGTTTGTTCAGGTAGCCGTCCGCCACGTAGGCTTCGCTTGCGCTTGCGTCAAACGAGATCTTGGCGACCCGCCCGAAGTTCTCCATATCCATGCTGTTGCCGGACCACTGCGGGTCGGCCTCGTCGAACGATTCAGCCCGCCGAGTCCCCGGTTTACCGAACTGCTTCAGAACGGTGCCGTCCTGGGCCAAAACCAGGATATGGGCGTCGTCACCCCCGTTGCCCCCTATCCAGAGATTGTCCATGGGATCGGCGGTGATGCCGTGATTGGACGCGGGCCAGTCGTATCCTTCACCTGGTCCGCCCCAGTGACTCAGCAGGTTGCCCTCCGGGTCGAACTGGAGAACGGGAGGCGCGGGAATGCAACAGTCGCCCGTGGGCGGATTCTGCGCGGCACCCAGTTCCGTGCGGGGATTGCCGTTGCCCCGATGTATGATCCAGATGTTGTCCTGAGAATCGACGGTCACGCCGATGGCCGAACCCAGGATCCAGTGGTTGGGCAAAGGCTTGGGCCACATGGGGTCTACCTCGAACACTGGAGCCATCACGGCATCGGAGGCCTGCTCCGGCACTTCGTCGGAGGCCTGCTCCGGCACTTCCATGTCCGCACAGGCGGTGGTAAGGAAAAGGACCATCACACTCAAACGGGCCAGATTCCATTTCATAGTCTGTCCTCCCTGAATAAATCCCGTCAACATGAGGAATCCTCTGCCCAAAGTAAAAACTATGTACAGAAAGACACAGTTCAGTCGACGACTGAAAAACTAGTATAAATCACCGTTCGTTCGACATGGCTTGGATGTCATGGTCGTTGCCGAAAGGGATTCCAACATCGCACGACCTCCCAAAAGTATGATCCAATCAGATCTCTTCGTCAAGCGATTGTTAGGGATGACGGGCAAGAAGACACTTTATCATTCTGGAATCCATGAATGCAAAAAATGATGTTGAACCGGTTTTAGACCGTATTACCACGAATCAGGATCGGGAACTCCGCCGCTGATGACGATCTCCATCCCGGGTTCAGGTGGTATGCGTCGGCCCGCGGTCGAGGGGTCCGTCGGATCCGGCCAGTCCCTCAGTATACCTCGAACCTCTCCGGTTGCACTGTCCCGCATGAGCGCGACGTATTGATCGCCCTCCTCATCGATCGTGTCAAACCCCTCCGGACCGGTCAGCGATATCCGATCAAGACTTCCGGACCAATCCTCACGCACGGGTAAAATGTATGCGAAAGAACCCCCTTCGGCATCCGCGTATTCTGAAATGGCGAAGGACAGCGTGAAGAGGACGCTACCGTCTTCGCGCTCTCCGGTCAGCGTATATGGACCGTCCTCCTGTGGCAATACAGGCGACGCATCTACGACGAAGGCCGGCTCAAGGGAGAGTTCGCCAGCCTGATCCAAGCCTCCCCAGAGCAGCAGCCCTTTGGAAGCGGCAGCCATGGGAGGTGTGGCGAACACAGGACCTAAGGCCATGCGGTGGTTCAACGCCCGGGTGAACGAGTAATCACTGATCCACTGAGGACGGCAGTAGCTCATCAGGTCGGCGGTTTCAGGTCCTACCAGATCGCCGCTAAGCAAGTCGAATCCAGATACTCCTATGGATCCGTCGTCGTAAGGATAGAAAGGATCGGGTCCTCCGGCGCCGCCGCACGGGGCATGGAAGAGATTCAGGTTGTGTCCAAGTTCGTGTGCGATGACATAGGGGTCCAGGACTGAAAAGCTTATGTAACTGGGAATGTTCTGGGCAATTCCAAGTAGACCACTGGGACCCTGGGCGCGGAAAATGCCCAAGTAGTAACCCCTCTCGCCCTCTATCGCATAAATGGCTTCCAATTCGGGCCCCATCGTTTCGACACTATCCGATATAGGATCCACCGAGGTCCAAATCGGCGCATGTATAATCAGTCGAAAGTCGTTCACCGGAAGAAGATCACGGGTAGGCCGCAACAGATCGGACTCAGGTGTCAGTCCATCGATCACTGATAACACGGAGATTTCCGGACCTTCCGCCCAAAGGAAGGGCACCACGGTCAGTTCGAAGGTTGGCAGTTGTCGTATATCCGGTGACATTCTTACCGTCTCGGGTATGCGGGCGGCGATCCCGTGTTTAGAATCAAACGTCTCACCAGGATCGATTTCGACCACCAACTCCAGGCCAGGTTGAATAACCGAACCGGGTACTTCCACGTTGGCCGAAGCCGACAGTTCATTTTCGTCGAATTCCTCCGGAATGGTAAATTCCTCGCCCGGGATATTCGCCGTGTACACCACGCTGCCGTTTCGATAAAACGTCGCTCGGACCGGAGGCATGGTAATATCCATCCCTGCATCAGCCTTGATGAAAACCCGCAACAGCGCTTCCTCGCCTGCGACAAGGGGTACGGGATAGTCCAGCGACTGCGTCGCCTGTGTCAGGTATGCGGTTGCCTTTACCGGGATGGCACACGTAGCGACGCGGCTATTCTCAACAGAACGAAGCCAATTCTGAAACTCAGTGTCCGCAGAAGCACAGAGTTGGGTATCTCCCAGCATGAATGTCTCGATATCAAGCTGGGTAAATTCCAAAGGTAACATTCCGGTCAGGTTTTTATTTCCAGCCAGACTTAGTTCCTTTAGAGAGGCCATTCGTCCCAACTCCTCTGGAATTTGTCCATGCAACTTGTTGTTAGCCAGATCCAGGACAACCAAACGGTTTAGTTGCCCAAGTTCCGGTAGCAGCATGCCTGATATCGCATTACTGGACAGGTTTATTTCCAATAGGTTCTGTAAACGCCCCAATTCCAAAGGCAACGTGCCTGATAGTTTGTTGCGTATTAGTAATAACTTTCTCAGCTGAGACAACTGGCCGATTTCTTTGGGAATCTGTCCCGTGATGCTGTTCCATCTTAAATCAAATTCTTCA
Organism: bacterium; assembly: GCA_965262815.1. GTDB lineage: Bacteria > JAAXHH01 > JAAXHH01 > JAAXHH01 > JAAXHH01 > JAAXHH01. The sequence goes on along the minus strand of OZ253560.1, from coordinate 1,492,988 downwards.
AGACTAATCAACTGCCCCAATTCAATAGGGATTGGTCCGGTAAATGCATTGCCAGATAACCACAATTGCCTAAGGCTGGACAGTTGTCCTAATTCCGGTGGCAGCGCGCCTGTCAAGGTCACCCCGTTGCCCCATAAATGCAGTGTTTCGAGGTTGGTCAAACGCCCCAGTTGGGGTGGGATTGTTCCCGATAACCAGCAGAATTGGATTCCAAGTTCGCGCAGGTTCTGCAAATCGCCCAGTTTGGGTGGGATCGGACCGGATAACTCATTAAACCCTAACTGTAGTATTTGCAGCATGTTCATTTGGCCCAGTTCGGGCGGGATTGTACCGAGAAGGTTGTTGCCCACAAGGCGCAACTTAGTTACTAGTCCACTGTGATCTGTGGTCACACCGTACCACTCACCCATGGGTTTTGCACTAAGCCAGTTCGAGTTATTGTTCCAATTCGGCCCGTTGGTTACGTTGTAAAGCGTTACCAGTGCTTCCCTGTCTGGATTAACACTAGTACAATCAGTAAGACCAGAAGTGTCTGATACACCTTGCAACCATGTTTTAAAACTGTCATCTGTCGGTGCGCACAATTGTGTTCCTTCCAAACTTAACGATTCGAGGGAAATACTTGCCAGCGACAGTGGCAATGGTCCGGACAACCCGCCGTTATCCGATAAGTCGAGTGTCGTCAAGTCTTTTAGTTTGCTTAAACTCGAAGGCACCGAACCGCTCAGGTTGTTGTTGCTCAGATCCAGCCCCGTGATTCTTCCATCGGCATCAGCAGTCACACCATGCCATGCTGTAAGTGGTGCTTGGGTGAGCCAATGTGTCTTAGTGTTCCATTCCGAACCGTTCGTAGAGTTGTACAGTCCAACCAGTGCGATCAGCGCATCGGTGTCCTGGTCAACACAGGTTGTAACGGATCGGTTTGGAATGCTGTTCAGCCAATCCTGAAACCGGGTGTCCTGCGGAGCACAGAGAAACGTGTCATTTAGTACCAGCGACTCCAGTTCAATTGCTGTTAGTTTCGAAGGTAATGGGCCGATTAGACCTGTATTTAATGACAGGTTCAGAGTCTTCAGATTGGCCAGATCTGAGATTTCGAAAGGCAATGTACCTTGCAGATTGTTGTTCACCAGGTTGATGACTGCTACCTGTCCAACTGTGTCAGTTGTAACGCCGAACCAATCAAATATAGGTTCGTCACTAAGCCAATTCTCGTTGTTCGTCCAGTCTGGTCCGCCCGTCGCATTAAAAAAGGTTGTCAGTAGTTCAATTTCCAACTCAGAACAACTGGGTACTTCATCTTTATCACTAATCCCATCTAACCATGACTGAATATCGGGATTCTCGGGTATACACAGCCCATCGTTATCTCCAAGAAACAAAACGCTTAGATTGGTCAATTGGCTGAATTCCAGCGGTATGGTCCCTGTCAACTGGTTACCGGCCAGACTAAATTGCCAAAGGTTTATCAATTGACCCAGTTCAGGTGGAATCGTACCGGACAGGTTATTAGAGGCGAGCCAAAGCGTATCAAGGTTTATCAGTTGTCCCAGTTCCGGTGGGATTGGACCATTTAGCCTATTCGACCAGAATGTGAGCGTTTGAAGCCTTTCCAGTTGTCCTAGTTCCGCTGGTATTGACCCTAAGAGATTGTTATGAGTCAATCGAAGTTCTACTACGCGTCCTTCATCGTCGGTTCTCACCCCATGCCATTCATCCAATGGCGCTTCGCTCAGCCAGTTCTCGTTGTTTGTCCAATTTGGTCCGTTGGTTTCATTGTAAAGCGCGATCAGAATCGCTTTGTCCGAATCGGAAGTCATGATCGAAACACCGATCCTGGTTGACAGGTTACCCGATGTCGCCGTGATCTGCACAGTACCCCTACCCAGCGCGGTTACGACTCCTGAAGGACTTATTGTGGCCAGCTTCGGGTCGCTGCTTGACCAGTTCACTGATCCACCACTTACGATATCATTATTTCCGTCTCGAAAGCCGGCGCTGAGTTGTTGCGTCTGACCTAAATTTGCGAGACTTACCATAGATGGTGTAACTACAATCCTGGCTGTCGTCGGAACCACTGAAATGTTCACACTGGCGACTACGCTTCCTGAAGTTGCAGTGATGCGGGCATGTCCGGAATTCTGGGCGGTAACGACTCCTTCCGTGTTAACCCGGGCAACCTCCGAATTGCTGCTAGACCAGATCACATTCAAGCCTGTGATTATCACATCATTTTGATCCACTACCGTGGCATTGAGCCTCGTAGACTGACCAGTTTCGGTTAGTGTCGGTGCGTCTGGCGTGATCGTAATCCTGGACGGTACCGGGGAAAGCGACTGAGGCTTAGTAGGACTGTCTTTACCGCACCGGACTAGAATCAAGAGCGCCAGGACCGCTACGAGTATTGAAGCGTAATTGGAATGCCGAATCATCTTTGCCTTCTCAGGTCGTAAACAGAGACCACATAGCAAATGCCTTGAACGATTCTACCACGATTCCGAATCAGGAATACCGGTGCTGACGGTGATCTCCAAACCAGGCTCCGGCAGTGTACGCCTTACGCCGGGCAATATGCCCGAAGGATCCAACCAGTTCCGCAATAATCCACGGATTCTTCCAGTGCTTCGGTCCATCAGAATCGCGGCGGTTCGATCGCTTTCTCGGTCGAGCGTTACGAAGCCATCGGTACCGGAAAACGAGATGCGTGTCAGCCTGTCCTGCCAGTCCGATTGCACTGGAATTACGAAAGCGAAAGCGCCTCCATCGCCGTCACCAAGTTCAACCATTCCGAAGTCCAGTCCAAAAAGTGTGACACCATCCTCAGTCTCCCCGGTGAGCCGGTATGATCCCTGAATCCGGGGGAAGGAAGGAGCGGCGTTGACCACAAAACTCGGTTCGAGTACGAGGTCGCCGTTTTCGTTCACTCCACCCCAGATCAGCAGGCTTGTCTCTTCTTGTCGGATTGATGCCGCAAATCGCTGCGTTTCGGAATGAAGGTAGTTAAAGGCCCGGGTGAACCCGTATTCGCTGATCCATTGAGGATGGCAGTAACTCATCAGGTCTGCCGTCTCTGGCGCCACGAGCATCCCGTTACGGATATCGTACCCCCATGAACCTGTTGTGCCGTCACCGTAGGGATAGTTTGGATCGGGTCCCCCGGCACCGCCACATGGAGAGTGATATAGGTTCAGGTTGTGACCGAGTTCATGCGCGATGGTCTCTGCATCGAGGACCGACACGCTGGAGGTTCCGGGCAACTCGGCCTGGCCGCCGCCGGCTCTCAGGATTCCCATGTAGTGCCCACCTGATCCGTCCATCACGCGTACCGCCAATGTTTCTTGCAGCATCGCACCGGAGTTGTATACGACAGGATCTGTCGAGGTCCATACAGGTTCTCGGACCTTCACTTCGAAACCCGCTATCGGCAACAGGTTGCGGGTTTGCCAGAACAGATCGTTATCGGCAGTGAGTCCTTCTGTTTCTGACAATACGGAAATCTGAGGGCTTTCCATCCACAGGAAGGGTACCAGCGTCAGATCGAACGGCGGTACAGTTCTTACGTCGAGTGACATCCGGCCTTTGGGAGGTATGCGTTCACTGAAGCCAAGTACAGAATCCGCGTTTCCTTCAGGATTGATGTTGACCACCATTTTCAGTCCGGGCATCACGACTGTACCAGGTACTTCCGCGTTTGCCGATTGCGTGAGGATACCCTCTTCGATCTCGGAGGGAACGTTTGATTCGTGAAGGGAAATCTCGGCGGTGTGGACTTCCTGGCCATTCAGGTAGAAAGTAGCCGTCACGGGTGGCAAACTTACATGTTCGCCCAGGTCGGTTTTGACGAATACGCGCAACAGTGCGTCCTCACCGGCCACAAGGGGGACGGGATGAGAGATCGACTGCGTGGACTGCGTTACGTATGCTACAGAAGCGGATGACTGAATGCATGATGCCACGCGACTGGATTGAATGTTCTGCAACCAAAATCGAAATGACGGTGTACCTGGGACGCAAATAGACGTACCTCCCAATTGAAGATCCTCAAGAGACAAATTTGTAAATGATTGGGGCAGTACTCCGGATAGTCCTGCGTTAGAGCTCAGATCCAGCGTTCTAAGCCGGGACACCTGGCCAAGTTCCGATGGAAGAGAGCCCGTTAAGGCGTTGTTTGAAAGAATCAGGGTATTAAGGCTGGACATCTTGCCCAATTCCGGGGGGATGGAACCCGACAGGCTATTTCCATTTAAATGAAGTCGTCTCAGGTTCGTCAGCTGCCCGAGTTCTGACAGGATGGGGCCCGATAGGCCATTGTAGGCCAATGCAAGGTCATTCAAGTTCGTCAACTGCCCGATTTCTGACGGGATGGGGCCCGATAGGCCGTTATATTCCAATGCAAGGTTATTCAAGTTCGTCAATTGACCCAATTCCGGAGGAATGGAACCCGACAGGCTATTTCCATTTAAATGAAGTCGTCTCAGGTTCGTCAGCAGCCCGATTTCTGACGGGATGGGACCGGACAGGTCGTTCCCAGATAAATACAGGTTACCCAGGTTCGTCAGCAGCCCGATTTCTGACGGGATGGGGCCCGACAGGTCATTGTATGACAGATTTAAGTTATTCAATTCCGTCAATTGACCCAGTTCAGGCGGGATGGGACCCGACAGGCCGTTTCTACTTAAATCAAGGTTACTCAGGTTCGTCAGCTGCCCGATTTCTGATGGGATGGGGCCCGACAGGCTGTTTCCCCTTAAATCAAGGTTACTCAGGTTTGTCAGCTGCCGGATTTCAGACGGGATGGGCCCCGAAAGGTCGTTGTCTGCTATTTCAAGACCCGATACCCGTCCTTCTGCGTTTGTCGTTACTCCATACCATTCGTCGAGAGGCCTGTCGCTCAGCCAGTTTGCATTGTCGGTCCAGTTCGCTCCGTCTGTGCCGTTGTAAAGGTCAGCAAGGACATACCATTCTGGTCTGGTTTCTGTACAGTCTTCTATTACACTGGACCCTGTTAATCCGATCAGCCATTCCTGAAGCGCGACGTCCGGAGGTGCGCAGATTTGGGTTCCTTCGAGCGATAGTATCTCTAAGGAGCGGAGATCCGAAAACGCCTGAGACAACGGCCCGGTGAGACCTTCATTGTTGCTGAAATCTATCCTGACAAGGTTCGCCAGTTTAGCTAGTTCGGGCGGGAGAATGCCGCTGAGGTTGTTGTTGGCAAGATTCAGTTCAGTTATATGGCCCTGCTCATTGGTTGTCACACCATACCATTCTCCCAATGGCACATCGCTGTTCCAGCTCGTTCGGTCCGTCCAATCAGAACCGTTCGTACGGTTGAAGAGCGCGAACAACGCGTCCAATGTTTCAAGTGTCGGTTGAGAACAGGTAGTAACGGTCCTTACCGGGATGTCATTTAGCCATGCCTTGAATTCGTCGTCCGGTGGCACGCACAATTGCGTTCCTACCAGGGAAAGTTCTTGAAGTGCCAAGCTGGTGAGTTCTCGAGGCAACGGACCTGAGAGATTCTGATTGTTCTTAAGATTCAACTTCTTGAGATTCGCTAGAATAGCTATTTCCGATGGCAGTAACCCACTTAGACTGTTGTTTTCCAGGTTGATCCCCGTCACGAGGCCATCTGTGCCGGTGGTAATGCCATACCAGTTTCCGAGGGGTGATCCGCTCAACCAGTTCGTGCTGACCGTCCAGTCCGGTCCATCGGTCGCGAAATGCAGCACTTCCAGCGCTATGCGTTCCAGTCCCGAGCAGTAGGTGACAGATTTTATCGGAATGCCCTCCAACCATATCTGAAATCCGGTATCCATCGGCGCGCACAACTTCGTTCCCTCCAGTAACAATTCTTCAAGGCTAAGAACAGTGAGTTCTTGGGGAAGGGAACCTGTAAGTCCAGCATTGCCAAATAGCCGCAAGTGAGTGAGGTTTGCCAGCCGCCCGTATTCAGGTGGCACACCGCCAGTCAGCTGGTTGTCTGCAAGTCTGAGTTGTTTCAGATTGGCAAGCCGGCTCAACTCCGGTGGCAGGATTCCGGTCAATAGATTATGGTCCAGTACAAGATCTTCAAGATTTCCAAGCAAGGACAGTTGGGGTGAGATTTCTCCTGACAGCTCATTTCGGGATAGAATCAGTGATTTAAGGCTGGTTAGCCGGGACAGACTTGTTGGAATGGTTCCAGTCAGTTCGTTCTGGTCAATGCGAAGTGACACCAACTGGTTCAGTTGTCCCAGCTCGGACGGTATTGGTCCTGCCAGATCATTAACAGAAAGAGACAGCATCTCAAGGCTCGTGAGTTGACTAAGTTTACGTGGCACTGGCCCTGACAGCCTGTTGAAAGAAAGATATAGTTCTTTCAGTCTGGCCAGGTTACCGAGTTCTGCGGGGATCTCTCCGGTCAACAGGTTGCTGGATAGTGTGAGGCGTTCAAGTTTGGACAGAAAGCCGAGTTCGGAAGGCACTTCACCCGTCAACCTGTTGTGGTTGATCTGAAGAGACATGAGCTCTTCCAGATTGCTGATTTCGGCCGGAATTATGCCGTGGAGATTGTTGTCACGTAGGTTGAGTTCCGTCACCCTACCGTCCTCGTCGACGGTTACGCCGTACCATGATCCAAGAGGAGCTTCACTCAACCAGTTCGTACTGCTTGCCCAATTATTCCCGTCTGTTTTGTTGTAAAGCGCGACGAGAACATCCTTATCAGAACTTCGGACCGTGATCTCTATTTCAGCGAAAGCACTTCCCGATCGAGCGGTGATGGTTGCGGTGCCGTTACCTACTCCTGTCACCAACCCATCGGCGCTCACGGTGGCTACGGCCTTGTCGCTGCTCTGCCAGATGACTACGGTGTCGGCAACCGGCTGACTGTTCTGGTCCAACACGGTCGCGGCAAGTTGCACGGTCTCGCCGAGGGCCATGAGCGTCGCGGTCATGGGCTCGATGGTTATCGTTCCAGCGGTCTGCATCACCGTGACCGTAATGCTCGTCGAAGCGGTCCCCGATCGCGCCGTGATCATGGCTGTGCCGTTCATCACCGCGGTGACGAGTCCCTGGTTGTTCACGGTGGCTACGGCCTCGTCGCTGCTTGTCCAGGTAACCACGGCGCCTGTCACCGGCTGACCGTTCTGATCCAGCACGGTCGCGGCAAGTTGCACGGTCTCGCCGAGGGCCATGAGTGCCGGGGGGGTCATGGGCTCGATGGCAATGCTTCCCGCAGTCTGCATCACAGTTACCGTGATGCTTGCCGAAGCACTTCCCGATCGCGCTGTGATGGTAGCCGTACCGTTCATCACCGCGGTGATCAGTCCGGTGGCGCTCACGGTGGCTACCGCGCTGTTATTGGTGGACCATGACAGAGGCGCACCGGAGATTACCGCGTTTGCGTTATCATAGACCGTAGCTGCTAGCCTCACTGTCCGTCCAATCGCGGTCAGGTTCGCCGAGGACGGTGTGATAACGATTCGTGTAGGCACCGAAGGTGTGGGAGGTTGCGTCGGAGGCGGTGGTGGAGAAGGAGGTTTAGGTTTTGTCGGGCTATCTTTGCCGCACGTGGCCAGCAGCAATATGACACATAAAAAGATAATCGGTGAGATGAAACGAGACATAGGCACACTAGAGGGATTCTGCTCAAAAGGGGAAACTACTGGATTGTCCCTCAAGCGCTTGCTTGACATTGCACTTGATACTGCGTTATCATTTCCCCAAAATGCCGCTATGTTCAACGTCCAGAGTCGAGATGACTGAAGTAGTTAGTTCAAAGGGTTATATCGGCCTGGTGAACGCATTGTATGCTAACGCGATTATGTTTGTCTAAATCCATACCCAGGTTCTCCAGGAAGCCGATTGGGGTAAATCCATATGCCAACTGGCTCGTAAACATCAGGTCCATCCCACATTATTCCATCGCTGACGCCGTCAGCTTCGACGTCACGGTAGTGAATCAATACGCCAGGTGGATGTCCCTTCTACGTTACTGGCGCTAAAACCACTGACCATTACATCATTATTAGAGCATTGCCCTTGCGTGTTGTCGTTCAGCCCAGTCGGTACAGCGCACCCGAACTCGTCATCTCCAACACCAAACGTGCCTCCGTCGTAGGTACAACTCTGGCCAATATCCAACACCATTCCAACTGTGCACGTGCTGTCTGTACCGCTGCTCACAGGATTGTCGTCATCGCCACCACAGGCGACCAACGAAAACATTGCTAGAATCAAACATGCACGACTCATGGTTTACTCCTTCAAAATTAAGGTAAAAGGATATTGATGTAATAGGGGTTCTCAAGCAAAATTCAGGGAATTACATCGAATGGGAAATACTACCAAATCTGGAGCCAGGCTATGATTCCAGATACCTTGTAACACGTAGCCTAAACACCTGTTTCAAACTACAATGTTAAGTTCGCGATTTCTTTCCTACAGGGAATACTCATTACCACCAATCCGGCCAGAAGACTACTTCAGAATGAAAAACTGGCTCCTGCGAAAACCATCGGGTTTCCTTTCTCACGCAAGGTAACATCAATCCAGGGTCTTACATTCAACTGTCCAACTGAATTCGGTATAGGAATACTAGCCCATTCCTGTCGACGTATTAACGAACCAATGATCAGGCCACCAAGTCCAATTCCACCTCCCCATACGACTGCTGCCTGCGCAGCCACCTTGAATCCGAATTCATCGCAAAACTCTTCCGTCGACCCCAAGGAAAGTAAATCGCAGGTTTCATGCGTAAGTGCGCCGACCAAAATCCCACCTGCGACGCCCAGGCAAGCACCATAAAACAGTCCTTCTTTCCAATAACTTCGGGTGCCCAAACTCCGCTCCAGTTTCCGTATATCGTCAAAGAGTACGAGTCGGTTTCTGTTGCCGGGCATGCCGAGTTCGAAGCTACTGCTGCTCATTGACACAACAGTACCTGATATCGATCCTTCCAAAAACGTAACACGAAGGCGATCCCCAACATCCTGCGCCGAAAGAGTCAATGGGAAGCCGGCGGTGAACACCCAAAGACAGGCGAAAAAGAGGTATTTTCGTGTACATCTCATTATTCGGTCTCCTATGCGAGGAAACATGAATATCCCAATGACCCACTCTACTCAGATTCATCTCCCTTTTTACGGATATCGTAGTTGCCGAATACCTGCGTTACCAGGTCATTGCTGAGACTGCTGAGGGCATTCTCGACGGACACGGCGTATTCCTTCTTAGACCCGCCAAATATCGAGCCGCTGAATATTCCCTTATTTTGCGAAGCATTGCCAACACCGTTAGCTATGACAGTAGTGAATGAAATCATCTCACTGTCATAGAACGATAACTCGACCGAGATCGTTGTAGTACCTCTGGCTTCATCTTGAAAAAGGCCTTCTTCCGTGTCCAGCGATACGGTAGCCGCTAGAACTCTAGGGATTATGGCGAGATCAAGATCCTGCTCATAGAGCGCCATGATTGTGGGTTGCGCATTCAGCATGTCAACATGGGAAAAAACGCGAGTCGTCGATTTCGTAATGATCGATTCGAGAGATTCTCCTATCTGAAAGACGTATTTGTCGATATCCCGCGAGTCCGAGATCACGTAATTCCGGACGTCGTCCGGAATATAAAGCCCAACCCGCAAATCCACCGCTCTGGCTATAGTGGCAGTCGGACTGATGTTGGGATTCATTGTGACGCTGTGCGTGCATCCTGACAGGAAAATGAACAGCGTAAGTATCATCGAAATTCGCAATTAGTTCATGCTTACTCTCCTCATTTATTCTTCGTCATTTCGATTAATCGTCACCATTGCCAACGTCTGCTTGTGATTTAAGAAACAACTGGTGCCTGTTCGTATTTACGCATCCGCAACCGCGGCGGCAGGAAGCGGATGCGTAAATCGGTGGATGAAACCGCTCTACGGGGTAAACACAATGGACACGGTAATCGGCATCCATTGTGTGGCTGATTCTTCGGTCAACGCGTGATTATATCGGGCATCTATCGCCACCGAAATGGAAGGATTAACAGCATATTGAATACCACCGCCAATAACAAAACTGAACGCATTCTCAGATGAACTGGCTGAGATTGTCTCACCAAGAAAGGACGCTGAGGCCGTCCCTTCCGCGCGGGTCAACCCTAAACCCCCGTGCCCGTAAACGATCAATGGTGTCGATGAGGACCTTACCATGACTCCGATATTCCCACCGGCCAGTTTTGCATCCGCATCCACTCCCGGGATGTCTTCATCCGCGCCATATTTGCTATAGTGCCCTTCCGCCATCGCGTGCACATTATCCAGGATGGGCACCGAAACACCCCCAAGAATCGCAAAGCCCATATTCGCTCCATCACCAAAATCTCCTGCGGGAATACCCAACCCGCCACCTACTTTAATCGATGGCGACCGCTCTTGTGCTTGCACTGTTTCGTGCGTGGATATCGACAGCATGACCACTGCGCTTAGTAAAGTGATGACGTACTTTTTCATTTGAACCACCTCTTGGGTTGTGGGTAAACTGTTCCAGCTGTTCACAAGACACAGGTTATTTCCATACACCCTCCTTTTGGGTCAGGGGCACTCAAATATCAGGGTGAATATAACGTTCGGTGACTCAATCCATCTTTCTGACTCTACCAATCGGTAGCATCAGGCACGCCCTTGCTCGTGACAATCTCCAACCCCGGTTCAGGCAGTACGCGACGAGTTGGTGGTCCACCCGCCTGTGGAACCAACCAGTCGTGCAGTAATCCACGTACTTGACCGGTGAATGTGTCCAGCAGCAGCGCCGCGGTGCGGTCTCCCTCGCTGTCCTGTGTCACAACACCTTCAGGCCCGGTAAGGGTGATCTGGTCGAGCCTCGCGGCCCAGTCCGCTTGTACCGGAAGGATGAAGTTGAAGCCGCCACCCTCGCTGTCTCCGAATTCGGTCATGTCGAATGAAAGATCGAATAGTTCCGCTCCTTCCACGCTCTGACCGGATAGTCGATAAGGACCACTGGATTGCGGAAGAACCGGTGGAGCGTTCACGACGAATGCCGGTTCTAAAACGAGATCACTTTCTTCGGTCACGCGGCCCCAGAGTAGCAGACCCCTGGTGGAGACCTCCGCTACCAATCTGACGTCTTTGGACTGTCGCCAGCGCAACGACCTGTTGAAATTGTAGAATCCTATCCACTCCGGCTCGCAATAACTCATCAAGTCGGGACGGCTGGGGGATATCAATTCCTGATTGAGGAAATCGTAACCCCATGCGCCAATAGATCCATCGCTGTCCGGGAAATTGGGATCCGGTCGGGCAGGTCCGCCACACGGAGCGTGGCGCAGAGACAGGTTGTGGCCGAACTCGTGGGCAATTACGGGTCCCTGGAGTACGCTCACGCTCGCGAATTCCCGGTTCTGACCAAAAAAGTAACCTCCCACGTAAGCAATCCCCAGAAGTCCATTGTCTCCCTGTCTTCTGAAAACCCCCATGTAATAGGTATCCGGAGATCCTTCCATGGCGTGTATCGATTTTGTCAATGAAACGAGGTCTTCACCTTTATCACCCGTAGGATCATACGAAACGAATACGGGGTCGTGCACACTGACAGATATATCTCCGACAGGCAGATAATCGCGCGTTTCACGTAACAATGCACCATCAGCCGTTACGGCGTTGATTTGTGTTATAATCGACCTGTCCGGGTTATCGTCCCAGAGAAACGGTATGATCATGATGTCGAAGGAAGTGACCGTTCTCACGTCCACGGACATGCGGCCTGTTGGCGGCAGTCGTTGTCCTATTTCCAGCATCGGATCCAGGGTGCCATCCGGGTCGATCTCGACGACCATCTCCAAGCCCGGTTCGATCACTGATCCAGGTATCAATGCGTTGGACGACAATCCCAGTTCTCCCTCTTCGATCTGTTCGGGGATTCTCGTGTCCTGGCCGGGTATATCCGCCGTATGCGTGACGGCTCCATTTTGATAGAAGGTGGCTCGAACCGGAGGTATGCTGATATCCATGTTGCCCTCTCTGGCAATGAACACGCGCAGCAGGGTTTCGTCTCCGTCAATGAGGGGAACGGGATCACCAACCGACTGCACAGCCTGAGTGAGGTAAACATAGGAACTTGCGCCGACGATTGTCGGTTTTTCTCTTACCTCGATGGCAACGGAGCTGGAGCAGTTGTTCTGTATATCCGTTTCGTCGGACTCGGCATCAACGCAGGCACCGAAGTAGTAAGTTCCTGCGGTATCGGAAGCCGTCAAAGTTATTGACTCGTCGCCGGATTCCGACGCATCAAGACTGAACACGTAGTCTGTTCCCACCTCGGTATCGCCGGTGGAAATCGCGGCATCGGTGGACTGGTAATAACGCAACGTCGTTGAGTTTGCGTCACCGGCGCCCTGGTTACTAACCGTCACGCTCAGCGTGAATGGATCTTCGACCTCGGGAACTGCGTTGGATACAGTCGGAGGTCCGACAACCAGGTCAGGACCGCTGACAGTCACCATTACTGCAACAGAACAGTTGTTTTGTGCGTCCGACTCTTCGGACAGCGCATCCACGCACGCGCCATAGAAGTGCGTGCCGAGTGCCGATGGCGCTCTCATGCTGATGAATTCAGCACCGGTTGAAGAAGCCCTGAGAGAAAAAACACGATCAGTGCCTACCTCCATGTCTGCTGAGGTAATCGTTGCGTCAGTAGACAGGTAGTAGCGCAGCGTCGTAGAGGACCCTCTGCCATTTCCCTGGTTACGTACAGTGGCACGCAGCGTGAAACGCTCTTCACTACTTAATTCGTCCTCGCTTACTGTTGGCGATTCCACGATGAGATCCGGGGCGAGAACAACAGGAACCTGCACGGTCACCTGAATCGTCTGTCTCGCAGTCAGGCTTCCGTCGCTAGCCGTAACGGTTATGGTCGCATTGCCTGCAGACTGACCTTCCAATGTTGCCACGTTACCCGCTGTGGTCACGGTCGATACCGCGGCGTCCGAAGTGGAAGCAGAAAAAGTTAGCCCGTCCACGTCGGGATCCTGGAAGTACGACGATACATTTACCCTGACCGACTCGCCTACGTCTAAAGTCTGGGCCGGAATGGAACCCTGCGCGACAGGAGCCCGGTTGACGGGTTCAACCACGGTCACCGTCACGGCGACGGAGCAGTTGTTCTGCGTGTCGGACTCCTCAGAAAGAGCGTCAACGCAAGCGCCATAGTAATAGGTGCCTGCATTCAAAGGAGCGTCCAACCTGATGAACTCATCACTGGTTTCAGATGAATCTAGGGAGAACACATGATCCGTACCCAGTGCAGCATCATTGCTCGAGATCGTGACATCGGCAGAACGATAGTACCGTAGTGTAGTAGAGGACGAAGCGTCTCCATCTCCCCGATTACGTACCGACGCATTCAGGGTAATTCGATCTCCCGGATCGGGACTTCCATCGCTGACCGTCGGCGAATCGACGATGAGATCGGGCTTAGGAACCACCAGCTGCCGAACGGTCACCCGAATCGTTTGCCCTGCTGTAAGACTGCCGTCGCTAGCTGTAACGGTAATCGTCGCATTTCCGGCAGATACGCCTGCTATCGTTACTCTGGTATTCGGAATGGACGCGGTAGCCACCGCCGCGTTCGAAGTGGACGCCGAGTAGGTCAGCTGGTCATTATCGGGGTCGCTGAAATACGATGTCATGTCCACCGAAACGGTCGCTCCCGCGTTGACACTCTGATCCGGGACCGTTCTCTGGGCCACTGGAGCGCGATTGGCCGATTGTCCTATAGTCAAGGCCACCGCGACGGAGCAGTTGTTCATTGTATCAGATTCATCGGACAAAGCGTCCACGCAGGCACCGTAGTAGAAAACACCCGGATCCGAAGGGGCAGTCAGACCGATCGAATGGTCACTGGATTCGGAAGTATTGAGAGCGGCAACGATATTCGTTCCAACTTCCGCATCACCTGTTGAGATCGTGGCATCGGTCGATTGAAATACGCGGAGCGTCGCAGAGTTCGTAGCATCGCCATCGCCTCGGTTACGGACTGTCGCACTAAATGCAAAGGATCCCCCCGCGTCCGGACTGCTATCGCTGACCGAAGGTGATTCGACGACGAGATCAGGCTTAGGAACATGGAGTTGCCGCACCGCCACTCGTATCGTCTGCCTCGCCGTCAGGCTGCCATCGCTAGCTGTGACCGTAATCGTCGCGTTGCCGGCTGATTCGCCTGATATCGTCAACTCGTCACTCGGTATAGATGCAGTCGCCACAGCCTCATTGGACGAGGAGGCTGTATAGGACAGCTGATCGTTGTCGGGATCGCTGAAAAACGAAGACATGTCCATCGTGATCGAGTCACCAGCATCCACGTCCTGGTCCGGGGCTATTCCCTGGGCTACTGGAGCACGATTGCCGGGCTCTGTTACGGTCACCGTCACCGCTACGGAGCAGTTGTTCTGCGTATCGACTTCGCCGGACAATGCGTCAATGCATGCTCCGTAGTAGTAAGTACCGGGTGTCGACGGTGCTGTAAGATCGATGGAATGGTCACTGGACTGGGAAACATCCAGGGAAGCTACGGATTCCGATCCAGCTTCGATGTCTGAGGTCGAAATCGTCGCGTCGGTCGATCTGTAGTAGCGCAGCGTGGAAGAGGCCGTCGCATCGCCGTCGCCCCGGTTACGGACTGTCGCATTCAATGTAAATGGCTCACCTGTGTCCAGGCTGCCATCACTGACCGACGGCAAGTCAACGATGAGGTCGGGAGCCAAAACAACGGCCCCCCGCACTGTTACACGTATCGACTGACCCGCGGTCAGACTTCCGTCACTGGCCGTGATGGTTATTGTAGCGTTTCCAGCCGACTCGCCCCTGATCGTAACCACGTGGTCCGGAATGAAAGCGGTGGCCACGGAAGCATTGGAAGTAAATGCCCTGTATGTAAGCAGGTTTCCATCGGGGTCTGTGAAATAGGAAGACATGTCCACGCTGACCGTTTCGCCGGCGTCAACATCCTGGATGGGTATCACGCCCTGGGATACCGGCGGCTGATTTGCAGTCTGGCCGACTGTAACAGCCACCCCGACGGAACAGTTGTTCTGCATATCGATCTCGTTTGACAACGCGTCTAAACAGGCCCCGTAGTAATATGTCCCCGCTGTCGTGGGGGCGTTCAACGATATCGACTCTTCTGCCGATTGTTCTGCGTCCAACTGGTTTACGAAGTCGGTGCCAACTTCCGTGTCACTGGACGAGATCATAGCGTCGGTCGAACGGTAATAACGTAGAGTTGCAGAGGAAGTCGCGTCACCTTCGCCCTGGTTTTGGATAGTCGCGTTCAAGTCGAACCGTTCGCCGGCCTCAGGATTGCTTTCGCTAACTGTTGGCGATAGGACGATCAGATCAGGACCGCTGATTGTAACGGTCACCCCGATTGAACAGTTGTTCTGCGTATCTGCTTCCGCGGACAGGGGATCCACGCATGCCCCGTAGAAGTACGTGCCGGCAGCCGTCGGCGCGTTAAGGAAACCCAGAGACCTTTCCTGTGATTCCGATGCATCCAGTGGGGATATGGTCCACGTACCGATTTCCGTATCACTTGTCGAAATCGCAGTGTCGTCGGATTGGTAGAAACGTATCGTCGTCCACTCCAGCGCATCGCCCGCGCCCTGATTGCGGACGGTCGCCTTTATCGAGAGGCGCTGCCCGGCGTTGGGACTGCTATCGCTGACGATCGGTGATTCGACAATGAGATCGGGGCCGCCGACCGTTACGGTCAGCGCGTCCGAGCAATTGTTCTGCGTGTCGGCTTCTTCAGGCAGGGAATCGATGCATGCCCCATAATAATACGTACCGGGGGCCGACGGCGCGGTCAAAAAGCTTAATGTCCTTTCCTGTGACTCGGCCGCGTCCAGCGTGGAAATGAACCATGATCCGATCTCCGTGTCGCCTGTCGATATCGTGGCGTCTGTCGAACTGTAGAAACGCACGTTCGTAAACACCTGCGTATCGCCCGTGCCCTGGTTGTGAACAGTAGCAGTCAGCGAGAAACGTTCCCCGACACTGAGGCTGTCACTACTGATGGTCAACGATTCGACAATGAGATCAGATCCCCCGACGGTCACGGTCAACGCACCGGAACAGTTGTTCTGCTTATCCGTTTCTTCGGGCAAAGAATCTACGCATGCACCGTAGAAATACGTACCACCTGCCGTCGGTGCGGTCAGAAAGTTTAGAGACCTTTCCTGCGATTCCGATGCGTCCAGGCTGGATATGAACCACTCACCGATCTCCGTATCACTGGTTGAGATCGTGGTGTCGGTGGAACTGTAAAAACGTACCGTCGTGAATCCCCGCGTGTCGCCTGCGCCCTGGTTGAGGACCGTGGCGGTCAGTGAGAATCTCTGTCCAGCACTCAGCATGGTATCGCTGACGGCCAATGATTCAACGACCAGGTCAGGACCGATGACCGTCACGGCAACGCCTTCGGAGCAGTTGTTCTGCTTGTCGGATTCATCGGTCAAAACTTCAATACATGCACCGTAATAGTACGAGCCGGCGAGCAAAGGTGCGGCCAATCGGATTGATTCATCGCTCGTTTCAGACGGGTCGAGCGAGGTCACCAGATCCGAACCAACATCGGTATCTGCGGTGGTAATCGTGGCATCGGTCGAGCTGTAGTAAGTTAGTGTCATCAGGAATCCGCCGCCCGCATTCCCCTGGTTGCGCACCGTAGCACTCAGTTCGAAGCGCTCTCCTACACTCAAGATATTTGCACTGACCGCCGGAGATTCAACGATGAGATCCGGGGCCTCGCCGACCTGTTGCGTCACCGCAGTTGGAGGAGCTTGAGCGACTTCCTGCCCTTCCTTGTCGCTCTCCTTCATGGTTACAGTAGTTGTGTCCGGCGATTGCGGGTTTTCCGTAGTCGTCTCATCACCTGACAAGTCGGCAGGATTCATGACAGTCAAACTCTTACTGGCAGACAAACTCCCCGCCGCTGCGTTGATCTGGGTGCTTCCGGTTGCCAGCGCCGATACAACTCCTTCCTCGCTGACGGAAGCAACAGTCTCAACACTGGATGACCAAGTCACGGTTTCTCCCGACATTACGGCGCCGTGCCGATCTTTCACCACTGCCCGGAGACGCAACGTCCGACCAACTGAAAGCGTATTGATGGAATCAGGTACGATCGATATGTTGTGCGGAGCGATTGGTACGGTTGAAACAGTCGGGGCAGTTGTCTTCGGCCGGGTTGGCCTTGTAGGACTGTCTTTCCCACAGGTGAATAAAGCTATGGTCACCAGGCATACGACTAGCGGGAAGGCGAGTTTTGCGATACGAGACATCGGTTAGCTCCACATCGTGGGGACTTATCGGTGTCGCGACAGTCTGGGTGTCTCACTGATCCGGACAGCCTTCAATGTCGCTAAGATCCGAAATGTTACTCAGCCATTCCTGGAATTCCTCGTTCAACGGTATGCAGAGTTGCGTTCCATTTACTCGAAGGCTTTCCAGGCTGAGACTGATTAGCGACAGGGGAAGGGGCCCGGACAGTTCCGCGTTCGTGGAAACGTCTAGTGTGGTCAGATTGCCAAGAAGACCCATTTCGGTCGGCAACAATCCCGTCATCCGATTGACGGAAAGATCCAGATGGATAAGTGCATTCAGCTGTCCTAGTTCCGGGTGTATTGGACCAGATAGCTGGTTCTCGCTGAGATCGAGGAATTCGAGCGAATTGAGATGTTCGATCTCGACAGGAATGTCACCTGACAATTGGTTTCCAGCGAGGTTGAAGACTTCGAGATTCCTTAAGTGTTCAATGTCGGAAGGTATGATTCCCGTTAACTGGTTTCCTTTCAACACCAACGATTCCAGCAGTGTCAGTTGTCCAAGATCCACTGGAATGCTACCTGAAAGGTGATTACCGGCGAGGTTCAACTCTGTGAGATTACCGAGTTGTAGCAGTTCGTCTGGGAGTGCCCCCTGAAGGTTGTTGTTGTTTAACGCGAGCCGGGTGACCTGACCGTCAGCGTCGGTTGTAACTCCATGCCACTGATTCAGTGGCGCGTTGGTCAGCCAGTTCGTCCTGTCTAGCCAATCCTGCCCGCCCATCCTGTTGTACAGTTCGATCAGAGTATTATGATTTGGACTCGAAACCGCGGTTGTCACGATGAAGTTCTGTGTGGCGCTCAACCCGTCCGGGTCCGTGGCTCGCACGGATACCGTCGCCCTGCCAGCTGACTCTGGCGTGATGGTAATTTTGGCTTCAATTGATTCAACTGTAGCTACAAGATCGTCGCTCGAAAAGGCTGTGTATTTCAACTCATCGCTATCGGGATCGCGGAAGGCACCTGAAACGTCCACCTCCACGGGCGGCCCGCCTTCTACTAGTCTTTGAGGAGCGATTTCGCCCACTGGTTCGGGTGGCCTGTTCTCCAGATTTTCTGGCTCTTCTACGGTAACTGCTATTGTCTGTGTAGCGCTGAGCCCTCCGGGATCGGCCGCAGTCACGGTGATGTTGGCGCTGCCGGCGCTTACAGGTACAACCGTTACTTTTGTTCCGGCAACAGAAGCGGTAGCAACCTGGTCGTCACTGGACTCGGCGGCGTACTTCAACTCATCACCGTCGGGATCGCGGAAGGCACCGGAAACGTCCACCTCCACAGGCGGCCCCCCTTCGACCAGCATTGAAGGCGCGATCTGTCCCACCGGTTCGGGCGGGCTATTCTCAGGCTCTTCTACGGTAACTGCTATCGTTTGTGTAGCGCTGAGCCCTCCGGGATCGGCCGCGGTCACGGTGATGTTGGCGCTGCCGGCGCTTACAGGTACAACCGTTACTTTTGTTCCGGCAACAGAAGCGGTAGCAACCTGGTCGTCACTGGACTCGGCGGCGTACTTCAACTCATCACCGTCGGGATCGCGGAAGGCACCGGAAACGTCCACCTCCACAGGCGGCCCCCCTTCGACCAGCATTGAAGGCGCGATCTGTCCCACAGCCTCAGGAGGTTGATTCGGCGAAGGTGTCATGACGGTTACGTTTGCTCGACCGGAAGCACTGCTAGATCGCGCGGTTATCTGAGCAACGCCGTTCATGACGGCGGTCACCAGTCCCTGTGCGCTTACCGAAGCCACCGCGGTATTGGAGCTCGACCAGTTTACGCTGGCACCTGTAATTGTTCCGCCATTCTGGTCGATCACAGCGGCGCGGAGTTGTGCCGTCTGACCTATTACGGTCAATTCAACATTCGTTGGGACAATGGTAATCCGGGTAGGCACTGGTGCCACAGGTGGGGGCTGGGGCGGCGGCGGAGAAGGTGGAGAAGGCGGTGAAGGCCCTGTTGAACTACCTTTACCACAAGAGGTTGCGCATAGAAAGAAAACACAAAAAAAGCCAGTTTTCAGGTATCGGGATAGAAGTGACATATAGTAACCAGCAGGTGAGGTTTTATCTATCTCATGTGACGCAAATATCCCTATAGGTCGTCCGTGATTCCTTCAAGCAAGTTGTCAATCTGGCAGGACTGACTGAAGGCGTCCCGGAGTTGGATTCACCGTAGGGCTCAGTTGGTGGGTGGCTATAGATTGTGAGGTTAAGATTACTGAGAATTCACTTAGGACCGTAAGGGGAAAGTGTATGGATGTCAATCGCAAATGCACAAGAACGCAAATTATATGCAAAACAACGCACATATGTGTATGTTTTGCTTAGAAACACCATAAAAACAAATCGACTTTGCAGGACTAAAACCCGTCTTGTCGCGACTTCGAAGTCATGGCTTAAGGATTTGCGATCGGTCCACTAATCGATGTAGTTTCGAAACAGACCTAAGACCCTGAATGGTCAATGGAGAAAGTATCAAGTTCAGATCTCTCCGCTGAATCCCTAAGCTTACCCTTCCTCCCTTCGAAGACGCTCAACTGTTCAAATTAGGTTACGTATAGCAAGCGACCGGGATTCGAAGACAATGCTTGAACTCCAGTCAATCCTGCACGGCTATTGTATTTCCCCTTAAATCGGTGTAAATTGGTGAAGATCCCGATAAACAGACTGTGGCATTAAGGGATATTTAAAGTTGGTTGCTATACCCGACTAACGGTCTTCGGAGCAAGCGAATATGAACTCGATTCAGCCCTGGGACATAGCGGTCAACCGCAGGATACTCGAGATGGAGTATGCCGTGCGGGGACCGATCCCCCAGCGCGCCGCCGAGTTGAGGAAATCGGGCCAAAGGATTATTCCGTGCAACCTGGGAAATCCCCAGGCGCTCGGTCAGCGGCCGATCTCCTTTTACCGGGAGGTGTTAAGCCTGGTTGAGCACCCCGTGCGGATCGAACGCGAAAGGCGCCTTAGATCCTTGTTCAACGGTGGTGCGCTCGATGGCGTGAGCGTCGAAGACTTCCACTCCGACTACGTGCTTGACCTCAGCGAGCGTTTTCTGGATCAGATGGAAACCGGCATGGGCGCTTATTCTGAAAGCAGCGGACCGCGGTTCATACGGGAGGCCGTGTCCACCTTCATCGACCGCCGGGACGGAGCGAACGAACAGGCTGGCGCGCGATCCCGTCCAGACCAGGTCTTCATCACCAACGGCGCCAGTGAGGCGGTCCGGTACGTGATCGACCTGCTGATCGACGATGAAGACGACGGAATCATGATCCCGATTCCCCAGTACCCGCTTTATTCCGCGGCAATCAAGCGTTGCGGCGGCGTGCAGGTCGACTATTTCCTCGATGAGGAAGCGGGCTGGACCATGGACAGGGACGCGCTGCGGTCTTCCATCGATGAAGCCCGTTCGCGAGGCGTAAACGTAAAGGCCATCGTAGTCATCAACCCGGGTAATCCAACGGGGGCGGTACTGGATCCGGACACCATTCGAGAGGTTATCGCCTTTTCGGAGGATAACGGACTGGCCATCATCGCCGACGAGGTCTACCAGGAAAACGTGTATGAAGACGGATTCGTCTCCTTCGCCAGGGTACTAGGCCGTGGCGAGGTGCCGCTGTTCAGCGTGCACAGTACCTCGAAGGGGTTCTACGGCGAATGCGGCCACCGTGGAGGGTACTTGGAAATCAGGAACGCGCCGCGCGTGAAGGATACGGACATTTCGTTTACGGACCTCGTGTTCAAGCAGGCGACGGTCAATATCTGTTCGAATACGGTCGGGCAGTTGATGATGTACCTTCTGGTCAATCCCCCGCCCGAGAATTCCGAGCCCTATCTTCGATTCACGAACGAGCGGCGGCGCATTCTCGAGGATCTCCACGACAAGGCGGCCATGATCCGAGCGGGATTCGACCACATGGTCGGCGTATCCTGTTTCGGCCGCACCGGCGCGATGTACCTGTTTCCCCGACTTGATAAATTGCCGGACGGGACGAACGATTTCGACTACTGCATGCGGTTGTTGGAACGCACGGGACTGGTCACGGTCAATGGCGAGGGATTCGGCCAGCAGCCAGGCACCAGTCACCTGCGGATCGCCTTTCTTCCACCCAGAGACATCATCGAGGAAGTCCTTCCGGCGTGGATTGATTTCCACAACGAGTATGTGAATTGACTGGCGCGTATAGCCTGGTACATTAACGTACACGCGTATAGCTGGTAAAATCAGGAATAGTTGAAGGTGATCCAGGCCGGGGTCGTCACACCGCCCTGAATACGAAGCCAACAGGAACCGCCCATGCTCACAGACGAAGAGAAATGGCTTTTTGACCTGCACGGTTTTCTCGTCCTTCGTCAGGTCGTTTCAAGGGAAGACCTGGAGCACATGATCGCGCGGTGCGACGAGTGGCATGGAATGGACGAGAAGGCCCTGCCGCCGCCATTGTGTTCGTACGACGATCCGGGGAAAAACTCTACAGCGGCACGGGCCATTCTTCATGCCGAGTACGCCGACCCGGTTTTCGACCGGTTGATCCTCAACCTGCCGATCATGCGGGTCGTGCTCGCCCTGACCCGGGAGCGCCCGCAGCATCTGCTGTCCGCCCTCACGGTGAATCGCCCGGGCAGCGACGAGATCACGCTGCACGGTGGCGCCTTCGGAGCGTGGAGGAACCCGGCCAATGACTACCAGGCCAGCGATGGCGAAGTTTTCGCAACCTTTATCAATGCGGCCATATCCCTGGTCGACGTGCCCGATGGCGCCGGCTTCGTTTGCATACCGGGAAGCCACAAGTCATATTTCGAACGACCCGACCACATAAACATCCGCTCAGGTCCGCCATTGGTCGTCAACGTACCCATCAACGCCGGGGACGCCGTCATTTTCACCGAGGCGCTCTGCCACGGTGCGCTTCCCTGGCCCTATCACGATCCACCGCGGCGCACCATGTTCCAGCGCTATTGCACGTCCTACGCGTCCTGGTCACCCGGTACGGGTCCCAAGGAAGAACACAAGGACCAGTTGTCAGAATGCACATATGAAATGAAGCTTCAGGGTGGATTCCAGGGATCCAAGAAAGTCGTAGACAGGCTGCTCGAGGAACTGGGCGGACCGGGCGGACCAGGCGGACCGGTCGAACCTGGCGAACCAGGCGGATAGAAGGATCGGAAAAAGGCGGGACCAAAACCGGAATCGGCGAGACCCGTAAATCAAATCAGGAGCGCGAAGTGAGGATTACAGACCTTAAATGCGCCGTGATCGGACAGAACCCCGTGGTTCGGATCACCACCGACGAAGGCATTCACGGGCTGGGAGAGATCGAGAACTCCAAGCCCTACATGAAACCCCATGTGCTGTTCTATCGGGATCACATTCTTGGCGCGGATCCCACGGACGTCAACCGTGTCATCGCCGGGATTCGGAGGTTGGGCAGTTTCAAGCCCTGGGGAAGCGCGGTGAGCGCCATCGAAATGGCCCTCTGGGATATCGCCGGCAAGGCCGCCGGCCTGCCCGTCTACAAGTTGCTCGGCGGAAAGATGAGAGACCGCGTCCGGGTCTACAACGGCGCCGTCCGCTTTCCCATGAAGGGATCCACCGTGGATGACTACGCCGAGGACATGGCCAGGATGAAGGCGTTGCCCGAGGGATTCACCATCATCAAGCAGGGCATCAGTTTCCACAGCGCCATGCCATCGCAGGTACCGGACTTTTTCTATGGCGATTTGCAGAAACACGGTTTCCACGGAAATCGTGGTCCACTTACAGAAAAAGGCCTGAAGCACCTGGTAGCTTGCATCGAGGCCATGAAATCGGTGCTGGGGGATGAAATCGGGCTGGCCCTCGACTGCGGTCCCGGCATGCTGGTGCCGGACGCCCTGCGTCTGGCGAAGGCGGTTGAACACCTGCACGTGATGTGGCTGGAAGACATGATTACCGGTGACTATACGCCCTATGTCCTGGCCGACCTGTATCGCGAAGTGACTTCGAAGACATCCACGCCCATTCACACGGGGGAACAGATCTACCTCCGGGAGAATTTCGTCGATCTCATCGAGAAACGGGCCGTGGACGTGGTCGGACCCGATCCGGCCGACGTCGGCGGTATCGCGGAGCTCAAGTGGATCGCCGAATACGCCGATCTCCATGGCGTCCTCATGGCGCCTCATGGCGTCATTGACGGCCTGATCGGCCTGGCCGCGCTGGTCCACGCCTCCGCCGCCATGCCGTCCAACTACATCGCATTCGAATATCCTGTGGGGAACCCCGCCTGGTGGTACGACATCGTGGAAGGCCTGCCGGACCCGATCGTGAAAGACGGCTTCATCGATGTATGGGACAGTCCCGGTCTGGGGGTCGATCTTGTGCCGGACAAGGCCCTGCCCTATCTGAAGGAAGGCGACGAAGACTTTTTCGATTAGTGAACCCGGACTTCGGGAGCACCGCATGTATGTCAGTCACCTGAAAGTCAGAAACTGGCGGAATTTCCCGCGCATCGATATCGATCTGCAGAGTAGGCAGTTCGTCGTCGGACCCAACGCGTCCGGGAAGTCCAACCTGATGGACGTGTTCAGGTTTCTCCGGGATATTGCCAAGATAGAGGGAGGAGGACTGCAAAAGGCGGTTGCGGACCGGGGCGGCATGACCAAGATACGGAATCTCGCCGCGCGCCGGGATCCGGATATCGCCATCGAAGTGCGATTCTCGGACCCGGTGAACGGCCGGGAAACCTGGTGTTACGAACTCGGACTCAAGCAGCAGGCCCGCGGGAACAGGCATACGCTGATCACCTACGAACGGGTGAGCAGGAACGAGGTCGTAATTCTCGACAGGCCGAACGAGGATGACCACGAAGACATTGTGCGGCTGACGCAGACCTACCTGGAACAGATCGCCGCCAACCGGGAATTCCGGGATATAGTCCAGTTCTTTCAGACGATTACCTATCACCACCTGGTGCCGTCCCTACTCCGCCATACGGATCTGATTCGTGGCCGGACGCTCGAGGGCGATCCCTACGGACAGGATTTCCTGGAAAAGATCGCCCGTGAGCACGAACGAACTCGACGGGCCCGGCTGTCCCGGATCGAGCAGGTGCTGAAGATTGCCGTGCCGCGACTCGAACAACTTGAGTTCATTCGGGACCAGGAAACGGGCCGTCCCCATCTCCAGGCACTGTATGCGCACTGGCGGCCGAGGGCGGGAATACAGCGGGAGGACCAGTTCTCCGACGGCACATTGCGACTGATCGGCATGCTATGGGCGCTCCTCGAAGGAGATTCGCTCCTGATGCTGGAGGAACCCGAGCTCTGTCTGCACACGGGCATCGTCAACCGGCTTGCCGCTTTGGTCCTGCGGATGCAGCGTAATACCGGCAGGCAGGTACTGATCAGTACGCACAGCGCGGCGCTGTTATCCGACCCTGATATCGAACGAGAGGAAGTGCTGTTGCTGAAACCCATTCTGGATGGATCGGAAGCGGCGGTGGCCGGGGACGCGAGGGATGCGCTCTTTCTTCTGGAGTGGGACGCCACCGGGGACCAGGTCGCCTACGAAAGAACCCACGCCGAGAATTTGGATCAGTTGAACCTCTTCGAATGAATGGATCGGTTCAAGTACGCCCCATGCACAACAATCAGATCCCCGAACAGAATTTCAAGCGACATATCGCCTCGAACAGCTATCCAGGTCGCGGACTGATCATCGGACGTTCGTCCAGCGACGATGGATGGCTGATGCTTTACTGGATCATGGGGCGCAGCGAGCAAAGCCGAAACCGCAGGTTCACGATCGAAGGTCCAGAACTTCGGACAGAACCGGTTGATCCGGCCACGGTGGACGATCCGGAACTGATCATCTATCCGGCCATGCTGGAACTTCCAGGGATATACATTGTTTCCAATGGTGATCAATCGCAGACCATTTACGACGCGTTGAAGAGCGGCGGAACCTTCGACGACGCTCTCGCCACGAGGGAACGGGAACCTGATGCGCCGAACTACACGCCTCGTATAAGCGGTATGCTGGAACTGTCGGGTACGCCTGCCGTCACCCTGACCGTACTCAAGATGAATCCAACCAATCCCGATCTTACCGACCGTGTGACCTACCGTCCGGCCCAGCCGTCATCCGGACTGGGACTGTGCATTACGACCTACATGGGAGATGGAAATCCGTTGCCCGGATTCTCGGGCGATCCCCTGGTTATGCGCCTGGAAGGCGGGCCGGTAGAGGTCATGCAAACCTACTGGAACGCACTCGACAGGGAAAACCGGATTTCCATCGCCGTGAAACGCATTGCGCGGGATGGAAGCAGCGAACTGATGGCCATCAACAGGTTTTGATCCTCCTTTAATCGAGGTAACGCTTAATGCGGATGTCGACAGGCGCATTTGGGATATTGATGGCCGCGTTCCTGTTCGAGGGATGTGGTGATTCGTCCCCTTCGCGCGATGATTGGGTGGAAGCCCTTTCGCAGAAGAACACCGGGCTGGCCTACCTGTACCGGAACGATTTCTCAGGCGCGGCAGATTCCTTTGAAGCGGTGACCCGGCTCGTACCCCGGGAACCTCTGGGTCACGCGAACCGGGGCCTTGCGCTGCTCAAGCTACGGGATTTCACGGCCGCCGAAGCGGCCATCAATCGGGCCGTGGATCTCGCGCCGCGGGATGGAGAAATCCTTTCCATCCGGTCCGATATCGTGGCGGCGCGGGGCGATCGAGATCGCGCTGTGTCCATTCTTGCCGACGCGGTCGATTTCAACGAGTCCAACGTGGTACTCAGATACAAGTACCTCACAGAACTGAAAAGGCTGAGGGGCCCCTCTCACCAGGAAGAAGAAACGCGGGACGAGTTGCGCGCCATGCTCGAGTACGAACCGGACAACCTGGCTGTGCTCGTCGAGCTGAACGAGTCATTGATTCGATTGGGACAGATAGAGGAAGCCGCAGACGGGTACGAACGAATGACCCGGTTGCTCGTTCCCGTTTCCGAAGACGTGCAGACCTGGCTGGACCGAACGCTGGAGGCGCTGAACAGCGCAGACGCGGCCGAAGCCGAGTCCAGCGCGGGAATCCTGGGTAACCTGCTCGTGGTGGACCCGTCCTACCGTAGGTCGAGGGATCGCCTCGGGGACCCGTCGCAGCAATCGCCCCCGCTTTACGATTTCCGTTCGGCGCCGCTCGACCTGGCAGTGTCGGCCGCGGACACCCTGGTTGACATGCGATTCGTGGACGCGGGAGACGAACTGATGGGTGGTTTGCTCCGTGCGCAGGGGGAATGGACCGACCTTGCCCTGGCGGATGTGGACGGTGATGGGCGGCTAGACCTGGCGATGGCGGGTCCGGATGAATTACACGTAGTGCGTAACCGCGTGGACGGCCCGGAGACCGTTTCGAATCCATGGTCCGGGAACCCGGCGGGAACGATCTATCGACTGTCAACAGGTGATTTCGACAACGACGGGGATATGGACCTGTTTGCGGCCGGAACCGGATGGTCTCAGGTGTACCGCAATTCCGGGGACGGCACCTTCGTCCTGGCTCAGACCTTCGATTCGACGGACGGCGCAGGCGGGTCTACCTCGCCAGTCTTCGCGTCCCGGGCGGATTTCGACCACGACGGAGACCTGGATATCCTGGCATCCGACATGGAGGCGCTTCGATTCTATCGTCACACGGAGGGAGGGCTCTTCGTGGAAGCCGCGGCCGCAACAGGTTTCGAAGAGAAGGAAGGTGGCGGATCCGGTGCGCCGGCCGATGGCGATTCCGGTGCGGTTGGCGGAGTTTCCGGCGCGCCTGTTGGCGATGATACCGGCGTAGGGTCCGCCCATCCACTTGCGTGGGGAGACTTCGACCTGGATGGCGCAATAGACGTTATTGCTCTATTCAATGACGGCTCGCACCGGCTATACCGAAACGTTCGGCAGGGCAGGTGGATCGACTGGACGGACCGTTTCGGCGGAATCCGGCAGGGCGGAGCGAATACGGTTGTCACGGCCGATTTCAACAACGACGGCGCGTTGGACGTGTTTATGGCGGGAACCGTTGGCGACGGCTGCCGGCTGGTGTGGAACGATGGCGGAAGCCGTTTCGATGGGGAGCATACGCCGGCCACGGTACGCAGGGCGTGCAGCGGCCTGGAGTCGATCGTCGTCCGGCCCTTCGATTTCGACAATGACGGATTCATCGATCTCGCGCTTGCCGGCGCTTCGGTGCCGGGCCGGCCGGGACTCCGGCTGATCAGAAACCTGGGGAACGGTCGGTTCGAGGAACAGGCGTCCCTGTTGCCCGGCCTGGCCTCGACCGTAGAAGACGTGGAAACCGGTGACCTGGACGATGACGGCGACATCGATCTCGTGCTGCTCTCCGGAGGCCGCGTCATTGCACTCATGAATGAAGGCGGCAACGCTAACGGCTGGCTCAAGGTACAGCTCGCCGCGGCTCTCGAAGGAAGCGGGAAGAACAATTTCTACGGCATAGGATCCACGATCGAGGTAAACGCGGGACCGCATTACCAATCTCTGCTGGTCGAAGCGCCTGTCACGCACGTCGGCCTCGGCGACCGGGAACGGGCGGACGTGATTCGTGTCATCTGGAGCAACGGGGTCCCGCAGAACCGGATTGAACCGGAATCCCGCGAACTCATCGTCGAACCCCAGCGGCTCAAGGGATCGTGCCCGTCGCTGTACACCTGGAACGGCGACCGGTACGAATTTGTCACGCACCTGATGACGCGGAGCGCCATCGGCGCGCTGACGGAAACCGGCGCACCTGCCTTTCCAGACGCGGCGAATGACTATGTAAAGATCCGGGGAGACCAGTTGCGCAGGCAGGATGACAGGTACGAGGTCCGGGTGGTGGAGGAACTCTGGGACGCGGTGTATATGGACAAAATGGAACTGCTGGTCGTCGATCACCCTGCGGAGACCGACATATACGTGGATGAAAAGTACCTGCCGCCACCCTACCCGGGACTCGAGATCCATTCCGTGACCGATCCGCGTCTTCCCACGGCGGCCCGGGATCATCATGGACACGATATCCTGCCGCGCCTTGCCGCCCGGGACAGTCTATACGCCGGTGATTTCAAACTCGGAGACTTCCAGGGTGTTCCCGAACTCCATTCGATTACGCTGGACCTGGGTGATCTGAACGGCGCGGAACGGATCCATCTCTATCTCTGCGGCTGGATCATGCCCGTTGAACCCAGTTCCAACCTGGCCCAGTCTCAACGAAGGAGCGCCGCCGTCGTACCCCCGTACCTCGAAACGCCGGACCGCGACGGACAGTGGCAGACCGTGATCCCGTACACCGGTTTTCCGTCGGGAGAGCACAAGACCATATTCATCGATCTGTCGGACCGTTTTCCCGCGGGCGACTACCGCGTACGGCTCACCACGAATCTGCAGTTGTACTGGAGCGAGGCGTTTTTCACCGTCGACGAACCTGAACGCGCTGAACGAAAGATCACTAGGCTGTCTCCCGCTTCCGCGGACCTTCACTACCGTGGTTATTCCAGGGAGTACCGGACTGCCCCCTATGGCCCGTTCATTCGGGATTACGAGACGCTGAGCACCGAACCCCAGTGGCTGCCTTTCGAGGGATACCGGACCCGGTACGGCGACGTGACGCCCTTGCTGCGGGAGTCCGATGACCGATACGTTATTTACAGTTCGGGGGAAGAGATAACCGTGACTTTCGATGCTGCGGACCTGCCCGATCTACCGCCCGGTTGGGAAAGGGACTTCGTGCTGCATACTGATGGCTGGCTCAAGGAAGGCGACCTCAACACGGCGACCGCCGCAACGATAGAACCGCTGCCTTTTCACGGAATGGCCCGCTATCCTTACGGCCTGGAGACCTATTTCCCGGATAGTGTCGATCACCGGGCATACATGGACGCCTACATCACGCGCTGGGTCTCCCAGGGCGGGTTTCGACAGGCCATGCGGCTTCATGGCTCCGGGCGGCGATAGGGATTGCTGCCCAGACCCACTTCAGGCCGCTTCAGGAACCAGGTACCAGCGCCACCTTGATCAGGTCGCCCGGGTCGTCCACCAGTTTCTCGAATATGCCGGGACCCTGCTCCAGGTTTCTGGCTACGACCATGGAGGCGACATCGATCCTGCCGGTGGAGATCAGTTCAAGGGAATAGGCGAAATCCAGGCTCGTGTAGGCATAGGATCCACGGACGACCAGTTCCCGGTTGACCATGGCCACACCATCTATGGCCATGGGTGATTCGGCGCCCAGACCCAGCAGCACGGCCTCGCCGCCCTGCCGCAGCATCCGCACGGCCTGTTCCTGCGTCGCCGTGTGTCCAACCGCTTCGACCGCCAGGTCCACCCCTTGCCCATCGGTCATGTCCAGCACCGCTTCCACCGGATCGCATGCACTCACGTCGACCGGGTGGGTCGCGCCCAGGGTAGCGGCCAGCTCCAGGCGGGAAGGGACCATGTCGGTCACCGCGATGCGGGTCGCCCCGATGTGACGGGCTACCTGCAGCGCCAGGAGTCCCTGGGTACCCGCACCGATGACGGCCACGTTTCGGATAAATCCATGGAGACTCCGGTCGAAGATATGCAGCGCGTTCGACAGGGATTCAACCATGCTGCCTTCCAGGTCGCCCACATGGTCCGGGAGTTTGAAACAGGACTCCGCGGGCACGGACACGTATTTGGCGAAGGCGCCCGGATGTTCAATGCCTATGACCGTTCTGTTCGGACAGATACTGGTACGTCCGCGCAGGCACTCCTCGCATCGGCCGCACGTCAGGATCGGATTGACCGTGACCCGGTCTCCGATGGACAGTCCATCCGCGCATGGGCCGAGATCCACGATTTCGCCGGTGAACTCGTGACCCATGATCAGCGGCGGGACGCGCTTGGCGCTTTTGCCCAGAAAGCCGTGCAGGTCCGATCCGCAGATACTCGCCGCGCCCACCCTCAGGACGACGTGACCGGGCGAACCCCCGGGTTCGGAAACCTCCTGCATTTCCATTTGACGCGTTCCCAGATACATCAACGCCCGCATGCCTACCTCCTGTATATGACGGGTTGATTTCCGCGTTCTGGTCAGTGATTCCTGAACATGATCATGGGATCGATGGTACGGACATCAGCGAAAAGCATGGCCAGTCGGTCCAGTCCGAAAGCGATGCCGCCCGCAGGGGGCATTCCGTATTCGAGGGCCGCCAGCAACGCTTCGTCCACGCCGCCGTCATAATTTTCCCGCCCTCGTTTCACCTGCAGGTCCGCCTCGAACCGCTTGCGCTGCTCCACTGGATCGTTCAACTCCGTGAAGGCGTTGGCCAGTTCCAGTCCGCCCATGTACAATTCAAATCTTTCCACATACCGGGTGTTGCCGGGAACCAGCCGCGCCAGGGAAGGCAGACGGGCGGGATACTCGGTCAGAAAGACGGGCCGGCCGGCGGGCAGGGCCGGTTCCACGGCCGTGAGGAAAACGCGATGAAACAGGTCATCCCAGTTGTCGTCTTCCCGCACCTCGTAACCCCTGGCCCCGGCAACGGAGGCAAACGCGTCGCGGGAATCGCAGTCATCCAGATCGATACCGGACCGGTCCAGAAAGATGTCCCTGACCCGGTATCGTGGCCACGGAGGCTGGAGATCGATCTCGGTCCCCTGGTAGGTCAGGCTGCTGGAATGATTAAGCGCCTCCGCCAGGGAAGCCACGTAATCTTCGGTGGTTTCCATCACGTTTCCGTAGTCGGCAAAGGCTTCGTACCATTCGAGACCGGTAAATTCGGGATGGTGGGTGTCGTATCGTTCTCCGTTGCGGTAGAACCGGCATATCTGGTATATGCGTTCGCAGCCTGATGCCAGCAGGCGTTTCATGTAGTGTTCCGGCGAGGTCTGCAGGTAGAATGGGTGCGAGCCGCCCTCGTTGTCCACGAAATCCGTTCGAAAAGAACGCAGTTCCGGCGTCAGGTCCGGCACCTCCATGAAAGTCGGGGTGTCCACGCTGATGAACCCGCGGGAATCGAAGAAGGAACGAGTCTGGGCCAGGAGGCGTGCCCGGATACATACGGCATCGGCCGCAGCCGGTTCCGGCGCTTCTCGCAGGCTGGGTACCAGGAGCCGCATGGCCGTAACGTCATAGGCGTGCTGTCCCCAGGTTCCCGAACACTCCACCAGGTCTCCCTCGGAGAGCAGGTCAATGATCTCGGACAGGGACGGATCACCCATGGCCAGTTCGATCGTGCCTGACCAGTCCTTCAATGCACCAGCCCGGGCATGAGGATCCATCCGAACCAGCCGGCCGGCAATAACCGAGGCGTGGCGGATGGTACCGGATTCCCGGGCCTGTCGTGCCGTATGCGACCGATTGACCCGGGCGGGGTATGCTTCAATTCCGTTGCTGCGCAGGCGTTCGATACGAGACATGTACTGTTCCCTGATCGACGGTATCAGATGAACTCGTGGTAAACATTAACGGTCGATCCGGGCAAACGCAAGTACCACTTTGTCCTTGATTTGTGTCCCCGTCGTCCTTACCATAGATGCTGCCGATACAATCCTACGGACCCTGGTTCGGACAGCCGCGCATCCGGCCATACAAACTGCCCGCAACAACACCTTCCGATCCCTCTAAATGACCGTTATCCGTCTTTCGATACTTTGCTTGTTCCTGCCGGCCCTGCTCATAGCCGCCTCCTGCGGAACCGCCCCGGCGACCGGTAACGGAAACACGATAACGGATCCCGTCCTGTCCCGGATACAACTGCCCGAAGGATTCAAGATCGGCATATACGCCAGGGGCGTCCGGAATGCGCGGGCGATGGCCATGGGACCAGGCGGCACCCTTTTCGTTGGCTCCCGCCGTGCCGGTAACCTGTATGCCGTCCTGGACAGGGATGCAGACTTCCAGGCGGACGAAGTGCTGACCCTCGACACGGGTCTGAACATGCCGAGTGGAATCGCATTACGCGACGGAGCGCTGTACGTTGCCGAAGTCAGCCGAATCCTCCGATACGACGACATCGAAAACCGGCTTGAAAATCCCCCGGAACCGGTCGTGGTCAACCGGGACCTGCCCTCCGACCGACATCACGGCTGGAAGTTCATCCGATTCGGGCCCGACGGTAAGTTGTACGTTCCCGTGGGCGCCCCGTGCAATGTCTGCGAGCGGGATGATCCGCGTTACGCGACCATCATGCGCATGAATCCGGACGGGACGGACCTGGAGGTCTACGTGAGCGGCGTGCGCAACACCGTGGGTTTCGACTGGCATCCGGAGTCGGGTGAACTCTGGTTCACCGACAACGGGCGAGACCTGATGGGCAACGAGATCCCGCCGGACGAATTGAACCGCGTGACCGCGGCGGGACAGCATTTCGGCTTCCCCTATCACCATGGCATCGATATTCCAGATCCCCAGTTCGGCGAAAAACGCGCACGGGAATCCACGGTGGCGCCCGCCCAGGAACTCGGTCCACACGTGGCCGCCGTGGGCATGCGGTTCTACACCGGAGGCATGTTCCCGTCCGATTACCGAAACCAGGTCCTCATTGCGGAACACGGATCCTGGAACCGGGACAACAAGATCGGCTACAGGATTATGCTCGTGCGGCTGGAAGACGGCGAGGCCACCGGGTACGAGACCTTTGCAGCGGGCTGGCTGGAAAATGAGGAAGTCTACGGACGGCCCGCCGACGTGGAGGTCATGCCCGACGGCTCCCTGCTCGTATCCGATGATTACACCGGCATAATCTACCGGGTCACCCACGAAAACTGAACATGAGTGTCCATGCCTGATCAAATCAAAGTGCTACCCGAAAACCTCGCCAACAAGATTGCCGCGGGCGAGGTGATCGAACGTCCTTCCTCCGTCGTCAAGGAACTGGTCGAAAATGCCATCGATGCCGGTGGCGGGCGTATTTCAGTAGAGATCAAGTCGGGCGGCAAACAACTCATACGTGTGATGGACAACGGCAGGGGCATGCCCCGGCAGGACGCGGTGCTGGCCTTCGAACGGCACGCGACCAGCAAAATCGACGACGAAGCAGACCTCTTTCGCATCGGTACATTAGGATTTCGGGGCGAGGCGTTGTCCAGCATCGCCTCGGTGGCCAGGGTGGACCTGACGACGAATATCTCGGGCGAAGCGGCAGGTACCCGGATTCGCATCGATGGCGGGACGGCCCCCCAGGTGACGGACGCCGGGCGAGCGCAGGGTACGACAATCTCCATATCCCAGTTGTTCTACAACGTGCCTGCGCGGCGGAAATTCCTGCGGACAACCGGCACGGAAACGCGCCATATCGTTTCCGTATTTACGACTACCGCGATGGCGTATCCCGAAATCGCCTTTTCCCTGAAGGTAGACGGAAGGGAAACCCTGTCGCTCCCGGCCGTGTCGAACGCGTATACCCGTGCCCAGGCCGTCATGGGCAACACGCTGATGAATCAAATGATACCGGTTACTTTCGACGACGAACTCGTCAAAATACACGGATTCATCAGCCGTCCCGACTCCGCCAGGGTTTCCCGTACCCACCAGCACCTCTTCATCAACCTGCGGCCGGTATCCAGCCGTGCGCTCAATCATGCCGTGTTCGAAGGGTACGGATCCATCCTCCCCAGGGAGCGATATCCCGTATCGATCATTTTCCTGACCATCGACCTCGACCAGGTGGACGTCAACGTCCATCCCACGAAGCGTGAGATCCGGTTTTCCGACGAATCCATGGTATATAAGACGCTGTTGCGAGCCATTCGGATGGCGTTGCAGAATTCGGATGTGGTACCCGTTTTTGAGACGGATACGCAGGGCATATCCGCCATGACGTCGGCCACGGCGCCTGGAAACGGGGACGTACCCGGTCCCGGTCCTGAATCGACCATGGAGCGCAGAACGCAAACCGGTCTATTCGATTTCAAGCGCCCGGGTGCCGACGCTACTACGGTGGACTGGACCTATACCCCGGGCGACACGGTACGGGAAGGGAATAATGAAGAGCAGCATGGAACCGTTCGTGAGGATCCCGACGGCGAGATGGTTCCACTCTGGCAGCTGCACAATGCCTACATCTTCGCCCAGATCAAGGGTGGATTTGTACTCATCGACCAGCATGCCGCCCATGAGCGTGTGCTGTTCGAACGGGCGTTAAAAACGATAGATCACGAATCCGCTCCCTCCCAGCAGTTGTTGTTTCCGGTGACCATGGATCTCATGATACCACAGTTCGCCCTCGTCCAGGAACATTTCGATCTATTCGGCAAGCTGGGATTCAGTGTGAAACTGTTCGGCGAACGGACCGTGGTCGTAGACGCGGTTCCCTGTATGGCGAACAACCAGGGTGTAGATACACTGTTTCAGCGTATGATCGAAAACCTGCAGGATCTGCACGCGCAGGACTTCAAGGCGGAAGAACGTATCGCGCTCACTTTTTCCTCCCACGCGGGAATCAGGAAAGGCGATTCGCTTTCACAGCGGGAGATGAATGTGCTCGTCAACGATCTTTTCGCCACTGAAATGCCCTATGCGACCCCCCGGGGTCGACCCGTCTTGGTGCGTATGCCTCTTGAGGAGATCGAACGCAGATTCAACAGGACCCCGTAAGTCTCTACGTCCCTAGAATCTCAGGTTTTTACAGTTCTGGTTCCATCAGTATAGGAACCTATTCGAACTGACTGCTAACGCGATGCTCCACAAGATGATCGGTAATCTGATTGGAGTTGACCCGGTCAAGCATACCTGTTATCTCTTGTGTTGTATGTAGCGACTCATACCGGGACCCCGTACCTCATCTTCAGCGAGCGGGTTCAGCCATTTCGAATTATTGAACAGGAGATTGAAGAGTGATCCAGAACGAGCGTTTCATCCGTCCCTGGCGGCGTTACTGGACTACCACTCTGCTAGTCGTCGTCCTGTCTCTTGGAGGCGCTGATGCGGCAGCGGCACAGGCCGGCCGGCTGATTCACCGCGCTACACCGGAGAAGGGCGATACGACGCATACCCTCGTACCCGGCGCTCGATTCAAGGCAAACAGATATGGTGAGTGGATCTATGGCAAAAACTACCGCCAGTTGTGGACGACGCCTGTCGAGGTGCCGGTCCTCGATCTCGATACGGTAGGCGGCGGTTTGTCACCCATGCGTCCGGGAGGCGCCGGTCAGTCCATTTCGCTGCATTTTATGGGCGAGGATGGCCGCCGCTACACGGTGCGCTCCATTGACAAAGATCCTTCCAAACGGTTGATGGAGGAACTTAAGGATACCGTCGTCGAGGATGTGATTCAGGATCTCGTGAGCGCCCATCTGCCGGCGGCGGGCCTGGTGGTGGATGCCCTGATGGCGGCGACGGGAGTCCTGCATGCGCCGCACCGGCTGGTGGTGATACCCGACGACCCGAGATTGGGATCTTTTCGTGAGGAGTATGCCGGGCTGATCGGGACCTTGCAGGAGCATCCTTCCGAAGCCGCGGACAACGAACCAGGGTTTGCCGGATCCCGGCAGGTGAGCGGTACGGAAAGATTGTACGAGGGTCTCGAAGAATCCCCCTGCGAACGCGTGGACGCGCGAGCCTATCTCAAGGCGCGGCTCATCGACTTTCTCATAGGAGACTCGGACCGGCATCGGGGACAGTGGCGCTGGGCGAGGTTCCCAGTTGGAGATTGCTATACATGGCTGCCCATTCCCGAAGATAGAGACAAGGCCTTTGTCGATCTGGATGGCCAACTCATGAAACTGGTGCGTCGTGTCGAGTCCAAGTTCGTCCGCTTCCAGGAGAAGTATCCGAACCACCGGGGACTCTCCCGCACCGGCTGGGAGCTGGACCGCAGGTTGCTGGCCGAACTGGAGTGGAGCGCGTGGGAGGACATGGTCGCCACGGTACAGTCCGAATTGCCGGACTCGGTGATCGATGATACCGTCCGACGTATTCCAGGACCTTACTACAGACAGGTGGGGGACTTTCTCACCCGGACGCTGAAGTCGCGTCGCGCCCTACTCGACGAGTTCGCCGCCCGGTACTACGGACTGATCAGCAGAGAAGTCGAGATCAGGGGAACGGACGAGGACGAATACCTCGAGCTGGAACACCGTGAAGACGGTGCGTTGGAGGTTCGAATCAGCATGGCGGGAACTCAAAGTGCCCCGTATTTTCGCCGAACGCTGTATCCCCACGAGACCAGGGAAGTCAGGATCTACATGCACGGTGGGGACGATGAAATCGCTGTCCTCGGTGGGCGAGCCAGGATCAGGGTCCACGTGGACGGCGGCGGAGGCGATGACGCGTACGCGAACCGGTCCCGGGCCGGACGGAGGATGACGCGGTTTTACGACGCGCGCGGCCGGAACCGCTTCGACGACAGACGGGCGCATATTAACGAGCGGCCGTACAACCGTCCGAAAAACGAAAGTACGATTTCGCAGGACGTGTACAAACTTGACTGGGGCGGGAACTCGGGCGTGCAGCCGGTTGTCCAATACACTTCTGACCTCGGTGTCTACGCCGGGCTGCGCTACACCAGGGAGAACTTTGGCTATCGAAAGAACCCTTTTGCCTCGCGGCATGCCATAAACGTCGGAGTTGCCTCACGGGGCGGAACTAAGCCCTTCGTTTCCTATTCCGGGACGTTCCGGCATATGCTTCGGTCCCTCGACGGTCAGCTCGAGGTGGGATACTCCGGCATCAACATGGTTCGCTTCAACGGTTTCGGAAACGACGTTGATCTCACGCGGGACGAGACGTTTTACGAGGTGGATCAGGCACAGTTCCTTCTCGCGCCCGCGCTTTCATTCACGGGTTCCGGTTCGTCGCATGGGAAATGGAATCTATCGGGCGGGCCCGTCGTCAAGATCACCAACACCTCTTTGGACGGACACGAGGAGAAGTTTATTGCCACCTATGAATCTCCGCTGTACGGGACGGAAGCCTTTGGACAGGTGGGCGTAAGTGGGGAACTCGTTTTTGACACCCGCGACAATCCGGGCCATGCCCAACGGGGAGTCCGGCTGTGGCTCGCAGGCGAACTCTACCCTGAGTTGTGGGATGTCGAATCGACATTCGGCCACGTTGCCGGCGAGGCATCTACATACCTTTCGGCGAACGTTCCCACCTCCCCTACCCTCGCCCTGCGCGTGGGCGGCAAGACCGTCCACGGTGAGTACCCGTTCCACGAAGCGGCCGCCATCGGAGGCTCCGGCAACATGCGGGGATTTCGAAAGTACCGCTTCGCTGGGGATTCCGCAATTTACGGGAACGGCGAGCTTCGGTTTCGGCTGACCCAAATCAAGTTCCTGATTCCCGGTGAACTCGGCGCGTTCGCTGCCGTTGATGCGGGGAGGGTATTCTTCGTGGACGACCCGTCGGAGGCTGATGACTGGCATGTCGGCAAAGGCGGTGGGCTCTGGGTCTCCTTTGCCGAACGGCGGGCGACGATGAGCGTAGCGATGATGGACGGTAAGGACAAGACCGACCTGTACCTGTTCGTCGGGTTCATGTTCTAGTGGTGACTGCGTGGTTTCCCAACCGGGATATGATCGACGAGGATAGATGTTGAGACGTTCAAGGTTGGCGGGCTATCTGCCATTCCAGTCATCCTGCGGCGGAATGCGCATCTGGAACACGGGTGTTTCCTGACCTGTTCTCACGACGCGCACGACGGGGGTATCGATTCCGTCGAAGGTAACGAAATCCAGCACTACGAAACCTGGAATCGCGTGGGCGAAGATCGTACTCGCCAGGTCGGTGACGCGCGACACTTTGCCCGTGGAACCAGCCCCGCTCACGATGTGCATCCGGGCGACTTCGTCTGCCTCGAATAGTTGCAGGCTGTGATCATGTCCTGCAGCATAGACGAGTGGCCTGTGTCTTTCGAGCGCGTTTTTAACCTGTCCTGCGAGGGGAATGTATTCCGGGTGGAACAGATTGAGATGAGATCGAGGACGCAGCATATGATACAGGTTAGTTAAGCTGTCGATGATCATCCCGCGACCCAAGTCGGCTCGGGCACCAGCCGAGCGCAACGGATAATGACTCGCCACGATCACATAATGCTTTTTAAGGTCCGCGAAAACATCATCAATCCGTGCCTGAAAATCCCCCTTCGGGCACGTGCTGTTGTCGGCAACCTCAGAGAACCAGGGCATCCAGTCGATGGCCACGACCGCGATTCCCCGCTCCATCCCGTCCCCGGGCCGTAGCAACTCGCGGACGGCCGGACCTGGACATCCATCACGGGGCAGGAAATCCACGTCGCCCTCCGGCCAGGCCAGTACGAACTCCTGCTGTGCGATGACA
Organism: bacterium; assembly: GCA_965262815.1. GTDB lineage: Bacteria > JAAXHH01 > JAAXHH01 > JAAXHH01 > JAAXHH01 > JAAXHH01. Next base: position 1,454,367 of record OZ253560.1, on the reverse strand, counting down.
CGTTGTCCCGTCCAGTCTCGCGGAGAGGAACCCCAGTCGTGGTTGCCTGGCACGAAAATCCGAAGTGCCGAGGTCACCTCGAGTTGCTGGCGCAGAATGGCTTCGCCCCTGGCGCGGTCATCCGCCTTTAGCCCCGAAGGGTAGAGGTTGTCGCCCAGCAGCACGACGGCGGCACGGTCCTGCGGAATCGCCCAGCGCCCGATTGCAGCAAGCGTGGGATCCTGCGGAACCGGCTCCCCGGTGTCTCCAGCCAGGATGACCCTATAGGCGACCCGGGCCGTGTCTATAGAGTCGGCAGCGACCGATTCCGCCGGGGGGTCCCACCGGATGAAAGGATCCCCGCTGGCGTCGTAGTTCTCCCCGCGTAGACGACCTGCATGGCAACCCGCAAGGACTACAGTCAGCGCCAGGAGAAGCGTGATTCCCGGTCGGAAGACCCGGTGGCACACCGCTCTTAATCTTTGCATACCAACGCGACGCCTGATCCGTCCTGGGATTCCCGACAGTCCATGCAACATCTGACGGGCAGCTCTCGATCCTCGCAATTATCGTACCTTCTCAACGGGGTAGAAACTCAGGGTCGCGCGTTTTCCCGCCCCTTCGTCGGCTATGACCATCGTATTATCCGAAGCAAAGGTAATGCCCTCGGCCTGTCGATGCTGGCTGGTCGACAGTTCGGTTACGGCCAGGACTGTACCCTGTGGGGTGATCTCAGCAACGGCGCGCTGGCGGGCCGCCACGACAAAATAGTTTCCTGATACCGGGTGCCGTTCTATGCCCGATGGTTGGAATCTTTTGCGGTCAATACGGGGTGCGAGCGCGGAGGCCTCTATGAGGATACGGCCATCCTCGATGAGCCGCCTGGTATCGATAGACCAGAGATAAATCGCTATCAGATCCTCCTGCCCCGATCTTCTTGGATTTTTGCTGATGAGCAACAGTGCTCGTTGGTCCGGGTTATAGGCGAGGCCCTCTATCTCGTAATCTCGTCCAATTTCGGTTTCATACCGACTGTAGAGGACGGTTGCTCCGTCGTCGCCTTCTCCGAACTCGTATAGCCGTCCTGAACTGGAGACAAGGTATAGCCTACCATCTGCCGCGGCGATACCTTCGAAGTCGTCGGCGACCGATCCGCGCCTATTGCCGAGTGCGAAGTCCTTTACAATTGAACCATCGCGATAATCGATTTCTACTACCACGCCTCGTTCGTCATCGTGAGCGAGGAATCGGTTCTCCGGGAGCATGGCCAGGCCGGAAATCTCCCGCAACCGCTTCGGTAACTTCAAATGCCGAGCCGGTTCTTCGAGAGCGTAACTCCCGAGAGTGAGATCGTCCCCGCGCTCTTGGATTGAAGCGGAAGCAGATGCCGGGGTGGCGGTGGCTTCGGCCTCAGCTTTCACATCGGAGTCACTCGCCGCGGTCTCCATAGCGGACACGCCGACTGATGCGTCATTGTGCTGCATATCCACATCCGGATCTATCGCCGGATCTTTCTGCGTGAACCATGCCACCGCAAAAAACAACATGCTGAAGAACAGAAACACCGTCAGTAGTCTATTGCCCGAGGTGCTCATATTCGATATCTCCTCAAGGCTGAGGTCGCTCTTCCAATTCTACTTTACCGGTATGACCCTCGGTGATCTTTTCAAGCTCTGCGGTGAACGTGTCCGGATCCGTCTTTTTCTTCAGCCTCACGTCAAACTCGACAATCGAATCTTCGAATTTCTGATCTACGATTCCCGCGAACTGCCAGCGCGCAGCAAAGGTCGGAAGGAGCGCTTCGGCGGCTTTCTGTGCTGCACCGGTCTGCGACGTATGGATCCTGAGGCTGGCGTTAAACGGTTTGGGCTTTTTACCCGTCTGGGCGTCGGTCACGCCCGGCGACGAGCCCGCATTTCCCGAATGCACCAGCCTGAATCCGGATAGGACCGCGGGCTCTGCTCCCCAGTCCATGCGCCAGACGACAAGCACGACGGCGTTGAAAGCCACCGATGCCAGGATCGCCACTGAACTGTACTGGATCCCGGCAGCCAATCCGATACCGATTACGATGAACATATAGGTGGCATCCATAGGTTCGCTCAACGACGTGCGGAAGCGAACCGCGGCGACAATGCCGGCGATACTGAAGGCGAGGGCGATACTGTCCTTTACGAGAAACACGACGAGGGCAATCGCAATAGGCACGACGAGCAGGGTCTGGGCAAAGGCTTGACTGTATTTCTTTCGGGGCCGAGTCCAGCGATAGACCCAGACCACGGGCAGGGCAAAGAGAAACGAAAACAGCAACGACATCGTCACGGGCACAAAAACCTGGGTCAGTCCCGAATCGGCCTCGGATTGTTCAAAATTCATAGCAGAAAGGGAGCTTGATTCAATCCTCTCAGCCACTTGAAGTTCGAGAAAGAAACCTGGAAGCAACTCCCACAGGGCCCCGAATAAAAGGAATGAGGCGAAATAATGAACCACGAGTCGGACGACAATATGGTCGAGCATATCAGCTCCTTTCAAAATACCCCACGCTACGGGCCCAGGCTAATACAGTGCCTGGGTGTCCTCGAATTTCCTGATTTCACAGCGAGCGTCTCCACCCCGGTTTCCACTATCCGTTGACGACTCGCGACGGTAGCCTGAGTCTGGATCCTTCTGTAGGACCACGTAACAAAAAGCGCATTGAATCGGTACCTGTTACCACGTGAAGTTGAAGAGATTGACTGTGCGCAGACGCGGTCCGGGTCTGCTGGAGTCCGGGGCTTTGTAACGCCCGGGTACGGCCGGCCACCCTTCGTAGATGTTGCCTCCGAAGTAATAGCGCTGCATCGTACCGGATTCCTCAGGCGGACCGCCCGAAACGAAAAGTTCATAAGAACGCTCTGGCGGTTGCGGTCCTGGCCGATCATCGTGAGGCACGTACTCCGTGCGACCGTCGCTGTCGACATCCGTTCGAATCCAGTCGAGATGGAGCAGGCGATGGTAGGTTTGGTCGACAATCATGCCGCGCAGTTCGTCGTTGAACCGCGAGATGATCGAATCGGCATCCGAAAGCGATCGGCGGACGGCGAAGTGTATCGAACTTGTGAGCAGCGGCGTCGAACCGATCGCCAGACGTGTTCGAGCTTCTTCTTCGTGGTTGCTGACCAGGTACTGTATGACTAAGTCGTCCATCAGTGTGTAGTCTACATCGCCGTTGAGGAGTCTTGAGACGCTGTCCTCTTCGCTGTCCGAGTCAACGTAGATCGGTCCGTCCGTCAACTCGACCGATTCACCGTACGCGTATCCGGCGACGAGGGCGACCCGCATGCCGGTGAGGTCTGCCAGTGAGGTCGCAGACACGTCGCTGCCCTGCCGCCCGACGAGGATCAATCTGTTCTCGAGATACGGCTGCGAGTAAACCAGCGCGCGTCCTTGCTCCGCATACATCGAGAGTGACACGCTTCCGTCGAACTTTCCGCTCAGAAGACCAAGCGTCAGACTGGCCTCGTCCACGATTACCGTGGTGGCAGTGATCCCCACACGTTCGAGAGCCACGTTGACCAGATCGAGGGCGAACCGTGGCTTTCCTGGCACATTGGTGAATGGCGACAACGCCGTGGAAACGAGTTGGAACTGCTGGCTCGAGAGCGTGACCTGGTCCCCGCTCGCCGTGGCCGAAGCGGATGCCAGGCTTTCTGCTGCATCCTCTATTCCAAACGCCCCGCCTGATGTGCCATTTTGCTGCACATCCACGTCGGAATCAAATAACGCGAACTCCTCCACAATCAATGCCACCGCGAAAAACACAAAGCTGCAGACAAGAAACACTATCAAAAGTCTGTTACCCGATCTGATCATGGCCCACACTCCTCCACAACCTTAGCTTTACTGATACGACCCTCGACGCTTTTTAAATTGCATCGATAGTGGGCGTCCGATTCTGCAGATTTCATCCGTTCAATTCACCTGTAAGGAATGACTTCAGTCATAATAGACCCCATACCGCTTGATGAAACCATTCGAGGGTTTGACAAATCGGGGATGTTGCTCAAACAAGTAGTTGTTTTGGAAGATCATATGGACGATAAAACGTAAAGTAGTGGTTGTGCCAGATTTCGTAAACTGAATACTTTAGCGAAGGCAGCAAAACGCACCGTGGGCCAAAGGCAATAACATTAACGGCTAATATGATCGCCTGCTATAGGTTAAATCCCCTTGGGCATAAGATCACAGATATCCGAACCCGTTGTATTGACGGCACGACCTATGGTTATAGAGTATGAAATGGAACGGAGGACTCCACTGCACTCCTGTGACTCGTATCGAAACAACGAAATATGGGGGTGGGGGATCATAAAAAGCATAACGCAGCGATATAGTCGCGTCGCCGCATCATCCCCTTCCCCGTACTTGACACGGTATCTCCAACTCCATACTTTTATTTAATCTGCAATGTAGATACCGTGTACCGGGACGCGTCCTGTCCCGGGGTGGATACTGGTCGTTCACCGACATTACTTGTGGCGGCCTCATGGAGCGTCCTACATGGTCGAGAGGCAACAGGACTCAGCCGGAAACGGCGTAACGCTGGAACTTACGATTCCCAGCAATCCCGACCTGACAGCGGAAGTGGATCGCTGTATAGAGGATCTGACTGCGCGGATCGGCTACGACCAGGCAATCCGCGGCGACATCATGGTTGCCGTGAACGAAGCGGTTAAAAACGCGATACTTCACGGAAACAAGTGCGACGAATCCAAGCAGGTCACCATCACCTGCAACTGCAGTTCGACCGAATTCCGGATACACATCTGCGACTGTGGTTGTGGCTTCGATCCCGAATCCCTTCCGGACCCGCGCAACCCGGACAATCTGCTCAAGGAGAATGGCCGAGGGATCTTGATGATCAAAGCTCTCATGGACGAAGTAGAGTTCGACGTATCGGAAAAAGGTACCAGTTTGACGATGATCAAGTATGGACAGTGAGGAGATTCAATGAGTTACGTAGAACTTCGAAGCGATACCATGACCAAGCCTACGCCTGCCATGCGCCGGGCCATGGCAAACGCCGAAGTCGGCGACGATTGTTTTGGAGAGGATCCCTCGGTCAACCGGCTGGAAGAAGCCATGGCCGCCATGCTCGGCAAGGAGGCCGGGCTGTTCGTAACCAGCGGTACACAGGGCAACCAACTGGCAGTCAGGTCGCAGACGCATCATGGCAATGACGTTATTGCGGAACGGTACTGCCACTTGTTCAACGCGGAAGCCGGAGCCCTCGGTGCGCTTTCCGGGGTTCAGGTCAGGCTGTTGACGGGCGATCGAGGCGTATTCACACCGGCGCAGATGGATGAAGTGATGCAGCGGGGCGACAACGTCCATTACGGAAGGACGGCACTGGTCGCCGTGGAGAACACCCACAACAAGTCCGCGGGATATCCGTGGCCCGTGGACGCCCTTTCCCGGGTCAGCGAGTGCGCGCGGTCAAACAACCTGCGCATCCACATGGACGGCGCCCGGTTGTTTAACGCCTGCGTTGCAAAAGGCCTGACCGCCCAGACCTATACGCGGTACGTCGATACGGTTTCCGTATGCCTGTCCAAGGGTCTTGGCGCTCCGGTCGGCAGTGTGCTGGCGGGTGACCAGGGCGCGATTGACGCGGCGAGGTATTTCCGTAAGATGCTGGGCGGCGGCATGCGTCAGGCGGGTGTCCTGGCGGCAGCCGGCCTCTACGCCATGGAGCACAATATCTCCCGGCTCGCGGAGGATCACGCCCACGCCTATCGCCTGGCGGAAGCGCTGGCCGAACTCGACACCGTCGAGATCGACCTGGAAGAGATTCACAGCAACATGATCTTCTTCAGCCTGCGGGACGGTATCGATCCCTTCGAGGCCGTCGACCGTCTTGCGGAGGAAGGCGTCAGAATGATCGCCATGAAACCCGGCGTCATCCGCGCCGTTACCCACCTCGATGTAAGCACCGAACAGGTCGACCGGGCCATTGACATCTGCAGGAAGGTATTGACCCGCGTTTCCTGAGCAGCCATGGCCACCACCCTTCAACTTCATCCCAAACATCCCCAGAAGAGGCATGTCGACCGGATAGTCGAAGAACTGCGCCGGGGCGGTGTGATCATCTACCCGACGGACACGGTTTATGGCCTGGGCTGCGATATTTTCAACCGCAAGGCGATCAACCGGATCTACCAGATCAAGCAGGCGCCGGCTGGAAAGCCATTGAGCTTCGTATGCGCCGATCTGAAGGATCTCGCCCAGTATGCGAAGAATATCTCCAACGCGTCTTACCGCATGATGAAGCGTTTGCTTCCCGGTCCCTATACCTTCATCCTCGAGGCTTCGAGGGACGTGCCGAAATTCATGATAGGCAAGCGGCGGACGGTGGGTATCCGGGTACCGGACAACCGGATATGCCTCGAAATCGTACAGGTGCTCGGCCGGCCCGTCTTAAGTACCAGTATCGCGACCGCGGATGACGGAACCACGATGAGCGACTCCGATACCATTCAATCCCGTTACGGCAAGGTCGTGGACGTTATCGTGGATGGCGGAGCCACCGTTTCGGAGCCCTCTACAGTGGTAGATCTCACCGGCGAGGAGCCCGAGATCCTGCGGTCCGGCGCGGCTGCGGCCGATTTGTATTGAACCGAACACCGATAGGGCGTTCTTAACAGATCGGGCACTGCAAAGGTCTGGCCGCGCGGGTCAGAAAGAGTAGGTCATCTCGAAGGCGAAATTGACCTGCGACGTTTCCGATTCCCCCGTATCCGAGTTGTAGAAGATTTCATCGTCCGAGAAGTCCCTCCGGAGTTCCATGAGGAACCCAAGGCCGTCGGTCAGCGCGAATGTCGGCGCTATGGCGAAAGCCTGCTGGGACAGTTCCAGGGGATCCGCTCCCCCACCTAGGCTAGAGAGGCTGCTCGATATTTCCCTGTTGAACCGATCGTACCGGCCCGTCAGTCCCACGACGTCATTAATATCGTAGTGCGCCATCACCATGTAGCCGTTCCAGCTGTTTTCCACATCGATTTCATCCAGATCCGTCTTGCCGTTGTTGTACTCCCCGCCGATGATCAGTCCGGGTGACGGTGTCAGTGTCAGGTCGATGTCGTAGACGGTCAGGTTTCCTGTCAACCCGGATTCATTGCCGCGCATGGCAGAGAATCCGATCCCCCCCAGTTCTTCGTGGCTGTAACCGAGTCGGCCGCCGATCATCTTGTCGGTATTCACGTCGACGTTCTGATCCCATCCGTTCGACAGGTGGACCACCACGTCGACTCCATTGCCCAGGTCCATGGAAAGCATGGCGCCGGTCAGGTTGGTCGGCAACCCCATGTCGAAGACCAGCGCGTGAGAAAACTGGTACATGTCCGGTGCGTCCAGGAGCTCGAAACCGATAGGTGCGTTGAATTTTCCGAATGTCAGGGTCGGGTAGTTTCCCTCTCCCCGGCCCAGTCCGAGATCCAGGGTCACGTAACCCTGCTCCGCGTCGAGCGTAAAGCCGCCCTCACCGTCGCTCACCCATTCCAGGTCGGCGTTGAGCGTACCAATGCCGCCCAGATCTTTCGATAGATCGATCTCCACCTGGTCCAGGCTGAAGGTGTTCGAACCATCAATGCCGGTGTAGGTATAGCTGGCGTCTACGAACCCCGAGATTTCGATTAAATGCGAAATGGCGGAACTCCCATCGCCGTTCTCCATGCCGTCTTCGGCGTCCGCGGTGTTCTCCTGAGCGATGGCCGGCATGGCCGCAAGCAGCATGACCGGAAGCCACGAAGCGATTCTTCGAGACAAGAAGTTACCCATTTTCACGCCCCCATGTTGTGATGTGATGGAAAAGGAACCTCTCGATGTAAAAGATTGATCGCAAAAATACACTGTAATCGTTTGCTGTCAATCAAATCATTACAGATTCTTGATTCTTTGAATCTTGTCGTGTTCACCCGCCACGAGAAGAAGGTCATCTTCCTGTATCACGTAGTCTGGTGAAGGAACGAAATGGGCAAGGTCGCCGTGGTCCTCCCGCTTTTTTATCAGCAGGATCTGTACCCCGTACCGGCTGCGGATCTGGAGACGCCGGATGCCGCTGCCAATAAAACGGCGGGGAGCGTTGATTTCGACCATGGCGTAGTTGGCGCCAAGTTGAACGACATGCCCTCCGGTCAGCGTGTTCACCATGCTGCCGAATTCACCGGCCAGGTCCCTTCTCGCGATTTCCCGGTTGTACGCGTCTATGACGTGTTTACGGCTGATGACGCCGACCAGGCGGTCCGTCTCCGGGTCCACCACGGGAAACGCATTGACGTGGTGCTGGCCGAAAAGCAGCATTACCCGGTCGAGCGTATCCCTGTCCCTTACCGTCGGAAGATCGAACTGGGCGATATCGTGTGCCACGATGACCCCTTCAAGATCCTGGCCGTATGCGACGAGACTTCGAATGCGGTCGAAGGTGACGGTGCCTTTGTATCGGCCTTCGGCGTCCGTGATGTAGAACTCCGTGTAGGAACTCTCGGCAAGGCGGGACATGAGGTCGTCGAGCGGGGCCTGGGGAGGGATCGTTTCGAATAGAGGCTCGCGGATCTCCGCCACGGTGAGCGACCGGAGTATGTTCGTCTCCTGTCCCTTGTCGATGTCCACGTTTCTCCTCAACAGGCGCAGGGTGTATACGGAGGGCTTCAGCAGGTACGCGGACAACGCCGTGCTGATAATGATGGAGATCATCAGCGGCAGGATCAGCGCGTAGTCGCCGGTCATTTCGAAAATCATGAGTATCGACGTCAACGGAGTCCTTGTGGTCGAGGACACCAGGGCGCCCATGGCCACCAGCGCATAGGCGCCGTGAACGCCGCTCACAGTGGGGAAAAGAAGGTTCACCAACGCGCCGAACGCGCCACCCAGCATGCATCCGACGAACAAAGAAGGGGCGATCACGCCACCCGACGCGCCTGAACCCAGGGTGAAGGAGGTAGCGGCGATTTTCATGAATATGAGGATAACCAGGAGTTTCCATTCCAGTTCGAAAAAGACCGCGCGGTCCATGGTATCGTATCCCACGCCCAGGATATGGGGATAGAAGAGGGCGATGACGCCTACAAGCAGTCCCCCGGTCATGGGCTTCAGGAACTCCGGGAGGGGCACTTTCCGGTATAGATCTTCCACGCCGTAGAGCGTCCTGACAAAAAACGTCCCCACGATGGCAGCCAGTATGCCCAGAGCGGCGTAGAACGCGAGTTCCAGGGGGTTGTTCAGGCTGTGTGGGGGAACGATGAACGCCGGTTGATTGCCCAGGTAGTGACGCGATATGGCGGTTGCCACCACCGAGGAGATCACGATGGGACTGAACCGGTTGAAGGAGAAATTTCCGAGGATCACTTCAAGGGCGAACAGCGCTCCGGCGATCGGCGTGTTGAACGTGGCGGCGATGCCCGCCGCCGCGCCGCAGCCCACGAAGGTGCGCATGCGATGCATGTTTACCCTGGACAATTGCCCGAAAGTGGATCCCAGGGCGGCGCCGATCTGGGCAATGGGTCCTTCCCGGCCCACCGAGAGACCGGTGCCAATACTTATGGCGGTGGCCATGGAGGTTTCCACGGCGACGCGGGGTTTAATGCGGCCCCCGCGCAAAGCTACGGCTTCAATAACGTCGGGCAGTCCACGGGCCTCGCGGGTGCTGAAGTAAATCAGGATACCGACGATCAGGCCGCCAGCCGTGGGAACGCCAATTACGAGCAGCGAATCAGCGGCCGAGGCTTCCGGCACAGCTCCGCCCCAGGCATAGTATTCAATGGTATCGATCAACCAGCGGAAGGCAATGGCTCCACCGCTGCCGAGCACGCCGATCAGCGCTGCAGCACTAATCATGAAAACCTGATCAGTCGTCCGCATGCGCTCCACATTGGCATGCAGGCGCTGCTTGAAGCGCCGCACCATCACGCGCCACAGACGAAATACCCTCAGCCTCGACAGATTCATTGGATTCGCATCCCAACCTTCGACTTGTCAACTACCTTGAATCGCAGTATCATACATATACGACGCAACAGGGGTTAAGTCAATTTCAGTAAGGGAAAGGTTCATACATGTCTGAAGATTTCGGCATCCCTCTTCCCGATACGTCGGAATGGGGGAAACCCGATAAGGGTATAAAAGTCAAACCCGTGAGCGGCCGGGGCATCCTCATGCGGGATTGCCAGGTCGGCAGGGCGGGCGAGGTGCCGGACGTGGCGCCCAAAGGGCAGGGACTTGCCCAGCGCGGGTCCGTAGTCGATCCCGGCACGCCGGATTTCGGTTTTACCATTCGGGAGAAGAAGCTGGTATGGGCCGATAACATCGCGGAGCTGTACGAGCAGGGCAAGGCGGGACAGTGGGACGCGACGACCGACATCCCCTGGGACGATCTGCCCGTTCTCCCGGACGACCTGGAACAAGCGGTATGCCAGGTCATGACCTTCCTGATTCAGAACGAATACCTGGCCATGTACCTGCCGGCCAAGTTCATGAACCGGATCGATCCCCAGTACTCCGAAGTGGTCCTCTTTCTGGCCACGCAGGTCATGGACGAGGCCAGGCACGCGGAGGTCTTCACCAAGCGGGCCCTCGCCAACGGCGGGGGACTCCAGTACGTCTCGGCCGCGACCGAATGGTCCCTGCGCAGTCTGCTGGCGCAGGACGACTATTCGAACGGTTCCTTTCTGATGCACGTCCTCGGTGAAGGGACTTTCATGGAACTGTTGATGTTCCTGGAGCAGGTCGCACCCGATCCGGTGACCGCGCGGACCTTCAAGCTGGCCCGCCAGGACGAGGGCCGGCACGTCGGGTACGGCATTTCCCATTTCGCCTACCACATCGAAAGGGAACCGTCCATCCGGGACGATCTCATGCGGGCGGCCGAAGAACGCACCATGTTCCTGCAGCAGGCATCGGGTACCAGTCCCTTTGTGCTGAAGGCCATGATGACAATGGCCGGCGGAGGATCGCATCCCGAACAACTGGCCCGGGGGCGGGACGCGGTGATAGGACTATACGAAGAGATGCATCGGAAGCGTGTGCGCGAATTAGTATCCATCGGCTTCGAACAAGCGGCCGCCGAGCGCATCTCGGAACTGCACGGCAGCGGCGTACGCAACTTCATGTAATACATCATCTTAAGCGAAAAGTGGTTTTTGACAGGAAAGGCGTGGCATGGGTGTCGTACACAAACACCGCGGGCAGAACGGAGCGAACGATTGGTCGGGCGTGGACATGGTCCCCTACACCAAGGGCGGAGCGGTAGGTGGGTCGGTCCGGGTGGTCATCGGTCCCGATGACGGGGCGAATAACTTCTCCGTGCGGTATTTCGAAATCGAACCGGGGGGCCAGTCCTCCTTCGACCGTCACGCCCACGACCACGGTATCTATATACTGCGGGGCCGCGCGAAGGTTCTAATCGGGTGGGACATGCACGATGTGGGGCCGGGTGACGTGGTTTACATCGCCCCGAACGAACAGCACCAGTTCGAAAGCGTCGGAGAGGAACCACTTGGATTCCTGTGTGTCGTTCCCCCCAAAGAAAACCCTCCGGACCTTACAGCAGGCTGACCCATCGATCAGCCGCCCTGCGCGGTACTGTTTTTCATCCCGTTAGCCACCAGGTGCAATTGCGTATCTACGTACCCCGGGCGTACTTCTTCGAAATGGGGTCCCATGATCCGATGCAGGTCTTCCAGGGCGTAGAAGGGGACGGTGGGAATGGCGTGATGTTCGGCGTGGTACGCGTTGTTCCAGTTCAACCACCGGACCAGGGGAATGGTCAACACGGTCCGGGTATTGTGCAGGATATGGCGAACGCGTGGGCACCCCGTGTGCTCGGACATGCGGATGAGACGCATGGCGGGTTCGCCCAGGAAACGAGGAGCCAGCCAGTACAGAACAACCACCGTCGTATCGAACCAGAACGACCCGGCCACCAGCGCCCCGTAGGCCAGACACATACCCCAGGATTCCGCCACCACTGTACCACGCTTCCGCATGGGCAGAAACTTCATTTCGACCTCGTTGAATCGACCGAACAGGGCGCGTGCCAGCGTAGTCAGGTTGCTGTAGAAGTAGGGAACTCCCGTGGCGTAGTAGAGATAGCCTCCCAACCGCTCCGCCATGGGGATCATTTCGGGGTCGTCCCCTGTGATCTGTGTGTGGGAATGATGGGCGAGATGCTCGTAGCGGAAATATGTAGGAACGAGAAACAGCCCCGCACCGGTGATCCAGCCGACGATCCGGTTCATCCACGTGTTTCTGAAGGCCGTGCCGTGGGAACATTCGTGAAAAGGCGCGAACCAGTGTACTACGACGGTTCCATGAACCAGCAGGGCCGGCACCAGCCACCATGTCCCCAGGGAAAGCGTCACCAGGTATCCGGTAAGCAACGTGGCCGCCCCGTGTCCCGCGAGGTAGATGAAACCCGGCAGGTTCCGACGCTGGAGCAGTTCGTTCAGCCGGTCTGACGGAACGATGTCGGAGGGTTTTACCGTGGGTCGCTGTTTTGTGGTTTCAACGGATGACATGGGTAGGTAATGGCAGAACCGGGTAGTCCGGAATGTTACATGCTACTGGCTGATAAAATCACCGACCGCGGTTGGCTACATGGCTTTCGCCGTGCGGTCGTCGATTTCCACGATACCCCGTTCCAGGTCGAAACGGTGCGTTTTCTGCTGTTCCACGTCACCCACGGTCACCCGGACGAAGAAGGCGCCGTCCGGATAGTCGATGGAATGGATGTCGCCTTGGGCGAATGCCGTCGCTTCGCCTGCGCCGACGGTGTATTCTCTGGCTACCTCGAGACGGGCCTGTCCCTCGGAGCCCCCGCCGTCCAGCCGGTTCCACCGCTTCATAACCGTGTGCCCCGTAAAGTTTCCGTAGATCACACTGCAGGGACCGTGATCATGAGGGGGCGAACTGCCGCCTTTACGGCCGCCGTGGACAATCACGTAGATGTCCGTTTCCGGGTCGTGGCCGATAATGGTATGGCCCTTGTATTCGTACATGTTCACGTAGGTTTCCAGCAGGTCGGGCTGGCGGAGCAACCGTTCGGTGTTTCCCCTGATGGCGTCCAATCCGTCTTTTATGCCGTTTTCTCGTACAATTCGCCGGGCGTCGCCCAGAAAATCAGCGACTGTATATCGTATCATCGATGGCTCCCGTGAAATTCGGTTACAGGATCTTTTCCACAAAAAAACCCCACATTAGACTTGCATTTCAGTGGAGAATACCATATTTTATTTATCTTGGACTCAATATATGATCAAAAACCCCAAATGTCCACAAATACTCCATGTCCACAGATTCTCAGTTATCCAACGGAGGAATTAGGATGGCACGCATCAAGAAACTGAACTACCTTGCCGCTCTCATGGTTCTGTTCGCATTGATCGCCGCTCCGGCGGTGCAGGCCCAGTCGATCACGGAAGCAAAGGCTAAAATAGAAGCCATGCCGGACGATCCCCCGCGTCATTACAATCTTGGCATAGCTTATTTCAAGGCGGGGCAGTTCGCGAACGCCATCGGCTCTTTTCAAAAAGCCGTCGAGTTGAAGGAAGACTACAAGGAAGCCTACTACAACCTGGGCCTGTCCCAGCAGAAGGCCGGTCAGACTTCCAATGCTATCAAGTCCTTCAAGCAGGCGACGCAGCTCGACGCCAGGTACGCCGACGCCCATGCCGCGATGGGCAGCGCCTATCGCAAGATCAAAAGCAACAGCAACGCCATCCGTGCATACCAGGCGGCTATCCGCTTAAATGCCAAGAAGGCGAACTGGCACTACAACCTGGGTATTTTGTATCAGACCAGGGAGGATTACCCGAACGCGATCAAATCCTACGAGAGTTTCCTGAGCCTGGCGCCCAGGGACCGAAATGCCAAGTCCATACGCGACATCGTCGCACAGATGAAGGACGCCATCAGGTAAGCAGCGTCGAGATACGAAGAACTAAACAGTAAAAGCCTCCGCGCCGATCCATTCACGCGGAGGCTTTTTTGTTTTCACGATCGCCGTGTCTATGATATCACCGGCTGATGTACACCCGTGTATAATCCATGGCGCCGACCGTGCCGTCGGGATTCTCGGGGATGCCCTTCACCCAGCGCTTTCTGAGTTCCAGGTTCACCGGATGGAAGAGAAAAGCGCCGGCGTAGTCCGTCACCATGATTTCCTCCGCCTCCAGGTAAAGCTCACGCCGCCTTTCCTTGTTCAGTTCAGAAGCCGCCTCCTCAACGAGCCGGTCAAATTCGCCGTTCGTCCAGTCCGACCGTCCGTAACCTTGCGGCTGCGTGTGCCAGATCATGTCGAGCATGTTGCGCGGATCCAGGTAATCCGCGTAGAACACGATTAGGCCCAGGTTCATGCGCCAGTTGTACATATTGTTCATGTACATGGTGCGGTCGGCGGCGCGGATGGTGACGTCCACCCCGATATTCTCCTTGAGCATGGCCATAATCGCCTCGCTCACCCGCTTGATGGTAGGGTTGGGCGCCCGTAGCCACATTTCCTGGCGAGGGAATCCCCTTCCCCGGGGATAGCCGGCCTCTCGAATAAGTTCCTTCGCTCTCGCGGGGTCATAATCCTGGTGCCGCTTCATGGCTGTTCCGTTGTATTCCGCGAATTCCGGGGGAATCATGGAATAGGCGGGTACGGCCGTACCGCCCAGCAGGATGTTGCTGATCACATCCCGGTCGATCGCCCGGGTAAAGGCTTCCCTGACGCGTACATCGTCGAAAGGCGGCTGGCGGGTACGGAAGAAGAGATACCACGATCCCCTCGCCGCCACCTTGACCAGATCCGGCGCGAGTTCGGGGTCGGCCATGATGCGGGGCATGTCGGTCACGTCGACGAGTTCGCGGTCCACCTCGTTGTTTTCGTAGGCGAGGACGGTGGCGACCGCCGCGTTGCGGAAGGGATGGATGACCTTCTCCAGGTAGGGCTTGTGGGGACCGTTGTACATGGGATCCGGAACCAGGGTCATGTGGCTGCCCGTTACCCATTCGGATAGTTTAAAGCCTGAATTTGAGACGATGTTCTCCAGCCGGGTCCATTTCTTGTCGTACTTTTCCACCTGCCATGGGGGTACGGGCAGGGCGTTCCCGTAGGATACGATAAATGGAAGGTACGGCGCCGATTTCTCTGTCTCGATGACCAGCGTGAGATCGTCGACAGCACGGACACCCAGTTGGGTCAGGTCCTTTATCTCGCCGCGGTTTATGGGCCGTGCGTTTTTGAAATCGTGGTAGAAAAACCCGTAGGGGTTGGCCTCCTTCGGATCCAACATGCGCCGGAAGGAATATACAAAGTCGTGGGCCGTGACCGGACGCCCGTCGCTCCATCGTGCGCCCTGCCTGAGGTGGAATGTCCACGTTTTGCCGTCAGGGGTCGATTCGTAACCATCAGCAGCCGCGGGCTCGGGATGCCAGTTAGGGTCCCGCCGAAGCAGGGGCTCGAAGGGGATAATCGTGTCTTCCGTGTCATAGTCGTTGATGGCGGAGTCGAGCGTTCGAGGTTCCGGGCTCATGAACCTCATGACCTGCTGTTCCCTCGGCGCCGCGTCCGGAGGCAGGGGCCTTGCCGCTGAGTTACCGGAACCGTCGTTTTGTGCCGAAATCAGCAGAGGAACTAGAAAGAAAAAGGCAACTGCTCCGAGCAGGCAGAAAGCGCACTTTACTGTTTTGGACATGGTTTCGTTCCTGTTTTAAATGTTGATCGTCCGGCGTATCCCGGCCAGGTTTCAGTCCTCTTCCAGTGCTTCGCCCATGGCTCCTATCAGGCCGTCGACATGCGATTCGTCCATGGCCGCGGAAAGGCAGTTCATGCCGAGACCATTGGCCAGGTAGTATCCCCTGTTGAGCAGAGAAAGGAAAACACCTGGTACGGGCCGCTTGTCCGCTGCTGCCGCGTCGCGGTAGGTCCTCATCGGACCTCCGGTGAAGTAGATGCTGAAGGTTGAACCGGACGCTACCGCCGTCGCCACCGTGCGGGTACGGGCGAATACAGCCCGGAGTCCGTCCACGAGGCGATCGGTCAGGCGGTCCAGCCTGTCGTAAACTTCGGGCGTGAGCACCTCCAGCATCGCTTGACCCGCGGCCATGGCCACGGGATGTCCGCTGAAGGAACCGCTTTGAGACAACCGGGGTTTCCCCAGGGTCGGGTCCAGCAGGGACATCAGGTCTTTCCGTCCGCCGAAGGCCCCTACGGGAAAACCGCCGCCAACGATCTTGCCGTAGGTCGTAAGGTCGGGCATGATGCCGCACAGCGACTGGACGCCTCCCGGCGCCGCGCGGAATCCAACGATTTCATCAAATATGAGCAGCACGTTGTTTTTACGCGTGATCTCGCGCACCGCCCTGATGAACGCCGGGCGCTGGGGAAGGACACCGGTCCTGGGATCGAGTATCACGGCCGCCAGTTCGTCCCGGTGTTCCTCGATGAGCGTTTCCACGGCCGCTTCGTCATCCAGGGGGAGAATGATGACGTTGTCGATGGTGTTGGGCGGCATGCCTCCGGCTCCTCGTACCGGTACGGGCCGCGTCGCGGGTCCCGCCAGACCGGGGTCGGGCGCGACGCTGATTTCGACGGCGTCGTGGCTGCCGTGGTATCCCCCCTCGAACTTGGCGATGATGTGCCGGCCCGTGTACTCCCTGGCCAACCGGATGGCGTGAAGCGTGGCCTCCGTCCCGGAATTGCAGAACCGGATCTTGTCGAGGGACTTCACCCGCTGGCACAGCGTTTCCGCCAGTGCGGTTTCAATGCCCATGGGCGCGGCCACGGCAATGCCCCTTTCGAGCTGGCGCTCCACCGCACGGATTATGGCGGGATGATTGTGTCCCAGTATCTGCGTGGTATGGTGATTGGCGAAATCCACGTACCGGTTTCCGTCCACGTCGAATAGACGGCAACCTTCGGCCCGCGCCATGGTAATCGGGTACGGGGCGTAATAGTAGGCGCCCTTGGCGACGCCGGGCATGACTTCACCCGACCGTTTGAACGCCTCGTAGGATCCCGGTGTCCGGCTGCGGTACACAGATTCCTGCGAGGATACCTGTACTGTAGTCATGGGTTGTCAACACCCTTTCAAATGGAACAGGAGCGTCGCTCTCCCGTCGCGTTCCCAGGTCATTCCTGGTAGGCCTGCCAGAGGGCCCTGTAGTAGCCCATCAGTCGTTCAGGTTCGGGACTGTGGGCGATCTCGGCGAGCGTATAGCCGTCGTAGCCGTCTGCTTTGAGCAGGCGGAACAATTCGAGCCACGGATACTCGGAACGGTAGATCTCGGTGATATGGACCAGGCCGATCTTGTGGCTCAGCAATCGATAGTTTTTCACGATGGACCCGTCCACGACCTCGCCGAAGTTGGAGTTCCAGCAGATACGCGCATTGGGATGATCGGCGTGATCCATGATGGCCCGCATGCGCCGCGGTTCCTGCGTGTCCCTGCCGTGCACCTCGACCCGGATCTGGACGCCGAGGCCGTCGGCCGCTTCCGCGCATTCCCCGATGGCTCTTCCGATCTGTTCGAGGGTCTTTTCTTCCGGGACGCCCTTTTCCGTCTGCAGCCCGTTCGGCCTCACCTTGACGCCCGGACACCCCAGGTCGGCCGCCAGCTTCGCGTATTCGAACGTTCCTTCGATATTCTGACGTACTTCGGCCGGGTCGACCGCGTGGTACTCGAAGGCCGTACCCAGTCCCACGAGATCCACGCCTCCGTCCTCGAACTGCCTTCGGACGTCCCTCCGTTTGCTCGAACTCAACTCGGTTTCCACGCCGTGGGCGTGGGTCGTGCGCAGTTCCACTCCCGTAAAACCCGTTCTGCCGCACATGTCGATGATGGCCGGCACATCCCAGTCCCTGCCGATCTGGTAGGTTACGAACCCGAGCTTCATCTCATCTCCTCTTTCATCGCTAATGTATTCTAACCCTGAAGACGCCGCACGCGCGCGGGCACGTCGTCCCGGTGTATTTCCGAGGAAAGGATACCCAGGCCGCGGTCCTCCAGCGGGAGATGGACCTTCTGTCCGCCCCGGCGGTGAGATTCGCGGAGGGCGACGGCCACCTCCAGGGCTTCCCGCCCGTCTTTCCCGGAACACTTCGGTGGATGGCCGTTTTCTATGGCCGAGACCAGGTCCGATACGATCGCAAGTCCCATCGCGGGGTTGCGGGCGGGCCAGGGAAAGGGAATCCGCGCAGGTACGCCTCTGCCGCGCAAGCCCCCTGCGTGCAGTTTGGTCAGTTCAACGTCCTGGCCGTTCGCGATCGAGCGGAAGCGGCCCATAGTGCCCAGGACGTCGATTTCCCAGTTCGAGATCCCGCAGTTCATGCCGCGGATATAGGCTCGTACATCGTTGTCGAAAGCCAGGTATCCGTTGCCCATCAGGTCCTTCTCGCCCGCGGCCGCCTCGTCCGATTCCATCTCGCCGTATACCCATTCCACCCTTCCGCCGGCCATGTACCGGACGATATCGATGAGGTGGCTGCCGTTATGAGAAAGACCGCACTGGCCGTAACCCGTCACCTGGACGATCTCGCCGAGTTCATCTTCTTCGATCATGGTCTTCGCACGGGCGAAGAAAGGATGCCATCGCCGGGCGCAATTGATGGCCAGGGCGACCCCGTGGTCCGCGCAGGTCTCCACCATGGCATCCGCCTCGGCCAGGGTAAGGGCGATCGGCTTCTCGGCCCAGATGGCCTTAACGCCGGCCCTGGCGGCGTCCTGAACGATTTGGGATCGTATCCGCGCCGTGGTGCAAACGCTCAGCAAATCGGGTTTTACCTTCTCGAGCAAATCACGATAGTCAGCGTACAGATGGTGGTCTTCCAAACCCCAGCGTACGCCGAAAATAGACCGCTGTTCGTCGTGGGGATCTGCCCCGGCGACCAGGTCCACGTCGGGTGCGGCGTGATAGGATGGCGCGTGGCAGTAAGGCAGGAAAACAGATCCGCCCTGGTCTATTTCATCGTCGAAGGTACTGCCCATGCGGCCCAGTCCGATCACGGCGGCACGGTATTTTCTGGCCATTTATCCTCCGGAACAGTCGAGAGAATGAGGGTGATTTCCCCGATCCAGCGTTTATATTGCCTGCAAGTACGACAGGTACATTCATGCATTCGGTATATGGTGGATTATATGGTGGCACCGGACGCTGGACAAGAAACAAATACAACATCGTGGCCTTGCCATGAGCGGCCGGGTCCGTAAACGGGAGATCGCTATGTACAGGGTCGGCATAATAGGTTGCGGAGGAAGGGGCAAGAGGCACGCCCAGGGTTACTTGACGTGTCCCCAAGCCGAGATCGTGGCCTGCGCGGATCCCGTGGGGGAAGCCCGATGGGCGTTTCAGGAAGATTTCGAGGTGCCCCGTACCTACAAAAGCTACCGCGACATGCTCGAGAGTGAACAGCTCGACATCGTCAGCATCTGCACCTGGCCTGCCGATCATGGCGAGATGGTGCTCGCGTCGGTGGGCCGGGGTGTGAAAGCTGTGCACTGCGAGAAACCCATGGCGCCCACCTGGGGTGAAGCCAAGGCCATGGATCGCGTATGCCGCGAGCACGGCGCGTTGCTCACCTGCTGCCACCAGCGTCGGTTCGAAGCCCTTTTCCTAACGGCTCGGCGCTTGTTGAAAGAAGGCGCCGTCGGCGAACTCGTCCGGCTCGAAGCCACCTGCTCCAACCTGTTCGACTGGGGCACCCACTGGTTCGACATGTTCTTCTTCTACAATGATGAAGCGCCGGCGGAATGGGTCCTGGGACAGATCGACGCGTCCGAAGACAGGAAGGCATTCGGTATTCCCATTGACTCTGCCGGGATATCGTGGATCAGGTGGAAAAACGGGGTGGAAGGGATGCTCGCCACCGGCGCCGCGGGGATGAACGGACCTGCCAATCGACTTATCGGTACGGACGGGATCATCGACGTCGGCGTGGACGAAGACACGCCTCTCCGTTTTATGCGGCATGGCGGCACAGCCTGGGAAAAACCTCCGCTTGAAGAAACCGGCAACGAGGACGCAACGGTATCGACCGTACTCGACCTGGTCGATGCCCTCGACAAGGGTCGAACGCCGGAACTGGACAGCGGCCGGGCCCTGAAGGCGACCGAACTGATCTTCGCAACCTACGAATCGAGCCGCAGGCGCGGCCGCGTTCATCTTCCCCTCGCCGTGGACGACTCCGCCTTCCTTTCCATGCTGGAAGCGGGAGAAATCGGCTAGGGAACCGGCGGCGTCAGGAACGTCCCGCCTGTTCCGACCAGAACCGACCCCAGGTTTCCAGGTAGTCGGAACTGCTCCAGGCCTTGTCCAGCCCCACGCCCGAAATCACTTCGATCCCAAGTTCCGTGCAGACGCTCCATTCGGGTATATTGGACATGTCGGTCCGGTCGCCGCCCTTGGTGAACACATGGGGCCGGATCACCCGCAGGGCCTCGCAGACCGTGTCGTCGTCTTCGATCTCGAAGGGAATGACGAAATCCACGGTTCGCATACAGGAGACAACCTGGCAACGGGCCTTGAGGTCCATGAAGGGCTTGCCCTTTTTGCGGCGAAGGAATCCGTCCCCGTTCACGATGACGACCAGTGTATCTCCGTAACGGGATGAATCCAGCAGGCAGGAAGCATGCCCGGGATGGAGGGGGTCGTACCCGCCCGAAGTGGCGACAATGGTCCCCAGGTCCACGCTCAGTCCGGGAAACTCATTCATCTCGACGATGACGGCGGCATCACGCGCTTGTTGGGACATGGACTCGGCTCGAATGATTTGGCGTCGGTCGAAGCTTGGGGCTCAGAAGTCCAGCGTCTGCCTGACCAACTGCCTGTTGAACACCAGGCTCTTTTTCTGATCGTTGGCATTGACATGGACGAGATTGACCTGGTCTTCGAAAGTCTCGAGAAGCAGCGTATTCGTGACGGTCATGGAGTCCAGGTCCGGTATGTCCGCGATCTCCACGT
Organism: bacterium; assembly: GCA_965262815.1. GTDB lineage: Bacteria > JAAXHH01 > JAAXHH01 > JAAXHH01 > JAAXHH01 > JAAXHH01. The sequence goes on along the minus strand of OZ253560.1, from coordinate 1,433,417 downwards.
AGCACCAGGTCGCCTCGGTGTCCACTTCCTTGCCGAGAAAAGCCGCGTTGACCCGGCTGCCGTTTACCTGGAATTCGACGTGACGCGCGAGATAACGGCCGATGTATAGATCCGCTTTCTCCGCTTCGCGCTCCGTACCCAGGTGAAGCCGGTCCGTTCCTATCGATTCAAGAGCTTGTTCCAGGTCGTCCGTGAAGATGCGGAATGACATTTCCAGCGCGTCCGTACCGGGGTTGTGATCGATCTGGCATATACTGATGTAGAATGGGTGGGCTCCAGGTGACTGAGAGTCCGTAGAGACGGTTGGCTTGGCTTCGGTCGCCGGCTTCGTGCCGACCAGCATCGCGCCGGCCAGCAGCATGGCCGTGAGACGGATTAAGGGGTGTCGTGATCGCATTCCGCTCATCCCGATTTGGTACGGAGAACCAGTGCGGGCCGTGTAATTTGAACTTATCCGAACTCTTCCGACGCCGCAAACAGATTCTACCCGCACTAAATTGAGACCGGACGCCTTTGGCCCGGACCCACCCTGGAATCATGGCATCTTTGGTCCGGACCCGCCTTTAAAACGTGGTTCCTTGCAGTCAAACCCCTATCCAGTCGGGTTGTGCTTTACACGATCCCGGTCACTGTTTATATTCCCCAGTTGTCGTATTCATACCATCATTATATTCCGAAATGCGGATGAAAACACGAATTCCAGGAGGATTTTCATGGCGAAGCGCCTTTTGTATTTCCTGTGCATATTGAGCATCGCGTGCCTCTCTACCACCGTTTCGGCCCAGAAGGGCCCCGAATCGATCAACCGGAGCAAGTTCCGCCAGATCAAGCAGGAGGCCCCGACCCCCAACGTTTACCGGACGGCTTCCGGTGCGCCTGGCCACCTGTACTGGCAGAACGAAGCGGACTACGAGATGCAGATCGAGTTGGACGATGCGACCCAACGGCTTCATGGTACCGAGACCATAACCTATCACAACAACTCGCCGGACGAACTGTCCTATCTCTGGGTGCAACTCGACCAGAACGTACGCGCCAAGGAGTCGGACACCCGTAAAATCTCGGGCAGCCGGGTATCTGGACAGATGAGCTTTTCCCAGTTGCGGCGGCTGTTGAACGACTTCGACGGCGGGTTCAAAATCGAGTGGGTGCGGGACCGTCGCGACAACCCCCTTCCCCATACCATCAACAAGACGATGATGCGCGTGGACATACCCGAACCACTCCGGCCGGGCAAGTCCTATACCTTCAAGATCAAGTGGTGGTACAACATCAACGACCGGATGAAAATCGGCGGCCGATCGGGTTACGAGTACTTCGAGGAAGACGATAACTACCTGTACGCGATCGCCCAGTTCTTTCCCCGCATGGCAGTGTACAACGAGGTGGAAGGCTGGCAGCACAAGCAATTCCTGGGCCGGGGTGAGTTCACCCTGCCCTTCGGGGACTACAAGTTCAGCATTACGGTACCGGCCGATCATATCGTCGCGGCCACGGGCGTACTCAAGAATCCGAAGGATGTGCTGACCGCGGAGCAGCAGGCGCGGTTTGACCGGTCCCAAACGGCGGACGATCCCGTCATGATCGTTACCGAAGAAGAAGCGATCGAAGCGGAAAAAGGACGGGCGACGGAAAAGAAAACCTGGGTGTTCCACGGTGATAACGTCCGGGATTTCGCCTTCGCCAGTTCACGCAAGTTCATCTGGGACGCCATGGGGGTTCAATCCGGACCCCAGAAAGTCATGGCCATGTCCTACTATCCCAAGGAAGGCAACCCGCTCTGGGAACGGTATTCCACCAAGGTGGTAGCCCATACGCTCGACGTCTATTCGAAATACACCTTTTACTATCCCTATCCCACGGCCATATCTGTGCATACGAACCGTATCGGCATGGAATACCCCATGATCTGCTTCAACGGCGGCCGGCCGGAAAAAGACGGCACCTACAGCGAGCGGACCAAGTACGGCATGATCAGCGTCATCATCCACGAAGTCGGCCACAACTACTTTCCCATGATCGTCAATTCGGACGAACGGCAGTGGACTTGGATGGATGAAGGGCTGAACACCTTTCTCCAGTACCTGGCGGAACAGGAATGGGACACCGAGTATCCGTCACGCCGCGGCCCGGCCCACCGGATCGTGGGTTACATGAAGGGCGACCAGACGCGGATATCTCCGATCATGACCAACTCGGAGTCCGTCTTCCAACTCGGCGCCAACGCCTACGCCAAGACCGCCACCGGGTTGAACATCCTCCGGGAGACGATCATGGGGCGACAGCTGTTCGACCATGCCTTCCGCAGTTATTCACAGCGCTGGATGTTCAAGCATCCTTCCCCCGAGGATTTCTTCCGCAGCCTGGAAGATGCGTCCGCGGTGGACCTGGACTGGTTCTGGCGTGGATGGTTTTACGGAACGGACCACGTGGATATCGGGCTGGGTGAGGTGAAATGGTTCCAAATCAATACCCGGAATCCGGAAGTGGAGAAGGAAATCTCCCGGGCAAGCACAGACGAAGAGAACAGGGGTATCGGGCACACGCGAAACCAGTCCGACATATCGGCCCCGATGGTCAAACAGGATTCGACGCTGGTCGATTTCTACAACAAGTACGATCCTTTCGCAGTATCCATCCTCGACCGTGAGGAGTACGAGAATTACCTGAAGCGACTGGACTCCGAGGACATGGCCTTGCTGGAAAGCGACAAGCACTTTTACGAACTGACCTTCGAGAATATCGGCGGGATGGTGATGCCCTTGATCCTGGAGTTCGAATTCGAGGACGGTACCAAGGAAGTGCAGCAGATTCCGGTGGAGATATGGCGACTGCGGGACGACCGTGTAACCAAGGTGTTTGCCATGGACCAGCCGGTGGAACGGATCACCCTCGATCCATTCCTGGAGACCGCGGATACCGACCTGGGCAACAACGTCTGGCCGCCGCAATCGAAGCCCACGCGTTTCCAACTGTTCAAACAGCGCCAGCAGACGCCGGAGAACCCGATGCAGCGGCAGAACAGGGCAGAGGAAAAGGAGAAGGAAGCGCAGGATGCGAAGACGGAAACGCGGTAGGCACCGTGTTTCCCTACAGCTTCAGCCAGCACAGGCCGTCGCCGCTCCGGTAGTAGACAGCCACGGCCCTGCCGTAAACTGCATCCTCCGAAATGAATCCGAAGGCGCGGCCGTCCTTGCTGTTCCCCCTGGCATCTCCTATGGCCAGGAGAAATCCGGGGGGGATGGCCGTCGGACCGAAATCCTCCCCGCCACTGTAGCTCTGGTTCAGACGGATCCGGCGTTCACCGTAGAATTCTTCGCGCAGATCCGAGGTTAACCCCATCGGGACTCCGTTGATGGAAACCTGTCCGCTGCGGATGGAAACGGTGTCGCCTTCCACCGCGACAATCCGCTTCACGAGGCGGATGTCCTCCACGGGCGAATCGAACACGACCACTTCGCCGCGTACCACATCGCGGCCCTGGGTGAGTTTCCAGTCCGTGAATGGTACGCGGAATCCGTAGGAATACTTGGCTACAAAGATCCGATCGCCCGGCATAAGCGTGTACTCCATGGAACCGGAAGGGACGGTGTAGTGATCGGCCAGCGTCGACCGGGCGGCGAGCAATACCAGTGCGATGAGCCCGAAGGATAGGATCTCCCGGCCGATGGTCTTTATTCTAGGATGCATGCTGTCCTCATTTAATCCCGTTCAAAGAAGTAATTGATAACACCGTCCTCACCAAACATGACGTCGAAGAAAGCGAGGTCATCCTCGGTCAAGGGTTCCTCGGACGAACTGGTGATCAGCTGAAGCATCTGGGCTTTTGTCAGAGTCAACGTCAGGTTGGTGCCTTCGACCTGGTAGCTTGCCTGAAACACGATGGAGTCGTCCTGTCTCAAAGTCAGCATCCCTGCACTGACGGTCCAGACTCCCTCGACACCCCCATTGTCTACGATCGTTGCGTCCGCGTTGAGTTGGATGGTCGCAATGGGCGAGCTGTTCAGGTCCATCTCCATCTCCCGCAAGAATTCGGCGACGATGGCGTCGATGGCTGCCTCATTCAGATTCGGGTCCGGCTGACTCAGCAGGTAATCCCGCAGGTTCTGCGCCAGCGTCTCGGCGATATCAGTGCCCCGCAGACTCCACGATCCGACCAGGGCCTGGTCGATTACCAGTACTTCACCTGGGGTTCCCTCGGATCCTTCCGGTCCTTCTGGTCCGGCAGGCCCTTCCGGTCCGACAGCCCCATCAGTACCGGGCGCGCCCGTCGGTCCGTCGGATCCCTGAGGTCCGGCGGGACCAGTTTTTCCTTCACAGCCTGTAAGCAACAGAATCAACATCAGGGGGATAATCGTTTTCATTGGTACGCTCCTATTTTCTTCGCGCGTTATGCGGGTTCGGTGTAATTGTGAGAAAAAACGATATTCAGTCTCTTGAAGCCAGGAAAAACTGCAGAATATACCAGAACAGCAGCGCCACCGATGCGAAAAGCTGGAGTGCCGCGCCCACGTGCCGGTCCTCGGGATAGTGGTGCAGGACGTTCGAGGTGTCGTAAAGGATCGCACCGCCGGCCAGGACGATCATGGCCACCGTAAAGATCGTTCCAAGCTGAAAGCCGAATAGCACACTGGCCACGATCAACACGATCGCGCAAATGAAGCCCCAGCGAAGCAGTCCGCCGAGGAAGGAGAAATCCTTCCTGGTATGAAAAGCGACGATCGTCAACCCGAGAAACCCGAGAAGCGTCACAGTGGCGGCACTTTCGATCACGCCCGGCGCCACGGTTTCGGCCAGGTATAGCAGCGGGGTGAATATGATCGCTTCGCCTACGACAAAGAGCCCCAGTGCGCCGTACTGGGCGCCCGTAGACGTCGAACTGTGGGCGAAATGGGTCGCGATCCAGCTCAGGATCATGAATCCGCCCAGCACGATCAACCAGGAACCGCCGAGCAATACCCGGGCGATCGATTCCGCCATGCCGGTCTGGAAAAGGTAGATCTCGATCAGCGCAAAGGCCAGGATTGCACCCAGGAGGTGGGTATAGGTGCGGGTAATGAACGCTCCCCGCACATCCACGCCAAGCTGTGCTACGGGGATTTCCCTCTGAACCGAATAGGCTGCTGTCCTGTTCATGGGTCGTGCTCCTCCTGGAAAGTGGCTGGCGTTAAAGTTTGCCGCCTCGTTTCTGATCCCGTCGAAGATTATTATCGGTACACATGGCCGTTTTTGCTATTCGTGTAATGGATTTTCGGTCACCGGTCTACTCATCGCCCAGCAGATGCTTCAGGTCACCCAGCACGTCGTCTCCGTCTGATCGGACCAATGCCAGTATGGCGTTGTGGGGAACAATGACATAGGTCTTGTTCTGGTAGTTGATTTCGATGGATTCCTTGCGCAGGTAGAAGGCGAAATCGCCGGTCTCGGCCTGCAGCGGCAGGTAACGCACCGATTCCATCGGCTTCGTGACCGGATCGCCTTCCGTGTAGTCTGGATTAGGCATCAGGTGGCCGGGTCCAACCCGAACCACGCGACCGGTTCCCACCTTTTCTTTCTCCGTTACCGTGGCGGGCAGGTAAAGGCCGGAATCGGTCAGTTGATCGCCGTCCTGCTGTTCGACGAGGACCCGGTCTCCCACAATGATCAATTCGCTCATGTCGATTGGCTTGTTCGGGCTGCTTTCGGTGTGCGATTCCGACCCGCGCACAGAAGCTGTGCAGGTCAGCTTGGACCGCGTCTGAGAATGGTCTGTGTATAAGTCATTTTGATCTCAATGTGACGATCCCGATGTCCCAGAAAAACACGAGGTAATATACCATATTATCCGCTTTCCAGGCAAACAATTATTGCCAGGCAGGACGTCCTGTTTTAACATGTAATGCAAAGCGTTCTTTGCCTGAAAAAGCCAGAAGGTCATCGTAATCGACCGGAATCCCTGTCTGTGTCTGGTCTCAAATCCCATTCACTGGATAGCCCCGGCTTCCCTCAGCGTTTCAATCCGATCTTCCGAGTAGCCCAGCAGACCGACGAGTACATCGTTGCCATCCTGGTTATAATCCGGCGGCGCATTGAGTTTTGCGGCCGAGTCCACTACATCGTTGTCGAAGGCGATGGTGCGTACGCCCCTGATGGGCGTGCCGTCCGAACGTTCTCCGAAAAGCAGCAAGGATTCGGTGGACTCCTGTGAGAATACCTCGTTCATGGACCGGACAGCCCCGGCGGGCACCCTGCGGCCCCGGAGTTCATCGAGGAGCGGTTCCCGTTCCCACCTGCTAATGCGATCCGAAAGGGACCTGTTCAGCCGCTCCCGGTGTTCCACCCTTTTCTGATTCGACTGAAACCGGGGATCGCCGGCCATTTCCATGACGCCAAGCACATCGCACAGGGACCGAAACTGCCGGTCCGTACCGACAGCCAGCACGATGGATTCGCCATTTAAAGTCCTGTAAGTCGTCCCATATGGCGCGATATTGGGATGGTCTGATCCCACCCGGCCTGGTACGGTCCCGGCCACCAGGTAGTTCGCGGCCTGGTTCGCGAGCGAGGCAACGCCGGCGTGGAAGAGCGAGACCGTGTTGTATGAGCCGCGGCCGGACCGCATTCGTTCTATGAGGGCGATCAGGAGGGCTTCTTTCAATTGATGCGCTAGAAGCAGATCTATGAGGGCCACAGGCATTTTTACGGGTCCGCTTTGCTCCGTACCGTTCATTCCCGTGAACCCGGTCTCCGCCTGAAGCACGGCGTCGAATCCAGGGCGGTCGTCGTCAGCGCCGAAGGCGGTTATGTCGGCGTAGATGAGCCGTTCGTTGATTCCGCTCAGTGCAGTATAGTCGAGGCCGAACTTCTCGGCGTCACCGGATTTGAAACTCTGCAGGAAGATGTCGGCCCGTCGTACCAGGTCCACCATGACCTCGCGACCTTCCGACGCGGACAGGTCAATACCTATAGACTGCTTTCCCCAGTTGACCGAAGAGAAGTAGGCGGATACATCGGTACGGGCGTCTTCCGATGGCAGTTTCCAGCGACGGGTCGTATCACCGCCGGTCCTGATGTTCTCCACTTTGATCACGGTCGCGCCAAGTTCCGCGAAGAACATGCCCACGGCCGGACCGGCCAGTACATTCGCGGCTTCAATAACAACGAGGTCTTCTAATAGGGATCGGGCGGAGGGCATGGTGCTCGCTCCGTGGTGCCGGGCGGAGGTCAACCAGTCAGCAGGTCGAAAAGCCGCATGCAGATCGCTTCGCTTCGGCCGTCTTCATCCATGCTGGTGCGCCAGGTGGATATGGACAGCGCGGCAATATCGCAGTGCTCCGAGAGGTGCCGGAATACGCGTTCGAGGTCGGCGGAAGGGGGACCTCCGGGTGCGAGATAGCCCATGGCGGGCGCCTCTGAAGGATCGATAATATCGGTGTCGAAATGGATATAGACCGGCCGGTTCGACAGGTCGCAGTTCAGGAGTTCGAGCACGTCGGGAAAATGTCTCAGCCGTGAAGCATCGACCAGTTTACGTTCCCCGGGATCCAGGTCCCGGCCATCTGAAAGGATGACGTCCGCTTCGGGCAGCGCATTCATGCCTACGTTCTCGATGAAGGTCTGTTCGCCGAGGCCGACCATCATGGCCAGCGGCATGCCGCCCAGAAACCCGCTCGGCGAGGTTTCCCAGGTGTTGAAATCGCCGTGGGCATCCAGCCAGAGGAAGACTGGATGGATGCCCGCGCGGTTGAGTCCAGCCATCACCGGAATGGTCGCGCAGCAGTCGCCGGCCACGCTGACCGGGCGCATGCCCTTCGCCACCGCTTCGGCGACCAGATCTGCAAGGGGACGGTGCACGCAGAGCGTGCGGGCCATTTCGCCGTCGCCCTGCAGAGAAGGCGTGTTGACGACCCAGTCTTCCCGCGCGAGATCCATCAGCGCCGGGTCATGACGGTCAAGGAAGTACGGAGTCAGTATGTACTGGTTGTTCACGATGCGTCCGATCTCATCACGTGAAGTCCAGCCACCGGTCCTGTTCTTCTGGAATCCAGCAGGTTTCGGTGACGGTGCTCAGGTCGAAGAACTGGTAGGGATCCACCTTCTTGTATTCGGCGTAGGGTCCCGACCAGTCTTTCCGCCGCGCTTTGTACGCAAGGAATCCTTCGTGGGAAACGTATTCGAATACCATCACGTACCGGCCTGTGTGCAGCCCGGTATTCCGCTCAACTTCGCGGAAATAGCGTGCGGAGAGCCACTCGGGAAACAGGGCTTCCTTGTGGGTTTCGACGAAGGCGAACCAGGTCCGGATCATTTCATCATGATCCACTTTCCGGCCGGGCCTGGGTACCCAGGTTTCCACTTCGTAGAATGACATGGCCCTACTGATCCGTCTGGTCCGGTACAACCCCTCGCCGGCGCTTGATGTATACTCGTGAAACAGGGGCAGCAGGATTCGAACCCGCGACCTACGGTTTTGGAGACCGCCGCTCTACCAGCTGAGCTATACCCCTATAAAACCGCTTTGAACCGCTCAGGTCAAAATACATCGAACGGGCCGAAATGGCAACCAGAAAACCGACCAATAGTTCCCAACACAACCCCTTCGATATCCCTTGCCGAATTGGGTGTGACGGTCTATGATGGCCTATCATGAACACCTTTCAGAAAACGGCCCTGGCGACACTGGTAGCCACGGTACTGCTCATATCCGTCGGCAGCCTCGTACGGATCACGGGCGCGGGCCTGGGCTGTCCCGATTGGCCCAGGTGCTGGGGTTCATGGCTGCCGCCAGCCAGCGTCGAAGACCTGGACCTGGACTACCTCCACGAGAAGGGCTACGACACCGCTTCCTTCAACCCGGCCAAGATGTGGATCGAATACGCCAATCGACTCGTCGGCGTGGGAATAGGGGTCCTGGTGTTCCTGACCTTCCTGCGTTCGTTTCGTTACCGAAGATCACAACCGGTTGTTTTTTACTGCGCTGGCCTGAGCTTCCTGCTGGTAGGCTTCCAGGGCTGGCTGGGCGGGCAGGTGGTCAGATCGGGGCTGCAGCCCGGGATCATAACCCTCCATATGGCCCTGGCGGTGATGCTTCTGTGCCTCCTGCTCTTTGTTACCTTTCAGTCCATGGAAAAGAGGGTCCGTGTCGATCTCTCGGACCAGGGGCGCACCATCCTGTTGAGGCTGGGTTTCGCGCTACTGGCGGTAACCACCTTGCAGTTGTTGCTGGGCACGCAGGTCCGTGAGGGTATCGACCCCTTCATCAAGGATGACGGCGGACTGCCCCGTGGCGAATGGCTGGCCCAGGTGGGACTCGTCGATCACGTACACCGGTTGTCATCGTGGCTGGTGCTCCTGGCCGGGGTGCTGGTTTACCGGTCCGCGAGGCGACATGGCAGGGAAGGACGGCTTGCGCTGACCTCACGGTTCATCCTGGCCGGTATCGTACTTCAGATCCTGCTGGGTATAACGCTCGCCTACGGCGGACTGCCACGGCCTGTCCAGGTATTGCACCTCACGCTGGCCACGATGCTGATCTGTGCCGAGTGCTCATTTCTGCTCATGGTGAAAGCGAGTCGCCGTTGAATGCAGTTTTCTTCTTTGCACATACCATCCGTCCGTTTATGTTTGGTCATATTTCTCCACACAACCCTATATCGGACTCCGGCGTTTCGTCTAAGGATAGAACGATGAATAACCTGACGGCGCAGTTGAAGCATATCAGAAATCAATTTAAGGACAACGCGCTTACGGCAGATGACATCGACGCGGCCCTGGCGATGGCGGAGAGCGCCTCGTCGGGACCGCGCCAGAGCCTGCTCTACCTGCAGGCGCATTCGACCAATCCCCATTCGGCGGTGGTCGGCATCAGTATTTACGAAGACGGTGCGGATTCCGACGGTCTTGACGAAACTGGGGCTTTTCGATACCGGTCGATCAAGGACGCGCTGGACGACGGCTGGCGCATCATCAAGTTTCCCGACATGTCCCTGGCCATGAGTGAACAGGATACGTACGGCCTGGGGTACGAATTCGTCCTCGAACGATGGAGATAGAAGATGGAGACGACAATGACGCAGGCGCCTTACGGAAAAAACATGGACTGCGTTCCGACGCTCACGGATCGCGAGGTGATCGATTTCTGCAGAAACGGCTACCTGATGCTGCCCGGTGTCGTCCCGGACGAAATAAACGAAAAGGTCGTCGACTACCTCGAACGCGTCGACAGCACCCACGAACCTACCCCCATCATGAAGGAGTCCTTCTTCGTGGACGGCGTGCTCATGAATCCACAGGCGTCAGGCGCCGTCAGGTCGCTCCTGGGCTCCGGATTCACCCTGCCGCTTCTCATCAGCAACCACCGCGGACCTCTGCCCTACACCCATCCTCAAAGCTGGCACCGGGACGGCGGTACGATCTACACCTCCGCGCTGGAGTATCTCCAGGTGTTCTATTACCCGGAAGAGTGCAACGAGGAAATGGGGCCTACGGTCCTGCTGCCCGGCTCTCATTTCATGCGTAACAAGGCCCCCATGATGGCCCACCTCGGTTCAATCCAGGGGACCGTATCGACAGCGAGTCCGGCGGGAACCATCTTCCTGACCGTCTACGGAGTATGGCACCGGCGTTCGAAGGCCGTCTCCGGTCCGCGGGGGAAAAGCCGGTACCGCAATCTGCTCAAGTACAACTACTGGCGTACCGCACCGCCAGCCCGGGACTGGGTGAGACAGGACGACATCGATTTCAGCAGGATCGACTTCAATCCCCCGGCGGGTGTGTTTGAGCAGTTCCAGGGCGGTATCGCCGCGGCGCGCATGTTTACCTGGCTGTGCGGCGTGGAGGATCAGTACAGGAAACGGGGTGGCCAATGCTGGCCCATCGCCCTCACCGTGCGGGACGGGATGAACCAGGAGGGGACACCGGAGTCGTTGACCAATCCCTGAGGTTCCGTCTCTGGCAAAACGCAGGTGATCTCTACGTTTTAAGTGTTTTCCTCAGAAACCACGCTTAAACCAACATCGCAAGGGAACGAGACTGGCCATGAAAATAACCGATGTAGCAATTACGCATATCAATCCCATGCTGGCCGATCGGAACGTGGATAGGAAGGTCCTGTTCCGGGATATCGATACGCAGACTGTCTTCAAGGTGACCGCGGACAACGGCGTGGTCGGTTACGGCGAAAGCCGGGGTCACGTCACGATGGATATCAGGGACGTGGATCGGTTGACGGACAGCAATCCCTTCGACTATATCGGATCCGATCTTCCGGTGGGTCTCATGGGCGCCCTTTACGATCTCATGGGCAAACATCTCGAAATACCAGCCTACAAGCTCATGGGACAGAAGGTGCGTGACCGGGTACCCGTGGCGGCTTGGACGCGTACTACGTCCCCCGAAAACCTGGCCGCCGAAGTGCAACGCGCGGTGGACGAGGGATACATGATCTTCAAGATGCACACCGGTGAGTACTTCGATGTTTACGAACATAACAGCGCCGTGGAAGAGGTCGCCCCTTCCGGATTCAAAATGCACTACGATTTTAATCACAACCGTTCTTATGCAGACGTATCCCGCATCATCGAACACCTGGAGAAATCCCCCGTCGTCGGCGTAATCGAAGACCCGCTGATCTGGCGCGACGTGGACGGATGGCGCCGCCTGCGCGAAAAGACGTCGATTCCCTTGCTGATGCACGTGCCGCAACTCGGGGGCGGACCGGAGATCGTGCTGGGATGCGCCGACCTCTACATGCTCGGCGAGCACGGCATCGGTATGAGCCTTAAGAGAGGATTCGCCTGTGCGGAAGTGAACGTGTCGACCGTCATCCAGTTGACCGGTGGAACGCTCTGCAAGGCGATGGCGCTGCACCTTGGCGCGGTGATTCCAAATGTTTCGCATACCGTCAACCTGGACGACCAGTACGGCGAGGACGTCACCGGGGGCCGGATAGAGGTGGCGGATGGCAGTTCGCCGGTGCCCGAAGGGCCCGGTCTCGGTGTCGAGGTCGACGAAGAGGAACTGGTGCGCATCGCCGGGAATCCGAAGACCGTCTTGCCCCGGTACATCGGTAAGACCTATCTTCCCGGGGGCAACATCTACTATACCATCGGCTATCCTTCGGTCAGCAGACTCACGGGATTCCGCGAAGGCAACATCCGCGGCATACGGCTGGAGATTTGGGAAGAGGACGGCAGCACGCCCTGGCAGGAAACCTACGACTGGATTGAACGGACTGGACCATTCAAGCGCAAGGAGTCGGAATGAACGAAACACCTCGTATACTCGTCACGGGATCGGCCGGCGTCATCGGGACAACCATCGTAAAAGGACTTAAAGACCGCTATCCCCTCCGCTGTTTCGACCGGGTATCTACCCCGGGGATGGAAGACGAAGTCGTCGGAGATATCACAGACATGGACGCGGTGCTCCAGGCGACGGAAGGCATGGACGCGGTGATCCACCTGGCCGGCAACCCCGCCGGCGGCGCGTCCTGGGAGGAAATCCTGCACGCCAATTTCATCGGGACATACACCCTCTTCGAAGCGGCAAGCCGCAATGGCGTGCGGCGCGTCGCCTTCGCCAGCCGGGCGGGACTGCTGGCGCCGTATCCGCAGGACGTATTCCGCACGGTGGACATGACGCCGCGGCCGGAGAGTTATTATTCGACCAGCAAGGTCTTCGGAGAAAGCCTGGGCTACATGTACGCGACACGGTCCGACATGGAAGTCGTGTGCGTGCGCATAGGGAATTTCCAGCGTCAAAGGGACCTGCCTGGGCATCCCCATCATCTCAGCCATGGAGATGCCGTACTGGTTTTCGAAAGGGCGGTTATACATCCCGGAATCCGATTCGAGGTTGTGTTCGGCGTGTCGGACAGCACATGGGCGCTATACGACCTGGACCACGGGCGCAAGGCGATCGGCTATCATCCTCGGGACAAATCGATCGTCGAGCCGGAGACCTGAGCGGGTCTGGATGAGTTAACCGTACCGAAACCGTAAACCGTCATGAAGCAGGCACGGGCCGTGTCAAGCTAGAGGGCAGTCCATCCGCCGTCCACCATCAGTGTGGCCCCGGTGACGTACCTGGACGCGTCGGAGGCTAGGAAGACGACGGCGCCTTTGAGATCCTCGTTGTCCAGCATCCGTCCAAGGGGAACGCGGTGTTCGTACCGCCGGAGGAAAGGGCTGGCCTGCTCGTTGAAATAGCCGCCCGGACAGATGCAGTTGGCCCGTACGCCCTGTTTGCCGAAATACGTGGCGAGGTACCGGGTGAAGTTGATCATCCCGCCCTTCACGAAGGTGTAATCCGGGGGTTGCTTCATCCCGGTTTCTTCATACAGCCCCGGGTCATTGGCGACGACACCGTATATACTGGAAATGTTGATAATGTTGCCGCTGCCCTGGTCGGCCATTTCCGGGACAAAGGCCTTGCACAGGGCGAAAAGCCCCACCATGTTTCCCTGGGCGCTCGCGGCCCAGTAATCGGGGGTCTGCTCGTCGAATCCCCCGCCGCGGCCGACCACCGCGCTGTTGACCAGGATATCCACGCGGCCGAAACGGTCCATCACACGTTGTTTCAGGATATCGACCGATTCGGTGTTCGTGATGTCGAGTTCTTCGGGGTGGGTATCGAAACCCCGGTCGTTCAGTCCGGCTACGAACCGCCGGTTGTTTTCGAGGTCCCTGGAAGCGACGACCACGGTCGCCCCCGCTTCGGCCAGGGCTTCGGAGATGCTGCTGCCGAACTGCGGTCCGGCGCCGCCCGTGACCACGGCGGTGCGTCCATTCAATGTAAAGCTGTCGAGTACACCCATGAGATGGCTCCTGTCATTCCGATGTATGGCCTGAAGTAAAGATCTTCGGTAAAGGTTTCGGACGCACGGAAGCGGCGTAGAAATATTGTTCAGGGTTTCCAGGCGTAGGCTACTTTCTGCCGTATCGACAAAGTATATACACCATGGTCAGGGGGAACAAAACATTTGTACCCATCGGATTCGTTGCGATAACCCTTACTACTGACCGGACACCGGTTAGAAGTTCGATTACATTTACGTGGAGGACATGACTATGATCTGGGGATCGGGAGATTATTGTTACGAGAAGGTGCCCGGATGGGGGTCCGAGCGGACGCTGGGCATCGCCACGGCCGTGGCCGTGGATTCACGGGACCGGGTCTACGTCGTCGACCGGGAGCCGAATCCCGCCGTGGTGGTCTACGACCGGGACGGCCACCTGTTGAACGAATGGGGTCACGACATACTGGCACTACCCCACGAGATATGGATCGACGGGGAGGACAGGATCTTTATTCCGGACTGTAGAGACCATACCGTCCGGGTGTTTACTACCGACGGCACGCTGCTGCAGACGCTGGGTGAGCCGAACCAGACAGGAGAACCGGGCAAACCTTTCAACATGCCGACACGCGTCGTCAAGGGGTCCTCCGGGGACCTCTACGTCTCCGATGGTTACGGACAGTGTTACGTGCACCGGATGACGCCTTCGGGAGACCTGGTTCACACCTGGGGCGGAAGGGGTGGCGCGCCCGGCCAGTTTACACTCCCCCACAATATCTTTCCCGCGTCCGACGGCCGCCTGCTCGTGGCCGACCGGGAGACAAACAACCGGATACAGGTATTCGATTCCGAGGGGAGCTTCCTCGCGGAATGGCCCGGGCGTCCCGCGCCCTGCGGCCTGTTCGTCGATGACGAGGATACGGTCTTCCTGGGCGAGGGCGGCGGGATCACCATCCTGAACATGGACGGTAGACTCATCGCCCAGTGGGTCGTCAGGGGTGGTCCAATCGATCGTCCCCATGGCGCCCACAGCGTCTGGGTCGACCGCCACGGCGACATCTACGTGGGCGAGGTGGGCGTGGAGAACCTCGTGCATAAATACGTCCGCGTATAGGAACCGGTTCCATCATGAATCGTCCCAGTCCCGACCACCGGTTTCCCCGCTGGATATGGGCCGTCTACCTGGTCCTGTTCGCTTTCTCCATACCCTGGTACATCCCGGAGTTCGACCCGGTTCCGGTCTGGTTCGGCGTGCCGTTCTGGGTCGTGATCTGCCTGGGTGTCTGCCTGGCTATCGCGTGCTTCACCGCATTCGTAATTCAAAGGTTTTGGCGGGAGGAAGGATAGCCCATGGCCGATCAGCCCTATGGACCGGGCGCCCTCGTGTTTCTGGTCGCGTATCTCGCCTTCATGATCGTACTCGGATACGTAGCCCGGGCCCGCCGGCGAGACAATTCGATGTCCTCCTTCTACCTGGCGGGCAAGAACCTGGGCGCGCTGGTCCTCTTCTTCACCCTCTACGCCACGCAGTACAGTGGCAACACGCTCATCGGCTATCCCGGCGAGGCCTACCGGTTGGGTTTCGCCTGGATCATGAGCATCGGATTCATGATGGCCATCGTGGTGGCCTACCTGCTCTTCGCACCGGCGCTGTATCGCGTGTCCCGTCAGTGGCACTTCGTGACGCCGGGCGACTGGATCGCCCATCGCTTCGGGTCTTCGGGAGGGTCTGGCCTGACCCTTTTCGCCGGCGTATTGTTCGTGGTCGCCATTGCCAACTACCTGCTCGCGCAACTCCTCGCAGTGGGACATATCGTCTCCGGTTTGTCCGGCGGAGCCATTCCTTTCTGGGCAGGCGTGGTGGTCCTGGGCATCATCATCCTGTTCTACGAGACCCTCGGCGGGATGCAGGCCGTGGCCTGGACCGACTGCATCCAGGGACTATTGCTCTTCGTGGGCCTGCTCGGCATGCTGGCTGCCGTGGTTTCGGGGGGAGACCGTCTCGGGGAGGCCACGGCGTGGATCATCGCCCATCAGCCGTCGAAAGCGGCTATTCCGGAAGGGGACACGATCCGGACGTGGATCAGCACCCTGCTGCTCGTGGGTTTTGCGGCGGCGGTTTACCCCCAGGCCATCCAGCGGATCTTCGCCGCGCGGAGCACCCGCAGCCTGAAACGGTCGTTGACCTTCATGGCCTTCATGCCGCTGGTGACCATCTCGGCGGTGGTACTGGTGGGGATCCTCGCCATCCCGCAGCTATCGGGCCTTGAGGGCGTCGATACCGACCAGGTCATGCCCCGACTGCTGAAGGTCTGGGCAGCGGAATCCATCTGGCTGTACGTGATGACCGTCTTCGTCCTCACCGGCATCGTCGCGGCGATCATGTCGACGGCCGATTCCGTACTGCTCAGCCTCTCTTCCCTGCTTGTCAAGGACGTACTAGGCGGTTTCCGTATGGGGTCGCTGCCGGAAGATCGGCTTACCGCCTGGGGGAAGCGCCTTTCCTGGGCCATCATGGCCATCTTGGTCGTCATCGCGTTGACGCCCGATCTCACCCTGTGGGGGCTGATCGAACTCAAGATGGAGGTCCTGATCCAGACGGCGCCCCTGTTTGTGCTGGGGGTACTCTGGCCGCGATTCAACGCCCGTGGCGCAACGGCGGGCATGGCCGCGGGCACGCTGCTGGCGGCCGGTTTGACCCTTGCGGGTTTTGGTAAGCTTTGGGGCTGGCACGCCGGGGTGCTGGGACTGGCGCTCAACGTGATCGTGGGGGTGGTGGTGAGTTGGGCGGGGCGGCGGGATACAGTATTTCAGGGAAGAAAGTAGTCGTAAAGGAATCCGAGATTTGATGACTTACGATGGTGGATTGATAATCCCGTTCACAGCGTGAGTGAGATTGTGTATTTATAAAATCATGAACCATTATTTAAGCTGTTGGTAAGAAGATTATGGCAGCTTCAAATAACGGCTTAGGCACCGCCAATTTGGATGATTCCGGCGGGAAGACCTAAATAGATTGAGGTCCGGACGGTACGAAGTCTTCTTCACTGTGGGCGGCTTTTTTAAACATCCAAAGAGACGAGTCGGAGTTAAGACATACGATGAAGGCACGGGAAGTCGTCCGGCTTATCTAGGATGATGGCTGGTATCTCGTAAGGACGCGGGGTAGTCATCGGCAGTACAAGCATCCTTGGAAGGTAGGTTTGGTAACTGTACCGGGTAAACTCAATGACGAGATAGCCGTTGGCACGCAGAACAGTATCCTGAAGCAGTCTCAGATTTCAAAGGGGAGAGGAACATGAGCCGATACCTGATTGTCATCGAAATGACGGGAACGGGATTTTCCGCGTTTTCGCCCGACCTTCCCGGTTGTGTGACAACGGGGGCTACACGATCCGAAGTGGAAGCAAACATGAGGAAGGCGATAGAATTCCATCTCGATGGGATGAAAGAAGAAGGATACCCCATACCCAAGCCGACGACCGAATCGGCGTATCATGAAATCGTCCCTGATCGTTGATCAACGTCGCTTAATTCTGGAGCGATCGAATCACTATACCTCTGTTTAACCTACATTGTGGCAGACCATTGTCCTTAAACCGAGAAACGCTCCACTCTTCGATTCCCGAATACCCATTTGTTCTTTACAAGAGACGCAACTCCATTAATCCTGGTCCAGTCACCTACCAATCCTGTGAAGAATCCGGCTTCGAGCAGTTTTTTTTCACCAAGCCATCCAAAAACAACAGAATGGCCTGTCTCTCGCAATATCCTTTTCAACCAGTCCTCGCGTACTAGCAACGCCATATGGCGGTCCGTCTCACAAAAGCGTACCACTATTGTCCCGTCTGCGTCTGGCCGTGGCCATTCACGGGTACGTGGCCGCCATGTGAGTTTGCCTTTGGTACAGAAGGATTGGTGCGGGAAGCCATGCATGAACACTATCGTTGATTGAACAGTCAAGGTGAATGTGTCGTTCTTCACTTATGTATTGTTTCACGTGAACTTCAACATGGAATATTGGGCGGATATCGGAGGATATCCTATATTGAATTCAGCCCCTTCACCGCCGCCTCGATCCGCTCCAGGGCCTCGGCGAGGATCGACCTGGGGCACGCGATGTTGATCCGCTCGAAACCTTCGCCCTCAGGACCGAAGATGTAGCCTTCGTCGAAGTACACACGCGCCTTATTTAACATCTGGTGCTCCAGGGCCTGTCCGTCCAGTCCCAGGTTTCGGAAGTCGGCCCAGACGAGATAGGTGCCTTCCGTTTCAACGACGGACACCTCGGGCAGGCGTTCCCTGAAGAAGGATTCGACCAGCCGGAAATTCCCTTCCAGGTAGACAAGCAGTTGATCCAGCCACTCTTCGCCGTGGTCGTAGGCCGCTTCGACGGCTGCGATGCCGAAGGGGTTCAGGGTAAAGTATCCCGACCTACCGACGGTGTCCTGAAACGTCTCCCGGAGGGCTTCATTGGGTATGACCATGTTTGAGGCCTGCAGGCCGGCGAGGTTGAAGGTCTTGCTCGGTGAGGTACAGATGATGGACCGGTCCTCATATTCCGATCCCAGCGTGGCATACGGTGTAAACGTGCGGCCGCCGAGTATGAGATCGCAGTGGATCTCGTCAGAGACTACCAGCACATCGTTGTCCATGCAGATCCGGCCGAATCGCATCAGCTCCTCCCGGGACCAGACCCGGCCGACCGGATTGTGGGGATGGCACAGAATAGCCAATTTAACGTCCGGATCGGCACACTTTGTGGCCAGGTCGTCGAAGTCCATGATGTAGCCGCCGTTCTCATACTTCAGCGGATTCAGCGCCGCCAGGGTCTGCGTGTTTTCTATGGCATAGTAGAACGGATAGTAAACGGGGGGCTGAACCAGCACCTTTTCGCCGGGTTTCACGTAGGCCGAGACCAACAGGTGCAGGGCGGGAACCACACCGGGTGTAAAGCAGATGTGCTCCGGCTGGACGACCCAGTTGTGCCGGCGTTTCATCCATCTTACCGCGGATTCGTAGTATGATTGCGGCGGAATCGTGTACCCGTAAAGTCCCTGTCGGGCTTGTTCCGTCACTGCGTCGATCACCGGCTGAGCACACGGGAAATCCATGTCCGCCACCCAAAGCGGGAGTACCGGGCGATCGTGCCGGGAGGCGTCGGTCTCGTCCCACCGGACAAGGCGGCCATCCCTTTTGATGTAATCCCACTTCATCGAATGGGTATCGTTGCGATTGATGCGCTGGTCGAAATCATAGTTCATGGTATAGGCTTTCTCCAGGGATATACGGGATGCGGGCAGGCACGAGCGGGCCGGGCGGGCCGGGCGGGCCGGGAAAACCACGACCAATAGCGAGGTATGGTAATCGCTCGCAACTCTGCTGTCAAATCACAATTAACAGTTGCGAATCATGGGTGGAACCTGTACCATCTTGACTCGACGGCTTCCTGCCGAAGCAGTCGTCCTAAACACCCTTAAACACTATACGAGCAACCGCGATCAGCTGGCTATTGACGGCTTTCGCGTAGAAGGGTAAATTGGCGCAGCGTTTCGCCCTTGACGCATGGACATAATCCAAAAACTAAAGAACCTGGTGGCCGGAGAACTCTCGGTCCTGGCAGGTGTGGGACAGAGAGACGGTATCCCTGCGAAGGAAGCTGACGCCGGGTGGCCCATGGGCGTCGTACGCCGGCCCGACGGCGAACTGATCGTGATCGACTACCTTTGGCACCGGATCTGGCGGATCGACCAGGACGGCATCCTCCAAGCCTTCGCCGGAGATGGAATCGCAGGTAATTCGGGTGACGGTGGACCAGCCGCCGAAGCTCGGTTCCGCCACCCCCATGACCTGTACCAGGACCGCCACGGCAACCTGTATCTTTCCGAACTGGGCAATCACACCATTCGCCGAATCGACTACGAGACCGGCATCATCACCCGCGTCGCGGGCAACGGACGTATAGGCAGGGGAGGCGACGGCGGATCGGCCCTGGACGCGGAACTGGACTGCACCTGCGGCGTGGCCGTGGACCGGGAAGGTACCGTATACCTCTCCAGCGAGTGGACAAATAACATCAGGAGAATCGATCCGGAGACCGGCATCATAGAAACGGTCTTCGGCCATCACGCCCGGCACTATCCTTCCGAGCGGGGTGGCAGCAGGCCCTACTCGGGCCGGGGACTGAGCCTGGGCGGATACCACGGCGACGGCGGTCCGGCTCGTGACGCGGGATTCTATCACCCCGAACACCTGGCATTCGACTCGCGGGGCGATCTATACGTGTGCGACAATTCCAACGACCGTGTCCGGAAAATCGACATGCAATCCGGGATCATCGACACGGTGCTGGGTAACGGGCAGCGCGCTTCCAACGGAGACGGCGGCCCTGCCTCGGAGGCGAGCACCCTCATGCCGGACGCGATCTGTCTGGACGTCCACGACAATCTTTACGTTGGCGAGAAGTACGGGTTCCGCGTGCGCAAGGTGGATCGAGAGACGGGATTGGTCTATACGCTGGCAGGGACCGGAGAACCCGGTTTCGGGGAGGAAGGCCTGCCTGGTGAAATCACCCGGTGCAATTCAGTGGAAGCGGGGATCTACGCCGAACCCGATGGCACGGTGTTCTGGGGGGATTGCTCCGGCCGCCTTCGGCGGTGCGATGGTCCTACAGGAATAGTAACCACGGTCCTCGGCGGCACCACCGTGCACGACGGCGAGATCGCGACCGCCGGTTTTCTGAATGGACCCGGCGGTCTGGCCGTCGGTCCCGATGGAAGGATCTTCATCGCGGACGTATGGAACCAGCGCATACGATCGATTGATCCGGGTACCGGGGAAATTCAAACGGTCGCAGGTTCCGGAGCGCGTGCCTACGGAGGCGATGGCGGTCCTGCCGTCGACGCCCACCTCGGAAATCCCCACGACGTCTCGGTGGACCGCGCCGGCCGGGTCGTGATTGCTGATACGCGCCACGGCCACGTACGGCGGATAGACGACAAGGGCGTCATCCACAACATCGCGGGTGCAGCCTTTCAGTGGGACAAGGGGGACGGCGGACCGGCCCTGAGCGCGTGCCTGATGCACGTCCTATCGGTGACCCATGGGCCGAACGACGACGTATACATCGGCGACGCCGGATCCGGCCGCATTAGAAAGATCGACGCCAAAACCGGAATCATAACCACGGTTGCCGGTATCGGTCTACAGGGTTATTCGGGCGACGGTGGTAAGGCGATCCGTGCCCGGATCGGTTCGCCAACGGCCATGCAGGTCGACGGTTCGGGGCATCTCTACTTTGCAGACGACCGGCACCACGTAATCCGACGGGTGGATGGCGACACGGGGATCATAACCACCGTAGCCGGAACGGGGGAAGAGGGCTACTCCCCGGACGGTTCACGGGCCTCGCACGCCGCCATCGCCACTCCCCGGGGACTCACCCTGGATGGCCTGGGACGCCTGTACTTTTCAGACACGGGCAACAACCGGGTGCGTCGCATCGCCAAGAATGGACTGATTGAAACCGTGGTCGGAAGCGGGGATTACGGCGACTGCGATCAGCCGGAAGCTGCACGGGAGGCGCTGCTGAACGAGCCGCATGGCCTGTGTTTCTACGGTGATGATGTGCTGCTCGTCAGCGATCACTGCAATAACCGGTTGAAGGTAGTCCGTATCGGAGACTGAGCAGGAACCAGGTTGTAGGACACGGAGGTATAAACTCGTTACAGCGTGGTCGGATAGGTGATTGGATCGCACGATCGTTTCAAGATCAGACGGGAGAATGGATGAAGATTACCGATATAAAGACGGCTGAAGTGCCCGTGAAGTCCGGGCGAGGTACTTACCGCTACAATTACGTACGTGTATATACTGACGAAGGCGTATACGGAACGGGCGAGGCCAGTCACATCGACGGTGGCTGGCGGGAGTCGACCCGCCACATGGCACAGATGCTCATCGGCATGGACCCGAGGGACGTGGATGCCTGTTTCGAGTTTGTCCGTAGAAGGTACATTTTCATGGGAGGCGCGGGCGGCGCCGCCATTTCGGCGCTCACCGGTATCGAAATCGCCCTCTGGGATCTGGCCGGAAAGGCCCAGGGCGTCCCGGTCTACCGGCTGCTGGGCGGCAAGTTCCGGGACCGTATCCGATTGTACGTGGACAGCGCGCACACCGACTACAACGAGCGCGCCGCCGAGGTGAAGGAACGTGGTTTCACGGCGATCAAGTTCGACCTCGACGACGCGCAAAATCCCCACAAGCTGGATCCGTGGAACTGGTCGGTGACGCCCGATGAGTTAAAGTCCCTGGTAGATCAGGCGTTTGCGATCCGGGAAGGGATCGGTGATTCCCTGGACCTGGCGATAGACCTCCATGGCAGGTATGACGCGACCGCCGGAATGAAAATAGCCCAGGAAATGGAACCGCTGAACCTCCTGTGGCTCGAGGAACCGGTTCCGCCGGAGAACATCGATGCCCTGGCGAAGATCACGCACGCCACCGGCACACCGATCTGTGTCGGGGAGAACCTCTATCTTCGTCATGGATTCAGGGACCTGTTGCAGCAGCAGGCCGCCGATATAATCATGCCGGACATCTCGAAATGCGGCGGACTGTCGGAATGCCGCAAGATCGCCAACTTGGCCGAGATGTACTACGTGCCCTTTGCGCCTCACAACAACTCCAGCGCGCTGAGCACGGTCGGGGACGCCCACGTCTGCGCGAGTGTGCCGAATTTCCTTGTACTGGAATACCACCGATTCGACGACCCGACCTGGGACAAAGTGCTCGCCACGGACGAATCGGTGATCCAGGACGGACACGTTATGCTGACTGAAGCGCCGGGACTGGGCGTGGAATTGAACGAGGAGTTTCTTGCAGGCCAGATGGAAAATGGTGAACCGTTGTGGCAGTGAGCCGACATTCCGGCCTTGAAGACCGAACATGATCAGGTAAGGAGGAGCCATGCACTGGTATCTTTATGTTTTAAAAAACTACGCGGTTTTCAGCGGCAGGGCGAGAAGGAAGGAGTACTGGTTTTTTACTCTAATCTCCTCCGTCGTGGTTGTATTTTTCAGCGTGATAGACAATCAGATGGGATGGAAACTCGGGGAGGATGCGGGGTTTCTCGGCACGCTCTACGGTGTCGCTGTCATCGTTCCCAGTATCGCCGTAACGGTTCGCCGCCTGCACGATACAGACCGCAGCGGCTGGTGGATTCTCATCGGACTGATACCGTTAGTCGGCGCCATCGTACTCCTGGTGTTCTTGATACTGAAAGGAAACGAAGGCGATAACCGGTTCGGACCAGACCCGAAGGCTGAAACTCCAAGGTGGTGAACGGCGGCATAAGTACTTGACAACGATTAACTTAAAACATCTACTGGTTTGGACAACCAAATCGCTCCACGAAAGGATAGATCATGATACGAGTGGGTTCCATAGGGCTCGGCGGCATGGGCTCGCACCAGGCCAGGACTTTCGACAGCGTTGACGGTTGCGAACTGGTGGCGGGCGCCGATCCGTCTCCCGAAATGCGGGATAGATTCGCCCAGAACTTTCCGGGTACAAGGTTGTACGATTCCCCCGATGCCATTGTCAACAGCGGCGAGGTCGACGCCGTCGTGGTCGCAGTGCCCACCGGCCTCCACTGCGCAGCGGCCACGACCGCCCTCGCTGCGGGCATACCCGTATTGGTGGAGAAGCCCATGGCCCGAACGGTGGAGGAATGCCAGCGGTTGATCGAGGAAGCGGAGCGGAAGGACACGGTACTGATGGTCGCTCACTGCCGCCGCTTCGATCCGTACTGGAAGTCCTGGGGCGCATACGTCGCCTCCGGAAGACTGGGGTCCCCCATTCTCTGGCGCAACGCCATGGCGAGTTTCGGTCCCGGAAGCTGGTACATGGACCACGACCTGGGCGGCGGTCCGCTCATGGACGGCGCCGTGCACAACTACGATTTCGCCAACTTCCTGTTCGGCGATCCCGAAAGCGTCCTGTCCAGCTCGATTAATATGGATCCCACGGCAACAGCCCTGGATACCTGTTCCGCCATCGTCCGCTACAAGAATGGAAACCAGTTGCTCATGTCCTGGAGCTGGTCGGCCCGGGGCAATGGCATGCACGACATCATCGGTCCCAAGGGATTCATCCAGTTCGGCACCGGTGACCTGGAGCAACCCGAGGAGGACGAACCCCACCAGTACTGTTGTTTCACAGACCGGGAAGGCGAACAGACCCTGCTAAAAGCTAAAGTTGAACCGGATATGTACGCCTACCAGGCAGAGCATTTTCTGTCCTGCGTACGCGGAGACGTGACGTGCCTTTCGCCGGGGACCGAGGCAATCAAGGCCATCGCCATCGCCGACACCATACTTCAGGCCGGACCGGCCGGAGAAGCCAGGGAGGTTTTCTGGACATAGTGATCCGGCGGGCGTCGATGCGCCCACCAAGAGGTGAATCGGTATTGTTGAATGTAGTTAGAGGCAAATACAGCAGGATATTCGACTGTTTGCCAAGACGGTCCACATCCGCACAATTACCGGACGTGGCCACCTATCTGTAACCACCTGAACTGGAAGGACAATCGAAATGGATAAATTACTATGTTTTCTCATGGACCATCCCGGGAAGAAAGACCTGGGCCTGCTCATCGTCCGGATCGTCATCGGCTTCAGCATGGCCGCCTTTCACGGCTGGGGCAAGATATCGTCACCCGAGCGGTGGGCTGGCATCGGCGAGCGTATGGAGTTGTTCGGTATTAGTTTCCTGCCTGGATTCTGGGGTTTCATGGCTGGATTCTCCGAATTTGGAGGCTCCATATTGCTCATCCTTGGCTTGTTTTTCCGTCCGGCGACTACGCTGCTGGCGCTTACCATGTTGGTCGCGATGACGTATCACCTGTCCCTCCCTGCGGACAATCCGAATTCTGGGCTTAACGGCGCGTCCCACGCGATGGAACTCTTTGCCGTGTACGTAGCGCTCTGGTTCATGGGACCGGGCAAGTATAGCCTGATGCCGGGGACCAGGAAGGAATAGCATTCACGACCGGGCTCGCGGTGTGTCACCGGTTGGAGTCTATGAGCCAGATCGTCAAGATAGGAGTGATCTCGGATACCCACGGCCTGTTGCGGCCGGAGGCCGTAGCCGCGTTAGCCGGAGTGGATCGAATTATTCACGGTGGAGACGTAGGTAGTGAGGAAATCCTGGAGGCGTTGTCGGAGATCGCGCCTGTTTCGGTGGTTCGCGGCAATACCGACTACCAGCGCTGGGCGATGCGACTACCGGTAACCGAACTCGTTGAGGTGGGAGAAAGATCGATCTACGTCGTACATGATATCGAGGATCTGAACCTGGATCCCGCGGCCGCGGGTATAGACGTGGTGATTTACGGTCATTCCCACAGGCCGTTACTCGAGAAGCGTGACGACGGGGTATGGTATCTGAATCCGGGCAGCGCGGGGCCGCGGCGCTTCAACCTGCCCGTAACTGTCGCCCTACTACAGGTATCTACAAAGTATATACGCGGGGAAATCAGGTACCTGGAGGTGTAGTACTAAAGGTGTCGTTACTGTCTTAGCACGAAGCGACCGTCATGGCGTCAAATCGGTCCATGTCCCACTCCGCCCCCCATCCGGGTCCGCCGGGCGGTGCGATGTGGCCGTCCTCGATGGGCGGCTTGTTAACCATTCCCCACGTGCTGGCCGTGTCTACGAAACCGTTGCCGCCTGTCTCGTAAAAACTCGTGTTGTCGATACAGCATCCGAGATGGGCGTGGACGAGCCCAAAGAGACCCCCTTCGGCGTTCAGTTCGATGTTGGTGTCGTACATTTCCGCGAAGTGAGCCATCTTCAGCACCTGAGTGGTTCCAAAGCGGGCGTTGGCACGGAGCAGGTCGGTCGCTCCGGACACCAGCCGCTGCGTCGAAATCCCCATGTCGTGCATGAGCGTTTCATTGCCCATCACCGGAATAGTCAATTCCCTGCACAGTACCTGGTACTGGTGTTCTTTCTGCTCGTGCATCGGTTCTTCCAGCCAGATAAAATCCAGTTCTTCCATGACCCGTCCTACCTCGATAGCTTCGTGGAGCGAGTAGGAACAGACCGGGTCGTTCAAAAGCAGGTAATCGGGGCCTACGATCCTGCGGACCTCCCGGAATATGGGTATGTCCGCCCGGCCTCCCTTGTAGGTATGGAACTTGTAGGCGTTGATCCCGTATTCCCTGCCCTCTTCGATCATCCGCAGGTAGGTCCCGATATCGGAGTCTCCCCCGGTCAGGTAAACGGGGAACCGATCACGCACGCGCCCGATCAAGTCGTATACGGGCAGACCGGCCTTCTTGCCTGCGATGTCCCACAGACAGTTGTCGAAGTCACCAAACCACCCGGGCTTCTGGTAAAGCCAGCGCGTGCCCTTGTGGAGCATCTGGAAAAGTTCTTCGCGGTTCAGCGGGTTCCTGCCGAGTACCTGCGTGCCCAGGACTTCCACCTGCTCCGGGGTCATCGTGGTCGTGCACATGCCTACGATGCCTTCGTCGGTCTCGACCCGGATGAAATGCTGTCGCAGATTACCGCTCTTCGGATGCGTTTTACTGCCGTGGGTATACTGAATGCGCCTAAGGCCGGGGACCTGCTTCAGTTCGAGGTACCCCTGTTGCTGGTCCGGATCTTCCAGGATGTATAGTTTGATGCCGGTGATTTTCACGTCGATTCCCGGGGTGCGGGCGACGGAAGCTCGGCAACGAACTGGTAATCGGGTTCCTGTTCCTGCCGGTCCATGATGGCGATGATCTGCTTCCAGGTCTCGTACAGGCCCCGGGTGCAGTACGGCATCTCGTGCCTTACGAGCCGGTGCAGCCTGCCGAGTCTGTAGCAGGGCACCGCGGCGTACATGTGGTGCTCGGTATGGTAGTTCATGTGCCAGTACAGGAATTGCAGGATGGGATTGATGTAAAACGTCCTGCAGCACAATCGATAGTCGGGTACTTCGTCCTGCAGACCCACGTGCTGCGTGGCGTTGCACAGGAACTGGAGCCAGGCGCCGATCATCTTCGGAAAGGTGAATACCAGGAGCACGACCCACCATCCATACATCAGCGCCGTACCCGCGATCAAAACGTGACCGGTGAACATGAACCGTTCCCAGTTTGTATAAGCCCTGCGTCGTTCCGGGTCGCTTTCCGGAAAGAGTTCCCGGGACCAGCGGTCGTCCGGGATCTTGCCCGCGAATGCCGCCAGCCTGCCCTTGACGAGGTCGTAGGGATACCGGTAGTTGATGATCGCCCACTTCCACAGGTTTCTCATGTCGAACTTCTGGGGCAGGATCACTTCCTGGTCGTCGGGATGATGGAGCGTGTACTTGTGATGTTCGGTGTGGCTCGCCCAGAAGTGATGGTGGTTGTGCCAGCCCAGGAAGGTGTAAACACGGAGGAAAAACCGGTTGAGCCAGCGGGTCCTGAAGACGGAATCGTGGACCAGTTCGTGAAAACCGTTGACCAGGAAATGCCAGAAGTGCCCGTTGATGAAGACCAGCAGGGCAGTGACGTACCAGGGCCAATTGAGGGATGAGAAGACGGCGGCGCCGGCGGACATGCCCAGGACCGCCAGATAGCCCAGGGTCTGGACGAAACCCAGGAAGTCGCTGCGCCGGTTGAGACTGGCCAGTTGTTCACGCGTCACGCGGCAGCGGTACCACTTCACCCGGTGCTTCGGCAGGGGTTCGTTGTACTGCGGACCCTCGGTCAGCACTTCCTCGTCGGTGAGGGCTATTTCGCGGGAATCAGCCGATCCACGGTCGTCTTGGGCAGATTTACTCACGATTCCATCCTGCCTGTAAGATGTTGTTTGGGAACACGAATAATGTAAGATTGGCGACCGCCGACGGTCAAGCATAATCTCGCTTGAGATATCGGTCGAACCAGTCCACCATCCATTCGAAGTATTCGAATCGAAAGCAGTGGTTGCCCTGCGGCTGGTATACGCGAAAACGATCTCCGTGACCGGCATCCCGGTACACGGGCGCGACTACGCGAATCAGCTCGTCGACCGCGGACCGGGGCATGTCCTCGTCCGACGTAGGCGCCACCATCATGAAGGGGCGTGGCGCGATACAGTTCGCGACGATTTCGGGATGGTCGAAGTAGCGAAGCATGTGGGGAACGAAGAAGTAGGCGCTGTGTCGGTACAGATCGCCTTCCCGTATGACGCTGGCCAATTGTCCGACGCCGCCACAGATCGGTACGCCCGTCTCGAGCCAGGGGGCGCAGGCCATGGCGTACCACGTCGCGTTGCCGCCCAGGGACATGCCGGTCAGCCCCACGCCGTTTTCCCCGATCCGGTCCTGGACTCCGAGCACGCGGACGCCTCTGAGCGCTTCCTCCACGAGCAGACCCATCTGCGAAATGCCATAGGGCGCCAGGTGCTTGAGTTCTATGTACCAGGATTCTTCGTTCGTGCCTCGCCCGTCGCATCCCTTGGGTGAAATCGACAGGGTGACGTAGCCCCGCCGTGCCAGTTCCCTTCCCCAGCCAAATAGCGGTCCGCCATCGGGAGGATCCATGAAGAACCTCTCGTGGGCCAAACGCTCGGCCGATCCGCCCGTTCCCGGTAGGCAGACCACGCCCGGGAGGGACTCGACGGGGTTGTCAAGGGGCTCTATCAGGATAGCCGGGACCGTCTCCCCGAGAGCGTTCGCATAGGTAAGATGCGTAAGGCGAATGCCATCTTCCTCCCGTGAAGCACCCATGGAGAAATCGACCGCTTCGGGGATGTCGGACAGGCCGAAGAGTTCCACCAGCTTCTCACGGATCTTCCCGGGCGCGATAGAGACGGGATATGGGGGGTTCAGCGCTTTGCGATTATAGGTGGTCATGATAGGTTTCTCCGGTCCACCGGTCCGACTGGTCCGCCGGGCCCGCCTGGTCCGCCTGGTCCGCCTGGTCCGCCTGGTCCGCTCCGCATCTCTGGTTCTAACCGGGTACTTTCGGCACTACACGGCATAGGGCGGAAATTCGTGGGTATGTCCCTGCGCCACCTCGTGGTTCAACTTCCCGTCCCGCATGAAGGCATCCTCCCTGCCCTGGTCCACAAGCAGGGCCTCCAGCCTCTCATGCAGTTCACATGCACGAGGATGATCATCGCGATAGAGATTCCGGCATTCGTACGGATCCTCCCTCAGGTCGTAGTATTCGAACTGTCCGGTCCGGTAATGCCAGATGAACTTCTCCGTGTGGTCGACGAGGTAGTGGCCGAACTCCAGGTGTTCGGCGTGTAGATGGTCCCGGTCCAGCCGGTC
Source organism: bacterium (assembly GCA_965262815.1). Taxonomy (GTDB): domain Bacteria; phylum JAAXHH01; class JAAXHH01; order JAAXHH01; family JAAXHH01; genus JAAXHH01. Next base: position 1,404,346 of record OZ253560.1, on the reverse strand, counting down.
CGTTTCTCCTCTGACAAGCGGCATGAGTGACCGTCCGTCCATCCTATCCGGCGGTGGCACCCCGCACACGTCGAGCAGCGTGGGCATCAGGTCGGCCAGGCCGACGGTCGTATCAGGATACTGTCGGCCGGCGGGGAGGTCCATCTGTGCAGGAAAATTCAGGACGAAGGGAACGCGGATCGAACCCTCGTATCCGAAGGATTTGGCCCAGTGATGGTGGTCCCCCAGCATGTCGCCGTGGTCGCCGACGAAGGCGTAGACGAGATTGCGTAGCCGAAGCATACGCCACATGTGGTAAGTGAATCGCGTGACCTGGGTGTCCACGTGGTCGATACATCCGTAGTATCCGGACCGGGCCCGCCTGACGTCTTTCAATGAGCGTGGCAGGTATTCCGCTTCTGGAAAAGGACCATGGACCTTCACGAAGGGTTTGCGCTCCCGTACGACCCGGGCCGGATCCCCGATGACCGGGTCGGGCAGGTCCGGGTCGTCGGCGTACCGCTCGTAGAAGAACGTCGGCGGATCCCAGGGTGGATGCGGTTTGGTGAAAGATACATAGAGGAAGAAAGGAGTATCCCGGCCGTGTTTTTGGACGTGTTCTTCCATCACGCGAATGGCCTGCGTGGCAGTCCAGGTGGTCACGTGGAACGCTTCCGGAAATACGCAGGGCCGGGCGGTGTACGCGTTGTTGGTCACACCTGCGTTGAACAGGCCGAAATCTCCCCAGCCCTGTTCCGCGAGCCAGTCCAGGTAGTCATCCCGGTATCCCGATGACAGGAATCGCCCCTCCTCGTGCGAGACGATCTCGTCGAATCCATAGGGTTTGTCCTGGGGGTAAACATGACGCTTTCCCACGCAGTAGGTCTTGTAACCGTTACGCTGGAACACCCGGCAGAGCGTGTCCGTTTCGTCCCAGGTCGCCATGTCGTCAAACCCGACCATGCCGTGGGTGATGGGCCACTGCCCGCTGAAGAGCGTCCGTCGGGCGCCGACACAGGAAGGCACCTCCGTGATGGCCCGGGGGAAGTAGTGCCCTGTGTGAGCCAGGGCGTCGATGCCCGGCGTGTGCACGACCGGGTGGCCCGCGATACCCAGGGTGTCCCCGCGATGCTGGTCGGCGGAAATAAGGACGACGTTGGGACGGTCGCTTCGAGTCATGGTTTTCTCCGATTTCGGATCGCGCATAGACTACAACGCCGCAGGAGGTTGCGATACCTCCACTTTTCTACTGTGATCGCGGTCGTGTACCGATGATTACGGCTAGGACGGCAGCACCTGCTGGCCGATGACGATATGACGGAACAGAGGTTTGGTGCGTTCCGGCAGTGCCTCGAATGTTTTTGGGGTCATCGGAACGACATCATCCGGACGGAATCCGCGCTTCTCCGCGTCGATTTCGTAATCAGATAGACCGGGGATCAGCGGGTTAAGGTTGAACCACCACGCCGCGTACCTGGCCACGACGGCGATACGGGTCTCATTACTCCGGTTTTCGCCGTTGGTATGCCAGATTCTGCTGTCGAACAAAAGCACGCTGCCCGCTTCGCCCTCCGCCTGGATTTCGGAGGGATGAGTTGAATCAGGTACCAGGCTGCTATCACCCGTAGGGTTATTTCCCGCCTTGTGGCTGCCCGGAACCACTACCGTGCCGCCGTTCTTTCTGGTGAAAGGCGTGAGCATCCACAGGCTGGTCAGCAACAGCGGCGCGTCCGCGTAAGGCGCCGGAACGCGATAGTCGTACCCCTGACCGAATGGATAGTCGGAGTGGAGGCCGCCACCCGGGCCGTTGGCCCTCGGGTAACCGGGATTCAGTATGATGCCCGTCGTCATGGAGATGCGGACATTCTCGCCGAAGAACGCCTGGGTGACGCCCATGATTCGTTCTTCCGAAAGGTAAGGCGCGATCGATTGGTCGTAGGCGATAACTCCGCGAAGGGTGTGGCGCCCGTTCTCGAGGTCATCGGGTCGGTTCCGTGCCGTTGCGAGGATACTCTCACGAACCTGCTCCACTTCCCCTTCGGGAATAACGCCGTCGATGACGCACCAGCCCTCTATCTGGATTCGTTTAACCAGGTCTTCGACAGTTGACATGCCGACCCCTTTTTCTTAAAGTGTACGCATCATGTCCCAGAACAGGTCTCAGTCAGAAATCTGATTTGAAAACCGTATCAAATCGATAGGACTAACGGGTGTATTTGTAAAGTCGATTCTCGTCGGACCCGTCAATCTACCGGAGTTGAAATGATTACCTACCGCCCCCTGGGCCGCACCGGGCTGAACGTTTCCACGCTGAGTATGGGTTCCGGGGGCCACAACCGGCTGGGACAATCCAGCGATCCGCCCCTCACCGAACCGGAAATGCACCGCCTCGTCCACCGGGTATTCGACCTGGGAATCAATCTCTTCGACACGTCGCCGGGTTACCTGGAAAGCGAAGCCATTCTGGGCCGGGCGTTCAGGACCATGCCTCGAGACCGTTTCTTCGTATCCACGCGGGTGGTCCTATCGGGGCGCGATGAAGGGAATCATACGTTCTTCGCGACTCCAGCCGAAATCACGGAATCCATCGAGACCAGCCTGCGACACCTGAACCTGGACGAGATCGACGTGGCCCTCATCGCTGCTACCGAACGGGCAGGCTTCGATCATCAGCTGAACGAACTGTTGCCCGTGCTTGAAAGACTGTGCCAGCAGGGCAAGATTCGTTTTCTCGGATCCAGTGAGACAGCACTGTCAGACGGTGCCCATGCGTGGTTGCGGGCGGCATTGCCGACGGGGAAGCTGGATGTCATCATGATCGCACACAGCATGCTCAACCAATCGGCCCAGCTTACGGTCTTTCCATACTGCCGGGAGCACGACGTCGGGATCATGAACATCTTTTCGGTGCGCAACATTTTCAAGGATCCGTCGCGCCTGGCGATTACCATCGAAGAGTTACAGCGGCACGAACTCCTGGACGAGACTATAGATCCCGGCTCCCCCTTCGACTTCCTCCTTGTAGACCCCGAAATCGACTCGCTTGTAGAAGCGGCGTACCGCTACGTCGTTTACACCGAGGGTGTTACAACCGCCGTATGCAGCGCGGTGACCCTGGACAAGATTGTGCAGAATATCCGCAGCATAGCCAAGGGCCCCCTCCCCGAGATGTATGTAAAGCAAATAAACCGCCTTTTCGGGCACCTGAGCGAGCCGGTCGGAAACTAGCGCTCACCCCCGTTTCTTCCTTTCAGCCACCGCGCTTGTTTCCTATGGGCGGCGACATACTGGAAATCGTATACCGATATTGCACCATCCACAGGCATTCCATGAGGGCCGGGCGGATGGCAAGCAATCACATTTTCGTCGATGTCGACGCCCAGGCCCGGCGTATCCGAAATGGGAAGAGACTACCGGTTGGCTTCCAGCATTGGCGTGTTCGGTGTGCAGAATCTGGCGCAATCCATACACACCGTGCCAGATATCAGTCGCAGCATATGCATGTGCAGTGGCAACGCTTATAGGTGTACATTCTTCCAGAACAGCAATTGCATAAAGCTAAACTGTGTTTGGATGAATCGCACAAGAATAGATGAAGCCAAATCGATTGCTGTTCAGTAAAACTCTTACAAGCAATGTGGGGCGGGAGATTCCCCGGGGTTTGGCTGTTCCCTGAAGTTGCTAGCGGCCTGTGGCTGAAGGAAGACCCATGCCGGCCTCGGCCAGGGGCTGAATGACGAGACGTTCCACCAAATCGGAGAGCCTCCGCCGGTGCGCTCGCCGCTCGGGACTGACCATGCTGGATGAAGTGGCCACCACCACCAGATTCAGATCCGGCACGAGAAAGATGTACTGTCCTCCGTATCCCCAGGCGTAGAAGGTGGGGTAGCCAGCGAATTCTCGGATCCACCAACCGTAGCCGTAGAAACGGTCTCCCTGGCGCCTGGACCGGGCATAAGGAACGAAAGAATCCTTCACCCATTGGGCCGACACGATCTGCCGGCCCTGATACCGTCCGCCATTCACATAGAGTTCACCGAAAGCCAGCATCTGCCGGGGCGTCATCAGCATGTCGTTGCCGCCGAAATAGATCCCCTGCTGGTCCTGAGGCCAGCGGGCCAGCCGGAATCCCAGGGGGGCGGCCAGCGTCTCCTGCGCAAACTCCCAGGTGCTGCTCCCGCTGACGCGGGTCAGGATGGCCGACAACAAATGGGTGTTGCCAGTGCTGTACTCCATGCGCGTGCCCGGCGGATGCTCCAGGGGCTGGTTGAGGGCGTAGCGGACCCAGTCGCCGCTCAGAACCCAGGCCCCGTAGTTTCTGTTGCTCGTCGTCTCGAGTCCCGACTGCATGGTGAGCAGATCCTTGACGGTGATCTCCCGCTTGGGGGCATTTTCGTTCCCTTCCAGGTACTCAGGGAAAAAAGCGGTCAACGGCTGGTGGACGCTTTCGATCAGACCCCTATCGATGGCGATGCCGACCATAGCCGAGATGACGCTCTTCGAAGCAGACTTCATGTTGGCCAGGCTGGAGGCATTCTTGCCGTTGAAGTAGCGCTCGAGAATTAGCTTACCCTGGCGGCTCACCAGTAGGCTGTGAAGGCGGGGCAGATCTTCGGCAGCTTCGATGGCCGCGTTAAGATCGGGGGCCGGAACAGGCTTGGAGGCGATGGTGGGCAACGCTCCTAGAATAAAAAATCCAAGAAACAACGTCCCAATTCCCAAGGCCCGATTCCCGATGTCTAGTTGCAGCAATCGGCGGTACACTAAGAGCATTCTTAACCCTCATGGGTGAAGACCACCCAAAGGACCCGATCCCTATACTTAGGAATTGAGGTCATTGTCAGAGGAAAACGGGTTTGAGTTTGGGAGAAGCGTCTTGTAGTGTCTTCACATGAAGAACCCATTTCGCTAATACAAGACTTCGCCCGAGTAATGTTTCCCCGTTATTGTGGACAGTTTACTGTTTGGGATTCAGGAGGATTTCTTGAACCTGAATTCACAGTTTATGGGAGACAGATATCACAGGGAAGAGTGTCGTCTTTTAGATAATATAAAAACCCACAGATGTTTACAAAAGGGTGATTTTGGCTCTTTCCTGGTGGCAAATCGCCTGCGATATAGCAGTTCACACTCCAGGCTGGCGAACAAGCTCTCGCACGGGGCCGCTGACGTTGCAGTCGTCGACCGAGCCCATGCAGGTTCACACTCCAGCCTGTCTGCATCTCTCGCCGAAGGCCACCGAAGGTATTGGAACCTCGATTCGCTGCGTTGCATCACCTCTTCAGGTTTACACTGATAAAGGGCATGTCGAAGGCGTGACCGTATAGACGGATGCGGTCCCGCATCTTGCCTCCCAGCAGGTTCCACACGGGCGTGTCGAGGGCCTTCCCCTTGATGTCCCGAAACGTCATTTCTATGCCGGTCATGGCCCCGCTGCCGACCACGCCGGTCATCCCATGTCCATAACCGCCGCGAACATCTTCTGCCATAGACGTTCAATGTGGAAAGGGGCTTCGCCAATGACGAGTGGTTTGAGGTCATGTATGGTCGGTTCGACCACGCGCGGCCAGCCCCAGCATTCCCCTACACCATAAAGACCCTCGTCGGTGTACACCTTTACGAAAAGCCAGTAGCGCCCGGTATGCCTCGCCGGTCGGCGAGGCACTCATGAGAAACGTCTTTAGATAGGTGATCTTCATGCCAGCGTCGTGCGGGACGACATGGTGTCAGTCTACCAGGGTTTTCAACCCACCCGCGAATGCCGGCAAAATGATATGAAACATCCGACATCAGGAGGAGGTTTCGTCCCCCAGCTTCTTCTCGACGCTTTCAATCTTCTCTTCCATGGTCTGTGCGCGGTCAGTTCGCGTCCCCAGGCGAATGGTCGTGGATATGCGTGGAGCGCCCATGGCGTGTACGGTCTCGTGACACCTCCGCACGGCGGCGAAGACTTCCTCCCATTCGCCTTCTATATTGGTGCCGTAAGCGTGCATCAGAGTCTTGAGTCCCGCCTCCCGCAACACTCTTTCACAGGCCGTTACGTATTCGGATACAGACACCCCGACTCCGATGGGTACAACGCACAGATCTACGATCACTTTCATGTTATCTGTCCACTTTCATGTTATCTGTCCCTCTTTTTACGCGACCTTCGGCTCCAATATTTCCCTGAGCCGCGCAGCCACCATGGCGTCCTCGCCGGGTTCCATCATGTACGGCATGATTGACAGTCCGTCTCTGCCCCCGCCCATTTCGATTCTCGGCTCGCCTTCGGACAATTGCCTGGCCACTTCATCCGGCTCGATTTCGATTGCCAATGAGTCCCATCTGATCTGTAGCACCGGTGCCACGTTCGACCGCCCCGGCTGCCGGATCGCAGTCTGCATGGAAGGCAGTGTGGCGATGGCATCAACTATGGTTTGCAGGTATCCCTCCCACTCCTTCCATTCCGCTTCGTGGTCCCGATTCCCCCACCGCTCGACGGCGGCGAGGAGGCCCATGATCTCCTCCTTGCCGGCCTTCATGGGACGCGCGATGGAATGATGGGGTGCGCCGTTCATGAACGCCGCCCACAACAGGTCACGCCGGCCAAGGACCAGGCCCGAGGCTTGGGGACCGCGGAGACATTTCCCGCCGCTGTAAGCCACTGCGTCCACGCCGTCGGCCAGGTAAGGATTCGGTACGTCCGGGCGCTCGGCTGCGGCGTCCACGAGGACGGGAACGCCATGTTCGTGGGCGATGTCGACGATTCCAGATACGGTCATGATGCCGTCGCCGGCCCGATCGCCAAAGACCGCCACCATGGCAGTACGGTCGTTGAAGGCGGATCGAAATTGATCGGGACTGTCGTCGACCTCGACAAGCGTGATCCCGACCATACGGATGGCGTGGTCGTAGGCATGCCGATGGCCATTGAGCGTGATGACTTCGTTCTTCATGCCCGAGGCATCAGGCAACCGGGCGATTCGGCCAGGGTCCGTACCCGCTACGCAGGCGGCGGTCACCTGGCACAGCGCCGCGGCGCAGCCGTTGGTCACGAGTCCGAATTCCGTCTGCATGATCTTCCCGATGCGTTCGCCAACGCCGTCCACAAGCTCTTCGATATGTACATACTTTGCCGACGCCTCGGCCATGGCCTGCCTGACTTCGGGCAGCATGACCGAACCGCTGTACATGGTCAGTGTGCCCTTGCAGTTGATCAGGGGCCGAACTCCCACCTTGTCATAGGTGGGATAATCTGTTAAAGGCATGGTGGGTTCCTCGTAAATAGGTCAGGTTGTACTGAATGGCAACATTACGATATGCACGAAGTCCGTATTTCATATTTGATATCAAGGATTTCTATACAATGTATTCTCAACCCCTGGCAGGTGTCTAACAGATTATTGCATTAAACTAACAGTTAATCTCTTGCGATTCCGCGGTATTTTTATATCATCTCTCATCTGTGCATTCAATGTGCTTTCGTTGAGCCACCAGTAGTCAAGCTGTCAGTATTACTCCGTGGAAAGGATGGAAAACGTGCGTAAAATCATGATATTCGCTATTGCTATTGCTATTGTTCTGGTTGCCTGCACGGGTGATCAGGGGCCAGTTGGCCCCCAGGGCGCGCTAGGTATTCAGGGAAACCAGGGAATACAGGGCGTACAGGGTGAACAGGGCGTCCAGGGTGAACTAGGCGAGCAGGGTGAACAAGGCGATCAGGGAGAGCCGGGTATCCAGGGTGAAACCGGTGAAATGCTGAACTGGGCGGATGTAATTGAGAAGGGCAACCTGCACGATTCGATTTACCTCGTCGGAATACTCGTCGACGGTGTACTCAAGAGGTCCGGTACTGGATTCAGCGCGTATTTCTCCGACAAGCTATGGACGAACGCTCACGTGGTGGAGAGTCTGATGGAGATTTATGACGATCCCGAAAATGCGTCTAGCAGTCGCTTTCTTTTTGCAACCCAAACAGGTAATACCATCGGTGGTGATGGAACCTACCTCTGGCAACCCTTTGTCATTCATCCGGAATACGGTGGTGATGAAGATTTCTGGTCAGCTGACATCGCCTTGATACAGCTTAATGGTGAGATTACGCACGAGTCGCCGTCATTCCTTCCAAGGGAGTTTGCAGATGACCTGCGCATTGGCCAGCCTTTAGGTACCCTTGGTTTCCCAGGTCTCCTTTCGATCTTCGACTTACTTCCACTTGCCAGTTTCAAGGAAGGCACGATAAGCGCACTCCGGCCTTTCTACAACGCGGAGTTCATCGCCAATCCCACAAATACCGGCGTGCTTATACACTACAATCTGGCCACGCTTAGTGGGACAAGCGGCAGTCCGGTTTTTGATCACGAGGGGTTTGTCATCGCAATCCATTTTGCGGGTATCGTTGATCGTATCAGGTTGCCGGACGATCCGAACGGAGACCCCGGCGAACTTCTGGGAACTGTTGAATATGACGAGAACTTCGGTGTCCATATCTCGGCAGCATGGGATCTGCTCGACTATCTGGAAAGCCAGAACGACTCGGATACAGTCGCGGCGAAAGTAAACGCCGGAAGCGCTTCATCAGACTCGAGGCCCTATCCCCACGAGGAGTATCAACCAGAACCGCTCAACTGGAATGGAGAGACGATTCTGCCCTGACCGAGTGTGATTCAGTTAAATGCTCCACATGGGGATAGCGGGTACGATCCAGATCAGGTCAATATTTTAATCTACACATTGAGCTATCGACTGACCGTCCAGTGTGCTGCAGGTACTGCTAAAGCTCAGGATAATCAAGGTGCGCAAGTACCAGGTAAACGCTGCATTGTGGTATGTATTGGGGTAAACCTACAGTTATTGCTTTGTACTTCTAGCTAAGCTGCGGAGGAACGGCTTGAACCGTATGCTCCCTATCGTCCTGCTGGCCTTTATCTGCGTCTGTATCGTGTCGGTGTTCGAACTACCCGGGACGTTGTCGGGATTGATCGCGAAGGGGTTCTTCGGGTTAGGCATACTCGTCCTGCTCAAGGTCGCATACAACAAGATGGTGCTGCCGGGTACTCTCCTGTGCACGGTTTTCTTTGCGTTGGCCTGGTGGTTCGTGCCTGAATGGCCTATGTATCTCTTCCTGGTGTTGATGTTCGGCGCCTTGATCGTCACTGTAAAAACGGCGGAGAACATCTACGGCAGGGAATCCGGGTAATCTGCGCAGCCATTTAGCTTGACCATGACAGACAGGTATCGGTTCATTTAAATGTCGATGTCGCAAATTAAAATTGGTTCCAGGTCAAGATTTGAGTATAAAATCGTGTACTCTATAGCGGCAATTTAAGACTCGTCATTCAGACGATTGAATCCAACCGTACCAAGAGGAGGTTACTTGTGATGAAACGACTCTTCAGTCTACTTACCGTGGCCGTCTTCCTTTCCGGAGGCACGACCGAAGCACAGCAGAACTGGGATGAGGTCGTCGTCGAGGCCCATCCGGTGGTCGGTAATATCCACATGCTGACGGGCAGTGGAGGCAACATCGGCGTCTCCGTGGGCGACGACGGCATTCTGATCATCGACGATCAATACGCGCCGCTGGCCGACAAGATCAAATCCGCCCTTCGCGGCCTGCATACGGGTCCGCTCAAGTTCGTCCTGAACACCCATTTTCATGGTGATCATGTCGGTGGCAACCCGATTTTCGGCCTGGAGGCGACCATCGTTGCCCATACCAAAGTCCGCGAGCGAATCTCCACTACGCAGCAGCGGGGAGATCGAACCATTCCCGCCATGGTGGAAGACGGCTGGCCGGTTATCACCTTCGACGAGGAAGTCTCGGTCCATTTCAATGGGGAAGAGATCAGGCTGGTACATATACCGGAAGGTCACACGGACACCGATAGCTATATCCATTTTACGGGGTCGGACGTGGTGCATATGGGGGATACCTTCTTCAACGGCCGATTCCCCTTCGTGGACCTGGGCAGTGGTGGTACGGTAGCGGGCCTGGTACGGAACATCGGACACGTGTTGACGGTGATCGGGCCGGATACCCGCGTTATACCCGGCCATGGCGCTCTGGGCGACCGCGCGGCCCTGCAGGCCTACCACGATATGCTCGTGGAGACTACGGAAGCCATCCGCGAAATGATGGCGGAGGGCAAGACGCTGGATGAAATCAAAGCGGCGGGCCTGCCGGAGAAATGGGACGGATACGCGAGCGACTTTGTGCCGGAAGCGCGTTGGATCGAGACGATTTATAACAGCTACGGTGCGCCGGAATAGGACGCGCAACTGTGATATAGGACGCGCAACTGCGATCGGCACTGGCCGCCGGACCGTGTGAACCGGGATGCGAAGCACCGGAGACTGGAGGGTTCTATTGAAGATCATCGATGCACATCAGCATCTCTGGGATACGTCTGAACTGCGTTATCCCTGGCTGGAGGGTTTCGACGCTCTCAACCAGCGGTACGGACCGGAAGACTACCGGGCCGCCTTTGAGGGTATCGATATCGCACAGTCCGTGCATATAGAAGCGGATCCCGCCCCCGGCGCGGAGGTGGCGGAGGTGGATCGGCTCGTGGGCATCGCCGCCGAAGACGGCATGATCGGCGCGATCGTCGCGACCGCACCGCTTGAGTCCGCTGACAACGAAGCCACGCTGGACAAGTTGGCCGCGGATTACCCGATGGTGGTCGGCATCCGGCGTATGGCATGGCACCACGAAGATCCAGGCTTTTACCGCTGGCCTTCCCTGATCGAGGGCGTGCGGTTGCTGCCCAGGTTCGGATATACCTTCGAACTTTGCGCCAATGTCACGCAACTGGACGCCGCGGTTCACCTGGTTCGCGTAACACCCGATGTCACCCACGCCATCAACCACTGCGGTGGGCCGGATATCGCGGGCGATGGTTTCGAACCGTGGGCGGACTACATGAACCAGTTGGCGGCGTTTCCCAATACGGTCTGCAAAATCTCCGGACTAGTCACCCGGGCGAACGAAGGGTGGACACCGGGCGATCTCAGACCCTACATCGATCACCTGATCGGTATTTTCGGCTTTGACCGGGTAATGTACGGCAGCGACTGGCCGGTATGTACGTTGGCTGCAACGTATACGCAGTGGTACGACGTGCTCGCCCGCGCGGTGGAAGGTGCTTCCGAAGACGAGCGGAGAAAACTGTTTCACGACAATGCCAGGTCCTTCTACCGTTTGGGGTAGACCTGGGTCGTAGCGATCTGGAGCATTCGAGTATGTCCACTGTGACGTATCCCGGCACGTCCACAGAAGTAATGGATCCGGAAGTCCAGGAGCGGGAATGGACCCGCGAAACCAGCTTGGACAGAGGTGACTCCGGATTGGGCGACATCGGCACCGGAGATAGCAGCGGTGATGGTGGCGACGGTGGCGACGGTGGCGACGGCGGTGACGGAGGCGACGAACCAGTCGGTCCATCTTCCCCCGAATCGCCGGGTATAGGAACGAACGTACTGGGCATGTTGGTTTTCATCGCGAGCGAAGCCGTCCTTTTTCTGACTTTGATCGTCACCTTCGCCCTGGCACGGACGGGATACCCCGAATGGCCCCCGCCGGATCAGCCCATGCTTCCGGTGATGGTGTCCTTCATCAATACACTGGTCCTGCTGGGCAGCGGCGGCGCCATGTTCGGCGCGTGGCGGTCCATGCGGCTGGGGCGGGTCCTGTCCTGTCGTCGCCGTTTGACCGCGGCCACGCTACTCGGCATCCTTTTCCTGGTTGTACAGGGCGTGGAGTGGGGACGGTTGATCGATTTTGGACTGGAGGTTACCCAGAACCTCTACGGTGCTGTATTCTACGTTATGATCGGCATGCACGCCCTTCACGTCTTCATCGCCGTCCTGGTGCTGCTGTACGTGTTGCGCAGGACTGTTAAGGAAGCGTACACCCGCGAAGAACATGACGGATTGACCATGGGTGGGCTATTCTGGGGGTTCGTCGTGCTCATCTGGCCCGTGCTGTTTACCTTCGTATACCTGCTATGAGAAACGCCATGACTGGCAGTCAATCCCCCGCTTAAACCGGAGCAAGCATGACCTCGTCTTTCGGATCCGCCGTCAAGCAAGTGGCGGAAGCGTTGAGCGCCCAGGGCAAGGATGCCAACCAGATCGCGAGGATCGTCTGCGACCGGGACCCCGACGGGTTCAACTACGGTATCGGTATCGTCGTGGACGGACAGGGCCAGGCGTGGCCGACCTCCGAGACCCTGTTGGATTATGCAAGGACCGAACTGGGGAACAGCCTGCTCGGGGAGTACATGAGCACCACTCCGCTTGCCCAGGAGCTGAAAGAGGCTGTGCTTCAGTGGCAGCGGATACCCGAGGACTGCTGGGACCGTTTTGCGCTGTTGATTCCATCTGATGCGGGTACCGGGGCGGTTAAGACGGCTGTCGAGATGGCCCTGGAACTCTACCCGGATTTGCGGGCAATCGGCGTGGAAGAACTGTCGTGGCCCGCGTACAAGGCGATCGCCCGGATGAGCAGGATATCGTGCCGGGAGTTTCCCATCGGCGACGTGATGGACGGGTCGGAGCTCCTGCCGGTCTACCAGGCAGGACCCATGAACACGACCGGCCGCGTGCAGTCCCTGCAGACCATGAACCGCCGGGCCGAAGCTGCGAAAGGCCGCCCCGTGCTGCTGGACCGGGCCTACTCCGGATTCGAATATGCCCGTCTCGTCGATTCCCGCGGATACGACGAGATCATGCGCATGAGCTACGAGGACCAGATCCGGCCTTTCATCGAAAACGACGTGCCCTTCTGGGTGTCCGTCAGCCCCACCAAGTGCTTCGGCACATTTGCCCTCCGTCCCTGCGGGATGCTCCTGATGCACATGCCCGACGCTTCCAGGTCCGATGAGTTAGCAGCACTGGCCAACACGGTGACGCGTGCCCGGGGATCATCCTTCGAACACCCCGTCACCCGGGCCTTCGTCTCGGCGCTGGTCCACGATCGACTTAGCCTGGAGCGCGAGCACTCGGATATTCTGCGGCGCGTAGCCACCGCGGAGGAAACGTGGATGGAAAGATCCGCCGGGACACCGCTCGCCGAGCAGTTCACGGATCAATACGCGGGTCTTTTCCGCAACCCCCGGGTTGGAAACGAAGCCCAGGCAGCGATTTACGATGCCCATCTGTATCCCGTTTTTACGCCGGGACGCTGCAGGCTCAACGTAACCGGGCTGCCTGAAAACGGGGAGTTAGCCCGGGAACACGTAGCGGTCTTCGCCAGGTTCTGCCAGGGATAGGGGATTGTCATCCATACCTGTTTCACCTTGTTTTTGCGGAATCCAGAGTGTAGTTTCTACGATCTGATCCAAAGGTGGATCTGCTGTTCACGCGAGATCGAGACGGCGACGGGAATGGCATCAATTCCAGTGTATATAGCCGGTTACCGGTCTTCCGTAACTACGAAGCCTTCAACCTATAGCAACCCGATTTGAAAGGACATCACGGCATGGCACAGGTCAGCATCGTCAGGCACAATCCCATAGCCATATTTTCCAACCCGACGGAAGTCATCGTCAAGGACGATCGCAACCAGGTATTCCGACTCGTGGAACCGAGCGGAAACGTGGGTACGCAATATCCCAACGATGTGGGTTCCGAATGGTTCGGGACGATCGAAAACCTGGACTGGAATCTCGGAATCTGCGGAGTGAACTGGTCCGACGTTTACAAGACGGACGTGTTATGGACTACCCCTTCGAGCGACCGGGATGTCTGTGACCGGTTGAAGGACGATTTCAACGCGGTCTATGCCCCGATGATCAACGCGGTGACCGGATGTCCGCTCAATTCAAACCGAATGGCCCGGTTTACCCATCCCGAGGGATTTCCCGATCCGGTAGCCCTGTTCGAGGTCCAGGTCAAGGCGGTGAGCGGCGAACAGGTCACCATCGGCGACGGTGTGATCGACTATGGATACTGGCAGGATCATCAACCAAGCGGCGCCTCGGTCATGCATACCCGTGACGGCGAGGTGATTACTTCCCTGGGATCCGACCTGGCCGAGGAAATGGCCTTTGTGCTGGACGAACATTACGCAAAGCCCTTTGCCGATGCGGGCGTCGATTTCAAGAAACAAACAGTCTGGATGGAGATCCTGGTCGCCGTTGACGACGCGCCCGATAAAACCTGGGAACGCATCGAAACCGTCCGCGGGGTTTTTGAGGAATACTTTGGGGCCGACAGACCGGCCGGCCTGATCTACCCGGTCTCCCGCATACCGAACTTGGACGGGATCGTCGAGCCGCAGCCCCGTGTGGTCTCCGGCGACGTAAGCATAACGCGTTCCGGCGACCTCGAGGACGGATTCAGCACCTGGACCGCCATCCACTACGGCGGCGTGACAGAGGTCATGACCAGCGCCGTCGGGGGTGACGATGCCGGGGCACAATTATCGACGCTCGACGCGCGGATCCGGGAGGCCGGCGGAATGGGCCTCAAGGAGGACGGTATCTTCAACAACGCCTACGTGGTCGCTGGCGGCAACTCCGAAGAAAACCGGGCGTGGATACAGACGTTCAACGCGTCCTTCAGCGCCTGGTATGAAGGCTCCGCCCCGGCGGGCCGCACCGCACAGTACGTGGGCGGCGTCCAGCAGGAATCCAATCGGTCCGGAATCTCGAACCGTGCGATTTTCGCCGGGTAGTGCGGGATGGGCGGCCCTGGCGTCTTCCGGCCGAAGAACGCGTGGGACCGCGGGACCGGAGATTTGCGTATGAAGCTGGTACGGCTGCTGGTTTTCATATCGCTCGTCATAGCGGTTGTTACGGGTCCTCCGGCAGCCACGGCGGACCAGGCACCCGATAGGCGGGTCGTCAATACGGTGGGCAAAGTCATGCCGCCGGACGCCGCGCCGCTGGCCCAACAGGTCTATTCCTTCCTCCTTCCTGAGCCCACCACGCTCGATATCGGGATTGCCGTCTACGAAGCGACGGGCGCCGTGTTTTCCTTCGAAGCGCTCACCCGATTGGACCAGAACAACGAACTCACACCGGCCGCGGCCGAAAGTTGGGAGGCGTCTCCGGACGGCACGCGCTGGACCTTTCACCTGCGTAAAGGCGCTCGTTGGAGCGATGGGCGTCCCGTAACCGCCCACGACTTCGAATACGCTTTCAAGCGGATGATCGACCCGGCCAGCGCCAACAGGAACGCGTCGTTCTACTATGAAATCGAAGGCGCCAGAGCCTTCAATCAAGGGCGGAGCAGGGACCCGTCCACCGTCGGCGTCCGTGCCGTTGATGATTACACGCTGGTTATTCGAACGACGCTGCCCTGTCCGTATCTTCCCCTGATCACGTCCTTCCCCACGTCCGTACCGGTGCCCCGGTGGCAGGTGGAGAAATACGGCACCGGATGGTCGGAACCCGGCCGGTTCGTAACCAATTCCACGTTTAAACTCCAGTCGTGGGATCATGGTTCGCGTTTCGAATTCGTACTGGACCCGAACTACAACGGGCCCTACAAGGGCTTCGTCGAACGGATCATCGGCAAGTTCGTGGACACGCGCATGATGGCTGGCGGAACGCTCGCCTACGAAAACGACGAAATCGACTTCCAGGATCTGACCCCCATCGACCTGCCCCGTATTCGCAAGCATCCCAGGCTCAGCAAGGAACTGGACATCAGCAAGGATTTCATCACGCACTTTCTCTATTTCAATCCCGATTTCCCACCCTACGACAACCTGAAGGTAAGGCAGGCGATCAGTCACGCCATCGACCGCGACGCAATCTGCCGGGTTCTGCTTCAGGGTACGGGCGTGCCCGCCTTTTCCATGTTGCCTCCCGGATTTCCCGGCTATGCCGCGGGCAAGTACCGCGACGTCCAGCGTTTCGACCCGGAACGGGCGAAACAGCTGCTGCGCGAAGGGGGGTATCCGGGCGGACGCGGGTTTCCAAGGATAGAGCTCTGGATCAACAATGTGGGCCGACAGCAGGTCGCCCAGGCCGTCCAGGAGATGCTTAAAACCCATCTCGGGATCGAAATGGCGATTCGCGTCGTCGAGAACATTTCCTATCGAACGGCCCAGTACCAGCGTAAGGTGCCATTCAGCCTGATTCAGTATCACTACGACTATCCCGATCCCAACAACATGCTCGCCATGGTCTGGCGGTCCCAGCCGCCCGGGTACAGCCGTCACCCCTGGAAGAACGATGAGTTCGACCGCCTGGTCGACGAGGCAGCTTCGGAGATGGACGCCGACCTACGAATGCGTCTGTACGACCAGGCTCAGCAGGTACTTTCCGAAGACGTGGGCGCCGTGTTTCTATACTACGGAAAGCGCGCCTCCCTGCGCAAACCATGGCTCCGGGGTATCCGGGGAGACCGCGACGGCGAGTATCCCTTCTGGGGCAATAACACGGGATACTTCGACATCTATATCGGGAATACCCGTCGGTGAACATGGTACTGCAAAGTCGCGGCTATTTCGGTTTGACAATGCGGGTGAGGTAGGTACATTCAGGAAGGCGTGTCCGGCCGGATGTCAGCCAAGATTTCCTCAACTCGCATATCACGCGTATTCCCGATGCCGGATACACGGATTTCACTCGGAACCAGTCAGGTATCCATACCGAAGCTTGCCATCTCAGCTATTCAGAAAGGGCCGTTTGATGAAAGCGGGACAAGTCGTCGCACCGGAACGCATCGATATCGTGGAGGCCGAACGTCCAGACCTGAAACTGGAGAGAGAAAACCCCGACGCGCTGAAGGACTTGGTGCTCGTGCGTACTGTTAACGCCGCGATTTGCGGCAGCGACCATCCGCTGTTTACAGGGCCGGCAAACTATCCGGCGACACCGGGCGTGTCCCTCCACGAGAGTATCGGGATCATCGAAAAATCCTGGACGAATGGATGCCGGGAAGGCGATCTCGTGTTGGCGCTGCCACAGGGATCGAGCGCCATGGCGGAGTATTTTCTCGGACTCGGTGCGTCCGTGACTCCCTTGCCGGCGGAATTGCCCCAGGAGCAACTGCTGATGGCCCAGCCCCTCGGTACGGTCATCTACTGCCTGCGCAAATTGGGCCACTGGTTCAACGCCGAGGTCGCCGTCGTCGGCCAGGGCCCCATGGGTCTCCTGTTTACCAGCATGATGCGCAACCTGGGTGCTGCCCGGATTATCGGTATCGACCAGTACGATAACCGGCTCGCCGCATCCGCCGAGATGGGCGCGACCCACACCGTGAACACGAAGCATACCGATCCAGTAGAAGCTGTGACGGAGATCACGGAAGGCCGCATGGCCGACGCGGTAATCGAGGTTGTCGGAGTGGAGGAGACCTTCAATATGTGCGTGAAGCTGGCTCGGCGTAACGCGAGGTTCATCAACTTCGGCGTACCCAAGACAGCACGGTACACGGCCGATATATTCGATCTTTTTCGCAAGAACATTCAACTGACGACTTCGGTCGGTCCGGATATCCACATCGACTTCGCGAGCGCTATGCGCATGATCGGGGAAGGCCGCGTGAACCTGGCGCCGATGATCTCCCATAAACTGCCCTTCGCCCAGGTACAGGAAGGCTTCAAAATGGCCACGAAACGCAAGGGAGAATGCATCAAGATCGTCATAGATTTCGAGGAGAAGGGCCTGAGTAGGTAGCCAACGGGGCTTATTACCATATAAAGCGCCGTTGATCGTTGGACCGTTGGCCCCGCAGTGTCACCCGGCAGGTAAGATTGGAGACTTTATCACATGAATCCGTCCATCGGTTACATCGTAGGGACTTCCGTCCTGGTCCTCTTTGCCACACAAATTGCGTGCGGCGGTGGCGGCGAGACGACGAACGCCGATCCCTGGAATAAAGTCCAGACAGTACTTGCGGAAACGAAGGATATCGTCGTACTGGACGGTACAGAGCAAGCACCGCTCAAGTACGCGGGGACGGATGAACCCCAGTTCGGTGACTGGATGGTACGTCACGCGTTGTCTGATCCCGAGAATTTCAATCCCTATACCTCGAGCGACCAGGGCGCCACGCAGGTACACACCTACGTCTTCGAGTCGTTACTGGAGCCGGACTACGATCCGCCATATCAACAGCGTGGATACATTGCGGCGGACTATCCCATAATTACCGAAGACAAGCTCATCTATACCTTCCGTCTGCGCGAGAATGTTCGATTCGCCGATGATGTACCCCTGACGGCGGATGACGTGCTCTTCAGCATGAAAGTCATTCAGACGCCGACCGTCCGGGCGCCACACCTGCGAAACTACTATTCCTCTATCGTAAACGTCCGGAAACTCGGCGACTACGAGGTCAGTTTCGAATGCAAGGAACCATACATTCTGAACGATCTCTTTCTAGGCGGTTTCGATATCCTCCCACGGCATTTCTACGACCCGGACGGGCTGCTCGATCCGGTGCCGATAGAGAGCCTCATGGACGGTAGCTGGGAGGAGGGGGAACACGCGGACCGGGTACGTCTTTTCGGCGATCGGTTCAACCAGGATTTCAACCGCCGCATGCTCGGTTCGGGTCCCTATACCGTGGCAGACTGGGAGGATGACGTGGTAACTGGGCAGCGGGTCGTGCTCAGTCGTAACGAAAACTACTGGGGCCAGGACGTGAACGGACTCCCCGCCGCCGGACACGTGGACAAGGTCGTATTCAAGATCATCAACAACCAGGATGCCGCATTCATCGAATTGACCAACGGTAACCTCGATCTCCATAATATGAAACCCCTCGAGTTCAAGGAGAAGAGCTGGTCGCCCGGCTTCATGGACCGCTTCTTGAAGGGCATTCAGTACGCGGGAGGCTACACGTACATCGGATGGAACAACAACCATCCCATATTCCGGGACCGGCGTGTCAGGCAGGCGATGACCCACCTCACCGACCGGGAGGGCATGGTACGGAACCTGCTCTTCGGGCTCGCGGAAACTGTGGAGAGTCCCATTCACAAGTTCCGGCCCGAGTACAATCACGATCTTCAACCCTACGCCTACGACCCTGATCGGGGCCTGGCGCTTCTAAACGAAGCGGGATGGTCGGATACGGACAACGACGGCATACTCGATAAGGAAATAGACGGCGAAAACACTCCTTTCCGTTTCGAGTTTCTCGTCAATTCGGGCAACCAGCTTCGGAAGGATATCGCACTGACACTTCAGAGCGCTCTCGAGGACCTCGGCATCGAATGCCAGGTGCGCGAACTGGACTGGTCGATTTTCCTGGAAAAGGTGAAAAACAAGGATTTTGCGGCCGTAACCCTCGGGTGGAGCGGTGGAACGGGTCTGCGCTTTCCGCCCGACGCCTACCAGATCTGGCATTCATCGCAGATTGAGGGGAACGGATCGAATTTCGTGAGTTTCCGAAACGAAGATTCCGACGCGATCCTTACGGCATATCGGAAGGAATTCGACATGGACAAGCGGATCGAAATGTACCGCCGTTTCCAGGAAATCCTGCACGAGGAACAGCCCTACACCTTTCTCTGGAAGTCGCGTGTCGCCTCTGCGTACAGCCGGCGCTACCACGGCGTCAACTGGTATCCCGCCGGGGCCGTGACCCAGGAGTGGTGGGTCGAGCCCACCGACCGGACGTACCAGTAAACAGTTGTATCCGGCAATAGGGTATATTTTAACTGTGACAGTAACTGGCTGTGCGAGTTTTTGACAGCGAAACCTACCATGATCCAGACCAGGATCATTCTCGCCTATGCTTGGCTACATCCTTCAACGCAGTCTGCTCATGGTCCCCACGCTGATCGGGATCACGGTGATATCCTTCTTCATCATGCATCTCGCCCCCGGCGATCCCGTGGATCTGTTCCTGGGCGGCGTGGCCGGTGGGGAAGGACTCGCGTCCGACAGACAGCAGGACATCGAAAAGACTCGGCAGGAACTGCGCAGACAACTGGGGCTGGACCGCCCGGTCCACCTGCAATACGTCAACTGGGTCACGGCGCTGTTCCTCAAAGTCGAATCCATCAGCGATTTCGATCGAAGCGCCATGCAGGCGGATGATTTGCTTGGACGCCTCGAGGCGGACGAACGCACGGCGTTGACGGAACTGAACCGCGAGGAACAGAAAGACCGGTTCCTTGTCCTTATCAGCGGTTTCGCGCCACGGGAGGCTAGCGAGCTGGAGCAATCCTCATTCTGGGAGGGACGAACATTCAGCGCCGAGGGCAACTATGCCTTTCGCGGAGCGGGGATCGACCTGTTCACACTCTCGGGATACCGATTCGTTACCCTGGACTTCGGCCGTTCCTTCAAGGATAATCAGCCCGTCATCGGCCGGGTCCTGGAGCGGTTGCCCGTGACGCTGGAAATCAATATGATCGCCATCGTCATTGCCTACCTGGTCGGCCTGCCCCTCGGAGTCTGGCTCGCGGTCAAGCAGAACACCTTTACGGACCGGATGCTTACGACCGGCACCTTCGTCCTCTGGTCCATGCCTTCATTCTGGGTGGGCATGCTGCTGATCATCTTCCTGTGCAACCGGGAGTTCTTCTACTGGTTCCCGGCATCGGGCATACAATCGCTGGAAGCGTCAAGCGACTGGAGCACCTGGAGAATACTCACGGATCACATGTACCACATGTTCCTTCCGGTACTCGCCTCCGCGTACATCAGCTTCGCGACCATATCCCGATTCATGCGGACGAGCATGCTGGAGAACCTGCGGCAGGACTACGTACGTACCGCCCGGGCAAAAGGGCTGTCGGAAAAAGTAGTCATACTGCGGCACGTGTACCGCAACTCCCTGATTCCGATCGTGACTACCTCGGCCAGTCTACTGCCGGCGCTGATTGCGGGATCCGTCTTCATTGAAACGATATTCACCATACCCGGGATGGGGTTGCTCGGATTCGAGTCCGTGTTGAACCGGGACTACCCGATGGTCATGGCTATTTTCACCATTGGCTCCCTGTTGTCACTCCTGGGTATCCTGGTATCCGACATCCTGCTCAAGGTGGTCGATCCACGGATTACCTTCGACCAGTTGCAGGGATAGGGGACGCAGATTGAATTCGAATCCTGAGCATGAAATGGAACAGTCGGCCGTGTACAACGCATCGGTGAATGAGGCGAAGGACCAGGGCGGGGAGAGTTTCTGGCGGCTCACCCGCAAGGAGTTCGGTAAAAACCGTCCTGCGTTGTATAGTATCTACGTCCTCATAGCCATGGCCTTCATCGCGCTCACCGCGGACCTGATCGCGGGAAACAAACCGTATTACATGGTCTACGAAGGAGAAACCTATTTCCCCGCCTTCAGACAGTATGCCGTGTACAGCGGTCTGATGGACTGGCCTGAAGCGCTCCGGACCAGGAAGAATTTCAAGCGGTACGAGACCAGCGAGGCGGTCTTTCCACTCATCCCGTACGCACCGGACGAAATCACGCTCGGCGATCGGTATGAACGGCCGGGGGGCGAACATCTTCTCGGGACGGACCGGCTGGGACGCGACGTGCTGTCCGGACTTATACACGGCACCCGGTACTCCCTCACCATTGGTCTCGTATCGGTGGGCATATCCCTGCTCATCGGCGTGGGGCTTGGCGCGCTGGCCGGCTTCCTGGGCGGGTGGATAGACCTGTTCCTGTCCCGCATATTCGAACTGTGGGCCGCGATCCCGCCTTTCTTTCTGATCATCACCGCGGCGGCATTCTTCCCGCCGAGCCTGTTCTGGATCATGATCATCATAGGGTTCACGGGATGGGTAGGCATTGCCCGGCTGACCCGGTCCCAGTTCCTTCAGGTCAGGGCATTCGACTACATATCGGCCGCCCGGGCACTGGGTTGTTCGAACCTGCGCATCATGGCCGTACACATCCTGCCCAATGCCATCGCCCCCGTGCTGATACCGGCGGCCTTCGGCGTGGCCGGCGCCATCCTGGCGGAATCGGGCTTGAGTTTCCTGGGCATCGGCGTTCCCGCCGAAGTCATCACCTGGGGATCGCTGCTTGCCGGCGCGAGGAGCAACGTCGCCGCGTGGTGGCTGGTCGTCGTACCCGGATTCGCCATTTTCATCACGGTAACCCTGTATAACCTGCTGGGTGACGGGCTGCGGGACGCCCTCGATCCCCGGCAGCGCGGCAACGCATAAGAGGCGAAATTTGAATACGATCCTGCGGGTAAACGACTTGAGAACGTATTTCGACACCGAAGGGGGCGTGGTACGCGCGGTAGACGGCATCAGTTTCACGGTGGAAACCGGAAAGACGCTGGGTATCGTGGGAGAATCGGGCTGCGGAAAGAGCATGACCGCTTATTCGATCCTGGGTCTGATTCCGCAACCCCCCGGTCGAATCGCCGGAGGCGAGGTCTTTTTCGAGGACACGGACCTGCTCAAACTCTCGCCCCGACAGATCCGGGGCATACGGGGCAACGACATCGCCATGATCTTCCAGGAACCCATGACCTCCCTGAACCCGGTCTTCACCGTCGGCGAACAGATCGCCGAGGCCATACGTCTGCACCGGGGCGCGGACCGGAAGTCCGCGTGGCGGAGGGCCGTCGAATTGCTCGACCTGGTGGATATCCCGCTTCCGGAAGAACGGGCCGGAAGCTATCCCCACGAACTCAGCGGAGGCATGCGCCAGCGTGCGATGATCGCCATGGCGATCTCCTGCGACCCGAAACTGTTGATTGCCGACGAACCTACGACGGCCCTGGATGTAACCATTCAAGCGCAGATCCTGGACGTCCTTCGTCGCCTGCAGGAGGAACTGGGCATGGGACTGATGCTGATTACCCACGATCTGGGGATCGTGGCCGAGATGGCCCACGAGGTATTGGTCATGTACGCGGGCCAGGTCGTGGAGCAGGCTGACGTGAACACGCTATTCGGCAGTCCGGGCCATCCATACACCCGCGGATTGCTCGCATCCGTACCGACGATGAGTTCAGGTACGGAGGACCTATCGACGATCGAGGGTACGGTACCGGACCCGGTGAATTTCCCGAGTGGTTGCCGCTTCGCGCCGCGATGCGATTTCGCGGTTGATTCGTGCCGGCAACAGCAGGTCCTGCAGGACATGGAAGACGGGCACGTAGTCCGATGCGGAGAATGGCGGCGGGTCATGCAGGAGAAGATGGCTTAGCGGAGTGAGGACCAATGGCAGAATCCAGTGAAAATCTCCTACAGGTTCGGGGCCTGAAGAAACATTTTCCGGTGGGCGGTGGATTTTTTCGTCGGCGCCGGGCGGTTATCAAGGCGGTTGACGGGGTCGATCTTACCGTGAAACGGGGTGAAACGCTGGGTCTGGTGGGCGAAAGCGGATGTGGAAAGACGACGATTGGCCGGGCGATTCTGCGCCTGATTGATCCGACTGCGGGAACTGCGACGTTACATACCGCCCTTGAAGAAGGCGAAGATCGACGACCTCACGCGGTCTTTTCCATGAAGAAAGGCGATCTCAGGCGTCTGCGCCGCCAGATGCAGATCGTTTTCCAGGATCCCTACGGTTCTCTCAATCCGCGTATGACCGTGGGCGCGCTGCTCAGGGAACCGCTCGCCGTTCACGGGTTGAGCACCCGCGCGGAGGCCGGTGACCGGGTGGCCGACCTGTTGGAAACAGTGGGACTGAATCCCGCGCACGCCCGGCGGTATCCCCATGAGTTCAGTGGTGGCCAGCGCCAGCGCATCGGCATAGCACGCGCCCTGGCCGTCCGGCCCGAACTGATCATCGCCGACGAACCGGTTTCAGCCCTGGACGTATCGATCCAGGCACAGATTATCAACCTGCTCAAAGTACTGCAGGACCAGTTTCAACTCAGCTACCTGTTCATATCCCACGACCTTCGCGTAGTCCGTCATATCAGCGACCGGGTGGCCGTGATGTACCTCGGCAAGATCGTCGAGACGGCGTCCCGGGACCAGCTTTATGCAAAACCGTTGCACCCCTACACCACCGCCCTCTTATCGGCTGTTCCGCTGCCCGATCCAACGCTGAGCCGCGACCGGATCATCCTCAAGGGCGACGTGCCCAATCCGGCGAACGTGCCCACAGGATGCCCTTTCCATCCCCGTTGCCCCCTGGCAGAAGCCCGCTGCAAAACCGATGTGCCCCTCCTGGAGGACAAGGGTGGCGGTCACAAGGCGGCGTGTCACCTGGTTTGATTTAAAATTCGAAGTCAGGTCTTTCCCGGAGCACGCGCAACTCTTTCAGGAATATCGATTCCAGGCGCTGCCTGCTTTCCTCCGGCAGAAAGCTGAAACGGACCCCGTTCAACAGGATCTCGTCTATGGTGTCCGGGGAAAAACCGCAGGGGTCGGAGAGAAGACCCATTTCGTCGGTAAGCGTGGTATTGAACAAGGGGGGATCGTCCGAATTGACGATGACGGCCACTCCGGCGTCGTGGAGCCGTTTCAGGGGATGGGACGCCGCATCGGGGTATATGCCTAAACTGATGTTGCTCGTGGGACTGACTTCAAGCGGAATGCGATGTTCCGCCAGGTAGGATACCAGGTCCGGATCCTCGATGGCCCGGACGCCGTGGCCTATGCGTTCGGCGCCCAGTTCCGTGATCGCGCTCCAGATACTCTCGGGTCCAACGTGTTCGCCCGCGTGGGGCACGCTGTGAAGTCCGGCCGCCTTGGCCCGGTCGAACCACGGTTTGAAAGGTCCGGGTGGATAACCTTCCTCCATACCACCCAGGCCCAGGGCGACTACCCCATCGTTTTTGCCTTCAATGGCCACCGCGGTCGTGTAGTCGAACCGGCCTTCGGCGGGGTCGTCGTTGCGCACCACGTCGAAGACCCAGTTGATCTCTCCGCCGAAAGTTTCCTTCACCCGCCGACGCCCTTCCGAAAGACCTGTGAACCACACGTCCTGGTCGACCCCGTTTATCCAGAGGTGGGTACTGGGCGAGAAGGTGACTTCCGCGTATCGTATGTTCTGCCGGGCCATGTCGGCGCCGAATTCGTACACGATCAGTTCGAAATCCTCGACCGTGCGAAGGCAACGGGTGATCTGGACATACACCTCGATGAAATGATGGAAGTCCCTGAACCGGTACCAGTTACGCAACCCGTCCTCGGTATCTGCAGGCAGGTCGACGCGGTGCCGTTTCGCCAGCATCAGCAGCGTGGCCGGCTGGATGGATCCCTCCAGGTGCACGTGCAACTCCGCCTTGGGCGCGGCGGTGATGTATTCGTTGAGAGACATATCGCTATTCCAATTTTACCTGCACAATGCGATTGGTTCAAAGAAAAGGTATTCCAGTCACTCGGACAACCTCTATACACAATTTGCCATGACATTCGTAAATCCGGTCACTATACTTTACGGATCAAATCAATCATCAACAGGGAGCTTAAAGTGAGGTTAGATGTCGTCAGTGGTGGCCTGTTCAAACTGGACGGAGGGAGTATGTTCGGGATCGTACCGAAGCCGCTATGGCAGAAGATCTGTCCTCCCGACGACCGCAACCGGATCACCAACAACACCAACTGCCTCCTCATCCGGAAGGGCAACCGCCATATACTGGTCGACACGGGGTATGGCGACAAGATGACCGAACGGGACCGGGGTATCTACGGTATGTCCGGTTCCACCATCCTGGGATCGCTCTCGGCCCGAGGCGTTTCGCCGGAAGATATCGATCTCGTCATCCTGAGCCACCTCCATTTCGACCACGCGGGCGGCGCCACCCGGACGGATGCCGAGGGCAGGACCGTTCCCGCATTTCCCAACGCACGGTACGTGGTTCAGAAAGGCGAATGGGAGGACGCGCTGAACGATTATGGCACGATGAAAACCACCTATCGTCCGGAGAACTACCAGCCCCTGATGGACCTGGGTATGCTGACCCTGCTGGACGGTAATACGGAAATCGAGGAAGGAATCCGGGTGGAGGTGACCGGCGGCCATACCCGTTACCACCAGTTGGTGAAAGTGGAGTCCGATGAGACCAGGGTGGTCTACTCGGGCGATATCCTGCCCATGACGACTCACCTGCGCGCCCCCTACAACATGGCCTACGACCTGTTCCCCTACGATACCATGATAGCCAAGATTCGCTTGCTCAGACAGGCGGCCGACGAGGGTTGGATCATCGTCTGGGACCATGATTCAACCGTGTCTTCTGGCAGGATTTTCAACGAAGGGGACGACCGGTTTGGATTCGAAGCGGTGGATTTGAGTTCATAGACCGCAGGACCCGGGCCGTGTCACACACAGCCTGTAATGCAAGCCACCAGACGGTACCCCGCTCGATCTGCCCACACCACTTCTCCGCACCACCCGACTAGTTCCTCGGAACTCCGAACATCTGGGTGCGCCACATGACCCGGCGTTTCCGGTTATCGAAGGTCGTGCGCCGGTGCATGGTGCACCTGTTGTCCCACATCACCAGGTCGCCGACGCGCCAGGTGTGTTTCCAAACGAAACGCGGATGGGTGGCATGGGCGATCAACTCGGCAAGGAGAGCCTGTCCCTCCTTAAGCTCCATATCCGTGATGTGATGGGTCAGGTGGGGGCTGACGTAGATCACCCGGCGGCCCGTCTCCGGATGGGTGCGAACGACAGGATGCAGGGTGGGTTCAGGCGTATTCAGTTCGTCGATCGGGTGGCGGTGAACCGCTTGCAGCGAGTCGACGCGCGATTTAAGACCGGGATCGAGCGCTTCGTAGGACGCATAGCCGTTTGCCCACATCGTATCACCGCCCCGGTCCGGCAGCTCGATGGCGTACAGGACCGAGATCGTACCGGGTTCCGGCATATAGGAAAGATCGGAATGGAAGGGGATTTCGTCGTTGGCCAGCGCGCCGATGGGCTTTCCGTCTTCGGTCACGTTCGAGATGACGAAGATCTCGTCGATGGGACGATCCGGCTGCGGCCTTACGTGGGGAACGGGATTTCCGAAGTACCGGCTGAACCGCACCAGGTCCTGCTGGCTGATTTTCTGGTCGCGAAAAAACAGTACGCAGTGATCGAGAAAGGCCTTACGTAGTGTCCGAACGGCGTCCGCGTCCAGTTCGCCGTGTAGATCAAGATCGCGCACTTCCGCGCCGAGCGCGCCGCCGGTCGGTATGATTTGAAATTTGTCCATACTTCACCAAGCTCGCGAAGGCGCAGGCAGGATTCGATGCTGGCAGTAGGAATCGACCTTCGGACAGCTAGACATTGGTCACGTTCGGATCGTTCCAGAACGCTTCCAGTTCGACGCCCAGACCGTCCACCGTCCGGTTGCACCAGGCGAAAAATCCCGTGATCTGGTTGATCTCAAGGATCGCCTTGTCGCCGAAACCCGCTTCTCTCAACTGCTCGATGTCCGCTTCGGTGGTCGATGCGGGAGCCAGGGTCAGCTTGCGGACGTAATCCAGCATGGCGCGGTCGGCCGCTTCAAGGTCAGCCTCACGGTAGTCTTTCTTGATTGTATCCACCATTTTCTGGTCGTTGATTTCTATGAGGAGCCCCTCCCCATGGTGGAGTATTCAGTACTCGCACTCGTTCAGGACCGAGACAGTCACCGCGATCATCTCCCGCTGCCCCAGGGTGATGTCACAGTCCCCGTGCATGAGGCCCTTGTAGAAGGTCATGAGCGCACGAAGCGCCGAGACGTTCAGGCTGTGGGCCTTGATGATGTTGTCCACGCCTCCCCACGAACGCATCGAGCCCTGGTATATCCTCTCCAACGGGCCTTCCGCTTCCGTTTCGTCAACAGTGCGTATCCACGCCATGGTGCTCTCCTGTGAGTTGACTACAGTCCAAAGTGACGCCGCATGCGGGTCACGGCCGCTTTTTCCTCTTTGCTCAGGGATTCCAGTTCGTACTCCTCTTCGGTTATTTGATCCCTGTATTCTTCGAATGGTAGCCCGCCCTTGCCCGTTTCGTTGAAATAGGCGCTGAGTTGGTAGCGCTGGAAGATATTCATCCTGGGATGGTCCTGTGTCCATACCGCCGCGTCGTGCAACACGTGAGTCGAAAACACGAGGACGTCGCCGGCATCCATGGGTACGGTGATCGACACGGGCGGGTGGTCTCCGACCTTCAGTTCGTCGGGCGTGTTGAAGGCCGATTTGTGACTGCCAGGCACCAGGCTGAAGCCCGTTCCCTCAGGCACGTCGGCCAGCGCGATCCAGGTGGCCAGGTGGCTGCAGTAGATCTCGCCTCCTGCCGTCTGGTAATCGTTGTGGGGATTCCGGAAGCCCGCCGGGAACTTGAAGCCGCTGTCGTCCCGGTGGTAGGCCTGGTGATCCTCGTCGCCCGGTGCGGCCCGGTCCATTTTCGTAAAATTACAGTGAAACAGCCGGGGCGAACCCATGGTCAGTCCCGCGACCACGCGGATGATCTCCGGATCGGTGTTCAGATCCTGGAACAGCCGGTGACCGTACTGAATATGGTCCAGGTGCGTCTTGTAAGGCTCCTGTCGATGTCTGAAAACCGGCGCGGGTATCTCGGATTCGTCCGCTGCCAGCCAGTGATCGGTGACCTCGAGGATCCGCGACAGGCGATCCGGCTCGATCACGCCGCGCAGGTGCAGGAACCCCTGCAGGTCGAAATGCCACTTCTCGTTTTCGGTCAACAGATGGGCGTAAGCCGACGGCATGGATGGTCCTGATTTAATTAGATCATCACCGTTGAAGCGTCAGGCTGGCCCTGGTGACGAATCGTGCCCTGGAGAGTCGAGGCGTCGTACGAAACCAGTATACCGGTTCGTAAACCGACTGACAGATACTAACGACCCATCCATCCACCGTCGACGGTTAGAATCGCACCGTTAACGTAATTGGAGGCGTCAGAACTGAGGTAGACCACGGCACCCTTCAGGTCTTCCGGCGCACCCCAGCGACCGGCCGGGATCCGCTCGGATATGGACCGGGACCGTTCGGGATCGTTCTGCAGGGCGGAGGTGAGGTCGGTAGCGATATATCCAGGTGCGATGGCATTGACGTTGACGCCCTTTGAAGCCCATTCGTTGGACAGGGCCATGATCAGTTGCCCGACCGCCCCCTTGGAAGCCGCGTAACTGGGCACGGTGATGCCGCCCTGGAAAGACAGCACAGACGCGGTAAACACGATCTTGCCCCGGCCTCGGGCGACCATGTCCCGTCCGAATTCACGGCTGAGGATGAAAGGCGCGTTCAGGTTGACGTTCATGACCGTGTCCCAGTACTCGTCTGAATGCTCGGCGGCGGGTGCACGGAGCGTAAGTCCGGCGTTGTTGACGAGTATATCGACTACCGGGAAATCGGACTTGACCTTGCGGATGAAATCATACAGTGCATCCCGGTCGTTGAGATCAGCGCTGTAACCGGTGAACCGCCGTCCAAAGGCCGTGACGGATCGCTCGATGTCACTGCCCGATTCCTCCATGGACGCGCTCACTCCAACGATATCCGCTCCCGCTTCGGCGAGCCCCTCGGCCAGCCCCTTGCCAATACCCCTGCGACAGCCGGTTACCAGGGCAACCTTGCCGTCCAGTCTGAATGCATCCAATATGGACATACGTGTTTCCTTGAAATGGGCCCGGTTCCGGGTGCCAGGGTCGAAAGCGTAGTCTGATTTCTATCCATCCAATGTAGATATTCAACTTGAACAAAAAGCCGCCCACCGGAACTTTTGTCAATTGAGATTTCAAGGATATGGGTGTATAGTTTAGACGTTCAAGACATCAACCGGAACAGGAGGTTGCCATGGTCATCAATGACCCTCGTTACGTGATTCGATCGCTGAATTCGAACCAGACTTACTGGGAACAGGGCGTGTTTCCAAAATGGACCGCACTGAGTTGTTACCGGCATTTTCCGGTCGGCGTGACCGGAACCGGCGTCGAGCCCCACTACCACGACAACGACGAGATCTGGCTGTTCACCACGGGTCGCGGCGAGGTCTGGTTGAACGGAGCGAAGCACGAAATCACGCCCAACACCCTGGTCTATACTCCCATGGGTTGCGTCCACCAATTCCAGATGTTCACGCCCTACGAAAACAACGCCATCGTGACCCGGCTCGAACGAAAACAGCGGCCGCTGCACCTGACCGTCGAGGAGTATGGCCCGCCCGAAACCACGGTACCTGGGTTTGTCGTTCCAGGTGACCAGAATAACAGCCCCATTCCGGATCCTGGGCCCCGCTGCCCTATCACCGAGTGGAGACTGCAGCGATATGATGATCTGAATGCACTGGGGACTGGTGCATTGAGACAGCACGAGCACTGGATGGTTTTAAGCGGGATCCTGCGTCTCGTTGTTGAAGGCCGGGACATGTCCCTGTACCCAGGTGATATCGCTCTGCTTCATGCAGGCGTTACCCGACAGGTTTTCGCGGAGGACCGGGGTACCAGGGCAGTGGTCGTACGTGAAAATGGGGCAAACGAGGACTAGTCCGAACCCACCGCCTGGTGGATCTCATCCAGCCAGACGACCATTTCGGCGGTGATGTCGTTGTGCGGAAGGTTTCGTCCAGAGACCGGCCATTCCCATGCGCCGCTATCTAACTGGGAATCGACAAGGTTGTCCCCTACCCGGATAGCCATATCGCGGTACTTTTCTTCCCTCGTCAGCGAATGCAGCATCGCCGCGGCCCAACCGACCTTGCCGGCGCGCAACAGTTGAAAATGGTAAT
This sequence comes from bacterium, assembly GCA_965262815.1. Lineage (GTDB taxonomy): Bacteria > JAAXHH01 > JAAXHH01 > JAAXHH01 > JAAXHH01 > JAAXHH01. The sequence continues at coordinate 1,373,822 of OZ253560.1, read as the reverse complement.
CCCCCACGTAGTCGCAGAACCGCATATACTCACGTGCGAGTTCGAGCCATTCCCCCTCCCCCGTGGCCATGTACAGGCGGCACAGGAATCCCGCTGCTATACCGGGATGGTAGAAGGACTGGTCCCGTGACTCATCCCCTGTCAGGACATACCTGAAGTCGTCGCCGTCGATCACCTCGGTGATCAAACCGCGAGACCGGCTATACACCGTCCACAGTTCTTCCGGGTAGTTGGGTTGGTCATCCATCGTACGCCGCATCCACCAACCGACGCCCTTGGCCAAGTCCAGCCTGCCGGTGTAAATGGCGCACCAGCCGCAGCCGCTCACGACCCAGAGGTCCTGTTCGGTTTCGGGATTTCGTTCCGTGGGATGGGAGTAGAAGCCACCGCCGGCGGGATCGTGGAATTCGTGGAGGAAATCCATGCCGCGTTGGGCGAGGTCGAAGGCGCCCAGGCGGTGCGCCGCCTTGATCACCCAGGCATTGTGGTAGGTGTAGTAGTAGCTGTTTAACGCTGAGGCGGGGCGGGGGCCGAAGTCTCCGTTCGCCAGGAATCCGTGACGCCTGATCCAACCGAGCAGGCTGTTCGCTGCGCTGGAAAATCCACAGACCAGCAATGCGGCCGGCACCTTGTAATACTCAGTGACGCCCAGTTCCGGATCCCCGAAACCACCGTCCTCTCCGACCTGATCGAGCAGGTATCTTCCGCCGCGGTCTCTCGCTTGCCTGAACCGGTTCAATGGTGCCTCGGTGTTTGGCAATACAGCAATCAGTCCGGGTGTAACGGTAACGGCCGAACGCGTCTTACAGTTTACCGAAAATTACCGACACGCCCAGGCTGAACCATTTCCAGTCGTCCTGGGCCAGGTTGTACTGGGCGGCGATGCTGAATCGACCGATCAACAGCCCGACTCCAGGGGACACGATCAGGTCTCGTTCCGTGACGAAGTCCTCGTCCGCATTCGAACCAGCGTTGTCTTCCTGCCGCGTTCTCTTGTACACCACGCCGGCGGAACCCTGTACGAACAGCCGTTCCATGGGGTAGTACCGGAGGCCCGCCATCACGGGGATGCTGGAATAGTTACCTTCAATCCGGTCGGCGATTTCATCCAGATCCTGATCGACCAGTTCCCCCAGTTCCGTTCTGGAGGAAAACGCCTCGCTGCCGTAGGTGACATACCCCCCTGAACCGATGAACTGGTATTTATAGCTCAACCAGTAGGTCAGCGCGACATGTGCGCCGTAGCCGTAATCTTCTTCGACCAGCTCGGCAAAACCAGCAGTGGGACGGGCTACTTCGCCGCCCAGTGAGAAATTGAACTGGCCGTGGGCTGGTTCAGAAAAAGCGCATAGCACAGCCGCGAACACCAGTGCGCGTGAAGCCTGTACCATTTTACTTTACCCTTGTGCTGTGTTTACGCGGGGCGGCTTTCCATGGATACGTAGCGGGCTTCAGTCGGACCGGTATACTCTCCAACCGGCCGGATGATGCGATTGTCGGCGTACTGTTCCAGGAGATGGGCGGTCCAACCGGAGATCCGGCTGCAGGCGAAGACCGGGGTAAACAGTCCAGCAGGTATGCCCATGGCGGAGTATACGGAGCCGGAATAGAAATCCACGTTGCAGGCGATTCGTTTCTGGTCCATCATGGTCTTCTCGATCACGCTGGACATTTCATACCACTTCAGGTCGCCCGCCCTCCTGCCCAGTTCCTCCGAGAGCCGGCGCAGGTGGGTCGCCCGGGGATCTTCCGTCTTGTATACACGGTGCCCGAAACCGGGGATTTTCGCTTTGGCGGACAGCTTCTCATGGACAAAGTCCTCGGCGTTCGAGATCTCCCCGATCTCGTGAAGCATGTCCATAACGTCCTTGTTGGCGCCTCCGTGCAGCGGTCCCTTAAGCGTGCCGATGGCCGAAGTAACGGCAGAGTGCATGTCAGACAACGTGGCCGCGGTTACGCGGGCTGAGAAGGTGGACGCGTTCAACTCGTGGTCTGCATGTAGGATCAGCGCGATATCGAAGGCCTTCGCGTGCTCGGGATGCGGTAACGCGCCGCTCAGCATGTACAGGAAATTTGCAGCGTGGCCGAGGTCAGGATTCGGATCGATGGGGTCCTGGTGATTCGCGATCCTGTGCCATGCGGCGGTAACAGAAGCGAGTTGGGCGGTTAGGCGGATGGCCTTGCGCAAATTGGCTTCACGGGTGTGGTCCGCCATATCTGTATCGAAAGCGGCGAGGAATGACACGGCCGACCGGAGCACGTCCATGGGAGCCGTATCTCGTGGGAGTGCCCGAAGCAATTCCAAGGTTTCGTCACGCAGTTGCCTGCTGTCGAGAAGCTGCCTGTTGAGCGCTGCCAACTGGCTTTGGCCTGGCAGCGTGCCGTGCCACAGCAGGAAAGCAGTTTCTTCGAAGCTGGAATGGACAGCCAGGTCGTGGATGTCATAGCCCCGGTACAGCATTCTTCCCTGCAAGCCATCGATGAAACATATGGCCGATCTTGCGGCTACGACTCCTTCCAGACCCTGCTGAACCATCCCTGTCCTCCCCGGTTGTATGATGTTTTTTACCGTGGACAGAATAGAGATACGACCCGCTGATGTCAAGGTGTTTTAACCCCGGTCGGCAACCCGGAACGGAGTCTTCTCTGGATTTTGTTTGGCATTTTGTACCCGGTTATTTATCTTATACATCTTCGATTTCCCGAGCAACCTCCGCGGAGCTGGACGATGCCCACAACACTGGATTCCGATACGATCACCCAAGGCATACGGGTTCAGGTCTTCCCCAGTTACCTTCCCGAACATTCCGACCCCGGTCAAGACCAGTATGTGTTCGCATACCGCATAGTCATCACCAACGGCAGCGAGCGGTGGGTGAAATTGATTAACCGGCACTGGATGATCATCAATGCAGATGGGAAACGGAGCGAAGTGAGGGGACCAGGCGTCGTGGGGCTGCAACCGGAACTCGAACCCGGCGAAAGCCATGAATACCAGAGCCTTTGCCCCCTCGATTCGGAGTGGGGCACCATGGAAGGCGAATACGAAATGCAGGATGTAGAAGGCCATCTTTTTGAAGTGGAAATCGGAAGATTTTACCTTGCGATTTCGTCCGATGAAACGGTGGAATCCGGATAGGCTGACGGCATCCCGGGGTTCCCTGGCGGACCGTATCGGTCTGGCAGGCCCGAGTAACCGGTGCAAGAGAAGTCAATACAGGAAGCTGGAGCGCAAAACATGGCTAAAAAATTGACCTCGCAGGCGGACGATTTCTCCGCCTGGTACAATGAAGTGATTGCAAAAGCCGAGCTCGCCGATAACGCGCCGACCCGCGGGTGCATGGTCATACGGCCCTACGGTTTCGCACTCTGGGAAAACATGGTGGCGGAACTGGATCGGATGTTCAAGGCTACCGGTCACGTGAACGCGTATTTCCCCCTGCTGATTCCAGATAGTTTTTTTCAGAAAGAGGCGGAACACGTGGAGGGTTTTTCACCCGAATGCGCCGTTGTTACGCACGGCGGGGGAAAGAAGCTGGAAGAGAACCTGATGGTCCGTCCCACGTCCGAGACCATCATCGCGGACATGTACGCCAGGTGGATTCAGTCCTATCGAGACCTCCCCTTGCTCATCAACCAGTGGGCCAACGTCTTCCGGTGGGAACTGCGTCCCAGGGCCTTCCTGCGCACGACGGAATTCCTTTGGCAGGAGGGGCACACGGCCCATGCCACGGCGGATGAGGCCGTGGAGGAAACGCTGCGCATCCTGGACCTGTACCGCACCTTCGCAGAAGACTATATGGCTATCCCGGTACACTTCGGTCCCAAAACCGACGCGGAGAAGTTTCCCGGCGCGCTTCAGACATACGCCATCGAAGGAATGATGAAGGACGGCAAGGCCCTCCAGATGGGTACCACGCATTACCTGGGGCAGAATTTCTCCCGGGCGTTCAATATCGACTTTCAGACCCGGGACGGTTCGAGGGAGTACGTTTACCAGACGAGTTGGGGGATGAGCACCCGTACCGTTGGCGCTATCATCATGGCCCATGGCGACGACAGGGGCCTGGTGCTGCCTCCCCGCCTGGCGCCTCACCAGGTTGTCGTTATACCCATCGCGAAATCCGACGAGGATCAGGCCGTCGTCCGCGCCGCCGTGGACAAGCTGCTCGAATCACTGGAAGGCATACGGGTAAAGGTCGACGATCGTGAACAGTTCGGCCTGGGCTGGAAGTTCACCGAGTGGGAAACGAAGGGTGTGCCGCTACGCGTGGAACTCGGTCCCCGAGACCTTGCGTCCGGCCAGGCCGTGGTCGTTCGAAGGGACACGAGCGAAAAGGCCTTTGTGCCCCTGTCGTCACTGGGCGAGCACATCAGGGACCTGCTGGAGACCGTGCAGCGGGAAATGTTCCAGCGCGCGCTGTCTTTCCGTGAAGACCATTCCCGGGAGATCCAGGACCGCGACGTCTTTGTGACGGCCGCGAACGGCGACGGTGGATTCATTCACGCGCACTGGTGCGGTGATCCTGCCTGTGAAGCCGCGGTGAAGGATGAAACCCGGAACACGATCCGGTGCGTTCCCATGGACTGGGATGCGGAAGAGGGCGTCTGCGCATACTGCGGTTCTGCTGCGGAACGCAAGGTCGTCTACGCCCAGGCATACTGATCCCGAGGGACGGGCCGCCTCAGCCCCGCTAACGGATCCAGCACCGTAAATCCTACGTTAAATCTACCCTTCGGCAAGTCCAAGGACTTCCATGGCCGAGTTTCGCCCGTTGATGGCGATCACGCTGCCGCCGGGATGTGTGCAGGCTCCGCAAAGGTAGACACCGGGCATGGGCGTGCGCGGTTCGAGCCGACGGTCCCACATGTAGGCCGGCAGGATCTCGCCCTGGAAGATATGACCGCCCGTCAGTCCCACCTTCCGCTCAATATCCGGGGGACCCATGACATCCATGTGCAGGACGGCGTCCGGGATGTTGCTGCAGAACCGGCCAAGCGATTCCAACGCTATACGGCCCACCTCATCCCTGCGGGAATCCCAGTCGCCCTCGGCAAAGGCATAGGGCACGAACTGGGCGAAGATGCTCATGGTGTGGCGCCCGGGGGGAGCCACGCTCGGATCGTGGGCGGTGTGGAAGTACAGCTCCTCCCAAAGCCGCGGCGGCAACTGGCCGGACCTGGCCATGGCGTGATAATCGTGCCACTCCCTGCCGGAAATTGGAATGTTGACCTGGCCGCGGTGATGATCCTCGTCAGTTCCAGGACGGCTGGTGAAGTTGGGCAGTTCGGACAACGCCATGTTGATCTTGACGGTCGCACCCGTCTGGGGAATCGATTCCACGCGGTCCTTCCACGCCGCATCGGCCTGGTCGCCGAGCAGTCGGAGGGTCACCCGCGGATCGGCGTTCGAAACGACGACGGGCGCCCTGAGCATATCGCCGCCTTCGAGTTCCACGCCCTCTTCGGGAAGGATGCGTCCTACGGGGACACCGGCCGCCACGACGGCGCCCGAATCCCGTGCGATGTCGCAGAGAATGAAGGATACCATGCCCATGCCGCCCTGTACGTACCCCCACATGCCGGGCATGCCGGCCATGGTCGCCGTGGAGTGGAAGACGTGCACGGAGGCGGTCCCGGGTTCGTAGGGACTGGCGTTGGTGCCGATCACCCCCTGTCCGGTCAGGGCCATGCGGAGTCGATCGTCTTCTAAATACCTCTCAACGTACTCAACCATGGACCATTCGAAAAGCAGGTCGATGGCCTCCCGATCACCCTTGAGCCGCATTTCGATCTGTTCCCGGGTAGGCGCCCTCCCGATCCAGATGTCCCCTTCTCCCGGTGGCCGGAGGGCTTCACGTATGCGTTTCATGGGCGCGTACATGGCCTCGAAGCCGGCCACGTCCCGCGGCGACAGGCGGCGTATCTCCTCCCGGCAGCGGTCGTCGTCTTCCCACAACTGAATACTCGACTCATCCTCGAAGGGGACGAACATCCCCGCCTCCGCGGGCGTCCATCGATAGCCGTAACGGTGAAAGTCGAGTTCGTCGATAACCAGGGGGTGGAGCAGGCCGGCCAGGTAGGCGCAGGGCGACACGCGGTATCCCGGCCACGTCTCTTCAAGCGTGCAGGCGCCCCCGACACGGTCCCTCGCTTCGAGGACCAGTACTTGCTTGCCCGCCCGGGCCAGGTACGCCGCGCAGGTCAGCCCGTTATGGCCGGCGCCCACGACGATCACATCCCAATCGCGACTCGCAAGCGACGATACCGGTTCGGGCAGCCCGATGCGCCCCAGCGTATCTCGGCACCGGCTGTCCGGTGTCGCCGGCTCTGTGACGTTGCTATGACGCGTATCTGTACTCATTTCGTCTCCGCGTTAAATAGATCCCGTGACCGTACCATCTCGATGAGCATCAGCCATTCCACGTATATCGTTTCAGCGCGTCCCGGTTCAGTTCGAGACCCAGGCCCGGCGCATCCGAGAGGGTGATGTACCCGTCGACGGGCTGGGGCTGACCTGTCAGGATCTGCATGTCCGGATCGAGGTTGTGGCCAGGGAAGTATTCCACCATGGGCATGTTCATGTTGGCCATGGCCAGGTGGAAGTTGGCCACCCACCCTCCGTGGGTAATCACCGGAATGTCGTTCGCGGCGGCGAGATGAACGATTCTCTGCACTTCCGTTATACCCGCGCATCGGTCCACGTCGGGCTGCCAGATATCGGCGCAACCCATCTCCAGCCACCGGGCGAAGGCGTGTTTCCCGTATTCGTTTTCTCCACCCGATATGGGCATGGAAGCAGCCTGCCGCACCTTCACGTAACCGGGCCAGTCATGGGGATGGACCGGTTCTTCCACCCAGGCGAGATCGAATTCCTCCACCATGCGAATCATCTTGATCGCGTAGTCGGCGGTGAAGGAACGGCAGCAGTCCACCATCTGTTCGATGTCGGCGCCGATGGTTTCCCTGAGGGTCTGTACCACCTGGCGGTTCTTCTTCATGCCCTCTATCCCGTCGTCCTGGTTGAATCCGAACCTTTGCTTCACGGCGGTGAATCCCAGTTCCACGTACCTTGACGCCTCCTCCCTCAAGAGGCCCAGGTCGGGGTCGCCCTGCGGACTGGCGTAGACGTACAGTTCACTGGCATAGGCCCGCAGCCTGTCCCTGGTTCTTCCTCCCAGCAGGTTGTAGACGGGCTGGTTCAGATACCGCCCCTTCAGATCCCACAACGCCGTGTCGATAGCGCTGATCGCGCTGCTGGTGACGCCCTCCCTCGCCTGGGATATGCAGTATCGGTGCATCTTCTCCCAAAGCCAGTCCGTGCGCATGGGATCCTCACCGATCAGCAGGGGAGCGAGCACCTGTTCCAGAATGGGATAAACACCCGGCAGGCCATAACCCTTCTGCGTAACGCCGGTCACCCCCTCGTCGGTTTCTATTTCGATGATGAGCGCGCTGGGTCCGTCGGGATACTTCGGCCTGGCTTCAGGCGGGGCATCGTACTTTAGGTCCGTATAGTGGTAGATGGGATTGATGGAATGCCTGGTATACGGCGTCGGATCGGAACCCGGCGGCTTGACCGGGGTGACTCGGATCTGGGTGATTTTCACCTTGCGCTCCTGTATGACCGGGTTTTGCTAGATGAGGTTCGGCAGCAGTGGATGGTCCCGGTTTTCCAGCGGAAGCGTGATGCGGCTTCCCGATAGATGGGCGGCGTAGATGCCGTGGATCATTTCCAGGGCCCAGCGGCCGTCGTAGCCGCTGTTTATTGGCCTGCGGCCATCCCGTCTCGCCTCGAATACGTCACGGACGACGGCGACGTTCGCCGACGTCTGGAGCGAGGCCATGGACGGCTGCTCGTCCGGTGGCAACCCCAGGGCTTCCGCGGTAACGTCGCGAACGGCCACGTCGCCATCCGGATGCCATACGGGGGACTCGTAGATCCGGATCTGCTGGGACGCCTCGTGTACGGTCATGATACCTTCCGACCCGTATATCCACATACCATACCTGTGAGGATGATTCGCCTGGTTGCGTCGTGTTTCGAAGGTAGCTGTCACTCCGTGTCCGAAACCATACATCGCGTGGATGGCGTCGCCGGCGATGAGTCCCAGTTCTTCCGGTCCTTCGACGGCGTCTTCCAGGGTCGCGGATCGGCCGCCGGCCACCGTCACGGTCGCCTGTACCCAGGCGGGATTCCTGCCTAGGAGGAATCGAAGCATGTCGAACAGGTGGGTGCCCAGCACCATCAGGTCCTCGCCACCCCCGCGGTGATCTTCCTTACCGTTCATGCGCATGTTGAGTATATCGCCGATCGCACCTTCCGCGAGTAGCTTGCGTGCATGCCACGCAGCGGCGTGCATCCGGCCCTGGTGGGCGATACCCATCATGACACCGGCTTTCTCGCAAGCGTCGATCATGGTATCGGCTTCGGCAAGCGACCGGGCAATGGGTTTTTCCAGAAAAATGCACGCGCCCGCTTCCGCGACGGCCAGGGTCATCGCGGCGTGCTGGTCGAGCCACCGGGGACAGATGCTCACGATATCGAACCACTCGTTTCGCAGCATCTCCCGGTAGTTCGAGTACAGGTTCTCCACGCCCAGGCGACTTCCCGCCTCCTGCAGACCGTCCGGGTCGTCATCGGCCACTGCTACGATGTCCACGTCCTCCATTTCGAGATAAACCGTGTCCAGGCCGTGGCCATAGTTTCCCCTGCCGGTACGGCCGATCACGCCGGCCCGAAATCTTCTGTCCATTTCATCCCTCTCCCGGAGCTTCTCGCTCTGGACGGTCTCATGGGACCGGCATCAGCCAGCCCGCCAGGTTCATTATCAACAGTATGCCCAGTATGGCATAGTCACGCCAGATGAATGGAAAGGAGAGAAACTCCGTTCGACGGCCTTTCATGCCGAAACCCTTGGATTCGAGTGCCATGGACAGCAGGTCGGTATCCCGAATGGCGTATACGAATATGGGCACCAGCAGCGGCACATACTTCCGGGCTCGCTGCAACACGTTTCCGCTCTTCAGGTCAAGGCCCCGTGCCTGTTGCGCCTGGACGACCGTTCCTATGCGAGTAAAGAACAAGGGAACGAGGCGAAAGGCAAGAGAGAGCGCGAAGCTCACCGCAAAGGGCAGTCCAATGGCCCTGAGCCCGTAGGCGAACTCCTCCACTTTCGTGCAGGATACGAAGATCATGCCGGAAATGAGCATGGCCTCCAGTCGGAAACCCATGGCGAATCCAAATCGAATGGACTCCGTGGACAGTGTAAGCAGTCCAAAGGACCAGAAGGGTTCGCCGACGCGTTTGAACAGCGACCAGGAAACGACGCTGAACACCAGTACGGTGATCATGAGCGGCAGGATGCGCCGCAGGTTTTTGAAAGCCCCGGCCGAGCGGGCTAATACCAGCATGCCCGCCAGGATGGTCAGTTGATACCAGGGCGATTGGAAAGCCACCGTAAGAATCAGCAGCATCGCCAGTCCCACGATCTTGGTCGAGGGGTGGAGTCGATGCAGCAAGGTATCCGCTGGAATGTAGAGTACCATGGGCGAACCTGTAAACCTGTGAACCTGACGTGATCCAGGACAACCTTGAACTATTCGTCTGATCTTTCCAGACTGGCGGCGATCTCTTCAACGGACCGCGCGACGAGTCCGAATTCGTACCCGATGCGTACGGCCTCGGGCGCTTCCAGGTAAAGCGATTCAAGCAGCTCCGGATCCTGGAAACACGAACGGACGTCCCCGTCCCGGACGACGCGTCCCCCGGACATGATGATGCATCGGTCGGCATACTCGGCGACGACCCACATGGAGTGGGTGATTATGATGACCGTTTTTCCGGAATCGTTCAGCCTGCGGATCAGATCCAGAATGGCGACCTGCCCGTGGTAATCCAGTCCCGTCGTCGGTTCGTCCAGGACCAGAATCTCGGGGTCCGTGGCCAGAACGGAAGCCACGGCCAGTTGCTGCCTCTCTCCCCGGGTCAGATTGAAGGGATCCGCTTCTTCTCGGCCGGCCAGGCCGGTTACTTCAAGTGCAGCATCCACCTTCTCCCGGATTACTTCTTCCGCCAGACCGTAGTTGCGCGGGCCGAAAGCGACTTCGTCCAGAACGGTATTTGCGAATATCTGGTGGTCCGGATTTTGAAATACGTACCCTACACGGCGCCCCAGATCGTGCAGGGCCCACTCCGAAGCAGACTTCCCCAGGACCTCCACGCTCCCTTCCGTCGGAGCGTGCAGTCCGTTGAGGTGCTTCGCAAGCGTCGTCTTTCCACACCCGTTCTGGCCGACCAGGGCGACGAACTCGCCGGCCATGATATCCAGGGAAACGCCGTCCACCGCGGGTGGCGAGTCCCCGTACCGAAAGACCAGGTTTTCGATGTGAACGACGGAATGATCTGACTCAGGCTTCTGACCGCCGTCCAGGATCTCCTGGGCGGACGCTTTGACACGCCATCCGGACGAGCGGACCCGGTCCACGGCGTCCGCAATGGTCAATGCGTCGGTTTCCAGTCCCAGCTCGGCAAGCAGGGCGGTAGTCTGGAGCGGACGCACGCCGTGCCGTTCGACCTTTCGGGGATCGGCGAGTATTTCATGTGGCGTGCCCTCGCTGACGATTCGTCCCTCGTGCATCAACACGATCCGGTCCGCGGTCAGGACGTGTTCGGTCTCGTGCTCGACCAGGATGATGCCCTCTATTTCATTTCTCAAGACCTGCGCCAGCCGAAAGATATCCCGTTTGCCGACGGGATCCAGGTCCGTCGTCGGTTCATCCATGACGACCAGCGACGGTCTGCCCGCAAGCACCGACGCGATGGCCAGGCGCTGTTTTTCTCCGCCCGACAGGCTGGAAGGGTCCCGCTCTTCGAAACCCTTAAGGCCGACCCTGTTCAACGCCTGTTTGACACGGTTTCTCATTTCTTCGCGGTCCACGGCGAAATTCTCGAGTGCGAAAGCCGTTTCAAGTTCGACGTTGGTGGAGAACAACTGGGCCTCGAAGTCCTGGAACACCAGGCCGATGGTACGAGCCAGTTCGTAGACCTGGTGGCTGGTGGTATCCTCCATGCCGGAGACATGGAACCGACCTTCCAGTTTACCTTTAATGAACGAGGGGATCAGGCCGTTGAAGCAGCGGCAAAGGGTGGATTTTCCCGCACCGGTCTCGCCTACGATGACAGTGAATTCGCCGGAACGGTGAAGGTAAGTGATCCCGTCCAGCGCGGGAAGCGGAGCATCCCGGTAGGTGAAGGAAAGATTGTTTAATTCAAGGATGGGTGGCGTCAAAGGACTTGATTTATGAGGGAATCCAATCGTGTTGGGTTGCATTACTATTAATCGTTAAGAAGGAAACCCGACGCTATGTTCCGGTCAAGGGATAAGTCCAAACATCTGGCACAGTTATATACGCGAAACCCTGCCGATTTCACCTAAATTGAGACTTGACCCTCCTCTGTATGGCGCAGTATAGTAAAAACCATCTCAATTACTATTGTGCCTTGGTGCTGCGATATTCCAATCAAATAGGTCAGCATCTCGGTTTGATCCCAAAGCTATGGGGTCAATTTCACGAGGATCACTTGTGAGTGCTCGTCGGTATACGTTCCCGGGACTGTTTCTTTCTGTTGTGACTGGCTGCCTTCTTCTCGCCTGTTCCCTCGCGCCGAGTCGATTGCCCCCGGTACTCGAAACGGTAAATGAGTTACCCGGCGAGTTCTCCGCAAGCGAAGTTACCGGTTCGTACGATCCGATCGAGTGGTGGAAATCATTCGACGATCCGGTCCTGGACCAGGTCATCGAAGAGGTCCTGGCTTCAAATCTGGACCTGGCCGTAGCGGTTGCCCGCGTACAACAGGCCAGGATGCGGGAACGAATCGCCAAGTCCTCCGCCTTTCCTTCGATTCAGCCCTCGGTCAGTGTAAACGACTCCGATACGCCTACCAATGCCGGTATCGGAGCGCAACTGGACGAGCTGGGCCTGAGTACCGACGGGAATAACGCCCTTGGAATCGATCTCCCGGATCGCCTGGGTCTGACCCACTACAACCTTGGCGTGGGATTCGCCTACGAACTCGACTTCTGGGGTCGTAACCGCAACGACGCACGCGCCGCCGGTGCCGAATGGCTGGCTTCGGAATCGGATCACTTGAATGCCCGCATGGGCGTGCTGGCCGAGACCGTATGGACCTACCTGGAGATTGTAAACCTGCGTCACCAGCAGAGGTTGGCGGGCAGAATCGTGGAGACTTTTCAGCAGTTGGAGTCGCTCGCCGGGTCGCGATACGAACGGGGACTGTCCGATATGGGCGGATGGCATCTGGCGCGGCGTGGTTTGCGCAATGCACAGGCTGAACTGCCGCAGATCGAAGCACTGACAGCGGATGCCGAGGGACGGCTCTGGGTGCTTCTGGGTGGATTCCGTGCGGATCTCGCGGAGATGCTGCCCGATTCGCTGTCCCCTTCCACCTCACTCGAACCTGTTCCAATCGGCATTCCAGCCGACCTTCTGGTACAGCGACCCGATGTCAGCGCGGCAAGGCTCCGTGTTGAGGCGGCCAGATTCGCTGTTGGCGCCCGCCGCGCGGATCTGCTGCCCAGATTGTCGCTGCAGGGATCCATCGGGTTGCAGAGTACGGATTCGAGCGAGTGGTTCGATCCGGATCAATGGTTCCGAAATCTTACCGTGAATCTGCTTGGCCCGGTGTTTCAGGGGTCACGGCTTCGCGGAAACGTTGCGCTCGCCGAGGCCAGACTGCATGAAGTCGCTGCCGCCTTCGGACGTTCAGTAGTCACCGCGGTCAACGAGGTTGAAACCGCTCTTGCGGGGTTGGAAGCCAGCCGCCGGCGTCATTCGCTGCTTGTATCCATCGCGGAGGAGGCGGAGGCGGAGACCCGGTTACTGGAACAGCGATATGTTGCCGGAGTGAGTGACTACGGAGCATTCCTGGCGGCAACGCAAACGCATTTTACCGCGCTATCCGTCCTGGCGGCGGCGGAACGTGATCTGGGATACGCGCGCCTTGCTCTGCACCGGGCATTGGGAGGTGCGTGGACTGCCGACGAAAGGGCGGCCCTTCAGTAAAACATGCTGCCCCGCCGTCTCTAAATTCGACCTCTAACGGAGTATTTCACCATGTCCCGCATCTGGAGCTTTGTTACGGCCAGCGTCATTCTCGTGGTTTCCGTGGCTTTGGCGGTGTTTTTGATTTCGCTGGCACCCGAACCGACCCGAACCGAACAACCACCCCAGGTTCCATACGTGCAGACGGGCCTGGTAACAGCGGGTACCGGTCCCATACCGGTATTCGGATCCGGTACCGTGAGGCCAAGCGCGGAGATCGATATAGTTCCCCAAGTGGGTGGCAGAATCGTATGGGTGGATGCAGGATTTCGGAGCGGTGGACGGATCGCGGCGGGCCAGACGGTTTTCCGCATCGAGGAGATTGAATATCAGAATCGCGTGCAGATTGCAGAGGCAAATCTCGCGGCCAGCCACGTGGCATTGCTTAAAGAGGAGGAACAGGCATCGATTGCTCGCGAACAGTACGAGCTTTACTCAAATCGCCCGGGGAATGAGTCTTCGAATACCGAAGTAAATCCTCTTGCGCTGCGGGAACCCCAGTTGAACGCAGCGCGGGCCGCGCTTAACCGTGACGAAGCCAGGCTCGCCGATGCAAATCTTGCCCTCTCCAGAACCCAGGTAACCGTTCCCTTTGACGGTTATGTGCAGGAAGAACACGTGGATGTGGGACAAGTCGTGGCACCCGGCCAGCCTGTCGCGCGGATATATGCGGCAGATGCCGTGGAAATAGTCGTACCCCTCTCCGATTCTGATGCTGCGCTAATCCCCGGGCTATGGTCACTTACGGCCGGTGACGGTAATCGGCGAGTGGCTGTGCGTGTAATTGCCCGTTACGGCGATGGGACCTATGCCTGGCAAGGTTACGTGGACCGTGGCGAGGCATCGCTGGACAAGCAGACACGCACCATCCACGTGATCGTAAACGTTCCGAACCCGGCCCGACCAGGCAGCCCGACGGAGGGCACAGTATCTCTTGGTAGTGGTCCCCCTCTCCTGGTCGGTAAATTCGTTGAAGTTCAAATTGACGGTCTTGAATTGGATGGATATTTCCAGGTTCCGCGAGCGGCACTGCGATCCGGCAACGAAATCTGGACGGTGCACGACGGCGGCATGGTGCGCATCGTCCCGGTACAGGTACTGCAGCGCGCCGGCGACGAGGTTTATGTGACCGGCACGCTCGAAAGCGGCCAGGCCGTCATCACCGGTGGAATTCTGTTTGCCACGGAAGGCATGCGCGTCCAGATGGAAGACGACCCAACACCATGAGTACAGACAACGGCAGTCACATAGAACCACCCGGTCCCATCGCTTACATGGCAGGCAATAGCGTAGCTGCCAATCTGATGATGTGTGCTATCGTCGCCTTTGGGCTGGTGTCGCTTACCGGCCTGGATCGCGAAGCGTGGCCGACGGTACCGTTCTACCATGTCGAAGTCTCGATGGCCTATCCGGGCGCGACACCGGAGGAGGTGGAGGAGTCGATCGTCGTCAAAATCGAGGACCAGGTAAGTGGATTGGATGATGTGAAGGCGGTCAAGTCCGTGGCGGGGCCGGGTATCGCATCTATTCGAGTTCAAATGAACTCCGGTACGGACATGGACCAGGCGCTGAACGATATCGAGTCCGCCGTAAATCGCATACAGTCGTTCCCGGTCGGCGCCGAACGTCCCCAGTTCAGGGAGATGACCAACCGACAGAGCATGATGCGGCTCATTGTCTATGGCGATGTGTCCGAACGCGCGTTGAAAGAACTGGCGTACCAGGTCGAGGATAAACTCGCGGCGCTTCCATCCGTGTCCCAGGTCGAGGTCAGTGGTGTCAGAAGATACGAAATCTCCATCGAGGTGCCGCTTCATCGGCTGAGCGCCCTTGGCCTTACCCCAGCCGACATCGCCAACACGATTCGTCGCAGTTCCCTGGAATTGTCTTCCGGCAGCATAGATACCCGGGAATCCCAGGTGCGTGTCCGGACCCTTGGGCAGAATTACGACCAGCAGGACTTCGAAGAGATCGTCCTGCTCAGTGGGAGTGACGGTACGGTGGTTCGTCTTGGCGATATCGCCAGGGTTCGGGATGATTTCGCGGAATCCGACCTGATCGTCCGGCATCAGAACCATCCCGCAGCATTCGTCGAAGTCTACCGGGCCGATGGCGAGCAGGTGATGGATGTGGCCACGGCCGTCAAGGAGCACCTGGTTAACGAAGTAATCCCGGCGCTGCCGGAAGGCGTGGGCATCACGATATGGAATGACGAATCCCAGGACTATGCCGAACGCGTGGATATTCTCATCAAGAACGGTATTCTGGGCCTGTTACTGGTTTTGATCGCACTCAGCCTTTTCCTGGAAATAAGACTCGCGATCTGGGTCGCCGTCGGTCTCGCCGTTTCGGGTATCGGCGCCCTGGCGGTCATGTTGATACTCGACGTGGCGATCAACGCCCAAAGCCTGTTCTCCTTTGTGCTTGCCATTGGTATTGTCGTCGACGATGCCATCGTCGTTTCCGAGCACATCCGATACGAACGCATGCGGGGTACCCCTGCACTTCAGGCTGCGATCCGCGGCGTGCGGCGGATAAAAGTGCCGTTGACCTTTGCGGTCCTCACTTCAGTGGTTGCCTTCGTTCCCCTGCTGTTCATTCCCGGTGGCATCGGAGAGTCTTGGCGGGCCCTGCCGATCATCATGATCGCCATCCTGCTGGTTTCCCTCGTCGAATCACTTCTGATCCTGCCCAACCACCTGTCCCATTTGCATGGCCCGGAATGGGTGCCGAAAAGCGCGTTCGATCGGTTCTTCGCACGGGTTCAGGGTGGGGTGAACACACAGCTTGACCGGTTCGTACAGGGACCCCTGGACCGGACCCTGCGTTTCGCGACGGATCAGCCCGTGGTGACGATGGCGGGGGCCGCGGGCCTGCTCGTGTTGAGCATATCCCTTATACCGGCGGGAATCGTCCCTACCACTCTGGCCGCTGAGGTGGAGGGGGATTTCGCAACGGTCACGCTGGACATGCCCGACGGTTCGACCGCGCCGAGGACGCACGAGGTGGCGCAGGAACTGGAAGCCGCGGGCCACCGGGTCATCGAACGACTCTCGCGCGAACGGCCGACGGATGCGCCTCCGTTGCTGTCCGGTGTAATCGTGACGGTCGGTCAGCGCCCGCGGATACAGGGCGGAGGACTGAATCCTTCGCCAACCCTGAATCCGGAATCCAATATCGCAACCATTGAGTTTAAACTGCTGGGTGCGCAGCAAAGAGAGATCTCCACCATAGACTTCGTCCAGGCCTGGCGAGAGGAGGTGGGGGTGTTGCCCTACGCGCGCGGCATTACCTTCAGTGGTGAGGTCATAGACCTGGGCAATCCTGTCGAGGCCGTCATGTCCCATCCGGATCCGGACCGCCTCGTCCAGATCGCAAACTCCGTGGTCGACGGCCTCCGAGAAGTGGGAGGTGTTTACGACGTACGTTCGGATCACACCCCGGGCATACCGGAAATTCAGCTCGAGCTGCGGCCGGAAGCGCGGACCCTGGGTCTCACGCTGGAATCACTGGCCGGCCAGGCGCGAGCAGCGATTTTTGGCGCTGAGGCGGTCCGGGTACAACGTGGCCGGGAAGAAGTGCGGGTCTACGTCCGCTTGCCCGCCGCCGAGCGGAATTCCATCACGGATATCGAAGGGTACCTGCTACGTACACCGGGCGGTGCAGAGGTCCCGGTTACCAGTGTGGCCTCGCTGAAATCGGGTATGTCGCCGCCGGCCATCCGACGTAAGGATGGTCATCGAATCGTCACGGTCACCGCGGACGTAGATCCTTCAGTGATTACCGGAAACGAAGCCAACAGCATCCTGGAGAATTCGATCCTCGCGGACCTGACCGACGTGTACCCGGACCTGGCCTACACGTTCGGAGGCGAACAACAGCAGCAACTCGAGTCCCTGGACGCGCTGTATCGCGGGTTCGCGATTGCCCTGATCATGATTTTCACACTGCTTGCCATCCCTCTCCGGTCCTATACCAAGCCCTTCATCATCATGGCCATCATCCCCTTCGGTTTCATCGGAGTGATACTGGGTCACTGGGTCCTGGGTTTGGCCTTGAGCGCGGTATCCTTCATGGGAATCTTCGGCCTGAGCGGTGTTGTGGTGAACGATTCCCTGGTCATGATGGATTTCATCGATCAGAAACTGAGGGAAGGGGATTCGGCGCGAACCGCGATCATAGAAGGCGCCAAAGGGCGTTTTCGTCCGATTATGCTCACCTCTCTGACTACTTTCCTCGGCTTCATGCCCCTTATTCTCGAACCCGCCATTCAGGCCCAGTTCCTGATCCCCTTTGCCGCATCGCTCGGTTGCGGCATCCTCTTTACCACGGCTATACTCATGGTCGTTGTTCCCGCCCTATCCTCCATCCATCAGCGTTTGATTGCATAGCTCGGCAGTTCCGTAACCCAAACCTGAGAACCGGTCAATCTGTGGTCCAGCGACCGGTAAGGCGCGCAGTCCGATGCTCGGCAACTTAGAATAAGACTTGCCTAACTCGGCCTAATAGCGTATTTACGATATGTAATATTTATGATAAGTCATATTTACGATAGGACAGCAATGGCAAAGAGCCATATGGTATCGAGATTTTGCAGGGAGGCCAAAGCTGATGGCCGATACTACAGCGGGCGTGTCAACCCAACCGCTGACTCTGACCCAGGAACTCATCCTGATGCTCCTCAACGAGGAGACCGGCTACTTCCACCAGGTACCCGGATTTGATTTGAACTGTGCCGTTGTCGGAGCCGTGCTTGCGGAGCTTTCACTCAGATCCCGCATCGACACGGACATGAAATCTCTGTTCCTCCTGGACCAGACTGAAACGGGCAATCCCACCCTCGATCCCATATTGAGGGAAATTGCCAGCGAACCCAAGCATCAAAACACCCAGTACTGGATAGAACACCTCGCCTCCCGTGCCGAAGCGATCATTGATTCGGTGCTGGATCGCCTGACTGAACTGAAGATCCTGGAACACCACGACGGCGAGTTCTGGACGCTGGCCCGTACCGATTGGCAGATGGAAGTGTACAGCAACGGCGAGTCGGGTACTGCAAATCAGTTCATCAGAACGCGGATCAGCCGGGCAATCTTCATGAACGAGATCCCCGATCCGAGAGACGTAATCGTAATCAGCCTTATTAATACGTGCGACGTTTTCCGCTTCATGTTCCAGCTTGATGACGAGGCAGAGAAGCGTATCGAGGCAATCTGCCAGATGGATCTGATCGGCCGGTCCATTGCCGACGCGGTCGTGCAAAACCAGGCCGGCCCGCTGCTTCAACGTTCCCACCTGACCAAGGAAATTCCGGCTGTTTCGATAAGTCGGCTGCTGCGCAATCCCAATCTGCGCTCAGGCAACATACCCGCGCTCTTTGGAGATATTACAAAAGAGTATGGCCCGGTGTTCACAATCCGTCCGCCCTTTGCGAAACCCCTGATCTTCCTCTCCGGAACCGAGATAAACCGCTGGGCGCACAGGCACGGCCGCATGTATCTGAGAGCCAGGGACTACTTTGCCGATTTCGAGAAAGTATACGGGGCATCCGGCGTATTGCCTTCCCTGGATGGCGGCGATCATTTCAGGCTCCGCAAGGCCATGTCTCCGGCGTATTCACGCGGCAGGCTGGCAGGGCAACTGGACCAGCTCTACACCCATGCCCGAAGATACATGTCGAACTGGAATGAAGGTGATATCTATCCTGCAAGGCGCATGTGCCGACTTATGATAAACGCACAGATTTCACCGCTCTCCGTCAGCGTGGATACGCAGGATATCATCGAGGATCTGATGAAGTACAAGGAAAGAGCGCTCAACACCCACATCATCAGGCTCCTGCCCAAATTCATGCTGAATACTCCGGGAATGAAACGCCGGGCGAAAGCCGTGGACACCCTGCTGGAGCGGATTCAAAATGTCCATACACCCGCCCAGCGGGCCGGTTGCCCGCGTAACCTTGCGGATGACTGGCTGAGCCTGCACGCAAGCGATCCTCAGTTCGTGCCGGAGTCGAACCTGCGATTCGCACTGTCTGCGGCACTGATCGCCAGCGTGTACCTTGGCGATGCATTCAGCTTTACGGTATACGCCCTGGCGTCACAGCCCGAGCTCTGCGACAGAATCCAGGTTGAAGCCGATGCCCTGTTTGAAAAGGGCGATCCGAAGGAGGAGGATTTAACTCCATCGTCGCTCGAAGTCACACACCGCTTCCTCATGGAGTGCCTGCGTATTTACCCGATCGTCCCGATGTCCATGCGCAACGTGATGAATACGTGTGTGCTCGAGGGCTATGAACTACCGGTAGGATCACGGGTTCACATTGCCCAGACGGCCCCGCATTACATGGAAGAATACTTTCCGGATCCCTATTCTTTCGATATCGACCGTTATCTGTCTCCACGCAATGAGCACCGCATTCCCGGCGCGTACACGCCGTACGGGTTGGGCACGCATACCTGTCTCGGCAACAGGTGGATGGAACTGCAACTGGCTGTCAACGTATTGATGGTCGCCCACTACTTTAATCTCAAGGTGTCCCCCGCGAACTACAAGCTCCGGTTCGATCCGCTTCCGTCGATGAAACCGAGCAAGAAGCTGCATTTCCTCATCGCCGAGCAGAGACGCGAAGTGCCCGTCAGCTAAATTGAACCAGTATGTCGAAAATGACCCTTGCCCAATTTGTCCGATTCGCGGCGGTTGGAGTATTCGTGCTTCTGCCGGTCGGCGCGAATGCACAGTCGATCGAAGATGCAACGACCGCTTTCGAGGAAGGCCGTTTTCTCGAGGCGGCGGACCTCGCGGAAACCCTGGGGACCTCCGGAGGCTACGCCCTGGCGGCAAAATCACTCGCGGTGTACGGCCACCACGCGGCGACCGGGGATGACCAGTCCGGGTTTCTGCAACGCGCGATGCGGCTCGGGGAAGAGGCGGTGCGCGCCGACTCGACCAATCCAGAAGCGTATTACCAATCCGCACACGCTGTTGGCCGATATGCACAGAGCGTCGGTAGATTTACGGCGTTTCGTCGAGGCCTGGCGGGCAAGATCCGCGGTCTGCTCGAGGCTGCACTTGACATCTACCCGGACTTCGCCGAAGCGCATATGGCCTTCGGAGGCTGGCACGCAGACATCGCCAATGCCGGCCGCGTTGCCCGATTCATGTACAGGGCAAACCGGAAGAACGCTGTCATCTATTACGAGCGGGCCCTGGAACTCGCGCCGGACTCGAAAGTCGTGCTGTACGAATATGCGCTCAGACTGCCTGAACTCGATCGAGAGGGAGGCCGGAAGCGAGCCAGGGAGTTGCTGTCGAAGGCGGCCGAACTACCAGCGCGGGATGCCTACGAGGAGTTGATCCAGCAGGGGATACTGGAGGCTTTGGCGGAACTGGAGAGCGGCGGATAAGCTCTGCCCGCCTCGGTCTCCAGTTATGGATAGAACTGCCGGCAATACCGTCGGTACTTACCGATGGGGCCATCGGCCTGGGACAGCCGGGGCGGCGTCCGATACCGCTTTCGTTCCCATATCACCACATCCTGTAACACGTCCTTTTTCTGCTGTGAAAGCAGGATCAGACTCATCAGCCTGTTGCGCAACCTCATCGGCAGGAACCCCAGACCCGAAATAAACCGTCGGGGCTTGCGGATTTCACGGAGTTGGCTGACGAGCACCAGGTCGATCAGGGAACCATCTATGGGCGTAGGAAGTACCCACAGTCTCCAACGCATATCAATGGTTTTCTCATGGATTTCGACGTATGAGTAGCCCAGTCCGTGGATGTGAGTGACGGCCGAGATGTCGTAAACAAGATCTTTTACACCCAGGACTCTCCGAATGCGTTTGAAGTCGAAGCAACTTTTTAAATAGGGTCCGTCAATCGATACCTCACCGACGGGATTCACATTGTCGTAACCGTGCACATAGCGCAGGTGTCCGAAGTCCACGGAGTTCTCCGCCGTTTCCTGGGGATGGCTGCGGAATCGGAGGGACCGGAAACCCGGTTCGCCCCACTCCGCACCGGTGGGCGGGGCCTCTGGCAGGTCCCAGTGCGCCGACCGGCCTCCGGTCCCGTACCAGGCAAAGACCAGGCCGAGGATCTCGCGAGTCTCGTATACCTTCAGTTTCGCGGCCCTGGGAGCCGGGGCATTCGGAGTCGCAACACATTGCCCGGTCGTATCGTACTCGAAACCGTGGAACGGACAAACGAGGCGACCGTCGCTTACCTGCCCGCCAACCGTCGGACCCAGGTGCGAGCCCAGGTGTGGACATACGGCGTCGGCAACGCAAATGCGGCCTTCCCCGTCACACCAGGCGACGATTTCCTCCCCCATCCAGGTCTTCTCGATCAGTTTCTCTCGTAGCAGGGACTTGCGGGCTGTAACGAAATACCACCCTTCCGGGAATGGAGGCAGCTCCTCCACGGAACGCTGGTCCCCCTGCACGGTGTCACTTCTAACCGCAGTTACGGAGATCGTCTCAGTGGTATTCAAGCTCATTCCTCCATCGTCCGGCACAGGTGCCGTGGCCATGTAGGGGCCGGTGCCTGAGTAGCAATGGATCCTCTGGTCAAGTTCCCCAATGGGGCGCTTAACTGCAAGTATTATATGCACTTGGAATCAACAAGGCAAGCAGGATATCATCTTGTAACGCAGCGAGGATCATCGGCGCTGCCGATCGCCCCTTGCCTAGGGAGGCCCGTGGTTTTCAGCCCTTCGCTTTCCTGAAGCGCCAGCCGTGCAGGATGCTCCCGTAGTGGTTGAACGTCCGTCTTGCCTGGGGATCGTCGAAGGGATAGTCCGCACCGATCTGCGTTGTCGCGGCCAGGCCGGTAATCAGGCAGGTTTCCTGGCTGTTGATCAGCGTATGGGCGCCGCAGTGCCAGGTACGTTTCCCGCCCTGAACGAAACGAACTCGTCGAAGACCTCCTCCACCTCAGTCAGGTTTCCTGTGACGGGTCCTTCTCGTATGCATATTGTTCTCTCGCCCGTTTGCGGTTTACGAGTCCGTCCAGTATGTCTTTCTCCACCTTGTTCCGGTCGCGTTCGGCCGGGTCTCCCCATCCACCGCCTCCGGGTGTCTCGATTCGCAGGACGTCGTTCCTGTAAAGTTCAGTGTGCGTCTTGGTCGGTATTTCCTTTTCGTGTCCATCTGAGGCAACGACGTAACAGTGGGCACCCGTCGCGTTCCCCCCGCCTTCCAGGCCCCAGGGCGTGAATCTGCGGCGGTCGGATCCCAGCGTGATGATGGTGCGGTCGCCCAGGCACTTCAGCTCCCGCATCATCCCGCATCCTCCACGATGGCGGCCGGCGCCTTCGGTGTCCGGTATCAGCCCGTACCGCTCAACCTGCAGCGGGTAAGTGCGTTCCATGATTTCGACCGGTGCGTTGCGCGTGTTGGTAAGATGGGTGTGCACGCCGTCTTCGCCGTCGAGATCGTACATGGCGCCCTGCCCGCCGGCGTAGGTTTCCACGTAGTTGTAGTAGTCCCCGGTCCGGGGATCGATACCCCCGATATTGACCAGGTTCATCTCTCCGCTGCAAGCCGCACACACCCGGTCGGGGACCGCCTGGTACAGCGCGCCCATCAGCACGTCCACGACGCGTTGGTCCGTCAGGATATTGGCATTTCCGATCGCTGCCGGGTAGGTAGCCTGCAGGATGGAGCCCTCCGGAGCGAAGATGTCCAACGGCCTGTAGGCCCCGGCGCAGGCGGGCAGATCCGGATCGATTACGGCTTTGCAGACATAGCTAATGCAGGAAGCGGCCGCCGGTAGTCGTGCGTTTAGCGGACCCAGCACCTGGTCGCTGCACTCGGAGAAATCAGCGCGCAGTTCGTCGCCGGTGATGGTCAGGGTGACCGCGATTTTCACCGGCGTATCGGTGACGCCGTCGTCGTCCAGGAAATCCTCAAAGGCATACTCACCGTCCGGCAGCGTACGCAATCCCGCCCGCATCCGGCGTTCTGCGTAGTCCTGGATCTCGTCCATGTAATAGATGACTTCATCCGGAGATTCCCGGGACATGAGTTCGCTTACCCGCTGCTGGCCGATCTGGGCACAGGCGTACTGGGCCATCAGGTCGCCCCGCACTTCGTACTGTGTCCGCACGTTCTGGTTGATCAGCTTGAATACATCTTCATTCAACCCTCCAGCCTTGAATATGGGCAACGGAGGGATCTGCAGCCCCTCCTGGTAGATCTCCGTGACGCCGAAGGGCATGCTGCCGGGCGCGAATCCGCCCATGTCCACGTGATGGGCGGTCGAGGCTGCCAGCGCAACTGCGCGTCCGTCATTAAAAATGGCGGATACCAGGGAGACATCCGGCAGATGACCCGGACCTTCCGGGTACGGCAGGTTCGTAATGTACACGTCACCGGGCCGCATGGTCGATATGGGATACTCCTCCAGGATGGATCTGACCACGCCGGGCATCACGCCCAGGTGGAGGGGCACACCCGATTCGGCCTGGGCGAGAATCTCTCCGGAAGTCTGCACAATTGCCGCGGAAGCATCCCGGCGATCCTTGATATTGGTGGAATAACTGGTGCGGATCAGGGCCGCGCACATTTCTTCCGCGATGCCCGTCCATCGATTGCGCATCAGTTCCAGTGTGATAGGATCGGTCTTCATGGGTTTCCCAAACCGGTTATGGTGATCTGGTTCCAGGCATCGATTAATGCATTCTGATTGGGCCGGATCAGCGACGTGGAATCGAGCTGTTCGATAATCGCCGGTCCCACGATGCGGTGCCCCGGGCAGAGCCCGGTTCTGCTGTAGATGGGTGTATCTACCCAGTTCCCGGAAAGGTAAACGGGGCGAATGGAACCGGGCATGGGAGTATCCGATACTTTCCGTTCTGCGGGTTTACGCTGGTCATCGGCGATCGGAACCTCCGCGGATACCCAGATGTTCACGAGTTGCACCCGCTGGTCGCGCCGGGCGAATCCGTATTGCCGCTCATGTTCGTCGTGAAAGGCGGATTCGAGGTTTGCCAGATCGACGGGTCCGCCTGGCAGGTCGACCGGAATGTCGTAGCCCTGCCCCAAATACCTCAGGCCCCCGCGCCGGCTAATGACCGGGATGTTTCCTTCTGCCGACGTTTCCAGGTCCCCTATCGCTCGTTCGGTCAGCTCCTCCAGTATTTGCTCGAATTCCCTCGCGTCCAGCCTGTTCAATAGTTCTACGTGGGTCTGGATCTGGTCCGACCTCAGGTTGGAAAAAACCAGGCCCACGGCTGAAGCGACCCCTGGAGCGAGAGGAATAACCACGTCGCGTATACCCAGTTCCCGGGCGAGTTCGACCCCGTGGAGCGGCCCCGCGCCGCCGAAGGGCACCAGCGTGAACAGACGGGGGTCGTACCCGCGTTCCACGGTGAGCTTGCGGATGGCCGCCGTCATGGAGGCGTTGATCACCCGGACGATGCCTTCGGCCGCTTCCTCCACGGTGCAGTCCAGCGAGGATGCGATTTTCTCCTCGATCACCTTTTTTGCCGCCGACGGGTCCAGGGTGATGGCGCCGCCCAGCAGGCTGTCTGTCGATAATCGGCCCAGCACCAGGTTCGCGTCTGTCACCGTGGGATCGGTGCCACCCGTCCGGTAGCATGCGGGGCCCGGAACGGCGCCCGCGGATTGTGGACCCACGCGCAGGGCTCCGCCCGAGTCGATCCACGCGATGCTTCCGCCACCGGCGCCGATCGTATGTATGTCCATCATGGGTGCCTTCAAGGCCAGCCCGTCGATCTCCGCGTTCTTTGCGAAGGCGATGGCGCCCTCATGAATCATGGCCACATCGAAACTCGTACCTCCCATGTCGGCCGTGATAAGGTTGGGTCGGTCGAGCCGCTTCCCGATTTCCTCGCCGGCCACCACGCCGCCGGCCGGTCCCGACAGGATCGTATGCACGCAGTGATCGGCCGCGTTTTCCGATGACGTAACCCCGCCATTGGATTTCATGACGTAGAGCGGCGCCTCGATAGACGACTCCAACAGGGCATCACCCACCTTCTTCAGGTAGTTCGTCATAACAGGCTGAACGTAGGCGTTCATGGCACAGGTGCTGAACCGCTCGTATTCGCCTTCTTCGCGGCTCATGTCGGAGGAGAGGCAGACCGTGGTATCCGGAAGCGCCTGGCGCAGCGCTTTTCCAACGGATTGCTCATGCCCCGGTGTGATATGGCTGTGGAGGAATCCAACGCCAACCGCTTCGATGCCATCTGCCCTGAGTGCCGCGATCAACGCATTCAGTCGATCCAGGTCGACGGGCAGTTCTTCGGATCCGTCGTGACGGGTTCGCTCCGGCAGTTCGTAGCGAAGGGACCTGGGTACGAGAGCGGGGGTTCGACGAACACGCATGTTGTACAGGTGGGGCCGGTCCTGCCGTTGGATGTGGAGCACGTCCCGGAATCCCTCGGTGGTGATGAAGGCCGTACGGGCGCCCCGTCGCTGCAGGATGGTATTGGTGGCCACCGTGGTACCGTGAATCAGGAACAGGATATCATCGCTGGTGAAACCCGCCTTGGCAACGAGACCCTTCACGCCCTCCACCAGTGCCTTGCTCGGATCGGCCGGCGTACTCGGCACTTTGTCGAATACCAGCCGGCCCGTGACGGGATCGGACAGGACGAGATCGGTAAACGTGCCGCCCGTGTCTATGGCGATGCGAATGCTCATGGCGGGTTACACCGTGTTTTCGTCTAAAGGGAAATCGATGCGTACGTTGCCGTTTTTCTGCGATGCGAGAAACCCCAGGATGATTTCCAGGGTGTTCCGCGCTGCGCGGGGTGGAGAAATCGTCTTGCCGCCGTTTTCCATAACGTGAACGAGGTCCCTGACGGCGGCCGCCGAGTTGAAATGCGTGGGGCTGTCCGGCACGACTGTCTGGATTCCATTGCCCGTATCGAGTTCGTAGTGGTACTGGTGAATAAACATCCACCCGTCGGTCCCGTCCAGTTCGTAGCCTCCCCGGGTCTCCATTCCCTTGGATCCGTTGTAGAAAGCCCGTACGCCGTTCTTGAAATGGACAAAGCCTGAACACCCCGGTTCCAGGTCCGCGTTTCTGCCGCCGTCGCCCTGGTAGGGCCAGTAGTCTTCGTACCCTTCGTCGAGTTCCGCAAAGACCCACGCGGGTTCGGATCCGGCGAGAAAGCAGATCATGTCGATCATGTGGGTGCCGTTTCGGAATAGTATGGCCCGGGGACCGCCGAAATTGACCGTGATGCGTTTCAACTTTCCGATCACCCCTTCGTCGAGCAGTTTTTTGACTTCCCGGTAAACCGGTAACCAGCGGCGGGTATGGTTGATGGTCATGGCCACCTGCCCGTTTTCCACGGCCGCGATCATCCGGTCGGCATCCGCCAGCGTGGTGGCGATCGGTTTTTCGCAGTATATGCCGCGTACACCCGCTTCGACCGCGTCCACGACGATGTCCGCGTGGCGGTGGTCCGATGTGACCACGCTCAAAATGTCGGGTTTGCATACATCAAGCATCTCGCGGTAGTCCGTGAATCCCCGTAGACCGGGAGAGGTGCCCGTCCAGTTTTCGAGGGCGTCCTGGATGAGATTCTCCTGCAGGTCGCAGACCCCGGCCAACTCCGTAAAGGGCAGGTGGGCGTAAGCCGGCGCATGACAGTGGGGCATTTCGTAACCCAGCCCGTGGTCGCCGTCCAGGAGGGGCCGTCCCGCCCCGATTCCACTCAAGCCCACCACGCAGGCCTTGTATTTACGATCGCCGGTCATAGCTGTCCTTTCTTTGGTCAGGTACTGCTGTTGAATGGGTGATCTGGCCGTACAAGCCGGTCATGACGCGTCCCTCCATCGTTCGACCTGCGCTTCGTCCAGGGTGACGCCGAGACCCGGCCCTTCCGGTACCCTGGCGATGGTCGGCCCGAGTTCCAGCGGGGTCTCGATCAGATCGCCTTCGTGGTACAGTGGACCGAGAAGGTCACCGGGATAGGTCTCGCTGTCGATGGCTTCCACGCTGGCCGCCAGGTGCAGCATGGCAGCCGTGCCGATCCCGAGTTCGAGGTTGCTTCCCATGTGGCAGCGCAGTCCCGCCGCCGTGGCCAGGTGCGCAATGCCCAGTGTCTGGCCGATGCCCCCGTTCTTTCCCGGATAGACGCTGATAATGTCCGCGGCCTGCCGTTTGGCCGTCTGCCAGGCGTCGTGCAGCGTGAAGACGCTTTCGTCGGCCATGATGGGTATGGTCGTGCCTGTCCTCAGCAGGGCGACTTCATCGTCATAGTCCGGGGCAGTGGGTTGCTCGGCGAACAAAATGTCCAGCGGTTCGAGCAGGCGCAGCATCCGGCGCGCGACCGCCGGCGGCCACCCGCAGTTCGCGTCGATGCCGATCCTTATTTCGGGACCCGCCAACGCGCGTATCGCACGAACGCGTTCGAGATCCTCCCCGGGGTCGATCCCAACTTTCACCTTGAGGCACTGCACGCCCCATTGGAGGAACTTTTCGGCAAGGGATACGGAAGTCGACACGTCGAAGGCGCCGACCACCATCTTCATGGGAATCTCCTCACGGACCTTCCCGCCCAGTAACTGGTAAAGCGGCTTCCCCGCGGTTTTTCCCGCCAGGTCCCACAGCGCCATATCCACGCCCGCCTTGGTGAAGGGATTGAGTTTTATGATCTCATTCATGACACCGCAAAGCCTGTTCACTTCGGCCGGATCCTCCCCCTTCAACGCAGGGTCCACCAGGTCCCGGATCGCGGCGGTGCAGGAGGCGGAAGTCTCCCCGCTCCAACGCGGCGCTACCGTGGCCTCGCCCAGTCCGGTCAGTCCCTCGTCCGTGTGAACCCGAAGAACGACGTAGGGGGAGACGATGTGTTCACCATGGGCCGTTTTTGTGGTCATGCCCTGTTTCAAGGGGACTTCAATGGGAATGGCTTCCACGCGGGTTATCTTCATGTTCTGCTCCGTTTCCGGTTAAACTTGGGCTGATGTCGTCGCCCGGGGTTCATCTAAGCCATTCGTCCCGGTGTTCGGCGACGAAGAGGTCGTCGTTGAGATGGGGATAGGCATGGTATACCCGGTCTATTTCCTCGTACTGTCCCGGCGAAAGGGTTTCTTCCGGGTTGAGGCACCAGATGCCCTCTAGCAGGCCCTGTCTGCGCAGTACCTCGTGGATTCCGGGAATGCATCCTGCGAACTGGTGGCCTGGATCGAAGAAGGCCGCGTTGCAGTCCGTGACCTCGATCGACCGGGTCAGCAGGCCTTGCGGTACCGCCTCGCCGGACGCTGAGGAGATATGGCATGCCTCCAGCAACTCCACCGCTTTAAGGCTCCATGCGGCCCAGTGGCCCAGCAATCCGCCCTTGAACCGTATCGACCTGCGCGTATCGCCGCACTGGAAGGCGTGTTCCGTCAAGAGATCCATGACGATGTTGTCGTCGTTGCCGGTATAGAGGGTGATGTCCTCGTGCCTGCCCGAATCGGCCAGCGCCCGCACGACATCCAATGTGTAGTATCGGTTGAACGCCGCGACCTTGATGGCGACGACGCCTTCCAATTCGACGAAACGACGCCAGAAGTCGTAGGTCAGCACCAGTCCGCCGAGGACCGGCTGCAAATAGAATCCCATGACGGGAATGATGTCCGCTACAGCCCGGCAGTGTTCGATGAGTGCATCGTCCGTGGCGCCCTTCATGGCGGTCAGACTGAGCAGGCCGGCATGGTACCCGAGAGTCCGCGCCACCTCCGCTTCCCGGGTCGCCTGTGCCGTCCGGCCGCAGATCCCGGCGATACGTATGAAATCCGCCGGTGCTTCCCGTTTCATAACCTCCGCCGCCAGCTGGAGTACCGGTTCATAGAGTCCGAAGGCGGGATCCCGAATTTCGAACTGGGTCGTATGAACGCCCACGGCGAGTCCGCCGGCCCCGGCCGCGATGTAGTACCGCGACAGGCCCCTTTGCCGCCGCTCATCCAACCGCCTGTCCGCCGTGACGGCCAAGGGATGGGCCGGGATCGCCACGCCTTTTCGCATGGCCTTCCGGACTGCCAGGGGCATGCCGTCCTTCATGCGTTAGACTCCTTCATGCAAGCAGTCGCAAAGTCCTCAGAAACGTCCCGTACGGGATTCGTATCCCGTGGGTTTTTCCAGGCTGCGGCCCCCGGCACGGATCCAGTGGGCGACCCATTCCACGATCCGCTCCGTTGGGATATCCGGCCTTCCCAGCCGGTCGAACAGCCTTTCAGCGCTCCCGAGCAGCGCGGTATCGCTTTCCCTTCCCACGAAATGAGGGTCCCTTTCCAATCGCCGGCCCACCGACATGGCCAATTCGCGGACAGACAGCACGTCCGGTCCCGTCATGTTCAGGATAGTGGCGGGGCTGCTGCAAAGGGGGAACATGCGCGCGAGATAGCCGTTGGCGTCACCCTGCCAGATCTGGTTCACGTGGCCCATGCCCAGGTCGATCGGCACGCCATCCTGTACCTTACGGCCCAGGTCGTGGATGATGCCGTAACGCAGCTCCGTGGCATAGAACAATCGGACGATCAGCAGGGGGGTTCCTTGTTCAACGCAAAGATGCTCCGCGATGCGTTCCCCGCCGAGGCGCGACTGGGCGTACTCGCCCACCGGGCCGATTTCCGCGTCTTCATCCGCGCCGCCCGCCGTGACCGGCGTATAGGCGTACACGTTTCCCGAACTGACGTAGATAACGCGGGAACCGGCATACCGCTGCATGATCCGGCCGGGCAGCCATGCGTTCATGGCCCAGGTCATGGGCGTGTTTCCCGTGGCTCCGAACTTGAATCCCGCGAGAAAGAGGACATGGGGCGCATCCGGCAATCGGGACAGTTCCGCTTCGTTGAGCAGGTCCGCCTGGACGACCTCCACGCCCAGGGTTTCAAGGTAAGCCCTGACCCTGGTGTCGCTGAACCGGGAAACCCCGATGACGCGCCGGGCGCCTGCCCGTACGAGTAGTTCCGCGAGAGTTGGTCCCATCTTCCCGCTGACGCCCAGGATCAGCACATCGCCATCCAGCTCCGATACGGCCTGCGCAACGGGCGTTGACGGGCACGTCATCCGTTCGATCAGCATCCCCTCGTTCGCAATCAGATCAGGCATGGGCGGCCCTGTCGGGTGGTGCGCTGAAATAAGCGGGCGGCGCGAAATACTTGAACATCCCGAAACCGGAATCCAGGTCGCATTCTGCCCAAACCAGGTCGGTCTCACAGTAGGACAAGGATCCGTGGCCGGGAGGCGAGTGTTCCGGATGAGCCAGGAAGTCGGTCCGCGGCCAGATGCTCCTGTGCCGGAAACACACGCCCTTGAGCAGGTTGTCCCGGATGAATTCCCGCATGTGGGAAAAAGTCTGTTGGTACCGCGCGCCCCCTCCCCATACGACATAGGGCGCCAGTCCGCCGTCCAGTTCCTGAATCTCTTCGATAGCAAGGGGTTGCCCTCCGCGAAACAGCATCGCATCGCAGTTTGGGTCGACCATGATCCATTTCCCGTATTCATCGAACCAGACCTCGGCCACGAAATGGCCGTCATAGCCGTTCGGCGTACCCATCAGCGCCGCGCAGCGCGCAGGGATACGCAGGGCCTGGCAGGCGCTTACAAAGGCCACCGTGTAGTGCACGCACATGGAGATGGGCCGCTCGTTATTGTGACCGCGCCGGCTGGAGCCCCAGGCGAGGATGGTTTCCGCGTCCCAAGGCGCGTAGACCGGCGCTCGGCTCGATCCCGAATGTTCCCAGCCCGTAGCCAGCCATGAAGCCAGGTCCCGTACCTGGGTCAAGCGGTCCGGGGTATTGCGGACCCGGCTGGGAATCCTTTCCCTCAACGACTGCGCCCGTGGATGATCGGCGGATTCCCACGTCATCCGCGGCGGCGGGTCGTCCTCGCCTTCCCGGAGCCGCATCCGTACACAGTAGTTCCCCGTGCACGCGTTCAGGTACCCCATCCGCTCAGAGCGCCAATGTGCTCCGCCGTCATCGGTCAAGGCGCTGTTTTGCCGGGAGCCCCCGGATTCGAGGGCGAGCGACCATCCGGTCATGGCGTTTTCCTCGGTCCACAACTCCACCACGTTGGTTCCCGCGCGCAGGTCGCCTGCTTTGACAATCCGTTCGTACCAAAGGTAATGCAGATCCGGACCGGCGTGAATCGCCTCCTGCCGAATGCTGTTTATAGAAAGGTACAACGGATTGCCGTCGGTCCGATGGGGCCGGACCAGGACGAACAGGGTCCCGTCGGAACGGGCAGCCGGCAGTTCCAGGACAACGCGGGCCCGCCGGAATGCCGTCAGTTCCTCGCACAGCAAGGGTATGACACGGCCTGTTTCGGTGTGATACAGTCTGCTCATTTCTATACCAAGTAACAGCCTGTGGTATGTTGCGTCAAGATCGGACGGGCGTTATATTGCGGCGAACGGCCCCCGCACCCCATTCGATGGCGGACGGCTTCCGAATCCGAGGTGGGCATCGGAGGAATTCCAGCATGAAACGAGCGGTGATATCCGGTAAATACCAGGGCGGCGTGGTGGACGCCGACATCCCGAACCCGATAGAAAACTGGGTACTGATCAAGATACTTGCGTCGCCGCTCTGTACAGAGTACAAAGGGTTCGCCGCGGGCAACAGGGCAGACTACCTCGGGCATGAAGCGTCCGGCGAGGTAGTCGAGGTCGCGCAGCCTGGAAGGGTGAAGGCGGGAGACCGGGTGGCGGTCATGCCCCAGTACCCCTGCGGCGGGTGCGCGCTGTGTCGATCCGGGGACTACATACACTGTGAAAACGTCGTCGATTTCGCCGCGTTCACCGGTTCCGAGGAAGGCAAGGCGACCGTGGCCCAGTACATGCTCAAACCGGATTGGCTGCTGACGCCGATCCCCGAGGGCATGACCTACGAACACGGGGCCATGGCGTGCTGCGGCCTGGGGCCGACCTACGGCGCGCTGGACCGCCTGCGGGTTCGCGGCGGCGAGACGGTTCTGATTACCGGGATGGGGCCTGTGGGTCTCGGAGGGGTGATCTGCGCCAGCCACATGGGCGCCGAAGTCATCGCCGTGGAATCCCACCCGTACCGGACGGCGAAAGCAAAGGAACTGGGCGCTGAACATGTCATCGACCCGGGTGACGAACACGCGCTGGAACAGATCCGGGAACTGACCGGCGGCGCCGGCGTAGACAAGGCCGTGGACTGTTCCGGTTCACAGTCCGCCCACAGGCTGTGCATCGACGCGCTGCGCAGACGGGGGAGTCTCGCTTTCGTCGGCGAAAGCAACGGAGATACGCGGCTGGTCGTCAGCCCCGATATGATTCGCAAGGGCATCGTGCTGAAGGGATCCTGGCATTACAACATGAAGGGAGCCCACGACATCATGGGCATTATTGCGCGCAACGGGGTAAAGCTGGACCGTTTCATCACCCACCTGTATCCCATCGATGAAATACAGCGCGCGTGGGAGACCCAGGTAACCGGCGAATGCGCGAAGGTTGTCATCCAGCCCTGGGCCTGATGACCGGTCGCGTATCGGCCAGGGCGCGATTCACCCTGCGGGAAAGACGAACATTACCATGATAAAGAGCGCAATAATCGGGGTCAGCGGCGGCAGGGCGAAGGGGTTGGCGGAGGCCTACAGGCACGTACTCCGCGGCCGGCTGGTCGCCGTGTCGAGTCGCCAGCGGGACAAACTCGACGCGTTCGGATCAGCGTTTGACGTACCAGGGAAGTACACGGACTACCGCGACATGTTCCAGCGGGAAAAACCGGACCTGGTCCACGTCAACACGCCGCCTTCAGT
Organism: bacterium; assembly: GCA_965262815.1. GTDB lineage: Bacteria > JAAXHH01 > JAAXHH01 > JAAXHH01 > JAAXHH01 > JAAXHH01. Next base: position 1,340,945 of record OZ253560.1, on the reverse strand, counting down.
ACGACTTGAGATATTCGAAGCGGCGGAGGCGTCGGGCGTCCCGGCCGTGCTGGTCGAAAAACCCCTGGCCATCCAGGGGGAAGATTTCCTGACGATGCAGGATTTTGCCCGGTCGGCCCGAGTCAAAATCGCCGTCAATCACCAGTTGCACTTCCACCCGCGGCGCAACCACTTGCAGCAGAAGGTACGGGATGGCGCCATAGGGAGTCTTCGCTTCATCGAGGCCAGCGCGGGCATGAACCTGGCCTACCAGGGCACCCATGCCCTGCAGGCGATTGGGGCCTTCAACCCCGGTGCGAAACCTGTGGAGGTCTTCGGCCAGGTCTCGGGCGCGGACGGACTGAAGGTGACGCCCAAACATCACTACGCGCCGGATCAGTGCGCCGCGTCCATCGTCTACGATAACGGACTGAGCGCCCTCCTGCGCTGCGGCGGGCACGCGCCCCGCGTCATCGACGGCTCCGTAAACGTCCACAAACGGATCGCTGTTTACGGCGACAGGGGTTTCGTGCACTGGACCATGCACGGCTGGGAGTCCAGGATAGACAACGTGTACGAAAGCGGGGAGCACGTATATGCCGAGGAAGACATCCTGGGCCAGGCGGCCATGACCGAAGCCATGATCGACTGGATAGAGGATGACCACGCGGTTCACCCGCTGAACATCGGTTCAGCGCTGAGCGACTTCGGCGTGGTGCTGGGGATATACCAGAGCGCGTTGAACCGCGCGGCCGTTACCCTTCCCTTTGTGCCGCCGTCCGACCTGGTGGGGAAACTGCGCAGCGTGCTGGACTAACCCGGCGCTCCATCGTTCACCTGCATGTACATGAACGGAGGAATGGTCAGGGCCACCACGTCGTCCCCCCCGGTTACTTCGCGGGCCTGGCCCAGGGCGTGTTCCAGGTCGGGCGCCCAGGAAACGCCCAGCCTCTTCGCCGCGTAATCGGACTTGGGACCGGCCAGGATTACCCGGGATAGATATTTCAGCGGATAGGTAGCCCAGTACCAAACGGTGAAGGGGTGAAAACCGTGGTGGGCGTAGCGGTTCCGGTAGCAGTCGACCAGGTGCGGATCCCGAGCGAATTGCTCCTGGAATCCTGACTGAATCTCGAATGGATCCTGGGTTTCCGGCAGCACTTCGTTCCAAAATTTCTCGTAGGCGACATGATACTCGGGGTGAAAGAATTCGAGGACCGGGTTCATGATGATGACCACGCCTCCCGGTTTCACGAAGGGCTTGTTGTAGAACCAGTTGAACACGTAACCGAGCACGTCGCTCAATACAAGGACCGGGTTGATCCGAGTTCCGACGGAGTACGGACTGAGATCGGGCAGTCCGAATACCAGCGTGTCGTGCTGATGGTCGGTCGTAACCAGAAGCTGGTCTTTCAAGGTCTGCAAGGTCGGTTCGTGGACGGCGGCGATGGAACCGGCGTTTATTTCGACGGGTAGGTAGGCGCTTTGAATTCCCTTGAAGATTTTGAAACGTATGGACTCGGGCAGCATTTTCATGGACATGGGCGTCGTGGTCTTCAGGACTTTCTCAAACAGGTTGCACCGATCCGCCGGTTTGCTGAGATAGCGCATTAACGGGGGATAGGACGCGTTGTTCATGGCAGCCTCGAGCACCATGATGCGTGTGTGTTTCAGAATAACCCGGCTGATGCGTTCGATCGAGCCGTGCATTTCGGAACCCTCGGGCTGCATGACATGAGGTTTTTCCGCAGTCATCTGGGGCGCGTGATGAGGCGCGATGCTGTTGTAGGTGCCCAGGCCGACGGCGACGGACTTGTGGCCCCCGTTCAGGGGAATCTGGATGGAATCCACGTAGATCACGAGGTCGCTTTCGATGACCTTGCGGCTGGTCTCCACCGGCTCGCCCTGGTCGGTGGTGCCCAGCACGACGATGTCGTCCGGGTCTTCGGCGTCGAAATTGACCAGTTGATGGGGGTAGAAAGCCTTCATGATCCGCTTGCCCAGCATGGCGGCCATTTCGTAGGTCTTCATCTTGCGATGCAATGCGACCGCGCACATGAGTTCGATGTTCTCTTGCTTTACCCCGTAACTGTTGAGCATATCCAACAGGGTCTCGATGGCAAGCTGGCGAATGTCGGGCGGCGCGGTGGCCGGAAAAGGCTGACAGTTGTCATCGAATGCGATCAGGACCCTGCTGTTTTCGTCGACCAGTTCTTCCAGGGGCGGCATGTCAAGGGGGGATTCGAACGCTGCTCTTACCCGGCCTGGTATGTCTTTGTTCGGGATACCCGGCAACGGCGGCGGAGGAAAGAAGACCGACGCCTCATCGGGCAATTCGGCGTGGATGATATTGTTCCCGGAATAGGTAAGGTATTTCATCGCGCACCTCGCGTTACGAGAAGGCACAGTACTGCGTATCGGATCAAGCCGAATAAACCCGTTTTCTCTCGCCGGGTCTGACTGTTTGGTTCAGTAATTATAGGCCTGGAATCCCGCGGTATCAACAGTTTAATCTAAATGTGGAATCGACCGCAGGTGCTTGATCGGACCGTTCACAGCTGTCGATTCGCACTTCACACGACCAGGAGTCCATGATGACCTCTTTTGACCGAAGTCTTTCCCGCAGAGGATTTTTGAAAACCGGGATAGCCGCAACCACTGCCGGAAGTCTCGCTAACCTCGACAGGGTCCACGCCAAGCAGGAAGAAGATCAGGATACCGTTCGGGGGGAAGACCCGTTTGGGGCACTCAAAGACGCGCCTACCACCCTGATCATGGACGCATTGACCCGGCTGGGCCATGATCGCACCCGCCTGGCCATGTCCCGTAGTGTGCGTCCTATGATCCCGGCCACGGGCACGATCGTGGGTTCCGCGGTGACGACGAAATACGAAGAGAGCGACGCGCCGACCACGAGGGACGACATCCGGGCGTACGTCTTCCGGCCCATGGACGAAGCGGAACCCGGCTCGATATGGGTCACGGCCAGCGGGACCACGGAGATACTCAGCATGTTCGGCGACGTAATTGTGCTTGCCTGCCGTCAGAAGGGACTGGCCGGCCTGGTAACCGATGGCGGCTGCCGGGATATAGAGGGCATGGTAGAGGTAGGTCTGCCGGTCTACGCTGGGGGAATCTGCCTGTATGGACCGGGATCGGTGATCCGCCCGGTGGCCGCCAACGTACCCGTGGTCTGCGGGGGCATTGAAATCGCGCCCGGGGACGTGATTGCTGCGGACGTGAACGGTGTGATGGCCTTTCCGCGGGATGCGTTGACGGATGTAGTCCGCGTGATCGCGGAATTGCGGGTAAAGGAGAGCAGCTCGCGCAGGGCCATCGAGGAGGGACAGCCGCTGGAGACGGCGTACCAGTTCTAATTTATGTGAAAATAGATCCTGATTTCTAATTTACAAAAAACATGCAGTGCTCGGTTACTGTGACGTAGATATTCTTGTTCGCATGGTTAGCCGCACTTTTGTCCCGGATCACATCCCGGTGGACAATGCGCGGTGAACGGCTGTATATTGGGTTGATCAGACAGACGCGAAGGCCTTCGATCTTTGCACCCCTGCAGACGACGCAAGGCGAATTGCCGGGTAAACTTTCGATCTCGGAAACAACCTTCGGAGAAAACGACCATGAAGGTATTCGGATGGCTTGTCCCCACCCTGTGCGTTCTCTCCATTTTATTTGCTGCAGATTCGGTCCACGCCCAAGGCGTGGAGTTCAGTTTCCACGGCGGGCGGACCCTGGAAGAGTACGAGAACGGGGTTGGGGGCAGCGTGAACGTGAATATACCCACCGGGGTCAGAACCATACACGCCGGGGCCAGGGCAACGTACCATATCCCGACCCCTACGGACGAAGGCGAGATTTCCCTGCTGATGTACGGGGTGGACGCGGGCGTGACGATTGTATCTTCTCCCATACTCATCCGCGCGACCGGCGGGGTGGGCCGGGCACAGGTTTCCGAGAATATGGTAATCCTTGAAGACGACACCCGAACGGACATAACCCGGACTACGAATACCTATTACGTTCAGCCCGGAATCATGCTCGGTGTCTCTCTCGGTATCGTCTTCGTGGGTGTCGAGGGAAGGTATATCCGTTTAGACAAGGGACCCAGTACGGCCGCCGCCTACGCCACGGTAGGGTTCAAAGTGGGTCGCTGAAACCTCGGCCATCGATCTGCAAGACCCATTCATGTCAACCAACGCCATGTATATACACCGCATGCACATGGCCTGTGGCATCCAGATAGGGAACCTCCATGCAACTGCTTGAAGCCTGCCAGAACGAAATTGACGAGTTGCACCGATGCTTCGACGACTGGTTCAACGGGCGAACTTCCAGGACCCATGAGGCGTTCGACCGCATGGAATCGGTGCTCGGCGAAGCCTTCGTTATCGTCATGCCCCAGGGCAGGAAGATGGAACGCGCGCCTCTGCTCAAGGGCCTCTTCGATGCCCACACCGGCCGGGCCGGCATTCGAATCTGGATCGAGAACGTACGGATTGTTACGGAAGATCAAGGGCTCGTGGTTGCCGAATACGAGGAGTGGCAGGAAGAAGGAGGAGAGATTACCTCGAGGCACAGCACCGTGGTATTCCGGCGCAACGCGGCCTTGCCGAACGGGCTGGAATGGCTTCGCGTGCACGAAACCTGGTATGACGGAACACCAGCCTGAAGACCTGTTCTTAGTTCATCCCCCAAACAGCAACGTATCAGAATCGCGTGGATTCAAAATCCGCAAAGGGCGGTTTCACGCCTGACGATTCCGCGACCTCCTCCAGCCTCTGGCGGTGTTCGTCGCTCAAGGGCACGCCATTTGCCTCGTTCTCCTTTTCCCACCGCCACTCCATGCCTCCAGGCAGTTCCGCGTGGGGCATGCCGGGAAATGGTTTCATCCTTCTTGCCTGGGCGATGAAGTCGTCCAGGGTATGCTCGAACTCCTCCACATCCATGAAATGGTCGACTTTCATGGCCAGCAGGAAGGCTCCCTGGTTGGATTCCCATTTTGATTGGGGCGATTGAAATTCGGATTTCCATATGCCGGCCAGGATGCCCCCGAGGGCCTGCAGGGCGACCGCGAGGCCCAGGCTTTTGGCGAACAGGGCGTAGTGTTCCTGGAACAGGTCGTCACGGTATCCCATGAAAACCGCGGCCATGTCGAGCACCAGGGGGGGCTGGTGCCGCGTCGGAAAAGCCAGGCTCATGGGCGAACCGCCGCTGGCGCCCATGATCACGTTGTTCGGATCAAGGGCTACGCGGTGGGTGGACAGCGCCCAACCCACACACTCGTGTTCGAGGGCCATGCGGGAGTAATTCCCGGCCGCGCCGAAATGGAAATGGTTGCGCGTGGTCGCCGCGCCCAGGCCACTTGCCCTAGCTTTCTCGATGGCAATCTCCATGCCCCGGTACGACGGTCCATACCCCATGCCCCCGTCCCCGTCCAGCACCGCAACGGTTTCTGATTCCCGCACCACGGTCACGTCGGGACGTGGATTCACCGCACCGTCGCGGATTTTCTGCAGGTATCCGACAGCCTGCTGCGAGCCGTGGCTGTAAACGCAGCGTTTGTCGGCGTTGGCGAGAATCCTCCCCATCAGCCCGGCTTCCTCGGCGTCCATGCCGGCCGCCACGAAGAGTTCAGCGATAAAGGCCGAGTGGGACTCGAACGGTATCCTGATGCCGTGAACGGGAGGGGTGTTCCGCATGGGAATGGAGGACATCCCGTTAACCGCCTTTCTTTCGCAAGGGTGTGGCGCTTACTCCGTCACCGCCGATCCCGCGTGGGCGGGAGCCCGGAACATCGCGTTCAGGAACAGGATGTTCAGGCCATCCATGTAAGCCCTGAAGTTCGGATCCGCCGTGAATCCAATGGCCAGCCCGCGTCCATTCCGCTGTTCCATGACGAGGGGCTTGTAGGCCAGTTGCTTCGTACTGCCTTCCCAGGCGAATCCACTCGCCAGGACTTCGTCCGGTCCCGCGAAAACCGCCACGTTGTTGCCCTCATCCATCTTGAGCGGGGAAAAGATCGAGGTGCCGCTGACCAGCGCATGCACGGTTTCGTCCCGGCCGGCCGCGAGCCAGTGGTCCGGATCCAGGGCGGCCTTGAGCAGGACTCCCTGCGTGGCCGGCGGCGCGGAATCACCGGGATTCAATGCCTGCAGGTATTCTTCTTCCGTGTTGAAGATACGACCGGAAGCGCTCCCGTCGCCGGAATCGTCGCTGTCTGATTCGCTCTCATCGTCGGCCTCGTCCTCCCGGGTCGACGAAAGCAGGCCGGTCATTTCGTCCGCCAGGTAGGCCGTGGCCCCGCTGCCCAGGCCGACCACCGTGCCGCCCGTGCGCACCCAGTCCCTGATCCGCCGGGTTCCGCGGTCTCCGAGCACGTCGTCATAGGTGTAGCCGAATCCAGAATCCGGAAGCAAAAGGACGTCGAAATCCCTCAGGTCGGCAGTGGCAAGCTGGCGCGTGCGGATGGGCGTAACCGGGTACCCGATCTGGCGTTCGACGACGAAGCGGGTGGCGCCGGCGTTGTTGGAGCGGGTGGGACGGTCCCACGCGAGGGCGACGCGGGGTTTGCGCATGAAAACGACGTTGTTGCTGCCGAAGTTGGGTCCTTCGTCGACCCAACCGGTGTCGGTCGCGATGACCTCCGCGCCCGAGGACGCTGCGATTTCAGCCAGGGTGTCGTGCAGGTGTTCCGGGTTGTCCTTGACCATGAAGATCAACGTGCCGGAAGGATAGCGCCGGTCACCCTGCGCGAAGGCCAGGTCGCTGCTGAATATCCGTAGCCCCGCCCTGAACGCCGAGGCCAGCAGTCGACCCGCGGCCTGGGTCCCCCAGGGTGCCAGGTAGGCGACTTCCGCCCTGCCTCCCGAGATCGACCCGGGTGGTATCATGACGGGATCGATCATGGCAAGATCGCCCTCGACCGGCTGATCGACGGCTACGGTTTCCACGTTGTACATCAGGGGAAAGGACCACGCGGTCACGTCGTAAATCTGATCGCCCATGCCCTTGCTTCTGCGACGTTCCTGTTCCCGTATGAAGTCTTCCCCCATGGGAACATGCACGTCCATCAGCGTGCGGATCAGGCGTTTGGCAGGTTGCGCGAGGGAAATGACGTAGCTGCCCGCCGGATAGGATTCGCCGCCTGCCCGGAAGTCCGCCGCGGCCTGCCGGACCTCCACGCCGTGATAGGCCATGAGCGCCGCCAGTTTGTCTACTCCGGAGGTGTTTTCATCGCTCCTGCGGGGAAGAATGTATGATTTGATCTCTTCGCTGCGTCCCTCCTGTATCGCAGACTGCCGATAGGCGTAAAAGTCCGCGAGCAGTTTCTCCCGGTTGACGGCCGCCGTTTCGCTGGTGGCGATGGATGCGACGAAGTGATGCCAGACCGAGTCCCTGAAATGCATGATCGTGTCATCGCTTCTTTTGACGACGAGTCCCCGGGCGGACGCCTGTTCGTAAGTCATGGCGACGCTGCCGTAGTAGGACGGCCAGCTGGCGCCGTATCCGGGATAGAAAGCGTCGAATATCTCCCGGGTGAAGTACGAGAACCCGTAGTGATCGAACCACTTCGCGTTGTTTTTGCCGAACAGTTGGAGGCTCTCCCGCTGGTCGCGGGCCAGGTGCGGATTGTAGGGAATCGCCTCGGGTGCGAAGTAGTAGGTGGCATTTGAACCCATTTCGTGGAGGTCGACGAAAACAGGAGGAAAGTAGTCCTGCAGGACCTTCACCCTGCCCAGAGTCTCGGGCTGGGTCAGCGAGATCCAGTCTCGGTTCAGGTCGAAATAGTAGTGGTTGGTTCGTCCTCCCGGCCAGGGTTCGTTGTGCTCAGCCGCCAGCGGACTGGCGTCAGGTTCCAGTCCTTCGGCGATCTCGAAATTGTGGACGAACCGGTCCCTTCCATCGGGATTCTGCGTGGGGTCGATCATCACGATCGTCTCTTCGAGAATGCGGTCCACGACCGCGTCGTTACGGGCGGCAAGCAGGTGGTAGGCCGTGAGCAGCCCGGCGTCCGGAGAGGAGATCTCATTTCCGTGCACGCCATAACTGAGACATACGATGGCCGGCAACACGGCCACTAGGCTGTCGGCGCTCGCCCGGGACGTTATTCTCGGGTCGGACAGCCGTTTCATGCCTTCGCTGACGGCTTCCAGCCTGCCGATGCGCTCAGGCGATCCCACGAAAGCATAGACCAGTGCGCGGCCTTCCCACGACCGGGCGTATTCCAGTATGCGCACCTGGTCCGGGACCGCGGATTCCAACGCTTCCAGGTATTTCATCAGTCCAGCGTGGGAGGTAATGCGTTCCCCCGGGTGGTATCCCAGTATCTCCTTCATGGTGGGTATCGAAGCGTCGTACTCGGCACCGGGCCAGTATTCGAAGTCCTGTGCCTTCGATACGCCGGTGATCATCCCCATGAATAGAACCAGGCAAAAGAGTGGCAGGACGGTGAACCGATTCATCAACGTACCTCCTCATACGTGTCCGGAGTGGCTTCACGAGATTGTTCATAGGTGTGGATCAGTGGATTCTGGTTTTCGTCATCGAGCAGGTCGCCGATCCGAATGGAATGCAGGATCCGTTCAGGCAGCACATTGGGTATGCCGTTGAACCGGCTGTGGTCCGGCATGTAGGCGCAGGTGAAGGCCCGGCGAGGATGCGGCGTCATGTTCGCGTTGGCGGCGTGGACCATCAGCCCGTTGTGAAGGGAACAGCCGCCCGCCGGCATGACGACCGGTACGGGTTCCATCCGGCCGAGTTCAGGATAGGTGTCGAACATGGCGCCGACGTGGTTCCCGGCCGCCGGATGGTCTTCGAGTCTTTTTTTGTGGGAGCCGGGTAGGAAAAACATGCAGCCGTTCTGTAAGGATACCTCGTCCAGGGCGACCCAGATGGTGATGGCGTGTTCCGACGCGAAAGACCACTTGGTGTTGTCCTGGTGCCAGGTCGTGGGATTGGCCCAGGGCATCTTGATCAGCGCCTGGTCGTGCCATATTCGGACACCGTCGATCCCTTCCAGGTCGGCCGCCATTTTGCCCAACCGGCTGTCCAGCATCAACGCGCGGACGCCGTCATGGTCCATCCACAGGTTGATCCGCTGACGGAATACGACCTCCCCCTCGGCTTTCCTGGCAAGGTGATAGGATCCGTCGGGCAGCTTTTTGTCGGCGCGGAGCAAGACCGCTTCGTCCACGGCCGACCGCCACGTCTCCAGTTCGGTTTCATCCAGGAAATCCTCGATGACGAGGAAGCCGTTTTCCCGGTAGGAGGAGATCTGTGCGCTCGTCAATCGGTTGTTCATGTCGAACTCCACCTCACGTGGGCCATACCCGGGGAAACAGGTCGCATGCCATGGGCTCTCCCGGGCTCAGACCGCCGGTCGCGGCAGGAGAGATCTCCCAGGGCCGGGTCGTGAACCGGGCGTCGTCTCCGAACCAGCGCGTGGCCAGTACGCGCCGCGCCTCGGTCAGGGACTGGTTGCCCGCCGCTCCATGGAGCGTGCACATGTGGAAAGCGATAACGTCTCCTGGTTCCATGTCCCACGACAGTATATCGTAGTCTTCAGGATGTTCGTCGATGGCCGGCACGTCTTCGTAGGGCTTGCCGTCCAGCATGGGTTTCCCGGTCGCGTTTTCGAGCGCGTAGTTGGTTTCCGTTGCGAACTTGCGGGGGACGAACCAGCGGCCCCAGTTGTGGGATCCACGGACAAATTTAACGCAGGAAGCTTCCGCCACCGGGTCCAGCGGCATCCATAACGATACGTTCTGGCGTCCGTTCACCGGGTAATAGGGCTGGTCGTGATGCCAGGGCGTTCTTTTGAGGGTTCCCGGCCACTTGATCAGCAGGTGTTCGTGGTAAAAAACCGAACTCCCGGATCCCATGAGCCGCGCCGTCAAGGATCCCGCGGGTGAATGGTACACGAAGTCCCGGTATTCGGGAATGCGCTGCCAGTTGCAGTAATCATCCAGGAATCCGCCCTTGTCCCCTGCGCCCGCTTTCAACACCCCGGCGTAGTCGCTGGGTTCCGCCACGTTGCGCTCCACGCCGGCTTCCACGACGGACACCCAGTGGGGATCGAAAGCCTGCCTGATGCATACCGCGCCGTCTTCCTGGTACTGTCGTACGATTTCGTCAGTAACGATCTCTTCCATGTTCAACGCTCGTGCGCTCCTTGCGGTCGGCCCGGTCAACCCGGCCATGCCCAGTCATGCCCGAACATGCGTCTCAGTGCCTGGCGATATACATATTGGTATGCATGATACCGATCCAGGAGAACATCGTGTATCCAAACTTGTTTATCTCGAGTCCCTTCAGGTAGGGTTTTCGCAGGTCCACCGTCATGTTGTGGTACAGAAACGCGCCGCCCACGTCTTCCGCGAGCAACCGCTCCGCTTCACGGTACATGCCCATTCGGCTTTCGTGGTCCATTTCGTCCGCAGCCGCGTCGATCAGCCGGTCGAAGACGTCGTTTCGCCAGTCCTGCCGCCCGAATCCTCTCGGCTGGGATCTCCATACCATGCCGAGCAGGTTGTTGGGATCGGGATAGTCCGCGTTGAATCCTCCCAGGCCCATGGGAATATTCCATTTGTACATGTTGTCCCTGTATATCTTGTCTTCCGAACCCCGCATACGGAGCCGCAGCCCCAGGGTATTGCCGAGCATCGCCTGTACGGCCTGCGCGGTGTAGCTGATCTGGGGATTGGACTTGCCGACCCAGAAATCGATCGGTGGCAACCCCTTTCCATCGGGGTATCCCGCCTCGGCAAGCAGCGCCTTCGCGCGTTCCGGATCATAGGCCTGTATTTCGCGAATGGATGCTTCCGCGCTGCCGGGGAATTTCGGCGGTAACATCGAGTATGCAGGAACGCCTGTATTGCGTAGAACCACCTTGCACAGGGCCTCCCGATCGATGGCGTGGCTGATCGCCCGCCGAACCCTTACATCGTCGAAGGGCGGCTCGCGCGTTTTGAAAAACAGGTACCAGGTCTCGGGAAAGGCATAGAATGTGAGCTCGGATTTAAGGGTCGGATGATTTTCAATAAAGGGGAGATCGGTCAACAGGACGCGCAAATAGTCGATTTCATCGTTCTCGTACGGTGGTGTGCCGGGATGTCCCGTTGTGAAGATCTGGACGATTTTTTCGAGATATCCCTTGTGGGGACCCGTGTAGTACGGATTGAGTGCCAGCGTCGCCTGTCTGCCTTTCTGCCATTCCGCGAGGGTGTAGCTTGCATTGGATACCAGGTTCCCGGCGTCGCTCCATCTGACCCCGTGTTTTTCGACCTGCCACCGGGGTACCGGTCCCGAACCGGTGAATGCCACGATGAAGGGCAGGTACGGACAGGGCTTCTCCGTCTCGATTTCCAGCGTGAGATCGTCCAACGCGCGTACGCCCACGGTAGATGGGTCGGTGATACTGCCCTGGTTAAACGGCCGGGCGCCTTTGATTTCGTAGTAGAAGAAGGCGTAGGGACTTGCTACTACCGGATCGAGAAACCGTTTGTAGGTATATACGAAGTCGTGTGCCGTTACCTTTCGGCCATCGCTCCATCTCCCGTCGGGGCGGAGATTGAACGTCCAGCGAAGGCCGTCTGCCGACTGTTCCCACGAGGAAGCCGCCGCCCCGACCAGCTCCAGGTTCTTGTCGAGCATGACCAGACGCTCGAACAGGGTCAGCGCCCCCTGCCCCTCGTAAATGTTGGTACTTACATCGAAGGTCAAAGGTTCGACCAGCGTGTAGCGGAACACCTGCTGATCCAGGGGTGCCGCGTCCGGCGGCATGGCCTTTCCAATGGAATTGAGTGTCGGGTCCGGACCGGTCTGCGCATCGACCACGGTCAGCAGGAGGAGCGGCGATAGCGCATAGAGCAAAAACGCCGCGATTCGACTCCGAACAGTCAAGCCCCGTAAACGCGAACGTAAACCCTGAACCGGTTGTGTCGATCCCTTCATGCCATTTCCTGTATGCTGAAAGATACCTTGTGATCAGCGCTGAACGCGCTATTCCGGCAGGTGCAAGACTATACAAAACCGGGGTTGGCGTGTCAACAACGAGGTTTGACGCGCAGATCCGTTTAGACTGAATTTGCCGGCGCGAAAGCTTCAGGCGGGCACGAACCGGATGTATTTCGACAGGGTGCGCTGGACCGACACCGCGAGGGCGAGTTTAACCAGGTCGAAGGGTACGAAGGGAAGCAGGCCGATAGAGAGCACGGCCGGCCAGGTGGTCTCCACCCCGGCGTACACGTTGAAGTAGGTGTAGAGATACACCAGGCCGCATCCCCAGATGGCGACCTGCCCCAACAGCATGCCGGCGGCGATATGGGGAATGGTGATGCGCGGGATACACTCCAGGTATCTTCCGGTCAGGAACGCGGCCAGCACGAAGCCGGCGATGTAGCCGAAGGTGGGTGAGAGCACGACCCCCGGGCCGCTCATTCCTCCGGCAAAGACCGGGATGCCCGCCAGTCCGAGGCAAACGTAGACGATCTGGCTACTGGCGCCCCAACGGCTGCCCAGTACCGCGCCGGAAAGCAGGACGAAACAGGTCTGCATCGTGATCGGCACGGGGCCGATGGGCAGCGTGACATAGGCGCTTACCGCGGTCAGTGCCGCCATCAGGGAGGCCGTGGCTAATCGCACGTTCCTGGACATTGTCGTCCTTCCTGTCGCTCAAATCGAATTGGATTCCTCCTTCCCGTCCCGGGGTTTGCTTTGGCTTGCCACCCCCATCAGGTTCATATACATTTACGGGCGGTCGTGTCAACGAAGTTTTCCCAGACCTACCAGACCTACCAGACCTACCAGACCTACCAGACCTATGGGAGTACTATAATGAAAGTGGGTATTCGCAACACGGGCCGCCTCAATGCCATGCCCTTTGAAACGGTATGCGCGTGGATGGTCGAAAAGGGGTTCGATTCGATCGATGTCTCCCGGATCGATGGGAGCATGGTAAAAACCGCGGAAGCGCACGGCGTGGGCATCGGACAGGTCGACCTGGCAGCGGGCACTGAACTGCTGAGTGACGATTCCGGTCAACGGGAACAGGCGCTGGAAACATCGAGGGATTCCATACAGCAAGCGGTGGATCACGGCGTTACCAACATGTTCTACGTAGCGCCGGCGCCCGGGGATCCCTCCCAGGGACGGGCGGCGACCTTCGAACAGTGGAAGCGCACCATGCCCGCCATCGTCGACTTCGCGGAGTCGCGTGGAGCGACGATAGCCCTGGAGGGTTGGCCCGGTGGTTCGTTGCACTATGAGCGGATCGGCGCCACGCCCGAGATGCTGCGGGCCATGTTCGAGGCTTGCCCATCGCCCGCCTTCGGCATCAATTACGATCCGTCACACCTGATCAGGCTGGGCGTGGATCCGCTGCGCTTCCTGAATGAATTCGGACACCGGGCCCACCACGTGCACGCAAAGGACACCGTGTTCGATGAAGAAGCCCTCTATCTATTCGGAAGGATCAAACCATCCTTCGATTCCCCGGTCGCGTTCGGTGAAGGCTACTGGCGGTATTGCATTCCCGGTGAAGGGATAGCCGACTGGTCGCTCATCGTGAAACGGCTCGAGGATCTGGGTTACGACGGCATACTGAGCATCGAGCACGAAGACGGCAGGTACTACGGTTCATGGGAACTGGAGGCCGAGGGGTTCATCCGCGCAAGGGCGCACCTGAAACGGTACATGCTATAGGACCTGACGTAAGGAAAGCTGGACCCGGGAAGATCAGCCAGACACTTCGGCCAGCACCTTCTCGACGTGTCCATCCACCTTCACGTTGCGGAAAACCCTGGCGATCCCGCCGTCGACGCCGATGACGAAGGTCGTTCGTTCGATACCCATGTATTTCCGGCCGTAATTCGTTTTCTCCCTGTACACCCCGTAGGCCGTGGAAACGGATGTGTCCGGGTCGCTCAGAAGCGGGAAAGGCAGGGCGAACTTCTCAGCGAATTTCTCGTGTGAAGGGATGCTGTCGCAACTGACGCCAAACACCCGGACATCCTGGTCCTGAAACGTCGGGTAGTGGTCTCTGAACGCGCAGGATTCCCTGGTGCATCCAGGGGTATCGTCCTTTGGGTAGAAGTACAGTATCACCGTCTTTCCCCTGAGGTCCTTGAGCGAAACGCTTCCACCCTTGTCCGCTTCCATGGTGAAATCGGGTGCGGGATCGCCAGCCTGCAGCATGATGCATTCCTTTCTTTAAGCGTGGGCTTGATATGACCGTTCCGGTCAGGGTTTTACGTAAGCCCCGCGGTGAATGGCTCGACCCTCCGCGGTGTACTTTGTCTCGAAATTGGTCAGGTCGCCGCCAAGTACCTTGACCCTTTCAGGAATCTCCCCAGATACGGTCAACGTGTCAGATGCGTCGAAAAGGGACCGTATTTCATCGAAATATTCGACGTAATCCGTGGCGAAATCGAGGGTGCCTCCTCTTTCCAGCGTTCGTACGACCTGGGCCAGGAACAGCGGGGTGAACAGTCGGCGTTTCCGTTGGCGCTTCTTCGGCCAGGGATCGGGGAAGTAGACGTGATAGGCCGACACCGCGTCATCGGGTATGTAACTCTCCACAAAAAACACGGCGTCATCCCGCAACAGACGGATGTTGGTCAGGTCCCGGCGGACCACGCGTTCCTTCATGATACGGAAGTACCGCAGGGCCCTTTCGATGCCGATGTAGTTGATTTCCGGATAGGCCATGGCGGAATTGATGATAAACCGGCCCTTACCGCAACCGATCTCGATTTCCACCGGATTGCCATTTTCGAACAGTTGATCCCAACGTACACGTTCTTCGTTTTCCCGAATACGAAATTCCACGTGCCCGTTCGTGCCCGGAGCCTGCCCTGGTTTGGAAGGAAGGGTCATCTGTACCGTGGGTAGGCAAAAGGGAATGGGACTGAAAACCTGGACATTGCACAGGGCAAATTAGAAAACCGGCGTTGCCCTGTCAAGCGTTACGCGCTGCCCAGAATTGGTTTGATTTTGCGATGGTTACTGGTTACAATAACGGCATTCGCGACCAGCATTCGCGCAGGCAAACCTGCCGGCGCCGAGAGGATTTTTCGTGCTTGGATATTACATACACGTGAAGTAGGCCGAGAGTATTTTCCATGCTTGATTACCACATGCACGTGGAAAACTACTACCCCTTCGGCCGGACGCCCGATACCCGCCCCGCCGGTACGGATCCGATGGAGACCATGCGTCTGTTCGCGTCTTCGGCGGCAGCCCACGGCGTACAGGAAATTGCGATTACGGAGCATGTGTACCATTTCATCCAGGCAAAGGACATCGTGGACAGGCCCTGGTCTGACGAAAAGTGTTTCTACGACATGGACGAATACGTGGACCTGCTGCAATCCGCCCGCCGTGCGGGACTACCCATCAAGGCCGGTATCGAGATGGATTACATCGATGGCAAGGAACCGGTTATTGAACGAATCGTCCAGGGCTATCCATGGGATTTCGTCCTGGGCTCCGTACACTGGATCGGGGACTGGGGATTCGACCTGGCGTCCATGGAGGAAGAGTGGGGCCGCCGGTCGGTGGACCAGGCCTACCGGGACTATTTCCGCTTACTGGGCCAGGCCGTGCAGACCGGGTGTTTCGATTCCATGTCCCACCCCGACCTGATCAAGGTGATGGGACATATGCCGGATGGAGATGTTTCGGATCTATACGAAGCCTTTGCAGAGCAGGTGAGCGGTCAGGAGGGACTTTGCGTGGAAATCAGTTCGGCGGGCATCCGGAAACCCGTGGGAAGGATTTACCCGGAACGACCCCTGCTGGAGGCTTGCGCGCGACGCGGGATTTCCATTACGACGGCTTCCGATGCCCACGTGGTGGAAGATATCGGCAAGGATTTCGGCCAGGTCAAGGCCCTCGCCCGGTCCTGCGGTTACGGTGAAGCCATGTCATTTACCCATCGGCGCGCTACGCCGGTACCGATAGCATAGTCGTATCCGTATAGCAAAGTCGCATCCGAACCGGGAGGTTCCCTAACTCATGGCCATGACCATCGTCAAACCGCGGATCCGCGGTTTCCTATGTACAACGTCCCATCCCGCCGGATGTGATTCGAACGTCCGTACTCAGATCGAGGTCGCCCGGACCATGCGGCAAGACAGCGCCGGACCGCTTCGCGTGCTGGTGATCGGATCTTCGACAGGATACGGACTGGCGGCGCGGATCGCGGCGGGTGCGATGTACGGCGCCGATACGGTGGGCGTGTTCTTCGAACGCGAGGGCAGCGGTACGAAGTGCGGTACGCCGGGATTCTACAACACGGCGGCCTTTCATCGGTACGCCACTGAAAACGGACTCGTCTCGATCAACATCAACGGCGATGCCTTCTCCCACGAGGTTAAACGACGGACTTTGGACCATATAAAGGCACGGATGGGGCAGGTGGACGTGGTGATCTACAGCCTTGCTTCTCCCAGGCGCACGGATCCCGATACGGGTGAGACCTACCAGTCCGTACTCAAGCCTATCGGGGAATCCTACGTGGGAAAAACCATCGATCTGAACCGTGAGATCATCAGCGAGATCGCCGTGGAACCGGCTTCGGACGACGGCATCCGCGGTACGTTGGGCGTCATGGGTGGCGACGACCTGCAACTCTGGTGCCAGGCGCTGTTGGATGCAGGGCTGCTGGCGGACGGCGCCCGCATGGTCCCTTTCTCGTACATCGGTCCCGCCCTGACCTGGGCCATATACCGAAGCGGAACCATCGGCCGCGCCAAGGAACATCTCGAACTGGCCACGAAGACGATCCATGAACGGTTGCAGTCATCGGTTGGCGGAAGCGCCTGGGTGTCGGTAAACAAGGGCGTGATTACCCAAGCCTCGGCCGCGATCCCGGTCGTCCCCCTGTATATCAGTTTGCTGTACCGGATCATGAGGGAACGAAAGCTCCATGAGGATCCCATTCACCAGATGGTGCGTCTTTTCAAGGACCACATCGGGCCAGGTGTAACGCCCTCGGTCGACGGGGAAGACAGAATCCGACTGGATGACCTGGAACTCGAAGAGTCGATACAGGCGGAAATAGAAACGGTCTGGCCGAAGATCAAGACGGAAAACTTTCGCGTCCTGACCGACTACGATGCATACAAAAGAGGGTTTAGGCAGTTGTTCGGATTCGAGGTGGACGGCGTGGCGTACGACGAGCCGGTAGAACTGGAAGCGGAGATATAACGGACTAGGCAACGACGTCTGCGCACCGGATTTCCTGAGGGCAGATTTGCATGCTCCAGACGGGTTCCTGCCCCATTCGCTGGTCGCCTTCGCTGGCGACCGACCTGTACGAACTCACGATGGCGGCCGGGTATTTCGCGAATGATCGCCGGGAAAAAGCCACCTTCGAGTTATTCGTACGGGATCTGCCGGTGCAGCGTTCCTATCTCGTTGCCGCCGGGTTGCGCCAGGCGGTCGACTACCTGCTCGCGCTTCGATTTTCGGAGGACGACGTCGCCCATCTGAAAGATTTGCCTTCTTTCAGACAGGTCCCGGGCCCTTTTTTCGATTTCCTGGCTTCGTTCCGTTTTACCGGGGATCTCTGGGCCGTACCCGAAGGTACCGTGGCTTTCGCCGGTGAGCCGTTGATCCGGATCACGGCGCCGATTATCGAAGCCCAGATCGTAGAGACCTTTCTCCTGGCAACGGTAAATTACCAGACCCTGGTGGCGACGAAGGCGGCGCGTATCGTCGAGGCCGCGGACGGCAGGGACGTGGTTGAATTCGGAAGCCGGCGGGCTCACGGTCCCGAGGCCGGTCTGCTGGCGGCCCGCGCAGCTATAATAGGTGGGTGCATCGGGACTTCCAACGTGGAAGCTGGGCGCCAGTTCGGCATATCCGTGTACGGTACCGCCGCCCACTCCTGGATCATGTCTTTCACCAGCGAAATGGAGGCATTCCGAGCCTATCACCGCGTGTTTCCCGAGAGCACCACTTTGCTGCTCGATACGTACGACCCCGACGAAGCCGCCCGGCTGGCGACGAAGATCGGTCCCTCCCTGAAAGGCGTGCGGCTGGATAGCGGAGACCTGGCCGGCCAGGCCACGCGGATTCGGAGCATCCTGGACGAGGCGGGTATGAAGGAAACCCGGATCATGCTCAGCGGCGACCTGAACGAATACAAAATCGCGTCGCTGATTGACCGTGGGATTCCCGTTGACCTCTTCGGCGTGGGCAACGAACTCGTCAATTCACCGGATGCGCCTTCCTTGAACGGGGTCTACAAGCTCTGCGCGCTGGAATCGCCCTCGGGGGTGCGGCCGGTATTCAAACTGAGCGTGGGGAAGCAGACCCGTCCTTTCGCCAAGCAAGTATGGCGTCGGCGCGATGAGCATGGCGGGTTCTTGGAGGACCGTGTGACCCGGTACGACGAGCCGGCAGAATCTTCCGAGTGGGAACCCCTGGTCGGGTGTGTCATGCGGGAAGGCAGACTCGCCGGTCCGCTTCCGGAACTGTCGTCGGTTCGCCATAGAGCTTCAATGCAACTCGGCAGCCTGCCCGGCCGCTGCAGGCGACTGGAAGGGGCATCAGGCTATCGGGTCCGATTCAGCGCACAACTGGCACCTATTCGATAAAGGAGAATCCGTGCGTTACAAACGAGTACTGGTCAAACTCAGCGGAGGCGCGCTTTCCGGTAAAAATCCCTGGGGATTCGATCCTACCGCCATCGAGTACATTGCCAGCGAGGTCATGAAGTTGCACGCCGCCGGGGTGGAAGTCGGGATCGTGGCCGGCGGAGGCAACATCTTCAAGGGCGAACTGGGCCAGGATTGGGGCATCGAGCGCGCGGAAGCCGACAACATCGGCATGATCGCGACCGTCATCAACAGCATGATGCTGCGGGGCGCACTGACATCCCGCGGAGCGGGCGATGTGAGGGTCATGACGGCCATTCCGATCAACACCGTAGCCGAACCATATATCCGGCTCAGGGCCATCCGTCACCTGGAGCACGGCTGCATCGTACTTCTCGCCTCGGGCACCGGGAATCCATACGTGACCACGGACTACCCGTCGGTGCTGCGCGCGCTGGAACTCCGATCAGAAGTCCTCCTTTCGGCCAAAAACGGCACGGACGGGATATATACGAGCGATCCGCGAAAAAACCCAGACGCTCGGCGATACAAGGTCATCAGCTATGATTCGGTCATCCAGCACGACCTCAAGGTCATGGACCAGACCGCCGTGCTTCTGGCCAGGGACAACACATTGCCGATTCACGTATTCGATTTCAGTTCGCCCGGCGCCATGGAACGGCTGTGCCGCGGCGAGGACCTGGGCACTCTTATCACCCGGGGGACGGATCAGTTCGCCTGACGAGGTTGCACATCCATCATGATATCCAGGTACTTGACGGTCATTCTACTGTCTTACGCGGTGCTGTGGTGCGACGGTGCCGGCGGCAACGCGGGACTACCCGAAAATCGCCCGTTGGAACGGCCGAACAACCGACCGGCAGTGCAGGAACCCCCCTTTGCACAGGACGATTTCTATAAGGGTGTCTCCTGGGTGGGTGGCCGCCGCGTAATGCCGGACAGCGCCCTGGCGGAGGCACGGGAACTGGGGATCGAATGGCTGGCGCTGACGCCCTTCGGATGGATGGAAAACCATAGCACGCCATCCGTCCGGTTGAACCGGCGCGCCAGATTGTGGGGGGAGTCCGACCAGGGTCTGCGGACGACGGCCCGGCAGGCCCGCGCTCTGGGATTCCAGTTGATGCTCAAACCTCATCTCTGGCTGACCAGGCCGGTGGACAGCGGCTGGATCGGGGTGATTGATTTCGATACGGAAGAGGAATGGCAGAAGTGGGAAGCGGACTACCGGACTTTCATCCTGCACTACGCCGAACTGGCGCAGTCCGAGGACATGGCCATTCTCTGCATAGCCACCGAACTGTCCAATCCCGTTCGATCCCGGCCGCGATTCTGGAAGGCGCTCATAGAGGAAATCAGGATGGTCTATTCCGGGAAACTGACCTATGCGGCGAACTGGTACCGGGATTACGATGTAGTCGACATTTGGCCCAACCTTGATTACATCGGCGTCAACGCGTATTTTCCCCTGACAGATCGGAACGGTCCGAGCATATCCGAAATCATGACGGGGTGGATACCGCATATCGAACGTATCGGCCGGTTGTCCGAAGAGCACGGCAAACCCGTTCTTTTTACCGAAGTCGGTTATAAAAACACGCCCGGGTCGACCATTCGGCCCTGGGAATGGCCGCCCAGAAGGCGTCGCGGAATCGCTGAACCGCCTCCAGACGAACATCGGGTCGACCAGAACGAGCAGGTCAATGCCTACGAGGCCCTGTTCAGATCCGTCGGACGACTGCCCTGGTTCCGTGGAATGTTCATCTGGAAATGGTACCCCGATTCGAGTCGAATTGCCGAGGACCGGATAGAATTCAGTCCGCAGAACAAGGAAGCGGAACAGGTTTTGAAACGCTGGTATTCGGATCACTGAAATCTCCCTCAGACGGGAATTTACCGCGGAGTTGCCGCCTGATACCCGCGGGCTTACTACCAGAAATGGAATAATACATGCCGAAGCATTTTCGTTACCGCTCCCTCGATGATCTCCAACAGGATATCGAACGTCTCGGATTGAACGACGAGATACAGTTGACCGAGGACCTCGATCCGCTCTGGCGCCCCGTACGATTAGGTGCGCGCACCATCGGGAACTCCATGGCCGTGCATCCCATGGAAGGATGCGATGGACACCTCGATGGTTCACCGGACGAACTGGTCTTACGCCGGTGGAAGATGTTTGGCGAGGGCGGGGCGAAACTGATATGGGGAGAAGCGACGGCCGTGCTGGAAGAAGCCCGGGCAAATACACGCCAGCTCTGGCTGCACGAAGGCAACGCCGCGTCCTTCGAGGAGATGCTCACGCAGACCCGCTCGGCCCACCGGGCGATCTACGGCCGCGATGACGATCTCGCCATCGGCCTGCAGCTCACCCATTCGGGACGCTACAGCTACAGGAAACCTCTCATCGCGTTTCATGATCCCGCGGTGGACGCGGTTACCCTCGTGGACAAGAAGCGAAGGATCCCCGTTACCCCGGACTACCCGGTGCTCTCCGATGCCGAACTCGGCCGGGTTGAGGATGCCCTCGTCCATGCCGCTGTCCTGGCCTGGAAGTTGGGATTCGATTTTGTCGACATCAAGCAGTGCCACCGCTACCTGCTCTCCGAACTGCTGGCCGCGAGACTGCGGGAGGGCGCTTACGGGGGCAGTCTCGAGAACAGGACCCGGCTGGTCAGGAACGTGATCGGCCGCATTCGGGAAGAGACGAACGACGAGTTGTTGCTGGCCAGCCGGATGAACGTCTACGACGGTATTCCCTATATCACCGACCCCGATACCGGTTCAGGCACGCCCCGCTCTCCGTACCCCGTCCCCTTTCTTTCCGGTTTCGGCGTGGATGTGAACGACCCTTTGAGCGAGGACCTCTCGGAGCCGGTCGCGGTCGCCGGAATCCTGAGAGAGGCCGGGATCCGGATGATCAACGTCACCATGGGGAGTCCCTATTACAATCCCCACGTGGGCAGGCCCGCCGAAAGGTCGCCGGTAGACGGTTATGATGCGCCGGAACATCCCCTCTTCGGAGTCGCCCGGCATTTCCGCGCCGCCGCGGCGATCACCCGGGCACACCCGGACCTTAACGTCGTGGGAACGGGGTACAGCTGGCTGCAGAAATACATGGTCTACGCGGGTGCGGCCAACATCCGAGATAGCAGGGTGACCATCATGGGATCCGGACGGGGCGCGCTGGCCTATCCCGATTTCGCGAAGGACCTGGCCGAACACGGCGAAATGATCAGCAAGAAGAGTTGTATAACGGTCAGTTACTGCACGGCCCTGATGCGCGGGAAGCACAACGAACTCGGCCAGTTCGCCGTAGGGTGCGTTCCCCGGGACAAGATATACGCGAATATTTACAAGGAGATGCTGGATACGGCGCCGAAACCATAGAAACAGCGACTGCCCACGCGGTCAGGCGGTAACGCTCAGATCGGCCGTCATTGGCCTTTGCCTGTCCGGTTTTATCGGATTTGGCACGCAGTACATGGCCGATCGGGGTGGTTACGACTTCATGCTGTTCGCGCACCTGCCTTCCGGCTTCCTGGTTCCTTTCCTCTCGCTCGTTCTCCTGCCCAATCTGGTTTGCAAGGCATGCTGCCCATCACATGCCTTGACCCGCACAGAACTGCTTACGGTCTTCGCCATGGGATGGGCGGCGTCCATGATGCCCGACCTGGGCGTCACCCGTTACATGGTCTCGGCCATCGCGGCGCCCGCCTATTTCGCCTCGCCGGAAAACCGGTGGGATGAACTGATCCTTCCCTACCTACCCCACTGGGTCTACCTGAGCGACTACGAGTCGGCCCGGAGGTTTTACGAAGGACTTCAGCCCGGACAGCAGATTCCCTGGTCGGTATGGATTACCCCCATCTTCTGGTGGCTGTGCCTTTTCGCATCCCTGCTGCTGATCGGAGCGTGCATCGTGGTGATTTTCCGCAGGCAGTGGATGGAGTACGAGCGCCTGCGCTTTCCCATGGCGGAAGCGGCCCTGCGACTCACCGGGGAACCGGAAGGAGACCGGGAGCGGCCGGGCGCCGGCCTGTACCGCAACCGACTGTTTCGAGCGGGTCTCCTGCTTACCTTCGCCGCCATGGCCTGGAACTGCGCGGCGTACTGGGGGACGCTGCCGATGCTGCCGATTCATCCGGGCGCTTCGGCGACCCTGGAAATCGCCCCTTATTTCCCGGGTATACCTCTGTACCTGAATCTCTACGTGCTTTCATTCGCCTACTTCGCGCCCGCGGAAATCCTCTTCAGCCTCTGGTTCTTCCAGCTGTTCGGCGTACTTGAGCAAGGGTTGCTGAGTCGGCTGGGCATGTTCTCGACCTCCGGTAGCGTGGTACAGGGCGGTCTGACCGGCATGCAATACATGGGCGGCGTGATCGTGTTCGCGGCCTGGCTGATCTGGATCGCGAGGCGTCACTTGGGGTCGGTGTGGCGCGCGGCCTGGCGATCCGCGCGGGACGCCCGGGAGGAGGAGGAACTGTTCTCCTATAGATGGGCCCTCACCGGACTTGCGGGCGGCTCGGTATTCGCGGTCCTGTGGTTGTACAGCGCGGGACTGTCCATACCCGTCGCCGTTTTTTTCCTGGCGGTCATGTTCACCTTTTACCTGGTGCTGGCCCGGGTGGTCGCCGAATCGGGGTTGATCATGGCCGAACTGACGGTGAAACCCAACTATTTCACGGTCGGAATGATCGGATCTGCGTCCCTGACCATGCGGGACATCAACGTGCTGGGCATGGCCAACGGTTTCGCGAGAAACTGGCGGACATTTACCATGGTCGGATTCTCCCACATTGCCTGGCTGAAAAGTCATATGACTGGCCGAAACCGCGGCATGTTCGGCTGGATATGCGCCGCGATCGTAGTCAGCGTCGTCCTTTCTGTCGTCTCCCTCGTCCATTCCGCCCATACGGTGGGCGCCAACAACCTGTACACCCAACCCGGCGGCCTGGGGACCTTCTTCTACGGCCGCATACCCATATGGACCACCAACCCCTCGCAGATAGGCGCCCTGGAAGCCCTGTTCCTGTTGTCTGGCATGCTGATTAACGGACTGGTCATTGCCGGCCGGGCCTTTTTCACCTGGTGGCCCTTCCACCCGGTCGGTATGGCCATCGGTGACGTGGGCGGCGTGGTTCGAAACGCGTTTCTGCCGATTTTCCTCGCGTGGCTTCTGCAGATTGTTTTGATTCGAATCGGCGGTGTCCGCATGTACCGGGCTGCCCAGCCTTTTTTTACCGGCGTGGTACTCGGTTTTCTCATGGGCGTCGCCCTGTCCCTGGTGGTCGACGCGGTCTTCTTCCCGGGGACGCCCCACAGGACGGAATGGTACTAGCGCACTTGCGGGAGGATCAAGAAGACGTATGAACGAACTCGAATCCGTGGGCATATCGGAAGTGGACGTTACTCCCGGTTACCCGGTGCGCCTGAGTGGTTACGGCGCCCGCCATGAAGAAACTTCGAAGGTCGTCGCGCCACTGTACGCCCGCGCCCTGGCCATCGGCGCGGATCGGCCGGTTCTGCTCCTGACCCTGGATAACTGCGGCGTGTCCGAATCCATTACGGAGTCCGTTGCGCGGGAGCTGGGTCGGCTCGCGGGTATAACCCGGGAACGCTTCGTCCTGAGCTACAGCCATACCCACAACGCGCCTATGCTGTCCGGCGTAGCGCCCATGCTGTTCAGCACGGATATCCCATCCGCCCACCAGGCGCATATCGATCGATATACCGGGGAGGTGACGGAACGGCTGGTGGAAGTGGGGATGCAGGCGCTATCGGATCGCAAGCCGGGCCGGTTGAGCTACTGCGAGGGACATGCCGGGTTCGCGGTGAACCGGAGACAGCAGATTGGACCGGTGGATCACGTGATGCCCATGCTGAGGATCGATGATCCGGACGGAAGCCTGAGAGCGGTCTGGCTCAGCTATGCCTGCCACTGTACGACCTTTGGGCCCGCGGACAACTTCATGTGCGGCGACTGGGCGGGATTCGCGGCCGAAACGATCAAGCAAAACCACCCGGAAGCCCTGGCCCTGGTCACCATCGGGTGTGCCGCCAATGCGAATCCCTTTCCGCGCACGGGACTTTCCCATGCCCGGCGCCACGGCGGGGATATCGCCTGGGAGGTGGAGCGACTGCTCGGCACGCCTGGCAGGCCCCTGTCGCAACGGCCCCGATGCCGCCTGGTCCACGCTTCACTGCCCTACGACGCCGTCCCTTCGCGTACAACATGGCTGGCAAAGGCGGACGAGCAAAGTCCCGCGGGATACCACGCCCGTCAGTGGATCGCACGCGTGGACAGCGGCCTGGAAGTGCCGGAAGCGCTCAGTTACCCGGTTCAGGCCTGGACGTTCGGGGACGAACTCGCCATGGTCTTCCTGGCCGGGGAAGTCGTCGCGGATTACGCCTGCATCCTGCGTCGGATGTACGACCCCTCGAGGCTATGGATAGGAGCCTACGCCAACGACCTGCCCGGATACATACCTTCTCGCCGTATCTGGAAAGATGGGGGCTACGAAGCAGGCGACGCGACCGTCTACTTCGGGCTGCCCGGTCGCTTCTCGGTCGAAGTGGAAGAACGCGTCATCGATGCGGTTCGGCGGGTCATTCCGGATTCGTTCCGACGACCCGGTTCCGGCGGCGGCTGACGGCGCGCGCTTTCACCTTTGTCAAGTCAGATACCTTTGGGCGCACGGGCTACGGCAGCCTCCCGCCTGGCCAGCTCATCGTGTCGCTTCGCAAAAGCGGAGCTGTGGTCGTCTTCGATCACCTCGAGATGCACCCCTGATTCAAAACCGGGAAGATTGCCCTTGTAGAATTCCGGCTGGTAGATGCTCTCGTCGGTGAACTCCCACACGCGCGATTTTCCGCCAAGACCCGGCCACACCACGCGCAGGATGCGCTTCTTGCTCCGGTACCGCTGGACCGCCGTGGGTTCATCGTCGTCGACCGCGTATGTTTCGATGGCTTTCTCGTCAATTTCCACGCCCAGGCCGGGCTTGTCCGGTACCTGCATGTATCCGTCCACGACCTCGATGCGCCGGGTCAGCAGGTCGGTTTTCCAGAGTTCATGGCAGGTGATATAGGGCAACTGGGCGTGGGACAGTACCGAACCGATGTGGGCGGCGAAGGTCGTGGTCGGTCCGGAACCCACCATCTGCAGCCAGAAGGGCTTGTTCAACGCGGCTGCCATGATGCCCTGTCGCATCGTACCGGAGGCGCCGCCGCCGATCACGAATCCGTCGCTGACCTCCGCCTGCCACACTTCGTCGCCGAAGTGTTCGACGATCGGTTTCTGGATGCGTTCGCGAAGCATCTGCGCGCCTTTGAGGTCTTTTCTCAGGTAGAAAGGGCTTTCGTATATACCCACGTTCACGCGCTGGTCGAGCTGGGACAGGACCTGTTCCGCTTTCGCCTGGGTGAGGAGAAACCCGTTGAAGTCCACGTCGAATCGGTAATCGGCCGGGACGACCTCGCTCACCGCGTCTATCTGGCCGATGATGTCGCGCCAGGGCCGGGCTTTCATCTTGAAAGAGGTATATCCGCGCCGGAGGGACTCTTCGGCTTCCTTGACCCAGTCTTCGGGCGCCATGTCGATGTCCCACCAGGAAAGGGGGCAGCGGTCCCGCAGCTTGTTGCCCAGCAACGCGTGGACGGGCACCCCGGCTTCCTGTCCGCACAGGTCGAAGGCGGCGATCTGCGGGCCAAACCCGATATCGTCGTTCCACATGATGGTCCACGGGTCCTTGCCGATCAGACCTTCGGTTTCGGCGGCGCCATGGCCGTCGGTGATGCTGACCAGGCCGTTGTCGGTCTCCAGCCGGTATACCCACACCCGCTCGTTATGGGTGTTGGCCCGGGCCATGGCATGATCCACGTGCCCGGCGTAAAACGGTATGTTGAGGGCTTTTCTTTCGGCGTGCGTGATCTTCATCGGATCCTCCTGCAGTGGTATGGAATTGGACGGGTGTGAAGATTATATAACTAAGGCCGGATTTGAAAAATGCAATCCATTTATAACACTTGTCTTGCCTCGGTTTTTCGATCTGCATATAATCAGTTAAGGACTCCTCTCCATCGGTTGCTACGGAAAAAACAGAGGGCTACTTGAAACTCAAGAGTCGGGTTGCTATCGTCACGGGCGGCAGTTCCGGTATAGGCAGGGGTATCTGTATCGAACTGGCCCGGGAAGGGGCCCGCGTCGTCGTAAGCGATATTGTTGAGCAGCCCAAACGCGGCAAGTACCACGACCAGGACGTGACGACTCCTACCGTGGAGGAAGTGAACGCCCTGGGGTCGGAAGGGCTTTTCGTACAGACTGACGTGTCGGAGGAGGAGGCCGTCGACCACCTGGTTGACCAGGCGCTGGAAACATTCGGAGCCCTCGACATCCTGGTCAACAACGCGGGTATTTTCGTCCCGGGGGACAGCCAGACCCTTACGATCGACGACTGGGACCGCATCACCGGCATCAACCTGCGCGCCCTGTTCCTGACCACCCGCGCCTCCGTACCCCACTTGAAGCAGTCCAGCGCGGGACGGATCATCAACATCGCGTCCGTCCACGCCTTTCACGGCGGCGGCGGACCGGCGTACGCGGCGGCCAAGGCCGGGGTCGTCAACCTCACGCGGGACGCGGCGGTTGAACTGGCGTCCCATGGGATTACAGCCAATACGATCTGCCCGGGCTACATCGAAACGCCCATCCAGGACTACCTGACCGAGGCCCAGATCGCCGAAGCGCTGGAAAAGACCCCCCTGCCCAGGCTGGGGTTGCCGAAGGATATCGGCCGGGCCTGCGCGTTTTTTGCCTCGGATGACGCCGAATGGATAACCGGTACGACCCTGCCCGTGGACGGCGGCTGGCTGGCGCCGATCTGGTAATCAGACCCCAATCCGGGAATTGGAAATGGACAAAATCTTCGCGATCGCCGGTAGCGTGTCGGCACTCCTCGCCGTGGTCGCCGGGGCATTTGGCGCCCACGCGCTGAAGGACCGGGTGTCTCCCGATATGCTGGCGGTATTCGAAACAGCCGTCCGGTACCAGGTGTATCACGCCTTTGGCCTTATTTTCGTAGCCTGGGCGATATCTCGCTGGGCCGGCTCCATTCCTTCCGCGGCCGGCTGGATGTTCATCGCGGGAACGGTACTGTTTTCCGGCAGCTTGTACGTGTTGAGCCTCACGGGAATCCGGTGGATGGGCGCCGTGACCCCCCTGGGTGGAGTGGCGTTCATAGTCGGCTGGCTCCTCCTGGTTTACGGTATTTACCGGGCTTGAAGGGGAAAGGACAACAATGCGCGTCGCAACCGGTATCATCGCCCACGAGACGAGTACGTTCACGACGGTGGAGACCACCCGAAAGAACTACCAGGAACGGTATGGCGGCCTGCGGGGCAGTGAGATCCTGGAGGTGTTCCGGGGCACGAACAAACCCACGGGAGGATTCATTGAAGGCGCCGAGGTACACGGGTTCGAACTGATCCCCACCATCGTGGCCGAACCACATCCCAGCGGTCCCACACCCCGTGCCCTCTTCGACGAAATCCTCAACGAGATGCTGGACGGTTTCCGTAACGCGGGTCCCATCGACGGGGTGCTCCTCGAACTGCACGGCGCCATGGTAGCCGAAGGTATCGACGATGGCGAGGGACACATTCTTGCCGCCGTTCGCGAATTCGTGGGAGAAATACCTATAGTGGGCCAGTTGGATATACATTCCAACATGACCCCGCAGATGATCGAATTGGCCGACGTGCTGATCGGCCGGGAGTCCTACCCCGAGATCGATATGGCGCCTCGGGGAAGGGAATGCGCGGACGTGCTCGTTCGCATCCTCCGGGAGGGTCTGCGTCCCACCATGGCACTGCACCAGATCCCCATGGTATGGGGCATGAACCAGGTCACGGCCCACCCGCCCATGAAGGAGGCTATCGACTACCTGCACGAAATCGAAGCCAGGCCTGGAGTCGTTTGCGGATCCATCGCCACCTGTTTTCCACTAGCCGACATACCTCACATGGGCGCGTCGGTGTACATTGTGACGGACAACGACGAGGAGATGGCCCAGCGTTACGCCGACGAACTGGGCGGATATCTGTACGAAAGACGGGCCGACTGGCACTACCCCATGCCGTCGACGCGGGATACGCTGGACCGGGTCCATGAAGAGGGCCTGTTTCCCGTCGTGCTCGCGGACCGCAACGACAACACGGGCGGCGGCTCACCGGGCGACAGCACCGCAATGCTGCGAACGTTCATCGAAGCTGATCTCGAGGATGCATGCGTCCTGTACATCGTCGATCCGGAAGCGGTGGAACAGTGCATGGACGCCGGCGTGGGCGCCACGATCACGCTGGACGTCGGCGGTAAATCTTCGCCGTTGCAGGGCGAGCCGGTTACCATGACTGCGGAAGTGCTGGCTCTCTCGGATGGCAGGTTCAGGTACCACGGACCCATGCTCGCCGGACTGGAGGGTACCATGGGACCCTCGGCCCACATCCGGCGGGAGGGCGTCCACGTCATACTCGTGAACGATCGAGAGCAGCCCTTCGATACGGCTTTCTCGGAATCTCTCGGCCTGGATCCCCGGGAAATGAGATACATAGGAGTCAAGTCATCCGCCCATTTCCGGGCCGGTTTTGAACCGTGGGCTGGAGCGATTCACGTGGTCACGGAACCGGGCATACATGACGCCGGTTACGTGACATTCCACCGGCTCGGCAGGAAACTCTACCCACTGGATGCCACGCAGGATTGACGACTCAATCCTGGCGGAGATATGTTGTAAAATGTGGACGGGACCTGGATATGAACGCACCTCCCGGCAAGATCAATTCTGATGCGATCTGGTTCGACCACCAGTCGTTGATCAGGAACGTGGATATCCTGCTCACGGTATACGACCAGGCGGCACAGGGTGTGCTGGACCTTGCGAATAGCGAGGGATACTTCGAAGACGTCGATCCGGACCTGCTGAAGTGGCCGCCCGGACGTACGCCTGAAGGCTCCATCGGACTGGAGGGCCTCGGCTACCGCGCCCGGTTGATCGGCGCGATTTACGAAGGGGTGCCCCGGCTTCGCGACCAGAGGATGGGGGAGGCTTACGACCAGTTCCGGCGGGTCGCACCCGATTACTACCAGGCGGTACAGCTTTACGCCCGGGTCAGGGAGCAATTCCTTCAAAAAGAGCAGGATACGGCCAGCCAGTTCCTGCAACTGTACCAGACGATTTACGTGGAAGCACTGCGGGCGAGTAACGTGTTTACCCCGGACGACGGCGAGGCCGCCCTGGCCGGCGCACGACTTTCCCGCGTCCCCCTGTCCCACGCCCAGCCCGTGGCGGAAAAACTCAAGGCCATCGTGTCGGAGGACGACCCCCTTTGGCAAACGACCTACGAATGTTCGCTCGACGGGAAAGACACGGAGTCCACACTGAGGGAGATATTCCACTACACCGCGCAAAAAACGCTCGATTACCTGGCCGCCGGCGAGCTGCTCGCAGTTCGATACAACACGTATACCAATTTTGCCTACTTCGGCTGTGCGGTATGGAAAGTCATCAGCGACGCCGAGTTGCTCGCCGAGTTTTGCCGCCGATATGTTCCCCACCGGTACATTCAGCACAAGATAGACGGAATTCAGGAGGATATCCTGCTTGGACAGGGCATGATGGTGGAGTTTTTCCAGGCGCACCAGGAGAATCCAGCGCAGCTCAAGCCGACCGGATACTGGTACGGCCATCATTATACGGGGTTGACGCGGGACATGATCGACCTGACCAACGCGTTGATCGAAAAGTGCAACCTGGTGATCCACAGGATAAGCCAGCACGTCAAGGAAGGCGAAGACGATACAAAAGTCCCCGAGGAACTGGCATCGATGCTGCAACCCATTGCGGTACCGCCCCTGCTGGACCGCACCGCCAGCGGACACTTCCTTGAATATCCTCATGTGGGCCGCAACGCCCGGTACTCCCCGGTACAACGAGCGGTCAGGCTGACACGGTGGATCGGGACATCCTGGCGGTATGTTCGTAACAAAATCGAGATCGAGGAGGAGGGACTGGGTGAAAAGGAGATGCTCGAAGCAGCCTGGCATAACAGCCTGACCTGGTCCGACAAGACGCTGAAAATCTTCGGCATTACGGTCAAGGTGCACGTCGATCCGATGGTCAGGGAAATAGCCCGTGAACTCAAGCTGCACGAAGGACGCTACAAGGTCCTGTTTTTTCCCACCCACCAGAGCGTATTCGACCATCCCGTCATGTACAACGTACTCCAGTCCCGCGTCCTGCTTGACGCCCTGGGCTGGGACGATTCACGCCCCTGCACCATCCTGTCCCGGTCGGGACTGACGGAATACGTAACACTTCGCCTGGGTTCGTGGAGCACGACGATGTTCGGCGTGAACGCCGCTGAATTCGACCGCCTGCTCGAGGAAGTCGACGGCTACGTGGTGCTGCCCCGCGCCGGAGATACCAACAACGCCACCCAGCGATTCGCCGGTCTGCTGGAAAAACGTCCCGGTATCATCTACGCGGCGGGGACCACAGCGGCATTCGATATCCAGTCCATTCCCCTGCAGCATGGCCTGTTCAGCAAAATACCACCCGATATTGTCCTCATTCCCATGGCCTTCAGGGGTATTCATTCCATCTGGCCCAAGTGTCCCAAGCGAAACATTCGAATCAACCCCGGCCTCGTGGAGGTCGTTGTAGCGCCACCCATGCTGGGAGAAACCACGCTGTTTCCCAGGCGCAGGTCCCTCCGGCCCCAGATTGAACCGGCGGCATTGTTTCAGGCCGTGCAGATCGTACACCTGCTCAATCCGAATCATCGGCCCTGATCCGCCGCTGTCACCAGGTAAATACCAGATGACTCCGTCGCGTATTCTACATTGCCTATTGCTGGTCTTCGCTTTCACACTGACACAAAGGTTGGAAGCCGCCCCTAACCGGGTAGACGTGGTCAAGTTGACCGGGGCGATCGGACCAGT
This sequence comes from bacterium, assembly GCA_965262815.1. Classification (GTDB taxonomy): domain Bacteria; phylum JAAXHH01; class JAAXHH01; order JAAXHH01; family JAAXHH01; genus JAAXHH01. Next base: position 1,309,331 of record OZ253560.1, on the reverse strand, counting down.
CAGCGTCCAGCACGTATCCGCCGCGATCGAGCGCGCCGAAAACGACAATTCGGAATGCCTGGTCATCATGCTCGACACACCCGGCGGCCTCCTTGAATCTACCCAGATGATCATCAAGGACATGCTCGCGTCCAAAGTGCCAATCGTGGTCTACGTGGCACCCAGCGGCGCGGGAGCGGGGTCGGCGGGCGTGTTCATCACCATGAGCGCCCACGTCGCCGCCATGGCGCCGGGCACGAGCATCGGCGCGGCCCATCCGGTCGGCATCGGCGGCGCGGTGACCGACTCCACCATGAACGAGAAGATCGAGAACTTCTCCGTGAGTTACATCCGTTCTATCGCCGACAAGCACGGCAGAAACGCGGACTGGGCGGAGCAGGCCGTGCGGAAGAGCGTGGCCTTGACCGACCGGGAAGCGGTGGAGCAGAACGTCGTGGACCTGAGTGTAGCGACGCTGGATTCCCTGCTTGTCCAGATAGACGGCACCATCGTTGAAGTCCCTGAAGGCAGCCGGGTATTGCGCACGAAGGACGCCGAGGTAGTCATTAGGGAAATGAACTGGAATCATCGGGTTCTGCACGTCCTTTCCAATCCCAACATCGCCTATCTCCTGATGATGCTCGGGTTCTACGGGCTCATCTACGAGTTCATTAATCCCGGCGCCATTTTCCCTGGTGTCGTAGGCGGCATGTGCGTCATCATCGGACTGTTCGCCCTGCAGACACTGCCCATCAACTATGCCGGGCTCCTGCTCATCCTGCTCGGTCTCGGGTTGTTCGTGACGGAACTGCTTGTGGTCAGCCATGGGCTGATGGCCGTTGGAGGCGCCGTCTCCTTTACCATCGGGTCGATGATGCTTATCGATTCGCCCTATCCCTTCCTCCGCATATCCCTGTACGTCATCATCCCGGCGGTGGTCGCCACCGGGGTGTTCGTGCTGTTTGCCGTGGGCTACGCGCTGAAAGCCCAGAAGCGCCGCGCGACTACAGGCGACCAGGGATTGATAGACGAGACGGGCCGCGCGCGCACGGCGATCGATTCCCGAACCGGCAGCGTGTTTGTCCACGGCGAGTACTGGTTCGCGACCAGCGACACGCCCATCGAACCCGATACGCCCGTGAGGGTCGTAAGGGTCAACGGTCTGCGATTACTGGTAGAAAGCCTGGATTCAGGCGCGGACGCACCGAAACAAGGGGAGGACTCCCATGTGGTTTGACGGATTTTCACTATCGACGATCGTGCTCGCCCTGTTCGTCATCATCCTTTTATCGAATGCGGTCAAGATACTCCGCGAGTACGAGCGGGCCGTGATCTTCCGACTGGGCCGCCTTTCCATGGCCTTGATCGGAAAAAACGGACCGGGTATCGTGATCCTGATTCCCGGTATCGACAAAATGGAGAAGGTCAGCCTGCGTACCATCACCAAGGACGTGCCGGCCCAGGATGTGATCACGCGGGACAATGTGTCCATCAAGGTGAACGCGGTGATTTACTTTCGCGTCCTGGATCCTGAGAAAGCTATCACCGAGGTGGAGGATTTCCTGCAGGCGACCCATCAACTGGCCCAGACTTCGCTGCGGAGTATACTCGGCCAGGTGGAACTGGACGACCTGTTGATCAACAGGGATAAGATCAACGAAGACCTGCAGGTCCTCCTGGACCAGCAAACCGAGCCCTGGGGCATCAAGGTGTCCATGGTGGTCATAAAGAACGTCGATCTGCCTCTCGAGATGCAACGGGCCATGGCCAAGCAGGCCGAGGCCGAACGCGAACGCCGGGCCAAGGTCATCAATGCCCTGGGCGAGCAACAGGCCGCGGAGAAACTGTCCGAGGCGGCTCATGTCATGGGTAAGCATCCCGTCGCCATCCAGCTGAGATACCTCCAGACCCTTTCGATCGTAGCCGCCGAAAACAATTCCACCACGCTGTTTCCCGTCCCGATCGATCTGTTCAGGCCCTTTGTGGAACATCTGCAGTCCGGTGCGGCGGTCGCTCCCGATCCCACCCTGGACGCGCCGGAAAACAACGCCGGGGACGACGGTTAGGGTTCGAGATATCGAAGTCGGATTTCGACTAAATCGGTCAATGTTCAAAGGTTCGCCGACCAGGAATGAGGGAACTTACGATGACCGATTTACAGGGAATTACCCATATCAAGGACTGGCCCGAGGAGGAAAAGCCCAGGGCGCGGCTGCTTAAGTACGGAATCCATACCTTGTCCGACACGGAACTCATTGCGCTTCTGCTGCGAACGGGGAACGGATCCGGCGGGAAGGATGTTATCGAGATCTCCCGGGACCTGCTGCAGCGATTCGGGGGTTTGCGTCACCTCGCCACCCGGGAATTGAACGAGCTTTGCCAGGTGTCGGGCGTGGGCCCCGTCAAAGCCGCCCAGATCGCTTCGGCCATCGAAATAGGCCGCCGGCTCGAAGCGCAGGACATGGATCAGAAGTCCTTCGTCTCGAGCACCGACGTGGCGCGCTACTTCATGCCCCGGCTCCGGGACCTGCGCAAGGAGATCTTCATGGTCCTGATGCTCGACGCGCGGAACTGCCTGATACGGGGCGTGACCGTTTCGGTGGGTAGTCTTACAGCGAGCATCGTGCATCCCCGCGAGGTGTTCAAACCCGCCATTCTCGATTCGGCCGCGTCCGTGATCTTCGTACACAACCACCCCAGCGGCGATCCCACTCCCAGCCAGGACGACCTCAAGATCACGGCGCAACTGGTCGACGCGGGCCAGATGATCGACATCAAGGTGCTGGATCATATCATCATAGGCCGAAAGTCCTTTACCAGTCTGGCCGGCAAGGGTTTAATTTAGCGGCGGAACAGGCTCGCACCAGCAATGGGGGATACCGTAGAATCTTCGAATGAGGGACGGATCAGGCTTGGTTTCGTCGGTGCGGGGTTCATGGGTCAGCTGGCCCACCTGGTAAACTTAGCGGACATGGCCGGGCGCAAGGTGGTGGCCCTTGCAGACCGAAGGCCCATACTTGCTCGCCGTGTCGCGGATCGCTACGGCGTACCGAGGATCTGCGGTTCTCACGAGGAACTCTGTGCGGACCCGTCGATAGACGCCATCGTACAAGTCACCTCGGACGATGCCCATGCGCCGATTGCCATCGATGCGTTGAACGCGGGCAAGCATGTCTACCTCGAGAAACCCATGGCGACCAATCTGCCCGACGCGCGCCGCATGGTCGAGGCGGCCGAGCGCAACGAACGGCAGCTGATGATCGGGTACATGAAACGCTACGATACGGGCGTTGAACTGGCCCGGTCGATCATAACCGAACTGCGGTCGACCGGTGAACTGGGGACGATTACCCACGCCAGGGGCCACTGTTTCGGCGGGGACTGGATCTGCAACGCCGGTCCGCCGGAAACGACGGACGAGCCCTACCCGGAAATCGAACCCCGGCCACCGGAGTGGATGGCGGAGGAGCGAATCCGGGCTTTTTACGGGTTTAATAACGTGTATTGCCACAATATCAACCTGGTTCGCTACCTGCTGGGTGAAGTGCAGGCATTGAGATTCGCCGCCCTGGACGGTCCGACGAAGCTGATGGTCCTTGCCATGGACGGCTATGACGCGGTCCTGGACCTGGGAAGGTTGACGGCGAACTTCTGGGACGAGGCCTTCAAGGTGTATTTCGAGGACGGATGGGTGGAGATTCATACGCCGCCGCCGCTGCTGAGAAACGTGCCGGCCGGGGTCTCCGTCTACAAGGCGGGTTCCGAACAGCGGCACTGCCAGCCACAGGCAGTTCGGGACTGGGCGTTCCGTCGGGCGGACGCCCATTTCGTTGAATGCGTCGGAACCGGCGCGCCGGTCCGTTCTTCCGGGGCCGATTCCATCCGCGACCTGGAACTGGTGGAAGAGGCTTTCAGGTTATTCTGAGTGATAAGCCGGTTTGGATGTATAGGTAAAGAAGGTTTCTTCCCGTAGTACCGGGCGAGCAGTACAATGGGAATCTGACGGCACCGTTGCAGGCAAATGGATGAATGTGAGGAATGGGTACTAAGGAGTACATGTAAATTATGATGGAACCATCCGAAATAAAGAACGCGTTGGAAGACTGTCGGGATCAACTGGCCTATCTCTGGAGGGGCCTTTGACTTAGAAAAGCGGTCAGAAGAGACGTCCCGCCTCGAAGGTGCGATGGGTGAACCCGATTTCTGGAACAACCAGGCGAAGGCCCAGGCCATCAGCAGGCAGATCAGCGACCACAAGAAGATCATCGATCAGTGGAACGAAATGGATCATCAGACCGAAGACCTTGAAACGTTGTTTGAATTGGCCGCCGAGGAGGATGATCAAGACGCGTTCGAGGAGATAGATAACGGCCTGCGGTCGCTGCGGAGTCTCCTGGAAGCGGCGACGCTGCAGAGCATGCTGTCGGCGCCCGACGATACGAAGAACGCCATTGTTTCCATTCATCCCGGGGCAGGAGGAACGGAGTCCCAGGACTGGGCCGAGATGCTCATGCGTATGTACCTCAGGTGGATGGAATCCCGGCGATACGCCTTCGACACCCTGGACCTGCAACCGGGGGACGAAGCCGGTATCAAGAGCGTATCTATCGAAGTAACGGGGGAATATGCCTACGGCTACCTCAAGGCGGAGGCCGGCGTCCACCGTCTCGTTCGCATCTCGCCCTTCGATTCGAATCACCGTCGCCACACCTCCTTTGCCTCGGTCTCCGTGTTGCCCGAAATCGACGATCCGGGTGACATCGATCTCAACGAAGCGGACGTGGAAATCGACGTCTACCGGGCGAGCGGCGCGGGCGGTCAGCATGTGAACAAGACCTCGTCGGCCGTGCGTATTACGCACAAACCCTCCGGCATTGTCGTCCAGTGTCAGTCGGAGCGTTCCCAGCACCGCAACCGGGAAAGCGCCATGAAGGTGCTGATGGCCCGCCTGTACCAGCAGCGGCAGGAGGCTATCCGGGAAAAAAGGGAACGACTCGAGGGCGACAAGAAAGAGATCGCCTGGGGCAGCCAGATCCGGTCCTACGTTTTCCATCCCTACACCACGGTAAAGGACCATCGCACGGGCACGGAAATCGGTAATATCCAGTCCGTTATGAACGGCGGGATCGACAGGTTCATTGAGGACTACCTGCGTCACGGAGATTCCGTGGAAAGTACATAATTCCTACCGGGCCGTTTCCCTCCACAATCCCCCTTCCAGCAGACCTTTTAGTTGACACGAAGGCCCGATCCGCCTATATTCCGGTACCCGTCCGGCTGGTATGCCGACGGTACTTCGCAGCGTCCACGAGACCCACCCACACGGATCCATCACCAACCATGCAGACCTTCGGAGCCAACGGTTGAACAGCCCGAACGATATCAACCGGCAACGGCATAACAAGCTCGAAGAGATCCGCGCGCGGGGTATCGATCCGTATCCCGTCCGTTTCGACGTTTCCCATCCCGCGCAGTCCATACTCGAAAAGGCGGAAGACCTGATCGAAGCAGGTACGGCCGTCTCGGTGGCGGGCCGGATCATATCCAAGCGGGGCCATGGCAAATCCGGCTTCGCCCACCTGAACGATCGCACCGGCCGGATCCAGATCTACGTCCGTCTTGACCGGGTTGCATCCGGGAATTACGAGATTTACGACCAGTTGATCGAAGTAGGGGACTTTCTGGGTGTCAATGGCACCGTATTCAAGACCCGCACCGGTGAAATCACCGTCCTGGCGGTTGAACTGAAGCTACTGTCCAAGTCCCTCCGCGCCCTTCCCGAAAAATGGCATGGACTGCAGGATATCGAGTTGCGGTACCGGCAGCGCTACGTGGACCTGATCATCAACCCCGGGGTCAAGGAGGTTTTCCTTAAACGATCCCGGCTCATCCGGTCCATTCAACGGTTCATGGACGGCGAGGGTTTTGTCGAAGTCGAAACGCCGATCCTGCAGCCTCTGTATGGAGGCGCGCTGGCGCGGCCGTTCAAGACCCACCACCAGGCCCTCGACATGCCGCTTTACATGCGCATCGCCGATGAACTCTATCTCAAGCGGTTGATCGTTGGAGGCATGGAACGCGTATACGAAATAGGGCATGACTTTCGCAACGAAGGAATCGACCGCACGCACAATCCCGAATTCACCATGCTGGAGTTCTACATCGCCTACGTCGATTACCAGTATATCATGGGCCTGGTCGAAAACCTCTTTGTCCGTGTCTTCCAGGAAGTCAGCGGCACGCTGAACCAGACGTACCAGGGTCAGTCCATAGACATGACCCCACCGTGGCCGCGGCATTCCATGCTTGAGGCCATCCGTGAGTACGCGGATATCGACGTCACCGACATGACCACAGAGGAACTCGCGGCGGTATGCCGGGACCGGGGCCTCGATGTAAATATCGCGCTGGGCAGGGGTAAGATCATAGACGAACTTTTCGAAGGCTTCGTGCAGGACCGCCTCGTGAATCCGACCTTCATCACGGATTATCCCGTGGAGATATCCCCCCTGGCCAAGCGGCATCGGGACAATCCGGAACTCACGGAACGATTCGAACTGTTCATCTGCGGAAGTGAGTTCGCCAATGCATTCTCCGAGTTGAACGACCCGGTGGAACAGCGCCGCAGGTTCGAACATCAGGTGGAAATGCAGCGGATGGGAGACGGGGAAGCCCATGCCATGGACGAAGACTTCCTGCGGGCGATGGAATACGGCATGCCCCCCACCGGGGGCTGCGGTATCGGAATCGACCGGTTGACCATGCTGATCACGGACTCCGCGAACATCAAGGACGTCCTCCTCTTTCCCCATCTGCGCAGGGAGTCCTTTGCCGGCGACCCAGACCAACCGGGCGGTCCAAACGGGTCAGACGGTCCAGACGGTCCAGACGGTCCAGACGGTCCTGAAGACCAGGTGGCCACAGGATAGGGATGCCTATGGCGTTGCGTACACGGTGGTCATACGAGTGGTTTATCGCCCTGAGGTATCTTCGCTCAAAGCGGCAGACCCGCTTCGTCTCCGTCATTACATACATTTCCGTTAGCGGCGTGCTGGTGGGCGTGGCCGCGCTGGTCATCGTCCTCTCCCTGTTCAACGGCTTCGAAAGCGAAGTGCGGGAACGGATCATCGGAGAACGGGCGCATATCAACGTGTACCCGTTATACCGTGAGCGGGCCATAACGGGCTACGAAGCGCTGCTTGACCGCATTCTTTCGGTGGACGATGTCGTTTCGGCCGCCCCCTACGTGCTGGAGAAAGCCGTATGCGCGCCGGTACCCGCCACGCGCAACGCGGCGGCCGGGGTCATCGTGCACGGACTCGATATCGAATCCGGCCGCCTGGCCACGAACGTAAAGGAAAACATCGCTTTCGGAACCCTGGACCTGGATACGTCACCCGATCCGGACAGCCCCGATGGAAGGCCCCTGGCCGGAATCGTCCTGGGACGCGGCTTGGCGGATCAACTGGGCATTATCGTCGGTGAGAAGGTGGCCCTGGGCAATATACAGGGTTTTTCGCTGACCTCGGCGCTCACGCCCTACATCAGGCCGTACCGGGTCACCGGAATTTCGGAGACCGGGTTCTACGAATACGATGCGACGTCCGTGTACGTCTCCCTGGACGAGGCCCAAAAGCTATTCAAGCTGGGGGACAGCATTAACGGAATCGCCGTGAAAGTTACAGACCGGGACGATGCGCGGCGCATCGCCGACTTGATCGAAGAGGATCTGAACCGATACGCGAAAGAGACGGGTGAAACACCTGTTGCGTCAAGTACGCCCGTGGCGTATTTTACGATAGACTGGATGCAGCAGCACAAGGGGCTGTTTCGGTGGATGACCCTCGAGAAATGGGGCTCGTTCGCCATACTGAACCTGATCATCCTGGTGGCAGCCTTCAACATCGCCAGTACCCTGATCATGGTCGTGCTGGAGAAAACCAGGGATATCGGTATTCTGAAGTCCATGGGGGCTACCGCCGGCAGCGTTACCAAGGTATTCATCATACAGGGTTCCGTGGTCGGAGTCATGGGTACCCTGCTCGGTTGCGTTATCGGCTTTGCTCTTTGCTGGACGCAAAGCACCTTCGAGTTCATTGCCCTGCCGCCGGAGATCTACCTGATCGATGCGCTGCCCGTAAGGGTAAACTTACTTGATTTCGTCACCGTTGCCATAGGATCTATGCTGATTTGTGTCCTGGCCGCCGTTTATCCGGCCCGGAAAGCCGCCGGCCTGGTTCCGGTCGAAGCGATACGACATGAATAACGAAATGCCCGGGGACGCAAAGGAGGCACCCGCCATCGCGGGCGTGTCCGCCTCTCCGCCCGAACCTTCCGCGGAATCCCCGCCCGTTGAAGTGCTGATAGCAAGGGGCCTGACCAGGAGTTTCTTTTCCGGCACCAACCGTCTCGATATACTTAAAGGCATCGACATCGATATCCGACGCGGGGACATTGTTGCGATTCACGGGGCTTCCGGCGCGGGGAAAAGCACCCTGCTTCACATACTCGGGACGTTGGACCGGCCCACGTCCGGCCAGGTTTTTATCGGCGAAACCAGCGCCTTCGATCTTCCGGACGACGGACTGGCGGTATTCAGGAATCGAACGGTGGGCTTCGTGTTTCAGGCCCATCATCTCCTACCCGAATTTACTGCGCTTGAAAACGTGATGATGCCCCTGCTGGTGGGCAGAAGTCCATGGGATTCGGCCCGTGAACGGGCTGAGCGGCTGCTTGTCGAGGTGGGGCTGGGTGAACGACTCGACCACAAGCCGGTAGAACTGTCCGGCGGCGAACAGCAGCGCGTCGCCGTGGCCCGTGCCCTGGTGGGCCATCCGCACATCGTGCTGGCGGACGAACCGTCCGGCAACCTGGACCGCGAAAACGGGAAGGCCCTGCTGGACCTGATGTGGGACATGTCCCGCAGGCACCGCCAGGCTTTCGTCGTGGTCACCCACGACGAGGACGTGGGGCGTCGCTCGGACCGGGTCTACCGACTGGAAGACGGCTTGCTGAACGCGACGGCAGCCTAGGAACGGCTATGAAATCGACAACCTGTCCTCAGTGCGGAATGTCGGCGACCGAATTCGGCGAGTCGGGTCAACTGGGATGTGCTGTGTGTTACCGCGCCTTCAAGGAGACGCTTGTACCGCTTTTTAAACAGATTCACGGCTATGAGTTCCACCGGGGAAAGATTCCCGTATCCGACCCATCCCGGCAACAAACGCGCCGTGCGCTGATCGATCTCAGGCGTGCACTGAAGAAGGCGGTCGGACAGGAAGCTTACGAGCAGGCGGCGGAGATACGCGACCGCATAAACGAACTGGAACGCGGTTCCGAGTGGCATCACGCAATGCATGGATGACAACATGGAAAACCTGTATCCAGAACTGGTGAGTTCCGTACCGCAGTGGTGCGATCCAGATTGCGAGACCGGCGAGACCGGCGAAACCGGTGAGGCCGCGGAACTGGTGATCAGCAGCCGTGCGCGCCTGGCGCGTAACCTGACTACCCTGCCCTTCGTTCACCGATCGATAAAGAATGACAGGGTTCGCGTGATCGAACAGGTGGACAGGGCGGTGCAAAGCAGCGACAATGTGGCGCGGTCCGTGTACCTGTCATTGCTGGACACTTCGGAACAGGATCGAAAGGTGCTGGTCGAACGACGCCTGATCAGCCCGGCCCTGGCGGACGGAACACGTCCCGCCGGTGTTTTCGTAGGCCCTGGCGAATCCTACAGTCTCATGGTTAACGAGGAAGACCACCTGCGGCTTCAGACCATTAGGGGCGGTCTTCAGGTGCGCGCCGCGTGGCAGGAGGCGGATAAAATCGATACTGAACTGAGTAAAACACTTGATTTTGCCTTCTCCGATGAGTTTGGTTATCTAACAACCTGTCCAAGCAATACGGGCACCGGAATGCGCCTGTCCGTGCTTATCCACCTGCCCGGTTTGACCATGGCGGACCAGATGGATCACGTGGGACGGGCCATGGAGGAAATTGGATTCACGGTACGCGGATTGTACGGTGAGGGTACTGGAAGATCAGGCAATATGTACCAGGTGTCGAATCAGTGGACGCTGGGACATACCGAGCAGGAAGTCGTCGAAAGGCTGGATCGTGTCGCCCGGCGGCTGGTACGGTTCGAAGAACGCGCCTGCAACGCACTGCTAAGCCGGGCAAGACGACATACGGAAGACCGGGTGGCCCGGGCATACGGCCTGTTGAAGCATGCCCGACTGCTTGGCGAAAAAGAAGCCCTGGATGCCCTTTCGATGCTCAGAATGGGAGCATGCACACGACTTTCCCAGGGCATGGAATCCACCACGTTCAACCGTTTGCTGATTTCGATTCAGCCCGCGCATGTCCAGATGACAGCTGGTCGCGACTTGACGGGTGAGGAACTGGATGAGCGGCGGGCGGAGTTGGTCAGGGAACACATGAAGTCCTGAAAACGACTGCGAATACCGCCGCCGGGATTGCTAAGCCCGGATCGTGAATGGAGGGAGGCCCAGATGCCCCAGGGAAACAACAAGTTTACGGAAAGGTTCAAGCGGGTGATGCATATCGCCCGTGAAGAAGCCGCGAGACTCCAGCACGACTACATCGCCACGGAGCACCTGCTGCTGGCCTTTATCCGGGACGGCGAGGGGACCGCGGTGGCCATGCTGCGTAACATGGGTATCGATCTCGAAGACCTGAGGCAGTCAATCGAGGAAGCCACGGTATCCCAGTCGAGCGCGCTGACGATCGGCCAGGTACCCTTCACGCCACGGGCGAAGCAGGCACTGGAAATCGCCGCCCACGAAGCGAACAACATGAAATCAAAGTACGTGGGTACCGAGCACCTTCTGCTCGCGCTGGTGCGCGACAAGCAGGGTATCGCGTCCCAGATCCTTTCGACCTACGACGTAACCTTTGAAAAGATCAAGGAAGAGATCCAGAACATTCAGAGCGACCGTTCCGTCACGAAGAAGGATGCACAGCGCAGCAGGACGCCGTTCCTCGATCATTTCGGCCGCGACCTGACCGAAATGGCACGCGGCGGCAAACTGGATCCTGTCATCGGTCGTGACAAGGAAATCGAACGGGTCACCCAGATCCTGAGCCGTCGGAAGAAGAACAACCCGGCGTTGATCGGTGAACCCGGTGTGGGCAAGACCGCTATCGCCGAGGGCCTTGCGCAGCGGATCGTGCAGCGAAGCGTTCCCCAGATCCTGGAGAACAAGCGCGTGGTTACCCTCGACATGGCGTCCATCGTGGCCGGTACCAAGTACCGCGGTCAGTTTGAAGACCGGCTTAAATCCATCATGGCCGAGATCACCAAGTCGGACGAGGTGATCATCTTCATCGACGAACTGCATTCGATCGTCGGCGCAGGCGGCGCCGAGGGCAGCCTCGATGCCTCCAACATCTTCAAGCCGGCACTCGCCCGCGGCGAACTGCAGTGCATCGGCGCGACCACCCTCGACGAGTACCGCAAGCACATTGAAAAGGACGGAGCCCTCGAACGACGTTTCCAAAAGGTTATCGTCGACCAGCCGAGCATCGATGAAACCATCGACATGCTCAAGGGGCTGCGCTGCCGGTTCGAGGAATACCACCACGTCAAGTATTCGGACGATGCCCTGGAATTCGCCGTCAAGCAGTCCGACCGGTACATCAAGGACCGGTTCCTTCCGGACAAGGCCATCGACATCATCGACGAGGCCGGATCCAAGGCACAGCTGTCCAAGATGACGGTTCCAGAAGAAATCAGGGATATCGAGGAGCAGCTACAGGCCATACAGGACAAGAAAGTGGAAGCCGCTCAGCAGCAGGAATTCGAACGGGCGGCGGCGCTTCGGGACCGCCAGGAAGAGCTGCAGCGCGAGTACGACGAGGCGTTCAAGGCCTGGCGCGAGCGGGTTACCGACGAGGTCGTGGAGGTCACGGAAAACGACATGGCACAAATCATCTCCAGCATGACGGGCATTCCGATCTTCCGGCTCGAGGAGCAGGAATCCAGGAGCCTGCTTCGGATGGAGGATGAACTCAAGAAACGGATCATCGGTCAGGACATGGCCATCAAGGTGCTGAGCAAGGCCATACGGCGGTCGCGCTCCGGCCTGAAGAATCCCAACCGGCCCATCGGATCCTTCCTTTTCCTCGGGCCCACCGGCGTGGGCAAGACGGAACTGGCCAAGGTCCTGGCGTCTTTCCTCTTCCAGGACACCGACGCCCTGGTCTTCATCGACATGTCCGAATACATGGAAAAGTTCAACGTTTCGCGCCTGATCGGCGCTCCCCCGGGTTACGTGGGATTCAACGAAGGGGGGCACCTGTCGGAGAAAGTGCGGCGCAAACCCTACTCCGTCATTCTGCTGGACGAGGTGGAAAAAGCCCATCCGGACGTTTTCAACATCCTCCTTCAGATCCTGGACGAGGGAACGCTGACCGACAGTAACGGCCGCCGCGTGGACTTCCGCAATACCATCATCATCATGACGTCGAATCTGGGTACACGGAACATCAACAGGGCCGGCGGACTCGGTTTCCAACAGGATGCCAGGGTCGATTATGCGAAGATGGAGGCGACGGTCAAGGAAGAGGTGAAACGGCTCTTCAACCCGGAGTTCCTGAACCGCCTTGACGAGTCGGTGGTATTCCGTCAGTTGGATCAATCGGACATTTCCCGGATCATCGATCTGCAGCTCAAGGAGATTAATGTCAGGATGACCGAACGGGCAATAAAGATCTCACTGACGCAGAGCGCCCGGGAATTGCTGTCTGAAAAGGGATATGACCCGGTCTACAACGCCCGGTTCATGAATCAGACCATTCAGCGCATGCTCGAGGATCCCCTCTCGGAAGAGCTGCTGAAGGGCACATTCCACGACGGCGACGAAATCAGGGTCGGCAAGAAGGGAGAAAACCTGACGTTTTACAAGGCCGAGAACTCGGATTCCGGTAAAACGCCCGTACTTTCCGGATCAGAAGCCTGAAACGCGGGTTCGCGGGATACGTCACCGTGGGTTGCAAGATCAATGGCGGGAACCCGCAGGAAGAACGCGCGTAGAATCGACAGACGGTTTTCTGCGCATCGCTCGCGCCGGTAAGCCATTTTACGCCACCTGAATACCCGCATGGACGGGGAAGCTGTCTCTGTGTCTGCAATGCCTTTCAAGTACTTAAAAACCTACCTGGTACTGGCCTTGGCGGGCGGAATACTCGCCACCACGCCCCTGGGTCCCACCGACGTATACGGTCAACAGCAACAGCAACCACTGATCGCAGACGTGCTGATCGAAGGCCACGCCAACGTCGATGAGCCTTTGATCCGGTCGATGATCGCGCTGAAAGTTGGGAATCTATACAATCCCCGTGACGGCGCGACCACGATCAAGCAGTTGTATCGACTGGGATTGTTCGAGGATATACGCATATACGCCAGCATGGGCGCCGGTGGTCTGATCGTGACCGTTAACGTCAGGGAATACCCCTTGCTGGACCGCATCGAGTTTGAAGGCAACGATAAGATCAAGGACGACGAACTTGAACGCATATCCGGCATATTCCAGGGTCAGGCCCTGAGTCCCTTCCGAAGAAAAAGCGTCCTGGACAATATCACCCAGGCCTATTACGAAAAGGGGTACCTGCTCGCCAAACTGAACCCCCGCGTGCTCGTGGAAAGAAACAATGCGATCCTGCGGGTGGAAATCGACGAAGGTGAAAAGGTCAAGTTGGGTGAAGTCTTCATCGAAAACAACGTCTCCGTCGACGAAAAACAGTTGCAGAAGGCCTTTCGTAAGAAATCGGATACGGAAGAAGAGCACTTCTGGAAAGAGGGCGACCTGAGACGGGATCGCCTGCTGGACCAGTTCCAGAAAATCGTACAGGAGTATCGCAATCACGGATTTCGCGACGCGGAAGTCGTTGAGGATACGCTGTGGTTCAGCGATGACCGGAAGCGGATGTATCTCAAGGTGAAAATCAACGAGGGAAGAAGGTACTACCTTGGCGACGTCGCTTTCGAGGGAAACACGAAATTCACCGGCGAACAGTTGTCCAGCCTCATCAAGATCGACGCCGGCAAGCCGTTCAACGAAGAAGATTACCAGGAGAGCGTGTCGACCATCTACGAGGCGTACGGCGAGTTGGGTTACCTGTACGCTACCCCGATCGCCCGGGAGTCCGCGGTCAACGATTCCACCATCGATCTGCACTTCGCGGTCAACGAAGGTGAGCCGGCCAAGGTTCATCGAATCGATATCGTGGGAAACACCAAGACCAAGGACAAGGTCATCCGGCGTGAACTGTTGATCAAGCCGGGGCAGACCTTTCGCAGATCCATGCTGCTCAGGAGTCAGCGGGACGTTTTCCAGTTGAATTTCTTCCAGGACGTACAACCCGGTCTGCAACCCCTGCCGAACGGCAACGTGGATATTTCCTTTACGGTACTCGAAAAACCGACGGGAACGGCAAATGCCGGCGCCGGTTACAGCGGACTCGACGGGCTCGTGGGTACCATTTCGCTGCTCGTTCCGAACTTCCTGGGCAACGGGCAGAACGTGAATTTCAACTGGGAATTCGGCAACCGACGCAATTCCATTTCTACGAGCTTCGTAGAACCCTGGCTGTTCGATACGCCGACCAGTGCCGGTGTCGACGTGTTCCGGACCAACAGGCAGTGGTTCAGAGAGTTCAATATCATTCAGAAGGGATTCGGTTTGTCCCTGGGGCGCCGCTTCCGCGGCACCTACTGGCGCATTAACGGGGCCTATCGATTCTTCGACCTGAAATACACCGGTTTCGGTGAGCGTTATTTCGCAGCGGCGCTGGGAGATACCACCCTCACCGATGCGCAGGTCGCGGCCATCAACGGAAATATACGGCAGCGGGAATCCCTCATATCCAACAGCGGCCTCACCAGCCAGGTCTCTTTCTCCGTGACGCGCGACAGCCGGAATTTCCCCCAGTTTGCCACGAGCGGCATGCGCCAGACGTCACGCAGCGATGTCGCCGGTGTCGGCGGTGATGTGAAGTACATCAAGCAGACCCTCGAGTCCGATATTTATGTGCCCCTTTTCAAGGGCACGTCGGTATCCCTCAGGGGGCGGTATGCCCTGGCAGAAAACCCGTTCAACGATCGTGAAGTCCCGTTTTTCGAGCGTTTCTTTCCGGGTGGCGTCAGTTTCGACGGTATGATCAGGGGCTATGGTAATAATTCCGTCGGCCCCTATACCGAGTTGGGAGACGGTACCAGCAGCCGGGACGGCGGCCGGGTGATGAGCATTTTCACCTTGGAGTACCAGGTCCCGATCATCGACCAGCTCAGGTCGCAACAGCCTGTCTATGCCGTGGCATTCGTCGAAGCCGGAAACGCGTGGTCGAAACTGTCGGAAGCATCGCCTCTGCCGGGCAATATGAAGAAATCTGTCGGGTTTGGTATCCGGGTGATCATGCCCCTTGTTGGGCTGTTGGGATTCGACGTAGGCTACGGATTCGACAGACCTTCGGATCCCGTCCAGGCACTCCAGAAAAAGCGAAGCGGCTGGAATACGCATTTTCAACTCGGCCAGGTGTTTTGATCTATTCGTTCATGCAGGTTTCCGGAGCGATCCGGCATTCCAGGAGGATATAATGGTTTCACGGAAGGGATTGATTCGAACCGCGGCCGTTCTCGCCGTCGTACTGCTTTTGCCTACCCTGGCCCAGGGACAGGAACTGAAGATCGGCTATCTCGACATGGACCGCCTGCGCCAGTCCTACCAGGGATTCAGGGATGCCGAGGAGGCTTTTCAAAAGGTCGCCACGGATGTGCAGGAGCAGGTTCAGAACAGGCAGCAGGAAGTCGAAATGCTGAAGCAGCAGTATGAAGCGCGAAAGACCATGTTGACCGCGGCCAGGCGGCAGCAGGATGAGCAGAACATCCTGCAGAAGGAACAGGAATTGATGCAGTTCGCCCAGACGCAGCAAATGCACATCGCGCAACAGGAAGTGGAATTGACAAGACCACTTCAGGAATCCATATTCAACGTGGTGCAGACCCTGGCCAAGGTGGAAAACTACACTTACATCTTCGACGCCGGGTCGCTCATATACGTGGATCCGTTGAGAGCGCAGGACCTCACGGGACAGGTCCTGGAGGAACTCCAAAAGGAAGTCAAGTAACCAATCGATGCGCCAGAAACTAGCCGATATTGCGACGCAGGTACAGGGCGAACTCATCGGTGACGGTTCCTGCATCATCGAAAGCGTCGAGCCGCTTGACGAAGCCGGCACGGGTTCGATTTCCGTCCTGATCAACGCCCGGCACAGCCGACGTCTGGAGTCGACACGGGCCACGGCCGTCATCGTTTCCCGCGAGATCGACCAGGCGCCGGTTCCCATCATACGCGTCGCTTCTCCCGAAGTCGCCCTGGTGACCTTGCTGTCGACCTATTTCGTCGGGCACCGTCCCGCGGAAGACGGAGTACATCAGACGGCCCGGATTCACCCGGCCGCGGACGTGGACGAAGAAGCGGACGTCGGACCCTACGTGTCGATCGGTCCGCACACGTCAGTGGGTCGAAATGCCCGCATCGGCGCGGGCGTGGCAGTCGGCGCCCATTGCAGAATCGGCGCGGGCACGTGGATTTTCGCCAATACGACGCTGTACGACCGGGTGTCGCTTGGCGAAGGTGTAATCATCCACAGCGGAACCGTGATCGGCAGCGATGGCTTCGGTTATTTTCAAGGCGGAAGTGGCGCCAGGAAGATTCCCCAGGTCGGCGGTGTCGAGATCGGCGACGAGGTGGAGATCGGAGCGAATACGACGATCGACCGCGCGACCATGGGGTTGACCCGCATCGGCCGCGGAACGAAAATCGACAACCTGGTGCAGATCGGCCACAACGTATTTATCGGCGATCACGTTACGATATGCGCCCAGGTTGGCATAGCGGGGAGCACGGTGGTCGAAGCGGGATCCCTGATTGGCGGCCAGGCGGGCCTCTCGGACCATATTCAGGTCGGCGCTGGATCCCGGATCGGCGGCCAGGCGGGCGTGACCAAGTCCATCCCAGGTGGATCGACGGTGTCCGGCTACCCGGCCCGGCCCCATAACCAGGCCCGAAGAATAGAAGCCGCCGTCAAGCGGCTGCCGGACCTGTTGCAGCAGATCCAGAACCTGGAAGCACGTATCAAGGTGCTCGAAAGCCAGGAGTAAGTCGTATAAGAAGGATACACATGCTCAAACAACAGCATACGATCAAAAACGCTGCGTCTGTGAAGGGAATAGGCCTGCATACGGGAGGGGAAGCGACGCTGACCTTTAAACCGGGATCCGTAAACGACGGAATCCGGTTTATTCGTGTCGACCATCCCGACAGGTTGGAAATCCCGGCCGATATCGACTACGTGGTGGACACCACCAGGGGGACGAATCTGGCGCGCGACGGAGTACGGGTGCACACCGTGGAACACGTCCTTGCAGCCGTTGCCGGTCTGGAGCTGGACAACCTGCGTATCGAACTGGACGGATCGGAACCTCCGATTTGCGACGGCAGCGCCATCCCCTTCGTGAACGCGTTACTGAAAGCCGGTATCATCGAGCAGGATTCGCCCAGGACCTACCTGGAGCTGGATAATCCCGTACTCTACTCGGAACGGGAAAACGGCCTGTTGAAAGAACTCGTGGTCATGCCCTCCGACGATTTCCACCTCACCTACATGGTCGACTATCAGAAGTCCAATCTCGGCAGCCAGCATACCGTGCTTTATTCCCTGGAAGACGAGTTCGTCACCGAGATCGCACCGGCGCGGACATGGACCTTTCTTAGCGATGTCAAGACCCTCCGCGAAAGGGGACTGATCAAGGGGGGCAGCCTGGAAAGCGCAGTCGTCATCGCCGATATGGACCTGCCGCAAAAGGAACTGGACGAGCTGAAGGATCTGTTCGGCGTGGAAGACAAGGTGGTGATCGGGGACAATGGCATCGTGGGTACCCAGCCGCTGCGGTTCGATAACGAACCCTGCCGGCATAAAGCCCTCGACCTGATCGGCGACCTGGCCCTGCTCGGAGCGCCCCTCAAGGCCCAGGTGTTCGGAGCGCGGTCCTCCCATTCAGCCAATGTCGAGCTCGTACGCAGGATTCGTAGCGCCTGCGTGAAGAAGAAACAGGAAGCCCAGGATGAAGCCACATCCGCGCCGGCTCCGGAATTGGTCATGGATATCGAAGCCATTAAGCGCATCCTCCCCCATCGCTATCCCTTTCTGCTTATCGACCGCGTTATCAACATGGAGCCGGGAAAACGGGTGACTGCCCTGAAAAACGTAACCATTAACGAACCCTTTTTCTCGGGCCACTTTCCCGGTCATCCGGTCATGCCGGGCGTACTGATCGTTGAAGCCATGGCACAGGCGGGCGGCCTGCTGCTGCTCAATACGATCGACAACCCCCAAAGCAAAATGGCCTATTTCATGGGAATCGATCATGCGCGTTTTCGTAAACTGGTAAAACCCGGGGACCAGATCCGCTTTGAGCTGGAATTGATTCGAATGCGTATGCACGCCTGCAAGATGGAAGGCAAGGCCTACGTGGACAATGAACTGGTAGCCGAAGCCGCGCTCATGGCTATGGTTACCGACCGGGCGGACCACGCGGGCCAAGCGGACCAAGCCGGCCAAGCGGACCAAGCCTGCCAAGCGGACCAAGCCGGCCAAGCGGACCGGGAGACTCCACAGTGACGGACATAACCACGGAAGTCCAGATCCATCCCACGGCCATCGTGCATCCAGACGCTGAGTTGGGCGCCGGCTGCAGCATAGGTCCCTACACGATCGTCGAACCCAACGTAACCATAGGGGCGGGCACGCAGGTGGCATCCAGTGCGATGATCGGCGCCCATACCCGTATCGGCGCGGAATGCAGGATCTATCACGGGGCCGTAGTGGGATCGATCCCCCAGGATATGAAATTCATCGGCGAGCAATCCATCCTGGAGATCGGCGACCGGACTTCCATTCGGGAGTTCGCCACGCTGAATCGCGGGACCAGCGCCCTGGGGAAGACGGTGATCGGAAGCGATACGCTGGTCATGGCCTACGTGCACGTCGCCCATGATTGCGTGGTCGGTAACCGGGTGATACTCGCGAATGGGACACAGCTGGGAGGCCACGTGGAGATCGAGGATTTCGCCATTTCCGGTGGACTCGTAGCGGTCCACCAGTTCGTCCGCATCGGCCGCCACGCCTTCATCAGCGGCGGATCCAAGGTAACCAAGGATCTCTGCCCATATGTCAAGTACGGCCGCGAACCGCTGAAGCCCGTTTCACTTAACACCATCGGCTTGAAACGCTGTGGATTCACGGACGAAGCCATCCGAACGCTTAAACAGGCCTATCGCCTGCTCTTCCGATCCTCTCACAATATTACCCAGGCGGTGAAAGAGGTAACGGAAGAAGTGGAACAAACCGATGAGGTAAAGCGACTTCTCGCTTTCATTCAGGAAAGCGCCCGGCGCAGCAAGCAGTACGGTCGCGGCCTGACGTCGTAATCATACGGAAGCATCGGCAGGAAACACACCGCCTGACTCTTTCTACTATCAGTTCCCATAGCTCAGAAGAAAGGATCTGACTCATGACGGCCGTCTCAACAGCGGGGCAAACCGTACGTATCGCGTCGCCCATGTCGCCTCCATCCTGGGCATTGCTGGAAATAGCGTTGATCAAGCAGCAGGAAGAGGCCGTGGAAGCGTTCTATGAACACTACTTCGATGAACGCGGGTACCTGTTGTGCGTTCCCCGCTGGGGAGGCGATGACGGACCGGACGACGCGGCGGAGAACTTCGCGAACTGGCCGGAACTCTTTGCGCTTGGTGCTTCGGATAGTGTGTACGAACTGTACAAGAAGGCCTGGGACGGTCACCTGCTGCAGTACTCGGAGGCGAAGACCACCGAGGTCGAATTCGCCCGGGACGGCATGTATTTCAAGGAATTCCCTTCGATTTTCGACTGGATGCACAACGGGGAGGGCTTCACGGCCTTCTTCCTCCAGGGGCTGTGCGACCCCCGCGACAAGAAATTCGTGGACCGCACCCGGCGATTCTGCGGTTTTTACATGGGCGAGGATCCAATTGCTGATAACTACATACCCGAGCACCGCGTGATCAAGAGCATGTTCAATGGCAGCCGGGGACCGATGCTGCGCAAGGCCACGGGACTTGACTGGGCCGGTGATCCCATCGAAGTCGAGGGCCGGTTCAAACCGGGACACGGGGAACGCGACTACGAGGAAATGGTCGCCCATTTCAAGGACTACAACGACGTGGCCGGCGATCATCCGTTGAACATGGGCGTGACCACGATGACCCTGAACGCCTACATGATCGACGGAGACGAAAAGTACTTCGACTGGACGAAGGACTACCTCGACGCCTGGGTGGAGCGCACCGAACAGAACAACGGCATCATACCCACCAATATCGGCCTGGACGGGACCATCGGCGGGGCATGCGATGGGAAGTGGTACGGCGGCGCTTACGGCTGGGGATTCTCGACCATCGTGCCGCAGACTGGCGAAGTAGCCCACCGGCCCTACTTCCTGATCCGGGTCCACTGGAGTTTCGGCAACGGGCTGTTGCTTACCGGCGATCAGAAGTACGTCGACACCTGGCGTGGCGTCATCGACCGAGTCAACGCCCACAGCAAAATCGAGAACGGCCAGACCCTTTACCCACGCATGCATGGAGACGACGGGTGGTACGACTACCGCGCCGAACCATTCGACAACGGCGCGTTGCAGCTTTACTACTGGTCCATGGACCGCCGCGACCTCGAAAGGCTGCCCATGGAGGGCTGGATTGCCTACCTGGAGGGACAAAGCCCGGACTACCCCGAGGACGCGCTGCAGGCGGACATCTCGACGGTGCGCATGAAAATGGAACGTATGCGCGACGACCTGACCACGCCGGACACACGCATGTCGGACGATCCCAACGGTACTAATCCCGCGGTAGTGGACGCCCTGATCCAGCTCATGCTCGGCGGGATGCCCACGGAGCACTTCGGCCATCCCCTGCACTGCCGTTTCAGGTACTTCGATCCATCCCGCAATCGTCCCGGCACGCCTGAGGACGTGGCCGCTCTCGTAGAAGAACTCCATGACGACAGCGCCACGGTAACGCTGGTGAACACCAACCAGGTATCTTCCCGAACCGTGATCGTCCAGGGGGGCGCCTACGGAGAACACCAGATCGTCGAAGTCAGCGACGGAATCGCATCCACCCCGGTAAACGGCGCGAGTTTTACGGTCAGGCTCGAACCCGGATGCGGCAGCAGGCTGCGGGTGGCCATGAAGCGCTACGCGAACCGGCCGTCCTTCGCGTTTCCCTGGGAGAGATAGGAGACCAACATGCGAAGCAAGGGAATTCTGGCGCTGTTATGCATCCTGGGGCTGTCACAGACCGCTTTGGCCCAGCAGGCTAACGTGGCGTCGTTGGTGGACAGGCACAAGGCGGAAGCCATACGCATGCGCGTGCATATCCACCAGAACCCGGAGCTGGGCAACCGGGAATTCAAGACGGCGGAGCTGGTGGCGGACCATCTCACCGCTTTAGGCATCGAGATTGAGACGGGTGTCGCCCATACCGGCGTCGTGGGAGTGCTCCGGGGCGGCAGGCCCGGTCCGGTCGTGGCCATCCGGGCGGACATGGACGCGCTGCCCGTGACGGAGGATACGGTATTCCCCTTCAAGTCAACCGTTCGGACGACCTACCTCGGCAAGGAAGTAGGCGTCATGCACGCCTGCGGCCATGACGTGCATACCGCGGTTCAGTTGGGCGTCGCTTCCGTACTGGCCGACATGAAAGCCGATCTCCCCGGCACCGTCAAGTTCATCTTCCAGCCGGCGGAAGAAGGCGCGCCACCGGGTGAAGAGGGCGGCGCGGACCTCATGCTGCGCGAGAAAGCGCTCGAAAACCCGGTGCCCGAAGCCATTTTCGGACTCCACGCGCTACCTTCCCTCGAAGTGGGTACCGTAGGGTACACCATCGGACCGGCCTTTGCCGCGGTGGACCATTTCACCATAAAGGTACGGGGCAAACAGGCCCACGGCGCCCGTCCCGAAGAAGGCATCGATCCGGTCGTCATGGCTTCCGAGATCGTGCTCGCGCTGCAGACGATACGGTCCCGAACCTTATCTCCCCTCGAGCCCAGCGTAGTCACGGTGGGTATATTCAGCGGCGGGGAGCGATTCAACATCATCCCCCAGGAGGTCCATCTCGAGGGAACGGTGCGCACCTACAATCCCGAGGTCAGGGACACGGTCGAAAACCGGATGAAGGCGATCTTGGAAGGCATAACCGGGGCCTATGGCGGCGCTTTCGAACTGGAATACAACCGCGGCACACCGTCCGTGATCAACGACCCCGCGCTGTCTCGCGAAATGGCCGGATACCTGGCCGGAGCGCCCGGCGTCGACAAGGTGCTCGAACTGCCCCCGACGATGGGGGGCGAAGACTTCGCCTATTTTTCCAACACCGTGCCGGGGTTTTTCTACCGGCTGGGCGTCACCAGACCTGGACAGCCTTCCGGCGGCCTGCATACCCCGACCATGACGGCGGACAGCGAATCGGTGACGGTGGGTATGCGCGCGATGACCCACCTGGTGCTGGAATTCCTGAACGGTAGAGCGCCTCGGTCCAATCAGTAGACCCCGGTCAACGACCCTGTGCTCCCTGCGTCGCCATATGATACGCCAAGATCTGGTCCAGGGCCGTGATGCGGGTCGCTCCCTCTATGTGCACGTCCGCGTCCTCGGTGACGAAGTACTTGTTCACTTCCTCGAAAGCAGAAGAACGAGCGAGGTTCCGCACCAGTGCCTCGCCGATATCTACCACCGTGTGAATCGCCAGTCCCCGCTCCCGGTAAGTCCGCCTCCATCCCTCCCAGTTCGAAGCGTCTTTCCGGTCCAGGGGCTCCGACGAGATCAGATGTTCCGCCGGAAACAGGCGTGACCATCCCAGGTGATCGACTACCCGCTCGATCTGCGCTATGCTGTGACTGGACAGGATGCCGATGGCGAATCCGCCTGCGATCGCTTCCAGGTGTTCCCCGGGAAACCTGCCTTCCGCCCGTATGGCGTCTCGATCGATCTGTTCGTACATGGTATCTTTCGCGTCCAGGTGCGCGAGTGTCCTTAAACCCATGACCACGAGCGGTTTCATTTCGACGACTCCCTCCAATACCAGGTTGTTTACACCAGGACCCCGACGCGCGGGATTCGGAATGGGTGACTACCGGGTCCTTACGGACCGCCGCAGGTTTCCGAGTATGGAACCGATGACGACCAGCACGGCGCCCGATATGCTGACGAGGTTGAGATTTTCCGGTTGTAGCAGGCCGGGCACCAGCGGCGCGACGATCATCATGTCCAGTACGGTAACCAGGGGAGCGACGGCGAGGACCATGCTGACCCCAAATACCTCCAGGTGTTTAAGCGATTCCACCAGTGTAACGAAGGCGATCAGCGAGATCACTGCCGATGCGTTCAAAAGGATCATCTGCCGGGAGTCTTGCTCGAGCAGCGATTCGAATCGGACGAAGGGAAGGATCAGGATCGACCCGGCCAGGTAGATCAGGAACAGGATGACGGACGTGGGCAGTATCTGCAGCAGTTGCTTCTGGGTCAGCGTGTATATGGATAGCGACAGCGCGGCGGCGACTACCCACATGATGCCCGGTATCATGGCGCTGTCCCCGGCCCACAGTTCCACCAGCCTGTCGTTGAAGAACAGAACGATGCCGCCCGTCAGCAGCATGAGGCCGAGTACCTGGATAAGGGTCAGTCTTTCGTGAAAGAGCAACAGGGCGCCCAGCAGGAGAAACAGCAGGGAAATCTGGTTAACCACCTGGGCGGCGCTGGGCGAGATGTATTGCAGGCTCTGGGGATAGAACACGTACGCGCAGCTGAACCCGGTTACCGACGCGAGGAATATCAGCGCGTAACCTCCCCGCAGTTGACGGACCAGGTGAAAATGTCCCTGCCGGTGCACGATCACCGCCATCAACACGGCCGCAACGACGAAGCGGTACCACGTCATCGTGAACGCGTCCAGGCTGATCAACATGATTTTCAGGACGATCGGCAGTCCGCCCCACACGAAGATCGTAAACAGGCTCAGGACCAATCCCAGGCCCCAGCGTCCGCTGGTGACGTGTCGGTTCATGCCTGCCCCGCGGGAGAGACAGGTACAGGAGCACAGTCTCGCGGCGTTATTCGAATACCTCCACTTCGGGGGTGAAGGTCATGTCGGGGTCGAGCGGATACATGGGACGGGTGACGAATCGGTGGCCGAGCGTGGGGATGTTCGGACTCGCGGCCCCGGGTGCGTCGATGGTAAGGGTCCGCTCCGCCCAGTCGTCGTACCATTCGTCGGGGGTGTGGGGCAGCTTCTTGACGACTACGTCGAAGCGCTTCGGATCCTGTCCGAAAGCGGGATACATCCACCGGTCGCACAACAGGGGGCCTGAGGCCGCGACGAAGAGGGTGATGTTACGGCGTTTAAGTACAGCGATGGGAATGTCGTCCCGCCGGCCCAGCACCTCGACCGTAGCGGTAACTTCCACCGGGGTGAAGCGCGGGTCGCGCGTGCCGCCCAGGGGGACGGTGATGGTCTGTCCCACGCCCGCCTCCATGGCCCGCTCTACGGCGGGATCGTCTCGGATGGGAAACAGCACGCTGCCGTTGTATTCGCTTTTCAGGAACCCCTTCAGGATGGTGTTGCTTGTGCCGGGGGCGCCCGAACTGGTGGCGTCGGCGGCGTCTGCAAACACGATGGTGCCTTGCGCCTTCGCGGCGATCCGGATGCCTTCTTCCACGGTGTGGAGTACGCACTGCATGTGAGACCGCATGTGCCAGAAACTCTGTCCCACGTGCAGGGCTTCCCGCTCCGCCAGGGCCCGGTTGCCGTCGGTGATCACGATGACCCGGGAGCCCTGCTCCGGGCAGTCGGTCGGCGGATGACCCAGCATGATGCCCCCGGCGAGCACGTCATCCCGCTCTTCCAGGCGCTCGAGGTATCGGATGAACGTACCGTGTACGCCGGTCGCGGTCTTGAGTTCGTCGCCCCGGACCATGGTGGGCGTGTACACGCTGGCGATCACGGGCCGGGCGCCGTCGAGTATGCGAAGCAGCACTCCGGCGGCGCGCGCGCCTGTTTCGTACCAGTCGATATGAGGATAGGTGTGCAGTATGCTGCATCCGTCCATGTGGGACAGCATGCGCCGGGATATCGTGCCGTGCATGTCAAAGGAGGCCACCACGGGTATCTCGGGTCCAACGATCCGCCGCACTTCCTGCAGGACGTATCCTTCCGGGTCCTTTTCGGTTTCCGCGGCCATAGCGCCGTGAAGGTTCAGGTATACGCCGTCAGCGCCGGCTTTGTGCCTGTCGATGGCCTCAAGCAATTCCGAGGAGATCCGTTCGAAACAGTCCTGCGTAATCGTGCCTCCCGCCCCCATGCCGGCGCCGTAGGTGGGCACGATCTCCACGCCTCCACGATGAGACAGGGTATCGACGGCTCCTCCGACCACGCCGGTCGGGTGTTCCAGTATCTCCTTGCCGCGTAAGACACCGAAGTCTTCGTACACCGTATCGTTGGGATGGAAGTCGTTGGTTTCCTGGAAAAAGGTGCCGATCAGGATCCTGGGCATATTGCTCCTGCGCTTTCGCGTTCAATACCGGGAAGTACGTTCTTCCACCTTGGTTATCGTCTCGATCACGGCTGGCCTGCCCTCGCGGTTGGCCGCTACGGCCCTCCGGATCGCCGGGGCGATCTGTTCGGGCGTGGTTACCTTTTCCGCGTAGGCGCCCATGCCGGCCCCTATGGCGGCGTAGTCCCCGCCCAGCCGGTTGCTGCCCCACCGTTCCGAAGCGTAGGCCATGTGGTGATCGTAATGGGTCATTACGCCGTTGTTCAATACCACCGTGATGATCGGAATCTCCGACCGGACGGCGGTTTCCACGTCCAGTCCCGCCATGCCGAAGGCGGCGTCTCCCATGACGTTGATGACCTGCTTTTCCGGGTCGGCGATCTTGGCGCCGATCGCCAGTCCCAGGCCGTAGCCCAGTTGCGTGGAGGCACCCCAGCCGATGTATCCTCTCGGCGTGACCGTCTCCCAGAAGGGCGCGAGCTGCTCCCGCGGATAGCCGGAATCGTGGGTGATGATCGTGCGCGGGCCATCCACCACGCCGGCGATCTCCCGGAACACGCGGTACGGACTCAAGGGTACCTCGTCCGAACGGAAACTCGGTTCCCACTCCGCCATCCAGGCCAGCTTCAGCCGGGCGATTTCATCCATGACGCCCCGCACGTCGTCCCGGGGCCGCCCGTCGAGCTGCCGCCTGGCTTCCTCGACCATCTGCCGCAACACCACGCCGGCGTCGCCCACCGCGCCGAAATCGATGCGGTGCTCCTTGTTCACGTCCTCGTGGCTGACCACGGACTGGGCGAGGGTCACGCCATCCGGTACGCTGGCCTTGAACCCGGAGGTCATGCTCGTTCCGATGCCGAAGAATAAATCGGTTTTCTTCAGGAATTCCGCCACCATCAGGGAGTGCGAGGACGCACCCGTGCCCAGGGACAGGGCATGGGTTTCCGGGAAAGCGCTCTTGCCCGCGAGCGTGGTCATGACCGGTGTTTTCGTCCATTCGGCGAACTCGATCAGCGCTTCGGTGGCTTCGGCGTACAACACGCCCTGGCCCGCGCTGATCACCGGGCATTCCGCCCGGAGCAGGGCCGAAACGAGATCGCAGACGTCCTCCGGCGAGGCGCCACTCTTGAAGGGCTTCACGGGAGTGTAATCGAAGGCGCCGTCCGGGATCTCCTCCTCACCGACGTCCGCGGGGATTTCCAGCATGACCGGACCGGGCTTGCCCTGCTTCAGCAGGCTGTACGCCCGGCCCATCATTTCGGGTATCCGGTCCGCCGAGTTGATGTTCGACACCCATTTCGTAATGCCCCTGTAATGTTCGACCGATTCGAAGGTGAGATCGGCGCCGGCGCGCGAGCGCGGCGGGCCACCGGGCAGAAGGAGGATGGGTACGGAATCCGCGTAGGCCTGCGCCACGCCGCCGAAGGCGTTTTCAGCACCCGGCCCGGTCTGCATCATGAAGACACCGATGGTGTTGCCGTTCCTTATCCTGCTGAATCCATCCGCTATGTTGACGCCGGCCCGTTCTTGCCTGCAGAGTATGGGACGCATGCCTTCGATCGCGCAGGCATCGATGAGGGGATGGTGCGGAAAGCAGCTGAACCAGTCCAGCCCCTCCGCCGAAAGGATCTTCGCAATGGCTTCGTTTCCGGTCATAGTGGTCCCTTCATTCGCCTTCGCGCCGCGGGGTCGACAGCGTTTGTCCGTCGTCGTCGATCAAGGGTCGATGGTAGACATAAGGGGGTTCCAGGACGGCCCGCTGGGCGTCCGTGAGTTCTTTCGCCCACTCGGGTAGGCCGGTTTCGTACATGCCGCCGGTATAATGCATGTACTTGGGGGTGTACCGGTAGAACAGGGAGCGCCGCTCCCCCTTGCCCTTCCAGGGCAGCGTGCCGTGGGTCGTCGTCTCGTTGAAGATCACCAGGTCGCCGGCCTTCATGGGCACGTGGTGGACGATATCCCGGTGGGCCTCGTAGCGGGAGATGTCGCCGGGAAGGGTGAAGTTCGCCTTGTGGCTGCCCGGTATGACGCACAGTCCGCCGTCGCCCGGGTTCACGTCGTTCAACTGGTACTGGCAGTTGATCAACCCGCAACGCATCGTGCCGTTCTGGTAGTTGTAGAAACGCGATCCGTTGAACTCGGCCTGTCCATATCCGTGGAGGCGCAGTCCCTCGGTTCCCACCGTGGACGTGTAGATGAACGGATCGTGGTCCAGCTTCCATCCCCGGCCCAGCAGGGTGTTCAGGTACGGGATGATCCTCGGATTGGCCAGCACTTCGCGGAAAGGCCGGCACCAGGGTTGATCCCACGTCAGCATGCCCTCAAAGAGGCCGCGGAATTGCGTACCTTTGAGCGCCTCGCTTGTTTCGGTGACCACGTCTTCCTGCCGCTTATCCTGATTGGCGTCCAACGACTCGTTCAGTGCACTGACCTGAGCGGGGGAGAGCGCGTTTCGGACCACGATGAACCCCTGCAGGTCGAAGAGATACTTCTCGTGGGGCTCCATGGTGGTAAAGGAGGGCGGTTCCCGGTTCAAGCGATTGGCCTTTCCAACCTTATTACGATTTCGATACCTGCTATGGTCGCGCAAGGGGATGGCACGATACCCCGCGTGGTCTCGATTCGAACGCCGATCAGATGCCTTCCCTGCGGGGACGCACGATGGATTCGCCGTCGTCCTCGATCAGGGGACGGTTATAGATGTAGGGCGGCTCCAGCACCGCGCGCTGGGCTTCGGTGAGCTCGTTCGTCCAGTCGGGCATGCGTGATTCGTAGACGCCGCCGTCGTAGTGCATGTATTTAGGGATGTACCGGTGCAGGACGCACCGGCGGTCGCCTTTTCCCCTCCAGGGCAGCGCACCGTGGGTCGTCGCCTCGTTGAAGATCACCAGGTCGCCCGCCTTGACCGTCACGTGGTGGTAGATATCCTGGTGGTCTTCGTAGTTACGGACGTAGCCGGGCATGGGGAAATTGGCCTTGTGGCTGCCCGGGATCACGGTCAGACCGCCATCGCCCGCGTTCACGTCGGTCAGGTAAAACTGGCAGACGATCAGTCCGCTCCGCATCCGGCCGTCGTCGTACATGTAGTAGGTGGATCCGGCGAACATGCCGGTACTGTTTCCGTGGAAGGGCGTGCCCTGGGCGCCCGCTTTCGAGGTGAGCACGTCGATGTTGTGGTCCAGCTTCCATCCCCGGCCCATCATGGTATTGAGATAGGGGATCAGCTTCTGGTGGGCGAGCAGGTCGCGGAAGGGCTGGCACCACGGCCGATCCCAGGTCAGCATCCCTTCATAATGGATATATTGTGATTTCGGTCCAGCCAGCGGGGTACCGTCCAGCGCTCCGCCCGGTCCGTGTTCGCTGGTCCTGTCGGGATTGGCGTCCAGGGCGTCGTTCAATGCCAGAACTTCTTCGGTGGAAAGCAGGTTCCGCACCACGAGAAACCCCTGCAGGTCGTAGAGGTACTTCTCGCGATCACTCATCATGGCGAAGTCTTCGGGGTCGCCAAACATGGCCATGGCGGTCTCCTGGAAGATCGTTTTATAATTGGGCCGGCCACCGCGACTCGTGAAAGGCCTTATTAGCGTGGCCGGTCGGCCATATCGATATTTAGGAATATAGAATATGGTAGAGTGTAGTCAAATGATCCATGTACACCGACGTTTCAACATTAACCTTCAGGTTCAACGACTCTTTCCATCGTATTGTGGAACCGCACAAAGCTATCAAACGAAGTGGCATGGCAACGTCAGGCCACCAGACATATTGCAGGATTGCAGAGTCCCAAATCGAGATACCAGTGCGGCTAATAAGGTAGTAATCAGATCCCGATTTTTGCAACGATCGGTTTTGTGAATATCAACCCCTATGGTCGATTACCAGTCTCGGATGACGATTTCTGTGTTCTTTTCAAACCCAATCAATGTATAACCAGCAGCGCCCGATCCTCTTCCAACCCTATCGAGCAGGAAGCAGGTCAACATCTTGCGCTACTTTTTCTTCGGTGGAGGCGGCGGAGGCGGGGGCGGTTTTACAGCACCGGTTGGCTTATTCGTCAACCCTCTTTTTTCGATTCTTACACGCGGCGGTGGATTCGGTTCCTTAGCCATGTTGTTTCCTCCTGTAACCGTGGGATCTCATCGAATGGACTTGAACTCAACCATCTCGACTTCGGCGACTGGTATAAGCACCTGGTCTCTCGCCACATCTAGTATTCTTGAGGTGTCATCGTCTTCTTTTTCGGTCTCGTTTTCCGTA
Organism: bacterium; assembly: GCA_965262815.1. Lineage (GTDB taxonomy): Bacteria > JAAXHH01 > JAAXHH01 > JAAXHH01 > JAAXHH01 > JAAXHH01. The sequence continues at coordinate 1,279,421 of OZ253560.1, read as the reverse complement.
TTCACGTTGTCCGACAACCACTCACCTTCTGCTATGATGAAGTGCCCCAAATCAGGATCACTGGGCCATTCTTGGGGCCATCCGTAAAAGCGACGTTCACCTTTGAGATGCAATACCACGTATGCGTTCTTGCTTTCTAGCAAAAGCAGAATACCATTCAGACGGGAAAGAAGTCTCTCTGGTAAAATACATGAATCTAAGGAATCGATACAACAAATCATGATTCGTAGCGTATACGGCAATGATCCCAAGCAAAACTGCCAGGACGAAATAAAGTACAATGTCAGGTACTGACTCAAACAAAGGATATTCAATCCATTCCAATAAGCTGGCAATAGCGTTGATTACAAAGCTGAAAACAAGAGCTTGTATTACCCGTTCGAATGGGCTCGGTTTCGAATACGATGTGAATAGATAGAGAATTGCTGCGGTTACGAATCCCGGCAAAAGCATCGTCAGCAATGTCTGTAGCTCGTTAACCGAAACACTCATTCAATTGACTCCCGAAGACCGCTATAGTTACAACGCTCATCCGTAACCTGAATTATCCACAAAAAAGTGTATTGCTTAAGACGTAAGTTGTTGTATAATAATATGGTAATAGCAATAACCGGTCAACAACGAATCTGGAGGAAACCACCTTGAAAATACAAGATAACCATCGTAGGGTTCCTGTGGCAACCTTATCCGAATAGCGCCTTGAAATGGCTTACAACGGCGGTCCTCACCAGTGACGGCGGCGCGCTCCTACTTCGAGAGGTCGGGGCCAGGTGCGGCGTGATCGAGTGCATAGTATAGACCATCTAGTAGAATACTAAGTACGGCAGCATGGGCAGAGTCGAGACTTCAGCCTGCGAACGGTAATTGTGGACGCTTCTCTCGAAACGCGTCGGATAGAACCTTCAGCGAAACTGTTGATACTTTTTGCATAGTCTATCTGCATAAATTGGACGTGTCAGTCAATTATTCAATGGTTTGTTATTTTAGTAAGGAGATTGTCAGGGCAGGTCCATTTTAAGTTCTCGACACTTCGCCATACATGACTACAGCAGAATGTAGGACATCAGGCCTGTCAAACCTGCTCGTTCCTGTACATAGTCGAAATTTAGGAGGTAGAATTAGTATTCCGTCTGTTATTTCATACTTTTCACACAGGATAGAATTTGTTCCAGAGGTAATTTAAAAACAAAACGGCGGATTTTGTGTTATTCAAACAAACTCATTTGTTCTTTGCTTGGTTTATTTATGGACCATACCCATTCGCGATGTTTTACCATCTTCACTGGGGTTAGGTTCCGGCCATTCCCGTAGAATATATCTCTGCGTTGACTTCAAGAACATAACGTCTCTCTTTTGCATTTGTAACTTAAGTTGTCATCCTTTGAATGGCTATATTTTCCTCGCTAGTAGCCGAGCGGAGGTCAGCCACAATGTCGATGAGAACTGAGAAGAGGGCGGAGCAAGAGCTCGCCATGGCAGGTGTAAAAACTGCACAAATTCCTGTTGAGCGTGTAGCGCGTAGTCTAGGAATTAAAGTAAAACGAGCGGACCTTGGGGATGATTGTTCGGGTATTCTTGTTCGAAATGGCATCCGCGCTGTCATAGGTGTAAACAACCAACACAGCACAAATCGTAGACGATTCAGCATTGCATATGAGATCGGCCATTTTGATCTTCATAGCGGTGACACGTATATCGACAGAGGATATCGTGTTCACTTCCGCGATCTTGAGTCTGGCTCAGGCACCAAGAGGGAAGAAATGGAGGCAAATGCGTTTGCCGCAGCGCTTCTTAGGAAGTTTAAGATCAGTACACAAGCAATGACCTATCGCCTACTGAAACTACGGCTTATCTCTGAGTAACCGCAAACCTTCAGAGAGGTATTTGATTGCCTCCATTTCGAAACTCTAGTCCTTCTAGTACTTCACCGTACAGCCGTACGCCCGGGTCATCGTGACCGGCACTTCCTTGCCTTCAACGGCCGCGTTCATGGCCATAATAACGTAATTGTCGGCCTTTGGGATATCGGCGACGTTCGCTGAGCGGATGCTGTCGATGGCGCCCATGTAGATCAGCGTGCCTTCCGGATTGATGATATACATGTGAGGCGTGTGGGTGGCGCCGTACATCCGGCCGACATCGCCGCTTCCATCGAGCAGGTAGGCGTCCAGGGTCGATCCGTGATTCTTCAGGCGCGAGTGGATTTCCTCGATGGAAAACTGACCCTGCTTGCCCTCGGCCGAGGAATTAACACCCAGCCAGACGACGCCCGCTTCACGGTACTTGTCCTGCAGGCTCTGCATGTTCTTGCTGTTGTAGTGCTTGGCCACGAAGGGACAGTCGTAGTTGATCCATTCCAGGATTACGTACTTCCCGCTGTAGTCTGATAGTGTCACACTGTTGCCATTGGTGTCCGTCAACGTGAAATCCGGGGCCGGGCTGCCCACCTTGGCGTCCCCAGCGGCCATCGGCGACGAGTAGTTTCCGAGCAGGAACGCGGCGGCAACGGCCACCACGGCTGCCGGGATCAGAAACTTCTTCATGAAAGGCCTCCTTCTGTTACTAGGATTGAAACAAACGGGTTACAAAGATTGAAACAATTACAAGTTAATTCATCACAGTTGCATTTACTGCTCGGTCTTGGAATACAGCTACCTGCTGGCCGAGCTGCCGCTTTCCACTTTCTTCAGGGCGTCCAGTACCAGGCCGGGCGTGAGCAGTTCCGGCAGGATATCCGGTTCGGAGTCCGGTCCACCCGAGTACAGTACGTACAGCGGGACGCTGTTGCGTCCGAAATCGGCGAGAGCCCGGGTGATCTCGGGATCCCTTGAGGTCCAGTCGGCCTGGACCGGGACCACGCCCAGCGTTTCGAATTGTGCTACTACTCGGCTGTCGTTCAGCGCAACGCGCTTGTTGACCTGGCAACTCAGGCACCAGGCAGCGGTGAAGTCCACGAACACCGTCTTTCCAGATGCGCGCAGGTCTTGAACGAGCTGCCGGGAAAAGGGTTCCCAATCCAGTCCTGCGCTGTTTGCCGGCGTCATCGCGGTTCGATCGGCTTTGGCCGAGTCGGGCACCTGGCTCAATACAGCCGCCATGCTGGCGATGATGATGACCACGGCGGCTGCCCGGGCGGTCAAACGGGACCGGCTGCCGGCGGCGATTCCACCCCAGCGGCCGAGAATCCAGCTTCCCAGGCCGACCATAACCAGCAGGACCATGACGAGGGCGACCAGGTTGGGATCCGTCTGGAGGTTCAGCACCCAGACCAGCCATACGACGGTCGCCATCATGAGAAACCCCATGAACTGTTTGAACGACTCCATCCATGCGCCGGGTCGTGGAACATACCTGAGCAGGGAGGGAACCGAAGAAAGGGTCAGGTAGGGCAGGGCCATGCCCAGGCCCAGGAATCCGAAGATCGCCAGGGACTCGGCCGCCGATTGCGTCAAGGCGTAGCCCAGGGCCACGCCCATGAAAGGCGCGGTGCACGGCGTGGCCACGACCGTGGCCAGGACGCCGCTCATGAAGGAACCGCCGAGACCGCTTCCCGAATCCATCCTGCCGCCGACTCCAACCAGGGAAGTGCCGATTTCAAAGACGCCGAAAAGGCTCAGTCCGAACATGAAGATGATGACCGACAGGATGACGATAAAGGTCGGCGACTGGAGCTGGAATCCCCAGCCCAGTTCTTCTCCCCCGGCCCGCAGGGCGATCAGAACCGAAGCCAGCGCGAGAAAGGACAGCAGGACGCCCGCGGTGAAAACCAGCCCGTGCTGACGGACCTTTCGCGTGTCTTCTCCCGCCTGGTGTATGAAACCGAGCACCTTGATGGACAGCACGGGCAGCACGCAGGGCATCAGGTTGAGGATCAGTCCGCCGATGAGGGCGAAGAGGAGGGCCTGCCACAGGCCCGACACCAGGCCGCTGGAACCTGTCGAAAGGGCGGCCGCGACCGCCGCCGGCAGGTCATCCGCGTAGACGGCGCTGACGGCCAGGGCCCGCTCCGATCCGGCGCCGCGCCATCCATCCTCGGACACCAGCACGCCCGTGACCAGCTCCGGTTTGTCCGAATAGAATCCGGACCGCCTCATGGTCAACAGGTAGCCGGTCCCCGTTTTTTCCAGGTTCTGGGGCGAGACATAGTCGATCAGGTCTTCATTGTAAGGGTAGAACTCTACGTTGGCCAGATCGCCGCGGAACCACTCCGGGGGCGTGGCGTGGAGTACAACCGTGGAATCGGAAATGACGGCCTCGATCGTCCATTCCGGTATCGAGACTGCGAGATTCTCCCGGACTTCGGTAAAGAGGTCGGTCCACTTTTCATCAGCTTCGGGCGTATCACCTGATACGGGAAGCGTGACCACGTAACCCGCATCCCCCGGCAGGCAGATATCTGCACAGACCAACCAGGACGCGAAAGCCCCGACGTCGACCGTACCACCGGTCTCCAGGTCGGCCGGAGGCGTGATTTCGACGAGAAGGACCGTCTCTCCCTCGTACCCGTAACTGGCCAGCATGTCCAGTACGATCTTCTGGGGATAGGGCCAGTGAATCTCTCCGGCTTGAAATCCATCTGGAAGGGTCCAGTGAATTTCCGTGGGGAGACCCGAATCACCGGGATTCCGCCAGTAGGTGTGCCAGTGCTCGTCCATCTTCATCCGCAGGCCGGCCCAGAATGGGTGGCCCGGCTTGACGGACGTCGTCTCCACGACAAGTTCGGTTTCCATGTAGTCGGTGCGAACCGACTGCCCCTGGGCGGACCAGGTGGAGATACAGAGTGTAAACAGGGTGAAAAGCGATACTGCGGCGTTCCGTATCGATTTATTTTCCATGGTAAGAGTCGTGTCCCGATTGGACGGGGATGCGCTCCGTCGTGACGAAGATTCCGGTCCGGTGAATGATCCCGCCTGGATCACAGGCTCCGCGTGATTGGCGGTCAGCGCTTAAAACACAAGTACAATATGAGCACTGAAAACCGGAAAAGTCAAGGTGTAACCCGGTCCTGACGATCCGGCCGGCCCTACCGGTCACACGCCGAACCAGTAGTTGAACTTGATGATGAAGATATTCTCCGATTCTGCGCCGAAAAGGTTGCCCAGGTCTCTGCCCAGGTCCAGCGATCCGGTCTGATCGCGTTCGCTGCGGTTCTGCTGCCAGACCAAAAACACGCGGGAACCCGGACGGTACTCCCACCGAAGCACCACGTTCATGCGCAGAGACTGGATATTGAAATCCCGGTCGGAAAACCCGATGTCCCCCATCCCGTCGCCGTCGAAATCGAGATGTCGCTGCCCGTCCGCCGGATCAATGTAGGACCGCGTGCCTTCCTCCAGCACGTCAAAATCGAAACTCTTCGTACGAAGGAGTTGCTTGTAGTTGAGATAGTCTCCCGCGGACAGTAGCGGCTGGGCATATAGCTGCAGGGTCAGGTTGGGAGAAAAAGCCATGTTCAACCGGGTCACCAGGGAAAGCGACCGGCGTTTCAGATCCGAGAACAGGTACCGCCGGCCAAAGGTGGGTTCAAAGGAAAGCGCGTCGGTTTGCGTGACGTACTGCGACGGATTCTTCTCCCAGCGGACGTTCGGAGACACTTCCATTTCGAAGTTGGATGTCGGCCGTATGGAGGCATAAATTCCGGTGCGCCACTCGTAGCCGCCATGTTGGACGCGTTCGTAGTCTAGCCCCGAGCGCAGGGAAACCTTCTTTCTCCGGTCGGAGCTCATATCCATACCGACGGAATAGGAACCGGGGTTCTCCATGACCGGTCCGCCCCGCGTACGCGTTCCGCTGAACCGAGTGGGAGAATACCGGGAATCGAATCCGATTCCCCAGTAGTTGTCGAGTTCGAAACGGGCGCCGGCAAAGAACGCGCCGCTCTTGTAAGCGTGGCGCCAGGAGGACCAGGTCCAGGGATCGTCGAGGGCCTCGTGCCGGAAGTTGTAGAACGTGAAGACACTGAACCGGTAGTTTCGAAAGAGCCGTCCGGGCGTGATGTTGCGATATTCGACCCTTGCGCCGCCGTCGAGACGTTCGTTCGACCTCGAGAACCCCAGGTCGTTGATCTCGAAACCAGGTGATATCTCGGCGAACCAGGCAGAGCCGGACCAGTGATTCGTAGTACGCTTGGCGAGCTGCATGCGCCAGTTGTACCCGTTCATGGACGTGGCGGTGGAATCCACCGCAAAGCGCGTAGCGTCGGGACGCTGGAAGTAGTGGTTGCTGGACCGCTGCAGACGGATCAGGGCTTCTTTGCTGCCCTGGACCCGGCTTCCGGCGAAATAGCCGTACACGGCCCAGTCCCTGGAACGCCTTCCTCCCCAGTTGTGTTCGAAATCCAGTCCGGCGGTGAAGGCCCGAGAGGTCAGGGCGTCGAAGGCACCGTCCTTGGGCAGTTCCCTGTTCATCAGCGAACTTACCGCGCCTACCTGGGAGGCGCCGTTTCTGAAATCTCTGCGTACCCGGAACACCCCGTACTCCGCCCGGGGTTCCACCGTGAACTCCATGGTACGGTCTTCCGCCTTGGAGAAGGCCTTCCCCTTCTCCTTTCCCGTGACGGCTGCCAGTACGCCTATGGATACGCCTCCAGGCGACCGCCCCGTGATCTTGGCCGCGCCCAGAATACTCGTCTCCGTAGGTATATCGGAAAAATCGGTGCCGTCCGGCTCATCTCCCCGAGGTTGCCGGCCGATGCGTCGGCTGTAGAAAAGTTCGTCTCTGCCGGAGAGGTTGAAGTCGAAGACCTGGGCGTCCTCCACGAAAAACGGCCGCCTCTCCTGGAAGAACGTCTCGAAAGCGGAAAGGTTCACCACGGCCGGGTCGACCTCCACCTGGCCGAAATCGGGGTTGACGGTCATGTCCAGGGTATAGGACGATCCGAGACCGTACCGCATGTCGAGCCCGAAGCGCGCGTTCAGATCGGATCCGTCGAAGAAGGGGTTGCCCTGGTCTGCCCGCGCAGTCCTCACGCTGCCCAGCGTATAGGGGCGGAACTCGATGCGGCCGCCCTCCGTGGGCAGAAGCAGTCCGTTCAGCCGGCCGAAGACGCTGACACGGCCGTACCGCACGCGGGACTGCAGGGCGAAATCCATGACCTCGTTCGTGGCCAGGCAGCGGCGCATGAAATTGATGCCCCATGACTGCGCTCCGTCGGACGCGTCATATCGTATCTGTGAAAGGGGAATCCGGAGTTCGGCCACCCAGCCCTGGTCGTCGATCTGTACGCCGGAGACCCACACGGCGTTCCAGGCGTCGTCCTGCCTGACGTCATCGTACAGGTAGGCGTCGCGCTGCACGCCTGCGGCGCTGATGCGGAACTGGTATCCCGTCCGCCTGTCATTGTTCGGATCGAGGGATACGGAGAACAGGTCGAACTGGCCCCGTTCGTCCCGGCGGACCAGTTGTTTGCCTATTTCCTCGGGATGGTCGTCGTACATCCGGGCGCCGATGTAAAGCGCTCGGTCGTCATAAAGCACCCGGACTTCGGTGATTTTATCTGGATTGGCGCCCTCGACGGGTTCACGCTGGACGAAATGCAGTGTCGGAACCGCCGCGAGCCAGGCCGATTCGTCGAGCCTGCCGTCTATGGTAACGTCGCCCACCCGCTGTGCGGCCTCCAGAGCTGGTACGGGAGGCGCGTTATCGCCGTTCTGGGCGGAAGCGGCGTCATGAGCGAGAACGAAGTACAAGAAGAGCGAGAAAACCGGCAAGAGATGAGACCGAATACACATGTATGTCGAAGTTCCTTCCTGGATGGATTCCTTTCAAGCAAGGGGCCTTGCGCGCGATAGCTTCCAGCAGCCAGCATGTCGGTCCGATATTCGCGGGGAATGCCCGGCGGACCTTGAGGCGGACCTAAGGACCACAGTATTTACAATCTCCGTACTGTAATACTTTAAATTATCGACGCGACCAGGTGAGGACCAGGGCGGGCGGCAGGTTCCTTAGCACAAGTGCGTCGCACCGATAATCGTCGAAGAACCTGGCCATGCGTCGGCGAAAACGGATTGCCGGAGGAAAGTAATAGGCATGGACATACTGAAACATGCGGAAAACCGAACCCGGTCGCAGGATCTGGTCGAGGTTTGCAATTACTTCGTCAATAATGTGGGACGGCATGGTCGAAATAGGCACGCCGGAAATGATGGCCTTGACGGGTGCGTTTCCCGAGCTTGCGTGCGCCTGGCAGGTCCTTGTGATGCAACTGTGCGCGAAGCGCAGGTTTGGAAATCGTTCACGGAGCAATTCAACGAACTGCGCTTCAAGTTCTATACCCAGATAGCCGGTTTCATCGGGCAGGATGTGCTGGATCCGATCCGTCAACGCTCCGGTCCCCGGTCCCAGTTCTATGACCGATTCATCGGGTCCGATTTCCAGGCCCTCCGACATGACGCCGGCGAGTATCCGGGAACTGGGCGTCAGTGCGCAGATACCCTTCGGATTTCTTACCATGACGCGAAAAAACAGTGCGAGTGGGTGCTGCTGACGAGTCATATCGGGGTTGCGCCCGGTTTGTGTATATACATCGAATAGTTGGAAAACCAGCGCCAATATACCGAAGGAACCACCACGGGGCAATACCTATATGCGATCCCCGGGGAGTTCTCCGGTGACTCGTTTCCTGAAGGGCAACAGGCCGGGATAGGGGGTTCTATACCGGTACAGAAGATAGATCGAAAAGATGAATACCGGTATGTTCAACAGGAGTAGTTCCGGGGGCCAGTTTTCTATTTCAACACCGTACCTGTAGAGGAGGAAGGCGAAGGCGTTGTTACCGGCGTGGAGCAGCATGCACGGAAAGATCGAACCTGAGAGTACGGCCACGGTGGTCAATACCATGCCAAGGTAGGCCGTGGGGATAATACGGAAAAGGGCCTGGTGGAACAGGCCGAACAGGACGCCGACCACCAGGATGAGCACCAGGGGTCTCAGCCGCTGGTGCAGCCCATGGAGCAGCAGGCCGCGAAAGGCCATTTCTTCAACGATACCGGGCGTGACCGCCAGCATGAGCATGATCTTCCACAACGGGAAGTCGTCCGGGATGAGTTGGCTGGCGAAGTTCTCCAGGATTTCTTCCGGGAAGGGCAGGAATACGCTGGACAGCCCTACGACGAAGATCCCGGTCAGCAATGTCGATGGCACGAGGAGCAAAACCGCCAGCCAGACCTGCGGCTTCACCGGCCGGAGCGCCAGGGCCTTGCGCCAGTCAAGCCGGTGAACGCGGATCATCAGGATCGAGGCGCCGAGCATGATGCCGAACATGTTGAAGGCCCACTGGCCCTCGAGGCGGGTCAACGCGTCCACGTTCGATGGTGCGATGACGATCAGCGCCCACATGCCCGTAAACCACAGAAGCACTCGCTTGGGAAACAGCGCGGCGCCTCCTTCGTAGTCTGCCTGGTCCGTATCCTGCGAGGTGATGAGTCTTTCCATCCCCAGCATGCGCGACGACAGGCGGAGCAGCAGGAAGGCCGTACCCATCATGGACACGAAGGTTACCGCGAGCATGGGAAGATCGTATTGACCGACCATGATTTCCCGTACGGCGACACTGACGTTTGCAACGGGAACGACGGCGATTAACGAACGCAGGGATATGGCCGGCAGCAGGCCCGCCGCCGTCAGGATCATGAGGCCGAGAAACACGGGCAGGAGATACAGTTGCGTCTCCTTGTAGGTCTTCGCATAGGCCGAGACCAGGAGCAGCAGGGACGATACCACCACGGCCACGGGGACAAAAAGAGCGAACAACACCAGCACGGCCCCGGGGGACACGTCGATCTCCAGCTCCGCGGAGAACTCGATGAATCCGAGGGCAAGATATACGAAGAGGTTGCCGGCCTGGGCCAGGGTGATGAACAGGGCGACGGACAGAATCGTCAACTGCTTGGCGGTAACGATTTCGAACCGGCTGACCGACGTGGTCAAAAGAGTCTCCAGGGAGCCCCGTTCCTTTTCACCTGCAATACTGTCCATGGCCGCCACCGACGCGCCGGTAAGCGTGAGGAACACGAGAAACAGCGGCAGCAGACGTCCGAAATAGAATCCTGCCGCCTGTTCCGGGGTCGCCACGTCGATCCTCGAAAGCGCTATGGACTCTTCCGGGTCCGCCTCGAAACCCCGTCGGCGCAGTTCGTCGTTACGGTCCCGTTTCCTGGCATCCACCAGGAGGTCAACCAGACGGGCGCTGCCCGTTCTGGATTCGTCCCGGTTGGCGCGAAAGTAGACCTTGACCACGGGGACCGCCGGATATCGCACGTCCGCCACGGTCAACTCGGAACGCTCCTCGTCCGTGCTTTCTGCGCCGTCCGGCCGTTCATCTTCCCGGTCGAGTGAATCGGCTTCCGCGCAGGTCAGGGCTTCCAGGTAGAAATCCAGGTCTCCAGCGGCAAGACTCGAATCGGGACTTGCGGCCGTCACTTCGAGAAAAGACGCCTTTTGCCGGTCTCCTTCGATCTCACTCGCCGCGAGGAGATCCCCCTTTTGAACAAGCGCCCGCACCGGATCGGCGTAATCACCGACAACGGCGTAGCGGTACTCCGTCGTGTCCAGTTGTTCCCTGCGCAATTCGCTCATGAATTTCAGGCCGAAGAGGATGATCGGCAGAATGACGAGCGGCAGGAGAATACTCAATACCACGGTCCGCCGGTCCCGCAGCAGCATGCGCATTTCGTGTTTGACCAGCAGTCCGATCGTTTCGCGGTTCATGGGGTCTCTTTGATGCAGGCGACAAAGACGTCTTCGAGGTAGTGGGCGCCTGTTTTTTCCCTAAGCGCTTCCAGGGTCCCGCTGGCCAGGATTCGCCCCCTATGGATGATGGCGATCCGGTCGCACAGTTTTTCCGCTTCGCTCATGATGTGGGTAGAGAACAGGATGGTCTTCCCCTGCTCTTTCAGTTCGGTCATGATGGCCTGCATTTCCAGGGCGTTGAGGACATCCAGTCCGACGGTGGGCTCGTCGAAGACCAGGATCGGCGGATCGTGCGCCACGGTACGGGCGATTGCCACTTTCTGCTTCATGCCGCTGGAGAGTTTGTCGATACGGGTGCGCGCATAGTCCCCGATACCGAATCTGTCGATCAGTTCATCTACCCTTCCAGGTGTCTCGGAGGCGGGATACTTGTTGATTCGGGCAAAAAACTCGATGGTTTCCCTGGCTGTCAGCCGTGGATACAACGCAGTGGTGGCCGAGTAGAAGCCCAGGCGCCGGCGGACATCCACGGGTTCTCCGGCCACGTCGTATCCCATGATCTTCGCGGTGCCGGAGGTGGGTTTGAGAATGGTCGTCAGCATGCGCAGGGTGGTCGTCTTGCCGGCGCCGTTCGCGCCCAGCAGCCCGAAGATCTCGCCGGGCCGACAGGTAAAGTCTATCTGCTGTACGGCGTGTATGGGACCGCGGGATTCATCGTAAAAAGTCTTGGTCAGGTCTTTCACGAACACGGGATCGGTCACGGATGCCATCCTCTCAGGGGTTTCGGCGCAGGAGCCGGTGTCTCAGGAATCCTGCGAGTCCGCCTTCGTAGCTGCCGGTCAGGATATCCTCGTACCGGGTGATCGCCACCGCGAACCGCAGTACGATCCAGATGCACAGGACTTCCACCAGCAGGGTCAGGCCGATCTGGGGCCAGTGATAGACTCCTCCGATGGCTTCCCGAAACACCAGGCAGACATTGATGACGGGTACGCAAGCCAGCCACGTCGTGAGTTCCAGACCGGGAAACTGCAGGATGACCGCGGGTACCAGGATCATGACGGTAATGAAAGGGCCTGCTATGGACTGGGCGTCCTTGAAAGTCCGGGCGAAACTGGCCACGACCATGAGAAACGCCGATATGAACATGGCGAGGAGTACGGTCACGACGATGATCAGGGGTACGGCTGTCCAGGGAATCGCAAAGGCCACGTTCTGAAGACGGTCGCCCAGGAGCGGCGCCATGAGCGACCGCATGGAAAGGCTCATGGCCAGGAAGTTCAACAGGCCGGCCGTTGTCGAAAGGGCGGCCACGTACAGGTACTTGCCAGCGAGTATGTTTACGAGGTCCGTCGCTCCGGTCAACGTGGTTTCCCAGGTGGATCGTTCCCGTTCTCCCGCCGTCGCGTCCAGCGCCGGGTACAACCCGCCGATGGCCACCATCACGACGACGAGCAGGGGGACCACCATGCCAAGGATGAAACGTCCCATGTCCCGGCCGGAGGCGACGTTTTCCCTTTCAATCCAGATCATCTGGTATGCCGAACCGGACAGTCCGCGGTCCAGTCCCGCCTTTTCCAGGTATGCCGTGCGGTAGCGGGTTACGAGGCCTTCGATCCGGTTCATGGCAATCCGGCTCCGGTCTTTGGACGAGTCGCCGGTAAACCGAACCTCGAAATCATCCGCGTAGCCCTGGTTCCGTGGAGCGAGTTCGACCAGGAGATCCAGCCGGCCGTCTTGAATCGCGTCCCGGGGGGAGTCCTCGTTGGCGACCGTCACGCGGTCCGCCGCCTCGATTTTCCGTACGAACGCCGCCCCCGCCTCCAGGTCCCCGGTGATCATCACCCTGGCCGTGAAGTTCTCGGTCTGGCCGACGACGAAAGAAAGGCCCGTGTAGGCCAGCCACAGCATGACGGGATACATGAACAGAGGCACCAGCACGACGTTGAAGACGATGGAACGTTCCCGCAGGGCGCCGCGGAGTTCACGGAAGAATACAAGACGTATATCTGGAAGGCTGGGCAATGAAGAAACCTGGTTGCGTTGGATGACTGGCCTGGACTGGCTGGACCGGTTACACGAAGACCCGCCGTGTCCAGTCAGCGGCGTCGCTTACCACCTCGTCTGGATGCAGGCGGCTGCGGGCTGGATGACCCTGCGTACTGCGCAGCGTGGATTGCCTGGCGTCCTGATAACGCCAGTCCATGCTCCACCTCACCTGGTCGGAGTGGTTGGGCAATCCCTGGTGGTAGAGCATGTTGTGGAAGAGGACGACATCTCCCGGATCCAGTTCGATGGACACGGCCTGGTCCACGTAGGGTTCCAGGTCCGCCTGTGAGATTTCCAGGTAATACTCGCGGTCTTCGTGCCGGGCCATGCCGATCCTGTGGGTACCCGGGATGAACTGCATGCAGCCGTTTCCTTCGTGGGCGGGGACCAGCGGCGACCAGACGTTGACCATGCGCAGTGCGTCCACCGTTTCGGCGCTGTGGTCTCCGTCGCGATGGACATTAAGGGTATATCCGCCGTCCTGGTGCCACAGGACGTGGGTCGGAGCGTGGTCGGGCAGCTTGGGACGGATGGAGTAGTTCGGGTACAGCCGAAGTTCATCTCCAAGAAGGGTTTCTACGATATCCAGCAGGGCCGGGTAGAAAAACACCTCGTACATGCCCGCCAGGTGGAGTTCCTCGCGGAATATGTGGGGCGCTTCATCCGGAGCGTCCTTGCAGATCCGGGCCAGACGCGTCTCGAAAGAGGCCTCCGCGTGATCCCTTGAGATCTTACCGGCTGACATCAACCGGTTCGCGAACCGATCCACGAGTTCTTCCGCGTCACCGCGAGCGGCCTCCACCACCCGTTCAGGGTAGAATCCCTTCAAGATCACGAAACCCGCAGTTTCAAAACGGTCCAGGTCAATGTTCTTTTCTACCGTCAATAACCATTTCTCCCACAATCACAGGCTATGACCAGGCGTTTGGATAAACGCCATGCAGCGAGGCGATTTCCGTCTTGTTATTGCACGTCTTCCATCGAATCCAACCCACGCGCCGTCACTCCCCCTCTTTAACGCGCCGACTTCGTTTCTTCCTACGGCGTACTTCCTCCCGCAATACATATTCTATCTGCGCGTTTACGCTTCGCAGTTCATCCTGTGCCCAGGCATTGAGGTCGTTCCAGAGTGCAGTGTTGATCCGCAGCAGCAGGGATTTCTTTTTATCTGGCACGATAGTAAGTTATCCCGATGGTTGTCGTCAATCGTTTTCTAGTCTGATCTCTATACGCCTGTATCAGACTTCGATTCCGGTTTGCGCTTCAATGCTTCAGTGATTCCGGGAGCCGGTGAGCAAGCGTCTGTACGTCATGGTATCAGTACAGTGAACCGGTATTGACGATGGGTTGCGTGGACGAATCGCTGCAAAGCACCACGAGGAGATTGCTCACCATGGCGGCCTTACGCTCTTCATCCAGTTCGACCACGTCCTGTTCCTTCAGTTTCGCCAGGGCCATTTCCACCATACCCACCGCCCCGTCGACAATCTTTTGGCGCGCGGCGATGATGGCATCGGCCTGCTGTCGCTGCAACATCGCCTGGGCGATTTCGGGAGCGTAGGCCAGATGGTTGATCCGGGCTTCGGATACGGTTACGCCGGCCGCGCCCACACGCTCCTGGATCTCTTCCCCGAGTGCCTGCGACACTTCATCGATAGACGATCGCAGGCTTGTGGTCTCGCCTTCGGTCAGGTCGTAGGCGTAACGGGTAGCGAGGTGCCGGATTGCCGATTCCGACTGTACCTGTACGTATTCGATAAAATCGTCCACGTCGAAGCTTGCCTGGGCGGTTTCCTCCACGCTCCAGACGACGACGGCGGATATTTCGATCGGATTGCCGTTCTTGTCGTTTACTTTCAAACGCTCGCTGTCGAAGTTCCTGGCCCTAAGGGAGATCTTCTTCTTGCTGTTGAGGGGATTCACCCACCAGAAGCCCTGCTCCTTCGCCGTCCCCGTATACCTGCCTAATAACGTCAGGACGCTGGCTTCGTTCGGTTCCAGCGTGAAGAATCCCTTGAACGAGAATCCCAGCACGGCGAATCCGGGTATGAACAGAAACACCAGAAGGAACAGGTCTCGAAGGGACATCTCCTGCTCGAGAACCGGGGGATCAAACGTGATCATCAGATCCATCACAATCGCCGTGGCCGGGATCAGCACAATCAGCCAGACCAGTGCCTTCCAGCCATTAACCTTAAAAGGCATCTTCTCCGAAAACATGGTACAACCTCCTTCGAAAGCCAGCGCGTAGTAATAACAAAATAATATCAAATTAATATCAAGGTAACATAGTTTATTCCTCCGATCAAGAGAAAACGAGAAACCTATTCCAAAACGGGAGTTACCGGGTTCGCGTCAGGGGTTGTAAACGCTTCAACAGGCAGGGTAGGGAGAGGAAAAACAAAAAGACGCCCGATTGAGGCGCCTTTTAGTTTTAAAATCAAACGTTGCGATCGTCAGAACAGCAATTAACCCTGAGGCTGCTTCACGTAACGCAGGTAGGGCTTCACGCGGCGGATATCTGAATAGGTCTGGTCCGCTTCTTCGTCGGTAACCGCCGGTACGATGATGCAGTCTTCGCCGCTGGTCCAGTTGACCGGCGTGGCGAGTTTGTGATTGGCCGTCAATTGCAGGGAATCCACGACGCGCAGGATCTCGTCGAAATTGCGGCCCGTGGACGCGGGGTAGGTCAGCATCAGCTTGATCTTCTTGTCCGGGCCGATGACAAAGACCGACCGCACGGTCATCTTGTCGTCGGCATTCGGATGGATCATATCGTACAACTGTGCGACTACCTGGTCGGGATCCGCGATCATCGGGTAGTTCACCGTCGCGTTCTGCGTCTCGTTGATGTCGCCGATCCAGCCCCGGTGTGAATCGAGGGGATCCACGCTGATGGCGAGAATCTTGACATTGCGCTTTTCGAATTCGCCCGCGATCCTTGCCATGTATCCCAACTCCGTGGTACAGACCGGCGTGTAATCCGCGGGATGGGAGAAGAGAATGCCCCAACTGTCACCGAGCCATTCGTGAAAACGGACCGTTCCCTCGGTGGTTTCGGCCGTGAAATCGGGGGCTTCATCCATTAAACGTAACGCCATGGCAATCCTCCTGCAAATTGCTTGCTGAAAAGTTGTTTGAGAAATGTGATCAGCAGCCTGATCCTCTGTCTGTGTTCGGCAATATATATATCTAGGTCAACAAAGTAAAGAATAAAATCAGCGCGTGCACCAGATCAGTCCGCGCCGTACGATTTCCCGCGCTTCGGGCACGTCAAAATCGGCGGCGACATGGCCCAGCGTACAGTGGAACACCTTGCCTTTTCCCCACGCCCTTTTCCAGGCGGCGGGCATAACGGTTCCCTCGATCCACGCGTCGTGGTCCCCGCTGAACGTGGTGGTTGCGAGCACCTGGTTGCCCGGATCGACGTGCATGTAATACTGCTCCGAGCGCATGGCGAAATCGTTCAGTCCGGCCGTGATGGGATCTTCGTGATCGATGATGTTGACTTCGTAGTCGATAATCCCGCCGGGGTGGGACACCCATTGCCCGCCCACCATGTACTGGTAACCGGTGTTGTTCCGGAAGGCGTCCGCCTGGCCGCCGTGCCACCCGCCGAATCCGGCCCCGGCGGCGACCGTGTCCAGGAGCGCCTTCTCCTGCGCACCGGTGATTGTGCTCATGGTCACGGTCTGCACGATGAGGTCATACGTGGGCATGGTATCGGCATCCAGGTACGCGTCGAGCGTGTCGCGCTGCGATATTTCGTATCCTTCCGATTCCAGCAGCGGGATGAAGATGTCCTGCGACTGCTTGGGTTCGTGTCCTTCCCAGCCCCCCCAGACGAATAAGGCCTTCGGCATGGATTCACTCCTGTGGTTGCAAGACGATCGATTGACTTTTTCGAAAATGGTATTCAGATTGCTCGGAAACAGGGTGCGACGCCGGACTGTCCGGGTCCGTCACGCGCGCTTTTCCCACCTGCTCGGATTCATGCCCGGCGCTTCGAGTGACATTCCTTCCGGTTTGTTGCCGACTCCGAACTCGTACGCACGCATGCTGGGATCGGCCATGAAGGGCCGGACCGATTTGGGCATACTTTCCAGGTCCGTGGAGTCCCGTGGCGCCACGTCGACTATGGGACCTGCCCAGGCCGGCCGATAGGCCACCGCGAGCATGGACCGTGTCCGGTTCCCGGTATTGGGCAGGGTGCCGTGGAACACCCTGTGGTTGAGAAACAGGGCCGAACCCGCTGTACAGGGCACGACCACCTCTTCAGGATGCCGATCGTACCGTTTGTACGGGTGGGCGTCGGCATGCATGCAGATATGGGACCTGGGCACGACTCGAAAGGGAGAGACGTCCAGTGTCAGGTCATCGAGATAGTACAGCACTCTGACCGTGATGGGGCAACTTCCTTCGTATCCGAATATCTTCGACCCGTATGGCTGTCCGTCCGTATGGAGACTGATGCCCGGTGTTCCGGGCTCGGACCGGTCGTAGGTGTAGTGGATGAAAACGAGTCCGTCGCCGAACAATTCCTCCAGGAATCGCACCGTGGGTCCGTACGCGATCAATTCGGCCAGTCTGCGGCTCCTGAGATGGGGGTCCCGGCAGCCCCGCTGCTTTTCGCTGTAGTCCCGTCCGACCGTTTCGAGTCTTTCGCTTTCCTGTTTGAGTTCGGCCAGGTAGCCGGGAGGAATCCAGTCCGGTATGATCAGGTAGCCTTCCTCCTCGATCATCCGGATACGCTCGCCCTGGGTCAGGGCGTGCCAGTCCCGGTCGTCCACGTTGACCTCGCGTTCCTTCTGCGTTTGCATCATCCCTCCTTTCGCCGGTGATGCTGGGCGTTACCGACGCCGTCCGGTTCCGTATCCATCGCCCGGTACACCGTTTCGCTACAACTCAACGCGCACGGCTTTCATGACCTGGGCGGCTTTCGCACGGGCCGTGTCGATATCCGGACCGCGGGCGACGGCGACGCCGAGACGCCGGTGTCCGGACACTTCAGGTTTGCCGAACAAAAACAGGCCGGTGTCCGGCCGGGCAAGGGCGGCGCCAAGATTGCCGAACCTCATCCGGTCCGACTCCCCTTCCACCACGAGTGCCGCGGAGGCGGAAGGACCGTGGTGGCGTATCCCGGGTATAGGAAGTCCCAGCACGGCCCTCGCGTGCAGGGCGAATTCGGACAGGTCCTGCGAGATGAGCGTAACCATGCCGGTATCATGGGGCCGGGGAGAAACTTCGCTGAAGATCACGTCGTCGCCTTTTACGAACAGTTCAACGCCGAAAACGCCCTGGCCGCCCAGGGCGCCGGTTACCGATTCAGCAATTCGCCTGGCGCGTTCCCATGCCTTGTCGCTCATGGGCTGCGGCTGCCAGGAGTACCGGTAGTCGCCTGCGATCTGTTCGTGACCGATCGGCAGGCAGAAGTCCGTTCCGCCAACGTGTCGAACGGTCAGCAACGTGATTTCGTAGTCGAATTCGACCAATCCCTCGACGATCACCTTGCCCGCGCCGCCACGGGCCTCGTCATGCGCCTTTCGCCAGGCGCCAGCAACTTCCGACGCTTCGCGTATCGTGCTCTGCCCCTTCCCGGAGGAACTCATGACAGGCTTGATCACGCAGGGCAACCCGATTTCGCTCACCGCGCTTTCGTACTCTTCGCGGGACTCGGCGAATCGATAGGGTGAGGTGGAAAGATGGAGTTCTTCCGCGGCGAGTCTTCGAATCCCCTCGCGGTTCATGGTCAGGTGGACGGCCCGCGCGGTGGGAACGACGCGGATGCCTTCCGCCTCCAGGTCCACCAGCGCGTCGGTGGCGATGGCCTCTATCTCGGGTACTACGAAATCGGGTTTTTCTTTTTCGATTACCGCGCGCAGGGCGGATCCGTCCAGCATGTCCACGACATGGGAACGGTGGGCTACGTGCATGGCGGGAGCGTGGGCGTAGCGGTCCACCGCAACGACTTCAACGCCGAGGCGCTGAAGCTCGATGACCACTTCCTTGCCCAACTCCCCGGAACCGCACATCAGCACCCGGGTCGCCGAAGGGGACAACGGCGTTCCTATGGCGGCCATCGGGGCATTCCTTCCGGTAGTCGCTTCCAGTCGCATGATCCCGGTGTACCGCGGTCAGATCTCTTTCACCGCTGCCGTCAGAGCCTGCACTGCATCCTTGCCATCGGCGAACAGCATCAGGCAGTTGTCCGCGGCGAAAAGAGGATTGGGTATGCCGGCGAAACCCGGGCTCAGGCTGCGCTTTATGACAACGACGGTCCGTGACTTGTCCACGTTCAGAATAGGCATGCCGGACAACGGCGTATCCGCCGCGTCGCGGGCAAGGGGATTGACCACGTCGTTGGCGCCGATGACGATCGTTACGTCGGTCTGCTCAAAACCGGTATTGGCCTCGTCCATCTCCTTCAGCCTGTCGTAGGGGACGTCCGCTTCGGCCAGCAGCACGTTCATGTGGCCCGGCATGCGGCCGGCGACGGGATGGATGGCGAACTCCACCTCGATCCCGTCGGCTTCCAGTAGATTGGCCAGGTCCCGCACGGCATGCTGCGCCTGGGCCACGGCCATGCCGTATCCCGGTACGATCACCACGCGCCGCGCGCTGTCGAGAACCATGGCGACCTCTTCGGCCGTGGTGGATTTAACTTTGCCTTCGTACAGGTCGTCTCCGGGTCCCGTGTCGACTTCGCCCGAATCACCGCCGACCCCGGCGAAAATCACGTTGGCCAGCGACCTGTTCATGGCCTTGCACATGATGCTCGTCAGAATGAAACCCGATGCGCCTACCAGCGAACCCGAGATGATCAGCACGTTGTTGGACAGCACGAAGCCCGTCGCCGCGGCGGCCATGCCGGAATAGGAGTTGAGCAGGGCGATGACCACCGGCATGTCCGCGCCGCCGATAGGCACCACGAGCAGTATGCCCAGGACGGAAGCGATCGCCACCACGATCCAGAAGTACTCGGTATTCTCAGGCTGGAGGATGCCGAGTACGGCCGCCGCCAGTCCAGCGAGCAGGAATAGGCCCTTGAGCACGTGATCACCGGTGAACCGCACCGCTTTTTCAGATACGATTCCCTGCAGTTTTCCAAAGGCGATCAGGCTGCCCCAGAACGTTACGCCGCCGATCAGCCCGGAAGCCATCGTGGCGATACCGACCTGCATCGACACATCGCCGCCGGATCTCAGTGAAGCTTCGACAAAGGCCGCGCCGGCTACGAGTACCGACGCTCCGCCGCCAAAACCATTGCACAGGCCGACAAACTGCGGCATGGCCGTCATCGGCACCTTCAACGCCCAGATGGCGCCTATCGCGCCACCGAGCACGATACCGGCGACTATGACTTCGAATCGGACGATCTGCTGGTCGATCAGCGTGACCACGATCGCGATGAACATGCCCAGTGCGCTCAGGCGGTTGCCCCTGACCGCGGTGCGAGGATGAGAAAGGCCCTTAAGCCCTAAAACGAATAGGGCCGCGGCGACAAGATAGGCCAAGCGGACGAGATCGGCTGACATCCGCCTACTCCTTTCTCTTGAACATGTCCAGCATTCGGTTGGTAACGAGGTAGCCGCCGACCACGTTGATGGTCGCGAAGACCACCGCGGCAAAGCCGAGGGCCGTGGTCAGCGTCGTGTACTGGCTTCCCGTCGAGAGTATGGCGCCGATGATCGTGATGCCGGATATGGCGTTCGATCCGGACATAAGCGGCGTGTGCAATATGGGCGGGACCTTGGTGATGACTTCGAATCCAACGAACACCGCCAGGACAAATATGGTCAGAATGGCAATGGTTTCACCCATCTAAAACTCCTCACTTCGATCGTTGGCGCGCTGCTTGTCACCCGGTTTCGGAAAGGAGGGCGCTTACCTGTTCATTGACGATCGCGCCATTGCGGGCAACGGTCGCGCCGTGCACGATGTCGTCGTCGATTTCCGTGTCCAGGGCGCCGTCGTTGATCATCAGTTTCAGGAAATTCACGATGTTGTTGGAATACATCAGGCTGGCGTGAAACGGTACGGTAGAAGGGATATTTACTTCGCCCACGAGGGTCACGCCGTGCTTGACGACGGTCTTGCCCGGTTCCGTAATCTCACAGTTTCCCCCGCGTTCCGCGGCCAGGTCGATCACGACAGATCCGGGTCGCATGCTCCTGACCATGTCTTCGGTTACCAGAACGGGCGCCCGTTTACCGGGTACGGCGGCCGTGGTGATGACGACATCGTTTTCCGATACGACGCGGGACATCATCTCCCGCTGCTTCGCGTAGAACTGCTCGTCCATGGCCTGGGCGTATCCACCCGAACCTTCCGAATCCGACGTGTCCAGTTCCAACTCCACGAATCGCGCCCCGACGCTTTGAACCTGTTCCTTGACGGCCGGCCGAACGTCATAGGCCTGAATCACGGCGCCCAGCCGCTTGCACGTGGCAATGGCCTGCAGTCCGGCCACGCCGACGCCGACCACGAAAACATGGGCGGGCGTAATGGTACCGGCCGCCGTCATCATCATGGGAAACAGCCTCGGCAGGTATTCGGCCGCCATCAGCGCGGCCTTGTAGCCTCCGATGTTGGCCTGGGAGGACAGGGCGTCCATGCTCTGCGCCCGGGAGGTCCGCGGGATGAATTCCATGGCGCAAGCGGTCGCGCCCCGGTCGGAGAGTGCCTTGATCTCCGCTGGAGCCGACAGCGGTTCCAGGAATCCGACCAGCAACTGCCCCTCGCGCACTTGCGCAATGTCTGCCATTCCCAATTCGGGATTCGCTCCTCCGCCCCTGACCTGCACGACGGCGTCGGCCCCTTCGAATACGGTTTCACGGTCCGGAATAACCAGGGCGCCGGCCTCTTCGTATACCGCGTTGGGAAAGCCAGCCTCCCGACCCGCGTTGGAGGCGACCTGGACGGTGCAGCCTGTCCTCACCAGGGCGGCCACTCCGGCCGGGACGATGGATACGCGCCGTTCCCCCGGACAGGTTTCGGTAGGGACGCCGATGGTCATGGATGGCTCCGTTCTGATTCACGCATGCTGGAATCGGGAATGCTTCGTGGCATTGGTGCGTTGCGACAGCCGTCGTATCCCGTGCTGACTATGATGCTGCGTTTGGATGCCGGTCCGGCAGGTCACGGCCGGACGAGTTCTATATATAAAGTCTCAGGTCTGGCGCGTCAACTCCCAGTTTGATGTGGACTGCCGCTGTTTGAAGTGGACTGCCGACGCAACAAAATATACGGCTCGGACAACGCACGTGTTGTCAGGGTTCCCGCGTTTCGTTATTTTTGAAAAAAGTCAGCGTGGATCTTCCTCGGATTCCACGTCCTGAAACAACCGTTTCACAGCATGCGGACGGGGTCGAGCCCACGGCCAGAAAGTCGTGAAGCAGGCGGGTTTCATACCCCTCTGGGAAACCGGCAGCTAAGGAGACGCCATGAACGAAACAGAACGCTATGAATTCGACCGACAGGGCTATATCGTGATCGAAGACATGCTGGACTCCGAATCCGTATCGTCTCTTTCGTCGGCCGTGGACGAACTGGAAGAACACGCGGTGCGGAACCTGGAAGAGCCACCCCGCAAGGTCAGTCCCTGGGGACCGAACTATCACCGCAACCCCGACCTGGGATACCATGTTGACGGATCGAACACGGAAGGAAAAACCATCATCATCGAAGACTTCTGGAACGCCGACCCCCGGTTCGACGCGTTGGTGAACGACGGGCGCACGATGGGATATATCGGCCGCGTCATCCAGGGCAGGGCCACGATTAACAACTCGGAGATCCGGATACGGTACCGCGGGAACCAGTCGGGATCTCACGGCGGCGCACGTAAAGAAAATCAAAAGTACCGGTACGGATTCAACGAGAACGAACTCGACTGCATGATGGTGCGCATGATCTACTTCATACACGATGTATCCCGGGACCAGGGCGCCTTCTGCGTGGTCCCCGGCACCCATAAGATGAACCTGCCCTGTCCCTACGGCGGCAATCCGGACGAGGAACCCGGCATGATCGCGCTGGAAGTCAAGGCCGGCGACGCGATACTTTTTACGGAAAACCTGAGGCATGGCGGCATTACCAACCGGTCCAGCCGGGTTCGGAAGACCATCCACGTGGGATACGGACCCTACTGGATGTTGTCGCAGAACCAGGCTACCATGGACGAGCCACAATACGTAACCGAAAAGACTTTCGCGCGTTGGAACGACGATCAGCGCGCCCTCTTCAAAGTGTGGCACCGGCCGCGCAGATAGTCCGCCGCCACGTCGTACACCCATTCAGAAAGGAATGACGAGATGTCCGTCAGCCGTTCCGTAGAAAAATCGATGAGCATGTACAGGCGGGCCGAGGAATTGATACCGGGCCGCACGCAATTGATCAGCAGGAGGGCAAGCCAGTGGGCCAGCGGCGTCAGTCCCGTCTACGCCGAAAGGGCCAAGGGCGCACGGTTCATCGACGTGGACGGAAACGAGTACCTGGACATGATGAACGCAGTCAGCGCCATCATCCTGGGCCACGCCGATGACGTGGTGGACCGGGCCGTGAAGGAACAGATCGACCGGGGCAGTATCTATACCTTGAACGGACCGCTGGAAATCGAACTCGCCGAAGAACTTGTCGCGACCATCCCCAGTGCCGAAATGGTGCGGTACGCCAAGGCGGGCGGCGAAGCCTGCGCCCTGGCCGCGCGGATCGTTCGGGGATCCACGGGCAAGGACATCATCCTGTTCTGCGGTTATCACGGCTGGCACGACTGGTACCAGTCCGCCAACTACCTCGTAGATCCCGAAAGCGGAGAATTCCCCTTCGCCGGCATCGAACCTATAGGGGTGCCCAAGGTCCTGGCGGGCACGGCCGTTCCTTTCACGTACGGTGATCTCGATATGCTGTCGGGTCTACTCAAAAAGTACGAAGGACAGGTCGCGGCAATCATGATGGAACCCGCCCGTTCTGAACTTCCACCTCCCGGCTACCTGGAGTCCGTGAAGTCGCTGGCCCATGAAAACGACGCGCTGCTGGTGTTCGACGAGGTGTCCTGCGGCTGGCGTCTCCGCATCGGCGGGATCCAGGAGCTTACCGGGGTGACGCCGGACGTGACCGTACTGGCCAAGGCCATGTCGAACGGATACGCCATGGGCGCCGTCGTTGGATCCCGTGAAGCCATGGCGCCTGCCGCATCCATGTTCGTCTCCAGTTCCTACTGGAGCGACAACGTGGGACTTGCCGCCGCACTGACCACGATCAGGGAGTTGAAAAGGCGCGATTCCGAGCCCTTCTTCGAATCCATGGGAGAAGGGGTCCGGGAGACGATAAACGCCGCGCTGGCGAGCGCGGGGTTGCCTGGCGCCTGCGAGGGACTATCTTACTGTCCAGCCCTCTCTTTCGACCTGCCCGACCCGGAACTCGTCCCCATAGTCTCCACGCTATTCGTCCAGGAGATGTCCCGGCGAGGCATTTTTACCGCCACTTCTTTCCGGGTGACCATGGCACACACGGAGGGTGACATCCGGCAACTGGGCGAAGCCGCAGCCGAGGTCTTTGGACTCATCAAGACGGGCCTGGACCGCGGCAACCTGGTGGACCTGCTGGAATGCGACCTGAAGAAGGAACCATTCAGAAGGCTGGTCAGGTGAGGCCGGCGATGTAATTGTACGAATAGTCGAAGCGTTCTAGAGGCGGCTTCCTTTGAAGTACGATCTGAGTGCATTCAGAGGCGATTTGTCCGGTGGACTCACCTCCGCCGTGGTGTCGCTGCCCTTCGCACTCGCCTTCGGCGTATCGTCGGGCATGGGCGCGACCGCCGGCGTGTACGGTGCGATCGCCATGGCGATCATCGTAACCAGCCAGGTTAGTACGCTTTCCGAAGCACTGATCGTAGTCGTGCTGGCGGGATCGCTGCAGGTTCTGCTCGGCCTGTCCAGGCTGGGCCGCTACATCGTCTACACACCGCACGTGGTCGTTTCAGGCTTCATGTCCGGTATAGGCGCTATCATCATCCTGATGCAGGTCCTTCCGTTTGTCGGTGCGCCCGTCGCACCGGGCGGCACCATGGCCGTATTACTGTCTCTGCCGGAAAGCATTGAACAACGTAAACGGCAGTGCCCTCGCCATAGCCGCGGCTACCCTGGTATTGGTTATATATTGGCCGCGCCACTTGAGCCGGTATCTGCCCGCGCCGTTGCTGGCAATGTTTGTCGGGACGGTGATGGGCGTGCTCTGGTTGCACCAGGCTCCGGTTATCGGAGAGATCCCTTCCGAGTTGCCGGCACTGCAGTTCCATCTGCCGTTCTGGTCCTTTCTGCTGCATGCCGTAGAACCGGCGCTTATCATCGCCCTGCTGGGTTCCGTTGACAGCCTGCTTGCCTGCCTGATCGCGGATTCACTAACGGGATCGCGCCACAATCCCGATCGGGAACTGGTGGGACAGGGAATAGGCAACATGGTCGCGGGGCTGTTTGGAGGTCTCCCGGGTTCTGGGGCGACCGTAAGCACCGTGACCAACATCCGGTCGGGGGGACGGACGCCTGTTGCGGGTGTCGTGCGCGCCGGGATACTGCTGTTGCTGCTGCTGGAACTGGGCAGATTCGTCGAAACGATTCCTCATGCCGTCCTGGCCGGTATACTGATGAAGGTCGGATGGGACATCATCGACTGGCGTCTGCTCTCCCGTATCCATCGTCTACGCCGGGAACACCTCTACGTCATGGCGCTCACGCTGGGTCTAACGGTTTTCGTCGATCTGATTACCGCGGTGGCCATCGGGTTGATCGCAGGTGGAATGGTCCACGCATGGCAACTGGAAAAACTCGAACTCGACAGTGTGGTTTCCGTGCCGCTTCTGGACCGCAAGTTTTTGAAGCGGACGGAGGACTTTGGTGATTTGGATCCTTACACTGCGAGGGTGGGCATGGTTTCTCTCCGGGGCAGCTTTACCGTGGCATCATCCAAGAAACTGGTCGAGGTCATAGGAGAGGACATCAAGGAACACGAGGTCGTCATTTTCGATTTCTCCGACACCCTGTATGGCGACAGGTCGGAAGCATGGAAGAAGCCCGGGAGAGGGCGGCCGCCATGCTGCGGGGAAAAGAGTCGATATAGCCGCTGGTCCTCGGGAGAGGGAGAAAGGGGAGTCTACCTGGCTGGCCGTTCATTCCTGTAGCGCATTTTCCACCATCAACAATCGCTCCGCCGCCAGCTCCCCCGAATGCACGCAGTCCGGCAGGCCCACGCCGCGGTAGGCGTTACCCGCCAGCGCCAGTCGCGGATGTTTTTCAAGGAGGGATGAGATCCGTTCCATGCGCTGGATATGACCGACCAGGTACTGGGGCATGGCGTCTGGATACCGGGCAAGGACGGTGTACCGGGGCGCGGCTTCGATACCCATCAACTCCTTTAGTTCGCCGCGGACGACGCGAAGCATCTCGTCGTCGTCGACCAGGAGCATATCCTGTTGAAGGGCTCCGCCGATGAAAGCGCGCAACAGGACAAGACCATCCGGCGCCCTGTCAGGGAACTTGACGCTGCTGAAAGTGCAGGCGATTATTTTGCGTTTCTCCACCGCGGGCACCACGAAACCAAAGCAGTCCAGTGGATGCGGCACGTCCGATCGCCGGTATACGAGATTCATGACGGCCGATGACGCGTGGGGAATGGCAGATAGTTCATCGTGCAGGGCCGGGTCGGTACCGCGAAGCAGATCCGCGGCTTTCCGGGCCGGCAGCGCGAGTACGACACCGTCCGCATCGAACCTCCGTCCGTCGCTGCAAGCCAGATGCCACCGGTTATCTTGCCGGTTCAGGTTCACCACGTTGGAATGGGTGTGTAACGCTTCCCGGGGCAGGTCCGACCGCAAAGCCTCTACGATGGATTCCATCCCCCGGTCGAAGGAAACCAGTTCTCCGTAACGTGCGCCGCTGTCGGCGGGCGACACGCTCCGGCGTCTCGCGGCCGCACGCCGCTGTGCGACCATGGCCCTGATGACACTGCGGTGACGCGTTTCCATTTCGAGGATCCGCGGAATGGTGGCCTTCAGACTGAGGGTGTCCGGGTCTCCAGCGTAGATTCCTCCTATGAGCGGCTGGACGACGCGGTCGAGCACCTCGCCGCCAAACCGCCTGCGAACGAAGGATCCCAGACTCTCTTCACCCGATGCGGATCCCCGGGGGAGAAACAGGTCGAAGGCGCACCGGACCTTGCCCGTCCAGGAAAAAAGGGAAGTGGTCACCATGGGCCAGAAACGGGTGGGCGCCATCATCAGGAACCCTTCGGGCAGGGGATGCAGCCTGCCGCGGTAGACCACGTGCGACCTGCGGTGGGTGCTGGAGGTGGGGATAATCCGGTCCGCCACGCCCAGGCGCTTTGCAAGATTCGTCAACCAGGGCTTGGACGAGAGAAAAGAGTCCGGCCCCAGTTCGACCAGGCATCCGTCATGCTCGATCGTGCGAATCGTTCCGCCAAAACGGTCCGAGCTTTCCACCAGGGTCACTTCCAGGCCGGGACGCTTCGATTCCGTCAGCCGGTGGGCTGCGCTCAACCCCGCTATGCCCCCGCCGACCACGACAACCTTCATCGAACGCTACCCAGTTCATGTACGGCGTCTACGAGGGCGATGACGTGGTCTTCCGGCGTCCCGGGCAGTATACCGTGGCCCAGGTTGAAGACGTGTCCCGGCCTGCCGGCGGCCTTGTGCAGTATGGCCGCGGCCTGTTTCCGGATCACTTCTGGGGAAGCGAAGAGGATCAATGGGTCCAGGTTTCCCTGGACGGCCACGTTGTATTCCAGGCCTTGCCATGCGTCCGCCAGGTCCACGCGCCAGTCCAGCCCGATGACGTCCCCGCCCGCTTCCCGCATCAGTTCGAGCAGGGAACCTGTTCCAACTCCGAAATGGATCGTGGGCACACCGGGATGAAGATGGGAGAAGATATACCCGGTGTGGGGAAGGACGAACGTCCTGTAATCATCCGGTGACAGACAGCCGACCCAGCTGTCGAACAACTGTACGGCCTGGACACCGGCTTCGATCTGTTCGTTGAGGTACCCTGCGATGGCCCGGGCCAGCTTCGCCATGAAGGCGTGCCAGGCGCCCGGGTCGGAGTACATGAAACGCTTCAGGTGAATGAAGTTCTTGGAACTCCGGCCCTCGATGGCATAGGCGGCCAGGGTAAAGGGAGCGCCGGCAAAACCGATCAGCGGGATATGGGGCGGCAATGCCGGCAGCGCCATGCGAATGGCCTCGTAGACGAAATGCTGGGATTCCGGACCGGCTTCTTCGAGTTGATCCACTGCCCTGCCCGATCGTATCGGATTGTGTATGACCGGTCCCTGCCCCGTGACGTATTCCAGCTGGAATCCCAATGGCTGCAGCAAGGGAAGGAGATCCGCGAAAATGATGGCTGCGTCCACTCCCAGGCGTTCTACGGCCATCAACGTGATTTCGGCCGTAAGTTCCGGGGTCTTGCACATATCCAGGAAGTTCATGTCGGATTTGAGTTCCCGGTAGGCCCGCTGGTAGCGCCCGGCCTGACGCAACAACCATATGGGCGTATAGTCCGATGGTTCGAGGCGGCACGCCTTGAGGAAGGCCGATTCACCCCGGGTTCCGTAAGGATCGCTTTCGAAATGCCACCGCATGTCGATGCGCTGCCAGTAGGAAGTGTCCACCCCGCCGTCCACTGCCGTGCGCTTCTTGTTGACCAGGTACCCGGCCAGACGCGCCATGCCCGTTACGAGCGCGTCGCCGCCGGTACTGTCGGGCTCGTAGTCGACCGAAAGATGGTGGCTTCTCCAGATTTCCGTGCACGCAGGACTCGCCGAGCCCACCGCCATCTGCCTGATGGAATCCAGCAGGGTCTCGACGCGGCCCGTAGCGGCCGCGCAGCCGAACAATGCGCGGATATGTTCGGGTTTCGTAAACAACAGCACGGCGATGTCTTCCCTGGCCAGGGTGTCAAGGAAGGCATCCATGTCATCCGTATCGCCAGAGTCGGCGACCATGGGTTTTCCACGGAGCGAGCCAATGGCGTCGCACAGCGATGCATCGAGCGTTGCGATCTGCAGTCCGTTGTAATCCATGTTCATGTTTTCTCCCCGGGTGACCTGTTCTATCATACAGTCGTAAAAGGTGGGGAGCAATACAATACGTAGGGAGCTAAGGATAGGCCGAGGGAGGTTCCATTCAGGGGTTGCACGCCGGGTGGGAATGGGGTAAATTGCGCGGGACAGCAAGCAGTCAGGCCACAGGCAACGGCAAATACACGTATTCAAGGAGTTTACATGTCCGAGTCATATCGGGTCGGCGTCATAGGTTGCGGCGGCATGGGCGGTTCCCACGCCCGGCACTGGACTCAGAAATCGCAAACCGACGTTGTCGCGGTCGTTGATGTCAACGAACGAAACGCGCGTAAACTGGCCGATGAATTCGATGCGAAACCCTATACGGATTATGAAAACATGCTGGCGGAAGAGGCGTGCGACATTGTCAGTATCACCACGTGGCAGAACGTTCGCGCCGAAATCACCGTCGCCGTGACGGAAGCCGGCGCAAAGGGAATCCTGGGCGAAAAACCGATGGCGGCCAGTCTCGGCGAGGCCGATCGCATGCTGAAAGCCTGCGCGAGTCACGGCGTCAAGCTGGCCATCGGCCACCAGCGACGGTTTACCCCGCAGAACGTGGAAGCGCGCCGCCTCGTGCTGGACGGCGCGATCGGGACGCCCACGGCCATGCTGCGTCGGGACGCCCACGGCCTGCTCAACAGGGGTACCCACGAACTCGACGAAATGATGTATTTGCTGGGCGACCCCAGGCCGGTCTGGGTGATCGGACAGGTCACGCGCAAAACGGACCGGTGGGAACGCCGGGTGAGGTGCGAGGACAGGTGCGCGGCGATCATTGCTTTCGAAGGCGGGATCCGGGGCACATATGAAAGCGATCTGCCGGAACCCGGTCTGCAGGGCGATGTCATTTACGGAACAGATGGGATGCTGAAACGCGGACCGGATGGAACCTTGCTCTTGTTGAACCATCGTTCCAGCGACTGGCAGTCTATCACGCCGCCGCCAGTGGAGGTCGACCAGTTCGACGAGTTCATATCCTGGCTGGACGGCAGGATCGACGGACACCGTAACGAGGGCGACATAGCCCGTCTGACCATGGAACTCATGATGGCGATTTACGAATCGGCGCGGATTCGCGATGCGGTCGAACTACCACTGCAGACGGGAGATAATCCACTGGACCTGATGGTTGAGGAGGGCGCGCTGCCGGTGGAGAAACACGGACGGTATGACATACGCGCGCCGTTTCCCGAACAAACGAACTGATCCATGCTTTACCTGGTAGCCACGCCGATCGGCCATCTGGACGACATCACCCTCAGGGCGCTGGAGATCCTGCGCAGCGTGGATCTCGTGCTCAGCGAAGACACGCGCAGAACCGGCCGCCTGCTCAAACACTACGAGATCAGCGCCAGGCAGATGGCGTACCATGAACACAACGAGCACCGGGCCGTACCCAGGGCACTTTCGGTCCTGGAACAGGGTCAGGATCTCGCCCTGGTATCGGATGCAGGGACACCCGGTATAGCCGATCCGGGATATCGACTCGTACAGGCGGCGGTCCAGGCCGAAATACCCGTAAGCATGGCACCGGGCCCCAGCGCGCTGATCATGGCGCTGGTCCTCTCGGGCTTGCCGGTGCACCGCTTCGCTTTCTGCGGATTTCCCCCCCGTAGACCCGCGGCCAGGCGCCGCTATCTTGAAGTGGACGCCAACCGCGAGGACACGCTTATCTATTTTGAAAGCCCCCACCGTGTGCACGCGCTCATCGCCGACGCCCTGGAGGTATTCGGCGACCGGAGGGCGGCCCTGGCGAACGATCTGACCAAGCTCCACGAGAAAATCGACCGCAATGCGCTTTCCATTCTGCTCGGCGAGACTGAGGACCGCCGCCTGCGTGGGGAGTTCATTCTGCTGGTCGAGGGGCTGACGGGCTGATCGGGGGTCGATCGGGCGGTCCCGTGCGCCCATCTCCTATTCCGTGGATGACCGCTGGTCCTTAAGCCGTTTCAATGCCTCGCCGTAGTCCGTCCTGTTATTGATGTTAAAGAACATGTCGGCATCATGGAAGCCCGCATCCACCGGCGCCAGGCGAAGGACCCGGACCTTGTCGTAGAACCCTGTTATCTTGTGCTGACCCGCATGGATCCGCTCCTCGACCGCCTGGGTACAGGTGTCCCGGTACACGGCGCACAGGGGTTCCTCGCGTCCGTCGTTCGTGGGGACGACCACGTCGTATCCCGGAGACCGCCGGATCATGTACTCAAGGAATTCCGGTTTCACGAAGGGCATGTCACAGGCGACACACAGGCACAGCGGGGTGTCCGCCGTCTTGAGCGCCGTGTAGATGCCGCCGATGGGACCGCAGCGGGGAACCAGGTCCTGTCGGCTTGCAATGTTCAGAAAGGCGTATTCTTCCGGGGTATTGGTAATCAGCATCATCCGGTCCGTCACCGCGCCGACCGCCTTGCACAGCCGGTGGATCAGCCGTTCCCCGTCGAACCGGCTGAGCGCTTTGTTGGATCCGAATCGGCTGCTCATCCCTCCCGCGAGTATGATGCCGGTTACCTCGTCATTTCCTGTCAACATTTCCGCGCTCCCAACGGCTTTTCCCTACCTCGATCCTCTAGCTTCCAAACCAGGAATCCTGGAACTCCGAATTCGTTTCAGCCGCTTGACACCCGGGTCGAGCGACCGTATATTCAGGGTATCGGGACGAGCGTGCTTCGTGTCCCGGTTCCCCGGAATCAAGCCTCCTCAACGGTGCCGGCCGTCAGTGAAAGAGTAAACAATCATGTGGTTCTGGTCCCATAAGCTCAAGCTCCTCCTGGTAAAGAAGGACTACGAGACCATTGTGCGTCTGTGCTTCGAGCGCCTGGAACGTAATCAGGCCGACTACTGGACCCTGCGGGGCCTTGGCCTGGGACTCCTGTATACCGGCCGCACGAGCGAAGCCTTCGAATGGCTAAGCAAGTGCGCCAGGGAACATCCCCGGAAGGTCGCGGTTCAGTACGACATCGGCTTGATCTACATGAAACAGGAGTGCTACAGCGAAGCCCGCGGTTACTTTCTGGACGCCCTGGAGGGCGGATACCGCACCGACGCCCTTTTCCAGGATCTCGGTCGCATCTACTGCTTTCTCGGCGAATTCGAAAAGGCGACCAACTGTTTTCGCGAAGTCATTCGCCGGTCACCCCGGGACGGCGCCGCCTACAAGCTCCTTGGCATGGTATACAAGCGGCGTACGATGTACGATGAAGCTGTCGCCGCCTACCGGGAATCGATACAATGGGATGGCGATATTTCGGAAATCCATATGAATCTCGCCGAAATCTTTGTCCGCCAGGAGAAATGGGACCTCGCCATCGTGGAATACCAGAAGGCCCTGGAACTCGACGCCACGAATTTCGCAGCCCACTACGCGCTAGGCTCAATTTTCGAGATCATGGGCGAACACGCACGGGCGATCGACGAACTGCTCAAGGCCCATCGTATCGACGCGGACGACCAGAGAATCCACAAGAAGCTGGGACGCCTTCTAATCAGTTGACTCCCGCCTTTACGGACCCGTAAACGAAATCGGCACGGGCATACAGGTTTGGATAAAGACCAGCACCGCCAGCCATCCCAGCAACTTGCTGTGCCTGGGCAGCGGTGCGGCATCGTCGATCGGCGCGGGATGTCTGAAACCGCTGAACCTGGCCATCAACAGCAGTAGCGCCCCGAAAACCCACCATCCGGGCGAGAACATGCCCAGCACGGCCAGTGCCAGGAAACTCGCCAGCGCCAGGCTCCTCTGGAGACGCCTACCCCGGGCCGCGCCTCCCGTGAAGGCATAGAGAATGTGGCCGCCGTCCAGTTGTCCCACGGGCAGCAGGTTGAGCATCGTGACCAGGCAGCCGAACCACGCCGCCAACCCCACGGTATCCAGGTAAATCGTGTACTGCTCGGGCAGCGGGCCGTGTATCAGGTAGGCGAGAAACTGAAATACAAGCGGTTCACCCAGGTACAGCCCTCCCCCTTCCACTGGAATGACATCCACCCTGGCTCCTACGAGACTGTAGGCCATGATCGGCACCGCCACGATGAATCCCGCTATGGGACCGGCCGCGCCGATATCCATCAGGGCCTGCCGGTGCGGGTAGGGTGCCCGGGTGACAATGACCGCGCCGAAGGTGCCCGGATTCGGCGTGATGAAGAAGAGGGGCGAAGGGATAAAATGGGGCAGAGACGTGCCGACGCCGTACCACTTGGCATAGAGATAGTGCCCCATCTCGTGGGCCATGAGAATACTGAGCACCGAAAGGGAAAAAGGCAGTCCGTCCAGCAGGAGCGCCGGGTAGGTCACCAGGCTCAGCAGGACGACCAGGGGCGGGACCGTGCCGTTCTCCATGACCATCCCGGAGATGAGGGTGGTCAGCACGGTACACGCGAAGAGGATGACGGGACGGCGCCACTGCGTGCCCTGGGGCGCTGTTGCGGCCGTTGTCATTGCATTCGGAAGCGTATTGTTCGAGGAGTGCGGCGCCGGTTCCGGATCTGTTGAGTGTTGCATATTATCCATCGATCGCGATTACGCTGTCCCGTGATCGCGATATCTCCCTCACTGGGCCGCGGAGTCTTCGGATTGGCCGGCCTGTCCCGACTGGAACAGGAATCGCTTGATCTTGCGGGTGGACGTCTTTGAAAACTCCTCCCGGCGGACTTCCACTTCACGTACCCGCTTGTAGTCCGCCAGGTTCCTGCATCGCTCCCGGACCTCATAGTTTATGAGCGTGCCCAGGGTGTCGTCGTCGCTCGGCGTACCCTCCTGCTCCAGGAATTCGAAATCCGGGACCACGACGGCCCTGACGTACTCTTCACTGGAGGTGGCGTCCTCGGCGCCGAAAACGAGCACCTCGGCGATGTATGGACTGAGGACGAGTTCGCCTTCGATTTCTTCCGGATAGATGTTCTTGCCCGCCCGGGTAACGATGACGTTTTTAAGGCGACCCGCGATGTGCAGATGGCCGTCCTCGTCGATCCATCCCGAATCGCCCGTGTACAGTGCCCCATCTTTCAAAACCTCCGTCGTGGCATCGGGGTTGTTGTAGTAACCGAGCATCACGTTGTCGCCCCGGACGATGAGTTCACCCACGCCGGTGTCGTCGGGGTCCACGACTTCCACTTCCACGCCCTTGATGGCCGGGCCGACGGAATCGGGTTTGGGTGTTTCATCCACGCGATGGACCGACACGACGGGCGATGCTTCCGTAAGGCCGTATCCCTGGAGAATGCGGAGGCCCAGGCGATCGAATCCTGTGGCCACCTCGGGTGGCAGCGCCGCGGCGCCGGACACAAAGAACCGGATGGTTCCGAGTCCGCCCTTGTCTCGCAGGCTTTTGAACAGGGACGTTCCCATTCGTTGGTTGAACTTCTCGCCCAGCTTCACCACGCCCATCAGGAGACTGAACACGGTCCTCGTCACTGCGGGCTGCGTACTGACCTTCCGCATGATCCCCTGGATCATTTTCTCGTAAAGCAATGGGACGGCAAGCATGATCGTCGCCTTCGAGTCTTTCATGGTGTCCACGATATCTCGCGATTTGAGGCTGCCCACGTAGGATACGGTGGCGCCGACGTACATTGGCGCCAGGAACCCGGCAGTGCATTCGAAGGTATGGTGCAGGGGGAGCACCGATACAAAACTGTCATCGCGCGTAATGGAGATGACCTCGCTGCAGGCCACGACGTTGGACATGATATTCCTGTGGGAGAGCATTACGCCCTTGGGCTGCCCCGTCGTGCCCGAAGTGTAGATCAGGACGGCCAGATCGTCGGGACTGACCTGGCTGTCCGGCGCCGCCGCATTCGCTTCGCTGCCCATGACTTCTTCCAGGCTCAGCACGTGTTTCAGTTCGGGCAGGGTGCCGGCGACGGAATGCAGGTCGTCGCGGAAGGCGTCCGATACGACGATTGCCCGCGTACCGGAGTCCTCGAGGATACGCTGGTACTCACCGGGTTTCAACAGCCGGTCGATGGGTACCGCCGTCATCCCCTGCCCGACGATGGCCATGTAGGCAATGCCCCACTCGGGCTGGTTGTCCGCGAGCAGCGCGACCCGGTCGCCGTGCTGCAGGCCGAGAGAAGCGAGCAGGCCGGCCAGCGCATCGGCCCGGCGGGCGGCTTCCCCACCCGTATATTCCACGTATTCGCCGTCTCTTTTAATTCTCAGGACGGTATGCTCAGCGAACTTCCCACCCAACTGATTCTTCAGCGATTTGATGGTAAGTGTGGTCTGCGTAGATTGAGTAGTATCGGACATGTTCCGCTCCCCTACGATTTAATGCCGCGCATTGCCGCGTGGATGCCGCGGGTTGAAGAATGAATCCGGTTTCAGCACCTATTCGCCGCGATATCGCTCACGGCACTTACGACTTTTCCCATCTCTTCATAGTTGTTGTGCATGGCGCAGGAAAGGCGGGCGCCGTGATATCCCCCTTCGTGCAGACCGCGGCTGTGGATGTGGTACCTTTCACGAAGCGGCGTGCCCACGTCGGATGAGGTCATGCCGGCGATGGAGAAGGAAACCATGGACGCGGAAAGGTCCCGGCTCATGGGAGTCCAGACCCGTACGCCTGGTATATCTGAAAGGCGGGTTTTCAGCCATTCCGACATGACCGCGCCCCGGTCTTCGATCAACGCCGTGCCGATGGCGTTGTGGAAATCCACGGCCACGGCGTATCCGACCAGGGGCGCGTAGCTTTGGGACGCGTTGTTTTCGAATCGCCGCGCCGTCAAACGGCCCCCGGAGGTGTAATACCCAAGCCCGATCTTTTCCTGGGCGGCGTCGTTCACGTAGAGCATGCCCGTTCCCTTGGGCGTGAACAGCCACTTGTGCGTACTGCTCACGTAGAAATCGCAGTTGAGGTCCTTAACGTCGACCGCAACCATGCCCACCGACTGTGCGCCGTCGATGACCGTGATGAGCCCCCGCTTCCGGGCCATGGCGCAGATCTTGCGGACGGGCAGACGCCAGGCCGTCGTGCAGGTGACGTGGCAAAAGCTGAGCACTCGGGTTTCGGGTCGAATGGCTTCCTCGAAAAGGCCGACGATCTCGTCTTCGTCCTCCGGCGGATCGTAGAGGTCGAGTTTGCGAATCGGATTCCCGACAAGGGCGTGTCGATTCTGCCAGCAGGACCAGCCGCCGTAGTGTTCGTGGGTCGTCGTGAGGATTTCGTCTTCAGGTTTCAGATCCAGCCCCAGGGCGATGATGTTCATGCTTTCCGTCGAATTTCGCGTCAGAGCGACTTCGTTCGGGTCCGCGTTAATCAGCGCGGCCAGCTTTTCGTGGGCCGCGTAGGGACCGGGATAGGATACCCCGCCGGTATCCCCGTCCTGAATCTCCGTTTCCCTCAGGATAGCGATCTGGGCCTGCAGGACCATGTGAGGCAGGATACCGACCGTTCCGTTGTTGGTATAGAGTTTCGAGCCCCGGTAGGGGAACTGGGCCCGGACGGCGCGCCAGTAATCCTCGTTGTCCACTTTGCCAGGCCCGGCGCTTCCCAGCACGGACTTCAATTCATCGATCGTGTCCGCCATCTTGAAAGACCGGCTGTTTACGTCCGTTTTTTTCTTACCGGACTTTTGCTGATTCTTGGCCATTCCCGTATCTCCGTCGGTTGCGTGGACAATCGAAGTGGATAGCGTGGAACTCCCGGACCGGTTTCGGTTAAAGATGTTTCGATCGATCCTGGAACAATACCGTTGATTGGAAAGGTGAAATATAGCCGGGCGGCGAAACGATCGCAAGCGGTTTCTGCCCGCATAACGCTTATGGATAAGGCTTGACCGGCAGAGGGTGAAAACCTATATTCACGCGTCCATCCGGGGGAAATATA
Organism: bacterium; assembly: GCA_965262815.1. Classification (GTDB taxonomy): domain Bacteria; phylum JAAXHH01; class JAAXHH01; order JAAXHH01; family JAAXHH01; genus JAAXHH01. The sequence continues at coordinate 1,242,732 of OZ253560.1, read as the reverse complement.
CCTCGTTCAGGAGCACTACATGGCCAGGTTGCAAATCTCTGGTGACCAGGGTATCGCTTACGGCGCGTTGCAGGCTGGTGTCGCGGTGGCGACGAGTTATCCCGGTTCACCGAGCAGCAGTACGATCGAGTTTCTACGTGCCTTCGTGGAGAGCCACGGACTGCATGTCGAGTGGTCCACCAACGAAAAGGTGGCCTTCGAAACGGCGGTCGGCGCATCTATCGGAGGCGTACCGGCCCTTATGGGTTGCAAGGGCGTAGGGTTCAACGTCGCGCTGGATCCCGTCATGGTGGCAAACCTCACGGACGTCGGCGCGGGGCTGGTCATACTTCTCGGAGACGATCCGGGGGCCTGGGCCTCACAGAACGACCAGGATACCCGTCCGATCGCGTGGGGATCGGAATTGCCCATGCTGGAACCGGCGACCCCCTCCGAAGGGATGACGATGACGCGGGCGGCCTTCCGGCTCTCCCGTGAGATGCAGATGCCCGTCATCGTGCGTATCACGAAAACGTTCGGTGCGTTGAAAGAAGAAGTGGACCTACCCGATATCCCGCGTTCAACTTTCGTAAGGCCCCATGCTTTCGAACGGCATCCCATGCGGTGGATTTCGGTTCCCGGAAACGCCGTCCAGTTGCACAGACGCCTCCACGATCGCCTGGAATCGGTTTCACGGCAGTACGAAACTGCGGACTTCAACTCAGTGTCCGGGACGGGTAAGACCGGTATCATAGCCGCGGGCGTGATCTACACCAAGTTGATGGACGTGCTTCAGGGCGTGGATACGTCCGATCTCTCCATATTCAAGCTGTCCACCCTGTGGCCCCTGCCCGCCGATCAGATCACCGGTTTCCTTCGATCGACGGAGAAAACCCTGATCCTGGAGGAAAACGAACCCTTTCTCGAAACGCTGATCAAGTCGATTTCCTACGATGCGAAGATTACGACGGCCATCTGCGGCAAGCACGACAGGAGCGTGGCGAGGGAGGGCGAGTTGTTCCGCTGGCAGATCGCGGAAGCGCTGGCCGGGTTCTGGCCTGGATTCAGTCCGGCTCATGCCTTTTCGCCGGAAGACGAAATGAAATACCTGCCCAGCGAAGCCGGCCTGCCTGGAAATTGTCCATACACACCCGTTTTCGAGATGCTGAGGGAACTAAGCGGGCAATTCGGCCTTTCGCCGGTATACGTGGTGGATCCGGGCTGCGCGATCAAGATCAACACGCCGCCCTTCGAGATGCTCGACGTGAAGTACTCCATGGGGTCGAGCATCGGTATCGCCTCCGGACTCGTGCTATCCGGGGTGACCGATCCGGTGATCGCCGTCGTCGGGGATTCGGACTTCTTTCACCTGAGCGCCAACGCCCTCTTCAACGTGGCCCACCAGGGGTCGAATCTGCTCGTGCTCATCCTTGACAATGCTACGACGGCCCTGTCGGGGTTCCAGGGCACGCCCAACCTGGGCGGAACCGACCTCGGTCACGAGACGACGCCGCTCAGTATTGACGATATCGTGGACGCCTGCTCCGTATCGCTCAACGAGACCATTGACCCCTGGGACGAATCCCGGACGCGGGACGTGCTCGGGGAAGGACTGAAACAGTCGGGTGTACGCGTGATCATCGCCAGGAGTCCCTGTCCCTACATCGAGAAGGGTTTCTGTCCGGGATACAGGGCTGGCAGCGCCGAGACCGCGGTTTTCGCGTCGAATCCCTGACCATCTGACCGGCGTGCGTTAGTGGACACACGCGACCGCTCGATACACCTCCCGGCAGATTTCGCGACCCGAAAAGGTCGGCCTGGTCCATCGTAATTTATCCTTGCGGAACCCGCGTACGATATGTTTAATAGTGGCACAATCAAGTGGCCTGTATTCGCAGTTGCAGCGTAAAGACGGAGGGGACGTGTAATGAACGAACGCAGGATTAATGATGTAACGGTAATCGAACTCACCGGTAGTTTTCTGGGCGATCCCGAGGTGTCCGCATTTCATGACCGCCTGAGGGCATTGAAGTCCGAGGGTTCGACCGCGGCAGTTGTCGACCTCGGCAAAGTAAACCTCATCAGCAGTTCCGGCGTCGGCGCCCTCGTCGGCGGCGCCAAGACCCTGCGGGAGGCCGGAGGCGACCTCAAACTGGCCAACCTGAGTGAACGTACGCACAACGTGTTGGTCGTCATTACCCGTCTGGGCTCCGTTTTCAATATATTCGACTCGGCAGAGGATGCCGCGGCGAGTTTCTGAACAGGTCGCGGTCAATCTGGCCGTAGTCCTGCGAGTTCAAAAAACTATAAAAGCTCTGCCCCGCTTAGCCACGCCGATCCGGACCGGCCTATATTGAACCTGGACCGCATTCGCCGTGAATTCCCTGTAGTCCATCACTGTACCTACCTGAACCACGCTGCGGTCGGCACATTGCCCGGTCGCGCCCGCGAGGCAGTGCAGGCCTACGCGGCGGACTTCAACGAGTACGCCGCTTCCCATTATCCCAAATGGGAGGCGGCCATCGAAACGACCAGATCCCGGGCGGCCCAGCTGATCAACGCCGCGCCCGAACAGATCGCCTTCGTCAAGAATACCACGGAAGGATTGTGTTTCGCCGCCAATGGCATAGACTGGCGGTCCGGCGACAACGTGGTCCTGAACGACCTTGAATTCCCGTCCAACGTTTATCCCTGGTTGAATCTATCCCAGATCGGCGTGGAAACCCGGATGGTCAAGTCCATTGACGGACGCCTGTCGGTGGACGCGATCGCGGATATGATCGATGCAAGAACCCGCGCCGTTTCCATCAGTCACGTGGAATACGGCAATGGATTCCGCAACGACCTCGCGGCGATAGGCGCGTTATGCCGGGAAAAGGACGTCTGTTTCGTCGTCGACGCCATACAGTCCCTCGGCCAGACGCCCGTGGACGTGGCGGAGATGGGTATAGACATCCTCACGGCCGATGGCCACAAGTGGCTCTTGAGTCCCGAAGGGATCGGTATCTTCTACTGCGCGCCGCACATGACGGACCGATTGAAGCTCTACGAGGTGGGATGGAATTCAGTGGCCGATGCGGGCAACTACGATGTGTACGATCCGACGCCGGCGCCGACGGCGCGGCGCTTCGAATGCGGTTCCCACAACACGCTGGGCATTCATGCGCTGGGGGCTTCACTGGACCTGCTGCTGGAGGTGGGTATCGAGGTGGTGCAGCACAGGCTGCGCGGGTTGACCGACCTGCTCGTCGAAGAACTGCGCGCCGCAGGGTACCGCGTCCTGAGTCCCCGCGGCGAATCCGAATGGTCCGGTATCGTGACCTTCAACAGCGATGTCCACGAGACGGAGGCCCTGCATAGCACGCTGCGCACCCACCGGATTATCGGCGCCCGACGAGGGGGCGGCATACGCATTTCACCGCACTTCTACAACATCGAAGAAGAGGTGCTTCGCGTCGTAGAGGCATTGCCGGGTCATTGACCGCTGTCCGAGCCAACCTCGTTTGTACTTTCCCAATTAAGTTTTTTAAAAAACTGCCGTTTCAACCCCCGACAGCCGCCGATTCCCACGCGCCTTCGATAGCCCACTGGCGTTGCAGGTCGATGGTTTCGTGGCCTTTGAAGGACATGGCCAGTTCCTCCAATCGTCCGCCGTTAATGCGAATGCGTTCCAGGTCGCCCACACCCAGTCCGATAGCGTCCCCGTAGAAAACCGTTCCCACTTCCAGGGGATCGAACCCCATGGCCTTCGAGATGACGGCGTCGACGGCTATGGTATCCTCACCGGCCGCCGCCAGTCCGAGGGGTACGGTGTCGGTCCCCCCTGGTCCGTTGCCCTGAATGCCCACCGTGCCGTCCACCACGCTGTAGTGGGGGTAAAGGTGACGGGCGAGGCGGATCAGGTTCCTGCTGAGGGCGCGGGCTTCCTGCGGATGGCGTCTGTCGTGGTGGGTCGTGTAGCCATGTACCTTGATTCGGTCTTTCTTCAATATTGTACCCATGATGAGGTTTTTTAATGCCAGGGTAACCATGGCGCCGTCGTGAGTCTTGGCCACGGCGACCGAAATGACGCAAGGACAATCCAGCACGGTGCGCGGCATCCTCACCGTGGTCCAGGTGCCGTCGACCATGTACACCCGGGTGTTGCGCCAGCGTGTTTCCTGGTTCAGGTCCACCAGTTCGATCGGGAGGTCGTATTCGTCCGGAATGTCGGTGTACCCCATGTGGCGAAAGATTTCACCCGATACGCTCTCGTTTCCACCTTCGGCGATCAGGATCCGCCGCGGTTTATCGGGCAGGGCCGCGATGACATCCAGCACGCCGCGGACCGCGTCCGGGTGGGTGCATACCACCGGGTTGGTGCCGGACAGGAAATTGGGTTTGAGCATGACCTCTTCCCGGATAAGGGAGGCCAGTTGCGGCGCCGAGCGTTCCACCGCGACGCGCACGTTCTCACGACGGTTGCTTCCCGTGCCTATTCCTACCGTCGCAGTTTTAGATGCCATGGTCATCTCCTTCATTGACGTGGATAAAAACGCAGATCCGGTACGTCCGGGATCAGGCCGTGGGTCCGGGCCAGGCCGTAAAATTCCATGAGTCCCCTTCGCTCCAGGCCGCCCAGGTCGTAGACCAGGTTGTCCTTCAGGTACCTCCCGTAGAAGGACGGCGGACGGGCATGGTTGCGCGCGTGTACTTCGGCGATTTCGTCCAGGGCGCCGATCCCCTGGTTCTTCGATTCGATCAGCAGTTCGACTTCACCGGGCGAAAGGCCGTCTTCCTTTCCCGCCCAGAAGGCGTATACAAATGGCAGCCCGGTCAGTTCCCGCCAGGCTTCTCCGAGGTCCAACCGCGGATCGGGCCGGTCCGCGTTCTCCAGGGCCGGATCCCCGATGACCAGCGCAGCGTCCGCCAGTTCCAGCATCGCCGACACGTCCGGTGGATGGTCGATGGAATCGAAATCCAGGTGGTATCTTTCACGGAGGACGATCCGGGCAAGTGCAACCGAAGTCCGGGAACTCACGTCCATCGCGATTTTCCTGATCCGGTCGATCGGCACCTTGTGGAACAGGAATATGCTGCCGACGGGACCGGCGGAGGCAATGGCGACTTCGGGCACGATGTAATAGGGCGCCGGACTTCGCGCGTATTCGATAGATGGAATGACGCCCGCCGCGGCCTCGCCCGTGCTGACCTGCCTGGCGCATACGGACGGGATATCGTAGAGGATGTCGAATCCATGTTCCAGGCCGCCGTGTTCCAGGCCATAGGTCAATGGCCGGGTGTTCAGGTAACTTACGGCGTTAAGACGGGTTTTCTTTACCATTCCCCACGTACTCGTAGCGCGTGTTGCGCCGGCGAGGGACAAATCCCGCGTCGCTGATCAACCTTTCGATTTGCTGGGTAGGCATCACGAAACTCTCTCCGCCCGCGCTGATGACGTTCTCTTCCATCATGGTGCTTCCGAAGTCGTTCACCCCGTATCCGAGGGCGATTTGCGCGATTTTCGGACCCTGTGTCACGTAGGACGCCTGGACGTTTTCGATATTGTCCAGCATGAGCCGGGCGATCGCCACGGTGCGCAGATAGTCGTATCCCGTGGCTTTTCTCGTGTCCGGCAGTTCGGTGCCCTCCGGCTGGAAACTCCACGCGATGAAAGCCGTGAAGTACCCGTCGTTTTGAGCGAGGGATTCATCCTGCACCTCCCGCACTCGAAGGAGGTGGCGCAAACGGTGTTCTACGGTTTCCACCGATCCAAACATCATGGTGGCCGTCGACTTCATGCCCAACCGATGGGTCAGACTGTGCACGTCCAGCCATTCCTGCACCGTTTCCTTGCGGTAGGCGATGGCGTCGCGCACTTCGGTATCCAGGATCTCGGCGCCGGCGCCCGGCAGGGATTTCAATCCGGCCGCTCGCAGGCGGATGAGCGCTTCTTCTACCGACACTTTCGATATGTGGGCGAGATAGACAATTTCCGCCACGGAGAGCGAATGGATATACGCCGCGGGATATCGCCTGGTGATTTCCGAAAAGAGGCGCTCGTAGTAATCGATCTTCAGCTTCGGGTTCAGCCCGCCCTGCATGAGAATCTCGCAGGATTCCGGTGAATCTCCCCCGACACCGATGAGTTCCTCGACCTTGCCGTAGATCTCCTCGTCGGGCAAGGTGTAACCTTCCTGGTCGCCCGGGGGACGGTAGAACGCGCAAAACTTGCACCGCACCCAGCACACGTTGGTGTAGTTGATGTTCCGACCGATATTGTACGTCACCACCGGTTCGGGGTGCTTAGTCCGCCGCACGTGGTCGGCCAGCATGCCCAGTTCGGTGACGTTCGGGTGTTGGAACAGCCGGCGTCCGTCCTCGGCGTCCAGTCGGGTTCCAGCCAGGACCTTTTCCGCGATATCATTGATCATGATGGTTATCCCGGGCTCGGAACTGCTTCCGTCGTCACGCCGTTTGCCGCAACCAGGTAGTCCGGCCGTCTCGTTTCCGGCTGGTCGACGATCCGGTACAGCGCATCGCGTTCAACAGGTTTCCGCCCCGATTCGCTGATCATGTCGAGCATCTGGGTATGTGACAGCGCCTGCATCCGGTCGGTGACGGGGTTTCGGGTGATTTCGTACTCCAGGACGCTGCCGTCCATGTCATCGGCGCCATACCACAACGCCACCTGGGTCACCGCCGGCGTGTTCATGATCCAGAATGATTTTATGTGCGGAATGTTATCCAACATGAGACGGGCCACTGCGATTTCCCGGAGATCCATCTGCCCCGTCGGTCCCGGCAGATGTTCGATGGCCGTACGCTCCGGGTGCCACGACAGGGGGATGAAGGCCAGCAGTCCGCCGGTGTCGTCCTGCAGTTCCCGAAGTTTCATGAGGTGATAGACTTTCTCCTCGGTCTGCTCCACGTGGCCGTAGAGCATGGTAGCATTCGAGGGCAGCCCTACCTGGTGGGCGGTGCGGGCGGTTTCAAGCCACTTGTCGGAATCCGATTTGGCCTGGAAGAGCTCTTCGTGCACCCTTTCGCTGAATACCTCGGCGCCGCCGCCGGGCAAAGCGTCGACCCCGGCTTCCTTCAAATCCACCAGGGTTTCATCCATGGGTTTTCTGGCGATTCTGCGGATCTGCTCGAGTTCGATCATGGTAAAGGCCTTGAGCGACACACCGGGCCGCACTTCCTTGATTACCCGGACGATGTCCAGGTAGTAGTCGTAAGGCAGTTTGGGATTCACCCCGCCGACCATGTGAATCTCGGAGATCGGAATATCCGCGTAGGTCTCCATCCGTGCCCGTATGTCGTCCGGTGACAGTACGTATCCCTCGGGGTCCTTCGGAAGGGCGTAGAAGGAGCAGAAGAGGCAGCTCTTGTTGCAGATGTTGGTATAGTTCAGGTGCTGGTTGCGTACGAAGTAGACCCGCTCGCCGTGCAGGCGCTCGCGCACCAGGTTCGCCAGGAAACCGATGGCGGGCAGGTTCTCGTGCTGGTACAGCCTTCTCCCGTCGTCGGCCGAAAGACGCTCGCCGGCCACGGCTTTCCCGTGGATGTCTTCCAGGCCTGCTTCGGTGATCAATGCTTCAAACAAATCCGCCTCCAGGGACTTACAGGTCCAGTTGCGGCCAGAGCGCGTCGACGCGCCGGTTGACCTCTTCGGGCATACGCAGTAATTCCGGCCACCCCCGGTCGAATCCCTCGTCCGGCCACTTCTCGGTGGCGTCGATGCCCAGCTTTCCACTCACGTCCGCGATCTGTGCGGCGAAATCCAGGACATCGCAGGGCCCTTCGCTCACCAGCAGGTCCCGGCCGGGATCGACGGAAACGCCGACCCGCCAGGCGACCTCCCTCATATTATGCACGTCCACGTCCTTGTCCACAACGATAATCACCTTGGTGAACATCATCTGGCCCAGGCCCCACAGGGCGTGCATTACCTTCCGGGCGTGGCCGGGAAATCGTTTGTCGATGGATACTATGGCGAGATTGTGAAAGATGCCTTCGATAGGAAGGTCTATGTCCACGATTTCCGGAAGCGTGGTCTTGAGGAGCGGCAGGAAGATGCGTTCCGTTGCTTTTCCGAGCCACCCGTCTTCCTGCGGCGGCGGTCCAACGATGATCGTCGGGTAGATGGGATCTTTTCTTCGTGTGATGGCCGTGAGGTGAAACACGGGGTATTCGTCCGGCAGCGAATAGTAGCCCTGGTGATCGCCGAAGGGACCTTCAACGCGCCTTTCGTGAGGATCCGCGTAGCCCTCCAGGACGACCTGGGCATTGGCCGGCACCTCCAGGTCCACCGTCCGGCACTTCACCAGTTCCACCGACTGCCTGCGGAGAAATCCCGCCAGCATGTATTCATCGATCTCATCGGGCAGGGGTGCCGTCGCGGCGTACATGGTTTCAGGATCGGGTCCGAGAACGATGGCGACCTCCAGCCGCTTGCCCATCCGCTCAGCGACGTGGTAATGATGGGCGCCGCCTTTGTGCCGTTGCCAGTGGAGTCCCAGGGTTTTGTCGTCGAAGACCTGGAGACGGTACATGCCCACGTTCCGCGTCCCCTTTTCGGGGTGTTTCGTAATCACCTGGGGAAAGGTGATGTATTTCCCGCCGTCGCCAGGCCAGCACTTGATGACCGGCAGGCTGTCCAGCGACGCCGTGTCCGTCTCTACCACTTCCTGGCAGGGTCCGTTGCGAACGGTCCTGCTCTGGGTGTCCTTCAATCGGGCGAGCCGCGGGAGCATCTGCAGCTTTCCCGCGAGCGATGCGGGCACATGGGGATTGATCAGGTCGGCGATTTCGGCCGCGATGTCGTCCAGGTTTTCGGTGCCCAGGGCCAGTTCCATGCGGCGCCTGGACCCGAAGGTGTTGATCAGTACGGGAACCTCCGGATGGCCCTTCACGTTCGTGAACAGCAATGCCGGACCGTTCTGCTTGACTACGCGGTCCGCGATGGCGCTGATCTCGAGCACGGGGTCGACCTCAAGGGCGATTTCCTTTAACTCACCCTCTTGTCTGAGCAGGTCGACAAACGATTGTAAATCCTTGTGGGCCATTGGGATACAGTTCAGTAGAGTTGATGGATTTCGGGGTGTTCGGTACCTTCCCGATGACGATGTATCTGCCGGTGTAAGATACCGATATCGGTGATTCAAGTCAATTCAATACTGGCGTTGCGGACTCACACCGAAGGTCGCCGTAATGCGCACGGACCGGCATCCGAAATCCAACCTGCTTTTACTGGGGAAGAAGATTTGAGGTCATTCCGTGTCCACGCCTAAGGCGTCATCCTGATCAGAATTGGAAAAAACAGGTTGCATACCGCGGGACGATGTAATAGGATTAGTGCTGCTTTCGAGACACTGTCCTTCGATTCATGCCAGGGTAGTCCATGCCCAATATATACGAAAGTCTCGGCGTGCGGCCGATCATCAACGCTTCAGGACCCACCACCCGGCTCAGCGGTGGCATCATGGATCCTGAAGTGGCGGACGCCATGCGTGAGGCGTCCCAGTACTGCGTCGACATCGCCGAACTTCAAGCCCGGGCCAGTGAGATCATCGCGGAGATCACCGGCGCCGAAGCGGGGTACGTTACCTCCGGTGCGGCCGCGGGGCTCCTCCTGGGCACGGCGGCCTGCGTCACCGGTCCGGATCCCGGAAAGATGAACCGGTTGCCGGACACGGAGGGCATGAAGAACGAAGTCATCATCTCGCGGAGTCAGCGCAACTTCTACGACCATGCGATCCGGACCGTCGGTGTCCAGCTCGTCGAGGTGGGAATCGCCGACCGATACAGCGGGGCCGGCGTGAGGGATACGGAAGCATGGGAGATCGCCGACGCCATCACGGAACGAACAGCGGCCGTATGCTACGTCGCGAATCCCCGCGCCCTGCCGACCCTGGAAGAAGTCGTCGACGTCGCCCATGACCGTGGGGTGCCGGTGATCGTCGACGCCGCCGGACAATTGCCGCCACGGTCAAACCTGCGCGCTTTCATTTCTCTGGGCGCCGACCTGGTGGCCTTCAGCGGAGGCAAGGCGATTGGCGGTCCCCAGAGTTCCGGTATTCTCTGCGGTCGCCGGGACCTGATCATGTGCGTGGCGCTGCAGCATCTGGACATGGACGTTTTAAAGCGGCAGTGGAATCCTCCCGAATCGCTCATCGACAAATCGATCCTGCCCGGCGCGCCTCATCATGGCATCGGCAGACCCTGTAAGGTGGGCAAGGAACAGATTATAGGCCTGTTGACCGCCCTTCGGCGCTTCGCAGGTGAACAGCTGGAAGCCCGAGCCGAAGTGTGGCGAGATCGCATGGACGAACTCGTGGCAGCCTCCGGGGACATTCCGGGAGGAAGATTTACCATCGACATCGACAGCAGGCCCAGTGCGATACCGATGGCCGTGCTGAAACTGGATGAAGACGCCCTCGGCAGGACCGCCCTGGACGTGATGCTTGAACTGCAGCAGGGGAATCCTCCCATTCAAACCAATCCCTCCAGGGTCGCTGAAGGAATCGTGCTATTTGGTCCGGTCTGCCTGAAAGCGGGCGAACCGGAACACGTGGCCGAACGCTTGAGGGAAATCCTGGGAGCGTGACCGGTCCGGGCGGTCCGGGAGGCCGATACATACATGAATGATCACCCACACATCACGAAGATTTCCGGCGAACTTGGACTCCGGGCTGAACAGGTGGATGCCGTCGCGGTCCTGCTGGACCAGGATGCCACGGTTCCCTTCATCGCGCGCTACCGAAAGGAAAGAACCGGTTCGCTCGACGAAGTAGCCATCACGGCGATCCGCGACCGAATCGGTCAGCTTAGGGACCTGGATAAGCGCCGGACCTCGATCCTCGCCTCCCTGAAGGACCGCGCCCTCCTCACGGACGAGTTGGAATCACAGGTAAACGACGCGAAAACCATGACCGTCCTGGAAGACATCTACCTCCCCTATCGTCCGAAGCGGCGCACGCGGGCGACGGCAGCCCGGGAAAAGGGCCTTGAACCGTTGGCGGAACGCATTTTCGGCCAGGAGGATATGGACCTCGAAACGGAAGCCGCGGCCTTCGTCGACCCTGAAAAGGAAGTGCCCTCGGTCGAGGAAGCCCTGTCCGGTGCGCGCGATATCATGGCGGAGTGGATCAACGAAGATTCCACGGCACGGGCGGCCTTGCGCCAGCTGTTTCACGGCAAGGCGGTTATCCGTTCTTCCGTCGTGGAGGAAAAAGAAACATCAGGAATCAAGTTCCGGGACTATTTCGATTGGACCGAACCGGCGTTGAAAGCGCCTTCGCACCGCGTACTTGCCATCCGGCGCGGTGAGAAAGAAGACGTGCTGCGGATGACTATCGCCCCGCCGGAAGGAGAGGCGATTGAACGTCTCGAACAACTGTTCGTCAAGGGGGAGGGACCGGCGTCCGAACAGGTCCGATTGGCCGTGTCCGACGGTTACCGCCGCCTGCTTTCCCTGTCCATGGAAACCGAGTTAAGGTCCCTCGTGCGGCAAAAAGCGGAAGAAGAGGCGACCCTCGTATTCGCACGAAACCTGCGGGAACTGCTGATGGCGCCGCCCTTGGGACGCCGCCGTATCATGGCGATCGACCCCGGTTTTCGCACGGGCTGCAAGCTGGTTTGCCTGGACGAACAGGGCAAGTTGTTGGACAGGGCCAGCATCTTTCCCCATTCCGGAGAAAAGAAGAAGGAACGGGCGGCTCGAATCTTACAGTCACTCCACACGCAGCACGGATTCGACGCCATCGCTGTCGGCAACGGGACGGCCGGGCGGGAGACGACACAGTTCCTTCAAACGATCGAGCTTGCCGGTGATCCGCCCATCGTGCTCGTGAACGAAAGCGGCGCATCGGTGTATTCAGCGTCGACCACGGCCCGTGAGGAGTTTCCCGACCTGGATGTCACCGTTCGTGGAGCGGTGTCTATCGGACGCAGACTGATGGATCCCCTGGCGGAATTGGTCAAGCTCGATCCGAAATCCATCGGTGTCGGCCAGTACCAGCACGATGTAGACCAGGTTGCGCTGAAACAAAGCCTGGACGACGTGGTCATGAGTTGCGTAAACAACGTCGGGGTGGAAGTCAATACCGCCAGTGCGCAGCTCCTGTCATACGTATCCGGCATTGGGCCCACGCTGGCGCGGAAAATCGTCGCCCACCGGGAGAAATCGGGGCCCTTCGCTGCGAGAACGGACCTGGCGCAGGTGCCGCACCTGGGACCCAGGGCCTTTGAACAGGCCGCGGGTTTCCTGAGGATAGGACACGGCGCCAACCCCCTCGACGCCAGTGCCGTTCACCCTGAATGCTACGACATCGTCGACCGGATGGCCACCGATCAGGAATGCAGCGTACAGGAACTCATGGGCGATTCCGGGATCAGGTCGCGAATCGATCTCGATAACTACGTCAACGACAACGTGGGGCTGCCGACCCTGGAGGACATCCTGGAGGAACTGGCACGGCCCGGGCGCGATCCGCGCGATGAGTTCAAGGCCGTTCAGTATACCGAAGGGATCCATACCATCGACGAGGTCAAGGAGGGGATGCGGCTCAACGGCGTCATAACCAACGTCACCAACTTCGGCGCGTTCGTGGATGTCGGGGTCCACCTCGACGGGCTCGTGCATATCAGCCAGCTCGTGGACCGTTTCGTCAAGCACGCGGGGGAAGCGGTCAAGGTCGGGCAGCAGGTAGAGGTGCGGGTGCTCGGCGTCGACCAGGAAAGAAACCGGATTTCGCTTTCCATGCGAGAAGAGCACAGCAGAAATGACGGGAAATCGCAGCGTCGAAGGAAACGCGGTCCGGCGAAGGACAGGCAGGCGGTGCGGACCAATGGCAAGACGGTGGAAACTTCCAGTAATTCGGCAACGCCGGTGAAGTCGGAATCCCCCAAAAAACGCAAAACCAGGAAGCCCCGCCGGCAAACGGCCGGTCCCGCCGGCCCCGGTGTGGAGAAAGCCCTTACCGTCGATCACCTGCTCAAGCTGAACCGGAAGCTGTAGTTGACTTAGACTTCCCCTAATCCGCCGGTCCGATTCGGCTAGGTATATCCTCCTTCGTCAAACCTTCCAACTGCACGATCTTGTTCCGGGTCCGGTGTCCCCGAAGAATGCGGACACTGGCCCTGGGAATGCCCAGGCGGTCTGCCAGCAGTTTCAACACGGCGTCGTTGGCCTTGTTGTCTTCCGGCGCGGCCGTAACCCTAATTTTCAGGCTTCCATCGCGATTACACTCGACAGCGTTACGGCTGGCCCGGGGATAGACCTTGACGTTGAGTTGCACATCAACATCCCCCGCTGATCGCCGGCAGGAAGTGTATCTCGCTGCGTTCGTTCACCTTGTCGATGAGGATGCGCCGGGCGTTGCGTCCGTCGATCATGACCGCGATGTTGGGTTTGATCCGCTGGGTTCCGTCTTCGAGCAGCCGTGTGCGAAAACCCGGGTATGCCGCCTCCAGGTTGGCGATGATCTGGCGCATATCGCCGCCTTCGATCTGGATGATCTCCTTGCCGCCGGTAAGATCGCGCATGAGGGACGGAATGTAGATGGTGGCCATGGTGGTCTTTTGTCCGAGAGCGTTTCCGACTCTTTCTAACTAATGCCAAGGAATCTGGATGGGAAATATTGTTTGAAAACTCTCAACAAAAGCAAAAAGGGCGGGAAGATGCTTCTCCCGCCCTTTGCGTATTTCCCCTTTGACTCCCGTGTCTACCCGCCGTTTTCCGCCAGGGCCTTCTGTACCCGGGGTGGCGACATGGGCAGGTCGCGCAGTCTCACGCCCGTCGCGTTGTAGATCGCGTTGGCGAGCGCGGCCGGCGGCGGTACGATGGGCACTTCGCCGACGCCTCTTACGCCGTAGGGGTGGGATTCGTTGGGCACTTCCACGATGATCGTCTCGATCATGGGCAGATCAAGCGTCGTGGGCATGCGGTAATCCAGAAAGCTCGCGTTGGTCATGGAACCGGCGTCATTATATATGTACTCTTCGTTGAGCCCCCAACCGATACCCTGCACCACGCCGCCCTGCATCTGGCCTTCGACATAGCTCGGGTGAATGGCAGTACCGGCATCCTGGACGGCGGTATACCGCAGTATATCCACCTTGCCCGTTTCCCCATCGACCTCCACGTCGACGATGTGGGTGGCGAAAGCGCCGCCTCCGCTGCCGTCGGGCTGCGTGCTGACCTGGGCGACCACGGGTCCGCCGGTTTCGCCTGCCTGGCTGGCCAGTTCCTTGAAGCTTCCCCGTTTCTCCGCGTCATCCCTGTAGGAGAAGGCCCCGTCCGCGAAGTCGATGGCATCGGCTGGAACGTCCCAGAGTTTGGACGCCCTTTCCTTGATTTCGCGAATGAGGGCCTGGCCGGTGGCGTGGGCGGCATAACCCGTACCAAAGGTTGTCCGGCTGCCGCCGGTCACGTCGGTATAGCCGATGGAATCCGTGTCCACGACGTAGGGCTTGATGTCGGTGGCCTCAAGACCTATGGTCTCGGCCAACTGCATGGCGATGGATGCCCGTGATCCCCCGATATCGGTGGATCCTTCGAGCATGTTGATGGTACCGTCGGGATTGATGCTGACGGAGATGGCCGACCGGCCGCCGTTGAAGTTGAACCAGAAGCCCGAAGCGACGCCCCGGCCCCTGATCTTGCCGTTAGCTGTTTTTTCGAGCGAAGACTGGTAGTGTTCGCAGTTGAGGGCGGCTTCCGTGGTCTCGATACAGCCGATGCGCGGATGCACGGGGCCATCCGCACGGCGGGTGCCTTCCTTAGCGGCGTTCTTCACCCGGAATTCGAGCGGATCCGCGCCGATCTTTTCACAGATTTCGTCCACTACCGTTTCGGCGGCGAAGGCCGCGTTGGTAGCCCCGGGAGCACGGTAGGCGTTCGTCTTGGGCTTGTTTACACAGACGTCGTACCCGTCGATCTGGACATTGGGTATGTCGTACGGCGTAAAGATACAGCCCGCGCCCGCACCGACCGGCGAACCGGGATAGGCGCCGGCCTCGTAGGCCATGTATACCGTTGCGGCCGTGAGCCGGCCATCACTGGTGGCGCCCATCTTGACCTTCAGGTAGGAACCCGGTGTCGGTCCAGTTCCTTCGAAAACCTCGTCTCGGGTCATCGTCATCTTTACCGGGTGCCCGGTCTTCTTCGACAGCAGCGCCGCGACCGGGTCCAGGTAAACGGAAATCTTACCGCCGAAGCCGCCACCGATTTCCAGGGGTACGATTTTGACCTTGGAAACGGGCATCTGGAGGATCTCGGACAGCTGATCCCGCACCGCAAAGGCGCCCTGCGTGCTCGTCCACACGGTGAGCTGGTCTTCTTCGTTCCAGAGGGCCGTGGCGTTATGGCTTTCGATATAGCCCTGGTGGACGGTCTGCGTCGTGAACTCACGCTCGATCACCACGTCGGCTTCCGCGAAACCGTCATCCGGTTCGCCCATCTTGTGCTGGAAGTGGTTGGCGATATTGCTGACCTTGTCCGTCTCCTCGCCCATGGACGTGGTTTTCATGTCTTCGTGAAGGATCGGGGCGTCGTCTTTCATGGCTTCCAGTACGCCCGTCACGTGAGGCAGCGGTTCGTATTCCACGTCGATCAGTTCCACCGCTTCCTGGGCCACGTGCAGGTTGACCGCGGCCACGCCGGCGACGGCATGGCCCTTGTAGAGCACCTTGCCATAGGCCAGCACGTTGTTGCTGGAGTCGCGCAGGTTGACGATCGCTTCGCCCAGGTCGGCGATCTTGTCCGCGATCTGCGGCAGGTCCTGGGCGGTGACTACCGCCCTGACCCCCGGATGGGCCTCCGCCCGGCTGGTGTCGATGTTCTTGATCCGCGCGTGCGGATGGGGGCTGCGCTTTATTGCGCCGAAAAGCAGGCCCGTCAGCTGGATATCGGCGCCGTAGATAGCCCGGCCGGTAACCTTATCGACCCCATCATGCCGGATCGGACGGGTGCCGATGACTTTATGTCCGTTTTGTGACACGTTTTTATCCTCCGTATGGTCAATCCCGTATAGTCATTCCTGGTCGTGTTTCAGTATCCCGAGGTCCCGAGGACCACTTTATTCAGTCACCCGTTCCGCCCGGTCAGGCCACGTCCCTGGTATCCAGGACGGCGCGGATGATCTTGTCGTACCCCGTGCAGCGGCAGAGGTTGCCCGCCAGCCAGTAGCGCACTTCGTCTTCCGTGGGGTTCGGGTTCCGGTCCAGCAGCGCTTTGGCGGATACGATAAACCCGGGGGTGCAGATGCCGCATTGCAGCGCCGCGTGCTCTAGGAACTTCTGCTGCAGCGGATGCAGGTTGGCGGCGGACCCGATGCCTTCGATGGTCTGGAGATCGCAACCGTCGACTTCGACCCCCAGTACGCAGCAGGAATTGACCAGCCTGCCATCCATGATCACGTTGCAGGCGCCGCAATTGCCGTTGTTGCATCCTTCCTTGGCACCGGTGAGATCCAACTTGTCGCGCAGCACTTCGAGCAGGCTGTTGCGCGGTTCACACAGGAAATCGACTTCTTCTCCGTTTATGGTGGTCTGTACGTGTACTTTTTTCGACATCGACTGCTACTCCTTCGCTCGTTGAACCGCGCCTTGCACAACCCGGCGCGTTAGTACGCTGGTCAGATGCTTACGATAATCGGCGGTGCCCCGCATATCGCTGATGGGCCGTGCCGCGTCGCGGGCGATGTCGGCCGCCCGCTGGATTGTTTCGTCGGACACAGGCTGTCCGCTTAGGGCCTTTCCGGCTTCTCTCACGAAAAGCGGTGTCGGGGCCACGGCGCCGACGGCGATGCGTGCGGAGACGAAGGAGGACCTGTCTTCACTGAGCACGACGGAAGCGCCGACGCCGACCACGGCGATGTCCATCTCGTTGCGCGGAATGAAACGTTTGTAAAACGCACCGGAATTCGGTGCGGGCGCCGGGAAACGGAGCGAAACCAGGAACTCGCCGTCCTCGAGTACGGAGCGGCCGGGCGCCGTGCAGAAGTCTTCCACGGCCACGCTGCGCGTTCCGTTGGGACCGGCGATTTCCGCTTTGCCTCCGAGGACGATCATGGGGGGAATCGTATCGCCGGCCGGCGATGCGTTGCACAGGTTCCCGCCCAGGCTGGCCCTGCCCTGGATTCCCGTGCCGCCTACCAACCTGGCCGCGTCCATGAGTCCCGGGTAGGCCCCGGCGATTTCCGCGTTTCCATAGATTCGGTAGCAGGGTACTGCCGCACCGATCGTGAGTCCCGCCGCGGCGTCGTAGGACAATTCGTTCAGCTCGGCGATTTTCTTGACGTCGACCACGAGATCGGCCCGTCGCCGGTTCTCCCGGAGCTGTACGATTAGGTCCGTGCCGCCCGCGAGCACACAGGCGTTTTCACCGTGATCGCTGAGCATTACCACCGCATCGGCCACGCTCTCGGGCGTGGCGTAATCGAATGCGTGCAAGACACACTCCTTTGCTGTTTTCCTTGAAATGTTGACTGTGAAAATCCCGGAATATCAGACTACGGATACACGCATTGCAATACAGCGGATATCCAAAAACATGATCTACATAATTAGGCGGAGTGAAAAAGACGTGTCAAGAGGGAAAGAATCCCGGTTCCCAAAATATCACGGCATGTCCGATCTTACCGCGTATCGTCCAGTCTGAGCTGCCCCTCGAGATCATCCACGAACTGCCGCGCCACCCTGCCGGACCGTCCGCTGGCGCGCTGCAGCCACCAAAGAGATTCTCTCCGCAGCCGTTCCGCGCCGATGTCGAGGCCGCGCTGTTCGACGAGATGCTGAACTATATGGAAGTAGGTATCCTGGGTGATCCGGTAGAAACCGATGGACAGACCGAACCGGTCGCTCAATGATATCTTCTCCTCTACGGTTTCCTGGGGATGGATTTCATCGTCGTCGGGGCTGTAACGCGGTGTGTTGTCGGAAAACTTCTCCGGCATGAGGTGCCTGCGGTTCGATGTGGCGTACACGAGCACGTTGTCGGGACGGGCCGAAAGGCTGCCTTCGAGCAGGGCCTTGAGCTCGAGATAGACGGATTCGTCTTCGACAAAGGACAGGTCGTCGCAGAAAAGGACGAAACGTTCCGGCCGGTCCCAGAGGAGTTCGACGATCTCCGGCAAGTCCTTCAGTTCCTGCTTGCGGACCTCGATCATGCGCAGGCCTTCGTGGGTGAACCGGGAAAGAAGTCCTTTCACCACCGAAGACTTGCCGGTTCCTCGTTCTCCCCAGATCAGGACGTTGTTCGCGGGCATTCCGGCAACGAATTGCCGGGTATTCCTGTCCAGGATCTCGATCTCCCGTTCCAGGCCGAAGAGGTCATCCAGGTCTACCAGGTCGGGGTGAACGATGGGTTCAAGGGATCCCATCCCACCCTTTTTCCGCCACCTGAACGCGATGGACTCGGAAAACGTGTCGCCGGTGCCCGTCGCCTGCCGCCCCGTATAGTTGGCAAGAAGCGATTCGAAGCGGTCCAGCAGCCTTTCGAGGCGGGGCAGAAGATCAGATACGGTTCTTACAGGTTGATCAGGCATGGTTGTATTTCCGCTATGCGTCCGGTTTCGGCTATGGGTCCAGGGTGTAGGGCGCGAGTCCGAGCGGCAGAGGGGCCGGTCTGGAACACGTGCTTTCCAAAGTGATGTGCCGTCCCGATTCCGCCGACTCCTGGATGGACTCCATGACGTCGAGTACATGGAAGGTGAGTTCGCCGCTGGCCCGGTGCGGGCGGCCCGATCGCATGGCATAGGCCATATCCGCCACGCCCACGCCGCGGCTCTGCTCCTCGTATCCGTGGCTCAGGGGCATGTCGCTCCAGGTTTCCGCTCCGGCGCGGCGGAGCTTTACGGGTCCGCCGAATGAATTGGGATCGGGCACGCTGATGGACCCCTCCGTGCCGTAAATCTCGATGCGCGGCAGTTCATGGTGCCACACGTCGAAACTGGTTACGATCGTCCCGACAGCGCCGCATTGAAACTCGAGAAGGCCCGCCAGGTGCGTGGGCACCTCGACCTTTATTTTCTCTCCGTAAAGGGGCTGGCTCGTGATCGTGCGTTCCGGATGGGTAATACGGGTAGCGCCCGTCAGCCTGGCCACCGGCCCGATCAAATTGACCAGCGCCGTGACGTAGTATGGACCCATGTCCAGCATGGGGCCCCCACCGGGCCGATAGAAGAACCCCGGGTCGGGATGCCAACGCTCGTGTCCGGGGCTCAGCATGAAGGCCGTGGCCGCCACGGGTTCGCCGATCCACCCATCGTCCATGAGCTTGCGGCAGGTCTGTATGCCGGCCCCCATGAAGGTGTCCGGCGCTCCGCCTACCAATCGTTCCTTGATCCCGGCCATTTCGAGCAGTGCTCGGCCGTCTTCCCTTCGGATCGCCATGGGTTTCTCCGAATACACCGATTTGCCCTTTTCCAGCGCGGCTATGCCGATTTCCGCATGGGCGCCGGGTATCGTGAGATTGATGACGATTTCTATTGAGGGATCGCCCAGCAGTGCATCGACTGTACGTGCTTCGACCCCCTCGAATTCGGCAGCTTTCGTCTTCGCCCGGTCCGCTACCATGTCCGCGCAGGCGACCACGTCGAAGATTTCGAATTTCCGTCCCGCTTCGAAGTAAACCCCACTGATGTTCCCGCATCCGATGATGCCTGTCCTGATGGCTGACATGGGGCTGTGATTCCTCCTGTCCGAAGCCGCTGCCCAACATTGACAATTGAATCGAGGCCGAATCGCTGGCCTCTAAAGAGGTGCCTGCTGTCGCGTGGACCTGATACCATGCAACACCACGCGACATGCCGGACAAAATCCCATCACTTCTAACCCGCGAGGCGATGAACGTCAAGCGAAATATCCGGTCAATCGACCCCGTAATCGCTTGACGACCGGTATGGGCTTGCCTATTATCTCAAGCGTTCCCGTCATAGCGTTCGCAGGATACGCAGGCGTGGTCCAACCGCCGCCGTAACGAACGGAAAGTCAGTGTAATTTCATGGCCCGGCTGTCGGAGTAAACCTTGATCAAGCAAATCCTATCTTGCGGCGCACTCTTCAGCATTCTGCTTGCGGGATGCAGCGAAGAAGTAGTTGGACCCGGCAACATCGCCCGGCCCCTCGTCGGGAACTACGATCTCGAAAGTCGCACCGTCTCACTGCAGGATTCTATCAACACCGTACTCGAAGCACTGGTCCCCCCGCGGGTACGTGGACTCCTTCGTCTCAGCGTCAACGGCCGATACGGCCAGGTGGATACGACCGTCGTATCCGATTCCACCATCGTTCGTACCCAGAACGGACGGTGGAGCGTTTTAGACAACGTGTTTTTCTTCGTAACCGATGATAACCAACAGTATCAGAACAGATTCACGTTCGATGGTCTGAAGCTGGTTCGCGTCTCCGAGGACAACCGCCACCCCTCCGGCCAGTTGTTCACCGTTACGGACAGTTGGCTGAAGCAGTAAATCGACCGGCGCTCCCCGGTTCGTTAAACACGTCGAAAGAGCTATCGGCATGACCCTCGTAAGGGATGACCTGCCTGCCTCCGCCTTTTCCGACCGCCCCCAGGCATTCGAGGAAGGGTTCAATGTAAAGACGGTCATCGGCATCGTCTTTCTCGGGCTGTTCATGATCCCGGGCTCGATCTACCTGAACCTGATCGCCGGCCAGAGCCTCGGACCCGCGGCGGAATGGACCACGATCATCCTGTTCATCGAAGTCGCGCGCCGGTCGTTCACGACGCTCAGCCGCCAGGAAATTTACATGTTGTACTACGTGGCGGCCAGTCTTACCGCCGGCGTGGGACTGGCGCTTTCCGGCGGACCCTTTGCCCAGTTGATCTGGTACCAGTATTTCATCCAATCCCCTGGCGCCAGGGCTTTCGGAATCGACGACCAGATCCCCTCGTGGATATCTCCCGGATCGGATTCCGAGGCCATCGTCCTGCGCACGCTCCTGCACGGGGAGTGGCTCGTGCCGATCCTGCTCATCGCCGTGCTCCACATTTTCAACCGGGCCAGCGCTTTCACGCTTGGTTACGGTCTCTTCCGCGTAACCGCCGACGTGGAACGGCTACCGTTCCCCCTGGCGCCGATCCAGGCGGAAGGCGCCACGGCGCTGGCGGAGAGTTCGGCGGGACAGGAATCCTGGCGTTGGCGGGCTTTCAGCATCGGGGCCATGCTGGGGCTTGTCTTCGGCGCTTTCTACATCGGTATACCGGCGATTACGGGTGCGCTGCTGGCCGAACCGATCACGTTGATTCCCATCCCATTCGCCGACCTGACCCGCAATACCGAGAACATTCTGCCGGCCGCGGCCATGGCGGTTGAACTGGGGCTGGGTCCTGTTCTGACCGGGTTTGTGCTGCCCTTCTGGATCGTGGTAGGATCCGCCCTCGGCGCTCTGTTGACCGTAGTCCTCAACCCGCTGCTGTACGATTTCAACATACTGCGCACATGGTCTCCAGGTATGGATGCCATTCAGACCACACTGGTCAATGATATCGATTTCTGGATGAGCGTCCGAATCGGCACGGGCTTCGCCGTCGCGCTGATTGGCGGGTGGAGTATCCTGTCGGGGCTGAGGAAGCGTGCTGGCAGAGTCAAGCGGGAGGGCCCGAACGCCGGGTCGGCGGGTGAGCAGATGACACCACCCGGCAGAGGGGATTTTCCACTTTCCATCATTTTCGGTGCTTTCCTGCTCCTGACGGTAGGTTACGTCGTACTCAGCTGGGGACTCGTGCCCGAGTTTCCCGTCCTCTTCTTTGTTTTCTACGGGTTTGTCTATACCCCGCTGAGTTCCTACGCAAGCGCTCGGTTGCGGGCGATCACGGGAGCGGACCTGCAATTTCCCCTCATCAAGGAAGCTACCTTCATTCTGAGCGGCTACAAGGGCGTGGATATCTGGTTCGCCCCCATACCCATTTTCAACTACGGGGGTCAGGCCCAGGCCTTTCGCGAAGTCGAACTGACCGGCACCCGGTTCACGAGCGTGCTGAAGGCCGAGTTGGTCATGATCCCCGTCCTGCTCGTCTGCAGCCTGTTGTTCTGGCACTTCGTCTGGGGTCTTGCGCCTATTCCGTCTCAGGCCTATCCCTACGCACAGAAATTCTGGCAGCAACAGGCCACGATGCAGGCGCTGTGGTACTCGAGCACCTCCGGATCAGGTTTCGAATCCAGCTATTTGATCGAAGCGCTGAAGGTCCCTTACATGATCGGAGGCGCAGCCTTCGGCGTGTTGGTCTACGCCGTCCTGGCGGCTTTCAATCTCCCCGTCATGCTCATTTTCGGTATGATCGCCAGCGTGGGAACGGTGCCCCACGCCTTCATTCCCCAGTTTATGGGCGCGTTGGTGGGAAGGTACTACATGGAAAGGAAATTCGGCCGGCAGAAATGGATGCGGTACACGCCGGTCCTGGCCGCCGGATACGCCTGCGGCGCGGGGCTGGTGGGGATGGCCACGGTAGCCATAGCTCTGATTTCAAAGACGGTTGCGCCCCTGGTCTACTGATCGCCGTCCTTTTTCGTATACTTTCTCAGTTCCTCGATGACGTCAGGCATGATGTCCAGCAGCTTGCCCATGGGACTGCTGGGTGAATTCATGTGAAGCAGTTGCGCGCGGTCCTGCTGGATGACCAGAAACGCGACGGGTTCAACCGTAACGCCTCCTCCGGCCCCGCTCTTCTGATCTTCTTCGCCGCCGAATCCACCGGCGCCGAATCCGAGGGACAACCTGGAAACCGGAACTACGTAGGTATCCCCGATATGCAGCGGATTACCAACGTGCACCTCGGTATCGGCAATCTGGCGCAATTCCTCCAGCATGGTCTGGATCAATTCATTGACGGGCATGGCATTCTCCTGTTTCCCTGGCCTTGTACGGTCGATGCAATATAAGTCAACTGCCGTTCCATGAACATCTATTTTTAACGATTTCCAACGTCTCCCGGAGGAATTGATTCCAGCCCTCATTCACGGGAGTCGACCAGGGGAACCGGAAATTTTGTCTTGACGACTAACCGTATGTTGTGTATATTGCACGGTCATATACCTGAGAACTGCAAAAAGACCTCTGCTTGAAGCTCCGTGAGCACAAGGAGTTCCTTCTCATGAAAGCGTTAACGGTCAAGCAGCAGAATGTATTTGAATTCATACGCAAGAAGGTCGGCCGTATAGGGTATCCGCCCAGCGTCAGAGAGATCGCACAGGAATTCGAAATCAGTACTCGCGCGGCCTACGATCACTTGCGTGCGATCGAGAAGAAAGGCCACATCCGGCGCGATCCGATGAAACCCCGAGCGATAGAAATCGTGGGTACGAGGACCACAACCATACCGGGTATCGACGAAGTCGTACAGGTCCCCCTCCTCGGCCGCGTAGCCGCCGGGCAGCCGATTCTCGCCGAAGAGAACATCGAGGAATACATGACCTTTCCGGTGGGCATGGTGAAGCAAGGCGGGAATATATTCGCCCTTGAGGTGCACGGGGACAGCATGATAGAAGACGGCATCATGGATGGCGACTACGTCCTGGTCCGTGAACAGCCCGTGGCCGAGACGGGCGAAACGGTCGTCGCAATGCTGGACGACGAGGCCACGGTAAAGAGATACTACCGCCGCAACAACCGCTTCGAACTCGTACCGGCCCACCCGACTATGGAGCCGATCATCGCCGACGAAGTTTCCATTGTGGGCAAGGTGGTCGGGGTGTACCGCAGGATGGGTTGAACGGTGGGTAGTTCGATCCTGCCGTCATCTACACGAAGTTCAGGGTATACCCCAGTTTCCGGGGTTGAGCAGGTAGGGATCGTCAAGTGCCATGTCCTCCAGCATGGCGAAGATCTCGTCGTTCAATCCCCTGCCATCCGATGCGGAGACGGCTTCCTCCAGGTAATTCATCCTGTCCGCACCCACGATAATGGTGGAAATATCCGGGTTCGAAAGCACGAAGCGCAGGGCCAGTTCGGGCAGACTGTAAGGAGTTGCCTTCTGGATTTCGACCAGGCGGTCGATGTGTTCGGTGAGGGGCCTCAACTTTTCGGGCATGTACCTGCTCTTGTCGGTAAGCGCTCCTTTTAACAGTGCGGAACGAACGATAGTGCCGATGCCGTGTTTTCGCGCTTCGGGAATAACCCGCTTCAGGTAACGGCGGTCCAGGATGTTGCAGGCGATCTGCAGCGTGTCCCATCGCCCGTCCTCAATCGTCGCCAATGCGGCTTCTTCACCGTAGGACGAATATCCTGTAAACCGGATTTTTCCCGCCTGCCTGGCCCGGTCTAGTTCTTCCATCACCACGCCATCCCGGATTATCCGCAACTCCAGTTCCAGATCATCCCGGCCGTGCACCTGAAGCAGGTCGATGTAATCCGTCTGAAGGCGGCTCAGGCTCAGGTCGATGGATTCGGATATGCTCTGTCGTGATTCGTCATAGTCGAGTCCTTCATCCAACCGGTGCATGCACTTCGTGGCCAGTACGTATTCGGACCGGCGGTATTTCAGCGCGCGTCCGATAATCTCCTCGCTGTTCCCGTATTGCGCCGCGGTATCGATGAAATTCACGCCCAGATCGATCGCCCGGTTCAGCAAATCGCCGGCGTCGGTCTCCGCGGGTACACTGGATTCGTTGCCTTCCCGCAGACCGTACTCCATACCCAGTTCCACCGTACCCAGGGATACCTCGGATACGTCCAGTTGGGTTCGACCCAGACGCCTGTACCGCAAACTTGATCTCCTAAACGACTGCTCTTTTGATGGGCAGTTTCCCGGTTAGTTCGTCACCTGTCCTGGTATGAGGGCACCGGAGTACGCTGGTCTGCGCCGGCTGTTTTATTCACGAGGCCATCAGGTTCACGTGGTCCGCGACGCACCGGCCCAGGGTCTCCAGGTCGTATCCGCCTTCCAGCATGGATACCATGCGGCCGCCGCACGCTTCGTCGACGAAATCCAGCATGATGCGCGACATGGTGCGGAACCCCTCGTCGGTGACCAGGGTACCGGAAAGCGGGTCGTCCAGGTGGGCGTCGAAACCGGCCGAAAGGATTAAAAGGTCGGGCTGGAATGCCCTCATGGCCGGAACGATCCGGTGACTCAGCGCGTCGATGAAAACCTCGTCGCCCGAACCCGCCGAAACAGGGACGTTCAGCGTATACCCCTCTCCTTCTCCCGTTCCCCGCTCCCACTTCATGCCCGTAAAGGGATACAGGGGCGACTGGTGTATGCTGAAGTAGTATATCGACGGGTCATCCTCGAAAATCTCCTGGGTCCCGTTGCCGTGATGAACGTCCCAGTCCAGGATGGCCACGCGTTCCGCACCGTGCAGCGACTGGGCGTGTCGTGCCGCGACGGCGGCGTTGTTGTAGATGCAGAAACCCATGCCCCGGTCGGATTCCGCGTGGTGGCCAGGCGGCCGGACAGCGCAGAAGACGTTGTCCACCTCCCCCGACAACACCGAGTCAACAGCTGTTACGCCCGCGCCAGCGGCCAGTCGGGCCACCGCCTCGGAAGCGGGACAGATCGCCGTGTCACCAGTGGGAAGGTTCTTATATCCCTTTTTGCACCAACCCCAAACCGCATCGAAATACGCTGCGTCGTGTACCGCCTTGACCTGGGTCACATCGGCGGCCGAAGGTGAGAGGCACCGCAAGCCTGCAGGCGTTTCATCGGTGGATCCATCTCCGGACACGCCGAGTCTGGCCAGAATGGACGTCATGCGCTCGGGACGTTCAGGATGGTATGAACCCGTGTCGTGCAGCATGAAATCGGGGTGGGTGATCAACGCGGTGGACATGTTGTCGTAATGCCGGAGACCGCGGTTCAGGGGGAACCGGGGCGTTCAGCCGTTGCCTTTCAGTTGCGGTCCCGGTTTTTGGAGAGATTTTCGTAGTACTCGTTCACGAGGTCGCGGTAGCCGGGGGGGACTTCTTCTTCCCGCGCCATGTACAGGCGTTCCCTGCGGCGCATCTCTCGAACCTCCGCGCGAAGTCCATCGTAATAATCCCGGAGGCTGCGGGCCAGGTTGCGATGGAGTTCGTTCCATTCGCCACGGTCGATCTTCCAGGGTTCGTTGCCCAGGCCGCGCGCCCGGTCCAGGTCATCCTGCAACTGCCTCGTCTCCCCCGACATGCGCGGCGCCTGTCCGGACAGTTCCTCCAGTCGTTGCATCTGGCGCTGGTAATCCCGGGAAATACGATCCAGGGATTCGGGATTGGGTATGCCGCGGTTCAGCCGGTACAGCTGGCGTTGAAGATCCTGCCATTCAGACATGGCGTCCCGGGTACTTTCCTGTGCACGGGCCAGGTGATCCATGTCCCGGGAAATCAGTTTGTCTCTTGCGCTGCGGACCTGGTCGGACAGCCTGTTCAGCGCTTCGGCAATCTCCTCTTCCGTACGGGCGGCACTATCCAGGGTATTTCGCTTCAGCAGACGCTTCGACCGCTCGATTCTTTCATTCAGATTCTCGTCACTGATTATATCGCGGGCCTGATCCGTCGCTTGCGCCGTCTCGGGTTGGGCCTGGGACGAACGTCTTGAAAGGAAATCCAGATCTTCCTTGAGGCGTTCGAGACCCGAACGAATCTCCTCCTTTGCTTCTTCCACCTCCCGCAGCCTCTCACGCACGAACCGGTCCAGGCGCCGCTCCGTTCCTTCTTCACTCAGCCCGCCGCGCCCTGCTTCGATCGCGTCCAGCCGGTTCCTGATCCCTTCGAATCCGCCATCCTTCTCCTCCTTCAATTCATCCACGGTCCGTGCGAGTTGTTCCTGCCGGGTCGCCAACTGGTCTGCCTGGCGCACCGCTTCGCGCGCCAGGCGCTCGAGGGACTCACCCTGTGCTCGCTGCAACTGCCTGGACGCGTCCGTCAACCGTTGTTCGGCCCGCGAACCGCCTTCCCCCGCCCGTTGTAAGCTGTTACGCCGCAACTGTTCGACCGATTCGCCCATAGCCTCAGAACTTTCGCGCAGTTCACGGCTCGCTTGATCCAGCGGTGGGCCCTGCGAGCCCGGCTGCGGATTCTGGGCGCGCGAGCCGCCGTCGGAAGACCTGGTAAGCGATCGAGCGACCTCTTCCGTATCCTCCCTCAGTTCCCGCTGTAACCGGGTCAGGCGATCCAATTCCCGTCGGCGCCCGGCTTCCGGCTGTTCTTCGCCGTCCTCCAACTGCCGCATGCGGTCATTCAACTGCTGCTGGCGTCTGGCCAGATCCTGAATTCGTTGTTGATTTTCGTCGATACTCCGTTCCCGTTGACGATCCAGGGCCGGTTGATCGGGACGCTCGTACCGGTTCCTATCGTCTTCCAGCTCGAGTTCAGAGGTGTCGGACATGTCCAGGGGCGCTCTGCCAGCCCTTCCACGGGCCCTGTTCACCGTGTAATCCCGCATCTGCGCGTCAAGCCGCGTCAGGCACATTAATGCTGTACGCTCGTGTACGAGGGCGTCGTCGACCAGGCCGGAGCGCAGCGCGTCGGAAGCATCCGTCATCGGTTCGAGCGCATTTTCCAGCGTCTCCACCGGCTTCATGGCATCCCTGGAGAGCCCAACCTGGAAACGCATGAAGGCAAGTGCGTCGTCCGTCTGGCCGCGCAGATCGTCCTGGACCGCGGCAATTGACTCCAGGTCTTCCTCCGTCTGGGCTTCGGGTTCAACGGCAAGTGATCTTTTAACCCGCCATGTAGCCGAGATGATCTCTTTCTGCTTGCGGGACAGTTGCCTTGTCTGCAGCACTTCTTCGCCCCCGCCTCCTCCGCCTCCCCCGCCTCCCCCTCCGCCTTCACCCTGGCGATAGGTTTCATCGAATGGCTTCACCTCGATAAAAAACATGTCCGTCGCCGTCGTTCCGGCATCTCCCCTGCGATCGCCCGCCACCGCGTAGTAGGCGACGAAATCGCCCGGTTGGACCGACAGGTTCTCGAGGTAGACCATGTATTCCCCTTCCCATACCGTGCCGCTGGACTCGTCCTGCAGCGCGCCCAGGTCCACCACCTGCTCTTCCCCGCCGTTTACCGCGTAGTTGAGGGAGAAGGTCGCCAGGCCGAAATCGTCCACGGCCTCGGCGCGTATCTTGACTTCATCGACGGGGGAAACCCGCGAGTCTCTAATGGGTTCGAGAATGGTCACGTGAGGCGCGCGGTCCGGCAACGCCCGGACATAGTACTCCACCGGCTCGTCGTTTTCGGCGTCGTCCACATCCCGCAGGTGGATGGTGTAGGACAGGTCCTCCTGTACCACGAAGGAACCATCCAGGTCGTCCCCCTCGACGTCGAGATCCATCGACAGACCGTCGCTGAAGCGCAACTCGGCCGATTTAACCGCCTTGCTGACGGTAACGCTCAGAGTGACCTTCGTGGACACCGGCGCCGTGATGTCCCCGCGGTCTTCCTCGATCTTCGCGGCCAGTCCGGTATATGCGGGGAAGTCATACCGGACGTCTATACGCTCGACATATGGGGGGTCGAAGACGGTCAACTTAAACTCACGCGACCTTTCATCCGCCACGGCAACATAATATCTCCCGTCCCTTTCGATGTCCCGAATCTCCGTGGTAAAGTTCCGCTCTCGATCCATCGCATACAGATCCTGGGTCGACCAGTCATCGTCCTGACCGAACCGGATGAACAGTTTCGGGTCCTGGGAAAAGCCGTTGCCCAGGCTGGCGGAAATAGTCTGGCTGTCGCCTCGCCTGACGCGGGCATTGCCGGGCTCCACCCGGATCTCGCCCGGACTTACCGGTCCCGCGTGATTCCAGGTTACCAGGCGCAGCGCCGAACGGCCGAAATAGCCGGGATCCTGTATGACCAGAACGGCAAGGATGACCGTGGCAAGGGCAGCGGCCGCCTGCAGACGAAAGTGACGTTTACGATCCACGACTTTCTTGAAATCGATTTGTTCGGAGAATTCGGCGACGTGTTCCATGAGTTGATCAAGGAGGGCCTTCTGCGGTTCCCGTAATGGGGCGTCACCGTATTCCACCGCGCTGACAACGGCGTCGTTCAGGCCGGGATGCCGCTCTTCGATGTAGCGGGCGACCTGCAGGTCTGTCGGCGTTCGGCGCAGCGGATTGACGAGATACCTGAAAGCGATATATCCAAGGGCGACCGCGGCGATGGACAGGATGATGATATTGACCACTCTTACCGGATCGAAGGTATGAACGATCGCTACACACAGTAGGAAGAGGACCACCCCGGCGATCGCAAGCGCCGATATCCCCCGGAGGATCAGCATGAGCCGCCAGCGGTTCAGGACTCTGTGCAGATAGTTGTTCAAGGTGGTTTGTTCGGAAGCCATGGATTACCTGTGCGTTCGATTTGCCAGAAAGGTTTCCCCGAGGACCAGGGCGATGAGCGAGAACCCCAGAAACCACCAAAGGCGTTGGCGGCGTTCAACTTCGGCGTCTTTTACATACCTGTTCAACGATTCCGTTTCCCGTGATTCAGGGCTTTTCGAAACTGGATTTACCACGGCCGCCGCAAAGGCTTCCGCATCCAGGTGGGTGAAGTCGGATTCCCGGGTGTCGAGGTTGACCGCGAATGCCTGCGTGCTTCCTTCAGACAGAACCCGGTACAACCCGGGTTGCCGCGTATGCGTGAACAGCTTTGACCCCGACTCAGACTGTTCTACCGGGATCCTTTCACCGGATGGAAGTTCCACTTGCAGGGCTTCATCCGGAAGCCTGACGGTCTCCCCGGTCAGCCGGTAAGTACTGGATCGGCCCTCGTGCATTGACCCGCGTGAAGCCAGGTAGTCGATACTCTCGTAGAGAAAGGGGACGAATACCTCTCGAATGGGAAAATCGTTCCATGCAAGATCGAAGGTGGACAGAAACAGGAGCGTTCGACCGCTTCCCAGGGGTTTTTCCGCCAATGCGGCGGTGCCGTCATCGAATCGGGCTGGAACCGAAGCCGTGGTGTCCGGTGCGAGTTGAGCCGTCCTGTAAAACCGTACCGTGCCGAAATCTCCGTGGCGGGGACCGGCAAAGGGCTGAAAGATCGGGTGCTGGTAGTTCGCATCGGTCAGCAGTCGGTACCGTTCGCGTCGCGTATCGGTGGGAGACACCGACTCGATGCGTCCAGGCAGCAGTTCGCCGAAGGATGAGTTAAATATATCAGGAGACACGGCGGAATTCAAGCCGATTATCAGGCTGCCCCCGGAATGTACGTATTCGCTCAGCCTGTTTTTCGCGGACCGTGACAGGGTCCCAAGGTTTGCCGAAATGACCAGGTCGTAATTCGAGGTATCGAATCCGGACAACGCACTCGCGGTTCGTACATCGACGACAACCGGTGGGTCCTGGCGCAGCGACAGGGCCTGGGACAGGTAAAAAGCGGCCTCGGAAGGGCGGTCCGGGCGGATTCGTTCCTCGACGCAGAGGACGCGCACGGGAGAAGGGGCGTTCACGGTGAAGTAGAATCGATTGTCCAGCGGAAGTCCGTCGTCTCCCAGGATCACCGTGCCCGTATTCACATCCGCTTCAAAGGAATGTTGAAAGGATTCCACGTGACCCGTACGAGGGGGAATATCGACCCGGCGGGTCGATATTGGCTGTCCGTTGACCTGGAGCGTGAGATCGTCCTGAAAAGGCGTCTGGCCGTAGTTCCGGATCCGGACGACCACGTTGGGGGTCCGGTCCCGGTCCGAAAGCGCGGCGGGTAATTCCACGTCGGTAACGGCGGCGTTGTCATCCTGGTCCTCCCAGACGTCTATCATCCGGAACTGGACGCCCGGGCTCAGTTTCCACTCGGCCGACTGCGGATTCCAACCGGACTGCTGAAAATCCGACACGAGATACAGGGTGCGCTTGTCAAAAGCCGCCCTGCTCAATTGATCGTCGGCCGCGCGCAGCGCTTCCGTGTAATTCGTCCCTTCGTTCGTTATACGGACCCGGGTGTCCAGCAAGGCCGGCAGATCGGAGTGGTCCGGTCCGAGTTCCCGAACGACCCTGCCCTGGGAGGCAAAGGTCAACAGGGCTACCTGATCGCCGGTCCGCAGTCCATCCACGACATCGGCGGCGAGGCGCCGGGCGACGGCGAGGCGGTTTCCGAAACCCATGCTGTAAGACGTGTCGATTACGATCGCCACCGCCTCCGGTTGCGTACCCGCAAAGAGGGTTTCGCCTTGATCACGGATGAAGGGCCGTGCGAAAATCACGGCCAGGAGCGCGCAGGCCGCCATACGCAGAAGCAGGAGCAGCAGGCGCCGCAGTTTCTGCTGACGGACCATGGCCCGCTGGGACGTCATGAGGAAACGGACCATGCTGAAGACGTGTATCCCGGCCCGCTGTCTTCTTACCAGGTGCAGGATCAGCGGGATCGCCGCTCCCAGGGCGCCGAAAAGAAACGTGACGTTCAGGAAAGCCAGGTCCATGATTCAACCCAACGAGCGCGCAGGCTTCATCGTTTCACCATACGCCTGCTCAGATAGGAGAACAGTGCGAAATCCAGCGGTCTTTCGGTTTCCATACGCTCATAGTCAACCTGGATCTTCGCGCACCCGGTTCTGATCGACTCCATGAAAGCCTGGACGGTTTCCAGGTATTCACCGCGAATGGCCGACGGCGTGACCGTGATCCGCTCGCCGGTCTCGGGGTCGTCGAAACGGGCCGTGTCGGTAAACGGGAAGGTGAGTTCTTCCTGGTCGACGATGTGGAACACCAGTACTTCGTGTCCCTTGAATCGAAAGTGCATCAGGGCATTCATCGTTTGTTCCACATCATCGATCAGATCGGATATCAAAATAACCAGGCCGCGCCTGGGGGTCGATTCGGCGAGTTCATGAAGGGGCTTTCCGAGATCAGTTCCTTCGGCGGCGTCCAGATCTTCGAGTACGGAGTGAATGGCGTGCAGGTGGGTTTTCCTGGAACTGGGTGGAAGGTAGTCATGGACAACCCGGTCGAAGGTAACGAGCCCCACGCCATCTCCCTGCCGCATGATCAGGTGGGCCAGTGAAGCCGCCAGGTACGAGCCGTATTCGAGCTTGCTCAACCCACCGGAACGATCGGACCCGTATCCCATGGACGCGCTGCGGTCGAGCAACAACACGCATTGCAGGTTGGTTTCGTCTTCGTATTCCTTGACGTAGTACCGGTCCGACCGGCCGACGGCCTTCCAGTCCACGTGCCGGATATCGTCGCCCGGTGTATACTGCCTGTACTCCACAAATTCCACGCCGAAACCCCTGAACGGGCTTTTGTGGAGACCGGAAACGAACCCTTCGACCACGATGCGAGCGCGCATTTCCATGCTGGAAATACGGGAAAGGGTCATCGGATCCAGGAATCGCGGGAGTTCTGCCATTTTGGTGCCGTTGCCAGGAATCGGGTTTTACATGCCGGATTGCGGCGCCGGAACGGACTCGAGCAGCCGTTCGACGATGTGTTCGGAGGTGATCTTCTCCGCCTCGGCGAAGAAATTGGTCAGGATACGATGACGCAGAACCGGATAGGCCAGGACGCGGATGTCGTCGCAGGAAACGTGTCCCCGGCCGTTGAGCAGCGCCCTGGCCTTCGCGCCCAGGATCAGGTATTGGGAGGCACGCAGGCCCGCCCCCCACGAAACCCAGTTACTGATGTAATCAGGCGCCTGGGCGCTGGACGGCCTGCTCATGGACGACAGACGAACCGCGTACCGGGCAACCTGTTCGGAGACCAGGACTTCTCGAACGAGCCGCTGGTATTCGCGGACCACCTCGCCCGACATAACCGTGTCGACCGAGACCGTTGTCGCCGAGGTGGTCGACCGCGCCACCGCCACTTCGTCGTCTTCCGCGAGATAGTCGATATGAATGTTGAACATGAATCGATCGAGCTGGGCCTCGGGCAGGGGGTAGGTCCCTTCCAGTTCGATGGGATTCTGGGTCGCAAGGACGAAAAAGGGTTCGTCCAGCTGGAAAGTCGTGCCGCCGGCGGTAACCCGGTGTTCCTGCATGGCTTCGAGCAGGGCGGCCTGGGTCTTGGGCGGGGTGCGGTTGATCTCGTCGGCGAGAACGATGTTGCCGAAAATCGGGCCCTTGATAAACTTCATGGAACGCTGTCCGGTGGCCCTGTCCTCTTCCAGGATATCCGTTCCTGTGATGTCGGCCGGCATGAGGTCCGGCGTGAACTGGATTCGACGATACTCCAGGTCCAGTACCTGGGCGAAAGTCTTGATCAGCAAAGTTTTCGCAAGTCCCGGCACGCCCGTTACGAGGCAGTGGCCTCCCGCGAAAAGGGCAATCAGCACCTGCTCGAGGACTGCTTCCTGTCCGGTGATCACCTTGCGCACCTCGGCCAGGATCTTCTCCCGTCCTTCCCGGAAAGCTTCAATACGGACCTGCTGCGGCCCTTCTTCCGTGCCGCGGTGCATCGCGTCGGTCGTCGTCATCGTCCAGTGTCCTTTCCGTGGGCCGCGGGTTCAGCCGTCCTCGCCGCGGGATTTAAAGTACGCGATGGTCTTCTTCATACCTTCTTCGAGGGAGACCTCGGCTTCCCAGTCCAGGATCTCACGGGCCCTCGTCGTGTCAGGACGCCGTAATTGGGGATCGTCCTGGGGGAGCGGTCGATATACGATATCGCTGTCGGAGTCGCATAGCCGGATGATCGTGCGAGCCAGTTCGATGATGGTGATCTCGTTTTCGTTGCCGATATTCACCGGGTCGTGTTCACCGGAATGCATGAGACGCACGATGCCTTCCACGAGGTCTTCGTAGTAGCAGAAACTGCGGGTCTGCCGTCCCTCTCCGAATATCGTCAGCGGTTCGCCGCTGAGCGCCTTGGTAATGAAGGAAGGCGCGACCCGGCCGTCGGCGGGTCTCATGCGCGGTCCGTAGGTGTTGAAAATCCTCACGATCCGCGTGTCGACTCCATGCTTCCTGTGATAGGCCATGGTCAGGGCTTCCGCGAAACGCTTCGCCTCGTCGTAGACCCCCCTGACGCCGATGGGATTGACGTTGCCCCAGTAACTTTCCGGCTGCGGGTTGACCAGCGGATCGCCGTAGACCTCGGACGTGGACGCGAGGAAGAAACCCGCTCCCTTGGCCCGGGCCAGGCCGAGGGCGTTGTGGGTGCCCAGGGCGCCTACCTTCAGGATCTGGATCGGTACGCGTTCAAAATCAATCGGACTCGCGGGACTGGCGAAATGCATGACGAAATCCACATCGCCATCTATTTCCAGGTATTCCGAAACGTCCCTACGCAGATAGGAGAACCCTTCGCGATCCAGGTTGTGGGAAATGTTAACGGTTCGGCCCGTGATGAGGTTGTCGACGGCGACGACCTGGTGTCCGTCTGCCAGCAGCCGGTCGCACAGGTGGGATCCCAGGAACCCCGCACCGCCGGTTACGACAACACGCACGGGCATCTCCTTGTTTTGGGTGACAACGGGTCACTGAAATCAACGGGATAAAGGGGGAAAATACCTAGATTTTACATCGGGTGTCAAGCGCTCTTTTGACCGGGATATACCTGTTGACAGCACCAGGTATTCGTTCTATAATCTCCGTAGGAACCACCATTCCGTGTCTATATCCATCCAAAACAAAAATCGCGTATTCTCAGGAGACGGCTATGTTCGTAGATCTGCGGGATCAGGCAACGGTGCGCAGTGGCGATGACCTCGTAAGTCATCTCAAAGGGTTTCCTCTCGAACTGAAAATTACCGCCGGCGTCTGGTTCTTCTCCCCGTCGCAGATCCGGTTTCACGAGGCCTACATGGAACCCTATTCCATCGAGGAACGCCTGGCCATCGCCGGAGAACTGGCGGAATACGGTCTGTGCGGCATCGAGGCCCACTACCCCAACGAAATCAACGAAAACAACGCCCACCTCTACCAGCAACTGGAGAAGGATACGGGCATTCGGTTGATCACGGTGATCCCCAACCTGTTCTGGGATGCCCAGTTCGAATTCGGTTCCCTGTCGTCCCCGGTGCCCGAGGCGCGCCGTGCGGCGATCGACCGGGTGATCGAGACGCTTCGGATGAACAGGGAACTGGACACGGACTTCATGGTCGTTTGGCCCGGCGGCGATGGCTACGAACTGAATTTCGGTACTGATTTCTATGCCATGTGGGACCTTTTCGAATCCGGCCTGGCGGAAGCGTTGGATGCCGTGCCGGGTATTCGAACGGCCATCGAACCCAAACCTTACGAACCCAGGGGAAATAACATCTACCGGAACACGACGGACGGAATCCTGATGGCCCAGAACGTGGATGAACGGCTTCAGACGCCCGAAAACCGGTCCCTGCTGGATGAAGGCCACGCCATTGTCGGCCTGAATCCCGAACTCGGCCACGTCCTCATGGGGTTCGAGGATTTCCCCTATGCCCTGAGCCGCATACTCAGGCAAGGCAGGCTCGCCCACACGCACTGGAACAGCCAGCCCCTGGGCAACTACGACCAGGATCTGCAGGTCGGCATCGTTTCACCGGAGCAGATCTTCGCCGGCATGTACGCTTTGAAGATGTATGGCTATAAGGGTTACATGGGCATCGATATCTTTCCTGAACGCATCCCCATCCGGCAGGCCATGATCAATTCCATCGACCGCATGAAGGCCATTGCCGAAATGACGGAACAGGTAGATCACGATCTGGTGGTCGCATGCATGGAGCGTCCCGATCTCAACCGGGGCGTTATAGAAGCCCACCTGACCCGCCTGTTCCATCCCTCCTCGACCGGATTGAGCGCCATGCCGGCGTACCGAAAAGGCTAGGGCAGGGAAAGCGATAATCGGGAAAATGTAGCCTGCGCACCGTCCGGGCGTCCCTGCGCCCAGCTACCGGGGCGGCTTGTATCCTCTGCCGGCAACCACTGGTTCCCGAAGGCGTATAATCCCGTATACAACCATTTCGTTTCCTAAGACAGGGGGATATATGCGAGACACCATCCGAGTCGCCGGCGTACAGATGGATCTGAAACTCGCCGAGACCGAACAGAACCTGCTCAAGGTATTCGACGCCATGCAGACGGCCTCACGGGAGGGTGCGGACCTGGCCGTGTTTCCCGAGTGCGCGCTGACCGGCTACTGTTTTTACGACCTGGACGAGGCCAGGTCATGCGCACAGCCCGTACCAGGACCTTTCACGGAACGCCTCGAACGGGTGTGCCGTGAATTCGACATCCATGTCATCGTGGGCCTGCTGGAAGCCGAAGGCGCGTGGATATACAACACGGCGGCCTTTATTGCCCCCAACGGACTGATTGGCCACTACCGCAAGATCCACCTCCCCTATCTCGGAATCGACCGATTTCTCTCCCCCGGGGACCGGCCTTTCCGCGTGTACGATTCCGAGGTCGGCCAGATCGGCCTTAACATCTGCTATGACGCGGCTTTCCCGGAGAGCGCGCGCGTGATGATGCTGCATGACGCAGAGTTGATCGCCCTGCCCACGAACTGGCCCGTCGGCGCCGATTGCAACACGGAATTCGTCGTAAATACCCGGGCCTTCGAAAATCGCGTGAACTATATCGCCGTGAACCGGGTAGGCCGTGAACGGGGAACGAACTTCATCGGCCAGAGCAAGATCGTCGATTTCACCGGGCGTACGGTGGCGGAAGGAGACCGGTCGCGGGA
The DNA here is from genome assembly GCA_965262815.1 of bacterium. Taxonomy (GTDB): domain Bacteria; phylum JAAXHH01; class JAAXHH01; order JAAXHH01; family JAAXHH01; genus JAAXHH01. The sequence continues at coordinate 1,206,224 of OZ253560.1, read as the reverse complement.
AGAGATCATCTATGCCGACCTGGACCTCGCCGGAGCACGGGAAAAGCACATCGTAAACGTGGCCAAGGCCTACGAACTCGACCGTCTGGAAGACCGCCGAGTGGAGTTCTACGGCCCCATCGTCGAAGGAGAAAAACCTTGACACCAGGCCCCGTAATCGGTAGTTTCTGCGGGGTAAAAGGCCTGTGGGAATACGAGGTTGCCGTGGATGAGGAGGGCAGGTGCTGCCTTGCTGGATTGTCCGGGCCGGCACGATGGATTACAGCGTGGCGCTGTCTCTTCAGCGGAGTCTGCTTACGGCGCGTCGTTCCGGCCTGATCGACAATGTGCTTCTGCTGCTCGAACATCCCCCCACGTACACGATCGGTCGTCGGTTGAGGGCAAATGAACACCTGCTCTACGGGGAAGAAACGCTCAAAGCCCGCGGCATCCAGGTCTACGAAACGGACCGGGGAGGGGATATTACCTACCACGGTCCCGGCCAGTTGGTTGGCTATACCATTTTCGATATCGCGGCGTGGTACCAGGACGTATTCCGGTTTCTGCGCGATCTCGAAGCCGTGATCATTCGGCTTTTGGGTGATTTCGGTATCGAAGCCCGCCGCGTGCAGGGCATAACCGGGGTCTGGGTCGAAGATCGAAAGGTGGCCGCCCTGGGCATAAGAGTCAGCTGGTGGATTGCCATGCACGGGTTTTCACTGAATGTGAATCCCGACCTGGCCATGTACGAAGGGATCGTTCCATGCGGCATCTCCGACCGGGAGGTCACTTCGCTTGAACGTATCCTGGATCGTCCGGTTACGATCGAAGAAGTCGATACGGGACTCATCCGGCACATGGGCGATGTTTTCGAAATGTCCATTGAAGAAATGCCCCTGTCCGAATTACTGCAGAAAATATGACGCCAGCACGCCCCACCGCACCTGAGGAGGCGCCATGAACGTTGAGACCGCCCCCGCATTAACAGACCCCGACCTTAGAGCGTCCGACCTCGATGACCTCGGCCTCGGCCGGGCGGACTATCGAACCCTCTATCATACCATGCGCCTTCAAAGGGAATTCGAAGAGCGCATCTATCGCCTTTTCAAGCAGGGACGGCTCGTTGGCGCGGCCTACGCAGGCGCGGGCCACGAGGCCATCGCCGCGGGAAGCGCGTACGCACTGGGTGATGCGGACATCCTGGTCCCCATGCACCGGGTGATCGGCGCCCATTTCCTCCGGGGTCACACCCCGCGCGACATGATGTGCCAGTACCTGGGACGGGCCAATGGTCCCACCGGCGGACGCGAAGGCAACATGCATTGCGGGAACTGGGACCACCATATCGTCGGGATGATCAGCCACCTCGGCGCGAATATACCCGTAGCCGCGGGTGTGGCGCTGGCCAGCAAGATCCGCGGCGAAAGCGCGGTTTCGCTGACCTACATCGGCGAGGGCGGTTCGAGTATCGGCGACTTTCACGAAGGACTCAACTTCGCGGCCGTGCACAAGCTTCCCATGGTGTTGATCGTGGAGAACAACAAGTTCGCCTACTCTACGCCTGCCCGGCTCGAGTACGCCTGTGAAAATCTCGTGGACCGGGCACAGGGTTACGGCATCGCTGGGTCGCTGGTCGACGGCACGGACGTGCGCGCCGTGTACAAGGCGACGCGGGACGCCGTGGTACTCGCCCGGGAGGGCGGTGGCCCGACGCTGATCGAAGCGCGCTGCACCCGGCTGCTGGGGCACGCCCAGCACGACGACGCGTTTTACGTGCCCCGGGATGTCCTCGAGGACGGATGGAACAACGATCCCGTCGTGAAGAGTGAACAGTTGTTGCTGGACAGGAAGTACTTTACCCGGGAAGAAATCGACCGGATCCAGGAAGAAATCAAGGGCATCATAGACGACGCGGTCGATTACGCGGAACAAAGCCCACTGCCTGAACCCGGGGATGCCCTCGAAGGCGTCTACGCGGATTAATGTCTAGATCGGGAAACTACCCATGCCGCCCGTGACCTACCTGGAAGCCATTTCGGCCGGACTCCGCGAAGAGATGGAACGGGACCAGAACGTGTTCTGTCTCGGCGAAGACATCGGGGTTTACGGAGGGGCTTTCAAAATAACAAAGGGGTTCCTGGACGACTTCGGCGAGGACCGGGTGATCGACACCCCGGTGGCCGAATCCGTTATCATCGGCGCGGCCATGGGTGCGGCACTGATGGGCCTGCGTCCGATCGCCGAAATGCAGTTCGCCGATTTCATCGCCTGCGGGTTCAATCAACTGGTCAACAACGTGGCCAAGACCCATTACCGCTGGGGCGCCGCCGTGCCCCTGGTGGTGCGATGCCCCTCGGGCGCCATCGGCAATGCCGGTCCTTTCCACTCCCAGAATCCGGAGGCCTGGTTTTGCAGGGTGCCTGGCCTCAAGGTCGTCGCGCCGGCAACGACCTACGACGCGAAAGGCCTCCTCAAGGCTTCCGTCCGGGACAATAACCCGGTGCTTTACTTCGAGCACAAGGGACTGTACCGGTTTCCCCGGATCAGGGAGGAACTCCCCGTAGAGGATTACATCGTGCCCATCGGCGAGGCGGCGGTTCGGCGTGAGGGCAGCGACGCGACCATCATCACCTATGGAAAGATGGTCTTTCACAGCCTGGACGCCGCCGAAATCCTGGCAAAAGAGGGCGTCGAGACGGAGGTGATCGACCTGAGATCCCTGCTGCCCTACGACAAGCAGGCAATCCTCGAATCCGTTCGGAAGACGAACAGGGTCATGGTCATCCACGAAGATACGTTGACCGGCGGGTTCGGTGGTGAAATCGCCGCGGTGGTGGCCGACGAAGCCTTCGAGCATCTCGACGCGCCCGTTCGACGGCTGGCGGCCATCGACACGCCCGTTCCCTTCAGTCCTCCGTTGGAATCCTACTTCCTGCCGAACACCGAAAAGGTGACCGGCGCGCTCCGTGATCTCGTGGCCTATTGATCGGAAAGATTAACGAGGATACCGAAACGTGAACATCGTAATGCCCAGGCTCGGCGAAAGCGTTGAAGAAGGAACGGTGATCCGCTGGTTGAAGGAAATCGGCGATCCGATCGAACGGGACGAGTCCGTGGTGGAAATCACCACAGACAAAATCGATACGGACTTACCGGCCATCAAGGGCGGTGTACTTTCCGAAATACGGGTGGCCGAAGGGACCACGGTGGCCATCGGCGAGGTAATCGGCGTCATCGATACGGGTGACGAGGCCGATTCGGACCAGGTCGATGAGCATGAGCAGAAGGCTGCGCCCGATGGCGCGGGATCAACACCGGCAGAGACCCGGGTTGAAGATTCACCTCTGACCGACAATGCCGCCGCCGATGCGGGGCCGCTCAGGCGAGCACAGGCCGAGCGGTTCTATTCGCCCCTCGTTTTGCGAATCGCCCGGGAAGAACGAATCGACATGGCAACCCTGGAAACCCTGGAGGGAACCGGAAAAGGCGGTAGGGTAACACGGGACGATCTGATATCGTACCTGGAACGCCGGGCGTCGCGGATCCCCGAACCGGCCGCGGCCGAGGAAGACACTTCCGACTATATTCAGGTTTCCCGTCCAACGGGCCCGGAAGAAGCCCGAATCGTGACGATGGACACCCTGCGCAAGGCCATCGCCAAGCACATGATTCGCAGCAAGCAGGTGTCCCCCCACGTAACCTCCGTTTCCGAAGTGGACATGACGCACATCGTCCGGTACCGGGAACAGGCCCGGGAACGGTTCCAGCAGAAGACCGGCATCAAGCTGACACTGACGCCTTTCTTTATCTCTGCCATCGTCGACGCGCTTCAGGCGAACCCCATGATGAACGCCACGATGGACGATGAACGGATCCTGCAGTGGAAGCACGTGAACATGGGACTGGCGGTCGGCCTCGAAAAGGGGGTCGTGGTGCCGGTCATCCGCCACGCGGACGAGATGGACTTCGCGGGCATTGCCCAGGCATCCCATGACCTGGCCAAGCGGGCCCACGACCGCAAGCTGTCACCAGACGACCTGAGAGGCAGTACGTTCACCCTGACAAATCCAGGCATGTGGGACACGCTTTTCGGCACGCCGATCATCAACCAGCCCGAGGCGGGCATCATAGCCACGGGAAGCGTCAAGAAGCAGGTCGTCGTGCAGGCGGATGATTCCCTGGCCGTTCGGTCCATGATGTTCATGAGCCTGTCCTTCGATCATCGTTTCATCGACGGACTGAACGCGGCCAGGTTTATCCGGGACATCACGCGCAACCTGGAGTCATTCGATACGGACAGGGTCGGGGTCTGACCCGGCCTTAGCGTCCGCTCGCCGCGCTCGCACGGGCGAATCCGTTCGGAGCGGATATGACCTTGGAGCCGGGTTCTCTTCACATCGGTACGATGGGATGGACCTACAAGGACTGGTCGGGTTCCTTTTATGCCCGCGACGCCGACCGGAAAGATCTGCTGCGGTACTATGCCCGGGTGTTCGGCGCGCTGGAGATCGACAGCACTTTCCATTTTATTCCCCGGCCCGAGGTGGTGACCGCCTGGCGTGACCGCACCCCCGGCACGTTTCGCTTTACGGCTAAACTCCCCGGTAAAATCACCCACGAAAGAGGGCTGGTCGAGGTCGAAGAGCTGCTTACTCCGTTCCTGACCAGCATGGCCCTCCTGGGCGACCGGCTCGGGTGCCTGCTCGTCCAGCTTCCTCCCGGTTTTCAATGCAATTCGGGAACCTTCTCCCGCGTGGCGTCGTTCCTGAAGCTCCTTCCTGCCACGGATTTCCGCTTCGCCTTCGAATTCCGACACCCGTCCTGGATCAAGCCGGAGGTGTTCGAGCTCCTTCGAACGCACCGCGCGGCCTGGACCATGCAGGACCATCCCCGTGTCATGCCGATCGTACCCGAGATCACCGCGGATTTTACCTATATCCGCTGGATGGGAGACGCTGAGGACCCGCGCATCAGCCACTACCGGGAATCCGTCGTCGACCGCACCCAGGATCTCATCAAGTGGGCGGAACGGGTGAAACGGGACATCCTGCCCCGGGTCGACGTGTTGTATGGGTTTTTCAACAACTGTTATTCCGGACATTCGCCCAGCGACTGCAACCGGATGAAACGCCTGCTCGGTCTGGATACCGTCGCCCCGGATTTCGAACGTCAGTTGAGTCTATTCTGATATGGGACGCACTGTGAGAAAGCCCCGCTTTATCGGATTGGTCCTGGTCGTCCTGTGCGCCTGTGGCGTGGATGCCCCGCTGGACGAAGACGAGATCGGAATCACGCTCTGGACCCAGGATTACTGGATCGGCGTGACAGGCCACGAGCTGGACGGCGTTCCGCTGGACGACCCCCGGCGGGCGCAATATACGCGCAAGGACTGGTATAACAAGGTCGCCGACGACTTCAAGGCCCTGTATCCCGAAAAGAAGATCCGGATCGACATCGAAACGCTGGACTGGACCAATGGATTCCAGAAGATAGATATCGCCGTGGCTTCGGATCGTCCACCGGACATTTTGATCAGCACCTCGGGTATCGCGCTGAAGTACGCCCGGTTCGGGTTGCTGGAATCCTTCGACGAGCACCTTACCGAAGAAGACATCGTAGATTTCGGTCCCTTCTACGGTTTCAGCGAATACGAGGGTAAACACTACTTCCTCCCGTTTATCGGAGGCAACCGGTACATGACGGCGAATCTCGAGATCTTCCGTGAACGGAACGCCATGCACCTGCTGCCCGCTGAAGGAGACCGGTTGTGGACCTTTGAACAGTTCCTGGAGGCCGCCCGCGCGACAACCTTCGACCGGGACGGCGACGGTGATGTCGACGTATACGGCTTCGCCATGCCGTTCCAGAGAAACTCACCGCAGCAGGACCAGATGCCCTTCTTCTGGGGACACGGCGCGCGTCAGTTCAATGACAGCGGCGACAGCCTCGTGATCAACAGCGAGACGGGCGTGAAAGCGTTGCAGTTCCTGGTGGACCTGGAACACGTACACCGCGTAGTGCCCCAGGGTTCGGTCGGTCTGCGCAACAACGATGTGTCCGACTTGTGGAATTCGGGCAAGCTCGCGATGCGCCAGGCCTATCACGGAACCCGGCTCGCCCACGAGCGCGCGCTGGAAACCGGCGTGATCGAGGAGGGAGTCATCGAACTCTATCCCATGATGTACCCGTCACTGCCCGGCATCAGTCCAGGCGCCTTCGTCGTGGCGGACTCACCCTGCGTATTCCGGCAGGAGGACGGCGAAAAACGGGAACTTGTCATCGCGCTGGCGAAGTTCCTCACCAACACGCGGCATGAACGGGAAGCAGCCTACGCCCTGTCCACGCTGCCCACGCGCCATTCGGCGATTGATGTCTGGTCCGACGATCCCTTCCAGCAATACGTCCTGCGCGTAGCCCGTTACGGCACAAAGGACGCCATACAGGGATACGGCATTCCCCTCGTAAACATGACGCTCAGCGCTTTCCAGGCGGCCATGTCCAGGCAGTCCACGCCGAGGAAGGCGCTCGACGACCTGGTCAGAAGAGGCAACCGGTTTATACGCAGGGACATCGAACGACGGCTGCGCGCAGGGGCGGGCTCCCAGGACCGGGGACCGTCATCTTGAGCCTGTTCCGAACCATTTTGAAGGAACGCTGGGCCTACCTGTTTCTCCTGCTTCCCCTCATGCTGTTCGCGGTCTTCAACATACTCCCCATGGCCGCTACGATCCTCCTGGGGTTCGCCGACTATTTCCCCGGGGGACAACCGGTATGGGCCGGCCTGGGCAACTACGCCTTCGCACTTTCGGACGACCTGTTCTGGAAAGCGCTGGGAATCACCACCCTGTACACCTGCGGCGTAGTACCCGCGAGCCTGCTGATCTCGCTGTTCCTGGCCTACGTCATCTTCGGACTGAAGTACGCCTGGGCCCAGGCCATCTTCAAGTCGGCTTTCTACATTCCGGTGGTGACTTCCGGGGCTATACTATCCCTCGTCTGGCTCTGGCTGTTCAACCCGGCCCGGGGCCTGCTCAACTACGTGCTCTCGTTGATGGGGGCAGGTCCCTTCCTTTGGACCAGCGATCCCCAGATGGCGCTGCCCTCCCTGATGTTCATGGCGATCATGGGCGGCCATGGCGCTGCCATCGTGCTCCTGACGGCGGCCATGGGCAGCATCCCTTCCAGTTACTACGAGGCGGCCCGGATGGACGGGGCCGGACCCTGGCGGCAATACTGGAAGATTACCCTGCCCCTGCTGCGTCCGACGCTGCTCTACCTGCTCGTCACCAGCACCATCGCCTCCTTCCAGGTGTTTACCCAGGTGCTCATGATGACGGGCGGTGGTCCGGACTACGCGACGACCACGCTGGTCTACCTGATCTATACCGATGCTTTCGCGTACTTTGATTTCGGCAAGGCCGCAGCCGAGGCGACGCTGCTATCCCTCAGCCTGGCCGGCATCGCGGTGCTGCAGTACAAATGGCTGGCCAGCGACGTGGAATACTGATTCGAACCCCTGATCCAGGACGATCATGATTCGTTACGTTTCCCATACCCTGCTCGTACTCTTAGCGGCGCTGACGCTGATGCCGCTTTACTGGATCGTCACCACCGCGTTCCAGGCCCCGTCGGTGGTCCTCGCCTTCCCGCCGAGCCTGGTTCCGTCGCCGGCGTCGTGGATCAACTTCGCCCGGCTGTTCAACGGTTCCGAGATCCTCACCTGGATGTCCAATTCCCTCATCGTGACGGGTACGGTGACCCTGTCCAACGTGCTGCTCGGCACGCTCGCCGGGTACACGCTTGCAAAAAAGATCTTTCCCGGTCGGCAGACGATCTTCTGGACAGTGATCAGTCTCATGTTCGTTCCGAGCCAGTTGACCATTATTCCGCTCTACGCGCTGATCGTCAAGCTGGACTGGATCAACACCTACAAGGCGCTCATCGTACCGGCACTGATCATGCCCTTTTCCATTTTCCTGATGAAACAGTTCCTGCAGACGCTGCCCACGGAACTCATCGAGGCGGCGCGCATGGACGGCTGCGGTGAATGGGGGGTGTTTCAGCGGGTGATTCTGCCGCTGGCGAAGCCCGGGATGGGGGTCCTCGGCATCTTCACCTTCATGGGGGTGTGGAACGAGTTTCTGTGGCCGCTGATCGTGATCAACCGGAGTTCGATGATGACCCTGCAGATCGGTCTGAACACCCTGCAGAACCAGTATTTCACCGATTACGGCCTACTCATGGCCGGGGCCGCCGTGTCCGCCCTGCCCATGATCATCGTCTTCCTGATCTTCCAGCCCTACTTCGTGCGAAGCATTACCATCGGGGCCGTGAAGGGGTGAGGATCCACTGTCTCAACGGGGCCCGTCCGGCATTCTGTTGGTTGGCGAACCGGCTCCGGCACTAGTCCAGCGCCGGGACGTCTTCCGGGTCCCTCAGGGTGTAGGACAGGAGCGCCAGGTCATGCAGTTTCCCCTCGATGTCGCGGACCTGGTCGGGCAGGATGGCCCACTGCACGAAACCGACCAGTTGCAGCAGCAGTATCGCGCCCCGCTGGACGTCCACCATGCACTCGGCGTTGAGCTGCTCGATGGACCCGGTGTGGAGGGAGACGCTGATCAATTCGTTGATCATCTCGATGGCCAGTCCCTGGCGGCGGTACTCGGGGTGAACGACCAGGCGCAGTTTCCCGATATGGCTTTTCCAGCCGCGGCGTTCTCTATGCAATGAGACTTCGGCGACGATTTCGTCGTCCACGATCCCCACGATGGGGATGACGACGTCCCAGTCGATTGAACCGCACCATCCCTCGATGATGTGCTTGTCCCGGATGTCGTCTTTCAGGAAGATCCGGTCCTTGCGCGGAATGGACTGGAAAAAAGTGTACAGTGCCTCCACGTCGTCCGATTCGAGCGGGCGGATCGTGACCTTTGAGCCGTTTTTCAGCGTGCGTGTCTTTGGATATTCCTGGGCCAGGATTTCTTCCAGCATGGATGTCTCCTTCATTCTGTATCGCCCCTCACGACGCCGAAAACAGGCCAGCAGACGGGCGTTCATTATCGGTTCTTGCCCTACACTTTCCTCTGTTTTCAAGTTAGAAATAAGAGGTGTCGTTGTCAAGGCGGGACTTCCCTTAATCCAGGCGACCTCATTTCAACTTTGAGTATAGAAGAATTGCTGTTCGGACGGCTTCAGATAGGGAGGTTTCGAGTGGAGATTCTGTGGAATACTGCGAACAAGTAACAAACATAAGGGTATCGAAAATCCGAACAGAGTTGCCTATCTGAATCACGGAACTAAGTTCTAGATTACGTCAAAACAAAGATAACTTGGCTATACGTTACCAGTCAGCCGATTCGGGTAGGCCCCGGCTGGTAATTATCTCCAGGCCCGGTTCTGGCAACACCCTTCTTGCGGAATACACCGAAGCATTTGTACCCGACCAATCCCTTAAATACCCCCTCACCTTTCCAGTAATTGGATCCAGCAGGAGCGCGGCTGCAGGGGCGTCCACGTAGATCTCATTGGATTCGCCCCCCAGCGTCGCAATGCCTTCGGGACCGGAGAGGGAGATCCGATTCAACCGCTCCTGCCAGCCTGACTGAACAGGAAGTATGAAAGCAAAGGAACCGCCCTCGCCGTCTGCGATCTCGGCCATGTCGAAGGACAGGTTGAACAGAATACGGCCGTCTTTATCTTCTCCGGCTATATCGTACGGTCCGTCCTGCTGAGGCGAGGAAGGCGGCGCGTCGACGACGAAGGCCGGTTCGAGTACGATTTCGCCATCCTCGTTCACACCGCCCCAAAGAAGCAGGCTTCGCGTTATGGCCGCGTTATCTGCTACCAAGGTTGTTGCCTGCGATAGGCGATAACCCATGGCCTTGTTGAAATGATAGTCGCTAATCCAGCGGTCACGACAGTAACCCATCAGATCGGTAGCACCCGGAGACACAAGTACATCGTTGAGCAGATCGTAACCCCAGGCGCCAATGGCCCCACCCTGATAGGGAAAGTCTGGATCTGGACCGTCAGCGTTACCACATACGGTGTGCCTAAGGCTCAGGTTATGACCCAGTTCGTGGGCTATGACTTCTCCCCCAAGTGCAAGAGTGGAAACGCTCAGTTTACCGGGTAGTTGAGCAATTCCTCCACCGGAACCATCAAATATACCCAAGAAGTACCCAGATGATCCTTCCATGGTCCTGATTATATCGATCAGCCGAAAAAGAAGGCCAGCGTTTTCAAATTTGGGGGCTACTGATATCCACTGAGGTTCGTACACGTTGAGACTGAAATCACCAATCGGAAGAAGATCGCGTGTTAATCGTAACTCGTCGGATTCCGCTGACAGGCCGTTAATTTGCGACAGGTACGACTCGTTAGGATTCTGCGTCCACTGGAACGGGACCACTGTTAGATCGAAAGGTGGTAATCTCTCCACGTCCACGGACATCCGGCCTTCAGGGGGCAGGCGACTGGAGATGCCCAGGGCTGGATCCAATTCGCCGTCGGGATCGATCTCGATGACCATCTCCAGACCCGGCGTCAGAACCGATCCTGGTATTCGCGCGTTGGCTGTAACCGATAGGTCAACCTCTTGGATCTGTCGGGGGATGATTGCGCCAAAAGAGGGTATATCAACCGCATACACCTCAGTGCCGTTTTGGTAGAATTCCGCCCGCACGGGAGGTAAAGGCACATCGACGTCCATGTCCGTCACGACGAACACGCGTAGCAACGCGTCCTCTCCTGCCACGAGGGCCACCGGAAAGTCCAGCGACTGTGTGGCCTGAGTGAGGTAGGCCCTTGATCTGCCTTCGGCGATCCGGCAGCTTAAAACCCGGCTGTTGGGAATCGATTTCAGCCACACCCTGTATTCAGTATCTGGTGAAATGCACAGTTGTGTGCCGCCCAGAAGGAAGTCTTCCAAATTCAGGTTGACCAGGGATCGGGGCAATGTACCTGACATGCCGGCGTTATCGGTAAGGCGCAGCGACCTGAGATGGGTAAGATCTCCGATGGATTCCGGGATATTGCCGGTCAACTCGTTATAAGAAAGCCTCAGATCGCTTAACCTGGTAAGTTGCCCGAACTCCAATGGGATGGATCCTGACAACCTGTTCCGTTGAAGATTCAAAAACCGAAGGTTCAACAGCTGGCCTAATTCCGGTGGAATAGGTTCCTCCAATTCGTTCTCATGAAGATCCAACTCCACAAGGTATTGCAACTGCCCGATTTCGGGTGGAATGGCGCCGGTTAGCAGGTTGCTGCTAAGGTGCAGCCACTCGAGGTTTTCCAATTGACCTATTTCTGTCGGAATTTCGGTTATATTGTTACCCCCGAGTTGCAGTCGCATGAGGTTCTGAAGTTGTCCGATTTCTGGTGGGATTTCGGCTAAGGAGTTAAAACCAAGTTGCAGTTGCGTGAGGTTCTGCAGTTGTCCGATTTCTGGAGGGATTTCGGCTAACGAGTTACCACTAAGCGTCAGTTGCGTGAGGTTCTGAAGTTGTCCGATTTCTGGTGGGATTTCGGCTAAGGAGTTAAAACTAAGTTGCAGTTGCGTGAGGTTCTGCAGTTGTCCGATTTCTGGAGGGATTTCGGCTAACGAGTTAGAACCAAGCAGCAGTTGTGTGAGGTTCTGAAGTTGTCCGATTTCTGGTGGGACTTCGGTTAACGAGTTACCACTAAGCAGCAGTAGCGTGAGGTTCTGAAGTTGTCCGATTTCTGGTGGGAATTCGGTTAATTCGTTACCCCAAAGCTGCAGTTGCGTGAGGTTCTGAAGTTGTCCGATTTCTGGTGGGATAGGGCCACTTAGCAAGTTGTTACTAAGATTCAGAAACTTGAGGTTTTCCAATTGCCCCATTTCAGCCGGGATGGACCCGGACAAAATGTTAGCAAAAAAGTCAAGCGATTCGAGATTTTCCAATTGCCCGATTTGCGTTGGAATGGCGCCGGATAGCTCGTTAAGTCTAAGTAACAGCGATTCGAGGTTTTCCAATTGTCCAATTTCGGGAGGTATAGATCCGGTTATCTGGTTTGCTTCAAGATTCAATCCAGCGAGACTATCGAGCTGTCCAATTTCAGGCGGTATCATTCCTTGAAGATTGTTCTCATTCAAGTTCAGCGATGTCACCCTTCCAACAGAGTTGATTGTCACACCACTCCAGTTTTCAAATGGCGCATCGCTCAGCCAGTTCGTGCTGTTGGTCCAGTTTGGTCCGTTTGTACTTTGATATAGAGCTACCAGTGGATGATAGTCTGGACGGGTTTCAGCGCAACGGGCGACGCTTCGGACCGGTATGCCTTCAATCCAAGTCTGCAATTCAGAAGTAGACGGAGCGCATACTTGGGTTCCATCCAGTTCCAGTTCATCCAAGGCGAGTCCGGTAAATGAGAGAGGTAGATTCCCGGTAAGGGCTGCATTGTTTGACAGGTTCAGCGTCCTTAGATTGGTTAGATTGCTCAACTCGCTGGGAAGCGAGCCGTACAAATTGTTGTCCGGTAGGACAAGTTTGGAAACCTTGCCCTCGGTGTCGGTAGTAACGCCAAACCAGTCGCCTAGCGGTGCGTTACTGGTCCAGTTTGAATTATAGTTCCAGTTCATACCATCTGTCCTCATATATAAAGCGATCAAAGCAGATCGTTCCTGATCGGCGCAGAATTCTACGCCTATCTTGTCGGATATCCCGCTCACCCATTCATGGAAAACGGCCGTTGGCGGAACGCATACCTGAGTGTAACGTAAGTTCAATGCTCTCATCTGTTTCGACTGTGTGATCTCCACGGGTAGGGAACCAAAAATCCCATCGCTCCCTTCTAGGTAAAGAATTCTGAGGTTTTCGAGTTGTCCAATTTCAGCTGGAAAAATCCCTGATAACCTGTTCCAGCCAAGTCCCAGTTGTCTGAGCTTTTGCAACTGTCCGATTTCGGTGGGGATCGGTCCCGTTAATCGGTTATACGAAAATTCTAAGGCTACGAGGCTTTGTAACTGTCCGATTTCAGATGGGATCGGTCCCGTCAACCGGTTAGAATATTGATCAAGGATTGTGAGGTTTCGTAGCTGCCCGATTTCGGAAGGAATCAGTCCCGACAACTGGTTATACCGAAAGGACAATTCAGTTAGCTGACTTAGTTGTAACAGTTCGGAAGGGATTCGCCCTCTTAGGTTGTTTTCCCGCAATTGCAGGTGCGTTACCCGACCTTCAGTATTGGTGCTAACCCCATGCCAGGTGTCTAGAGGCTCATCACTTCCCCAGTTGATACTGATCTGCCAGTTTGGTCCATTTGTACTATTGAACAACGCTATCAATGCTTCTCGATCGCCGGTATTTATAACTGTTACTTTGACGTTTATGGCCGCTGAGGCGCTTCCGGATCTGGCGGTGATCTGGACCGTGCCGTTTCTGACAGCAGTGACGAGTCCCTGAGTGCTTACCGAAACCACAGTCGTATTGCTGCTTGACCACAGAACGTTCGCGCTGGTTATGGGTTGTCCATTCTGGTCCAGTACGGAAGCGGTGAGTTTCAAGGTCTGGCCGATAGTCGTCAGCGTAGGTGCCGCGGGTGTGATCGTAATGCGTGTAGGTACGGGCTGTACCGGCGGCGGAGAGGGTGGCTGAATGGGTTTTGTAGGGCCGTCCCCGCCACAGGTGGAAAGCACTAGGAGGCCCAAGCATGCAAAAACGATCAGTGAAAATCTAAATAAAGGTACCATATTCAGGGATTCTCTATTGTTAATTTAAACACCCAAAAACATGCGTATCTATATTGGGGACGTTAGATCGCCGTACTGTGATTCTTACTCTTTTGAAGAAGGAATGCACAATTTGATTGCAAATTATGCACATTACTGTTGTACTTTACAACTCTAATTTGGAGAAATCGAGTAACAAACTAGTACCAACTTGACAATTAAGTGTTAAAAAGAGATTGGCTAGACAGTACGATAAATCGGGCATTCATGTCTGTAAATTTACACGGTAATTTAATCAAGTCGGTACTAGTGATCATCAGAAACCAAGGGTTTTACTTCGGATTTATTCCGCCGATTTCGCACCCTGCGACCACCCAAAATTCGCTTGACAATACGCCGCCTTCCGCGTAGCCTAAGTGCAGATAAACGCCACGAAAGGAATTCCCATTGTTTCGGGCCGCAACACGTTGAGCAGGGCTGCCTGCGTCGCGTCCTTCGTTCTTGCGCTGTCATACCGATTTACGGGTATACGGCCCGTGGCCGGAAAGGAGCCTTTCCATGAAGCTTACATTCACCGATCTCAACGATATGATTCGAGAGTTAAAGGAGAAGAGTGTCCAGTCGATTCGAGTGAATGAAGTGATTCGGGATGTACAGGTGATGATTCCGGATGAATATCCGATGCCTATCAAAACCTTTTCGGTCTACGTTACCGCCAGTATAGATGGAGAATGGAACGAGGATCTCGTGGCAGAATACGTGGAGCACGTCGGCTGCGTCGACGAGCTTGCCGGGGAGGAGGTCCTCGAGGACCTGAACCGGCGCACGGGGAACAAGGTGGAGATCCTGAGTGAGTTGCTGGCGGGCGAGTTCCTGACCGTAGGTTCAGGCCGGTTCGAAGAATGAACAGCGTTGCATCTATTGTCGGTCCGGCAGGCCAGCGCCTGGCCCGGATCGATCCTGAAATTTCCAGGTACAGGATGGGGAGATCGACTTGAGCACCGATACCGTTGGGTTCGGCGTGATAGGACTCGGTATGGGCAACGTGCGCGCGCGTTGCATTCATGAGACGGAAGGCGCCAGGCTGATGGCGGTCTCCGACCTCGATGAAGAACGGGGGCGGAAGGCGTCGGCGGACTACGGTGTCGAATGGTACGAGGACTACAGGCGCCTGCTCGATCGTGACGATATAGACGTGATCAACGTCATGACTCCGAGCGGCACCCATGCCGATTTCGCCATAGAGGCCGCGCGGGCCGGCAAGCACGTGATCACTACCAAGCCGATCGACGTGTCGCTGGAACGGGCGGACCGCATGATCGAAGCCTGCCGCGAGGCCGGGGTTATCCTGTCCATCGATTTCGAGGCGAGGTACATGGCCGACAACGTCCGGGTCAAGCAGGCCGTGGACGAAGAGCGGCTCGGCAGGATGATCCTGGGCGAAGTGCGGCTCAAGTGGTTCAGGAATGACGCCTATTACAAGGGCTGGCACGGGACGTGGAAACTGGACGGCGGCGGATCGCTGATCAACCAGTCCGTGCACCAGATCGATCTGCTGGCCTGGTACATGGGACCGGTCGACAGCGTCCAGGGTCAGATCGGCGTGTTCAACCACGACATCGAGTCCGAAGACCTCGGTATGGCCATGATTCGTTTCAAGAGCGGCGCCGTGGGAACCATCCTCGGGACGACGACGTGTCCGGTCACCATCCCCGCCGGCGTGGAACTGCACGGCAACCGGGGACTGATCATCACAGCCGGGAACAAGATCGATACCTGGCACATTCCCGACGAGTCGAAAGACGATCCCTTCCCCTACGCCGGTCCTCAAAACGTGATCGAAGACATGATCCAGCTGGTCCGCCACGGCGGCACGCCCCGCATATCGGGCGAGGAAGCCAAGAAGTCCCTCGCGCTGATCCTCGCCATATACGAATCATCAAGGACGGGACAGGCCGTGTCCCTGTAATCCGGAAAAACCCAGCATGTCCAGCGTATTCGAGGTATTGAAAGAACGCGGATTCGTCTCGCAGGTTACGGACGAAGAAGCCGTAGCGCGCGCATTTGGCGAGGAAACCGTAACCTGTTACATCGGTTTCGATCCGACGGCGAGCAGCCTGCATGTCGGCCACCTGGTTCAGGTCATGACGCTCGCCCACATACAGCGCGAAGGCCATAGTCCCATCGCCCTCGTGGGCGGCGGCACGGCGATGATCAGCGATCCGAGCGGCAAGGACGAGCTCCGTCCCATGCTGACTGCAGAGACCATCGATCAGCACATCACGCGGATAAAGACGCAGATCAGCCGTTACCTCGATTTTGACGGAGGGAAAGCGCTGCTGGTCGATAACGCGGAGTGGCTGCGGACGCTGAACTACATCACGTTCATCCGGGAGATCGGAGAGCATTTCAGCGTCAACCGGATGCTGACGGCCGAAGCCTACAGGTTGCGCATGGAGACGGGGCTGACCTTCCTGGAGTTCAACTACCAGATTCTCCAGGCCTACGACTTCCTGATGCTTTTCCGAAACTACGGTTGTACGATGCAACTGGGCGGAGACGACCAGTGGGGGAATATCGTGGCCGGCGTCGACCTGATCCGGCGTAAAGAGCGTGCCGCGGCCCAGGCGGTCACCACGCCGCTGCTGACGCTGTCGGGCGGCCAGAAAATGGGAAAAACGCTGGGTGGCGCGATCTGGCTCGATCCCGATATGACCTCGCCCTACGACTACTACCAGTACTGGGTGAATGTCGATGACCGGGACGTGGAAGGGCTGTTGGCCCGCTTTACCTTCCTGCCCATGGAACAGGTCCGTGAACTCGGCGCACTGGAGGGAGAGAAGATCCGGCACGCCAAGTCGGTCCTGGCTTACGAGGCGACGAAAGTCACCCACGGCGAGGCGGCGGCGGCCGAGGCGCAGCGTGGCGCCCGGAATGTATTCGGCGGTGCACGGGACGGTGGAGACCACGTGCCTACCCTGGAGATCGGCCGGGAACGCCTGGAAGCCGGTATCAACGTCGTTGACCTGTTCGTGGAAGCTAAACTGGGCAAGACCAAGAGCGAAGCGCGCAGGTTGATTCAACAGGGCGGCGCCTCCGTTAATGGCGAAAGGGTGTCCGCCATCGATCGGGTGCTCGATACCGGTGATCTTGACGAAGAAGGCCTCCTGTTGTTGAGAGCGGGCAAGAAGCGATTTCAGCGCGTCAAGACGGGATGAAACCGCGGATTCCTTGATATGTTCAAAAACCTGAATCCCGGAATGATCGGCATCCGCGCTTCGCTGTCCGAAGCACAGGAAATGGCCGCGCAGTACGGGTTTGACGGGGTCGATATCCACATCCCTGACGTCTACGGGATGGTCCGTCAGGCGTCTTTAGAGGAGGTCAAAGACCTCTTTGCACGCACGGGAAGGCGTCCGGGGAACTGGGGCCTGCCCATCGAATGGTACGGCACCGAGCAGAAGTGGGCGGAGGAACTGGCCTGGCTGCGGACCTACGCATCGCTGGCGAGGGATATCGGTGCTTGCAGGACAACTACCGTGATAAGACCGTACTCGGATGAACGGCCTTTCGAGGAAAACTACGCGTTTCACGCCAGACGGCTCAAACCGGTCGCCGAAATCATGGGAGAATACGGCTGCAGGTTCGGGCTGGAGTTCATCGGTCCGAAAACGCTGCGCCAGGACAAGGAACACGCATTTATATACACCATGGACGGCATGCTCGCGCTCGCCTGCGATCTGGGGCCGAACGTGGGGTTGCTGCTGGACCTCTGGCACTGGTATACCTCTCACGGGACCTGGGATGACCTCGCTATGCTGGGTAACGACGACGTCGTCAACGTGCATGTAAACGACGCCCCGGCCGGAATCCCGGTAGACGAGCAGATCGACCAGGTTCGATGCCTGCCCGGCGAAACCGACGTGCTCGACTTCGCGCGATTCCTCACCGTGCTGGAAGCCATGGGATACGATGGTCCGGTTACGGCAGAGCCTTTCAGTGCGCGGGTGAATGCCCTGCCGCCGAAGGACGCCCTGAGAGAGACCGCCGATGCGATGCACGGCGCATGGGACAGGGCGGGCCTCGCATAGTTTAACGCCCAAAATTGAATCAATCGAAGAAAGGTTGAGGATGGCGGCATCTCCCGAGCGCGTCTCCGTCCACGGCGGGCACAGCGGACAGTTCTGCGGTCACGCGGTAGACCTGCTGGAAGACATTGTCCGGGCATACATCGCCCGCGGTTACGCCTGGGTGGGCATCACCGAACACATGCCGCCGGTAAAAGATGAGCTCAGTTATCCCGACGAGACCGCGGCCGGGATGAGCGCGGCCGATCAACAAGCCCGTTTCGCCGATTACATGTCAACCTGCCGACGGCTTCGGGACAAATACTCGTCGGAAATCAGGATCCTGGTGGCCTTCGAAGCGGAGGCGTACAGCGGATATGAACAGTGGGTGCCCGAGGTACGGAAGGAGTGCAAGCCCGACTACATCGTCGGTTCCGTTCACCATGTAGAGGACCGGCTGATCGATTCGACCCCGGAGTCTTACCAGGCGGCGGCAGAGGCAGCGGGCGGGGTGGACGAGCTATACTGCGCCTACTTCGACCGCCAGTTCGAAGTCATCACGACGCTTTCGCCCGAAGTGGTCGGGCACTTCGATCTGATCAGGATATTCGATCCCGATTACCGTGAGCGCCTGGTCAGGCCCGTTGTATGGCAACGGATCGTGCGCAACCTGGAAGAGATACGCGAACGTGGACTAATCCTGGACTTCAACCTGGCCGCGTTGAAAAAAGGCCAGCCCGAACCCTACATCTCCCGCCCCGTGCTGGAACAGGCTCGAAAGATGGGAATCGCCGTCGTCCCCGGCGACGATTCTCACGGCGTGGGCAATATCGACCAGTTCTGGGATGTGGGGGTAAGTATCCTGCGGGACGCGGGGTTTGGCCCGAAGTGGAAATGTCCTGCCTGAAGTGGCCGGCATGCCCGCCGCACACCAGTTCGTTTAGTACCTTCTCTCCCAGGGATCGACCGGTACCTCGATCAGGGTAGGCGTATAGGCCGAGACTGCCTCCTGCACCGCTGATTCCAGCTGCGCGGCATCCTCCGCCAGAACCCCCCTTGCGCCATAGGCTTCGGCCAACCGGACGAAATCAGGATTGTGGAGCTCAGTACCGATGACGCGGCCGTCGAATTCCTCGACCTGGGCACGCCAGACGTTGCCGTACGCGTTGTCGTTGAACACAACGGTCACGACGTTTACGCCGTATTTTACGGCGGTGGCGAGTTCCTGCAGGTTATAGAGTATGCCACCGTCGCCGGACACCACGACGACCGGACGTTCGGGCCGCCCGATCTTGAGACCGATGCCGACGGGAAACACGCTGCCGAGCGTGCCATGGTGTGAGGAGGTCTGGTATCCCCGGGGGGACTGGCAGTGATAGTAGTTCCTGCTGTAATATCCCATCTGGTTCATGCCGCCCACGAGTATGCCTTCGTCCGGGATGGCGGTACGCAGGGCATCCATGAAGGCGCCCTGGGGCTGAAGCTGTTCCTCCGGACCGAATCGGTGTGTATTGATTGCCTGGACATCCTCGGTGACGTTCGGCCTGGGGGCGGACAGACCTGACAGGCTGCCGTGCAGGATTTCCAGGCTCAGCGCGGCGTCACCAAGAATGCCGTGCGTGTGAGCGCCGTCCAGGCCGATTTCTGCGGGATCGTCGTCGATCCGGATGACCGTCTGCGAGGCCAGGCGGCCGCTCATGTCGGTCGCCGTGCCCACGGCCAGGATCACGTCGCATTCGTCCACGCGGTCCTTCAGTGGCTTGAACCGCGCCTCGAACATACCGAGCGAAAGAGGATGGCGCGCCGGAAGGATGCCTTTGCCGCTGCGGCTGCTGACGACCGGACTTCCCAGGTGTTCCGCGATTTTCCGTACCAGGGACGCGCTTTCCGATGCCCCGGCGCCCACCCAGATCAGCGGTCGTTCCGCCCCTGCAAGCAGTCTCGCTGCATGCTCCAAATCGGCCGCGTCACCCGCGGATGGAGTAGAGGATTCCGCGTCAAGCAGGTAGACCTCCTCTTCGGCACGGAATACGGCAGGCCCAATTTCCAGGATGACGGGGCGCTTCCGAGGCGTGTTCAGTTGCTTAAAAGCCTCCCGGACCATACCTGGTATCTCTGCCGGAGATTCGGTCCGTCCGGCCCATTTCGAATAGGCTCCGTAGTCATTTAAGCTGTCGTGTTCAGGCCGTCCGGGTGTGGACACTCCATGATGGTCGCCCGTAATAAGCAGCACGGGTGACGACTGGGCAAAGGCCGTGGCGAGTCCGGCGGTGGTA
This sequence comes from bacterium, assembly GCA_965262815.1. Lineage (GTDB taxonomy): Bacteria > JAAXHH01 > JAAXHH01 > JAAXHH01 > JAAXHH01 > JAAXHH01. Next base: position 1,186,209 of record OZ253560.1, on the reverse strand, counting down.
TTGAAAAACCCCGGTCCTTCTACTGCCAGGCCCACTCCCGGATGGCCGCTCACACGGGCATACCCGTCGGCCATGTAGCTGATCGCCTGTTCGTTGCGGGTTGCGATGTACTGCATTCCCTCCTGCTTGTAAATTGCGTCGATGGCTTCATACTGGCCGGCACCGGGCAATCCGAAAACGACACGCACGCCGTTCAAATGAAGGGATTTGATTAGTGCCTCGCCGCCGTTCATTACTGGCATCTGAAACTCCTCTACTCCTGTATCTGAAGACTATTCATGAATCACCTGACTGCGGAACCAGAGCAGGTAAACCGGTACGCCGAGCGCCAGGACGATCACGCCAGGCAGGGCATCTCCGAAACTGAAGACGACCGTCGAAACGATGTATCCGAGGGAAACGACGATGAAGAAGAGCGGCGTGACGGGATAACCCCACACCTTGAATGGCCGGGGCTCATTGGGATACTTGCGACGGAGGATGAACACGGCGATGACGGTCAGCACGTAGAACACGAACAGCACATACATGACAGCCAGGACTATTTCCATGAAGTTCCCGACGAGGCTCCAGACCATGCCCAGGATGGTCAACGTCGTGATCGTTCTGGAAGGCGTGCGGAACCTGGGATGCACGCGGGTGAACCAGCTGAAGAACAGGCGTTCACGAGCCATTCCATAGGCGATACGCGGCATGTACATGATGTTGGCGTTCAGCGTTCCGAAGGTGGCCACGATGACCGCGAGGGAGGTAAGTGACCCTCCGATCGGGCCGATCAGTCTTTCCGCTACTTCGGCCGCAATCTGGTTCGACTGCGCGATTTCGTCGATATTCATGACGTACAGGTAAGCCCAGTTGACAGCCAGGTAGACCAGCATGCACAGGCTCAGGCCGATGATGATGGCCAGGGGAAGTACCCTTCTCGGATCCTTGACCTCGCCCGCGACGTTGTTCGTATTGTACCAGCCGTTGTACGAAAACAGGATGCCGACCATGGCCGTACCCAACGCGCCGAAGAGGCTCATTTCCCTGCCCGTAGCCGACGGCGTGGAGAAATTCTCCGCGGATCCGCCGACAATCAGGGCCAGGAACACCAGTGCGAGCAGTGCCGCGACCTTGGCGAAGGTAGAAAGGTTGGATATGATACCGCCGTAACGCACGCCCGCGTAGTTCACGGCACCCAGTAGCCCAAGGACGGCGAAAATGGCCAGGTGCTGCGTCGAGACCATGAGCGGTCCGGCTTGAATCAGAACGTTCTCCATCGAGATTTCCGGCATGAAATAACCGATGTACGAAGTGCAGATCATGGCGACTGCGGCCAGCGCGCCGGGACAGATTACGGCGGTCTCCGTCCATCCATAGAGAAAGGGCACGACGGGTGGATAGGACTCGCGAAGGTAGACAATGATGCCTCCCGTGCGGGGCATCATGGCGCCCAGTTCGGCGAAACACAGGGCACCCGAAAAGCAGAGTAGGCCGCCGATTACCCAGACAAGCAGGAACAGTTCCGGAGATCCCAGCACGGCCGCGATACCCGCGGGAGCGCCGAATATTCCTGATCCTATGATGCCGCCGACGATGATCGTCGTGGCCGCGACCAGGCCCAGGTCCCGAGCCAGTTCGGTTTCGAGTTGAAATCGACTTCCGCCACGCTCCGGTACTTGTTCAGCCATGCCGCACCTCCACTGCATTTTGTCAGGATCAGGTGTTTTTGAAAACGGGAAGAATGTTAAAACAAAACCGGCGCACGGTAATCGTCAAGGACTATATCCTTTCCATACATCCAGTTTGACAGGAGGGCGTCGGAGCTGTATATTCCGGCCGATTCTCCATGTTTAAAGGGATTCTGATTTCATCCCGCAATCACCTGGCACACCATGCATATCATTGTCGCCATCGTAGGAATGACCGGCTCCGGCAAGTCGACGGCAGCGGGATGCCTGGTCGACAGGGGGTGGCGGCATATCCGCTTTGGCCAGGTGACCATCGACCGCCTCAAGGAGGAAGGTAAAGCAATAAACCCGGAGAACGAAAAGACGATGCGGGAACAGTTACGCCGCGACCATGGCATGGGCGCGTTTGCGTTGCTCTCGCTGTCTGCCATCGAAGAAGGACTCAAACACGATCACGTCGTGATTGACGGAATGTATTCCTGGTCGGAGCACAAGATTCTGAAGGAAGCCTATGGCGACCGCATCCACGTGGTGGCCGTCGTCTCTTCGCCGAAGACCCGGTATGAGCGCCTGGAACATCGCGTGCACGACGCTAAAAACGACCCCCAGTACCGAATGCGCCCTCTCAAGGCGGACGAGGCCCGGAAGCGGGACCACGCCGAGATCGAGAACATCGAAAAAGGCGGTCCCATTGCCATGGCGGATTACACCGTCGTCAACGAATCGACGCCGCAAAACATGATCGATGCGTTACTGGCCTACGTGGACCGCGTCAATCCTTCGCAGCCGCATACCTCTTCTTAACCGCGATCCACTGATCAGATCCGAATCTTAATGTTACGCTGCATGCTTAGAGCGGCAGGGAGATGGCTTTCCCTTCCGCCATGCTGCGGTTCACGGCCTCGGTGAATTCCATGTACTTGATTCCAATGTCCAGGGGCGTGTGCGTGACCTTCTCCAGGCCATGGATGGCGTTGACGAACTCTTCCTCCACCCGCCATTCTCCGTGGTCTCCGGGCCGGATCTCGATCTCTCCAAGTACTTCCTCCCCGCGCCGCGCACCGTAGATTTTGCCGTCGCCCATTCGGATCGTGCCCTCGCTGCCATAGATCGTGGCCTCGTTTTCGTCGGCGAGCCCCTGAATGGTCGAAATTTTCAAATAGGCCGATGCGCCGCAGATCATGTCCATCACGACGTCGATGTGCTCCGGAACCCGAATGGCGTGCATCACGCCGGTCTCCGCGTCTTTACGCATTTTCGTGAAGGTCTTGCCCTGGGCGAACACCGTGAGCGGATCCCCGATCCAGCGTCTCATCGCCTCGTACCAGATACCCATGGACATGATGTTCATGCCGCTCAGGTCGTAGTTCTGACGCCAGTGCATCGGACTGTCCCTGTCGATGAACTCGCTGCCGGAGGAGCGGAGCTCCACGCTGAGTATGTCGCCCGCGTATCCTTCCGTTAAGAGGCGTTGTATGGTCTTGTCGGCCCACAGTGTCATGGGGGAAGGTACGATCTGGGCTACGAGATCGGGATTGCTCTGGGCGGCGTCGTGCATGAGCTGGGCTTCTTCGAGGTTCATGGCCATGCGCGCTTCGCACAGGATGTGCTTGCCGGAAGCCAGGGCGGCAAGGGTCGTTGCGCAGTGCAGGTAGGGCCAGGTACCGACGACGATGGCATCCGAATCGTCCGCCTCGATCAGGTCCGTCCACGTTTCGTAGACGGTCGGGATGCCGAACTTCCTGGCCACCCGCTCTGATGACGCGCGGCTACGGTTGCACACGCTGACGATCTCCACCCCTTCGATGGCCTGCAGCTTCGGTATATGCATGCTTACCGTGTTGCCGCCGGCACCGACCACGCCTACGCGAATGGTATCCATTTATTACCCCTTTTTCGTGACTGGTTGGTGAATCGATCTCCGTTCTTCACGTCCTTTGCGCTTACTTTCTACGGGCGCGAATGATGTCCGCCAGGTTCCGCGCCATTTCCTCGAAACCGGCTGGCGCCGGATGCACCAGGTCCACCGTAAGTCCGGTCATGGACCTGAGCATGGCGTCACCCGGTATGTGCACGAGCCTGGGCCGGTTCAACTGCCGCACACGTTCGGCCACGATGGACCGGAAGGTTTCGGCTTTTTCGACGCCCATAAAATCATACAGGCATGGGAATATGTCAATGCAGAAGATCCAGTCATCGGGATGCGCGTCGACAATGGTCGTCACGAAGTACTCGACGCGCCGGTGAAACTCGTCCACGTCGAATGCCTGCACGACGTTGATGCCCATCTCGAGCGTCGCGATGTCCCAGTCATTGCGTCCCGCAATGTAGTCCGCCATGCCCGCTTCCAGGTGAGCGCCTCCACCGAATCCCAGGTTGAAGAGATCGGTGCCCATCAGGTCGGCCGCCCGGGCGGGGTACGTGCCCGTGGGCCGTACGGCCGTGCTTCCGTGGGTGATCGACGAACCGTAGGCCAGGTACCGCGTTTTAGGAGTCTGGTCCGGTCTCGGCAGCGACGTTCCTCCCTCTATGGAGATCAATCGGACTGAAGGACGCCACGGCAGGATCACCCGGGTAAGCCCGGTGTCGAACCGTGCGCTTGTCGGGGTGACCTGGCGCATGACCTTCTCGGCATCGGGCCGCGCCACGACAATCCGTGTCGGGGTTACGTCGACAATATGCAAAGCGCTGAAGAAATCGCCCAGGAACACTTCCACGAGCGTCGGTCCTTCGGGACTCTGCAGGGTTATAACCGCCTGCGGTCCTTCCAGGTTGAACCGGATTTCGCATCCCGTTGACACCAGTGCATTGTTCAAGGCAGCTTCATTCAGCGTCACGCGAAGGTCATTGGGGACACGGCAGCAAATGCTGCCCATGCCTTCGGGGTCATCCAGTAATTCGTGGACGTTATGCAGCTCAGTATTGTCGAGTATCACGTAATCCTCCATGGGCGTAGGTGGTCAGACAGCATGAGCGGGTACATCATTCAATCTATAATCCGAACTGGGCTACAATTCGAGCAATCGGGCCGCATTGCCTCCCAGCGCCATCCGCTTGGCCTCGGGAGAGATACGGGCCGTGATGATCTTGCCGATCTGCGGCCTCGGATCCATCAGGGGCATGTCCGACCCGTACAGCACGCGGTCGGCTCCGCCCTTTTCCACCAGTTCTTCGATAACACCGGGTGTCCGGTACGTAGAGCAGGTCTCCAGGTAGACGTTTGGGTACTTCTGTGCCGCCGCGATGGCTTCGGCGCGCGCTTCGGGCACGTTGCCCGAATGACCGGAAACGAAATTCACCCTGGGATAGGCCGGGGCGAGGTCTTCGAAGTACCGGGGTCGGCTGTTCTTAAAGTGATCCGTGTGGAAGATGATGGTCAGACCCCGGTCCTGGGCGAATTCATAGATCGGATGCCAGGGTTCTTCGTGGAAGGGCCAGGGCGTATAGGGCGGGTAAAGTTTGATGGCCGGAAAACCCAGCTGGTCGACCGCCCGCTCCAGTTCGGGCACCATTCGGTCGGGCATGGTCGGGGAGACATAGGCGAATCCCACGAACCGTTCCGGGTTCCGGGCGACGAATTTCGCGGTAAGATCGTTGCCCGTGGTGCCGTCCGGATGAAAAATGTGAAACAGGCATGCGATGTCGATACCGACGGCATCCATGGCATGCAGCAGTAGTTCAGGATCGTCGATCATGCCGTATCGTTCCCAACGGCCCACGTGTCCGTGGAAGTCGATTATCCTCGTGCCGTCAATCATGACGTCCCCCGCTGCGGTTCGAGCAGGCGCTCGACGTTTCCGGCGCAGATCCGCGCGAGATCTTCGTCGCTCACTCGGGTGTGGTGCAGGTAGAAAAGGATCGGACCCATGGCGTACCTGGGATACCAGGAGCCGTAGATCAGACGATGCGCACCATACCGGTCTACGAGCGCCTCCACTTCGCCGATGGGCTCGTAGCGGCTGAGTTCCAGTACGGCGTTGTGACTCGCTTCAAGCAGACCGCGAACGACCACCGCGTGGGTATAGTGCGCGCCGACGAGCACCGCGCGCAGATCCGGATAGGCCTGGAGAGTCGTTACCAGGTCGTTCATATCCACGTCCATCAACGGGATCCACAATGGGATCCCGGCTTCCGTGAGAAAGGACAGCAGACCATCATAGCCCCAGGGACGAAACGGAAGTCCGGCGGACTGGGTGTTGTGCAGGCGAACGGACGTTACCCGGCCCTGATTGTGCAGTTCCTCGAGCTGCTTCATGGAGGTGTCCACCGGCGCGACCGACCACTGGGGAATCAGTCTTCCTTCATGCTCGAGCCATTCCTCCAAAAGGATATTGCCGTCCGTGGGACTGATCTCTTCGCCTTGCGCATGGTATATCACTGCGCGCTGGACGCCGCACGTATCCATTTCGGCGAGCAACTGGGAAGGATCCTGGCAGGGCGACGGTCCGGTGTGGTGATTGCCCACGCATACGTTGGCGTCGATAACGGGTACACGGGGTGAAAAGGACAGTGAGGGCATGAAGTATCAGTTCCGTGGGGACTTGACGGGTTGAGGTTGCCTCGGGCTGTAAAGGTGTCGAAAACAGATCAATCCAGGAATTAAAACTGGCTGGCGTCCATGCCTGGCCGGATGCCGAATGCCTGGTCGAACTTCTGCCAAAGATCGGTCGGAATGGTGTCGGTGGCGGCTTCGTACGCGTCGCGCACCTGCTGTATATTCGACGGACCAAACATAACCACGCTGTCCACTGGCGCCGACAGGCAGAACTGAATGGCCAGATGCCGGATGTTTACCCCGTGTTCCCGGCACCAGGTCCAGATCCGGTGCGCGCACGGTTCGTTACCGGGATGCATGGCACGCTCCCGTTCCGCGTCCGGTTCCGATCCGGTCAGGAGTCCCATGCCTTGCACGCTGGCCAGGATAATGCCGGCTCGCCGACTCCTGGCCGCCGGAAAGATGGTAGAAGCAGCCGACTGATTGATCAGCGTATAGTCCAGGAAGGTCAGGGACACGTCGTTAATGCCTTCATCGATCAGCCGTACGTGCCAGTCGTGCGTACGGGCGCCAAGGCCGATGTTTTTGACCACCCCTTGCGATTTCAGTTCACGCAGGACATCGAACACCGCGCCTTCACGCAGTAATTCGTCTATGTCGTTTGGATCGTGTACCAGTACGGAGTCGAGGTAGTCCGTCTTCAGGGCATGCAGGCTACGGTCCAGACTCCATCTGGCCCCTTCCCCGGAGAAATCCTTCCTGCGTTCGGGATGGGTGCCGATCTTGGCCTGGAGGTAGTAGGAGGATCGGGGAACGCCGGACAGCGCTTCTCCCCATTTTTCCTCGTGGTGGCCAGGATAGGTATCGAAATAGTTGATACCCAGTTCCAGGGCAGTCTGAATCGCATCGACCGCCTCCGGGCTTCCGTGCAGAAAGGCGGCGCCCATGGCCAGCGCCGCCGGACGCATGCCGGTACGCCCGAAAGATCGGGCGGGTAGGTTGTTCACGTACGCTTTCGTTTACCGTTTGTACGGATCAAGGGAATCGTCCTCCTCCCCTGTTTCGTCCTCAACGGTGGTCTCATCTTCGTCTTCGATATCGAAATCCGTTTCTTCGTCATCCAGATCAATCTCGTCCTCGGCAGCGGTTGATTCATCGTCCGCATCGAGATCTTCGGTTTCATCGTCGGCTGCGTTGGTTTCTCCGCTATCCTCTTCGGTGACCTCGGATTCTTCGTCAGACTCTTCAGCCTCATCGACGCTTTCTTCGGCCTCATCGGCTTCTTCGTCGGACTCCTCGGCCTCATAGACACCTTCTTCGGCCCCCTCATCTACCTCATCGTCGCCATCGCCGTCTACGGCTTCTTCTTCTGCCTCGTCGTCTACGGCCTCTTCCCTCTCCTCTACCTCATCGTCGCCGTTTTCGGCTTCTTCCCCCTCATCATCCTCATCGTCCCCATCGCCGTCTTCGGCTTCCTCCCCGTCCTCATCGTCGCCGTCTTCGGCTTCCTCCCCGTCCTCATCGTCGCCGTCTTCGACTTCCTCCCCGTCCTCATCGTCCCAATCGCCGTCTACGGCTTCTTCCACTGCCTCGTCGGCTTCATCCTCTTCATCCTCTTCCCCCTCATCTTCCTCATCGTCTCCGTTTTCGGCTTCTTCTTCTGCTTCGTCGTCTACGGCCTCTTCCCCATCATCTACGTCGACGTCCTCAACCTCTCCGGCTGATTCGTCTCCATCGTCGTCCTCATCTTCTTCATCGCCGACTTCGGCTTCTGCCTCATCGTCCGGGTCGACCGCATCGGCAGCCACCGCTTCCTCGATCTCTTCCTCGGTCTCCACCGCGTCGGCCTCATCCCAGTCGACTTCCGCAATCACAATAGTCGCAGCGGCTTCTTCCACTCCGCTCTGCTCGTCCTCGGTGTCCGAATCAGTATCGGTTTCCCGCTGCTCTTCGATTTCGCCTACTTCGACTGCGAAGGTGACGTATTCTAACCATCCTTCGCCCTGGTTGACGAATCGATGCGCTACGCCCGGAAGCACATGGGCCGCAGATCCTTCCGTGACCAGTTGACGGTTGCCGTCCTGATCCTCGATCGTTCCGTAACCGCCGAGCACGTAGTGTACGAGCTCTATACTATCCAACTGCTGCCACGCTGAACCCTGCCGTCCCTGGACGGCGTATCGGGTCACGCTGTGCACGCGCTGGAGAACTCCGCCCTCGCTGGCGTCGGCATCTTCTTCACGTTGCAGAAGGGGCCACGAAATGGTACCGCCTTCAAGCACGATGGGATGGACGTCTCGCCAGTCGCAGACCGCGGGCGTACCTTCCCGGATTTCGTCCAGCGGGCAACTGACGATCAGATGCTCCATCCAGCCATCTGAGTCGTTGAATGCCTGGTGCGGCACGTGGACAGGCATGTAAACGGCCGTGCCGTCCCGAACGTCCACCTTGTCATCGCCGATGGTAAGCTGACCGCGCCCGCGTAGAACGAAGTACATCTGCTCGATGTCGGTATGCTGATGGTGGTCCGAATGCTGGTGGCCCTGGAGCCCATGCTTGACGAAGCTGTTGATCCCATGCAGGCGGTTTACATCGGGCGGAGATGTCTCATCCTTGTCATGGGACTGGTACAGCGTCCAAACCACCGCGCTGATGTGCCCCACGTACGGTTCCTGGTCTCGCCAGTTTCGCACGACGATACTCATGATGTCTCCTTTGGGGATTCGGGTTGCTTTTCCGCGTCGTGGTATTCGTGTATAACTCCCTGTTGGATCAAATCATCAATCTCCACATCCGTGTACCCGGACTCCGAAAGCACGTTTCGCGTGTGCTCACCCCGGACGGGCGGCGGGAGAGGCGCTTCGGCGTCGGACGGGTCCGTTCGAAACGGCGCTCTTACCTGCGTGCTCTCCGTGTGGTCGGATGCTACGAGACTGTAAAACGGATTTCGATACTGTATATAAGGGTCATCCGGAAGTTCGTCAAGGTTGTAAATGGCGCCGCAGGGCACGTCCGCTTCCCTCAGACGCCGATCCCATTCCCGGCAGGAAGCGGTGGCGAACACGACGCGTAGTTTTTCCCGTATTTCGGTCTCCCGCGCGGTGCGTGTTTCCGAAGACCAGTCTCTCCAGTCGTCTAATTCCAGGACATCGCAGAGGCGGACCCAGAAGTGGTCCTCATGGACGATCCCCAGGCTGATAAATCGACTGTCCGAAGTCTCGAAAATACCGTAGTGCGGGATGTTTCCAAGGATCGGTTGACGGGCCGCCCGCGGGTCATGTGCCGAACTGGCGATATCGAGTGCCATCCAGGACAGAATACAGTCTGTCATGGACAGATCGATGTAACGGCCTTCGCCGGTGGATGTACGGTGTATCAGCGCAGCGGAAACGGCCAGCGCGGCGTACAATCCGGACGAAAGATCCGATATAAGCACGGGCGGAACCGCGGGCGGATCGCTGCGCCCCAGCAAGCCGCCAATTGCGAGATAGTTGATGTCGTGTCCGGCGCGGGTCCGATAGGGACCGTCCTGTCCGAAACCCGATATCGAGCAGTAAACGACGGAGGGGTTGAATTCCCTGGCCGATGCATAGTCCACACCAAGGCGTTCGGCGACGCCGGGTCTAAATCCCTCCAGTACCACGTCCGCCCTTGAAATCAGGCGGCTGATGACCTCCCGTCCCTGTTCCTGTTTCAGATCGATCACGATATCCCGCTTGCCGCGGTTTACGCTCGCGAATGCCGGGGGAAACTTGCGCAACGGATCGCCGCCGGGGGGTTCGACCTTGATCACCCGGGCGCCCAGGTCGGCAAGCAGCATGGTACAGTAGGGGCCTGGCAGCTGCGTGGTGAGATCCACGATCAGGTAGTCGGTCAGCGCGGGAATCATGGGTTTTCGGACGCGTCGTGTACCGCGACAGCCAGTCCGTCACGCCAGGCATCGAGCTGGTCGAGATCGAATTTTACATCGCCGTGACGGTATGTTGTTTCGGTAGGAGAGATTCCCCGGTCGTATACGACGACGCAGGGGTCCGTTCCCCGAGTCTCCGTCGCCTCGAACCCGGCTGGCGCGAGCGAGACGCGGCGGTCGTAGTCGACCCAGCCTTCGCGCTCCCATCCTACGGCGAATCGGTGGGCGATGTCCGGACATTGATCCATGACAAGGTCGATCATGTCAGCCAGGGCAACGGTCGCGATAGCCACGGTCGAGCGGGAATGGACGATCTGTTCGCTCAGGATTTGCGGAGTGGACGCGTCCTGGCCCAGAACGGCCACGGCGCCGGCCCTCATGCATCCGAGAACCGACTCCCACCATGCGATGCACGGCGGCAACAGGATGAATACCCGGTGTCCTGGCCAGACGCCATGGCCGTGCAGCACGTGCGCGAACTTCTCGGAACGGATTTTCAGGTCGAGGAACGTCACGTCCGATGCCACGCCACCGGCCTTTTGCCATCTCAAGGCGACTTTACCCGGATCCTCCGCGGCCCTGTCCACGATATCCACCGCGAAATTGCCAACTGCTGCGGTCCTGGTATGCAATATTCCGTCCTCGCGTTCGTCCCGTTGTGTGGGTCAATCCATCAGCAGGCCGCCGTTGACATCCAGGATTTCGCCCGTGATATGACGGGATCGATCGGATACCAGGAACAGCGCCGCCTCGGCCACGTCACGGGGTTGCCCTTTGCCTCCCAGGGGAATCGCTTCGACGAACGATGGATCGTGATGGGCGGTCAACGGGGTCTCTATGATTCCGGGCGCAATGGCGTTTACCCGTACCCCGTGGGGCGCCAGTTCCCGGGCCAGCGACTTGGTCAGGCACTCGAGTCCGGCCTTGGATACCGAGTAAGGCGCGCCGGACACCACACCGCCGGTCTTGCCCGCCACCGATACCATGTTGACCATCGCACCGCTTTTTTGCGCCTGCATCGCTGGTAATACGGCTTTTGCCAACAGGAAAGGCCCCTTGAGATTCACGGCCATCACCTGGTCCCATTCCTCTTCCGTGCACTGTTCTACCGACCTGAACAATCCGAGTCCCGCGTTGTTCACCAGAATATCGATGCGGCCGGAATCCTCGACAATGCCGTTGACGAGGGTCTTCACCGCCGATCCGTCTGAAACGTCGGCCCGGACCGCCATCCCCTTCAGACCGTCTCCGTTCAGTTGACGAACCGTCTGCTGTGCCCGGGATTCGTCGATATCCACGACCAGGACGTATGCCCCTTCTTCCGCGAAGATTCTGCATATAGCCTGGCCGATACCCTGCCCGCCACCCGTGACGATCGCCGTGCGGTCCTTGAGGATCATGCGAGCACCCTCTCCTCAAACAGTGATAGGAATTCACGGACGTCGAGCGCGGTGCAAACCCTGGCGTTCGGTTCGCTCCCGGACTGTGACCGAAGGTCGGCGACGGTCATGCCCGTGGTGAGGTCGCCGGAGGTTTCCACGTCCACCCGCGCCGGCACCAGCGTTACGAGATCCTCCCGGATCGCAACGGCTACAGCAAGGGGATCGTGTAGAAAGCATCCGTTGACCCCTCTTTTTCGCCGGTGAAACGCAACGTAACGGGCGGTGCAATCGCGTACGAAGGTCGCCCTGGCGCCTCCCTGTTCGGCATATCGGTATATCAATTCGGCGTCGAGCAAGGCCTGCCTGGTCACGTCGAGGGGAACGAACACCAGCGGGATCCCCGAGTCGCAGACGATCTGGGCGGCGTGCGGGTCCGCGTGGATGTTGAATTCCGCTACCGGGGACACGTTGCCGTGCGTCTCGAAGGCTCCGCCCATGATGATGATTTCCCGGAGTCCGCGCATTCGGTCCGGATCCTTCATGACGGCCCTTGCGACATTGGTCAGCGGGCCCACGGCGATCAGGGTCAGTTCATCCGAATACTTGTGGGCGCTTTCGAGGATCAGTTCAACAGCATGCACCGGACTTGCCCGGCGGGTCGGTTCAGGATAGATACGGGCCCCATCGGCATGCACGAGGCGGGTCACCTCGCCCAGCCCGTCAATCCCGTGGATATCCCCCGCAAAGGCCAGTTCGCGTACCAGCGGCCGGTCCTCGCCCCGGGACACTACCGGTGCGGACTGGACATCAAGTACGTCCAGCGTGATGTGAATGTTGCGAATGCAGTGGTCCAGGGGCGAATTTCCGCAGACCCCCGTGATGGCTTCGACGCTCAGTTCGGGGGACCGCATGGCCAGCAGGATGGCCAGCGCGTCGTCAACTCCCGTATCCGTGTCCAGGATGACGCGTCTGGGCATGGAGGCTCCGTGGGGTGGGATTCCCGCTAGTATCTAATCGGCCGGTTCACGCAGGATGGGATAGTAACTCGCATCTTCCAGGACGTCGTCCATCAGTGCCCACGCGACCAGGCCGTCGTCGGACCGGGGTTCCAGCAGGTAGAATACCAGTCTGCCCAGTCGCTGATCGACCGGCACGACCAGCGTGCCGGCTTCCAGTGTCTGGACCACAGGCTCGTACGCGCCGGAGAGGGTCCGTTCGTGCCTGCCCTGGAAGGGCTGCGAGGCCGCCTGCGTCTCATCTATCCTGAACCTCTCCAGTGCCAGTTCCCTTGAGCTGGTAAGCTCTTCGAACCATACGCCGTGGGCGCTGAGCCGCTCGATCACGGTGGTCAGCGACGGAGGCACAAAGTAGGTTCGGGGTGCACGTTCGGTCTCTTTCGCGGAGAATTGCCCGTATTCGTACATCGATGTCGGACTTACGGTTTCCTTCCTGAGATACATGACTTCACCGGTGTACGGATTGCGTGTTTCCTCTACTTCACCCAGCAGGATATCAACAGTTTCCGCGGACCGGGAGTACGCGGAACTAACTGCGAAGGTTTGCCCCACGACAGTCGCCAGGTCCACGGTATCAAGGGTCTGGCGGATCGTAGCCGCGTTCTGGTGGGCGTATTGTAGATTTTCCTTCACGAACGCCAGGGTGGCCAGGATACGTTCTTCAAACGACGCGTAGGAATAGGCTTCGCTCAGTATGGCGATACGGTTTCTGAGTCCTACGTAATTATTGTTGAAACGGGGTCGGTGATCGAAGGTGTACCAGCCCCGTTCCAGGGTCGACCCGGTCCGTGGCACGTTGCCATAGTAGTAGAACTCCCAACCGTAGGTCTCCCGAATGGTGTCGCGCACGGCGGGCAGCCACTCCCCCCGCAGCAGGTCGATGATCGGATCGGCGGTGTTGGGATTGAGCGGCGGCGAGTAGGTCAGGTGGTATCCGTGGACGGTCCCGTTGGTCGTATGGAGATCGATGAGCACGTGGGGATCGTATTCGTTCATGAGCCCGACGAGGGAACGCGCCTCGGGGGAGTCCAGCTTCATGTGATCGCGGTTGAGGTCGAAACCCTGGGCGTTGGGCCGTTGTCCCATGCCGCCCACGGGGCCGTGTTGACGTGGACGGTTGTACAGGCTGATCATTTCGTTGCCGTCCGCGTTGTAAATGGGCGCCATGAGCAGCACCAGCGAATCGGCCCAGGCCGAGTGCTCCCCGGAAGCCAACTCCCGGATGAGCATGAGCAGGGCTTCCTTCCCGCATACCTCCCCCGCGTGGATGTTCGCCTGGATGAATACCCGGGTCTTGCCGGCCTGGCCGACTTCCTCGGCGGTCGCGTCCCAGAGGTCGCCGTAGACGAGCAGGGGCAGCCTTCGTCCTTCCGTCGTGTAACCGAATTCGGTCAGATGGAGCCTGTCGGAGATGAGCACGGCCGCCCGCATGAACGACATGACCTCTTCGTACCGCGTCGTCTCGTCGAAATAGGACAGTTCCGCTCGGGTCTGGAGTTCGGAAACGTCATAGTCCTGGGCTAAAACCGGATTCAATGTTACCAGGAAAAGGACCAGGGTACTGAGGAATCGATACATGGGAAGGTACCGTGGATGTGGGTGAGCAAATATGATTTATGAAACCAGGACGGGTCACTGCGTATTCAGCAGTAGCTCAATGTACCTGGAAGAATTCGACCACTTCGCCGCTAGGGCCTTTAAAAAACGCAATGGTTACGTCCAGTCCCCCGAGATTGACATCCTTCGGTTCGACGGTCACTTCGTATCCATGGGAACGGACATGTTCGGTCGCAGCCCGCGTGTCCGTCGTGGCCAGCGCAAGGTGCGTGACCGGATCGTTGGGAACAGGTCCGCCCGGATTCGGAGTCTCGTCCGTGGGCTGGAACAACTCAATGTGGCTGCCGTCCCCGGTGTCGAGGAGCAGGATCCTGCGTTCCTCCGGTCCGAATTCCGCCACGATGTGCATCCCGAGGACATCCCGGTACATCTGCAGCGATGCATTCCAGTCCCTCGACTGTATAGCCACGTGATGGGTACCGCATCCGGGAATCACCTTGTTTTTCGTGCCCACTGGCATGGATTTTGCCTCCCGTCGTCTTTTTTCCCGTTTATCGCGTTTGGCTGGAGGATCTGAGTGCCTTCGCGCTGACCCCCAGAACGCCGAGGAAGCCCTCGGAGTCCTTATGGTCGAAGTCGCCCACGCCCTCCATGGACGCCGTCGTTTCCGAATAGAGGGAGTGCGGGACGTCCTCGGCCGACTGAAAGGAGACATGGCCCTTGTACAGTTCGACCCGGATCGTCCCCGTGGCCAGTTTGTTGAACACGTCCACGGAAGCCCGGAGAGCCTGGGTGGACGGATCGTACCAGTAGCCCTGGTAGATCTGTTCCGCGATCATCGCCGAAGTCTGGTCGAAGGTGCGGCGGGACCGCCGGTCGAGAATGAGCTGCAGCAAGTACTCGTAACACTGTCCGAGAAGCGTCATGGCCGGTGATTCGTAAACGCCCCTGCTCTTGATACCCACGAAACGGTTTTCCACCGTGTGGATACCGATACCAACCCCGTTTCTCCCGCCGATCCGGTTGGCCGTTTCGATGGCCGTAAGGGGCGTGACCGGTTCTTCGTTGATCCGGACGGGAACGCCCTGTTCGAATCGTACGGCAAAGTACTCGGGCGAATCGGGCGCCTCCCGGGGATGAACGCCCATGCCGGGCGATATGAATCCGGCCGGGGTTTCGAGCGATTCGAGACGACCGGCCTCGTGGGTCAGGCCGAGAATATTGGCATCCGTGGAATAGGGTTTCTCGTGGGAAGCCTGGATCGGCAACTGCCGGTCTTCGCAGAAGTCGATCATTTCCTTCCTTCCGGGGAAGTCGTTCAAATAGGCTTGGTCGCGCCATGGGGCGTAGACCTCCACCGAAGGATCGATCATGTTGGTTACGAGTTGAAACCTGACCTGGTCGTTCCCGCGGCCGGTCGCGCCGTGGGACAGGATATCGATCCCGCGTTTTTTGAGTTCGGGAAGCAGGGACCGTACTGTGATGTGCCGTGCTATGCCGGTCGTGTTCCAGTAGTTTCCCTCGTACATGGCTTGGCACTGAATAACCTCGATGCCTGCCTGCGCCAGTTGATCCTTCGCGTCCACGATCACGGCTTCCCGGGCGCCGCACCGCATCATCCGCTCCGCGACATAGTCCATGCGTTCTTCATCCGGCTGACCGAGATCTGCGGTAACGCACACCACGTCGACGTCGTGGTCGGTGAGCCAGCGTGTGAAGGTACAACTGTCCAGTCCGCCCGATACCGCGGCCCCAACGGTCCTGCCCTTCAAACTGCTCAAATTCATGATGTCGACACTCCCGGTAATAGCCGTATTGCCTGTAACGAGACCGAAATGAGGAAGTAATGTACAGGTCTTTTAAAAGTCAAGATACTAATCGGGAATTCATCCCCTCATCAAGCGCTTTAAATCACAGTCCCAACCCCCACAATTCATTTGCCTTTCTGGCCGGCCATGGCTATCTTCCTATGCCGATTGTAACGCAATGGAATCGGAGGTGTCGCTTCGGTAATCAGGTACAAGTTCCAGATCATCCTTACACGTCGGTATAGACGCCAGAAGGAGGATTCGCTTGGATCTCTTGCGCGAGTTTCATGGTCCGAACGCCGGTTACGTGATCGCGTTGTACGAACGGTACCTCGAGGACCCTGATTCCGTCGATGCGGCCACGCGCGAGCAGTTCTCCCGGCATGCGCCTTCCCTCAACGGCGAACCCGCAAGCGGACTTTCGGGTGACATCCCCGCCTGTCCAGCAGATATCGAACAGATCGTCTTCATCGCCAATCTTGCCCAGAACGTCCGGGAGTACGGTCACCTCGGGGCCCACCTGGATCCCCTGGCCGATCCCAGGTATTTCCCTTATTCCGTCTTTGCAACCGTGGATGACGCCTTGCTTGGAGACCCCCTGACGGAACTGGAACTCCAGGCCCAGGGAGTGACGGAAGAGACGATGCGTCAACTGCCGTCTTCCCTGATCGGCGGTCCCGTGGGCAAGCAGTGCGAGAACGCGTCCGAAGCCCTGAAGAAACTAAAGCGCGTCTATTCGTCGACCACCGGGTACGACTATATGCACATCGAAGTCCCGGGAGAGCGGGAATGGTTGCAGGAAGCGGCGGAAACGGGGCGGTTCAGGCCCTCGGAGGACCACGACAACGCTCTGGCCATGCTGGACCGGCTCACGCAGGTGGAGGTCTTCGAGCAGTTCCTGCACCGGACCTTTCCGGGCAAGACGCGGTTTTCCATCGAAGGCCTGGATACGATGATCCTCATCCTGGACGGGGTGATCGGCGAGGCCGCCGAGAAAAACACCTTCAACATACTGATCGGAATGGCCCACCGAGGCCGGCTGAACGTGCTGGCGCACATCCTGAACAAACCCTACGAACATATCCTGGCTGAATTCAGGGATCCGGTACAACGGGTCAACAAGACCGGCAACGATACGGGGTGGACCGGCGATGTGAAGTATCATAGCGGCGCCCAGCGGACCTACCTGGATGAAAAGGGCAAGGAGGTGGACCTCCAGATACACCTTGCGCCGAACCCCAGCCACCTGGAAGCGGTGAATCCCGTGCTGGAGGGTATGGCCCGCGCCGCGGGGACGATCGTCAACCTGCCGGGGGACGTCCGGCCGCTGCCAGAACGGAATCTGCCCATTCTGATCCATGGCGACGCGGCCTTTTCGGGCCAGGGCGTCGTAGCGGAAACCTTCACGTTGTACCGCATTCCAGGATTCCGGACAGGCGGCACCATCCATGTCATCACCAACAACCAGCTTGGCTATACCACGCCGTCGCAGCAGTCCCGCAGTACACTGTATGCCAGCGATATCGCACGGGGATTCGAAATACCCATTATCCATGTCAACGCCGATGATCCGGTGGCCTGCGTGGAAGCCGCCCGGATCGCCTACGCCTACCGCGTCAAGTTCCGCAAGGACTTCCTGATCGACCTGATCGGGTATCGCCGGCATGGCCACAACGAGGGGGACGACCCTTCGCTCACCCAACCCAGTCTCTATCGGAGGATCGAAGCCCAACCGACGGTGAGAAAGGTCTGGGCCGACCGTCTCGTGACAGAGGGACTGATCGAAGCGGCAAAACCCGAAGAGTTGGTCGCAGAACGCATGTCGATCATGCAGAAAATGCTAGAAGAATTGAAACCGGAAGAAGTACTTGTGGAACCCTATTCCAAACCGCCCAGATCCGGTATTGCGAAACGCATAAGATCTTCCGTTTCCCTGCGTCGTATCAAGAACCTGAACGATTCCCTGTGGACGTTTCCGGATTCCTTTACCCTGCACCCCAGACTTACCCGGGTGATTGAACGCCGTCGGCGCGCGCTGGACGACGTGGACGCGCGGAAAATTGACTGGGCCCTGGCGGAGACCCTCGCCTTCGCCTCGATCATCGAGGACGGAGTACCGGTCAGGCTGACCGGTCAGGACGTGGAACGGGGGACCTTCAGCCAGCGCCACAACGTGTTGCACGACTACGAGACCGATCTGGCCTGGACACCGTTGCGCCGGCTTCCGCAGGCGAACGCCTCCTTTGAGACGCGTAACACGCCGCTAACCGAGTACGCCGCCTTGGGATTCGAATACGGGTACAGCATCCAGGCGCCCGAGCGCTTTGTGCTCTGGGAAGCCCAGTATGGCGATTTCATCGACGGCGCCCAGATCATCATCGACGAGTTTCTCGTTTCCGGCCGCGCCAAGTGGGGTCAGACTACGTCGCTGACCATCCTGCTGCCTCACGGATTCGAGGGACAGGGACCGGATCATTCCAGTGGTCTGATGGAACGATTCCTTTCCTTTGGCGCCGATTTCAACATACGCGTAGCCAACTGCACCACGGCGGCCCAGTATTTTCACCTGTTGCGTCGTCAGTCGCGGCTCCTGGAGTCTGATCCCCTTCCGCTGATCATCATGACTCCTAAGAGCCTGCTCCGCCATCCGGACGTGGCTTCTTCGGCCCGTGAACTTTCGGAGGGCAAGTGGAGACCGATCATTGAAGACGAAAGAGCGCATAAAGCACCTGATAAGATCCGGCGCCTGGTTTTCTGTAGCGGCAAGGTGTATGTCGACCTGATGCATGACGATCTATGGGAAAGCGCTTCCCACGCCGCTATTGTGCGCATAGAACAACTCTATCCCGTGGCCGTGGACCAGTTGGAAAAAATCATCGATCAATATCCCAACCTGGAGGAAGTCGTCTGGCTCCAGGAAGAACCTGAGAACATGGGAGCCTGGGACTATATGCGCAAGGTCCTGGAAACCGCCGTGGAAGACCGCTGTCCACTCCTGCGCGTTTCCCGCCCGCCGAGCGCGAGTCCATCAGAGGGTTCAACAGCCATCCACAACCGGAACCAGCAAAAACTCGTTAAAATGGCCTATACCCTGGGGGCATCGGGAAACGTCGAGATGAATTGACAGATCGCCGCGCTAAGCGCATTTTGTTCGATTCGAGCAGTTGTCAGGGTACCGAAGATCACGAAGTATTGAGTAGAACAGCCATCTTAATGACTACCCATGGAGTGTGAAATGGCCATCGACATCACCGTGCCGCAACTCGGTGAGTCCATCGTGGAAGCCACGGTCGTCAAGTGGTTCAAACAGGAAGGCGAAGCGGTTTCGACGGGTGAAGCACTCCTGGAGCTGGAGACCGAAAAAGTCAGCCTGGAGGTGAACGCCATCGATAGCGGCGTCCTGGTCCGCATCGAACGCACGGCGGGAGAAGACGTCCGAATCGGCGACCTGCTCGGGGTACTGGACGACAGCGCCGAGGTCGAGGCCTCGGACAGCGACGGCGCGGCAGTGGAGGAAACCGACTCGCAGGAAGACGATCAGAAACAGTCCGCGGAGGGTACAACCGCAGATACGGCCGCCTCGGAGCAATCGGAAGAGATTCCTGACGATCGGGTGACTCCCGTGGCGCGGCGCATGGCGGACGAAGCGGGTATTTCCCTCTCCGGCCTGGAAGGGACGGGGATGGGTGGAAGGATACGCCGGGAAGACGTGGAGCGGGCTGTTGCGGCAAGGAAGGAACAATCGCTCGCCGAACCCACCGGCACACCCGAACCCTCGCACCCGGCCGGAACGAATGCGGGCGCTACCGGGGAAACCCGCGAAAGCCGGGAGGAGATCATCCCCATGTCCCGGCGGCGGCGCACCATAGCCAGCCGGCTCGTGGAGGCACAGCAGACCGCGGCGATGCTGACGACCTTCAATGAGATCGACATGAGCACGGTGATGACGATCCGCCGTAGAAACCGGGAGGCTTTCGAGAACCGGCACGGTGTGCGGTTGGGATTCATGTCCTTCTTTGTGAAGGCCGTTATCGGGGCGCTGAAGGACTTCCCTGAACTCAATGGCGAAATCCGCGGTGACACGATCGTCAAGAAACACTACTACGACATCGGGATCGCCGTGGGCGCAGAAGACGGTCTCGTGGTGCCCGTCCTCCGGGACGCGGACCGCATGTCTTTCGCGGATATCGAAAGCGGCATACGACAGTACGCCGCCAGGGCCGGCGAAGGAAAGCTGTCGCTCGAGGACCTTCGGGGAGGCACCTTCACCATTACAAACGGCGGGGTATTCGGTTCGATGTTGAGTACACCCATCCTGAATCCTCCCCAGGTCGGTATACTGGGCCTGCACCGAATCGACGACCGGCCGGTCGCCATCGATGGGGAGGTCGTGATTCGGCCCATGATGTACGTGGCGCTCAGCTACGACCACCGGATCATAGACGGCAGGGAAGCCGTGCAATTTCTGTTACGGATAAAATCCCTGATCGAGGTTCCCGCGGCCCTGCTGCTCGAAGTGTGAATGATTGATTCCGGCGGATATTGTGTTTTACGGCCGCGTCTCGATATTGCGGCAGCTTGATGACTATTACTTCGGTTTAGCTCGAAGCACAACCAGACGGTAATTTTACCTGAATCCGAGGGGTGTCTGATGACCTGGTGGATCTGGATCATAGGAGGTGTTCTGCTCTGTCTGGGCGAAATGGCTACGCCGGGAGCCTTTTACCTCCTGTTCTTTGGCGTCGCCGCACTCGTGACCGGTGTGCTGGTATGGGCGGGCCTGGTTGACACTACCTGGGTTCAAGTTCTTCTTTTTACGATCTTTTCCATCGTTTCTCTCGTAGTGTTCCGTCGAACGCTTTCCGATAAGCTGAATCTCGAGGATCCTGGCGAAAAGATCCACACCCTGGAGGGTGAATCCGGAACGGCCATGGAGGACATTCCGGCTCTGGGTACGGGCAAGGTGGAAGTGCGGGGTACGGGTTGGAATGCCGTGAACAGGGGCGATGCGCCCATCGGGCAGGGACAGGCATGTGTGATCGAACGCGTTGAAGGTGTTTCACTCTGGGTAAGGGGCGCGTGAACGTGACCCGGATGGCGGCGGCGGTCAATGTCCGTCCTCGTCCATCTTTCTACGCGCTGGAAGGAATCATGTAATGGATAGTCTTCTGGTTACCGTCGTCGTCGCGGTTGCGGCGATCTTATTTTTGAGAAAGCTGATCATCGTTGTGCCGCAGCAGGAAGCCCGCGTGATCGAAAGGCTGGGGAAATACAGCCGGACGCTGAGCGCCGGATTCTACATCCTGATGCCCTTTGTAGACCGGGTATCCTACCGGCACACGCTGAAGGAACAGTCGATCGACATCCCGGAACAGCTCTGCATTACGCGGGACAACGTCCAGGTGGGAGTGGATGGGGTGCTTTACATGCAGATTCTGGACGCGGAACGGGCTTCATATGGTATTTCCGATTACGAAATGGCCATAATCCAGCTTGCTCAGACGACCCTGAGAAGCGAAGTCGGGAAGATCGACCTGGACAAGACCTTCGAGGAACGATCATCCATCAACTTCTCTGTGGTGAGCGAACTGGACAAGGCTTCCGATCCCTGGGGCGTGAAGGTCCTGCGATACGAGATCAAGAACATCAATCCGCCCAGGGACGTCCTGGACGCCATGGAAAAACAGATGCGCGCGGAACGTGAGAAGCGCGCGGCGATCCTGACTTCAGAGGGCATGCGGGATTCCAACATCAACGAGGCCGAAGGCCAGAAACAGAAGGTCATCAAGGAATCCGAAGCCAATAAACAGCTGCAGATCAACGAAGCCGAAGGCGAAGGCCAGGCCATACTCACCGTGGCCAAAGCCACGGCCGAAGGTGTCAGGGCCATCGGAGTGGCCATTAAATCAGAAGGTGGTGACCAGGCGGTGCAGCTGCGGGTGGCCGAACAGTACATCGAAACGTTCGGCAACCTGGCCAAGCAGGGCAATAGCCTGATCATTCCTTCCAATCTCAGCGATATCAGTTCGATTATCGCGACGGCCATGACCGTGATCAAGCACGACCAGACCGCGGAAGACAGTCCCAAGGGTATCGTCTAGCTTCCGGCGACACACGGCCGCGCAGGGCCCGGTCCTGCCCTGCCCGGTCCTGCCCGGTCCTGCCCGCTACCCATCCGATGGAGGAACCCGAAAGCAGTTCCCATACCATGTCCAACAGACCGAAGATCGCCGCGATTACGACGACCTATCATCCCTACGCGCACACCCAGCACATCGTCGACCGTTTTCTGGAGGGTTACGGCTGGGCAGGCCGGCACCACTATCCGCCCATGGACCTCGTGTCCCTGTACGTGGACCAGGTTCGGGAAAAGGATCTCAGCCGGGACCGGGCCGCCCGGTTTCCCCGGATGGAGATTTACCCCACGGTCGCTGAAGCCCTCACCCTGGGCGGCGATTCGCTGCAGGTGGACGGCGTTCTCCTGGTGGGAGAACACGGCGAATATCCAACCAACGAAAAGGGACAGCGGCTATATCCGCGTTACGAATTGTTCCGCGAGATCGTGGAGGTATTCGAAAACAGCGGTCGTTCCGTTCCCATATTCAACGACAAGCACCTGTCGTGGAATTGGGACTGGGCCAGGGAGATGTACGATACGTCGAAGCGGTTGGGGTTCGCCTTTATGGCCGGTTCAAGCCTGCCGGTCACCTGGCGGACGCCGTCCATCGACATGCCGCTGAACGCCGTGGTGGAAGAAGCCGTGTGCGTGTGCTACGGCGGAGTCGACAGCTACGACTTTCACGGCCTGGAGACCCTGCAATGCATGGTAGAGCGGCGCAAGGGCGGCGAGATGGGCGTCTCATGGCTGCACGCCCGGCGTGGCGAGGCCTTCTGGGAAGCCTACCACGACGAAGTATGGTCCCGCGACCTCTTCGAAGCGGCGCTCTGCCGGAGTCATACATTGAAACCGTCCCGCGACGGGTTCAACAACATTTTCCCGACCATAAACGAGATGAAACGCCTCGTGGAAGATCCCGTGGCCTACACCTACGAACACCGTGACGGGGTCAAGTGCACCATGATTCTATTCAGCGGGCTGGTGGAGGACTTCAACTTCGCCGCGCGGCTCGCGGGACGTAGCAATCCGCTGTCGACGCAGATGTATCTCCCCATGCCGCCGGCGCGCACGTCGCTGGCCAACTTCTTCTCGCCACAGGTCAACAACGTTGAGCAGATGTTCCTCTCCGGTAAGGCCGCCTACCCTGTCGAACGGACGTTGCTGACGTCCGGACTGACCGCGGCCGGTGTAGACAGTCTGCACGAAGGGCAGGTCCGCCTGGAAACGCCCCATCTCGACATCGCCTACCCGGCGCCCGAAGAATCCACGTTCTGGAGATATTGAAAGCATGCCGAAACGGCTCGCCGTCATCAGTTCCATTTACACGTACCTCTCCCACACGCAGCATTTCGCGGATCGGTTTCTCGTGGGATATCCGCGGTCAGGCCGGTGGCACCGGCCTGATATGGAGGTCGTGTCGCTCTACGTCGATCAGCGGCCTGAAGGCGACCAGAGCGTCGACCGCGCCCGCGAGTTCGGATTCGAGGTCTATCCAACCATCGCCGAAGCGCTGCGCTGCGGCGGGGATTCCCTGGCGGTGGACGGCGTTCTGATCATCTGCGAGCACGGTGATTATTCTGACAACGAAAAGGGCCAGAAACTCTACCCTCGGTACGACATGTTCAAGGCCTGTGTCGAGGTGTTCGAGCAGGACGGCCGTTCCGTGCCGGTCTACAACGACAAGAATCTATCCTATAGCTTCGGCAAGGGCCTTGAGATGGTGGCCGATTCCCGGCGGCTTGGCTTTCCCGTGCTCGCCGGTTCGAGCCTACCGGTTACCTGGCGGCTGCCCGACCTGGAACTGCCCCTCGACTGCGATATCGAGGAAGCGTTGATGGTGGGCGTCGGCGGCTCGGACGCGATGGATTACCACGCCCTCGAGGCCATGCAGTGCATGATCGAGCGCCGGAGGGGCGGGGAGACAGGCGTCAGGGCCGTCCAGATGATCGTGGGTGACCAGGTCTGGGAAGCGGGCAAACAGGGACGCTATTCAAAGGAACTGCTGGAATCGGCGTTGTCACGCTGCGACAGTCCCAAGGGGTTATCCGAAGAGGACGGCCGCACCCAGGACCTGTTGGGGACGGGCGAGCTCTACCGTCTCGTCGAGGAGCCGGCCGCGTACTTTATTGAACATATGGACGGACTTGAAACCACGCTGCTCATGCTGAACGGCGCGATCGGAGACTACTGTTTCGCGGCCCGACTGAAGGACGAGCCCGATCCCCGGTCCACCCAGTTCTTCCTCCCGCCCACTCCGCCGGTAACCTATTCCGCCTGCCTGGTGGCCAGGATCGATGAGATGTTCGAGACCGGTGTATCGCCCATACCGGTGGAACGGACGCTCACCGTTTGTGGTATCCTCGATCACTGCCTCACGTCGAAACAGAAGGGCGGCATTCGCATAGAAACGCCTGATCACCGCGTGCAATACCGGGCGCCGGCCCGGCCACAGCACTGCGGCGCCGCCCAGGATGGATATATCTCCCAGAATTAGATAAACGAGCCTTTCCGGCTCGCGGTGGGTTCCGCTCAACAAAACCAGGCTTCGGTCAGCCTGGGGACGCGTCGCCTTTTGAGCGGTAAGTTATTGAATGAGCGTTCTTCGGGTTTCTCGTAACCCGCCGCTTCCGCAGCCAGGCACCTGATTCGGTGAAACAGGTACCGGTTGTCCCTTTCCTCTCCCGATGCGTCTGCTTCCTCCACGAGACTGGAAACCTGCCGGTGCAGGCGGTCCATGCGACCATCTGCGTGGCGCCATTCGTAGGTGAACGCAGTCTCATCGAGGGGTCCGATCCATGACCGGGTTTCCGCCTCGTCCAGCAGGGCAGAACCGGGCGGTACGAGCAGGCGGATGGTATACTGTACCGGGTCGATATGGTCGACCAGGTCGTGGACTTCGACGAAATCCAACAGATCCAGGTAGTCGTCCAGCGTCGTCCAGGGTGTGAACGCCACCAGCGAGGGCCGCATGGGAATATCCGCGTCCCGCAATATCCCGAGGCCCCGGACGATATCGTCGCGGGTGTGCCCCTTTTTCAGGCGCGTCAGAACCAGGTCGCTGACTGATTCGACGGCCGAGACGACGAAGATCCCGCCCAGCACCCTGGCTTCAGAGAAAAAGGATGCGTGCTCGAGAATGTGTTCGATCTTGGTAGTGAAATCGAAGGTGAGTCCTGGGTGGGTGTCTCTCATCTTACGCAGGATGCGCAGCACGTGGGTAGGACCGTTCAGGAAATCCGGGTCGCCGAAGGTGATATGGCGCGCCCCCATTCGTACCTGCTGGTCCACGTCGGCGAGAACCACGTCGGCGGGTATGGCGAAAAACCGGCCCTGGTACACCGGCGTGATAGGGCAGTGCAGACAGGTATGCAGGCATCCCCGCGTAGTCTCGGTGTAACCGGCGGGAAGCAATTCCACACCGGTATCCAGCTGTGCGTACCGTTTCAGATCGGGTAAAGTGTCGCGGTCCGGGGTCGTCCAGACCTGTCGTGAAATATTTGGGGTGGTACGTGATTCACCGTCGGGCGTAGAAACTCCCCCCGCGCACAGCCGGTCGACCAGGTCGCAGAGCGGTTGTTCAAACTCTCCGCCTATCACCGAATCGGCACCGTGGGACAAGAGATGGTCGGCGTTCAGGGTGGCGTACAACCCGTAGAAACACAGGTGTGCGCCGGGATTGAGTTTCCGGATGCGGCGAGACAGGTCCATCCCGACCCGCATGGCCGTGTGCATGGGCACGGAAATACCGATGAAACCAGCCCGGCGGACAATATCCTCGGGGACAGGCTCTATCGCGGAGTCGACTACGGAGACGTCATATCCTTCGGACTTCAGGCGGGCGGCTGGGGAAGCCAGACTGAAGGGCTGATGACCCAGTTCATAGCAGGAGATGAGTAGGATACCATCGTCACGTTTCATCTTGGAAACCCCACGGCGGTTAGAGCGACCGGGGTTATTTCGATTGAGGGGGCCGGTATCCCGGCGGCATTTCGCCGCCTTCGCCAAAGAAGAACTCATCCAGGTTCCGGTCGTAGACCTCCTGCCCTTCGGTCGTGGCGAGATTCAGCCGGTATTCGTTGATGACCATGACCGAATAGTTGATCCACATTTGCCAGGCCTGTTTGGATATGCTATCGTAGATGCGCTGGCCGAGTTCGTTGGGGAATGGTACGAAGTCGAGTCCTTCGAGTTCCTCGTTGAGCTTGACGCAGTGGACCATGCGGGCCATGCCGTGCCTCCTCGTAACTATGCCGTCAATCCTGAATGATTGCCATCTGACAACCGGAAAAGATCCACCGGGTATATAACCGGTCCGACGGCCCTTTGTCAAGCCGAGCGTCGACCATGCCGGGGATCGAAGATAACTCCGATATGTTGTTAACGGTACTTCCTGATGGAATCTCGTGCAATATCCCCTATTGCACTTCGATATACCTCAAAAGCACCGTGTCCATGGCATTTATGCCGCATGGATAGAACCCTTCCGAAATTTCCACGCCATGCTGAAGGATTCGATCGAGCGCGACAGGGTAACCGCTTTTGTCGCGGTTCCACTGGCAATGGACCACGGTGTGCACCGGATCCTGGAAGTATCCTCCCAACGGCTCGGTAGAAGCGCCGCGCCGCAGAAGGAAATCGACCGTGTCGGCATGTCCCTTGCAAAGCGCCCAGTAGAGGGGTGTGGCATCCATCCATCCCCGGGCGCCTATCGGCCAGCCCAGGTCCGCCATGAGGCGAACCGCTTCCCAGTTGTCCATCTGGGCCACGTGGCTGATCAGGGTCCGATCATCGTCGCTCAAATCGGCCAGGTGTCGGTCCTTAAGTTCTTCCACGACATTGAGATCCGTATTCGCGCAGGCGACCACGAATCGGTCGTAATCGGTCATCGGGGAGGGCACTCCACCATGCTGCTCCAGGAGTTCCGCGACATCCCGGCGACCGAGCCGGAGGGCGAAATCGAGGGGTGTCCAGCCGACGATTCCGAGCGCCGTACTTTTTCCATTCGACGTGCGCGCGTTGGGATTCGCCCCGGCATCCAGCAATGCACCTTTCACGTCGATGTCACAGTTCCTCTTAACCGCCCAGTGAAGGGACGTCTCCAGGTCGGAGGGATGCACGGCATTGGGTTCGGCGCCCTGGTCGAGAAACCACATGATCGCCTCCGTCCAGGTCATATCCATGGCGTGCTTGATGCAATAGGAGATGCTCTCCGCGTCCAATCCGTTCTCCGCCACCGTTTCGAGCAGTTCGAGGTTGAACTTCTCACAGGCGTGGTACAGTGATTCGTTGTCGTTGGGATTGGCGCCTGCATTCACCAGCACACGGGCCGCGGGCACGCAGTTGTTTTCCACGCACCCGTAAAGGGCGGATTCCTTCCAGCCCGATTCGTTTATCCAGTAGCTGTCTGGATCGGCGCCATGCTTAAGCAACAACTCGAGGATACGGACCATATCTTCAGTGCGGTCTGAAAGATAGCAGGACCAGGTCGCGTAGAGAATCGGTGGCCAGTTCCGCGGACCACCCTTCGTCGTGGCGGCCGATGGATCGGTCTCCAAGAAGTGTGTGACGGCCTCTATGTCACCGGCGGCACTGGCGGCGTGGATGTTCGACCTGGAAAGTGTGGGGTTGCTCCCGAGCAAAGCTGTCGCACGGCCGGGATCTCCCCAGAGCCAGGCAGATGACAGAAACTGTTCCACGTCTTCGGGGAGGTCTGAAGCGCACATTGGATCGGATACCTGAGCCTGGTGTCAATGCTTGAGGGAGTTCATCGAAAGCACACGGTACTGCGGATAAAGGGCCTGCGGTGAACGAAAGCGCCTGAGGAAAAACGGTATCATTCAGTAAATCATCCAAAGTCAAAATGTGAATTCAACTTAACTGCAAACCAGTGACTGTCAAGAGGAAGCGCCTCCTTGCCGGCGGGCAAGGTTGACATGAAGCGGCTCGTTCCTTTACCTTTCCAGTGTGGTTAATACTGGAGAGGTTACCGAAGTAAATTCGGTCGCAATTCAGATAGACATATCGAGGAGTTACAATGAAACTGATCCCCTACCTGGCCTTCAACGGCCAGTGCGAAGAAGCGCTGACGTTCTACAGGGACTGCCTGAACGGTAATATCGAAAGAACCATGTATTACAGCAATGATCAGGATATCGGCATGGAGATACCCGATCACATGGTGGGCCAGGTGATGAACATGGCCTTGACCATAGGTGACGACGCCATCATGGGGTCCGACCATTTCGAACCGGTTTCCAAGGAAGGCAACATAACCTTAAACATGGAATTCAGCCAGGTGGATGAACTGGAGTCCGTCTTCGAGGCCCTGTCAGAGGGCGGCGAGGTGACCATGCCGCTTCAGGATACGTTTTGGAATGCACGGTTCGGAACATTGACCGACAAATTCGGTATCAGGTGGATGCTGAACTGCTATCTATAGGGGGAGGAACAGCCATATGAACCGAGTTAAGCTGGGTATGCTGACCGGCCTCGTGCTGGGACTGCTCGACGGATTGTCTGCGTTTTATGTTTCGGTAGCCCAGGACATGATGACCATGATCATCGTGAGCGGAACGGTGAAGGGCTTGATCACGGGACTGCTGGTCGGTCTGATTGCGCGAAGCGTGGGAGGAGCAGGCATCATGGCACTGGCAGGCGTCGTGGCAGGAGGGGTGCTCTCGGTTCTCGCGGCGATACCCACGGGATCCTATGTGGAGATCGTGCCTTCGGGTATCGTGATAGGATTGGTGGTGGGCCTGGTCGTTTCCAGGTGGGGGAAATGAATCCCGTCGTGACAGGTATCGATTCAGGAAACCGGTCCGCTTTTCGTCCCGGCAGAGGTGTCTGAACCTTCGGCCCCATACGCACGCAGCATTTCAGCCAGGTCGTCTCTGCGACTGAAACCGGTTAGGAGATTCAGCCTGTCGAGAGGGGTCAGGCCTTCTTTGTTCCTCGCATTGACGTCGGCCCCGCTGGTTACGAGCAGGTGGAGGATCTCCCCGGTATCTAACATCCGGTTGTCCACGTCGAGGCAATGCAGCGGCGTGTTCCCTTCTTCGTCCCGTTCACTCGCACGTCCAGGATCGTCGCTTAGCAACTCCCGGACCCTGGGCAGCAGATCCGACTTGACGGCACGGTGTATCCCGGCGAACTGCGCCAGGTAGTCGATCACGTGGTCCTGCAGGTAGTGGCTCGCATAGCCCAGTACACTGCTGCCGTGTCCCGATTCTTGAAGGGAAACATCAGCCCCGAGATCGACGAGCAGTTTGATCATGTCCAGGTACCCGTACCTGGCGGCGTCGTGCATTCCGCAGGCGTTCACGTCGAATCCCAGCTCGGCCATCAGCCGGACCGCTTCCCGGTTGTCCGATCCAATGGCGTTTTCCAAGAGCGACTTTTCGCGTTCACCGACCCTATCGGTAAGTGATGGATCGCGTGTAATCAGCGCACGGGCACGGTCCCGGTCTCCGCTGATGCATGCGCATGCGAACCGGTCCAGGTTGTCCAGCGGAAACGCTTCCGCACCGTGGTCCTCCAGGTATTCGGCGATGGCCTCGTTCCCGTGATAGGTGGCTTCCTGGTATGGCGATCGCGCATCGGGCTGATGGCAAGGCTGGTTTACGCCGGCCCCGTTTTCGACCAACAGTCGAACCCGTTTCTGGTAGTTCCACCTGGCGGACCACTGCAGTTGGTAGGCAAGCATATCAACGGGACTGCCTACCCAGCCGCGAGACTGCTCGCCCACCAGCCGGTGCCAGGGCCGGTCTCTTTCCCTTCCCAGCCCGTGTGCGAACAGGAACCGCAGGTGTGCGTCGTCACGGCAGAACATCCGGTTGTAGAGCGTCTGTGCGTCATTGGGATCGGCACCGGCCTCGATCAGGATCTCTGCGAGTTCGTAACAATAACGGTGCGGCGGGCTTCTCACCGGTCCGTTCTCTCCTTCCCCGAACACACCGGTCAGCACGGTATAGGGACATGGAAAACCGTCCAGAGATAGCCCGCGTTTGGGTCGGCGCCCCGGGAGAGCAGCAACTGCGCTATTTCGATAGATGCATGTCCGGCTGTTTCAAGATCTAAACGGGAAAATGCCACGTAGAGCAGTGGCTCCCAGTTGTGGGGTCCGCCCGGAGTACTTGCCAAATTGACGTCTGCATCCAGGATCGCTTTCACAGCGGTAACGTCACCGGTTACTGACGCGGCGTAGATGTTTACGTGGGAAAGTTCTGGATGGGCATCCAGCATGTTCCGAGCCCTTGCCCACCTCGACGGATGATCCTGGGCGCCCTGGGTCAAGCAGGCAAGACGAAGGAAATCGTTGGCGAATGCGGTCTCGTCTTCGCAATCATATGGTGCGGGTTCCACGTTGGGGCTGCATGAATACCTGGCAACCGTATCGAAGTATCGTTCCACCTGGAGCCAGCCCGGGAATCCGTAACTTCGGGCGAGTACGTTCCGTGCTTCGTCCAGGGAGAACGAGGACGGATCAGCCGATCTATCGTACCGTTTCACTACACCCAGGGCTTCTATCTGGCCGTTCTGAATGGCCATAAACAGCTCCTGAGCCTCGTTTTCGATTTCGGATTGAACGACCGGATAAGGCCAGTTCTTCGAAGGGTCGTAGTCGTAATCCGCCACAGTACCAACCTTTAGATGACTTGAAGCGTTAACAGTGTTACGGCAGAGTTCATGCGTAAAGTCCAAACGCCGCTTCCCACCCGACTACCCACCGGCCGACTACCCACCGCCCGACTACCTACCGCCCGACATGACCCGTTGCAGAGCGTCATGATTTACAAGATCCGGATAGATGAATCTACGGGCATAGTCGGCCGGCGTGACGTCACGCCAGGTGACCTCTCCACCCTCTGGAGTCGGTTTGCGCAGGGACGCTCGCACTTCCGGGTCAGCGCCATTTTCCAGGAGCAGATCGACGATTTCGGGAAAGTTACGCGGGACGTGCAGCGTGACCATGGCATGGAACAGGGGTGTCCACCCGCCATATCCCTCATCGTCCGTCCCCGCGGCGCCATTGGGGTCGGCGCCTTGTTCGATGAGCCATTGTGCAAGTTCCACATCACAAAACTCAACGGCCATGTGCAGCAGGGTGACCCCACCTGTAAGGGGGGTTGCATAGGCGTACGACGCAGGACGCTTGATCTCGTAATCCGAAGGAAAGATGTCTTCTTCGCTGTACAATCTTGCGAGCGTTTGGGGATCCCGCTTCATATGCGCTTTTAGACTGCTTGTGTCCCTGAGATGAAGGGCCATTGGCGGAGTATTTTGAAACGCAAACCTCGCTTGTTGCATAACACGCAGGCATTCGGCCTTCGCCCGGGGACTGCGATCGTTCGTCGCGAGGACCATCCCGGCGTTGATCGGCAATAGCGTTCCACCCTGCGAGACCAGGTGGTCCAACATGGCCGGAGCCAGGGTCATGCAGGGATAGTCGATCACCCGGTACGGGACTCCGGACGGTGACGTAGTCGCCGCGTTCGGGTCGGCACCGTGGCGGATCAGTAACTCGACCGCGGGGAGATTCTGATCGAAACAAGCCGCGGCGCGCAACGCCTTGTCTTCCCCGTCGCGTACATTCGCCCCGGCCTCGATCAGGGCAGTCATGACGTTCACCTTGCCGAAAAACGCCGCGTAGGCGAGCGGCAGGTACCCATTATGCCGGCGACGTTTTACCCAGTGCCCTTCGCGGTGGATCAGACCGGGATCATCTCGCAATAACAGCTTCACCCGATCGTCATCGTCGTCCTGGATCGCCAGTTCGAGTTTCCCCATGGATCCGATGGATTCTACGTAGACTTTCAGCTTCGGCCAACTGGGAAAACCGTACCGTCTTGCGACGCTGGATAATGCTTCGGCCAGTGAAGGGTAGGAGCCATGCTCTAGCAGATCGGATGCTTCAGTTTCCAGTTGTCTCAGATCGGGTTGATCGGGGAGTTGTTTGATGGCAGCGTTTGTCATGCTTGATCTCAGCTTATATCATCGTGTTTGTATGCCGGTTTCAATAGGATTACCATTGAGACGAAAATCAATTCAATTTAGGCAAGATACTCGATATTGTGCTTTGGACCCTATGCCCGAATTTGTTCCGCGCGGTTTACATCCGGAGTCGAAACCAAATACAGGAGTCGAACATGGAATTGGATTTCTCATTTCTCCCCGATTTACCTCAGATTAAGATGTTGAAGCGAATCGCAACTAACATATGGCGCAACGAAGAGGTGCGAGCGATCTGGGTTGAAGGAAGCTTTGGACAGGGTACCGCGGACTTGTATAGCGATGTGGATCTACGGCTGGCCGTTCCCGCAGCGCGACTCAAGGAATGGGAAACTCCCGATTTGACGGCACTTTTCGAAGGAGTAACAAACATCGCAAGATTCTTTACCGCGGACTGGACCCTATGTTTATCCTGGGATTGCAGAACGAACGTACGATACTGATGCGACTGTGGACGATTCATGCCACAGGGCAGGATACCGGTGCTTTGCGGCCAACCATACATTCCTTAACCCCCCAGGTCCGATCGATTATGAGATTTTACGATAGCCCATTGGATATCCTGGGAGCACCTGGGCGTTCACGACAGGAATTGCTGGAGTTGATTGAACTGCATCAAAATGAGGTTTCGCGCGTTGGACGCATACTGGCAGAGAGATATGCGTTCAAGTATCCGGAGCACGTGGAAGCGGCAATCCGTAACTGATGGCACGATTTTAAGTCACAGGATCAGTAGATTTGCTGTTATGCAGTCTCGCCTCTGTACTGACTTAAAAGTTCTATAACTACTTCGTTCCCATCTTCCTCCGCAATAGAAAGCGGCCGAGTCCAGGGCCAGTCGGCCACGTTGGGATCCGCGCCGTGTTCCAATAACAGTCGAACCATACCGATCTGGCTGTTTTTTACCGCAACCGCCAGGGGAGACTGACCGTCTTTCTCGTCCAACGTGTTCACCAGTGCGCCCAGTTCGATCAGGGACTGGGCGGTCGCCTCCCATCCATGCCTTGCGCAGGTGTGAAGATACGTCTGGCCCTCAAACGTGCGTCGGCTCGGATCGAGGCCCGCGGAGACGAGCTTTCGCGTGATCGCGGCGTTGTCGCCCCATCCCGGCAGGTACTGCAGTGCTTCCAGGCGACCGTGGACATCAGGATCATCGGCAAGCAGCGTATCGATCAGCTGCTCGTCTTCCGTCCCGATCACTTCCGCGATCAGGTAGGAATCCCGGACCCTACTCGACCTGCTTTCTACCAGTTTCCGAAGTTCCTCTTCGTTCAGGTCCCAGTAGGGTGGATGCACCGCGTCATGACGAATGAGCAGGTCCCGTATCGCAGGGTCATCGGTGCCTACGGCGCATCCGCAGGAGTCCAGTTCCACGTTCGGGTTGGCCCCATGATCGAGCAACAGGACAGCTACGTCCGCGTGCTTATGCCACACGGCTTCGAAAAGCGCTTCGTCCACGGTATGGCCATCGGTTCCCGCGTCGAGAAGAAGCCGGACAATTTCCACGCGGCCTTTTCGAGCCGCGTAGGCCAGGGGGCATTTAAGCGCAGCATCGCGGCCGGTAGCCGATGGATTCTCCTCGAGGATCGCTTGGACCCTGTTACGATCACCCAGGTAACTGGCTGCCGTGATGGCGTAATCTGCGCCATTCATCAAAAGATACTCAGTAAGGCCCAGTTTCAGGTCTGGAGGATATTGTCCAAAACCCGTGTCGAACGACAGCGTCAGCGGAGTTTTACCGTCCGCTCGTCGTGCATCAATGAGCAATCCGCGTTCGAGAAACAGTTCGACCAGGTCTTTCCGGCCATTTATCACACCCAGGTGCAGGCCGGTGTTTCCGCCTGCGTCCGACCGGTCAACCAATTCGGGCTGGTCTCTCAGTGCTGTTTCAACGATTTCGGCGCTGCCGTTTTCGATCAGAGAGGCAATCTCCTTGAACGCGGGATCGAAGCCGAATCGAGCACTCATCGCACTTTCTATGACTTCCGCCACGTCGTTAAAACCACGCGTTTGCGTTTCTTCATGCAGGCTCGCCCAGGTCGAACTGAATATGGTAAGGCCCGGGTCAGCGCCTCGATCGAGGAGTGATTCCGTTGCTTCGGCGTGCCCATGACGGGCAGCCAGGTGTACTGGCTGGGTGTACCAGTGCATCGCGTTTACGAGTCTTGGGTCTTCATCAAGGATCGACGCAATGGCCGCCATGTCGCCTGCCGCGCTGGCTTTGAACAGATCCCATGCGGCTTCACCGTCAATCCAGTCGGAATCATCTCCCCACCGGTCATCATAATAAGGCCGACCGATATCGGGACCCAAGCCGGGACAGATCATGAACCCGGTACGGCAAGCGTTGAGATGTACACGGCCCATGAACTTGCCAGGAATGGCCATGCGCGCGGCGCGTTCTGGATACCGTCCACCAATTTTCGTCATGTCACTCCTATACTTTGTCACAATCATGCTCGAACTCTAACGCCACTGGTTCAGTTGCTTCGAGCGCCAAGCTTTTCAAGCGCACGTGCCGCAACCTGGCGACTCGCCGACGCGGCATGATCCAAGGGTGTTCTACCCTCATGATCCAACAGCAGGCGAACCCGAATTCCGTGTCCGTGATTCGCGTCATGGTGCAGCAGGGTGCGTCCGCCCACCCGCTCGTTGATGTCCCAATCATGGCGGATCAACAGTTCCAACGCCTCCGCCATCGATGCGCTCGGCGTGTGCTTCAGCCCGCCAAGGTTGGGGTTAGCGCCCCTGTCCAGCAGAAACCTTACGCCTGCCAGGGTACCGAATCGCAGTTGCATCATTAGTGGTGTTTCCCCCGCGCAACCCACAGTATTCAGGGCATTTATATTGGCTCCGCTATCCAGGAGCAACCTGCCGACTGGGATGGATCGCCAGTGATGGATTGCCTGGGCAATCCCCCTGCCGCCGGTGAATTCCGACTGCACGAGTTGTGAATCCTCGGCCAGCAGAGACTGGACGTTTTCGATCCGGTCCGCCATCACGTCATCTCGGAAGTTTCGGAACCCGTTCGGGTATCATGAGATCGGCTATAGCCCGGTGCGCCGGTTTATAGCAATGTCCGCAGTTGCGGCGGACGAATTCTCTCAGCAACGGGTGAGCCTTGTATCCATCGTAACCGGCCAGATGAGAGTGAGTTACGACGTAGGCCTTCGCGAAATCCAGATCACCGCGCTCGCACATCGTCAGGAAGGATTCGTCTGATTGTTGCCCCATGCAGGTTACACCATACAGGATCAGCGCGGACTATTCCCTGCCCGTCAGTCGGCCACCGATCCAGGCCATGGGTATATATGCGCCGATCAGGTCCACGCCGATAAACCAGCCTGGCGCGGGCAGCATGATGACGTTGGTAATACCGCCGAGGAGGAACAGGCCGCCGACTGCCATGGAGAACTTCATGCGGTTCCCGCCCGCGATCATTACCGCTACGTATGCGCCGACCAGCGTTCCGAGTGCATGAGCCAGGAACGGAAAAACAAAATGCCTGGTCTCGAATAGATGCATGGACGATCCCAGGGACTCCATATCAGTTACGTCGACGCCCGGAGGTGGCGGGATTACCATCGGGCTCAACAAGATCAGCGCCATGTTTACGCCACTTCAGACTGCCATTCCTATCAAAAGTGCCAGGATGGTCTTGAAGACTCTGCCCATTTTAAACCTCGCAGTTAAAGTTGTGTGTCGGCGCCGTATGCAGTGGAATTCAAGGAAACCGTGTTTTTAGCCTTACTACTTCCACCACAAAGCGAACCAGCTGTACCACGCTGAATAACTACGAATCGTCGGTTTATTCAATGACCATGGGCATGGTGGCCGGAGTAGGAGGGAAAAGTGTTTCCAGCAGGAGCTGCGCGGCACGGTGTATGCGAACCTCTTTCTCGTTTGCCGCATCGGAAACCGTGCGGTAGCCCATGGTCAGTTGCAGCAGCGTAGTATGAGGAAGGGTTATCTTTATAGAGCCTGGTTCACGATTCCGAATCACGCGAACCCTGTTTCCCTCGACGCTCAACCCCGCCGACCCCAAATCAATTTCGAACCACAAACATGTATTTGCGTTCCAAGATGAATATCGCAGCCGATATGCCAATTCCGGGCGCAACGATGAAAGCAATCGAGACAGATCCAGTATGCGACCCATATCCTCTGCGTTTACGTGATATTGAACTTCCCATTCGCTGCCGAAACGTCCACAGAACCTGCCAAATGGATGATCGATCGGAAGTCGGAAATGAACCCTTTCAAATCCCGCCCTGCGAGCGCGCCTCCCCACCGCAAGGCCTAGCGACTCGAAAGCGGCGGAAGAGCTGCCGTTCAGTTCCTGGACGAAATAGCGATCGCTCCGTGGCCGACACAGGGCGTACCCCATGATCCGCTGTTGTCTATCCTCCGCCAACAACAGGATTCCCGGCGGTTGTCCATAGTTGATCAGGCTGTCGAATCTCCAGTTCGCATCGCGTACCAGGGTGCCGGTTCGGTACCGGTTGTTTCGGTTATAAAGCCTGACCAGTGCCGGCTCGTCTCTTTTTAAAGACCGCCGTACATTGCAAAGACTACGGGCTTGCAGCAGGTTTTCCGTTCTTACGAACAGGCGGTAAACCGGAAAAACAACGTCGTAGCCGAACTGGTGATAGAAGCCGGGTATGGCATTCAGCAGGACTATGGAACAGCCTTGTTTCTTCAGGAAATCATGGGACGCATCCATCAGGCAGTGTGCATGTCCCTTCGACCGATGTTCAGGAGCCGTGTAAAGTCCCGCGATTCCTCCCGTCGTTACCCTGGAACGCCCAATGCGCAGGCGCTTCCTGACCAACCTGACCCGGCCCAGTTCCTCTCCATTCCGATCCAGGCGGAGGGTCCATTTAAATTCGGCCTCACGACTGGCCAGGATCCTGCCTGGAACCGTTGATCCGCCTGCGAGTCCAACGCCGTGATCAGCCACCGCCGTAGGGTTCCTTCTGGCGTAAATACTGTATAGCCATGTTTACCGGTTGTTAGCGTCTGTGAAGCCCTTGCTTGTGGAAAAGCCTGTGCGCATCAAAACTTACAGTACCGTTTCTATGCTGGCAAAGTAAACTTGAAATCTGATTGTGTTCGTATCGACATAACCGGCATCCGGCACCGATGCATGATTTCTGGATATTGCGCTTGTCCGCCCACCCGGCCGTGGGTACGTTGATCGGGCAACCTCCGACGCTAACTTGCGTGCGATCGCAGTCTGGTCCAGGAATGAAGGGAAATCAGCATGGGAATATACGAAGATCTCGGCGTAAGGCCATTCATCAACGCCGCGGACAACTACACGCGGTTTGGCGGATCGATCATGTGGCCCT
The DNA here is from genome assembly GCA_965262815.1 of bacterium. GTDB lineage: Bacteria > JAAXHH01 > JAAXHH01 > JAAXHH01 > JAAXHH01 > JAAXHH01. Next base: position 1,148,891 of record OZ253560.1, on the reverse strand, counting down.
GCGCGGTGGAGGCCATGGTTGAAGCGTCCCGACAGTACGTCAATCTCGTCGAGATGCAGACTCGGGTCGGTGAATCCATCGCAGAGATGACGGGGAACGAAGCCGCGTACGTGAGTTGCGGCGCCGCAGGTGGGATCGCGCTGGCGGTGGCGGCCTGCATGGCTGGAACGGATCCCGAAAAGATCGAACGGCTTCCCGATACCAAGGACATGCGAAACGAAGTGATCGTGCACCGCTGTGCGCGGTTCTATGAAGACATCGCCATCCAGGTACCCGGCGCGGTGATCGTGGAGATGGGAGACGAGCGAGGCGCCACGGAGGAACAACTCATCGCATGTATCAACGATCGCACGGCGGCGGTCCTGACCTTCTCCCCCTGGGGTAACATGCTGCCCATAGACCGCATTGTCGACATCGCCCATGCTAGAAACGTCCCGGTCCTCGTAGATGCGGCGTTCAATGTCCCGCCCAAGGCCAACTTCCGGACTTTCACCCGCGAACTCGGGGTCGATGCCGTCATAGTCAGCGGGGGCAAGGCTATCCGCGGGCCCCAGACCACGGGGCTGGTCATCGGCAAAAAGTCCATCATCGACGGCTGCATCGCTCACGGCAATCCAAACCGCGCCGTCGGCCGCGTCATGAAGGTAGGGAAGGAAGAGATGGCCGGCATTCACGCGGCGGTAAAGTACATCATGGAACGGGACGAACAAGCGGTCCTTAGGGAAATGAATCGTGCGGGTCTTGTATTAAGGAAGGGATTGTCTACGTCACCATGTGTGAAGTCGATCAGGAGGCGCGGCGACGTGGTACTCGTCGAACTCGATCTCGCGCGGCTTGGTAGTTCAGACCTGGAGTTTGAGCGCCTGCTGCTCAATGGAGAGCCGTCCATCGTAACCTGGTGCAGGAACGGTCAACTCCGGTTGAAACTCGGAACGCTGGAGCCCGGGGAAGTAGACCTCCTTACTGGACGTTTACAGGAGTTACTAAAAGCATAACGGAATGAAGGACTACGCTTTTTGGGTACTGTCGTGACCAGGATGCCGGATACGAAGAAGCTTTTTCCGTCTATCACTTCCCTGCCCCTTGTCGAGGGAACCTTCCTTTCCCGTCCGAACCGGTTTTCCGCTCACTGCGCAATTGACGGCAGGGTAACCTACGTGTTTATGCCGAATCCCGGCAGAATGGCGGAATTGCTCTTGCCGGGGGCGGTACTGATCCTGGCAGATCACGGCTTACAGGGTCACCGGAAGACGCGGTATACGGTGATGGCCGTGCGTTACCAGGAGCGCATCGTGTTCCTGCATACACATCTCAACAATCTCGTGGCAAAAAAGTTGATCGAAGACCTTGCAGTACCCGCACTGAAGGGATACGGGATTACCGGGACCGAAGTAACCGTGGACAGGAACCGGTTCGATTTTCTGCTACAGGACACCGACGGCCCCTTGATCCTGGAAGTGAAATCATGCACCCTGTCGGCGAACGGAATCGCCATGTTTCCCGACGCGGTAACGGAACGAGGGCGCAAGCACCTTCAATCCCTGGCTCGAATGAACGGCAGGGGGCAAAAGGGCGCTTTACTTTTCCTGATACACCATGGATCGGCAAAACTTTTTCTACCGGACTATCACACGGACTACGCGTTCAGCCACGCTTTCTGTTGCGTGGAAGACAAGTTGCCCGTCTTGGCAATTTCGCTCGAATGGACGCGGGATCTTCGCTACCGCATATCGAATCCGCAAGTGACGATACCCTGGGATACTATTCGCGGAGAGTGCGTGGACCGGGGGCACTTGCTCTGCGTAGAGCGCGATGGGCGCGGTTTTAGCATAACGCTTTCGCGGTACATAGACGAACTGTCGCGGCATATCCGGTTGTTCACCGGAACCGTGTACCCGGTCCGTACCTCGATCGACGTTTCCGAAGACATGGCCGGTATGCTGTCCGATCTCTACGGGAATCCAGGTGTAAACGCCGATGGCTGGACTTTCAAGTGCAGCCATGATCCTGTCCCTACCTCCGGATTTCAAGAAGCGCTGCTCGACTTCCGCATGCCGCGACGCCTATTGGAAAACCCCGGTTGAAACCACGTCGATCAATACAAGATGGACTACCTGAGCAACCGCAATACATTTTCCTGGCGATCATTTCGGACCGCGTAGTCCAGGGGTGTTTCACCCCTTGAAGATTTCGCGGAACCGTCCGCCCCGGCATCCAGAAGCATCTGTACGATCTCCTTACTGGCGCCCGCGGCGGCAAAATGAAGAGCCGTTTCCCCGTATACGTGGCCGGGGTCCGTGGTCGGCGCATCGTCGTGGCAGGCCTGGTTTACGATAGCGCCATGGTCAATGAAGAAGCGTACAATTTGCGGGAGATTGTGCTGGACCGCCACGTGCAGTCCCGTCACCCCGTTCATGGGCTGGGCGAGATTGATGTCTGCGCCCGCTTCCAGGTAGAGCTGCAGGTACCGCAGTTGTCCGCGGTAGGCGGAGAACGTCATGAGGATCCCCTCGTCGAATCCGGCGTAGTTGACGTCGGTACCCGAGAGAAACAGATATCGCATGATCTCGTAATGTTCGTCGGTCTCCTTCAGCGGTGGTATGTGCGCCGGCGAAATGCACGATGCATCGGCACCACCTTCAACCGCTGCCTTTACCCCTTTGAAATCTCCGTTTTCCACGGCCCGTATCAAAATGCGATTCAGGTCGTCGCGGTCTACCATGGTTCATCCTTTCAATGTCCCGGCCAGTATGGTCGCAGCACCTGTTCAAATATGTTCTCAGCCTCATCCTGGAATGTAGTAATGAACTCTCCCCGCGTCACCGGAATTTCCGCAGCTTTTGCCGGCTGCCTTTCTTCGACAAAGCGCTTGAAAACACGCTGACAATCCGGTATAATCTGGTCAACCAAACCGGCTACACCATTCGTCCAGTTTTGAACTGTAAAAAACCGGTCTATTGTGAATCAATCCCGCACCATACTGCATGCGGACATGGACGCCTTTTTCGCGGCCATCGAGCAGCGAGACCGTCCCGAATTGCGCGGCAAGCCGGTCATCGTGGGCGGAGATGGACCGCGGTCGGTCGTGTCGACCTGTTCTTACGAGGCGCGTAAATACGGCGTACACTCCGCGATGCCCGGTATGACGGCCAGGAAACTCTGCCCCAACGGGACTTTCCTGCCGGTCCGGGGAAAAGTTTACGGCGAAGTTTCGCGGCAGGTCCAGGAAGTGTTTCACCGGTACACTCCCCTCGTTGAACCCATTTCGCTCGACGAAGCGTTCATGGATGTTACGGGTTCGTCGCAACTATTCGGCGACGGTGAAACGATCGCCCGTTCAATCAAGGCGGATGTGCTCAATGATACGCGGCTCACCATTTCCGTCGGCGTAGCGCCGTGCAAATTCGTGGCCAAAGTCGCGTCCGATCTGGACAAGCCCGATGGCCTGGTGGTCGTTCCGCCGGAGGCTGTGGAGGACTTCCTGGCCCCGTTGCCCGTTTCGTGCCTCTGGGGCGCGGGAAAAGACATGCAGGAGCGCCTGGATCGTCTCGGATTCAGGACGATCGGGGAACTACAGAAACGTACTTCGGCAGAACTGCAACACCTGGTTGGCATGGCGGCGGGTGCTCATTTCGCCAGCATATCCAGGGGACTGGATGACCGGCCCGTACTCCCGGGACACGAGGCGAAGTCGGTAAGCCACGAGAATACCTTCGGTACGGACCTGGTGGACCGGGAAGCATGCCACGGGATTCTGGCGGACCAGAGCGATAAAGTAGGACGCCGGCTTCGAAAGGACGGACGCCTGGGAAAGACGATCCGGATCAAGGTCAGGTTCGGGGATTTCAGGACACTGACGCGACAGGTGGCCGTAGCGCCAACAGACAACGACTTCGTAATCGGCAAGGCGGCCCTGGAACTGTTTGACGGGGTCTGGGACGGCCGGACGGGCATTCGGCTGCTTGGCGTGGCCGTTGGTAACCTGGTTAAACCCGAGGAACCCATTCAGACCGACCTATTCCATGGAAACGACGAAAAGTCGGATCGTCTCGTGCGTGCGATGGACACCATACGGGACCGGTACGGGCGCCGTGCCATACGCCACGGCTTAACGACAATGAAGCAGTAGTTTTTTATTTTCAAAATCGAACAGAGGGTTTTCGAAGAGCAAATGAAGAAGATCGTCCTGACTGTGTTGGTGTTGTTACTGGCTGCGGCGGCTCTGCTCGCGTACTTTGCCATGCAAGGACCGGACCTTGCCGAGTACGAGCACCTTGAAAACCCCGCGATCTCAACCAGGCCGTCCCAGAAGATGATCGTGGTCGAGGCGGTGGGCGATCCCAACGTCGTGGGAGAAAAGGTCTTCGAACTGCTTTTCGATCTGTACTATAGCACCGACGGAGTGGAACGATGGACACTTCCCGCGGCCCGTGCGCGATGGCCCGTGTCGCCGGACCTCCCGAAAGAGGAGTGGAACGGCATCTATGGTATTCCCGTTCCGGATTCTGTAATGATGCTTCCGGATCACACTCCCGTATCCGGCATGACGGTTTCGCTTACGACCTGGGAATATGGAGAAGTCGCCGAACTGTTGCACGTGGGGCCGTACGACCGGGAGACGCCGTCCATAGAGAAGCTGAAAGCCTTTATTTCGGAAAGGGGATATGAAACCTCGAGCCCCCACGAGGAAGAATACCTGAAGGGACCGGGTATGTTTTTCAGGGGAAACCCGGAAGAATATGTAACCATCCTGAGGTATGAAATAAGACCCGTGATGGATCTTCCGTTGGATGAGGACATCACAGCACCATCGGATGGGACCATTGTGGAAGTAGAATAGTAACCTGTGTAACAAGGAGGAGAAATGCTGGAATTATCAGGACTGAATTGGCTGGCCATACTCGTAGCGACGGTAGCCGGGTTTGCCCTCGGCGGCCTTTGGTACGGACCGCTTTTCGGAGATGCCTGGTTGTCCGCGCTGGGAAAAACAGCGGATCAGATTCAGCCGTCACCCACGCCCTTCGTCATCAGTTTCTTCACCGCCCTGATCACGGCGATCGTACTTGCGATGTTCATCAGTGCATTGAATATCTCGACACTGGGCGGCGGTGTGGTGATTGGGCTCCTGGTGGGGATCGGTTTCATTGCTACGGCGATGGCATCAGACAGCGCATTCGGCGACACGGGCGTGAACCTCTGGTTGATTCAATCAGGTTATCGCGTGCTTTACAGTGTGCTGATGGGTGCGATCCTTGCCGTGTGGCGATAGATCGAACGCTGTGGCGATAGATCGAACGCTGTCTAGATTAATCCGGGCATATATGAACATGAACCCATTCGCGCAGGATATCCCCACATGGACTTGGAAGCGCTCCGCAGAGAATACGCATTCGAAGGTTTGAAGGAAGACGAACTGGACGCTGACCCGTTCAAGCAGTTCGATATATGGTTCCGGACCGCGGTCGATGCGGAGATCGAACTGGCGGACGTGATGACCGTCGCGACGGCTTCGAGGGCCGGCGTGCCCTCGGCCAGAATGGTCGTACTGCGGGGAGTCGACGAAAGAGGATTCGTATTCTACACGGATTACAGGAGTGCGAAGAGCGCGGACCTGAGGGAGAACCCCCGGGCAGCGCTGGTGTTTTTCTGGCGTGAGCTCGGACGACAGATTCGCATTTCAGGCACGGTTCACCGGGTTTCCCTTGATGAATCCTCCGGCTACTTCCACTCGAGACCCTTCGAAAGCCGGCTCGCTGCCCTGGCCTCCAGCCAGAGCGAGGTCATTCCTGATCGCAAGTTTCTCGAAGATCGATTCGAAGCGCTAAAAAAGGAGTATGCGTCGGGTGACGTCCCGTACCCAGAAAACTGGGGTGGGTTCCGCGTTTCTCCCGATGCGTTCGAATTCTGGCAGGGCCGGGAGCTTCGCCTGCACGACCGGATTCGATATACGCGCGAAGCAGGCGGTGCGTGGCATATCGAAAGGTTGTCGCCGTAGAACTATCTGTCGACAGACCGATCACCCATCCTGAGAATAACAGATAAATGGCTATGGATTCAAGAGAACCCATTCGGCTTGGTGTCGTGGGATGTGGATGGGCCGGTCACATGGGCTTGCGTTCGGCCCAGGCCAGTACGCTTCTGGACGTCATAGCCCTGAGCGACCTGGACGAAGAGCGCCGAAACCGAGTGGGCCGGGAAGACGGAGTTTCGCATAGATACGGGCCCTACCAGGACCTGCTGGCCGACGATCGGGTGGAAGCAGTGCTCCTGGCCGTCAACCCACCCGCCCGCTATCCCATGGTCCTCGATGCTATCGACGCCGGCAAGCACGTCCTCGTTCAGAAACCACACGCTACCTGCGCCAGGCATATACTGCAGTTCAAGGAAGCGGCCGGTCGCGCCGGCGTGACGTTGCAGTTCTGCTACTTCATGCGGCACAGTCCTTTAAACCGGCAGATTCGCGTCGCGTTGAACCGGGGCAGAATAGGCGAGCCCTACCACGCCCGCATCTTCTTGAAATTCAATCACAGAGCGTTGGTTGGCAGTCCCGAAGGATGGACCCACGTGTATGGCCAGAAGGGCGGCGCCCTCGGGCAGCACGCTTCCCATGAGCTGGACCTGGCCTGGTGGTGGATGGGCTGCCCGGAACCCCAATGGGCTTTTGCCGCCAAGCACGTTGTCGAGCCCCTCTACGATGGACCGGAAGGTCCGGCCGAAGACTATTTCTCGGGCCTGGCGGGATTCGACGGTGGTAAGACCATCCAGATCGACTGCTCCCGCTGGTTGCATTGCGATACCCCCACGATCGTGGAAGTGTACGGTCGCGACGGGGCTCTTTCTCATGGTCAACTGTGGGAATTGAAGGATGGGAAGTTCACAGGCCGAAAGATCGAAGACGAATCAGACGTGCCCCACACGGTTCCGCCGAAAGATGGATTACCCTTCTATCATGAAGTCGAGCACTTTGCACGGGCTATATCCGGTCGTGTCGATCCCGATGTCGACGCGGATGTCGCCTATCGATTCATGCTGCTGCTCGACGCCATGTACGAGAGTGCCCTGAAGGGTGAGAAGGTGTACATAGGTTGAACGGGCAGGTGAAGTGCGCAGCCTCTCAAAGAGTCATACGGGGTTTCCGGCTGCTGGCATCCGGCCTGCATTCCTGCCGTCGGTCAGTGGGCGTGCGCCCACTGCACCAGCAGTGCCATCAGCGAGATACCAAGGATTACCAGGACGAACTTGATCACGCGGTCATGGTCCCGCGTAGGCATGGGCTGGTCGTCGCTTCCAGCGAGTACGCTCATCACGTATTTCGCCACGCGCACGTTGCGTCTGGACAGTTCAGCATCAATTATGTTGACAATCGCGACGTAAATAAACGTACCCGCAGCAAAGGCGTTGAAACTACCTTCGATCAAGGTCGTGACCGTTTTGCTCTCCTCCAGTGCGATGTGGACCGCTATCCCGACAAGTATGCCCACCGGTGTCATCGATACGAATACAGCCAGAATGGGTTTCTGCCGTATCTTCTCGATCCCGGTCCTGTGTACACTTATCATCAGGGCGAAGGCGGCCGATCCCTTATGACAGAGAATCCCAAGCAATATGATGACCAAACCCGACAGGTGTGATTCGATGCCGAGCGAAATCCCCGCGATGACGGAATGGATCGACAGCAGAACGAGCAGCACGTAGGGGTAGATGCAATCTTGCGCTGAATTCTCTTCATGGTCGGCATCGTGGTGATCCCCATAGATAACACGATCGATCAGTAGAAGGGCTCCCAGGCCCAGTGCGGCCAGTAGCGCGGCCAGCGGATAATCCGTGACCCCTTGGAGCTTTTCAATACCCTTCGGTAGCAAATGAATGAATCCAACGCCGAGAAACAACCCGCCCGCGAAGGCGTTTCCCAGCGAGAAAAACCGATGGCTGGATTCATATCAGGCGACGTAGAGGGGAATCATCCCGCCAATCACGGCGATGGCGACGATCGCAACGGCGGATACCAATTTGAAGGTCAACAGGGACATAGGGTTTTTCCTAAGGGGCTTGCCTGCTTAGACCCAGCGGGTTAAAAACGGGCTGGCCCGTCGTGCCAACAGGATCTATCCCGGAGGTTGTTGTGTGGCCAGGGCCAGGGTGTTGCCGGACGGGTCTTGTAAAAAGGCCATCCATTCCTCGTAACCTGCCACTCCGAAAGTACCCTGATCGTCCCGGTAAATGGCACGGGGTGCACTGATAAACTCGATGCCCTTTGCTTTTAACTCTTCATGTGCGGCAGTTATGTCGTCCACCCAAAAGTAAATGGTGGACCTGGGGGCTGCTCGTTCAAAGAGCAGCCTGGTACCGAGGAAATCGAAGAACAACAGGCTCGGCGGACCTTCGAAATAGGCCAATAGCCTGGCGCCGAGGGTATCTTCGTAAAAAGTCCTGGTTTCATCCAGGTCGCGGGAGGGTATGGCGACCTGGTGGAGTTTTTCAATTTTCAAGTTAAGCCTCCGTGCCCGATCAACGTCCCTTTTCATTCCGTTGGAGTGAAGTGGTCATTTCTTCAGGTTTAAAGAAGCCGGGTAATGTCCGGACCGCGGCCGATTCTCACGGCCACTTCTCGCGGTGTTTCATTTTTGACATTCGTAAGGGACCGACTGCATCCGGCTGCGATCATCGCCTCGATTACTTCCGGTACGTTCCGTTGAGCGGCCATGTGCAGCGGCGCGTCTCCCTGGTAGACCGGTCCCCAGTCCGACTGAACGCCGATTCCCGCCTTTAAGTTCGGATCCACGCCGCAATCTTTGAGTATACGAATGGTTTCCAGGTGATCCTTCAATTGTTCATCGCCCGGAATGACTTCCGCGGCCGAATGTAGAGCAGATGAGCCGTTGTGGGGGTTGATCTGATGAGGATCCGCTCCCAGGCCGATCTGCATCTTCAACCTTTCCGGATCTATATGCCAGACCGCGAAGTAGACCGGCGCGCCGCCGTTGTCATGCCACAGGTTGATGTCCGCTCCGTGGTCGATCAGATACCGCGCAATGCGCTCTTCCCGGCACAGGCAGAGCGGCCGGCCGTGGATGTTGTTAATATTCGGGTCGGCCCCTGCTTCAACCAGAAGTTTCACCATGTCGAAGTTGATACTTCGCTCAGCCTGCCGCCAGTCGATCTGCTGCTGTGGTGGTCCGCTCACCGCAAAAGCCAGAGTAGCGACCGGGAAGCGTTCCGAGCGATAGGGATCGTCGTAGGCTTCGTGTTGGAAATCGACGAGTGACGGCTCTTCGGCCAGCATTTCGGCCATGAGTTGGAGGTCCTCGGCGAATACGGCGCCGATCCACTGTTTTTCCTTGTCAAATCGCATTTGGATCTCCCATAATTACGTTGAAACATGATTAGTTACGCCGGGTGTGGCTGTCAATGTAAACGTGAACAGACCTGTTGGTATGCCGGTTAGGTTTGATGAGACCGCGAAGATATAACTTTCCATGGACTATGGAGGTTCGCCGTCGGCATTTCTCGCGATTGCCTGTAACGTAAATCTGTTTGTTCGGCACTTTGTCTACATGAGCGCTCGATGAATAACTCGCTGGCCACGATAAATGAAGAGTATTGCATAGATATCGAACGGGAGTACGCGTTCCCGGTCGATCGCGTCTGGGCGGCCATATCCACTGGAGAAGGGATCTCGGCGTGGATGAAATACGAAGCCACGCTGGAACGGCGTATCGGCGGAAGGATTTTCGTGGATTTCAAGTCAGAGGGCAACCTGGAAGGCGTGGTCTGCGAATGGGAACCGGAACGCGTGTTCGCCTATACCTGGGGTCTTTCTGTGGTCAGATGGGTGCTGGAACCCAGTGAAGGCGGCACGCGGCTTCGATTTACGAATTCCCACGTCACTCCTGATATCCTGATGGGTTTCGCCGCCGGCTGGCACGCTTTCATCGATCACCTGGGACCCTACCTCGCGGGAAAAACCGTGGAAGACCGATACGAGAAACTTATGAAAATCTATGGGGATCAATACGGTCATTTGCTGGATGACTCCCGTACATCTACAGAGGAATAATAGACTATGTCCAATTCGTCAAATGGCAGTGCCTTTACCGTGGCCGAGCTTTGCGAGGCGTCGGCCGATGGTGATGTGGAACGTATCAACACGATCCTGGCAGTTGCGTCACACCTGGTGGGTGTAGACACAGCGTCCTACGACGAGCACCGTGCTCTTCATCACGCCGTGATCAACCGTCACGCGGAAGCGGTTACGGCGCTCATGGCCGCCGGCGCCGACCCGAACCAGGGTGTATATCCTCACAGGACTGCTTCCACGCCCCTGGTCATGGCCAGGGATCGCGGTTTCAATGATATCATCGAAGTGATCAACGGGGAACTGGAGCGTCGGCGCGAAGCGAATCTGTGTCCTAACCTGACTGTTTCACCAGATGTCGTGCTGCTCGCCGAGATGGTGGCGGCTGGCGACGTGGAAGGCGCGATCCGGGATATTCATAAATCCCCCGAACTGGTGGATGCCTGCGACGAGCATGGCGATACGGTCCTGCACCACGCGTCCCGCCACGGCCATCCCGGCCTGGTTCAGGCACTGCTTCAATTAAATGCCGATACGGGCAAGACCAACCTGGAAGAACGTTCTCCGCTCGAGTTGGCCGTGGAGCACACGGCGACCACGGACCGGCGGCTGGCAGAAGGATGTTTCATGGCCGCCGGAATACTCATGACCGCAGGCGCCCCCAGGAGTCTTCGTACGAACGTCATGCTGGGAGATATCGAGGCCGTACGCCAGATCGCGGAGAGCCACCCCACCCTGTTCGAACCCAATATCGAATCCGAATCCCACCTGCTGGAGAATGCCGTCCGGCACAATCGGTACGACATGGTGAAGCTGCTGCTCGATCTCGGCATGGACCCGGACCAGCGTTATCGCATCAGTTCCCTGGAGGAGGAAACGTACAACTGGGGCGAACCGTTGTGGATCGCTGCGGGGGACGGCATGTACGAAATCGCGCAACTGATTCTGGAACGCGGTGCCGATCCCAACGCCGCCGTTTACGCGTCCGGCGATCCCATGAGCCGCGCCTACAACAACCGGGACGATCGCATGAAGCGGCTGCTCTACCGGTACGGGGGATCGATGACCCCGGAGGGAGCGGCCCTGGAATGCGATACTTCCGCGGCGGTCATGGCGCTTAAGCTTAAACCGGAACTGGTGGAAGGCATCCTGTGGGGAGCCGCCTGCGGCGGTGATCCCAGCGTGGTCGGTGTGTGCCTGCCCAGAATCGATTGGGCTTCGGACGATCCCCGCTGGTACGGTCTGATCATCCAGCCCATACGGATATGGCCCTGCAATCCGCATCGCAAGTTCAGGGAATTCGATCGTTCCGTCTTTCCCGAAATGGTCCGGATGATTCTCGATCACGGTGTGGACCCAAACGTGAAGGGGCGGCGCGATACGTCGCTGCTGCACTACATCGCGGCGACAGGAAAAATCTGGGGCGAGCCGGTTCTGCGGGACGACGAGCGCGCCGCTTTCGCTCGCATGTTTCTCGAATATGGCGCTTTACTCGACGCAAGAGACACACTGCTTCATTCCACGCCCCTGGCCTGGGCGGCTCGCTGGGGCAGACGGGAACTGGTCGAACTGTATCTGCAACACGGCGCAGACCCGCAGCCCGATGGAGAATCCTGGACGACTCCGCTCGCCTGGGCGGAACGGTACGGTCATGCGTCCGTCGATAACCGTCTGCGGGAAGCCGGCGCCGTTTCCTGAGAGCACAGATGGCGGAAGGCAAAGGACTTAACGCGGAACGGAGCAGGGTTTAACCTTGTAATACCTACCGCAATAGCGACTATTGCTTACCCTCCTCGAGGACTTGGTGGTCTATCTTGGTCAGGATGCCAGTGGGTGGCAGCGACATGGGTGATGCCATCTTCCGTCGTGATGTAATAGACGGTCAGAATGGTACCGTCACCCAATTCCGCTGAGATCGGATAGCCCACATCCGCGCCGCCCATCCGGGCACGCTTTTCCGGAGGCCACTCATTCGATAAACCACCGCCGTCATCCCGGAGCACGTATACGTGGTCTGTGTCCCAGGTGCGTCCGCCGTCCTCACTAATTAAGGCCCGTATACCCATCGGGGCACGGCGATAGCCGTAGGTACATAGAATACGTCCGTCACTCAATTTGAGCAGGTGGTTCGGATAGCCCTCAAATGACGTCTCTACAGGGCAGGTCCAGGTCTTACCGCCGTCTTCGGACCAGACTTCCAAGGTGTAGAACCGGTCCTTATGATAGGTATGCTTAACAACACCCGGCGCCCAGTAACACGTCGAGCGGATATGGCCTAGGACACGGTTCGGCTCAGTCTCTACCAGTGCCCATTCGCTGCTGATACGCGGCACAGCCTCATGGAGATGCCAAGTCTCTCCGTCGTCGCTGGACCGGAATATGAGACAATCGCCCCCGCCCCCGGCTCGCATCGTGTATATAGGAAACAACCACGTACCGTCTTCGAGTACTATCCCGCGTGGAAAACCGACTGTGAATTTATAGCCCGGCACGGTCCAAGTGCGCCGATCCCAGGAATGTCCCTCATCCCGGGATCGTATCATCGACAGTTGATGCCCCGTTATTATCAACTTTCCTGGAAAAAGGGACGTGTACGTCTCATCCTCTACGAAACTCAGGCCCCGAGCCTCGGCTTCCTCCCGACGGTCCAGTGTCCAAATTTCTGGTCCCACCGAGCCCACCGCCATAAAGGTTCCGTCGGGTAAAATGCCGGAGAGCCTGTCGTACCGCTCCCGCGGCGATGTACCAGGCCAGTTGGGTGGCAGCGAAGGATCTTCCGACTGCGTCCAGGTTCGTCCGTTGTTGCGGGACACAAACGTCAGCCAGTCTGCCAAACCGTAGTGATCCCCGAAAGGCGAAGAGAGACAGCCGATCGTCAACCGCCCGTCCGGAAGTTGAGTCAATACGGGGAACGCGTTGTAGCGTCCCTTTTCTTTCAAAACGATACTGTGTTGCATGGTTAACCTTGATTGTGCATAAATCCTGCGGGAAAAGCGCATGAAGCGAGGATGATTTACTGGCGTAAGGCCTTTTTATCAATGTATTAAGGGGGTGTTCCAAGCAGATAACTGCTACCCCTTTCAACAGAACAAGAAAGGCCCCTGCCAGTAAGACGAAAGAAAAGGATTTGCACGCGCGCGTCAACGGCAATCTGGAGATCGATTTCGCCCCCGAAAGCCTTACTTCCTACGGTGGACCGGGGCCTGTCCAGGGACCGGCTGTGGGTAATTCCCAATGGTACCGATCTCGACCGGTTTTCCGCCCAGGAAGACCCGGGTTTAAGGTACTCGGCGCGAGAGTTCCTGGTGGAGTACTGCGGGGCCGCCCACGTGACGGATGACGCTTTTCTTATTTGTAGCGTAGGCCGACAGGTGCCGCGCAATGGATTCGCCTGGTTCGTCGAGCACGTGATGCCGGTGCTGCCTGAGAAAGTACACTATTGTCTCGCGGGTTCAGGCCCCGAGGCGGAGCACATTCTGGACACGGGTTTTCCACTTCGAGGCGTAACCGTGGTTATCGACATTTGATTCACTTTTCCTTATCTTGTCTTCTGCGCTCATATGCCGGCAAGATAGGCTTTTATTGTTACCATTGAGTGAAATGCACGTTGAGAAACGGTTAAATTAAGACTACCGTTCGATGACAGAACCTGGAGAAGGGGGGATAGACCGATGTCCACTCCCCGTGAACCCGGCGGTCAGACGGCCCGGAACGGCGAGACGGCGGAGGAACAACTGCGAACCGCCATCTGGCAGGTTGAGGGAATGCTGCGTTGGTGCAACTCTATCTCTGAGTTACTCTATACGAAATCCTCCACGACCGCAGTTCTTCGTTTCGTTACGAGTCATTGAAGCAGTGTCATGTCTTCCAGTTCGTCTTTCTTGAAAGTAGCTGGTATCCATTCACGCGGTAGATATGGAGTGTACAAATCGTCCAGTTGGAATGCATCGCGATACCAATCGGGTAAGCCAGCTGTCGGCAGGTTTTCCGGATGGTAAATGGGCTGGCCCCATTTGGGCATTCCTTCGGATGGCCAATGCTTGTCATCGCGCTTCATGAGAAATACCCACCACAGATTCGTCCACGTTTCCAACAGATAAATCTCGTCAGGCTGATCCGAGTGCTCTGCCAGTAACTCGGGTAGCTGATTGCCGACGAGATCGAACCTCGTTAGAGCAAGGTCGCGGTTTTCCATCACCAGGACGGTTCGCGCCCCTTCAGCTTTGCAACACGCCAGCTTTGGGAACTTGTCGGAGAAAGCTCGCCTGATCCGTGTAGTACGCAGGTCCTCCAATTCATTGGGATTTATAAGTCTGGTTACTATACAGCCCGGCTTACGTCTTATGGGAACCGCATGTGGCCATCGTAGCAATTCGACGGCACAATTGAATCCCATTGGTTTCCTCTTGATGCAATCGTCAGGCCAGCAGTAAGGACTGATTACATGGTAAGGGCTGTACGCGGGTACGGTTCGTCCAATGTTCCTCTCGTGCATAACCTGTGCGTTCTTCTGTATCCAATCAGCAAGGTTTTTTAATGCCTGATTGCGCTTGTCTTTTTTCTCAGGAAGGCAGACATCAGGTGGTACATGGAGTTCATAATACATAGGCCCTGGCAAACGACCGGATAGGCTTCGTTCTATGTAATCGCTGATCTCCCTGGACACTAAAGCGGATTTAATCTGATTCTCGAACGGTTCGATTCGCGTGTGCTCGATCGCGTATTCCTGAACACCCAGCTTCAGGCGTAGATCCACCGGAGGACCGACAAGATCCCTCTCGGGATGACGAATGTCGGCGCGTGTCTCACATGTCCGCTTTTCCAAGACCTTTACTACGGCGTCACATGCCTTGCCCTCATTGTTAGTGATGCGAATAGGTGGCATAAATCTCCAGGTACCAATCATCGCAATGTCAGTACTTCAATTCGTCTAACCGGAATCATCGAACCATGTGTGGCACCACGATTCTTCCATTGATGGCATCACTCAATGAAATTGCACAGCATCTACATCTAAAACATCACTGAAGTCTATGGACGATTTTAAACCAGACTACATACCCTCCGCGTGGAATTACCATTTGGATGGGTATTGTATACGTTAACTGGATTTTATTGAACAAGGCCGTGCGGATGTATTGGATACGGCGGATAGTTGGTCGGAGAGGTCAAGGGTGCAGTACAATCCATCGCAGTCGTTTGTCTCAGGAAATGTAGTGTGCGCCGGAGTTTCCGATGCATCACAAGTCAAGCTGACGCAGTAGCTCCTCGACACTTATGTCGTGGTGCCGGGAGACGCTCTTCAGAATACTCGATAGGGTCTTAGCTTTGATCGGATTGTGCAGCGGGATTACTTCGTGGTGTTCACCATTTACTTGGGTTGTGATTCGCACGTGCGAGCCCCGTTGGCGCACAGCCTCGTAGCCCAGTCGTCGAAGCGACACTTGCAGGGTCTCGCCGTTCACGTTGCGAGGCAACTTCATGCCACGACGACCTCATCGCGAACGAAATGCAGGCGAATCATCTTGGGCCGCGGCATAATGCTATCGAAGTAGCATTCTACGGCTTCTTTGACGTTACGACGGATATCTTCTAGTGAGTCGCCCTGGGTGTGAATACCATATCCCAGTGCGCTGGCTGAATATCCGCCGTCCACTTCGTCTTCTGTGATCTCAAAAATTATCTCTGTCATGACGTCTCTCCTTCTGTTTTGCCGACGCCCAGGGACTGAAGCCCGCAGCCCCTGTAGTATCCCGTTCAATGCGCCTTAATACGAGGTAGACCAGTACCCCGAAATGATCAAGGGAAAAACACCTAAAGGGGGTCAGGACGGACGCATGCTGGAAGGGTAAGGGGTGGAAATCCACCTGTCAACAACAACACTGTATCTTGAGTAAAACCTTTCTAATTCGGAACTTTTGTTACAGAAGGGGATTCCATGCGTAAGACACAGTATATGGTGTGGATTGCATCTGGACAACGGTATAAGGCCGTCCGGTGTTCGGTCGCCGGATCTGGTTCCTACTTACCGGACGGCATGCGGCCCAAGGATGCCACTCCGTATAACAGTCCTTATTTAACTTAACGTCAGATCTCGCGTCTAACGCACGATCTACGCTCGAGGCAGGGTCCAGGATACCCTCGAGGGGATAGTCGGTTGGCTAAAGGGATTATTGTAAGCCTGGGGAAAGCCGTAGCGTGTTTCAGGAGGGCTGTAAAAGGTACGGGGGTACGGTTTGGACTGATGTGGATTAGTGGGCGCGGGTGTGGGTTTTGGCGCGCCCTGGGGGGATTAAGAGTCCTATTCGGTAAGGACGAATATAGCCTTCACGTTATTGATATGTCTTTCCATTTCCCTCTCGTATTCCGCGCGTTGATACTCAAGGACTCCGATCTCTTGGTTTATTTTAGAGATCCCATCCTTACACACGGAGATCGCCTCCTTACTATTCTTCAGTTGATCGATTTCCAATTCTGTCATGTTCATTCCCCGCCATTAGTTAAGAGATTCACTCATTACGGGCTATTTCCTATCCAGATAATAATCGAGCTAGCTCTCCGATTCCGATCTGGGTTGTTTCTTCGAGGCTATCCATCCGACTACGGCCAGGACTACAACCGCACCAAGTGCCATCAATTTTTTCATATACCCTTTCCTCCTTTCGTTGTCAAACTTACGTTTCACGCTACGCGATCTCCGGCAGGCCCTTCCGCGGCGAACAGTTCGTTCAACGCCTCGGCCAAGCAATCCTGAACGGTCCGGTCCTCTTCCAGGGCGATCTGCTTCAATTGCTTCCGGACGGCGGGCGGACAGGTGCGGGGGTTCCTGCGGGATCTGCCGGTCGACGCTGGAGAGATATCAGCAAGGCGCATGGCGCCCGAATCCGGTCTGGACATTGTGATCAGCAGGGGGGTTCCCGAACCAGAGGACTGGTAAACCAGTCTGGGCAAAGGATTGAACAATAGGTTACTCCAACCTGCATCTCAATATGGTGTGTTGAGGATTAGTGTGAATCTACTTAGCATCCAAAAGCATTGAGATGCAGCACTGAGTACATGGCAACTCACGAGGTCGTTTGTAGTCTGCTATGCAATAGTCCGTACTTGTCGGCGATGTTTCGGTGGAGGTCTAACCTGACCTGTTTTTAAGTGGAGCCCCTTCAAGGCAAGGAGCTTGGCGTAACATTAGGCGCGAGAATCCCAGTAAGACATATTATGAAGCACTGACAAAGCGATGACGAGTCTGTAACATGTTTTGTGTAACTGGCAATAGCTTGTATCTTGCTCACAAGGAGGAAGTGCTATGGCCAGAGAAAGAAAACCCTCAAGTAAGATCGACCGTCTTTTGGATGAGCTCATGGAAGACGGGGTGGACGCCGAGGACCTCTTCGGCGAAGACGGCCTGCTCAAGCGCATGAAGAAGCGCATGGCCGAACGGATCCTGGAAACCGAGCTCACCGATCATCTCGGCTACGAGAAGCATGCCCCCGATGGCAGGAACCGCGGCAACAGTCGCAACGGCAAGACCACCAAGACGCTCAAGGACGACAAGGGCGATCTGCCGGTAGAGATCCCCCGGGACCGCGAGGGCTCCTTCGATCCCAAGCTGATCCGTAAGTATCAGACCCGTTGGCCGGATTTCGACGACAAGATCATCTCCATGTACGCAAGGGGCATGAGCACCCGCGATATCCAGGGCCATATCGAAGATCTCTACGGAGTGGCCATCTCGCCCGAACTGGTCTCGCGGATCACCGACACCGTAACCGACGAGGTCCTGGCCTGGCAGTCGCGGCCTCTGGACCCGGTCTATCCTATCCTGTTCCTGGATGCCTTGTTCGTCAAGGTGCGTGATAGCGGCAGCGTACGGAACAAGGCGGTCTACCTGGCCCTGGGCGTTAACCTCCACGGCGACAAGGAACTCCTGGGCCTCTGGATCGAGCAGAACGAAGGGGCAAAGTTCTGGCTCCACGTACTGACCGAACTGAAGAACCGGGGCGTTGCCGATATCTTCATCGCCTGCTGCGACGGGCTCTCTGGCTTTCCGCAGGCCATAGAGACGGTGTATCCCAGGACCCAGGTGCAACTCTGCATCGTACACATGGTGCGTAACAGCCTGACCTACGTCTCCTGGAAACACCGTAAGCAGGTGGCCAAGGATCTCCGGGCGATATACCAAGCCGCTACCTTGGAGCAGGCCGAGGCCGCGCTGGATCGCTTCGCAGAACACTGGGATAAGCAATATCCCACGATCAGCCGGCTATGGCGCAGACATTGGGACCATCTGACCCCGTTCTTCGCCTTCCCACAGGAAATCAGGAAGGTCATCTATACCACCAATGCCATCGAATCCATGAACCGGGGACTGCGCAAGATCATCAAGACCAAAGGCGCTTTCCCCACAGACGAGGCGACCAGGAAACTGCTCTACCTGGCCCTGCTCAATCTGTCCCGAAGGTGGACCCGGCCCATTGTCCACTGGACGGCCGCCATCAACCAGTTCGTCATCATGTACGAAGACAGAGTGCCCATCACATGAAACAGTCAGTTACACAAAATCCGTGACAGACCCGGTTTTACCGCTACCAGCAGTTCCTAGCACGACTACATGACCTTCAGGCGGTAAGTACAACACCTCCTTCTGTTGCCCTACAGGCAAAGGTAATGGTATAGCGATCCCCTTTAAGTAGCTATCTCTGTTTAATGCATCCCAATGACCGGATATCCAGTTAATCTTTAGTGTGAAACATGGTTTACGTTGCTCGCAATCGTTAATATTGCCAGTAAGGCCAGGTCCACTTAGTTGAAGAAGGTGCTGTTACCAGCGATGGATCTTCGTCAGTTGGGCTTAATTCCCCAAGCGTGTTTATAGTCGGACGATCCGAATCGTTTCCTAGGTATGGATACTCGGCGTTAGTAATCAAGCGATCTCAACGCAGCGTTATTGTCAAGCGTGTTGTTTTACCAGCCATTCTTCTCAATCACTTTAATCGCACACAATGACTCCATTCACATTCCTCAAAACCCCATCACTGATTAGATCATCAACCACCTTGCCAATTCTCTCTCTGATCTTCGATCCGGTTTGATCATATCCAAAATTCCTAGCTGTTTGCAAGGTTAAGTCGCTTCGTGATCCACCATGTAGCGCTTTAACCGTATCAACAATTCCTTCCGCTATCTCGCTTTTCGATATCTCATCAATCGATCTAGGCTGTTGGTCAGGTGTCGGCTTTCGGGGAAATACAGAACCACTCGGGAAAACGACAAATTGCTTTAAAACAGGGCCAGTCGTAGTTGAAGGGTCCCAATCCAACAGTCCAACTTTGACAGTGGAAAAAACAGCCTCAACCACCCTATCGCGTATCCGATTCCCTGCACGCTTTAGATTCCATCGTTCGCGAATTCTTCTCACGATACAATCTGTTCGGATGGGCATCTCAACTTTAACGATTTCTATAGTCAAATGTCGAAGTATCGCTATATCTGTTTCCGCGAGATCAAAATCGATGTCGACATATATCCCGCTTAGGTCGGCGGTTTGATACGTTTGATAACTACTTTGAGAGTTGGAATCACTTGAAGCGACAGGAACAGCATCGACAAGTTCGTTGTCGGAATGTGTGGAATGTTTTGTAGCCGGAAGGCTGTCATTCATGAGTGAACTAGTTTGCGGGGTTCTGGATGAACTGAAATCTACGTTTTGAGCGATACGAGCCGAGTGTATGGCCTTTTCAATGTTATTGAGTTCACCTATTGGATTTTGTATCCATGCTGTAGACCAAACACGGTGGATTTTCCAACCCAGTCCTTCGAGGATCGACTGCCGCAACCAGTCTCGATCCCGTGCAGCTGGTGACGAATGATAGGTATACCCGTCACACTCTATACCAATGATAAACCGATCCTCATCGTTTGATAGCACACCTATGTCGACACGATATCCGGCGACACCTACCTGTGGATGGACAGTGTATCCTTTCTCCCTTAGAGCGGAAATAACGGATTCCTCAAAGGGTGATTCAGGTTCACCGTCCGGATTGATCCTGCTTTCTTTCACAAAGAAATCCTTCGGATTGGCTGCATATTGCAGATACGACTTTAACAATCGCGCTCCTTCGGAATCTGATGTGATATCTGAATCTAATACAGAATGGACAACGGTCATCGTTTTTCGTGCTCGACTAATTGCCACGTTCAGCCGACGACCCGCCCCTACAAGATTCAGGGCGCCGAATCGGTTCGGAGTACGTCCTCCTTCTTGCAGGGGTCCATAACCAATTCCAAGTACTATATGGTCTCGTTCATCGCCTTGAACGTTTTCCAGGTTTTTAACAAAGAACGGTTCCCGAAGCTCTTCATCAAAACAGCTATCCAGATGACGCGCTATCATACGTCGCATGTCTATCCTGTGCTGAATGTAATCGGACTGGGCCCGGGACAACGCTACAACGCCTATGCTTTCGCTGTCACCGTGTTTTTCCATTAAACCAAAGACCACGTCCACTACTTTCTCTGCCTCGTTGTGGTTGGTACGTTGCGTGGGCGTGTAGATACCGTCCGATACATGCATGGCTGTTAGGGCTTTGGATTTACTCGAAACCTGGGGATCCGGAAACACCATCAAAGGTCGTTCTGTATAAAACCATTGATTGGAAAACTGTATCAGGTTCTCGTTCCTCGATCGGTAGTGAATCCTGAGGTATTGTTCCGCTACGCGGCCACGACCCACCAAGCCAACCATTACATCAAGAACACTTTCCATTCCAGACAAAAAATCCTCATCATCTCCATAGTCTTCATCATCGTCATCACTAACGGATCTACGGAAGAAACTGGTTGGTGGTAGCTGTTTACGATCGCCTACCACGATACACTGATTGCTTCTGACAATCGAGGGGATTGCATCTTCTGGTAACACCTGGGAGGCCTCGTCGAAAATCACAACATCGAAAGTGCCTGAATTTAATGGTAAGAACTGGCTGACAGCCAAAGGACTCATCAAAAAGCATGGTTTCAATGTGTGAATTAGCGTAGGGACTTGTTCGAGTAAATGTCTTACAGGCAATTGACGACGCTTCTTAGTCGTCTCTCTGTAAAGTAGTCCTATCTGGCCTGCCGATTGGTTTCCTTGACCTGTAACAGGATACCGTTCGAAACATTTTCGACGGACTTCCTCTCTGATAGCGGCAGGGAATTGTTTGTCAAGTTCACAGAACTTTTTCCAAACTGTCGCATGGCTTGAAGTCGAAAACTCCTTTAAGAAAGGATCCGCCATCTGTACTGAATTCAGCCAGTTTTCCGCGACGACTCTTCGAAGAATACCCGATATCAGCGATGCATCATCCGCGATCGCGCGAATCCGTGATATAGTTCCCCAACCAAAAACCCCCTCGATCTCCCTACAAATCGTTCGATATTCAATCCAGTTTGCTACTTCGTCCGAATTCTGCGTAAGGTAGTCAATCCATTCAACGAGCTCTTCATATGGAGCATCGTGCCATTCGCTCCAATTAGAATGCTCGGCGTCAAAGTGAACCGAAACCACTTCAGTGATTTTTGTATTTAATGCATCGGCCAACTCTACATAGTACTTTGCAGGCTTTGGACTTTCACATTCTTCGGCCATTTCCGGAGGAACATTCCCATCCAAGTAACCAAGTGCTGTTTTAGCCCAAGACAGTTGATACTCTAACTCAGGCCAGTTCGTATCTCTACCCCGAAATGATTGACGAAACAACTCGGTAAGATGTGTAGTTTTAGTTTCAAAGTCCCGTTCTACTTGTGTAAGGCGGATCGCTGTAAATACAAAAGACTTGAGATCTACGAGTTTCACCGTTTCTATCCGTAGCTGTAGATGTATGGTTTTTAAAACTGCGGTAACTTTCTCCAGGGCCCGAACAGCAACAGAAGTAGTTTCGACCATTCGCGATGGGGGTATTGTGTCAGGGAATTCCCGTCCAAGAGAATGTACAAGGTCTTCTATCAACTTACGATTCTGATCCAATCTACCTTTGGTTAATCTCAGCGCATGCATACGGTCCGGATTCGTCAGGAGTTCAGATAACTTAGTTAGTTCACAGGGCCAATTAGTAACCAAGTCAATGGTATTCTGAATATCTGTTTCGGTTTGACGCCAATCTGTATCAAATCCGTTGAACCTGCGACCTATCAAATCTCTTGCTGATTCTTCCTGAGCTTCCCAAAGCAATAAGGTTTTTTGTGTTTCTAAAGCCTCGTCTATCCAACCTAACCATTCGCTCACGGACAATTTATGAGGGACCTTCATGTGCCCCTGTAAAAATCGCCGATCTCTCCAATACTGCGGACGAAAAACTCGAAAGACTCCCTGGTAGCTGGTTCGGTAACGGTTAGACAATGCAGGATCTATTTCTACTAAGAATGAATCGATAAACACCTCTGCAAGTTTCTTTTTTCGGTTGGCGATCTCTGTCGAAAGGTCTCGCAATCTTTCTATGTTTCTAGCTACCTGATGTCCTTCAGATACCCAGGTCGCGGGAACGGGGCACAGTTCGACAATTCCTTCTACAATTCGACAGAGGTTGGTCAGGTTAGTCCAACTTGCAGTCGGGTAATCTCCAGTTTGAGACTTTACTTCCTTTATATCATTATCAAATTTGGTAAATACACTTTGCAGATTGTTAATAACTTTGATTTCCCGTTCGACATCGACCGGAATCTCTTCCCTCCAATTTGATCCTAGAAAAACGGCTACGGCGCTCGAAACTTCGGGCTTTCCCAATTCAATGAGCTTCGAATTCAAATCGTCGAATCCTGGCCACGTATTCCTGTCTCCGAAAGATTCACCCGTTATTCGCTCTAGCTCCATCAGTTCCCGACACAGCGAACTGGCAGACTGAGCCTCCCTAATACAATAGTCTACACGACTCGGGGTAAGCCATGATCGTAAGACTCCCGGTGCTTTAACGAAATGATCACTAAGTTGACGTAAATTTTCAGTTTCTAGTATTGTCAAAGGTTCCCGTATACCTAAATTCTGTGAAGCTCTATTACCAGCCTCACGTATGCGGGTAATCTCACTTTTAGCTTCTTCAAGGTTACGCCGAATCTCATCACTAAGCCCCAAGTAATGTGTGGTAGCTCTCAAAGATCGCCATGGACTCGTTTCGTGAGTGGCGAATTCCTTTTTCTTACTACCAATTCGATCTGATATCTGCGATATGGCAATGTATCTCGTTTCATTTAGCTCGGGAATCCAGGAAAGTACGTTACATTCGACAGCAGGCAGGTGCTGAACTGCAGCGTAAATTCCTGCCATCTGGAATACACTCCGACCCAACGGATTCCTGGGTTCATGAAGCGAGCGGACGTATTGGTTGAGTCTGGCCCGATGACTACTTAGTTCATCCAGTCGACCGACCCTCATCGGTCGAGTCCGGTGATCAACAGAAAGAGACGTTTTTATCTGTCTATATACCTCAGTTTTACGACCAAATTTCGAGTGAAGATCAAGACAAAATACCCCCAGGTTGCAGCTCTCGAGGTTTCTCTTAACGACATCGAGTGCAGATCTCTTCTCACTGACAAAAAGAACCTTCTTTCCATCTGAAATTAATGCCGATATGATATTGGTTATTGTCTGACTTTTCCCGGTACCGGGAGGTCCGTGAATAACAAGGTCCTGACCTCTCCTTGACGACTGTATGGCTTCAAGTTGGCTGTAGTCGGCGTTGATTACCGTAACCTGATCTCTAAGGCTAATAAAGTCGTCTAGTTTACCTCCCTTTAACTTGTCAACCGGGGGAAACGCGCTTCCAGTACCTGTACCACCATCGGTATCTAAGTGTTCCTGTTGTACTCGCGTCGACATTTCCAAAACTAAAGGATGTGTAACTCCGTACTCGCGAAGATGCTCAAGGTCTTGCCATATAGCCAACTTGTTGTAGGCAAAAGTGCTCAGGAAGATGTCACTATCGACGCTCCACTCCTCCCGTTTCTCGATGGAGAGCTTTAGGTTCTCCAGATAACTACTAACGCTCCTGTCACCCAACTCGGGCAGTTCTATACCCAGTTGAGACAATCGAAATGTCAATGTAGGACTTACTTCGGGTTCGTCCGAATCCCGGAATAGATGGAAGGGGTCCTTAGGTGAACGACGATGAAGTGTTGTTGGAAGAAGTAGGAGAGGTGCTCTACCGCGATTTCCATCTTCATCAATCCAAGAGATAAAACCCAACGCCAAGTGTAAAACCTTAATTCCTTGTTCTTGGTCCCACTCAGTATCTTTTCGCTGAAGTACGCGCAGACGTCTTTGTAGCTCAAGAGGAACACAGTCGGTGGTAAGATCGCCAGGTACAACTGTTACGTCGGATTCCTCATCCCGTTTTTCGACATCTGTGTGAATGATTGAGAGGCTAGCTGGACGTACCTTGCGTTCCGCAAAATCGAAGCTCAATCCGTTACGGGCGGAAAGGTCTTCAATAAGACTATCTGGTTCAGTTTCAAGCAGACGGACTACGGTTTTGCCGGGTTTGAAAAACAGCAGTCTGTTCCTGCGAGTTAGATCAAGCAGGTTCTGTTGCCACCGCTCGACAATACCGCTAACATCCACTTGTTTTCCTAGATCCCGCATTCTTGCATTACCTTTGGTAGAACAAGTTGGAATGACAAATCCCCGCAAACCGATGCGGCAAGACTAGCCCACTACGCCCCCGCCCCCTTATACGTCAGCTCAAACACCTTATCATTCAATCTCCGTTTGAACTGCGGGTCATCCATGTATTTCTTGAACAACTGGGTGTCATCTTTCATCATCGAAGTCATTACTCGTAGCAAGGCATTGTCGTGCTCGATGCGGGCGTTCTGCTTGTCGGAGTTCTTTTTGGCGTTTTGAAATGCAGTGTCCTCGGCCACGCGCGCGGGGATTAGCTCGTAAACCTGCTTTTTGATCCGATCCTCGTCTTCCCACCGGATGTCACCGAAAAGCTCGTTGAATTCCCTTACTATGTTCGATAACAGATCCAATTCAGGATCCGGTTGGGAACCTCCTGGAGTGGTGGGCACGGGACCGATCTCGGCGTCCTCGTCGGTCAGCATGATCTTCTGCATGGCCTTTTTCTCAACCCGGTAGCTTTCCAGGTCGATGGCTTCCAGGATCCCCTTGGACAGGTCATCTTCGGCGGGTGCTGGCAACTTCGAGACGAGGAAGTTCAGGAATATTGAGCGCTTCTCCCATTCGGGGTTGTTAAAGGGAAGGATCGACGATAGGAAAGCGTAGGTACGTAGGAACGTTTTAGCGTTACCCTTGAACTTCACCTGTCCGTCTTCATCGAGTTCGCCCAGATACTCGGCGACGCAGCTATCTAGGATGGGAAGAAGCTGATCCAAACCCGAACCTGCGAGGTACTTCTGTACGAAATCCTCGATCTGCTCCTGTGAGTAAACCTGGGCACCGTCGAGATCAGCCTGTAAATCGTGGAGCTTGTTGGGGTCGGTTTCTTCGGACAGGATCGTGGTTCGGTAGAAGTCCGAGAACGCGGTCTGGATGGTGTCGGTATCGTTCAGAAAATCCAGCACGAAGACATCATGTTTGTTCGGATGCGAGCGGTTCAGTCGCGAAATTGTCTGCACGGCTTTAATACCCGCAAGTGTCTTGTCGATGTACATGGTATGCAACAGGGGTTCATCGTAGCCCGTCTGGAACTTGTCCGCACAGATTAGGAAACGGTAAGGATCTTCACGGAACCGCTCAGCGATTTTGACCGATGGTAAGTTGTTGAGTGAAACCTCGCTGACCTTCGCATCTCCGTAGTCGTATTCTCCTGAGAAGGCGACAAGAGCCTGGTAGCCACACTTGAGTTCCTGCAAGTAGTCCTGTATGGCATGGTAGTACTGGATCGCCCGTTCAATTCCGTTGGTGACGACCATAGCCCTTGCCAGCCCACCGATCTTGTTCTGGGCTAACACCTGTTCGCGGAAGTGGTCCACCATGATCTCAGCCTTGAGGCGTATCGCGTGGTCGCTGCCTTCCACAAAGCGCTTCAGCTTCTTCCGTGCCTTCTTCGTGTCGAACTCCGGGTCGCTCTCCACGATCTTTGAGAGTTTGTAGTAGCTTTCCACCGGCGTGTAGTGTGCAAGCACATCCAGGATGAACCCCTCCTGGATCGCCTGCTTCATGGTGTAGCTGTGGAAGGCCCGGTGCCTGACTGTACCGTCAGCTTGTGAATCTGGATCTCCGAAGATCTCCAGCGTTTTGTTCTTGGGTGTGGCGGTAAAGGCGAAATAGCTGGCGTTGGGAAGCAGCTTATGATCCTCCATCAGTCGGTTGATCTGATCCTCGTAGGTTTCCTCCTCAACTGCTTCCCCGGAGTCCGAAAGCACCTTCGACATGGCCGAGCTCGTACGGCCTCCCTGGCTGGAATGAGCCTCGTCGATGATGATGGCGAAACGTCCCTTAACCTGCTCGTTACCGATCTCCTTCAGGATAAAGGGGAACTTCTGCACGGTGGAGATGATGATCTTCTTGCCATCCTGAATGAATTTATGTAGATCGCCCGATTTGTTGGCGTGGCCTAAAGTCGATTTTACCTGTGCAAATTGCTTAATCGTGTCGTTAATCTGGCGATCGAGAATGCGGCGGTCGGTGACCACGATGATCGAGTCGAAGACAGTTTGTTCGTCCTTCGTTAGTCCGATCAGTTGATGGGCCAGCCATGCTATGGAATTACTCTTTCCGCTGCCGGCCGAATGCTGGATAAGGTACCGTCTTCCTGACCCGTTTTCGGCTGCATCAGCCAGAAGCTCGCGAACCACGTCGAGCTGATGATAGCGCGGCCAAGTCTGAGTCTTCCTCTTCTTACTGGACTTCTCTTCCTTCGACACCACCATCTGTGCATAGTTCTCGATAATGTTGGTCAGACTCTCCCGGGACAGCACATCTCGCCATAGATAGTCGGTCTTGATCCCGTTCGGATTGGGCGGGTTACCCGCACCATCGTTCCATCCACGGTTGAAGGGAAGAAACCACGACTTCTTTCCATCGAGCTGGGTACAGAACTGTACCTCACCCTCGTCCACAGCGAAATGAGCAATACACCGACCTAACTTGAAGAGCTTCTCTTTGGGATTTCGATCGTTCTTGTACTGCTTTACGGCATCGCTCACCGTCTGCTTGGTGAGATTGTTCTTCAGTTCAAAAGTAAATACCGGAAGACCGTTGATGAACAATCCAATATCTAAGGCAAGCTGAGTCTCGTCCTGGCTGTATCTCAATTGACGAGTAACGGTAAATCGGTTCTGGACGAAGCGTGCCTTAGCCTTCTCGTTGCCAGGTGATGGAGTACCGTAGAACAAGTCGAAGTCGTGTGCCCCATGTCTGATTCCATGACGAAGCACATCGATCGTACCGCGCTTGCTGATCTCGCCCTGCAAACGGTGTAGGAACTTTTGACGCGACGGGCTGTTCTCTGATAAAGCCAATGCATCGGCCGTATCGGATTGGGTGGTTTGAAGGAATGCCGTCAACTGGATTAGATCGACGCAGTACTCACGGTTGTAATCGTAGAAATTGCCACAGCTCCAACCTGCACCGCCGTAGCTTGCAGTTGGCTCTGATACCGTTCCTACTGAAGGAGGATCGCAGGGATTGCCGGTCAGGGTTTCGCAGATGAGGCGTTCAAGACCACATTCGGAGGTGTCGGTAGGCATGCTGTCATTTACCCGTCAAGAAAATTGATATATAACTTATTGAAATAACATATCTTGTAAACTTGATCGATTCAAAAAAGACCGATTTGACATTAACTCATCAAGAAAATATCAGGGTCTAGCCCTTCGGTCAAACTATGATTTCAGTTGATCACTAAGAGGTATCTTTTTGATCCTAATCTTTGATTTCCGCATCAATTTTGGGAAACAACGCCAATTACCGCCCGGTGATGACATGTATTATGACCGTATTACGGAATACAAACAAAGCCGGCATAAGTTACTAATACATAACGTTATGAATATCAGCTACTTATGAGATATTAAAAATCCAACTTATGTAAAAGTTATAACTTTATTGCGTTTTAAACTTCTTCAGGTTTAATGTCAGTTGGTGTACTCCCCGGATACCAGCGAGCGGAACTGGTGTTTCCTACTTTGTGAATCTTCCCTTCAGCCCTTAAGTCTTGGATTAACCTCTGAACCTGGACGTACGAATGAGCTGGCAGTACTTGAATGAGCTCACGTAATCGACTTCCGTCTTTCCGGTTCTCAAGTATGTGCCTGAGCAACAACTCCTTGTTCGTCTGTCGGTCTAACCCACGTTTGCGAGTATAAACCCCTGGTTTACCTATATGCCGGTAGAACCTGCGGGATAGTAACAGTTTGACTCCTCGTCCACGTCCAACTCGCTCGATGATTCCCCGTTCCAGCAGGCGCTCGGTCCTCGGTTTAAGGTCGTCGGAAACCGGCTGTTCGCGATGAACGAGATCGACCAATAATAGATCGTCAAGTCCGAATAAGGCGACTTGTTCCCGACCGATCTCTTCCAGAAAACGCAAGAATTCCGGATCTTGAATATCGCCGTGAAGCGTGAGAAATACGGTGTGAGCATCCGTATGGGAAAAATCGGGCAACGGCTTACTCTGCTGAATGCACTCGCGAAAGATGCTGTCAAACCCCTGACCGGCCCGTTCGACCAGACCGCATTTGCCGAGCACTTCGGCGATACGGCGATTACGCGGGTTTTGCTGCCGAAGGATATTCTCAGGGGTTATGCCTGGAGGGAAACCACCAGGGCTCACAATCTCAATGCGCCGAGGATACTGGCGCACGAAGATAGAACCTCCATTGCGATAGTCGCGGTGACTCACTGCGTTCAAAACGGCCTCACGAACCATGCGCTCGTTGAACGTGGGTACGTCCCAAATAAAGAGCCCCTGCTGAAAGTGTTGCAGGTCATTACGCTGGTTGATGAGTCGCCAGATCTCGTCGAGCACCGGAAGAAAACCCTGCCTAAATTCATGACGTTCCGCTGCTGGTCCAGGTACTTCATCCGATCGGTATTCGAATATGATTTCCGCCTGGGCGAGATACTTTCCCAAGGCTTTGCGCGTGCCCAGCAGGATCAACGCCGCGTACGTCACCTTGCCATCAACGAGCAACTCCGCATCTCCCAAGAGTTGTTCTACTGGACGGGTGAAGATGTTCTGGTCTGTCGACTTACGTTGCCACAGTTGACGTAGAACCTCCACGGAAGTCGGATCGAGATCTTCCAATTGGGCTTGCGTACATATCTCGGCGGAAAAATCGGGGCCAGTCTCAGCAAAAATGCGTTGAAGTTGATCCGGGGTCATGGGAACGAGAGCCTCGCCACCACGCATCAAGTACGCGCCTTTGTAGTGAAGAGGCATGCCGATAGGACGAGTGGGAATCTGAAAGACCAGGACCCTACCATTTGGGTGCTGAATCTCCTCAACATCAACGCGTAGCCGTAGTCGCTCAACCAGACCGGCCTTCGTCCGTTCGAGATTGGGAAAAGCCCGGCTGCCAACCACCGCACGCGGCAGCTTATCAGTTACGCCCAAGATCATCATTCCACCACCTTCATTGGCGAGGGCGACACAGTAATTCACCAAAGTCTCAAAGCGAAAATCGGTCTTTGCCGCTTTGAATTCCAGGTGCTCGTTCTCCCTGGCGTCCATCCAGGTTCTGAGTTCGGATAGGGAAATGGTCATTGGATCTTCTGTTGGTCTAATCCCGTGAATGCACACCTTCGACAAGGTGAAGCCGGTTTACCCTGGCTAACCCATCGTCGCCGAAATGACAACGAACCGCGTTTTGACCATGAATTTCAGATCCTCCAGGTCTTCTCACTGGGTTAAGATGCTGTAGTCAAGTGCCCCAGCGTCGTAGCCTCCCTTAACGGCTTCGGTCACTTCGAAGACGATCTCGCCCTGACCTGGCATAAGTAATCCAATCAGCAGAACGCATATCAGCCAGCAACCCGACTGACGGCATCACCGACCGAACTTATCTCTGGAGGGTCATCCATCGCTTCCATCAATTCTGTGTCGTCGGGAAGATTGGCGGCTGCTTCACGTACATCCAGCTTGCCGATGACGACGTCAGCAATGAGGCGTGTGCGGTATTCTTGGAATAACTCGATTTGACGATGCGTGTGGCTGATGGCAGTGTAGATGCCGCCTGTCTGCTGTTCGATGTAAGTGGCGATACGTGCCTCTTCTGCTAACGGCGGGACAGTTATGCTGAGGTTCAGCACTCGTTCGACGGCAAGGCCTGGTTGGGCAGCTGCTATTGAATACTGATTCAGATTCATTTGCCCTAAAACTGCAACAAACCATTCAAGGACATAACCCGGATTGAGGATAGCAACCACCGCATGCTCTGAAGCATAGAATCTACCGCGAGCGATGTGAACATTTCCACATAAAGCGCCTTGTCGGCCTATTAATGCGAAATCGCCACAGTGGGTGTGCTTCGACGTATATCCTCTCAGTCCATTGCCACCATATACAGGGTATTTGCCTTCGGGCTCAATTGATATAGCGGTAATGCTATCCCCGCTTTTCATCCTACAAAGTGTCTTCAACCGACGCACCTCCCAGTGCTCTGGAACAGCCCCCAGCCAACCCACACCCGACGGTTTGTAGACCGGATAAGGCTTGCCTGTTCGAACATCGATTTGACCAGTGACGGCTTGGTGGATGATGGCCAGTCTCTGTTCTCCATGGAGGGTTAGGAGCTTCTGCTTGGCATGGATGTATTGTTGGATGTGCCGGTCGATGTGGTCGAGAAAACGGACAATGGCATTTTGTTCGGGGAGTGGCGGTACAGGTTGCACCATACCACCAATAAAACGCCATTCGGTTCGTGGCATCTTAGCGCCGAAAGTCGACGCATCTACTGCATCGATAACTGGCTTAGAACGAAGTAGATGTTCAAGGTAGCTAGGCATAAGGTTGTCATGGCGGCAGCGTAACACCATGAATTCAGAAACGCATACACCATTCTTACACGGGCGTGTCACTTTTGCCAAATAGGGCCGTAACTTACCGAATAGAACATCCTCAGCCTGAAACCGTATTGTTTGGCTATCGATACCAAAACCCGGTGCAGTTACACGAATCCTACCGGTCCAACTCTCAACATGTTCGAGAGCCAAGTAAATGTCGTCACTCCCGCTCCCTTCCGTTTTATTAACGATATTGGCCACGTTACCTTTTAGACGAACTACCTTCCAATGTGCTGGTAAATCGCCAAGCCAGGAGACTCTGGAGGGTTTGTAGGCTGGATATGGTTCAGAAGGGTAAATCATTGTCGTGTTCATCTGCTTTTGTATTTGTCAATGGATCCGTTTCACGCTCTTCTCTCATGTTATTCTCTACTTTGTTGCTATCCTGAAATCCTTCTTGCCAATCTTCTGTGATTTCGTCCCAGTTAATCTCGCGTTTCTCTTCTCCCGTCCAGACATTCCAAAACTCTGGATCGTCGGAACGCGGTTGATGCTCCTTGGGCAGGTCGTTCATTTTCACCAGAACTGGTAATTCCGATGCCCAACCGAGTAATATCGCATTCTGAGAGGGCAGAGACGGTAGCTCGCGAAGGAGCCCTCTCAGATTGTCGGGGACAAGCCGGTGGACGATCTCCTGGTCACGGTCGTTGTTGATTCGGTGGAGAAGAAAAGTATTGCACTGAGACAGAACCGTTGATGAAAGCTCGGACGGTCGCTGCGACGATAGAACTAGCCCCAGTCCAAATTTACGCCCTTCGCGCGCGATACGTTCGAACACCTGACAGCAGACGGTTGCCACATCCATATTCTCTACATCGTCTTTGTAGCGCTTGATGAAAGTATGTGCTTCCTCCATCACCAAGACTGTAGGGAGTACGGTATTATTCACCTTGACATAACGCTGATGAGCTTCGAAGACCATGCGGGCTATTACCGCTGTAACAACATGCACAATATCGGTTGGCACTAGAGACATGTCGATTACAGACACACAGCCGTCCTTGGCCATATCGTCTCCAATATAGTCCTTAAGCCACTGAGAAAGCGTAATTCCATCGGTATCGTCGATTATCGCCTTCATCTTAGGATCTGACATAAAAGTACGGATGCGGGCTATCAAGAAGTCTAAGTACTGTTGTACATTTTCCTGGTTCGCCAATATCTCAAGATGATCTGCAAGGTCTGTACCCCTGAACCGAAGTGGGACATCTTCGTTAGGTCCTTCATGATAGATGATACCCCCAAGGCTTTCGATGGACTCCCCGAAAGCATCAATAACCTTCCTGATTTGATCTTCGGGGAAGGCGCGATAGTATTCTATAGTTTCCTCTCCCTTTACGAATGAATGATACGTTGCTTCCAATGCTAGCAGAATAGCATTTCTTATATTTACTATATGATTGTCTGGGAACTCGGTGGCTTTTATCTCCAAGTCACTTGCAATAGCTCTCAGTAGAAAGCCAAACTTACTTGCGTCCGTTTGAATCTCTCCTAAACGAAACGCTCCTTGTATCGAGATCAATCTGGACGAGAGATATCTGCGAACTTCCAGTTTCTTCTCTTCATCGTTCGATTCGAAGTCTCCAGCACGTCCAGTTTTAACCTCCCGTAACGCCCTTCTGAGTAGTGGTCGCTGCATCCTCGAGCTTGCTTGCATGAACGAGCACCACTCAGCGCTGTTCCAGAACCACAGCGGCACTTTCAGAGCTGCCTTGCTGTCAGCAGAACCGACTTTGAAGATTCGCGACGGAACTCTGGCGTCAGAGTCGTCAAAAGCTCTTGAATATTCGCCGTTCGGATCCAGAACTATAAACCGGGCGTTGGGGTGGCCTAAGTGCTCCTGTTCAGAATTCTGAACGTTTGAAAGATTCGTGTGACTCGTTCTGGCTTGTTCAAGGCTCCAACGGATCAGCCCAGCAGCCGAGCAGGATTTACCACTACCAGTATTTCCTAGGATAGCCAAATGGCGCCCAAACAGTCGATTCGGATCGACGTACACATCGGCATCTCCAGCAATCGGACTCGATCCGATCTTGACTCGCCCATGCTCACCGGACTCTACAATTGATCTAAGTTGAGTCTCTGTCGGGAGCACCACAATCGCGCCAACTGTTGGCAACGCCTCTGTACCTCGCCTAAATACAAAGCACCCACTTTCCCTCTCTCGGAGCATACCTAGCGGATTTAGGCGTAGTCTTCGAAGTGGATAGGGTAGATCTATGAGGCCGAAGTCCTGCATTCCCCGCCGCTTCGGGAAAGGCGAACGCTCGATTGTCATCCATTCAACCTGCCCAACTAAAAACCCCTCATCCACAGATATTAATAAATAGCCATTGACACGGGGGAATGGACGGGGTGTGCCAGTATTGAGAGCTACTGACTCGGGTGCATCGATATCGATGGCTACCTTGATCTCGTCCGGTGACACAAAATCCACAGTTCCAATCTGTAGATCACCAGCTTGCTCAAAGGGTGACTGGCTCATGATGCAGGGTCTTCCTGGTCCAAAGACTTGTTTTCGTGTGAGTCGTTGTCACCCTGTACCGCATTCCACCGAGCTTTCAGTAACTCAGCCATGCGAATGGTGGTGCGGTCGATTGCCGGCTTCGGTAAATAGTGGTCTACCAATGTCCGGAGATCGCCAAGATGATCTCCGATCATAAGTGTGAATTGGGCATGCTTACCCAACCTGTCGTATAGACGCATAATCCTGCCAAGAGGGTCGCAGTACGAGATGATTACCACATGAGCGGACGGGATCGTCAACATATCTTCAATCACTCGATTGATGTGCTCATCTCCAAAGCTATAGCCGTAACAGACCAACGTACTGTTAGGCCGACAAATCGCCGCGGCAAAGTCCCGAAATAGCTCGACATATGGATAGGATGTCGTTTCCCTATCTTTAGCTGAATTCGGATAGATCATGAGCCGAAGCGCATCCATGTTTTCGGTTCCTGGAGCGGCCAGGTAGGATGCCGCATCCTTCGCTCCGAACGGAAGTCCAACACGACGGATCGACCCGTCACTGTCAACCCAGTCGATCGACCCGTGTAATTTCGTGAAACGCGCCACGCCTTCCAAATAGCGCGGCTCGCCACGAATGCCGGGTGGGTTGTAGTGTAGATCTACATCAAGACGTGACGCGCGAAACACTGGAGCCAGTGTTCCGACGAATCGGTCAATCATGCGTAATCCCGCCACATCCGCACCCGCTTCTATATACCGATCATAATTCGTTGTAAAAAGATGCAATCGTTCACGTGTACCCGATCGGCTAGCAAAACTCATAAGAAAGCTGACAAGATAGTTGAAGGCCTGTTCACGGTTCTTCAGTTTCGCTGAGGCAAGCTTTCGCTCCCCTTCTAAAAGTGAAGCTGTGAATGACTCGATTGCTTTCGTCAATCCTTCTCGTAAAGTTAAAACCTGTTCAGAACCAGTGAGTCCGTCCGTAATATCAACCGGCGGGATTATCTCAATACCGCGAAGCAATTCGTTCGCTACACGAACCTGATCCTCGAAATTGCCGATTTCCCTTCCTGCGGCGTCGGCAACCCTAGTTGACTCTACCGAAATCTCGTCATCGAAAATACCAAACTGGGTAGGATGCATACCCGGCAACTTTTCACATTTCGCGATTCCATTAACGGCGTGAGTGAGACCCGATCCAATCAGCAATGAAAGATGCTCGGATTGGACAAGTGCGGTTAACCACGGCTCAATACGCGATCGGAGCTTATCCGGACGGATGTCCTTAGCGTCATTCACCCAAGAACATGGAGCATCAGTAGATAGCCTTAACGAAGGTTCCCCTGACAACTCGGTTTTATCCATGAAAACCGCCGAGTGGTCGTCTCGCGATTTGAGAATCTGTCGTCCCTGTAACAACGTCATGCCTTACCTCCTCCAATTGTCTCCCCCAACAACCCCTCTGTCTCCTTCTCCAAGGCCAGTATATTCGCCCTGATCTCTTCCAATGAACGCATGGGCTTTGGTTTATAGAAGTACCGCGTAAAGCTGATTTCGTATCCGATTCGTACACTTTCCGATTGGTACCACGCATCGGCCGCGTAGGGCAGGACCTCCCGACGGAGTAACGCTTCGATACCGCCCTGTTCCTGTAGCGCGATCTGCTCGGTATCACGAAGGTCGGGATCGGGTTCGTATTCCACCACGGCGGGACGGCCTTCGATGCCGGCCGCGAACAATCCGCACAACGGATCGGCCTCGGTACCCTTCTTGTGAATCTTCCGGATCACCGGCGTCCCGTCTTCGCTGCGCTTGCCGTCTACTTTCATCTTCTTGATCTCGGCGGCTTTGTACGTCCGGTTCGGATCGGCACCGTCGATACGGAGGGGCCGGTCCACGGTCACCTTCCAGTACCCGAAGGCGGCGTTGTCGAAGATCTTGCTTTCCTCGGTTTCTTCAAATGCCAGGAATGTATCGCAGATTCGGGTGATTTCGTCTTCCCCGAGTTCGCAGTTCTTATTGCCGAGATTTTTGCGCAGCGGCTGGAACCACTTGGTTGCGTCGATCAACTGAACCTTGCCCCGGCGGTGATCGGGTTTGCGGTTAGTGAGCACCCAAACATAGGTCGCGATACCGGTGTTGTAAAACATGTTGAGCGGCAGGGCAACGATGGCCTCCAACCAGTCACTTTCGATGATCCACCGTCGTATGTTGCTTTCACCCTGTCCGGCGTCACCGGTAAAGAGGGAACTGCCGTTGTGAACCTCGGCGATGCGGCTGCCAAGCGGCGTGTCTTGCTTCATCTTGGAAAGCTTGTTGGCAAGAAACAGCATCTGGCCATCGCTGGATCGGGTGACCAGCGAATACTCCGGATCGCCACCGTGTTCGATCACGAAACGTGGGTCGCGCATTTCCTTCTTTCCGCCCATGCGGTCGAGATCGGTCTTCCAGCTCTTTCCGTAGGGGGGATTGGAGAGCATGAAGTCGAATTCCTGGGACGAGAACGCATCGTTCGAAAGGGTGGAGTGTTCAGGACCGCCCCTGATGTTGTCAGCGGCGTCTCCATCGCCCTTCAGTAGCAGATCCGCTTTGCAGATGGCGTAGGTCTCAGCGTTTATCTCCTGGCCGTACAGGTGGGTGGAAACTTGCTTGCCGCGATCTTCAGCCAGTTCCCCAAGGGTGTCCTCAGCCACCGTCAGCATGCCGCCGGTCCCGCAGGCGCCGTCGTAAAGCAGATAGGTGGATGACTGGATCTGGTCTGCGATGGGCAGGAAGACCAGCCTGGCCATTAGCTTTACAGCGTCCCTTGGCGTCCAGTGTTCGCCGGCCTCCTCGTTGTTTTCTTCGTTGAAGCGCCGGATCAGTTCCTCGAAGATCGTCCCCATACCGTGATTGTCCAGACCGGGACGCCGGACCGTGTCATCGGTGTTCATCACGGGATCGGGGCTCAGGTTAATCTCGGTCGAGGTGAGTTTCTCGATCAATGTGCCGAGGGCGTCGGCGCGAGACAGGCGGGAGATCTGGTTGCGAAATTCGAAGTTCTCGAGGATTTCCTGAACGTTGGGAGAAAACCCGTCAAGGTAGGCCGAGAAGTCGGCCGTTAGTTGTTGACGATTAGCGCGTGCCCTTAGGTCGCGTAGGGTAAACTTCGAGGTGTTGTAGAAAGCCTGTCCCGCGGCCTGGCGGAGCGCGAAATCCTGATCGACGACACCTGCTTCGTCGAGCGTCTCCTTGGTATCCAGCACTTCCTTTTTTGTTTCCTCTAACACCGCGTCTAGCCGGCGAAGGACCGTCATGGGCAGGATAACGTCGCGATACTTGCCACGGACGTAGAGGTCGCGCAGCACATCATCAGCGATACCCCAGATGTAGCTGGTGATCCAATTGAGGTCGGAGTTGCTAGTTTTTGTATTCATTACAGTATAGAATTTGCAGTGTTTGCTCGATCGTTTAGCATTCCATGACAGTTAACCACAGTTCCGAAAGTGCATACAGATGCACGTTGTAATCAGTGCTAAAGAACGGGTCCTTGCACATCTATTTGGATTAGCCCGTTTATGTATACAGTCAGGTAGTCTTCTCCAGATAGCATCGATTTAAACACGTTCGTAAAAGGAATATGGTCCTCCACAGGATTCAACTATATTGGTGACCGCTACCGGCACGTCAGACCGATCACGTAGCTGGCTCGCATAAGTCTGGATTCAGGAGACACCTATATTCATGATAACCAGCCTTGGCCAGAACCTTTATCGCTCGGCGCCGTTCCTGGCGGTCACAACAGGGGTCGGGCTTGTAAGCCACAAGATGCAACATCGCATGATGATCTTCGTCCAGTATGTGTTCGCGTGCGCCAGCGATCACGAGAGCAAGATTCCAGTCGTAGGGCTTGCAATCGGGTTTGGTACACGTAGCGAGGTAGGTTGCCGCCTGGACGGATTTACCGCCTTCGGCCAGGCGGACGGAGAACGTGTCACAACGTTCGTAGCCATTCCCAACCCCTTCGTAGTAGTCAAGGCAGCAAACCTCCGCTTCCGGAATCTCGAACAGCATGCCTGGAGTTCGGCTACCAGTCTTCCGACAAAGCGTCGCTTTCCCGGAACAGTCTTTGCTGGGCTTGTTGAATTCAACGGTCCAGTCGTCGGCGTATGCGCGCTCGGTCGGAGCGGCCCCCGGACAGCGTAGTTTCAGGCGCTCGGTCAGCATGTTTGAGCCGTAGGCGAAATAATGTAACGTCATGGTTGGGCTCCGTTCCTTCGCATGCGTTGTTTAACGATGATCCGGAATACAGGCGGAGAGGCGGCCACTGGATTTTCCTACGAGGATCAGCCAGAAGCACCGGATTGGTTTGAAACATGGCATTCTCCGAACGCGAAGTGTATCTCTTCAGCGGACTCATTTATTGGCCGATCAGACACTTCGGCGCCGGAATTGAATCCTCTCTTATGGAAGAGTTGAGCAATATATCCAATTTGTAGTTGCGATGCAAGATCGACTAACATTCCACTCCTAATGACTGACAGATCTTCAGAGGTGGTATGAAGAAGAAATGAGGAGAAACTCAACCCGACCGAACTTGACAATTTATGAAAAATGTATATCTTATTATAAAATAACTATGAAAATTTATGACAAGGTATGCAAATGACTATTCCCAGACTGTTTCAAGCACCCAATCGAAGTTTCTTTCTGCTGGGTCCGCGCGGCGTGGGTAAGAGCACGTATCTGAGGAACACGTTTCCTGACGCCCACGTTATCGACCTGCTCTCGGAGGCTACCTTCCAGAGTCTGCTTGCGAATCCGGGACTGCTGGCCGCTGAACTGCGCGCCGTACCGGATGGGCAATGGGTAGTACTGGACGAAATACAGAGGTTGCCTTCACTGCTTAATGAAGTACATCGCTTCATCGAGGAGCGGAAGCTGCGCTTTGTCCTGTGCGGATCCAGTGCGAGAAAGCTCAAGAGGGCGGGTGTCAACCTGCTTGCAGGTAGGGCTCTGAAGCGTGCGATGCATCCCTTCGTTCCCGAGGAACTGGGAGACGGTTTCGCGCTCGGTGACGCCCTGCAGCACGGCTTGCTGCCCCTGGTGTGGGATTCGGAAGACAGGTCTGATACGCTCGCTGCATATACGCAGATGTATCTCAGGGAGGAGATCCAGTCCGAGGCCCTGGTGCGCAATCTTGCTGGCTTCGCTCGGTTTCTTCCCGTTGCGGCGCTCTTCCACGGTCAGACGCTGAACGCCAACAACATTGCCAGGGAAGCCCAGGTGTCACGACCGACAGTGACCAGTTATCTGGAAATCCTGGAGGAGACGCTGCTTTGCTTCCGGTTGCCGGCGTTCGAGGCAAAACTGCGTGTGCGGGAGAGGAAGCTACCGAAATGGTACTGGTGCGATCCGGGTATCGTCCGTGCTATGAAACGGCTGAAGGGGCCGCCCTCGCCGGAGGAACGGGGCGCCTTGTTCGAAGGGCTGGTCGCGCAAATGATCCGGTCCTACATGGACTACCGAGATCTAGGCGACGCCTGCTACTACTGGGCGACGGCCGCACAGAACCAGACCGAGGTGGATTTCCTGCTCGAACGCGGGGGAGTGTACGTCGCGGTCGAAGTCAAATCCGGTACTACGTTTTCAAAAACCTGGTGCAAAGGATTGAGAGCAGTAACCGATCTGAAGGGCCTGTGTCGACGCATCATCGTCTATCCTGAAGGTCCCGAACTTCGTACTGAAGACAATATCGAGGTCTTACCGTTCGTGAGTTTTTCCAATCTACTGGCTAACGACGATCTATGGCCGTAACGCGAACGGTTCTCCATCCAACTCATACGTCCCGCGCTTCGTTTCTGGATAATCCGACGGCGTTTTCCCTAGATCTTTTAACAGTGCGTCTCTCGTCTGCTTTCAGCGATTTGCATTCGCTTAGTATTCGTCACAGTTACGCAGACCTGCACATTGAATCTCGTCATTCACGCGGATTGTTTCCGAGATTCCTGCGCTTTCTCCGACTGATGTTTTAAGGACCAATTGCAGCCTACAACGATTCGGCTCGCGTATGAGACAATGCTCGTAATACTACGTCGAAGGAACAAAGATCATGGAACTCGCGCAGCTTCTCGTTACCCCGGGCACGCTGCTGATAGCCTTCATCTTCTTCTGGAAACAGGCAAGAACCATCAGCGACGAACTGAAGAGGGAGCTAAAAGAAGAGATCAAGTCTGTTCGCCGTGAGGTTTCATCCATCCGGGAAGAAGTGCACGATATGAATGGTCGTCTCGGCCGTGTCGAAGGTCTGCTGATGGCCTTTGACATAGAAAGACCGCGCCAGAAATAGTCGAAACCCACCATTACAGATGGCGGGACGAGAGCGTTTGGAACGACTGCCGGACTGCATCCAATCTCTACGAAGGAGCGACGACGTTGGAACTTGCTCAACTTCTCATTACGCCAGGCACGCTGCTGACTGCCTTCATCTTCTTCTGGAAACAGACAAAGGCCAGTAGCGACGAACTGAAGAGAGAGTTGAAAGAAGACCTGAAACAGGCAAAGGCCGGCAGGAACGAACTGAGGCAGGATTTAAAGTCAGACATTCGAGACTTAAAGGAAGAAGTAACGTCCGTTCGCAAGGAAGTTTCATCCATTCGGGTCGAAATCCACGATATCAACGGACGCCTCGGCCGTATCGAGGGTCTGCTTATGGCCACGGATGCAGGAAATGCGTAAAGAGCAAGCCGTCTCGATGGTTCATGCCGCCTCAGTTGGCTGACGCATCTTCATGGCACGGTGAAAAACCCTATTTCGGACACGGCTCAAAGTCGCTCAAAGACCTCATCGAAGGGAACAAGGAAAATAGAACTCGCGCAGCTTCTCGTTACCCCGGGCACTTTACTGACGGCCTTCATCTTCTTCTGGAAACAGTCTAAAGCCATCAGCGACGAACTGAAGCGGGAAATCGCGTCCGTGCGCGACGAGGTTTCCGCCGTCCGGGTAGAAATGCACGACATGAACGGCCGCCTTGGCCGCGTCGAAGGCCTGCTGATGACCCCGGAAGTTGGAAAATCGCGCCATGCGTAGTGTGTATCCACACCCGGTGCAAGTGCAGGAATCCATAGACAGTAAACTTCGTTGAGACTTGATTTGAAACAGTGTGTTTTGAGGATGTCCGACATACCTTACGAAGGAGCAAAGACTTTGGAACTCGCTCAACTTCTCATTACGCCAGGCACTCTGCTTACGGCATTCATCTTCTTCTGGAAACAGGCCAAAACCGGCAGGAACGAACTGAAGCGAGAATTGAAATCAGATATGAAGGAATTCAAGGAAGAGCTAAAGGATGAAATAACGTCCGTTCGCAAGGAGGTTTCATCCATCCGGGTAGAAATGCACGACATGAACGGACGTCTCGGTCGTGTTGAGGGATTGCTGAAGGCAACCAATGCCGGTTGATTCCAGCGACTCGCAATCTAGGCGTAGTTCTGCCGGTTATCCTGCATCCCCTTCAACACCCTGTCCGCCCTGCGAACCGTCTCATCCCCCCGCCAGCTTCTTCCGCAACAACTCGTTCACCATCTTCGGATTCGCCTTACCCTGAGTTGCCTTCATGACCTGGCCCATGAAGAAGCCGAGGAGCTTGGTCTTGCCGGCCCGGTAGTCGGCCACGTCGTCGGGGTGTTCGGTGAGGATGCCGTCGACGAGGCCTTCGAGTTCGCCGGTGTCGGAGATCTGCACGAGGCCCTGTTCCTCGATGACCGTGGCCGGCGCTTTGCCGGATTCGGCCATGATGTCGAGGACGTCCTTGCCGATCTTGCCGCTGATCTGGCCTTCCTTGATCTGGCCGAGGAGTTGAACGAGGTGATTGGGGGGGATGCGGGATTCCAGGGTCTGCTGGTCCATCCGGCCTTCGTGTTGGACCCGGAGCATTTCGCTGAGCATCCAGTTGCTCACGGTCCGCGCCTCGCCGGGCGACTGGACGACGCATGCCTCGAAATAGTCGGCCCGCGCTCGATTTTCAGTTAGCTGACGCGCTATGTCCTGCGGCAACCCGTAGTCGTCAACGAATCGCTGCATCCGCACGTCGGGGAGTTCGGGAAGGTCCTGGCCGATCTCGTCCACCCAGGTTCGGGCGATCTCCACGGTAACCAGATCGGGATCGGGGAAGTACCGGTAGTCGGAGGCTTCCTCCTTCGAACGCATGGGGAAGGTTACTCTTTCTTCCTCGTTCCACAGACGGGTCTGGCGCACGATCCTGCTCCCGTCGTCGAGCACTTCGGCCTGGCGTTCGATTTCGAACTCCAGCGCCCGTTCCATAGCCCGCATGGAGTTCATGTTCTTGATCTCGACGAGTTCGCCGAGGGGATCGCCGGGCTTGCGGATGGACACGTTGGCGTCGCAGCGCAGGCTGCCTTCTTCCATGTTGCCGTCGCAGACACCGATGTACTGCAGGATCTGCCGCAGTCGGGCAAGGTAGGCCGAGGCTTCGCGCGGACTTCGGAGGTCGGGCTCGCTGACGATCTCCATGAGGGGCACGCCCGTGCGGTTGAAATCGATGTAACTCAGGTCGGGATCGTAACCGGGTTCGTTATGGATCGACTTGCCGGCTTCTTCCTCGAGATGGATCCGCCGAAGCCGGATGAAACGGGGTCCATCTTCCCCTTCGATTTCGATGCCGCCGTACAGGGAGATGGGTTCGCCCGCCCGGTCGTACTGCGAGATCTGGTAGCCCTTGGGCAGGTCCGGATAGAAGTAATTCTTGCGGGCAAAGGCACTGGTTTCGGCAACGTGACCCTCAACGGCCAGCGCCATGCGAATGGTGTATTCGACGGCGCGGCGGTTCAGTACGGGCAGGACGCCGGGCATGCCCAGGCAGATGGGACACACGCGGGTATTGGGCTCCCCACCGAAGGCCACGGGGCATCCACAGAAGATCTTCGAGTTCGTCAGGAGTTGGGCGTGCACTTCCAGCCCGATTACTGCTTCGTAGTTCATATTCCCTTTGCTATTCTCTGATCCAGTCGCCGCCTATCACACGATCTCGCCGCCGCCAATCACACCCAGGTCTTCATCTATTCTAATCTGTCGCCTGTTCGAAGGCATGCGCCGCCCGCAGGATGCGCTCTTCGCCGAAGTGGGGACCGATGATCTGCAGGCCGATGGGCATACCGTCCGGTCCCTGGCCACAGGGCAGGGATATGGCCGGTACGCCGGCGAGGTTGATGGGTACGGTGTAGATGTCCGACAGGTACATCTGCAGGGGATCGCCGATTTTCTCGCCGATCCGGAAAGCGGTGGTGGGCGTGGTGGGCGCCACCAGGAGATCGACCTTTTCAAAGGCCTTGTCGAAGTCTCCCTTGATCAAGGTCCGCACGCGCTGGGCCTTGTCGTAGTATGCATCGTAATAGCCGGCGCTGAGCACATAGGTGCCGAGCATGATGCGGCGTTTCACTTCGAAACCGAATCCCCCGCTGCGGACCGATCCGTACATGGCATCCAGGCGATCTTCGGCTGGTATAGGTATCGCTGCACCGGCGCCAGTCGCACCAGGTCCTGCACCAGTTCCGGCCGCACCTACTCCTGCCGCACCAACATCCCCCACCCTTCCTTTATTGGTTTCCGCTCCACCTTCCTTGCCCCGGTACCCATACTTCACCCCATCGTACCTCGCCAGGTTGGAGGATGCTTCGGCGGTGACCAGGATGTAGTAGGCGGCCACGGCGTATTCGGTGTGGGGCAGGTGGACTGTTTCCACGTTAGCGCCGAGTGCTGCAAGGCGTTCGATCGCCCGATTGACGCTTTCCTTCACCTCGGCGTCCAGGCCCTCGGCCATGTACTCTTCCGGCACGCCGATGCGCATGCCTTCTATGCCCTGTTTCAAGTTCGCCGTGTAGTCGGGCACCGCTTCCGATGACGAGGTGGTATCCATGCGGTCGTGTCCCGCTATTACGCCCAGCAGCCGGGCGCAATCTTCCACGTTCCGTGCCATGGGGCCGACCTGGTCGAAGGATGAACCATAAGCGATGATGCCGAATCGGGATACACGCCCGTAGGTGGGCTTGAGTCCCACGACGCCGCAGAAAGCTGCGGGCTGGCGGATCGATCCGCCCGTGTCCTCGCCCAGGGCCAGGACCGCCGTGCCGGCCGCCAGGGCCGCCGCGGAACCGCCGCTCGAGCCGCCCGGTACGCGGTTGGTGTCCAGGGGATTTCTGCAGATCTCGAAACCGGTGTTCTCGTTGGAGGACCCCATGCCGAACTGGTCCATGTTGGTTTTGCCGATAATTACGGCGTCCGCCTCGCGCAACCGGGCGATGACCGTCGCGTCGTAGGGCGGCACGAATCCCTCCAGTATACGGGAGGCGCAGGTGGTTTCCAGACCCTTCGTACAGATGGCGTCCTTGATGGCGATGGGAACGCCGGCCAGCGGTCCGGTGGACTCCCCTGCGGCGATGCGCCGATCCACGTCCCGTGCGTCTTCGATCACGGTCTCCGACTGGACCGCGAGATAGGCGTTAATGGCGGGATCTTTCTCTTCGATCAGGCGCAATACATCCCGGGCGACCTCTTCCGCCGTCACCTCGCCGGACTTGATAAGCGGCGCCAGTTCGTGGGCCGCCATTTCGTTCAGGTTTCCCACCTGTTACTCCAGACTCATTTG
Source organism: bacterium (assembly GCA_965262815.1). GTDB lineage: Bacteria > JAAXHH01 > JAAXHH01 > JAAXHH01 > JAAXHH01 > JAAXHH01. The sequence continues at coordinate 1,104,701 of OZ253560.1, read as the reverse complement.
CTATTCGTTTGTTGCTCGGCTAATTCGACTAGCGCTTCGATGCGCGAAATCTTCCACTTGTTTTTCACTGTGCGATCAACATCGTTACGCGCTGCGGTTCGGTACCCGGCGGCATTTCAGGTGCCCCGTGCGCATCCCGCCTGGTAAACGGATGGTGCATGACGATGTCCTGTCTGCCGTCCCTGTTGATATCCTTAAGCCAGGTGTACTCTTCGTCATTGGGCAATTCAACCGCCACCTTCTGGGGTTGCCGGGCGAACAGTTCCGGACCCGGCACACCGGCGAATACATGCATTTCTCGATGGGTCGACTCGATCAACAGGTCGGAGCGGCCGTTTCCGGTTACATCCCCGATGAACAGGTTCTTGTTGAAAGCGCGTGGATATTGTTCACGGTCCTTTCGAAGCACATGCTTTCCGCCCTGCAACACGACGTCCAGGGGGACCCACCCCGGCTCCCGGTGGCTGGGGGCGCCATCCAACTGGATCCTTCGGGTCGTGGTGGGTTGGTCTGGGATACGTCCCTCGTTTACCCGGTAGAACTCGAGATTCAACCAGATGTCATCGCCCATGAAACCCTTGATGCGTTTGAAGAGACTGCTTTCGAGATGCTTTGTTTCAATCGTGGTGACTACTAAGTCGACCGCGCCGTCCCCATCGAAATCGCCGCGTGCCATGGCGAGCTGAATGTTGCCTTCGGATTGGATCGAGACGTCGATATCAGCAGAGAAATGGGTGCGACCTTCGGGGGTACGGCTATTGGAGGTGCGACCAGCGAAGGTGCGGTCATCGGAGGTGTCGTCATCGAAGGTACGCGTGCCGAAGTGCACTTCATAGGCGGATCGTTTGTCAGAAATGCTGTCACCATCGAGAGAGAATACCACCAGGTCGGCTACGCCGTCGCCGTTCAGGTCGCTGAACAAATGCAGCACCCTGCCCGTCATGTCCCCGGTGGACAGGTATGAGAGATCGTCGAAATCAAACGCCGCGCCGGTTTCGAAGGTCACGGGCTCCGCGGTAAACATTCCCCGTTCGTCCTGTAGATGCGCCTCGAAACGGTCCTGGTTCCAGAACACCAGGTCGACGCGGTCATCCCCATTGTAATCGAATTTGTGGATACGTGCCTGGCTCCACGGATCGTACCGGTATCCGTCGGCGCCGTAGATACGGTCCAGCAAGGCTGGAGGACCGACCTCCACCGGATCGGCGAAGGAGCCATCTCCAGACTGAATGAATACCAGGAACCCATCGGCGCCCGGAACGACCAGGTCGTCACGGCCATCGCCGTTCACGTCCCGGGTGATGTCCACGTGGGGGATTTCATCGGTGCGGGGCGGCTTGAAACTTGAGATAACCGCCGCGAGTTCGCGTTCCGTCGACGAATCGGGATCCAACGCGCTTAGTCGGCCTTGCTCGTACGTGATCAATCGGTCGCGGTCTCCTATGCGGACCATGTCGACGAACGATACGCCGGGACGCAGCGATCCGTCATATTTCAGCGACCAGGAACCGTTTTCGCAGGACCACGAATGGCTATCAGGCGAGCCCGTTTCGTTCTCATAGGTGTATATACGCACACGGCGATTACCGTGGTCGTCTATGTTCACCACGGCCACATCGGCCACGTTTCCGCCCGATAGGAAACCCGTCATGACGGTCTGCCGCGGCGCCGAACCGATGTTGATTTCCTGCCGTTCGAAAGTGAACTCAGGGACGATTTGTCCTGCGGGTCGCGCAACGGCGGGGGTCAGGACGCCCGCCAGGCAAGTTGCCAGTACGAACAGGGCCAGAACGACCAGGGCCGGAACGTAGGCCGGTATAGGGGCGAGATCCTGGAAAGACCGCCTTAAGTGGTCGTGTACTGGAGTTGTTTTTATGTAAACTGGGGTATTTCTGGATGGGTATCGTTTCGTCATCTTGTCTATGTCGCTAGAACCAGCGATAGAAGTAGGTGGCGAAACCGATACCGAGGATGCTGATGACGTTCACTTTCAGTGTGAAGCCGAAGGTTACGGAAAATATGACAACGGGCAGCGTGGCCGGCGGAAAGGTATAGGTAAAGGACTCGAGGAAGAACTTCTCCACCATGCTGCCGGGCATGAAGTATCCGAAGAGGAGTCCGATCAATTCACCGGCCACGCCGCCGACGATGACGCCTACCAGGATGTAGAGCGCCAGTTTAGAGATCCCCTTACCTTGTGCCATGTTCGTACTCCTTTATTCTTCCACCGAAAGCGCAACGTCCTCGTCGTGCCGGACCATATGTATGCCCCAGGCCGCGATGCCGGAGAGGATATAGAGCAGCACGATGGGAAAGATCATGAGCTTCGGATCCCAGACCAGGGCAACCAGGGCAATGGCGATAGCGATCAGCTTGAGGATGGACCACTTGCTCTTGAAGGCGAGCGAGGGCAGGGTCCGGTAGGAAAGGGGGCTGATCATGAGAATGGACAGGAGGAGTATGAACCCCATGAAGGGACCTTCCAGGTGCAGCTCTTCCCAGCGGTCCCAGCAGAAGATGACGTAGGAGGCCACGGCGATAGCCGCCACGGGGATCGGCAGGCCCATGAAGTTATCTTTTTCCTGGTTAATCCGCTCCACCCGGCGAAGGGTCATCACGTTGTACCGGGCGAGTCGGATGGCGCCGCACATCAGGAAAAGCAGGCAGAGCGCCCAGGTGATATCTCCGAGGGGTTTCAGGGTATAGACGAGCACCATGGGGGCCACGCCGAAGGAGATCACGTCGGCCAGCGAATCCAGTTCTATGCCGAACCGGGTCGCTCCCTGGCTGAAGCGCGCCACTTTGCCGTCGATAGAGTCCAGCAGGGCGGCGGCGATGATGAGCCACGGCGCGCGGCCCGGGTCGCCCGTCATGGCGTTGAACCCGTCGATGCAGTAGAAGATGGCGGAAACCCCGCAGAAGATGCTTCCCAGCGTGAACACGTTAGGTAACGCGACGCGCATCCAGTTTTTCATTTCAACACTCCCAGTATCGTTTCTCCGCCCCGGACCCGGTCCCCGTTCTTTACCCGGATTTCCGTGCCGGTCGGCACGATTACGTCTATCCTCGAACCAAAGCGTATCAGGCCGAACCGGTCGCCGATACACACTTCCTCGCCCTCGTGGACGTTGCAGACGATGCGCCGGGCTACGAAGCCGACGATCTGCTTGATCAGGACGCGGCCCTGTTCGCCCTCGATGCCCAGTACCATCTGCGCGTTGTCGCCCGAGGCCTCGTCCTTGAAAGCGAGTTTAAACTTTCCTTCAATCCGCTGGCGTAACTTCACCACGCCGGTGATCGGGATACGGTTGACGTGCACATTCACGATGGACAGGAACACGCTGATCTGCGTGGCCGGTCCGTCGATGAAGGGGTCGTTTGTAATCTCCTCGACCGCCACGACCTTGCCGTCGCCGCCGGAGATCACCAAACCTTCGCCCGGGGGCACCCTCCGTGACGGATCCCGAAAGAAGAACCCGATGAATAGGGCCAGCGCGCCGAAAACCGCCGCCAACAAGATCCATAACACACCGGGGGCCAGGTAATTAATCACCAGGCAGGCAATGGCCAATGCACCCAGGGGAATGACCATAACCCAACCGTCGCGAACCATTCAGTTACCTCACAACTCGGCGATGTGCAGGGACAGGGTCATCAACCGGCTTTCCCTTTCGACTTCGAGTTCGATGGAATCGCCCACCAGGGTGCCGTACAACGCCTCTCGCGCGTCGGGGTAACTGGCAATCGCCACCCCGTTGATCTTCCGTATGATGTCCATGACCCGGACGCCGGCCCGGGCCGCCGGGCTGTCTGGATCGATCTCGTTGACCAGTACGCCCAGGCGGTTGACGATGTTCAATTCCTGGGCCACGTATTCTGTGATGTCGATCACCGACAGTCCAGTCCGTCCCCGCCTCGGGCCGCCGTACTGAATCAGCTCGTCCGCAACGCGCCGGACCCGGTCTATGGGTATGGCGAAACCCACCCCCTCCGAACCGCCGCTTTCGGAGATGATGAAGGTATTAATGCCAATGACCTCCCCGAGGGCGTTCACCAGCGGACCGCCGCTGTTGCCCGGGTTGATGGTCGCGTCGGTCTGAATCATGTCCCGGTAGACCGTCCTGGAACCCTGTTGCCGGCGGAAGTCACGGCCCACAGCGCTGACCACCCCCACGGCCACGGCCGGGCGGGCGTCCGCGATGGCCAGTCCCAGTGGATTTCCGATAGTGATAGCCCATTCGCCGGTCAAGATGTCATCGGACCGGCCCAGCGCCGCCACCGGCATGTCCTCGCCCTCCACGTGGAGCACGGCCAGGTCCGACATGATGTCCACACCTACCAGGGTGCACGCCAGGCTGCGTCCATCGGTCAGCACGGCCTGGATTCGCTGGGCAGTAAAGTCTCCCAGCCGCACCACGTGGGCGTTCGTGACGATGTAACCCGCCTCGTCGATGATCACGCCCGAACCCGTGTTCGGCTCCTCGCGGGTGTACAGCCGCGGTACCACGAAATGCCCGAAGAAGGGGTCGTCGGACATCCGGGAGAATCCGCGCCGCTGCATCTGGAAGGTCGCGACGATGCTCACGACGGCGGGACCCGCCCGTTCCACCGCGGAAACGATGGACGTCCGGCGGGACACGCTTATTGCTTCGTTGGCGCCGATCAGGCCGGACGGTGCATCTTCGGATCCGCTTAGTCTGCTTAGTCCGAACGAACTGTTCCGTTCAGCAGATTCGGTTGCCTCGGCCGACCCGGACTGCGCCGGGTTTTCCATTGAGGACGTCCGAGCCTGTGTATCGCTGCCGGCTAACGGCAACCCGCTGATTGTGCTCAGCGAATCTGGAAACGCCACGACCAGGAAAACGATGCCTACGAGGGCACCCACGAAGGCCGCCAGTATGTACCATAACGCCATCGGGGTCCGTCTTGCAGTCCGGTAGCCCCTGGGAGAACTGTCCATATTCTGCATCATCCGGCACCGGGCATCCGCACCGCAACCATGCAGAGTATCTACAACGCTGATTTCAGTCGGAAATGCCAGGAAAAGTACTGCACCTGAAAGACCCGAAGTAACCTATTTCCACCGGTTCTCCGGCCCTGAAATTCGATATCACATTATATGCGCGAGGGCCGTTCAAGTCAATACCTTTTTCCTTTGGAAGACACGCCGTTGAACCGCCGGAAGAATCGAAATAAAGTTCGGCGATTTAACAAGGATTTAACCTTTGGGAAACACTTGCGAAACAATGACGATGTACATTAGGTTTACTGAGATTGCTATTGAGGCTAAATCCATAATTGTTGCGGTGAAAGGGGAAGGCCTGAAGCCGTCCATTGAGGGCGGCCGAAGACGGCCCGGCAAGCTCCATCATCGATTGAGACTGACCCAAACAGGGAGGAGAACGATTCGTGACGCCAAATGACGTAATCACCTTTGCCAGGGATAACGAAGTGGAGATGGTCGATTTCCGGTTCATCGACGTGCCGGGAACGTGGCAGCATTTCTCTGCGCCTATCGAAACGCTGGATGAAGAAACCTTCGAAGAAGGCCTCGGATTCGACGGTTCTAGCGTCCGTGGTTTCCAGACCATCGACCAGAGCGACATGATCCTGATCCCCGATCCGCTGTCGGCCAAGATCGATCCCTTCACCGAGGCGAAGACGCTAATCCTGATTTGCAACGTCAAGGATCCGGTGACCCTCGAAATGTACACACGCGACCCCCGGTACGTCGCACAGAAAGCCGAAGCCTACATGCAGTCCATCGGCGTGGCCGACACGGCCTTCTTCGGTCCGGAAGCCGAGTTTTACATATTCGACGACGTTCGTTTCGCCCAGAAGCCGAACGCGAGTTTCCACCGGGTCGACTCCAGTGAGGGCTGGTGGAACACGGGTCGCAACGAGGGACCGAATCTCGGCAACAAGATCCCTTACAAGCGCGGTTATTTCCCCGTACCACCGGTGGATACTTTCCAGGACCTGCGCACGCGCATGGTGCTGACGCTCCGGAACTCGGGCATCGAGTCGGAAGTACACCACCACGAGGTGGGCACGGCCGGCCAGGCGGAGATCGACATCCGTTTCAACACGCTGCTGCGCATGTCCGACGACCTGCTCATGTACAAGTACATCGTCAAAAACGTCGCCAGGCAGGCGGGCAAGACGGTGACCTTCATGCCGAAGCCCATCTTCGAGGACAACGGTTCGGGCATGCACGTGCACCAGAGCCTTTGGAAGGATGGCCGCAACCTGTTCTTCGAGGCCGGCACGTACGCCGACCTGAGCGACATGGCCCGTCACTATATCGGCGGACTGCTGAAGCACAGCGCCTCGGTCCTGGCCTTCGCCGCGCCGACCACGAATTCCTACCGGAGACTCGTCCCGGGTTACGAAGCGCCGATCAACCTGATCTACTCGCAGCGCAACCGCAGCGCCTGTATTCGCATACCCATGTATTCTAAGAGCGAGAAGGCCAAGCGGATCGAGTTCCGTACGCCCGACCCGGCAGCCAACCCCTACCTGGCCTTCACGGCCATGATGATGGCGGGGCTGGACGGCATTGAGAACCGGATCGAGCCACCCGAACCCATCGACCTCGATCTCTACGATCTCGAACCGGAGCAGGCCGCGGAAGTGGCCCACACGCCGCAGGACCTGGCCGAAGCGCTGGACGCCCTGGAGAATGACCAGGACTATCTCCTGAAGGGCGACGTGTTCACGCCGGACCTGATCGAGACCTATATCGAGTACAAGCGGGAGAACGAACTGGACCAGATCCGCCTGCGGCCGCACCCGTGGGAGTTCGGTCTCTACTACGACGTTTGACAGGGCCTGATCGAATGGTCTCAACGTAACTTACGCGCCTCCTCCGTGTCACCTGCGGGGAGGCGTGGTCTTTTTTAGGCGGTACTCGACCATGACGACCCTTGCCTTCGATCGCAACACGCTTTCGTCGCCGGCACCGGCCGTGGTGTCCGACCAACTGCGTAACCTTGGATTCGGCGACCCTGCCGACGCCTGGCACCTGCTGGGACAGATCGACGGACGCCTGGCGCCACTGGCACTACCGGGGAACCCCTTTCCTGCGCTGGTCGATGCGGCGGGCACTTCCCTGCAACCCGATCGGGCTCTCATCAACCTCCACGCGCTCTTCACGCGTAGCGAAGATGACTACATACGGGCCCTGCTGGACCTGCTGGCCGTCCCTTCGGATTCGAGGGACGCCCTGCTCACGATCCTTTCATGCAGCCCGTATCTCAGCACCGTGCTCGTCCAGGACCGGGAATTCCTGATCGACACCTTCGGCGGCAATTCGTGGCGCACGTTGCAGACCGCTGAGCAACTGGAAGCCGTACTGGCGGGAGCGCTTCAGGACGTTTCATCACCGGACGAGGCCATGAAACCCCTGCGCACGTTCAAGAAGCGGGCCTACCTGCGCATTGCCGTGTGCGACCTGATGAAGCAATCCGAAACGCCGCACATCCTGGAGCGGCTCACGGACGTGGCCGATATCTGTCTTCAAGCCGCCCACGATGTCTGCGGCAGCAAACTGGAGGCGCGGCACGGACGACCGATGCTGGAGGATGCGCATCCGAGCGGCTTCACCGTCATCGGAATGGGGAAGCTTGGCGGACGCGAACTGAACTTCAGCTCGGACATCGACCTGCTTTACGTCTACGACAGCACGGACGGCCGAACCGAAAAGGACGGCCTGTCCACTTACGAGTATTACCCTAAACTCGCCCGGGCCATCACCGACCTCATCAGCCGGCTCACGCCGGACGGACAGGTGTTCCGCGTCGACCTGCGCCTGCGTCCGGAGGGACGGGCCGGCGACATCGCCAACTCAATAGAAAGCTACCGCTGGCACTACGAGATACAGGGACAGAGCTGGCAACGCCAGGCACTCCTGAAGGCCAGGAGATCGGCAGGCAACCTGGATGTAGGCGACCGGTTCTTCGACACGGTCCAACCCTTCGTGTTCTACCCCGCCCTCGACCAACCGCTGATCCTGGAAGATATCAACCACATGCGGGAACGCATCGCCCGTGCCCTGATGGAACGGGGCAGCGGTGACTACCATGTCAAGCTCGGGAAGGGCGGCATCCGGGAGATCGAGTTTATCGTGCAGGGATTCCAACTCGTGTACGGGGGCATCCAAAATTGGCCGTGGGAACGCGGCACGCGAAGGATGCTGGGGTTGTTGGCAGACAAGGGGTACCTGTCAGATAGCGAGGCATCCGATCTGGACGACGCCTATCTCTTCCTGCGAGACTTGGAAAACCGCATCCAGATGACCTCGGGCCACCAGACCCACGAGATCCCCAGGAATCAAGGCGCCCAGGCCGTCCTGGCCGGCATGATGGGAATTTCCTGTACATCCCCCGAAGCACGAGAGGCCGCGCCTGACAAGCTGCTGTCGGCCTACGCCAGACACACCGCCCGCGTTCACCAGGTCTACGACCGGGTTTTTAACTCGGCGATGTGATATTGAGGCGTTACATTCCTAAGTACCATCCGAGATGTCGATACCTCTATGTTGGATACAGGAAAGATTATCGATCTTGGTCAACTACACTCTTCTTCCCGCAAAGCCGGTCGCCGCGATTACAGTATTCCTGATGCTATGGGCTGGTTGTATTTTCAACCCAACCGCATCGGACGATCAAAATCCAGGAACAATTTCAGTTTCCTCATCGCTTCTGTATCTTGGAATCGGTGATACGGCGGTGATTACAGCCGAGGTGCTGGATCAGGCCGGTTGGCCGATTGCGGATGCGCCATTGAGTTGGTCAAGCCGTGATCCCGACGTCGTCAGCGTAAATAACCAGGGGGTACTTACTGCCCTTTCGTTCGGAACGACAGCGATTACGGTGACGTCAGGTACTGTTTCGACAGAAATCCTGGTGACTGTCAGCAAAGAACGGGCTGTGCTTGTCGCCTTTTTTAACGCTTTGAACGGACCATCCTGGGTTAACAAGAAAAACTGGTTGAGTACCCATCCTTTGAGCGCATGGTACGGAGTAACCGTCAATTCGAGCGACCGAGTTGAACGGTTGAATCTTGAAAAAAATGGTCTGAAAGGTGAATTGCCGTCGGTGCTGGGAGAACTTGCCGAGCTCAAAAGCCTGAAGCTTAGTGACAACACAATTGATGGAAACATCCCAGGTTCTATCGGCGATCTTCAAAATCTCGATACGCTTTCGATAGTCCAATCCGGATTAAGGGGCGAGATCCCCACATCCCTGGGCAATCTTACGAATCTTGAGCACTTGTATCTTGATGAAAACCAACTAAGTGGTGCCATCCCCTCGACTTTAGGAAACCTTGTCAAACTCGAACAGTTGTCCTTGTTCAAAAACAAGTTCAGAGGAGAGATACCGGCATCGTTGGGTCGACTTGCAAACCTTGTTAACATGGATCTTTCTGTTAACTTGCTATCAGGTAGTATCCCACCTGAGTTGGCTGGCATGTCAGGTTTGAAGTTCCTGGATCTCCGATTCAACTTTTTAACCGGAAACATCCCCCCGGATTTTGGCGATTTCAGCGTTCTCGAAACGCTCTGGCTCGCGAATAACGGACTGTCAGGATCGATTCCACCTGAAATCGGAAGGCTGAATAGACTTCGGCGACTCGATCTCAGCTACAATAGTCAACTGATGGGGCCCTTGCCTTTGTTCCTGACCAATCTCTCCAGTCTCAGTTCACTGTCGTTAACCGGGACTGGACTATGCGCGCCAACCGACCCCGATTTTCAGGAATGGTTGGAAATGGTTGGCGAAGGTGGTGGATTACAGGGCGTCAGTTTCTGTTCGGGGATCTAGGCGTTGCTGCCTGCAGTTGCGAGTACTAAGAGGCATCGGGGTCATGCAGTGACCGCTTGGAGATGGAGTCCGGCGAATGTCTTGAGGTACGGATAAGACCTCCCCGGTGATATGAAACAGAAAACGCCCGGTCCTGGTTTCTACGATTCCAGGACCGGGCGTTTCTTTTAACGGGCGATGTGAGAACCGGTATTACGCCCAGGCCCGCTTCACGCTGGACATGACAAACTGGCTCATGTCCTCGAAGATCGTGTAGACCGTCGGCAGCAGGATGAGGGTCAGGATACCGGAAGTGGTCAGGCCGCCCACCAGGGCCAGGCTGACCGGGCCCCACTGGTTGGCGCCGCGGTCTTCCACGGGACCGAAGATCTCGGGGAAGAGGATCGGGGCCACCATGGGCATCAGGCCGAAGATGGTGGTCAGGGACGTCATCAGGATCGGCCGCAGCCGGTGACGGCCGCCCAGGAGGAGGGCCTCGGTGCGCGTCATCCCCTCCTTGCGCAATCGGTTGACGTGGTCGATCAATACGATGGCGTTGTTCACCGCAAGCCCCGACAGGACGATGATGCCCAGGTACGAGTTCGTGTTGAGCGTCGTGCCGGACAGGTAGAAGACGATGAAAGCGCCCACCAGGCCGCATAGCACTGACAACAGGATCGTAAAGGGCTGGATGAAGGACTCCGAGATCGACGCCATAATCAGGTAGATGAGGACGACGGACAACAGGATGGCGAAGAGGAACTCGTTCTGTGAATCGCGCATCATGGAGAAGTTCCGCCCCATGCTCCACGTGTAGCCCGGAGGCAACTCGATGCCTTCCATCATCTCCGTCACCTGCGTGCTGATCCTCCGCGTGCCGGCTCCCGTGGTGTTGCCGCCTACTTCAACCTGCGACTCGCGGTCCTGGCGCCGGATGGCATCGGGACCCCGCTGGCGCGAGAAATCGGCCAGGTTCCCCACGGGGATCATGCCGCCCTCGGCCCGCTCGAAGGTCATGTTCTGCAACTGGCTCATGCTGGCCCGGTCCTCGGCCTCGAGATGGAGCAGGATGTCGACTTCGCGGTCGTCGGTCTTGTACTTGCCCCGGGCGCGGCTGCTGAGCGCCGCCTGCACGGTACGTGCCGCCTGTCTCGGCGAGATGCCGTAGGTCTGGGCCATGGCGCGGTCGACCTGTATCTGGATCTCCTCGTCGCCCCGTTCCAGGCTCGTATCGACGTCCTTGAGTCCTGGTATGGCTTCCATCCGGGTCCGGATATCCTCGGCGAGGTTGGAAAGCACCGCCATGTTGTCGCCGCGCAGTTCGACGTTTACACCCGTTTGGCCTCCGCCGTGACGCCGCATCCGACCGGGTCGCCAGCGCACGCCCGCGATCTCGGGCAGCGACTTGGTGATCCGGGCCTGGAGTTCGGTGGCCGACTCCTGCCGTTCCTCGGGCGGGGTCAGCACGATGCGGAAATTAGCCCGGCGCAGACTGCCGTAGGACGAAATGGACTCGATTTGGAAATCATCCTTCTGATCCAGGAGGAGGGTCTCCACGTCACCGAAGACCTCCTTGATATCCTCGATGTTGTAACTGCCCGGCATGTCCGCTGCGATGCTGATATCCCGCGTCGGCGCCATGGGCTGGAATTCCGTCTCGATGTTCTGATACAGCCAGTAGCTGCCATACAGGATCGCGGCGAAGGAAACCACCGTAACCAGTCGGTGGCGCAGGTTCCAGGCCAGTATGCCGGAGTACAGGTTGGACAACCGCACGAAGAATGACGAGGGCTTGCCCAGCGGACGATTGAAGAGCCGCGATGAGACCAGCGGGATGAGCGTCAGCGCGATGAACACCGCTGCCACCATGACGATGCAGAAGGTAACGACGAAGTCCTTCATGAAGAGCATGACCCGGCTGCCGCCGCCCAGGAAAATAAGGGGCAGGAAGACGCACAGGGTCGTCGCCGTCGCCGCAATGATGGCCATGGTCACCTCGCGGGTACCCACGATGGCCGCGATCCGTGCCGGCAGGTTGGATTCCTGTCTGTGCCGGTATATACTCTCCAGCACAACCACAGCGCTGTCCACTAGCATCCCCACCGCCAGCATCAGCCCCATGAGCGAGATCAGGTTGATGGACACGGTGGATCCGGCGCCCTCCCTCAGCAGGTACATGAAGGTGAAGGTGCAGATGATCGAAATGGGAATCGCCAGGCTGATTATTATGGTACTTCTTACGTTGCGCAGGAAGAGATACAGCACCAACACCGCCAGGAGACCGCCCAGCAGGCCCGTGTTCCGCAGATCGGACAGCCGGTCCGTGATGCTCTGGGACTGGTCGAAGAAGACCCGCGTCTCCAGATTCGCGAACTGGGACTGTGACTTTAGCTCATTCAGCACGGATGCGGTGCGCTGCGCCACGTCCACGATGTTGGCCGTGGAAGTCTTATATACCCGAATCGTGACCGCGTCGACCCCGTTCAGACGCTGGAAGTTGTCGTTTTCCGGGTAGTCGAATTTCACCTGGGCCACGTCCCGAATCGACAGGGTTGTGCCCGGTATCGGCAGGTTCGCCACCTCTTCGGCGGCCCGGTACTCGTTCACGGACCGAACCGCGTACTTCCGTCCGCCTTCGGTGACCGTACCGGCCGTCATGGTTATGTTGTTCTGCACCAGCGTCTGGCTCAGGCTGAACATGTCCAGGTTGTGTGACTGCAACCTCTCGTTGTCCACGTGGACCAGCAACTGCTTCTCGATCATTCCGCTGATTTCCACGTTCGCCACGCCGTCCACGCGCTGGATCCGCGGCTGGATCACCTTGGTGACGATGTTGTAGAACTCCGCGGGATCGCCGCCCCAGGCCACGCTGAAATTGTATATCGGCATGTCGTTCGGATTCCAGCGCCGGATCCGGATGCGTTCGACGTCATCGGGTAGTTCGCCCCGGATCTGGTCGATTCGATCCCGAACCTCCATGGCCGCCAGGTTCATGTCCGTCCCCGTCTCGAACTCGATGCGGATCCGCGCGTTGTCGTCGCTCGAGGTGGATTCCATGCTCTTCATGTTGCTCAGCGTGCCGAAGGCGTCTTCCATCGGCCGCGAGATCAACCGTTGCACTTCCTCGGGCGAGGAGGAAGGGTACGGGACGCTGACGTTCAGGGAAGGGAACGACATGTCCGGTAGGAACATCAACGGCAGCTTGGTGTAGGAGATCACACCAAGGGTCACGACGCTGACGATAATCATGATCGTCGTAACCGGTCGGTTTACAGAAAATTCGGCTATGCTCATGCTTCTGCCACCTCCTGTGATACCGGTTGTCCAGCAGTTGTGGTAAAGAGTCTATAAACCTTTGACATGGCCGTCTCGATCGTCATGTAGATGAGCGGTACAAGGAGCAGCGTTACCAATGTACCGGCAATCAGACCGCCAATTACGGTAATGGCCATGGGCGCTCGCAACTCGGCGCCTTCACCCACGCCGATAGCCATGGGCAGCAGGCCGAGCACGGTGGTCGCCGTGGTCATCATGATGGGCCAAAGACGTGTCTGCGCCGCTTCCACGATGGCCTCCTGCAGTTCCGTACCATTGCGGCGCAACTGGTTGATATAATCGACCAGCACGATGGCATTGTTCACAACAATGCCGGTCAGCATAATCACTCCTATCAGGACGACCACACTGATCGTCTGTCCCGTGAGCACGAGCGTGAGGACCACCCCGATGATGGAAAACGGGAAGGTGAACATGATCACGAAAGGATGCAGCAGCGATTCGAACTGGGACGCCATGACCAGGTATACGAGAAACACCGAGAGCAGAATGGCGAACTGCAGGCTGGCGAAGGCCACCTGCATTTCCTCGTTCTGCCCCTTGACGCCCACGATGAAATCGATGGGCAGGAGAAAGCCGTCTATGATCCCCTGGATATCTTCGGCCACGTCGCCGAGAGAACGGCCCGTCAGCCCCGCGGACACGATGGCCACGCGCTGTTGGTTGACCCGCCTGATCTCGCTGGGTCCTTGGACGACGCGGACTTCCGCCACGGCTGCCAGGGGGACGGGCACGGCGCCTTCCGGGTTCACTACCATCCGCCTGATGGCGTCCAGGCTGAGCCTGGTCTCGTCCTCGGCCCATACGCGGATGTCGATCTTCCGGTCACGCCGGGTGAGTTCCGTGGCGACGTTGCCCTGTACCTTGTTTTGCACGATTTGCGTTACGGTGCCCAGGTTGAGTCCCAGGTTGGCGAGCTTCCGTCGGTCGAAGAGGATCTGGACCTCGGGGTTCCCGCCTTCCATGCTGGCCTTCACGTCGGTCAGTCCGGGTACCGCGGACATCTCCATCGCGAGATCCTCGGAGACCTCCGTCAGCCTGGAAAGGTTGTATCCGCTGACCTCGACCTCCACCGGATTCTTGAAGCTGAAAAGCGCGGGACGGGCGAACTCGGGCGCCTCGATGCCGGGTATGGGCTCGAAGCTTGCCCGCAGGCGGTTCATGACGTTCTCCTCCACCTCGCCGCGGAGGCCCGGTTCCAACCGGATGTGCAGCTGGCCGATGTTCTCCCTTTCCTCGCCCGCGTTGCCGCCGGATTGTCCCATGGTACCGGCCAGTACGTACACGCTGCTCACTTCCGGGTATTCACTGGCGAGGTCCGACATTCTGCCGAGCACGTCCTCGGTTGCGGGCAGCGGCGAGCCTACCGGCAGCCGCACGTTAACGAAGAACTCGCCCTGGCTCATCTGTGGAATCAGTTCGACCCCGATCGTGGGGATGATATACAGGGCACCGGCAAGCACGACGGTACCGGTGAACAGCGTCAGCGCGCGATGAACCAGCGCCCAGCGAAGGAATGGTGGGTAGGTCCGCTGGATGACCGGGAAGATCCGGTCAAAAAGCCAGCCCGGTATCCAGAGCACGACGCGCAGCGCCGTCCACACCACGAACAGCGCCCACCTGACGATGAAGAAAACACCCGTTACAATGTATCCCAGCCCCAGGGTGAAGGCACTCCAGACCGTCCCGATCACGGCCCTCGTTTTTCCTATTGCGGTGGTCGGATCCTGAGATGGTTGTGACTCTTCTTCTATATGCGGTTGCCGGTCGCGGTGCAGGATCGACGAGATGACCGGGATCAACGTGACGGCCACCAGGGTAGCCACGATGAGCGAGAACGTGACGGCCAGGGCCAGGTCCCGGAAAAGCTGCCCGGCGATGCCTTCCACGAAGACGATGGGCACGAAGACGCATACCGTCGTCAGCGTGGCGGCCACGACCGCCTGGCCCACCTCGGACGCGCCCAGGCGCACCAGTTCGGTCAGGGGCTTGTCCCCGCCGCGCCTCCGATGACGGTCTATGCCCTCCAGCACGACAATGGAGTTATCCACCAGCATACCGACGCCCAGGGCCAGTCCGCCGAGGGACATGATGTTCAGCGATACGTCGAAGGCGTACAGAAAGAAGAAGGTGGTGACCACCGAAATAGGGATCGACACGCCGATGATGAGGCTGCTCGAGCTCCGCAGGAACAGGAACAGGACCAGGACGGCGAGGATGCCGCCGTACAGGGCCGTCTTGAGCACCTCGTCCACCGACTGCTGGATGAAGATCGACTGGTCGAAGACTACCTCGAGGAACACCCCCGAGGTGAGTCCCTCCAAGTTCTCCCGAACCGAATCCAGCCGTTCCTTGACCACGCGCCCCACCTGGATGGTGTTGGTGCCGGCTTCCTTGTATATGGCAATCTCGATGCTCTCCTGGCCGTTGATCCGCGCCGACAGTTTGCGTTCCTTGTGGCTTTTGGCGACATAGGCGACATCAGAGAGCAGGATGGGTACCGTGTTGATCTGTCCGATGATGATTTCGTCGATCTCGTCCACGTCCTTAAACTCGTTCAGGATACGCACCAGGTATTCCGTCTCGCCGTCCTTGATGGTACCGCCCGCGAGGTTGACGTTCTCCTGTTCGAGCCGATTCGCCACCTGCGTGATGGGAATGCCCAGGCTGGCCAGCTTGGATTCGTCCAGCTCTACATGTATTTCCTCTTCCAGACCGCCGCTGATCTTGACGGCGGCAACGCCATCGAGGCTTTCCAGTTCGCGCTTGATCTCTTCTTCCGCCATGATCCGCAGGGCGGTAAGGCTTTCATTCCCTGACAAGGCGATGCGAAGGATGGGATCGAGACTCGGGTCGAACCGGAGCAGAATAGGTTTCTTCGCCGCCTGGGGGAGGTTGAGCAGATCGATCTTCTCCCGAACGTTCAGGCTGGCGAAATCCATGTTGGTTCCCCACTCGAACTCCAGGATAACATCGGACCGTTCGGGTCGGGAAATGGAACTCACGCGCACCACGCCTGTGACCACGCCCACCGCTTCTTCAATGGGTTCGGAGATGAGATTCTCGATCTCGTTCGGTGCGGCACCGGTGTACTCGGTCCGCACCGTCAGGGTCGGATACGTGATGTCGGGGAGAAGATTGATGGGCAGGCGGGAGAAGGCGATGAAACCGAACAGCAGCATCGCCGTCATCAGCATGATGATCGTTACGGGCCTGCCGATGGAAAATCCGATTATTTTCATGAAAGAGTTACCAGGTTACCCGTTTCTCAGTGGACATCACCGATCATATTGTGAATCATCTCTACCAGCGCTTTGCTCGCGTCCTCCATAGTCGGCGAATCGCGACGTGCTGCGAGATATAAGTTCGCCTCGCGCACGCCTCCCCACGTAGTGGCCAGTACATCGCCTATTTCGTTCGGTTTACATTCGCACAGTTCATGCAGTTTCGGCCAAATACCCCGGAACCGTTGCTCGACCTCATCACGCTTGGCGTCATCGGGATTTTCAAGGGTCATGGATCTCTGGATCAGTACCTCGTACTCCGGCCCTTCTTCCTGGGCCGAGACAGGGAACGTGATCGACGCGATGAGCAGCAAGACTAACAAACGCATATCCGCTTCCCGTGGTTGTGCTTATTGATACCGTGCCTGCGTCTGCGTGCACGGTGATTCGCGCCTATACGGCTATACAATATATATATACGTAAGCGTCACTTGTACCGCTTCATTCGTACCGTTGCCATCTTCCGTGGCCGGCTGCCGCTCTACTGTGGCCGGCCTCCTCCGCGTTCCGTCCGCATCTGGCGAAAACGCTCGACCAGGAACGCGCGCTGCTTGTCCTCGTCGTTCGCGAAACCCGGATCTTCTTCCACCTGCTTGTCGTAGGCCGCCTTGATCTGGGGGTTCTGGAACATCCGTTCCTTCATCTGGTCCAGGTCCATGGCCATCATGCGATTACCGCCCATGCCGCCGGGTCGGCCACCGGCGTCTTCACCCGATCCGCCCATGCTGGCCGGACGACCGTCGGTTCCGCCTTCCATGCCGCCAGCCATGCCCTCGGCGGCCGGTGGCGCCGGTGGCGCCGGTTGCCCGGCGATCCGGACGGGCGCACCGTTACGCAGCCCCTCCTGTCCCACGGTGATGATGGAATCTCCATCGGACAGGCCGGACAACACCTCCACGTAATCCCCCTCCGCAATCCCGATTTCGAGAAGCTTCTTTTCGGCCGTTCCATCTTTGAAAAGAAACGCGTAGGATCCTTCAGACTCTGCCACCAGCGCTTTCTTCTCGACCTGCAACACGTCTTCGTGGATCGCGGTCACCAGGTTGACCGTGGTGAACATGCCGGGTCTCAGCGCGCCCCTTCGATCCCGGATTTCCACCGTGACCTTTACGGTTCCGCTAAGGGGATCCACGATGGGACTGATCCGGGCGACCCTGCCCGTGTGGGTCTGGTCCGATCCTTCGACACTGATACGGACCGACTGTCCGGGGCGGACCTGCGCGATATCCTTTTCGGGTACGAAGATGCGGGCGAGCAACGGGTCAAGGTCAGCCGTCCGGAAGACCGCTTCGTTGTTGTTGACCAGGTTGCCCACCTCGATCATCCGATCCGTCACGATGCCGGCGAAAGGGCTGCGGATGGTAGCGTACGCCAGTTGCAGCTTGGCAGACTCGAACTGGGATTTTGCCGCTTCGTACTGGAACCTGGTCTGTTCGAATTCCTGGCTGCTCAGAAGTTCCTGGTCCTGTAGTTCCTGCGCCCGGTTGTAGGTCGACTCCAGGCTGTTCATGTTCACTTCCCGCTCCTGGAGCGTCAGTTCCAGGACGTCGGTGTCGAGCTGCGCAAGCGGCTGCCCCTCTTCCACGACGTCGCCTTCTTCGACGAAGATGGTCTCCACCAGCCCCTGTGTACGGGACACGACGTCCACGTGCCGTTCCGCTTCCAGCGAGGTATAGGTGAGCAGCGTCGCCGCGACATTGCCCCGTCCCACGGTCTTCACCTCGACCGGAATGGAAGCGCGCGTGCGGGCCATTGCGCCCATGCCGGGACCGCCGCCCCGCGCATTCTGAGCCGCGCCGTCCTCCGCTTCCTCTTCGCCGCCGCAGGCGAGCGTAGCCATCATCATCGCCGCGACCGACCAGTAAACCAGTTTTTTTATCCCAAACCACTTGAACATGAACTGCTCCTTCAATTGTAAGTTCCCTTGCACTCCGGCCTGATGGATCTGCCGCCGATTGGCGGTTGCCGCCTGTTCTTCCTCGCTGGTCCGCCGTACCGTCTTTCCCGGCTACCTGCGCCGGTATCCGTTCCTGTACCGCTCCTTGATAAAAGTGAAGAACTTCGTCTGTTGCTCGGCGCTCAACACCTCTTTGTGGGCCACGATGTAATCGAAGACCAGGGCCTCCCGTTCCGCCTGCACAGAATCCATCTCCGCCTTGATCCGGTCGATCTCCCCTCGGTCCGCGGACGGCACCATGAGCAGACCGTACAACTGGTCACGCCTGTCGCGGTAATCTTCCCTGTAGGGATTCATGCGATCACCAAGTTCGGTACGCAGTTTGTGAACCTGCTCGGCCTGTGATTCCGTGAGACCGAGCTGTTCGGTAATGGACATGCGCGCCTCACGCCGCCCATCACGCCCGCGCCGCTCGTCGTCACCCCAGCGGTGATATGCGCGTGTCGCAAGAGTGGCCAGGTTGATGACCGTGAGCAGGACCACGCCCCATATGATCAGTTTCTTCTTCATCTGTCCAAACCTTTACTTGTCCGGACCTTCTGTTAGTCGTCAGGACACTTCAGTTTCTCGTCCTGACGCACCCGATCATCTTCCCGGATCTTCAACGGGTTCATCCCAGTCCAGCAGCAGATATTCCTGGCCGACCGATTCAGCCGAGATCTCCTGCAGGTCTTCGGCAAAGGAGAAGGCCAGTTCGTTCGATTCCATGGATAACGAATCCAGCTGTGCCGTATCCCCGTTGGGACCGCTGCCGAGATAGGTCCCGAACATGATGCCCACGGCCAGCGAAGCGGCCATCAGCGCCGGCCGGGCAAACCCGGCCAACCGGGACGTGACCGTCGGACCGGGGTCGGTCAGGTCTTCGCCCCGAAGGACTGCTTCGACGCGTGTGCGCAGCCGCAACGTAGGGCCGGGCACACTCAAAAGCGTCTCGGAACCCCAGGCCGCACGCAGCGCGGTTACCTGCTCCCGGCACCGGGGGCAGGTCCGCAGATGCTCCTCGCACCGTGCCAACTCTTCCGCCGGAAGGTCTCGGTCAATATAGAGGAAAATTCGATCTTCAAGGAAACGATGATTCATGATAGGCGCCTCTTAATTGCCAGCTTCAGTGATTTAAGCAATACTATTAAGTTAGATTGACGATCCTATTACAAATCTCACCTGATCATCTTTCAAATCTCGCCTGGTCATTCCCTTTCCTTATACGCTTAGACAACCTTCCGGTCCAATCCATTCGTTATTTATCCAACGTGTTGCGGCCGTTCATCACGTGTCAGAACACAGGCGGTCGCCGCGCAGCGGATATTTGTAATCGCGACCGATCTACAAATCGTCCATGAATGGCCGCAAACGCTTGCCCAGGTTCGACTTGGCCCGGTGGAGCAGAGACTCCACGGCGGAAGGCGTGCAGTCCATGGTTTCGGCGATGGCCTTGTAGGACAACCGTTCGAAATGGGCGAGGATCAGCGCCGTGCGCTGTCTTTCCGGCAATGCGTCGATGGCCTCTCCTATGATGCGTTCCCGGTCCGCCTGCTGCATGTCTTCGTCGACACCGCCGCTCCGGTCACGGCCAGTCGTTGTCTCATCAACACCTTCGTTCCAGAAATCCAGGGCCAGCCACTGCAATCGGCGTTTCCGACGCCGGACATTGAGACACTGGTTGACGGCGATCCGGTAGAGCCACGTGCCCGGGTCGGCGTCTCCCCGAAACCGGTCGTAAGCCTGGAAGGCCCGGACGAAAACGTCCTGGGTAATGTCCTCCGCCTCCTGTGGGTGTCCCATGAGCCGGAAGCAGGTCTGGTAGATGCGTCCGTGCCAGGCTTCGAACAGCGTGCGCAGGACCTCCTGTTTTTCTACCGGGGCGTCCCCTCGGTTTTCTCCGCTGTGGTTGGATTCGGACAAAGTCTACGGCACCTTCCGTTCACTCGTGGTGGGTCGGGAATGACACGGGTGCCGCCAGTAACATCCCGAATGATCCATCAAGAAAGCGGGCAATCTTAACCTTGCGCGGAATACGATCGAGCGCTATTATCATGTGGGTCGAAAACCCGCACGATTCGCATGCCGGAAAATGAAGAAACACAGGCCGTTCGCCGGAGATTTCGCTGCATTCAGGAGCTTTCGACGAACCGTGTTTCCAAACACTTTATACCACTGTAACGCCGATATCTTGTCAATATGTTGAGGAGCCCGGACCCGGACAGGTTTTGTAGTCGGTGTCACGGGCCATGACGGAGGTATCCATGAAACCTATTTCAGACGACCAGATGGATTTTTTCGAAGACCAGGGCTATCTGCTGGTGAAGGGCCTGCTTAGCCCGGAAGAGGATCTCGATCCCGTGATCGAGGAATACAAGCGCGTACTCGACCGCCTTGCGAAAGAACTTTACCTGGACGGCCAAATCACCTCCACTTACGATGAACTTCCCTTCGGACAGCGCATCTCCAGGATTTACGGGGAAAGCGGGAAAGTGCACGCCCAGTACTTCGACTTCTCCCTGCCCCAGGGGGGCGTCAAGGCAGACACCCCTTTCTGGGCCGGGCCCGCGGTGTTCCGCGCCTTGACCAACCCCGGGTTGCTCGACACCGTGGAAGCCTTCATCGGACCGGAGATCTACTCGAACCCGGTCCAGCACGTGCGCATCAAGCCGCCCGAGCACCTGACGCCGATCAACCCCGCCACAGGGGTGGTCCAACTCGGCAGGACGCCGTTACACCAGGACAACGGCGTGGTCACGGCTGAAGCTGACGATACGGACATGCTGACGGTCTGGTTTTCACTGACCGAGGCAACCGTCGAGCAGGGATGCCTCTGCGTCATACCCCGAAGCCACCGTGAAGGGTTGCTCCATCACTGCCCGGACATCTGGGGCCTCGAAATACCGGAGAAGGTATACGACCGGTCCGACATGGTGCCTATGCCGATGGAGCGGGGCGACGTCCTGTTCCTGACCAAGCATACCTGCCATTCTTCGCTACCCAACCTGAGCGACGAGATCCGCTGGAGCTTCGATCTGCGGTACAATCCGATCGGACAGCCGACGGGACGGGGCGCTTTCCCGGGATTCGTCGCGCGCAGCCGCGCCCAGCCGGATCAGGTCCTCACCGACCCCGGCGCCTGGCACCAGATGTGGCAGGACGCCCGGGACCATCTCGCCCGCGGCGAAGATCCGGCCTTCAACCGGTGGAGCAAGGACCATCCCGTCTGCGCGTAGGGGACAGCGGGGCAGCATACGCCAGCATCGTCGACACATATCCATAGAAGCGTCAGACCCGCGGCGTTTCACCGAAAACGCACACCCGCCTTCGCGGCGGTATCGTGCAGGAACCGCCTGACCTCCCCCACCTGCCCGTAGTCGGACAGGTGTTCAACGACCAGGCACGTCCATTCCGGCAGCGTCGCCGCCCGGCGCAGCAGGCGTCCGTAGTCCAGCACGCCCTGTCCGGCGGGCCGTTCTTCCAGGTGGACGATGAGCGGCACGTCCCGGGCTGCCGCGTCCTTGGCGTGAATGTTCACGATCCGGTTGCCCAGTCGGTCGAAAGCGTCGTCGATGAAGGCGCCGGAGCGGAACAGGGAAAGGGGATCCAGGATGTTGGCCGGATCGAGGTTGATGCCTACGCCCGGATGGTCGATCTCCCCGATCAAGGTCGCGGCCCGGTCCACGGTCGACAGGATCGTCATCAGTGACATCTCCGGCGCGATGGCCACCCCATGATCCGCGGCGCATGGCGCTATTTCCGAGAGTGCCGAGATGAGTCGCTCCAGCACCGCTTCCCCGTGATTCTCCGGATGGGGATACCAGGAGTTCGCGGGGTGCATGCCGCCGGCCTCCGTCAGGAGCACCCGGCATCCGAGCGCTGCGGCAAGGGGAACGCGATCCCGCAGGAACTGCAGATTGTCTGCCGATTCGGCGGGGTCAGGACGCACCAATGGCGTGCCCACGCTCCAGACCTGGCCGATGGAAACCCCTTCCCCTTCCAAGGTTTCCCGGATCCTGCGGCACGCGGAAAGATTTACGGACACGGCCGGTTCCAGGTCCACGCCGATGACCTCGAAACCCAGTTCCCTGACCCACTTGGCCGTACCCACGGTGATCTGGTCCAGTGATGGGACGAAACTATCCAGGCAGAATCGCATAGGGGATTTGAATAGGACAGATAACCTGCATATTATAAATTACTTACGAAATATCCCAGGCACTGCCGCTTGAAGAAATTGACACCTGTGAATGTAATTTCATATATATGTACATTCGAGAGATATAAACACAAGTCGATCCTTCTTTGGTAGATGTAGACTGAAAGGCATGTCCATGAGTAGTAAGGGTTTTTTTGACCGCGTTGCCCAGGACCTGCCCATTCACGATGAAACTGTTGACTATGCTTTTGCAAACATGTGTCTTCACCATGTCGAATCCCCTTCAGAGGCCATCGTAGAAATGGTTTCAGGATGCGGGACTGACAGACACAGGTGTCGGCAGCATCGGTACCTGTTGTGAAGTGCAGTCGAGTTGTGGCGACGAGTTCGCCAGTATTGGGATTTTCGTGGCTTCGGGTGAGAAACCTGCACTGTTTTAGAAATCGTCTATCCATGAGAATCAGCAATACCATAAACCGTTGAAATCGCAATTCCAGGACGATCCGTTGAATCCATCCACCGAACATATCCCCATAGTCATCTGTCCCGACCACAAGGCGCTGTCCCGCAAGGTGGCCCGGGAAATCGTCGACTACGTCCAAAACAGAGCCAACGGGGGTGACATGGCCGTGCTGGGCCTCTGTACGGGTTCCACGCCCATCGACGTGTACGCCGAGTTGATCGCCTTGCACCGGGGCGGCGTCAGTTTCGAAAACGTAGTCGCCTTCAGTCTCGACGAGTACTATCCCATGTCGCGGCAGTCGCCCCAGAGCTACCACCGCTACATGCGGGAGAACCTCTTCGACCATGTGGACATTCCCGCTGACCAGATCTTCAATCCCCTGGGAGATCTATCTCCCGAGAAGATCGAAGCGCACTGTGCGTGGTACGAGGAACGCATCCGGGAAGTGGGCGGCATCGGCATCCAACTCCTGGGCATCGGCCGCACCGGCCATATCGGTTTTAATGAACCCGGGTCCCTGCCCGATACCCGGACCAGATTGATCCGGTTGGACGAGATCACACGCAAAGACGCGGCCTCTGATTTCTACGGCGAGGAGAACGTGCCTATCGAGGCCGTGACCATGGGCGTCGGTACCATCCTGGACGCCGAGCGCATCATCCTCATGGCCACGGGCGAACACAAGGCCCTCATCGTCCGGCAGGCGGTCGAGGGCGAGGTGAGTTCCCTCGTTGCGGCCAGCTACCTGCAGAACCATCCGAACGCGACGGTCTTCATCGATCCGGCCGCTTCGATCGAACTTACCCGCGTGAAGCGGCCCTGGCTGAACAACCACGCCGTTGAATGGACCGACCAGCTATCGCAACGGGCCGTGCTCTGGCTGTGCGAACAGGCGGAGAAGCCAGTGCTGCACCTGCAGCGCCGCGATTACAACGCCCATGACCTCTACTCCCTGGTCGACGCGGTACCGTCCGTCGACGAACTCAACCGGAAGACCTTCGACGCGGTCCGCGCCAAGATATACGGCCGCCAGGACCTTTTTACCAATAAGCGGTGTATCTGCTTCTCGCCCCATCCGGACGACGACGTCATCTCCATGGGTGGAACACTGCTGAGGCTGTCCGGAGTCGGCAACGACGTGACCATCGCCTACATGACCAGCGGCAACATTGCCGTTTTCGATGAGGACGTGAAACGGCTCATCGACTTCATCGGGCTGACGTTCAGCGACCTGGGATGTCCCCACGAACGATTCGACGGCATCGTGGCTACGATCCGGACCTTCCTCGAGAAGAAACAGCCGGGACAGGTCGACATCCCCGAGGTCCAGGTCATCAAGACCAATATCCGCCGCTCCGAGGCCATCGCGGCGGCTTCGACCCTGGACATCCCTCCGGAAAAGGCCCGTTTCCTGGACCTGCCCTTCTACAAGACGGGACAGGTGAAGAAGAACCCCATCGGCGAAGAGGACGTGTCCATCGTACTGGACACGCTCAACGACGTCCGGCCGGAGGTCGTCTTCGTCGCCGGAGACCTTTCAGACCCCCACGGCACCCACCGCGTGTGCAAGGAAGTCATCGACCAGGCCCTCGCCGTCTACGACCGGACCGAACCGGAAGTGTGGCTCTACCGGGGCGCCTGGCAGGAGTGGGAAGTGGACGAGGTGGACGTGTTCATCCCCCTTTCCTACGAAGACCTCCAACGCAAGATCCAGGCCATCTTCCGGCACGAGTCCCAGAAGGACACCGCCATGTTTCCGGGCGCCTACGACGACCGCGAATTCTGGGAGCGGGTGCAGGACCGGAACACCCATACGGCCCGGCGCATGGACAAGCTGGGATTCCCCCAGTACTACGCCATGGAAGCCTTCGTGCTGGAACGCGGCGGGTCGTGATGTCGGGCAGCGGTTATGGTGATGATATCGGGCAACCGTTACGGACGTGATTTCCGATGCCACACCTCTTCGAAAAGCTGTTGCTCTCCCAACTTCGACTCCATTATATTAGTCGGTCTTTACGAAACGACGCCGCACCGGCCCGCGAAGGGATCTAAATCGGTGGGGACGTCGCACGGGCATTGATTCATTTAGCTGGATCCCGGGACCATCGGAGGCACATGTGCGCATAGCGGTATTCGGTACAGGCGGTGTGGGCGGCTACTACGGGGGAAGACTCGCAGAGGCGGGGGAAGAAGTCGTGTTCATCGCACGCGGCCCTCACCTGGATGCCTTGCGCAAAAGCGGCCTCCGCGTGGAAAGCACGAAGGGCGATTTCGCCCTGCCTTCTGTCGAGGCGACGGGTGATCCCAAAGAGGCCGGCGACGTGGACGTCGTCATGCTATGCGTCAAGTGCTGGCAGGTACCCGATGCTATCGATGGACTCCGGCCGCTGCTCGGACCGAACACCTGCGTGCTGCCCATGGAAAACGGGGTGGAGACCCCGGAGCAACTGGCCGGTGAGTTCGGGTGGCGCCACGTGCTGGGCGGCGTCTGCGGGATCGTCTCGTTCATCGCCGAACCGGGTCTCATACGCCACGTCGCCTACGAACCCTTCGTCAATTTCGGCGAATGGGACAACAGCAGAAGCGAACGAGTCGATAAGCTCCGTACGGCCTTCGAGCGCGCGAAGGGATTGATTGTAGATACACCGGCCGACATCCAGGCCGCCATGTGGCGCAAGTACATCCTCATCGCTTCGTGGAGCGGGATCGGAGCCATAACGCGCGCGCCTATCGGCGTGGTTCGCAGCCAGCCGGGCACGCGGCGACTCCTCGAGACGGCCATGGAGGAAATCCACCAGGTGGCCACTGCCCAGGGCGTCAACCTGTCCGGTGACATCGTGGATCAGACCCTGGCCATCCTGGACAGCGTTGAATACGGCGGGACCGCCTCCATGCAGCGAGACGTCATGGAAGGCCGGTACTCGGAACTGGAAGCACAGACCGGCGCCCTGGTCCGAATGGGCGAGGAAACAGGTGTGCCTACACCGGTCAACAACCTGATCTACCATGCCCTGCGGCCGATGGAACTCCGGACCCGTGGACTGGTGTCCTTTGAGGCGACCTGAGTCGCAACGTGTGCGAACCGGTCCGCCCCCCTGAGAATCCTGCATGAAACCTTTTCTTGATCGCATAGCGGAGGATCGCCCGCTCCTGTACGACGGAGGTTTCGGCACCGAACTCTTCGTCCGGGGTATCGAACTGGCCAACAGCGCCCTGGCCAACGAATTGTACCCCGACATTGTCACGGACATCCATTTCGATTATATTGAAGCAGGCTCCGAAGCGATCGGCACCAACACCTTCGTGGCGTCGTACCCCCATCTCGAAATGGCGGGGAAGGACGCCTCCGAGTCCGATGGACTGATCCGGCTTTCCGTGGCACACGCACGGGCCGCTATTGAACGCAGCGACAGGGACGTTTACCTCGCCGGTTCCATCGGTCCGCTGCCGGGCGCTATCGAGGCCGACAGCGGCGACACGGAATTCGGCATTGCGAACAGCATCGCCCGGGACGCCCACGAGCGCGTCGGCGCGGCGCTGGCGGAGGGCGGCGTGGATTTCTTCTGCGTCGAGACCATGTTTTCCGCCAAAGAGGCGGCTCTTGCCGTGAACGAGCTGAGGCAGTTCGGACTTCCGATCGCCGTGAACCTGACGTACAAGTACACGAAGGACCGGGCCACGGGCGAGGTCATCTACAAGACGGACTGGGGCCATTCGGCGGCGGATCTCCTGCAGATCCTCGCGGGCGGCGCGCAGTCCGATGGACGCGACCTGCTCGAGCACGTGCAGATCGTCGGCTTGAACTGCGGGGCGGAGTCCCGGCGCGACGAGCACACCGGGATGCCCTACGCCATATCCGGCATCGGCCAGTTGAAGCGTGCCATGGAAGCCGGGCTGGAGACGCCGAAGCGGATGATGGCCTACCCGAACGCCGGGAAAGCCCGTCTGGACAAACAGCACCGGACCTATTACGCGAACACCCCGGAGGAAATGGCCGCCTTCGTGCCGGAACTCCTCGAGGCCGGTGCCTACTTTATCGGTGGGTGTTGCGGCACGGGCGTCGCCCACATCCGGGCCTTCCGCGAGGCAATGGACCAGGCGGCGTGATGGTGCGAGACCGGCGTGAATGCGTGCACAGCGCGCGTTGGCGTACGTACCGGGCAGTCACGAGAAGCGGGCCGCTTGAGGACAGGAACGGTCGGCATGGCGTTGTACCAGGTATTGTACTGGCGTGACATCCCGGCGCAGGTGCGCGTCTACCGGGGCCGGCGTCCCCTTTCCCGCCAGATGCCCGACTGGTTCCAACAGGAAATCGACCGGGTGGCCATGCGGGACGGGCTTACCGGCACCGATGCCTACCTGGACGAATGGCACTGGACTGAAAAGCTGGAATGGATCGGTGAGGGACAAGAGGCTGTAGAAGTCGCGGCAGCCTTGCTGAAGAAGCTTGAAGACGAATACGACAAGGGATGAACATGGATATGCGGGCGGCCATAACGGAAGACGGACCGCGCCGTGATCCGCCATAGGCAGGATTTTCAACATGGGTCAGACGGTAAACTTAGGCAGGCGCATCGAACTGGTTCCACTGGATCCCCACTTCGGGGACATTTCGATCGCCCTGTACCGCCAGCGCGATGATGCGGGGCCGGTCTACCAGGTCCACACCTACAGCCACAGGCCTGGCGCCGAAGGCCGGATCGCCTCGGTGGTGAAGGCGATGGTAGAGCTGGGCGGGATGGAGCGGGACGCCGAAGGATACCTGCGGTTTCCTTGCGGCCACGACCACCACATGGCGGTCAAGCGCGTGTTCCTCGAGGCCTGCAAGCCGGATCCCGCGGAACCCGTCGTGCCCCGTCCCCTGCAGATCCTGGACAAGAAATCGGGCCTGCAGATCCACGTGCTGAGTGAAGGAGCCGGGGCGTACCGCGTCACGGCCCAGGGCGAGGGCAAGGATCGAGAACGGCGTATTTCTTTCATCGCGGGCGGACTGATGAAGCTCGGTGAGATGGAAGAGGTGAGCGGGACCCTGGACAGGGTGGTCTTTCCCTGTGCGCACCTCCACGACGCGATGATCGCGCTGCTGCTGGTTCGCGCGCCCAACGTGCGGGCCATCCTTCGCGAACAGGAGTCGGTCGCGAGCCGCGGCGTGCTGGCGGCGCCCAGCCAGCAGGACGGATGATCCTTGACCGGAAGGTTCGATGAATACCGGAGCGAAAAGGACCTCTCAAGATGATGGTTCCATGTACGCGCGATCGATAAGGAGGCAGTCATGAACGCCAGCGTCACCAAGCCGATGAAGGGCCGGGAACGGGTGCTGGCCGCCCTCAAGCGGGAACCCGTCGACCGTACGCCCGTCTGCAACCCGACATCCGTCGCCACGGTGGAACTGATGGACCTCGTCGACGCCCCTTTTCCGGATGCCAACCGCGACCCGGAACTGATGGCTCGTCTCGCCGCCACAGGGTACACGGAACTGGGCTACGACACGATCATGCCGGTCTTCACCATCATCCAGGAGTCCTCGGCCCTTGGCTGCAAGATCCAGTGGGAGCAGAAGGATAATTGGCCCACGGTCAAGATGCGCGAGCCTATCTGGGAGGACGTGGACGACATTACCATTCCTTCGGATTTCCTGACGCACCAGGATACGAAGTGCGTCCTCGACGCCATCAGCCTGCTCAAAAAAGAGTACGGCGACGAGGTGGCGATCATCGGCAAGACCATGGGACCGTGGTCGCTGGGCTACCACTGCTTCGGCGTGGAACCCTTCCTGCTCATGTCCCTCGACGACCCGGGCAAGACTCACCTCGCCCTCGACCGCATGAAGGAGGCCACGGTGGAGTTCGGCATAGCGCAGATCGAGGCCGGGGCGGACGCCCTGACCCTGCCCGACCACGCCACGGGCGACCTGGTGAGCGGCGAGTATTACCGGCGGTTTCTGCGTGACCTGCACATCGAGCTGGCCGAACGGATTCCCATTCCCCTGATCATGCACATCTGCGGACGTACCGTGGACCGCATGGGATACATAGCAGAGACCGGCTTCGCGGCCTTTCACTACGATTCGAAGAACAAGCCCGAGGAGTCCATGGAGGCCGTGGACGGCAGGATCTCTCTCGTGGGCAACATCAATAATCCCGAGACGCTTTTCGCGCGGGGCCCCGAAGAGGTACGCGAGGAAGTACACCGCAACCTGGAGCATGGCGTCCATCTCGTGGGACCGGAATGCGCGGTACCCCTGCAGGCGTCCATTGAGAATCTGAAGGAAATCCCCCAGGCCGTAAAGGATTGGCACGACGCCCACGCGGCGTGATTGCGGACAGCCAATAGCGGACACCGCGCCCACGTGGCGCGATCAAGGGAGGACCGGACGGGAGAGCATGGCAGAACTCAACGACATAGCCAATGACTTTCTGAAAGACGAAATTGAAGAATTCATCGAACGGCCCAACGAGCGGACGCGGATCATCGATGCCTTCGCCCGGGCTACGCCTGCCATGCAGGAGATCTCCGCGGCCCTCATCGACGGGGACAACGGGACCGTAGACACCCTGACCCGCAAGGCGCTGGACGACGGTATCGAGGCGCTGGAGGTGATGGACGACGGCCTGATCAACGGCATGAGCGTCGTGGGCATCAAGTTCAGGGAAAACTTCATCTTCGTTCCGGAGGTACTCGCCTGCGCGCGGGCCATGAAGGCCGGTATGGCCCACATCGAGCCCATCCTCTCCGCTTCGGGCATACAACCCGTCGGTACAGTCATCATGGGCACGGTCAAGGGCGATCTCCACGACATTGGCAAAAACCTCTGTAACATGATGCTGCGCGGCTCCGGTTTCGTGGTCCATGACCTGGGGGTGGACACCTCCGAGGACGAGTTCATGGACGCTGTAGAGGAGCACGGGGCGCCACTGGTGGGTATGTCGGCCCTGCTTACCACGACCATGCCCAACATGGGCAAGACCATCGACGCCTTCATCGACAACGATATGCGCGAAGACGTCAAGATCATGGTGGGCGGCGCTTCGGTCACGCAGGAATTCGCCGATGACATGGGCGCCGACGGCACCGCCGAAGACGCGGTGGGATGCGTGGAACTGGCCCAGCGCCTCATCGAAGAACTCAAGCAGGAACAGGGCGAATGACGTTGAAGGCCTCCTCCCTGACAGTATCCCCATGAAAAAAATCGACAAGGCGGCGTACCAGGAGCGTCTGGACCGCATCACGGCCATCTTCAAGGACATGATGGCCCATGCGACCGAGCAGGCCACCTACCGCTGCCCGTACAAGAACCGCTTCGACGAATGTACCGCCCAGTTCGGGTGCCGAAACCAGCGCAAACCGCGTAAACCCGAAGGCCTGCTCATGTGCGGCGGGGACGATAAACTCGACTACCGCAGCGCGTGGGAGACTGAAGAGGCCCCCGGGGTTCGCCCGGAAGAAAACACCTCCGAGGGAACTGTGGCGAACCGCGGCACAATATCCGACGGTACCACCACCCAACCGCTGACCGCTGGCCGGACGATCTTCGATTACGCCGACGACCTCTCCGTCCAGGTGCCGACCTCGTGTTTCCGCAACGGCATCTGCCACGAGTGCGTCGTCGAAATTCAGCACGGCATGGAGGGCCTCGTACCCCGGACGGAACCGGAATCCTTCCTGCGGGAGAACTACCGGCTCGCCTGCCAGGCCCGGGTTGTCGATCCGGACGTGGATATCGCCTTCGCCCCCCTGCGCCGCACGCCCAAGATCCTGACTGCTTCCGAGGAAAAGGACACGCCGCTGAAACCGATGGTCACCCGGCAGGGCGACACCGTGTATTACGACGGCGAGGAGATCGACCAGTACCGGGGACACCTGTACGGGCTTGCGATCGATCTCGGCACGACCACGGTGGTTATGGATTTCGTGGACCTGGAAACCGGCCGGAGCGTCCACCTCTGTTCCTTCGAAAACCCCCAGCGCTTCGGCGGCAGCGACGTGATGCACCGGATCTCCTACGACGGCAATTTCGAAGGGGAACTCTGGAATGCCATCATAAACGCCGTCAACCACGAGATCATGGACTGGTGCGAGCGGTCGGGAACTGCCCGGCAGGAGATATACGAGATCGTCGTGGCAGGGAATTCCACGATGCGGGACCTGTTCTTCCGCCTCGACGTGCAGAGCATCGGCCAGAAACCCTACAAGTCCCTCGTCGAAAACGAATACCTCGCGGGCGAACGTGAGACCACGGCGCTGACCATCGGCACCCGGCGCCTCGGTCTACGGGCCAATCCCAGGGCCCGTGTCTACGGAATGCCCATCATCGCCAGCCACGTGGGCGGCGACGTGACGGCAGACCTGGCCACCGTCGACCTGGCCACGCAACCGGGCGTATCCATGCTGGTGGACGTTGGGACCAATACCGAGGTGGTCGTGGCCGGTAACGGACACATGATCACGGCGTCATGCCCCGCCGGACCGGCCTTCGAGGGCGGCGGCATCAAGTACGGCATGCCCGGCTACGAAAGCGCCATTGAAACGTTGAAATGGGAAAATGGACAGTTCGACTGGAGCACTATCGGCGACACGGCTCCCCAGGGCATCTGCGGTTCCGGCCTGATCGACCTCCTCGCCGAATTGCGCCGCCACGACATGATGACGCCCAAGGGGGTCTTTTCAGACCGAAAACAGTTCGAAGTGTCCGTCGTGCCCGAGTCCGGCATTACCCTGTCCCGGCAGGACGCAAGCAACCTGGCCCAGGCCAAGGCCGCCAACTACTGCGGACAGTACATCGTCCTACGCACGTTCGGTGTCGCACCGGGCGACGTGGATCGCCTCTTTCTGGCGGGTGGCTTCGCCAACTACGTGGACGTCCGCAACGCCATCGACATCGGATTCCTGGCCCCCGTGCCCGAGGACCGGATCGTCAAGGTCGGCAACGCCGCCGTCCAGGGCGCCCGGGAGATGCTCCTGTCTAAATCCCGCCGCCAGGAACTGGAGGCGCTGGTCAAGAACATCGAGCACATCGAGCTCGAGACCACCCCCGATTTCTTCGAGATCTTCGTCGAAGCCTGCCAGTTCAAGCCCATGCCAGGGGTGTTGGTTTGATCTGTTAACTGAATCGTATTTCAAACATACATCTCCTCCTGGTCCCGAGTTTAACCCATGTTCCGCCTCCGTCCCGCCAGCCCCTCTTCCGATGAACCCGGCATCGCTGCCGTCGTCAACACCTTCGAACTGAATCCAATTTCAAAAGAAACGGTGCACGAGTGGTTGACCCACACCGCACCCGGCCGGATCGAGTACCGCAAGGTGGCCGTTACAGAGGAAGGCGCCGTGGTGGGCTACGCGGTGTCGGTGCACGAAACGTGGGACCCGGAAGGGCAGTTCTATGCCTGGGCGGGCGTGGCGCCTTCGTGGCGGGGTCGTGGTATCGGCACCGCGCTGTACACCGATATGCAGCGATTCCTGGAAAGTCACGACGCCATGACGATTACCAGCGAAGTCCGGGATAACTGCCCGGTTTCTCAGTCATTTTCGAATCGTCGTGGATTCGAGAAAGACAGGCATCAATTCCAATCGAACCTGGACCTCGAGGCCTTCGACGAATCTCCTTATCAGCACATTCTCGAAAACGTCTATGAGAAGGGTATACGGATATACTCTCTTGAGGACTTTGGAGATACACCCGACGCACGTAAAAGACTCTACGAAGTCAATGCGATCACGGACGAGGACGTACCGGATTGGACTGGTCCCGGGCTATCCCTCGAGGAATTCAACGAGTGGGTTTACGAATCGGGCTGGTACCGACCGGATGGCCAATTGCTTGCCACCGATGGGGATCATTGGGTGGGAATCTGCGCGGTACGGCTTTATCCCAAGGACCGGCAGGCCTTTAACGTGCATACAGGGATCATGCGGGGATTTCGAAGGCGCCACATCGCCCTGGTGTTGAAACTCGCCGCGATACGATATGCCAGGAAACACGACATACGTACATTAACCACAGGCAATGACTCTTTGAACGCCCCCATGCTGGCGCTCAACCGGAAGCTGGGATACGTTCCGGTACCAGGACGGTATACGCTTCGCAGGACGATGACCTGAGTGCAATCTGTTAGTAACTCATCCCTACATTTATTGGATCACGTACTAAGCCAATTACGTAAAACCGGACACGTATGCGTGCCTATCCGCCCATCATGGCAATACGCCGCGCAATCCATTCCACGTACGCCGTACGCGTCATGCCCCGCCTGCGTGCTTCACTATAAATAAACACCGCCACTCCTTCATCGATCGCCATGTGAATGCGAACGCTTCGTCCGGTCTGCCGGATCAGTGGTACAGTCGTTAGTACTTGTCCCGGTTCGGTGCTTACCTTCTCCAGTTCGCTTGGCCGCTCAATCTCGTCACCATCGATTTCCGTTTCTATCACATAATCTCTGAGCGCTTCTTCAGCGTTCAGCAATGCTTCATCAAAGGTGTCTCCCATGGCGGCGATTCCTGGAAGATCGGGAAATGATACACCATACGCACCTTTTACCCCGTCAATCAAAGCGGGATATCGGATTGAATTACGTCCGCGCACTTCCGCGTCCTCCTGTTTAAATAACTATTTTCACCAGTTTGCTTTCTTCGCAATGGATCGAACTACTGTTCATGACACCGGCCAATACCTCCATGGTCAACTGTTCCATAATCAGTCGAGTTTTGTTCGAAATCCTCGACTAATGAAGTATCGAAACCACGGTAGACACATCCCATAGGCGATGTGTCTACACGGAGTATCTACGTTGTATACACAGGAGGCCTGTATGAAATCTCGCACGAAAATGTGGGGCAACAGCCTCGCGCTGCGCATCCCGAAACCGATCGCGGTCCAGATGGGCATCACGGACGATTCACCAGTAGTACTCGTGCTCAGAGGCAGGGAGTTAACCATTGTACCTGTTGAACGTACCCGGGAAAGTCTCGCTGAAATGCTTCCGGCCGTCACGAAGCGCAATCGGCACGATAGAATCAGTATCGGTATCCCGGCCAGCGGAGAAGCGTGATGCGCATGGAGCACTATTTACCCAAACGGGGAGACGTGGTTTGGATCTACCTCCGTGCGGCAGAAGGATCATTCCTGCCTTCGGGGCGTCCGGCCGTCGTGCTCTCGCCCGAGTCCTATAATCGCCGGATCGGCCTGGCTCTTTTTTGCCCGGTTTCCGACGACGTGAAAGGGTACCCATTCGAAGTCGCGATCCCCGCCGGACTACCTGCCTCTGGCGTCATCCTG
This sequence comes from bacterium, assembly GCA_965262815.1. GTDB lineage: Bacteria > JAAXHH01 > JAAXHH01 > JAAXHH01 > JAAXHH01 > JAAXHH01. Next base: position 1,070,445 of record OZ253560.1, on the reverse strand, counting down.
GCGGATCAGCTGGAAAGCGTGGACTGGCAATCGGGCGTGGTGGAATTGATCTGTACCCTCCCGGCAGAGACTTTGGAGGCCGTATTGCGGAAGGCCGCGACGCTACTGGAAATACCAGACCGGCCTTGACGGTCGGGTGGAGAGTCATCATTACTTTTAGTTTAGAGCATGGGAGACATCATGACGATTCTGGACTCAATCATGGGCAACGCCTATGAGGTTGAAGTCGAGGCGATAGAGAAGGAGTTTTCGGGGATCCTGATCGAGGACGAAAGACTGGTCAGGGTCTTCAAACTGGTGAGAGACCTCTTTGCCTTTACCGACAAGCGGCTGCTGGTGGTGGACAAGCAGGGGATATCCGGTCGCAAGATCGCATATCAATCCATCCCGTACAAGTCGATTACCCATTTCTCGTTCGAGACCGCGGGACGGGTCGATCTCGACTCGGAAATGAAGATATGGATTTCCGGTGCGAATTTCCCGGTCAAGAAGGAATTCAAGCGAGGCATTGACATCACGGAAGTTCAGAGAACCCTGGCTAAATACATAATGGGATGTTGACATCAGAAAGGCTTACCCTGTGTCCAACTCGACCATGAAGCGCCTCATCAAGCCCGAAGGACGGCACCGGATTGAAATAGAGGAAGTGGACATACCTGAACCCGGTCCGGGCGAGCTACGGGTAAAAGCGGAGTGCAGCCTCATCAGCAGAGGTTCGGAACTGGGTGCCCGGTACACGCGGGAACACGCGGTGAGTCCGGACATCATGGGCTATTCCATGGCGGGGACAGTAGACGCGCTGGGAGAGGGCGTCGATCACCTGGAAATCGGCGACCGGGTCGTCGCCCTGGCGCCCCACGCCGAGTACGTGGTCAGGTCGGCTCGGCCGGGAGGTCCCCGGGACCAGACCCGGATCATGCCTATGCCCGAGGGCCTGTCCTTCGAAAGCGCCCCCTATTATCCACTGACCGCGGGTGCCGTCACGTGGGTGGAAGTCGAAGACATCAAGCCCCAGGATACGGTGGTCATCCTGGGCCAGGGCCTGGTCGGCAGTTTGATCCTGCAGGTCATCAAGGCAAATGGGACAGGCAGGGTGGTGGCTGTAGACGCCCTGGAAAACCGCTGCAGCCTGGCGGCTGAATTCGGTGCCGATGCGGTGATCAACGCGCGCGAGGAGGATCCCGTCAGGGCGGTCAAACGCCTGACCAACGGGATTGGAGCCGATATCGTGGTCTATGCCGTGGGTGGACCAGCCGGTCCAAAAGCCTTCGAGCAGGGACTCGACATGCTGGCGGTGGACGGCCTGATCCACCTGATCGGCCTGTACGAAGACCAGCCGCTGTCCCTGCCCTCGGGGAAGATACAGCGGCGTAAACTGCTGGGCGGTTACTTCCGCACGAACGCCGGCGCTCAACAGTCACGCCGGGCCATGGATCTCCTCGCCGCGGGCGCGATCCGGACCGAACGCATGACCAGCCATTGCTTTCCTTGGCATCGCGGGGCCGACGCTTTCGCGCTGCTGCACCAGCGGCCCGGAGATGCTCTCGGCGTCCTGCTCGACTGGCGCGAATAGTCTGTCCACGCAGCCCGGTCCGCGTTCATTCCAATTCAAGTCTCGCCAACAGGTCGTTCAGATCCGCCAGGGTTTCATCGTCCAGTGGGACGTAAGGCTGGCGAGCCCGGGCGGTCTTGATGGCGCCGCGGCGCTGGTAGACGTTCTTCCGAATGGAAATCCCGATACCGGGCTGGCTCTCGAAACGGATCAACGGGCAGTATCGATAGAAAGTCTCGGTCGCCCCGTCGATATCGCCGGACATGTACTTCGTATGGATGTCCTTCAGTATATCAGGATATGCGAAACCGGTCATGGTGCCCATGCATCCGTGACGCAGTTCCTCGAGAAGCATGACGCCGCCCAGGCCGCCGAAGATCTCCACGTTCGGATTCGCGGCGAGCACCTGGCTGGCTTTCCGCGGTGACGGCTCTTCCTCCAGTTTGAGAAAACGGCACTGCGGGGACCGGTCGGCGATGGTCGCGATGAAGTCGACGCTCATCATCACGCCGCTGCTGGTGGGGTGGTCCTGGATCACGAGGGGCACGGAAACGGCGTCGGCCACCCTTAGGTAGTGGGCAAGCAGGGCCTCGTCCGTTCCCTTCGCCAGTTTCGACGGCGCCACCATGAGCGACGAGGCGCCCAGTTCCTCGGCCCGCCGGCTCAGCGCGATGCATCCGTCCGTTCCCGCGTGACTGGTTCCCACGCAAACGGGTATCTCGCCATTGGCCGCCTCGACCACACCGGAAATGACCTGGTCGCGTTCAGCTTCGATCAGCTTGCTGGCCTCGCCCAGCACGCCCAGCACGGTGATACCGTCGATTCCGACGTCGACCAGGAAACGGGTCAACGTCGACAAACTGCCCACATCCAGGCTGCCGTCCTCTTCGAAGGGCGTCGGCGCGATGGTATAAACTCCATTAGGTACACTGTCAGCCATTCTGAATCCTTTCGGCTTGGGATCTCTTGAAATTGTTCTTTTAAGAAAGGTCCTGGAACTCAGGGTTTGAGCCAGCGGCCGTGTCCGGGCTGCCCGGTAATCTTACCGTCCTCGTACACCGTCTCGCCGCGCACCATGGTACGCTGGACCCGGCCCTTCATGGGCATGCCGTGGACGATGCGCATGACTTCGCGTGCCTTGGAGAAACAGGCGTTCCGGTCGAAGGTCCAACGGGCGTCCAGGTCCACGAACGTAAGGTCGGCGTCGTATCCTATGGCGATGCGGCCCTTGCCGGGAAGGCGGAAGACCTCGGCCTGGCGGGTCGACATCAGCCGGATGAAATCGGTGATCGAAAGACGGCCGTCGTTGACCGCGGTCAGCATCATGGGCACCATGGACTCCAGGCCGGGCAAACCGGGCGGGATGGCGAAGATGTCATCTCCTTCCTTCTCCTCGGGCCGGAAGGGCGAATGGTCGCTGCCAACGAAATCCAGTGTGCCGTCGTGGAGGTAGGACCAGAGTCCTTCGACCTCTTCGGCGGGCCGCAGTGCCGGATTGCACTTGGCGAAACCGCGGTGCACGGAGAGTACCTGGTCGGTCAGAAAGAGGTACTGGGGACAGGTCTCGGCGATGACGTCGAGCCCCCGTTCCTTCGCTTCCTTCACCAGTTGCGCTGCCCGCGGGCTCGAAAGGTGCACGACTTCCACGGGACCGCCGGCTTCGGCGGCCAGGCTCATCATGATGGCGACCGAGGTATCTTCCACGATGGAGGGCCGGCTTTCGGCGTGGGCCAGTCCATCGTTGCGTCCTTCCGCGGACAGCCGGTCGATGAGCGTCTCGATCATGGGCCAGTTCTCGCAGTGGAAACTGTGGCGCAGACCCGTAGCGGCGGTGGCGGCCATGACGTCCCGCAAAAGCGAATAGTCCAGGCACCAGAGGCCGAAGAACTCTCCTTCCCTGTGGGACGGCGGCGCGGTCAGGAACGTCTTGAAGGCCACGGCGCCCGCCTCGGCCACCTCGGCGATGAGGTCGACGTTCTGATGTCCGGCGGCGCCGTATAGACCGAAGTCGATCAACGACTCCGCCTGGATGGCCTCACCCCGTTTGCAGAGGCCTTCCGCCGAACTGGCGGACACGGGCGAGATGGGCATCTCCAGCAGCGTCGTGATACCGCCCGCGGCCGCGGCGCTCGTACCGGAGACGGGATCCTCGCGCTCCTCGTGACCCGGCGACCGGAGATGGACGTGGCTGTCGATCAAGCCCGGCATGACGTGCATGCCCTTCGCGGAGATCTGGCGGGCGCTTTCGGGACGGGCATCGGGTTCCAGGAGGCCGGCGATGCGGCCGTCCCGCACGGCGATCGTGGCTGCGACTACGGCGTCCTGGTTGACAACCAGGCCATCAGTAACGATCAGGTCAAACGTGGAAGCCATACGTTTCTCCCGTTATGTCGCCGGTATGGCGGGTGAGATGATCAGTTTCAGGTACGATTCCGCTCTTCAGGGACCGCTTTCAAGCGCGATTCTGCCCACCGTCTCGACCAGCAGTTCGTGTTCCACCTTCAGGACCCGTTCGGCCAGCATTTTCGGCGTGTCGCCTGGGTCCACACCCACGGTCCGTTGGGCAATCACTGCTCCCTGGTCATATTCGGCGTCGACGTAGTGGATCGTGACTCCCGTGACCGCGTCACCCGCCGCAAGGACAGCCTCGTGGACACCCAAACCGTACATGCCACGCCCTCCATGCCTGGGCAGCAGGGACGGGTGGATATTGATCATCCGTCCCCGAAAGGCGGACAGCGTTTCCGGACCCACCTTCTTGAGATATCCGGTCAGGACAACCAGGTCCACCTGGTGCCGCCGAAGTATCTCCAGCATCACCCGGTCCAGGTTCTTCGACTCGGAAAGGGCATCGTCGTCCAGGAAGTACCCCGGAAACCCCGAAGCAGCGGCTCGTTGGAGCGCGCGGGCCGATCGGTTATTGCTGATGAGCACGGCCGGTTGCGCCCGGATTTTTCCTTCTGCGCACGCGTCGACGACCGCCTGCATGTTGGAGCCGCGATGAGACGCGAGGAACCCTATACGTAGCATCAGCGCAGAGCCCGAACCAGCGTCAATCGTCCATGTCCAGAATCATCACCCAGGCAGGCGACGATCCCACGTCGTATACGTCAAGCGGCGAGAGTGTGCCCGTTTCCTGGTCTACGCGATAGGCAGCCAGCCTGCCTGTTTCCTGCCCCGCGGCATAGAGAAACCGGCCCTGCGGATCCAGGTTGAAGGCCCGCGGCACCGCTTCGGTCGGCGCCTGGCCAATGGTACTTAACAGGCCAGTGACCGGGTCGATCGCAAAACCGGCGATGCTGTCGTGTCCCCGGTTACTGGCATAGACGTACCGGCCCGACGGATGGATATGGATCTGGGAACAGGTGTTTTCGCCGGTGAAATCCGCGGGCAGCGTAGGAACCGTCTGCAGCGCCTCCAGGGTACCCCGGTCCGGATCGAGCCGGTAGGCCGTCATGCTGCTTCCCTGCTCGTTGTCCGCGTAGAGCATGTTCAGCGTGGGATGATGGCAGTAGTGCCGGGGCCCCGTATCCGGGGGCTGGGCAACCCGGGGCGGATCGTTGGGCGTCAACCTGCCGGTACGCTCGTCGAACCTGAACTGGCAGATCATGTTCGATTCCGCGACGTGGGGCACGAAGGCGAACCGGTTCGAAGCATCAGTCTGAATATAGTGGGCGCACCGGGCGGTCTCCTGTCGATCCACGGGCCGCGTCTCGACGATGCTGTCGGCACCGATGGCATGGACGCCCGCCGTGGCGCGGCCATAGGACGCGGAGAGGAGAAAACGGCCGGTGTTGTCCAGGGCCATGTACGTCGTGTCCCAGCCGAAGGGCGTGGAGCCCAACAGGTTGATTCCGCCCGTCTTTCGGTTCAGGCTGTAAGTCTGCACGGACGGTACACCGCGCAGTCCGGCGTAGAGATGTTGTTTGGACTCATCCACCACGAGGGGCATCACACCGGCACCCGCGGCGACGTCCTCCCTGAAGGTGAGGCCTCCGCTATCCGGGTCCATTTCGTAAATGGCGATTTTGCCCTCGCCGGTAATGGACAGGTACATGTACGAAGCCATCAAGCGCTCCCTTTCCGTGCGGCCGAAACCTATCGCGCCGTGGTATTTCGATTACCTGGATCAGTCGAAAAACAGGAAGATAATGTGCAGATCGTCCACCATACCGTCAAGCCTCATTTGCCCGGTTCAACGCCGTGTAACGACGATATCCTGTCGCGCGGTACTGGCCGTGGTTACCACGACGTTTTCCACCGACCAGGCCTCGGTGTCCTCCGTCTGCGGACCCTGCATGGCGTAGGATCCGGCGGCCATAAAATAGGCCGTATACCGGCCCGTGTCATTGGAGTAGACCGTGACCGAGTCTCTATGCCCCGGCTCGAAAAGGGTAACCGGATATCCCCGTAGCGGAACGTCGTCCCGCAGGACGGCTGGAGTACCGTTGTCATGCTTGACGCTACCTGATACCTGGCCCGAACTCGCCAGGTCGACCAGCCGGCCGACAGGCGTAAACCTGATCCCGGTGATATCACGAATCTGTCGGGCATCGCCCTCGAAGCCGATCGAACGCATCAGGTCGAAATCGATCACCGCGTCCGCCTTTCGTCCGCGTTCGACGACCACCGGGGAGTTCGTTTCGACCATCATCTCCTTACCTTGCGGATCCGGAAACTCCTCGTTAAACTGCGCACCGTTCAACAGGGTCACGTTGATTTCCTGAATGTTCAGACGCGCGGCGTCATACCTGCCCTCGGCCAGGGAAAACACCTCCAGAATACGCGTACCGCTTCCCTCAAGTTCGACCAGATCAATGGTATGCGGCATGGTACCCGGGGTACCAAATTCACTGTTCGCGGCGGAACGAACGGACACACCCGATAGCGTCACGACGACTGATCGGACGTGCTGCCGGATTGGTGACTGGGCCGCCAGGCGTATCTGCAGGTCGCTTATTACGCTTGACGTCGGATTCCCGCATCCCAGGGTAGCAGTCGCCAGGAATAGCGGGAGCAGAATCAGGCGGATCTGTTTTAAAGTGATTTTGAATAAAACCAAGAGTTTGCCTTGAGCTGCTTGATCGAACTTGTTCCCTGAACGGTTCCTACGGAAAAATACGGCGTGAATACTTCGGTGTAAACGTATTCCTTTGAAGCAGTTAAAACGATGCAACTGAAATGTCCGCAACGCAATTAAACAAAGGTCGATTACGCACTAATCTCATTTTTATCCGATTAGTTGTTGACATTAGGCATATTAACTCTATATTTTAGAGTTATCAAATATAATTAGTTATCGTTAAATAGGAGGATACTATGAGTAACATCGAAAAACTACGGGAAGACGTCGCCTATATCCGGGCCGCGGCGGTTCGGTCGGACGTGGTACCCTGCCGATCCATTTACCTGCTTTGGGCTGCGATTGCGCTGTGCGGCTTCACCATGAGGGATTTTGCCCCAGAACCGTCGTGGATAAACTTGTACTGGCTCATAGCCGCTCCGGGTGGTATTGTGCTCAGCGTCTGGCTAGGTAAGCGGGCGAGCATCAAGATCGGCCAAGCCGATCGTCAAATGGGTTTTAAAATCTTGTACCACTGGCTGGCATTCTTAGTCGCGGGACTGCTCGGAGTGCTTCTGGTCGCAGGGGGGCATTTAAGTGGTCCCGGCTTTGGTTCGCTCTGGGTGCTATTGCTCGCCCTGACCTACTTTCACGCAGGTCTGCACTTCGATCGCCGGCTTTTGCCAGTCGGCATCATTGTAGGACTTTGCTACTGCGTCACCATCTTCGTGCCGGAATTCGGATGGACCTTCTCGGGTGTCGTCCTCGCTGGGGCACTTACGGTACAGGCGTTTCTGGGACAAGGCAAACCAGATGCCGCCAACTGATCCTGACCTGTCCTCGATTGAGGAACTGGAAGCACTGGCTGGTCTCCTCGAACACAGGGTGCGCCTCGCCATCTGTGTTCTGCTCTCGAAGCACGAAACGATGTCCTTCAGCCGGCTGAAACAAGTGCTCGAGGAAAAGGACGGTAGCATCGGGACGCACCTTCGCAAGCTTGAGGACGCGGGGTACCTGTCGATCGAGAAGACCTTCCGAGACCGACGGCCGGTGACATGGTACCAGCTAACGGATGAGGGTAGGCGACGTCTGAAGATCCATGTTTCAAACCTGATGCGGTTGATCGATCGGGTGGAATAGATTAATCGTCCCGCCGCAAGATTTCGACAGCATGCCATGGAACAACAGTGGTCGATTCGAAGTCATAAACATCGGACCGGGCGTACAGGTGAATTACGTTGACACCCGCCTCGCCATCGGCCTATATTTCCTGCCTGCCAGGGTGGGGTGTCTGAGTGGCCGAAAGAGACGGTCTTGAAAACCGTTGTACCTTTGCGGGTACCGTGGGTTCGAATCCCACCCCCACCGTACAACCCCTTCCAATATTATCACATTCCACCACTTTCAAGTAATCAATACTCCACGAAAACCCCTTTCTGTGGAGCTTTGAGGGTATGTGTGTGCGTTTGATGGATACAACGGGGTCGTCATCAAAGGACGCCATCCGTCAGGAAAGCGGCCATACGCACCCACAAAAGCTATGAGCCTGCGTGGATGAAACCACATGCTTTTACGTGGAATCAGATGGTCGACAAGCGCGCCATGCCGAACTGGCAAACCTGCCGGTAGACCAGATTGCAAACAGGATATTTTAAATGTCTTCAGTCCAATCTGGACCACAACGCCTGAAACCGCGATCGGCTTCACAAACGGATACGATACATCCTGGATCACTGCAAATCTCACGATTTCGTTCAAGTGAACGTCGCAGATGAAGGGACTAATGCTGCGTTACCAAAAGAAAAAGGAATGGAAAATCACGGCGCGAGTTCCTGCGTCGATCTATGGCCACTGAACCGCCGTGCCTGATCGCCTCGGCAAGTAGAGAAAGCCGCTTACTTTCCGCCTGGCTGTGCCATGCGATATCCGACCCCGCGTTCGTTGAAGATATAGTCAGGCTTGCTCGCATCGTCACCGAGCTTTCGGCGGAGATTCTTGATGAAGGCACGCACGAGCTTTGGGTTGGCGTAGCCGCGCGTGCCCCAAACCCGTCGCACCAGTGTGTCGAAGGTCATCACCCTGCCCGCGTTGAGCGAGAGCACACACACCAACTCGTACTCCGTGGCCGTGAGGTCGACCCGGACACTGGCTACGCTCACCAGGCGCCGGTCGTAGTCGATGGTGAGCTCGCCCAGAACGAAGGGCTTTGGACCAGCCTGCCTGCGTAGTGCAGCCCGGATACGCGCCACCAATTCGGTCGTCGAAAAGGGCTTGACGAGGTAATCGGCTGCACCGATCTCGAGTGCCCGCGCGATGGTCTCGTCCCTTCCGTAGGCGGAGATGAAGATGACCAATACGTCAGCCAGTTCAGGCACGCTTCCCATCAGCTCGATACCGTCCGCATCGGGAAGCAGCAAGTCAAGTAACACCAGTTCGGGCCGCTCAGCCCGGATGATGTGCGACAGCTCGCGATGGTCTCCGGTCACGATCGGGACATAGCCGGCTTCCGCGAGCGCGTCGCGAACGTAGCGGAGCATAAGCGGGTCGTCGTCGACCACGAGGATGCGTGTCGGTTCGTGATTTATATCGGTACTCGGTGGGTCAATTCGGTACGCAGCGCTGTCGGCGACGGGTTCTGCGGCCACTGGTATCGTGAAGGTCAGGCATGTACCGTGGCCGATGCCCGGGCTCTCTGCCCAGATACGCCCTCCATGGGCCTCAACCAACCCCTTGCAGATGGCAAGACTGAGTCCCGAGCCCGCGAGTCCAGACTCACGGTCTCCGCCCTCAAGTCCGGCATACTTTCGGAACAGGTGCGGGAGCCGGTCAGGCGCCACCCCTCTGCCTTCATCTCGGATCGAGATCGATACGTGCACGCCGTCATGCAAGGCGTTGACCTGGATGGGGGAGGACTCCGCAGAATGCCGCGCCGCATTAGATAACAGGTTGTTCAACACCTGCTCGATGCGGTGCCGGTCGGCCATGACCCGTGGCAGGTCAGGCGGAAGGTCGATCAGAACCGTGTGTCTGCTGCCGCCGCTCTGGAACGTGCTTCGCGCCCGGTCCACCAGGGTGGCAACATCGGAAGGTTCAGGCGCCACCGACAATGTGCCTGCATCAATGCGGCCCGCATCCAGCAGGTCGCTGATCAGGACGCGCATGTGATCGGCCTGCGTGAGTATGATGCGGTAGAACTCGCGCATCTCCGCAGGGTCAAGCCCAGGCGAGGATTCCAGCAGCGTGGCTGCCGAGCCCTTGATCGAGGTTAATGGGGCGCGCAGTTCATGACTTACCATGCCAAGAAACTCCGTGCGCAACCGCTCCAGCTCCTGCAGCGGTGCAAGATCCTGCATGGTGACCACTACAGACACGACCTCGCACTGCTCCGAATGGATCGGCGTGGAGTTAATCAGCGTCGTGACGCTTCGTCCATCGGGGACCGAAAGCACGATCTCCTCGGCCCGCACAGTCTCGGTGTGGTTCAGTGCCTGCGACAGGGGCAACTGGGCCAGCGCTATCTCGCGTCCATCGGCGCGCCGAAGGGTGATCACCCTCAGCAATTCCTCCGGAGGACGGCCGGGCGTGCGCAGACTCTCCACGATCCGCTTTGCCTCCTGATTTAGCGACTTCACACTGCCCGTCCCGGCATCTAAGACCACGACACCCACAGGCGAGGTCTCAACCAGGGCCTCCAGGTCAGCCCTGGTGCGTTGTTCAGCGCGGTGCGTGCGGGCATTTGCGATGGCCGTCGCGGCCTGGGAGGCAAATAGCACCAGGACCTCTTCATCCTCGCTCGTAAACTCCTTGCCGCCCTCCTTACCCATGAGATAAAAGTTTCCGACGTGCTGGTCACGATGGCGCATCGGCGTGCCCTGAAATGGACCGGACGGCACCCGGTCCGGGGTGAAACCGAGCGAGTGCATATAGGCGTGTATGTCCGGAAGACTCAGTACTCCAGGGAGATCGCGAAAGTACTCGAACAGCTTATGACCGTCGGACCAGTCTACTAGTTGCCGATGTTCCTCGTCAGTGAAACCGGAGGTGACGAAGTCCTGGGGCCGCCCCGACTCGTCGATGGTAGCGATAGCGCCGTAACGGGCACCTGTCAGTTCGCGGGCGCTCTCCACAACCTCGTGCAGGACGGTCTCCAGATCCAGACTCGCGCTGATACGCAGGCTAGCCGCACTTAGGCTGGAGATACGTTCGCGCAACGCCTCGATCTCCTGTCTCGGTTCGTACTTAGTCCTCATCGATGCATCCTTTCTATAGCACTGTGCGGCCTGCGACTCGCCCTCCATTGCCGGACGCTGCCCAGGTGGATCTCCGCCCATAAGCCGCCCAAGGTTGGCCGAAGGGCGCTACTACGATGGCGATATGGTACTCCATGCAATAAATTCGCGCAATATTCTTTTTAATATGCAGTAAATTCGCATATAGGGCACTCTAATTCCTGTAAGTTAATTATGATCGCGTGTTCTTTACGACCTTATGCTCATAACTCGTTGCTTTGGCTCAAAATGGTCAAGTAGTAAACAGTGTCAAGCCTGACTAGGAATTGGGTAGTCGTAGCGTAAGTACAGATCGTCCACCAGCCTGAGAGTTAACGATTCTGGACCCTCAGCAGTGTTTATAAAAATGGAGAGTCTGTATGGATATCCCAACTCATCCAGATCGTATGCAAAGTCACTATCTCAGGAGCAAAGGTTCTACCTATGACAAATCGGTTTCATAGTATTAAATCGGGTGGTTTTTTCAACATTCGTTACATCTTCGGCGGAAGTTTATGTCTGCTCCTGTTAGTCCTACCTACCTGTGGTAAAGATAGTCCAACTAAACCCTCACCTCCCGCACCGCCAACACTTGTGGCAACCAGGATAACAATCATACCCGACTCGGCGAACCTTGAAGAAATTGACCAAACGGTCCAACTCAGGGCCACCGTGTTTGACCAAAACAACAACACGATTGCTGGTGCCAGCGTTGTCTGGTCGAGCAGCAATACGGTTGTCGCTAGTGTTGGTGTAAAGGGCCTTGTGACAGCCCTTAAAAACGGCACTTCACAGATTACCGCACGATCGGGAAGCGTGTCAGGTGTTGCAACCGTTACTGTAATGGCACCGTTACCTAATCAAAGTCCCGCGGCGGTGGATACTATCGCAGCGCAGGTACTGACCGAAGGCGGTTCACAGGTAGAAGTGGGCGTTTCAGGGTCATTCCGGGACCCGGACGACGATGCGCTGTCCTATGCGGCGGAGTCGAGCGACGACCTGGTAGCCACGGCGACGGTATCGGGCTCAGAAGTAACCATCCGTCCGGTGTCGGCAGGCAGCGCGACGGTAACGGTGACCGCCACCGATCCCGGAGGGTTGAAGGCGACGCAGAACATCGCCGTTACGGTGGAGCCTCCTGAGAACCAGCCGCCCCGGGCAGTGGGATTGATCGCAACGCAGGTACTGACCGAAGGCGGTTCACCGGTAACGGTGGACATATCAGGGTCATTCCGGGACCCGGACGGCGATGCGCTGTCCTATGCGGCGGAGTCGAGCGACGACCTGGTAGCCACGGCGACGGTATCGGGCTCAGAAGTAACCATCCGTCCGGTGTCGGCAGGCAGCGCGACGGTAACGGTGACCGCCACCGATCCCGAAGGGTTGAAGGCGACGCAGAACATCGCCGTTACGGTGGAGCCCCCTGAAAACCAGCCGCCCCGGGCAGTGGGATCATTGGCGGACCAGACTGTAGAGACGGGTGCAGAAGTATCGGTGGATATTTCCGATGCCTTTTCCGACCCCGATGATGATGAACTGAGGTATTCAGCCGTTTCGGACAATTCAGATGTGGCCACGGCGACGGTATCGGGCTCAGAAGTAACCATCAGGCCGGTGTCGGCAGGCAGCGCGACGGTAACGGTGACCGCCACCGATCCCGGAGGGTTGAAGGCGACGCAGAACATCGCCGTTACGGTGGAGCCTCCTGAGAACCAGCCGCCCCAGGCGGTGGACACTATCGCAGCGCAGGTACTGACCGAAGGCGGTTCACCGGTAACGGTGGACGTATCGGGTGCATTCCGGGATCCGGAAAGCGATGCGCTGTCCTATGTGGCGGAGTCGAGCGACGGCCTGGTGGCCACGGCGACGGTATCGGGCTCAGAAGTAACCATCCGTCCGGTGTCGGCAGGCAGCGCGACGGTAACGGTGACCGCCACCGATCCCGGAGGGTTGAAGGCGACGCAGAACATCGCCGTAACGGTGGAGCCTCCTGAGAACCAGCCGCCCCAGGCAGTGGGCACTATCGCAGCGCGGGTACTGACCGAAGGCGGTTCACGGGTGACGGTGGACGTATCGGGTGCATTCCGGGACCCGGACGGCAATGCGCTGTCCTATGCGGCGGAGTCGAGCGACGACCTGGTGGCCACGGTGACGGTATCGGACGCCAGGGTGACCATCAGGTCCGTATCGACAGGCAGCGCGACGGTAACGGTGACCGCCACCGATCCCGAAGGGTTGAAGGCGACGCAGAACATCGCCGTTACGGTGGAGCCTCGTGAGAACAGGCCGCCCCGGGCGGTAGGCACTATCGCAGCGCAGGTACTTACCGAAGGCGGTTCACCGGTGACGGTGGACATATCAGGGTCATTCAGGGACCCGGACGGCAATGCGCTGTCCTATGCGGCGGAGTCGAACGACGACCTGGTGGCCACGGCGACGGTATCGGGCTCAGAAGTAACCATCAGGCCGGTGTCGGCAAGCAGCGCGACGGTAACGGTGACCGCCACCGATCCCGGAGGGTTGAAGGCGACGCAGAACATCGCCGTTACGGTGGAGCCCACCGTAACGGTGGTGCCTCGTGAGAACAGGCCGCCCCAGGCGGTAGGCACTATCGCAGCGCGGGTATTGACCAAAGGCGGTTCACCGGTAACGGTGGACGTATCAGGGTCATTCCGGGACCCGGACGGCAATGCGCTGTCCTATGCGGCGGAGTCGAGCTACGACCTGGTGGCCACGGCGACGGTATCGGGCTCAGAAGTAACCATCAGGCCGGTGTCGGCAAGCAGCGCGACGGTAACGGTGACCGCCACCGATCCCGGAGGGTTGAAGGCGACGCAGATCATCGTCGTTGCGGTGGTGCCTGAGTACCAACCGCCCCAGGCGGTAGGCACTATCGCAGCGCGGGTATTGACCGAAGGCGGTTCACAGGTGACGGTGGACGTATCAGGGTCATTCCGGGACCCGGACGGCGATGCGCTGTCTTATGCGGCGGAGTCGAGCGACGACCTGGTGGCCACGGCGACGGTATCGGGCTCAGAAGTAACCATCAGGCCGGTGTCGGCAGGCAGCGCGACGGTAACGGTGACCGCCACCGATCCCGGAGGGTTGAAGGCGACGCAGATCATCGCCGTAACGGTGGAGCCACAGAACCAGCCGCCCCGGGCAGTGGGATCATTGGCGGACCAGACTGTAGAGACGGGTGCGGAAGTATCGGTGGATATTTCTGATGCCTTTACCGATCCCGATAGTGATGAACTGAGGTATTCAGCCGTTTCGGACAATTCAGATGTGGCCACCGCGAGTACCACCGGGACCAGCGTAGTGGTAACCGGTGTGGTCGCCGGGAGTACCGACATCACCGTGACCGCCACCGATCCGGGAGGTTTGGACGACAGCCAGTCGTTTACAGTAACCGTCACCGACGATGGTGGTCCGAGCATATCTATTAATGTCACTTATTGTGATCTCACTGGGAGGTGGCCAGATATTTTTCAGGGGATTTATAGGGCGACGATACGCGGGACTATCACCTCGAATCGAAACCTCACAAGAGTATACGTAAGGGGGTGGGTAAACTACGACTTTTTTGTCGGCACTTGGTTCATGGCAGAAATGGAACGGGACGTAAGTATACAATATCAAATCATAGGAAACATCAAAGATCCGGGAAGTGATTATTATTGCGAAGTCGAAGCCAGTGCGTTTACGGCCACTGCATTCTCTAAAATGAGGACAGTTTCGGGTAACTCTCACTCCCAAAATGTTCCCATTCTGGAATGATGATGCCCTGTAGTCTCACAACCGATGACGTGGCACTTAGGATAGCCTCAAGCAGGGTTACTGACGTTACCCCGTTTTCGTGGTCGGTGTAAGGGTTTAGTATACAGGCTGTTTTGGTGTATTGGGATCCCTGGCCGCTGTGGTATGATCACCTCGTCAGGCCGTCTTCACGCCTGCCCTTGTCCAGGTCATCCTGTTTGACCCAGTTGCGGGTGGCTTGCTCAGGTGGGTTCGAACTCTTTGGCCAGCGCTTCTCAGGCTGCGACCGGAGCGAACGAGATCGACCATCTGCTCATCTAGGCCGCTGGATAGGGGGCATGGAATCTGGGCATGTGACTCTCC
This sequence comes from bacterium, assembly GCA_965262815.1. Taxonomy (GTDB): domain Bacteria; phylum JAAXHH01; class JAAXHH01; order JAAXHH01; family JAAXHH01; genus JAAXHH01. The sequence goes on along the minus strand of OZ253560.1, from coordinate 1,055,441 downwards.
TTTCAACACAAGAGAAAACATGTCCACTTAACTTGGTCAACTCCACCTTGACATTTGGAGTTTGGCGAAATTGCCAATTGGTGATTCCCTGATAGATCGCTGAAAACAGAAGGTTATCTACCGAAAACTTAATATGAGGACGAACAGGGAATGCAGCGTTGTTGGAACAGTCAAAGCCTTACGCATGCATAAGTCACTCTTCATCTCGTCGCTGGTTTTCAATCTGGGACACAGCGATTCTTTTATGTTAACCTAATTGGAAGGTATTATCGATGCGGATTTCAAGTCTAGTCTTGATAATATTGGTGTATGGGTGTGCCGGCGAAAATTCACCCGTTTCGTCAAAAGTGTCAGTCGATCAGGTGAGTCCTTCATTGGCGGAATCTGACTCGGCAGAGGTGCAACGGATTTATGAGCAGTACGATTTTCGATGGAGCCATTGGGGAGACAACAAAGACCAGATCACCTCGAATGACCCAGGTAAAGTGTTGTTTACGGTAAAGGACGGGGTCGGTTTGTCGTTGATCGAATCAGGACGTACTACAGAAGTTTTTGTTCTGTCCAACGGTGAGAAATTCACTGTAGATTTTGTCGAGTTTGATGTGGTAGCAGATGAGTTAGTTGCTGGTCACTACTGGTTTGACAGAACCATGACGACAGCCAGAGCTGAATTGCTCATTGAGGAACTAAAACTTCGATATGGGGAACCGGTTACGACGACTTCAAGTAGGATTACCTGGATCAAGAATGGTGATACCGAGGTCTACATAAATCTTCCATCCGAACACGGTGGTGGCTGTTTGCACTACTATAGTGAAGAACATCGTGCAAAAACCGCAGAGGCAAAGAGATATAACAGATTGCCTATACGGCCGGTTGTGCCGGAGACCGGCATCTGAAGTATAGTGCAATTCTAGGCGTGGCAATCACGCTGTGCACCCGTCCCTTTGGATCGCTGCCCACATCGGAAATGCTCGACTGATTCAAGGACCCGTACCCGCTTGAACGTGAAAGTTGATAGGGCGCTTCACTACAAAGGCCTGATACCGAATTCATGAAAGCAACGCCAGGATTTGAAAAGAGGTTCCCTGGCTCGCCCTTGCCCTTGTTCCTATTGAGGAACATGTGGCACCCTTGATGGACATAACAAGACTAATCTAATGAATAATATAAGTCGTTGTTGTTTTGTAATCTTCCTTTCCCTGGCTCTGATCGCAGCGATAACCTGCGGCAAAGACGGGCCGACAAAGCCTGCACCACCTGCTCCACCTGCTCCACCTGCACCACCTGCACCACCGACTCCAACGCCTCCAACGCCTCCACCCGTGCCGGTATCGTCCCGGATCGCAATAACACCATCATCAGCTTCGTTTAACGCCATTGGTCAGACCGTACAATTTGCTGCGGAGGTCTTTGATAAGAACAACACCTCCATAACCGATGCTGAAGTAACTTGGTCGAGCAGCGATGAAGGAGTTGCCACTGTCAGTGGACTGGGCTTGGTGAGAGCGGTTAAGAACGGCTCGGGCCGAATTACGGCTCGGTCGGGGAGTGTATCTGCAAGCATTGATGTTGTAGTTTCCCAGACAGCAACAGGCATCAAGATCGTACCTGCGGATACGACGCTATCATCCATCGGTGAGACGATTCAGCTTGTCGCGAGCGTTTTTGATCAGAACGAGCAACCTTTAGACGGCGCTGCGGTGACGTGGTCGAGCAGTGATGATGCTGTAGCGACCGTCAGTGCGCAGGGGCTTGTAACCAGTGTCAATAACGGGATTGCACAGGTTACAGCCCGATCTGGGGATTTTTCGGCAAATGTCGAAATAGCTGTGTCTCAGTCAGCGAGCAGTATCCACATCATGCCGAGGTCGCCTGCAGTTGTGTCCATCGGCGAGACCATCCAACTAGTAACTACTGTGCTCGATCAGAATGAACACCCGGTAATGGGGGCCGTTGTGGTGTGGTCGAGCAGTGATAAATCCATAGTAACGATCAGTGCGCAGGGGCTTGTGACCGGGACAAAGGAAGGGAGTGCTCAGGTCGAAGCTCGATCGGGAGATGCAACAGCTTCGATCCTGGTTATCGTCTCAATGCAGGGAGGAAACCCGGAACGAATTGCTTTGAGCGTGTTCTACTACGCTACGGATGGTCCGAATTGGACGAACAACACGAATTGGTTGAGCGAGGAGCTGCTACATGCTTGGTATGGTGTTAAAACCGACCAAGATGGAGGGGTGCGTGGATTAGAACTAGCATATAACCAGTTGACGGGGGAGATTCCTCCCGAACTGGGACTACTTGTCAATCTCAATCGCCTGGACCTTTACTCTAACCAGTTGACAGGGGAGGTACCTCCGGAGTTGGGACAACTTGTAAATCTCAAACAATTGTCTCTATCTGTAAACCGGTTGACGGGAGGTATACCCCCGGAGTTGGGACAACTGGTTAATCTTGAACGGTTAGACTTATACGGTAACCAGTTGGATGGGTCCATACCACCGGAGTTGGGACAACTGGTTAATCTTGAATGGTTATACCTGTACAGTAACCAGTTGGATGGGTCCATACCACCGGAGTTGGGACAACTGGTTAATCTTAATTCGTTAGGCTTTGGCAGTAACCAGTTAGAAGGGTCCATACCACCGGAGTTGGGACAACTGGTTAATCTTGAATGGTTAGACCTGTACAGTAACCAGTTGGATGGGTCCATACCACCGGAGTTGGGACAACTGATTAATCTTAGTTTATTAAGCCTTGGCAGTAACCTGTTGGATGGGTCCATACCACCGGAGTTGGGACAACTGGTTAATCTTGAATGGTTAGACCTCAGCAATAACCAGTTGACAGAGGGTATTCCCCCGGAACTGGGACTACTCAGGAACCTAAAAGCACTACTGCTCGGCAATAACCAGTTGACCGGCGAAATTCCCAGTTCGTTGGCCAGCCTTTCCAATTTGAGGAAACTGAATCTTTCTGGCAACGAAGGGTTGTTGGGGATTTTGACTTTGTCATTCACAAGCCTAAAACTTGATGAATTGCGCCTCTATGAAACGCGATTATGCGCACCGGAGGATGCAGAAATTCAGTACTGGCTGCAGACGATCCCACGATCCGAGGTTGAAACCTGTCGAGATTTCCTGACGAAAACGACCGCTTTTCTGATCCAGGCGACGCAGTCTCCAGAATTCTCCGTTCCTCTGGTGGCAGGAGAAGACGCTCTTCTGCGTGTGTTCATCCAGGCTGAAACTGATGTGGTGATACCGATGCCCCTTGTCACTGCGCGCTTCTTCCTGAATGGCCGCGAAGTATACGAAGTAGACATCCATAGTGAGGGAAAGAGCATCCCGTCCTATACCGATCTTGCAAACCTTGAAACCTCAGTTAACATGTTGATACCCGGTTCGGTCATTAAAACGGGACTGGAGATGGTCGTCGAGATTGATCCCGATGATTCATTGGGCGATATGGTTTACATAGAAGAAGATCGCCTGCCAATGACAGGTCGGATACCCGTGGACGTGAGAGACGTGCCACCACTGAATCTGACGTTGGTACCCTTCCTTTGGATCGATAATCCGGATCTATACAGACCCGTATTGTCCAGGATCGAAGAACTGACGGTCGACTCCGATCTGTTTCGGGAGACTAGAGATATCCTTCCAGTGGACAGATTCCGATTATCAATTCGCGAACCCGTATGGACTGCGAATCAACCTGAGGGGTTATCTGCTCTTGAGGAGACACAGTTGGTTTATATCATGGACGGAAAACGCGGACACTACATGGGAATCATCAGCTTCGGAGGATGGTCCTATTTGTCCGGGTTCAGCAGTGTAGCCGCACTCAATGCTCATCTTATATCACACGAACTCGGTCATAACATGAGCCTGTATCATGCTCCATGCGGTACTGCAGTCGACTTGGATAATGATTTCCCGTACATGGAAGGTGAAATAGGTGTATGGGGATACGACCTGTTTAAAGACGTACTTATCTCTCCGTCTACAGCCGATTTGATGGGTTACTGCGGACCTACCGTCTGGATCAGCGACTACAATTTTACTAAGGCGGTGATATACAGGGCGTCCGAGGAGCAAAACCTTAGACGGGTGTCGGCCTACTCGCTTCCGGAAAAAAGTCTGCTACTTTGGGGGGGCGTAAGTGAAGAAGGAGAACTCTATCTCGAGCCTGCTTTCGTGGTCGACGTCCAGCCATTCCTGCCCGAGGAGGGAGGGCCATACCGGCTTGCAGGGATAGATGCGGATGGCAACACGCTTTTCAGATTGAATTTTCCCATGTACTCCATCGCGGACAGTGAAAGCGGCGCGTTTGCCTTCACTGTCCCTGTACGCGCTGACTGGGCCGGTCGGTTGGAACTTATCACGCTTTCAGGTCACGGGGAATTCGTCGAGTTGACCAAAGGTGGCGGGGGTTCAGCTGCGCTCCTACTGGATGAATCTACGGGATCGGTCAGGGGAATCCTGCGTGACTGGCCAGGTCCCGGAGCATCAGTTCAGGCAGTGCGCCGCATGGTGCCGGAACCCGGCCTGAAGGTCATTGTGAGTACGGGGATACCTGATGCAGCCGACTGGGAGCGTTGAATCGGTACGGAGCAACGTCAGTGATCCGCATATAAGCCCTGACAGGGTAACGAGGTATAGGCAGGATAGCCATAACTGGTAACCTCGAAAGCCTTAAAACGACGACCAGAAGTACAACTGACATCATGCTGCTTGTGCCGTATCTTGTGCTCAATTTTGAGCGGTTGGTCCACACTCAGGCGCGGACTATGAAATCCAATTCCAGAACAAACGGGTTGTCGTATTGAAACCCCAGTCCCAGACCTATCAGCCTTCCAAGGCGGATATGACGGCCGACGTGATAATCCAGGCTACGCAGTCCCGTCTCGTCGTGGCAGTCGTTAGTCCGGTCACTAACAGGCACGAAAAATAACCTGAATAGTAGTCGGAAAACCACCAGGATCACCCATCGTAGTTGACACCCCTCGGCATCACATGACGAGGGGTTCTTAGTTTGCGTCAGACTATGATGTAACTGCTCAGCCATCAGGTTGATGCCATTCCATGGAGGAAGAGACGATGACATGCAGACAGACGGTTGTGAGTCTTGAACATTCGGCGATGCTTAATCGATGCGGGTGCCGGTAGGACTACACATGTCGAAGCAGATTTTCGGGGAAGGTGTAACTGATGGGTCTGTGGCGTAGATTCCTGATTTAGTGCGGATGGGATGATACCGAAAGGAGATGGTAGGTAGCCAGCCTATACCTCAGGAGCTGGATTCCACCAGTCACAGTGAACGAAAATCAACTCAAAACTTGTCCGTTGACAGACGTGTAAGTCTGGTTATCTTTGTGATGCGTGTGGGTGAAAATAAATGTGGGGGTACATGTTATTCTGAACGTCGAGTGAAACCGGTAACTAACTGGCATATTAAGGGTTAGGACAATATGTTATTAGGACCCCCCCACCATCCGACGGCTCAGGAGATCATTCCGGAGAGGTGCGAGAGTGGCTGAATCGGATCGACTGCTAATCGATTGTGGGTCAAAACCTACCGAGGGTTCGAATCCCTCCCTCTCCGTTAATCGTATAGTCTTGTTACTTCTTCCAGTGAATCGTGATTTACTTTTGTGCCTCGGTTCATGCCAGGAGTGTCAACCATGAAGTACCAACTGAAGCGTATCGATACGTGGTCCGCGGTTAAGATCACCTTCGTGATCGCGGGCGCGGTGGGGTTTGTCGTGGGCGCCCTTTACGCCGTATTGATCACGCTCATGGCCAGTTTGGTCGGCATGTTTGGGATGTCCGAAGGCATGCCCGATGAGATGGGGTACGTCGTCAGTGCCACGGGATTCATCGCGGTCGTCGTTTGGATCGTGATAACCATGATGTATGCCGTACTCGGCTCGCTGGTGGTCGCGCTGTCCTCCTGGTTGTACAACCTGGCTGCCGGAGTGATCGGCGGCGTAAACCTGACGCTCGAGGCACAACCGGACGCCACACCCGTGGCCGCCGCCGTCTCAACAACCACCGGGATCGATTCCGCGCGAACTTCCGATGATGCTGATCCAGCATCGACCGATTCCGGCAGCCGCGATCTCCAGTCAACGTAGCGATTCATGTCCCGTCCCATCCGCGTTCGCTTTGCCCCCAGCCCCACCGGACTGCTGCACATCGGCAGCGCGCACACGGGCCTGTTCAACTGGCTCTTCGCCCGCCGGGAGAAGGGCCGCTTCCTGCTGCGCATCGAAGATACCGACACCGCGCGTTCCCGCCAGGAGTGGGTCGACGCCATATTCGAGGTGTTAGGGTGGATGGGCATCGACTGGGACGAAGAAGTCGTCTACCAGTCCCGCCGTGCCGACCGGCACCAATCCCGGGCCGAATCCCTGGTCGAAGCGGGCAAGGCCTACCGTTGCTACTATCTTCCTGAAGAACTCGAAGCCAAGAAGCGGGAAGCCCTGGCGGAGGGCAGGTCCTGGCGCAACGACCGCCGCTACGCCGACATTTCGGCCTCCGAGGCGGAAGCGCTGGAAGCCGATGGACGCCGCCCGGTCATACGGCTCATGATCCCTGACGGAAAAACCGTTTTCCGGGACCGGATACTCGGCGAGATCGAGGTGGACAATGAAACCATCGATGATTTCGTCATCGTCCGGTCCAATGGCACGCCTCTTTACCACCTGGCCGTGGTGGTCGACGACATGGACATGAGCGTGTCCCACGTCATCCGCGGCATCGATCACCTGACCAACACCACCAAGCACATCCAGCTTTTCCATGCCCTGGACGCGGAGGTGCCCGAATTCGCCCATCTGCCCAGTATCCTGGGGGAAGACAAGAAGAAGCTGTCGAAACGCCATGGCGCGGTGTCCGTCACCGAGTACCGGGACGCAGGCTATCTTTCCGACGCCGTGGTCAACTTCCTCTCGCTCCTGGGCTGGCAGACTGGCGACGACCAGGAATACTTCACCCGCGCCGAACTGTTGGAGCGCTTCTCGCTGGACCAGGTCCACAAACGGGACACCGTCTTCGACCTGCGTAAATTCGAGTGGCTGAACGGGCAGCACATCATGGCCCGTTCCAATGAAGAGCTCTGGTCGCTGGCACAGCCATTCCTGAGGTGCGAAAGCCTGGTCGCCAACGGGCAGGACACAGACCACGCCTATGCACTGGATGTCATGGGGCTGCTCCGGGAAAGGTGCCGCACGCTGGCCGACTTCGCGGAGCAGGGCAGGTTCTTCTTTACCGACGACTTCGCGTACAATCCCAAGGCCGTGCGGAAGCATTGGTCGAAGGAGCCGGAAGCCGTGTCAGATCGAATCGGCTGGCTCCGCGATGGATTCGCGTCGATTGAGGTTTTCGACACGGAGGCAGTGGAGGGTGTCATCCGGGATCTTTCGGAACGCCATGGACTGAAGGCTGCCCAGTTCATCCATCCGTGCCGCGTGGCGCTGACCGGGGAAATGGGGGGACCGTCCCTGTTCCACCTGGTCGCCGTTCTGGGAAAAGAGGCCTGTGTCGACCGTTTGGAAAAAGCCCTGGATCGACTACCTGATGTCATCGAAAAGTCCGCGGTCAGCGAAGGATAAGACTATCCACGTTTGGCGATGGGTCAGCCGTCAACAACTCCCACCGTGTGAAAGAATGATTCGATGACCGACCAGCATGCCATGGAAAAACTCAGCTACTCGACAACAATTAACGCTTCGCGGGAACAGGTGTGGCACGCCATTTTCGACGATGAATCGTTTCGGAAGTGGTCGAGCGTTTTTGCCGAGGGGTCCTATTACGTGGGCGACTGGAGCGAGGGCAGCGAGATTCGGTTCCGGACTGGGGACAACGACGGCATGGTCAGCATGATTGATGAAAATCGGCCGTTCGAGTACATGGCCATTCGACACATCGGTTACATCAGGCAGGGCGTAGAAGACACGGAAAGCGACGAGGTGAAGTCGTGGACGCCGGCGTACGAAAACTACACGCTGAAGGATGTCGACGGCGATACTCATTTGACCGTCGTCACCGACACGTTTAACGATTTCGTGGAGTATTTCAACGAAACCTGGCCCAAGGGGCTGGATGTGATCAAGCGGATCGCCGAAGGATAGGCAGGTTATTCCAATCTGAACTACCCCTCCTGTAAGCTTATCACCGGTCAAAGGTATATCATCATACCAACTATCAACGCGGACATGCTGATCATACAGACCAGCATCTTGTTTACAGCGCCGCTGATCTGTTTTTCCAGGTCCGATTTCATAGCAGCCATCTCGGCTCTCAAAACTTCCAGATCTTCCTTCGTGGCGAATCGCTCCAGATCTTCTTTCGTTGCGAATCGCTTCAGTTCCGACTTCATTGCAGCGATCTCGGTTCTCAAAACTTCCAGATCTTCCTTCGTGGCGAACCGCTCCATTTTCGCACTTAAGGAATCCAGACAGGTTTTAAGTACCTCCAGATCGGCTTTCATCGCAAAGCCTGATAGGTCTTCCTTCGTCGCGAACCCGGCCAGATCTTCCTTCGTGGCGAACCCACCGAGATCTGTCTTCGTCACCAGGTCGTTCCGGCTCCACGCCATCGCTTTGACGATGGCTTCCGCCTGTTTGGTCTCAATCCCGGCGGCTTCGAATTCGCGGACCGTGGCGTGGGTATCTATCGGGTAGTAGGACACGGAGTCACCTGTACCTGGCGATTGCGGTAGATCGGGTTGCTAATGTAATAGTCGGATAGAGCGTCGACATCTCGAAATCTAATTTTCAGGGATCGTGATTGCCGTGTTAGGGAAATCCATGGTTTTCTCGACGCTTTTTGGATTCAATCGAGCGGTTCGGTTAGTGATGCCTCGTTATATCCCCGCTTTCGGTACCACCTGTACTCCACCAGCATCCCCGCCAGTAGCACGATACAACACAGCACGTAAGGCATGCGCAGGCCGATGAGCTGCGCCAGCACGCCACCGATCAGGGGTCCCGACACCATGCCCATGCCGATGATCATCTCGTTGCGAGCGCCCTTCTCTCCCTTGCGTTCCTCTTGGAAAAAAGAATAGAACTGGCTCGCCGAAAAGGCGGCGCCTACCAGCAACCCGACGGTTCCAAAAGCGATTGCGATCACAACGGCTGAATCCTGTGTCGCGACGACAATCATGCCGATCACGGCGATGACCTGGGGAATAACGAGCGGTCTGAGCCGGAACTGCCACCATGTCGTGAACCGCGCAACCAGGAAGATCAGCATCTGTATGAGGCGTGGTATGGCCAGAAGTATCCCCAGCGTATCGGGCCGAATGAGGAGTACGGAGGCGAGCTTGGGGAACTGGTTGTTGAGCATGCCCATCATGAAGAACGCCGTGAAGGTGGCCGTCCAGGCGATCCAGCGGAAGCGCGCCGTATCCACGTGCTCCTGCGGCTCGTCCTCCGGATCCGCATCACGAGCCGCGGATGGTTTGAATCGCAATAGGTGGATCGCCAGCGTGAGCGCCGCCATGCCGATCATGCCGGCGGCAAATGGAACCTGGGGGCCCACGAGATAGAGGTATCCTCCCGCCGCCGGTCCCAACATGAACCCCACGGTCCAGAACATGTTGAACGTGCCGAGGGTTTTCACCAGTTGCGCACGGCTGCGGTTCTCGGCCAGGATTGCCTGCAGGGTCGGCCAGAAGAGGGCCAACAGTCCCCATCCCAGGGCCGCGCCTGCCAGGAGCATCCAGTAATTCACCGCTAAAAAGAGCATGCAGAAAACCAGCGAGGTCAAGCCTGCGGCGATGGTCATGAGACGGCGGCGGTCGAACCGGTCCGCCAGTTTTCCCGTGAAGGTGCAGGCCACGGTGAAACTGAGCGAACCCGCGGTGCCGATAAACCCCAGTTCTACCACCGAAGCGCCCATGTCGAGCGCTCGCAACGGCACGGCGAAGGACACCAGGCCCGTGCAGAAGTCCATGACGAAGGCCGAGGTGAAGAGGAAATAATCGCGTCGCATAGGCAGGGGTTACGAAAGACTCCGCTGCGCTGTGCCGCGGGAGATGTAGTTGGAACCCAGCAGCACGACGGAAACGAGAAGCAGGAGCAGGACGCCGTAGGCCGCGGCGCTGCCGATGTTGAACTGGCGAAGGTGGGACAGGATCTCCATGGCGATCGGCCTATTGTCATAGACGTACAGGAGGATGGAGGCCACGAATTCGCCCAGGGCGGTGACGAAGGCCAGCAGCGTACCTGCGAGCACGCCGGGACCGATGAGCGGCAGGGTGACGCGGCGGAAGGCGTAGAACCACCCCGCGCCCAGGTTGCGCGCCGCCTCCTCCAGGGAGTCGTCCAGCTGTCTGTAGGCCGCCGATGACGCCCGGAATACGATGGGCAGGTGGCGGACGAAGTAGGCGATGGGCAGCAACCAGAAAGAGCCCACCAGCACCTGGCCGAAGCTGAATGGCGTGCCCTGGCTGAAGGCGACGATCAGGTTGATGGCCACCACCGTGCCGGGCAAGGCCCAGGGCACCATCACGAGGGCGTCGAGCAAGCGGCGGCCCCGGAACGTGCCCTTGACCACCAGGTAGGCGGCGGCCACGCCGATCGCCACGTCGGCCGCCGTGGAAATTACCGCCATGTTCAGGCTGTTGCGGATCGGTTCCCAGAACGTGGGATCCTGGAAGAGCCGGCCATAGTTGTCCGTCGTGTATACCTGCGGCAGGATCTGGTGCGTCCACGTGCCGTCCTGGACGAAGGACAGGAGGATGATGGTCAGGTGGGGCAGGAGGAGCACGATCACCATGGCGATCCCGGCGGCGCCCGCAAGCAGGCGCGCCCCGCGTCCCTTGATCTCGCGGCGGACGGTAGCCGTTCCCTTCGTGCTCATGGCGTACTGCCGCCGGCCTTCGTAGTGGCGCATCCAGAATAGAAAAGCGATGGAAAAGGCGGAAAGGACCACGGTCTGCGTGACGGCCATGGCCATGTCTCCGTTCAGCTTGGAAGTGTAGATGTTCAGGCTGAGAAAGCGGAACCCGCCGGCGAAGATGAATGGCGCGCTGAAGGAATTCATGGACGTCATGAACACCAGGAGCGTCGCCCCCACCATGGCAGGCGTCAGGAGGGGCAGGGTGACGGCCCGGAAGCAGTACCACGTCGACGCGCCCAGGTTGCGGGCCGCTTCGGTGACCGCCGGGTCTATGCTCCTGAGCGCCGCCGAAGTGAAGAGGTAGAAGAAGACGTACATCGTGTACCCGTGCACGAGCAGCACGGCCCACACCCCGTTCAGCGAGAAGGGCGGCCGTTCCAGTCCCAGGGCCGCCTGGATGAGGCGCGGGATCATGCCGCTTTCGCTGTAGAGAAACAAAAAGGCGAGCACGCCCACCAGGGGAGGCAGGACGATGGGCAGCGTGGCCAGAGCCGAGAAAACGGACCGGCCGGGAAACTCGTAGTGGGTAAAGATAAGGGCCAGGGGAACGCCGATGAGGGCCGAAAGCAGCACGCTGCCCACGGAGACCATGACGCTGTTGAAAAGGCCTTCCATGTAGGAAGGGTACTCCGGGTCGAAAAACTCCCCGTAGTTGCCGAAGCCGAACTGTCCCTCCCGGAAAAGGCTTTCCCAAAGGACGAGCGCGCCCGGATACACGATGTACCCGATGATGATGAATCCCAGGGGTATAAAGACAAGCAGTCGGGGCTGGCGGAGGACTGTGAGAAGGGTCATGGTCCGGTTCAATCCCTGAGGATGATCGCCTGGTCGCCGGGGATGTGGACGCGCACTGCCTCTCCGGGCTGACTCGCGGCCATCGGACCTTCCGCGTTTTCGACGACTTGAATGGACACGCCCCCGGCATCTACGGTGAATTCGATCGTCGCGCCCTTGTAACGCCGGGCGGTGACGACGCCCTTGACCGAGCCTTCATCGTCATCGCCGGTCAAGCCCGCGGCCTCGGGATGCAGGGCCAGGTGAACGGGCCCCTCCACCGGTTCGGTATCTACGGGCAACGAGACGACCAGGCCGCTTTGGTGCCGGAAGACGGTTCTTCCCCCGTCGGTCACCACCACGCCTTCCCAGAGGTTCATGTTGCCCATGAAGGTGGCCACGAAGCGGTTGGCGGGCCTGCGGTAGATCGCGTCCGGACGGTCAAGCTGCCGGCATACGCCTTCCTCCATCACCGCGATCCGGTCGGATACGGCCAGGGCCTCCTCCTGGTCGTGGGTGACGTAGATGGCCGTGATGCCCAGTTTCGTCTGCAGCTCCCGGATCTGGTCGCGGGTCTCTTCCCGCAGTTTCGTATCCAGGTTGGACAACGGCTCATCGAGCAGCAACAGGTCGGGCTCGATAACCACGGCCCGTGCGAGGGCAACCCGTTGTTGCTGTCCGCCGGACAGCTGGGGTACGGGCCGCTGTTCCAGGCCGGTCAGTCCCACCAGGCCGAGCGCTTGCGCCACACGGTCCGCCATCTCCGGACCAGCCACCTTCCGGGTGCGCAGGCCGAAGGCCACATTCTCGTAGACGGTCATGTGGGGGAAGAGCGCGTAATTCTGGAACACCATCCCGGTGTTGCGCCGGTGGGCCGGAATGTAGGAGACGTCCTGATTGTCGAACAGCACGGTGCCGGAGGTGGGAAAGATGAACCCGGCGATCATGCGGAGTATGGTCGTCTTGCCGCAGCCGCTCGGGCCGAGGAGACTGAAGAATTCCCCGTCGGCCACCGTCAGGCTGATGCCTTTCACGACCGGGGTGTCGTCGAAATGCTTGGTGAGCCGATTGAGGGTGACCTGGGCCATGGGCGTAGATCAGTAACGGACCGCGGAAGAAGGGTTATCCCCGGTCCTTGATGTTGTCGTCCCAGTACTTCATCCAGGTTCTGGACTGTTCGGAGAAGACTTTCCAGTCGATGTCGAAGGGGGCGACGGAAAGATCGGCCATCCACGGAGGCAGGCGGTCTTTCGGTATGTCGCCGCGGGTCGGGATCCGGTAGTACTCGGTGGCCTGCATGACGGTGTTGTCGACATTGGTGACGAATTCGTAGAACAGCCGGGCGTCATCGGGATTCTTGCTATTGGCGATCAGCGCGATGCCGTCGGTCAGCACGGGGGCGCCGCTGCTCGGCACCACGAAATCGAAGGGATATCCGTAGCGGTCCACCTGCAGCATGATGTCGCTCATCAGCCAGATGGAAACCAGCCCCTCCTTCCGGGCGAGCTTCTGGAACATCATGTTCGGATCGGCGGCGTAGTCCTTCGTGTTGGCATCGAGCCGCGTGAGCCATTCATAGCCGGCTTCGGGCGACCGGGAGTCCCGGTACGTACGCCAGATCATCCCCGAGTAAACCGTCCGCATCGTGCCGGACGCCAGCGGGTAGCGGATCACGATCAGGTCCCGCCACCTGGGATCGAGCAACTCGTCCCAGTCCCCGGGCGCCGTCTCCTTCGTCAACTCAAGACTGTTGAAGGCGATGACGGGGATCAACTGCGCCGTGCCGTACCAGCGGTCCTCGTCATCCCTGAATTCCGGGAGCAGGACGTCCGCCCACGTCGGCCGGTAGGGACTAAGTAAGCCCTCGTCGGCGGCCTGGATAAAATTGGTCGCCGGCGCGCCCCACCAGACATCCCCCTGGGGATTGGCGCGTTCCGAACGCACGCGGTCGAGCACGTCCTGGGAGCCCATGTCGAGCCAGCGGATGTCGACATCGGGATGGACGGCCTCGAAAAGTTTCTCGAACTCGGGCAGGATCGGCTTTCCGTGGGGCGAATAGACCGTCACTACGCGTCTGTCCGGATCGCCTCCGCCGCAACCTGATACCAGGATGGCCGTACATAGAGCGATCACGTAAAAGCGAAAACGAGACATGAAAACGGTCCTTTGATTACTCAGGATTAATCTATGTGAAGTCTCACGTTAGCGCGCTGCGTCTTTGTATCCTCACCGTAGCGTGCTGCGATGCTCAGTCAGAGAAGGCTTTCGGCGTGGGTAGAAATTACCACGGCAGGGGATGTGTGTCAACAGGGGATGTGTGTCAACAAGGTAAGCATGTCGCGGCTTGTGAAGGGAGCAGGAGTTCCGGCTACGGGGTGGACAATTCCCTTACGCGAGCCGGGTCACCTCTGCTTTCGACCGTTGTATGTCCCCGCAGAAGATACCGTTAAAAACCGTATCGGGCACGGCGGCGACGATGCGATTGGCCAACTCCCGGCCGCCTTCGTCACCAGCACAGGAAAGGTACAGGGAAAGGGGTACGGAATCCGGAAACGCCCGCAGGTAGGCCTCGGGATGACTGACCACTCCGGCGATGACCTCGGGCGTGACCGGCTCATCCTGTCCCAGTCCGGTCAACCTGCCCACGCGCTCTGGCCGGTGCACCTGCCGGTCGTTCAGAGGAATCCCGACGGATCTGAGGCTGGCTACGACCACGCCCCGTGTCGTTACCGCTGGCACCACGGGCTCGTGGTCACCGGGCGCCTTGAACAACCGGGCACGGGCGCCGTCGGCCTTCACCAGCAGCATGTCGGGTTCGCAGATCTCCATCAGCGTGGCTAATTCATCCGCGTTCAACCCTTTGAGCTTATCGGGCCGCGGACGGGAGCCTAAAACGGTAACGTGACGGCGAGTTTCCAGCTCGCCGGGAAGGAAATCGGGCCAGTCCGGCTTCTCTTCGGTAACAATAAATCCGCGGGTCTGCTTAGACGTGGGCGGGTGAAGGTGGGTGGTGGACGTCGTAATCACGGCGTAACCCCGCGCAACGGCTTCTCCGGCCAGCCGGTACATTAGCGTGGCCTTGCCGCCGCTGCCGACGATGGCCACGGCGTCTCCTCGGCCAAGGCATAGCGTGTCGAGAAATGGAGTAACCGGCGATTGACTGCTCACCACTCACCCCTGGGATCGATGTAGATCGTCCGGGGCCGGCTTTTAAGGAAGCGCCTTACGAGGAACATGCCGATGAGGAAACCGCCGATGTGGGCGTACCAGGCCACACCGTCGCTGCCGATGCCCAGTATCTGCCGCAGGAACCAGATCCCGAGGATGATGACCGCTGGGACGTGAATGATCTGGATGAAGATGAACAGCAGGACGAAGGTCTTGATGTAGGCACGGGGATACAGGATAAAATAGGCGCCCAGAACGCCCGCGATCGCTCCGCTGGCGCCGATCATCGGGATGGCGGAGTCGGGTTCGGACATCACGTGCACAAGCGTGGCGCAAAGGCCGGCCAGTATGTAGAAAAGCAGGTAGCGGGCCGAACCCATGGCGCTTTCCACGCTGTTTCCGAAGATCCACAGGTACAGCATGTTGCCGCCGAGATGCATGAATCCTCCGTGCACGAACATGGCCGTGAACAGGGTCAGGGGAAAGGGCACGAGGGCATCGGGATAGAGCACGGAAGTTCCCGGTATGGGGATGGTGTCCCGGTCGACGAAATGAGTGAGTTCGAAAGGAACGGCCGCCGTCTTGAAGATGAATATCTGTTCACCCAACGGACTCAGGACCGCCTGGAATAGGAAAACGGCCACGTTGGCGGCGAGCAGGGCGTAGGTGACTACGGGCCGCGAAGAAGTAGGGCTTTCAGCCTGGAGAGGTAGGAGCATGGGCAGGCGGACAGGCCACAACCAGCCAGGGCGGGAGGTGATCCGCCCGGGTGGAGGAACTGCCTCATTTCACGGGTTGGGATTCCAGCCTGTTGATTTCGTCGCGCAGCTTGGCCGCCTTCTCGAATTCCAGGTTTGCGGCGGCCTCGTACATGGCACGCTTGAGCTCTTCCAAGACGGTACTCTGGTCCATCTTGGCGATTGTGTTGAGGATCGGCATGTCGTCGTCCACCGATTTCACGTCGGCCACGGCGGTGGTCTTGATGATCTCCTCGACGGACTTGTACACCGTCTCGGGTTCGATCCCGTGCAGTTCGTTGTATTCCTGCTGCAACGTCCGGCGGCGAGTCGTCTCGTCCAGGGCCCGGCGCATGGAGTTCGTGATGTTGTCCGCGTAGAAGATCACTTCGCCGCGCACGTTACGCGCCGCACGTCCCGCGGTCTGGATCAGCGAACGTTCCGATCTCAGGAACCCTTCCTTGTCCGCGTCCAGGATGGCGACCAGGGAGACCTCGGGCAGATCCAGCCCCTCGCGGAGCAGGTTGATGCCGACGAGCACGTCGAACTTGCCGAGGCGCAGGTCGCGCAGGATCTCGACGCGCTCTATGGTATCGATCGTGGAATGGAGATACCGCACGCGGACGTGTAGTTGCCTGAGATAATCGGTCAGGTCCTCGGCCATACGCTTGGTCAACGTGGTCACCAGCACCCGTTCCTGACACTCCGCGCGTTCGCGTATGCGGGCAAGAAGATCGTCCATCTGGTTCTCCACGGGCTGCACGACGATGTTGGGATCCATCAGCCCGGTGGGACGAATGATCTGTTCAACCACGACGCCCTGGCACTGGTTCAGTTCATAGTCGGCCGGCGTCGCCGATACGTAGATCACCTGGTTTACCATCGATTCGAATTCCTCGAAGGTCAGCGGGCGGTTGTCCAGCGCCGAAGGCAGGCGAAATCCGTGTTCGACCAGGGTGGTTTTCCGTGAACGGTCGCCATTGTACATGGCCCGCAGCTGCGGAAGAGAGACATGGGACTCGTCGATGACCAGCAGGAAGTCGCTGGGGAAGAAGTCGAAGAGGCAGAATGGGCGGTCGCCAGGATCCCGGCCCGACAGGTGCATGGAGTAGTTTTCGATACCGGCGCAGAACCCGATCTCCCGCATCATTTCCAGGTCGAAGCGCGTGCGCTGTTCCAACCGCTGCGCTTCGAGGAGCTTGTTCTCGTCGTACAACACCCGCAGCCGCTCGTCCAGTTCCACCTCGATGGCCTTCATGGCCAGCTCCAGGCGCGGCGCCGTGGTGACGAAGTGGCGCGCCGGGTAGATGGCGATCCGGTCCCGCTCAGCGAGCACTTCGCCGGTCAGGGGATTGAACTCGGTGATACGGTCGACCTCGTCGCCGAACATCTCGATTCGGAGACCCTTTTCCTGGTCCGCGGGCAGGATGTCGAGGGTGTCTCCCCTTACGCGGAACGTCCCCCGCGCGAAATCGTAGTCGTTCCGGTTGTAGTGCATGTCGATCAGCTTGCGCATGATCATGTCCCGCTCGTAGACTTCACCGCGTTCCACCAGGAGGATGAATTCCCGCCACTCGTCCGGCGACCCCAGGCTGTAAATGGAGGACACGGACGCCACGATCACCACGTCCCTCCGTTCCAGCAATGCGCTGGTCGCCCGCAGCCGGAGCTTGTCCAGATCGTCGTTGACGGACGAATCCTTCTCGATATAGGTGTCCGTCACGGGCATGTACGCTTCCGGCTGGTAGTAATCGTAGTAGCTGATGAAGTATTCGACGGAGTTTTTCGGGAAGAACCCCTTGAACTCCCCGTAAAGCTGGGCGGCCAGGGTCTTGTTGGGCGAAATGACAAGGGTCGGTTTCTGGAGCTTGGCGATGGCCTGGGCCATCGTGTAGGTCTTGCCGCTGCCCGTGATGCCGAGCAGACACTGGTGTTTGTCCCCCCGGTTGACGCCCTGGACGATCTCCTCGATCGCCTTAGGCTGATCGCCCCGGGGTTCGTAATCGGATACGACTTTGAAGGGAGGCATCGAAACCCGCCGAGAAGGTTGTCGTAATTTCGACTGGCTAAATAGGTGCCGCGACCCGTATAATATACGCTGTTGAAGCCATAAACGCAAAGGGGAATACCCGCGGACTCGCACCGGTGCGCGCGGCATTCCGACACCTGTGCTTTGAATTTGAGGAATTGCTACATGGCCTGAGATCTCCATCGGGAGCTGGCCTGAAAAGGAGCAGAAAATGTCCCATCCATTATTTGACCTGAGCGGACGTGTGGCCCTGGTCTCTGGCGCGGCCAGCGGCATGGGCCGGGCCATGTCCCTGGGATTCGCCGAGTCGGGGGCGGACCTCATGCTGGCCGACATCAACGAGGAAGGCATGGCGGATACGGCCCGTGAAATCGAGCGCCTGGGACGCCGGGCCGAGCCGGTGGTGTGCGACGTCTCCAACGGCGCGCAGATCAGGGCCATGTTCGCACGGCTGGACGAAGCCTATGGCCGCATCGACGTGCTGGCCAATGTCGCCGGGGAAGGCGGTGCCCACAGGTCACCGCTGGAGATCTCCGAAGTGGGACTCATACAGACCCTGAACAACCTGGTCGTCGGAAGGTATGTCTGCTGCCAGGAAGGCGCCAGGCGCATGATAGACGCCGGCCGCGGCAGCATCATCAACATCGTGTCCATCGCCGGACTTTCGGCCCTCGGGCGCGGCCACATGGCCTACAGCATCGCCATGGGCGGCGTGGCACAGATGACGCGGGAGATGAGCACCGAATGGAGCAGCAAGGGAGTGCGCGTCAACGCCATCGTATGCGCCCAGATCATGAACAACGATCTGCGCAAACGCATCGACGCCGACGCCAAGCTGGGCGACACCTACCTCCGGGGTATCCCCATCGGCCGGTTGGGAAAATCGGAAGACATCCAGGGCCTCGCCATCTTCCTGGCCTCCGACGCCTCCAGCTGGGTGACCGGCGCGATGATGCCGCTGGACGGCGGCAACACGGCCAAGAACGCCGGTGGATCGCATCCAGGCATGCCCAATGCGCCGGATGAGCAGAAGTGATGGGAATAGTATCTAGCAACAGTAAAACAAACGCCTATACCACAGAACTGTATTGATGAGCAATTAACGGTATGCTGGGCTGATGAGCTGATAATCCACCTATCGGGTGTTCATCAGGGTGACCCCCGTCTCCCCATCGAACAGGTGGATCTTACCCGGATCGAAGAACAAGTCCAGGTTATCCCCTCTATCCATCCGGTTGTCCGGTCGGGTGCGGATCTTGACCAAGCTTTTTTCAATATCCACTGTTAGGTATACATCGCTGCCCATGGGCTCGCGAACCACGACGGATGCTCTTGCCGCGGGCGAGTTTCCCGACGATCCCGATACCGGCGCCGCGGAGATCGACGCTGCGGCATCTGGCACCGCTAAAACCGGTGACGCGGTATTCGGTTCGCCCCCAATCCCGATATCCTCCGCGCGAACACCCAGGTAAACCTCCCGTCCTTCTGGCTGTTCCATCCGCTCGACCATGGATGGATCCACTCCGCACGCAAAACCCTCGCCGACCACCCGCCAGTCGGACGTGCCGTCCTGCGACAGCGTGCCACGCAGCAGGTTGATGGGCGGACTCCCCACGAACCCGGCCACGAAGGTGTTGGCGGGACTGTCGTAGATTGTCTCGGGCGTGCCGACCTGTTGGATCTTCCCCTCTTTCATCACCACGATCCGGTCGGAGAGGATCAGCGATTCAGCCTGGTCGTGGGTGACATAGACGAAGGTCATCTCCAGATCGCCGTGGAGCCGCTTCAGTTCCGTGCGCATCACGACCCGGAGCTGCGCGTCCAGGTTTGACAGCGGTTCGTCGAGGAGAAACACGCCCGGATCGCGGACGATGGCGCGGGCCAGGGCGACCCGCTGCCGCTGGCCACCGCTCAGCGCCCTGGGCTTGCGGTCCAGCAGGTGTTCGATCTCCATGGTCTTTGCCGCCGCCAGGACCAGGCGCTTGCGTTCTTCCGCCGGTACGCCGCGCATCTTCAAGCCGAAGGCCACGTTGTCGAAGACGCGCATGTGGGGATACAGCGCGTAGGTCTGGAACACCATGGCGATGTCCCGCCGTTCGGGCGGTACGGCCGTGACATTTCGGTCGTCGAACCACACCTCGCCCGCCGTCGGCGATTCCAGTCCCGCGATCATGTTGAGCAGGGTGGTCTTGCCGCAGCCCGACGGTCCCAGGAGCGTCAGGAACTCGCGGTCGGCGATGTCGAGGGTGACGTCGTCCACCGCTACCACGTCGCCGAAGTGTTTCGTAAGGTTTTTTAGACGAACCCTTGCCAATGGAGTTCCTCCTGGATTACCCGGTCACCGATCCGCCGATGCCCTGAATGATAAGCCGCTGAAAGATGAACGACAGGACCAGGGGCAGGAGTATGACCAGTACGCCGCCCGCGGCGATGACGGTGAAGGGCACCTGCAGTTCCTGTGCGAAATCGGACGCCAGGACCGTTACCGGCCTGGAGGCGATGGTGGTGGTGAAGAGCAGCGCGAAGAGAAACTCGCCCCAGGACGCGATGAAGGCGAAGATGCCCACGGCGACCAGCCCGGGTGTTGTAACGGGCAGAAAGATCCGCAGGAGAGCGCCGATCGGCGTGCAGCCGTCGACCCGCGCGGCCCGTTCCAGGTCCTGGGGCACAGTCTGGAAATAACCCTTCAGGATCCAAATGGTGAACGGCAGGGTGAAGGTCGTGTGGGACAGGATCACAGACAGATGCGTATCGAGGAGTCCGTAGCTCCGCATCAACAGGTACATGGGGATCATGATGGCCACGCCGGGCACGCTCCGGGAGCCGAGGTAGAACAGCAGGAGCAGCAGGTTGCCCCGGAACGGCAGGCGCGCCAGGGCGTAGGCCGCCAGGGAACCGCAGGTCAGGTTGAGCAGCATCACCGCCGTGCCGATGATCAGGCTGTTGGCGATGGCCCGGGGGAACTGCCGGGCGATGGCGGCGCCTACGTCTGCCGACCGGCCGTCCACCTGGAAATAGATGCTGTAGTTCCCAAAGGTGGGTTCCTCCGGCCACCAGCGCTCCTGCGTCGCTTCCCGTTCGGGCATGAAACTGACCGCGGTCACCCAGGCGAAGGGCAGGGTCAGGTAGATCGTGGCCACCAGGGCGTAGAGATACAGCGATGCGCGACGCCACATGATATCCCCCTAACCCTGTACCAGGCCGCGTCGGTAAAGCAGCCGGATGTAGATGATGGCCAACGTCATGGTGATCACCGTGATGAGGTAGGAATAGGCGTTGGCGCCGCCGAAATCGAGCCGGGCAAAGGCCTCCTTGTAGGTCTGCCAGGCGATCACGTGGGTGGCGTCTCCGGGTCCGCCTCCGGTAAGCGCGTAGATCAGGTCGAAAGCCCGGAATCCGTTCATGGTCTCGAAGATGGCGACGACGAGCACGGCGTGGTAGAGCCAGGGCAGGGTGATGAAGCGGAAGCGGTTCCACGACGTGGCGCCATCCACCCGGGCGGCCCGGTACTGGTCGGTCGGAATAGCCTGGATCGCCGCCAGGAAGATGATGCAGGCGAACGGCACGCTCCGCCACACGTGGGCGCTGATAGCGGCGTTCAGCGCAATGAAGGGCGAGGCCATGCCTGTATATACAATGTCTATACCGAACAGGTAGTTGACGACCGCGACCGAGTCTTCCAGCATGGAATTGAACGCTCCGTAATCCCCGAGCAGTCCAACCCACATGAGACCATTGACCACGCCCGGTACGGCCCAGGGTATGAGCAACAGGGCACGTACGACACCGCGGCCATGAAAGGACTCGTGCAACAGCAGGGATATCGACATGGCGATCACGATGACCAGCAGGACGGCCATGAAGGTGAAATACAGTGATATCCACAGGGCGTTCCAGAACTCTGAACTGGCCAGGATGGTCGTGTAGTTCTCCAAGCCGTGGAAATAAATCTGGTCGGGCCGCCTGAGATTGTACCGGTGCAGGCTCATCCAGAAAGAGATGCCGATGGGATAGGCGATGAAGGCGAGGAGCAGGATCACCGCGGGCAGGTTCAGCAGCAGGGGAAGGACGTCCTGCGTCCTCGACATGAGATTGGAGGGTTTCAGTACGGTCATACCGACGATTTCAGCTCCATTCCGCGATCAGCTGACGGCAGCGGCGCGCGATCCGGGCGAGACCGTCGCGGGGGGACTGCTGGCCCAGGAGGACCTTCTGGATCTCCGGCTGGTAGTAAATCTTGAAATCGGGGAACCACGGCGCCTTGATGTTCTCCCGCGGCCGGACGTGCAGGGCCTGTTCCCGGATCTTGTCGATTTCGCCCCACTGTTCCGTCTGGGCGATCACGTCGGGGTCGTCCAGCAACGAGCGGTAGGCGAATCCCAGGCCCCGCAGGCGAAACCAGCGACGCGCCGTGTAGTAATCCCCCGCGGCGTCTTTCGCGCCGAGGAACTTCATCAGGTCCCAGGCATCCTGCATCCGGTCTTCCCTGCAACGAGACGTCAGGCAGTACATGCGCGTCCAGCCCAGGGTGCCGGTCTGTTCCGCCGAAATACTGGGGACCGGCGCCATCCGGTACACCTTCGCGTGCCGGTCCGACGAACCTTTTCGCTTCAGCTCATCTTCGGCGGCCGCCGAATTGCGGCGGTTGTTCACCCATTCCAGGTCGTACTTGTTGATGATGCCGTACACCTGGCGTCCGGAGGCGACGTGCTCCCGGATCTGTCCCACGGTCAACGAGGTAGGCGAAATGATGCGATGGCGTTGAATCCCGTCCGTAAGCCACTGCAGGATCTTTTCGGCCCGACGGCCCTCGTCATCGGGAAACAGCGGATTGAGATCGTCGTCGAATAGCGAAGCCTCGCTGGCGTAGTTGAGCGTCCACCAGTCGTTGAATCCGAGCACGCTCTGGCGGAAGTTCAGCGTGATCGGGTACTCGATCACGTCCCCGTTCGGCGTGCGGACTCGCGCCTCCCGGACCTTGATAGCCTGTTCGGTCAGCTCGTCCAGCGTGCGGGCCGGGGCGTCGAACCCCGCCGCCTCGAGCATAGGTTCATTGTAGACCCAGATGCTGAAATCGGTGTAGTAGGGCAGTCCGTACCGCTTACCGCCATACATCATGGAAGAAAGATTGTAGGAGAAGATGTCCGCGGTCGTCGCAGACGTTTCGGGATCGCCGGCCAGCAGGTCGTCGCAGGGCCGCAGCCATCCGGCTTCGACCCACTCGGCGAAATCGTCATCGCGGACGTAGCAGCATTCCATGGGCGCCCCGCCCACGTGCAGCGCCACCATCTTGTCGTGGTAGTTGCCCGACACCGCGTTGTAGTCCACGGCGATGCCGGTCTGCTGTTCGAAGTAGTCCAGGTTTTCACGGACCAGGTCGGGTTCGTACACCCATCCCTTGAAGATGACGCCGGGAGAAGGCGCCGGACTGCATCCTGCCGCCAGGCCCAGGCCCGCGGCGGTCGACGACTGCAGGAATGTGCGGCGGGTCATCCGGGATTTCAAAGGCGACCGTTCCCTTCGTGAAGAGATTCGTCAGTATGATTTACACGGTAACCAGGTAAGCCTGCAGGGAACCCGCAATCAGCGCGAGCACTCCGGACACCGATCCGTGTCGGGATCGTGTATGGGCTCTCCACACGCGGAGCACGGTCCAAGGGGATACTCGTCGGGACGCGAGCGCGAACCGTGCTTGTAGTGGATCAAGCGCCAGATGGTCTTGCCGTCCCTGGCCGAGTAGCAGAACCACTGACCTTCCTTTTTTCCGTCGTAGGACTTGCCCACATGGGGACCGTAGTCGCCTTCCCACCTCTTGGTTCCGTTCTCGTGGTAGCAGACGTACCAGCCTTCGTTGAGACCGTTCTTGAACCGTCCCTCGCTCGTCTTGTTGCCATTGCGATAATACTGGATCCAGTTGCCGTCCTTGACGCCCATCCGGTAATTCCCCTCGCTGCGCTTGTTCCCGTTGGCGTAGAAGGTGACCCAGTAGTCGTCTTTCTTGCCGTTTACGGTGTTACCTTCGGTAAGTGCCATCGCCATTCCATCCCGTGCTGGAAAAACTCCATACGATGAGTGTATTTCGAATTAGCCTTGCGGTCTGCAATGCACTCATATTATTAAGAATACAGTCCTTGTTCAAGACCTTCTTGCGACATCGAGCGGCCACGCAGTCCGGCAGATAGCAGGGGACCCATCATGCTGACAGAAGAACAGATTCAACATTTTAGCGTATTTGGATTTGTCGTGCTCCAACAAGCCTTCGATGCCGGGGAGATCGAGACGCTCGGCCGCCATGCGGACGAAATCTGGACGGCGGAACTGGGTCACGCGCCTACCGGGGACGAACATATCTCCATGGCGCCGTTTCTCGAGTTGCACTCCGCGACGATCCCGTTGATCGAAGATGACCGACTCTATACACCCATGGTGCAACTGCTGGGCCAGGACATGATGTGGATGGGTTCGGAGGGCGTGCAGGGGACCATGACCCGGCGCCCCTACCATCACTGGCACGCTGATCGTCCCGGGACGCGGGAACTCGGCTACCTGCGCATCAAGATCATGATGTACCTCGACCCAATGCGGAAGCAAGCCGGGGCCCTGCGCGTCATACCCGGTTCACACAGGTCGCCTTTCCACGAGGAACTGATGCCTTTCCAACAACGGCACGGCCTCGAGGATCCGGCCTTTTTCGGGTCCCCCGGCAGCGATGTGCCCTGCCACGCCGTGGAGACGGACCCGGGCGACGCGCTACTCTTCAACCAGAGCCTCTATCACGCCGTGTACGGCAAGGCGGGTCGTCGTCGTTACATCGCCCTGAAATACGCGGTCCGTCCCTCCCTGGACGAGCACCTCGCGTCGATCAAGCGGCTCAGTCCCGACGCCCTCAAACCCCACGAACGGATCCTTCAGTCCGAACGTCCGCGCCTGCGGACCATGACGGAGGGAGTTGGCGACCTCAGGGTACGGGCGGAAGCCCTGTAGGACGTTTCTGCATATTTTCGACGTAATTGGACCTGGACCGGCCTGGGATGTGTCCTGTCAGAGGGCGTGCGGTCCTGTTTAGGGCTTGTGGTACCGGCCGGGTAATCGCCGGCCCGATGGAGATGAAGCAACCGTCCCGCCGGCCCGACTGAGCAATCGGACCGGCGACATGGACCCCATATCCACTAAACCGCTTCTTCGTCTCTTTCTCCGCTGCTGATACGTACGACTTCTTCGATAGGCAAGACGAAAATCTTGCCGTCTCCCGTTCTGTCACCCTCCGATTTGGCGGCCTTCAATATCATATCGACGATCTCGTCCTTCTGATCGTTGGTGACGGCGATTTCCATGCGTATTTTGGCCGCCAGGGGAATATCGATCTCCTGTCCCCGGTAGAGTCCCCTGCGATGGGCGGTGCGGCCATGCCCCGATACCCTGGACAGCGTCATGCCTGGGACACCCCACTCGAAGAGCGCATTCCTGACGTTGTCGAGTTTCTCCGGTCTGAAGATAGCTATAATCAGTTTCATAGGTCGGACGACTCCTGAAGTAATAGTCCCGTTGGTTGAATCGGGCAGGTTTTCGACTGCCCTTGAACTGCGTTAGGGCCGTAGTCGTCTACAAATGAGTCAGACCGTAACCGTCCTCTCCGTGCTGGGAGTGGTCCAGGCCGGCCTGTTGCTCTTCTTCCGTGGCGCGGAGCCCGATGGTACGATCGATCAACCAGACGAGAACGCCTGTTCCGACGGCCGACAGCGCGATGGCGATGACCACGCCCTTGATCTGAATCAGGAACTGGGACCATCCACCGACGTCCGTTGCGACCAATCCGACCAGCAGGGCGCCGAACATCCCGCCAATGCCATGAATGGCGAAGACGTCGAGGGTATCGTCATATCCCAGTTTGCCCTTGAGTTGTACCATCAGGAAGCAGACCACGGCGGCGCCGAATCCGAATACCAGGGCCCAGGCGGGGGTCACGCTGCCCGCTGCCGGCGTGATGGCGACCAGGCCGGCCAGGATACCCGACACGATGCCGAGGCTCGAGGCCCTGCCGTGATGGACCAGTTCCGTCACGATCCAGCCCACCGCTCCGGCCGACGCGGAGATCTGCGTCACCGTCAGCGCGAGTACGGCGCTTTCGCCCGCCGACGCGGCGGAACCCGCGTTGAATCCGAACCAGCCGATCCAGAGGAGACCAGCGCCGATAAGCGTCATGGTCAGGTTATTGGGTTTCATAGCCCGGAAGGGGTATCCGATCCGGGGACCCAGCACCATCGCGGCCACCAGGCCGGCAACACCGGAAGAAATGTGAACCACCGTGCCACCGGCAAAATCTATAGCGCCATCCTTGAAGAGCATGCCTTCCGCGTTCCACACCATGTAGGCCAGCGGTTCATAGACCACGAATCCCCACAACAGGATCAGCAGACAGTACGCTCCGAATTTCACCCGCTCGGCAATGGCCCCGGCGATAAGGGCGGGCGTGATGATGGCGAACATGCCCTGGAACATGGCGAACAGGTAGGTCGGTATGTTTGTCCCGTCCCAAATGGTGCTCGGAAGGACGCCGTTCAGGAGGAAGTAGTTGGAATCCCAACCGAGTACGCCAGGGATGATCGCGCTCGTGCCGAAGGCCAGGGCGAATCCGAAGATCACCCACTGGACGCCCATGATGCCCATGGCTGCGAAACTGTGCATCATGGTGCCGAGTACGTTCCGGGTGCGCGTGAGTCCGCCATAGAACATGGCCAGACCGGGCAACATGAGCAGTACCAGGGCGCAGCTGACGAGCATCCAGGCGGTATCCCCCGAATTCAGCACCGCCGCCGGAGCAGCAGCCTCTTCCTGGGCCAGGACCAGGCCGGGTATACATAGCGCAAGGCTCGCGGTGATACGTAAAATGCCACTAAGGGACATACGGAAAACCTCCCCGTTGTGATGGATTTTGGATACGACCACTCGAAAATGAAATGGTAATATAGCACCCATCTGTTACAGGGATATTTCCCGGAGGTTAAATCCTTGTAAACTGGGACAAAATTCTGTAAAAATCGGACGATTTGGAAGGAAAAGCATCCGATCGGTCTAGAAGGGAAAATCGCCAGTCGGGTCATTGACGTACCGCGACGTGCCAATCGTCAGGATCGCGCCGGCTCCAGGCGCCAACTCCACGGTCAGGACCCGGTCGTCCACGGCATGTACTTCATCGCCGTCTACCCGGACGGTCGTCCACTGGTGCTCCCCGTACGTACCGCCCTGCAGAACGACCGTCCGCGGTTCGAGCTGGTTGATATTGACGAGACTCACCTTCGTCTCGTCCGCCGTCAGTCCTTCCACCAGGGCTCCAACGTCAGGCGGCAAACCCGGCCTGGCCCGGTGCGGGTCGAAGTAGCGCAGCCGGGTGTGGAGCGGTCGACCCACGTGGGGTATCGTTCCGCCCATGGTCAGTTCGACAAGGGCGTTGACGGAGGCGGGACGAAAGGCGTTCGGGTTGTCCGACAGGCGGGTATCGGGCGTGGTGGGGTCGTTGTACATGTCCTGCACCTTGCGGCGAACGTCCCCCATGTCCCGCTGCAAGGCTTCGACGGGGTATTCCGGATTCCGCCCTTCGAGGTAATCCAGCCAGGGACTGCTGACCCTGCCGCGATCCGCCTCGTCCATGGACCAGTAGTAGATCTCGAGGGCTCCGTTGTCGTAAGGTTCGGACATCCATTCGTACCAGCCGTCGTCGTTGTGCATACGGGGATACATCTCCACGCCGTCGATGGTCCTGCGGTTCGCGTTGACACCGTCGAGGGTCGATCTCCAGGGTTCGAGGTAGCGCTTGTCGCCCGACAGAATGAGCGCGTTGCCGAAACCGTCCAGGCAGCGGGGGACCCCCAGCCGGCTCTTGGGTTCGCCAGTGTGGGGCGTGATCGTCGTATGGGCCCAGCCGTAAGCACCTCCCCACCATCGTCCTCCCGCGGCGCCCCCGATCGTGCCGTCCAGACCGATGTTCGACGGAATGATACCGCCGTTCGCCCGGGTCCGTTCCACCCACGCGTCGGCGTACTCCAACAGCCAGTCCCGGTACTTCGGATCCTTCGTGTGGACGTACGCGTTGAAGGCCATGCAGGTGGCGGCCAGGTTCAGCGGGTGGTCGCCGGCCACGTCCTCGTATCCAATGTAATGATCCAGCATGTCCTGGTAGTTGCGTTCACCGTGGGCCAGGATGAAACGGCCGTCCTCGATGCGATCGCCCGCCCAGTCGAGGGGTGTGGTCCTGCGCAGAAGCGATCCGCGGCTGCCGTTGAACATGCTCCGAATGATCTTGTGCTCCGGGTCCCAGTTGGGCACTTCGATCTGTCCGGGCAGGTCGTCGCCCTCCATGAAGAAACCCGCGAACCGCCGGAGCCGGCGGATATGGCGGTCGTCACCCGGATCGCACAAACCGATGGTCCCCGTCACCGCGTTGCCCTCCTGGTGGTGGGCCCAGTCGAACATCACCGGGAATTCCCGGTAGTACATGCCCTCGCGGGCGAAGTCCACCTCCTCCGTGCGCGCCTCCGTGTACTGGCGGAGGTGACCCTCCTGGGCCTTCTGGCACATGGCCACGAGGTCGTCCGATCCCCCGATCAGGTAGAGGGCGGGCACATTGGTGAGGTTCTCGATGGCGTCGTCGGGGCCATCCAGCGCGCCCCAGCGGGCGACGCAGAGCAGGTAGCCCCGTTCGTCGAAGTACCGGTCGAAGAATTCGCGTGTATGTTCGTTGTTGGCCCGTATCAGTTCGCGTTCGAGCAGGGCCCACGGCGGTGGCGGCATGGGGGTTGCGATCGATATAGCGGCGTTCCTCGACATGGAATGCTCCCGGTCTTTTAGTCTGATGTATTGGAAGGGTGCGGCGGCATGGGTCCAGGGAATACCGGCTTTGAGCAGATCCGGTCAGAGCCAACGCCCCAGGAACCGCGAACCGGCAACAAATTACAGCCGGTGTCCAAGGGTGTCAACCATGCCGGCTCGTGTTTGCCTGCAGGCATTGACGGACGCATTTCGCGTTTCTATATTTGCGTAACGCTTCTACACTTGGAATGACCGCATGAAGATGGAGTCTGAAAGGATATCATGGATTTCACGCCCCTTACCCAGGAACAGCGGGACCATTTCAGAGAGCATGGCTACCTGATCATCCCCGATGCCCTCGAAGAAAACCTTCGGAAAAGGGTGACGGCGGCCGGGGACCGGTTCATGGAGACGGCCGAACCCATACACAATTTCTACGCCAACCGGTACATCGACCTTACCATCGACGACGCCCTGATCGATCTGACCACCAACAGCCGCATCGTGCCACTCGTGGTTCAGCTGCTTTCCCACAACATTCATCTCATGCGGGGACACATCATCTACAAGTATCCCCAGCAGGCTTCCGACGATCCCCTGTATCCCGACGGAGACGGACGCTCATTCCGCAACTGGCACCGTGATCTGAAAAACTTCAACCCGGATCACCCCATCCGGGGAACGGTGGCGATTCGTGTCGGGTACTGCCTGACGGATTTCCCTTCGCCCGACGCGGGCGTGACCATGCTGGTGCCTGGCAGCCACAAGCTGATCGAACCCATGCGGTTTAAGAAAGGCGACCTCGATCCGCCTGGATTCATCGAACCGGCGCTTCGGGCCGGGGACGCCTATGTCTTCAGCACCAGCCTGTACCATACCCCGGCCGTCAACTTCACAAACGACACCGCCAAAGTACTGCTCATCAGCTACTCCTACCGTTGGTGGGCCCAGCAGCATCCCGTGCCGCCCGACGAGGTGCTTGAACGCATGCATCCCATCACGGCCCAATTGTTTTGCAAACCCTGGGAAGGCGACGACGTGCCCCTGCGGGCGTGGGCGGCGGAACAGGGGTTGCCGGTGGAAGATCCCCCTATGCGCGTGTTTGAGTAGCGGGATTCCCGTTTCCTGGTGATAATAGAGAACAGGTTTAGATATAGATGTTCCCGTGCACCTGGCCCTCGCAACTGCGGATCAGGAGTATGACACATATATCGCGATGAGAATACAGTGCGATGGATACCTGATGTAGAAGGGGCATGCAAGGCCGACAGGTCCGTCGTCCTTGCGACCACAAATGCCTACCAATGCCGATGTATGTATCTGGCACTATAGGGAATGGGGATTTAGTCTGACGCTGTTAGAATGCAGTAAGAGAAAAACGGACTGCCGGAAAATTCTTAACCATTGTCAAAACATGGTAGTTTGTTTTGCTACTAGTTCACGCGACGGCGAATCCATGACGTAGCGGAAGCATTTTTCCAGCGTTCTTGCACCGATACCCGGCACCGTTGCCAATTGGCTGAGGGATTTGATGGGACTATCGGGCTCATTCAAGATGTTCAAGATACTAATCAAACGATCGACCCGTACTCCCATGTTTTTCGCCATGCTGGTCTTGTCAGGATCAGGCGCTAGCTTCTGCTGAAATTCACTGAAGAGGTCATCCATTGCTGTGGGATCGTATTGATATATTTCTACCGGAATGTAGCACCGTTCCAGATACTTCCGCATCACGGACAGCGATTCTTCCTCGTCGAGACCGCCATTGGACGCGCCAAGAACCGGAAATGCAATAGACTCGATACCTTTTCCCCTGTATGTACTGAGGAAATCATTTAAACCTGCCTCCAGATATTCGATTTTGGACTTATATCTCCATTGGCGCTTTGTTGGGAAGTTCAGCACCCACCTACCCTCTCGGGGTGTGTACAACCAAGACCTACCTATGTCGATTTCCCCTTTCCTGCACAAATCGACATACTGCTCAAACATTTCGGGTAGGCGCAGCTTGAACTCCAATGCGATGCCAGCTCCCATGACACCCTGGCAATTGACGGTGTTCACTAGTGTCTGGCATTCGCTGGTAAAAATGTTACCCTTCTCGATTTTGACGACCCGACTTTCGGTATCAGAAAGCTCAGGACGTATCTCATCATTGTTCGTCATGATATCTACCTCTGTTCATTGCCATCTGCAATATCTATTCGAAGGTATGTTGCGAATTTCAGTGTCATTCTTCTCTCGCAAAGAAACGACAACTAATCAGTTGAAGTACATATCCCTATTGATCGTCACATGGGCGTAGGGAAGAGCTGCTACGATTCGGTTTTGTGTCTCTTGGTCCTGTACGAAAAGGTGCGATTTACGTTTGATGTAGTTTGCAGAAATCTTGTCAGGTACCAGAATCTCCGCCATGCATTTTCTTTTCCCGTCTTCGTATTCCGTCCAATATTCTGCCCGGATACATTCCCAATCGAGTTTGTCAAGGTCCTCCAGGCAGTTGTACGACAATGTAATGGTATTGTCAGCGTTTCCGTCGGTGAACCATACCCCTTTCTGCAACATCAGTTTACGTGACATGCGAATAAAAACGATGTTTTTTGGCGTAGATTCACGGGATATCTGGTACAACATCGCATTTCTCGGATTGAAGTACAAGGGTACGTAGTCATGCAACTGCCTTCCCCCGACGCAACGTTTGGCTCGTAGGTCCTGTACTTCGGTATTGGAAATGTCGTTTTGAACAAAGCCAAGTTCGTGTGCATAGTTATGTGAGTGCAGTCCGAACTCGAATATTGTTTGTATGTGGTCTATATGGGTGAAATGGTATAGGCCATCTACTTCATGATAATCCAATATCTCCTCAGACACAATCAGGTCTCCTCCATTATTTACGTCCGACTGGATTTTCTATTATGAATGTAGCCAATTAGGAAGAGCTCGCCAGTTTCATGGACGTTTACCCCGCTTAGCTTGATTCGATGATTCTGTGCTTCAGATTACGCGACCTGGACCGATATCATGTTATTGCAGTCACGAATACAACACCAGGGCTTGATCGAAGGTTTCTTGGCACAAATCCTTGGTTTTCGGGGTGGATTCAATTGTCCCTTATCATATAGTTTCATTATTAGGGAAATACACGAACGGAATCACGAGTCCGGACGCAACCTCGGCGTCATATTACCCTAAACCGGAACCCATAAAGGAACGATCATGCCTGAATCAGACTGGCCGGAACTGGCCGAAGAAGCAAGGAGTCGATGGAATCAGAACGCGGCGTTCTGGGACGAGTACATGGGTGACGAGAACAACACGTTCCACAACCTACTCGTACGGCCCGCCATGGAAAGTCTGCTGACCGTCAAGCCCGGTGACCGGGTCCTCGACATCGGCTGCGGAAACGGCAACTACGCCCGGCGGCTGGCCGAATTTGGCGCCCGGGTCACGGCCATTGACACCAGCGAAGAGATGATCGAACGGGCCCGGGCAAGATCGGAGGGGCTTACGAGTAGCGGATACACGAACTGCATTGACTACCGGGTAATCGACGTGTGCGATATCACCGGCTTGGAAGCATTGGGGTCAGACACTTTCGATGCTGCGGTGTCGAACATGGCCGTCATGGACATGGCCGTGGTCGCCCCGTTGTTCGAAGGCGTTCATAAATTGCTCAAGCCCGGTGGTATCTTCGTATGCAGCCTGACGCACCCGTGTTTCCAGGCGCCGTACGCGACGCGCTACGTGGAGCAGGAAGATCGGGATGGGGAAATGATAAAGAAATTTGGGATCAAGATCGAACGATACCTTACGCCGCAGCCTATCGAGGGACTGGGTATCGAGGGACAGCCCGTGCCCCAATACTACTTCCACCGACCTCTATCCGTACTGCTGCCCTTGTGCTTCGAGGCGGGATTCGTCCTGGACGGATTCGAGGAAAGATCGTTCGACGAAAGCGTACCGGCCAACCACGCGTTTTCATGGGCAAACTTCAAGGAAACTCCGCCCATGATGGCCATGCGATTGAGTCGGTTGGGGTGAAACACGGGCAATTGCCACTGTTCAGGTAACTGTAGCGGCTACCCAGGAATACGCTCAGCAGCAAACCTACATCTTCTGCACAATTTAAAGGCTGACCGAATCGCCCGGATTCAACACGATGCAGCGGGCCAGGTCGCCCACCTTTTCCACGAATTCTGCGGGATCCTGCTCGATCACCGGGAATGTGTTGTAGTGGACCGGGATCACGGTTTCAGCGCCGATCATCCGGACCGCTTCCACGGCGTCGTCGATGCCCATGGTGTAGTTGTCTCCAATGGGCAGAATCACCACGTCCGGCTTCTCCCTCCGGCAGATCAGGGCCATGTCGCCGAATAAACCGGTGTCGCCGGTATTGTAAAACGTCTTCCCGTCGAAATGGACTATGATCCCGCAGGGGTTGCCCAGGTACTCAATGGCCCCGTCGTCCGAGATGAAGGCCGATCCGTGGGTTGCCTGGGTCAGCTTCACCCGTCCGAAGGGAAAGCCATACGCGCCGCCAATGCCCATGTCGTGCACCGTGGCACCCTGCCGTTCGAAGTACTTGGCGAGTTCGAAGGAGACGATGATCGTCGCGCCGCATCGCTCGGCGATGGGCAGGGCGTCCAGGATGTGGTCGACGTGCCCGTGGGTCAGCAGGACATAATCCGCGTGTACATCTTCTGCGGAGACCGTCGCCCCGGGGTTCCCCGATATGAATGGATCGAACAACAGGGAATGACTCCCGTCGGACAGGGAAAAACAAGCGTGCCCGTGAAAGGTAAGTTCAGCCATGTTCACTTTCCTCACTTGAAATCAGGTATTATGACAAAACGGCCGGTTGGATGGCGTCCCCGGCCGTTTCACAGGATTGAATCTAGGTTTACCGGGCGGACCGTGCTGCAAGTCCTGGCGGATATCAGACGGCGGCCCTGGCTGCTGCGAGCGCGGCGTCGTAATCTGGTTCCTCGGTCATTTCCTTCACGTATTCCGCGTGACGGACCGTGTTGGAAGCGTCGACGACGAAGACGGCGCGTGCCAGCAGTCTCAGTTCCTTGATGACTGCGCCGTAGGCCTCGCCCAGGGAGGTGTCCCTGTGATCGGACAGCGTTGTTACGTTATCTGCGCCGGTGTCGCCGCACCACCGCTTCTGCGCAAAGGGCAGGTCAACGCTGACCGCCAGCACCTCGATGTTGTCGCCCAGGCCGGCGGCCTCCTGGTTGAACCGGCGGATTTCGGTGTCGCAGACCGGGGTATCCAGGGAAGGCACGAGACAGATGACCTTCACCTTGCCCTCGTAGCTCGCCAGGGTGACGGCAGAAAGGTCGCCGCCAAGGACGGAAAAATCCGGCGCCGCGTCGCCAACTTTCACTTCGTCACCTACCAGGGTAAACTCGTTGCCATGTAAAGTCGCCGCTCCGGCTCTTTCGTTTGCCATAATGTCTTCTCTCCTTGATCTTAATCAGTTGTCTGAAACGATTGTTTTTCGTGCCGCGCAACGCGTCCCCGCGCGGGCATCAGCAGAAGAGTACGAGATCTGTCAATTCCGCCGCAACATAAACGCGGGCAGAACCGCTGTCAAGGGATTATGCCGTCCTGTTTCAGCAGCGAAATCGCGCCGTCGAAGGCCTCCGCCGTACGTTCCACGTCCTCGGTGGTATGGACCGCCGAGGTGAGGCCGTCGACCCCCATAAAATCCACGCCGGTCAGGAGCATGGCCTGCCTCAAGGCGTGCAGCAGCGCCGCGTTGCCCCGCCGGTCCGCGGCGGCCGTTCCCGCCGCCACGATCTTGATCCCGGAGAAGGAGCCGTAGACCCGCCAACCGTCTATGCGGTTCAGTACCAGGACCTCCGACATCAGCTTTCGCAGCTGCTCCGCACGTTCGTTGGCGACGGCGATGTCCCGGCCGTCGGCGATATGCTTGAGCATGGCGATTCCCGCGGCCGCGGACAGCGGGTTGGCGTTGAACGTCCCGTAATGCAGCATCTTTCTGTC
Source organism: bacterium (assembly GCA_965262815.1). GTDB lineage: Bacteria > JAAXHH01 > JAAXHH01 > JAAXHH01 > JAAXHH01 > JAAXHH01. Next base: position 1,021,002 of record OZ253560.1, on the reverse strand, counting down.
CGTCTGCCAGTCCGAGTCGTCCCGAAGCTCCAGGAGTTCCATGATGTCCGCGCGCCCGACCAGGGCGCCGCCGTTCAGCCCGGCGGCCAAGATCTTGGCCAGCGTGCTCAGGTCCGGCTTGACCCCGTAATACTCCTGCGCGCCGCCCGGCGCGCACCGGAATCCCGTGACGACCTCGTCCATGACGAAGATCACCCCGTACCTTTCGGTGAGTTCCCGCAGGCCGGGGACGATTTCATCGGACAGCTCCACACCGCCGAACATCGCACCCGTTGGTTCCAGGATGAGGCAGGCCACGTCGTTGTCGCGCTTCAGCGTGTCCGCCACGCGGTCCAGGTTTACCTCGGGCAGGCTGATCAGCGTGTCGAACACCTCGCTCAGCACGCCCGGCATGGGACGGTCACGCGCCGGTCCGACACCGTCCAGCACCTGGTCGTGCCAGCCGTGGTAATGCCCCCGGAACTTGATGACTTTGCGCCGGCCCGTGAAGGTCCGCGCCAGGCGGATGGCCATGAGCGTGGCCTCGGTGCCGGACGAAACGAAACGGACCGTCTCCGCGGAGGGCATCAGCTGCCTGATCATGTCAGCCCATTCGATCTCGAGTTCGTGACAGGCGCCGTAGTGCGTACCGCGGGCCGCCTGCTCCGCGATCACCTTTGCGATCTCGGGATGGCTGTGGCCCAGGATCAGGGAGCCGTGCCCCATCCAGTAATCGATGAGTTCCCTGCCCTCCACCGTCCACTTGCGCGATCCCTGCGCTCGGTCGATGTACACGGGAAAGGGCCGCATGAACCTTCCGTCGTGGGTTACCCCGTTGGGAAACCGCTCGAGCGCTCGTTCATACAGTTCGGCCGAACGGTCAAAGGTTTTTCGGTAGGTCGATTCGAGCATAGTCCTGTATACCGCCTTAAGGAACACGCAATCGGCTGGATGTGCTGTAGGTATTGAAAACCTATAATATGGGGAGCACTGGGGGATGACAAGGCCTATCTCGCCGGGGCCGCCCAAGGGGATTGGGCTTGACTTCCGGCCAAAAACGGGTAAGTTAATCAGAGTGAAATAACACCCCGATACTTTAGAATAGTCGGTCAGCACCTCACCCATCCAGAATCTTTGTCATGGCCTACATCGAAACAATCAATGCTGAACGTATGACCAGGAATCGTCCGGCTGGACGTGGGTTGAGCGTAATGTTCGCGGCCTGCCTCGCGGCAGCGTTCTGCCTGGCGATCGGCAGTCTCGACGCAGCGGCTACTGATGGAGACGAAAAAGAGGCGGCTGAACCCAACTGGCAGCGGCTCGACAAGGCCCTGGCGCTTGCGAAGGATTCCGGCAAGCACATCATCATCAATTTCTATACAGACTGGTGCCCTAACTGTCGAAGGATGAACGAGCGTACCTACCGTGACGACGAGGTCCTGAAACAACTCCAACAGGCCTTCATCCCTGTGAAGCTGAACGCGGAGTCTTCCAGTCCGTTGATCATAGAAGGCCAAACCATCAGCGAAGCCCAGGTAGCCATGATGTTCAGGGTAAACAGTTATCCCACAACGTGGTTCCTATCCCCGGAAGGCCGCCCCCTCATACCCGTGCGCGGGTACTACGGACCCAAGCTCTTCGCTCCAATGTTGCGATTCGTCGAAGGCGGATGGTACGAGAAAATGGACTTCGACATGTACATGGAGCGCGAGAAGGATCGGTAGAGAATAAGTCGGAAAAATCAAGCCAAGCGGAGTCAACAGTTGTTGGCGCCATTCTATCCAAACCACTGATTTCGTAAATTCAACTACCAATCGTAGCAGATGCAGCTGCTTGACAGGCTTCATGTGGAGAAGTCAAACGTCAATGAAGGTCCTCACGTGGAACGTAAACAGGGCTGGAAAGTCGCGGCTCGGGTTGTGGAAAAAAGTACTGCGCGAGGATGCGGACATCATTCTTCTTCAGGAAGTCACCGGTATACCCGAGTGGATACGAAGCCACTATCAGTGTCATCAGATACGGCCACGGTATTTTGAAGGCACAAATGCTCCTTTTGCGACGGCAGTTTTGACCAAGGGGGCGATCGATTCAACACCATATCTGAAATCGGCTTTGGAGTGGGTAAACAAGATCAAGGCGGAACAGTACGGTTGGATCGTCGAAGACGTAATCACTTTTAACTCGGGTGAGCGATTCCAGGTCGTTGCGGTTCACGTACTACCAACAAAAATCCCACAAAACCAGTGGACCGATTTGGATGTAACCGGCGTCAAACTGAATAACAATCCTGATCTTTGGTTTACCGAAATCTTGTGGACACTACTTCGCACTGCAAATATCACCAACGATAGGAATTGGATCGTTGGCGGCGACTTCAATACTTCTGTTCGTTTAGATATCCCGAGGAACAGAGGCAACCAGGAGATCATCGATCGGCTCAATTCACTTGGGCTGACCGATTGCCTGAGTCACTACCATCACGGCGGGGTGGCTACTTATCAGAACATGAACAAAGTGGTTAAGCACCAGCTCGATTACTGCTACGTAAACGCTACGATGCTGGACCGCTTGACGCAGGTGCGAGTGCCAAAGCACGAGGAAGTATTCGACCAAAAGCCGAGGTTGAGCGATCACCTTCCCATTGTGTGCGAATTTGACTGATTCGTCGCCGTGGTCTTAGGGATTCCCCCGCAGGATCATACCGGTCACTGTGGACTAGCACAGAATCAGTAGTAATGGGCAGCAAGAAACCTAACGCTATTGATCCGAAACAAGAAAGGCGACGCCGGTGAACTCCCGCCGGGGCAACGGCTGACGGATTGGGTCTAGTCCGTACAAGAGTTCACGCGACGCCGCCATTTTCCTGAAGATGGCCGCACTTTGCGCAGTTCGATTTAATCCGCGTAGGCGGCCAGGCGGCTGCCTTTGCGGGTATGGCGCAACTTGTTGATGGCCTTCTGCTTGATCTGGCGGATCCTTTCCCGCGTCAGACCGAAACGTACTCCAATCTCTTCCAGGGTGTAGGAACGGTCTGTATTCAGGCCGAAGTAGAGATTCAACACCTCGCTCTCGCGGTCGGTCAAGGCCGATACCGCCCGCCTCACCTCCGTCCGCAACAGTTCTTCCTGCAAAGCCTCGTCCGGCATCTGACTGTCTTGGTCCCTGAGCCGGTCCATCAAGGTATAGGCATCCTGATCGCCGATAGGTGCGTCCAGCGACAAAGGCGTGCTCGCCCATTCTGGCATGGCGGGATGGCGTCCGAGTTCCACGCTTCGCTCATCGTCCTCGACGGAGCCATCGCCTGGCGAGTTCTGAGCGTTCGCGTTTTCGATCTCCCTTTTCTTTATGGAGCGCTCGATCCGGCGCAACTCCTCGATCTTGTTGACGGGGAGCCGGATCAGACGGGCCTGTTCGGCCAGGGCGTGGAGAATGGACTGCCGGATCCACCAGACGGCGTATGAGATGAACTTGAATCCCTTCTTCTCGTCGAAGCGCCGTGCAGCCTTCATCAGTCCGATGTTCCCTTCACTGATGAGATCGGAGAGGGCGAGTCCCTGGTTCTGGTATTGCTTCGCGACCGACACGACGAATCGCAGGTTCGCCTGGACCATGGTCTCCAGGGCCTTCTCGTCGCCGTCCCTGATGCGCCGGGCCAGCTCCACTTCGTCCTCCGCCTTAAGCAGTTCCGTATCGCCGATTTCCTTCAGGTAGATGTCCAGCGCCTGATCATCTCGAACCTGGATCTTCTTGGTAAGCTTCATAGTGCGTTACCTCCCTGCCAGTATGCTGCGTGTCCCGGTGGCAGTCGCGATGTGTCATTTTGGCAGTTTATGTCATGTTGGCAGATCGCGTTTGGCCTCTCGAATGTGATACATTTTTATCAGTTTTCTTTTCTGATGCTATAAACACCTTTATATCAACATCTTACGATCTTCATTTGACACATCTTTGGATGCATTTTTTCTGACTGGCACGATCTTTGCGCTTACAACGTTGCGGATGCCGGTTCAGTCGCATCGCCCATGTATCTAAACTAATGTACGCCGGCGATTGCCATTCGGTTCCGAAAGAAGCATAACGATTTAGCGATAAACCAAAAAGGAGGAGCATCATGAGACAGTCAGCCCTTTACCCATTGCGGAACCTGCAAACCGAACTGGACAGCATGTTCCAGCATTTCCCGTTCCAGGCCGGGATCTCGTCCCGCTGGTCGCCCCGAGTAAACACCCACGAGACGGAAGACGCCTTCCTGATCGCGGTGGACCTGCCGGGGGTTTCTACTGAAGACGTAAGTATCAGCCTGGAGAAGGGCGTTCTGACCGTGCGCGGCGAACGCAAGAGTCCCTTCGGCATCAACGGCGAAGCGAAGCCACGGACCAACGGCAAGTTCGAGCACTCTTTCCCCGTACCGGATACGGTGGATACCGAGGCGATCGACGCGACGTACAAAGACGGCGTCATGACGATCACGCTGCGAAAGGCAGAAGCGTCGCAGCCCAGGCAGATTCAGATCACTGTCACTTAATTCCGGGGCGGGATAGTCCCGCATCCTCAAAGGGGCGGGCATGTCCCGTCACTACACAGAGGTGGCCATGGTTCGTCTCTACTCAGGGACGGGCGTGGCAAACCTCTTCATTGCTTTAGGAGTATTAAACATATGGGTAAGATCATTGGAATCGACCTGGGCACGACCAACTCCTGCGTGGCGGTAGTCGAGGGTGGCGAGCCTACCGTTGTGCCGAACACGGAAGGCAGCCGGACCACGTCTTCCGTCGTGGGCTTCGCGAAGGACGGCGAGCGTCTCGTCGGCGCCACGGCCAAGCGGCAGGCGGTAACCAATCCTGAAGCGACGGTCTACTCCGTCAAACGCTTCATGGGACGCCGCTTCGACGAGGTACCCGACGAACGCACGCGCATGCCATATAGCGTGGTGGAAGGCGCAAGCGGCCAGGTCAGCATACGCGTCGACGGCAAGTCGCACTCGCCGCCGGAGATCTCCGCGGCGGTCCTGCAGAAGATGAAGCAAACGGCCGAAGACTACCTGGGAGAGTCCGTCGATGAAGCCGTGATCACGGTACCGGCGTATTTCAACGACAGCCAGCGCCAGGCCACCAAGGACGCCGGCCGCATCGCGGGTCTGGACGTCAAGCGCATCATCAACGAGCCGACGGCGGCTTCACTGGCCTACGGACTCGACAAGAAGAGCAACGAGAAGATCGCTGTGTTCGACCTCGGTGGCGGTACCTTCGACATATCGATCCTCGAGATCGGTGACGGCGTCTTCGAGGTCATGGCGACCAACGGCGACACCCATCTCGGCGGCGACGACCTGGACGATGCGGTCGTGGACTTCCTGGCGGATGAATTCAAGAAGGAAGCGGGCATCGACCTCCGGTCCGACGCCATGGCCCTGCAGCGATTGAAGGAAGCGGCCGAGAAGGCCAAGTGCGAACTCTCCACAGCGGGACAGACGGAAATCGCCCTGCCCTTCATCACGGCGGACGCTTCCGGGCCCAAGCACCTGAACCGCACGATGACCCTGGCCCAGCTCGAGCAGCTCGTGGATCCCCTCGTCCAGCGGGTAGTGGGGCCATGCCGCCAGGTGATATCCGATGCGGGACTCTCGACCTCGGACATTGACGAAGTGGTGCTCGTGGGCGGATCGACGCGGATGCCGAAGGTCCAGGAGATCGTCAAGGAACTGTTCGGCAGGGAGCCCAACCGGGGCGTAAACCCGGACGAGGTCGTGGCTATCGGCGCGGCCATTCAGGGCGCGGTGCTGTCCGGCGAAGTGAAGGACGTGCTCCTGCTCGACGTAACACCGCTGTCCCTGGGCATCGAGACCCTCGGCGGCGTGTTCACGCGACTCATCGACCGGAACACGACGATTCCCACGAAGAAGAGCCAGGTTTTCTCCACCGCGGCGGACAACCAGCCGTCGGTCGAGGTGCACGTGCTCCAGGGCGAGCGGGACATGGCCCTCTACAACCGGACGCTGGGCAAGTTCCACCTGGACGGCATTCCCCCGGCACCCCGCGGCATGCCCCAGGTAGAGGTGGCGTTCGATATCGACGCGAACGGGATCCTCAACGTATCCGCCAAGGATATGGGCACGGGCAAGGAACAGCAGATCCGCATCGAGGCGTCCAGCGGCCTTTCGGAATCCGAGATCGACAAGATGGTCAAGGATGCCGAGGCCCACGCCGACGAGGATACCAAGAAGAAGGAAGAAGTGGAAGCCCGCAACCAGGCCGACCAGCTCGTGTATGCGACGGAGAAGTCGCTGTCCGAGCATGGCGACAAGCTCTCCGCCGAAGACCGCGGCGCCATCGAATCGGCCCTGGCCGAAATGAAGCAGGCCCTCGAGGGCAGCGATCCGGCGGCAATCAAGGCAGCCACCGAGAAGCTGACGCAGGCTTCGCAGAAACTCGGCGAGGTCCTCTACCAGCAGGCCCAGGCCGAGCAAGCGGCACAGGCGGCACAGGATGGCGGCGCCCCGCCCGGACCCGATGGTCCGCAACAGGGACCGCAAGGACCCCAGGGGCCACAGGGACCGCCACCGGGATCACCGCCGAACGAAGATCCGCAGGCCAAGAAGAAGAAGGAAGACGGCGCTATCGACGCGGATTACGAGGTAGTGAACTGACGAACGAAAACTGCAATAGAGTATGATTGTCACTCCCGAGCTATATTAGATGAGGGCGAGACAGACCATAGGATGAGATGATCATTTTTGTTACGTGAAAGGAGGTGAGTCAGATGGCACGAAGAACTAACAGAGAAGTTACCAGCAAGAAGGCGGCTTCAGCGGCATCCAAGGTCCTGCGGAATCCCAAAGCTAGCAAGGCTGCAAAATCCGCTGCAGGTTCCGCTCTCACGCAGCGCCCTAACAAAAAGAAGTAGCGGGTACTGATTCGGCCTTAGGACTCGGAGTTCTGGGTTAAGGAAAAGTATGGAGAAGGTGCTAACCAGGCGGGTCACTGGGTTGTGAGTTGAGCAGGTAAGAAAGACGTAATACGATCGAGGAGCAGTCTGATCCCCGTCGATTAAAATCCGGTAGCATGGACCAGTTATTGTCGATGGGGTTGACTGTGAAGCCGCCACAAATGACGATGGACGCTAAGTCTGTATCGACGATCCCCCTCATCTCAACGACAACACGTGCGAGAGGGTGTGTCGACATAAGAAGGTCTAAGCTGGATACTAATAAAAGAAAGGGAAGATATGAACAACCACCGAAAAACACTTAATGAAAAATACCTACTTAGTCATGGTCCACATGGTCCATTGTTTTCAACACCTAAGGATATTGCCGACAAAATCTCGGTCGCCTCTGATGGAAACGGTAATAACTATCTGGTATGGAAACACAACGGTTCACCTTACATCGACGATGGACCAGCAACTAAATCGAACGATTGAGGTAGAAATAAAGTATGAGTGAACAGACCAACGCGACCAGAATGATAGAGGAAGCAAAGAAAGCGTTAAGAGAATATCGACACCAGATTCTTGGACGCTTGTGCAAGCATGGGCCGTCCAAAGTTGAATATCTTGATACCGATGAAACCGACGAAATAGTTAGAGGGATCGACAAAGCAATTAAACACCTGTACAAGGCTAAGAAAATTATCGAAAGGCCCAACAAATAAACAAAGGCGGTTTCTTTAGGACATCACACTTAGTTCCAGGAAGACCCACGTTTGTTCCCAATATCCCTAACTGGTCAAAACTAAACTAGGTCTGCAACTCCATTTTACACCATGTATTCCAGTTTCCTGAGTTTCAAAATTCATCTCGGAAAGCCCAGCGAAATCCCAACCCTGCCTCGACCTCCCTAACCCGAAACTGAATATCGAAGGAGGCGTTCGTGAACAAGGTACAGAAGAGGATTGAACAGGTGGTGGCCGCCTGGTTTATGCTTTGTGTTGGTGCGGCCGTACTTCTTGTGCTATACCTGGTAGCGTTTGACTGGGTTTCCTCGGAAGACATGGGGGACATGCTCGGTATCCCAGGTCTGATAGGGCTTCTTGTCTACGCTTTCGTCATGGTTATGTCAGGGATCTGGTTGCAACGCAAAGTTCGAGGTTAATGACGGTCGACCAGTCTTCGATTATTTGACCACCCCTACATACGCCAAGAGGGATCCCTGATTCTGTGGGTCGGCGACGGAGATCAATCTTCGAAACGAAGATCAATGGCAGAATCGAAGTTCATCTTCCGAAACTATACGATAGACCCAGACTCGCATACCTCCACAGATCATTGCTAAAACTGAATGATCCAATCACACCCAGGCCTCGCCAAACCGTTATGCCGCCACCGATAGATGCGAGCACATCTGTTTTGTATGTTTCATCCTCGAGGTCGCGGAAGTCGAAATCGCCTCGCTTGATTTCCACACCGAGCAGTCCTTCGACATAGTACCTTTTGGACCCGTAGTAAATTCGAGCTCCTCCGGTAATCGGGATTGCTTGATACGCCGCGTCGATGTCAATCGCGATATCGCCTTCAATGAGGATTTCTTCTTTGCGCGTGCCGTAGTGATTGAATCCGGCCTTTGCAACCAGGTCAATCATTTCCGAATCCATGAACGGATAGGTGACTGCCACTAGGCCTCCGAAACCTGTTCCGTCTGCCAGTACCCCCAGGTCTTCCAACGCAATGGGTGAATAACCTTCAATATGCAGAGATACCTGGGCGTTTGCTTTTCCTGCCACCAGACAGGAAAACAAAAGTAGAATTAGCACATGACGCATAGTTCTCTCCTTTCACTTCCCGGAGTAACTTCACTCCCCTTCAAGCATCTCTACATCGGCCAGATCCCTACGCCGTCCAGGGGCCGTTTTTGAATCGTTTTTTTTATCATGCGGGTGACCTCCATGCTATCGGTGGGTCTACTCAAAATACCCCTTAAAGCGCGCTGTGTCAACTTGATAGGCAGGCGGCTATGTTAAGGTTTTTGTTGACAATACAGGGGGGCGAGATAGATTAATACCAATGAAATCATATGACATTATACTAATTCACTTGCAATCAAGGTACAGACAATGAGTCAGATCACCGCAAGAGTTCCAGATAGCCTGGTGGAAGCACTTGACGCGGCTGCCGCGGAACTCAAGAGAAGTCGTGCCGCACTTGTTCGTCAGGCACTCGAGCGTTATCTCGAGGATTATGACGACCTTAGCGTAGCTATCGATCGTCTAAGAGATCCTACAGATCCAGTGCTTGACTGGGACAAGGTCAGACATGAGCTACTCGATACGCATTAAGGGGAGTGCAGCCAAAGAATTGGCTCATGTTTCACAGCAAGATCGCGTTCGCATCATTCATGCGATTGATCACCTGAGAGAGCATCCACTCACTGGAAGTTCTCTTAAAGGTGAGTATCGTGGTATACGTCGCATTCGCATCGGTGATTATCGTGTGTTGTATGAAGTGGGCGTCGAAGAACTTATCATACTCACAATACGCGTAGCCACACGCGGGGAAGTTTACAGGCGTCGATGACTTCGCATAATATCGATTCGGAAACGCATAAAGATACGCGTTGACACCGCCAGGGCGGCGATGTAGTATCTCCCGGATTCTATACGAGGAGGTACAGTGACGGACCCCAAAGGCACAGATCCCCTTGCCATAACACTGGGCGTCGAGGAGGAGTTTTTCCTGGTCGATCCGGCTACGCGCGATCTTCTGCCCGACCCAGACCCCCGCATCTTCGAGTATTGCGACAAGAACCGCGGGGATCACAAAGTTGTGGCGGAATTCCTCCGGTCCCAGATCGAGACCACCTCCCGGGTTTGCACATCCGTCGAGGACGTCCGCTCGGCCCTTATGGAGACCCGGCGACTGGTCCTCGACGCGGCGTCACAGCACGGCGCCGCGGTCATGGCCGCCTCCACCCATCCCTTCGCGGCCTGGCAACACCAGGTCGTCACAGCCGGGCATCGCTACGAACAATTTGCCATGACCTACCAGCAAGCCGTCCGGGAACTGCTCGTGGGGGGTATGCACATCCACGCCGGGTTCGGCGACGGGGACAGTCGCGTCCAGGTCATGACGGCGATGAGGCGGTATCTTCCACTGCTCCACGCGCTCTCTGCTTCGTCTCCTTTCAGCAGCGGACGGGAAACCGGCTTCGAGTCGTACCGGCTGACCCTCTTCGGCAGTATGCCTCGCACTGGACTGCCTAGACCGCTCCACTCCTGGAAAGCATTCGAGAACCTGGTTGAGGACTTCCGCAGGATGGAGTTCATCCAGGACAGCAGCGAACTTTGGTGGGACATCCGGCCATCCCGGTCTTTTCCCACGCTGGAACTGCGCATTTGCGACATCTGCCAGACCGTAGACGATGCCATGTCCGTCGTAGCGCTCTACGCATGCCTCGTACGGAACCTGCTGCGCCGGGCATTGGAAGACCGGCTTCCACCTGAACCTCCCACCGAGCTGATCAAAGAGAACTGCTGGCTCGCCCAGCGTTATGGGGTGGTTGCCTTTCTGGGCGATACGGAGGAATCGGGACGCCTCGACATCGACGAATACGCCGGATCCCTGGTCGAAGATCTGACAGAAGACGCCCACGCACTGGGATGTGAAGCCGAATTGGCCCACGTACTCGACGTCATACGATACGGCACCGGATCGGACCGTCAGATCGATCACTACCGCCTGCGCCGCCTTGAAGGGGATACGGAAGACGAAGCCCTGCGGGCGGTGGTGGACCTCGTGGTTGAGGAAACCAGACGCGGACTGGACACCCCGACCGCGGCATAATCCGTCGACAGAAACCGTTTGCATTCCCTTCAAATCCAATTTAGTATTCGGATTGGTTCCCATCCCTCGGAGCCAACGATGGCACCCTTCCGTTCTTCGTGACCTAACCGAAGATCACCTTTTAAACCGGGGATCCTCTCCCCGTATCGAAAGGAGACCTACTCATGATACGTAAACTTGGAATGTTGATCCTCTGTCTGGCGGCGGCCTCGATTACCGTCCGGGCAGCGGCCCAGGACGGCTGGTACCTGCGCACCAACCTGGGCTTCACGGTGGCGCCGGGCCTGACCCTTGACGCAAGGGACAATGACTGGGGTACGAAATGCGACAAGCTTTCCAATCCAGGTCTTGCCGAGACGGGCGCCGATGACTGCCTGACCGCGCCTCCCCCGGCGCAATGGACCCATGAAGTCGGTCGGGGCAACGGGGTACAGAGCGTGCTCGCATTGGGATACAGTTGGAACGATCTGCGGTTTGAGGGGGAATACCTGTACCGGACCACGTCGTACAAGCCGGGTGAGGGTGCATCTCAGATAATCGACGTGGTAACCCAGGAGAAGCAGCAACAGGAACTGGAAACACTCGAAGGCGGCCTGGAAGACCTGATGGCGCACAGCTTCTTCGCCAACGCGTACTACGACTTCCATTCGGACTCGCCTTTTACGCCCTACCTGGGGATCGGTGTAGGTGTCGCGCGCACGTCGCTGGACTACTATGGACGCTTCCAGCGCAATGACGATCCGGATGCGATCTCGACGTTCGATGATCCGTTGTTGAAAGCCCGCCTCGCCGGGACCACGACCGTGGGCAGGCACAAGATGAATGATCTGCTGACCGCATACCAGGCTGTAGTTGGCGTCGACTACGCGCTCAGCGACAAGGTGGGTATCGGCGCCAAGTTTCGCTGGTCGAAGTTCAGCGAATTCGACGACGAAAAACCCTGGACCCAGCTTCGAAGCCACGAGTCATCGGTGGGCCGGGGATTCGACGTCATGTACGGCGTCTCGACCAGCGATCTCATGATGATCGGGGCCAGTTTGAACATGAAGTACAGCTTCTGATTTGGCCGGCGCGTAGTACGAACTAATTCGGACGGTGCATGAGTAACGAGTTCTTCAAGGGTCACGGACTGGGCAACGAGTACATCGTGCTGGATCCGGCTGAATTGACCTTCAAATTGACGCCCGAACGCATCACTTGGATATGTGATCGCCGGAAGGGCATTGGAAGCGACGGCGTCCTGACACTCCAAGATTCCGATTCGGCGGACTTCGGCCTGAGGATCTGGAATCCAGACGGGAGCGAGGCTGAAACCTCCGGTAACGGACTGCGGATATTTGCCTGTTACCTGCGCGCCACGGGCCGAACACAAAAGCAGTCGATCTCCGTTGAAACACCCGGCGGAAAGGTACAAGTCGAAACCCAGATCGATCCTTGCGGAGTGGTGTCCGCGGCCACCGTACAAATGGGCAGGGCAACGTTCAGCCCGGCGGCATTGCCCTGTACCCTGGACATCGAAGAATTGGTTGAGCAGCCGATCAAAGTCACCGGGGAAACACTGACCTTCACCGGAGTGAGCGTGGGCAATCCACACTGCGTCGTATTTCATCCCAGGAGCCAGCGGTGGCAGCCCGAACCCGACGACCTGCTTTGGCGACGCGTCGACCTGCTGCGTATCGGCCCAGCACTTGAAACCCACCCGATCTTCCCCAATAGAACCAACGTTCAGTTGGCAGAAACCACCGGTCCCGACTCGATCCACATCCACATCTGGGAACGAGGCGCCGGCGAAACGCAGTCTTCAGGATCATCCGCCTGTGCGGCGGCGAGTGCCGCAGTGCGCCAAGGCATGGTCACGCCACCCGTGACCGTCGAATCACCGGGCGGCGCCATGCTTGTAGACATAGACGAGGAGTTCAACTTGAAGCTGACCGGACCGGTGGCCGAAGTCGCCCGGGGAACGCTGAGTTCAACACTTCTACGCCAGATCGAGGCAATGGACTGACCCTACAAATCGCTTGACACATTGATGTCCTGATTCTATATTCGGATGCTGTTGTAAACGCCATTTTCCTCGGTAGCTCAATGGCAGAGCGGGTGGCTGTTAACCACTAGGTTGTTGGTTCGAATCCAACCCGAGGAGCTTGAATCACGGTGGCTACTCATATGACTCAAGACCCCGACGGGTTTCCATCGGGGTCTTGTCGTATTTGGTAACACCTCAATTGATTTACTCTGTCTCCCTTTTTCCTGATTATTGGTTTTCAAAATCCGTCAAGGATGCATTTGCTTCCAACTGGGATTCGAGTGCACAGCCTAATTTAAACACATCAGTATTTCCGCTCTCTTATCTTTCGATAGATTGTTGATTTCCGCGACCAGTTTGGATTGTAGATTACGCAGATCTCTTTGTAGGCACTCCAGTATCTTATCTACACCACCGGAGAAAACCTCCCAATCTAAACAGCCAAAGTTTAGATCCATCACAGCAAAAAACGGTAACTGTAACTGCTTACCAGGAGGGATATCAAATTCAATCTCATTACGAGTCATTTTTCTATCCGCTCCTTCTATACTAAATCCTAAGAGTATCTTTTTTGCTTCTATATTATCCTCATCTTCAACGTCAAGTACTAGCGTGCTTTTTCGCAGCCATTTTGCAGACAGATGTTGTATGTGACTCCTTCTTAACTGCCGGGCTTTCAAAAATTGTTCCCTTTCAGCCTCGGTGAGTTTCTCGGCATACTCTTGATATCCATAATCCCCTTCGTCCCCTGTATGCATTTCAAATCGAAGCAGAATAAACTCCATCCATACGGCAACATCCTCACATAATCCTTTTTCGGTTAAGCGTCGTTGGCCATCTGCGTTAGATTCCAGTCTTTGCATGGCCTCCATTAGCATCCGAATGCCATACTGCACACCAAACAAGTCGTCAATCTTGTAGACTATCGTAGCGTGACTCGACCTAACATCACTCCCGTACGTACTGCGAATACCGTACAGTCGCATGTACGACTTATTCATTAGACGAACCACCGCCATTCTCACTTCGAATCCGATCTCTTATCCGCACAATGAGATCGTATACTTCTCGATTTGGACCCGATTCTTCTTTAGAGTAAAAAGTCCCGAATAAGCTTCCAGATATCTTACCAACGTGGGTTGAATCTGGTCTCACGAGTTGAATCCTGTTCCCGTTATTCATAACTACTTCACCATATTCCAGGATTATGTCTGTTGGTATGACATTAAGGCTTTCCTCGTTCACTACCATAAACTCGATGACTTTTTCTGAGCTGAGCTTACGAGTCATCCACTGGCTACGAAGGTTGCAAACCCATTTCATGGTTTTTTTCTCTTTTTGCTCAACGTAATCCCAGGGATTGAATTTCAGCCCTCGTGGTTTTTGAAACCATCTGACAATCTTGACGACCGCCGTTTGCCAGTAGGCAACCACAGGCCCTGATTCATTCGCGATGCCGGATTGTTGTTGCATAGCTTGCGAAATGCGAAAAACTGCAGTGTCTAAATCTCCTGCGAAACGTTCCTTTTCAATTCGAAGTCGGTCTTCCCGATTCGATCTGCCAGCCTTTTTAAAAGAGGTTTTCTTGCTGCGGTTTGTCATTTTCTATTTCACTCCAGACTATGAGGCTACAAACTCAGGTATCGTATAACTCCTATGCAGTGGAGCGCAGGATTCTTCCTAGGTATCGGGCTTCATCAAGTCATCAGAAGAGAAGGACGAGGTCACGCCGGGTGGCGCTCGTACCGCTGAACGTCAATCTCACCTGCACGAGCGCGCATCTGAGAAGCATCGTACCAGGCCTGCATCCTCAATAGCATGTCCATGCTTACGTCGAAGGCCATCTCGATGCGGAGGGCCATCTCAGCCGAGAGCGCTGCGTTGCAGTTCAGCAAGGCGGAAAGCGTTGCCCGGCGGACGCCGAGGATTTTGGCAGCCTTCGTGACATTTAGACCAAATTCCTCGATGATCTCCGTGCGAATGAAGTCACCCGGATGGGAGGGAGTCATATTCACGTTGATCGCGTTAGCGGCCATCAGTGGTAATCCTCCAGGTTTAAGCGATCGATGTAGCCGTCCGCTTCTTTAAAAGTGATTCGCCAGTTACCAGACACCGAGACGCTCCATACATCCTGCCGGTCACCAGCGAGACGGTGGAACCGCCAGCCACGCGGCGCATCGGCCGCAAAACTGTTGATGTCCTCGGCCAGGATGATCATGGTCAAGATTCTGCGCACACGGGCGACCATGTCTGGTCTCACAAACCGGGAATCGTCCTCTTCCAGCAACCGACTCAGTCCCCGGTGACTAACCGAGCGAATATCCATGCCTTAATGTACGGTGATACCGTTCACCACACAAATCCTTTCTTAGCCTTAGTACGTATAATAAGCTATGAACGTCTCTCGGGTCTGATGTTGGTGTTAAAGTAGACGGAGGTTTCATGGCTGGATCAAATTCAACTCACGCTGTGAAACGGGATACCATCCTCCTGAACGGAGCCAAAGGATACATTGGGGGCAGGTTGCTGCGACACCTGGAAGACGGTGGATACCGTGTTCGGTGCCTTGCGAGCGCAGCGCGCGAGGCTGGAGTGCGGCGTATCATTTACCTCGGGGGTCTGGGTAACGGACGTCAACTATCCGGCCATTTGGAAAGCAGGCGGGAAGTCGGGGAAATCCTTCAGCACTCCGGCGTGCCAACGATCGAATTTCATGCTTCCACCATCATCGGTTCCGGCAGCCTGTCCTTCGAGATGATCCGGAAGCCTGGTGGAGAAACAGCCGGTCCTGTCGACGCCGAAATGGGTACGCACCTACTGCCAACCGATCGCGGCCGTAAACTCGTTGAAAGTCTGAGGAACGAAACAGTTGTGGTTGATGAATCTGTGCTGCGTTCGATATCCGTCATACGGGGCTGTCAGATGCGATCCGGCAGGCATTGGACAGCTAGTATCATGAATCAGCTTTTGTTACCCGGAGTCGATATATCGCTGGTCAGTTTTCAAATGGGTTTCTAATCGACAGCCCTTCTATCCTTTGTCCGTGCTGAAGATCTTCTGTATAAAGATTTTCGCATCCTGCATCAATTGCCGCTGCAATGATGAGGCTGTCGTAGTAACTGAACCCGTACCGTGCATGTAGATCCAGACCGCGATGGTAAATCGCCTGGGTTGGATAAACTTGCCAGAGCGGCAACAAGACATGTTCCAGAATCTCTCGGACTTTGTCAGATGATACTTTGAGTCCTTTGGTCAGTACGTTGATAGCTTCTTGGACAACCTGATAACTAATGCATCCGTTCCCATTTACCAATGCCTGATGAATAAGATGTTCCGCACTTTTTCGTTTGCGCTCATCTGTTTCGTCGAACAGGTAAATGAATACATTGGTGTCGATGAAGTACTCAGCGCTCATTCATCTCGTCCCTCGTAAATCTGCGACCACCGGTAAATACACTGCCCTGTAACTCACGAACTACTCTCATAGCTTCGTCAGCCTGGGATTCAAGTCGCGCGTAGTTTACTAGCCACAGACGGAACTGTTCGTTCAAAGTCGTGTGCTCCGATACAGCTCGACGTCGGGCGGCCTCAATAATGTTCTCGTCCGCACTGAGAGTGATGTTTTTCATAAATGCCTCCTGTTGTTGATCACACGTAAATAGTGTACACTATATTTGGGTATATGACAACTGATTTTCCCACTGTTGGCATTTACCACCCTGGTTGACAGGACAAAGTCAGCTATTTAGTGTAGACTGAAAGTTACGTTGTTTTGAGCCGCCGGTTACGGCCATGGCTTCAAAGGACAGGAGGTGCTGGCGACAGAGTATGGAAGTTGGGAGGTCCCAGATTCGCATGGCATTTGGTTTCCAAATTCAGTTCGTCTTTCCTGACAAAGACATCGTCAATATGGAGACTCCAGGCAAGCGTTCATAGAGATGGAATAGTAGCCGATTTGTGTTTTGCATCTGGTCTACGAATGACAGGACAGCCTGGTACCCGTTATCCAGTATGTCATCCAGAGATCGAGACGCACAGACGATCACTTGACAATCCTTAAAGTATGATATATTGTCATACTAAGGAGGATTACCATCATGAAATCCAAGATCGCGATTACATTGGACGAGGAAATCGTCAGGCAACTCGACTATTTAATTATGCAGCAGGCATATAAGAACAGAAGCCAGGCGATCGAGGAAGCCGTCGCGGAAAAACTGGATCGACTCAAACAGGGTCGACTGGCAAGAGAATGTGCGAAACTGGACCCTGTCGTGGAACAGGAGATGGCTGAAGAAGGACTCGTGGAGGATGTGGATAATTGGCCCGAATATTGAGGGGAGAAATCCGCTGGGCTGACCTGGGTCCCGCCCGTGGCCAGGAACAGGCAGGGCGACGTCCCGTACTAATCCTGAGCCATGAAGTCTTCAATCAGCGATCCGGTACGGTCATCGCCATGGCGGTTACTAGTCAAACTCAACGAGCGGGTTTCCCTCTGACCCTTCCTCTTGATTCGGATGACCTTCCGAAACGATCCTGGGTGAAGATCGGCCAGGTTCGAACCCTTTCGGTGGACCGAATCGGTCAGGTGTTGGGTCGTTCGACCTCAGAAGAAATGGATCGCACGATCGAAGGGTTGAACGAAATCATTGGTCCATAATGATCGAAGGTGACTGTCGATCAGGATCTCTTGCACCCCGAATCCGGTAGCAAACGGCGCATCCAGACGCATCCAACAATCTGTTGTGCCGGCGGTGGAGCAAGGTCGGACGTGTAACCCAAGACCTTCCGCGCTCCAGCGTTTGCGGTCGCCTGCCGACAAACCTATCGACAGAAGCAGGATGTTTCGATTGGAACGTCGGCGCGCGCTTTTGCGAACGCCAGCCTCTGTCGCAGAAGACGAAGCTCGTTGGCATCGCCCGCGTGTTCGACGCATTCAACCAGCCCCTGGAGCGCCCACACGTTGTCGGGATGCTGGCAGCAGCGCGGGAGGCTAGCGTCGTAGCCCAGGTCGGCGCGAAAAACGGCTTCTGCTTCGCTGAACATGCCCTGCTCGGCGAGGAGCGCGCCGAGCGCATGGCGCGAAGGATGCATCCAGGCCCAGGGTTCGGTGTAGTTGAGCCCGTCGTCACGCGAGACGGCAAGGCGCAGGCTGGCGAATGCGCGATCGTAGTTCTTCTTCCTGTATTCGAGCTCGCCATCGAGCATGGCCTCGCCGATGCGGAGCATGTCACGCACCGTGTTGCTGAGAAAGATCGCGTCCTTGGGGATCACGGCGGCGGCCTCGTCGAACGCGTCGCGAGCGGCTTCTGCCTCTTCGATATGGCCGAGGGCGGCGTGCGCCACACCTTGCCCATAGGCATGCATAGCGGTCTCGATCG
This sequence comes from bacterium, assembly GCA_965262815.1. GTDB lineage: Bacteria > JAAXHH01 > JAAXHH01 > JAAXHH01 > JAAXHH01 > JAAXHH01. The sequence continues at coordinate 1,002,840 of OZ253560.1, read as the reverse complement.
GGCGAAGAGATCGCTCCTGCGGCAGGGACGATGCGATCAGATCCTGCCAGTGGCCGAAGCGAACCAGGACGTGCGTACACATGGCGGAGTAGCCATCGAGTATGGAGGCCATGAAGGGCGCACTCCTGGCGATCAGCTCGGGCGTGGCCATCGCGCGGATCCGGTTGGCGGCATGGGTGGCTTTGCCGAACTGGCCGAGAAACATGGCCGCGTACATGTAGAGATGGAGATCGTGACACCGTAATGTGGTGTAGAAGTTCTGGTCTCCGGCATAGGCAAGATACTTGTCGTCGGCTGAGACCGCGCGTTCGCTTTGGGACACCGACTGCGTGTAGTCGCCGCAAAGGACATAGATGTGTGCCGACATGTGCTCCAGGTGACCGGCGTCGGGTAGAAGCCCGCGCAACAGGTCGGCCGCGTTGAGCCCGCGCTCCGGCATCGGTGACATTTCCAGCGCATGGATGTACAAGTGAACGATGCCCGGATGGATGGGTCCGATACGCTTGATTCGTTCCATCCAGGCGTCCATCACCGGCATCACCTCGCTCGTGTGGGCGCGCGGGTTGGGCTGTCCGGTCTGAAGGTTCCAGAGTTGTCGAGGCGTGCAGTTCAGCGCCGCGTCGAAATAGAGGGCGGCGATGTCGGCGTCATCCTCATGCGCACCGTATGTGTCCCGCATCGCGGCGGCATAGTCCCAATGCCAGCCGTCTAGCACCTCGGTATCGCGCTCCTCGCCATTCCGGTAACGTTTCGCTAAAGCCCGGATCAGGGCTTGCTCAGCCGGGGTCGCATCAGCGATGAGCGATACCGCGGTCGTCACCGCGTCATGACAGGTCGGGAGCGTGTGAGCGATTTCAGTATCCGTGTACCTGATCCATGGTCGGTTGTAGTGGGGTCCGCTTGCATAGGCGATCCCCCACCAGGCCATGGCGCACGATGGGTCTGCGTCCGCCGCGCGTCGGAAACAGTCCACCGCTTCTTCGTGATTGAATCCGTAGGTCCAGTTCAGGCCGTGATCGAACCACAGCTGACAGGCATCCGAATCCGTCAAGATCTTCCGGGACCAGGTTCCGAGATCAAAATCATAGTTCATGGTGGCATGCTCGTGGTTGATCAGCGGCCGGGTTCATGCGTGCTGTCCGCTGCCGGGCTGAAGTGGCCATCGGTCGACTCCTTCACGCAGGCTCAAGGTACCCCGCGGCCTCGGCGGCCTGCGCCCATTCCAGGGTTTGATGAAACGTCTCGCGCGTTGCCTTCTCGAATCCTTCGATCAAGAGCACTTCCCTAAACGGGGCGAACCAGGGCCGCGTATGGGCTACCGTGAATGCCTCGCGCAGACGATCGACGGTGTATCGGGGCAATGCGGGTGCCGCGACGAATGCCGGCATGGTTACGGTCTCGGTCGATTCAAGTACGCGGACATGCTCGGTAAGCTGGGGCAGGTACTTCCTGACCAGCATGTGCCAGAATGCGTCCAGCGGTCCGATGTCGATACTGCCGTCCGCCACGCTGTCTAGGATGCACCGCGCGGTGACGAGATTGCCGACGGAGCGGCGGTAGAGACGCGGGCGGTCCTCGCTGCGGTAGGGCAGAAGATGATGTCTCAATGCATTGAAGCCCGACTGCGAGTGGGCGACAGTCCAGCCTACGGTACCTCCGAAGGTGTCGGATAGCACGCGATAGGGTGCATCGGCGCGCACGATCAGGTCGGTCCGGGAGAGCGCTCTGCCTCCTGCCCAGGACGCGGCCGGGATGGGCGACGCCAGCGGCACGACGTCGGCTAAGTTGAGCGCGATCGGGTATCCGCACATTTGCACGCATCCGAGGTCGCCACGGCGCCAGAGGTTCTCGAGCGGCTGCGGGGCCGGGTACGCGAAGTAGTCGAACGACGTGCCGGCGTCCTCGGCGACGTGGGCTATGAGATCCTTCCAGGCCACCTCGGCTTCGGGGCTCACGGCGTACATCCGGGCGTTGGAAACGAAAGGCATCGGTATTGTCGAGACCCCCTTGCCCTATTCAGAAACTGAATGACGAGTTGGCGGCATGAGTCATCCCTGACGCAATTTTACTTTACAAATAGACACTAAGTAAAGCAATCGCTATAATACCATGGTCAGCAAGCAAAGCGCGTTAGAGTCGATGATGCCCAAAATCAGCGCTATGCGCCAACTCGCGGCCATCGTGATCGGGTCCCTGGCGTGGGCGACGATCTGAACGGCCTCCTTCCGGCGATCACTCCGAGTACGGAACACCTTCCGTCCGCCGCCGGTCGATCCCCAATCATGAACTTACGCCAGCGGGAGACCGAATACCGATGACGGCCAACAAGAAAAAGACAACTGTCAGCCGCCGGAACTTTCTCGTCCGGGGTGGCGGCGCCCTGGCCTCTCTATTCCTGGGCATCGGCTGCTCGGACAAAGGCATGGGTCCGGTCGTCACTGACCCGCCCGAGCCAACACCACCAACACCGCCAACACCACCAACTGTAGATCGGGTCGACGTGATCGTGGTGGGCGCCGGTCTGTCCGGGCTGGTCGCCGCATACGAGTTGGTCCGGGCGGGGCACGATGTACGGGTTGTGGAAGCAAGAGACGCGGCGGGGGGCCGGGCACAGACGCTTCGCGAGCCCTTCGACGACGGGCTCATCGCCGAATCCGGCCCGGCCCGTATCCCGCCCGACCATGATCTAACGCTCGGTTACATCGACCACTTCGGCATCGAGACATCTCCCTTCTATACGCAGGAGGGTGAGTACCTCATCGTTTCCGATCAGGAGAACCGCCACCGGGAGACGCCGGGCGTGTTCCTCCGTGGGGGGCGGGACGCGTGGCTCAAGATTCCGGCTGGGACCGATGCCTTGCCGATGGCCTTCGCCGAAGCGCTCGGAGACCGTGTGCGGACCGGCTCGCCGGTGACGAGGGTGGTCCGGGATGAGACCGGGGTGGTGGCCACCTACGGCGACGCCGCGGAGGAACTGAGGGGCCGCCACCTCATCTGCACGGTCCCCCTCCCCGTCATCGACAAGATCGTGTTCGACCCCATGCTATCGGAAGCAAAGCGAGCGGCCTTCGATGCCACCTCCTACGCGGACGTCACTCGGGTTTACGTCCAGTATGCGGAACGAAGCTGGGAGGGCGACGGCCTGAACGGATGGGGGTTGTCGTTTGTGGAGGGGTACTCGGAGTTCTGGCATCCCACCTGGAACCAGGAGGGGCCTCGGGGTATTCTGATGTCCTACATGTTCGGAGACATGGCGCGCGCGGTTGCGGCGATGGGTCCCGGCGCCATCGTGCCCGGCTTCATTGATCGCTTTGATGGCCTATTCCCCGGCTCGCGCGAGGTTGCGGAACACGGAACCCACTTCGCGTGGGAGCACCAGCCCTGGATTGGGGCGGCCTTCGCCCAGTACGATCCCCCGTTCTCGGAGCACCCTGAATTGGCATCACCCGAGGGCCCCATTCACTTCGCTGGCGAGCACGCCTCGGGGCATCGGGGGTGGATGCAGGGAGCCCTCCAGTCGGGCCTGCGAGCTGCCTCGGAGATCGATACGGCTGTGACCGGGGAGCGCTCCCGCGCGACCGTGGCAATCTCGCGGCGGCGGATGTTGCGCCGTTTTGCAGGCACCCCGAATGTGCCGGAATGGTTGGTGCCCTGAACCGTCACAAGGTGAGCGCGAACCGGCCCGCGCCCGACGCGCTGGCGCCTGGAAGCGTGGCGGTATGGACATTGATCGTGCGCCGCTATCGCCCAACCAGGCTGTAGCATCTCCCACGCCTGTAGCAGCGACAGTCAGTAGAAGAAAACGCGCAAGGATCGCTTTCTGGGACGTTCAACCCCGGAAAAAATGGAACGGCCATCGACGGGTTGTACGAAATCATTGGACTTTGACGCACTTCACCCGTCCTCCTAACTTCATCACTATAACTGACCGGAAAAAACTCGGAACCCCCCGGAGGACAGCATGTTCACCCCGGCCCAAATCGATCATTACAACCGCGAGGGTTACGTCGTCTACCCGGATTTCATTTCCGGGGATGGCCTGGCCTCGCTGAAGACGGAAATAGACCGGATATCGGAAGGCAACACCAAGGAGAACCACGACGACGAAAGCATGGAAATGGAGCCTGGTCAGGACCCGAACGGCACGCTGGTACGGCGTATCTACGAGCCCTGCACTTTTTACGAGCCCTTTCGCAGCTTTTCCGAATCGACCGCCCTGCTGGACTGCGTCGAGCAGTTGTACGGACCGGACCTGATCTTCCACTACAGCAAGATCAACATGAAGCCGCAGAATATCGGTTCGATCGTCGAGTGGCACCAGGATCTGTCCTACTATCCCCTGTCCAACCGGGACTCGGTGTCCATCCTATTCTACCTGGACGACACGTCCAAAGAGAACGGCTGCCTGAAGGTCATTCCCCGGTGCCATAACGCTCCGCTGATGAGCCACAGTACAGAGGGTTTCTTTCGGGGTAAGGTCACGGAGGAGGTGAACGATTCCGAGGCCGTGTTGCTGGAAGGAACCGGAGGCTCAGCGATCTTCATGAGCAGCATGACGCCTCACGCGTCGGCTATCAACTCGTCGGACCGTCCGCGAAAGACGCTGATCCTGAGTTACCGCGCGGCCGACGCCTTCCCCATCCACTGCGGGGCCATGTCGAACAAGATAGAGGCCCACAGTCGGCTGGTCCGCGGTAAACGGGCGTCCCAGGCCCGCTTCACCATGACGGACTTCCCCATTCCCCAATATGAAGACGAGGTTGCGTCGCTCTACGATTTGCAGGAAAGATCGCGTAAGTCGGCGTAACTACCCTTAAACCGGCTAACTATTCTGGTTTGGAATTTGATTTCAGAATAACAAGTTATGGCTAGCCAGCCCAAACTTGTTACTCCGACTATAAATTGCGCCCAGAAAACATGAGTCTTTGCTGGATAGTCGGTTGTCGATGTGAGAAACGGTCCCAGTCAACAGGACGGTTTTCCGTGTCTAGGAATGCAGCGATTTGGATCCAGCCAAGATTTTTGTTTGAAAACGTTTGAAATATCCTGAATACGTCACTAATTTCCTTCAGTTTGTATCTCGTAATTAGCGTCATGATGGCTTAGCGATTGTCACACCGTCTTTCAGATGGATCGGTCTAGTTCACCTCGAGCGCCGGAATGCGTCATTGAGCCGGAATACGTCCGTGCGAACCAGTCACGATATTTGAGGGTATTCATTTATGCATATCCAGCATCATTCCAGTTGCGAATCGGTTTCTTTCTCATCTGCCTGCAATATCCAACCCGTACAGAGGGCTATCCGAAGAAATTCGATCCACATCCTCTTCCTTCTCGCACTATTTGCGCTAGTCTCTTGCGGTAAGGACGGCCCCACCAGTTCAACCGGACCGGCTAACGTCGTAGTTACTCCGAACGAGGTTACGCTGACTGCGATAGGTCAGTCCGTGCAACTTGCCGCACAGGTGCTGGACAAGACCGGAGCCGCACTGTCGGGTCACGATGTGGCCTGGGCGAGTCGTAGTCCTTCGGTGGCTTCCGTGAGTAGCGGCGGACTCGTCACCGCGCACAGTAACGGCGTGGCTGATATCACGGCCACCGTGGGACAGAAACAGGCAAAATCTACAGTTACCGTATCCCAGTCGGCACAAACGATAATCGTCGAACCATCGTCGGTAACGTTAACGAAGGCCGGCGAGACCGCCAGGCTGACGGTTTCGGTTCTGGATGAAAACGGCCGAATCATCGAAGACGCGACGGTGAAATGGATGATCAGCGATGAAACGGTGGCGACCGTAAGCAACGAAGGCACGGTTACGGCCATGAGGAGTGGTAGTGCGGTTGTTTCCGTCACCTCTGGTGATTCTTCGGCCAGCGTGCATGTAACGGTATCCATCGTTGTTAGTGATCGCACCTCGCTGATCGACTTCTACCACGCGTTGAATGGTCCAAGCTGGGACGACGGCGAGAACTGGCTAAGTGAGGAACCCCTGAACGAATGGCACGGCGTAACAACCGACGCAAACGGCAGGGTGATCCGGTTGGCGTTGCGTTCGAACAACCTGTCGGGCAGATTGCCCGAAAACTTCATCAATCTTGCCCTGCTGAGGGTACTGGATTTAGCGGACAATCAGGTATCAGGAGCTTTCCCGGTCGAACTTTCCCAACTCGGCGAACTGAGGATCCTCGATCTGAGTAGCAACGGAATTTCGGGATCCATTCCAAATGAGCTCGATTTGCTGTCCAACCTGGAAGTACTGAATCTCGGAAACAATAACCTGACGGAATCCATCCCCTCGGTACTGGGGCAAATGGCCAGCCTTGAACGACTGGACCTGGGTGGCAATCACCTGACCGGTGAAATTCCGGCGGAACTGGGACAACTCAACAATCTTGTGCGTCTTGACCTGGATAAAAACGAACTTTCCGGACAGATACCTGCCGAACTGGGAGACCTGTCACAGCTGGAAAAGCTGTACATGGACACGAACAAGCTGACAGGATTGATCCCAGCAGAACTGGGCAATCTAACTAACCTGGAAATATTGCTTCTCTGGCGAAACCAGTTATCGGGACCGATTCCTGTTGAACTGAGTCAACTGGCCAGTCTGGAACGCATGGATCTCGATGAGAACCAATTGTCAGGACCGGTACCTGTCGAACTGGGACAGCTCCCGAACCTCGAGACACTTTACCTTAACTCAAACAATCTTTCGGGTGAGATCCCAGCGGTGCTGGGTGATCTTCCCAGGTTGCGTCTGCTGAGCCTCTATGGAAACCGGCTATCTGGACCGTTGCCGGTCGAACTGAGTCAACTCGGGAATCTCGAATTCCTCTACGTCCATAACAACCAACTGTCCGGACCCGTTCCAACTGAGTTGGGACTGCTCGACGATCTTGAAGGACTGTATCTACATGGCAACCAACTGTCCGGACCCGTTCCGTCCGAGTTGGGATTACTCGATGATCTCGAAGTCCTTTACCTCCATAACAACCAGTTCACCGGCATGATACCGGGAACATATTCGGGCCTTTCGGACGTCACGACGTTTTTCTTTCATAACAATGACGGTCTGTGTTTACCGAGCACCCCGGCCTTACTGACCTGGGTCGATGGCCTTGATGAATGGATAGGGTCACGGTGCGACGAGGCCGGCTTCGCCGAGGGTCTGCTCATGGTTGGCGAGGGCGCCGACCGGCTGTATAAACTGAATCCCAATACGGGGGAAGCCAAACCTGTGGGAGATGCCGCGCGATTCGACGCGGACGAGTACCAGCCCTACGGTCTGGCCGTGCATAACGGCGTGTTGTACATGACGGGAGGATGGAACTCGGCACTGTACACACTGGATTCGGAAACGGGAGTAGCCATGCGTGTCGGCGACGCCGTGGAATTCGGGATCGGAGAATCCCAGCCCATGGGACTGGCGTCCCACCACGGAACGCTGTACATGGCCGGGGGGACGAATACCAGGCTTTACGCGCTGAATACAGTGACGGGGGAAGCCACGCCGGTCGGTAATGCCGAAGAATTCGGTGTCGGTGAAGACCATCCTTTCGGTCTCGCATCCCACGAGAGCGATCTGTTCATGGTCGGCTACAACTCGGCCAGGCTATACGTATTGAATCCTGCCACGGGGACCGCCTCACCCGTCGGTGACGCGACTGATTTCGGCGTCGGAGAAGATCTGCCAACCGGACTGACTTCACACAGAGGTGCGTTGTTCATGACCGGTGGGTGGACGGCTAAACTGTATTCGCTGGACGCGGTGACCGGGATAGCATCACAGGTCGGGAATGTCGATGAGGATGTCAATCAGTTCGGCGTCGACGAAGACTCTCCAACAGGTCTGGCTTCGCTGGTGCGGGTATCACCGCGGGTTATTGTGCCCTTTGTGAATCCGTTAAAGGAATGAGTTTTTCTACGTAGCAGCGGGAATTCGTGGGAGATGTATTGTTTTTGGTTTAACTAGTTGGGGTCGTCGGGTTTGCATGGGCAGGTTAAAACTTGCATAGCTCGCCAAACAAACATCCAACCTCACTCACGGTAGATCCGTACTCCCCATGAGGTAGCGATCCACTTCCCGGGCAGCTTCTCTGCCCTCGTGGATCGCCCAGACTACGAGGCTCTGGCCGCGACGCGCGTCGCCGGCGGCGAAGACGTTTTCCACGTTCGTGGCATACTTACCGTATTCGGCCTGGGCGTTGGTCCGGGCGTCCCGCTCGAATTCGAGCTGATCTATCACCGGATCCTCTGGACCCGAAAATCCCATCGCCAGGAGTACGAGGTCGGCGGGCCAGTCCTGCTCTGTGCCCTTTTTCGGGCTGAACGGAGCTCCATTGCTGGGGACCGACCAGTCGAGATCGATGGTGCGCAGGGCCTTGACCCGGCCCTGGCCGTCGTCGATGAACTCCACGGTGCTGGTGTCGTAGCGCCTCGGATCGTCGCCGAAGAGGGCCTTGCCTTCTTCCTGGCCGTAGTCGAGCTTGTAGACCACCGGCCACTGGGGCCAGGGGTTGCTCGGCGCGCGTTCGGGAGGCGGTTTCTGGATCACGTCGAACTGGTTGATAGTCTTGCAACCGTGGCGTAGCGCCGTGCCCACGCAGTCCGTCCCCGTATCGCCGCCGCCCAGTACGATGGTGTGCTTGTCTTTGGCAGAAATGTAATTTCCGTCCTGGTGCCCCGAGTCCAGCAGGCTCTTCGTGTTGGCGTGAAGAAATTCCATGGCGAAGTGAACGCCGTCCAGTCCGCGGCCCGGTGCTTTACGCAGGAAGTCGTTGGGCTTGGTAGCGCCGGTACAGATCACCACCGCGTCGCAGTTGTTCCCCAGGTCCGCGGCGGGCACGTCCTTGCCGATCTCCACACCAGTGATGAACTCGACACCTTCGGCCGTCATCTGGTCCAGGCGGCGCTGGAGGATCTTCTCCTTGTCGAGCTTCATGTTTGGGATGCCGTACATCAGGAGGCCGCCGGGACGGTCGGCCCGTTCATATACCGTTACATTGTGGCCGGCGCGGTTTAACTGGGCTGCGCAGGCGAGGCCGGCAGGACCGGATCCGATGACGGCCACTTTCTTTCCGGTCCGCTGAGGCGGGGGTTCGGGCTGGATCCAGCCTTCCTCGAAACCGCGGTCGACGATGGCGCACTCGATGGTCTTGATGGTCACCGGGTTTGCGTTGATGCCCAGGACGCAGGAACCCTCGCAGGGGGCGGGGCAGACGCGTCCGGTAAACTCGGGAAAGTTGTTGGTTTTGTGAAGTTGCTGGAGGGCTTCTTTCCAGTGGTTCCGGTATACTAGGTCGTTCCAGTCGGGGATCAGGTTGTTCAAGGGACAGCCCGAAGCGCCAGGTCCTTTCCCCATCGGTACGCCCGTGTGACAGAAGGGGATGCCGCAGTCCATGCAGCGAGCGCCCTGCTCCCTCAGCGAATCGTCTGCCATGGGGAGGACGAATTCTTCCCAGTCACCTACACGCTCGAGGGGATCCCGGTACGGCGCTTTCCCTCGCTCGAACTCCATGAAACCCGTGTTTTTACCCATAAATCCGAATTTCCGTCCCGATCTCCAATGCGTCGCCCGGATGTGTCGTCCTTTTACGTTGCTCGAATGCCTTCCCGAATCTGTCCCATGTTCCCTATCCCTTGCCGCCGTTCACGCCCACCGGGACCGCTTCGGTTACCGGTTCCGCGGCATGACCGTTGGTCTTGCTCTCCTCTTCCGCACGGGCGGCCATTTCCTGCATAGCGCGCCGGTACTCGACGGGCATGACCTTGACAAATCTCTCCTGTAGCTCCGCCCAGCGGGACAGCACGTCCTCGCCCCGGTCGCTGCTGGTATACCGCACGTGATCCTCGATCAGCCGCTTTACTATTGAAATGTCCTCGTCATCCACCAGCGGTTCCAAGTCCACCATCTCCGGGTTGCACAGGCCCGGGAATACACCTTTTTCGTCCAGGACGTAGGCGACGCCGCCGCTCATGCCCGCGGCGAAGTTACGCCCCACCGGACCGATGACAACCACGCGGCCCCCGGTCATGTACTCGCAGCCATGGTCTCCTATGCCCTCGATCACGGTTTCGGCGCCGCTGTTCCGCACGGCGAAACGTTCACCGCCGCGGCCCCGGAAGAAGGCCTGGCCGCCGGTGGCGCCGTAGAGGGCGACGTTACCGATGATGACGTTTTCCGTGGGCACAAACCCCGCGTTCTCGGGAGGGAACACCGCCATGAGTCCGCCGGACAGTCCCTTGCCCGTGTAGTCGTTCGATTCACCTTCCAGGAAGAAGGAGATACCGGGTGCCAGAAATGCCCCGAAACTCTGACCCGCCGAGCCATGAAGGTTGACCCGGATGGTATTATCCGGCAGGCCTTCTTCGCCGTACTGACGCGACACTTCCGCGCTGAGCATGGCGCCGGCCGTTCGGTCGATGTTGTTTATCGCGTGGCGCATCACCACGGATTGTCGGGCCTCCAGGGCCTCTTTTGACATTTCAATCAGGCGCTGGTCTAGTTTTTTCTCCAGCCGGTGGTCCTGGGACTGACAGCAGTACCGGGCCACGCGAGCAGGCGCGTCGACAGGCTCGAGCATCCGGGTGAAATCCAGTCCCTGGGCCTTCCAGTGGTCGATGGCCTCGCGCGTGTCGAGACAGTCCGTGCGCCCCACCATTTCATTCACCGTCCGGAAACCCAGTTGGGCCATTTGCTCCCGCATCTGCTCGGCGATGAACATCATGAAATTGATGACGTGTTCCGGTTTCCCGGTGAAACGCTTGCGGAGTTCTACGTCCTGCGTCGCCACGCCGACGGAGCACGTGTTCAGGTGGCACTTGCGCAGCATGATGCATCCGCTGACCACCAGGGCGGCCGTGGCAAAGCCGAATTCCTCGGCGCCCAGCATGCAGGCGATAACCACGTCGCGGCCCGTCTTCAGCTGGCCGTCGGTCTGGACCACGATGCGGCCCCGCAGGTCGTTGCGCACGAGGACCTGCTGCGTCTCGGCGAGACCCAGTTCCCAGGGCACGCCCGCGTGTTTCATGGACGATTCGGGCGAAGCGCCCGTGCCGCCGTCGTACCCGCTGATGAGCACCACGTCGGCCTTGCCCTTGGACACGCCGGCCGCCACGGTGCCCACGCCGACTTCGGCCACGAGCTTGACGTGGATACGGGCCCGGTCGTTGGCGCTCTTCAGATCGTGGATCAGCTGCGCCAGGTCCTCGATGGAGTAGATGTCGTGATGGGGTGGAGGCGAGATGAGTCCCACGCCGGGGGTCGATTTCCGTACCCGCGCGATCTCCTCGAAGACCTTGTCGCCCGGAAGCTGTCCCCCTTCCCCGGGCTTCGCGCCCTGGGCCATCTTGATCTGCAGGTCGGTGGCGTTGACCAGGTAGTTGCTCGTCACCCCGAACCGGCCGGAGGCCACCTGCTTGATGGCGCTGTTCCGCCAGTCGCCGTTATCGTCCGGATAGTAGCGGTCCGGGTCTTCGCCGCCCTCGCCCGAATTGCTCCGGCCGCCGATGCGGTTCATGGCGATGGCCAGGGTCTCGTGGGCTTCCTTGCTGATGGATCCGTAGGACATGGCGCCGGTGGAGAACCGCTTGACGATCTCCGAGGCCGGTTCCACCTCCTCGATGGGCACCGGGGGCTGCACCTGCTTGTAATCGAAGAGGCCGCGAAGGGTACCCAGCAGGCGGGTCTGTTCATCGATCTGCTTCGCATACTCCCGGTATAGTTCGTAGTCCCCTGTGCGGGCCGATGTCTGCAACAGCGCGATGGTATGGGGATTGAAAAGATGGTGCTCCCCGTCCTTCCGCCACTGGTAGTAGCCGCCCACGTCGAGAGTACGGTCGTTTGCCAACGGGCGATCGGGATAGCCGTGATGGTGGTGCTGCCGGTACTCTTCCTCGATCTCCTCCAGGCCGATGCCTTCGATGCGGGAAGCGGTCCAGGTGAAGTACTTGTCGATGACCGACTGCTTCAAGCCGATGGCCTCGAAAATCTGCGCGCCGTGGTAGGACTTGATCGTGGAAATGCCCATCTTGGACATCGTCTTCAGTACGCCCTTGCACAGGGCCTTGAGTACGTTATTCTCCGCCTGTTCTCCATCGACTGGCGGATCGATCAGGCCGTCGATACTCATCCATTCGACGGTTTCGAGGGTGAGGTATGGATTCACCGCATTGGCCCCGTAACCGATGAGCAGGCAGAAGTGCATGACTTCTCTCGGCTCGCCGGATTCCACGATGATCGCCGCGCTGGTCCTGAGACCTTCCCGAATCAGGTAATGATGGACGGCGGCGGTGGCGATCAGGCTTGGTATCTGGACCTGGTCGGGACCGACGCCCCGGTCCGACAGGATGAGCAGCGTCGCCCCCCGTTCCCGGATGGCCCGTCCCGCCTCAAGGCAGAGTTCGTCCACGGCGGCCTCGAGCGCGCCGGGCGAAGCCGACCTCCGGAACACGGCCGGCAGTGTCTCCGACTTCAATCCGGGACTTTCGAGTTCCCGGATGCGGGCCAGTTCCCCGTTGGAAAGCACGGGCCGCGCGATACGAAGCTGGCGGCAGTGCTCGGATGTCTCGGCGAAGAGGTCCTTTTCCGATCCGATCGAGGTATCCAGGGACGTCACCAGTTCCTCGCGGATGGCGTCCAGCGGCGGGTTGGTCACCTGGGCGAACAGTTGCTTGAAATAGTGGAAGAGCAGTTGCGGCTTGTTGGACAGGACGGCCAGCGGGGCGTCGTTGCCCATGGATCCGACCGGTTCTACGCCCGTTGCGGCCATGGGACCGACGAGAATCTTCAGTTCCTCGCTCGTGTAGCCGAAGGCCCGTTGCCTTTCCTCCAGCGATTCCAGGTCGAGCCTTGGCACGTCTTCCGGTTCCGGCAGGTCGTCCAGGTTCTCCATGTTATCCGACAGCCATTCGCCGTAGGGTCTTTGCGAGCTGATCTCGTGCTTGATCTCGTTGTCGGTGACGATGCGGCCCCGCAGCGTGTCGATCAAAAAGAGGCGGCCGGGCTGCAGGCGGCCCCGCATGAGTATACGCTCGGGCGGTATCTCCAGGACGCCGGCTTCCGATGCGCCGACGACGAAGTCATCCTTTGTAACCACGTACCGAAAAGGCCGCAGTCCGTTGCGGTCCAGCGTGGTGCATATGCGGTCGCCGTCGCACGCCGCGATAAGGGCGGGACCGTCCCACGGTTCCATGAGACAGGCATGGTAGGCGTAGAAGGCCTTTTTCTCTTCGGACATGGACTCGTGGTTTTCCCAGGCCTCGGGGATCATCATCATCAGTGCATGGGGCAGGGACCGCCCCGTGGAGACCAGCAGTTCCAGCGCGTTGTCGAAACCCGCGGTATCGCTGGCGCCTTCGCGGATGATCGGGCTCAACTTGGCCATATCCTCGCCGAATAGCGGCGATGAGAAAAGCGCTTCCCGGGCGCGCATCCAGTTCTGGTTGCCCCGGATCGTGTTGATTTCGCCGTTGTGGCAAAGCAACCGGTAGGGATGGGCCAATCGCCAGGATCCGAGCGTGTTCGTGCTGTAGCGGGAATGGACCAGCGCCAGGGACGTGACGATCGACTCGTCGGACAGGTCGCGGTAGAAGGAATCCAGCTGGTCGGCCCTAAGCAGGCCCTTGTAGACGATAGTCTTGCTCGACAGACTGGCAATGTAGAAGTCGTCGCTGTTTTCCTCGGGGAGGCGCGCGTCCACGGCGTTTTCGATGACTTTTCGAATGACGTAGAGCTTGCGCTCGAACTGGTCCTGGTCTGCCGCCAGTTCGCCACCGCCGATGAAAAACTGCCGGATCATCGGAGAAACCTGCGTCGCCAGTTCACCAGCCTGGGTGAAGTCCACCGGCACGTCGCGCCAGCCCAGGAACACCTGGTCTTCCTCCCAGACGGTCTTCTCGATCGCCCGCTCGCACCACCGCCGGTGTTCGGCGCCCCGGGGCAGGAACACCATGCCGACGGCGTACTCACCCTCGTCGGGCAGCGAAATGCCTGCAAGCCGGCATTGCCTGCTGAAGAAGGCATGGGGAAGCTGGAACAGCAGGCCCGCCCCGTCGCCGGTGTGGGGATCGCATCCGCAGGCGCCGCGATGTTCTAGATTGACCAGTACCCGGATGGCGTTGCGAATGATGTCGTAAGACTTGTGGCCATTGAGATTCGCTACGACACCTACGCCGCAGGCATCATGCTCATAGGCCGGATCGTACAAGCCCTGGGGCTTTTTCATATAAACGGCCCTTTAGTCGCACCCTTATGGTTGCGAAAATTGAATACAGGAACGCATTTTCCAGATTCTCTCTTCAAACCGGAGTACTGGAATACCATTGATTTGCAATAACAGACACGATTTCTTGTAGGAGGAAAAAGAGAGGATAGTCCGTTATTCGCGCTTTGTACCTAATTTCAGTTGAAACTACGTATATAACCTGGCCTGTCAACAAAGTAAAGTGGAAAATGTCGACCATTTGATCCAAACTAGCCTACAGTTGGCCGTTTTGGGAATGCAGGCGAGTTTGCTTAGATCGAATGGTGAAAATGAATATGTTTGAAGTCTTATTTTGGATTGGTGCGATAATATTTGTTCTCTTTGCGTGGAGGGTGCTGCGCAAAGTTGGACAGTATGGCAGAGCGCTTTCGGGACAGGAATTAATCGCACGTGCTGATTGGCGGGAGTTCGAACGACTAACGGCTCGAGCATTGAGGGGGTCCGGGTTTACGGTAAGCGAGAATCCGGGAGAGGATTTGGAAGCGGACGGCGGTGTGGACTTGGTAGCGGTACGCAACGGGTTGCGATATGTGGTACAGTGCAAGCGATGGGAAACCGACGTTGGCGTAGATATCGTGCGGGCATTGTATGGAGTAATGTCCGCACGGGGTGATCACAGATGTATGGTGACGAATTTCGGAGGATACACGAAGAGTGCGTGGTCCTGGGCTCGGGGAAAACCGATTACCCTGGTTAACGGAGAAGCTTTGGCACGGATGCTGGACGGAGAATTGTTAGAGGATATCATCTCCGCACCGAGTAGCGCCGAGGAGCGTGAAATGCGACGGCGGGAAAGGACGGGAAGGGGGTTAAATTGTCCTGTGTGCGGGCGTGACATGGTATTGCGTCAAGCACGCCGCGGTACGTATGCAGGACAGGAGTTCTGGGGCTGTGTCCGGTTTCCTGCGTGTCGTGGAACTCGCAAAGGATAATAGAATCCCAGGAAACGAGGTTAGCGAACTGCTTGCTATCGAAGATTCCAGTATCGTGTTAAATGCTTATGTGTTCAATCCGACGTGCAATTAACGTAGGATTCTATCCAAATTACACTCTCAGTCATTCCCTCTCTGTACAGTTAGTCTGGGTAACATCATGACCATCCGACCCATCACCGACCTTGAACTGCATAGCCTGCGCGTACTCGTCCGGGTGGACTATAATGTGCCCCTCGACGACGAGGGGCGCATCACCGACGATACGCGCATCCGGGCGTCGCTGCCCACGCTGCGTCATATCCTGGATCACGGCGGCCGGGCCATTCTGATGTCCCATCTCGGCCGGCCGAAAGGGGTCACGGAGAGCCTGCGGCTGAAACCGGTGGCCGAACGGCTGTCCACGCTTCTCGGCCGCACCGTCGGCTATGTGCGGGAGACGGTCGGACCTGGCGTGGAGCGCGCAGTCTCAGACCTGGCGGACGGCGAGTGCTTGCTGCTTGAGAATATCCGGTTTCACGAAGGGGAGACCCGGAACGATCCCGATTTCGCGGCGAAACTGGCTGCCCTGGGCGACGTCTACGTCAATGACGCCTTCGGCACGGCACACCGCGCCCACGCTTCCACCGAGGGTGTAGCTCGGCTTCTGCCCCAGCGCGCGGCCGGGTTCCTCATGCGGAAGGAACTGGATTATCTTTCCGGTGCGATCGAAAACCCAAAGGGAAAGCTCGTCGTCGTACTCGGCGGCGCCAAGGTTTTGGATAAAATAGGAGCCACCCGCCGATTCATCGAGATCGCCGACGCGCTGGTCATCGGCGGCGGCATGGCCTATACCTTTCTCGCGAGCCGAGGCGAGCCCGTCGGAAACAGCCTGTTGGAGGAGGATCGCCTGGGCTTTGCCGGGGAGATTCTAGACCGGGCCGACGCCCTGGGAAAACCAATGCTGCTTCCCGTCGATCATGTTGTTGCAGACTCACTTGATCCGGCAGCGGCCGCGCGACAGGTCGACCGGATTCCCGAAGGTTTGATGGGGTTCGATATCGGTTCTGAGACCCGACGCCGGTTCACCGAGGCCATCTACAAGGCGGGCACCATACTTTGGAACGGACCCATGGGTGTTTTTGAAATGGAGGCTTTTGCGGCAGGTACGTCAGCGGTGGCAGGCGCCATTGCGGAGGCCACCGGCCGCGGCGCCTTGTCTATCATCGGGGGCGGAGATACGGCGGCGGCCGTCAACGCGCTTGGCCTGGAGACTCGCATGAGCCACGTATCCACCGGCGGCGGCGCGTCGCTGGAGTTGCTGGAAGGACGGACACTGCCGGGGGTCAACGTGCTGGAAGCTGGTTGATGATGCCCTTCGCCACACCCGTCGAGAGTAAAAGTGTTGGATAAAGTTAAAAGGATAACTCGGTCGCCAGTCCTGAGCCGTGAGTCAATACCCCAAAAACCCTACACGGACCAGGTTGTCGGGGAATCGACCGAAATGCTGGGGCACAAGTTCGTAGGAACGCCACGGTCGATCCACGACGCGACGTGGGGTGCCTATCCTGCTGGCGACCGGTCCCGCGATGGGTTCGATCATTGTCGTGTTCCCGCGAAAATCGGTGACGCGAATTTTGATCTCACCCCTGTTTTTGGGTATATCGCTGGCCAGGACCAACTGAAGCCGCCGGAACTGGGTAAACCGTTGTCCATAGATGGTGCCCCACAGGGTAACCCGGATACCCTCGGCTGTCTTCTCCTGGGTGATCTCGTATTCCTCGGGCAGGGCGAGAACCTTGCATCCCTCCAGGTCCGGCGAGATGAACTCCACGCTAGTCAGGTACTCGGCGTGCTTGGTCTGGATCGTGTAAACCCAGTTGTGTGGTCCAGCCGGCATGACCGTCACCGCGACCAGGTCTCTGGACTCCACGAGGGCAGGTCTATGGGCGGCACAGCCTGCTGCCGATGCCAGGAACAGGGACAGCACTGCTAGAGTCGCGATACGTTGGCTGCTGAGTATAGACATGTGGCACCTCCAGGCGCGCGTACATGCGTGACTGACTGTTTGAGTACGAGCATTACTTGCTTGAGTACGTGCCCAACTGATTTGAAACGATTTAACAGGTCTATTGGATTTTACGCCGGATTAGATTTTCGGTTCCACCGCGCCGCCGGACTAGGCTGACTTCTCGAGCGCGGTCTTGGCCGATCGTCCACCTGGCCTGAAGTAGGCCTGCAGAGCCTCCAGGAAACTGCGGGCCGCCCTTGAAAGATAACGGCCCTTCAAGTAAATCGCTCCCATTTTCTGACGGGGACGGTTGCGAAAGTCTCCGATGGTGACCTGCGCGAGCGTTCCGTTTTCCAGTTCTTCCTGTATGGCGACCGAGGGCACGATGGACAGGCCCGCGTCGATGCGCACGAAGTGCTTGATTACCTCGATCGAACTCAGCTCCATGGCGACGTCGAGTTGCACCCGCGACTTCTCGCACAGATCGTCGATCAGCCGCCGTGAAGCGCAGTGCCGGTCGAGCAGGATGAGCGGATACTGCTCCATGTCTTTGAGGTGCACCGTCTTCCGGCCAGCGAGGGGATGTCCGGGCGGCGTGATCAGCACGTCGTGTCTCGAGAAGAGGGGAATCGTTTCAATCTCGCGGGGCAGGTAGGCCAGCGTGACCACGCCGAGATCGACCTCGCCTTCGACGACGGCCTGTATGGTCCGGAGCGACGTGGCGTTCTTCACGACGATGTCGATGCCGGGGTAGCGGTCCTGGAAGGATTTGAGGATGGCCGGCAGGCGGTAGCAGCCGGTGGTATCGGATGTACAGAGCACGAGGCGGCCGGCTTCGAGCCGGTCCAGATCCTCCAGCTCCTGGACGGCCTCCTTCATCAGTCCTTCCATCTCGCTCACGTACTTGAGGAGCACCTTCCCGGCCTCTGTAAGCGCAAGATGACGCGTGGTCCGGTGGAACAGCGGCTGGCCGATTTCCCCCTCCAGTTTCGCCACCTGGATGCTCACAGCCGACTGGGACCGGAAGAGGGATTTCGCGGCCAGGGAAAAGCTGCCGTGACGGGCCACCGCGTGGAAAGTGACGGCCTGATCGTAGGATAGATTCATTTATTGAGTAACTTAATGGTGTATATTAAAATTATTAATTTGACTAATATATTTCTTTCCCTATTATGTCAAGGCAAATCGGTGGTTTCGTGATGTTTTCCGAGTCGCCGGTTATTGCGAACTCAGGAGTAACATAACCTCATGTTAACGCGCCGGGAATCCGGCCGGAGGATGGTCTCACCGCCCGATTCCTACGGAGGACATACATGGCTCACATCGCTTCCACCGTTTCTCACAGTCTGAAGGAATACCGCCTGCTGCCCAGGTTGACCCAGGCAGACGCGAACGCCCAGTTGGTTTCGCTGGAGACGCGCCTCTGCCGGCAGGGCGACGGCTACCTGGTGTTGCGCACACCCTTTCTCAGCGCGGCCATGCAAGCGGTCACCAGCATCGAACTGGCCATCGCCATGGCCCAGTTGGGCGGGATGGGCGTTTTCGCCGTGAGCCAGACCATCGAGGAGCAGTGCGCCAAGATCGACGCGGTGAAAAGGTTCAAGGCCGGCTTCCAAACGGATATCGTCACCCTGTCGCCCGAGCAATCCATCGGCGAGGTGATCGGCATCATCAACAATACCGGTTACCACACCTTTCCTGTGACGGATACCGGCGTCTTCCACGGAAAGCTGGTGGGCGTGATCACGGACAAGGATTTCGACGAGCGGTACGATCAAGATATGCGGGTAGGCGACCGCATGAAGACGGACGTGCAGACCGGCGCCGCGGAAGACGACCTGAAGACGGCCAACACCCGGATGATCGAGTACGGCCGCGGGTTTCTGCCCATGGTGTCTTCAGAAGGGACGCTGGTATCGGTCGTGTTCAAGCGGGATCTCGACAAGCACATCCGCCATCCCCATTCCACGGAAGACGCGCATAAACGCCTGGTGGTCGGCGCCGCTGTCTCGACCCATCCGGAGGACCGCGAACGGGTGGAGGCGCTGGTTGAACACCAAGCCGACGTAATCGTCATCGACGCCTCCGACGGGCACACGGAAT
Source organism: bacterium (assembly GCA_965262815.1). Lineage (GTDB taxonomy): Bacteria > JAAXHH01 > JAAXHH01 > JAAXHH01 > JAAXHH01 > JAAXHH01. The sequence continues at coordinate 983,550 of OZ253560.1, read as the reverse complement.
ACCAGGGCGAGACGCTGAAATGGATCAAGGCTCACTACGACATCCCGGTGATCGCGGGCAACGTGGTAACCCGGGAAGGCTTCGACTACCTGGCCGGTAGCGGTGCGGACGCCGTCAAGATAGGCATGGGTATCGCGTCGGGCTGTACGACGCAGATGGTGAAAGCCACCGGCCGCGGGCAGGCCACCTCCATCCAGGAAGTCGCGGCGGCTCGAGACGAGTGGGCGAAGACCACGGGCGACTACCTGCCCCTCGTAGGCGACGGCAGCATACAGGGACCGGCGGACATGCTCATCGCCATGTCGCTGGGGGCCGACACGCTCATGATGGGCAATCTCCTGGCGCGGTTTACCGAGAGCCACGGCGAACTGGTTCGAAACGCCAGCGGGGACCTGGTCAAGGAATACTGGATGGAGGGCAGCCGGAAGGCTTTCAATAACCGGCGCTACGCACAGATTGCCAGCACCTTCTTCGAGGAGGGGATCGTCGGCCAGGTGCCCCACGCGGGGTCGGTCTACGACAAATTGCCGATCATCGCGCAGATGCTCAAGTCGGGCATGGCCACCGCGGGATGCGCCACGATCGAAGCGCTTCACCGGGACGCCATACTGGAACTGCAGTCCTCCGTTTCCCTGGAAGACAGCGGCGTGCACGACATGTCCGCCATCCAGACCATACAGGAATTCGGGATAAGTTAACCGCGAGGGTTCTTAAGAGGGAAATGCGGACATGAAAATGGTGTTCTTCGATTTATTCGAAACGCTCATAACCGAAAAAACGAGAAGAGAATACCAGTTAAGGACCCCACTGTGCGAAATACTGCGTACCACGCAGGACCGGATGTCGCGTTGGTGGTTGGACCATGGCGATAAAGTGATGACCGGGAAGTTCCCAGATAGCCTCGCCAGGATTTCACATATACGTGATGTAGTCGGGTCGCCGCTTACGGACAAGGAAATCGCCGTGGTGGCCCGGGAGTACGAATCGTGGAAAAAACGTGTTCTGAGTGTTGTTGATGCCCAGGTATATGAGATGTTGAGTGAGGTAAGAGCGAAAGGACTCGGTATAGGGATCATCAGCAATGCCATGCCCAATGAAGTCCTTGCGTGGGATTCCTGCCCGCTTCAAGGTCACGTAGACGACGTGGTGTTTTCCTGCAGCGTTGGTGTAATGAAACCGGACAGAAAGATCTATGAACTTTCCTGCTCGCGCATGGGCGTTCGACCCTCGGACGCATACTTTGTCGGGGATGGCGGCTTTGACGAACTGCGAGGAGCGGCAACTGCCGGCATGAAGGCGATCCAGGCGGCGTGGTACCTGCAACAGGACGTGGCTTGGCCCTGGAACCATCCCTTGCCCCGGGCAGACTCGATGGAGAACTTACCGTCGTTGCTGAATTAACGGCCTTCGCCTTACCGGACCGCGCCATGACCATCCCACTGCTGAAACGCAAGTTGCGCCAGCTCAAGCAGACCGAATGCCGGATTCGGTTCCGGGATCAACCAGCGGAAGATCACCAGGAACTCGTCTGGGACGTCTTCTTCTCGACCCGGTCCGAGGATGACGCTAGCGTCGATTTCCCCCTGAGCCGTTTGATGAAGATGAGCCGTGACGAAATCAAGCTGGTCTACGAGGCCTTCTTCTACCGCGTTTACTTCCAGTATTTCAAGGAACACGGCCTGTCCATGGCCGACGCTTACGACCCTAAGATGCTGTCGCTTCTCGGGCTGCCACCCCACGCCAGTCTGAAGGACATCAAGCAGCGGTATCGCGAACTGGCCCAGGTCCACCACCCGGACCACGGCGGCGATCACGAAGCCTTTATCGATGTCGTTTCCGCCTACGAACGGCTGACAGACAAGGGCCGTCCTTGATCTTTCGCTTGAAGGCTGCCATAATACCTACATCCGATACGACTGGCGATAAGTCCATCTAAAACCCGCTGCAAAATCCCGCAGGAGCCCGCCCATGAAACCCGTGCCATGTCCCGTTTTCTTCATTGGTCTGCTGGTCCTCTTCCTGCTACCCGGTCCCGTCTTCGGCCAGGCTACCGCCGACGCGCGGTACATCGTGGAGAACTACGACAAGATGGAGCGCTACGTGCCCATGCGCGACGGAGCCCGTCTCTTCACCTCCATCTACGTGCCGAAGGACGATTCGCAGACCTATCCCATCCTGCTGCAGCGCACACCCTACAGCGTGGCGCCTTACGGGGCAGCGTACAAGACGGGAATAGGACCTTCCACGCTGTTCGCCCGAGAGGGATACATCATCGTCTACCAGGACGTGCGCGGACGCATGATGTCGGAAGGAGAATTCGAAGCGGTGCGTCCCCACGACCCGGACAAGGCGTCGAACGTCGACATCGACGAGAGCACCGATACCTATGATACGGTCTCCTGGTTGCTGGAAAATGTCTCCGGTCACAACGGCCGCGTGGGCGTCTGGGGCATATCGGCGCCGGGATTTTACGCCACCCACGCCCTGATCGACACCCATCCCGCCGTACGGATCGTGTCGCCCCAGGCCCCTGTCACCGATTGGTGGATAGGAGACGACCGCCACCACAACGGCGCGTTTCAAATGCAGGCAAGTTTCAGTTTCCTGTCCTTCTACGGTCATCCGCGTCCCGAGCCCACGACCGAACGCGCCTCGGGTTTCCGCGACTACGGCACGCCGGACGGCTACCGCTGGTACCTCGATCTCGGTCCCCTGTCGAACGTCAACGAGAAATACCTCCATGGGAAGAACAAGATCTGGAACGACATGATAAACCATCCCGATTACGACGAATTCTGGCAGGCCCGCACGCCGCTTCCCCACTTGAGAGACGTCAAGCCGGCGGTGCTGGTGGTCGGGGGATTCTACGACGCCCAGGACCTGTACGGTCCGCTGAAGACCTACGCCGCCGTAGAAGACAATAACCCCGACGTCGTGAACCACCTCGTCATGGGTCCGTGGTGGCACGGCGGGTGGTCGCGCGGCAGCGGGCTGCGGTACCAGGACATCTATTTCGACCAGCCCACCTCGGTACACTACCGGGAGACCATCGAACTGCCCTTCTTCAACCACTACCTGAAGGACGGGCCCGATCCGGAACTTCCCGAAGCCAGTATCTTCGTCACCGGTTCGAACCAGTGGCACGCCTTCGATCAGTGGCCGCCCGCAGAAGCAAATGCCGCGTCCCTCTACCTGGCGCCGGATGGTGGACTGTCCTTCGACGCGCCAGCCGGGGAGAACGATTACGACGAATACGTGAGCGATCCCGCCAAGCCCGTGCCCCACACGTCCCAGGTCGTCATCAACCGGGACGACCGGTACCTCATCCAGGACCAGCGGTTCGCGTCATCCCGCACGGACGTGCTGGTTTTCGAGTCGGAAGTGCTGCAGGAGGACCGGACCGTGACGGGCGACCTCTTCGCGCACCTCTACGTTTCCACGACGGGGGAGGACGCGGATTTCATCGTCAAGCTGATCGACGTGTACCCCGATACGACGAGCTACATGGGGGAAAACCCAATGAATGTGAAGATGGGCGGCTTTCAACTCATGGTCCGGGGGGAGGTCATGCGGGCCCGGTACCGGAACAGCTTCACCCTTCCCGAGCCCATGACGCCGGGGGAAGTCACGAAAGTCGTCTTCGACATGCAGGACGTGGCACACACGTTCAAGGCGGGGCACCGCATGATGGTCCAAGTACAGAGCACCTGGTTCCCCATGGTCGACCGCAATCCGCAGACCTGGGTACCGAGTATCTACGAGGCTAAAGATGAGGACTACCAGGCGGCGACCCACCGGGTGTACTTCTCCCGGAACGCGCCTTCCCACCTGAAAATGAAGCTGCTGGAATAAACACCGCGGTCCGCTAAACGAAGTTGAACCCGTACCAGGGCAGTTGGACGGGGAAAACACTTTCCAGCGCGGTCCGGAGGGGACCGGAAGGAATGGTCTTGAGGGGATCTTCGTCGGGCGGAACCACGCCGAAGACGAGCGCGCCCAGATCGAACGTTGCAATCGTATGTTCCTGGCCACTGCAACTAAAAAAAACCGACTCTTCTGAAACATCCCATGCAAGTGAGTCCGGACCTAACACGTCTCCGATGTATTCCTCGAACACTTGAAGCAGCCGTTCCGGTTGTAGCACGAGGACGGTGCCATTGAATCCCTGGGAAGCCGCGGTCACGCCGTGAGGCCGGAGCATGGAGGCCAGCTCCATGTCCGAATCTGTGGTCACGATCTCGATGCAATCCACGCCGTAGCGGTCGAAGAGGTTCGGCAGTGCCCGCAGGAGCGCCGAACGGGAACCCGCGATCTCCGCCAGCCTGGCGCGGGAGGCTTCGTATTCCCCGCCGGACCGGCGCTTCTGGATGCCCGCGTAAGCCACCAGTCGGCCTCCCTCGCGAATCACCACGGTTTCGCCGTCGTGGTCGCAAATCCATTCGGCGTCAACCGCCGTCCCGAAATCTGACGTAGACCGCACGTAACGGCTAGGCTCCACTGCGTACAGCCGCGTCATTTCGGGGAGGTCCGCAGCTTCAGCGCGACGGACATCCGTTTCGACCACGGGCAGGAAACCCCGGTGAACGGCATATAGGGCGTATTGACCGATCCGTTTCGCGCCCAGGCGGGTATAAAGCCCTCTTCCTCCCGATATCGGCATGAGCACGGCGTCCTGGGCGAGGGCCTTCCGGATCGCCGACTCCATAAGCCTGGTCGCCAGGCCCTGTCCGCGGTGGGACTCATAGGTCGCTACCGCACCGATACTCATGGTGGACAACCGACAACCGAGTACGGAGATGTCCCTCGTCAACGCACCCACGTGGGAGACCACGACGCCATCGTCGACCATGACGAGGACGTGGTCGTAGTTCTCCGGCGTGAACATGAGAGGATACTGTTCCTCCATGCGTCCGGCGCCGTCGCTGCGAAAAACGGTGTTGACCAGGGTGCAAAGCGACTCGAATTCCTGCGCCCTTAATCCCCGCGGACCTTCCACTATGCTGACTCCTTTGTCTTGCTCCGCCGTCACACGCTTGGCGAGACCCTGGAACCCCCGGGGCCGTTTGACAAACAGTCCACGGTCTATATATTCCCAATTGGAAGGGGTGTCAAGAACGGCGGCGGGTCGCTTGCAGGCGGTAGGTCCTGATCCCGCGACAGGTGTCAAGATCGGCGACAGGTCGGCAAGCCGACGGAAGATCACTCGCCGACGGCAGGTAGCCCGTCGACGCTCTTCCGGACCTTCGGACAACCGTATGGCCTGCACACACCTTCCAACGCACACCTCCAATCGCGTACACCTAACAAACGCACGCGCCTCCAACCAACCGAAACTGAATTCCACACCATGTACATTTCCGAGATCTTTTATTCGTTACAAGGCGAGGGCCTGCTGACCGGTGTTCCCTCGGTCTTCATCCGCACTTCCGGATGCAACCTGCGCTGCCGGTGGTGCGATACCCCCTACACGTCCTGGTCGCCCGACGGCGAAGAGCAATCCGTGGACGAGGTCATGGTGGGCATCGCCGGGTTTCCGACCCGACATGCCGTGATCACCGGCGGCGAACCGCTACTCATGAAGGATCTGCCCGATCTGACGGAAACACTCGGTGCCGCGGGATACCACGTTACCATCGAAACCGCAGGCACCGTGTACGCCGACCTGCGCTGCGACCTGGCCTCCATCAGCCCCAAGCTGTCCAATTCCACGCCCTGGACCGAAGAAGATGGGAAGTACGCCCGTAATCACGAACGGCTCAGAATCAACCTCCCCGTCCTGGGTAGATTCATGACCGCTTACCCGTACCAACTCAAGTTCGTGGTCGACCGCCGGGAAGACCTGGACGAAGTCGAATCGCTGATCGCTGAATTGGATGACGTGGACCGCACCCGGGTGCTCCTCATGCCCCAGGGACGCACGGCCGAAGAGTTGAACCACCGTGGCGTGTGGGTCGCCGAAGCCTGCAAGTCCCGCGGTTTTAGATACTGCCCCCGCGTACACATCGATCTCTACGGGGACACCCGCGGGACCTGACGGCAGACCATTTCTTGCTTGTCTTTAAGCCCCTTCCGACATATCTTTTCCGGTTGCGTCGAAGCCGGCGGAATCGGCTGGCTCGGCCAGCACGGCCCGCACCATCCGGGAGAAAACATGGACGACCATGGCAGGAACTGGGACCGGGGACTCGTCTGTTATCCCGATCCCAATGTCGAGATCATCGACCCCAGGTTCAAACCCTACGTGCTGCACACGGCGGCGATCGAGCGGCTGCATACCGGGGCGCGGTGGGCGGAAGGCCCCGTGTGGATCGGCGACGCCCGCTGCCTGGTCTGGAGCGACATCCCCAACAACCGCATGCTGCGCTGGACGGAGGAAACCGGTGCGGTCAGCGTTTTTCGGCAGCCGACCAACAACACCAACGGAAATACCCGGGATCGCGAAGGACGGCTGGTCTCCTGTGAACACGACACCCGCCGGGTAACCCGTACGGAACATGATGGAACGATCACCGTGCTGATCGACCGGTTCGACGGAAAGCGTCTCAACGCGCCCAACGACGTGGTGGTGCATTCCGACGGCTCCGTCTGGTTTACCGACCCCGGTTACGGCATCCTGATGAACTACGAGGGACACAAGGCCGAGTCCGAACAACCCACGCGGGTGTATCGCCTGGATCCGGACACGGGCGGGGCGACGGTCATCGTCGACGACTTCGTGAAACCCAACGGTCTCTGCTTCTCGCCCGACGAAACACGGATATACATTGTAGATACAGGTGCTTCCCACGATCCCGACGGACCGGCCCACATCCGGGTGCTGGAATTAGACGGCAGCAGGGTCACGGGCTCGCGGGTGTTCGCGGACTTGAAGCCGGGCTCGTCCGACGGCGTCCGGACGGACGTGGACGGCAACCTGTGGGCCGCCTCCGGATGGGGTGGACCCGACACGAACGGGGTGATTTGCTTCTCGCCGGAGGGCGGGAAACTGGGCATGGTCCATCTTCCCGAACCCTGCGCCAACCTGTGCTTCGGCGGCGTGAAGAAAAACCGCCTGTTCATGGCCGCCAGCCAGTCTCTGTACGCCCTCTACGTCGAAGCCCTGGGGGTACAGCATCCGTGACCGGTCTACGTTCATCCGATAACGGATCCATGCTCATATTCGACTTCGATGGGGTACTGCTGAACTCCGTCGTCGAGATGTCGATAACGGCATATAATACCGTGACCGGCGGACTCGCCACTTCCCCGGCCGATCTGCCAGGCAACGCGGCAGACCTGTTTCTGACCAACCGGTATCATGTCCAGCCGGCGGGAGACGCGATCAACCTGATGGCGTGGTGCGCAGACAACGCCGACCTGTCCGGCGATCACAGGCTGGAGACGGAAGCTTACCGGGCGATACGAGACGGTTCGGACGTTCCCCTGGTGGAACGCACGGGCCAGTTCTTCGCGGCCCGGAAGCGATTCGTCGAGCATGACCCCGGCCAGTGGCGGTCGCTCAACACGGTCTACCAGCCGGTCTGGGACGTTTTGAAAGGACAGGACGCCGAAGGGATCGTGATCCTGACCAACAAGAACCGGGAGGCCACCGTGACCCTGTGCCACCACTTCGACCTTCCCGTCCTGGAAGAAAACGTGTATTCGGGCGACCACGGAACGACCAAGATCGAGAACCTGCTGAAAATACGGGCGCGGTTCGGCATGGAGCGGTATGGATTCGTCGATGATTCCATCGGTAACCTGCAGGAACTCGACGCCCACTTCAACGCCGATGAATCCGTCCTCGAGCTCATGATGGCTGCATGGGGATACATCGGACCGGACGACCGCCTGCTCGCACGCCAGGCTGGATACCCCATCCTCGAACAGTCAGACCTCATCGCCCGCATCGCATCGATGAAGGGTGTCGAACTGGGTAGCTCATGAACCGGAAACCGAAAGGTACCCGCAACAGTGAACTCGAAGTCATCGACCGTTTCCCGGGACTGCGCGCCCTGGTCGTCGGGGATATCATGCTCGACGTCTACGAGTTCTGCCGCACCGGGGACAGCAAGCCCATCGATTCGGAAAAGGCGGGGAAGCGGGCCTACAAGGCGCAGGAGACGATCAAGGTGCTCGGCGGCGCAGGCAACGTGGCCGCCAACCTGGCCTCCCTGGACGTGCGCACTGCCCTCGTGGGCGTGACGGGAAACGACGAACACTACTTCAAGATCCGCGACCTCGCTGACGGCCTTTCAATACAACACGGACTGATCCGGGATGAAATCCGTCCCACGACCACCAAGGCGCGGCTGTACCTGGACGACAGCTACCTGCTTCGCCGCGATACCGAGTGCACCGACCGGTTGGACGACAGGACCTCAGCCGCGCTGGTGAAGGAAGTCCTGCGCGCATTGCCCGATACCGACGTGGTGATTCTGAGCGACTACGACAAGGGCGTTTTTACCGAGGAGAACGCCGGACAAATCATCCGGGAATGCCGCCTCCATGAAATACCCGTGGTGGTCGATTTCAAACCCGCCAACAGGGAGGTCTTCGCCGGTGCGGACATCATCGCCCCGAACGCCGCCGAAGCCGCTGAACTCAACGGCGGATTTTCACTGGACCGCCTCGAGTCCGACTGTCAGCGCCTGCATGCCTTGCTGGGTAGCCGAAACACGGTCGTCACGCTCGGGGAACACGGGATTTGCGGAGTGGGTGCGAGTGGCTTCTTCCATGTGCCCGGTCATCGCGTCGAACCCGTGGATAAGGTCGGATGCGGCGACACCGTGCGGGCGGGACTCGCAATCGGCGCGGCCCTGGGGCTTCCCCTCCGGGAGGCGGCGGAACTCGCCAACGACGCGGCGACGGTCATCGTGAAGAAACCGGCCACGTCCGTCCTGTCAAGGCGGGAGCTCCATGAGTTCGTGTCCCGGAAGATCGATGGGGAACCGCGCCCCGCGGCCATACTCGCCGGACGGGAGGGTGACCTGGACAGGTGACGGCCGTCGCCACGAACGGAATGGCGTTGTCCCGGGAACTTCCGCAACCTCGAGTGGAGGAACTTCATTTCCACCATGACGTTTAATCATTGACACGCACCATGAAACAGATTAGCACTGACATGAAAGATACCGTGTACAAGAGGATACCCGGCATGAGAGGAACTATGATCCGCCTGAGTCTGTTTATCGCTTGTTTCTTCCTGGTTTCAACCGCCTGCAAGACGGGACCTACCGTAGATGGAACGGACACCGAAACCTTCGATGCTTCCATCGACGCGATCAAGGTCTCCCTCCCCGAGGAAGAACAGGAGAAACTGGACGAAGTGCTGAAAGGATTCGAATACCTCTACAGCGACAACGTGATCAGCGCCCTGAACGCGTCCGAGGCCATCAGGAACCGGATCCGCGGCCGTTTGGACGGCATGGACGCGCGGGATATCTTCGCGGAATGGAACGAACGGCTGGACAAGGCGATAACGGCCCTGGAGGAGAAGAGGGAGAACACGGAGTCCGCCATGGAAAACCTGAAGGACGTAAGGGTGAGAAGTGCCGAGTACTATGTCCAGCGGGGCCAGTCCGTAGCGAAAATCTCCATTCACAACCGGACGGAACACACCATCTCCAGGGTGTTTTTCCGTGGAACGCTCCGCAGGCGGGAACCCCGGCAGTGGATCCTGGATGATGATTTCAACTACAATATCAGGTACACGGAAAGAAAGGACCTGGCGCCGGACGAGAGGGCCGTCTGGAATTTCGCCCTGCTGTCGTCGGTCTGGAAGAATGCTCCGGATGACGTGGACAACCTCTACCTGAGTGTGATCGTCACGAGAATCGACGGGGCGCCGGAGCAACCCATCTACGACGCCTTTTCGGACCGTTTCACGCGCAAGGACTCGAGACGGCTCAGGAGACTTATCTCCCTCAAGGAATCCATCGGGACCCTTGAACCTGAACCCGAGGAAACCTCCCTGCGGAACTGACGCCGTCATTGTTTTCCGTCGTCATCCCGTTCCACCACCATCCCTGGCCGATTCGACGTACTTCTCCACGGTATCGGCGAAGATCAGGAACTGGGGATTGTGCCTGTGGGTTTGCCTCAGGGCCTGCACCGCGGCGCCTTCCGCTCCCTCCTGGCGAACTCCCTGGCAGTACGCCTCCATCAACGCCGGTTCCAGCGGTTGTCGAGAGTCGTGGAAACTGTCCGCGAAAAAGCCGAAGATCATACCCACGATACCGATTCCCACCATCATCATCAGGACGCTGATCCCCTGTCCCAGGGGCGTAACCGGGTACTTGTCGCCGTAACCCACGGTCGTGGAAGTCACCACGGCCCACCAGATGCTGTCACCGTAAACCCGGAACACGTCGGGCTGGGCGCGGCGTTCCACCTCGTAGATCACCGTGGAGCTGATCATCAGGTACATGATGGTGATGAGGAAGATGGGAATGACCCGAACACGATTGTTGTACATGGATCGGACGAATTCGGCCAGCTTGGGATTATAGCGGAACATCTTGAGCAACCGGAGCGTCCGGGCGCCTCGGACCAGTCCGAGCTGTTCCTGGGACAGGCCGGGATAGAACCCAATCCAGAAGGGCAGGATGCTGACCAGGTCGATCAATCCGAGGGAACTGACCAGGTACTTCCCCTTATGTGGCGCCAGCCGGATGCGCAGGGCGTATTCCATGGTGAAGAAACCCGCAATGACCCGTTCAATCCAGATGAAACCGGACCAGGCGTCGACGTCCAGGCTGCTGCGCGTCTGGTTGTACTGGAGTTCGATGAAGTAAAGGATCATGTTGACGGCCAGTACGTAGGGTCCGACGCGGTGTGCGGCCGCCAGGAGGGAGGTCAGGATTCCCGGCATGGTGCGCCTCCTTGGGGAATGCGATTGGGGCTTATTATTTGAGATCGCGGTGCTGAGATCGCGGTGCTGGTTTATATGACAAAGGCCCACCGTCCGCCTGCGCATCGGGTGAGCCTTGTAAAAAAAAGATCGGCGTACTGAATCAGGATTTACGGGCGCGAAGGGCGGACAACCGGTCCCGGGAAGAGGACGCGGGCAGCGCGGGTTTCTCCGCCGCTTCCAGGGCGGCGGAAATGTTGGGATCGTCGGTGATCTCCTGCTTTCCGAAGGCGCCGATTTTCAGCTCCGCGGAGCGGGAGGTCGTTTCCGCCTTTTCCGTTTCCTTGTCCATGGCATTGAGGGCCGTATCCAGCCCGCCCAGGGAACTGCTCAGCCCCGCGGCCTGCCGCACGCCCTCGGCGCGCTCGAGGGACCGTTCCTTCTTCATCTGGGCCTGCTCCATGCGGCGCTGGGCCTGCTTGAGCTGGGTCTGGGCCTTCTTCAGCTTCTCGGCCGCGACATCGTAAGCCTGTCGAAGTTCCTTCGCAAAAGCCTCCGCTTCCTGGTCTTCCTGGCGTTCCCGGTCGATTTCGGGCTGCAGGCCCTCCAATTCTGAAACCAGCTTGTCCAGGCTTTCTTCCAACGTGGACTTCTGTCCTTCCTCCGCCCCTTCGAGTTGGCCTTCGAGCCGCTCGGCTGCCGCCAGATACCGGTCGTACTGCGAAAGCAGGGCCTGGGTCTCCTCATGGTCCTTCTTCACGTCCATCTCGGCCTTGCCTACCCGCTTGCCAAGCTTGTCGAGCTCATCCTCCATGAGGGAGATCTGCGCCTCGGACGCGGTTTCCGGATCGAAAGCCACCACCGCCTGGGTGAAGGATTCAAGGGCGTTGCCGGCTTGCTTTTTGCCGACGCGGGAAAGAAATCGCCAGATCATGTCTTTGTCCTTTCTCGTTTCTCCAACGAGTGTAACCGGTCAGGTTTAAAGTCGGTCAGGTTCGTCGTCGGCAAAGATTCATATCACCGTAACTTCCTCGATCATCAGGTCCACGCCCAGGTACAGTTCTATAACGCCCTCGCCCGCGCTGATCAACAGGAATTCGTCCACGCGTTCAGGGTCGTCCGTATTGTAGGGGTCTCCGCTCGCCACCCTGAAGTAGGACATCGCCTGCTGGGTTTCCTCGAAGATCTGTTCGCCGTACGAGTCCCGAATGATCCGTTCGCTGACCTGCACCGGCGCGGACTGCCCGTCCCCATCCATCCATTCACGGATGTAGGTGAGTTCTTCCCCGTCGCCGTGAAGCACTTCCGGGGAACCGATGATGCCGTCTTTGTCGTTCAACCAGGTTTCCCAAGCTTCCTCAGAGGGTGGATATACCTCCCGGTCGAGGACGTACAGGCGGCACTCCACGGCTTCCCCGTTCTCCGCCACGACCTGGAGGAAAGACGAGGTGCCCTGGAGGTAGCAACGATAGGCCATCGCGCCTTCGCCGAGGTCGATCTTGCCGATCGCTTCGACGGCCAGGGGAAAGGAGGGAAATTTAAAATGGACGAGTCCTAAAAAGGTGGACAGTGCGGCGCCGTCGATGTCGACCAACCGATCGATGGCGATGCCCTGCGGAAGATCCTGATCCACCCGTGTAGGTTTTTTTCGAAAGAAACCTGCCGTCTCTTTCGCCTTCTTCTTCGCAACGGAACGAATGATGTGGAAGCTCATCGGGGCTTGCGCTACTCCTCGCCCACGATGGGCTTTATGTCGTCAATTGAACGCCACAGGGCGTCTTCGAATAGCGTCATCGGCTTGCTGCCGTAGGTATCCACCCACTGCTTCGACAGGATCAGTACGGCGTCTACCGTCAGTGTTTCCACGCTGCTGTCGAGAAAGCCGAACAGCCAGCCTTCCTGCAGATCGGGATAGGTCTCGTGGGGGATCGACGCCACTTCGTATATCGTGTTTCCGAACTGGTCCACGGCCGTGCTGAAATAGTGCTCGTCCACGGCTACCATGCTCAACTGGCTTCCGTATTGCTTGTCGGCTTCTTTCAACAGTTCCGAGTTGAGGCCGGCGACGAACAACATGACCGCGCTGGGGTCTGTCGACACCTGGCTCAGGGCATCCTCGTAACTGGCGAACCGTGTCGTGAAATCACCGTACCTGGGATCTTGCAGGACGAAGCCTTCCCAGGCCCTGTGCGTACCGGAGCCTTGGGGACCGACGTACACGATATGGGCGTCCGAATCGAGGTCGGAGATGCTCGCGATGCCTCCGTCTTCATTGACGATCAGCTGCACGTACTCGGTGTACAGGGTGGACTGCAATCCGACCAGCCGGTCTTCCGCACCCGCATTTTTACGCAGGTAGGCGTTAAGGATGTCGCTCTGCACCAGGATGGCGTCGACGTCGTTCTGGACCAGGTTGTTCAGGTTCTCCTCCGATCCGGCCGTCGGTGCCAGCGTCACGTCGAAATCCGGCAGGTGGGATTGAAGGATCTGGCCGAAACGATGGTAATTGCCGTTCTCCACCCCCGTGCTCACGGTGATACGCGGTTGATTCGGATCAGCCGTGGCCACCACTTCGGCGGCAAGGGCGATAGCCGGGGTAACACCAGGCGGCAGGTAATCAGGATTTCTCGGTGTGCCTTCCAGCGTAGCGACCTGCCTGTCCAGTTCATCGAGTTTCGCGCGCAGTTCCTCGTTGTCCTCGGCCAGGCGCCCGGCCTCGCCGCGCCACTCCTTGTAACCCTCGTCGTTGGCGTGGTGATGGGCCATGGCGTAGTGTCGCCGGCCGCTCATCATGTCCAGCATGGACCACATGATCAGGGCGTCCCACATCCCGAAGCTCGGATAGGACCTGAAGGCGTAACCCGGCGTCCGCCAGCCCATGCCCCCGTAGTAACTGTCCCGGCCGGCATAGTAATTGTCGTAGGATGTGCGGTTCTGCGCGCCCCGGTTGTAGATCCCGTTGTCCCGGTAAGTGCTCGTGTTGGCGGCCGAGTTGGACGACCTGGCGAAACCGGACTGGCGGGACTGGTGAGTGGCCAGGGATTTCCGGGCCGTTTCGCTCTGGACCCGCCGGCCCATGACCGACGACCGGGCCGTGGCCCTGCCGGTGGAGGCGCCTGAAACTGCAGTGCCGGCCCGGGTGGACCTGGCCGCGGTGGCCGTGGACCGTTGTGCGGAGGTGCTGCGCGCCGCGGTGGTTTGCTGGGTCGTGCGGGCGGGTGTCTGGCGTGTCGCAGTGGTTGTTCTTCTACGGGAGAAAGGACTGCGGTTGCCGAAGGAACTGCGGCGGTTCCAAAGGTTCCGCGAACTCCGGAACCCGCCGAAACCACGGCGGGCGTAGGCTTCCCCGGGACCAAACAGCCCGGTGACCGGCCGTATCGTTCTTTCTGCGCTTTCCGCGGGTGGCAAGGCATGGTCCGCCGAGCGCATTCGATCGGTCATACCGGGGCTTTTGGTGCCCGGCCCGATCTGCAAAAATCCACTTGTCAGCGCGAGCAAGCCCGCGATAAAGACCAATTTAAGATGTCTAGGCATGAGGTACTTCCCCTGTGTAGTCGATATGAGTCTTCGTTTAACGGCTTATTAAATCCGTAATGTGTGAACTTAATAAAGATATAGACTACATACCATATAAGCAAGTTGCAAACCTGTATAGACCGGGCGATTCGCTCATCTGGGCAGTCGATTTGCAACCCGCGCTACACGAGGAGGTACCGAGGCTTACCGCCGGACTTCGACCGGGGAATGTTGCTTCAACGCCTGAACCTGCCGAATCCACCAGGCATCTGTTCCGCCTCCTCCGCCAGTTTCTCGAAGGTCTTCATCTCTTCGGCGGAAAGAACCCCGTTCAAGTTCTCCTTGAATTGCTTGCTCGTTTCGTTCAGCCGGTCTCTGAGCCAGGACCAGTCTTCGGACTTTTCGGCCTGCTCCATGAGCAAGTCCTTCTGAGTAGAGGCTTCCTTCGCAAAGGCGCGCAACTTCAACACCTGTTCATCCGTGGTGTCCATGCGTATGCTGAGTACGTGCCAGATTCGATCGACAGGGAAGGTACTTACCGCCTGCATACGTTCCATCATGTCACTGTTCGGACCGCGGCCACCCATTCGACCGAATCCCCCTCGCTGGGCGGTCGCGTCGTTGGCGATCCACACGGCCAGTACCAGACAGGGAACGACAATGTACATCAGGGATCTCATCGATAGGCTCCTTTCAAGAAAATAGCCGCGGAAGGGCGTGATATCCTTCCGCGGCATGTTCACATCAACAAACTACCACAGCTATGCTTCTCCTTCGCTATTGACTTCGCCGACTTCGCCGACTCCGCCTCAACGACGATTGCGGGAATCTCGGCGTCCGCCCCGGCGCCGCGTATCGGAATCCCGGGGTTCGCTGCGCCGCTCGCGGAATGCTTCGCGAATAGCCTCCTGCTGTTCCGGCGTGAGGACATTACGCATCTCCACCCGAAAGACCACACGCCGCTCGAACTCGCTGCCCTGGGCCTGCGTTACCCGCGCGACGATCTCCTTCACTTCGGCAACGTCCGCGCGAGCCATGTTCAACTGTTCACGCAGATCGATCTGCGCGAGCCTAGTTTCGGCGCGAAGCTGGACCATATCCCGGTCGTACTGGGAACGCAGCGCCTTGATCTCTTCCTTCTGGGCATCCGTTAAATCGACTTTCTCCAGCATTCCCCTGGAAAGGTACATTTGAGAACCGTCCACCCGGCTCTGCAAAGAACGACGGGCGTTCCGCCAGGACCGATTGCCCGTCCGCTGGTCATCCGCCGCCTCGGCTTCCGAAACAGCCGGTTCCGACTGTCCGTTTTCTCCCACCGCGTCATGTGCCCAGGTAAATACGCCTGCGCACATAATCCCGATTATGATTCCTGAAATAGTCTTTTTCATTTCCCCGCTCCCTTCGAAATACAACACTGATGGAAATGACCGCGATCTCCGGAGATCGTATTCGTACTGCTCTACAGGATTAGACCGTGTTTGATCGGAATCCATTCCAAACTTCTGAATTTCGCTCTTAGCGTATCCATCACCGTATCCTTTGGGTCTCCGCTCTAAGGGTCTCTAGGTCTGCGCCGTTCGTCCGTACGATTGTCTTCCTGTCGGAATGTACGGTTTCGATCGCGAGATCTGTTTCCCTCCCGGCGGGACTCGTTATCTGCATCCCCGCGGAACTCCCGTCTTTGTTCGCGGCGCTGGCGGATCCTGTTCACCCGCTCGCGCTGACTTTCGGTGAGTATGGGCTCCAGGTCCTGATGCAACGAATCGACCAGGGTTTGCATTTCCTGCCGGTGACGCATGTAGTTTTCCCGGAACCCGGGTTCATGCTCTCCCACCACTTCCCTGATCGTACGCCTCTGTTCCTGGTCCGGCCGCACCATCCTGACCCACCGTTCCACGAAGCGTTCCCGGGTCATTTGGGGCGGAGGCTGCAGGCGGTCCCTGGCGAAGGCCCCCAGGATCAGCGCGCCGCAGACCATGCCGATGATCAACGTGGCCAACAGGATGGCCGCGGTCTTCAAATGGATATTCATAGTGCGCCCTCCGTTTCCAGTGCGATTCGGGCGTCGTAGAGGTCTTCAGGATACAGTTCCTCGGATAAGCCGAACGACGCCGTGAGGGTAACGCTGCCTGACGTGGCCAGATTGTAGGTCAACAGCAGAATCGCGGCGATGGACGCGGCCACCGCTACCCTGCGGAACATGAGGGATAGCGACACCTGGAAGTCACGCGCCGCGACGGACATGGATTCCGGGTCCAGACGGTCCAGGCAGTCCAGGCGGTCCAGGCGATTCATTACCCGACTGGAGAAGCCCTCCCGGAATGATGGTGATTCCTTTCCTTCGAGTAGGCCGCGCAGACGTATCAGTCTTTCGAATTCGTCCCGCAGGCCGGGATCGCGCTGCAACGCCGCATTCAGGCGGCGTTGTTCACCGGGCGTCAAGGATGAATCCAGCGACCGGTGAAGCAGATCGTGTTCAGACCGTTTCATGGACATGCTCCCTGTGGGTTGTCAGTATGTGCTTCAGCTTTTCCTGGGACCTTCTCAAGCGGGACATGACCGTCCCTACGGGCAAGCCCAGGATCTCGGCGGTTTCTTTCGTGGAGTAGCCTTCCATCAGGCGGAGTACAATGACGGACCGGAACTCGGGTTTTAGCTGGTTCAGCGCCCTTTGTATCCGGTCGGCCGTGTCGTCGTATTCTGCACTGGCCCGTGGATCTTCGAAATCCAGGTCCGGCGCATCGTTACCTTTGCCGGGCGGGGTAAACGGTACAAAGATCGAACGGCGGCGGCGTTTTTTAAGTTCGTTCAGCGACAGGTTAATGGCGATGCGGGTCAGATAGGTGCCGACCGAAGCCTGTCCCCGGAATCCCCGGAGGCTCCGGTAGAACCGGATGAAGGTCTCCTGGCCCACTTCCTCCGCTTCGGCCGTGTCGCCGAGCATGCGGATGACGACGGACGCCACGCGGCCTTCGTATCGTTCCACCAGTTTCCGGAAGGCCCCTTCGTTACCGTCGCGGGCGGCGGCGACCAGTGCTTCGTCCGTCAAGGCGTCTTCCCTCATACCGCTTCCCTCGAAAAACCGGACCAGTCTAGCCTGAATCGAACGGATCTTGGACCGTCGTGGCCATTTCTCGATTCGCGAGAGAACCGGTGATCGATCCGGACGGATGCCGCTGCCTGTAGTTTAGACCACTCCGTCGCCGTTTTTATTCCCATAAAATTAAACCTGTCGATTATTTCGATCATGAGCAGAATCCTACGCCTGAATATCCTGTGCCGATTACAACCGGGCCTCACAGTATTAGTGGCATGGATATTCGGTCAGGAAATTTATTGACTTTGTCTGGAGGTTGTGTCACAGTGGGAGACAACTGCCCGTTCGCGGATTACACCCTGACCAGCATGGTATAATGGCCTTCGATAACATGGAACAACGGCGGATCATGGGACATTTCACGACCGGCGTGACCATCGTAACAACCCGTTACGAGGAAAAACCGCAAGGCATGACCGCCAACGCGGTGGCTTCACTGTCCCTGGATCCCCCGCTCGTCCTCGTATCGGTGGACATCCAGGCCCAAATGAACACCTGTCTCAAGGCCAGTGACTGCTTCGCCGTCAACATACTGACGGTTGAGCAGGAAGAACTATCCGTTCGGTTCGCCAAGCACGGTCCGAAGGACTTCTCCGGTATCGAGTACCGGACCGAGGCCACGGGCTCTCCCGTTTTTGAACTGGCGCTGGCCTACGTCGACTGCCGGGTCACAAATATACTGCCTGGCGGAGACCACGACATCTTCATAGGAGAAATCGTGGCGGGAGGCACCCGGGAAGGACGTCCGTTGTTATTCTACGGCGGTCAGTACGGAGGTCTTACCGTCTGAAGTGCCGCCATATTCAACCCGCATCATGACAGACCCGGAGCGTCCATGCAATACGGCTTCATCATAGACAACAGGAAATGTATCGGATGCCACGCCTGTACCGTCGCCTGCAAGTCCGAGCACGAGGTGCCCCTGGGCGTCAACCGGACCTGGGTGAAGTATATCGAAAAGGGATCCTTTCCCAACACCTCGAGACATTTCTCCGTCATGCGGTGCAACCACTGCGAGGACGCCCCCTGCGTGGAGATCTGCCCGGTAACGGCGCTGTATACCCGGAAAGACGGCATTGTCGATTTCGATCCCCGGCGCTGCATCGGATGCAAGGGGTGCATGCAGGCCTGTCCCTACGACGCCCTGTACATCGATCCGAATACCCATACCGCGGCCAAGTGTAATTACTGCGCCCACCGGGTGGATATCGGCCTCGAACCCGCCTGCGTGAACGTCTGCCCGGAACACGCCATCATCTCCGGGGACATGGACGACAATTCGACGGAAATCGCCCAGTTGCTCTCCAGGGAACAGGTGACGGTCCGAAAGATCGAGAAGGATACGAAACCCCGCCTGTACTACATCGACGGCGACGAAGCCTCTCTGACGCCAGGTGAAACCGAAACGTCCGACGCCTACATGTGGAATTCGCAGTCTGACGGCGTCGGCCACTTCTCCCGGTACGTGGAGGAACGGACCGCCCGTTCCAATCCGGACGATATGGTCAGGCAACTCTCAGGGGAAGCGCAAGGCGGCCAAAACGGTGCCAGCGGACAGTCTGGCCGGTCCGACCAGCAATCAGGGAGCGAGGGCGAGGAAAGGACTGGAAAAGACGCCGCGGCGCGACGGGTCTATGACGCGCCGGACAAGGGCGTACTCTGGGGAAGGGACGTGGCCGCCTACGTGTGGACCAAGGCCGTTTCGGCGGGGGCGTTCCTGGTCCCATTCTCCGCCTCGGCTTTCGGACTGTCCGTCGACCCCGCCCTCGCGTGGACCGGCTGGGCGGTCGCCCTGGCGTTTCTCCTGGCGACGACAGTCCTGCTGGTCAGCGACCTGACCCAACCCTGGCGCTTTGTCTACGTGCTCCTCCGCCCCCAGTGGAAATCCTGGCTCGTGCTCGGAGGTTACGCCTTGACCCTCTACGGCCTGGCGCTTACGCTGTGGGCTGCGGCCATGCTGACCGGCCAGACCGAAGCGGCGGGAATCATCGGTTGGGGTACGGCGGTCCTTGCGGTCCTGGCGGCGGTGTACACGGCCTTTCTATTCGCCCAGGCCAAGGGGCGCGATTTCTGGCAGAGCCCGATGCTGGTCCTGCACATGCTGCTGCACGCCGTGCTGGCCGGCGCGGCCGTATTCGCCGTGGCCTTCCTGTTCAGGATGCCCGGTGAAGCCTGGACCGCCTTAATCCGAAACACCCTGATCGTCGCCGTCATCCTGAACCTGCTGGTCATCGCGGCCGAGATGCTTACGCCCCATCCGACGGCCGATGCCCGGAAAACCGTACAGGCCATCGTCCGGGGCCGGTACCGGGGGTACTTCTGGATCGCCGGTCTCCTTGTCGGCAATCTGTTGCCCGTCGTCCTGGCCTGGATCGGCGGTGAAGCGATGCTCGCGGCGGCGGGCGTGGGTGTGCTGATCGGGCTTTATGCTACCGAATACGTCTGGGTCAAGGCTCCCCAGGATATACCCTTGAGTTGAAAATCGTATCTGTACGCAAGATAGAATCAGATTATCCGCCTGTTTTGAACTAAGCACATACGATCTCCGTATCTGGAACATCCCAATAATCAAGAACTGGAACCGCCAACATGTCCACACGCCATAAACCGGGACTCATCGAATCACTGGCCGAGAAAATCGGCCTGATTCCCAACCTGCACGAAGAGGACGGACCGGATCTTCCGAGTCTGACCGAAGGTGGCGCGCTCACGGATTATCCGCCGCCCGACCAGTGGGACGACTGGGTGGAGTACGAAGCGCAGGACTGGCCGCGGCAACAGGAAAAGCACTACATGGTGGTGCCGACGGCCTGCTTCAACTGCGAAGCCGGATGCGGGCTGCTCAGTTACGTGGACAAGGAGACCATGGAGGTCCGCAAGTTCGAGGGGAATCCCTACCACCCGGCCAGCCGGGGGCGCAGTTGCGCCAAGGGTCCGGCGACCATAAACCAGATCCGGGATACCGACCGGATACTCCATCCACTGCGCCGGTCCGGCCCCCGCGGGAGCGGGGAATGGGAACGGGTGTCCTGGGACGCCTTGCTGGACGACATCGCGGCCCGGATCCGAGAACGCCTGCAACAGGGCGCCAACAACGAAATCGCCTACCACGTGGGCCGGCCGGGACACGAAGGGTACGTCGAACGCGTGCTCAAGGCCTGGGGCGTCGACGGGCACAACAGCCACACCAATATCTGTTCATCGGGCGCCCGTTTAGGCTACGCCCTCTGGCATTTCTTCGACCGTCCGTCGCCGGACCACGCCAACGCGCGGTTCATCCTCCTCATCAGCGCCCACCTGGAATCCGGACACTACTTCAATCCCCATGCGCAGCGCATCATCGAGGGCATGATGAACGGCGCCAAACTCGCGGTAATGGACCCGAGGTTGTCCAACACGGCCAGCATGGCCGACCACTGGATGCCCACCTATCCCGGCAGCGAGGCCGCGGTGCTGCTGGCCATGGCCAACATCATCCTGCAGGAAGACTTCTACGACGCCGGATTCATGAAGACATGGGTGAACTGGCAGACTTACCTGGAAAAGGAACACCCGGATGCGCCGCGTACCTTCGAACGGTTCATCGAGGCGCTCAAAGTCGTTTACCGGGAATACACGCCCGAATTCGCCGAAAAGGAAAGCGGGGTACCGGCGGCGCAGATCGTCGAGATAGCCCGTGATATCGGCCGGGCGGGATCGCGTTTCGCCACCCACAACTGGCGGAGCGCGGGCAGCGGAAACGCCGGCGGCTGGGCCGTGGCTAGATGCCTCCATTTCCTGAACGTGTTGACCGGCAGCGTCGGCACGGAAGGCGGTACCTCGCCGAGCGGATGGAACAAGTTCAAGCCCAACGTCTTCGACCATCCTCCGGACCAGAAGTTTTGGAATGAACTGCATTTCCCAAAGGAATACCCCCTGTCCCACTACGAGATGAGCTTTCTCCTGCCCCATTTCCTTAAAGAAGGTCGCGGAAAGCTGGCCGTTTACTTCACCCGCGTTTTCAACCCCGTATGGACGTTTCCCGATGGGTTCACGTGGGTCGAGGCACTCCGCGACGAGGACAAGATCGGGTTGCACGCGGCCCTGACGCCCACCTGGAACGAGACCGCGTATTTCGCCGACTACGTGCTGCCGATGGGACACGCCAGCGAACGACACGACATCATCAGCTACGAGACCCACTCCGGCACCTGGATCGGATTCCGCCAGCCCGTCCTGCGCGAAGCGCGGCGGCGCATGGGCGACCCGGTGAACTTCACCTACGAGGCCAATCCGGGCGAGGTCTGGGAAGAGGACGAGTTCTGGATCGAGCTGTCCTGGCGTATCGATCCCGATGGCAGCCTGGGCATCCGGGAACACTTCATTTCGCCCTACAGGCCGGGCGAGAAGATCACCATCGACGAATACTACAGGTACATCTTCGACCATGTGGACGGTCTGCCCGAGGCGGCCGAAAAGGAGGGGCTATCCACCCTGGACTACATGCGCAAGTACGGCGCATTCGAAGTGGAGAAAACAGCCTACGCGAAACACCTGAAAAAGCTAGATGACGAGGCGGTCGCGGGCGCCGAGGTCGATCCGGAAACGAATACCCTGGTCGCCGGTGGCAAGGCCGTCGGCGTCATGGTGGACGGAGCGCCGCGCGCGGGCTTCCCCACACCTTCCCTAAAACAGGAATTCTACTCCCAGACCATGGTGGACTGGGGCTGGCCGGAGTACGCCATACCCACCTACATCAAGAGCCACGTGCACCCCGATGAACTTGACCGCGAGAACGGGGAGTTTCCGCTTTTGCCCACTTTTCGGCTGCCCACGCTCATTCACTCCCGGTCCGGCAACGCCAAGTGGCTCAACGAAATCTCCAACCGCAATCCCGTGTGGATGCACCGGCAGGACGCCGACAAGGTGGGCGTGCGCACGGGCGAGCTGGTCCGGGTAACCACCGAAATCGGCCATTTCGTAGACCGTGTGTGGGTCACCGAGGCCATGAAACCCGGCGTGGTCGCCTGCTCCCACCACCTGGGGCGCTGGCGGCGGAAACAGGACGCGGAAGGCAACAGGTGGTCCGTCAACCTGGTGGATATCCAGGAAGAAACCGGCGGGAAGTGGAGCATGAAGGTGGTGGACGGCATCCGGCCGTACGAGAGCTCGGACCGCGACTCTTCCCGCATCTTCTGGCGGGACGGCGGCGTGCACCAGAATATCACCTTCCCCGTGCATCCCGACCCCATCAGCGGCATGCACTGCTGGCACCAGAAGGTCCGGGTCGAAAAAGCCGGTGAAGAGGACGCCTACGGAGACGTGATGGTCGACACCGATAAGTCCTTCGAAGTGTACAGAAAATGGCTGGACCAGACGCGGCCGGCCCCCGGTCCGGGAGGCCTGCGCCGACCCCTCTGGCTCAACCGTCCCCTGCGTCCGGCCGAAGAGATGTTCTACCTGGAAGAATAGCTCCCTCGCAATAAGTTCCTGACGGTGGAGACTATCTCCTCGTCGCCCTCCGGCATGGCGCCGGTCCGTGACGCCACCCAGGCTCCGAGACTGTTGGCGGCTTCGCTGATGCGTTCGAGCGGCGCGCGGCGCAAGTAACCGATGGCCAGGGCCGCGGTGAAAGCGTCTCCGGACCCGATGGTATCCGCGACTTGGACAGGCGCGCCCTGGTGACCCACCGTCTCCGACGCGGTAACCAGCATACTGCCCTCCGCGCCGCGGGTGACGCAGACCAGTTCCAGTTCATAGGCTTTCAGTAGTCGCCGGGCCATGGACTCGAGGTCTTTGCCCCCGAGGTCCAGCAGGGGACACACCCGGCGCAGTTCCTCGTCGTTCAGCTTGACCACGTGGGCGCGTTGGAGGGAATCGTGGAGCAGGTGTGGCGTGAAACGGTTCTGCCGCAGGTTCACGTCGAAGAGCCGAAGGACCGATGGGCGCAGGGCTTCGAGGAAAGCGACGACAGCACCCGTTGAATCCGGTTCGTGACGAGACACCGTACCAAAGCACACGGCGTCCGTACGGGCTGCGAGGGCCGCCCAGGCGGGCGTCCAGCGCATGTGCGCCCAGGCGACCTGGTCGTTGATCCGGAAATCGGGCTGTCCGTCCGGCCCGATGGAAACGTCGACCGTGCCGGTGGGATGGACGTCGTCTCGCTGTATCGCATCGGTGGACAGGCCGAGACGGGCGATGCGATCAACGGCTTTACTACCGAGTTCGTCCTCGCCGACCCGGCTCGCGATCACGCCGTTTTCACCCAGAAGAGACGCGAAGTAGGCGAAGTTCGCCGGCGCGCCGCCCAGTTGAGGGCCCGACGGCAGCAGGTCCCACAGCAACTCGCCCAGACCTACGATGACGTATCGGCCTTTTATTTTAACTCCAACTCGATCGTGCCGAGCGTCGTGAAGCTCATGAGGGCCTTCCCGCCAGCGCCCATGCGGGGCGGGGGGAACACCGTTCCGGTAATGACCAGGTCCCCTTCGCGGAGGTACTCGTCGCTGTACCTGGGCAACTCGTTGGCCAGCCAGGTAAGGGCTTCCAATGGATCTACTCCCATGTTCATGGTGGCCAGGGCGGAGGCCATCTCAACACCATCTATCTCCACGGTCGCAGTTTCGCTTGTGAAATCGATCTCGTCGAGAGGCACCCGCTTCTCGCCCAGTATGATGCCCACGTGAAAAACGTTGCCTGTCGCGTCATGACTGCGCGAAGACGGCGTCCCCTCCGGACCGCTGGTCCACGAGGAAAGCACTTCGATCACGCCGCCGACCGCGGCGACGGCGTCACCGACCTCCTCACGGCTCAACTCGGGACCGGGCAGGTCCTTGCCGATCCAGAAGACGAACTCGCCTTCTACAACCGCCGTGTCCGCCACGAACATGGACGATTCCACGGGGACGCCGGGTTCGAAATTGTTCGACGCCATGATATGGCCGTAAATCGGATCTAACGTCGCGGGATCTTCGGGCATGCGGGAGAATCCGATCTTCCAGCCGATGCGGTCTTCGGTCTTCAGCTTTTCCGCCAGGATGTCCGCCTGGATGTCGTAGGCGGTCTGTCGGTCCAGGTCGGGATAATTGAGGACCATGGCGCTGGTATTGATCTTGGTCCGTTCGGCCTCCAGCAGATGAGCCACGATGGCGGCCCGGTCGGCATCGGGCGCAAGGGTCGAGGTAAGGTCATCAACGGCGCGCATACCCACTATAGGCGTGGTATCGCCTTCCGTTTCGGACGTATCGCTCGTCGTCGCATCTTCGGATGTGCCGCAGGCGACGGACACCGCCAGGCAGAGACCTGCGAGAACTCTCCACAGTTTGACTTGCATGTTCCAGTCCTCCGGTAACTGACATGATGAAAGGGAATGAGGCGGCGGGGAGGCCGCTGACTACCGGTAGTTTAACGCTAACATACCAACTGTCAAGTCTTTACCCTTGATTTACGGGCGTTCGAAAGGTACTTTTTACCCTGTGTGTCCATTCAATCCGAGGAGTATTGTTTCAAGCTTGCAAGGAGCCATCCATGTCCCTTGAAGATCGCGTGGTTTCGCTGCTGCAGGAACTCGTCTACGCCCGGGGTCCTTCAGGACAGGAAGACGAAGTGCGGGCAGTATGCGAGCGGGAACTGGAGCCGCTCTGTGACGAGACCCGGTTAGACGCCGCCGGAAACGTCATCGGCCTGGTCCGCGGATCGTCTCCGGATGCCCCGGCGCTCCGCGTGATGGCCCACCTGGACGAACTGGCCCTGGTCGTCAAGCGCGTCAACGAGGACGGTACGCTCCGCGTCAACCCCCTCGGCGGTATCTACCCGGCCAGTTACGGACAGGGACCGGTTGAAATCATGGCCGACGGTGGAATCATCCCCGGCGTCCTTTCCGTCGGTCCGCAGCATACGACGGCCGATTCCGCCCGGATCTGGGAGACCAAAACCAGGGGTGGAAACCTGGCCATGGACTGGCGCCACGTGTACGTGTTCACCCGCAGGACGCCGGCGCAGCTCAAGGAAGCGGGGGTCCACGCCGGCACCCGCGTCGTCATCGCCCGGTCGCGGCGCACGATATCTGAAATCGAAGACTGCATCGGCGGATACTTCATGGACAACCGCGCGGCCATCGCCATCCTGATCGGCGCGGCCGCCCGCATGAAATCCGGGGGCACGCGTCCTGCCGGGGACACCTACCTGGTGATGACGACCAGCGAGGAGATCGGTGGACACGGCGCCGCGTATGCCGCGCGGACCCTGCCCGGCGAGATCTCCCTTGCCGTGGATTCAGGTCCGGCCTGCGAAGAGTACGGGGTGGTCCTGTCCGACGAACCCGTCGTGGTGTACGGCGACGTCCAGGGACTCTACGACAGGTCCATTGCGGACCGCCTCCTGGCGTGCGGGCGAGGGCTGGGCATGGATCCGCAGTGCGCGTACTGGCAGAGCTACGCCTCCGACGCCTCCATGGCCAAGGCCCTGGGCCAGACACCCCGGGCCGGACTGCTGTGCATCCCCACGGAAAACACCCACGGTTACGAGATCATACCCCGAAACGGTCTCCACCGTTGCGTCGAGCTGCTGGCCGCCTACCTGGAAAACCCGGGATAACCCACTCGTCCGGAGGATCTTCATGCCCCTGAAAGTCACCAACGTGGAACGCTTCGTGGTCAGCGTGCCGTTTACGCTGGGACAGCGTCCGGTCGCGGAGAGAACGGTTTACAACTGGTCCGTATTCGAACTCTGCAAGGTCACTACCGACGCGGGCCTGGTAGGATGGGGAGAGACCATCGTCCACTATGTCCGCTACCGGGTCACCGACGCGAGCGTGGCCCGCGTGATAGGCCGGAGCCCCGCGGACCTGATGATGGATGATTCCATTGGTTTTGGACTGCAGATGGCCCTTTTCGACGTCGTCGGAAAGGCCCTGGATGTGCCGTGCCACAAGCTGATGGGCAACATGGTACGAGACTGGGTACCCATTTCCTGGTGGTCCAACGAAGGACCGCCGGACGACTGGGTCCGGCAGGCCCGGGACGCCGTAGACGCCGGGTACACCACGATCAAGCTGAAACAAAGGCCCTGGCACGATATCATCGAGCAGATGAAAGCGGTCGAAGCGGCCGTGCCTCCTCACTTCAGGGTGGATCTCGACGCCAACGGCACCCTCCACAACGCGGCGGCGGCCGTGCCCGTCCTGCGCCGCCTGGAAGAGTTCGATATCGTGGCCATGTTCGAGACGCCCATACCGCAAACCGATTTACTCGGAAACCGCCAGTTGAGGCAGGTCGTCAGCCGGCCCATCGCCATGCATTTCGGGCAGCCTCCCTACACAACGGCCATCCGCGAAGCGGTCTGCGACGGATTCGTCATCAGCGGCGGCGCGTCGGAAGTCCTGCGAAGCGGCACGCTCAGCGCGGAAGCCAACATGCCCTTCTGGCTACAGATCGTCGGCAACGGGCTCACCACCACCTGGGCCGCCCACCTCGGCGCCGTGCTGTCCCATGCCACCTGGCCGGCGATCACCTGCGTAAACCTGTACCGGCATCAGTTGCTCAAGACACCCATAGAGGTGATCGGCGGCTTCCACCGCGTGCCCGAGGCGCCTGGACTGGGCGTCGAAGTCGACGAAGAAGCGATGAAGAGCTTCCTCGTTCCCGAAGAAGTGCTGAAACCATTTAGCGACAGCGACGAGCCGTTCGACTTCCCGCGACCCCGTTTCATCCTCACGGCCATCTATCCCGACGGGCACCGTGTCCACTTCCCCGGCGTTCGCGCTGGTTTCAAACTGGAAGCGTACACGCCCGGCGTCCGCACGGAATACTGGCGGGAAGACGGTACCGAAGAGTTCGAAGACCTGTGGCGACGCATGCGGGACTCGCCGGTGAGGGAGGGATGACATGCAATTGGCGGACAAAACTGCCATCGTTACCGGTGCGGCCTCCGGAATAGGCCAGGGCACCGCCGTCATGAAGGAGGCGGGAGGCGGCGCGATCGTAAATACAGCTTCCGTACACAGTCACGCCGGTTTCCGGGACTACGCCGCCTACGACGCGGCCAAGGGCGGTGTCATCGGCATTACCCGCTCCGTCGCCGTGGACTACGCGCCTGAAATCCGCAGCAACGCGGTGCTACCGGGCGCCATACTTACGAAGGCCTGGGACGGTTCCGACGAAGCGATGCGACGACCCTACATCGACCGGTGCCCGATGAAACGACTGGGCCTGCCCGAAGATATCGCATCCGCCGTGGTGTTTCTCGCGTCCGACGCCGCTTCCTTCATCAATGGTGCTAGCCTCGTGGTAGATGGCGGACTGACCATCGTCGGGGACGCGTAGGGAACCCGGGCCGGAAAAGGCATAACTCCGCGGTTCCATGCAACCATGCCGCAAGCCACGAAACCCGGCCAAATCCCCCAGTTCAACATGAGCGATTCCGAAACATCGAATCAGACGGTCCAAGAAACCGAAACGGCGGTTCATCCAACCTCCGGGAGTGTGCACCGAGTATGGCTGCTTGCCTATCCCATCATACTGGCCAACATGTCCGAGACCTTGCTGGGCGTGGTCGACACGTACATGGTCGGTCAGCTCGGCGTTGCCGAAATCGGCGCCGTCGGCCTCGGAACCATGCTCGCCTGGCTCTTCTACCTTCCCATCCTTGGCCTGGCGATGGGCGTCAACACCTTCGTTGCCCAGAGTTACGGCGCCGGCAACCGGAAGGCCTGCGGATACATGACCTGGCAGGGTCTGTACCTGGCCCTGATCAGCGGCGCCATGATCCTGCTCGTCATACCCCTGGCACCGTTCCTGTTCGACCTGGCGGGCCCGTCCGTCGAAGTCCGGCGTCTCGGCGTTACCTATCTCCAGTGGCGCCTGATCGACGGTCCGGCCTTCATGATCGCCATGACCGTCGCCAGTTTCTTCCGTGGAATAGGCGACACCAAGACACCGATGAAGGTCGGCATCGCCATCAATATCATCAACATTATCCTGAACTACGGGTTGATCTACGGCAACTTCGGCCTGCCACGCCTGGAGGTGCAGGGTTCGGCCATCGGATCGGCGCTGGCCGGCATGCTGGGCGGCGGGATCTACCTGGTCCTTTTCCTGTCGAGACGGCTAAGGCCCTATGCCACCCGAACCGTCGTGGGACCCAGCCGGCGCGATTTTCTCCGGCTAATCCGGGTCGGGGCCCCTATCGGCCTCCAACGATTTCTCGATATCGGCAGCTTTGTCATCTTCAGCGCCGTCATCGGCCGGTTGGGCAACGCACAGCTCGCCGCCAATCAGATCGCCATACAGCTGATGTCCATCTCCTACATGATCGGCCTGGGCATCGGGATGGCCGCGTCCACCCTCGTAGGCCAGTATATCGGCGCCAGGCGGCTGGAACTGGCGGAACGCAGCGCATACAGCGCCTTGAAACTGGCCATGGGCATCATGGTGTTCATCGGCCTGGTGTTCCTGGTATTTCCCGAACCGCTCATCACCCTGTTCAACAGCGATCCGGACGTGATCCGCTATGGACGAACCGGACTGCTGTACGCGGCGTTGTTCCAGGCCTTCGACGCCCTCGCGGTCATCTTCATCGGCGCCCTGCGCGGCGCGGGAGATACCCGATGGTCCGCCGTAGCCGCCTTCATCGGCGCCTGGCTTATCTTTTTGCCAATGACCTATCTGCTCACCTTCACGCTGGGTCTGGAATTCTGGGGTGCCTGGCTGAGTGCGTCCATATACATTTGTCTCCTCGGTCTGGCCTGCGTATACCGGTTCCGACAAGGCGTGTGGAAGACGATGATCATCTGATCGACTTCCACCCAGTGATCGACGAAGATCAACCAATAACAGACAGGAGCAGGGAATGTCCGAAAAGAAACGTTGCCTGATGGTCGGAGCCGGAGGCATGGCCAGCGCATGGATACGCAGTTTCTATCCCGGTTTCAACGATCGCCATGAAATCGTTGCCCTGGCGGACATCAACGCTGATGTGCTGCATAGCGCCGGGGACTTCCTCGAGCTGCCCCGGGACCAGAGGTACACGGACATGGAGACCGCCTTCGCAGAAGTGGACGCGGACTACTGCTCGATCGTCATTCCCCCGGCCATTCACAAGGACGCGGTGATGCTGGCGGTGGAACGAAAGATGGACATCCTGAGCGAAAAACCGATTGCCGATACATGGTCTGCGTGCGTAGATATATACAATGCGGTCTCGAAGGCCGGACTGAAGATGCACGTGATACAGAACTACCGATATTCCAGCCGCATGCTGACCATGCGGCAGGTTTTACGGGACGGAGAGCTCGGACGAATCAACTACATCCAGGGTCGCTTTGCCGCGGACTACCGGGAGTACGGCGCCTGGGGCGCCTTCCGATATGATATACCCCATACCATGCTGGTGGAAGGCGCGGTGCATCACTTTGACATGATGAGGAATTTATCGGGGGGAGACTGCAGGACGATCGCCGGATGGGAGTGGAACCGGCCGTGGAGCAGTTTTCAGGGGGACTGTTGCGCCATGTTCCTGATGGACATGACCAATGGTGTGAAGGCGGCCTACGAGGGATCCTGCCTGGGCGCCGCTAAACAGAACAGCTGGCACCAGGAGTACTACCGGGCCGAGTGCGAAGGCGGCGCTGTCGCCATCGGCAAAGACGGCGTAACGCGTATTTACCGTCACACGCCCGGGACCGGTATGCGCGTCGAGGACGTAAAGCCTGTCGTGCCGGAACACGACGGGCACCGTTGGTTGATCAACGAGTTTCTCGAGTGGCTCGATGGCGGCCCAGCACCCGATACCAGCCTGGAACAGAACATTAAGAGTGTCGCCATGGTCTTTGGCGCCATCGAAGCATCCCGCACCGGTACCGCCGTCAACGTGGAGGGGATGGTCGATTCGGTTGTACAGGCCGAATAGGGAGGAAACAGGGGTTACCGTTCATGCAGAATCACAAACCTACGTTTATCGATGCTTTCCTTAGACTGGAATCCGCCAGCGGTATCCTGCTGATGCTCGCTACGGCGCTGGCCCTGGTGGTTGCGAACTCGTTCCTGGAACCGCTCTACCACCTCCTGTTGAACATGCCGATTCAGATCCACATCGGCGCCCTGGATATCAATAAACCGCTTATCCTCTGGATCAACGATGGCCTGATGACCGTCTTTTTCTTCCTCGTGGGCCTGGAACTGAAGCGTGAGTTCCTCGAGGGAGAATTGTCGAACCGGAGAAACATCATTCTGCCGGGCGTGGGAGCCGTCGGCGGCATGTTGGCTCCAGCACTGATCTATCTACTTTTCAACAGCGGCGATCCCGCGGCCCTGCGTGGATGGGCCGTCCCAGTCGCCACGGACATCGCATTCACGCTGGGCGTGCTGACGCTGCTCGGTTCCCGCGTACCCATTTCGATCAAGGTCTTCCTGACCTCGCTGGCCATTCTGGACGACATCGGCGCCATCCTGATCATCGCGCTGTTCTACACATCGGACATATCTACCACGGCCCTCATGGTCGCAGGACTCTGCATTCTCGTCCTGATCCTCCTCAACAAGCTCAACTACGTCTCGCACAGTTCATACATGCTCGTAGGCATCGTGTTATGGATCGCGCTGTTGAAATCGGGCATCCACGCGACGCTGGCCGGGGTGATCCTGGCTGTTTTCATTCCGATGCGATCCAAAAAGGATCCGGACGTCTCTCCCCTTAAAGTCCTCGAACACGATCTGCACACCGTGGTGGCCTTTTTCATTCTACCCGTATTCGCCTTTGCAAACTCCGGGGTTATTTTAAGCGGCATCACGGCGGAACAGGTGTTTCACAACGTACCCGTCGGGGTCGCGCTTGGCCTGTTCCTGGGGAAACAGATCGGCATCTTCGCGCTCTGCTGGCTGTTCATTAAACTGAAGGTGACCGCCCTGCCCAAGGGGATGACCTGGTCCGGCCTGTACGGGGCGAGCGTCCTGTGCGGGATCGGGTTTACCATGAGCCTGTTTATCGGGTCCCTCGCGTTCGGCGAGGTGCATACGGCTTTTGACGAAAGGCTGGGAATCATCGTGGGATCGCTCGCATCAGGGGTACTGGGCTATGCAATTCTGCACGCCAGCCTGGGTCCCGTTAAAGAGGAACTGCCCATCGAGCAAGAGGTCGGGAAGGTTGTTTGAGGTAGAGTTGGGAAGGTGCTTCCTACGCCCCCGCCAGCGCCTGGTCCAGGTCGGTGATGATGTCGTCCGGGTCTTCGAGGCCCACCGATACGCGTGCCGCGAAACCGTTCTCCACGCCCTCGCCTGAGGGCAGGATAAGCGTTTCTACGTCACCCAGGCTGTACCACGGCTTGCACATCTTAAGTCGGCCCATGAAAGCGTCGAGGGATACGTCGGACCGGGTGAAAAACCGCATCATCCCTCCGTAACCGCGCAGGTATCCCGCCGCGAGTTCATGCTGAGGGTGAGAAGGCAGGCCCAGGTAATTGACCCGGCCAACCTTTGCGTGCTGTTCCAGGTATTTGGCCACCTTCTGAGCGCTGGCGCAGTGCCTTTCCATGCGGAACGCCAGCGTCTTGAGTCCCCGATGCACGAGGTAGGCGTTCATGGGGGCGAGTATCCCACCCATGAGGATCCGCATGTAATGGATCTGGGCACGGACCTCTTCATCGCGCCCGACCACGACTCCGGCCAGCGCGTCTCCATGGCCGGCCATGTACTTGGTCATGGCGTGCAGGACCACGTCGGCGCCATAGTGCAGGGGCCGCAACAGGTATGGAGAGAGGAAGGTGTTGTCGACCACGGCCAGGGCACCTGCTTCGTGAGCCAGGTCGATGGCGCGTTTCAGGTCGATGAATTCCATCGAATGTGCATATGGTTCGAAATAGACCATCCGGGTCGGTTTTTGAAGGGCAGCCGAAAGGGCATCCGGGTCGCACATATTGACCTGTTCGACGTCGACTCCCCACTTAACGGGTAGCACTTCCTTGAAAAACATGCGGGTCCCGGCGTACACCGTCTCGTGACCGACGACCCGGTCGCCGCTTTTAAGCAGCCCGAATAAAGTCTGGCTGATCGCAGCCATACCGCACGAGGTGGCCTGGGCCCACTCGGCGCCTTCGAGTATCCGTACCTGTTCTTCGAGCGCCCCGCCGGTGGGACCGCCGGCCCGGTCCAAACCCCGACCGTAGGAGTTTGTCCCTTCGAAGCCCTCATGATAATTGGTATTCCCCTGGTAAATCGGAACGGCGGAAGACGTACCGTGGTAGCCGCCATGGATGGCGTCTGTCGTAAAATCCCGGTTCTCCGGAGACTGGTAGTCATCTGCGGCGAACCGCAGTTCATGGTCGTTGGACATGGCGGGTTTCCCTTTCAGTAAGATTCCGAAAACAGGCAGAGTGAATAACAGATTCCACATTCCTGTTACGATTAGATTCCTATTGTCAGAATAAGTTGAAGGTAAGTGTCCGCTTAACTGGGTCAAGTTCTATGCGTCTGTATTTCTTAGCGATATAGACTTTACAATACCCTTGTTCATTCATCCAGTAATTGGTTAGTTTTTTCGAATCAAGGCGTGAAGACATCATGGACCTGTTTCGAATGAAACCGATTGGACCCACGCCGGCCGCTTTCTACGAAGGATATGGATCCTGTCCACAGGAGCCAAACCGGAGCATCTACGAACTGTCGATCTACCTGTGGATGGCTAACCACTATCTGGACGGGGAGGGTGAAGATAGAGCGCTCATGCCCACCTACAAGGCGGCGATGAGCTACCTGGACCAAGTCGATGAGTCGTTAACAAAGATCCATGAGGAGTGTAGTAGATTGGATCTATGACAAATGGTCAGGGATTCGGAAGGTGAGATCAAGGACAGAACCACCTGGTTGCTTTAAGACAAGACCATTACCGTCCCAAGCATACCTTGGCGGTGTAACGCTTTCAGGCTTTTTCCAACACGGCAATGTATCCGGGACCGGGAGTGTCTATGTAATTCCCGATATGCCAGCCAGTTCCTTCGAGAATCTGCTTCATTTCTACTTTTGACACGTAGAGATAGTCAAACCAGGGTGTATTGAGATTCTTATAGCGAATTCGGATGCGTATCTGCCCGCTCAATCTCCCCAGTGCTCTGTTGCGCTTATGATACTCCTTGTGGCACTGCTCCGAAGTTTGATGAGGATCCTTTGTCTCTGCTATGATTCTGGCCGAGGGACTGGTCATGCGGTGGAATTGTTTGAGCAGACGTTTCGCACTCTTGATATCTCCAAAAATGCCAAAGTTGTTTCCCAACATTAAAATGGCATCAAAGGTCCCCAAAGTTGGATCGACTTCCGTAACCGACATCACCTTCCCGTCTCGCAGACCCCTTCGTTGCGCGACCTGGATCGCGGGAGGTGAAATATCAATGGCCATGACGCTGTGCCCCTGGTTCTGACAATAGATCGAGTGGGAGCCGGCACCACATCCAACATCAAGTATTTTACCATTTATGTATTGTATCGCCGACCTTTGATGAGAGGGCCAATCTTCGGGGGAGGTAAAATACCGGCTTCCATCGCCTACTTTAATGAAGCCGTCGTCTCGCTCGATGATTTCCAACGTGTCTTCCATGCGATGGCAACTTACAAGAAACTGTCCAAAGGTGTCTAGAGTTTCGATCACTGAACGACCACCGGAAAAAGGAGATTTGGTTAACACTAAAGGAGGCAGTGCTTCACTGAATTGCACCTGCCCAGATTCCTTGTTTAGTACACCTGCGCTTGTATTTTAAAATCGTTACGCTGCAACCGGAAACGATCACATTTTTTGCTTGGGAAGTGTAACGCGATTTCAGGTTCAGGTCAACGATTTAATGCACATTTAATGCACTATCGACGCACAGAATAACGCAATAGTAAGAAGGAGATTTCCTGCTGGAGACAGCACAAAGCCTCGACCATTTGAAAACGGTGGCAGACTCATATGGCCTGCAACATCGTTTCCGGCCGAGGCTTGGTGGCCCGCTTTACGAGGTATGGTTGGAAACTCAGATTCTGACTGAATTCGTTTCCGACGAGATCAGAAACCTCAGAAGCTGATTACAACTTCAGAACCGTCTGACTGCAACATCATGACCTGATCAACCGGAAATCATACTCAGGATCTCTACCAGGTGGTCGGTCGACGGACGGTCGAAGGGGTCGGAACCCACGTACTTGAACCGAAGGACGCCTTCCTTGTCGATGATGAAGGCGGTGGGAGAAACCTCTTCTCCCTTTTCGGTCGGTTTCTTGATCTTGAATTTTGTGGGTATGGCCCGATCCGGGTCTGCGAGAACGGAAAAGGAGAGATCCTCCCGCTTGACTTTCGACTTGGCGACAAAGTCCCTGGTCTGTTCGAGATCTTCGGGATTGATGAAGAGAAGTTCCGTGTCCAGTTCTGCTATGCGTTCGTAGTCGGTTTGCAACTGCCCCAGTTGCCGTAAGCAAAGGGGTCACCAGTAGCCTATCCAGCCGCGGTCGACGACCACCAGTATGTTTTTCCTGCCTTTGAAATCGGCGAAGTTGACGGTCTCGCCGTTCACATCCTGCAGGCTGAACTCCGGCGCGGGCTGACCCACATCTGGAGCCAGGTTTCTGGGTTGAGCGTCGACGGATTCCCCCACCAGGCCGACCAGCGCCAGGGCGAAACACCATCGCGCCAGATTACGTATCATGGTACCCCTCCTTGATTCACTGCAATTCGCTTGTGTTTTGTTCCATTTAATATAACGTACCCCGGTACGCCTGTGAACTTAAATTTTAGATTTTCTCACAACGATTTAGAGGCGCCGCTTTCACATGATTCCGGGTATTACCCAACTCTGTCTCAACCGCCAGGATCTTGAACAGGACCTCTCGAAGGCCAGGGAACTGGGCTACGAGGCCATTGAACTGGTTTTCTCCGATGACGGATCACCGAACATAGACTCCTCGACAACGGAAATCGCCGCGGTCGGGGACGCCTGCAGGGATCATGGACTCGAACTGTGTTCCATGATCGCCATCCGCCGGGATGCCGGTTCGCTGCTATCGCCCTCGGCGGACGAACGCGCGAAGCGGGTGGCCATCCTTCGACGGGGCTTTGAAATAGCCGAGATACTGGGTGTGGATGCCCTCCTCCTTCATCCGGGAGCGCTCGATCCTAAAAGTTCCTACGGAACGACCTGGAACAACTTCCGCGACGACCTTCGCGGCCTCGCCCCCGATGCGGAACGCCACGGAACCCGGATCGGCATCGAGAACGTGTGGAACCAGTTCATGCTGAGTCCCGGGGAAGCGCGCCAACTCGTCGACGAGGTCGGATCCCCCGCCGTCGGAATCTACCTGGATACCGCCAACATGATCCTCTACGGCTACCCGGACATGTGGATTCGGGAACTCGGAAGCCGGATCTTCAAGGTGCACGTGAAGGATTTCCGCCGCGGTGAAAGCGCGTGGGTACAGTTGATGGACGGCGACACGGACTGGCCGGCGGTCATGGCCGAACTGCGCGGTATTGGTTTCGATGGCGCACTGGTCAGCGAGGTCGGCGGTGATGACGCCACCATGCAGGAGACTGCCGAGCGCATCCGCCGGATTATCACCCTTTAGATTCAGACGGCAATGGGCCGGCGCTTATCGCGATGCCGAAATGGCATCGGCGTACTTGATCACGCCGTTGACGTACGAGGTGATGGGATTGTAACTGAAGATGGCTTTCCGCCTGGCGGAGTCGTCCGTAGCGTACTTCCCACGTTCCTTGAGGTACCGGGCCACACTCATCACGGCGTCGGGCCACGAATGAAGATCTATCGTACCGTCACCGTCGCCATCGGCGGCGTGGGGCATGCTGGCCGGCATGAACTGGGGGTATCCAATAGCCCCTGCCCAGGAGCCGTGGAGGGACAACGGGTCGACGCCCGCCGCCTTGGACTGCCGTAGCAGGGCCACCAGGTTGCCGACGCACCGTCGGCGTATTTTGGCAAAGCGTTCTTCCTGCGTGCTGGCTACCCCCGCGTTGGCCAGGGGATCGGCCTCTCCGTTTGCCGTAATCCGTCGAACCGCTTCCTGCTGCGCCTCTTCCATGTACAACAACTGGGCGACCAGGACGTTGAACACGCGGTAATTACCTGTAAATTCGCCCAGACCGGATTCCCACATCAGGATGGAAACG
Source organism: bacterium (assembly GCA_965262815.1). Taxonomy (GTDB): domain Bacteria; phylum JAAXHH01; class JAAXHH01; order JAAXHH01; family JAAXHH01; genus JAAXHH01. The sequence goes on along the minus strand of OZ253560.1, from coordinate 946,984 downwards.
ATATCCTTTGCGGCCACGCCGTATTTCTGTTCCGCCGCATTCAGCAGAACCTTCTTTTCCTCGAGAAAATCGACGCCCCGTCTCACCCTCTTTTCCGTCAGGAACACCCGGGAGAAATCCTCGTGTGCCTTGTTCTGAATCGAGACGCTGCGGGGCGTGGCCACCTTGATCAGCTGGGACGAGTATACCTGCCGGCTCTCGGGCCGGTCGAATAGTGCCAGGAACTCGGCTTCGGAAACAGGTGATCCCCCGCCCCTATTGGATTCGAGCCGTTTGACCAGGTCCGGAAGGAAGGACGCCGCCGGATGGGTACGCGGCAGGTCGACGATCGCCGACTTGCGCAGCTCCCAGGAATTGCTGTTCTGCGCTGCCGCCACGTCCGGCCGCACCCACGCCGCCGCTAATAAGGCGGTAAGGGCAGCGATCGAAAATGTAGTCCAGGAAGAGTTGTGCGCCATGCCTATTCCCCATGTGTAAGGTGACCGGATCTTCCCTTTATTAACCGGATTCTATAGAGTGCTGTCAAGCGGATTATGCCCGTTGAACTTGACAGATTGACACGGCGCCGGGAGTTGACGTAATCGTCCATATGTTTACCGCAGTTCAAGGCAACGAATCCGTCGGTACACGAGCCAATATATCCGCGACACCAGCGAAGGATTGCCTTCCTTACCAGGTTAGTTTCTTCAGTTCGTGTTTCTTCGTAAAGTAGACTCCGTCTTCATCCATGGGACCGGTATTTTGGAATGCGCCCGATTCTTCGTGTAGCGTGGTCAGGGTGAAAGTAGAGGGATCGAACCGGAAGAAACTCCCGGTCGTGAATCCATACATGCTTCCCTCGGGACCCGTCTGCAGACCATGATCCAGCGGGCGCCCGCAGGGCAGGCTGGTCGTATGGACGAAATCCCGGTCGTCGGGATCGAACGCGAAGAGGAAAGAGCTGGATTCACCCGCTGCCGTCCCGAAAAGCAGGCCTTCGGCTGAAATGGCCAGGGCGCTGATGGCGGTAGCCGGGAACTTCAGCGTGCTTTCCCAGACCTTTTCCTCCGCCTCGTAGTCCCAGAGAAACAGCGAGGGCTGGTTCACGCGCGGTTGCGTACCGGTACCGCCGTCGATCGTTGTGCCCACGGCGAGTAGTCCGTGGCCGGAGAGCCACGCCAGCGCCCAGCAACTGGCCTCCCCGGCGATATCGCGATAGGTCCCAAAACGCTCCGTGGCCGGATCGTACCAGGACAGCGGTCCGCCCCACATGCCGTAGTTCGGTACAGAGGCGGTCCACACGCGGCCCAGGGGTCCGGCAACCATGGATCGCGGACGATAGGAAACCTCGTCCATGCGGCCAAGTTCGCGAGGGTTGCTGTCGGGATCCTTCCCGAAGACGTAGGGCCGGGAGGGATCGTATACGGACAGCATGGCGCCGGGGTAGGAGCAGATATACATCCTGCCGTTCATATTGGCCATGGAGTAGGCTTCCCCCGCAGCGGTGGTACACATGCCCAGGTCGTCCATGGACTTCGAACGAGGATCGAAACGGAAAAGATGCAGGGGCAGGATGCTCGAACCGTAAATGTTGTCATCGGGGCCGCGATGCAGCAGGAAGATCTCGCTGCCCGCGGATTCGTAGTCTACGGATAACGTTCTTGTAGTTCCTGACCCAGGATGGGTTATGGCCAACTCGTGGTACATCTGCGTTGCCCGGTCCGCGAAATCCGCCGTGGATCCATCGGACAGGGCCAGGGGCGGCGCAGGGGCCGGGAGGCTTTCCACGGGTACGACTTCGAATCCATCCAGACGAAAATCTCCTTCGGTAGACTGGATGTAGAGTTTCCCATCGGCCGCCCTGTACAGCGACATAGATCCACCGTCCTCCGTAACCACGACGGGTCCGACGGTCTTGCGCACGCCCGATTCCGGATCGTAGACGACCACGTGCGGTCGGGTCACCCTGATGAGGCAGGCGATTGTCCCGCCGCTACCCACATGGGGATAGCAGTACATGTCCGTCTCGTCCATCCGTCCATGGCGGACGAACGTGTCAGTTGACGGATCGTAGCTCGTCAGTCCAGCCGACCCATAGCACCCGATCCATATCACACCGTCTGGATCCTCATCCATGTTGCAGGGAAAGGTATCGTCGGGCAGATTGATGGCGCCCACGTCATCCAGCTGTTCCGACACCGGATCGTAGCGGTACAGGTGACCGGCATAGGCCGCGCCGACATAAATTCGGCCGTCTCGACAGCGCAGGGCGCTCGTCGGGAAATTGGCCGTGGGATCGGACGCCGTTACCTGGGACGTGCCGCCCGTGACCGGATCGATCTTCACGACCGTAAACCCAGCCGCCTGCTGTCCCATCACGGCGACCAGGCAGTCACGACCTCCCGCGTCCAGGGTGGGGAAGACCCGGACCCAGTTTACGCTGCGGACCGGAATGCCAATGGTCTGGATCGACGGCATGATGTTTCATTCCTTCCGGTTTTCTTTCTGGTTCAGGCGCGCTTGTTCCGCGAAGATCGCCACCGTTTCATCCAGTCCACGGTCCCGGTCCACGGTCTCCGGACGTTCGTGGCCGATGGGACTGTCGGCAATAAGCTGAAAGATATCGGCAGCGCCTTCGTGAAAATGGGGGGTAACTCCAGCCTGGTCGTACGTCGCCGCGATCTCGCGCATCTCGCCGACCCATCGAAAGGCCTTGGCCGACAGACTCTTCAGTCCGCCCATCGACTTGAGCCGTTGCGACTGGCTCTCTTCGAATTCAGCCAGCAGTTCTTTGTTCAGCCCCATAACCTCCGCAGCGATCAGCGCTGCGGCATGCAGGGCGGAGGTGCCCTTCGTCACCGAGGCGTAGCACATCTTGATGCCGGACGCTCGACCCACTTCACCGCCCAGGGGGCGGACGAGGATGCCGTGGCCGTCGAGTTGCGTGAGCACCGCTTCATGGGGGCCCGAAGCGTAGAAGCGCGTCTTTTCACTGCCGCCCGGCGGACCGCCTATGATCCCCGCGTCGATAAAACGGCCGCCCGCTCCTGTGATGATCTCATCGATCTCCCGGGCCGTTGCCGGTGAAACCGCGTTACAGTCGGCGTAGGCCGCCGTGGATCCCGTCCGGCGCATGGCGTCCGCTACCTGCTCGGCAAGCGACCTGACCTGATCGGGCACCAGGATGGCCAGGATGAGGTCGGAATCCCGTACAAGGTCATCCAGGTCCGGCACGTCCCGGATACCCGCGGTCTCAGTCAGTTCCCGTGTTCTATCGCTGCGGCCCGTGAGACAGGTGGCCACGTCGAATCCACCGGCCAGGAGACAACGACCTACGGAATGACCCATCTCTCCGGGACTCAGTATGGCGATCTTGTTCACCTTCATGGTCGTCTCCCGTCAGGTTGATCTACGCCGGGCAACCATGCGTCGAATGACCCGGTGGCCTTCATCGACCTCTTCGTCGTGCAGTACGGTGAACTGATCGCCGGGCAGCCGACTCGCCGGTTCACCCTCCTTGAAGCACCAGTCCGGGTTCTGCGAAGGTCGATAGCGCAGATGCTCCATAGTGAATCCCTGCCACGCGATGAGACCACCGGCGGCTACCACCGGCCAGGCGTAATCAAACACCGCTTCCTCCCAGTACATCACACTGATGACCAGCGCGAATAGCCGGCCATCGGGAGGCCGCCAGGAGTTCAGGTCCGCCTGAACGCAGGTGAGGCGGTTGGCCAGGCCATTTTCCACCGCCTTGGTCCTGAGTTGGTCCAGCGCCACGTCCGATATGTCCACGGCCAGCACTTCCCGGCCGGCAATGGCCAGTGAAAGGGCCTGTTCCGACATGCCAGAGGCAAGTTCCAGTACGGGGCCTTCCCGTACCCCTACGGAAACGGCGCTTTCGTACAACGGACACGTATTCCGCGTCAAAGATCGCTTCGGCGCCAGGAAGCGTTCGTTCCACTTCAGACGATCGGGATGGTTTTCAAGACGACCCGGATGGTTTCCGGGTCGATCGGTGCGTCGGGCCGAATTCGCCAACTTTGTTGATCCTGTCAGATTTCCTGAGCCACGACGAGAATATGGCTGCCCTGCCTCACCGGCACCCGGTAGGCATGCGAAAGCACGTATCCGTCCACGCCGGCACGGACCGGCCACGGCGCGTCGTCGATGCGGTAGAAGTCGTGAAGGAATCCCGCCGTCTGACCCGCCTCTATCCGCTCGCCGCAGGACATCAGTGGTTCGAAATGCCCGGGGAAAGGCGCGGGAACATAGCATTCCCGGTCGATGATGGCCGTCCGTACCTGGGTCCCTTCGGCGTGATGGGCGATCGGCTGGATTTCTCCCACCAGCTGGCCGTGCCGTATCGCCGCGGCGCGGATGCCGTGCCGTGCGTACCGCACACCGGCCAGGTTGACCGATTCTCCCCAGCCCAGTTCGGTCCCGATGGTGATCTTCCCCAGCCGTTCCGCTTCGCTGACCATCAGGCCGGGAGTCTCGTTCTGGTACACCATCACGAAGGGCGTCCCGAACCAGCGGGCCGTTTCGTCGATAACGGCCGCCTGTTCCGGATCATCCACCTCGTGATAACTCACGCAGTGCGCGAATTCCAGCTCCGAACCACCGGAATGGATGTCGGTTACGATATGCACGCGGGGCCAGAGATACTCCCGCACGAAGGCGGCGATCCGGTGCGTAATGCCTGCAATGGCCGGTGATGTACCGGCCCCTTCCACGAAGGCCCGGTTCAGATTGACTCCGTCGTCGGCATCGCTCGCGCGGCGACCCGCGTGGAATGCGGCGGGGTTGAGCACGGGAATGAAGATCAGGCGCCCGACGACGTCCTCAAGACGGACCTCCCGCAACAGGTGCCTGATCGCCACGGGTCCTTCGTATTCGTTGCCGTGATTGGATCCGCTGGCCAGGAGCCCTTCGCCCGCGCGGACATCCGGGCCGACCATGACCGTGAGCGGTACGAGGTGATCTCCCCAGAGTGAATCGTGTTCAAGGGCGACCCAGTAGTCCCGGCGTCCTGGAGAATCGAGATCGAGCTTGTCAGGACGAACGATGACGCGGGGCATTCATGTCTCCAGGTCTATTGACCTTGGTGAAGGGCGAGTTGGACCAGATGGATGGAAGCCTTCAGGTCATACCGAGACGCCGAGGAGGCCGCGCGTAACCTGAAAGTCCATGTTGCCGAGCACCGCGGCGCGGGGCGCGTGCTCCCGGGCCACCGTGTCCCGAATCAGGTTCAGCAGGCTTTGGCGCCATTCCTCCGGAGGGCCCGTGAGCATGAGATCGATGTCTTCGCGAAGCGGACCGGGAAGATCGTTATCGCTCACCTGGACCACCGGGACCATGGGGTGGCCCGGCAGTATATGTCCGCCCACGCCGGCCAGCATGATCTCCACACCCGCGGCGCCCAGTCCGGTCAGGGTCTCCACCCAGTGGGTCGTCTGCGTCTCCATGACGTGAAACCCCGGTATCTTCACGGGTTCGCCGTAGCTCAAGGTGGGGCGGGGACGCTGTTCCTTCAGACCCTTCCTGAACGCGGGATGATCGAGCAGCGCGGCATTATCAGGAACGACGACCGTGCCGCCGCTTTCCACCACGTCATGGACCAATCGCGTCAGCGCGCCGGCCAGGTCGGGGGAGACGGGTTCGTTGGCGGACAGTCCCAGCCGGAGCCGGGAAAGTCCGCTTTCACCGGAGTCCGGTCTTTCACATCCGTCCAGGACATCGACAAACCAGGTTTCGATGCGATCCAGGACTTTATCTATACCGCCGTCCATCTGCACGCTGGCCCATCCATAGTCACCCGGATTGAGCCCCCGCTCGATCAGCTGCTGCCGGTAGAAATCGTTGTGCGTGCGCTCGCAACCATGCTCAAGGAGCAGGGCGACTGCCGTCATCGGGTGCGTCAGGTAGCCGGTCATGGTGCGTATGTACATCTCTTCCGACACACCTCCCGATGCGCCGCACCCCTCGGTATGCACCAGGGTGACGAACCGGGATATACCGGCGTCGCGGCCAACACCATTCTCGGTAAGCCGTTCCGCTGCCATGCGTGCGATCTGTCCCGAGCACAGGCTGGTGGGCAGGATAAGGCCGATCCGGTCGGTGGCGAAGGAACCGTTCACTTCGTACATGGGCAGTTTGACCGGAACGGGCGGTAGACGCTCATCCGTCCTGATCTGCAACGGACTACCCGTCGGTTCGGGCCGGTCGCGGAGGATACGCAGCCTGCTGCTGTCCGTCTGGCGCCAATCCCGCCAGATCTGGGTCTGGCTGTGGCCCGCCCGTTCACCACGGGTAAGCTGGCCCGACGCCGTGCGAAGCGTCAATTCGAGGGTCTTCCGGCCCAGTTCGTCCATGGCCACGCCATCCAGGTAAGCCCCCGCGTTCACGTCCATTTCTCCGGAGAGCATTTCGAATCGCTTCGTGGTCGTTACGATCTTGATCGTCGGTACGAACGGGAAATTCGTGATGGAACCGTTCCCGGTCACGAAAAAGATGAGGTTGCCGCCCGACGCCACCTGTCCCGCGATACTTTCCAGGTCATTACCGGGGCTGTCCATGAAATAGTAACCGGGGTTTTGCATGCGGATGCCGTAGTCTATGGCGTAGTCGAGGCGCACGTCCGGATGGCGCTTGTGCGCCGCGCCGATGGACTTGAGCACGATGTTGTAGATGCCCCTGAGCTTGTTCCCGCCCGACGGGTTGGCGTCTACCGACTGTCCATGCCATGTCGTGCGTTCCTGGAACCGTTCGACCATGCGCAGGAAGGTACGGGCCGTATCGATATCCCGGACATTCTGCAGCACGTAGGGTTCGCCGCCGATGAGTTCGTCCGTTTCCGCCAGATTCGCCTTGCCGCCGAAACGGATGACGTCACGAGCCACCAGAGCGGCCAGGGGATTTCCTGAGATACCCGAAAAGGAGTCGGAACCGCCGCACTGCAGGGCGATGTTCAGGTGGGCTGTCGATACCGGCTTTCGGGATACCCCGTTGACCGTTTCAAACCATCCGGCGACGGTCTTAGCGTTGCGCTCCAGGTCTTCGTTGAACCCACCCTCGAGCGTGTCGAATCGGTGAAGCACGTCATCGAGCGGATAGGCGTGCTTTCTCATGTAGGCTTCCAGCATCCGCCCCGTGACCGCTTCGGTGCCGCGGTCTATAGCCAGAACCGCGCCTACGTTGGAATGCACCATGAAGCCCGCAAGCGTCCGCAACACCAGGTCCCGGTTGTTGGGGTCTACGCCGGCGCCTCCCTCGGTATGGGCGACAGCGACCACGCCGTCAATGTTCGGATATCCCTCGGCGCTGTTCCTCAACCTGGATTCCAGTTGCCTTACGAAACTGGCCGTCTGCGAGGTAATACCGAGAAGAACGATGTAGTTTCGGGTTCCAACACCCCGGTCGCTGCCACGGTCGTATCCGTCAAACGATGGTGGGTTGTCAGAGACCTGGATCGGCTTTCCTGGAACGAAGGAGGACTCGTCCAGTTCGTAGGGCACCAAGCGATCTTCGAAGTTCGGCTTATCCGGAAGGGAGAAATCGACCCTGCGCACCCGAAGCGCATCGAGCATGTCTGCGTTGCAGATGTAGTCACCGGGCGCGATATCAGTGATTGCCCGACCGAAGGGCAGGCCCCAGGACAGGACCGTCTCGCCGGCGCGGATGTGCTGGACGGCGAATCGATGCCCTTCGAGCAGCGAATGGCGCAGCGAAAAGGATACTCCGTTGTCATCGACCACCCTTGTTCCGGCTTCCAGTCCAGTGGAAACTATGGCCACGTTGTCGCCCGGTTCGGGTAGACGCGCGATATCATTCAGCCGGAAGGCAGACAAGATTCTGAAATTCCTCTCGTGGATGAATCAAGGATGGGATAATCAGCACGATGCTGGACTGGAAAGGTAACACCCGTATCGTCTCAATGTCAAAGGTTAATCACCGGCCTCAACTTAAGGCCTGTCACGGTCGTTTCAACCTCGGCTGCCGGTATTGACTAAGGTAAAGTATGGTGTACATTACTGCGCAGGTGCGCGCCCGGTAGTAAACCGGCATGACGGAACCGGCCGGATCATTGGCGCTTCCAAAGATAACCATTCATTTCACCAGTCGACCGGAGGTCCTCGATGCTCGTTGGGTACGTCAGTGACGAACGATACGTCGCCATTCCTGAAGTCCTGCTCGAGTTCGAAGCGGGAGGGGAGTCCATCGAGGCGCGCTCACGGGCCACGGGAGCGGTTTATGCGGAAGTGACACCGGGGCGGGAGTACAAGGTCACACTGGCGTGCCGCGATTACGGTTTAAAGAGTGTTCGCATGACGCCGAACGACGAACGGCCCTATCATTTCCGCCTCCTGCGGGACGGCCTGCTGGGTTACATGTGGCCCAAGTGGATCCGGTCCGGTGGAAAATCGGAATTCCGCGTGCACGCCGTGGAGGCCTACAAGCTGGAACTGTACCGGTATGGCTGGGAAAAAGAATACATCCGAAACATCGGTTGGTACGACGAGCACGGTCCCCGCGCCACCATGCAGATCACGCCGGACGGCGACTACACCAGGACCGGCGTTCGGTGGAATACCCAGGGCTATACCAATCCACACCACAAGCAGTACATCGAAGCGCCGAGCCGGTCCGGCCTGTATTACCTCCATGCATCTACGGAGAACGGTGGTTTCTTCTCCTTCCCCTGGATCGTGGCCCCGATCGCGCCGGTATCCGACGTGGCCGTGCTGGCCGCCAACATCAACTGGAACGCGTACAACAACTTCGGGGGCCGCAGCAACTACATCCATGCCGACGAGTTTCCCCCGACCCCCACGGTCAACGCCCGGTACGATCTGAAACGGTACACCGACTCGTCGCACCGCGTCTACAGCGCGGACGACTACGCGCCTCTGTCTTTCGACCGGCCGGAGCCGATCAACCACGTCCCCAATGGCGTCGAGGCCACGGACATGATCGCGGGCCGAGCGGCGTGTCACGTCGCACCGGCGGAATGGCGGTTTCTGGCGTGGATGGAAAGGGAAGGCTTCGACTACGACCTGTATGCCGAAACGCAGTTCCACGAAGGCATCCTGCCCCTGGACCAGTACAGGGTGCTGATCACCACCACCCATCCGGAATACTGGTCACGGGACATGTACTACCGGCTCAAGGACTGGGTGTTCGAATCCGGTGGAAAGCTCATGTACCTGGGAGGCAACGGACTGAACTGCGAGGTCGAGTTCACGGACGAATACACCATGAAAGTAAAGAACGGCAATGTCATGGAGCTGGACCGTCCCTTGGAAGGCGCCGAAAGCCGCTTCGACATCTACAACGAATCCGAGGCGAATCTCCTCGGCGTAGCGTTCACGCGAACTGGGATCATGACCAGCGCGCCGTACCGGGTGGTGGTCGCAGGGCATTGGGTCTTCGAAGGCACGGGTGTCGCGGAAGGCGATATCTTCGGCGAGGCGAGTCTACACGAACGAGTGCCGGGCGGCGCCTCGGGACACGAAACCGACAAGATCACGCCCAGTTCACCCGCGAACACCCACCCGCTCGCCAAGGGGACCAACGTGGACGAAGGCGGCGCCGAGATGGTCGTGCATGAAACGGACAGCGGGGGGATGGTGTTTTCGGCAGGATCGATCACCTATCCGTCGTCGATCCTCGTCGATGAAGTGGTGTCGAAGGTCACGTCCAACGTGCTGAAGCGGTTCCTGGAGGGCTGATCCGGCTCGCGTTGATCCGGGAAGTTCGTCGTATCCGCATCACCCCACTGCAACTCGCCCAGTCTATCCGCGTACTATCCGCGCCGACTCTACAACTTGCGCTGGTAGACGCCCGTTACCCTGTGATTGTGACCTTTTTCGAGAATCAGGTTCGCCCGTTCGCGGGTGGGAATGATGTTCTCGCGAAGGTTGACCAGGTTGATGTCCCGCCAGATACCCCTGGCCGTCTCCACGGCCTCTTCCGTGCTTAAACCCGCGTAGTGGTGAAAGTAGGAATCGGGATTCTGGAAAGCGGTGTCGCGGAGTCTCAGGAAACGATCGACATACCACTGCTCCAAGTCGTGCTCCTCGGCTTCTACGAAAATCGAGAAATCGAGAAAATCGGAAACGAAGACGCGGGGCGGCGCGGCACCGGCCGCCAAGTGACCGGTCTGCAGGATATTCAGTCCCTCCAGGATGATGATGTCCGGCTGTGAGATCGTCTTCTCGACGCCAGGTACGATGTCGTAGATCAGGTGCCGGTACACGGGCACGGTAACCGTGGTGCGTCCCGACTTCACGTCGGCCATCAACTGCACCAGGCGCCGCAGGTCGTAGCTCTCCGGGAACCCCTTCCGGTGCATGAGCCCTCTTTCTTCCAGGACGCGGTTGGTGAACAGGAAACCGTCCGTGGTAATCAGGTCCACCCTGGGATGGTTCGGCCAGCGGCTGAGCAGGGCCTGCAGGATTCGGGCCGTCGTGCTCTTTCCCACCGCCACGCTCCCGCCGATGCCGATGACATAAGGCACCTTGGCGGCCGGTTTGCCGAGGAAGGTATCCATGACCTGGTACAGGTGCTGCGCCGCCGCCACGTGGAGATTGATGAACCGCGACATGGGCAGGTATACCTCCGCGACCTCGTCGAGGGAAACCATTTCGTTGATGCCGTGCAGTTCCTGCAGGTCTTCTTCAGACAGGGTCAGCGGCGTCGCGGCGCGCAGTTCCGACCACGCTTCGCGAGAGAGGTAGTTGAAGGGGGAAAGGGATGTGGATGGAGGCATATGCACCGTTCCGTATGGGACGCTTGATGGCCGTGGTCTATGGCCGTGAGGACGACCCGTCAATCACGGCCCGATCGACCGTTTGTTGTTCCAGCAGTTCCGCCACGGGTTCCGCCCCGACGCCCGGTGAGTCGGACAGGACCATCTGCGAGGGGCCCGACAGCTCCAGCGCGGGCGCGCTCAGGTCCCGCTCGTAGAACCGCGTACTGGGAAAGACGTCCGACGGGTATTTCATGTTGGGCAGGGTCGCCAGCGCCTTGCAGACCGAGGCGCCCAGGGCCGATTCGAGCATCCCCCCCGTCCAGCAGGGGATACCCTCTTCCTCGCAGATCCTGTTTACCTCCAGCGCCTGGGTCACTCCGCCTACCCGAGCGGGCTTGATGTTGATCCACCGTGCGGCGCCGATCCGGATCGCCTTGCGGGCCTTTGCTGGAGAAGTGATGCTTTCGTCCAGGCAGACCGGAGTTTCTATCGCCTTCTGCAATACCGCGTGGTCGACCAGGTCGTCGCGCATCAGGGGCTGTTCGATCATGGCCAGGTTGTACTGGTCCAGCTTTTTAAACATGGGTACGTCTTCCAGCGTGTAACCGCTGTTGCAATCGATATGAAAGACCGTATCGGGAAAGGATGCACGGACCGCGGCGACCATATCGAGGTCCCATCCCGGACAGTACTTCAGCTTGATCCGCTTGAATCCCGCCTCCACGGCCCCGTCGATATTGCCCAGCAGCATGTCGATGCTGTCCTGCACGCCGAAATCGGCGCCCACGTCGATGACCGGCCCTTTGCCGCCGATCAGCTTCCACAACGGTTTGCCATCCAGACGCGCGCGCAGGTCCCACCAGGCCGCGTCCAAGCCGCCCTTGGCGAAGAAGTTGCCCGCCACCCAGGAGCACGTCTCGTGCAGTTTTTGGCCGCTGTCGATCTGTTTGCCGACCAGCAGGGGAGCGAGCACGTCCCGTGTCACGGCGAAAACGCCGGCCGTGTATTCCGGGCTGTACGTCGGCCGCGCGAGCGGTGTCGTCTCTCCCCAACCCACGGCGTCGACGGCATGCATCTTTACCAGTACGCTCTCGATGACGTCGTCACTGCCGTAGGCCGTGCGCCACGGATAGATAAGGGGCATGGCGACATGATAGAGCTCGACGGCATCGATGACGGGCATTGCGGCCTTACTCCCTCAAATCGGACAGCAGGCGGCCGGTGACCGCCTCTGCGAACGCCGCATCGTTGATATTCCAGTCCATTTCCGTAACCGACACGCTGCCGGATACATTGGACTTTATGGCGTCGTACAGGGCCTGGTCGGCTTCCGGCCACCAGAACTCGTTTCCGGGGCTGTCGAGAATGGACACGCCTCGCAGGGGAAGGAAGATCGAGACCGGTCCACTGGAAGCGTTGGCCTTTTCCGCGATGATCTCGCCGAGGCGGGCGTTCTCCTCCACGTTGGTCCGCATCAAGGTGATGTTGGGATTCCACTTGTACAGTTTGCGGTCCAGGTACTTCTCCGGCACCGAGTCCGGCGCCCAGAAGTTGACCATGTCCAGGCAACCCGGTACGATCACCTGGGGAATGCCGGCCCTGCCGGCGGCATCCATGCGTTTGGGCCCTGCGGTCAGGACGCCTCCCGCGAGTTCATCGGCCCACTCCGTGGTGGTGATGTCGAGCACGCCCTCGATCAGGCCCTCGTCGATCAGGCCCTCCATGGTCCGCCCTCCGGCGCCGGTACAGTGGAAGACGAGTACCTCGTAGCCCGCTCTTTCCATGATGGCGCGGGCCTGGTCCACGGCATCGGTGGTATTGCCGAACATGCTGGCGGTGATCAACGGCTTGTCGTCGGCCGCTTCCTGCACTTCGGTTTCCACCATGCCCACGATCGCGCCGACGGCATTGGCGAAAATCCTGCGGCTGATCCGGTTGATGCCGGCCACGTCCACGACGGAGGGGATCATCACCACGTCCTTGATCCCCACGTAATTGGTCGTATCTCCCGCCGCCACGGTGGACACCATCACCTTGGGCACCCCAACGGGCAACGCCCGCATGGCGCTCGTACCCACCGCGGTGCCGGCCGATCCACCCATGCTGATGACCGCGTCAAACACACCGGCTTCATATAATCCCTGCACGATCACCGCGACACCCGCCGCCATGTCGTCAATGGCCACCCCACGGTCGTCCCGGGCCTTCAATGCCTCGATGGTCGTCCCGGCGGCCTCGGCCACCTGATCCGGGGATACATCCGCTTCAAAAGCGGAATCTCCAATGATGCCCGTATCGATGATCAGCGTCCCGTGGCCCCTGCGCTCAATCTCGTCCCTGATGAAGGCGAATTCTTCTCCCTTGGTATCCAGCGCGCCGACTATGGCTATGGTTTTCGGCATAGCATCACCTTTCCCATATCGTGTTTCCTGACGGGATAATTGGTATTACAATGCTCCAAGTTACAAACACCCGAATCCGTTGTACACAGGATTTGCCACGCGATGTACAAAGGAGGATACCGTGGGGCGGGGGATACCTTGACGCTCGAAAGCGATTGCGCTATACTCCACCGGATGCAAAGGAAAGTGCCTCCATGTCCATCCTGCGGAGGGCAGCTGCTCCACATCCGGGGCGTCCGGTATTGCTGCAAGTCCTGCCAGGAAGATTACGGTCTATTCCAAAAACGCGCTCCATACACGGGCACGCACTGCGTCCGGCTCAGCCTGCCGGCCCAGGTCAAGCAGGCCGAGGAGGAACAGTACTGAACCTGCTCATAAAAGCCTGGAGTTGGCTCAGGTGGCTTGTCGCGCTGGGTACCCTCGCATACCTGTTCTATCTCTATCGCGACCAATACGCCGATTTCATCCGTCGTGAAATCGATTTTACCTACCTGGGCCTCGGTGTTGCATTAGCCACCACGGCGACCATACTTGCCTTTTCTCGGTGGTTCCTCCTGGCCAGGGGCCAGAGGCTGGTGCTGAGATTCCGCGAGGCCATCCGCCTGGGTTTTGTCAGCAACCTGTTCAACTACCTGGCCCCGGGCACCGCGGGCGGCGACATCGTACGGGCCGTGGGCATCGCGAGGCATCAGAAGTCCAGGCGGACCGTCGCGGCGGCCACCGTGCTGTTCGACCGGTTGTTCGGGATGCTGGCGCTGCTGATCATCGGATCGGCGGCGTCCCTGTTCCACCAGGACCTATGGCGCCACCGCGAGATCATGCTGGCCGTGGTGCTATTCTGGGGCGGCGCCCTGACCGGTCTGATCTGCCTGGTCGTTTCGCTCCAGGCCCGAGTCCTGCGGTGGTCCCTGTTTCAGCGGCTCATCCATCTCAGGTTCGTCGGACCCGTCGTTGCCGAGCTGGTCAACAGCCTGGCGCTCTACCAGACGCACCGCAGCGCGCTGACCGGGGCCCTGTTCCTCAGCCTGGCCGGCCAGGTCTTCATGCTGTCGTCCTTCTATTTCTGCGCGATGGCGTTACTGCCCGGACCGGCCGCACCGGACTACCTGGCCCACCTGATGCTGATCCCCGCCGCCGAGATTATCAGCACCTTCGCACCGGTGCCGGGCGGCGTAGGCGCGCTGGAAGGCGCGGTAATTTACATCTACCACCTCGTCAGCACGACCGCGGATGGTTCGATCTCCGTTTCGGTCGCCCAGGCCACGGGACTGGCGTCCGCCCTTACGTACCGGATCGTCCGGGTCTCCGTCGCCGCCGTGGGCGCCGTGTACTACATGGTTTCGGATAGAAGCTGGAGGGATTCGCTGGAGATGGAGGAGTCCTGACCGTACGGGCACGGAGAAGGTGTATGCACATCCCCGCACCCGGTCAGGGCCGAACCCCGGGTACTTTATTCCCCGGTGTCCGGCGATTCAGGGTGGTTGGCTGACTACAACGTTCGTCTGTTTCCCAGGTTTAACGCCGCTCCCCAGGCGGGGAACAGTCGCCGTTTACACCAAATTACGAACATCCGCTGGTCGATCCGCATTCCCGGCATACGTAGCACGAACCATTGCGAGTCATCAGGCTGCCGCAATCCGAGCACGAAGGTGCGTCCGCCTGTGCGATGAAGACGTCCCGTTCCTGGTTCTCCTGGGCGCTCATCGTCTGGTCCATCGCGTTCGAATGCATGGTGGAATCCATGTCCACTTCCGTTACGATCTCGGACTGGCTTTCCTCCGGCAGGAACTTCACCGCGAGCCACCGGAAGATGTAATCGGTGACGGACTTGGCGATGGGCACGTCCTTGTTGCCCGTCATGCCAGCCGGTTCAAACCGCATGTGGCTGAACTTTCGGATCAGGCTTTCCAGGGGCACGCCGTACTGCAGCGATACCGATATGGCCGTGGCAAAGGCATCCATCATCCCGGATACCGTGCTGCCTTCCTTGGACATCCTGAGGAAGATCTCGCCCGGTTGGCCGTCTTCGAAGAGGCCTACCGTCAGGTATCCCTCGTGGCCGGCGATGCTGAACTTGTGGGTCACGGCCTGCCGTTCGTCCGGCAACCGGCGGCGTACGGGTTGTACCTCGGCCGCATCTTCTTCCTCCGATGCCTTCGTGCTGAGCGGCTGCGTGCGCTTTGACCCGTCGCGGTAGATAGCCAGCGCCTTGAGCCCCATCTTCCCGCCCTTCAGGTACACGTTCATGACGTCTTCGACCGTGGCCTCGTTGGGCAGGTTCACCGTCTTGGATATAGCGCCCGAAATGAAGGGTTGCGCGGCGGCCATCATCTTCACGTGTCCCATGAAGTGGATGGAACGGCTGCCATTTTCAGTGCGAAACGCGCAGTCGAAAACCGGCAGATGTTCCTGGAGCAGGTGCGGCGCGCCTTCGATCGTCCTATTCTCATCGATGTACGTTACAATTCTCTCGATCTGCTGCTTCGAATAATCCAGTTTCTTCAGGGCGGAAATCACGGTGCGATTCACAATCTTCATCGTGCCGCCGCCTACCAGGCGTTTGTACTTGATCAGGGCGATGTCGGGCTCGATGCCCGTCGTGTCGCAGTCCATCATGAAGGCTATGGTCCCCGTAGGCGCGAGCACGGAGGCCTGGCTATTCTTGTACCCGTGCTGCTTGCCATGGGCGAGGGCGTTGTCCCAGGCGGTTCGGGCGGCATCCAGCAGGGTCTTGTCGACCATCTCCGCGTGGATATCGTCCACGGCGTCCCGGTGCATCTGCATGACCCGGAGCATCGGTTCGCTGTTGGCTTCGTACCCGTCGAAGGTGCCCAGGCGCTCGGCGAGTTCGGCGGACCGGTAGTATCCCTGGCCGGTCATCAGCGCCGTGATGGAACCCGCGAAGGCGCGTCCCCCATCGCTGTCGTAGGGCAACCCCATGGCCATGAGCAGCGCGCCGAGATTGGCGTATCCCAGGCCAAGTTGACGGTACGCGCGGGCGTTCACGCCGATTTTCTCCGTGGGGTAGCTCGCGTTGTCGACGATGATGTCCTGCGCCATGATCATGATGTTGACCGTGTGTATGAATCCCGTCACGTCGAAGGTGCCGTCATCGGTCAGGTACTTGAGCAGGTTGATGGAGGCCAGGTTACAGGCGCTGTTGTCCAGGTGCATGTACTCCGAACACGGATTGCTGGCGTTGATGCGGCCCGTGTTGGCGCAGGTATGCCAGTCATTGATGGTCGTATCGTACTGCATGCCGGGGTCGCCGCATTGCCAGGCGGCTTCCGTGATCCAGGACATGATGTCGGTCGCCTTCAGGCTCTCTACGGACTTCTTCGTGGTGATCGACTTGAGGGTCCATTCCTCGTCCTTCTCCACCGCGTCCAGAAAGTCCTGCGTCACCCGGACGGAATTGTTGGCGTTCTGAAACTGGATGGAACTCCACGCGTCGCCGTTCAGGGTCATGTCCCACCCTGCGTCCCCGAGCGCGTAAGCCTTGCGCTCCTCGTTGGCCTTGCACCAGATGAACTCCACCACGTCGGGATGGTCGATGTCGAGGACAACCATCTTGGCGGCCCGCCGGGTCTTACCTCCCGACTTGATGGATCCGGCCACCGAATCCGCCGCCCGCATGAAGGAGACGGGGCCTGAGGCCTGGCCGCCCGCAGAAAGTATTTCCTTCGAGGAACGGATACGGGACAGGTTTACGCCGGCTCCCGAACCGCCCTTGAATATCATGCCTTCGACCTTGCACCACTCCAAAATGGATTCCATGGAATCTTCGACCGACAGGATGAAACACGCCGAACACTGGGGCGTGTCCTCGACCCCCACGTTGAACCAGACCGGGCTGTTGAACGTGGCCCGCTGGTGGAGTATGATGTGTTTCAGTTCGGTATGGAATGCGTCGGCGTCTTCCTCGGTGGCGAAGTAGCCCTGGGCGCGTCCCCAACCGGCAATCGTATCCGCCACCCGGTTGATCATGTGCTTCACGCTGCGCTCGCGCTTCGGGGTTCCCAGGGGACCGCGAAAGTACTTCGACACGACCACGTTGGTGGCCAGTTGCGACCAGGAAGCCGGGATCTCCACGTCTTTCTGTTCGAAGACGACTTCACCGCCGTCACCGGCGATGGTGGCCGTCCGCTGTTCCCATTCCACCCCCTCGTAGGGGTCTACGCCGGGGTTGCTGTACAGACGGTCGACGGAAAGCCCTCCCTCGGCGAGCGGCGCTTCGGAAGGCGCGTCGGCTTTTCCTTCATCCATCTCCCCTACCAGGAGATCAGGCTCTTTGCCCAGTTTTAAAACCTGTTTCTCTGTAGCCATTAAGCGCCTCCTGAAGTCCACTTACCTATATTAAGATAAACAAAATGTGTATATCGATCTAATTAGTTTTGTGACTGCTTACTTAAGAAGTACTGTGACTGTTCATCGGCAATGCGGCTGTCAGACTGTCCTTCAGCTTGCAACGGGAACTGCTATAAAAAAACAAGGCGCCAGTGGCGCTTGTCCCCTGATTGAACCGGCCCGACAGAAACACCTAACCTGATCTCCATTTACTGCCGGGACCTTGGACGATACCTTCCCGTCAGCGGCTGCGGATCAGGTAGAATCCTGACGTTCCTTCACAACCGCGGCCAGTTCCTGTTTTTCCAGTTGCTCGAGCTCTTCCTGGAACTCGCTCCGGTCCTTGAAATCACGGTAGACCGACGCAAAACGCACGTAGGCCACTTCATCAATCTTGCGCAGTTCCCGGATGAGATATTCGCCGATCTTGTCGGAAGAGACCTCACGGTCGTTCAGATTGCTGACGTAGTAAACCACCCGGTCCACGAGTTCGTGCAGTTGATCCGTGGACACCAAGCGCTTCGTGCAGGCCAGTTTCAGTCCATGCAGCACCTTGGCACGGTCAAAGACTTCCCTGCGCCCATCGGATTTCACTACCATCAGTTCGTCTTCTTCAATGCCTTCGTATGTTGTGAACCGCTTGGCGCATCCCAGGCACTCTCGACGCCTACGAATCGTTCGTCCGCTCTGGATGGTGCGAGAATCGACTACATGGCTGTTCAACGTGCCGCACGCCGGGCATCGCATCTGGTATGAACTCCGGTTTTTGTGTAATTGTAGATCACTACGGGTTGTGGTTTGAAGTAATTGAATAACCAAGATATAGTGTTATTTACCACATTTCAATAGTGAATTTGAATTTTTTTGAAATTGTTTTCGAGGTGGTCAACCTGCCTGTGTTGACGGGGAGTGTCAGGAGAAGCAAGAAGATCATTCGCTCCGCAGCGATTCCACCGGATTGGCCGTGGCGGCTCTCAGGGCCTGGTAGCTCACGGTCAACTGGGCGATCGCCATCGCCAGCACGCCAGCCAGGATGAAGGTCATCCAGGTGAGGTCGACGCGGTATGCGAAGTCGTCCAGCCAGCGGGACATGGCGGCGTAGGCGATAGGCCACGCGATCGCGTTGGCCACGATCACGAGCCAGATGAATTCATTGGACAGCAGGCGGAACAGGTTGGGGATGGTTGCGCCCAGGACCTTGCGGACCCCGATTTCCTTCGTGCGTCTTTCCGCGGTGAAGGATGCGAGACCGAAGAGGCCCAGGCAGGCTATCGAGACGGCCAGCGCGGCGAAGGTGACGAAGACCCTGCCGAAACGCTGCTCGGCTTCGTACAACCGCGCGAAGGTCTGGTCCACGAAGAAGTATTCGAAGGCGAAATCGGGGTTCACCTCGCGCCAAGCGTCCTCGGCCGCCGCCAGACCTTCCGAAAGGTTGCCGGAGTCGATTTCAATCAACATGTGACCGCCCTCGTCGTCCGGAAAGAGGGCCAGGGGTCCGATCGGTTCATGTAGTGACATGTAATGGTAATCCCTCACCACGCCGACGATCGTATGCTGGCTTTTTCCTTCTTCTTCCCACCCCTGCCGCTCCTCCATAAGGCGCTCGAAAGTCATTCCTACGGCCGAGTCAGCCGAACCATATCCCAGCCTCCTCACCGCCGCCTCGTTCAGTACGGTCGAACCGGATCCCAGCCAGTCGCTTCCGAAGGATTCATCGAAATACCTGCCCGCGGCCAACTCGATACCGAGCACTTCGGCGAAGTCTTCATCCGTCCACGCCTGGTACATTTCGATCTTGTCCACTTCATCTTCGCCCGCCTTGCGGACCGTGAGCGGCATCACCGGGTACTTGTGGCCGGGCAACGTGTAAGTCGCGGCGACGTTAACCACGTGGGGACTCGCCTGAACCCGCTGCTTGTAGGTCCGTGACTTTGTTATTACGGGTTCGAAGGTCTGTGGAATGGCTATGACCTGGTCCGTATTGAGCCCCATGTTCTTCGCGCGGATGAATTCGAGCTGGCTGTAGACGATTCCGGTACAGATGATGAGCGCGACAGAAATGACGAACTGACCCACGACCAGCAACCTTCTCAGCCGCGCGCTGCCTGCGCCGGTGGACAGCGATCCCTTCAAGGTCTCAATGGGTGCGAGGCCGGACAGGTATAGCGCGGGGTAGCTGCCCGAAACGCATCCGATCAAAAGTCCGATGAACAGCGCGGCGGCCAGGGCGAATCCCATGGTGCCCGTATCCAGGGACATGGCTTTACCCGTAAGCATGTTGAACCACGGCAGACTGAGCGACGCGATGACCAGGGCGAGGCATACCGCCAGCCCGGTCATGATGAGCGACTCGATCAGGAACTGACGCGCCACCTGGCCGCGGCCGGCGCCGAATACCTTGCGCAGGCCGATTTCCCTCGCGCGCCCCGCGGACCTCGCCGTGGCCAGGTTCATGTAGTTGATGCAGGCGATCAGGATGATGAACACGGCGACGGCGATAAAGAGGTAGATGTACGAAATATCGCTGTTGGGGGTCAGTTCGTTTTCCAGGTGGGAGCGAAGGTGAATATCGGTGACCGGCTGCAGGCTGAGGGCCAGCGACGCTTCGTCGTTGTCGTAACGACTACCCAAGTGCTTCTGGACGAAAGCGGGCAGCTTGGCTTCCAATGACGCCGGGTCGGCGCCTTCTTTGAGCAGGATGTAACTTTGGGACCTGCGCCAGCCCCATTCGTCGACCTTCCGGTCCGAGTAGGCTTCCTGGATCCGGAACGAAGCGAGGATGTCGAATCCCAGGTGCGTATTGGACGGCAGGTCCCGCATGATCCCCGTCACTTCGAGATGAAAAGTCCCTTCAGCGATCACGATCTTCCCAATGGGATTCTCGTCGCCGAAGTACTTCCGGGCAATGGATTCGGACAGCACCACCTTGTCGTTACCAGTAAGCACAGTCCGGGGATTGCCGACAACCAGGGGGACGTTGAACACGTCGAAGACCGTTGAGTCCGCAAGGTAGAAGGACCGTTCGTAGAACCCCTTGTCGCCGTACTTGACCATCCAGGCGTTACCGGGGGGCACGAAACGGACCGATTCTTCCACTTCGGGGTATTCGCTCTGCATGAACGTGACCGTGGGAAGCAGGACATCCGCCATACGGGAGACCTGGTCCCCCTGACGCTCATCAGCGATCACCCGGTAGATCCGGTCCGCATCGTCGTGGAATCGGTCATAGCTCAACTCGTCGCGAACGTACAGCACGATGAGGAGGCAGCACGCGATTCCAAGCGCCAGGCTCATGACGTTGATGAAGGAGTAACCCTTCTTGCGGTTCAGGTGGCGGATGGCCACCGTGAAGTAGTTGCTGAACATGAACTCTTTACACCTGTTTAAGGGTCAGGTTCACAAAATAGGGTTTCATTTCAGATTGGCTTCATCACGGGATCTGATAACTCACCGAATGGGATGCACCGAAAAAAGCCTGGGCGCTAGTCCGGGAAACTGGACGAACCCGGTTGCGACGATACTTAGTTGCCGATAGCGGGCTCGATATAGTGCGGCGCCGTCCAATCGGAACACCAGTTGGCTGGTATCTGGTCGAGTCCGGGAATGGCGTAACAGGCCCTGAGTTGGAACAAATACATGGTGCCCGGCTTTAAATCCCAAATATGCAGAATCTCGGCAGTTTCGCTGTGGAAAAAGAAACCTCGGTAAACCTTCCACCCGGTTCGACCGCCATCATCGAGACGCAACTCGTATCGAATCGGGAAGTTGAAACTGTCCGGGTAGCCTTCCGGATAGTTTACAATCACATATTCAGACACTCGATCGCCGACAAACTCGTATGACGGGACGGGCGGGGCTTCCGGCTCGTCATTTGAGTTCGAAGGGCTGGAACAGCCCGTCAACAATATTGTGGCGCACAGGACAGCAACGAAGAATCTGCATGGGCATCTCGATGGACCGGTCAAGGATTACCTCCGGTACTTGTAGTATCCTCTACCGCATTTCAAACAATGGGGGTTATATTCTTTTCTACAATCTTTTTTCTATGATCTTTTCCGGGTTTCTTTTCCAACGATCCCTTAATCATAACAACTACCAGGAATTCTCCCTAACCGTTTCTCACTAACCCGGTAGTAATTCGCCATGACCGATCTCTTCTCCGAACAGGCCGAACAGCAACTCCAGCGTGAAGGGCCGCTGGCTGCCCGCATGCGGCCGGATTCGCTGGAAGGTTTCCTGGGCCAGCAGGGGCTGGTTGGCCATGGACGCCTGCTGAACGAAGCCATCGGACGTGACACCCCCTTTTCGATGATCCTGTGGGGACCGCCGGGATCCGGAAAAACTACCCTGGCTTTCATCATCGCTCGTTCCACCGATTCACATTTCGTCCCCTTGAGCGCCGTGAACGCCGGCGTGAAAGACCTGCATAAAGCGGCATCCGAAGCCCGCGATCGCCTGGGGATGCACCGCAAGCGAACCATCCTCTTCATAGACGAGATCCATCGCTTCAACAAGTTGCAGCAGGACGCCGTGCTTCCTACCGTGGAGAACGGGACGCTGACCCTCATCGGCGCGACGACCGAGAACCCGTCCTTCGAGGTCAATGGCGCCTTGCTGTCCCGCTGCAGGGTACTACGCCTTGAGCCGTTATCGGAGGAGGACCTGGCAAGGATCGTTCGCAGTGCGCTGGAAGACGAAGAACGCGGTCTCGGGGGCCGCAATATCGAGATAGATGACGAAGCGGTCGCGCACCTCGCCTCCGTAGCCGGCGGCGACGCCCGAGTAGCGCTTAACACTCTCGAGGTGGCCGGTATGACCACGGCGCGTGATGACGAGGGCCGCATTCTGCTGACCGCGAAGGAGATCGACGAGGCGCTGCAGCACCGGGCGCCGCAGTATGACAAGGGCGGGGACTGGCATTTCGACGCGATATCCGCTCTGCACAAGAGCGTGCGAGACTCCGATCCGGACGGCGCGCTGTACTGGCTGGCCCGGATGCTCATCGCCGGGGATGACCCCCTGTACATCGCCCGGCGGATCATCCGCATGTCGGTGGAAGACATCGGTCTGGCCGACCCCTTTGCCTTGACGCTGACCACATCGGCCCAGCAGGCGGTACATTTCATGGGTCAGCCCGAGGGCGACCTCGCTCTCGCCCACGCGGTGGTCTACCTGGCTACCGCGCCCAAGAGCAACGCGGTCTACTCGGCGTTTTCAAAGGCTCGGCAGGACGCGGAAAATACCCGCAACGAACCCATTCCGATACACCTGCGGAACGCTCCAACCCGTCTGATGAAGGAAATGGGCCACGGCAAGGGGTACCGGTACGCCCACGATTACGATGGAGCCGCTGTGGACCAGGAGCATCTGCCGGAAACCATCCGGGGCCACCGGTACTACGAACCCACCGACCGGGGCCGCGAGGAGAAAATCCGCGTATGGATGGAGAAGATGGGTAAGATCAGGGATGGGGGCTGATCGGTACGATCTGTACACTTACCGGTGCAGGATGCGCACTGACCGGCGCAGAGTTTCGCCAAGATTCCTGTCTGCCGTCCTCCGTTACCCTATCGCCTCGCGGTAACAGTAGTCGAACAGCATTTCCCACTCGCGCTGCTGGATGCTCCTGCAGAGATCCCCGGCGAGTCCGCCGCCCGTGTTGGCGGCTTCGCACAGGTCGATGAAGGCGTTTGGATCCCAGGAGGACTGCGTCGCCAGGAACGCGGCCTCGTCGGGCAGGTCATCCGCGGCGGAAGCAATCGCGGCCGCTTCGTCTCTCAACGCAGGGTAGATGGCGTGGTCACCGACACGGCCGAACCAGTGCTTTCCATTGGGATAGTCCGGTTCACGGCGGTGCATGATTCCGTGCCAGTAACTGCCGGTGGGCGTGGTGATCTGCTGGCTGAGGGTGTGGGACGTGACCAGGAAATCGTGGTACAGCCACAGACCTGACACGCATCCCTCGGCCATCTTCCGGTCCCGGATGGCGTTCGGTGCGAAGGCCTGGTCCAGGTCCAGCGCTTCCATTCCGGCCCTGGCCGAACTGTTCTCCTCGCCCGGGCCGAGGGGCATGATGCGTGGCGTCTCGATCAGGTCCGCGAGTGCGGGGCCGTAAGCGCTGGCGTCAAAGGCAGGCATGGTCGTTCCTTTCGTGGTTACGGGCCGAGGCACAGATCCGGCGTGATACTCGGAGCTTACGTGGTTACCAGATCCGGCGTGATACTCGGGACCGGTTTTATTGCAATATTTCCGGGGACTTCATTTTCCGATTTTTGAGCACCTCGTTCATACTCCCGGTGCGGTATCCTTCCAGGTCGAGCGTGACGTAGGCGTAACCGATTTCCTTGAGATATGCCGAGATCTCGTCGTGGCGTTCGATAACGGTCGCGAGATCCCCCGGTTCCGTCTCGATCCGGGCCATGTTCCCGTGATGGCGCACCCTGAACTGACGAAGTCCCAGGCCGCGGATGAAAGCTTCTGCCTTTCCGACCTGTTCGAGGGCTTCAATCGTGATGGGATCGCCGTAGGGAAAGCGCGACGAAAGGCACGCCAGGGAAGGCTTGTCCGCAGTGGGAAGCCCCAGCCGTTCGGACAGCGCGCGGACGTCGGCCTTGGTGAACCCGGCGTCCTTCAACGGACTGCGCACGCCGTGTTCCCGGATCGCGAGCATACCGGGGCGGAAGTCATTGACATCGTCCACGATGCTGCCTTCGCAGATTTGAGCGGCGTCTTCCGCCAGGGCGATCTCCTTCAGGCGGGTATACAGTTCATTCCGGCAGAAATAGCACCTGCGCGGGTTGTTCTGCATGTACTCCGCGTTGTGGATTTCCTCCGTGTCCACGTAGCGGTGCCGGGCGCCCATCCATTCCGCCAGTTCGGCGGCTTCGTTCTTCTCCTCTTCCGGAAGCGACTCGGACACGCCGGTTACGCCGAGAGCGCGGTCCTCCAGCACGTCGGTGGCTACTTTGAGCAGAAGCGTACTGTCCACGCCCGCGGAGAAGGCAACCAAAACGCTGCCCTTGGCACGCAGATCTTCCCGAAGCGACCGGTACTTATCGTCCAGCGTGGATGTATCGTTCCGATTCAAGTCTATTATCCCCTGACGAATCCCCGTCCCCGCAGAATTAAAACCACCCTTGAAATCGATGGAATCGCCGTCACGGCTCTCTTTCGGAAACGGAACTCCCGCCATGATTTCGCTTGACAGAAGCGGGTGTCCCACCGCTTTTTAACACGTCTGTTTTTGATTGAAACAAGATACGGCGAACGCGCTGTAATGACAACGGTTTTTTGTAGCGAGGCGCCGTGAACGCGGGACCTCGAAGGAGCGAGATCAGGGATATGAACGAGGAAGAACGGACCCAGTCAACTGCCACGGCGAAAGACGGGACGGCGGGGGCTTCTGAAGAACCGACCAGGTTGTACAGCGGCATCCAGCCCACCGGTGACATCCACATCGGGAATTACCTTGGCGCCGTAAGCAACTGGGCCAAGCTGACCCAGCAGTACGACTGCATTTACTGCGTAGTGGATTACCACGCCATAACCATCGAGTACGATCCGGATTCCATGCGGGAATCCGTGCTGGATACCGCCACGATGGGCATTGCCTGCGGCCTCGATCCTGATCGCTGTACACTATTCGTGCAGTCCCACGTAACCGAAACGCTGGAACTGGCCTGGGTGTTCAGTACCGTCACCGCGCTGGGCGCCCTGGAGCGCATGACGCAGTTCAAGGACAAGGCCGCCCAGCACAAGCAGAACATCAACGCGGGCCTGTTCACCTACCCCGTGCTCCAGGCGGCGGATATCCTGGGCGTCAAGGCGGACGGCGTGCCCGTGGGAGACGATCAGTCCCAGCACCTGGAATTGACGCGCGAAATTGCCCGCCGGTTCAACCATCTGTACGGACCGGTATTCCCGGAAGCCAGGACCCTGTACAGCCCCGCGCCCCGCATCATGGGACTGGACGGACAGTCCAAGATGAGCAAGAGCCAAGGTAATTACATCGCGATGAAGGACAGCAGCGACACGGTAAAAAAGAAGCTAAGCACCGCCTATACCGACCCGAACCGGCTGCGTAGATCCGATCCCGGTAATCCGGATATCTGCAACATCTTTACGCTGCACAAGTCCTTCTCGAGTCCGGACGAGGTCGCGGCCATCGACACCGAGTGCCGAAGCGCGGGCATCGGTTGCGTCGACTGCAAGAAGAAACTGGGCGACAACATGGAAGCCACGATGACACCGGTCCAGGACAAGTACGAAGACCTGACCCGCCGGCCCGACGACGTGCGGGACGCCCTCGCCGCAGGCGCCGGCAGGGTAAGGGCGCTTACGCAAGAAACCATGACGGAGGTCCGTCAGAACCTGGGGCTGCGTTAGACCGGAAACAAGGCCAGGGCGGCATCCATTGCCACGGCCGGTTGAGCAGTTGAGCGGGAAACACTCGAATACGCCATGTTTCTACACAGGATGGAACCCCCTGACATTCGCCGCGTCTATTACAACGGTGACATTATCCTCGCAAGTAAAGGTGCGAATAACCCTAAGAAGGTGCGACGTACTCCGTGAAGGCACACTGTACCAGATTGCTTCGCGAGCCGGCCCGCGGTCTGTACGCCCGCTTGTAATCCTATCCTAAGAATCATGCATGGATATATACTCCAAAGAATATACCCACCATTCGCGCCCCCTGGGACGGACCGTTTCCTTTCGCCGCAATACGGCCAAGCACCTCCTGATCGCCTTCGTAGTCGCCGGAATTCTCCATAGCGTTTCCCTGTTGATCCTCCTATCCACCGGCATGCTGGAAGACAAGGATATGATCGAACTCACGCTCGCTCCTTACGAGCAGCTGGAGGAGTTCGAAAAAGCCTACATGGAAATGCAGAATCCGCCGACCCTGGTCGACGTGCCGGAAGAGGCCAGCGTTGAGGAACCGCCAGACGATCCGGAAGCCGACGTGGCCGACAGGAACGCCGTCGCGAGGGACTTGCTGGAGGATACCGAGTTGCCGGAGGGACCTGCTTTTTCCGAGGGCGACCTGGAGATCAGGACGATGGAGGAAATGGATGAAGAGGACGAGCAACAGCACGATCCCTTTGCCGGCGGTGCACCGCTCACGCCCCGGCAGGGCGGTATCGAGGATTTCGAGGAGTTGGAAGATCCACCCCTGTGGACATCGGACCTGATCATCCGGCCCGAGTACCGCGGCAGGGGCGGCGACGAAGGACGGGGCGAAGGCGGGATGGATGGCGATACGATTGCTTCGGCCCCCCGGCCAACCGGCCCGGACGCGCCGGTGTATATCCCCCAGGACGATCTGAACGAATTGGCGCAGATGCGCCGCGAACCCACCTATCAACGGCACCGGCGGTTCGGTTTGGGCTTCGGAAACACCGGTCCGCGGGTACCCCGGACGGACAACCGCCATACTTCGGTAAAGGACTATGGTGATTTCTCGCTCAGCACCTATGCCTGGGACTACGCGCCTTACCTGTACATCCTGCGCGAACGGATTCGCCGTCGCTGGTTCGCCCCGGAGGCTTTTAATCTCGGCCTGGTGAGCGGGCGGGTCATCATTCGTTTCAAGATCATGCCCGACGGCGACCTGCGCGACCTCGAGGTCCTTTCCTACCGGGACAATGACATACCCTACCAGTCCCTCGTGTCTTCAAGCCGCAACGCCATCGTTTCCTCCAGCCCCTTTCTGCCGCTCCCCAATGATTTCCTGCATCCTTTTCTTGAAATCACCGGCACCTTCTATTACCAGATTCTGCGCGCGAGGTAGAGGTGATCGGGGTCATTGTAACCATGTATACACAATGTATATACAGTGCGGTCTGACCAGAGAAATGGTCATCGGCGCATGATCAGGAACGAATTCAGGAGCATATCACGTTGATGGAACGACTGGGACAACTGGTAGATTCAAAGGGTTTCCAGTATACCGTCCTCGGGGTAATTACGGCGGCCGCCGTGCTGGTGGGGCTGGAAACCTCGCGGGACCTCGTGGCCCGTTACGGTTCACTGTTGCACCGGCTCGACCAACTGGTCCTGCTGTTCTTCATCCTGGAAGCCGCGCTGAAAATGGCGCGGCATGGCCGCCACTGGTACCGTTACTTCGGCGACCGGTGGAACGTGTTCGACTTCCTCATCGTGGTGGCCTGCCTGTTGCCTGCCGGCGGCCAGTACGCCGCGGTGCTTCGCCTGGCCCGCGTGCTCCGGGCGCTGCGGCTGGTAACCGCGGTTCCGAAACTGCAACTGCTGGTCAATTCGCTGCTCAAATCGATTACTTCGCTGGGATATGTCGGTCTGCTGTTAGGCGTATTGTTCTACGTATACGCCGTACTGGGTGTCTACCTGTTTCGCGGAAACGACCCCGTGCATTTCCAGGACCTGTCGACGGCGTTGCTCACGCTCTTTCGGGTAGTGACCCTGGAGGACTGGACGGACGTCATGTACATCCAGATGTATGGCAGCGACGTCTATCCGGGCTACGCCGACTTCGCACAGGCCCATCTCCGCGAAGCGTCGCGGGCGTTTCCGTTCCTCGGCGCCGCCTTCTTCGTCTCCTTTGTCATGCTCGGTACCATGATCATGCTGAACCTCTTCATCGGGGTCATCATCAACTCCATGGCCGAAGCCCAGGCCGACCGGGAATCAGACGAAAGGCGACGGCACCTCGAACGGGATGGACGGATCAGCGTGGGGGATGAGGTCGGTTTGATCGAGGAAGAAATACAGATACTCTCGAGGCGGCTTAAATCCCTGAGGAAGCGGGCGGATGATCAGACTTGCTCTCCTCCGTCCGGTCCGTAGAAGATGACCCACGTCTTCATCGACGCTCCATAGTCCAGAAACCGGTGCTCGACCCCCGCTGGCACGAAAAAGAAATCGCCCGCATGGAACGGCACGACCTCTCCATCCATCTCGAAATTTCCCGTCCCTTCCAAGATCACGTAACATTCGTCCCTCCGGTGAGGCGTCTGGTCATCCACCTTACCGGGCATATACAACTCGATCTGGAGTTCGCCGCGCTCCAGGGCGACGAAGAACCGGTCACCGTTCGGCGCGGGGATCTTCGCCGCGACTTCCGATGTAGTCAGCTTCCTGCACTCGTTTCTTTGCATGGTCACTTCTCCGCTATTACTAAACAAACGCCGATTTCTATCTATTAACATGAATCGTACAAAAATACTGCACTATAGCAGAGCAATTTGTAAAACGATTCTGAAGTAGCGGCATTGTTACCTTCGTGTGAAACTATGAGAACTTCAACTCGAGACGCAGTTGACACCGATCTAGCACCCAATTAACTTGAACATGACTATCTTGAAAATGACATTCGACTTCAAATACCATGGTATATAGCTTTCCGTTAGGACTACCAGGGCATTTGCTCCATGAACTTTTCGACCCGTTTCCTAAGATACGGAGGTCTAGATGGCAAGATTATACACGGCCATTATTGAGCGCGAAGACGACGGTTACGTTGCTCTCTGTCCTGAATTGGACGTTGCCAGTCAGGGTGCCACCGTATCCGAGGCTCGGGACAACTTAAAGGAAGCACTAGAGTTGTTTTATGAAACAGCTTCGAGCGATGAGATTCAACGCCGTCTGCACGCGGATATATACGTGACGCATGTTGAGGTATCCGTTGGTTAGGCTTCGTATCCTTTCGGGTCGAGAAGTTTGCGGTATGCTTGATAAAAAACGGCTTCGTCGAAGTCAGGCGAAAGGGAAGCCACATATTGATGCGGAAGGTTGTACAAGGCAGCACAATCACGATTCCCGTTCCCGATCATAAGGAGTTGTATTTGGGAACCTTACGGTCAATTATCCGACAATCTGGACTGCCACGAACCCTATTCGAGTAAAGCAGTTTCAAACTTCTGGTCTTACCTCAATTTCCTTCCTAAAGAGCAATATTATCCTGCAACGAAAGCACTCCATGCCAACCCATCCCGCGCTCCTTGATATCGTCAAGGCACGTCGACTGCTTAACAAATACCTGGCGCCGACGCCGATGTACCGGTCCGCCGGGTTCAGCGAAACGCTTGACCTGGAACTCCACGTCAAGTACGAGAATTTCCAGCCCATCCGCTCGTTCAAGGTGAGAGGCGGCCTGTACACCATGTCCCTCCTCGACGAAGCGCAGCGCGCCCACGGCGTCACCACGGCGTCCACCGGTAACCACGGACAGGGCATCGCGTATGGCGGCAGTGCTATGGGCATACCCGTCACGGTGGTTGTGCCCCACGGAACGCCGGACGTAAAGAGCGAGGCTATCCGGCGCCTGGGCGCCGAACTGGTCGTCCACGGCCAGACGATCGCCGACGGATTCTCACGATCAAGAGAGATCGCGGCGGATACGGGCATGATGTACATCGAGGACGGGGAGGATTTCGGCCTCATGGCGGGGGCGGGCACCATCGGGCTGGAGATCATGGAGGACCTGCCGGACGCAGACGCGGTTGTGCTGCCCGTGGGTGGCGGCAACCTGATCGCGGGGGTGGGAACGGCGATCAAGGCCATTAACCCGGGTGTGCGCCTCATAGGCGTACAGGCGTCCAATGCGCCGTCGGTCTACCGTTCCTGGCAGGAAGGGCGGACGGTGACCACAGAGTCCTGCGACACCTTCGCCGGGGGATTGGCGACGACCTACCCGGGCGGCCTGGCATTCGAAGTACTGAAAGACCTGGTCGACGAGATGCACCTCGTCACCGAAGAAGAGATGAAAAGGGCGATCCCCCTCGTCCTCGAACACACCGGTTTCATCGCGGAAGGCGCGGCAGCAGCGGTCTTCGCCCTGTGCATGCGCGAGGCTTCATCGTGGCGTGGAAAACACGTCGCCACGCTGTTCAGCGGCGGGAACCTGGGGTTGGACGGCGTGCGGGAGATGATCCACAACCTCCCTGACGGAGCATAGCGCGTCCCATCGGCCTGTCTCGGAACAGACGCTCGTACACAACCCTACCTACCTGATTGTTTTTTTGAGGAGTCATGACATGAACGTTGCCCAGGCGGTTGCCCAGGTGTTGAAGCGGGAGGGCGTCGAGTTTCTCTTCGCGTATCCGGTAAATCCCTTGATCGAAACCGCCGCCGAGCTGGACATCCGCACGGTGATCGTGCGCCAGGAGCGGATCGGCCTCCACATGGCGGACGCGATCAGCCGGATGTCGTCGGGGCGCAAGATCGGCGTATTCTGCATGCAGAGCGGCCCGGGTACGGAGAACGCCTACGGCGGCGTGGCACAAGCCTTTGGCGAATCGGTGCCCATCGTGGTGCTCCCCATGGGGTACCGGAGAATAGTCGCTCAACTATCGCCGAATTTCCACGCCTATCTCAACTTCCAGCACATCACGAAGTCCTGTGAATACCTCGTGCTCCCCGAGACCGTACCGGAGGTTATGCGCAGGGCGTTCACCCAGGTGAGAAACGGGAGGCCCGGTCCGGCGCTGGTGGAATTCCCGACCGACATCCTCGACGAGGAGGTTCCCGAACCCCTGGATTACCGGCCGACTCCGTCCGTGCGAGTCGGACCCGATCCAGACGCCCTCCGCGAAGCCGCCGAGGTCCTGGTCGCAGCGCAGCGGCCGGTCATCTACGCCGGCCAGGGGGTGCATTACGCGGAGGCCTGGCCCGAGTTGAAGCAACTGGCCGAACTGCTTGAAGCCCCGGTAACCACCAGCCTGGACGGCAAGAGCGCCTTCCCGGAAAACCATCCGCTTTCCCTGGGATGCGGCGGCAGGTCGATGCCGGAACCCGTTCATGTCTTTATGCAGCAGGCCGACGTGATCTTCGGCATCGGGTGCAGCTTCACCCGGACGAGCTTCGGGATGACCATGCCCGAGGGCAAGACCTACATCCACGCCACGCTGGATCCCGGCGACATCAACAAGGACGTGGAATCGCACTATCCGATCTTGGGCGACGCCGCGCTCATCCTCCGGGCCCTGATCGACGAGGTGTCGGACCGGTTGAAGAACAAGCCCCGCGGACGCCGCGATGGTGTCGTGGAAGAGATCCGGACGATTCGGCAGCGCTGGATGAAAGCGTGGATGCCGAAACTCAGGGATTCCTCCACGCCTTTTTCTCCGTACAGGGTCATCAGCGACATGATTGAGACAGTCGACATCGGCCGGACGGTCATCACCCACGACGCGGGCAGTCCCCGCGATCAGTTGACCCCTTTCTGGCCCTCGACCACTCCCCTGAGCTACATTGGCTGGGGCAAGACCACCCAGCTAGGGTACGGACTCGGCCTGGCCATGGGAGCGAAACTGGCCCACCCGGACAGGCTCTGCATCAACGTGTGGGGCGACGCGGCCATCGGGTTCACGGGCATGGACTTCGAAACGGCCGTGCGCGAACGCATACCCATCCTCTCCGTCCTGTTCAACAACCACTCCATGGCCATCGAGATCCCCGTCATGCCCACGTCACAGGCGAAGTACGGCGCGACCGACATATCCGGGAACTACGCCATGATGGCGGAAGCCTTCGGAGGTTACGGGGAACGGGTTGAATCTCCGGACGAGATCATCCCGGCCTTGAAAAGAGGCATTCGAAAGACGGAAGAAGGCGTGCCGGTGTTGCTGGAATTCATGACCAGCAAGGAAATCGACTTCTCATGCTTTTGATTCGGTCCGCGCTTCCGATGTGTGGCGCTCTTCTGTATCGGTCTGCGCTGCCTTCCTGTTGAAACGATCCAAAAGGAATGGCGCCATAGCCGTCGGCACCGCGCCGGTGGACAGGTAATCGGCGATCAGGCGACCGGTGACCGGCGCAAGGAGTATGCCGTTTCTGTAATGGCCGGTGGCCAGAACGAGACGTTCCAGGTTCGACGGTCCGAGTATCGGCTTGCCGTCCTTCGACATGGGACGCAGCCCCGCCCAGGTCTCCACTACGGGCGCACCAGCCAAGCCGGGCGCCATGCGAAGC
Source organism: bacterium (assembly GCA_965262815.1). Classification (GTDB taxonomy): domain Bacteria; phylum JAAXHH01; class JAAXHH01; order JAAXHH01; family JAAXHH01; genus JAAXHH01. Next base: position 914,557 of record OZ253560.1, on the reverse strand, counting down.
CCCTCCTTCATCACGGCGGACAGGCCACCGGCCGTAACGGTGGCGTCGAATCCCGCTTTCTCCACCGTGGCGCCCAGCAGCACACGGCCGTCCCTGCGGGGCACGAGGTACTGTCCCAGGCCGTAGATGACCCGGCGCAGGGGAGTCAGGCCGCTTCCATCGACGCAGACTATCTGGCCGCGCACCGGCTGAACCGGCAGCGGCTGGCCTGGTATCCAGTTCAGCAGGCCGGACCACGCTCCCGCCGCGATAACTACCCGTCCCGCCCCGATACGCTCGCCCGGGAGGACGACCCCGGCCGCCCGGTTTCTCCGATTGATCAGGTCGATGACCGGATTCCCAATGCGAAATTCCCCTCCACGGCCTTTTACCGCGGCGACCAGGGCCTGAACCAGGCGCCTGTTTTCCACCTGGTGCATCCCTTCGAACAGCAGCCCACTCCTGGTTTCGGGCGATAGCATAGGCTCAAGCGCGCGGACTTCTTGAGCCGTAAGCCGCTCGACCGGAAGGCCCAGTTCCTGCTGGTGTCGGTATCGCTGGACCAGTTCTTCGGATTCCTCGTCGTCGAAGGCGACCTGCAGACCGCCATCGGTCCGGTATTCGACGTCGATACCGGTCTCCTCCAGAAGATGGGCAGACCAGTCGGCGAACAGGTCCCGGCTCGCCAGGCACAGGTCCAGGTAGGGGCGATACCAGGGAAGGGCGCCCTGCGGCGCCAGTACGCCCGCTGATGCCCAGGATGCGCCTCTGCCTGGTTCGCCCTGGTCCACGAGGGTTACCCGTGTTCCCTGGCTCAGCAGTTCGTGGGCGATGGCCAGGCCGATCACGCCAGCACCCACGATCACCACGTCCGTTTTCATGCTGAAGGTCCCGGTTGTTGAAATGTCACGCTTTAATGTCGGGTTACCATTCGATCATCACTGACAACCCGCTTCAAAGTGGTTTCAGGAAATCTCACTCGGTGAGACGGCACGATGTTCCGCCATGGACCGGTAACCGGCGTGGACCATCTGGAGCGTCTCCAGGTTATCCCTTCCGTTGGTCTCGGGCAGCCGGTCCTGTTCGATGGCCGCCATCAGATCGCCCATCGGGCCGATGAAGGAGTCGGGTATCCACCGTTCTTCGAACCGGTGATCGATGGTCTTGTTGGGATCGATCTTTCGGCTCGAATAGGACAAGGTGTCCGGCCGGCCGTGGGGATAGTCGTACAGCAGGCCGAAGGTGCCTGCCGCGTATCCTTCCGTACCGTCGATGCGCAGCGTCGCGAACTGCTCCTCCGTCCAGTTGTTGTGATTGACGGACACCATGGCGCGGAAGGTGTCGGAGTACTCGAACACCGTGATCGTCCGCGTTTCTCCAACCGGCGCCTGGCCGGGATAGCCTGAACCGGACGTCCAAACACGCTCCGGCAAGCCGAAAAGCGAACGCATGCTGTCAAAATAGTGAATACTGTGGAACATCAGGTCCAGACCCTCGACCGTGAGCACCCAGGGCCACGCACGCCACTCGGTCAGGATACTGATGTCGATCACGGCCGAGGCCGGATCACCCAGCAGACCCCGGTTCAGCAAGGAGCGAGACGCACGGACAGCCTGGTCCCACCGCATCTGCTGGTTGACGGCCAGCTTTACGCCGCTCGCTTCCGCCATTTCCACGATCTCGACGGCTTCGGCGTAGATATTGGATAGCGGCTTCTGGCAAAGCAGGTGCTTTCCGGCCGCCGTTACCTGCCGAACGAGATCCTTCTGGTTCCACGGCGGAACGGCGATGTCCACGATTTCCACCGACTGATCCCCAAGCAAGGCTTCCACGGAGGCGTATACCGTAGGCACCTCGAAACTCCGCGCGGTCTGTTCCGCCTTGTCACGATCCTGGTCCGTCAGGCCGATCACGTTGAACCCCGCCTTGCGATAGGCCGGCAGGTGCGCCGCGTTGACGATCCCGCCCGCCCCGATGATGCCGATACCGTAATCCCGCTTGTTGCCCAGCACTGGCAGGTAATCCAGATCCAGGTTCATACCGTGTATCTCCTTGTCGTTTAATCGATGCAAATTTAAAACCAGATTACCATGATGCACTGCTTCCAAAACGCAGATACAAATGTCACCCGGAAAGCTCTTATACTTTTAACGCTGAACGCATTTATATTACGAACGCACGAGCCGGTCCGACAGGAAAATCACTTCAAATCCGCTGGCCCGGGAAGGGATCCGGGCGTATCATTCACAGCGAACGCTGCGTGGGTATGAAGCACGGCCATACTACGACAGGGTCCTTCCATGAATTTGAACGATCGTCTCATCGCAAGTCCTCTGCCTGGCAGGCCGTTCCTGGCCGCTACCGCGGTTCTGGCGGCGGCGGCCCTGGTGATGACGCAACTTCCCCTCGTGGGCGATCTCGGGTTCGAGTTCGCCGTCCTGACTGCCTTCATCGCCGCCTTCGCCACGGGTTTCATGACGATCCATCTCGTGGCCGCGTGGCGACGGTCCCACGGCAAAGAAACCACCCTTTCGACCTTGCTCGCCCCGCTATTCGGCCTTTCGCTTGCAACGCTCTTCCTGCCGCTGGACGTGATGTTCATCAAAAGCTGGATCAGCGGATTCTGCAACGTGTCTGAAGGCCTCGCTTTCTACCTGTTGCTGCCCGGCATCACCGTCCTGTGGTCGACTTCGGTCGCTACGCTCTGTGCGCTGGCAACCGAAAGAAAGCTGCGCGCCACGCTGCTATTTCTCGCGGTCATGTTCGCCTCGATCGGCATAAGCGTCTATCGGCTGGCGACCCAGCCACCCGTATTCGCCTACAACCCGATCATCGGGTACTTCCCGGGTCCGATCTACGATGAAGTGGTCGTCATTTCATCGACGCTTCTCGCGGCGCGGGGGATCGTGCTCGTCAGCGTCCTGGCGATGGTCGCCGGCCTGTACGTTTGTTTCGACCCTGTGGCCGGGAAGATCCGCCCCTCGCTGTTCCTGGAGTTGCGTGGGTGGAAGTCGGACAAAGGCCGGATCGTGACGCGCGTTCTTTTCCTGGCGGCCCTGGCCGTTCTGGCGGCGGCCTATGTCTACCGCGCGCCGCTCGGCATCGTCATCGACCGGGAACACATCCAGCAGACCCTCGGGGGCCACGAGCGGACAGCCCACTTCGACATCTACTACGATCTGAACGCCGATACCGCGCAGAACATCGAGCTCATCGCCCGGGAACACGAGTATCAGCTGTCCGCCATCGCAGCATACCTGGAAGTGCCGCCCCCATCGACGCGCATCGCTTCCTACATCTATGCCAACGCGGACCAGAAGAAACGGCTGATGGGCGCCAGGCATACGTCCATGGAACGCCCGGGATCGGATGAAATGCACCTCAACGACGCGCGGTTTCCCCATCCCGTGTTGAAGCATGAACTGGTTCACGTCCTGTCCGCCTCCTTTGGAAACTCCCTGTACGGCGGCAGTTACTGGATGGGTTTCCACGAAGGCCTGGCCGTGGCGGTCGACTGGCCGGACTCGCCCATGAATCCGCACGAATGGAGCCGCGCCATGCGGGAACTGGATCTCGCGCCGTCCCTGGAGAACCTGCTCGGCACGGCGGGATTCTGGTCGGCCGCGTCCTCGCGCAGCTACACACTTTGCGGTTCCTTCGTCCGTTTCCTGATCGAACGATACGGCCTGCCCGCCTTCAAGCTGGCTTTTCCGAACGGCAGCGTCGAGGAAGCATACGGGCAGAGAACGGGTAAACTGGTCGCCGAGTGGGAAGCGTTCGTGGATGGCATCGAATTACGGGAAGACGACCTCCGCGTCGCACGCCAACGGTTCATTCGTCCCGCCATCTTCAGCCGCCACTGCCCCCACGAAGTGGCGGCACTGAACGACCAGGCATGGCAAGCCTTCAGCGCACGGCGGTATGCCGGGGCCGCAGAGGGTTTCGACCGCGCTCTGATGCTGGAACCGCAAAATCATTCCTCCCTGAGGGGCTTGCTGTACGCGACCTTCCGGCTGGGGGACTACGAACGGACCGAAAAGGTCGTTACCCGGCTGATCGACCGTCCCGACCAGGTCGTCGGACTGCTGGCGGACGCCCACCTGGTACGCGGTGATAAGGCGTGGAAACTGGGAAGACTCGAAGATGCCCGGCGGAGTTACGGGGTAGTCGTGGATTTACAAGCGTCGGAAGAGATGACACGCGCTGCGTCGATACGGCTGGACGTGCTCGACCGGGAACCCGTACGGGATACGATCATGGCCTACCTGACGGCCGAGGGAGCGCAGTGGAACCTGGTCCTGTCCATACGCGACGCAATCGACCGGGCGCCGGAATACGCGGCGGGTTATTACCTCGTTGGTCGCTGGCTGTTCCTCGCCGAATCCTATGACCAGGCATTGACGTACCTTCCGAAAGCGGAAACGCTCGGACTGCCGGGGGACCTGCTACGCCAGGAAAACCTGCGCCTGGCGGCTATGAGTCACTTCTATTTGAAGGATTATGAGCGGGCGGCCGAGACCTTCGGACGCCTGGCGGCGCGGGCCGGTACGGGCGGCACGGCCCGTAAATCGGAAGCGTGGATCGAAAGGTGCCGATGGTTCCAGGATAACGAATGAGCTACCTGGTTTACCATCCCGAGATGGACTGGTTCAGGATCTCTTCTGCCATCTTTTCGATAGCGAGTTCTATGGCCGGTTCCCGGTCGATGTCCGAACCCGTATCTATCGCGTAATCGCCGAAAGTCCGCAACTGGTTTTCCTCCCAGATCACTTCCCGCGTCTCAACGGTTTCGAAACGCACGTCCACTTCGATCCAGAGGCGCACTTCCCGGGCCATCGTTCCCTCGGAGAAGGCCACGGACTCCTCCTGGATATCCGTAATCGTACCGACGATGACCGCGTCCGCCTGCCGCATGTCCACGATCCGGTATTGGCCATTGGTCAGGAAACGTTCGACAACGGCGTCCGTCAGTGGCTCCTGGATGCCGGTCTCCACGGTGGCGTTTTCGAACAACGGTATGACCACGTTCCGGATGTTTCCCGACTGGGATCCCTGCGAAGTGGAGTAGTAGCATGCCGGGAACACCAGCATGAAGCAAAGGAAGGCGGTTAGCAGGAAGATGGGATTCAACCGCGGTTCACACATGCTCTTTCTCCTTATTCGGTGCGATACACCGTTTTAGTACGCGCGGCGCAATGTTACACCCAACGCATCAGTACGCGCGGCGCAGATCGACGCCGCGGTAATAATGTTTCAGGATCTTATCGTATTTATATCCCTGTGCAGCCATACCGATGGCGCCCATCTGGCAAAGGCCGATTCCGTGGCCGTACCCGCCGCCTTCGGCCACGATGGTGTCACCCCTGATCTTCAAGTCGAACTTCGTGCTGCGAAGGAGTGGCCGCCCCCGGACAGGCCGGCGTAGCGCCGACCGGATTTTGTCACCGCGCAGGGTCGACGTACCGTGATTCGTCCTGATCTCCAGTTCCTGCACGCGTCCGCTTCGGGATCGTTTACGGACATCGATGCCGTGGAGCGAAAGCTCCCCTGCCTTGCGCTTGTCGAGGCCTGGCAGCGATGAAGAAAGGATGTTTTCAAGTGTATTCCGGTTCCATTCCACGCTCCACTTGTATACCGGAGAATCGCGGCAGAAATCACCGCTTCTTCCGTCACGGTCCCTCACGTTTCGAAGGTAGGAAACGGGCCTGGAACCCCAGCCTTCTTCGATAGATTCGGTTTCGCCTCCGCAGGTCGACGAGTAGAAGGCGTCGATCGGCTTTCCTTCGTAAATGGCGACCATGCCCCGGGTCTCGGCTATGGCCCGGTCGGCCACGGCCCATTCGGCGCTGAATCCTTCGTACACCTGGTCGGCCACGGTACTGTACAGGTCGAATCCGAGGGCCTTGCGCCGTCCCAGATTCGACACGGCGTAGGTACGCGCGGCGACCGCCTGGGTTTTCAGCGCTTCGATCTGCGTATCCTTGAGCTTACCGATTTCCAGGGGAACGACCCCGCGCAGGTAGGACTCCAGATCGAGGATGTTGACGACCGTCAGCGTGCCTTTCTGGTTGACGGTCACTTCCACGGTGCCCCGGTATTCTTTTTTAGAAATCCTGATGCGCCCTTCCCGTCCAGCCGGACTCACCAGTATCGGGCCGGTGTAAAGTCCCTGTGCGTCGCCCTCAGGCGTGGAAGCGTCGATCCACGCGCCATTGGACTGCAGGTTCCACTCCATGCCGCGGGAGGACGTTCCGATCACTTCCCCGCTGGACTGGTCCACGACTTTGAAACTCCCTGTCCCGGTCACCCGTACCGAAGGCCTGTTGACGAGCAAACCGATCCTGACCAGGGGAAGCCGGCCGGGCCGGAAGGTTTCGGACGGCCGTGAAGGCGTGGTAGGCGCGGAAGGGGTGGAAGGCAGGGATGGATGCGGCCTGCCGGCGCAGCCAGAAATCGCGACGAGCAGTACCAGAGCGGCCAACCAGACATTGCGGCTGTCGGTCCTGGCCGGGAAGGAACGGGACCGAAACCACGATTCCCAGCGGCTGCTGGTCGAGCTCCCCTGATACGCCATACCCGCTACGTACATCATTACTCCGTTCATCAGCCGGGCAGGCATATCTTGCCCAGCACTGCCGGTCGGTCGGCCCCCGTGGCGCCAGGCAGACTGCCCGGCCTTCCCCTCACCGTCTGGTCGGCCAGGATCGCAAACGCCACGGCTTCCTTGGCATCCGACGAGAGACCGCGTTCATCCGATGTCACTACCTCGACAGGAGAAAGAACCTGTGAAAGGCGTTCCATCATGAAACTGTTTTTCGCGCCACCTCCGCTCACGATCAGTTCATCGAGGGGAGTGGCCGGTTCGACGAACCGGTGGTAAGCGTCCCTGATGGAACGAACGGTGATTTCCGTGGCCGTTGCCAGCATGTCGTCCTGCTTGAGCCCGGCATTCTTTCCCCCGCACAACAGGGCATCCGCGCAGGGGCCGCCGAACAATTCCCGGCCCGTCGATTTGGGCGGTGTTCGTTCGAAATAGGGTATGGACAGCACGTTTTCCACCAGTTCTTCGGATGGAGTTCCGCACCGCGCGCCCGCGCCGTCCCGGTCCATGGACTGTTCAGTTTCAGACAGGGCAACGGCGTCGATGAGCATGTTGGCCGGCCCCGTATCAAAGGCCAGGACGTCCACGGGATCCGGGTCTGCGGGCAGTACCGTGAGATTCGCGATTCCCCCAAGGTTCAGGAGCCCTCGCGACTTTGCAGAATGCTTGAAGAGCAGGTAGTCCACGTAGGGTACGAGCGGCGCACCCTGGCCGCCACGGGCCACGTCCGCCGTACGAAAATCGCCGACCGTTACGACGCCTGTTCGCTGTGCGATCACCGATGGATCGCCGATCTGAAGCGTCGCCCCGGTCTCTGCGCCAAATCGCTCTTTACGTTCCGGGAGGTGATGAACGGTCTGGCCATGGGACCCGATCAGGTCGATATCCTTCAAGGCGAGTCCCGCCGAACGGGTAACGTTGACGGCGGCCGCGGCGAACATTTCACCCAACTCGAAATGCAGACGGCAGAGCTCGTCTATCCGGCTGGTCTCCGGATCGGAAACGTCCATGATCTTTGCGCGCAATCCGTCGGGGTAGCTTGCTGTATCGAAAGCGAGCACGGTCACGGAAAGTCCGTCGTCCGTCTCGCGCAAGCCTATGACCGCGGCGTCGATGCCGTCGGCGGACGTTCCCGACATCAGTCCAATGATCCGGCGTTCCTGCTCTGCCTGAAACCCTGTAAGCACGGGGCTGTACCTCTCCCGGCCGTTCCGGCCATTTCGGCGTCCTGGTTGCTGAATCGGCTGCTGAAATATGCCCCGGTCCCCGCCGTATGTCAAGCCGGTTGGGGTGGTCCGCAGACCGCCAAAAACCCGTTGCAAAAACGCCAGCGATTCTTATTTTAACGAGAAACGGCACATCAATGGTATCGTATGGTCTCGTCCATTCCGGTGGTTTTGTCTGCTCCGGGACGACGCCAAGTCCTACCACCACGCAAAGCGAGGAAAACCATGAAAGATACGAATCGGATGAGGTGGGTCGTCTATGCGGCGGCCATCGCGTTAATCACCCTGTTTCTCGGCCCCGCAATGGCCCAGAACAACGCGCCCAATCCTTACGACACGGTCGAAGGAATCTGGGGCAAGCTTCCCGGGGAAAGGACCTGGGGTGCCACGAGCGCGGTCTTTCCCGCCCAGGACGGCAGCGGGAACATCTGGGTGGCCGAAAGATGCGGCGAGAACCTGTGCGCCGGTAAAGAAGACGTGCCGCCGATCCTGCTTTTCGATAGCGACGGCAACCTTTTGAAGAGCTTCGGCGCGGGCATGTTCGTATGGCCCCACGGCATTTTCGTGGACTCGGGAAACAATGTATGGGTGACGGACGCCCGGGGCGGTGAGGGCATCGGGCACCAGATACACAAGTTCAGTGAAGATGGCGAGCTCCTGATGAGCCTCGGCGTGGCCGGTGTCGGGGGCGAAGGCGAAACCATCTTCAACGCGCCTTCCGACGTCCTGGTGGCGCCCGATGGAAGTATCTTCGTTGCGGACGGACACGGTGCCAGCGGCAACAACCGCATCGTCAAGCTGGAAAGCGACGGGACATTCATCAAGGCTTGGGGCAAGACGGGACAGGCCGCCGGTGAGTTCCGGGACCCCCACGCGCTGGCCATGGATTCCCAGGGGCGGCTTTTCGTCGGCGACCGGGGCAACGCCCGTATCCAGATCTTCGACCAGGAAGGCGAGTACATCGCCACGTGGACCCAGTTCGGTCGTCCGAGCGGACTGTTCATTGACGCCAACGATGTGCTCTACAGCGCCGACTCCGAGTCGAACGCAACCTGGGGCGCCAATCCTGGATGGCTGCGCGGTATCCGTATCGGCAGCATCAAGGACGGCGGTTTTGTTTCGGCCTTCATCCCCGACCCCGTGGTGGATGCCGATAACGCCGGAACGACCGGCGCCGAAGGCGTTGCCGTGGATGCCATGGGAAACGTCTACGGAGCGGAGGTCGGTCCCCGCATGCTGAGGAAATACGTCAGTGCAGGGGAATAGACGAGCCGTTTAGCGTCGCGCCGTTCATTGACGCGTCGTTCGCTGAACGTGTAACTCAATGACAGGAATAGCCGGTCGTGGCACGGTGCCGCGGCCGGCTATTCTTCTTCGTACAGCGCCTCGCCGCGGCTCAGCCTCAAAGCGATCTGGGCGGTCTGGTTGAGGGCCCGCTGCGTCGGTGCGTGGGCCGCGAGGTACCGGGCCGTGGCGATCAGCACGTGGTCGGCAGCAGGGCTTCCCTGCAGTTCCTCGTACTGCCGGATGCCCGCCTCCAGCATTTGGAAGCTGTGGAACTCGGCATCCTCCCGCAGCAGTGAGACCGCCAGTGTACGGAACAACCGGTTCACGGGGTGACCGTCGACCAGGTAGCGATAGACCAGCCTGGCGGCCGGTTCCACCTGCTGCTGCGTATCCAGTTCATTTAAAAATGCGTCGAGTATCGCATCCGTGTCACCGGCCAGGTCAGCCGTGGCTTTTTCACTCGGGAGACGCGCGGGCGGCACGTTGAGGAAGCGGTCCAGGTACACCGCCATTGCGCCGTGGAATACGCCTCGTACCAGTTCGGGCGAACCCGTGCGTTTCAGGGCCTGGTGCAGGGCGTTCGCGTAGGTGAAGGTGTGCAGCACCGTGATCCAGTCGCCGAATTCGTTCTGCGTATGAAAACGGGCGATGCGCAGTGCGGCGGCGTACGTGACTGACTGGCTGAGTTGGATCGGCGTCATGCCCTCGCGAAGGCGGGCAAGCATGGTGTCCACCGTAAGCTGGGGATCGTCCCCCAGGATGACTTCGGCCAATTCACCGGGGCCCTCCCAGGCGTACCCGTTGGACGGAGCTGCCATCGAACCAGGCAACGCGTCGTTCATCCCACGGAGGATCGCAGCCAGGTCGTCGGGATGACGCCAGGCGTTGGTCTCTTCGCTGCGCTGCGCGGCGCATAACTGTCGCACCAGGCTGGGCAACACTTCGTCCGCATGTTGCCAGCCGATGTGATCCAGCAGTTCCGTGGACTTGTTGATGAAATCCACGACATGCCCGCCATCCAGGAATACGCGGTCGGTGGCCGCGCACATCATCATGTCGACCAGCCGGCCGGGTTCACTGTCCATGGAAACGGCGGTGAGCAGGCAGCGCGTGGCGCCATCGGTATCGCGCACCTCCACGAAGCGGCGGAACCATCGCTTCAATTGTTCATACGTCAGGTTTTCGGTGTCCAGCGGCTGGAGATCGAACCTCGGCGGTTGTCCGTTGCTGTCACGGGCGACGTGCGTCAGTCCCTGGTAGAGCGGAAGGATCTGCTCGTCCGGGGGCAGATAGTTGCACAGGTTGGTCATGGCGGTCAGGATGGTCAGTCCAGACCCCCAACCTGACGACCGGTACCGTACCCCGTACCGTCCGCCGGTTTCCGCGATTTCCTTGAAGGACACGCCCGATTTCAACAGGGCGATCACCGCCTTGGCGTTCACGAGCGATATGTTCTGCTCCAGGCCCTCCCGCAGGCGCTGCTGCCAGTGCGCCGCGTCTCCGGACTGGTCCCGGGTACCCGAGACCCATACGTCGCCATTCCGTTTCTCCACCGCGAATACCGGCACGTCGTCCGCAAAGAGATCGAAGGTACAGCCGCTCTCCAAATCGAAATCCGCGTGGTGCCAGTGGCAGGTCAATATGCCGTCCTTGATCGTGCCCCGGTGCAGCGGAAACCCCATGTGGGGACAACGGTTGTCCACGGCGTGCACCTGTCCGTCGTCATGGTGGAACACGGCGATCGGTCCGTCGTGACCGTTGACGACGATGCACCCCTTCTCCTTTAATTCGTCTACCGAAGCGACCCGGATCGGGTCACGCAAATCAGTACCTGTCGTGTCGGCCATGATCGCATCTCCTCAACGCGTATTTTCATTGATCGCGCCTTCTTATCCTATAATATGAGTTAACATCTTCTAATACATGAGTACACATATCTCGGATTTTGTCATTCATATTTATCTATCTTGACGGTCCTATGCCCATCATGAGAACGATGCAAGCTAACCATGAGAACGGTGTAAACCAACCATGAGCAAACCTCGTATCTGGTACCTGCCGACGCCATCCCACACCCGAAACGTGTTTAAAGAAGACACCTACCGGCGATTTCTCGGCAGTTTCGACGTGGTCGAGAACAACACGGACCGTGCCGTGACGGCCGCTGAAGTGGAGGAGGGGATATCCGCATTCGATGGCCTGGTCACCGGCTGGGGCGTGGGACCGCTGAGTGCGGCGGCCCTGGAGCAGGCGGACCGTTTAAAGATCATTGTTCATTCCGCGGGATCGGTCAAGTACCTGCTCACCCCGGAGATGGTCGCCGGGCAACTGGTGCCCCGGCAGATCCGCGTCGTCAGTGCGAACAGCGCCATCGCCCTGAACGTGGCGGAACACACGGTAGGCGCCCTGATCATGATGAGCCGCCGGTGGATTCATCACGCAATCAATATCCGGGAACGGGGAATGTGGCGGGATCCCAACCAGGCCGGGTCAAACCAGTATCTCCGCGGCGCCGTGGTAGGCATCGTCAGCGCCAGCAAGGTGGGATGGGAAGTGATCCGGCTCCTCCAGCCCTTCAACGTCCGGATTCTCGTATTCGATCCCTATTTGAGCGAATGGGACGCCGGCCGATTGAACGTGGAACGGGTTGATCTGAATACGCTGTTCAAGACATGCGACATGGTGTCCATTCACGCGCCATCCATTTTGGAGACGGACCGCATGATAGGAGCCGAGCAACTGCGCCTCCTGCGGGACGATGCCGTTCTGGTCAACACCTCGCGGGGATCCGTCCTGGACCACGACGCCCTGTACGAGGAAGCGAAGACCGGTAGGATCCAGGTTCAACTCGACGTAACCACGCCCGAACCCCTGCCGCCCGATCACCGATTGCGTGCCCTGCCCAACGTGGTCCTCACGCCGCATACCTCGGGCACCGGCGCCTACGGCCATCACGAGATCGGCGAGATCACTGTGGCGGCGCTGGAGCGTTTCTTCAGTGGACAGGAGTCGGTGCCAGGTGAGGTGGATCTGTCAAGCTGGGCGCATTTGGCTTAGGGTGGGAGTTAGTGATTGGCGTTACAATTTAATGAGTATTGGGAACTCAAAGCGCATCGACTTAGTGGAGTCACGATCCCAGCCAATTGAGTCCACATCGTTACTCGTTGGCTATCAGAACCGACGGAAAATGCTGGCTGATTGAAAGATTCGGACTTTCCTCTCCGTCAAATGGAAGGGATCAGGTTCTGTATTCGGTATTCGAGCGCCAGTTTACTTACACGGAATCTCTGTGATAACTCTTCTAGTGGCCCTTCATCGTCTATGTCATACCCCTTCTTTCTCAGCATTGGTACAAGAAGGAATGTCGGCATTAAAAGCTCCGCGGCAAAGCTGTTAGCCTCCATCTCCATGCGTTGGGTGCCAGTAGCGGAATTCGCATCTCGCATCAGCACGTTAAATTGTTTATCGACATGGACGACGTCCCCGATAGCTTCACTGTGCAAGATGAGATGGGCGATCTCGTGTGCAATCGTAAATCGTTGTCTGTTCTGATGATGTAACGAATTAACCCCGATTATAGGTTTACTCCTCCTAACGTATACCATCCCCGAAAGTTCTTCTTCGAATTCCCAATAACGCACCAACGCACCAAGGGCTTTGGCTATTCTCTCAACGGGGACCGGAACCGCCTTAACTCCGTGTGCGCTGAGAAGATTCTCCACGCGTTTTCTATGATTCTCGATCTGATTCATGTGGACCTCCCGATTTAGGCTGGTCCGTGGTATCGTCTTTCAAGAAAGCGGCAATCTGCTGCCGTTGTACTACAGTAACGTTCTCCGAGACTTGAAATCCGTCCAACGATTTCAGGTCATAGGCTTCGGAAGATTCGGGTAGGAGATCTTGGACGCTGATACTGAGCTGGTCAGCTAACTCAAAGAGTTGGTGTACTAGCACTCGCTGACGCCCGGTCTCAACGTTTGCAAGCGATGCACGAGAGATACCGAGTTGATCGGCGAGTTGCTGTTGAGTTAGCCTCAGCGCCCGGCGATGGGCCTTGATTTTGGCCCCGAGGTGTCTGTAGAGGGCGGGAACCTGCATGCTTCAATAATACACAATTATGGGCGTGTGTCAATGTCACAAACAATGTTTTTTTTAATCACATGATTTATTTTGTGAGTTATACTTGACATATGAATTTGTATCGTATATCTTTTGTCTCAACTTTAAACTGGTTTGATGGTTCGGGGGTACAATGGCCTGCCGACGAACCGGACAGTTCACACGGTCAGGATTTATTGGAGGGATAATACCATGGAAAAGCCGATCATTACCGAGATTTATGTGCGTGGTCGTATACACGAGTTTTCCGGAGAGAAGATCCGCTATTTGGAGGTAGTGGACCTCGGTTACCCCAATGGCAAGCACGGTCCCGATTACGAATACGACGTTACTTGGAAGGATGGTCCCAAAGAAAACCCGAACGGCAGCCTCAAGAAAGGTGAGTCTGTAGAAGTGGTAAAGGAGATGAGATTCGATGTGTACTTCACTGATAAGTCGTAACGACGATCTGTCTGCACTGAACAAGGCAGGCTACCACCTCGAAATACGCGGACTGTATTTGCTCGTACACGGGATTCCATACATCAATGAATCCGGTGAAATCCAATCCGCCGACATCGTTACTCACCTTGATGTTTCGGGTGCCACCGGTGAGGAAAATACGCTTCCACCTAGTGACCATACAGTGTGGTGGACGGGAGGAATTCCACATAGAGCAGACGGTCGCAGTATGGAGCAGTTTTTAACCTGTGGAAAATGGGAACAGGGCCACAGCATTGGAGAAGGGATAACGGTTCACATGCAGTGGTCTAGAAAACCCAAAGAAGCAGGTCGATCCCGAGGATACTGCGATTACTACGAGAAAATCGTTACATACGTTGCTGAAGTTGCTGGTGGAGCAGATGGATTACGACCTGGTATCTTGGGTGCAGCTAGACAAGGTGGAGAACCTGCAGTCGCTTCAAAGGCTACATCAAGATTCGCCTACATCGATTCAAGCTCATACCGCAATGGGACGAAGGGAATAGAGTCACGTATTGAGGACGAAGTAGTAGCGGTCATTGGTGTAGGTGGAACTGGATCTTATCTCGTCGATGTTCTTGCCAAAACCAATATCAAAGAACTGCATCTGTTCGATGACGACGTAATGAAAATACACAATGCATTCAGGGTAGCTGGGGCTGCAAGGGAAGGTGAGTTAGACGGTCAAAAGACCAAGCTAGACTGGCATATTGAGCGATACCGCAACGTAAGAATAGAAGGTTTGCACCAGCACGATATGCGGCTCACGTTGGAGAATCTGGATGAACTTCGAAGCTGTTCGACGGTGTTCATCGCAGTTGATAATCTGCAGGTACGTCGAATGATTCAACGAGCTTGCTCGAAAATGGGGATTTTGCACCTAAGTGTGGGGATCGGACTGGAAGTGGAAGGAGAAAACAACGACAAGATCGGTGGAATGGTTAAAGTAGAAACCAATTTCCACGTCGGCAATCGTGGACTTGAGGCTTTCGAAGCCTTCGACGAGCCGGAAAATAAGGAAGATAACGTGTATCGTAGCAATATCCAAACGGCGGAAGCGAATATGTTGGGGGCTGCGGTGGCGATTGCTGAATGGAAAGCAAGGAGAGGCGTTTACCGTAACGAGCGAGACGAATCCAACGATACGGTAATGTATTCCTTATCGACGGGAGAAATAAACGTCGATCAAAAAGGCGGTATTGGTTTGATCGAAGAAATCGTCACACATTAGGCTTAGTCTATCTTGTAAAAACACTTACAAATTGGAGGGTGATCTTTGCGAACTACGAAGTGGCACGTCGAATGGGTGGAAGACATGCCGCATGTAATTGAGCCAGGAAATTTATACATATCAACAAAACATCGTTTAACGGAACATTTATGTGCCTGTGGGTGCGGTATGGAAGTTAGCCTACCTCTTAGCAGAAGTGATTGGTGGATAAAATACGATGGCGATACCATCAGTATGTGCCCTTCTGTTGGTAACTGGCGACTACCTTGCAGAAGCCACTATCAATTAACGGAAAACAGAACCATCTGGTGTCCGGCATGGACCGATGGTCAAATCGCCGAAGGTCGGGGTAGGGATAGGGCTAGGAAACGAACGGACATTAGACGAAAAAACCTAAGTGTTTCATGGTTAGGACGGAGTCTGTAACATGTTTTGTGTAACTGGCAATAGCTTGTATCTTGCTCACAAGGAGGAAGTGCTATGGCCAGAGAAAGAAAACCCTCAAGTAAGATCGACCGTCTTTTGGATGAGCTCATGGAAGACGGGGTGGACGCCGAGGACCTCTTCGGCGAAGACGGCCTGCTCAAGCGCATGAAGAAGCGCATGGCCGAACGGATCCTGGAAACCGAGCTCACCGATCATCTCGGCTACGAGAAGCATGCCCCCGATGGCAGGAACCGCGGCAACAGTCGCAACGGCAAGACCACCAAGACGCTCAAGGACGACAAGGGCGATCTGCCGGTAGAGATCCCCCGGGACCGCGAGGGCTCCTTCGATCCCAAGCTGATCCGTAAGTATCAGACCCGTTGGCCGGATTTCGACGACAAGATCATCTCCATGTACGCAAGGGGCATGAGCACCCGCGATATCCAGGGCCATATCGAAGATCTCTACGGAGTGGCCATCTCGCCCGAACTGGTCTCGCGGATCACCGACACCGTAACCGACGAGGTCCTGGCCTGGCAGTCGCGGCCTCTGGACCCGGTCTATCCTATCCTGTTCCTGGATGCCTTGTTCGTCAAGGTGCGTGATAGCGGCAGCGTACGGAACAAGGCGGTCTACCTGGCCCTGGGCGTTAACCTCCACGGCGACAAGGAACTCCTGGGCCTCTGGATCGAGCAGAACGAAGGGGCAAAGTTCTGGCTCCACGTACTGACCGAACTGAAGAACCGGGGCGTTGCCGATATCTTCATCGCCTGCTGCGACGGGCTCTCTGGCTTTCCGCAGGCCATAGAGACGGTGTATCCCAGGACCCAGGTGCAACTCTGCATCGTACACATGGTGCGTAACAGCCTGACCTACGTCTCCTGGAAACACCGTAAGCAGGTGGCCAAGGATCTCCGGGCGATATACCAAGCCGCTACCTTGGAGCAGGCCGAGGCCGCGCTGGATCGCTTCGCAGAACACTGGGATAAGCAATATCCCACGATCAGCCGGCTATGGCGCAGACATTGGGACCATCTGACCCCGTTCTTCGCCTTCCCACAGGAAATCAGGAAGGTCATCTATACCACCAATGCCATCGAATCCATGAACCGGGGACTGCGCAAGATCATCAAGACCAAAGGCGCTTTCCCCACAGACGAGGCGACCAGGAAACTGCTCTACCTGGCCCTGCTCAATCTGTCCCGAAGGTGGACCCGGCCCATTGTCCACTGGACGGCCGCCATCAACCAGTTCGTCATCATGTACGAAGACAGAGTGCCCATCACATGAAACAGTCAGTTACACAAAATCCGTGACAGACCCTTAGGACGTTTTTTGACGCGATTAGGGTTTCGAATCTAACTTTCACATATACTCACGATATATATGTACACTAGTGTACGACATGGTACCACTAGACCCGCCGCCGCGCAGCACGCACCGTATTCTCCATCAACATGGCCACGGTCATGGGACCTACTCCGCCAATACGGGGCGTTATCCAGCCGGCCACCTCCGCCACGTCGTCTTCCACGTCGCTGAGTAGCTTCTTTCCCTTTCGCGTGATGCCCGCCGCGACGACCGCCGCGCCGGGTTTTACCATTTCCTTCTTGATCAGGCCGGGCGACCCTGCCGCGGCGACGATGATGTCGGCTTTGCGCAGGTGATCGGCCATGTCGGGTACGGCCGAATGCAGCACCGTGACGGCCGCGTTGCAGTCTGGCCGTTTCAGGGACAGGAGCAGGGCCAGGGGACGGCCGATGGTCAGTCCGCGACCGACGATCACCACGTGTTTCCCTACGATAGGTACGCCGTAATGGACCAGCAGGGCGAGGATGCCATTGGGCGTGCAGGGAAGGGGGCCCGGTTTTCCGATTACCAGCCGGCCCAGGTTGATGGGATTGAGCCCGTCCACGTCCTTGTCGGGCGTCACGGAGAGCAGCGCCGCATCCTCGTCAAACCCTTCCGGCAGCGGAATCTGCACGAGAATGGCGTCGACCTCCGGGTCTCCGTTCATGCTGCCGATCATCCGCATCAGTTCTTCCTGTGGTGTGGATGCGGGCAGGTGGGTATGGATGCTCCGGATGCCGATCTCGGCGCACGCCCGGTGCTTCATGGCGATGTAAGTGGCACTGGGATTGTCGTCGCCGACCAGAATCGTGGCCAACCCCGGTGTCACCCCCTTCTCGTGCAGCACGGTGACTTCTTGCGCGAGCTTCGCCTGCATCTCGTCGGCCAGCTTGCGGCCGCTCATGACGATCGGACCAGATCCGGATTCCATCGACATACCCTCTATTCGATTCCTGCGGCTTTCTTGGCGATGTCCATACACCGCAACAGGTCATACCCCCGGAAGATTGTGATTTTCTGCGCTTCGAGCGAACCCTCGGCATGGATGGCCAGCAGTTCGTGGTAACCGCCGAAATCAGACGCTGTCAGGTCGCGAATGAGATTGATAGCCTTCATCCGATCCATCGTCGGCACCCCTTTGCGGCCTCCCAGGTACCGCTCCAGGTCGCCCCGCGTCTCCTCGTTGTGCCAATCCGCTTCCGAAGGACCCGTGACCAGCAGGGCCCCGGCGATATCCTGCACGTCCCGCACGGCCTCGTGATAGTTGTTGGCGAAATGGTACTTGGCGATGTTGGTCGTGAGTGTGTCCGGAACCGCGATACCGTCCACCACCTTGCAGTCCATGGCGGCCGCACGGGTGAGGGCGCGGACCGTCTCCGTGTAGGTGATGAGCCGGGTAGCCTTGTCGCGAATATGGCTGGCTTTCTCCACGCCGTTGTACACGGCGATCAGCGAGGCGGCGCCGATGAAGAGGTCGAGGAGCGGCGGTTTGTAGGACACGGCCGTAAACCGGTGGAACTCCACGAAGGCGTTCGCCAGTACCCCGGCAAAATCCCACTCGCCGGCCAGGAAAACCCGTTCGTTGGGGACAAACACGTCGTCGAATACGGTCAGGGTTTCCACCAGGTGATGCTTCGAACTGACCGGGTGGTGATATGCGCTATCGCCCGAGAAACCGAAGGGACTGGCGATGAGGCGGACACCCGGCGTGTTGACAGGCACGGCGAAGGCCACGGCGTAGTCCCGGTCTTCTTCCGATATCGCCCGCGTCGGCAGCACGACCACTTCGTCCACGAAGGCGGTTCCCGTGGTATGAGCCTTGGCGCCCCGGACCACGATCCCATCTGGCCGGCGTTCCACGATGCGCACGTAGTAGTCCGGATGGGTCTGTTGAGAAGGAAGGCGACTGCGATCCCCCTTCGCGTCCGTCTGCGCCACGGCCATGCTCAGGTCGCGGTCTCGGCACTCGGCGTGGTAGTTTTTTACGCGATCCAGGTATCCCGTACCGTACTTCTCGTCAATCTGCTTGGCGACTAGGCGCAGGGAGAACAGGGAATCCGTTCCGATCTCTTTGATGAGCAGGACCACGCCGCTGCCCTCGCGGGTGCTCGTCTCGATCATCTCACGTCGTCTGAGCAGATCCTCCGTGTTGGCCGGCGGGATGAAGTAGCGGCTGACGCGCTCTCCCGTCTCGGGACATATCGCCGTGAACAGGTCCCGGTGGGCTTCGTCCTCGGCGAGGTGGTAGTCCAGTGCAGTATGCTCGGCACCCGCCTTCAGCTCCGGATGCTCCATGAGATCGGGCACCCGCTCGCCGCGAAAGTAGATCGTCCTGCCGTCCCGCAATCCTTCCAGGTATGCTGCAGCCGTTCTCAAGCCCATGTCCTGTCTCCGAATTCTGGTTGGCTATCTATTGCTTCTGCCGGCCCTGGTTTACATAACGTTGCAATGCATTCTATAATGTGGTAGACTCGCTGCGATCTATTCGTACCGCCAGGCCGGCATAGGTCTGGCGCCGCTAAGCTGCGATCGACCCAAGGCTACTACTAAGTCGCAGTCCATCCTCCGTCGACGGACAGCACGGCGCCTGTCGTCCAGGCAGCCTCGTCCGAGGCCAGGTACAGGATGGCATGGGCCACTTCGTCTGGTGTTCCGAATCGGCCCATGGGATGGCGCTTCTTCAATCGATCGTACATGCCCGCATGGGCCTGGACCGACTCCGTCATGGGCGTGTCCACCCAGGCCGGCGCCACGGCGTTGACGCGTATGCCTCGGTCCGCGTACTCGACGGCCAGGATGCGGGTCAACTGGTCGAGACCCGCCTTGGACGCGCCATAGGCCGCCGTCCGCTTCATGCCCGACTGTGCGAGGACCGAACTGACGTTCACGATGCAGCCGGATCGGCGGGATACCATGCCGGGCAGGACGGTACGGATGAGGCGAAACGCACCCGACAGGTTGGTGCCTATCGTCTGGTCCCAGAGTTCGTCCGTGGTCTCGTCGGCGTCCATCAAAGTGGCCGTGCCCGCGTTATTTACCAGGATATCAACCTGTCCGAAGGCGGATGTAGCCTCGTCGACCATCCGCTGGCAGTCCGCCGTGGCTGCCACGTCTCCCGAGACGGAAATCGCGCGGCCGCCCACTTTCCTCACGGCAGCGACCACCTCGTCCAGCGGAGCCTGCCTCCGGCCCGTGACGCAGACGGCAGCGCCTGCTTCGGCGAAGAGCCGGGCGGTTGCCGCCCCTATGCCCGTTCCGCCTCCCGTGATGAGCGCGACGCGATCGTTCATTTACGAAAGACTCTCCTGTAACACACCACCGGTCAACGCACCTACACCGAAGATGACGGGGAAGGTCTCCCCTGTTTTGACTGCCCGCGTGGCTGCATCCATGTAGGCGATGCTGACGGCTCGCCGCGGGTTGCCCGTCGGATTCCGGGCCGACCGGTGCAGAAGCAGGTTGTTCAGGAGTATGGCCTCGCCCGCCTCGGCTTCGAGGTAGATGCAGTCTTCCTCGCGCGCGTACCTGGCCTGGTCGGCTTCGGAAGGGAAGTGCATTACATTGAGGACGCCGTGTCTATGGCTGCCCGGCACCACCTGCATGCAGCCGTTTTCGATCTTCGCCGGATCCAGGGCGGTCCAGATGGTCACCTCCGGGTTCGAATCCAGCCCCCACCCGATACCGACGTCCTGGTGCCAGGGGAGATGGGTGCCATGCTGTGCCGGTTTATTCATGAACATGGCCCGGAAAATGGAGACGTCGGGACCGATCAGGGCCGACGTGATCTCCCGAAATAGAGGATGCTGCATATACCCCAGGAAAAATGGGTCCAACTGCAGATCGTCGACACGGCGGTATGCGAGCGTTTCCTCGCTGTCCTCGTACGTCCTGGTCGGCAGTGCGCCGTACTCTCCCGTGGTCGTATCGCGCTGCATGGGCATGCCTTCATACCGGACTTTACCCAGCATGATGTCGTCGATACGATCGCACATCGCTTGCAGTTGGTCGGTGGAAATCACCCGGCCGAGACGCAGGTAGCCATCTTCGGCAAACCGCGCCAACTCGCTCAAACCGAAATCATGAATGGACATAGGCACCTCTCTCTGCTTCGTTCCAACGGACTGTGCGTGATGCAGAACCCCTGGTAGTTCGCCAAAACAGCCTGATGGTCCGCTTTTGCAGCAACGTTACAACACCCCGGCGAACCGAAAGAAGTTCTCCAGGATCGTTCGGCCGTGGGGATAGACCTCGACAAAGTATTCCGGGTGGAACTGTGTACCGTACAGGGGCCGTTCCCTGTGCTTGATCGCCTGTATCCTGCAGTTCTCGTTCGACGCGATGAGGTCGAAGTCCGGAGGCACGGTCTTCATCTCCGCGTAGTGGGACTGCCGGACGACTAACGGATCGGGCAGCCCTTCGAACAACTGATCAGGTTGCAGCGCGGTAACCGGGTAGAACCCCTCTTCGCAGAAATACCCCAGGGCATCGGGATTGGGATCGAGCACGTCCGGTTCACCGGGCAACAGCGGCCGCATCATCTCGTCTTCAAGCTTCGACAGGTTGCGAAAGCCGTGGTTGAACATGAAACCCATGAGCTGGTGACTGGCGCACAGTCCCATGGTCGGCACGTCCGCCATCGCGTTCAGCGTATCTTCGAAATCGTAAAACGTCTTGGGATTGAAATGCTGGAAGAAGGTGCCGCATCCGCTTAGCAGTATGGCCTGGGGTTTCAATGGACCGATGATATCAGGCGTCATCTGCGCCTGGTGCAGCATCAGGCACGGTTGCCCGGAAACCTCCTCCAACCGCCTTTTCAGCCGGAAATCCCGGTCGTCCTTGTTATACGATTCCAGCGTTCCGATGCGAATCCAGATGATCAATTGATCCTCGCACTCTTAAGCTGAACGGCTTCATAAAACGTGGTCGTGGGGTCTGCCGGACTGGTTATTCAGGATAATTAATCGAGTGGAAATTGCAAGTCATTTTGACGCTCGGGTACATCGCTGTCGAAGCGATCTTGAACGCACCTTCAAGACCCTGTAGAATATACCCTTGCTTTTCACAACCTCCTATTTACTATGCATGGGATATCAACCCTTTAACCACCAATACTAAGGAATACGCGATGATTGTCATGGCGACGAACAACGGCGACGTGGGCATCCGGCAGGCGGTAGCCGCACTCAAGGAAGGCAAGACCGCGGTGGACGCCATCGAGATCGGCATCCGGGAAGTGGAGATCCACCGTCCCGACCGCAGCGTCGGACTCCATGGATATCCCAACATCCTCGGTTATCCCCAACTGGACGCGCTCATCCAGGATGGCCGCACCCGCAACGTAGGCGCCGTGGGCGCGGTGACGGGCTACGATCATCCGATCTCCATCGCCCGTTGTGTCATGGAAAAGCTGATCCACGTGTTTCTCGTGGCCGATGGGGCGGAGCGGTTCGCCAGCGAAATGGGCTTTGAGAAGAGCACCTACGTCGATCCCGAGATGCCCGAAATTTACGCAAAGCACGTACGTGATCAACTGGGGATCGACGACCCGGAAGAACTTCAGAGTACCAGGGAACTTTGGAAACTCAGCCACCTGGCGGTCGATCCGCAGATTGCCGGGGGAACGACCAACTTCATCGCACAGGACGGCAAGGGTGACATCTGCGTCGGCGTCAGTACAAGCGGCTGGGGATGGAAGTACCCGGGCCGCCTGGGTGATTCGCCGGTCATCAGCGCGGGAGGATTCGCCGATAACCGCTACGGCGCAGCAGCGTGCACGGGCACGGGAGAACTGGCCATCCGGACCGGCGCAGCCCGCAACGTGGTGACCTACATGAAGATGGGGATGTCTCTCGAGGAAGCGACGGCCGAGGGACTGCGGGACATGAACGAGCTCGATACCCAGCGCGTGGGGGGCGTGCAGATCATCTCCATGGACGCGAACGGCGCCCACACGGCGGGAACCACGAGCGATCGTGCAGGCAGCCACGTCTACATGACGGCCGACATGGACGAACCGGAATTCGTTGAAGGGACCTCGGTACCGTACGAGAGCAAATAACGAAAAGCGGAGAATCGCAAATGAAACTAGAGAACGCCATCGCCCATCTCGATGAATACGGTTACTTCGTGCTCAAAGAGGCTTTGTCCCCAGAGCAGGCCAATGCACTGCGCGATCGCTCGGCCGAGCTGGCTGCGACAGAAAAAGCCGGCAGCGGGGAACACGTCTACCTCGACGGGCGCGCGCAGCGGGTGTGGAACCTGGTCAACAAGGGCCGCATTTACGAGGAGATGATCCAGCTTCCTCAAGTGCTCGCACTGCATGAATACATGCTGGGCGACGACTGTATATTGAGCAGTTTTACCGTCAATCTTATCGGCCCGGGCGCACCTGCCGGCGGACTGCACGTTGACTTTCCGCTTGGGCGATTCCCGCAGACTACTCCACCGATCGCCTTCTGCTCCAATACGATCTTCGTGCTCGACGACTTCACGCCTGAAAACGGGGCCACGCAGATCGTGCCGGGCAGCTACAAGCGCGGATGCCCACCCGATCCAGAAAAAGAGTACGATGACGTTATCCAGCTGGACGCCCGCAAAGGCGATATTGTCATCATCCACGGCTCGACCTGGCACAGCAGCGGCGCCAATCGCACCCAGCAGGAGCGGATGATTCTGTTGGGGTTTTTCTGCCGCTCGTTTATTAAGCCGCAGCAGGACCAGTTCAGGCTGGCGAACTCCGAGGTCGCCGAGCGGGCGACGCCGACTCTGAAAAGGTTGCTGGGATTCGAATCGCAGTCAGGATTGCGAACCTGACTGAAAGAAAGGATAGATATGGCCGACACACCATCCCCGGGTATCGTCTCCAAGACCTACACCTGTTACCGCGCATGCGGCCCCATCGCCATCGACGGTAAGCTGAACGAGCCGTCCTGGATCCGGGCGCCCCGCACCGATCTGTTCGTTGATATCGAGGGCGACCTGAAACCTATTCCCCGGTTCGGCACGCGCGCCATCATGGTATGGGACGACGAGTACTTCTACATAGCTGCCGATATGGAGGAGCCGGACGTCTGGGGGACGCTGACCAAGCGGGATTCTGTCATCTGCAACGACAACGATTTCGAAGTGTTCCTGGATCCGGACGGTGATACCAATCACTACATGGAATTCGAGATCAACCCCTTGAACGCCGCGTGGGACTTGTACCTACCCAAGCCGTACAACAAGGGCGGGCAGGCTGACCACGACTGGGATTTCGAAGACGTGAAGCATGCCGTCCACATCGATGGTACGGTCAACTGCTCCCACGACGTGGACCGGGGATGGTCCACCGAAATTGCCTTCCCGTGGACCAGCATGGCCGAATACGCCGGCGCCGACTGTCCTCCCAGGGCTGGTGATTCCTGGCGGGTTAATTTCTCGCGAGTAGAATGGGAATACGATCGCTATAAGGACGGATATCTGCGGAAAGAAGGTGTTCCCTGCGACAACTGGGTATGGTCACCGCAAGGCGTGATCAACATGCACGTCCCCGAGATGTGGGGACACGTCGTGTTTTCGGATGTGGTGGTGGGTACGGCGGAGATGTGATAGGGCTTCGCTGTTGATTTTTCCCCATCTTCGTAGACAGTATTCGAATTGAGATTTAGTCAGCTATAGTGGCTAAGAAAAGTAACATGCTGCCAAAATCGGGACTCATGTTGATTCTATCGTGTTAGAACTGGAGTACCTTCCTCGGATACCGTCGATTGACATATCCATCACCAGTCTGTATTCTCCCGACTTCTCAGGGGTATAGCTACATATTGCACCGGTTTTTCTCGTATCGGAAATATCAGTCCAGGGACTGGATGGATTTTCTCTCCACTGCCAGTGTGATTGGTGCACTTTGTACCTGACATTGTTTACGGTGGCATCGAGTGGAATGCAGTCGATAAAGCCGACGGAAATTCCATGTATCTCGATTCTTCCGGCAGATATTCGAATCCAATCAAGCGGAGTATAGGGTCCGGTAAGAGGTGGTAGGGCTTCCGCCACGTGAACGGGGATGCTCTGAGAAACGCTTAATCCTTGGGAATCTGCCGCCGTTACTGTTACGCTCGTACTTCCAGGAGATACCGGTCTGATCGTCACGCTCGAACCTGATACCGTAGCGTTCGCAATTGATTCATTGCTCGACTCCGCAGAATACATCAGCGGATCCCCATCTTCATCCCGGAAGTATCTCGACGCGGTTAACACAACTTCCTCCCCAATGGTCAGGTCCTGGCTGGGTATCGAACCCACGGCCTCGGGGGCGTGGTTTTCAGACGTAGTCGGTACATCCGGCTTCGATGTGGTAGGATTCTGCTTTCCGCATCCCGAACTTTGAACGAGTGAACAGGCAACCACGACATTAAAACAACTAAGCAACATCTTAGTCATTACTAAATACTCTCATATGAACGGTCCCTATTGACCTTGTCCCAGAAGTAAGTAGGTATTTACCAAGATACTTCCTGGACGACAGGTAGGTATATTTCGCCATTTATGAGAACATAACTTCAGGCATTCTACTTGCGTAAGTAAATCGAACAAGAGAAATTTACATTTCAAATTAAGAGGTTAACCATGGACGCTTCCCGCACCAGCTCTGGCTGGCACCTGTGGCTGTTTAATCCCTTTCCCTTCCTGACCGGCGGCCAGGCCCTGACCTGGGGCCTGGTATGTATCGCTTTGACTGCCTGGCTCGGCGGTATATTCGATTATCGTTCCACAGGCGTGATCTCCTTCCAGCGCACGGCCCCGGGCCCACTCTGGCACGCTATGGTGCAGGGCCTCATGGCCTGGGCCATCCTCGGTATCCTGCTCTACATCGGCGGCCGCCTGATCAGCCGCAGCCGCGTGCGCCTCATCGACGTCTTCGGCACCCAGGCCCTGGCCCGTGCTCCCGGACTGCTCATAGCCCTTATCGTGGTGTCTCCGCCCTTTCACAACCTCACCACGTCTTTGATCGCCCAGGGTACCTCGCATCTCTCCATCGCACAGTGGGCCCTCCTCAGTTCGTTAGGCATAGTGCTGATGCTACTGCTGGTCTGGATGGTGCTCCTGATGTACCGCGCTTTTGCTGTTTCCTGCAATGTCGCCGGTGGTCTTGCCATTGCCGTATTTATCGCTGCTATTGCCGTGGGCGAGGTGGCCACCGGAGCGGCAGGACGTATGTTGACGGG
The DNA here is from genome assembly GCA_965262815.1 of bacterium. GTDB lineage: Bacteria > JAAXHH01 > JAAXHH01 > JAAXHH01 > JAAXHH01 > JAAXHH01. The sequence continues at coordinate 888,667 of OZ253560.1, read as the reverse complement.
GACCGTTGCCACTCAGACCGTTGCCAGCGCACCCGTCCAGTCCGCACAACACCAACATGCCGAAAAACTGGCCACCCGGATCCTCCAGGCGCACGAGCAGGGTCGCTTTGAAGCCCTGGGGCCGGAAGAGGCCACCGAGGCATTTCGCAAGGCATTCACAGCGAAGGTCCAGCGCCAGAGCCACCAGGCCATCCGGCAGCTCTTCGGCGCCTTCGAGGGGCTGGATTCGTCGAGACCCGGTCCATAGAGAGCCAGCCGAACCTGCTGATCCACCGCTTCAAGGGCCGGTACGGAGCCGCGTCCCAGGCACCCGAAGTGCGCGTTGTCCTCAACCAGGACGGCAAGCTGGCGGGCCTGTGGATCAAGCCCTGGCAGGATGAGATGCAGTGAACACCTATCGACATACCCAGTTCGGCACCGTCAACGTCGTCATTGCGGTCGCCGTCATACCGCTGGTCATCCTACCCCTGTGGCTGACCGGATTAGCCATCATCGCCCTGTTGGGTCTGGGCGTTCTGTTGGTGATTCTGGTCCTTTTCTCCAGCCTGACCGTCGAGATCGACGCCGATCACCTCCGCATCCACTTTGGCATCGGCCTGATCCGCGAGCGCTGCCTCCTCGATCAGATCGAAACCTGCCGGCCGGTCAGAAACTCCTGGCTCCATGGCTGGGGTATCCGCCTGACATCCCACGGCTGGCTCTACAATGTCTCAGGGCTGGATGCGGTGGAGTTGAAGATGAAGAACGGCAAGACCTGCCGCATCGGCACGGACGCCGGAGGTCCTGGTCGCTGCGCTTCAGGAAGCGCTGGAGGATTGAAGGCCAGCGTAGGAGTGGTATCGCGTGGGCTAAATCAGGTCAGTTTCAATACTGCTAAAATCACCCCCACGCCCGATACGAACAGCCCGATAGTCCATCGAAACAGTAAATTAGAGTGGGCTATCAGTTCCGATTTCAGCTTGGTCACATCTTCCTTTGTGGCGAGATCTTCCTTTGTAGCGACGTTCGCCAGCATTTCTTCGATCCTGCCCAGGCGAACCTTGATACTATCAGAACTGAAATAAAGATCATTTTCGATCCGTTTTATGGACTCCTCGATTTCTCGTGGATTCGTCCCTGCATCGCCGGAAGGGAGTTTGTTTTGGGGATCATTCATTGCGTCTATCCAGGAACTCAGTGTATTAGACCCATATCCATACCGGCAAGGATGCGGCACAGCCAAAGATTCGGTTGGGATGATGGCGATTCATGGCAATAACCATTTGAACACCGTAACGATTATCCCTGCGAGAGTCAGGCTGCTCCCCAACAACCACCTTATCATACTGATTTTCAAATTCGCGATGTCTTCTCTGGTGGCTGTGTTACTAAGTCTTTCATCCATTCTGGTGGCTGTGTTTCTGAGTCTCTCATCCATCCGAGCCAACACCACCCTTACATAATCCGGTCCGAGGTACAGATCCTCCTGAACCCGTCTGACGAATCCGCGGATTTCTGGCTGCGTCATTTCCGGTTTTCTGGAAATCCTATTGCATTCTGGTTCACTCATTTTGTCATCCAACCTGTAAGATTGGCAGCACGAAAAACGTAGGTTCAGTTAGCCTCAAAAGAATACAGTAGTCAAGAAACATGATTTCTCGTATTTTTGTCTCGGAATAATGAGAAAATGTTGGTTTTAAGTACTGGGGGGTTCTCTATCTTTCCCGTTCTCCCCCTGTCGACATGTCAGGACTGGGCCTGGCTAGGGTACGGGTGACCTTAACCAGTAAGGCATGGTCTGACTCGGGGCTATAGACCAGTCGGATCAAGGTTGATCATTGGTCTATACGATTCCCAACCTTATAGACGAAATTGGTACAATTAGGGCCTTATTCCTAACCTCTGTACGATTCTATTTTGTGGTGGGCAAATTACATCCCTCGGTAAACACGGTAAAGTTTAGCAATTAAGGCACTAAGGGGTGATCCAGAACGATCCTTACATGTGATGTAGACCAAGAGCATAACGGATATGCAGCATGCAGAGCACCAACCAAACACCCGAACAGGCAGCACGCGACATCATCGACGCAAAGCTGGAACGCGCTGGCTGGAAGGTGCAATCAAAGAACAAGATCGACTTCAACGCTGGTCGCGGTATTGCCCTTCGTGAGTATCCAACTGACATAGGTCCTGCCGACTACGTTCTTTTTGTCGACAAGAAACCCGCTGGTGTGATTGAAGCCAAACCTGCGAAACAGGGCCACAATATCACAACGGTCGAGGAGCAGTCCACGGGCTATGCAAACGCCAACCTCAAGTGGGTAGACAACAAAGTACCCCTCCCTTTCGTCTACGAATCTACCGGTGAACTCACAAGGTTTACTGACAGTCGAGACCCTAAACCCCGTTCACGTGAGGTGTTCAACTTCCCTCGGCCGGAGACTATGGCGAACTGGCTTAGCCGGACAGGCTCACTACGTGAACGGCTTAAAGGGTTTCCGAAACTGGATTCCAAAGGGCTCAGGGCGTGCCAGATCAACGCCATCGAGAAGCTTGAAGCATCCTTCAAAGATGACCGCCCGCGCGCCCTCATTCAGATGGCCACCGGTTCGGGTAAAACATACACTGCCATATCCTCGATCTACCGGATACTCAAACACGCTGACGCCAAGCGAATCCTCTTCCTCGTAGACACCAAGAATCTCGGCGAACAGGCTGAACAGGAATTCATGGCCTTTGTGCCCGGTGACGACAACCGCAAGTTTACCGAACTCTACAACGTCCAGCGCCTTAAATCGCCCTACGTCGCCAAGGATAGCCAGGTCTGCATCAGCACCATCCAGCGGATGTACTCGATTCTGAGGGATGAGGTACTGGATGAAGCTGTCGAGCAGATCAACCCGGCGGAAATGGTGCAAACTAAGCGTTCGATAAAGGTCGTATACAACGACAAAATTTCACCCGAGTTCTTCGACTTCATCATCATCGACGAATGTCACCGCTCGATTTACAACGTATGGCGACAGATTCTCGAGTATTTCGATGCGTATCTCATCGGCCTAACCGCAACGCCAGACAACCGCACCTATGGTTTCTTCAAGAAGAACGTAGTCAGTGAATACGACCATGAGCAAGCTGTTGCCGACGGCGTAAATGTCGGCAACGAAGTTTACGTCATCGACACGGAGAGGACGCAGCACGGCGGTCAACTCAAGGCGAATCAGCAAGTCGAAAAACGGGAGCGCATCACACGGCACAAACGCTGGGAGAGTCAAGACGAAGACATAACCTACACGACGAAGGAACTCGACCGGTCTGTCGTCAACCCCGATCAGATTCGCACCGTCGTCCGCACCTTCCGCGACAAACTGCCTGAGATATTCCCTGGCCGTGGCGAAGCCCCGAAGACGCTTGTTTTTGCAAAGACCGACAGCCATGCGGACGACATCATCCAGACTGTGCGCGAGGAATTCGCCGAAAGCAACGAATTCTGCAAGAAGGTCACCTACAAAACCGTAGAAGACCCTAAATCCGTCCTTGCCCAGTTCCGCAACGACTACTACCCGCGCATCGCAGTAACCGTGGATATGATTGCCACAGGTACCGACGTCAAGCCGCTCGAATGCCTGCTCTTCATGCGTGACGTGAGGAGCCGCAACTATTTCGAGCAGATGAAAGGCCGTGGCACCCGCACCCTCGACCATGACGATCTCAAAAAGGTCTCGCCCTCCGCCGGCAGTGGAAAGACCCACTACGTGATCGTGGACGCTGTAGGGGTCACGAAATCACTCAAGACCGCCAGCCAACCACTCGTCACCAAACCCTCTGTGCCACTCAGGGATCTGGCCATGGGAGTGATGATGGGCGTATCCGACGATGACACGGTGAGTTCGCTCGCTGGTCGCCTCGCGAGGCTCAATCAACAACTCGATTCCGCCGAGAAGGAGCGGATCAAGGAGCAAGCTGGCGGAATCAAACTCACTCAAATCGTCGGCAGTTTACTGGCCGCCATCGATCCTGATCGCATTCAGGAGAAGGCGCGTGAAATCGAACCTGTAGACGACGGTGCCGAACCGCCACCTGCTGTATGCGAAATGGCGCAGGAGCAGTTGGTCCATGAAGCAGCCGGCGTGTTCAACGGCGAACTGATCAAATTGATCGACTCGATTCGTCGCGACAAGGAACAGACTATCGACCATGACAGCCTGGACACGGTGCGCCGCGCCGAATGGGAAGGCGACGCACAAGAAAACGCCGAAGCTCTTGTGCAGGATTTCCAGCAATATCTCGAAGCGAATCGCGACGAAATCGAAGCCCTGACCATCTTCTACGCCCAACCGCACCGTCGCCGAGAGTTGACGTACGTCATGATCCGCGAGGTGTTCGACAGACTGAAGAACGACCAGCCCCAACTGGCCCCATTCCGGGTCTGGCAAGCCTATGCCCTACTCGACGAATACGACGGTGGTCAACCGGTCAGCGAACTGACTGCGCTTGTAGCGTTAATTCGCCGTGCCTGCGGCATTGATGGGAAGCTCTCGCCCTATTCGGAAACCGTGCGCCGGAATTTCCAAGACTGGATCATGAAGCACCACAGCGGAAGTGGAGAGAAGTTCAACGAGGAGCAGATGGACTGGCTACGCATGATCCGTGATCACATTGTTACATCGTTTCATCTGGAACGTGATGATTTGAATCTGGCTCCTTTCAATAGTAGGGGCGGAATGGGTCAGATGTATAAGGTATTTGGTGATCGGATGGATAGCGTTATTGATGAACTGAACGAAACATTGGCGGCATAAGTGGCACTAGGGCTTCGACCGTTAGAAATCGTGGCGAAGGGAACTTATCCCCTCCTTGCCAAGGCCAATCACTGGGAACGTGTGACCTTGTCCGATGTCGCAAACGTACAAAACGGATTTGCTTTTAAGTCTTCTTATTTTGATGCTGATACGGGCATTCCACTCATTCGTATCCGTGATATATCTAGAGAACAAACCGAGCACCGCTATTGGGGAGAATTCGACGACCAGTATCTAGTAAACAATGGCGATATTCTTATCGGGATGGACGGAGATTTTGTCGCTTCCAAATGGGCTGGTGAGAAAGCGATTCTAAACCAACGTGTGTGTAAGGTCACGTTGACAAGTGATCTTTTTGATGAAGGCTTCCTGTATCTTTGCTTACAGCCGTATCTGAATGCGATTAACGCTGAGACTTCTTCGGTTACGGTAAAACATCTTTCCTCAAAGACCATCGAAGAAATCCCGTTACCACTACCTCCTTTGATGGAACAGCAATGCATTGTATTCAAGATCGAGGAACTGTTTTCCGAACTAGACAAGGGTGTCGAGAGCCTGAAGACAGCACGTGCGCAACTCGATTTCTACCGCCAGGCCGTGCTCAAGCACGCATTCGAAGGCAAGCTTACAGACCAGTGGCGTGAAGAGAACAAAGGCAATCTTGAAACGCCCGATCAATTGCTGGACCGCATCAAGCAAGATCGGAAGGCACGTTATGAGCAACAACTCCAGGAGTGGAATGCAGAAGGGACAAAGCGCAGTAAACCCAAGGCCCCGAAATCCCTGCCGCTGCTCACTGTCGGAGAGCTAGCCGAATTGCCTGAGTTGCCGGAGGGGTGGAGTTGCACTCGATTCGGGCTTCTTGACATAGAACTAAAAAGAGGCCCTTTCGGGAGCTCGATTACAAAAAGCATGTTTGTTCCAAGTGGCTTCAAGGTCTATGAACAAGGGAATGCCATTTACCGTGAAGCCTCAAGAGGGAGCTATTTCATCAACGACGAGAAATATGAAGAGTTGTCAGCGTTTGCTGTTTTGCCTGGTGATTTCATCGTTAGTTGTGCAGGAACAGTAGGAAGGCTTTTTGAGATTCCAGATAACGCAATGGCCGGGGTCATTAATCAAGCTCTTATGCGTATACGCATCAACAACACGATTCTCAGTAAACGCTTTTTCGCAACGTTATTTGAATCTGCCTTCTTTCAACGCAAGGTTCTTTCGGATGCGAAAGGTACAGCCATGGTGAATCTAGCTGGAATCAAAGAGCTAAATTTGGTTCCAGTTGCAATTTGCAGTATGAGTGAGCAAAAAGTAATTGAAGAGTTGATTGATGCCCGGCTTTCAGAAGTTGACCAATGCGAACGGATCATCACCACCTCACTTCAACAAAGTGAAGCACTGCGCCAGTCAATCTTGAAAAGAGCCTTTTCCGGTCAGCTCGTAGCTCAAGACCCACACGAAGAACCAGCCTCAGTTCTTATGGACCGAATCACGGCCGAAAGAGAGAAGGTGGCAAAGAACAACCACTCCAAGAAAACAAAGAAGAGAAAGACTACTGCATGAACACCGCTCCCATCGTATCCAAGGTCTGGAGCTTCTGTACCACCCTGCGAGATGACGGGGTGAGCTATGGCGACTACCTGGAACAGCTCACCTATCTGATCTTCCTCAAGATGGCCGACGAGTATGCCAAACCGCCGTACAACCGCGACGTCGGCATCCCAGCCGAATTCAACTGGCAGACCTTGAGATCGAAGAACGGCGCGGAGCTCGAAGGCCACTACGTCGCGCTGCTTCGAGCGCTCGGCACCAAGCCGGGCATGCTGGGCCAGATCTTTACCAGGGCCCAGAACAAGATCCAGGATCCGGCAAAGCTGTTCCGCCTCATCGCCATGGTGGACGACACCGAATGGGTCACGATGGGCGCCGACGTAAAAGGGGATATCTATGAAGGACTCCTGGAGAAGAACGCCGAAGATACCAAGTCCGGCGCGGGCCAGTATTTCACGCCGCGTGCGCTCATCCGGGCCATGATAGCATGCGTCCGGCCCGAACCGGGAATGCTCATCGCCGACCCGGCCTGCGGTACGGGCGGTTTCTTTCTTTCCGCCTACGACTTCATCACTAACCCGGACAACTTCAGTTTAGACAGGGATCAGAAGGCGTTCCTGAAGCACGAGGCGTTTCACGGCAACGAAATCGTCGCCAATACACGCCGTCTTTGCCTGATGAATATGTTCCTGCACAACATCGGCGAGATCGACGGCGGCGTGCCAATATCATCCAATGACGCGTTGGTGGCCGATGCCGGCAAGCGCTATGACTATGTGCTGGCGAATCCGCCCTTTGGTAAGAAAAGTTCAATGAGTTTCACGAACGAGGAAGGCGAACAGGAAACCGACGATCTGACCTACAACCGCCAAGACTTTTGGGCGACGACCTCGAACAAACAGTTGAATTTCGTACAGCACATCCGCACGATGCTCAAGACCACCGGCCGCGCTGCGGTCGTCGTTCCCGACAACGTGTTGTTTGAAGGCGGGGCCGGTGAGACGATCCGCAAGAAGCTACTCGAGAACACGGACTTGCACACCATCCTGCGCTTGCCGACCGGCGTGTTCTACGCACAGGGAGTCAAGGCCAATGTGATCTTTTTCGACAATCACGAAGCCAGCCCAAACCCCTGGACGAAGCAAGTCTGGTACTACGACTACCGCACCAATATCCACCATACGCTGAAGAAGAAACCAATGCGCTTCGAGGATCTGTCGGACTTCATCAACTGCTACAACCCGCAGAATCGGCACCAGCGTAAGGCGACTTATGACGAGAACGATGAGCCGGAAGGCCGTTGGAGGAGTTACAGCTACGAGGACTTCATCGCGCGCGACAAGACCAGTCTCGGCATCTTCTGGCTCAAGGACAAGAGCCTGACAGACCTGGATAACCTGCCCGATCCAGACGACCTTGCCGAGGAGATTATAGAGAACCTGGAAGCGGGCCTTAACAGCTTTCGTGAGGTGCTCAGTAATTTGGTAGGAAACAACCGATGAGATTTGTCAAACTGTTATTAAAGCGTGGACAGAACTTGTATCCAATTACGCATGGGGTCGGCAGCAATCTCACCTCTTTCCTTTATGATGTCAGGTGCACTGCTCCGTGCCAGGTTGTCCAAATAGGTTCTGCGTTCTAAATCAAGACGGTCGGTGATTTGATTGATTTCTGCGCCGACCCAGTCGTCAATCTCGCGAGCTCGACATAACACTGAATGCATCATCAGGGAGTGGTAATCCAGTGCCACTGGTGGCATTCCATCACACACCTCGCAAGTGCATTCTGCTAACGCCGAATCGTGCCGCCACAGTTGGTAAGCCAGATCGGTAGGTACATATCTGTGTAGAGTTGGCATATAGAATCGAGAAGGTGGCGGACCAGATCTTTGAAGCTCCGGGTATGCTCTGTGCTCACCGAATCCAATCCCATGACATGAACCTAAGAGCCCGACCGCAGATAGCAATACGCTGAAAAACCCTCCATACAAAGCGAACAGTTGCAAATCGTCGCGTGCCTCCCGAATGGCGCTGGCGTAGGATCTTAGGACCGCCGGACTAGAATCCAATTCATCCAAATCTGAGACCCACACTAAAGCCCGACTGTCCGGCAGTTCTCGTAGTAGGTGAGAAAGCCCTGTAGCACTGGTTGCAGCAACGACACGAATACATTTTTCAGACTCTCCCATATGATGGCAGGTACGCTCATATAGCATACGAGATACATTCCACCAAGGATCGTCAGTACCGGAAGTCATCGTATATGGTGCGAGAACAAACCGTGGTGACTTTGCCCGCTCGGGGACTACAGGTTCGTTTAGACGTAGTGCGTATTTGTCAAATTTGGCATTAGCCGCATGTTGATAACCTTGATTGAATTCGACCCACGAACGTGCAATGAGATCTATTCTTTCAGGTGTAAATTCAAGGGGATTGGGATCCCTATTTGGACTGACCAAGGACGGGTCCCCTAGAACTGTGGCTAGTTCACTGTGAGATTTTTTTGGCTTCGGGAGTTTCTTCTGGAATAGTGGAAAACGGGAGTCAATCAGGTAGGGAGTCGCCGCCTGCGTAGCAGAGAATGTTAATACGAATCCGCCCGTTCCTTCCCTTTGGAATGCAGCGACGGTACCGGGGACTATCAATCCTGTGAAAGAATCCTGCAACTCTCGTAGAGTTCGTTGATCAGTCGCTCCATACGTCAGATAGTGATCAAATTGAGTGTCAAACATGTGTCGAGACTCGGGAGCGAATCGTCTGTAGAAGCCGATTTCTTACCAATCGGTTGGTGCCTTTCCTCCCACAGTGCGACATAAGCCGAGGATTACTATCTTTGGATATCACAATAACTCCGACAGTGACATAACGAGCCACCGCCAAGTTCCTTTCTACAGGTTTACTGGCCGTTACAACGTAACTTCTATCGAACGAAGCGCTGTTATAGAGGGCTTGCAAAAGAGCACGTTTGCTTCCATTGAGTTTCAGTTCGTAGGCCGTTACCCTACCGGATCTCGTCAAAGTGACCAAGTCAATTCTTCTGCCTTGCCAGGGTAGTTCACGGACAATGATCGTATCCTCTCGAATACGACCGGTCTGACGAAGCCAGTCGATCAGTGGTTGTTCAAGATCTTTTTCTGTTTTCATACGTAGATTCGATCCATAATTGAGAGAGTTTCTGCCTGACTCAGTCTGCGCATTGCAACGAAATAGGCGATCCAACACCCACCTAGAACCAACAACGAGATGACATCTAGGAAGACGGCAATATCTAACCAATACCAATTAGCTAGGAAACCTAGCAAGCACAGAGCTGTTAGCGCAACCCCTATAGCCAGAATAATCAACGATGCAATCAAGATCTTGTCCAGATTAAGTAGGAAAGATAACCACTTACTTGTGCCTTCCCTTGCATCAATAAGCTTCTTGAAATACAGAACACTTGAGAGGAGCTGCGCTGGTTCCGCTACAACTTTGGTAGGATCGAACTGTCCTCCTGCGCCCATCAGTTCCCCGATCTGTCGGTGAAGTTGACGTAATTCCTCCGCTGCTTTCTCGGTGAGGCCAGCTTTCGCCAGATCGGTTCGTGAACTCCATTTTTCGAAGATATCGCCGCGGAAACTAGCGAATTTCCAAAGCCCACCGATGATCGTTAGTATTAGGATTAAAGATGGAGCAATGACAAGCGAAGCAGTAGTCATTAAAGGATGTCGTCCTTAATCAGTGATTTCTGAGTGAATTCAGGATACTTCATGTACACGTATCTAATTAGTTGGCGCAGTGGAAGAGGTGCGAACCGGTTCTTTAACTGCCCTAGTAAGTTTTCAGTGTCTGCAGGCAATTCACTGATCAAGGCGCGATAGTACTTTTCACCGCGTGGTGTGAGAGTGAAGTTCCTTGTTGCATAAGGATCGGATTCCGTGCCCACGATTTGGCTAGACTCCCACATGTCTTCCGTAGACTGAGATAGTTCAGATGTGTCCACGATTATATTTACAGCAGCTAGAGTCTCGACCGCTTGGTAGACCTTAACAGAGAATGGGCCGAAGTTATCCGGGCGGTATTCAGGGTCTTCAGTTAAGAGAGATCCAATCTCGCTTTCTTTCTGTAACAAAAACACTAGCTTTTCTAGACGAGTGATTCCTTCAATCCTGCCTTGGAGGGTAGGTGCATCGGATGGCGCACCAAGAATCATGACAATCGCGTCATCTACCTCGATTGGCGTGGGTGTGCTCGCGTCCATACCTTCCTCCTATGTAATGTTACCCTGTTTTTGTGTACAGATTACGATTTGTGATTCAGGCAGCTTACTAGAGATTCCTTTCGTAGTTTGTGGGTGAGAGATATTCAAGGGAGGAGTGCCCTCTCCGAGTATTGTAGTAACCCTTGATGTACTCGAACAATGCGAGTCTGGCATCGGGTCATTGTGGCAAAACGCTTGAGATCGACCTGTTCTAATCCCAAGCTATAGAAACAGACACAATTAACCCAATCTACAGTCATGTTTACCCTATCTAGAGACTGTCGGAAAAGATTACAAATAGACGATGGTTATTTCAACTTTAATCGCATTCAATTGGGTTTTTGGATCAGACTATCCAACATAAAACCAACGCAAATCACATACACAGCAGATCTTTACTAGTGAACTCGTTAGATATTTTTTTTCAACACTAGAACTTGTAATCTGCGCCACAGGAACTGTATGAACAGACTTTCGAGCACGTTTCTAACTCCCAAACATTTACGGGATGATCAGGCATCGGTGTTGCGTCACCCCACCCCCACCTCGATCCCGATCGGACAGTGATCCGAACCCATGACGTCAGGCAGGATCCACGCATTCGATACGGAGGGCATCAGGTCTTCGGTCACGTAGAAGTAATCGATCCGCCACCCTACATTCCGCTTTCTCGCCCCGGACATGAGATGCCACCAGGTGTATTTGTCCGGTCCCGTGTCGTATTCTCGGAACGTATCCACGTATCCCTGTCCGACGATCTTGTCGATCCACTTGCGTTCCTTGGGTAGAAACCCTGAAATCTTCTCGTTGTCCTTTGGGCGGGCGAGGTCGATTGCCTTGTGAGCCGTGTTCACGTCGCCACAGATGACCAGTTTTTTGCCTTCCGCCCGGAGCGATTCCCAGTGGGCGAGGATCGCGGCATAAAAATCCATCTTGTACTTCAACCGTGTCGCGTTCTGCTTGCCGTTGGGGAAATACACGTTGAACAGCGTGAAATCAGGATATTCCAGCACCAGGGTCCGACCTTCCGAATCAAAGCGATCCTCGCCGAATCCCTTTTGCACGCTGATGGGCTCGTGGCGTGTGTAGACACCGACACCGCTGTAGCCTTTTTTCTCCGCCTCGGACCAGTAACTGGTATAGCCGTCGACATCGGTGATCTTGGCGTCCAGTTGCGACTCCTGGGACTTGGTTTCCTGGATACAAAGGATGTCCGGCGCCTCCTCCTGGATCCAATCGATGAATCCCTTCTTGCCCACCGCCCTTACTCCGTTCACGTTCCAGCTCAACAGTTTCCACGAAGACATGAAATGCACCTTTCCTGGTTATTACCGGTTTTGGTTATCAGACTCTTGGTTTGAAGTTCTCCGATCACTCATCCCAGTGTCGTACATTCCCTGGCCGCTCGTCCCTGCTGACACTTCCCACCTCGCTCACCCAAACTCGTTCATCCTTCGTCGCTCATCTCCCGGCCGTTCGCTCCCCCGCGGTCGTTTTCGCGTTCCATCTTATCGATCCTTCCTGTTCACAAACTCGACAGCCGAAATGCCGGTCCGCTCGATCCGTTCGCCCCTGGCGCGGTGGCTTCGGATGGCGAAATCGTTCGCTTTCAGGTACTCTCGGGTCTCCTGTTCAGTCTCTCGCCCATTCTCCGTACCAGTATCCCGACCCGCCGCGTCATCCCTGACTGTCAATACGATCTTCGGGTCCGCCTCCGGCGTGAACGCCAGTAGCGAAGAATCCCCTGGCACCAGTTCGTACAACTGGTTGATCCGGCATCGATCGAGGGAGCAGCGCTTGATGCAGACGTAGTCCTCGAGGTCTCGGTAGGCGATGGTGAACACACGCCCGGGTTCCTCCATGGCGCAGTACAGGATATCGAGGTCGACGTACATTTTGTCAAGGGTATTGTGGACGCCCGCGACGCCCCCTGACCGGACGATGACGACCCGGTCGTAAAGGGAAACGTTGAAGAGCGGTTGGCCGCTTTCGATGGTATATCCCATGTACCCGGTTTCCGTATCGTATCGGAGCACCAGGTCCCGTGCCGCGGCCTCCCGTTCGTCCACGGGTGTGAAGGGTTTGACTTCCGATCGGCGGGGATACTCGTCCCGATAGGTCCGAATGAGCTGCTCCAGGAATTCAACGGCGAAGTCCGTCAGGTGGTGCAGGTGATGCAGCACCGTACGAAGCTGCCCCTCGATCTCCCGCATCTCCTCCTCGGCGCGGTCGATACCGTACCTGGAGATACGTAAAATCGGGATGTCCAGGAGCCGGTCCATGTCCTCCCGCGTCAGGTTGTCTACCGTGATGATATCCTCTACAGCAGCCATGCGCCCCGATGTGGTCAGTTCGTGCCGGATCGCCGACAACAGCGACTTCACAACCTGTTGATGCTGCATCGGTCCGTGGCCGATCGCGTCGAGGTTCCGGGCGATCATCTCGCGGCTGGGACCGTATTGTTCGAAAGCGAGGCTTCGGAAAATGGTCGTCAGCAGACTGCGTGCCGCGTCGCGAATTTCGGGAGCAGACCGGTTCAGTTCGTTCATTCCCCTGTCCAGGGCACGAGCCGTGGTCGAAACGGGCGTAAACTTCCCGATGGCTTCCCGCACGGAAGCATACACACCCTCAATATCCTCGATATCCTCAATGGTCTTGTACACGCGGTTTTCGATGAAAACCTGCTCGAGTCTCCGGGCTCTAAGTTTTGTGCGAAGATCCGCTTCTTCAATCTTGAGCTCGGCTTCCAGTATTTCCAGCAACCGGTTCGTGCTGTGCCGCACCATCTCCGTGACGTTCATCACGCGGGGGTGGCCATCGCTGATGACCAGCAGGTTGGCGTCGATGGCGGCCTCGCAATGAGTAAAAGCGTACAGGCCCCTCAGGATATCTTCGGTGTCCGCCCCGCGGTCGGTCCGGATTTCGATCTCGACACCATCGGTGGTGTAGTCGGTCAGCCCGGTCACCCCGATGCGTTTCGTCCGGGCCGCCTCCTCGATCGACTTCATCAGGCTTTCCGTCGTTTCGCCGAAGGGAAGCCCCCGTACCAGCACCACGCCTTCCTCCCGGGGCTCCAGCACGGCCCGGGAATACACGCGCCCGTTTCCGTCATCGTAGGCGCTGACGTCCATGAGCCCACCGGTCGGGAAGTCGGGGTAGAGATGGAACGGCTCTCCCTTGAGGCTGGATACCTGGGCTTCCATGACTTCGATGGGATTGTGTGGAAGGATGCGGGTAGACATGCCGACGGCGATGCCCTCGGCGCCCAGGATGAGCGCCACCGGTATCTTGGCCGGAAAGACCACGGGTTCACGGGCTCGACCGTCGTAGGAGTCCACGTATTGCGTGATGTCCGGACTGAGCAGGACTTCGCGGGCCAGGGGGGTGAGACGGCATTCGATGTACCGCGCCGCCGAGGCCTGTCCCCCGGTAAGCACCGACCCGAAATTGCCCTGCTTGTCGATGAACAGGTCCTTGTTGGCCAGTGAAACCAGGGCACCAAAAATGGACTGGTCGCCATGGGGATGGAACTGCATCGTCTGGCCGACGACGTTGGCGACCTTGTGGTACTTGCCGTCATCGATCTCGAAGAGGGTGTGGAGAATGCGGCGCTGAACGGGCTTCAGTCCGTCGTCGATTTCAGGAATAGCCCGGTTTTTTACGACGTAGGTGGCGTATTCGAGGAAGTACCGGTCGTATAGGGTTTCTACATCAGCCAAGATCAGGCCCCTGTAGAGATACGGACGCGAATCGGTTTCCGGGGCAATAAAGCAATCGCTATATTGAACTTATACGTTCGGATGCCAAATTACAATACATTTGTAGTGTTGTTTCATGTCCGCTTCGCATGCATAATATCTCTTGCCGTTCAACACCCGCAACCGCCATCAAGTCGCTTATCGAATTGAATCAAGGAGCGCACGACCATGCCTTCCCCCTGGGAACGAATCGAAGAAGGTATACATCGATTGCAGGATAGTTGTCTAGTCTACGCCGTCGATGGACCGGAGGGCGTCGTACTCGTCAATGCCGGCACCGGTCTTGCCGCGAATCATCTCGACGAGATCTCCAGGGGCAAACCGGTTACGGTCCTGCTCACCCATCACTTCCGGGACCATACGGACGGCGCTATTCGACTGCACGAGAAAGGGGCCCGGATACTCGGACCCTACTGGGACCAGGAGTACCTCGTCGACCCGGAGCAGCATTTCCTGGAACGGCAGCAGTGGAACTCCTACGACAACCGGTGGGACCGCTTCTCTCCCGTCCGGCCCGTGCCGATCGACGGCTGGATGATGGATTACGAAACGCGCGACATCGCGGGGTTGTCCTGGGAGGTCGTGCCCTCGCCCGGCATGACCAACGGCGCGAGCAGTTACATCGCGACCATTGGTAACCGTTGCATTGGGTTCGTCGGCGAAGTGATCTGCGGGACCGGGAAGACGACCCGGCTGGCTCCCCTGCAGTACAATTATAACGATTACACCGGGGCCTGGAACCTGTACCACGCCGCCAACCGGCTCCTCGCGGCCAACGCGGACCGGCTGCTGCCCAGCCTGGGAGATCCGGTGGAAGACCCGGCCGGAGCCATCGCGGTATTCAAGGCTAATCTAAAGCGCCTCGAGGAGATTTCACCTGGGGTGAGCGCGCCGCTTGAGGATCCCGACGAAGACGATATAGAAGAGGTGCTGCCCCACCTTTACCGTTCGAAGTACGCCGGCGCGGAGACCCATTTCGTACTTAGCGACACCGGCAAGGTCATGTCCATCGACTATGGCTACAATATGAAGACCGGATTTCAGCCGTCCAAATCCCACGTTTCCAACCGCCGTCCGATCCTCCATGGAATCGGTGGCCTGGAAAAGCGCTTCTGCATTGATCGTATCGACGCCACGCTCGTCTCCCATTTCCATGACGATCACGTCAACGGCATTCCCATGCTCCAGCGGATTTTCGGGACGGAGGTCTTGGCGGGTGAGCAATTCAGCGACCTGCTCGAGAACCCGGTGAAATACGACCGCCCCTGCCTCTGGCACGAGCCCATCAAGGTGTCCCGGCATATCCCGAACGAGACGACGGTACACTGGGAGAACATCCCCATCACGCTGCATCCCATGTCGGGACACACTCGGTTCGCCACGATGATCTGCATGGAGATCGATGGAACCCGGGTCGTCCACACCGATGACCAGGCCTTCTTTGCCACCGAAGGCGGCGTGGGCTACCAGTCCGGTGCGCGCATGTTCACCAATCACGTCTACAAGAACGGCCTCGACCTGGGATGCTACAAACGGTTCCTTGAAGATTTGAAGCGCTTCCAGCCCGAACTGGTGATCACGGGCCATACCCGCCCCTATCGCACTTCATCCGAATGGTACGATGAGATCAGTCGGGCCGCCGAGGCTTTCGACGACGTACACCACACACTCATGCTGCTGGATGACGATGACGCGCATTTCGGTGCAGAGTCGCAGGGCGGCAAGCTGGTACCCTATCGCGCCCACGCACCGGAGGGAGGTCCCGTCGAATTCAGCGGCTGGGTGCTCAACCCCTTCCCCACGGAGCAGCCTGCACGTATACGCCTCGTGGGTCCGGAAGGCTGGCAGAGCGAGACCATGACCATTGCCCTGGGCCCAAGGGAGCAGAAGGAGATCCACCTGGTGCTTCATGTTCCAGGCGACACCCGGTGCCGACGCCAACCCGTGGGGCTCAACCTGACCGTGGGCGGACGCCCCTTTGGACAGGTCACCGAAGCTTTGGTGACGGCTGGGATGCCCCGGTGGTAGAGGTAGAAAATCACCTTGACCAGCACGGATTTGGATGACGCTCTGTTTGACCAGCAAGGATTTGGATGACGCTCTGCTTGACCAGCAAGGATTTGGATGACGCTCTGCTTGACCAGTAAGGATATGAATGATGCTTACTTTGACCTGAGATGAATAGCACCACGAAAGGAAGGATCCATGATCGGACAAACCAGCCTGTCATCGCTTCCCACGCTGCGATCGTATGAAAGCAAACGGATATCCAGTTGGGACACCACCGGTGCCAACACCGACGCCTGGCAGATCGAGGCCGGCGAAAAGCGAGTAATCGGGCAGATCGACGGTCCGGGGTGTATCAAGCATATCTGGATGACGCTCGGGCTTCCCGCGGAAGACTATTGCCGGCGGATCGTACTGCGGATTTACTGGGATGGCTGCGCTGAACCAAGCGTGGAATGCCCCATCGGCGATTTCTTCGGACTCGGCCACGGCATGCGCAAGGATTTCACTACCGCCCCGCTCCAGATGAGCCCGCAGGACGGCAAGGGATTCAACTCCTGGTGGCCCATGCCATTTAAGGAAAAGGCCGTGCTGGAAGTGGAAAACCAGGGCACGGAAGGCTATTTCCAATACTTTTACATCGACTACGAGACGTATCCGACCGTTGACGCGGTGGCGGATCAGGCGTATTTTCACGTACAGTGGCGCAGGGAAGCCGATACGAAGGGATGGGCTTTCGAAGAAGGACTGAAACCTGAAGATTATCGGAATGACCCGCGCTGGCTGAACGAAAGCGACGAAGAAAACTACGTCATCTGTGACGTCGAGGGTAACGGCATCTACTGCGGCGCTCACCTGGACATCGACTGTTTCCAACGTAACCCGAACGACTGGTATGGCGAAGGCGACGACATGATGTTCATCGACGGCGAGTCGTGGCCGCCTTCACTGCACGGGACGGGTACCGAAGATTGGTATCACGGCGCTTACGGTCCGACGCAGGAATTCCAGGCGCCCTATCACGGGATCATACTCTACAGCGGCACCCCGGAGTGGAGGTTCAAAGGTAAGAACACCGTCTACCGGTATCATATCGAGGATCCGATCCGGTTTCGGAAAAGTTTCCGCATGTCCATCGAACACGGCCATGCAAACAAGCTGAGCAACGATTACGCCAGCACGGCCTACTACTACCTGTCTGATCCGAGGTGCGGCGGCCCGGCCCTGTTGTCGGTTGAAGACCGCTTGCCGCGACCGAACGAAGAAACGTACAGCTGACGCAAAACAGCAAAGCTAACGCCGAACAGCAAGGCCGCCGCCTGCAAATTCACTGTATGGAGGACTCCATGTTATCCCAATCGCAGGTTGATTTCTACCACGAGAACGGGTACCTGACCGTGGACCGCGTGTTCTCTTCCAGTGAGACCGCGGATCTGCAACGAGTGACCGACGAATTAGTCGAAAAATCGGCCGCCTATACCGAACATACGGACCTGTACGACCTCGAGCCCGGTCATGCTCCGGACGATCCGAAAGTGCGACGCCTCAAGAGCCCGATCGATCACCATGACGTGTATGCCCGCACTATCCGCCACGACAGCCTGCTCGACATCGTCGCCCAACTGATCGGTGAGGGGATCCGCACCAACGGCAACAAGCTCAACATGAAGTCCGCCGACTACGGCAGCCCCGTGGAATGGCACCAGGACTGGGCTTTCTACCCCCACACGAACGACGACGTGCTTGCGGTTGGCGTATGTATAGACGAGATGAACGAGGCCAACGGCGCCTTGCTGGTCATCCCTGGATCCCACAAGGGACCGACTTATGACCACCACCAGCACGGCCGGTTCTGCGGCGCTGTGACCGATCCGGACTTTACACCTGAAAACGTAGTGCCCCTGGAGGTTCCGGCGGGCGGCATATCCATCCATCATGTCCGGACGCTACACGGTTCCGCGCCTAACTATTCCGGTGCGCCACGGCGCCTGCTCCTGTTCCAGTATTGCGCGGCCGACGCCTGGCCGCTGTCGGGAGCGGGCGACTGGGACGCCTTCAACAGCAACATGCTGCGGGGTGAACCCACGAACGTGCCGCGCATGGCCGACCTGCCCGTCCGCATGCCCCTTCCCGGGGCGGAAAAAGGCGGTTCGATCTACGAAAACCAGTCGGTACTGGAGTCCAAGACGTGGGCGCGGTAGGCGGTTCATCGGAAACCGGCGGATACCATCGGCGACCAGCCTCTACCGTGAGACTGCCAAAGGGGTAAGGGGATGAAGGCTGCCAGCCAACCTGGCCCCGCGCATGATGAAGACGGGCAGACCCATCCCGTCCTGTTCTTCGATGGCGTGTGCGGCCTTTGCAACTGGTTTGTCGATCTACTGCTGAAGGCAGACAACCGGGATCTCTTCCGATTCGCGCCCCTCCAGGGCGAAACCGCTTCGCGAATGCTGGGGCGCCAGGACGGCGATCCCCGGTCCTTCCTGCTTCTGGATCAAGTAAAACAATACGAACAGTCTGATGCGGTACTGCTGGCCGTGGGTAGGCTGGGCGGTGCGTGGCGGCTGGCCGCGCTGCTGTTCGTTTTCCCAAGACCCCTACGTGATCTTGTATACCGGTTCATCGCACGAAACAGGTACAGTTGGTTCGGCAGACGCGATGTGTGCAGGCTACCCACACCGGAAGAACAGGATCGGTTTTTGCCCTGAACATTGGGCTCAAGATCGTTTTACTTGAACCAAGCACGCTACAGTTCGCCATCTCCAATTCCATTCACGTCATGCCTTCCAAATTCACGTCCGATAATCATCCCTTCGTAACGCCCGACAAGGTCAACGCGCTGCCGAGTAAACCGGCGGATTTCCGATCTGCGTATGGGCCAGCGCTTCCACAGTTTGGGGAATTACGCTTGCCGGCGGGGAAGGGCCCTCATCCCGTGGCCGTGATCATGCACGGAGGCTGTTGGCTGTCTATCTACGCAGATCTGCACAACGCGGACGCGCTGGCCGATGCCTTGCGGGACGAGGGCATCGCGACCTGGAACGTCGAATACCGGTGCGTGGATCAAGAGGGAGGCGGCTGGCCGGGGACGTTTCTCGACGCCGCGCGGGCAACGGACCACCTTCGCACGCTGTCGGCGGACTACTCCCTTGATCTGGATCGCGCGATCACCATCGGCCACTCGGCGGGCGGCCACCTGGCACTGTGGACGGCCGGGCGGCACAGGCTGCCGCGAACCAGTCCTTTATGGATTGCAAACCCGTTACCCCTGCAAGGATCGTTGGTCCTGGGCGGTCCGGGAGATTTGAAAAGGTTCACGCCCCACGCGGACGCCGAGTGCCGGCCGGGGATCGTACGCGATCTGCTCGGATTGCCTGGAGGCCTGTCCGGTAGGCCGCCCGGCAAGGTGGATGAACGGTACCGTTGCGGGTCGCCAGTTGAACTGCTGCCCCTCGGAGTAAGACAGGTCATGATCAGCACGGAACACGACTGGGTCGTTCCGCCCGAACTGGGAGCAGCTTACGCGGAAGCAGCCCGCGCTGCCGGAGACGATATAGAACACACGGTAGTCCCGAACGCCGGCCACCACGAATTCATGGTTCCAGGATCCGTAACCTGGCCAGCCGTTCTCGGGGCGGCGCGGTCAATGCTTGGTTTCCAGGATTGAAAAAGCTCGAAATCGCCGAGCTGTAAAAAGCTTTCTGCTATGTGTAAACCGATGCCGACCCGACATGCGCCGCAAGAACCAGTTTTACGTACACCTCACTGGGCGCCCAGCACTTCCCGAAGCGCAACAAGGAAGGCGTCGTTCTCTTCCGGCAGGCCAATGGTGACCCGCATGTGCCGGTCCAGCATGGGATAGCGGCTGACGTCGCGGATGAGCACGTCCCGGTCGATCAGTCCGTGGAAGATATTTGATACCGGGCGTTCCGCCTCGAAGAGGATGAAGTTGGCGTGAGAGGGGTAGGGTGATATGCCGGGTAGATCGCGGAGACCTTCGAAGACCCGCTGCCTTTCCGATCGGATCAGCGCCGCACGTTCCTCAATGAGCGTCTCCCGGGTGATCAGTTTACGCGCAGTGATCAGGGAGATGATGTTCACGTTGTACGGAAGCTTGACCTTGTCGATCTCCAGGACCAGACCAGGATCGGCAACCAGGTAACCCAGGCGCAAGCCGGCAGCGCCAAGGGCCTTGGAAAAGGTACGGGTAACAACGACGTTGGGATAGTCTGCGATCAGTGCAAGGCTGGACACCCCCCCGAATTCGTAGTAGGCCTCGTCGATTACAACCAGGGCCTCGGTAGCACCGGCGATCCGGGCTGTTTCCTCCGCCGTGATTAATGATCCGGTCGGGTTGTTGGGAGAACAGAGCACCACCAGTTTGACGTCGGGATGGGCACTTTCTTCGGCGAGACGGTCTACGTCGAAGGCCAGGTCCTTCTGGAGATAAACGGTCCGCTGGTCGGCTTCTGCGATCCTGCCCATGAGGGTGTAGAGCGAGAAGGTCGGTGCGGGCAGCACAATCCGGTCGTCCTTAGCAACCGTGGCCTGGAAGATCGCCTGGATCAGTTCGTTCGAACCATTGCCAACAAGTACGTGTTCGAATCCCAATCCGTGCCGGTTGCCGATCGCCTCCCTGACTTCAAGGGGCACAAAACCGGGATATCGGCCCCAGTTGCTGGCCATGGCCTCGTCGACGATCTCCCGCTTGAGATCCTCGGGCACGTCGAAGGGACATTCGTTCTGGTTGAGCTTGACCGGGCAGTCTGGCTGAACCAGGCTGTAACCGGCCATGGCGCGAACCGCCGTCTTGACGGCCGAGGGGCGCAGGTCACCGTGTTTCTTGTCACTCACGAAAGGCCACCCCTCAGTAAATCACCTTGTTCAGCGGATACTCCACCAGTCCCTGGGCACCGGCACGTTTAAGCGCCGGGATCAGCTGCCGTATGGTGTGCTCCTCGATCATAACCTCGATGGCGACCCATTCCTCGTCGGCCAGGGGAGAAACGGTAGGGTTCTGCAGCGCGGGTAAGAGATCGGCCACGGCGTCAAGGTCCGTACGCTTCACGTTCATCTTGAGGCCAACCATTTCCTCTGCCAGCATAGCACCCTTGAGCAGCATGGCGATGTTCTCAATCTTGCGCCGCTTGGCCGGATCCTCCCAGCTCTTCCTGTTCGCGATAAGCCGGGTGGTAGATTGCATCAATATATCGAGGACGCGCAGCTTGTTCGCCCGAATGGAACCACCGGTTTCGGTGATTTCCACGATCGCGTCCACCAGGTCTGGCGCTTTAGCCTCAGTGGCCCCCCAGGAGAATTCCACCTTCGCGTTCACGCCGTGCTTCTTAAGGTAGGTCTCGGTGATGTTTACCACTTCCGAGGCAATGCGTTTACCTTCAAGGTCCTGTATGGTCTGAATTTCTGAACTCTCCGGCACGGCCAGTACCCAGCGAAGGGGTTGGCGGGATTGCTTCGCGTAGACCAGTTCTGCCACCTCCACCACGTCCGCGCTGGTTTCCTCGATCCAGTCCTTGCCGGTCAGCCCCGCGTCAAACACTTCGTCATCGACGTACCGCGCAATCTCCTGGGCCCGGATCAACATGAGTTCCAGTTCCTCGTCGTCCACCCACGGGAAATAGGAACGGCTGCTAACCGAACAACGGAATCCAGCTTTGCGCATCAGTTCAAGGGTGGAATCCTGCAGGCTGCCCTTGGGTAGCGCCATTTTGATCTTCATTTCAGATTGCTCCTCGTGATTCTTGTAGGGATCGATTTCCTTTGTTACTTTGGATTCAACGTCAGGACTATCGGTCTTTGAGATTTCTGTTACAAAGCCGCCTGAAAATAACACGACTTACTGGAATTGTCCATTCCTAAAGGATTTTGTCCCTAAGTGTCGAAACAATCCCTCGGACTAAAAAGGGGTGAACTGCGCCTCGCACCCTATCGCGACGAATGGCCGTTGCTATTCGAATCAGAGAAGAAGATCATCGAAGCGGCGGTTGGGTATCACATCTCGGATATCCAGCACGTAGGCAGTACGGCGATCGTGGGAATTCCAGCCAAGCCTATTCTGGATATTGCCATTACAGTGGAGGACTTCGAGAAAGCCAGGGTTTGCATCGATCCTCTTGTCGCCCTCGGTTACACATTCCGCGGTGAGAATGGTATTCCTCGGAGGCACTATTTCCAAAAGGGCGAGCCCTGCACCCACCACGTCCACATGGTGGAAGAATCCAGTGACGAATGGACTAAGTTGATCTGTTTCAGGGACCTGCTGAGGGCGGATCCCAAAACGGCCGAAGATTACTGTAAGTTGAAACTCGATCTGTGGGAGAGACTTCCCGGAGACCGCAAAGCATACCAGGCGGCCAAAGCTGCCTTTATTGAAGAGATCATACGCCGCGCATCTTAAAGCAACCCGGCGTTTCCCAGTCGAGTCCGCAAACCTGCTATTCCGTCCTCCACCAGTTCCGACCTTCCTTCTTCCAATCCATACAAAATCTGGTGACAGGAAGCCATCCAGGTGTAGAAATACAGCCTGTTCTCGAAATTGACGTCCAACTCGCGCCCGTAGTATTCTCGGACCCTTTCAGTATTTTCCATACCATAGGTGACAAAGATGCCAACGAAATCGATCGTCGGATCGCCGAGCGTTGCGTCTTCGAAATCAATCAGTCCAGTCACGGACACCCTGTCTTCATCTATCAGAATATGCTCACAACCCAGGTCGCAGTGCACCAGGGTGACGTCTTTCAAAGTCGCGAGTTCTTCCTGGAAAAACCGATCGAAACCGTGTTCTACCGCAATTAAAACGCTCGATTCAAGTAACGTAGATAATCTGGTACGAACTTCTTCCCTGAGTGCACGGTAGTGCCGCCGCCAGGCATCAACCGAGGGTTCCACGTCGCAGGCCTCAGCGACCAGCGATGCTGGTATTCCGTGCAGTTGTGAAAGCACGTTTGCCAGTGAACGGGACGTTTCCGTGGTGAGTTCAGGATGATCCAGGGGACGGCCCGGTATCCTACGGTACCCCACAAAGGGATGGCCGTGCCATGTTCCTACGTGTTCGAAACGAGGTACGGCAAAGTCTACACGTGAGGCGATGGTGGGCAATACCGCTGTTTCTTTCTTCTGATTTTCGGAAACGACACTGTTCCTGGGAAAACGAAAGATCCAGCCGGGATTCAACGATTCGGGGGGCTCACCGGGGCTCACGTTGTCTACTTCGAAAGTCCAGGATGACCATCCGCCTGTGATCGGGCGAATCTCTCCGTGCATCAGCTCCAGGTCAGAGAATAAGCTGGCAACGTCTTCGGGTGTGATTATAGAGTACGGCATTGCTTGATCTGTTCCCGGTCAAGGCCGGAAAGTACAGGTTGAATAATGGCTTTGGACGCTAAGATTCCGATCGGGTGATCGTAAAGGTGTAAATTCCAAACTAGATTCTCAGATTGATATCGACTAGGTCCATAACCGAGATTTGATTTATACTGAAAACCAACAAATGGTTTTGTATTGAAAACGAGGACGAGAAAACGTATATTATTGCATGATTACCGTGTAATCGTGTAATATGGAACACTGTTCTTATGATTAAGTCATTTGGTGATAATGCTACAGAAGAATTGTTTCACAACATACAATCTCGACGAACCCGTCGCTTCCCATCGGAAATCTCAAGAAGTGTATTGAGAAAGTTGGATGTCATTGATGGCGCACATCAACTGCAGGATCTGCAAACTCCGCCGGGCAATCGATTGGAAGCGTTGAAAGGTGAATTGAAAGGGTATTACAGCGTTCGAGTCAATGACCAATGGCGTATTGTCTTTCGGTGGTCCGGCGACTCCGCACACGAGGTATCTCTAGTGGACTACCATCAGTAGGCTTCAAAAACGGGAGGGAAAAATGTTACCCAGAATCCGAATACCAACCCATCCTGGCGAGATTCTTCGTGAGGAGTATCTGAAGCCTCTGGGAATCACTCAGGTAGCGTTTGCCAGTCATATTGGCGTGCCACTTCAGAGAATTAACGAGATTATCCGGGGCCGCAGAGGGGTAACTCCTGAGACGGCATGGTTGTTGTCACAAGCACTGGGGACAACTCCGGAGCTATGGTTGAATTTACAACGAAATCATGATTTGGCTTTGAAGCGTCCGGAAAAAAAGATCCGGAGTCTTCGCGTCGAACTATGAAACCCATGTCTGGTCGGAAACAGTCCCATATTCATCCTGGGCGGGCGAGGCATTCGACGCTCCGAAAAAGTTAGAAGATAACTGTATTAGTCTTAAAAACTATTGCGTTCCACCCTACTTGCCATGCAGCGATTCCGCGGGATTGGTTGTTGCCGCACTAAAAGCGTGGTATCCCACCGTCAACCAGGCGATGAGAAGAGCGGCAAGTCCCGCCAGTACGAATGTCCAAAAGCTCAGATCTACTTGGTAGGTGAAGTTCCCCAGCCACGAATGCATGGCATAGTAACTGACCGCAGCGCCAACAACGAATGCAAGCAGGATCAGCTTCGTGAAGTCCTTCGACAACAACAGGATCACGTTCGTTATCGAGGCACCGAGGACCTTGCGGACACCGATCTCGCGGCTACGTTGTTCAGCCATGAAGGAAACAAGGCCCAGAAGCCCCAGACAGGCGATCAGTATGGAGAGCACCGCGCCTGTGATGAATACGGAACCCAGCCTGTTTTCGGCAAGGTACAGTTGCTCGAGGTCCTGATCGTTGAGTATACTTCCTATAACGCTTTACGTTTAACGAAATACGTTATATCTTACATGATAAGATCATTCAAAGACCGAGAAACCGAGCAGTTGTACCGACGGATTCGGTCACTGAAATTACCCGGCGACATTCAACAGACAGCCGTGCGTAAACTGCGTATGCTCAATCGGTCAACTAAACTGGATGATCTTCGCGTGCCGCCTGCCAATCGTCTTGAGAAACTCAGTGACGATCGTGCCGGTCAATACAGCATTCGCATCAACACCCAATGGCGGGTATGCTTCACGTGGAGAAACGGTGACGCCTACAACGTGGAAATCGTCGACTATTATTAGGAGAACAGCTCATGTCCACACGGAAACTCGAACCCGTACATCCGGGAGAAATCCTTTTGGAGGAATTCCTCAAACCAATGAATTTGAGTCAGAACCGTCTTGCCCTGGCCATCGGCGTTCCGCCCCGACGCATCAATGAAATCGTGCTGAGAAAGCGAGGCGTCACCGCTGAAACCGCGCTGAGACTAGCGCGTTACTTTGGCATGTCGCCACAGTTCTGGATGGGGCTGCAGATGGATTATGCACTCGATGTGGCTCAGGACAAACTGTCAGACCGATTGGAGAAGGAAGTACGTCCGCATACCGAGGTGGTGCAGGCAGTTCATTCGTGAATATGTACCAATTCGTGCATCGTGATTCTACTTCAAGAGCAAGAAACTGAATGATCTTTTAGGACATATCCCTTGAACATCTCCGCCATTTCATTCGATGTAGACATGACCCTGATCAACACAGATCGGGTCATAATGCGATCCATGAAGTCGGTTCGCGATGAACTGTTAAAGTGTGTTCCAGGTGAGAGGGTCCACCGTCTTACGGTAGACGAGATGTGGTCGATTCGTGACCGGGAGGAAAAAGGGTTCACGGGTAATCTGAAAGACTACGACGAGATTCGACGGAAGTCTTTTCTCAAGATGCTTGAGTTTGTCGGTCATCCTGGACCTGAGCTGGCGACACGTCTCAACGAAGTGTACCTGGAGAATCGATTCAACGATATCGGAACCGTACGAGGATGTCGTGCCCTCGCTCGATGCCCTTGCCCCGCATTTCAAACTCGGACTGTTGTCGAACGGCAACAACTACCCGGAACTGTTCGGACTTGAAGGTCGTTTTGATTTCGCCGTTTACGCTCAAGACGTCCGTATTGAGAAACCTGATCCGAGGACATTTCAGATCGCGGCTCGAAGGGCGGGATGTGATCTGGACCAGCTATTGCACGTGGGAGATTCACTGGAAATGGACGTTTCAGGTGCGGAGTCTGCAGGTGCACGCGGTGTCTGGCTTAACCGCGAGGGAATAATGAACGATTCGGGAATCAAACCGGACTATGAAATCTCGTCTTTAACTGAACTGACCAGGCTACTCTAATCTATTCCAATCGGCGAAACGCCAGCCGCTCTCCTGCAAATCCCTCACGCCAGACACTATTGCACGCCTCCACCATCTCCTCAAGGTTCTCCGTTACCTCAGCAAAGCGATTGCCTGGGACCAGTCCCATGTTGGGCGACAAGATCAGATTGTCCCGTCCGTAGAATATCGCAAGATCGACCAGGCCCGTGCTGTAGGCGACCTCGCGCAACGATGGAACGTTGACGGCGCCGGGTGGAAAGAAGAAGTAAAGCAGATCGCCGGTGGTCGGCGTAATCGTTGGATTCTCAAGACCTGGCTCACTCGGCGCGAAGGGTGGGACAAGTGCGAATACCTCGTTGCTTGCGTACTTGGCATGAAAGGCGTCGCCTTCCTGTGGCAGCGCGTTCCACACCGTCTCGCACGTCCTCGGCGCAAGGTCGTCGAGCATCCGCGCAACACAACTCACATCGCGTTTCCTGAGGGTCACTTCAATAAATCGATCCATGTTGATCTCCTGTGTTACCAGCTAAACCTCTTCGACCTACATTAGTACTATGACCGCCAGCATCCAGGCTTCCGTACATTTCGTTACGGCCAGAGTCGGTGGCGATCGAAACCGATGGCTCCTGAAAACGGTGGCAATTGAAATCGGTGGCAATCCGAGTCAGGAGACTACCGTCATCAAATGTCCCAGGCCAGACTGCGGCGTCAAACGGTTCGTAAGGCGCAGGGCTTCCCACATCGTCACTTGGTTCGCCGTCAGCACCGTTTTCCCGACCGCTGCCTCGAGCTCGGGCAGGAAATCAACAGTGTGCAATGCGGTGTCGGGGATAAGCACCGCTTCAGCGTCGGAATGATCGTTGGCACGAGCGATGTGCAACACCTCTTCGCGTTCAATATGCGCGACCTCATCACCTGTCCAGACACCGAGACACCCCATGTGAACCACCTCTATGCTACCCGTCTCCAGAAAAACGCGAAATGTGTTTGACAGTTCTTCGGGGTAGGTTGAGGCAACGGCAACACGCTTCAGTCCGAGTGCCTTGCCGGCATTAAGGAAAGCCAACGACGTACTCGATGCCGGTATGCCGAGTGTATCGGCCAGATCCTGCGCCTGGCGCCGCGCTCCCTCAACGCCAAAGGCAAAACTCCCACTCGTGCAAGCCCATAAACAGACATCGACTTTGTGAGGACGCAACTCCTCCGCTCCCGCCAATAGGTTTTCCCGACTGCCGGTCACGAGACTCTTGTCGATTCGATGCAGGTTTGGACCATCTGTATGAACCACCTTAACCTCAACTGCGGGCTTCAGTGCGGCGGCAAGTCGCGGGTAGTCGTCCTCCGCGGAGTAATGAGGGTAAAGAATACCGATCTTCAACTTGTTTTCCATACGTAACGATTCCGCGCTCATCCGTTACGGTTTGTCGCTTAAATAGTCATGGACAACCCGCGCATATTGCTCGGAGTAGCTGCTCTCCATGTAGTAGGCATCACCATATTCCAACGGTGACAACGGGGTGAGGTCGCACCGCGGGGAAGCGCCAAGGTCAATCCTGCCCTGTCCCTTCGCGGTGTGGTGTATTTGCACATCCTGGGTTGTTTCGCTGCAATCGATCAGTTGTTTGACGGCAGGGCCCGGACCGTCGGCCCTGGGGATGATCTTCAACCGCCAGGCCGGAGTAAGGGAAGGCATCGCAACTTCAGGGGCATCGGTTTCCATGCTGGTGCTGATATTCAACACCGGCGCTCCGCCGAACGAGGTTTCCGTCACCATGGACCGACCCGCATGCGAAACCTTCAAATCCGCATACACCTTCGGCGTCCCGTAAATCTCCCTGCCCGCGGCGATGCCCGCGGGACCATTATGAAACACATGGGAACAGTAGAATCCGGACTGATTCCTGAATCGGCACTTCATCACGATGAAGGACTCCTCGAAGGGGCCGTAATTCGGACAAACAGGCACCTCCAACCCTGAGGCCACGCACAATCCGTCCTCCGTTGCTTTCAAAGGCTCCGGAAGAAATCCCTGAACGGCGGCAGGCACGGCGTGAAAAAACACG
This sequence comes from bacterium, assembly GCA_965262815.1. GTDB lineage: Bacteria > JAAXHH01 > JAAXHH01 > JAAXHH01 > JAAXHH01 > JAAXHH01. The sequence continues at coordinate 860,129 of OZ253560.1, read as the reverse complement.
AACTGGAACCGCACATTTCGATAGACCGCCGGCAGCGGCGGGTAAAAGGGATTGTCCGCCGGTATATTCCAGCCATCGTCGTGCCTAAGTCCCATGTTCGGATCCCTCCTCTCCGCTGCTGATGTAGTCGGTCCCCACCGATCACGACCGCCAAAATAGTGAAAGAGGGTCCATGGACAAGATATTCTTAATCCGCGCGCAATCCAAGCACACCGGAAAGTTACTTGATTTCGAGATCGTCCGGGTAGAATATGACTAACATCACCGGGTACGAAGCGAAGCGCTTTTCTGTATAACGGAGATCAAAGTTCATGGCAAAAAACAGGCCCAACATTATCTACATCCTCGCGGACGACATGGGATACGGCGATATGGGGTGCAATAATCCCGATTCCAAAATCCCAACACCCAACCTGGACCGTCTCGCGGCCCAGGGTATGCGATTCACAGATGCCCACGCACCTTCAAGTGTTTGCACGCCAAGCCGTTACGCCCTGCTGACGGGACGATATTGCTGGCGTACACCCCTCCAGGACAGCGTCCTCTGGCCCTTCGATCCTTCGCTTGTCGAGGCGGATCGCCTGACCGTGGCCGAACTGCTTCGCCGGCAGGGCTACCGAACGGCGTGTATCGGCAAATGGCACCTGGGGTGGGATTGGGCCACCCTGGATGGCGCTCCAGCGAACGAAGGCGTGGAGATCGGCCGGTACGACCAGGACCGTCGGCTGGCGCTGGAACGGAATATCGACTACCGGAAACCTGTACGGGGCGGCCCCATCGACCGCGGATTCGACGAGTATTTCGGCGTAGATGTACCGAATTTCCCGCCCTACACCTGGTTCGACCAGGACCGATTGACCGACGAGCCGACCGTGCCCAAACCGGACGACATGTTCGGTCATCCAGGTCAGATGAAACCCGGCTGGAAGCTTGAAGAGATGATCCCCGAATTCGTCCGGCGCGTAACCCGGTACATCGAGTCGTCCGGTTCCGAACCCTTCTTCCTCTATTTCCCGCTCACGTCACCCCATACGCCCATCGTGCCTAACGATCCCTTCATCGGTCGCAGCGGATCGGGACTTTACGGCGACTTCGTGTGCGAGGTGGACTGGGTGGTGGGCGAGGTCATGGCGGCCCTGGATCGGCGTGGAATCGCGGACGAGACCCTGTTGGTTTTCACGAGTGACAACGGACCGGAGTGCAGTCCCGCCGCGGACGGCGGAAGCTATGAACACGCGCGGATCCACAGCCACTACAGCATGGCGAACCTGCGCGGCGTAAAGCGCGATACCTGGGAAGGCGGCCACCGAGTCCCCTTCATCGCCCGGTGGCCAGGCGTCACACCCGCCGGTGCGGTCTGTGATCAACTCACCATCCTGGGCGACCTCATGGCCACCTGTGCCGAGTTGACCGGAGTCGAACTTCTGGAGGATGAAGGCGAGGACAGTGTTAGTATGCTTCCGCTGCTACAGGGAAAGATGGATCAACCTGTGCGGGAGTTCGCCATACACCACAGCATACGGGGCAACTTCGCCATTCGAAGGGACAACTGGGTCTACATTGATTCACCGAGCGGAGACGACAATCGCGAACCCGAATGGTTCAAGGAGGAGCGAGGGTATGCGGCGCACAATCATCCCGGCGAACTCTTCGATCTCGATGGCGACATATCTGAAAGGGTAAACCGGTACGGCGACCATCCGGATCTCGTCCGCGAGATGTCGCAGATACTTGAACGGGTGAAGTCGGAGAACATCGAGGAAAGACCGCCGCCCACGGTACCATTTCGGTCCGGGGATTGATACTCTCATAGGATTCGACTGATTGGTTTTCCGGTCTATTGGCTGCAATGACAGTGTGACGTTTCGAATAAGTAGGGTTCATCTCCTACAGGTACGTTCTGAATGAGCGATTCCAAATATCCGGAGCCTACAGCTGGTGCGTTGATCCAGGATCCGGAGGGCAGGATCCTTCTGCTCAGGTCCCACAAATTCAATGACCTGTACATCATTCCGGGTGGTCACATTGAACTGGGTGATACTGCGGAAGAGGCCCTGCAATGAAACCTGTTGTTTTATTCGACCTGGACGGAACGTTGATCGATACGTGGGACCTTTACGTCCGGGCCATGGAGCGTACCCTCGAAGAGATCGGCCATGAGAAAATCCCCGTAGACCGGCTGGCGTCACTCCGACTCAATAGCGAGCCCCGGCTACTGGGGTATTTCGTTTCACAAGACGAGGTGGGCGGCGCCCATCAGCGGTTTCTGGCTAACTACCACTCCCTCCATGGGACTTGTTTCGGCGGCATCTACCCGGGCGTTCCGGAGCTGTTGTCAACGCTTCGAGGTCGTGGAATCAAAACGGGTATCATCACAGGCAAAAGCCGGGGCGCCTGGGATATCACGCGCCGGCATGTCCGGCTAGGCGAATTCGATGTCATGGTCTTCGATGATGATGTATCCGAACCCAAGCCCGACCGCGAGGGGCTCTTGAAAGCGCTATCGGACGTGGAAGCATCTCCAGATGAGACCGTTTACGTGGGAGATTCGGTGGACGACCTGAAAGCCGCTGAGGCCGCCGGTATCGGATTCCTCGCGGCCCTATGGTCTAAAACCGGGCCGGAAATACGATCATTCAAATCCGCTGCTGAAAAGGTGGGCGATTACACAAGCATGGAGCTTCCCCTTGACGTCGATCGGTTCCTGCAGGATTCCTTGAATGGATTGCAGGGCTCCTCGTTAGCTTCTTAGAGTCAGATTCTAACGCGACTTCACGAAACCACGGGACCACTGACTCGAAGGGCATGATGCTGTAGCGCCTGGACACCTGGAGTTCACACAATGCCCGACTACAACTACCACTTCAACCGCGACGATATCGAGTCCGCACTTGCCTGCCTGGAAGAATACGGGTTCTGTGTCATCCGCAAGCTGATCGAACCAGACATGGTGGAGGCGTTGAAGGACTCCATAGACCGACACCTGGACCCCGAACGCGATCTGGATCCGGCTTCCAACAGGTATCACATGGCCTTTGCCGAGGACAGCGAGCCGGTCTGGGATCTCGTCGACCAGACTGCCTACATGAGCTTCATCCAAACAATACACGGCGCCGGCGAACTCTGCCTGCACCGTTCGGCGGCCATTCTACGCACTCCGGGTGAAGGCATGGGCCGCTGGCACCAGGACCATCGGGGTCACATTGACAATCCCCAGACGGCCAACGACGTGCTCAACAGGTTCCCCATCCCCAGCGGCGCCTGGTTTTACCTCAACGGCAGCCATCCCGACCGAAGCGGCATCGCCGTCATTGAAAAATCCCACTCTCCGGACTGGGAAGGTCCCGACGGGTATGTCCTTGGACCGGAACGCGGCGGCCTGTACCCCGAAGGCGCGACACCGGACACACCGTACGATGGTATGGCCGTGCCCGGTTGCGTCCCGGTCGTAGCCGACCCCGGCGACCTGATCTGCTTTGCCGCGCTGACCTGGCACGCCAACATGGCCACCCACGAACGTCGGTATTCCTGCGGCATCGGGTTCCGTCCCAAGTCCTGGCGCATAGACGCTCCCTGGCCCCTGCCCGATACGGCCGCGGCCCTGGCCGAACGACTGCCCGACCACCTCAAGCACTACACTGATGGTTACACGGGGTTCGATGGGGAGTGGAGAGCGGAGTGAGGTGGCGCAGTAGTCATGGTACATTCGAGACTAGAGTAAAAAATCATACATAAAGAGATAAGACAGGTGTATTGGTGTTTGGAACCAGACAGTAAAGTGGTTACAATAGATAAGGAAACTCTCGAAAGGTGGCATATCTATGAAGAAGGCTGATACAGACAGATTCCGCCCCGAGTACTGCCGTGAAGATCTCGGTTCGGGCGTCCGGGGAAAGTATCTGAAGTCCTTCCAATCGGGAACTAACCTGGTATTGCTACATCCTGATGTAGCAAAGGCATTCCCCACCGACGAGTCCGTAAACGAAGCTCTTCGTTCTTTAATGGGAGTCTGTAACATGTTTTGTGTAACTGGCAATAGCTTGTATCTTGCTCACAAGGAGGAAGTGCTATGGCCAGAGAAAGAAAACCCTCAAGTAAGATCGACCGTCTTTTGGATGAGCTCATGGAAGACGGGGTGGACGCCGAGGACCTCTTCGGCGAAGACGGCCTGCTCAAGCGCATGAAGAAGCGCATGGCCGAACGGATCCTGGAAACCGAGCTCACCGATCATCTCGGCTACGAGAAGCATGCCCCCGATGGCAGGAACCGCGGCAACAGTCGCAACGGCAAGACCACCAAGACGCTCAAGGACGACAAGGGCGATCTGCCGGTAGAGATCCCCCGGGACCGCGAGGGCTCCTTCGATCCCAAGCTGATCCGTAAGTATCAGACCCGTTGGCCGGATTTCGACGACAAGATCATCTCCATGTACGCAAGGGGCATGAGCACCCGCGATATCCAGGGCCATATCGAAGATCTCTACGGAGTGGCCATCTCGCCCGAACTGGTCTCGCGGATCACCGACACCGTAACCGACGAGGTCCTGGCCTGGCAGTCGCGGCCTCTGGACCCGGTCTATCCTATCCTGTTCCTGGATGCCTTGTTCGTCAAGGTGCGTGATAGCGGCAGCGTACGGAACAAGGCGGTCTACCTGGCCCTGGGCGTTAACCTCCACGGCGACAAGGAACTCCTGGGCCTCTGGATCGAGCAGAACGAAGGGGCAAAGTTCTGGCTCCACGTACTGACCGAACTGAAGAACCGGGGCGTTGCCGATATCTTCATCGCCTGCTGCGACGGGCTCTCTGGCTTTCCGCAGGCCATAGAGACGGTGTATCCCAGGACCCAGGTGCAACTCTGCATCGTACACATGGTGCGTAACAGCCTGACCTACGTCTCCTGGAAACACCGTAAGCAGGTGGCCAAGGATCTCCGGGCGATATACCAAGCCGCTACCTTGGAGCAGGCCGAGGCCGCGCTGGATCGCTTCGCAGAACACTGGGATAAGCAATATCCCACGATCAGCCGGCTATGGCGCAGACATTGGGACCATCTGACCCCGTTCTTCGCCTTCCCACAGGAAATCAGGAAGGTCATCTATACCACCAATGCCATCGAATCCATGAACCGGGGACTGCGCAAGATCATCAAGACCAAAGGCGCTTTCCCCACAGACGAGGCGACCAGGAAACTGCTCTACCTGGCCCTGCTCAATCTGTCCCGAAGGTGGACCCGGCCCATTGTCCACTGGACGGCCGCCATCAACCAGTTCGTCATCATGTACGAAGACAGAGTGCCCATCACATGAAACAGTCAGTTACACAAAATCCGTGACAGACCCTTTAATGGACCAGGCGAAGGCATAGACAGACTCTATAAGGCGTGCCGAAACCTCTTGCTGGTTGCACGGTTCTTCCCCTCAACAACCCGCTTTGCTCTAACTGAACCTCGGTATTCGTCCTCCCGGCTGGACCAGCAAGGGAGAACGTACAGTCGAATGGTGCCTACGGATTGTCGTAACTTCAGCCCATACGACTGAATAGCCTTGTTCATCCGTGAGATTCATTTCGATTCACACGACTTATCGCTATTCAGATTTAGAACGCTGAAGAAACGAATAAGGCAACGGACTCTTAAGTAATGAAGATTGCGGTTTTAACGGATGTTCACGGCAACCTGCCGGCTCTACAGGCAGCCCTAAAAGCCATTGGGCAAGAGGGTTGCGATGCAATTTACCATACCGGTGATTCCATAGGTATAGGTCCGTATCCTGCGGAATGCCTTGAATTACTCCTGAACACACCTCGCATGCATCTGGTCATGGGCAATCATGACGCCTGGTTCGCATATGGCCTGCCTGATCCTCAACCCTCGTGGATGAGTGATGGCGAGGTGAGACATCAGCAATGGGTTCATTCCCGTATAGATACGTCGTTACGAACCGTGGTCGGTGAATGGCCCTACCTGATAGAGGAAGTATTCGAAGACATTCGCGTGTCGTTCCTCCACTACGGCCTCACCGAATCCGGACGGAACTTTGCGCGCTTCCACCTGGATCCTGAACCTGCCGATCTGGATGAATTGTACAGTAGCCTGAATTCAGATGTGGTGTTCTATGGCCATAACCATTCAAATTCAGACATGGTGAGTAAAGCCAGATATGTAAACCCAGGATCGCTAGGTTGTTATACTGAGCCAGTGGCTCGATATGCAGTGCTCAAATGTCGGGAAAAGCGATATGAACTGGAAGTCCGACATATTACATACGATGACAGCGCTCTTATACATGAATTCGAGAAACGCGATGTTCCCGAACGGGGATTTATAGCTCGTGCCTTCTTCGGCGGTAGATATCCGTCGGTGAGTTGACCAGTGAAAGTCCATGATCTTCCAGATCTCGTACAGTCTCGCCTGAGGGGCTACACGTCCGATGGCCGAAACCTCCGGACCGAGTCCTGCTCGGACGTGTTTCTCTACACACATCCCCTGAAGCGCGGTTTGATCCTGAAGACGAGAGACGTCCGGTTAAGGCCACAGGAATCCGATCTGTTAACCGAGACGGTGGCCCTGTCGTGGTTGCGGGACAAGCTCTCCGTTCCCGAGTTACAGTGTTTTCACGTCGAGGGCGATATGCAGTACATGCTTATGGCACAAATGGAAGGCGTCACGGGGATACATCCAGAAGTGACCGGCGATCCAGCGAATCTTGTCCTGGTATTCGCTAAGGGATTGCGCGAAGTGCACGCCCTGGGTACCGAGTCCTGCACCCTGGACTGGCGCATGTCGCGTTACTACGCCTGGGCGGAGGGATTGATTAAAAGCAGCGCGCTCGACGAGTATATCCCTGAAGGCGAAACGCGAACCTTTTTTGAGAAACAACTATCTGAAATAAAGGAAGGGGTGCCCGAGGAGGAAGACCTGGTCTTCACGCACGGCGATTACTGTTTGCCCAACGTCATGTTCAAGGATGGCAAACTGAGCGGTTACATCGACCTGGGTTACGCCGGGGTCGGCGACCGCTATCTGGACTTCGTAGCGGCACGCGGAACGATACGCCGAAACCTGGGCGAAGAGTGGGTTGGACCGTTTTTCCATGCGTATGGTCTTGAGGAACCGGACCAGGATAAACTAAATGCGTATCAGAAAGTACACGATTTCGGATTCAGGTAAGCTTCGGCTGTTTGCCTGCTGCCTCTTACATCCTATGATCCGTGATCTTGCGATCGTACTTTCTTTTAAGTATGACTAATTCCTAAATCATCAGCCAGAAAACCCTGACCATCCCTCCATGAATATCCCCCACGCCCAGGTCGAGGCCCTTCTTCGTGAAGCGGCCGATCAGATCATCCTGCCGCTTTGGAGAAACCTCGGACACGATGATATAGCTGAAAAAACTCCGGGTGATATATCGACCATTGCGGATACCCGGTGCGAGAGATTCCTGTCATCCCATCTGCCTGGGCTAGTCGATAACTCGGTGGCCCTTGGCGAAGAGAGCGTGCACAAAGATCCGAGCCTGTTGTCCACACTACACACCGACGCTCCAGTTTGGGTAATCGATCCCCTGGATGGAACGCGGTACTTCGCGGCTGGCAAACCAGAGTTTGACATTATGGTTTGCCTCATTCACTCGGGCATTACCATCGGGGCATGGATACTCAACCCCCTGGAAGGGACATTGGTAAGCGCTGAAAAAGGATGCGGCGCCTTTGAAGGTAACGAGCGCCTGGTCGTCGAATCCTCCTCCTGTGTACCCTTAGAATGTGTTCGCGGCGCGGCGATGACGTCGTACCTGCCTGATTCCCTGCGCCTCACCGCCGAAGTGGCAACCCGTACCTTCCTATCCACTGAAAGAATCCGATGCGCCGGCCACAACTATGCTTCCTTTGCAAAGAACGAATTCCACTTCCTGTTCTACTATCGCACCCTGGTATGGGATCACGCGCCGGGCGTCCTGATCGCGCAGGAATCGGGCGGCTTCGTTCGAAGACTGGATGGAACGAAGTACTCACCGGTAGATGACCACAAGGGACTGTTATGCGCTTCGAACAGGGATTTATGGGCGGCCGTTCAGCGGAAGTTAGTACCGTCTATATCGGTAGTTGAGTAAGTTCCGCCACTGGATTCCCTCATCCCTCGTTGAAGCTTAACCGTATGGATCCATCTTTATTGAATTTCTACTCCCCAGTTGAAGCTTAACCACTTGGATTCACCTTTGTAGCCCTGTTGATCCGCCAACGCTTCCGTTGACCTTGTGAAGCTGATCGTCGGGCAAACCGGGGTGGTGGAGGCACACTTCAGTCCCATCGAAAACAGCGTTGATGGTTCCCCCGTTTAGTCTTACCTGGCCGGCAAAAACGCACAGTCCGCTACTATCCCAGTCACCTCTATCTACGCGGTATTGAAAGTAAAGACGATCCGTACCCGATCCATGATCGTAATAGGCCTTTCGGGTACCTGGACTGCGCACCTCGAGTAACAGATAGGGATGGCCCGTGACCTGTACCGGTTCGTCGAATTCCGCTTCAATCTCTATGACTTCGCCGTAATCATAGATAGCCTCCAGACGAGGCACGGTGGATATCCTTAGCCCCTTAATGGCCGGAATCGTATTCGCCGATCCCAGGTCCATCCCCTGGGTCGCACGGACGGACGGCATGGCGAATGCCGAAAGATCGCCGGACATTTGCCGGATGAAGTCTCTGTCACCTCTGTCCCGGTCCGCATCCTGGTAAACCATCACGGAGGATGGCCGTATGCTTTCCCATTGGCCGTACATCATTCCCGATGACCGATCGACGTCCTGGACCCTCTCGGTCCTATGTCGAGTCGCCCAAACTGGCTGGTCGGGGCATGGCTCCGGTAAAGCTCTTGCAGCGGGATTCCAATGTACGGGCTGTACTGGTTGTATCGGTTCAATCGAAACGGAGGATTTACTGCAGGCAACCACAAGCGGCGTAAGCGTCAGTAAGAGGTATGAGAAAGACCGTGTCATGGGTAGCTCCCTTCAGCTTGATGGGAAATGGCGAGGAACTACATGCGTCGGGATGGAGGAGATCTGAGTTCCTCCGCTAAGCAGTGCCGGCGGCTGCGCTATCCATCCGCACAGCCGCCACCAATCATTCGGGCCACTATCTCAGGCATCCGTCAACCCGGTGATTCAAGTCATCCGGGAGCCCATTCTGGTGCAAATCCGCTGTCACACCGTTGGATATGGCGGTGATTGACCCATCGATCGCCTGGATGTCGCCACTATCAACTCCTACACCGCTTGTGTCGAAGTCGTGTAAGCCTACACTGTACTGAAAATAGAGCTTATTCGTACCCGTTCCGTGCGAGTATCGAGCTTTTTTCCTATTCGGGAAGTCTATCCTGAGCCATACGTAAGGTCTGATCGAAGCTACTACATCGACCGGTTCACTGAAGACCACTTCAACCTCAATGATCTCTCTATAATCATAGAATGACCTTTGTACCGGGGTGGAAGAAATCCTCAGGCTTACGATCGTAGGTTTCGAAGGCTCGTCCTCCAGCACCACCTCGGCGGATGCCGGCGATTCGGTAGAGACGTTTTCAGGAAGATCGACGAACGACATCCGGATGAACTCTTCTGTACCTTCATCCTGATCCTCGTCCGTAAGGGCTACCACGGAGAAAGTCTTGACACTTTCGTCGGGTTCGAAGGTCACACTGGACGGCACACCAATGTAGTCGTCGGATCCGGCCCCGTTTTCCTCTACAATTTCAATGGGCACCGTGACCGGCACGCTTCCCGCCGCGGGATCCAGGTGTACCTCGATCGCGACTCCGTCAGAATTTCCTTCAACTGCAGTGTACTGTGAGGTTCCAAAGCAGACCGTATGGGTCAGCTTTGAGACTACAACAGCAGTTGACCATTCGCCGTCACCTTCCCGGTTACTAGCCCGTACTTGCACCTCGTAGGCCAATTCGGTCAAGCCGTCGATCGTGACCGAGGTGTCTCTCAGAAGGTCGTCCACTGTCTCTGTCCAGGCCGCCTCCCCGTAGGGACGGTAACGGTAATCGTAGTCGTTTACCTCGAAACCCTCGGGGAACGGCACCAGGGAACCGTCTTCGAAAAAACCGGCCGGATCGAGCCAGGACACCGCGAGCATGGTGTCGTCCGATTCCAGGTACCTTGCATTTACGATAGAGGGTGGCGCGGGGACACCCACGTCCTTGACCCGGATGGTAAAGTCAAGCAGCGATCCGCTGCATCCCGTTGGATTTCCTTCCAGGTTGATGTTGTTGATGTCATGCGTGTCTACCGCGCGTATCTGGTATACATTGTCCCCATCCTCGTCACCAGGCGCTTCGAAGTCCGGAGGCGAATTGAAGGACAACCGTACCGTACCGGAAGTCGCCCTGGCCTCTGACGCCACGGCAAACCGGTTGTTATCTTCTCCCCAGTCCTCGAAGGAGTAAAAGCCTGAGAACGTTACGATCTCGCATCGGATCGTACGAGGCGCACGATCCAACTTCCAGTCTCTTTGCCCGGCAGTAACCCCGGTCCATGTAGGAAACGCCCCGCCAACGGGCGCTGAGGTGCCCTCGTACCAGTCGATGGCATTGGGGTTTTCCCATCGCTGATCTCCCACGTATTCCGCGGGTGCCGAGAACTGGGCGGAAGCGTCGTATACTACGAACAGGCCATAGACCTCAGGGATGCTTTCCGCGGTTCCGTCGCTGGCGTAGACTGCGGACTGTACAACGGGTATGTTGGCCCGCCCTCCGTAGACTGCGGAGAACACTGCCGGCGTGATGTCACCATCGGGCAGAATCCCGAAGCGGTTACCCTCTCGGGTGATACTCAACAGGACTTCTTTAGGTGTCTGGATGCCGTTCAAGCTTGACAATGCGAAGGCGAAACGATAGGAGAGATCGTCTCCATCGGGATCTGTAGCCGGTTCTCCCGAAAACGCCAGATATGCCGCAGGGCCTCTCGGAAGCAGTAGGGTCCGGTTCCCGTTAGATTGAGGCCGGTTCAATACAGGGGGATGGTTCGATCCGTCCGATTTTTTCACCATCCCGGATCCGGTTTCGCTGCCGGGAAACTTTACTGCAGCATCCGTATCCCCAGTGGATATCTCGGTGCCGGAGTTGGTTTTTGCACTTCCTGCATTCGGATCAGCCGCGGTCAATCCAGGCTGGCTGTCCGAAGTCACCGCCACCACTTTACCGGCGGGTATCCGTTCCACCGTCTGAGCTGGTTGCGAAGAGTTTAGCGGATTGGAAGACTTGCTGCAGGCGGCTGCAAGAAATGTTATCATGAAAGAAAAAACGAAGAAGAGTTTGGTAGGCCGATACATAGGGTAGCTCCCTTGTAGCAAGATGGGGGATTGGGGAGGAACTACAGCTATGTCGACCGGGGGGCGAACGGGGCTGCCGGTTGCGGTTTACTACGGAGAGGATTTGCGGTTTTTCATCGGTATCCTCGAGAATGAATGGAGTCGGCACCGGGTCTGGTGTCATACAATCCGCGGCGGATCTTGAATTGACGTGAAATCCTGCTATTTCCGCCAACATGCCCAGTGTCAGTTTCTGCTGTTTAAACTCACCGAAGACATACATCAGAAATCTAACCATTACAACTCTCCCGGACACGCGGTCACTGGCGACTACTCTTTATGTTAGACGTTGACCAAAACTCAGGAGTTCCCGTTGGCAAACGAAAAGGTTTCAATGTAGGCTTGTGATTCATGGGGTGACATCCGATCAGCACCGATTAGCACTGGCATGCCGGCCACGAAATTCGCATTTTAGGTGTCATCTCATTCAAATGAAACTTGCATTTGAAATACGATTTGATGTACGAAAGGAACGATCTCATGGCGATGGTTGACATGAAGCAGATCCACTCCCTGGAGGATGCGATAGATCTGCTGGCGAATCCGAAAGAACTCCGGCAACAGGCAAAAAAGGACGGGTGCCTGTTCTTCCGCGGCCTGTTCGACCCGGAGTGCGTACTTGAGGTGAGACGACAGGTGCTTGAAGTGTGCCGGGAACACGGCTGGCTCGCGGATGAATCGGATCTGATGGAAGGCATCGCGAATCCCGGTATCCGAGTAGGCGAAAGCGGCGTCCCGCGGTGGCAGGCCTTCTACGAGGACCTCCTGCGTGTACGCGATTTTCACGCGCTTGCGCTTGAGCCCGCGATTATCCGAATGTTCGAAGCGCTCTTTGGTGAATCCGTACTTGCCCACAGCCGGAATATCTGCAGGGTTGTTTTCCCCGACATGAACACCCATTCGACCCCTCCACACCAGGACAACTATTTCATCGGTGGATCGGACGAGACGTGGACGGCCTGGATTCCCCTGGGCGATTGTCCCGAGAAACTCGGCGGACTCGCCGTCAATCGCGGATCACACCGGCACGGAATGCTTGAGACGTCCGAAGGCGTGGGTCCGGGCGGCCGTCAAGTAGCCGTCGAAGACGATTCCTCCTGGGTCGGTGGCGACTATGCGAGCGGCGACGTGATCGTCCTCCACAGCCTGACGATCCACCAGGGCCGGGACAATATCACATCGGACCGCCTCCGGTTATCGGCCGACTACCGGTACCAGCCAAGAAGTCATCCTGTGCGAGAGGATTCGCTGCAACCCCACATGAACTGGTTGACGTGGAAATCGGTATACGAGCAGTGGGATAAGGACGATCCGGTGAAGTACTACTGGGAAGACTGGGACCTGGACGTGGTTAAAAGGGAACAGTGATGAGTGATGAGTGATGAGTGATGAGTGATGAGTGATGAGTGATGAGCGCTGACCCGAAACGTGGACATGCCTAGTAACTTTACCAAAGCCGCCAAGCACCTGGTGCGACTGTTCCTCCGCAAACCGATGGCGGCACCGGTAGATATGTCGGGGCGCCATGTGATCGTGACCGGGGCGTCACCTGGTTCGCTCGGGTACGAAACCGCGAGGATCCTCGCAGGCTGGGGGGCGAAGGTCGTGGCGACCCGTGTCCGCAATGTGGCCCTGATGGAAGCGTCGCTGAGAGACGACCTGCGAAAGCGCGGCGCTGACGAGAACAACATCACGGCGCACGCGCTGGATCTCAGCGAACCGGACAGCGTCGACGACTTCGCTGCGTGGTATCGCGACAGACACCAGGGCAAGCTCCACGTACTGGTCAACAACGCGGGCATTTTTAAAAAGACCCTCACGCAGCCCAGGAAACCGCCATTAACCGAAGATGGCGTCGAAATCCACTGGCGGACCAATTACCTCGGCGCTTTTCACCTGACATGGGCGCTGCTTCCACTTTTGCAACGGTCTGGGCTCGAAAGCGGCGACGCGCGGGTCGTCAACGTGTCTTCCGGTCAGCACGACCGGGTCGGGAACGAGGACCTGTTCGATGAGGGACCGCGCAACGGAGAGCCGCGCCACGGGGAGCCGCGTTACCACTCCTGGGACGCGTACGGAAAATCGAAACTGGCGATGATTCACATGGCATTTGAAATCGAAAGACGATTTGCTGAATCACACAACCTGCACGCGATGGCAGTACATCCGGGAGTCGTAATGACCAACCTGACCCTGCCGCAGGCGTTTCGCGGACGGATCGGCAAGGCATTGTATCGAATCAGTTCCGTGCTGACCTCGCTGGCCCTGCTGTCCCCGAATGCCGGGGCGCAGACCTTCGTGATGTGCGCGAGCAAGCAGCCGATCCGAGGTGGGAAATACTACGAGCGCTGCACCATCGCCGAGCCGAGCACGGACAGCCATGACGCAGACGCCTCGAGACGACTGTGGGACCAGTCTGAACAGTGGGTCGGAACCCTCGCGCAGCACGCACGGTAAAACCGGAATCAATCCACAGGAACATCCACCTTGGACAGCAAATTAGTGGAAAGGGGGTTCGTACCCCGGCCACTGACGGACGCGCAACGCAGCGCGCTGGACACCGAGGGCTTCATCATTCTGGAGGAGATCATCTCGCCAGACTGGCTCTTAGAGCTGCGCCATGCATTTGATGCGGTATTTGACTGCGAAGGCGATAAAGCCGGCGCGGAGGTCGCCCAGATGGAAGGCGTGCGCCGGCTTGCCGATCTGGTCAACAAGGGATCAGTATTCGATGCGGTTTACCTGCAGCCTGAGCTCTTGACGGCAGTCTTCCATGTCCTGCAAAGGCCGTTTAAGCTGCACTCGCTCAACGGGCACGACCCGCTGCCCGGCAGCGGGTTACAGGCGCTGCACGCCGATTGGGGCCAACCTGCCGCGCCTGGCGGACCGTATCATGTCGCCAACTCCATGTGGATGCTCGACGATTTTACCCAGGTCAACGGTGCGACACGCTGCGTGCCCGGCAGCCACCGAAAATCCGGCAGGATTGCCGACCACGTAACCGATCGCCTGGCGGACCACCCCGACCAGGTACATCTGACGGGCCGCGCGGGTTCGGTTGCCGTATTCAACGGCAGCCTCTGGCACAGCTCGTATCTCAACCTCAGCGGCGCCCCTCGCCGGACCCTGCACTGCGCATTTATAGCCCGTGAACACCCCCAGCAAACTAATCAGCGGGAGTACGTGCGGCCAGCGACTGCCCAACGGCTATCTCCGCTGGCGCGCTACATCCTGGACGTCCCTCGGTAGCTCATCTATCCAAACAACTCCTGTACCTGGTCCCGTGCCCGCTCAATAACGGTTTCGAGACATCCTGGAGCAAGCTTGGCCCAGTAGGTGACATCTTCGTTGGCTTCGTGTCCACCGCGGGAATAAGCCTCCCTCGTCGGCAGGTAACCGACATAGTGCGTCGTGAGGTGCGCTGGAAATAGGTAGGAAGCTGGCGAGTTTAATTTGAGCGCCAGTTGCCCTTCCACAAAAGGCTCCCCGGGGAGGCCTATAATACATAGATCACCGATACGAAAGGCCTGGATCTCATAGCTGAACTCGCCGTCCCGCTGCCGGCATAGTTCGACGCTGCGGGTCGATGCAGCACGAAACCAGCGCGGTTCCACTTGCCCGTTCGCTTCGCGCGTCGGTTTTGGATACTCGGCGAGCATCGCATCGACTTCGCGCAGGCGCTCGTCCGGTACCTCGCGAAAGGGCAGGCCGATCCTGTCGATTCTGGTATCCAGCACAGAGTTGCCGGCGAACGTCATGTTGTGCACAATTCGTTCGCTCAGACAGGATAATCCGCGCCCCATACGCTGGTGGTCCGGCTGGAAGTCCTGGTCGAAGGGGTGCCAGGGGTTGATGTTGCCACAACATCCGTTGACGACCAGCGGCACGGCTTCGTGGCCGAACACCTGCTGCATCTCCCAAGCCCAGGCGCCAGGCCAATCCGCCGAAACGGCCCGGAAGGTCTCCCTGTTTCCATATACATTGACCGGGTGACACGTGTAGTGCAGGAGAAAGGCCAGCGGTTTCATATTCATATCCTGGACGCAACACACACCTACCTCCGGGTCCATCGGTCCTTCCAGATAGCATATATCCGAGATCCCGAAAGGCTGATGCTCCCGGCCCAGCGGCTTGGGCATGGCTATGGTGCCGTCCCGGCGTATGCCGCGCCGATTGAAAGCCAGGTCACCCAACACGCCGCGGCCCAGACCGATGCGCACGGGTTGCAGCCTGCCCGCTGCTTCGACCGCGGCCTCCACTGCAGCCGATGCAGCCCGGTCGCCATAGGCGCGCTCGGCCCCGCGCAGATACTCCGTTTCCTCGCTGGTCACCAATGGAAAATCCGGATCCAGCATAAAGTAACCGAGGCTCGGGGCGGAATGCGTCTGTGTCGCCTGGACCATGATTGCGTCTCGTGCAATGCCTGTTTGCTCGCAGATGGCTGCGCGGATCTGGTCCGTGTATTCGCCGGTGACAATAGTGAGATCCAGAATCACCAGGCAAACGCGCCGCCCGACCGCCTCAAAGACGATTGCTTTGGCAAAGAGCGGATCCATCACGGCCTGGACCGGACGGTGGTCACCGGCACCGCTGCCCGCCAGATGTGTCCCCACCGGAGGGGTTATGTCGATCATCGCTGCACCGGCGCTCAACTGGTTTGACTCGTTCATGGCTTTCCTTTCGATTTGTCAATGCCGTTTAGATTTGACATATTCGTAAATTTTAATTGGGTCACAGTAGACAAGAATTGTGTTAATCAGCGTGGCATAGCGGCGCGATCGATCTGAAGGTGAAGCAGGTAACCAGGGATTTTGCCGCCGGCTAGATGATGAAGACTGACATACAGAATGTACACACCATTTGTGAAAGGGGTATTCGATCATGATAGAATGGCTTGGTATCGGCCACCTTTTCGAGTTAACCCGGACGGAAGCCATTGCGGGTTATTTCACTCCGCTCGTGATCTTCGCCGTGTTTTTCCTGGTGCAACTCATTCTGCCAGGCAGGCGGGTTCCCGGCTACGTCATCAATCCCGAGACCGGTAAACCGCGCAACTACCGGCTCAACGGCATGCTCGTGTTCCTGATCATGCTGATCGTCTGGGCGTTCGAGCTCACCGGATTGCCTCGCGACTGGTTCTACCGAACCTCGATTTACGCCGTGGCCGGCGGAACGGTCTTCAGCATAACCTTCACCCTGATTGCGGTGTTCAGCCAACCGCAAGGCAAGGTAAAGAACCCGTTCCTGGCGTGGTGGTATGGACGGGCACAGGAGATTTCGTTCTTCAACGAACGCATCGACGTGAAGATGTACATGTACGTCGTAGGCGGGACGATGTTGTCGCTCAACGCCCTGTCCGGGGCGGTTTACCACTACGAACTATTCGGTGAAAACGCCAACCCGGGCGTTTTCGTGTACGCGGGGTTCTTCACGTTCTACATCCTGGACTACTTCGTCTTCGAGCGCGTGCAGCTTTATACCTACGATCTGATCCACGAGAATGTCGGCTTCAAATTGATCTGGGGTTGTCTCGTAGTCTACGGATGGCTGTTCATCCTCCCGCTTTGGGGTATGGCCGCATACCCGAACCCCGGCTTCTCACCGGCATGGACGAACTTCTGGCTCATCGGAACGTCAGCGCTGTTCCTGTTGGGATGGAGCATATCCCGCGGCGCAAACCTGCAGAAATATACGTTTAAACGGTGGCCCGAACGCAAGTTTCTCGGGCTCATCGAGCCCAGGTACATAGAGGCCGGCGATCGCAAGATCCTCTACAGTGGCCTTTGGGGTGTCGCCCGCCATTTCAACTACATGGGCGAGGGATTCCTATCCCTGTCCATCGCCCTGATATTCGGCTACTTCACGAATTTCTGGGCCTGGACCTATTTCCTCTTCATCGTTTCGATGTTCTCCTACCGTCAACTTGATGACGACAGGCATTGCGCCGAGAAATACGGCGCCGAAAAGTGGGCAGAATACCAAGAGAAGGTGAAGTACCGAATCGTGCCGGGGATTTACTAAGAGGGGTCTTGCGAAGGATTACCAAAAGGGTGTCGTTGTGGATACTCAGATCTTCCTCGCCACGTGCCGATCTTCGGAGATTCCCTTTACGAACCTTTCCAGGTTGAGTTCTTCGGGCAGATAATGCCATGCCGTGCTATAGCGCGTGCGATTGCTATGGTTATCATAGGCGCCGTGCAGGAGATTGGCGGAAAACAGCACAACCGTACCCGCGGGTATGACCAGGTCCACGGCCTGCGATTCATCGACCTTCGTCCAGCTGCCATGCCTGTTTAGTTCCTTGCGGTGCTCGACAATCTCCCCCATCCGGTGGCTGCCGGGCACTACCCGCAAACAGCCATTCTCCACGTCCGAATCCTCCAGGTAAATCCCGCAGCTTACGATGCGATCCGTATCAGTTCCAAAATAGAAATTGTCCTGGTGCCAGCGCGTTGACGTGCCGCCATTGGGAAGCTTCGGGAAAAACTTGGTGCCGAAAACATCGATGTTTTCACCAATCAGTTCAGCAACACGGTCTACAATCACAGGTTCACGCACGAGTTCCAACACACGGGCATCGACCACGCAAACCCCCTGGACTTTGTGCAGCAGACCCGCCCGGGGTTCACCGCGCCCGTCCAGCTCGAGCCCCCAGTGTGGTACATGCCCGGTCAATTTGCTTCCCTCGGCGACCAGTTCATCGAACACCTGCTTGTAATAGGCCAATCGCTCGCCTTGTATCAGGGCTTCAAAAACGAGATAGCCATCTTCTCGAAACTGCCGTATCTGTTCGTCATTTAACATATGAACCTCTACAGATCCTTTTAATATCCGTGGCCTTCACCAACTCGCGCTCCAGCAATCGTCAATAGGCTGCGGGATCATTCGACAAAAGTCTGCTCGATTGTCTCCAGCCAACGATACCCGTAAGCCGGAACAGCGGGTGACCCGGCCATACCATCGGGAAACATGTTGAACCGCTCGACGCGCAGGCGGTATCCGTAGTCGTGCAAGGGCTGGAATCCCACGATCTCGCCGCGAAAGGGGGCACCATTGACGACCTTGCAGTTCCCGGTATAGCCGTCGTCGCACCTTACCCTGTGGCGATCGATGGTGATCTCCTCCTCCGTGCCTGCTGCCCTGGTTCTCGAGACGACTTCATTCAACACGTACCGGCCATCCGCATACCTGTTTGCCTCGAGGATATAGTGATAGCCGGCCTCGTAATCGAAGCCTGTAATCAAGTCGTCGTACGGCGCGCCGTCCACCACCATGCAGTAGTCGTCACTGAGGGCGCATACCACCCGTGCGGGACCTACCGACAGGGTTGCCGGCGTGGATGTCACCGGAGTTTTCTCCAGTTGCTCCAGCAGGCGGTAGGCATACCGGCCGGCGTCCTGCGGCGGTTCCCCTCCATCCCAGGGATCGTACTTGCCGATCCGCAGGCGATAATTATAGCCGGCCTCGTACTCGAAACCTTCGATTGCATTGTAGAACAAACCGCCGTCGACCACCATGCATGACCGCTGACCCACACCGTAGCACTTGGCCAGGGTAGGGCCAACGGTAACGACCCTTGTCTCGAGGAACCTGGGTCCTACCGGATCCGTGGAACGGTCGCAGTTGGCAAAGACCAGGGTCAGCAAGAAAAGCGGAACACATCTTCTGATGCGCATCGGAGTCCACCATAGGTAAGGCTGAGGACTGTTTCAGTCCGACCTGTTTCATCTGTCATAGAGTCCACGAAACTGGATCGTCCCGACACCAGCACATACCCATCTCGGTCCTATTGCGTCGGCTGCTCCTGTGAGAGCATTGACTACATCTGTAATATCTTGGATTTTGTGTAGAATATCAAGGCAGCGATATGGGTACAACGCAGTTCGCTGAAAACTACGCCATTTCTCCCATATTCCCCTTGCTTGAGAACGAGAGAACCTGGTATTTTTCCTAACCTAAAGGTTGTTAGTAAGGCATGCAACGAATCCCTAAAGTCGTATCACTATCAGAACACTTAAACGGAGGAAGGAAATGACTACCAACCAGACCTGGTGGCCGGATCAGTTAGATTTGAAACCGCTTCGCCAGAATTCCCCCATGTCCGATCCCATGGACGACGACTTCGACTATGCCGAGGCGGTCAAGTCCCTTGATGTCGAAGCGCTGAAGAAGGACATCGAAGAGGTGATGACCACCTCACAGGAATGGTGGCCCGCCGACTACGGCCACTACGGTCCGCTCTTCATCCGCATGACCTGGCACGCCGCGGGCACGTACCGCATCAGTGACGGTCGAGGTGGCGGAGGCTCCGGCCACCAGCGCTTCGCGCCGCTCAACAGCTGGCCCGACAACGGGAACCTGGACAAGGCCCGCCGCCTGCTCTGGCCGATCAAGCAGAAGTACGGCCGGAATCTATCCTGGGCCGACCTGCTCATCTTCACCGGCAATTGCGCGCTCGAGTCCATGGGGTTCAAGACGTTCGGTTTCGCCTTCGGTCGTCTGGACGTCTGGGAGGCCGACGAGACGGACTGGGGCTCCGAGACGACGTGGCTCGACGACGAGCGTCACAGCGAGGACGGCGAGCT
Source organism: bacterium (assembly GCA_965262815.1). GTDB lineage: Bacteria > JAAXHH01 > JAAXHH01 > JAAXHH01 > JAAXHH01 > JAAXHH01. The sequence continues at coordinate 840,181 of OZ253560.1, read as the reverse complement.
CCAAGGACCTCTTGGCGCCGATCACATGGGCCTGATTTACGTGAACCCGGAAGGGCCGAATGGCAATCCGGATCCGGCCCTCGCAGCCAAATACATCCGCCAGACGTTCAAGAACATGGCGATGAACGACGAGGAGACCGTCGCGCTGATCGCCGGCGGACATACCTTCGGCAAAGCCCATGGCGCCGGTCCCGAAGACCACGTCGGTCCTGAACCGGAAGGCGCGGACATCGATGAGCAGGGCCTCGGCTGGAAGAGCAGCCATGGTTGCGGAAAAGCCGGTGATGCGATCACCAGCGGCCTGGAGGGCGCCTGGACCAGCAACCCGGTAAAGTGGGACAACGAATTCGTCGAAAATCTTTACAAACACGATTGGGAGCTGACCAAGAGCCCGGCGGGCAAATCGCAGTATACGCCGAAGAACGCCGCCGAGGCGGCCAACGTGCCGGACGCGCACTGTCCGGTGACGAAGCACGCTCCGATGATGCTCACCACGGACCTGTCGCTGAAGGTGGACCCGGACTACGCGCCGATCACGAAGCGTTTCCTCGAGAATCCGGCAGACCTGGAAGACGCTTTCGCCAGGGCGTGGTTCAAGCTGCTCCACCGCGACATGGGACCCCGCAGCCGATACGTCGGGCCGCTGGTTCCTGAAGAAGCGCTGCTGTGGCAGGACCCAGTCCCCGCCGTGGATCACGAGGTGATCGATAAGCATGATATCTCCGACCTCAAGGCGAAGGTCCTCGCCTCCGGCTTGTCCGTATCCCAGTTAGTCTCGACCGCCTGGGCGTCGGCGTCGTCCTACCGCGGCACCGACAAGCGCGGTGGTGCGAACGGGGCGCGAGTCCGTCTCGCTCCGCAGAAGGACTGGGAAGTGAACGATCCTGCCGCGCTCGCCGAGTCGTTGAAGGCGCTGTCACAGATCCAAACGGATTTCAATGGCTCGCAGACCGGCGGGAAGGAGGTGTCCCTCGCCGACCTCATCGTTCTGGCCGGATGCGCAGGTGTCGAACAGGCCGCCCGGAACGCCGGTCATGACGTGCAGGTACCGTTTGCGCCCGGACGTGCGGACGCGACTTCGGAGTGGACCGACGAGGAGTCCTTTGCCGTGCTTGAACCCACCGCAGACGGGTTCCGGAACTACCTGCAGGCGGGACAGGAACGTACGCCGGAAGAGCTGCTGGTGGAACGGGCGTACATGCTGACGCTCACCGCGCCCGAGATGACGGCGCTGATTGGAGGCATTCGCGCCTTGGACGCAAACGCCGGGCAGTCCCAGCATGGAGTACTCACCGACCGGCCGGGGACGCTGACTAACGACTTCTTCGTGAACCTGCTCGACATGAACACCGAGTGGAGCGCTTCCTCGTCGCAGGGCGTATTCGAGGGACGTGATAGCCGGACCGGCGAAGTCAAGTGGACGGGCACCCGGGTGGACCTCGTCTTCGGTTCAAACTCCGAGCTTCGCGCCTACGCGGAAGTCTATGGTTGCGACGACGCGCAGGAATCGTTCGTACGCGACTTCGTGGGCGCCTGGACCAAGGTGATGAACCTCGATCGGTTCGACCTGGCGTAATGGAGTAGAACCCCTTTGCTAATCGTCGATTCCCACCTGGATATCGCCTATAGCGCGCTCGAATGGGACCGGGACTTGCTTCAGCCCATCGCCAAGATACGCGAGGCCGAAGCTGGAATGGGGCAGAAGGGCCGCGGCCTGAACGTGGTGAATTTCGCTGAACTGCGCCGCGGCGGGATCGGCCTCTTCTTCGTTACGGTGCACTGCCGGGTTGCTTCGATGGGAAAGCGCTTCCCTGGTGTGCGCACCCAGGACATCGCCTACGCCAGGTGCAAGGGCGAGTTGGCCTACTACCGCCTGATGGAAGCCAGGGGAGTCCTGCGTCAGATACGCAATCGGACCGAACTCGACGCCCACCTGGCCGAGTGGGACGACGATCCTGAAACCACCCCGCTGGGGTTTGTCCTCACCATGGAAGGGGCGGACGGGATCGTAGCGCCCGATCAGGTGGCCGAGTGGTGGAATGAAGGCCTTCGAGTTGTGAGCCTGTGTCACTATGGGGTCAGCTCCTACGCCCACGGGACCCAGGCCCCCGGCGGCCTTACGGCCAGGGGCCGCCCCATGCTCGAAGCCCTGGAGGAGGCCGGTGTGATCCTCGATGTGAGCCACCTGGCCGAGCAGGCATTCTGGGAGGCGCTGGAGGTTTTCACAGGTCCCGTGCTGGCCACCCACAACTGTTGCCGGAGCCTGTGCGACCACGACCGCCAGCTTGACGATAAACAGATCAAAGCCCTGGCTCAGCGCGGAGGCGTCATTGGCACAGCCATGGACGTCTGGATGATCTCGCCCCTGTGGGACCCGATTGCCATGGACAACACGGGCATCACACTGGAGACCGTGGTGGACCACATCGACCATGTCTGCCAGCTGACCGGGAGCTCGCGTCACGCCGCCCTGGGCACCGACCTGGACGGCGGCTACGGAAAGGAACAGTGTCCCTCCGATCTGGACACCATCGCCGACCTGCGGAAGATTCCCGCCATCCTCGAACGCCGCGGTTACTCGCAGGCCGACGTTTCAAACATCATGCACGGCAACTGGGTCGGCCTGTTGCGCAAGGCGTTGAATTGATCTACTTGGAGTTGATCCATACGATCACGTATTCTGTTCGACATTAGTTTCTCCGTAGCAGGCTGAAGAAGGTATCCGGAGGCCCGATTAATGCCTGAAATACCCGTATTCCGACGCCACACGATCTACGAAGGCACCCCAGCCGAACGTATGTCGTGCATCGTGGGCGATCTCGACAACGATGGTGTGCCCGAGTTCATCATCCCCACCCGCAATCCGGATGAACTCGTCTGGTTCGGCAGAACGGACCAGGGTGAATGGAAACCGCACCTGATGGACGATACGTTTCCAAGTATCAGCGTCGGCGCCGCCCTGGTCGACCTGACCGGAAACGGCAAACTCGATCTGATTTCCGGCACCAGTGACCGGGGCAACTTCATCTACTGGTGGGAGTGCCCCGACGATCCCACCCAGCGGTGGACGCGTCGCGTGGTTTTTGAGCTTCCCCACAACCGGATCCACGACCTGATCCTGGCGGACATCGACGGGGATGGAAGACAAGAACTATACGTATGGAACCCGGACGCCGAAACGATCCTCTCGGTCCCGGTACCCGACGATCCGTACGTAACCCCCTGGCCGGGCGTTAACCGCGTCTTTAACGGCGTCAACGAACAGGCCCTCGCGGCAGCCGACGTGGATGGCGACGGGCGGCTCGAGCTCATCGCCGGCACTTCCTGGTACCGCCTCCTGCCGAACGGTGAGTGGGAACGACACGTCTTCGCCGAAGGGTACGGCGGCGTGCGGGTTGGAGTGGCCGATTTCGACGGGGATGGACGGGTTGAAATCGCACTCAGCGAGGTGGCCCTCGACATCGGACAGACTTATGGCCGACTCGCCCTCTTCAGACCGGGGACGGACGTCGAGAAACCGTGGGAAGCCGAAGTGCTGCACGACCGGCTGCTCGATGCGCATACGCTCCAGGTGGCAGACTTCGACGGCGACGGACGACCCGACATCTACGTGGGAGAGATGGGCCGGGGAGACTGGACCCAGCCGCATCCACCCCAGCAAATACTCTTTCTGAGCCGCGGAGACCGGATGGAGCAGCATGTCATCGACACAGGTATCGGCACGCACGAAGCCCAGGTCATTGAACTGGACGGGAAGGTCGGCATCATCAGCAAACCCTACCGGTGGCTCCAGGACACCGCGCCGAGACCCCAGTTAGTGGATAACCTCTACCTGTACCTGCCGGAGTGAGCGCTCCGTTCACCAATCCCCGCGCGTTGCCACCGTAACCATACATTGGATGCGCGCAGCGGGAGTTATCCTATGCCGCAACTGGACTTTAGAAAGAAGCCCATGGAGGAAGTAAGAATCCTGCTTGGGTGTCATAAAGGTCTCTTACCCATTGAGATGCACAGCGATACCCACGAGATAACGTGGGTTGATTTCGGGGATATGCACCTTCGCGAAACCTTCCTCGAAATATCCGCTGAAGAACTGCTTCAAAGCAATCCCGATACACTTACGGCAGTCTCCGACCTGGAAGTACTTGAGCAGGCTGATCTCTATGCTGATTCACTGCCTCCTGCGGGTTTTATCTTCCAAATCGGACGATGTGGCTCGACCCTGCTTGCCAAGGTGTTGTCGAAATTGGGCCGACACATCGTCATCAAGGAAGCGCCGCTGGTTGAACAGGTGCTGGGGGTTGAGTTCGAAGAGTTATTTAAAGAATCACGTCCGGCGTATTTGCAATCTTTGCTGAACGTCTATGGACACAAACGCCTGCCGGAACATGAACGTTTCTTCGTAAAACTTTCCAGCAACCACGTCAAGCGACTGGGTATGATCCGGAGCCTGTATCCCGGAGTGCCGTGGCTCTTCCTCTATCGCAATCCTCTTGAAACCATTCCAACTTCCCTCGACGGACCTGCGTGGAACGTACGTAACAAGGATACACCCGAAGGATCTTTCGAAACGGCTCTTCCCATCGAAACAGTTAAGCGGTTGAGCGATGTGGAATTCAGCGTTCAGGTAGAGGCTTCCAGTTTCAGGATAGCCATCGAGAACATCTGCGACCACTGTCTCTTTGTCGACTATACCCAATTGCGACCGGAAAACATCCCCGACATACTCCGCTTCTTCAATCTCGACGTGACCAAAGAGGAATTAGCCGAAATGGTTGAACCATTCGGATTTTATTCGAAAAGCGATGCAGAATCCGTGCCCTTTGAGTCGGACAGCGCGTTGAAACGGAGTAAAGTGACGGATGATATCAAGCGGGCTATCGATGTGGAGTTGTGGGATCTGTATCTCGCCCTTCAGGATTCAGCGCGGAACATAAGTAAGGTCTATGGCACCCACTGAGGAGCAAAATGACCGAAGTCAGACACGACAGGCCAACCTGGGCGGGCAGAGTTCCTCAACGCAAGATCGCTGAATTGTATAAGAAGGATGCCCTCGGTATTTGTGATAAATATCTGATCGACGAAGTGGGAATTGGCCTGCTTGTGAGAATCAGGGAGATCTTCCGGGCAAGGGATGCTAACAGTGGTCTCGCAAGATGTCCGCTCTGCAGGCGCGGGATCGAGCACAACTTCGACAAGGCCTTCCTGCTTCGATGCGAATCCTGCAACTGGGAACTGGCGTGGTCGGAATACCAGAAGTCGTTTCATGGCAAGCACCTCATTGCGTCCGGCATGACCGCCTTTCTGAAGGAATACGTGCAAATGTATAGCGTTGCAAGGTCACCCCAGGAAAAGATGATCCTCATCGATACGCTGATCCACAGGTATCACTGGGAACTCGAAGGCGGACTGACTGGACCAGGCGCCCGCGATCTGATCGGAGGGAAGACCCAGGATGTGATCGATTTTCTGAATCAGCTCAGCTATGGGACTGGGAGCAATCCGGAGATCCTGGCTACCCGCCAGGAATGGGTGGATAAAGTGAGGGCAAGTCGAGACCAGGCTGCGTCAGCAGCTGCAGAGCGCAGCCGAGAGATTGAGGAGAAAAGAAGTCGGGAAATCTTGAAAGAGAAGGTGCGTCAGGAAAGGCTCGGCGACTGACACATTGGAAGTACGGACTAGAAAGGCGCAAGCTGAAACCAGATAGGATTACATGCCCTGGACGATCAGTCCAGATCCCATACCGCTATCTGTTCCTATAATGAAACTCAGGAAATTACCATGAAAATCACAGAAATCGAAGTCCACGAGATCACCCTCGAGTACGAGGACTGGATAGCGTACCAGCTGAACCACTTCTACGGTCCGGCAAAGCGGACGGTATACGTGGCGCACACCGACGATGGACTCATTGGGCTGGGAGAGGGACACGAACCGGAATCGGAAGAGGTGATCGACCAGTACATCGGAACGAATCCCTTCAACTGGGTCGGAGACGAGACCTCCCTGGCGCTGGGTACGGCGATGTACGACCTGATGGGCAAGGCCGCTGACGTACCGGTCTACAAGCTGATCGGACAGAAACACCGGTCCTGGGTGCCGGTAGGGAGCTGGACAGTTTCGACGCATCCGGAACGCATGGCCGAAGCGGTGCGGGAATACGCGGCCCAGGGCTACACCTGGATGAAATACCACCTCTCGCCCTTCGAGAACGTCATCGACCAGACCAGGGCTATGCAGGAGGCGGCACCCAAGGGCTTCAAAATCCACTACGATTTCACCATGCACGGCACCGACGACCACATGCCCGAACTCTTGGACAAGCTGGAGCAGTTCCAGGTAGCCGGTTGCTTCGAGGACCCCCTGCCCCCGGGGGATATCCAGGGTTACATCGAGCTTCGCAAGCGCTCCAGGCTGCCGATCGTACTGCACCATTTCCCTACTGAGGCGACGTACGAAGTGTTCATGAAACCCGCGGATGCCTACATGCTGGGGCACCAGAAGATCGGGATCGCCATGAGCCGCGCCGGCCTGTTCGCCGCGGACAACAGTCCTTTTATGCTTCAGAACGTGGGCGGCAATATCACCCGGGCGATGACCGCCCACATGATGGCGTCTTTTCCCTCAGCCAACTTTCACTCTATCAGTGATACCGAAACCTGGAAAAGCGACGTGGTCAAGGAACGGCTGGAGCCAGTAAATGGATTCGTACGGGTTCCGGAATCGCCGGGACTGGGCGTCACGCTCGACCGCGGGGAACTGGAGCGTCTCAAGCAACTCGAGTTGCCTCCACAGGAAAAGTGGATCATCCGTTCGCGGTTCGAGAACGGAACGCGGATGTACAACATCGCCGATCCGGAGGATTCGATCTTCATGGTGAGGCCGGACAGAAGGCGTGGGATGGTACCCATGAGCTACGACGCGCCCATATCCACCGAGTACTGGGACGACGACGGCACCGATGCGTACCGGGAGATGTTCGACCGGATCGTACGGGAAGGCGTGGTTCTCGAGAAGTAAACTATTCTCCACTGAGGTTTAATCGAAAACCATCTAAAGCGGACACCAGGCGCCACTGACGCCTTCGAATCTGGTGCCAGGCAAACAGCCGGGAAATGCCGTATTACCACAAACATATTATTGTACAATTGTACAACTTATAGATGAATGGTTCGATGGTTACACTTGGGAAGTATCGGTCCCATTCTACTGGCGAGGAAACCATGCAGAAACCCAAGCTCATCCACTACAACGACGCCCGTCACTACAGCATCTACCGATACGAGCCGCCCATGAGCCTGCACCAGTGGCGTCAGCCCGTGGACGAGATCCTGGGGACCGACGTGGATACCCTGGTCTACGGCCTGGGATCGGGCGAGACCTTTCTTCACGGTACCCAGGCCGGACTGAAGTGGGGCGAGGGGGTCGAAGAACACAACATGAGCATGATGTGGTGGACTGCGACGGAGAATCTGAACCTGGCGCTCGAAGCAGGGATCGATCCGCTCACCGTGGCGGTGGAGAGGGCGCATGAAAAAGGGAGGCGCATCCTGGGAAGCCTTCGGATGACCGAGCCCACCGCTCCGGCCGACGACAATCCCTACATGCTGGGCCGCCTCAAGCGCGAACATCCAGAATTCATGATCGGCGAGAACCATCCCGACTACCCCCGGGCCACCGGTTGTGCCGATTACACCCACGAGGAAGTGCGCGCGGAGCGGCTCAACGTCATCGAGGAGGTGTGCGGCCGGTACGGCATGGATGGGCTGGAATTCGATCCCTATGTGGGCGTGTTTTTTAACCCCTCCGAAGCCCGGGAGAAAACGCCCGTGCTCACGGAGTTCGTCAGGGAAGTTCGAAGGCTTCTTGATCGAATCGGCGATGCCCGCGGCGAATCGCTGAGCCTGGCCGTGCGAGTGCGTAGTACCGAGGAGGCGAACCTCGCGTTGGGCATGGACGTACGCGGGTGGCTGGACGAGGGTCTGTTGGATATCGTCGTCCCCTGGACTGAGAGCTTCCTCTTCGACCAGCAGATGCCTATCGGATGGCTGGTCGAAGCGGCGGCCGGCTCGGAGACGCCGGTCTACCCCATGCTGGGACGAACTCCGTACGACGACCGCCACCACCTGCCGACGATCGAGATGTACCGGGCCGCGGCGACCAATTACCGCACCATGGGGGCGGACGGACTGTACCTGTTGGACCTGCCCTGGCCGCACACGGAACGTGAATACCAGATCTTCCGCGAGATGGGCGATCCGGATATACATCTCCGGAAGAAAAAACACTATTTCCCGTCGCTCAGGGAACTAGGCCCCGAGCCACACATGCCGGAACGGTACCTTCCGGTGGTTCTCGTAGAAGGGGTGCCCGTCCTGGTACCGTTCCTGGTTGGCGACGATTTGGACACCGCGCGGAACGACGGTGAACTCAAGGCGGCAAGACTCGGGGTGCGGATCCTGCGGTGCTGCCCCGAGGACTTGTTCATGTTCCGGTTCAACGGTGCGGTGATCGGTCCAGCGGAGATCACCCACATCTATGGTGGTGTGGTGTCATACACAGCCCACAGGTCCGGTCTCCCGGAGCGTATTGACACGCACTACTGGTTCAACTTCGATCTTCCCATCGAACTGATTCGGGAAGGACGAAACGAACTGGAGGTGGTCCTCGAACAACGCTACGCACCTTTAGGCAATAACCGGGAACTTCAGCAGGTCGAGTTGATCGTGGAATACAGGGAGCCCAGCGTGCCAACGGGCGGACAGATGTGAATGCTCAATTGACGATGCAATTCAATCAGGAAACGACAAACAGCAGAAATCCACAGATCGGTACCAGGTTACATCCATGAAGCTTTGCACAATACAACCCCACATGCCGGATTCGATTACCGACAGTGTGAGAGAGATCACCAGGTGGATCGAAATGGCGGCCAAATCCGGTGCCGACATAGTCGTTTTTCCCGAAATGATGCTGACGGGTTACGACCATCAACTACATGATCTGTTCAAGGATACCCGTTGGCATCTGCAGGTCGATGAAGCGCTGACTGAACTTTGTAGCGTGGTCGACGCATCGGGAACCACCGGCACTATAATCTCAGTCGAAGATGTGGCTAACTCGAACAAACTAATGAAGTTAGTTGTCGACTTTGGCGATCACACCCGGTCGATCCTTGCGGGAATTAAGAATGAGCGAGCGAACCCACGGGAAATCGAAGGAAGGCAAGCACTCTTTGTGCTGAACCTGGCGGAAAAGAAAATGGCTGGCGAGATCTCCCAGGGAATGCTTTTCGATATCGGTTACGCTGATCATATTACACCGTGCCTTGTAGTACCCGAACTACCCGTACCCAATGGCACAAGGGCGGGTTGACTTGTGCCTTGCGAGTCATTCTACAACAGCTGTAGGAGCTATAGAAACGAACTACAGTTATCAGATTGGGTCTGAACTAGCACGCAACGGCGTCTCTTTACATATACGCTATCACATAATACGACCTTGGGATGGTAGGCAGTAAAGAATGAGTTCAAGGGCTGTCCCAGTCTAATCTGACACCAAAGGACGGGTATTATAAAACCCCTATTCGATGAAGCGGTAGAGGCCACTATCACGGGGGACGCGGCCACCTTGACGAAACTGCTGGTGGAACACCCCGATCTCGTCAAGGCCCGATCCAGGTCCAGTCACCGGGCAACCCTCCTGCATTATGTGGCCGCAAATGGCGTCGAGGACGAACTGCAAAAGTCGCCGAAGAATGGCGTGGAAATCGCCCGGATACTGATTGAGGCCGGGGCGGAGGTCGACGCCCTCGCCGAAACCTATGGCGGGGGTACGAATCAGACGACGCTATGCCTGCTGGCTTCCAGTATCCATCCGGCGGTAGCGGGTGTTCAGCCGGCGCTGGTGCAGGTTCTGTGCGATGGGGGCGCAGCTGTTAACGGGGTCGCGGATGACGGGGCGCCACTGGCAACCGCGTTGCTGTTCAGCTATAGGAATGCAGTCGACATGCTGGCGCAGTGCGGCGCGCGCATCGATAACCTGTTGTTCGCTGCCGGCACGGGCGACCTCGAAAGGGTGAAGTCCTTTCTCCGCCCCGACGGCCGGCTCAGACCCGAAGGGACTTACCATGGGTCCCATCTCCCATCCGTGACTGATGAGAAGTCACAGGTCGACCTGGCATTCGGTCTGGCCTGCTACCACTTGAGGATCGAAGTGATCCGGTTCTTCCTTGAAACGGGCGTGGATGTCAACTCGCGGTCCTTTATTTTCGGAAGATCGGAAACCGGTCTATACTGGGCAGCCCACGGTTTTCATGCGGAGGAAGAGGAGCGCCCCATCGTAGATTTTCTGCACGCAAGGGGCGCTACTTCGTAGCACGGCGAACAGCTTCATTGTACCACGTCGAAGTGCTATATTGTAGCATGGCGGAGTTGGTCGATATTTAACGAGACGATTCAGCTTGAATGGAGCCACCCATGACATCCAATACTGATACCGTTCACCTGCGCGAGCACGCGCGCTATGGGGCCGCAGCCCATCAGGGGTTCGATGGACCTCTGCCACAGCCTTTTCCCCGCGAGATCGGGCCGCGTGCCATGGAATACCTGGCCGAGGTCGTCGATTCGGGTCTCACCTGCGACATGGTGGGACGGTTCGAGCGAGCCTTCGCAGAGACCTACGGTGTCGCCCACTGCATCGCCACACCGGGCTGCACGCCGGCCCTGGCCGTACTGGCCGCGGCCTTCGACTTCGAGCCCGGCGACGAAATCGTGGTCAGTTCGGTCAGCGACTTCGGCACCGTGCAGGGCCTGATCAGCGCCGGTTACATCCCCGTGTTCGCTGACACCGCTCCGGGCACGATCAACGTCAGCGCCGAGACGATCGAGGCGTGTATTTCCGATCGCACTCGGGCGATTCTTGTCGTGCATCTGAGCGGCCTGATCTGCGACATGGACGCCATCAACAAAGTCGCCGCCCGCCACGGCCTGGTAGTCTACGAGGACGCCTGCCAGGCGGTCTTCGGCCGCTACAAGAGCCGGTACGCCGGCACCCTGGCGAAGGCCGGAGCCTTTTCCTTCGACTCGGAGAAAACCATGGGCTCAGACGTGGGTGGCTGCATCCTCACCGACGATGATGAATTGGCCGAACGGGCGCGTTTTGTCGGCCATGCCCGAGCCGGAGAGATGGTGGAACACTTCGGGCGCGTGCACACGGTCAACGGTTTCGCCCATCGCATGACCCAGTCAACCGCGGCGATCAGCCTGGCCCAACTGGAGATCATCCAGCCACAGGTGGAGAAGCGCGACCGCATGATCCGTCTTTTAAGTGCTCTCCTCGATGAGATCCCAGGCGTGTCGGCGTTGCCGATTCCACCCGAAACCGAGGTGTATTCGTGCTGGATGGCGGGGTTCACCATCGATCTTAAGCAGTTCCAATGCGACGCGGAAGAGTTCGGCATTCAGGTAGAGGCTGCCGGCATCCCCGGGGTAAGTCCAATGCGCTACTACCTGCTGCCGGTGTCCCTGCCCTTTCTCGGAGAGGCAGCCGAACAGCAGCGCTTCCCCTACTCGCAACCACCGGCGTCGCGCACGTATCGCTACGACGCGGCCTGCTGTCCGAACGCGCACGAGATGCTGGAATGCTTCATCCGATGGAGCAGCTTCTGCGATAAATACGAACCCCATCACTGCGAGCAGGCGGCCTCGATCGTGCGCCGCGTCGCCGACGAGAACAGGATATGACAGAGAACACGCTACAACTCGCGGCCCGTTACTATCGGTCCACGCCGACCGATCGCCCTGGTTACGAACAGGTCACCCTGTCGCTGCCGGTGGAAAAGACGGCCCTGGTCGGCATTCACTGCTGGAACATCGGCTGCCCCGACGGCCCGTCCGTGGACTTTAACTACTGCGTCGGCATGGGTTGGCCCCAGGCTGCCAAGGAGGCCGGACGCATCATGGCCGAGGTCATCCGCCCTGCCATGGACCTCGCTCGCGGGATCGGGATGCCGGTCTGCCACGTCGAGACGGACTGGATGGACCGCCAGTATCCCCATATCGAGTCACGCCGCTCGGAAGAGACGGGATCCGTACACCCACGCCGGCAAGAGTTGTTCGAACGGGCCCACGGCGTCGACTACATGGAGCGTTCGCCGTTGGCGGAGATGCGGCGAGCTGAAATCGTCTCCCCGATTGGTGACGAGCCCCTCATGTTCTACTCTGACGTGCTGGACGAATACCTGCGCGGCCGCGGCGTGGAAACACTCATCTACATGGGGTTCGCGGCCGATATGTGCTTGCTCGGCGCCGAGGGAGGAGCCCGTCCCATGCTGCATCGAGGTTATCGCTGCGTGGTGATGCGAGACGCGACCGTCGGCGTTGAGTCCCCGGACACATTCCCGCAGCGGTTAGCGACCAATTATGGTCTCCACATATTCGAGTGGACTTTGGGCTATGGCTGTACCTTCGACCAGTTCGAGCATGCGATCGATGAGATGAAGGACTGCGTAGCGTTGAGTTGAGAGGCCCGTAGCGACGAGGTGAGAGCCTCGTGCAAAGAGGTTAAATAGACGAGCAACTATGAGCCTGGAAATCTGTCCGTGGAAATACGGAAAATGCTGGGTTTACTCGATCACTTACGACGAAGCCCTCGCCGACCTGCACCGCTTCGCTGTCCCCATGCACGAGGAGTACGGCATCCCTGGCCACGTGGAAGTAGTCGTCGGCCAACTGGGAGAGATTCGTCAGATCGGCAACTCCAGCTTCAACGGCTACCGCCACATGAACGGGGGCGAGTTGCGCGACCTGCTCGCTCGAGGCTGGGGCGTGGGCAACCACTCGTGGGTCCACGAGATCATCACGCCGGAGATGGTGGAGAAAGAAATCGGCCATGCCAAGCAAGTGCTGGAGGAGGCCCTCGGCGAGCCGATCATCCTCTATTGCTCGCCCGGTGACAACACGAACATGGCCGATCACATCCTCGAAGCCTGCCGCCGCTACGGCTACCTGGGTGCCATGAGCATAACGGACGCACTCAATCTTCCTGGGGACGAGTTGTTCTGGATCAACCGCACGCCGCTGCACGACCACTATTACCCGCCGTTCTACAGCGCATACGACCCATACCGGAACATCCGCCAGGCCCAGGCCACGCAGGGCTGGCTCATCGACTATTGCCACTGTCCGCTGGAAACGGCCGTGCATCCCAACAAAGACTGCTCCGAAGCCCAGCTGCGGCAGCGCCTGGAGACGGTGCTGTCGGAGGGTGGTGATGCGGTCTGGTGCGCCGTGCCGGAGGAGGTACTCAGCTATCACCTGATGCGGCGTCACGCCCGGATAGAGACAGTGGACGATGATGGGAACTTGGGCGATGGGAGCTATGGATTCGGTGGTGATCGGTCCGGGATCGCCGAGGCCGAAGCGCAGCGCTATCGCATCGGGCTGCCTGGGCTGCCCAATCAGTTGCCGTACCTCAGCCTCACGCTGGAGGCCATTGTACCGGCAGCCTGGTGCCGCGCCCCCCGCGTGGTTGTAGACGGACAGGAACTTGCGGCGGAAGTCGTGAGGCCCGGCGTGTTGCGAGTGACTACGCCGGTGCAGGACGGGACCCGGGTAGAGGTGCACGCTGCGCCACGGCCATAACAGGTTTCTCCCTGCCCTGCGCATGTATGCACCAATCATCATCCGTAACTGCATCGCAGGTACGCAAACCGTAGAACGCCAAGCGAAATGTAAACCGTAGACTGGTCCTATCATGAGGTTACGCAATGAGTCGGCCCTTAGTTGTCTCGGTTAATTCGGTATCTGGTGGAGGGAAAACCACCCTGGCGACGGAATTGCACCGCTCCCTACCGCAATCTGCATTATTTTGTTTCGACGAATTCGATGACTCCAACATTTATCCAGAGGACTTCTACGAGTGGAGCCGCCGCGGGGCCGATATAAGTGAGTTTGACTGTCCAGGGATGAGAACCGCGGTTGATTTAGAGATGCAGAGAGGAAAGGTAACGCAGATAATCCTGGATTATCCATTTGGACGTCGCCACGCACGGTTCGCAGACATCATAGATCTCGCCGTATTCATCGACACTCCTCTCGATGTGGCTTTGGCTCGTCGTATTTTGAGAGACTATTTCGGCGATAGTCAGAAGTCTTCAGAAGAAGCACTAGCACTCCTGCAGGGTGAACTGACCCACTATCTGGCGAAAGCTCGGCACCCGTACCTGGAGTCCTACAGAGACAAGGGCTTAAGTGATCTGATTCTGGATGGATGGCGCAGTCTTGACGATTTGAAGTCCGAGGTTCTGACCAGGATAAATTCGGACCACGGATCGTAGGTCGTTTCTGTTCAAGTACTATATTTCTCATGTGCTGCTACGGGTGGCGTCACCAGTCATGGTCTGACGGCAATCGGTAATACGTTTCCGGCAAAAGGTTTTAGGACGTTGTTTTAGTGAATCTGCCATGTAGAAAGTGAGGATACAAAATGTTAAAACGTAGTATCAGCCTTTTAACTCTTATGTTGTGCTGCCTGTTGTGGAACGTCCGCCCCTGCGATGCTCAATCCGCGGATAGACAGGTTCCACAGAGTATTACGATAACCAATAATGGAGAGACCATTGAGATGAAATACCTGCTGTATTTGCCATCGGCCTATGACTCAAGCGAAGAGAAATGGCCATTACTCCTCTTCCTGCACGGAGCGGGTGAGCGTGGAGACGACCTGGAGCTCTTGAAGGTCCACGGTCCGCCGAAGATGATCGCACAGGGGAGGGATTTCCCTTTTGTCGTTATCTCGCCTCAGTGCCCAGAGGACGTGTGGTGGTCAATCGATGCGCTGCATGCTCTGCTGGAAAAAACCATCGAGACCCATCGCATCGATAAATCAAGGATCTACGTGACCGGTCTGAGTATGGGAGGATACGGATCGTGGGGGCTGGCATATACATATCCTGAAATGTTTGCCGCGGTCGCGCCCATTTGCGGGGGTGGGGATCTGGAGAAAGCGCATTTGATGAAGGAAATACCGACCTGGGTCTTCCACGGAGCGAAAGATGAGATCGTGCCACTGGTGCGATCCCAGGAGATGGTTGATGCGCTCGAGGAGGCCGGGGGCAATGTCCGTTTTACCGTGTATCCTGAAGCGGGTCATGTGGAGGCATGGAAAATTGCATACAGCGATCCTGACCTGTGGGAGTGGTTGGCAAAGCAGCAACGCGCCGAATAGTGACACAAGTTCCACATCTTCCACTGCTGGTAACACGACACGATCAATTGCGTTACGTCGTTCTCGATCCTTAGCCTGTAACCAATCCTGCTGCGGCGGATTCGATAGAGCAGGGAACCTCAGGTAAAAATGAAACGGCACTCAAAAGTCTTGAAACACGCAGATGCATGTTTCCTATGCCAAGCCAGGTGAACATGTGGGAACTACAGTGTAGTTCATGCGGTAAGGACTTTGTGGCTCCTAAGTAGGGCTCTTGGTACCTCTATGGGCTTCGTTTTAAGATCCTGCTCCGAAAACAGTCCTCTTCCCTTTCCAGCTGTGGACAAAAGGATCCCGCATATCGTGCTGTTGGATTGAAGATCCGGTATTGGTATGGGCGAGTTGGAAACTGCGTTAAAAAGGAACTGGCCGTCTATGAAATGCTCGAGGTCCTTTGCGCAGACCCCTTAATCACCAATATAGCAACTTCTTCTAGATTCCATCCCGATTGAGTAAGGTGATTCGAGTTCACTGTCCAGTCGTTATTTTGTCATAGGTGTATTTCTGCATGGCATAATCGTTGGGGTATTCTTGTCGCGCTTTTGATTTTGCCGCTGAATCACTCTGATCGTCCATGTACTGCTTAGCGGCAAGCTGTTTATCGTATGTGTACTTCTGCATTGAGTAGTCGTTGGGGTATTCTCTTTGGGCGATCCCTTCCACCTCTGGATCGCTCACGGAGGACATGTAGCGCTTTGCAGAAAGCTGATTGTCATATGTGTACTTCTGCATTGAGTAATCATTTGGATACTCATGAATAGCTATCTTATTAACCGTACTGTCCTTCACCGAGGACATGTAACGCTTTGCAGAAAGCTGATTGTCATACGTATACTTCTGCATCGCATAGTCGTTAAGGTATTCTCTTTGGGCGATTTGTTTGACTTCCTTGTCTTTAACTCCAGTCATGTAACGATATGCAGAGATTTGTTTCTTGTAGACAAATTCCTGCATCTGGGAATCATTAGGGTAATCCCTTTTTGCGGATTCTCGTATCTCACTTTCGATTGTTTGACCGACTCCGGTCCCTGTAGTCCACAGGACAAGAAATGAAAACATCAGAAAGACCTTTATCATGGTTTCCCCGTTCTATGAAGTAAATCCTTACATGATACATAGATACATACACAAGACATTAGCATAACCAAAACGCAACCCGTTTGCGGAGATTCGGGTAGCTATGTTGATTCGTTACTAAGGCATTCAATATTTTTCTAGATGTAATGTCTAGTTTTATGTCGAATCCTTTTGCAAACTGAGGGACATGAACTAGCAACTCAAGTGACACTGGATATTAAGTCAAAATATGTGCGTTTATCGCAAAAAAGTCAAATCACCTAAAGTTTGCGGCCTAAGCTTAGCAGTGGCCTAGTGATAGGCAGTAGCCCTGCAAATAGTCTTCCTTGGATTCGCAGACAAAATTGGCCGGTGAGCACCAAATAACCTCGGAACAGATTACCCTTATCTAATGTGACTATAGATTTACTCCTGAGTACTGTCTTCCACACTTGCCTCCTTCATGTTTGTTTAAATATACGTGCGTTTGGACATTCTCCTATTTTAGGTGTTGTCTTCGCTTAGCCGGAACCACGAAATCGCCAAACTCAAGGATCTTAGCTCTGATACCGGCCAGACAGCTCTTAGCTTTCACCCAGCAGTGAGGGCTGGATACACGATTTGGGGGAAATGGTTCTTCTGCCGATAATACATTTCAGTGGCAGGGACTAGTTGGCCGGCTGCTGGAAGCCGCGGAAGTAAAAGCGCGGGAGTTGAGAAAAAACGAGAAAGCGATTTATACATTGGGCGAAAGTGTCGAGTAATAGCCCTGCGGAATAAGGGAGTAAAAGCGATCGAAACCGATAATCCCAATGTCCAGAAGAGATATGGATTTCGAAGCAGGTTAGGAATGGGTGAACGCAGCACCCACCCAACTGTCACCCTGTTAAGGGGCTCCGGAAAGTTTGACGGTATTGAGTTTCAGGCCAGTATTCAGGAGCCCACAGAGGTGCCCCTCTAGTAACGTCTACTGGATTGGCCAAGCGGTCTGTTGATATCAATTTGATGGATATCTTGCTGCTATATCGTACGGCTCCACATCAAGCTCTGGCAGATGACCGGGTTCAACTCCTCGATTGATGAACGCGAAAGCGACTGCCCCAGGCAACTGAACTGCGCGATGTCATTCCTTAGACAGGGTCCAACTCCCCGGCCTGCTGAGTACTTCATCGAAGTCGCAAGATAGCTCCACCCTGCCGGGAAACCTCAAATGAATACTCCCGGCCGCCCGCTTTCAACCTGAACCGGTCGTCCTCCCGGGAAATCCGAGCCTTTGCCGAACTACTGCAGAATGCAAGGACCATGACGTCGTCGTCCGTACCCGCTACCAACCGTGTTGATGCTTCGGTTGCATTCGGAAGGAAGCTGACAAGACTGCCGGCGGCGAGCCCGGAAGGCGCGTAGGGCACTTCCTCTGACCGGAGTCGAAGTCCCATGCCGTACACCGTAATCAGCTCCACCACACTTGATCCCACGCCTAGACGGGCGCGGTCTCCCTCCAGACTGATTAGATCCACGGGATTCAGCTTATAGGCCAGTTCACCGCCTCCAGTCTCTGGTCCCAATCCATCTGCCGGATCCACGATTAGCCGGCGTCGGCCCGGACAGTGAAGGTCGATCAGGGACAGATCGCAGTCTGCCGAGACCCCCGGCGTCTGTATCGAACCGCCGAAGGCCAGGGCGGTATTGGGCCTGACGTAGAACGTGCGGGGTTCCTTCCGCGAAGCAAGTCCCTGCGTGTCCCGTTTCATCTCGCCGAAGACAGCCGGGTCGTCCAGACGACTCGACTCGCCATCAAGGGCTATCTCCATCCATGGCTTGCCGCCGCGCCGATTGAAGCCGCCCCAGGCGATTTGCACGTCGTGCCGGGCCCCTTCTTCCACAGTACCCGGCGCTTGTACGGAAACCAGGTTGCTGTTCTGGCTCTGCACGCTGAAATGCAGTTTGCCGTCAGTCTCAACAACAAGAGCAAAGGTGTTGACCCCCGTCCCAAGATGTCCGCCGACCCCGTTCCCGGCGTTGAACAGCACCTGGGGCCCGCTCGCCTGCCCCCGCAACCGGAAGCGAAGCCGCAGGCGTCCATCGTTGGCGCGGAACCAGGGTTTGGCATCGTATTGAAGGGCGTCGCCACCACGCAACCGGATCAGCGGACTACCATCCTTTATTACCCGCACGCCGCGCGGGCGACGCCTCAGCGCCACGAGCAGGACCGGATCGTCCCCGCGTGATATCCAGTATTCGTGCTCGGTTCGCCGGGAGGAGACGCGCAGCCGCTGCCAGTGCTCCATGCGTTTCAGGCCGCCCGGTATGGCTACGGTCTCGTTCTGGCCGCCCACGCAGGGCAGGCTGCCGCATCTCACCGGCTGGGCTTCGAAGGCACTGATCGTGCACAGCAGAGGACTGCCCGCCCACTGAACGTGTAGATCCATGAAGCTGGCGGCCAGGCCGCCGTCGTACCCGCTGACGCAGAGTATGGCCGCGTCGGGTTCGTGGCTACTGCGCATCACGGCGAATCGGCCCGTGTACATATGGAAACGACCCGCCAGCGAAGTCACACGTTGCGGCCGGTTCGAACGGAAAGCGGGATCGTAGTAGCAATAGGCATAAGGCCCATAGGAAATCATACACTCCGCTGTCGAACCCTTGACGCCGGCTCCGAATCGAAACAGCCTGCCCAGGCGGGGATCGGCAAGGGCGACATCACGCAGCCTCCCGTCTCCAGCCTCCTGGGCCAGCCTGAGGAGAACCGGCGAACAGGCGTTGAGCTGGCAGCCGAGTACCACGTTGGCGTTGGCGGGATAGTAGAGCTGATCGGGAATCTTGCGAGGCACCGTCCAGTGGGCGCGGAACCAGCTAAGCGGCAGACGCAGCCTGGCTGGTCGCTCACCTAAAAGGTCGATACCGGTAACATTGCGCAGCGCATCGGCGAAATGCAGGAGCCAGAGGTTTTCGAACCCCCAGAAGGTGGGACCATCCACAGGCTCGCCGCCGGGACCGCAGCCATGAGGCAGGATGCCGCTCCGGAAACGATCGACAACCGCCTGCACCCATGCATCCGCCCGGGGGTGCTCACCCAGCAAGTGAACCGCGGCTACCCCGAAGTGCCCGTAATCGACTACGGTGTGGTGCCCGCCTGCCCTGGAGTGCCGTTGCCTTTCCACGTACGGCCACCAGCGATCCATCAACTCTAGGAGACAGTCGCGGATCTGACGCTTCTCGGTATCAGGCAATACCTCGTCCATCAGGTCGAGGGCGAGAGCGAAAGCGTGCATGTAGCGGTTGGCCGTGTAGAAGTGCTCCTCCACATGGTCCCCGTGGTCCCAGCCCGCCGCTGCCCGCAGCCATGCGCGGGCTCGTCCAAGCCAGCGCACGTGGCCCGTAAGTCGCCAGGCAAATGCGAAATTCTCGATCAGGGCCGTGGCCTGCATGGCGGTGTAGAAAGTCAGGTAGAGTTGGTGGTTGGGGTGTGGGCTGTGGGCCCGGCGCGGGACCCGTAGCCACGGTCGCTGACCTGCGTACAACGCGCAGTCGTCAAGGAGGTTGGAGAGGATTCGCCGGCGAACCGGATCGGATGGTGGCTTGTACTCGAAACCGGGATCGTCGCTGGGCCTGAATAACCGGGGCCTTTCGTGGCGGATAACAGGGATCGAGACCTGTTGCGGAGCGTCGGATGCGATATCGGTCATCGGCAATGTCCAGATTCCGGCAGGTTGAACAAGAGTATCGGGGATGTTGTAAGCTGGGAGCGAAGTATCTTCGCAATTTGCTCCAATTAAACCTAAAATACATGAATCCCCTGCAGTAGAAAGAGGTTCGTGCCAGACTCGGATCTTCAGCCGTTTCATAAGCTGAGATCTAATACGCAAGGGTCGAAAACATACAATCACTGAAAATGGGAACGTAGTGGAGATTTCGAATCTGTATCATGTTTTGTTCGGCAGGCGAAAGTGTGTATCTTGATCAACATGCACGAAAAGTCCACTGACTGATCGCAATATCCTACCGGGCGAGAAATAAATGCTCCAAAACTACCTCACCATAGCCATACGAAACCTGCTCAGGTTTCCCGCCTACACACTCATAAACATCATCGGCCTCGCAATCGGCCTCGCGGCCTGCATGCTGATACTCCTCTATGTCTGGGACGAGTTGAGCTACGATCGATACCATCCACACGCCGACAGGGTTTACCGGGTCGTCGATGACATAGAAAGCGCCGGGCAGACGGTCCAGACGGCCGGGTCGCCCGCGGGATGGGGACCCGCCCTGAAGCGTGATTTCCCTGAAATCGAGCTGTTCGCCCGGGTGAGAGGCACGACTTCCGCCTGGTTCATCATGCATGAAGAGAAACGTTTCTATGAGAAAAAGGTCATCTGGGCCGATGCAGCCCTGCTGGACATGTTTTCCATCCCTTTTGTCGCCGGCAATCCCCGGACCGCGCTGGCCGAACCGTATTCGATCGTGATCTCGGAGGATATGGCTTACAAATATTTCGGCAGTGACGAGCCCATGGGGGAAGTTCTCAGGGGAGACAATGTCTGGGACTTCACGGTGACCGGCGTCATGCGGAACATCCCGGCCAATTCCCATTTGCGCCCTGATATGATCATATCCCTTTTGACAAGGAACGCCCTTTATCCGAACAGCTTGGATGAATGGGAGATGCACGAGAATCATTTTACCTACATCCAACTGAATGAAAACGCCTCTCCGGATGAACTGGAAGCGCAACTGCCCGCTTTTGTGGAACGAAATAAAACAGGCAGGCTCCGCGATTCGAGCAAAGTTTTGAGACCATCGCTTCAGCCTCTGGTTGACATCCACCTCCATTCGCATAGAGACAGCGAGCTCGAGCCTAACGGAGATATCCGCTACGTGGCGATCTTCCTGATCATCGCGTTCCTGATTCCGCTCATCGCGTGTATCAACTTCGTGAACCTGGCCACGGCGCGGTCGGCCATGCGCGCCAGGGAGGTGGGCGTGCGCAAGGTGATGGGGGCCAACCTGACCCAGTTGCTGAGACAGTTTCTGGGCGAAGCCATCGTCGTGTCGAGTCTTGCCATGATCGTAGCGGTATCTCTGGTGTACCTCGCCCTGCCCGGTGTTAACGTGCTGGCCGGCAAGCAACTGGACTTTGCCCTGTCGAACGGTTGGGTGCTGGGAGCGCTCGCCGCGGGCACCATCGTGATCGCGTTAGCGGCCGGCAGCTATCCCGCGGTCTACCTGTCGGGGTTTCTGCCCACCGAAGTACTTAAAGGAATTTTGAAGTCGGGAACGCATGGGCTGGGACTGCGGCAGGTCCTGGTGGTGATCCAGTTCGTCATGTCCATCTTTCTGCTGGTCAGTACCGCCGTCATCTACGACCAGCTCGAGTACATACAGGACATGAAACTCGGTTTTAACAAAGAACACGTGATGGTCGTCGCCATTACGGGGCATGAACAGCGGGTTAGCGCCCCTGTCCTGAAACAGCGCCTGGCGCAATTGCCCGGCGTGGTCGGCATGGCAACGACCGATGGGGTACCTGGCGAGGTCGCTCCGCGGATTATGGCCGTCCGTTCCGATGAGATGAGTCCCGAGGACAACCTTATCGTGTCCGTGTTCGCGTCGGACGATCAGTTCCTGGACCTTATGGAAATCGACCTCGTGGCAGGCCGGAAATTTCCGGTCGAATGGACTATGGATTCGACCATGGTTATCCAGCTGAACGAAACAGCGGCGCGTAAACTGGGCTGGGATGCGCCACCGGACGCGATAGGCATGCCTGTGGTATGGACTGAGTACGGTGGATTGACAGGCCGCGTCCGGGGTGTCATGGAGGATTTCCATCTGCAATCGATTCGCGAGGAAATCGAACCTATTGTTTACATACACGATCCCAAGTACTTTACCGACATACTCATCCGGATCAAGCCTGAGAACGTATCGGAGACCATCGCCCGGATCCAGGAAGTGTGGCGGGAAGTCGATCCCCTTTATCCCCTCGCATACACGTTCCTTGACGAGGATTTCGACAGCCTTTACCGGGGCGAACGCCAACTGGGTACGGTCTTCGCGGTCTTCGCTTTTCTCGCGATCCTGGTTGCGTGCCTGGGCCTCCTGGGACTGGCTTCGTTCTCGATCCAGCAGAGAGCCAGGGAGATCGGAATCCGCAAGATACTCGGGGCCGCCGTTTCAGATATCGTGCTGCTGCTCTCGAAGGATTTCATGAAGTATGTCCTTCTGGCCAATATCATAGCCTGGCCGCTAGCGTACCTCGCCATGACGCAATGGCTGCAGAATTACGCCTATACGGCTGAAATCAACTTCATCTGGTTTATCGCCGGAGGCCTTCTCGCACTGGTCATCGCCTGGTTGACGATCGGGGCACACGCACTTGCCGCCGCAGGCAGAAACCCGGTTAACGCCCTGAGGCAGGGCTGATTCCACATGCCACGTCCGTCAGGCTATCGTAATTGTGCACGTACTTCACGCCGTCGATCACGAGCCTGTCGGCGTTCGGTAGATCCTCTTCCCACGTCATTTCGACACCCTGGGAGTGGGGCGGCGCCTCCCGCTTGCCCCAGCGATTGCCGTTGTAGCGCCGGAACAAGAGAGTGCGGCCCTCACGGGTGATATACGCCATGACCATCACCGCCCTCTCCGATGCATCTATATCGATCTCAAAAACGCGCATGCATTCGATTGCCCGTTCGCCGATGCGGACCGTGAAAAGGCCGTGTGAAAACACCTCCGGAGCATCTGCTTTTCTGGTAAACATTCCTTCCGGTTGCTCGATCAGGTAGCCCTTGTCATCTACAAGGCGAGGAGTCATCCCAAAATCCCACCCAAAGTCTTCGTCGAGACAGGTCAGAATCTCCCTGGTGCCATCCGACTTCATGCTCTCGACCGCCAGCCACTGTACCTCCGTCTCTGCCAGACGGCCCCAGACTTTGGTATGGCGAGCCCTCTTCTCTGGCACATAGTTGAGGGGAAGTAGCCCGTCCCGGTCCTGGCAACGTTGTTCCTCAATCTCGATCTCTACGCACTCCCGCCCGTGTATGATGGCGCGCCGTCGTGCAGCAAAGGCTCTGGTCTCGGTCAGCTTCCAGGCGGACCCATCGCGGGTTGGCTCATAGTCGGCGCACCGCACACTTTCGCCGATTTCGGGAACGATGAACCACCATGCCAACTCCCGAAGATCGACGACGAATGGTTCTCCCGAGCTTTTCGTGACGGAGATCTCGGGCCGGTATTCGGGAAAGGACTCCTTCCTCGTTTTTGTTCTTTCAGCACTCATGGCTGTTCTCCTTACAATTGTGGAAACACCCAACTCGCTCCGAACGATGTCGCGCCCGTGGGACAGCCGCCGCTTGATAGTTCCAGGTGGGCAACGATGCCGGGCCGCGATTTCCGCTATGCTCAAACCGTCCAGGTAGAACGACCTCAGTGCTGCTCGTTCCTTCTCCGGCACCTGATCGAAGGCTTCGACCACATCTTCCGCTGCCCGGCGTTGACGGGCAGCTGGCACTCCGAAACGATTTACCATCATCGCGAGCGCGTCAGCCTCGACAAAGCGCTCCCGGCGTTGCGTGGAACGCAGGTAGTCGCCGCAGCGGTTACGCGCCACCTGGTAGAGCCATGCGCGCACATGCTGGGGTTCTTGAGCTCGCAGCCCCAGCCAGGCGTGCACGAGCGTCTCCTGCATTACGTCTTTGACCGCGTCCACGAATCCCAGCCGATCCCGGATCAATGCGGCCAGCGATCGCTCGTAACGCCGAATCAGCTTCACGAAAGCCTGCTCGTTGCCGGCCCGGATCTTCTGGACAAGTATCTGATCACTGAGGAACCCCATTAGATCGCTCTCCCTTCATCTAACAGGGCGGTGTTCGAGAGGAAAAGGTTCACGAGACGCAACATTTCGCCGCTTCGAGGAGTCTGGCGCCGTCCAGGCACTGGATGTCTGTCGTATCCTATTCCAAACTGTGGAACTTGAGCCGGTAGCTCAACCTTCAGAGCACTGGCGACTCATATTACCTGTTTCTCCATGTCTTTTCGAACTAAGTGTAGTGAAACACTTAACCGACCGATTAAGCTAGGATTTCGGCCATGTCAGGTCGACCGCAAATTTACCCAATGGAACAAGGGGCAGTTTTAGCGCCTGGCTTTCGGTGAAAAACTCACAGCGATCCGTCGATCCGTCTTTTTCGGGTCTGAGATCCAGCTTGCCCAGCGTAACTTCGTAGAGGATTCCGATGTGATGAACCGAGTCATGCGGTCGTTCCACACTTCGTATGTACTTTTGTGAATATATCGCGGCGACCTGGAACGTCTTGATGTGAACAGCGCCCGTCTCCTCTTCCAATTCCCGGAGCAATGCGGCATCCGGATGTTCACCCCATTCAATTCCACCGCCAGGCAAGGTCCAAAATCCCTTATCCAACCCGCCGGCGATGCGAACCAGGAGCAGGCGGCCCGACGGATCACGACACAAGCCATAGGCACCATAGTACATGTATGGATTATCTGAAACTTGAGACATTAAACGCCCTCATTCGATTCTGTCCAGGCAACAGCATTTCTGACTGAAATCCCACATCAGGATTCCGCGCTAAATCTATATGGTATCTTTGTGTATGTCCATGGCTACAGATTGGTTAGATTGTCGGTGATAACGTGGAGTATCAACCCTATGATTTGACAAGAAGTTTCTATTGGAAATGTGGTTTCAAGGTGTACAAACAATCCAGGACAGACAACCCTGATTGTCCGGAAGAGATTTGGATTTCGAAGCAGATAAAATAAACAAATGACGTTGAAGTAAACTAAGTCCATTCTAAGAAGCAACAACCTTGACGATTTCAGCAATTTCCTTCGATGGCGACATGACCCTGTGGGACTTTCAGAAGGTCATGCGGCATTCGTTGAAGAAAGCCCTGGAGGAGCTGCGTAGCCTGGTTCCCTCTCAACCTGCCGAGGACCTCTCGGTGGAAGAAATGATAGCAATTCGCCATCGGGTCGAGGATGAAGTGAAAGGCAGGATTTGGAACCTCGAGGAAATCAGGCTACTCGCATTTGAGCGGACGCTGGAAAGTGTAGGCCGCCATGACCACGATATGGCAGTCCATCTGAACGAGATATACCTCAAACATCGCTTCGAAGACATGGAACTGTATCCTGACGCCTTACCCGCCCTCGATCAACTGGCGCCTCATTTCAAACTGGGCTTGCTGTCAAACGGGAACAGTTACCCCGAGCGATGCGGGCTTGAGGGACGTTTTGCCTTCGTGGTCTTCTCGCAAGACGTGCAGATCCAGAAACCTGATCGTAGGATCTTTGAGATTACCGCGGGGAAAGCGGGTTGCCCGTTGGATCAAATGTTACACGTGGGTGATTCTCTAAAAAACGATGTTGCAGGGGCGCATGAGGCCGGCGCTCAAACGGTCTGGCTGAATCGCGAAGGTTTGACGAACGAAACTGAGACCAGGGCTGACCATGAAATCAACACGTTGGCCGAATTGCCTGGGATATTAGGTGTAGGTTGAAACTTAGGGCAGATCTTTCTTGCAGTGCTTGATTGCGACGCAAAACCAGGGATGTGGCGAAGGGAGGACAGGTAGTCTGTTTCTTCAGTTTGAAAGATCAGTTCATTATCCTGAGATGGATTTTAAAAGAGGTGAGAACATAGTCAGCGAAGGAGTGTACAAAATGAACAAACTCACATTTGTCACTGGTATCTGTATAATTGGAGTCTGTGCAAGCGGCTGTGCTGAGACCGAGAATCCACCATCCCAGACAGAGCAAGTAGAGTGGGGCTACGAAGAAGAGAATGGGCCGGACGTTTGGGGCCAGTTAAGCCCTGATTTCGCTCTTTGTGCCGAGGGAACGCTTCAATCTCCCATCGACCTTGTGGCTCCTGCGGCGTCAGAGCTTTCTGATATCATGTTCGACTACCAGCCTTCGGAGATGAACATCCATAACAACGGCCACACGATCGAAGTATCGCCTGCCAGTGAGAACCGGATCGAAGTCGATGGTGTAGGGTATCAGCTTTTGCAGTTCCATTTCCACGCCCCGAGCGAACATACGGTAGCCGGTAGAACATTTGAAATGGAGATGCACCTTGTTCACAGGAATGAAGCTGGCACGCTGACGGTGATCGGGGTTCTGATCGAGCCAGGCGACGAAAACGCTGCCTTTGATTCCATGTGGGCGCAACTGCCGGACACGCCCGGCGCCACGAATCTCATCGAAAACGCCGTTATCGACGCCGACGATTTACTTCCGAGCGATCGGGGCTCCTACCGCTACGACGGTTCGCTGACTACCCCTCCCTGTTCGGAAGGTGTCAATTGGATTGTGCTGACAACCCCGATTGGATTGTCCGAACAGCAGATCGCCGCGTTTAAGGCCATTGTCCATGACAACAATCGGCCGATACAGCCGCTGAATGAACGTGAACTACTTCTGGATGTCACCGAGAATGGTCAGGACGGGTAGAATGGCAGCTGCGTACGGAAACTCATCCACACAGTTGGTAACACGTTGCTGATTTTAACATTAATAGCCTGACAGGTTAGGTCGGGAAACGCCAGCGTACCGCATCAACCCCGCCCCTGCACCGGGATCCCGTACCGTTGCAGCGTGGTCTCAAGCGTGGGACGCCCGATTCTTATCCGTCCGTCGTTCAACAGGTAGGAGAAAAGGTACCCGGCCCCGAGCATGAGGATCCCTATTAGGCAGCAGTACATAACGGCCCGGTCGGGATACATGTCCTTCAGATACCCTACGTACAGTGGCCCGGTGATCCCGGCGGCCGCCCAGGCCGTCAACACCGCGCCGTAGATCGTGGACATCTTCTTCGTGCCGAAGACGTCGAGGACGAAGGAAGGCATGGTGGCGAAGCCGCCGCCGAAACAGAGCAGGACATAGCAGACCAGTGCCGAGAAGACCCAGGGGTTGGTCTCCGTCATGAGTATACCGAAAACCAGCATCTGGCTGGCGAGCAGCACCCTGAAAATCGTAACCCTTCCAAAACGATCGGATAACAGCCCCCAGAACAGCCGTCCCAGCCCGTTGCAGATAGAACTGACCGCGATGAGGGTCGCGCCGTATTCGGCGAGCGTGGTCGGTTCGATGTTTCTGTCCGCCAGGCCCCAGATCTCCTGGAGGATCTCCGACTGGAAGCTGATGACCGAGATCCCTGCCGCTATATTGAAGTAGAAGACGATCCACATGAAGACGAACTGCGTGGTGCTCAGGTAGGTACGGGCGGATTGCGGCTCGTCGACTTCGCCGGGATCGGTCGTGCTTCCCGCCAGTTTAACGGTAGCGGGAGGATCGGACAGGGCCAGGCTGCAGGGGATCAATATCAGTGCGAAAATGATCCCGAGCCATACGAATACCTCGGGCAGGGCGCCCGCCGTCCGCACGATCAGCAATGGCGCGAGTCCTTTGCTCAGCAGAAAGGCCCCGATGCCGAAACCCATTACTACGATCCCGGTAGCCAGTCCCTTGCGGTCGGGAAACCACTTTGCGATGGTCGCGACCGGCGTGACGTATCCCAGGCCGATGCCCACTCCGCCGATCACTCCGTATCCGAGGTAGAAAAGCGGGATGAATTCGAGATGCAGCGCCAGGCCGGCGATCAGGTATCCGCTGGAAAACAGGAAACTGCCAATCAGCGCGAGTTTTCTCGGACCCATCTTCGGCAGCATGTATCCAGCCCACGCCGCGGACACGCCCAGCGAGAAGATGGCGATACTGAAGGCCCAGGCCGTCTCGGTATGGGTCCAACCGACCTGGTGTACCAGTATTGTCTGGAAGAAACTCCAGGCGTACACCGTACCGAAACAGACCTGCAGTGAGGTGCAGAAGAGTGCGATGACGGTTCTGGGTATACGCACCGGTGTCCCACCCCCTACCGTAGGTTTTCCTGAGGTGTTCCGGGACTGTCGGAACTCGTTGACTGATCGGAAATGTGTCGGAAGAGGCGGGCCAGATCGCCTACTTCATCGTCACGTGACAGGAGTTCGCCATCTGGCGTGCCATCTTCGTTCTTGCCGGCGATGTTGACGGCGTACGTGAGAAGTTCAGCCAGTGGTTTCGCGGCTAGATTGACCAGCCAGATCGACGCAAGGACGCCCACGACGAGGAAAATGCAGATGAGGATAACCTGCTGACCGATGGCGCGCTGAATCTTGAGAGCGACGATATCCAGGTCCATGCCGACGTGCACCGTGCCCGCGACACCGGTCAGGATCGGGCTCCCGACTTCCATGAAATCGCCCATTCCCGGGATACTCCGCTCCACGCGCTCCGTATTCATATGGTCGCTCGATAGTATCTCCGCGGGAATGCCCGGGACGAAGGTGTGGGCGAGGTATTCGCCGTTTTCGTCGGTGATGTAGATGTAACGTATGCCCTGGATCTCGACGAACTGATCGATCATCGACTGAAGCGTGGCCAGGTTCCGGTTGAGGATGATGTCGACACTGGAATCGGCGATGCTCTTTGCGATGTTCCGGCTGTTGGTCTCGTACTCCACCGTCAACTGTGTATCTACCGTGTATATACATAGGATGGACGTGGACAGGACGATGATCCCGAAGAGCAGGAAGATGCCGAAACGCGTTTTTTGAAAAAGTTTCTGGATTTTCATTTTACGAGACCCAGCCCTGCCAGTCGTCCAGGGTCACGAAGCGCCCTTCCTGGACGACGGTGTAGTAGACCGTTTGAAGCCCCTGGCGGCGATCGGGTCTGAAAGAAACCCTTTCACCGATCCCCAGGTCATAGTCCTGGACCGAGAACACCGCTTCCTCCAACCCGTCCCGGTCGAGTTCCCCTCCCAAACGTCTCAGGATTTCGGTCATCAGTTTGGCGTCCAGAAACCCCTCCAGACTGACAAAACTCTGCGGAAACGGGCTGTAGGGCTCCTTGACGAGTTCTTCGGGCACCGCAGGATCATAGCGAGCCATCAAATCACGGTACTCCCGCACGGCCGGAATAGAAGTGTCCTCGTAACTCGGGACCACCTGG
This sequence comes from bacterium, assembly GCA_965262815.1. Lineage (GTDB taxonomy): Bacteria > JAAXHH01 > JAAXHH01 > JAAXHH01 > JAAXHH01 > JAAXHH01. Next base: position 810,841 of record OZ253560.1, on the reverse strand, counting down.
GAGTTGACGAGATAACGCGTGTAGGTCTCCGCGTCCTCCCGACCCTCGCTGAGCAGTTGGAGTAGGTTCTCGCTCCCCACGAAAGAAAGGTTGGCGATCGGAACCCGAAGGCCCAGGTCGATGGCGTCCCGGGCGAACGCCGCGCAGGCCGCGTACGACCCGATGCAGATCACGGCGTCCGGGGAAGCGGCCTTGAGGATCTCCACCTGTTGCCGCATGCTGCCTGTGAACCTCTGGCCCCGGCGGTAGGTCGCCTCGCCCGCGAGTTGTTCGCCGTGTCTTTCGAGTGCCGCCCTGACGCCGGCCCAGCCGCTTCTTCCATAGGCGTCGGCCTGGTAAAACACGGCGATTCGTCTTTTACCGGTGGCTAGGAAATTGGCGACGAGCCCGGCCGTCTCCTGGCGGTAGGAGGCCCTGAGATTGAAGGCGAAATCGCCGTATGGCGGTTCACGCTGGGGCTGGGCGCCGGTAAAGGGGAAGAACAGGTATACCTGCTCGTCCTGAAACTTCTTCAGCAGGGGCAGCACGCGTGTTACGGTCGGCGTGCCCACGTACCCGAAGAGCAGGAATACGTTGTCTTCGAGCATGAGTTTCATGGTATTTCGGACACATGGATCGGGCTGATATCCGTCGTCGTAAAGCTTCAGGACGATCTTGCGGCCGGCCACACCCCCATTTTCGTTGACGAAATCGAAATAGGATTTGGCTCCTCTGTAAAGCTCGCTGCCCAACCCTCTCGAGGGACCGGAAAAGGCGGCGGACATGCCCAGGACGAACGCGTCGTCGGAAGAGTCATCTGATCCGGTTCCGCTTCCCATCTCCTGTGCTGAGACCATGTTCAATCCCCCCAATACGGTATCGGCGTCCTTCCAGCCTGCGCAGGAGACCGCCAACAGTCCCGCAAGGCCACGGCGAAACAAGGTCCTCCGCGTTAACAACGACGCAGGCGCCTCCGGTGTTTCCCCGCCATGGCCGTTACCATCACGCGTTTTCATACGCTTCCTCGTCAATTTATGGGCCGTACGACAAATTCCACCAGGTTGGGAAAACAACCTCACAACCCGGCTGACCCCTGACTATTCCGGAAATCGCTGTATAAATTTGTTTAGATTATGTCGATGATTGCGCGTTGGAATCATTTGCGATGAATCAGAATGATAAAACGGCCCATGGCATGTTGCAAGGTATTTTTATGACGGCGTGGTACGAGCCGGAAGTGGCCACATACGCGTCTGTAGACGTTGGACCATGTATTCGAAACTGGCGTCCACTGGGCAATGCGAACTGCATCCGTCAACGTATCTTCTTGGAGTTGATTTACGCAACGAGTACAATCAGTTAAACAGGTCGCGCGCATGCAAAAGTTACCCTTCATGGTACCGTCTTAACTTACAGTCCCGGGGCGAAATGGCCGATGGTCAGTTGCAGTCACTCGGGAATCCTACAACTCGGTTGTCCATCCGGTGTTCGAGCAATGAAACCATGAGCGAAGCAGACGTCATTCAAAACACGTCATTCCCGGTCACGATAGATTCATTGCAATCTGACCTTGTAACCCTGGGCGTGCGCCCGCGCATGGTCCTGCTCGTCCACTCATCCCTGAGCGCTATTGGATGGGTCTGTGGCGGTCCGGTCGCGGTTATCCTAGCCTTGCGAAACGCGCTTGGTCCGACCGGTACCCTGGTTATGCCCGCGCACTCCGCCGATCTTACAGAGCCGAGTAAGTGGCGGGAACCGCCCGTACCGGAGACCTGGTGGCCGGTCATTCGCAAGAACACGCCAGCGTACGATCCGGATCTGACACCTGCGCGCTCTATGGGCATCATCGCGGAGACGTTCCGCAATCAGAATGGCGCGCTTCGCAGCGCGCATCCGCAACATTCATTCTGCGCAGTGGGACCTCGGGCTTCGTTCATAACGGACGGACATAAGCTGGAATTCGGCATGGGCGAGAGCTCCCCGCTGGCCAGGATTTACGAACTGGACGGACATGTCCTGCTACTCGGGGTGGACCATTCGCGTAACACGTCCATGCACCTGGCGGAATACCGGGCGTCCTATCCTTACAGGTGCGTCGTCGAAGAAGGCGCTCCGCTTTCTGCGGCCGGAGCATCAGGAAAATGGACCACCTTCGAAGACATCAACCTGGACAGCTCCGCTTTCGGTCGTATTGGTGAGGATTTGCTGCGATCGCCGAGTGGCGGTGATGTCTCTCGCGGCATGGTCGGCCTGGCTGATTCTCAGTTGATGCACCAGCGAGATGTCGTGGATTACACCGTCGAGTGGCTGGAAAAGAATCGAAGGAAGTAGCGGGTGTGTCGCGACCGGAATCGAACTGGCGCGGAAGTTCTACGTCTACACTAGACCGTTCCGCGGCGCCAGACCATAGCACGTTGAAACAACACGTTTAAATAACACGCAGCCCAGGGAGAACGATCAGACATGGACTCACGCCTTCGCCGGAGCATGAACGATTACTACAACGAGAGAGCGGCCGAATTCGACGATATCTATACCCTTGGAAAGCCGCCCGGTAAGGTTTCGGATCCGAAACTATACGTGGATGAGGCCAGATCGCTATCAAAACTTGTTAGTGAACATGCTCACGGCCGGCTCCTGGACATCCCCTGCGGAACGGGTTACTGGCTTCAGTTCTACGCCGCCAACTGCTCTTCGATCACGCTCGTGGACCAATCGGATAAAATGCTTCGGAAGTGCCGCAAGATGGCGCGTGAACACGAGGTAGAAACGATCTCCGATTTTGTACGGGCTGATGCCCTCGAAGTGCCGTTGGACCACAATACCTACGATACAGTACTTGTGGGGTTTTTTCTCAGTCATCTCACGGACACCCAGATGGACCTGTTTCTCCGGAAGCTAAGAAAAGTGCTGAAACCAGCCGGACGGGTCATCATCATGGATTCCAGTTGGTCCCAATTTCGTAAGTCGCGTAACAAAAAGGGTACCGCCGTACGCAAGCTCAATGATGGGCGCACCTACGAGATCTACAAAAGGTACTTCGATAGAGACGATATCGAGCTGATGTCGGAATCCTACAACATGGACCTGACCGTCCATCACGACGGCCAGATCTACCTGGGCGTCACCGGCGTGTTGCAAGACTGAAACCGGTCAGGTGATCCAACTCGATCAGTACACAGTAATCGGATCTACAAAGATATTGCCCCGGGAATGACCGTATGCAAGACGCATTGCTGCCGGAAAAACTGCACCGAGCGACGATCCGTTACGATCTGCCCCTTATGGCAATATGGATCAAGGAGTTCTCATCAGAAGCAATAGGAGAGGAATCCGAACCCGGAAAAGCGGAACGCAACGCGGTAAAGTACATTGCGGAAAGGAAACTGTACGTCTGGGATCACGATGGACCGGTATCCATCGTCAAGGAATCACGGGCCATGAAAAATGGCACGGTAATCTCGTTGGTTTATACACCGCCGGAGTTGCGCAACAGGGGATACGCCACTTCCTGCGTCTACCATCTGACGAAGAGACTGCTTTCAGGCGACTACAGATTCTGCAGCCTCTATACCGACCTGGCCAACCCGACCTCCAACCACATATATCCGAAAGTCGGTTACGCGCCCCTGGGCGATACGCTGGAATTCGATTTTGAAATCACGGCAGCTCATGGCGGCAGTCAAGTTGTTACCTGAATATCACCAGGCAGCACCAACAAGAAAAGGAGTGTCTTTCATATGGCGAAGATTACCGAGTTCAAAGGATACACCAGCGAAGACCACGCTAAAATCCCCGATATACCCAAACCGGAGACCCCGCCGGATCCCATGATCGTCAATGCCCAGGATGGCGTGCCGATAGTCTATCCCGGATGCAATGGCCTGGGGGTCAGAGTGGTACATCCAGTCAACCCTAACGCCCCGGCGGAGAACATGGGCCTGGTGTTGTTTTACCTGCCGCCTCACGTCATTCTTGAACCTGGTTCACATCCGACCGAAGAGACGTATGTCATCCTTGAGGGATCAGGGGAGATGACGTTCGCGAATTACAAACGCAATATAAAAAAGGGCGATTTCGTCTATTTACCGCCCTGGTGTCTTCACGGGATCGAAAATACCGGAACCGAGACCCTTGTAGTACTCATCTGTACCTCTCCTCCCAATCCGTAAGCTATAGGAAGGAAATTCCATTCGTCCCCGTCGATTTCGGTGGAGTGAAGAAACACACTTCCGCGTTTAGAACGTAGATTCCGCACTGCAAGCGGACTTACTGCTCGAAGGAGCTATAAAGCTATGGATAATCAACTGACAGAACAGCAACTCGCCTTTTTTGATACTTTTGGTTATCTGGGGTTTCCCGGTTTGTTGAGCGATCGTATTGACGAGATCATCAACGACTTTGAAGAAGTGTGGACAGGTCGCGGGGGCGGTCATCATGGGCGGCCTCACGACGGCAAGGCTCGATCCTGTATCGTACCGTTCATTGACCAGCACGATCGACTTTCCTCACTGCTGGACGATCCGCGGATAAAAGGGATCGCAACCAGTCTGCTTGGAGACGATTTCAACTATATGGGCAGCGATGGCAATTACTACGCCGGTGATACGGGTTGGCACTCGGATGGCAGGCATGCCGACATCAGGCATGTAAAGATCGCCTTTTACCTGGATGCATTGACAAAAGACACCGGATGTCTACGGGTCATTCCAGGAAGCCATAAGATGGATGATGTTTACGCAGATTCATTGCAGCAGCATGTCGGCGAGAGTTCATCTGTATGGGACACGGAAGGACCGGATATACCTGCCGTGGCGCTGGAGACCACGCCGGGTGACATCGTCTGCTTTAATCACAATACCAAGCATGCCGCGTTCGGCGGCGGTACCCACCGGCGCATGTTTACCATGAACCTGTGTGAACGCTATCCGGAGAGTCGTATTTCGGACCTGCGCGATTACATCAGCGGCGCGGCGCGTTTCTGGCTGGAGGAAGCATACGGCGATGCGATGGTTCGTAGCGCCTCCCCCGAACGGTTGCGTCACCTGGAGCAGGTCATGGCCAATGACGATCATTTGCCGGAACTGAGTCGGCAGGCCCGAGAGCGTATGAGCGAGCCGTCAAGGGGCTGATCTCGTAGTTTACCATTTCAAATACTTAACCTTACCGCGCTCGACTCCTTTCGCGCGTGCCGCCGTGACATTCCAGCGACGCTCCTTTTCAGGTTTCTTACCTTTGGAATCGTGTCCGGTCGGGTTCGATACTACGGTAGGGTTCCGGAAGACCGTTTTCCGCCGTCTCTTCCATCACATCGCAATAGTAATCCAGGTCGGGCAACGTCGTGTATAGATTCGGCGAAACCCGATTCCATCGCATACTGTAATCCTCTCCCCCATAGTAGCCCCTGGCCGTCAGAATCTGATGCTCTTCCCATAAATAGTTTTGTAAAGCACTCGGATCGACGCCTTCGATCCCGACCGAGGCGATACAACAGCTCATTTCAGATTCTGTCGACGTGTACACACGGATTTTGGGATGCTGCCGAAGCCGATCCGCCCAGTGATTCTTTAAATACCGGAGCCGTTCTTCCTTGCGCTTCGGTCCGATGGCATTGTGAAACGCAACGGCCTCACCGATGGCCAGACGCGGCGCCTGGGACTGGGTACCGACGGATTCGTATTTCCGCATGCTTTTGGTAGCGTCAAACCGGCGGCTGGTGTATGGACCGTATAACGGCTCGATCTTCTCTATATGTTCCTTGCGGATATACAGCATGCCGGTCCCTTTAGGCGCAAAGAGCCATTTGTGCAGGCTCGTACCGTAATAATCGCAGTCCAGATCCGAAACGTTGAAATCCAGATGGCCCACCGCGTGCGCGCCGTCAACGACCACTTCGATACCGTGCTGATGGGCCAGATCGCAGATACGCCGGACCGGGAACACCTGGCCGGTGGTGTAGGTGATGTGGGACACCAGGATCAAACGGGTCTTTGGTGTAATGGCGCGTTCATAGATCTCCACCAGGTCATCCATCGACTTTGCCGGCGTGGGCACCCGCACCCGAACCAGTTTGATCCCCTCCTTCTTCTCCCTGTTCCGAAGGGCACTCACCATGGAGCTGTAATCCTGCATCGTGGTAAGGACTTCATCTCCCGAGGTCAGGGGTACGCCGTACAGGACCGTCTTGAGCGCCTCGGTGGCGTTGCGCACGATGGCGATTTCCTCAGGACTGCTCCCGAAGAGACGCGCCAGGGATCTCTTCACTGTACCCAGACGGTCTCTGGCCTGCCGAACGTACAACCCGTAAGGACCCTGTTCCTGTTCCCAGATAAACCGTACAACCGCTTCGGTGACAACGCGGGGTGTAGGGCAGGTATAACCGTTATCCAGGTGGGTCAGGCTACGTTGCATGGTAAAAGCCTGACTGACTTCGCGCCATAGCCCTTCCTCGCGCGCGGCCTGCTGCGGAGTGAGATCCGAAGCGTCGTTTACCGCCGCCTCGATACCCCGGTATGTATCGGGACCGATCAACGTCGCCAGGCCGGCAGCCACACCGGCGGTTTTGAGAAAACCACGCCGTTCCATTGTGCTCAGGCGTTTCTCACGGCTTTGAGGTGCTTCATCTTTTGATTGCATCATGCTTCTCCTGGGATTATGCCTGCTGTTGCCGAATGACACGACCTTATGCTAGGCGTGATGTTGTGGTGGTTAATTACAATACCGATTTATCGGATCAATCTTTATTTAATACCGGAATACTGGATGAGGCTGAAGCAATGTGTGCAGGCTCCTAGGTCATCTTCCACTTCGTATCCGGCTGTTCGCCGTGCTGCTCCCGCCGTTCCCGTATCGGCGTCTGGCGCAGTTCCCGGATCAGTTCGATCAGTCCATTGATGCCGGCTTCGAGGAACTGCTCCCCCTTCTCCCGTGTAGCCTTGGTGGCGTCCCCGATCACGCCGCTGGCAGTTATTGAACTCCAATACGGCACCATGCGGGCGTCGGAACCATCGGGATGCCCGCCTGCGAGGAGGTCGGTCTTGAAACTGGGAGTCATCGGGCTTCTCTCGTCCACGGCCTTGTCCATGTCGACCAGGTCGGGCTTCAGGGCCAGGTAGAGGGAGGTCTCGAATTCACCGCCGTGGGAAGTACCGCCATAGTCCGAATCCCGGAGTTCCATGCCCAGGTTTCTGGCCTGCCTCAGTCCCCAGTGATTGGCGGTGGCGCATAGAATTCGGCCTTCGTAATCGAGGACCGACAGCCGGGCTGCCAGGTCGAGGGGAGAGGTATTGCTGCCGTGCCCGTTGATGACCAGGATGCGCTTGAAACCGTGATAGGCCAGGCTGCAGCATACGTCCCGGACATAGTTGATAAAAGTGTCCCACCGGATGGTGATCGTCCCGTGGAAATCCATGTGGTGGGGACTGTATCCGTGTGTCACTGGAGGGGCGAGCACGACTTCTTCCGGTATGCGAGCCGCGGCACGCCGGCATATTTCCGTCGCCAGGACCACGTCGACGTCCACGGGCAGATGGGGTCCGTGGTCCTCGTAAGTTGCCACGGGCAGCAGAGCGACACGGTCCTGCGCCGCGGCGTCCCGAATCTCGTTCCAGATCATTTCCGCATAGTCATACTTAACCGATGCCATCGCGCCCTCCTTTAGTCTGTTGAATGCAGGATTAACTGTAGTCAATCATTACATACAAACCCGTGTCGAACCGGGTCACATCGCGATTGACCAAAACCAGTCGTTTACTTGATATCGTCTCGATTAAAAACAGGTCATATCAAGTTTTCTTAACGTTTCCTGGTATCGTTCCAAGGTCGATTCGTAGTCTGCATGACATCCTTCTTCGACGATCGTCCGCCCCCCGACGACAACGGTCTTAACCGCCCGCGGGGTCGCGCCGAACAGAATCGCGTCGGGAGCGAGATCAGGGGCGATGGCCGCGATGGACGGATCATTGGGATCCAACCGCACATAATCCTCCTTCCAGTAAGCCTCGAGACCGCAAGCCGCGTAACCCTGCCTCGTGGCCGCATCCAACAGCACCGGCGCTTCCGCCGCGGCATGCCGTTTCTCCAGGCGAGATCGTTCGTCCAGTTCCACGGCCCGCACTTCCTCGAAGGCGTTCTCGCAGGCGTGGCTGTCTACTCCGATGCACAGGCGAACTCCGGCGCGCAGCAGGTCGGACACGGGTGGCAGGCCGTCGCCTAGATCCCTTTCCGTCGTTCGGCAGATGCAAACGAAGGACTGGTTTTCGCCTAGTGCCGCCACTTCTGCTTCATCCAGGTGCGTGGCGTGAACGGCCACGAAACGAGACGACAGAATCCCTTCAGCAGATAACAGTGCGACCGGGGTAGTCCCGTATTCTGCCCGGCATTCCTCCAGTTCACTGCGTTGTTCGCTTACATGCATGTGAAAGGCCGTGCCATTCCTTTCTGCGTAGCCTGCCAGCGTCTGGACCTGGGGCAGCGGCACCGCGCGTACGCTGTGCGCGGCCGCGGCAACGGCTACGTGGGGGTCGCCCTCGTAGCGGGACCGCAGGGCATCCAGGTCATTGAGGACTTCATCGATCGACGGGTCTATGAACCGTTCCTGCGCGGGAACCGGCGCCTGGTCGTATCCGCCGCGCAAGTAGGCGGTACGGATCAGGCTGATGCGGATGCCGACGTCCCGCGCCGCGCGAATTACGGCGTCCGCCAGTTCGGTTCGCTCGGCATAGGGACGACCTCCGGGACCATGGTGGACGTAGTGAAACTCGCCTACGGCCGTGACTCCTGACATAGCCAACTCCGTGTACGCGAAGCACGCGATCGCATACAGGTCATCCGGGCGGAGCTTTTCGACCAGCTGGTACATCTCGTCCCGCCAGCCGAGGAAGGTGCCCGCACGGGTCGCCCTACGCTGGGTCCGACCGCGAAGCGCGCGTTGGAAGGCGTGCGAATGGGCCGTGGCCAGGCCGGGCATGACCCAGTGGCCATCTACGTAACGAACGTGGGGTTCTTCGTTCATGGGTTCATAACCTGACCCCGCTTGATCACGGTCTGCACCGGGTTTCCACCAAAGAAATAGGGAATGTGCCGGTAATCACCCTCTTTCAGTATAAGGATGTCGGCCCGCTTGCCGGTTTCTATAGATCCCGCCTCGTCACCCTGGCCGACGGCCCATGCCCCGTTGATGGTGGAAGCGTTCAGTGCTTCCGCGGGGGTGAATTGCTGCTGCCGGCAGGCAATGGCCATGACCGTGGACATGGATGGACAGGGCGCGGATCCGGGATTCAGGTCGGTGGCAAGGGCCACGGCGGCGCCGTCATCCAACATCGTCCGCGCATCGGCGTAGTTCGCCATGCCCAGGTTGAAGTTCACGGCGGGCAGCACCACGGCCATCGTGTCCGACCCGGCAAGCTGCTCTATTTCTGTCCGGCCGGTCACGTCGAGATGGTCCACCGACGCGGCGCCGAGTTCCACTGCCATGGAGACGCCGCCGAAATCGTTGAACTGGTCCACGTGCATCTTGGCCCGAAGGCCGACTTCGATCCCGGCCTCCAGCACTCGGCGTGACTGGGAAAGATCGAAGGCGTGGTCTTCGCAGAAAACGTCGACGTACATGGAGACACTCCGCGCAGCGAACCGGGAAGTTCGATACCAGTTCGCCGCTTCCGGCAGGATCTCATCGATTACGCACCGCGTGTACGCTTCCGAATTCCCGTCGAATTCCGGTGGAACCGCGTGGGCACCCAAAAAGGTGGGGACGATATCGCAGGGATGGTCCCGGTCGAGCTGTTCGATGACCTGAAGCATCTTGAGTTCATCTGCCACGCTCAGGCCATACCCGGTCTTGATCTCCACGGTCGTAGAACCCAGGATTAGCATCTCGTCAAGGCGCGTGGTTGCGGACGACACGAGTTCGTCCACTGATGCCGCTCTCGTATGCCGGACCGTACGGACGATACCCCCTCCGGCCGCCATGATTTCCAGGTAGGAGGCGCCCTTTATTCTCATCTCGAACTCCGCGGCGCGGTCCCCACCGAAAACCGTATGGGTATGGGCGTCCACGAAACCGGGGCAGAGAGACCGCCCCCGGCAATCAATGGATCGTTCGGCCGCGAATCTTCCTTCGATGTGTCCGGTCGGGCCGACCGCCGCGATCCGCCCGTCAAGGATCGCCACGGCCCCGTTCTCGATCACGTCGACCGTCGCCATGTCCGGACCGCGCCGGGGAGCCCCCGATGCGCAGGTTACCACCTGCTCCGCGTTGTGCAGGTACAGATCTACGGATTCCATGGTTCTCGTCAGTAAGAGGTGAACAATCCCGTCGGCCTGGGTTTTCCCGACTGGATCGGGACCGGGACCTACACCCAGGAAACCGGCGTCTACATCCTGAGCGTCGGCGTCGACTGTTCATCCGGATGAATGACTCAGTCCAGCGTAGGTCCGGGCACTTCCACTTTCTCCCTTACCGCATCAACTACGTCGCCCTGTACGACCAGCCTGCGGACGGATTCGATCAGCGGGGCAAGGGGGGCGTCGCGGTCCAGGAAGTAAACATGCCGGCGAATCAACCGGTATGCCTGGCCGGTTCCCCGCCCCAAATCGCCGGGAGTGACTCCGGGTTCCCTGCACCGAAAATCGATGGCCTGGGCCGCGGCGATCAATTCGATGGCGACGATGGTCTCCACGTTTTCCAGTACCTGCAGCGTGTGATGCACGGCGGTGGCGCCCATGCTCACGTGATCTTCCATGTTGGCGCTGCTGGGAATGGAGTCCGCGCTGGCCGGATGGGCCAGTACCTTGTTCTCCGAGGCCAGGGCCGCCGCCGTGTACTGGGCGAGCATAAGGCCGCTCTCCAGGCCGCCATGGTCCGTGAGGAACATGGGAAGCACGCCTCCGTTGGAATCGGCATCCACCAACCGGGCCGTGCGCCGCTCGCTCATGTTGCCCATGTCCGTGATCGACAATTTCATGCTGTCCATCGCCACGGCGATGGGTTCCCCGTGGAAGTTTCCCGCACTGATGATTTCGGCCTTGCCTGGATCATCCTCTACAAAAACCAGGGGATTGTCGTTCGCGGCGTTCAGCTCGATATTGATCACCCAGCGGGCGTAGTCGATCGTGTCCCTGACCGTACCGTGAACCTGGGGGACGCAGCGCAGGGTGTAGGGGTCCTGAACGTTGCCGGGATCGTCGGAACGCAACAGCCGGCTATCGCGCAGAATACCCCGCAGAAAACCCGCGCAGGCGATCTGCCTGGGATGGGGACGGATGGCGTGCACACGGGCGTCGTAAGCGCGGTCGGTGCCGAGCAGCCCCTCCAGTGTCATTGCGGCCGCGATATCCGCCGTCAGCGCCAGGTTTGTCGCCCGGTGCACCAATAAAGCGCCGAGTCCGGCCATGAAGGTCGTGCCATTGGTAAGGGCCAGTCCCTCCTTGGCCCCGAGGCTGACCGGTTGAAGCCCCGCCTCCCGCAGGGCCGACGCCCCGTCGAGCCGTTGATCACGGTACAGGGCCTCGCCTTCTCCGATCAATACCAGGGACATGTGCGCCAGGGCCGCAAGGTCACCGCTCGCGCCGAGGGAACCTCGCCCGGGTATGCAGGGATGCACCCCCTCGTTGAGCATGTCCACCAGCAACTGGACGACGTGGGGACGAATGCCCGAGTATCCCATGGCGAGCGTATTGGCCCGGACGACCAGCATGGCGCGTACGGTCTCCTCGTCAAGTTCAGGACCCGTGCCGGCCGCGTGACTCCTGATGAGGTTCAACTGTAATTCTGCGACCTGGTCGGCCGATATCAGCTTATCCCGGAACCGGCCGAATCCGGTGGTGATCCCGTAGGCGATCCGGCCCTCCGAGACCAGGCGTTCCACCGCTTCCCGGGAACGTTCCATGCTCGGAATGGCATCAGGGTGTATGGCGACGCTGCGGCCGCGTGAAACGGCTACCACCTCGTCGATGGTGAGATCGTGACCTGTTAGGGCCAGGTCATCCCTGGAGTGATCCATATCCGACCATCGCCTTCCGGATTCAATCCGACATGGGAATCTTGACGCCCTGAGTTCTCGCCACGGCCATGGCCTCTTCGTAGCCGGCGTCGACGTGACGGGCCACACCCATCCCCGGATCGTTGGTGAGCACGCGCTCCAGGCGGGCCGCCGCCTCGGGCGTACCGTCTGCCACGATGACCTGCCCGGCGTGCAGACTATACCCGATGCCCACGCCGCCGCCGTGATGGTAACTGACCCACGTGGCTCCGCTGGCGGTGTTGATCAGCGCGTTCAGCACGGGCCAGTCGCCGATGGCGTCCGAACCGTCTTTCATGGCCTCGGTCTCACGGTTGGGACTGGCAACGGACCCGCTGTCCAGGTGGTCGCGGCCGATGACGATGGGGGCGCTGACTTCACCCGACGCGACCAGCTCGTTGAACATCAGTCCCGCCCGGGCCCGTTCCCCATATCCCAGCCAACAGATACGCGCCGGCAGCCCCTGGAATTCCACCTGTCGCCTCGCCATCGTGATCCAACGGAACAGGTGATCGTCTTCCGGAAACAGTTCAAGGACAGCCTGGTCGGTCCGGTAGATGTCTTCCGGATCTCCCGACAGGGCGACCCAGCGGAAAGGGCCTTTGCCTTCGCAGAATAGGGGACGGATATAGGCCGGAACGAAGCCGGGATAGTCGAAAGCTTCCTTCAGTCCGTTGTCATAGGCGCGCTGCCGCAGGTTGTTGCCATAGTCGAAGACCACGGCCCCCCGTTTCTGCCAGTCGAGCATCGTCTGAACGTGAACCGTCATGGAAGCTGCCGAGCGTTCCTGGTAACGGTCCGGATCGTTCTCGCGCAGCGTGCTCGCCTCGTCTGGTGAAAGCCCGGTGGGTATGTAGCCGTAGAGCGGATCATGGGCAGCGGTCTGGTCCGTGACCACGTCGGGTACGATTCCCCGGTTCAGCAGCTCCGGGAGCACCTCAGCGGCGTTGCCGATCAGGGCGATCGACCTGGATTCCCCGGCCGCCAGCGCCTCGTTCGCCCAGGTCAGCGCGAGGTCGAGGTTCTCCGCCACGGTATCCACCTGGCGCATTTCGAGGCGCCGCCGCGCCCGCCAGGGGTCCACTTCCACCAGCAGGCCGACACCGCCGTTCATGGTGATGGCCAGCGCCTGGGCGCCGCCCATTTCTCCCAGTCCGGCCGTAACAACGAGTTTACCCGCCAGGCTGCCCCATCCGTGTTTTCGGGCAAGGGCGCCAAAGGTCTCGTAGGTGCCCTGCAGAATGCCCTGCGTACCGATGTATATCCAACTGCCGGCCGTCATCTGGCCGTACATTATCAGCCCTTCCCGCTCCCAGGTATCGAAGTTCTCCTGGGTAGCCCAGGCCGGCACGATATTGGAGTTGGCGATGAGAACGCGCGGCGCGTCCTCGTGGGTGCGAAATACTGCCACGGGTTTGCCCGACTGCACCATGAGGGTTTCGTCGGGTTCAAGGTTGCGCAGCGCATCCAGGATGGCGTCGAAGGCCTCCCAGTTCCGGGCTGCCTTGCCCCTGCCGCCATACACGATGAGACGGTCCGGATCAAAGGCGACCTGGGGATCCAGGTTGTTCTGGATCATGCGGTAGGCCGCTTCGATGAGCCAGTTTTTACAGCTAAGCTTCGTCCCCGTGGGGGCTTTCACGTTATGTACCAAAACAGTGCTTACCTGCTCGATTCTCGCTGCTTCCACCTATCGTAGGAGAAATTCGGACTGGTTATCTTGGCGAAATGGGACTGTTCCCAGGTTCTGATCTCACCCGCCACTCTCAGCGTGTCTTCCGCGATGTCGAGGGGAATCTTCACCGCTCCGTCGACGTCGGCGATCAGCAGGTCGCCGGTTTGAATGAGCACCTGGCCGACGACGAGAGCCCGGCCAATGGCCCGAACGTTGAAGGGTCCGTGGCCCGATACCGTGCCCACGCCCCATATGGGGAGTCCCGCTCCCCGTATACCCTCGAGATCGCGGACGCAACCCTCCACCACGGCGCCTACTGCCCCGAGGGCCCGGTGGATGTGTGCCATCCCGTCGCCGAAGAGGGCGGCTCGCTTCGGCCGGACGTCTACGTCCTTCATCACGGCGATCATGGGACCCGGTGTTTCGTTCAGCACGTCGTAGTAGTCCGACCAGCTCAGGTTGGGTTCCGTCCCGTCGAGCGGCGTGACTTCGGCGGTTACCGCGTACCCGATTACGGCACCGAATTCAGGAGTCAGGTACTGTATTTCCGGTCCTGTATAATCCTCGTTTGAAACGCCCTGCACTCTTTCCACGGCATTGTAAACCGTGGCCGAGTCAAATCCCGCCAGTCCGGTCAATATGGAATCGTCCACACGGGTCATTCCTGTAACTCCTTAATTTGAAGGAAATGAAGACTGTCTGCGTATAATGAATTGTCGCACGAGGGAAGGTGGATCGTTCGTTGCGCCTCGAAGGTTAAAATCGATACGGAACGGGTAAAAATCAAGGGAAATACACTTCGTTCACCCGGTTTCGATATGCTGTCGGCGGCCACCTGAATCACTCGTCCTCATTCCGCACTCCACGCGTCGACTAGTCGGCGTAAATGCGTTGACAAGAGCGCGTATTTGCGGCATAATCATTTTCGTATTGCCAACTTCTACTGGTATGGCAGAATAAACCGTTTAAGGAGGGTTTTATATGAGTCGCATCACCAAACTGTTTGGCGTGCTGGCCCTGTCCGCCGCTTTCCTGGCCATGGGCAGCGGAACCGCCGGTGCGCAGACCACTATGCCCATGGGCGACCAGGGCGGAGAAAGCATGGACCCCGGCCGCGGCATGGTGGAAGTCATGTTGATGGATAGCAAAGTCTCCATCGACTACGGACGTCCGGAGATGAAGGGCCGGGATATGCTCGCCATGGCACCCGCCGGATTCGTCTGGCGTTTAGGCAGCAACAAATCCACCACCTTCACGACGGACTCCGATCTCATGTTCGGCGACATGACACTGGCCAAAGGCTCCTACAGTGCCTGGGCCAAGCACGTGGACGGCGATGAGTGGACACTGATTTTCAACAGCGAAGTGGGTATCTGGGGCGCGCCGGGCTCCAAGCGGGAAAACGACGTTTTAGAGGTTCCGCTGCAGTACAGCGTGGAAGACGAGATGATTGAACGCTTTACCGTGGAACTTATGAACGTGGATGGAATGGGCAAGCTGGCCGCTTCGTGGGGAACCCACCGCCTCGTGAGCAGTTTCTCCGCCAAGTAAGCTAAAGCCATCGAAGCCCGGCCAGGTAGACTCCGCCAGGCAAATACGTACGACGGATCTCTGGGGGGACCGGGTCTGACGACCCTGTTCCCCCTTTCCTTTACCATTTCTCCAGGCCCACCCCGACTACCAGTTCTCCGGATTCAACCCTACCCTTATCCCGGCATCCCTGATCTGCTGCCAGGTGGTGTCGTCGATGCTGATCCCCTCACGGCGTCTCTGCTCCGCCAGGCGGAACTCCGGTTCTCCTGGTATGAGAATCTCGTCGAATCCCGGCGCTGTCCGACTGGATTTCACGTGCCGGATCAACCCCTCGATTTCCTCGTAGTACCAGTCGAGATCTGAAAAGAAAGGGATGTTGTACACGGTGAAAAGCACACCGTTGCTCTCCACGATCTGCTCGCCCTGCGCGCATCCCTGTCCGCTCAGCGCCCCGCCGAGAATCTCCACGAGCATTCCCAGACTGTATCCCTTGTGGGCGACGATACCGCCCATGGGCAGTATGGCGCCGTTGGGTGGCGGACCTTTAATGACCGTCGGATCCGTGGTCGGTTGGCCTTCGTGGTCGATCAGCCAGCCTTCGGGAACGCGCTCCCCTTTGTTTGCGGCGACACGGACCTTGCCCTCGGCGACGACGGAGGTCGTCAAGTCCACCAGGACGGGATCGGCGTTTCGACGCGGCGCCGAGAAGGCGATGGGATTGGTGCTGATGCGTCCGTCGATACCGCCAAAAGGAGGGATCTGGCGTCCGAAGCGGCCAGCGTTTACGAAGGCTAACCCGATCATCCCCTCCCTGGCCGCCATGAGCGGATAAGCGCCTACGCGGCCCACGTGGCTGGTGCGACGGAGCGTGACCGTCGCCGTTCCGTGCTTCCTTGCCTTTTCCATGGCCAGTTGCATGGCGAAGGTTCCGCCCACCTGGCCCAGCGCGCCCCCGTTGTCGACCAGGGCTGTACAGGGACTCTCCCGGACGATGCGCACGTCGGCCCGGGCCTTGAATCGGGCTTCATCCTTGATGGCCTTGACATATTCCGGGAGACGGATGGCGCCGTGGGAATCGTGGCCGAAAAGGTTGGAATCCACGAGGTGGTCCACGACTTTCAGGGCATCGTCCGCCGTGCATCCCGCTGCCTCGAGCATCTCGCAGCCGATTCGATGCAGTTTCTCGGGGGAAATTATAGGCATTGTTTTCCTTTCTGTGTGTTACGCATTTTCAGGGTCTTGCATTTGCCGTGACGGGTCAGGGGCCGAACTTCTCCAGTTTCTTCCTCAGTCCCGATCTTTCGAGTACCGCCCTGTTGACTACGTAGGGGGGCTCTACTCCCCTGGAGACGGCCAGGGCCGCCTTGGCGCAGTCGTGCCCGATATCGCGAAACAGTTCATGGGTCCAGCACGACGCGTGGGGCGCCAGGATGACGTTCTGGAGCGACAGCAGGGGATCATCGAGGGCCGGCGGCTCCTGTTCGAAGACATCGATCGCCGCGCCCGTTATCCAGCCTTCCCGCAGGGCCCGGGCCAGTGCTTCCTGGTCGACGATCGCTCCGCGTGCCGTGTTGACCAGGAACGCGTCCTTCCTCATCATGCGAAACTCCTTTTCGCCGATCAAGCGCCGCGTGTGTTCGTTCAACGGGCAGTGGATGGTGACGAAGTTGCTGCGCCTCAGCAGGGATTCCCGGTCCACCAGTGTGACGCCGAGCTGCCGGGCCTCTTCCGCAGTCACCGCCGGGTCGGTGACGAGAATCTCGGACGGTTCAAAGGGCGCCAGCAGGCGCACCACCTCGCGGCCGATCATGCCCATGCCGACGAGCCCGACCACGCGGCCCCGTATTTCGCATCCCATGTGATCGAATCGGATGTCCCACGTATGATTCCTGACGATGGCGTCCTTGATCGTCACCCGGTGGCAGAGTCCGAGTATCAGGGCAAGCGTGGCACTGGCGACGGGCCTGCGCGTCGCTTCCGGGGTTATGGTCACCATGACGTCCGCCTCCGTCGCCGCATCGATGTCGATCATGTCGTACCCCACCCCTGTCCGGGCGATGAGGGCGAGGCGTTCGACGCCTACGAAGCTGTCACGCGTGTAAGCCTGGCCCATGGATATGACCACGTCGAAATCGGCGAGTTGATCCGGGGTGACCGGACTCCGGTCTTCGGCCAGGAACGCGTGGGGGACTCCGGCTTCGGCCAGCAGGTCGATCCCGAAATCCCTGAACACGACCTCGCCGCCGGGACCAAGCAGGTCGGCGACCAGGGCTACGCGAAAACTATCGGACATAATCGTTAAGTTCCTTTATTACAACGACTTGGTATTTACCACTATCGTTTCTGAATTCATGGGGCGAGACGGTCAATACCCCTCGCCGGCCTGAACTGGAAATACGTCGGATTCGCGTCCGTACGGTGTCAGAACATGATCTGGGACGTGGACTTGGCGATCAGCACAAGGGAGACGGCCGCCATGCCGATCAGGCCCAGCCCGCACCCGTATCCGGCCAGGATGACGGGCGCGTAGGCGCGCCACCTGTTCTCCCCGAACCGGCGGCGGAAATAGAACCGGCCCAACATGGCGCCGATGAACGTGGGCAGCGTGTAGTGAATCCATGCGCCCGTGCCCAGTCCGGCGACCAGGCCGTAGAACAGCAGCGGCGGCGCCTTCAACAGGGTGAGCACCCCGTACATCGCCACCGTGAATCCCATGCCGGCGCCGATGTACTCCCATCGTATCAGTTGCCCGATCACGTCCGAACCGCCCGGCAGGGTCGACTTGATCCAGATCGTTTCCATCGTCGCCTGCAGCGGCCACATCTTTTCAACGAAAGGATAGGCCGCGGACGGAATGGGCGCCAGCTTCCAGATCAGCGCGTAGAACAGGAAACTGAAGACGATGAGCAGCAACAGGCTCAATATATACAGTTTGACGATGCTTGGAAATCGCGTTCGGGTGAGTTCCAGTTGGCGGAAAGTCGCCACCACGCCGCTGTGATCGAAGAGGGGTACCGGGGCGAACCAGATCGCCACCCCCTTGTATCCTGACAGGTAGAACGATCCCTCCCGGGCATAGGGGAAGGAGGAGCCGTAGGGAGATCCTGTGAGGCCAATCATGCGGGCGCCGATGTAGGAGAAGAAGGGTGTCCACACAAACCCGAATACCAAGGAAATCCAGACCGGAAACGCCGGTTCCAGGTAGTACACCAGGAGTATGAAACAGATCGTTGAGGCCGCCCAGAGCGCAATGGGAATGGGTAGCCTGAAATCACCCCGTTCCGGCGGTGGCTTGCGCGGGCCCCGATCACCGGAGGCGCCGGGGTCCCTCCGCAGTGCGCGCGTGAAGGCGACCAGGCCGATCAGGCCGATGACCAGCGAGGCGCCGATGGAGGAGAAACTCAACCAGAAGTCGATGGTGTTGTTGATGGAGGTGGGGATCGTGCTCATCCCCGGCGACCAGCTGTGCAGCAGGCCGAAATGGTAGAGGCCGGGATTGGCGATGAAGGTGATGACGAAAGAACTGATAAAGGTACCCACCACGATCCAGAACGGAAGGACGAAGCCCACCAGGAGGGTGGCCAGGTCGGTACCGATGCCGATGGGCGTCGCGGGCAGCACGTCCCGGAACCTCGGGGTAAAATCCGCGAAGGGAATGGGGAAGACCTCCACCCCCTTGGTCAGCACCACGCCGGACACGGTCGGCACGACAACGTAGAGAATGCCCCAGCCCAGGCCGATCATGGCGCCTACAGTGAATACCCGCCAACGCCAGGTCTCCTCTCCCGACGAAGATTCCGCCAGCGCGGTGGCGCCGGCCGCCTGTACAGGTGCCAGGGGAAAGGGGAGGCGTTCCGTGTCGGCCGTTATGCGGAAGAGCACGTATCCCAGGGAAAGGGCGTTGACCAGGCCGAGGATGGATACGAGAATGGCCAGGAGAATCGGTTCCAGCCATTCCATGGAGAAAAGCGTCCGCGTGATCAGCGAATCGGAACCCCGGGGCGGCGACACCCACTGGGGCATGAGTTGGGCCAGCCCGTCAGCCTGGGGCGACTGGACCAGGTATTGGAACCAGATCATCTTGGCGAAAGGCGCGCCGTGCACCGCCGATCCGGCTGCCATGCCGCTGGCGCCCAGTCCCGTCGCCGCCAGCCCGGCGGCGAGCCAGTAGAGGATGATGGCTTCCTGGGGCTTCAGCTTGATGAACAGCCGCTTGCCGATCTCGATGAACATGATGATGGTGACCCATTCCGCGGCGCCCGCGAAACTCTTACCGGTCACCAGCTCCAGGTAGATCGCCCCGGGAAGCATGACCAGCCCGACGAAGAAGGCGGCCCAGATAATCCGCGTACTGAACCCGTCCTCGTAGGGCATGTCATCCGGCACGATCTGCCACCGGTCTTCCCTGTCGGCAGACTTTGCGTCCTGTTCCTGCTGTTCTTTCCCGGTTCTATCGCTCATCCGATTATTCGGCCCTTATGTAGTTGCCCGATTTGTCCCAGTCCGGCTGCGTCAGACCGTTCAGGTCCCAGACCACCTGTCCCCCCCGAACGGTCAGCAGGCATCGCAACCGCCTGTCGCCGCGCATACGGGCGTGGCCCGAATCTACGAATCCGAACTCACCGTATTCCAGTTCCAGCACGGCGATATCCGCCTCGGCACCTATGCTCAGCGTGCCCAGTTCGGGGCGCCGTATGACGCGGGCGGGATTGCGGGTGGAACGCATCACCACGTCCTCGAGGGTCATCCCCATGTTGAGGCATTTCGACATCGTCGTGTTCATACTCGCGTTCGGCAACAGGGCGCTGTCCTTGTGCAGGTCCGTACTGACCGTGTCCGGCAGGAAACCCTGGGCGACAGCCGGTATGGCGATGCGGAACCAGAAACTGCCGCCGCCGTGGCCCAGGTCGAACAGGATGCCCCGGTCCCGTGCCTCCCGGACATAGTCGTTCACCCTGCCGTTCTTGTCGAGCAGGGGTATGTGCTGCGCGTACAGGTGGGTATGGATGTCGCCGGGACTGAGTTTTTTCAGTAGCAGGTCCCGGTAGCTGCGGGTCGGTTTCGGCGCGAAATCGATCATGGCGATGGTGCCGCTCTGCCGGGCCGCCTCAACGGCGCCGTCGACAGCCTCCCAGCCCGGACCGCCGAAATGGGCGGTCTTGGACCCGATGACGTGTTCCGGGTACCTGCTGATCATGGCCGCGCAGGGCGCGGGATCCATTTCAGTTATATCTTGCTCCACGGCCCCTTCCATGCCCGCGCCCACGATGTTGATCAGGGCCAGCACCCGGGTTCTGGATTCGGCGATGATGGTGTCCTTGAAGTGCTCGAATTTTCTCCAGCCGGCGCCTCCCGTATCCACCACCGTGGTCACCCCGTTGGGGAGCACGTGGGCGTCGGGGAACACCCATCCCCGGTAGCCGCCATAGGCATGCATGTGAATGTCGATTAATCCGGGCGTTACATAGTGGCCGTGGAAACGGGCGACCCGCCGGCCTTGTTCCGCGGGGATGTCGTGTTCCACCGCCGTAATCAAACCCTTCGTGACGGCGACGTCGCGACTCCCGTTGATGCCGTTCTCCGGATCGATTACATGGCCGCCCTTGATGATGAGGTCGAACATCGATGCTCCTCTCTGCTCACTACGGCGCTGCGGCCGGTTCCGGTTCCTCGACCTTCCGGTATCGGTCCTTTATGGACTCGGATAGGGTCCGCCAGACGAGAAAACGTTTCCGCAACACCTTGAAAAACCGGCGGTTGATCGTCTGCCACTGCGCCAGATCCCCGCTGCGCCGATGGATCACGATCAGGATCCGGTACAGGTTTTCCTGGGTATCCGGTACCAGTTCCAGTTGGACGTCCTGGCTGATGGCGAGGTCGTATGGCGCCAGCCAGACCGTCGCCGAAACGCGGTAGCTTTCGAAAGGATGGCCCGGGATCACGTAGTGTCCAGATCCCTCCGCGACGAAATCCTCTGCTGAGCTGTCCTCGTGGGTCTGGAAAATGTGGGTCAGGTACCCCGACAACGGGTACGCCTCGACCTGGCTTACGGTGAATGGAAACTCGAAGCGCCAGTCGTCGCCTTCGGGTAGTGGAGGCGACCAGCGTCGCGTTACGTCCTCGACCGTCATATCCGCGGCCTTCTTCGCCGGGTAGAGGGTGGACAGGAAGACGACGGCCATGACGACCACCGTGGCGTATACGGTCGACAGCGAGGAGTAGTTGAGCGACATGCCGCCCAGCAGGTCCCAATGCGACAGTCCCAAGGTGATGATCTGCCCGGAAAGGTACCCGAATACGGCACCGAGGGTCGCGAATACGGCCGCTTCAGCGATAAACAGTGCGGCGACGTGGTTAGGCGCCAGGCCGACGGCGCTGTACACGCCGATTTCCCTGAACCGCTCGAACACGGCGCCCATCATCGTGTTCAACACCAGGAAAGCCGCTATGAGCACCGGAATGATCAGGTTGGTGAGACCCGAGACTGAAGTTGCGCCCAGGGAACTGTAGACCTTCACACCGTCTTCCATCCCCACGAAAACGGCCAGGAGGACACGCGACATGAATGACTCTACGGATTCCCGTAGCTGATCGCCGTCGGCGAACCCGGAGATGGCCACCGACCGCGTGGACCCGCTCAGATCGAGGGTCTGTCGATAGGGCAGCACCAGCACGTTGCGGGAACGCACATGCTCCGCGGCCCGGACGGTCGTCATGAACACCTCTTCGTCCATCTCGGTCAGGTTACGGGTCATGGAGAAACTGGCGGGCATGATGCTTTCATCGTCCATGTCCCGGTAGGCGTCGAGTCCATCGGAATCCAGCAGTCCGATCACCGTATAGCGGCCGCCGAGGACCTCCACCTCCGCCGTTCCCACGTCTTCAGGTCCCACGTTCAACCTCGCGGCCAGTTCCGTGGGCAGCAGGCACACCGCCCTTTCATCCGGGGCGAACCATCGGCCGCCCGGCAGGAGAAACCGGTCCAGGCCCGTGATGGATGGTTCGTCGGCATGTAGACCCAGGAGGATCTGCACCGTGGTGGCGGTTTCCTTGCCAGGGGCCCTCAGGTCGATATAAGGGCTGCTGATGTCCTCCGCCTCGTACCAGGATCGGGGCACCACGTTCGCCTGGTCGCCGAAGGCGTTTTCCACGTATGGCAGGAAGGATGTGGGCAGCGAGTGCCACGAGAGGCTGCGCATGAGGACGCCGTTGTACGGAGGGGTGTTCTCGCGGTCCAGCGTATAGAACTGTATGCCGGTCTTGAACGAAGTGAAGGAAAGCACCGTGAAGGTCAGCAGGGTAAGCGTGACCGCCGTCAGCGCCGTGCGCATCTTCCGTTTGCGCAGGTTGGATATCCCCAGGGATATGGCCACGGCCGTGGCGCTGAGCCGCCCGATGTCCGTTTCGTGGAGGCCGGCCGCCGACCTGGTCAGGTTCTTCATCTCCGTGTCGAACCGGGTGACGATCAGCGTGATGATGATCAACGCCATCGCAAGTATGATGAAGGCGAGAAAGACCATGTACGGCGTCAGGCTGAGTTGAAAGGCGGGGTGAACGTTCTGCAGCAGCATGAAGACCGCGGCGAAGATGACACCCACCGTGAGCAGCTGTTTTCGAATGTCCGTGAATCCGAAGAATAGCCGCTCGAGGAACAGGCAGAAGGGGACGAGCAGCATGAAGTAGAACACGATGCCGTCCACCGTGTCGTCCGCGGCGTATCGAACATCGGGATAGGCCCGCGCCTCGTAGCCCCACGCTTCCCTCGACCGGGCGGCAAACGTGTCGTAACGGCGGTTTTCCAGGGCTTCACGGGCGGCGCGCAACGCTTGCGTGCTTTCCTCGTGAAGTTCGGCGGCCCGGGCGTTGGTAACGCCGTGGTTCTCCAGTTTCATCAACCGGGCGCCGTTGAGAGACCAGAGGTCCAGGGCGCTTTGGTAAAAGGGGTGGAGGATCAGCCCCTGGTCCGTCGTGAAGCCGCGCCCCTGCGCCATCGACATGACGTCGTCGGATATGCTTTCCGGTGGATCGTCGAGCCACGACTCCGGCGTATTGGTCAGCAGGTACTTGACCCCACGCGGACCGGCGCTCATAAACATTTTAACCTGGTCATCGGGCTTGGCGAATACCACCGCGGCATTGGTCATCCAGTTGCCGAAGAAACTCTGGTTTTCCACGAAGGCCGCGCCGTACTTGCGCAATGGACTGTTGTCCCGTCCGAGCACGGTCAGGTTGTCCAGGGCGACGAAGACGCCGGGATCGACGATATCGAAGAGGTTGATCTCCTCGCAGGGAAAGAGGACCTGTATGGTATTGTTCACCTTGGACGAGTTCGGCACCGCGAGGGGGAAGGTAGCGTTCCCCTCTTCACCCAGGTCCGGCGCATACACAATCCTTCCTTCGGAGTCGAGGCCGTAGCTGCGCAGTTCAATCGATCCCCTGGTGTCACGGACCATGGAAAAGCGAAAATACCCCAGCGAGTCGGCCTGGGTAACCATGAATCCACGCACGCCGCTGTGACTCTGGTATCCCGGCTCGTAGACGACCAGGGCATCGGAAACCGGGGTATTGGGCTTGAAGAAATCCACGGTGCGGTCGAACTCCAGGACCCGTCCCTCGATGTCGCGGCCTTCATCCTTGAGCCGTATGGACTCGTCAATCTCGAAGGCTTCGGGATCCGCCAGCATGGCCGGAAGCAACGTGCCGACGGTCCTGATCTGCCGGACGAGATTGGGGAAGTCGACGTGCTCGATCCGGTCCCTGGGGGTATCGATGAGCAACCTGTTGTCGTTCGCAGTGGCAAAGGTCATGCCGTGCAGCCCGGCGAGCGTTACCATCTCGTGGTCGAAGGCGGGGCCCGCGGGCATATAGCTTTCCTGTGACCGGAGAGAGGGGGTAAGCGTGTTGAGGTAGGGCGTGCGGCTCTCCTCGTCATCGTAAACCCCCGCCTTGCGCGCGTAATTCTCATAACGGTCCGCGTAGGGTCCGTACAGAATCTTCAGGTTCGGACCGAAAAAGATATAATTGCCATAACTGAACAATCCGACCTGGTCCATCCTGCTGGTCAGGTCCAGGCCCAGGAACAGGGTGAAGGGGATCCGGTCCTCCTCGGGTATCCGTTTCAGGAAGAAATCATCCATCCGGTAGTGGCGGTCCAGGAAGTCATTTATGCCCTGCAGCCCGTGGAAATGGGCGGACGTGGCCAGAAAGAGGACGGTGTATCCCGGCGGATGGGCCCTGAATACGTGCAGCAGTTCCAGCATGGCGGCTATGCCCCCCGCGCTTTCGGCGCCCGGCGCCAGTCCCGGAACCACCGACATAGCGTCGTAGAACGCCGAAAGCACGACGATGCGGTCTTTCCACTTTTCTTCTCCGTCGCCGCCCGGGATGGGTTCGTCCAGGCCCGGAATCCATCCCATGACGTTCCAGGTCTCGGCCCTTTCCCACGCCATGCGCCCCGTGATCGACACTTCGATGGCGCTGGTCGGCCTGGCCGGCCCGGCCCGCTCGGCCCGCTCGGCCCGTCCGGACTTTGCGGCCTCCAGGACCATCGCCGCATGCTGGTCCGGTATCCAGAAGCGCGGGACGTCCGCGGGCACGTCCAGGATTTTACGCTGGGCCTGGTTGTTGGTCACGGTACCGGGACCGCTGTCGTAGAACAGCACGGCCTGGGCGCCGAGCATCCGCGCGTTGAGGTACTGGTCGCGTCCGTCGAAATCGACCAGGACGATGCTGCCCTCGACTTCTTTCCCGTTGAAGGCCTGGAATTCACCCCGGCGGCCGTAATGGAGTTGGCCCCTGATCCCTTCCGGAAAGGAATTCAGCCGGACCAGGTTGGGCCAGAACTGGTAAACCGGTATTTCGGTCTCCACGGAGTCGTGGATGGTCAGCGTGAAACCATGGTCGACGGGGGAGGATACGGTAAAGGTGTCGATGGCGACATCGGTCAGGCCCCCTGCCTGGAATGCTTCGGCCACATATTCCATGGCCGCCCGGTTACCCGGATATCCCACGACGCGCGAGGGATGGGCGCTCAATGACCGTACATGGGCCTCGACGCGGTCCGGGGCGACGATTTCCGAGACCTCCTCCCAGGACACCGGCGCCTCTTCCAACGGCTTCGGCTGCACGTCTTCGGGTAGCGAGAAGATCCTCAAAATCACGTGCTCGGTCACCCAGGCCGGGCCGGCAACGGCCACGGCGAGGAATAAAAGGACGCCCGCCAGGAGGAAAAAGTATCCGAATATCCTAGAATACACGCTAGTCTATCCCATAGATGTGATGCCCCGCGTGGGGAAACCACACGTAGTCGACAAACATGGAGATGACCACACCGGTCGCCACGCCGAAGATCAGGCCGAGGAAGAAAGGCTGACCCTTCCTGTACAACTCGATGCCACCAACCCACATCATGATGCTCTTGATGACCCAGCATACGAACATGGACGAGACGATCGCACGGGCGGGCCAGGAATACGACAGGAAAAAACCCAGGGGGTGCAACGGCCAGCCGGGCAGCCTGGCTCTCAGCGTCATAAGCAGAAACATCAGCGAGCCGCCCACCATGAAGAACATCAGCCGCGCCGTGTCCGGCCCGAAGGGATCCCGCATCTTGGTGAGCGTTTCAGTGTAGGGGATGGTCGAACCGATCCGGCCGAACCACCATCCGTTGGTGAACTGGCGCGTGCCCTGGTCGAACCCCAAAAAAATCGTCCAGACGAGAGAGATCACCACGCCGCCGACCGCGGCGGAGAGGAGGCTCCATCCCAGGCCCCGTTGCCAGCGCGCGCCGATTTCAGACAGCTTGGCCACCTGCATGAAGGCGGGCATGAACGTGGACTTGATCTCACTGATCGGTCCGTAGGTCTGGGCCATGGCCGTCATGGTGGACATGGACAGGTTGACCGACCCTACCGAATAGAATACGAGCACCTGGGCAATCATGGGCGATCGTACGAAGGGAAGGCCGGCCTCGGCGATAATGCGGGATACCCCGATATAGATGATAAAAACCCCGGCGAGGAGGAACACGGCGATGGGCACGCTCATGCCCAGTTGGTTCAGCCAGACAATTCCGTAGACGAATCCCCCTATGAAACCGAAGACCGCGACCCGGTAAGGCAGCATCTCGTCGCTGTCGTCCAGGCCGGACCGCCGTCCGAAGGCCTGGGCGAACACGTCGCGGATGTGAAACCTGGCCCGCCACAGGCCCCAGCCGACAAACACGATGAAAGCGCCCATGTTCTGCCAGTCCAGCATGGGGTGGATCGAAGTGTAGTTGTCCCTCCCCGGGATGTCGTACCCGATCCGATGGGCGATCCCCACCTGGATGATGCCTACCATGTAGAACACCCAGAATCCAGCCAGTACGTCCAGGTTGACGAAATAGGAAATACCCAGGATGGCGGGCCGGAAGTTGATTTCCAGCGGCGGGAAGCCCTCGCCGAAGACGATCGGCGGCGCCGAGCCGAAATAGGGGAACTGGGGCACGACCGGGGTGAAGAATCCGACGATGTTGTACATCATCACGGAGAAGGGAATGGAAAAACCGATCCAGAACCGCTTTTCCAATAGAAAGTCGGGGATGCGGCTCGGCGAATCCATGCCGCGGGTAAGGGCGAGGGGGATCTGCATCATGGGAAAAACCAGTTTCTCGTGTTCCACCCACTGTCTCCTGAGGATGACCACGAGACAGAGTCCCATGAAGATGAGCGGGACGATGAAGGTCAGCCACCAGAACAAGGGGATGCCCCAAACGCTCCAGGGTATGGACGCGTCCGGCGGTATTCCGTCGACGAACCACGTCAGGGCATTGCCCTGGTTCGTGACGGTCGCCCAGGGTTTCAGGTAGGGATAGAAGTACTCGGCCCACTGGTTCTCGGGCGTTGCCAGCAGGTACGGGGCCATCAGCGTGGAGATAAACGGGGCGCCCATGCCGTTGGTCGCCAGCCCGGAAGCCGCCATGCCCATGGCCAGGGGGATGACGAACTCATGGGGGGTCAGGGCCCAGTCTTTCTTCCAGCGGGCCAGTACTACGTTGAACAGGATGACGTACGTGAAGGCCAGGAACAGCGCGCTGATGTGAAAATGGTCCGCGCCGAGCATGGACGAGGCCATGGTGTACTGGAAATAGGGGACGAGCAGGGAAATCAGTACGACGCTCGCCAGTCCCAGGAGAATCGATCTCGGCGTAATGATCCCGATCGCGGTCGTAGGGACAGCGGGGGCGGAAACACTGTGCTGAACTGAGGCCATGGAAAGGGCCGGGAACAATTTTTGCGTTGTTAGAGCAGCGGCTGAAAACGAGAGAATGGGTCCAGAGTATGTAAGGGTGTGAAAGGGATATGTCAAAGAAAAACAGCGGTCCCGGAAGTCCGTGAACCCCCTTGCATCGACCGTTTTCGTGGTTGACACAATGGTGGTTTGCAGGGATATTTCCTTTTCGTGATGTGCCCGTTTCACTCGAGGACTTTCCAGTGAAAGTCGAAACCAGAGCAACCATAGACTGCTGTCTGAACAGGTACATCGCCTTTATCTGCCGCCATCCGGGGAAGATCTTCCTGGGCGCGCTGCTGACCGCCTTCCTCTCCGTGCATTACACCTCCAGACTCGAGATTAAAACCGACTTCGTCGAGCTGCTGCCCGAGGGGTACCGAAGCGTCGATGACATAAACCGGCTTACGGAACGTGTCGGCGGTATCGGCAACCTTACCATCGTCATAGAAACCGAAGACCTGGTCCCGGCCCAGCGGTTCGCCGACGACCTGGCCGACAGGATCCGGTCCGATCTGCCAGAAGGGTACGTCCGTTACATCGATTACCGGGTGGACGCTGAGAAACGGTTCTACGAAGACCACAAGTACCTGTACGCGGAACTGGAAGACCTGGAAGAGATCCAGAGCCGCCTCAGCCGCCAGATCCTGAAGACGAAACTGGAACAGAATCCACTATTCATTTCCGAGGAAGATCTCGGACTGGAAGTAGAAGACGAGCCCTTCACCGTGAGCGACCTGGAAGAGAAATACGAGAAAAAGGCGGGGGAGAAGCTCGACAAGTGGGTCGACGGTTACTTCACGGGACACGACGAACAGGGACAGTTTCTCGTCATGGTCCTGAAACCTTTCGGCTCGTCGACGGGCGTTGGCTTCTCGCGGGACCTGTGCGAGCGGATCCTTGGCATCGTGGAAGGGCTCGACCCGTCGTCCTACCATCCTTCGCTCAAAGTCGGCCTCACCGGAAAGTACCGTCTGATCCTCGACCAGTATTCGTCCGTCCAGCGGGAGATATTCTCGTCCGCGGTCTTCACGCTGTCCCTGGTCGCCCTGGCCATCTTCCTCTACTTCAGGACCATCGTGCCGGTCATCAACATCACGCTGGTCGTGGTCGTCGGCATACTGTGGACGTTCTGCATTACGTATTTCCGCATCGGCTACCTGAACATGCAGACCGCCTTTCTGGGCGCAATCATCGTGGGTAACGGCATCAATTACGGATTGATCCTGATGGCCCGGTACAAGGAAGAACGGCTACGGGGAGAAAACGCCCGCGACGGTGTGCAGATTGCCTTCCGAAACACCCTGACGGCAACCGTCACCTCGGCGCTGTCCACCGGCATCGCCTACGGAACGCTCATGATCACCGATTTCCGGGGATTCAACCACTTCGGTTTTATCGGCGGGCTGGGCATGCTGCTGTGCTGGATTTCCACCTTCTCCATCCTGCCGGCGCTGCTGATACTTTGGGACCGCACCGATTTCGGCCGGAAGACCTGGACCCGGAAGGTCTCGCGTGGAAAGGCGCTGACCCATCTCGCCAACATGATCCGCAAGGCGCCGCAGGTGGTGGTGGGCTCCAGCCTTTCGTTGGTAGTCCTGGGCGCCCTCCTGTTGGCCTGGTGGCTCCCGAATTCCTTCGAGTACGACTTCTCGAAACTTCGAAACGAGCCCCGGGGCGACACATACGAGCGTATCCTCAACCACCGCGTCAACGCCCTTTTCGGCATATCGCAGTCGCCCGCGGTCATTATGGCGGACCGCCTGGACCAGGTACCGGGCATACAACAGGCCGTGTTGGAAAAGAAAGAAGCGGAGAAAGAGGTACCGAATCCGACCATCGACCGCGTCCGGACCGTCTTCGATCTGCTTCCGGAGGACCAGCAGGACAAGATCGACGTGCTGTGGGACATCGAGTACATGCTCGACACCAATCCGCCGGATGAACTCGGTATCCCGCCCGACCAACTGGCCAGAATCAATGCCTTCCGCGACAACCTCAGCCTGGAAGAGATCTCCGTGGAAGACCTGCCCCAGGCGCTCACACGCCCCTTCGAGGAAAGAGACGGGACGGTGGGCAGACTGGTCTTCGTTTACCCGCGGTCCGACGCGGGACTCTGGAACGGCAGGAACCTGATACGTTTCGCGGAGGTCGTCCGTACCAACCGGTTGTCCGGTGACGAGATCGTCTATTCCTCCGGTGAAGCGGTCGTCTTCGCCGACATGCTGAAGGCCGTGGGCAGGGACGGACCCATCGCCACGATCGCCTGCTTCGTGGGGGTGATCACGCTCCTCGTGCTGGCGTTCAGGAGCTTTCACGCGTCGGTGGTCATCCTGGCCTCCCTGCTCGGCGGCATGCTGGTCATGGGAGGCGTTATCGCCGTCTTCGACATCAAGGTGAACTTCTTCAACTTCATCGTCATACCCACCACGCTTGGAATCGGCGTGGACTACAGCGTGAACCTCTATCAACGCTACCGCCTTGACGGACGAGGATCCATACATAATATGGTACAGCATACCGGCGCGGCCCTGGTCATGTGTTCATCCACGACGCTGATCGGGTATACCTCGCTCATGCTGACGTCCAACAGGGGTCTGCATTCCTTCGGGATCATGGCCAATATCGGAGAGATCGCCACGCTGACTACGGCCCTGATCGCGCTGCCCGCCTATCTGCTCATCATGGAAAAGCGGATGGGGAAAAGAGCGCCGGAACCCGGTGAACCGGTCCGCGCCGCTTGACACCGCCTTTGGAACTGTACCGTTCTCGCAAAAGGCCGGCCACATGAACCCATATGCAGTTGATTACCGCGAAGTGCTGCCGGAACACTTGCTGCATACCTTTCTCGGCGGTTTCGAATCGCTTCGGCCGTTCTACGAGCACGATCCCCGTGATCCCGATACCTGGCCGCGGATGATAGAAGCCGTGCGGTCCCGCACCAGTCCGCCGCCTCGAACGGCCCTCGCCCGAATACTCGAGGCGCAGAACACCCGTTACGGGGCGGACGAAACTGTCCTCGACAACGCCCGGTCACTCGCCGGGGAGGACACCTACGTGGTTTCAACCGGCCAGCAGACGGGACTGTTCACCGGACCCTTGTATACCATTTACAAGGCCGTCACGGCCGTTAAACTGGCCAGGAAGGTGTCGGAGACGACCGGCGTGCGTGCCGTTCCCGTCTTCTGGATGGCCGCTGATGACCACGACTACGCCGAGATCAACCATGTCCATGTCTGCCGGACGGACGGGGACGCCCACCGGTTCGAATTGAGTCCCGACGACCCCAATGACCGCAGGTCCGCCGTAGACAGGATGCTTGGCCCCGAGATAGGTCCGCTTCTCGAGCGGTTCGAGGAGGCCCTGCCCGATTCTGAATTCAGTCAGTCCGCCTTCGAGGCGCTTCGGCGGCACTGTACCGCGGAAACGTCCCTTTCCGATTCCTTCGCCCGGCTCATGACCTTGCTCTTCCAGGGGCATGGCCTGGTCCTGGTCGATCCCACTGACCCTGCGCTGAAACCCCACATGAGGCCGGTATTCGAAAGGGAAATCCGCGATCCGTTAGCTTCCACGCGCTCGGTCCTGTCAACCTCGGGCAAACTGGCGGAGGCCGGGTTCGATCCCCAGGTGTCCCGGTCCCCCGACGCGGTGAACCTGTTTCTCTACCAGGACGGGCAGCGAAATGCCCTGAATTACGAAAACGGGCGGTTCGCCACCCGGGACCGCGGCATGCACTATTCCACCGCGGACCTGCTTCGACTGCTTGATGAGTCCCCCGAGCGCTTCACCCATAACGTCATTACCCGGCCCGTGGTGCAGGACACGCTGTTTCCGTCATTGACCTATATCGGCGGCCCCGCGGAAATCGCCTACTACGGCCAGCTCGGCGGCGTTTACCGCCAGTTCGAGCTGCCCTTCCCCGTGGTCTATCCCCGCGCGTCCCATACCCTGGTCGGCGCGAGAACCGCCCGGGTCCTGGAGAAACACGGCCTCACGATTTCCCATTTCGTCCACGGCATCGAATCCGTATTCGACCGAAAGCTGCGGGATGACATGCCGGTAGGGATAACCGAGGGGCTTCGGGCCGCTCGCGGCGACGCAGAAGCCCACTACAGGAACCTGAAGGGGCACGTGACGACCATCGACCCCGGGCTGAGCCGGATCGTGGAGGCTTCGGAGCGAAAGACCAACTTCGCCCTGGGCAGGCTGGAGCAAAAGACCCTGCGCGCCCTTAAGAAAGCGGACGGGATCATGCGCAACCAGATCATGAAGGCGGACCGCCAGGTGTATCCGAATGGGCAACTGCAGGAACGGGTGGCCAACATATGGCAGTACGTCGCCCTCTACGGCTTCGATATTATGAAGACGCTGTTCGAGGCCACGGACGAATCGGACTTCAGACACAGGATTACCCCCCTATGAAACTGGATATCCTGGCCGTATCCCCCCATCCCGACGACGTGGAACTGCACTGCGGCGGATTGATGATCCGTTT
Source organism: bacterium (assembly GCA_965262815.1). GTDB lineage: Bacteria > JAAXHH01 > JAAXHH01 > JAAXHH01 > JAAXHH01 > JAAXHH01. The sequence goes on along the minus strand of OZ253560.1, from coordinate 778,869 downwards.
CGCCGACCTGGGGTACGCCACGGGAATCGTCGATATGAGCAAGGGAGAGATGGGTACCCGGGGAACGGTCGACGACCGGAACCGGGAGGCGGCGGAAGCGGCGGAGATCCTGGGTTTGTCAACCCGGTTGAATCTCGAACTGCCGGATTCCCGCATCGGCGCCAGCGAGAGGCACCGCGACGCCCTCGTGGACGCCATTCGCCGATTCCAACCTGCAATGCTCCTCGTTCCCCACGAAGTAGCCCGCCATCCCGATCACGGGGCGACCTCACGGTTGGCGCGGGACGCGGCCTTTCTCGCCGGCCTGGAGAAAATCGAAACGGATCATCCGTCCTTCAGGCCCCGGCAACTGGTTTTTTACCTCACCCACCACGCCTATCGAGACCCGCAGCCTTCCTTCATCGTCGACATCACTTCGACGTTCAGCCGAAAGGTCGCGGCCGTCAAGGCCCACCGGTCCCAGTTCCACGACCCGGACTCCACCGAACCGGTCACCTATATCAGCCGTCCGGAATTCCTGGAAGAAGTCGAGGCTCAATGCCGCTACTACGGCTCGTTGATCGATGCGAGATACGGGGAACCCTTCGTTGTCCGGGAATTCCTTTCCATAAACGATCCCATGGCCCATTTCGCAAGGCGCATGGGATAGTACACCCATCCGATCGGGACGGATCACCCCATAGTCGAGGCAAAAACAGATGAACATAGGTATCACCTGCTATCCCACCTATGGAGGAAGCGGCGCCATCGCCGCCGAACTGGGACAGGCCCTGGCCCGGAAGGGCCACATGGTCCATTTCGTGAGCTATTCGATTCCCTTCCGCCTGCAGGAATACAACCAGAACATCTCGTTCCACAACGTGGAGGTGATGCCCTATCCGTTGTTCAAGTATCCTCCCTACACCCTCGCGCTCGCGGCGAAAATGGCGGACGTGGCGTCCGAGGCGGAACTGGACATCCTGCACGTGCACTACGCCGTCCCTCACGCCACCTGCGCATTCCTGGCGCGTCACATGCTGCGCGAACGTGACATCAAGGTCATCACGACCCTGCACGGGACCGATATCACGCTCGTGGGCAGCGACAAGTCCTTCTTCCGGATCACGCGGTTCAGCATCGAGGAAAGCCACGGGGTCACGGCGGTCTCCGAATCCCTGAAGCGCGATACACTATCACTGTTCGGCGTCGGTCAGGATATCCGGGTGATCCCAAATTTCGTCGACGTCAACAGGTTTCGCCGGGGGGATGGACACTGTGACATCAGTAAATTTGTCGACGATGACGAAAAAGTCATCGTACACGTCTCGAATTTCCGGCCTGTGAAGCGCATTGGGGATATCATCCGCATGTACGCGGAGGTGCGGCGCAATGTCAAGTGCAAGCTATTGCTGGTGGGGGAGGGGCCGGAACGGATACCCATGCAGGAGCTCGCTCGTGAACTGGGACTGCAGGACGGCGTGGTTTTTCTCGGTGAGCAGGAAGGGGTGGACCGGATTCTCTCCTGTTCCGACCTGTACCTGCTGCCCAGCGAACAGGAAAGCTTCGGTCTGTCGGCCCTGGAGGCGATGAGCTGCGGAGTTCCGGTAATCGGCGCCAACGTGGGCGGCCTGCCGGAACTGGTGCGCCACGGGGAAACGGGGTACATCACCGAGGTGGGCGACATCCATCAGATGGCCAGGCACGCCACGGACCTGCTGGCCGACGACAACTTCCGCCTGACCATCGGCAGGCAGGCGCGGCAGCGGGTGCTGGACAACTTCGCGGAAGAGGCCGTCGTCCCGCAATACGAATCCTACTACGAAGAAATACTTCGCGGATAGCCCCGAAGCTCAGGTTCCTTCCGGTTTCGCCTCGAGTGACGCGTAGCTCACACCCTCGCCGCTGTCGTGGCTCACCGGCAGGCCGACTTCCTCCCAGCCCGGGTTGACAACCTGTCCGAAGGGCGTCATTTCCCCGCTGAATCCGCAGCGCATGTTGACCACCGTTTGATACCCCTGCGACTGCAGCAACTGGGCCGCATGGTTGGAACGCTGGCCGGTCCGGCAACCAAGCACGAGCCTGGCATCCTCCGGAAAGTTCGCTTTCACAACCCGGACGAAATCGGGATTGGGCGTCATCTGCCCGGTCTGCTCGTCCGCGTGCAGTAGGGGGATGTTCACGGCCGGTGAGGGATGTCCCTGGTCGAATTCGGGAACGGACCGGACATCGATGTAAACGTAACTCTCGGTTTCGACCAGCCTGGCCGCTTCGTCGGGCATAACCTGTTCCACGTTCATTTTGAAACTCCTTTAAGTGTATGTTCTTATATCCTGTATGGCCTGTCATCATGTCCAGCAATTTACCCTATCCAGCCTGCTGCCGTGTCCATCCCGTCACCATGTTTCCACGATGTGTCCTGAGTTCGGAAACCAGATCACATCCACGCAGTAAGAGAGCGCCACACCGAGCACGTAACCCACCAGCATGCCGATGAAGAAGGGCTGCGCCTGATGGTAAAGTCTCGTACCACCCAGCTTCAGGATCAGGGCCTTGACGAGCCACACGAGAAAGATCGACGTGGCGATCATCCCAATGCCCCAGGTTTTGGCGACGGCCCAGCCGATGGGATGCAGCGGCCACCAGTGAAAATTGTGGTGGGCCAGGATCAGGAGCCAGGCGACGAAAGCGCCGACCCCGAGCCCCATGTACTCGCCTCCGGTCAATTGCCTCTGGTTGTTGATCCACGAAGCCAGGGTCACGTAACCTCGTTTCGCGTTGCCGAAGGCGTCCTGGAACCCATCCGCGCCCGTGGTTTCGTAACCCAGGAATACGGTGTATACAACCGATATGACCGCGGCCATGAGGAGCGCCAAGATGATCACGGGGAAGATGCCGCGCCGGGCGCCGCCGACCTCGTCGCCGATCTTGTTGACGTGGGCCATGGCGCACATGCCAAGCGTGCGCCAGTTCCGCGAGAACGTCTGCGAAAGGGTCAGGATGGTGAGATCCGCCCGGTGCAGGTTCGCCGATCCGAAGGAGAAAACGGTGAATTCGTGGGCATTGTACGGCAGGTCCAGGTTGATCAATCCTGCTTCCGCCACCACGCGGGTGACGCCGAGAAACAGCAGCATGCAGGTGGCCAGAAGCGTCGCGGCAGCGGCGATGGACATGCCCATGCTGATCAGGAAGAAGAACATGTAAATCACACCAAACACCACGCCCGCCATGGCGGTTCGGTACGAGAAAAACTCCCCCGAATCGTCGATGTCGTTACCCCGTCCGATAGCTTTTCTCACCACGTCGTAAAGATGGTTCCGCGCCATCCAGAGCCCGAACAGGGTGTACATGAAGAAACCGCCCAGGTGCTGAGCCGTGACAATCTCGGCCGTTTTCGGCACGCCGAATCGAGCCATGATGCCGTGTTGGATCGTAGCGAACAGAAAAAACACCCAGATGCTGAACAGGATATTCAGATTCGTAAAGAACCCGATGCTGATGAAGGCGAAATTAACCTTGAACTGAATCGCCGGAAACGATTCGGCCAGGGTGATCGGAATGCGGTAGTCCCCGCCCAGTCTGATCGGCGGCACGACGTCCCAGTACGAGATGATATTCCACAGGATGACGAAGAGGGGGATGGAAAAACCGTACCAGAAGACCCTGGACCGGGCAATCCGGGGCAGCACGGAGTCGCTCCCGTCTTCTTCCACGAGCAGCAGGGGCACGCGGGCCAATGGGAAGGTCAACCGCTCCCTTTCGATCCACTGCTTGCGCAGGATCACCATGAGCGATGCGCTGGCGAAGAAGAGGGCCAGGAAGAAGGTGCCCCACCAGCTCATGGGGATGATCCAGTCCCGCCAGGGGATGGCGCCGGTGGACGGCAGGCCCTCGTAGAACCAGTGCACGGCCCGCCGCTCATCGGGGATGATCAGCCAGGTCGGGAGGTATTCGAAGAACAACTCGACGTACCTGTTTTCGGAGTTGGCGTAGTAGTGCGGAATGGAAGGAATGGCGACCCAGTAGGTGGTAAAGGCCCACCCGGGGATAGCCGACGCGGTAAACACTATGAAAAAGATGATGATCAGTTCCGGGGCCGTGAAGATCCGGGTAGGCGCGAACCGCTTCAACAGGCCGTTTATGACAAAGACGACCAGCATGAAGGGGAAGAGCGCCGCCATGGGCATGTGGGTAATGGAGAGGTAGGAGGAGTGGGCTTCGAAGGCGGAATGAACTACCCACCAGGCCATGGCCGCGGAAAGCACGAGACCGAGGGCCACGGCCCTCACCGTCATCCCGGATGCCAGTCCCTCTTTTCTCGCGGGAGGACCGGTGCCACCGGGATTCGGCGCCGACTTTCCGGGCGACGGGGAGGACCGCTTGATCGTACTCATATGAATGGCGCTTTAAGAGATGGACATCACTGGGAGAACACGTCTATTCCAGGTGTTCCGGAACGTGGATATTATATCCTTCCGACCACGTGGAATCAAGAACTAAAAGGGATGCCTGACCGACGTGGTTTCCCTTGACACAGGCGGTTTCGTCAACTAAAATGGACGTGATTTTCAACCCTTCCACCCCGAACTCATCTAGAACAGGCGCCATGCAATATCTACTCACCGGCGGATATGGCTGTATTGGATCGTGGATCGTAAAGAACCTCATTGACGAGGGGCACGATGTCGCGATCTACGACCTGGTGGAACATACCGCCCGGATGTCCCTGATCATGGGCGAAGACGAGATAGCAAGGGTCCGGTTCATTGAGGGCGATATCGCCGACGGACCGCGCTTCAGCCGGGTTGTCGAGGAGACGGGCGCGTCCCGCATCATCCACCTCGCGGGACTGCAGGTGCCCGTGTGCCGGGCCGATCCGATCAAGGGCGCCACGGTTAACGTGATCGGCACCCTGAACGTATTCGAGGCGGCGAAGGACCATGGAGATATCGTGCAGCGAATCGTCTACGCGAGTTCCGCGGCGGTCTACGGAATGGAAGAGGACTACGGATCGGGGCCCGTCGGCAACGACGCGGTGCTGCGCCCGGTAACCCACTACGGTGTCTTCAAGCAGTGCAACGAGGCGAACGCCCGGGTGTATTTCCTGGATCACGGCATATCCAGCATCGGCCTGCGTCCCTGGACGGTATACGGTCCCGGACGGGACTTCGGGCTTACGTCCGATCCCACGAGGGCGGTTAAGGCAGCCCTGCTGAAACAGCCCTTCGTGATCAAGTACGGCGGCAGGAACAACATGCAGTACGTGAACGACACCGCGCGGACCTTCATCCGATGCGCCGAAGCCGGAAATGCCGGTGCAGCGGCCTACAGCATCCGGGGAGACGTCGTGACCATCGACGAAGTCATCGCCGGAATCGAACGGGTCGTGCCCGGCGCGGAAGGTCTCATTTCCCACCTGGACATAGACCTTCCCATCGCTCCAGACCTGGACGACCGGCAATTGCAGGAGGAGGTCGGTGATATCCCCTACACGCCACTGGACGAAGGGATCCGGCAGACCTGGGGTATCTTCAGGCGACACTATGAAGCCGGCACGTTGCGTGTCGACGATATGAAAGACTGACCATTACCGGTCTTTCCTCTTCGCAAGGGGAAGCCATGACGTTGGAACGGCAGCTTCAGAGCATGCAGAGCGACGGTTGGTGCGTACTGGACCACGTCATCCCGGAAGACCGGGTGGCGAAGGTGCGGGATCGGGTCATCGCCTCCACGAACCGCCACCGGAACCCGGACGCGCCGGCGAACATCGGCCACGTGAGCGGCTTCCTCAAGTACGACCAGTCGCTGGCGCCCTATCTCGCGGACAGGCGGCTTCTCGACCTGGCCGGGGCGTTGCTCGGGCACCACTTCCGCATCTCCTTCACCACGGCCACCATCAACGAACCGGGAAACGACCGAGGCGGGTGGCACGCCGACTGGCCCTTCAACCAGCGAAACGCGGGGCATGTGCCCGCGCCGTATCCGGACGCGGTCATGCACCTCACGACCATCTGGATGCTCTCGTCCTTCACGGGCGAAAACGGGGGTACCCTCATCGTTCCGGGCAGCCACCGCGCCTCCAACAATCCGACCGGAGGGAACGGCGTATCTCCGGATGAACCCCATCCGACCGAATTGAACGTGACCGGCGAGGCGGGAAGTGTCCTTGTGATGGACAGCCGTCTCTGGCACTCGACGGCTGCCAATACCTCGCAGGATCCCCGTGTGGCCGTCGTCGTACGCTACGCGCCATGGTGGCTGAACCTGAACATTCTGATGCCCGGCTCGGAAGACCGCAGGATCCTGGTGGACGAAACCGGCAAAAACGAAAACCTGGTACCCGCCCTTCCCCGGGACGTGTACGACGGATTGCCCGGTGACTTGAAACCCCTCGTGTACCACTGGGTGGAATAGGCACCGCAGCCTTTGGTGACGCCCGCCATGGGTGATCAGTTTTGCTTCTCGAAGGCGCAACATTCTAACCCTGATGGTAGTCGTATAAATGTAGCCGATGTTGATGATACCTATTAATACCACAGATACCGGATGGGAGGAATGATGCGATCAGCATGGATCGTGGCAATTATATGCGTGTACTTTTTCGCGGTGGAAGAATGCGGAGCACAGGAGACGACTTTTAAGCGTGAAGGATGGAATAGCATGGAAAGAATCGAACAAAAATTCCCGGTGAATCCTGGTGGAACGTTGACCATTGATGCCGACATGGGATCGATAGACATCATCGCCTGGACGAACAATGAAGTGGAAGTTACCTTGGTAAAAACCCTGGCGGGATTCAGTGAAGACCGCGCCCGCGAAGCCTTCGAGGACGTTGAGGTCGAGATAAGCAACCAGGAAAACGACGTACGCGTCCAGGTCGAAAAGAAACGCAGATTCGGCAGTAACCGGGTTTCAGTGGAGATGACGGTGAACGTGCCGGAATCCTACAACCTGGATCTCAAGACGTCAGGAGGGGGAGTCGACATCAGTGATCTGCGGGGCAACGTGAACGCGAGGACTAGCGGTGGACATGTTAATATCGGGCATATCACGGAAGGTCGCATCAATGCGGGTACGTCCGGAGGGAATATACGCCTGAGTGGCGGTGGTACGGAAACAGAGTTGTCCACATCCGGAGGCGACATTGAAATCGGAATCGCACAGGGAAACGTGACGGCAACCACCTCCGGCGGCAACATTGAAATTGAAAACGCACAGGGCAGTGTCACGGCAACCACCTCCGGCGGCAGCATTGAAATCGGTCCCTCCGAAGGTGACGTCAACGTCAGAACGTCCGGGGGCAGCATCGAAATCGGTGCGTCGAAGGGATCCGTTAGGGCAAAGACCTCGGGAGGAAACGTCAAACTCGGCCCAACAATGGGCGACATCCACGCCAGAACGTCCGGGGGCAACATCGATATTGAAGAGGTCCTGGGGACTGTGGACGCAAAAACCCACGGCGGAAGAGTCAAAATTGGTCCATCGTGAAACGATCAAGACTTCAATACCGTTGCCGGACTGGAGGAATGATGCGATCAATATGGATTGTGTCGATTGTGTGCGCGTTTGTCGCCTCGGCGGATACATGTAGCGCACAGGAGACAACATTTATGCGTGATGGAAGCGAGTTCGTGGAAAAGACCGAGCGGAATTACGCGGTAGGCCCGGAAGGCATGCTGACCATAGACGCCGATTACGGTTCCTTACGGATCGAGTCCTGGACCCGTGATGAAGTGGACATCCTGGTGGAAAAAAGGTATAAGGGACACCGCGACGAACGGGCCCGCCAGACATTCGAGCATCTGAGAGTGGAAACGTCGCACCAGGAAAACGAAGTGGGCATCCGGGTCGACAATCAGAACGAAGGGGCGGTATGGTACCTGCTCAACAGTGTTTCCCTGGAGATGCGTGTGCAGGTACCCGAAACATTCAACCTGGATGTCAAGACCGTGGATGGCAAGATAATCATAGGCAACATGAAGGGCGTCGTGACGGCAGGAGCGTGGACGGAAACATTAAAATCGCATCCGCAGAAGGCGACGTCAACACAAGTACAATCGACGGAAACATCTGAATTGGCAACGTACGAGGTATGGTCACGACCAAGGCCGTGGACGGAAACATAAAAATCGAGAATGCTTACCGTGATGTAAGCGCCGTCTCGACTGACGGCAACGTGGAAGCCACACTGATGGTTTCCGATCCTGGGCTGGATCCCAGGTGCCATCTGGTCTCAGCGGAAGGTGACATCACCATCCACATTCCCGATGACCTGGCGGCCTCTGTCGAGGCGGAAGGGTCGTCGGGTGGACTCCTGTTAAGCCGGCTGTGGCGCGAGGAGGTGGGCCACATCAATTCGGACTTTGGCCTGAACCAGAGCGAGTGGGGTGTGTTTTTCTACCGACAGAGCGAAGCCAGCGGCGACATCAACGGCGGTGGGGACCGGATCCGTCTCAAAACGAACAGCGGGAATATCTACATCAAGGAAAGGATCCGCTGAGCGGCCTGGACATCAGGATCCACCCAGGTACCCGGCGAGTAGCGTGGGCATGATGTTGCCGCCGCTCAGCAGGGCAACTACCTTCCTGCCCTTGAGGTTTACAATCCCGTTTAAAAGGGCGGCAACGCCCACGGCGCCTCCTGGCTCGACGACGAGCTTGGTCGTGCCGACCAAGTACTGAACGGCGTCGATCGCCTGCTCGTCGGAAACCAGGACCATCTCGTCCACGTAGGCCATTACGTGTTCGAAGGTGAGGTTGCCCGGGCGGGGCGCCACGAGGGAATCGCAGACCGTATTCGGTTCCGGCATCTCGCAGATTTCTTTCTTCAGAAACGACTGGTAAACGGCCTGGGACCCTTCGGGCTGTACCCCGATCACCTTCACGGAGGGGTTCAGTGTTTTAACCGCCGTGGCGATACCTCCGATCAGGCCGCCGCTACTGACGGGTACGATCACCGCCTCCAGGTCCGGCGCCTGTTCCATGATTTCCGCGCCTATGCTTCCATGACCCCGGACCACGTTTTCATCTTCCCACGTATTGATCGCGGTGATCCCGCGCTCCCTGCCCAGCCTGTCCAGCGTATCCCACCGGGCCTGGTTGTGGTTTTCGCACAGCACTGCTTCGGCGCCGTAATCCCGGGTACGCTGCACCTTGTACGGCGAGGTCTTTTCCATCATTACGATGGCGGTCGGAATCCCCAGCAGCGACCCCATGTAAGCGAAAGCCGTCGCGAAATTGCCCGAGGAAGAAATGGCGGCGCCTCTCTCTTTCTGGGCATCCGTCAGGCGGTTCAGGATGGTAAAGGCCGCGCGCGACTTGTACGAACCCGTCACCTGAAGGTTCTCCGCCTTCAGCCACACGTCCGCCCCGGTCTGGTCGGATACCGCAGGGGACCGCAGGAGGGGCGTGTACACGACTTCCGGTGGAAGTTCCTGTCTCGCCTGTTCGATTTGCTCCAGGGTAATCATTGTTGTTCCCGCTGCTCGTTTAATAACTTAAGATTGTGCTCGATTGCGTTTGTGGTCCGTTGACCGTCTGTGGAATGGGGATCTATTTATTCCTCTTCCCCACAATCTGATTTCTGGTATCGTGACGTCAAGCGTTTTCAACTGAATCAGAGCGCAGGATACCCGGCCGCTAGTTGTCAAAGAGAAGATCGGGGTGGTCTGTATGGAAAACCCGGTGATGGAGTTATTTATTCAACCCGCCGACGAAACCATACGCATCGCTTGAAGGAATACGTTCGCTGGATTGTAAAAGATAAGATGGAAGCAATCGTCTATTTGCATTGTATTCGAACACTTGTCAGATTTTGGAGGATTGAATGTCTCTTCGCTCGCCCGTCCGGATATTCGGCGGCCTGTGCTCCGCCTGTGTCTGTTTGCTTTTACTTCAGGGCATCGCGCTGGCCCAGTCTTCGCAGGATCAGGCCACGGATGAAACGGGCATACCTGAATCTGTAGCAGCGATTTCGGAAGAAACCGACCGGACCACGGCCCCGGGTCCTTTCAGCGTACCCCTGCCCGTGTCCAAAACGCCCTTCGATTACCGGAACCTCAATCCCTCCGACTACTTACTCGAGGCGAAGCGGGTGGCCTCCTCCATCAAGGTGGATGGTCATCTCGACGAAGCCGAGTGGGAACAGGCCAGGGTCGCCAGCGATTTCTTCCAGCTCGAACCGGTCGAAGGCGCCCCGGCATCCCATCCGACCGAAGTCCGCGTGCTTTATGATGACAAGAACCTGTACGTTGGTTTCATCTGCTTCGACCCGGAGCCGAAACTCCTCATGGCGCCGGACATGAAACGCGATACGAGGATGAGTTTTTCAAACGACATGGTCACGGTAGTGATCGCCTCGCTCGATCACTACCGCGAAGCCTACGAATTCCAGACCAATCCAAACGGAGCCCGTTCCGACTCCTTCGTCAGCGGGGAGGGCAATAATTCAGACCGTGACTGGAACGGATTCTGGAACTCCGCGAGCCAGGTATACGATTACGGCTGGTCAGCGGAATACGTGATCCCCTTCCACACCCTGCGTTTTCCCAAGCGTCCGAATCAGACCTGGGGCATCAACTTCGGCCGGCGCATTCAACGCATCCGAGAGGAATCGTACTGGGTCCCCCTGAGTTTGAAATCCGGTGACCAGGCGTTGTACCGTTTCGGCAAGGGCGGCCGGCTGACCTCACTGGCCAATATTACGCCGGGTGGTCGCGCCCAGGTGACACCGTTCACCGTGCTCGGCGCCCAGTCCACCCGGTTCACTGAAACTGCGCCGACGCCTGCGACACCCATCGCCGTAACCGACATTGAAAACGGTATGCAGCGTCAACTGGGTGGAGATTTCAAACTTAGCGTCACTTCGGGATTGACACTGAACGCGACCGTAAATCCCGATTTCGCCCAGGTGGAGGCGGATGATGAAGTCGTGAACCTGTCCCGTTTCGAATTCCAGTTCAACGAAAAGCGCCCTTTCTTCCTGGAACGAAGCGATATCTTCCGTCTCAACCAGCGCCGGCAGCGGCGTGGACCGCAGCGCGGCGGCGGTGACCTGACGCCGCAACTTTTCTTCAGTCGACGTGTCGGCCGCCAGTTACCCGACGGACAATCCGTACCCATCGACCTTGGCATGCGTTTAACGGGGAAGCTGGGACATACGACCATCGGATTCCTTAACGTCCAGACCCGAGAAACCCAGTACGATGATGACGGCGAACAGAAGACGGAGCCGCTGACCAACTGGCAGGCATTGCGCGTTGTAAGGGACCTGGGCACACGGTCGAGCGTAGGCATGTTAGCTACGTTCAAGGAACCTAATCCCCGTTTCAACGACAAAATCGGCATGGCGATACCCCGGTACGCGGAATCGGACTACAACCGGGTGGTGGGGTTTGACCTCAATCTGGCCTCGCGCGCGACGAATCACCAGGGGCAGATTACCTTTGCAAAAAGCTGGACCGATACACTGAGCACCAGCGCTCAGGATTGGACCTTCCGAGCGAGGGAGCTATGGCAGAATCGCTGGCTCAGCTACGGGATGTCCTACCTGGATATCGGAGACGATTTTATTTCACAAACCGGGTTAGTCCGGGACACCGGTCTGCAACGGGTAGCTTTCGGCGCTACGGCAAACACCTTCATCCGGCGGTTCGGCATCCGTCGAATCAACGGGGGATTCCGAAGCAATTACGTGACCAAGAAGGACACGGATTTCTCCGACGCCGATTCCTGGTCTTTCCAGCCCAACATGTTCCTCGAACTGGAACGTGGTTTATGGATTACAGCTTCATACAACATGAATTTTGATACGCTTGGCAAAACCACGCGCATCGGCGGGGTTCACTTTCCCGCCGGGTCCTATTCATTTGACCAGGCAAGTGTGTTCCTTTTTACCGATAGCGGACGCAAGGTCTCTTTTAGAGGCAGTGTGCGGTATGGAGAGTTCTACGGCGCAGACCTGCTCAGCCTTTCGAGCGAACTTTCCCTCAAACCGAACCCCCGTCTCGCGATTGAACCTGGAATCACACGGAGCCGCGTCGACCGGGGTGGCAGAGACGGTCTTGAAGTCGATGAGTTCGACCACAACACGCGACTCATTCCCAGTATGAGGTTGAGCTATTCCTTCACGCCGAACCTGTCCTTTTCCTCGTTCGTTCAGTTAAACGCAGACAGGCAGCGGCAGAATGACCAATACCACCTGAACACGGTAACGATGAATATCCTGCTCGCCTACCGGTCGCCCTTCGGCCACTCGTTCTTCCTCGCCTTCAACCAGTTTCGTGATGACGATCTCGATACCGGCGGCGACTTTGGTGTCTACGAACGAACGCCCCTGCGTCTGAGGGACCAGCAGATCGTCGCCAAGGTTTCTTACCTGCTGAACCTGTAGAATACGTCCACTCACGTTGGTAGGATGTCACATGTGCTCGGCAACCACCAGGCTGTATATCCTGAGCTTCATGATGACGGTCTTGGCCATCTTGGTCACGGAAACGGACGCCAGGGCTGAAGATCTCAGGCGCTCCGGCTGGTACGCATCGGTGGGACTGGGCGGTAACCTGGTTTCGGGGTTGGATCCGTCGGGGTCGAACACGGAATCCACCTGCTATCCCACCGCTGCCTGCTTCCATATGAATCCCCCGCTGGAGATCCCCGGCTACCGTTGGCATTATACTCCATCCACTGACCGAGGCATTGGTTTCGACGTTGCCGTCGGACGGAGATTCGATCGTACCCGCCTGGAGGCTGCGTTTTCACAACGGAAGAACAACGTCGACCAGGGTGAGCCGGTCGAGGTGACCTACCTGGATGGTTCACCCACGGGAAGAGGCTACTTTGGTGAGCTGGTACAGGCCACCAGCATGGCCTTCATAGATGATCTCGTAACCCGGACAGTGACCCTGAACGCCTATTACGACCTGCCCGTCGGGCTGCGCAGGATGACTCCCTACGTGGGAGCTGGAACCGGCGTCGCGTTCGTGGAACTGACCCGGATCTTCTTCTCGATTGAGTACACCGACCCGTCCGGATCGGGGCTCACCTACGATCCACCGCTGTCGTTCTACAACAGCAAGCAGGACACGGGACTCATGGAAACGGTTTTCGCGGCGCATCTATACGCGGGAGCCGATTACAGCCTGAACGAACGGGCCGCAATCGGCTTGAAAGTGGCCTACTCCAGGGTGGACGACATCGAACACAACGGTACCTATGAATACCACCCCTATTTCGAGACGGACCCTTCGCTTACCAATAAAAATACGTTCAGCGCCACGAACCATTGGTCCCTGACGCTGAACGTGAGATATCAGTTTGGTAACTGACGCGGGATGCGGTAATTTTACCGTGTACGCTTTCTCGCGTGCCCCCGACGCTCATTGAACCGCATTGGATGCATGATCCTCAAAACGCTCACAGCAGCTCTGGAAAAATCGGACGGCCGAAAACTCGCGCTGGTGGGCATCCCCGACGACTCCAACTCTTCTTTCTTCCGTGGCGCAGCCGAAGCACCTCCGACGATCCGAGCACAACTCTTCTCCGATGCCTTCAACATGTGGACGGAGTTGGGCGTCGATCTCGGCGAGCACGTTTTTTTCGACGCGGGCGACCTGAACCTGGACGAGGATCCCGATGCCTGGACCGCGATCCAGAGCGCGGTCGAAGTAGTGCTCGATCATGGACTCCCACCCATCTGCCTCGGCGGTGACCACGCCATCACCTATCCGATCGTGAAGGGATTCCGAAACAAGTACGACACGCTCAGCATCCTCCACTTCGACGCTCACCCGGACCTCTACGACAACTTCGACAATAACCCCCACTCGCACGCATCTCCGTTCGCGCGGATTATGGAAAATCACCTGGCGGACCGGCTCGTCCAGGTGGGTGTCCGCACGGCAACGGGCCATCAGCGGGAGCAGGCCAAACGGTTTGGGGTCGAGATGATCGAGATGCGGGAACTGTCCGGGGATCTACGCTTGGAATTCGACACACCCGTCTACGTTTCGGTGGACATCGACGGCCTGGACCCGGCGTACGCGCCAGGCGTCTCTCATCCCGAACCCGGTGGCCTTTCCCCACGGCAGGTGATCGACACGATTCAGCGTTTGCAGGGCAGGCTCGTCGGGGCGGATATCGTCGAGGTCAACCCCCGGAGGGATTACCACGATCTGACAGCGGTTGTCGCGGCAAAGATACTGAAGGAAATTGCTGGAAAGATACTGCTGCAGGCTTAGGTGCCCGCACAATTCTAACTTTGAGATAAAGTTACACGGACCGGCTCGATGCCGCCGGTCCGTGTGGCTGACTCTTCCTATCCAGCAGACTCGACGAAAACCTGGTGCGCGCCGCGGTCCTTTCCGGCATCCTCTGCATGCTGGTAAGACCTGTGCGTGGATGGCTTGCCGAGCGCGGTAGACGCCAGCATCTTCTCCGCGGTCCTGGTGGCTACGTAGGGCCGGCGGATGTCCGTGGGATTCGACTGGATATGCTGCTTCCAGGCGCCCAGGTCTGTCTTCGCCTGGATCAGTCCCTTGATCATGCCCATGTCGTTCAACATGGCCACGTCGTCGGCGGGACCGAGTATGACGGCGCCGGTGATCGTGGATCCTTCCCAGATCAGTTTGCGGTAAACCGGGCGGTTGGCGTTGATGACCTCGGTGACGTCGCCGCTACCGGACCAGTCGCCGAAGCTTGCGCACTGCAGGCCGCATACGTCCAGGATGTTCATCAAAAGACTGCCGGGATATTCCACGTCCTGTCCCGCCATGTTGGCGCCGGCGATCCGCCCATGGTCGACCGCGGTCGGCTGTATAGCGTGTACCGCCTGTCCGCCCGTGGACAGGTCCGGCCCTTCGGCCACGTCACCGGCGGCGTATACGTTGGATACGTTGGTCTGGCAGCGATTGTTGACCAGGACGCCCTGGTTGGTCTCGATACCCGATCCATCCAGAAACCCGATATTCGTCTTGATGCCCGTAGCCATGATGACCACGTCCGCCCGAGTGGAGGATCCGTCGGACAACTGAAGGGTCTTCACGCCGTCACTACCGTGCTCTATGGCCTGAACACTCACCCCGGTATGGGTCTCGATACCCTTGGATTCGAGCCATGAATTGACGAGTGACGCGCCCTGGGCATCCAGCATCCGGGGCAGCACCTGTCCCTCCAGCTCGATTACCTTGAGGCGGGCGCCGCGCTTGTGCATCGCGTTGAGAATGATAAAACCGATGAACCCGGCGCCGATGAAAGCCACGTCGGCATCGTTTCCAAGGGCGCTCACGGTTTTTTCCGCATCCTCTACGGTCCACAGGTTGTGGACTCCGTCGCCATCCGCTCCCGGTATGTTAAGCTGCTGGGCGGATGACCCGGTGGCGATCAGCAGGTTGTCGAAAGGAACCATCGAACCGTCGCTCAGCGTGACCATGTTCGCATAGGGGTTCACCTCGGTGACCCTGGCGCCGAAGCGGGTTTTCACCCCCAGCCTGCTGAAATAGTCGTCGTCGCCGGTATTCACTTGCTCTACCGGGATGTTTCCCGATATGTAGTAGGGCAGAGCCATGCGGGAATAGGCCGGCTCATCGGAAATGAGGGTGATGGATGCGTCCGCATCGTAGCCGCGAATCGTCTCGATGGCATTCATCCCACCCGGTCCGCCGCCTATAATCACGTGTTCTGTCGCCATATGTCATTCCTCCAGAGAAAGTGCAGAAAAACGAAATACCGATTATCCGTGGTTATCGATCACTCACGCGAGTCCAAGATCCATCAGTTTTTCGGTAGTAGGCCGCCCGTCCTCGGTCCATCCCCGGGCCGCGTAGTAATCGGGCAGCATGGCGCCTAAGTTGACGGTCACGCCCGCTGAAGGTCCTTCGGCGTGCGCCTCTTCCAGCAATCTTTTGGGCAGCGTATCATCAGCCGCGGTGAGACCCGCCTTGAGATTCCAGAGTCTCTCGATATTCCAGATCCGCTCGCCGATATGTACGAAGTCGTCCATGGTGTAGTCCACGCCGGTAGCGGTGGACAATACGGGTATCAGGTCGTCGAGGGGCGCGCCGGCCGTAGAGAACATGCAGATGCCGGTCGCGTCGTGGGCCGTGGTCCGATTCTGCTCCTCGGCCACCCAGGCTGACTTTCCATCGGTCCCGTGGGGATCGTACTCGCCCGTGGTTTCGATACCCGGGGTCCAGGCCCTGAGGTGACAGGCGCCGCGGTTGCACGTAGCGTAGGCCACCCCCATCCCCTGGAATCCGCGGGGATCGTAGGCGGGGAACTCCTGTCCCTTGACGCCCATGAAGTATTCCGGATGCTCGAACTTCTCGGTCATCCGTTTTGATCCCTCGGCCAGTTCGTCGCCGAATCCTTCCCGGAATCCCGTGGCTTCGGTCATCGCTACCAGGGTCTTGCCGTCTCCGAACCTGAGCGACATGCCTGTCTGCCCATCGCTAAGCAGGCCCCGCTCGTACATCTCCATGGCCGCGGCCAGCGTCGCCCCCATGGATATGGGATCCATGCCCAGGTCATTGCACAGGTAGTTGGCCATGACGATGGCGTCCATGTCATCCACGCCACAATCGGCTCCCAGCGACCAGAGATTCTCGTACTCCGGCCCTTCACCGGCGACCTTCCAGTTGCGGGGATGCATGTTGACCATGTACTTGTCCGCGTTGGGCGACACCTGTGTTACGCGTCCGCACGCGATGTTGCAGGCGAAACAGGCCTTGTTGGCGACCAGCCAGTTATCCTTGATGGCTTCGCCGTTGATCGCCTCGGTCCCTTCGAACTGTCCCGCCGTGAAATTCCGTGTCGGCAAACCTCCGAATGCGTTCACGAGGTCGACCGTAGGCGCTGTGCCCAGTTCGGTAAGTCCCTGCCGGCCGGGACTCTCGGCCAGGTGTTCATGGTAGGACCAGATTGCGGACATGTAATCTCTTGGCCGGGCGACCTGCACGCCCCGGGTTCCGCGCACGGCAATGGCCTTGAGGTTCTTGGATCCCATGACCGCACCGACGCCCGAACGCCCGGCGGCCCGGTGCTTATCGTTGATGATGCACGCGAAACGCACCAGATTCTCGCCCGCCGGACCGATCCCGGCCACCCTGAGTGCGGGTATGCCGGTCTCGTCGCGGATGGCGTCTTCGGTCTCCGAGACCACCTTGCCCCACACGTTGGCGGCATCGCGGATTTCAACGCGGTCATCGTCAACGAGCAGGTAACACGGACGTTTCGCCCTGCCTTCCACGATTACCATATCGTAGCCGGCGAATTTCAGTTCCGGACCCCAGTGGCCACCGGAATTGGACGTGGTTATGGCGCCCGTCAGCGCGCCCTTGGTCACCACCATGTACCGGGAACCACAGGAGGCATTGGTGCCTGTCAGCGGCCCGGTAGCCATGATCAGCTTGTTGTCCGGACCGAGGGCGTCGACCGAAGGATCCATCTCCTCGTACAGGTACCGTGCCGCAAGTCCCCTTCCGCCGATGTATTCCTCCGCCCAGTCGAGCCTCAGGGGTTCCGTTGTGACGGATCCCCGCGTCAGATCGACCCGCAGAATCTGGCCAGCCCACCCGTAAGTCATGAAGGAAGCTCCATTACACCACGCATGCCGGTTCCCGTGCTAAGACAGACCCAACGATGCCAGTTTTTCCTTTGTGGGCTCGCCTTCCGCGTTCCAGCCGCGGAGTTCGTAGTATTCAGGCAGCATCTCGCCGAGCCGGTTCACTTCGCCCTTGGTCGGACCATCCGGAATCGGTTCTTCGAGCAACCGCTTCGGGAGAGTATCGTCCTTACCAGAGAAGCCGGCCCGCTGATTCCACATGCGTTCGATGTTCCAGACGCGTTCCCCGACTTCCATCAGTTCGGGAACCGTGTAGGAAACGCCGGTCACCGCTTCTAACTGCGGCTGCATTTCATCCAGGCCGACGGCGAAGGTGAGGAACAGGCACAGGCCCGACGCGTCGACGGTACAGGTGGCGTCCTGGAAGATCTTCGTGATATTCGCTTTCCCTTCGGTCACGGCCGGATCCATCTTTTCCGGGATACCCAGTATCTCGGGAGCCACCGTGTAACTCTTCAGGTGGCACGCGCCCCGGTTCGAGGTCGCGTATCCCAGGCCCATGCCCTGGATCGCCCGTGCGTCGTACGCCGGGAATTCCTGTCCGCGCACGCCCATGAAATACTCCGGATGGTTGAACTTGGCGGTCATACGCTTTGAACCCTCAGCCAGTTCGTCACCGAAGCCTTCGCGGTAAGCCGCCTTCTCCGTCATGGCGACCAGCGTTTCGCTGTTCCCGAAGTTGAGCGGGATCTCGGTCTGCTCATCGCTTACCGCGCCGTTCTCGTACAGTTCCATGGCCGCGGCCAGCGTCGCGCCGAAGGAGATCGGATCCATGCCCAGTTCGTTACACATGGCATTGGCCTTGATGAGCGCGTCCAGGTCGTCGATGCCGCAATCCGCACCCATCGCCCACGCGTTCTCGTACTCCGGTCCCTCGACCGCGATCTTCCAGTTGTGCGGCCGGGTGGTCACCGTGAACTTGTCCTGCGCTTCACCAGGAAGTTGGGAAACCCGTCCACAGGCTATCGTGCAACCGAAGCAGGCCTTGTTGGCCACCAGCCGCGTATCGGCCAGGGTCTCCCCACTGATATTGTCCGCACCTTCGAGCTGGGACATCTGGTGGTTGTTGGTAGGCAGCGCGCCGCTCTCGTTGATGATGTTGACGAGTACCGCGGTACCGTATGCCGCCAGGCCCTCGCCCGTCACGGGATGCTCGACCAGTTTGCTCTTCATCGCCCACATGGCCGACATGAACTTCTGCGGATCGGCGATGGGTACGCCTCCGTTACCACGTACGGCGATCGCCTTGAGATTCTTGGATCCCATCACTGCGCCTACCCCGGACCTTCCGGCTGCCCGATGGCGGTCATTTACGATGGCGGCGAAGCGCACCAGGTTCTCACCGGCCGGACCGATACAGGTAACGACCGTATCGTGCTGACCCGATTCTTCCCGGACGAGGTCGTCCGTCTCCCAGACGGTCTTGCCCCACAGGTGCTCCGCGGAACAGATCCGGACATCGTCGTCGCATATGGAGATATACGACGGAACCGGCGCCTTGCCTTCCACGATAAGCATGTCGTAGCCGGCAAACTTCAACTCCGGTCCCCAGTGGCCGCCTGAATTGGACGTGGTTATGGCGTTCGTCAACGCCCCCTTGGTGACCACCATGTAGCGGGAACTGGTCGAAGCATTGGTACCGGTCATGGGGCCGGTCGCGAAAATCATCTTGTTTTCTGGGCTCAGTGCGTCCGCCTCCGGGTCCATCTCTTCATAGAGGTATTTGGCCCCGAGGCCGCGTCCGCCCACGAAGGCCTTGGCCCATTCCATGTTGAGGGGCTCTTTGGAAATCCGACCTGTGGTCAGATCGACGCGCAGTATCGTTCCTTTCCATCCGCCTTTACTCATGCCGCGTTCCCTCCCTCTATTGATGCCACGTAGGAAGCGTTGACCTTTTCGGCCCAGCCGCCGAGCCAGTCAGCGGATTCGCTCTCGGTGTACTCGATGGCACCCGTGGGACAGGCGACCGCGCAGGCTGGATTGCCGTCGCACAGATCGCACTTGAAAGCCTTCTGCGTGTCGGGGTTGTAGAAAACCGTACCAAAGGGGCAGGCGATGGTGCACAACCCGCAGCCAACGCAGTTTGAGTCCGCCACGACCTTGGCGCCGGTTTCCGCGTTAACGCTTATCGCGTTCACGGGGCAGGCCGTCATACACCAGGCTTCGTCGCACTGGAAACAGGTGTACGGCGCGTAACTGGCCTGCTCGTCGAATATGTTTACGCGGATTAGCGACCGGGATGGTTGAAACATGCCGGTCTGCACCCAGGAACATGCAAGTTCACACTGCATGCATCCCGTACATTTATCGGGTATAATACGCAGAGATTTAGCCATACCTACTCCCTTTCTGTATCGATGAGTTGGGTTTGGAGGCGTACTTTCCTAGTCTGAATCAATTACAACGATAACGTACGTGGGGGCCGTCAGAACTTGGTTTTGGACCCGTCATCGCTAGGTACAAACGATGTGATTCTTAAAAATGAACAACAAAGCAACAGGGGTTAACATTCAGTATAATATGGTTTATCTGTAATGGCAATAGCAAATAATCCAGACAGCGAACGATCACCGATATGCGGGAAATCTCGACGTGAAAACCCTGACTGGTATCCGGAATCAGAATACAACAACGAAAGCACCCCGGCCTTGTACTTCGCTCAGGCGCCGGGCAACCGGTATGGCACGCTCTTGTTCACCGCTTCATCGATGGTCTCCGGCGAGACCAGGACCGTCGTGGAGACTTCGAGCGCACCGGCCGCGGCGATATTGAGGGCGATGGCCATCGCGGTCGCTTCATCGGCAATCTCGGCGATCAGGATGAGATCATCGTCCCCGACGGCATAGTAAAAGCCTTCCAGTTTGCCGCCCATTCCTTCGATAGTCTGCGTCAGTGCCGCGCGGCGACCGGTACCGCCCTCTCTGAGCAGGCCCTGGAGACCCGACTGCGTGTATTTCGTGCGGTACATGTATTTCGCCATGGTTGCCTCCTGTTGCAGGAATTGAGTAACAGATCCTTGCCGCCGTAGCATGCCTTGAAAATTCGAGCGTACGGACGATATTTGAAAGACCGGTTGGATAATGCTTCTTAAAACACAGCACATACATTTCTACAGGTGAGTTATACCATTTATTTAGGTATTGGATGACGACAACTGTCAAGCGGATTTCGCGGCCGAATTGCAGGTTTCCACCGGTAAACTCCAGCAAGCCACCGGCGACCGGCGGATTCCGTTGATCAGCGTACTTGCGCCGGGGAATTGCACCGATCTATATTGTTGGGAACGCTTAAGTGGAATCAGGCCCTCCAAACCGAAAGGCGCCCATGCCATTGCCTTCCTCACCTTCTACCAACCGCATGCACGAGGCCAACGGACGGTCCTGGGACGCCTCTGCCGCGTGGTGGACCGAAATGCGCGACCGGGATGGATTGTGGCGCCGTTGTCCTACAGAACCCGATCTCGGATTCGCGGGCGGAGCGCTGGAGCTGATCGGTGATTTTGCGGGTGACGTGGAAGGCATGGAAGTCTGCGTCATCGGCAGCGGGGACAACTACGCAGCCTTCGCCCTCGCGGGCATGAAGGCCCATGTCACATCGATCGACATATCCGGTCGACAGCTGGAAACGGCCTCCGAACGTGCGGCGCAACTGGGTCTTCCCATCACCTTCGTAGAGGCCGACGCTTCCGATCTCAAGTCACTGTCCGACAGGACCTTCGACCTGGTCTGCTCAACCAACGGGTTCTTTGTCTGGATCGCGGATCTGCCGGCCGTATTCGGCGAGGTATTCCGCGTACTGCAACCGGGTGGGCATTACATCTTCTATGACGTGCATCCGTTCCAAAGGCCCTGGACCGATCAGACCATACCGATCGAGGTGGAAAAGTCCTACTGGCAGACCGGACCCTTCCGGGATGAGAAGGAAGAGACCTTCGAGTTCAACTGGACCCTCGCCGATATCCTGAACCCGGCGGCGGATGCCGGTTTAAGTCTTCGCCGTATCCTGGAGCGGCCCGCCGAGGACCCTGGTTACTGGGAAGGGAGCTCCTATCTGCCGGGTGAAGACAGCCGGATGGTGGACTGGCGGGATAATCCACGGGCCGCCCTGCCGGCCTGGTTCTCTGCGGCTTTGCAAAAACCACTGTGTGATACATGGGAGTAGAAATAATGCTCATCAAGGCTACATTCAAGATCGTAAGCTGGGACGAGAAACCATTTGACGAACCCGAGGACGGACCGAAGCTAACCCAGGCACACGTGAAGAAGTCTTTCCACGGTGACCTGTCCGGCTCAGGCAACCTCATGTACATAATGACGCATCTTGACAGTGGGGTCGCCACGTTCTCAGGTTTCGAGAAGGTTGTAGGCAATCTGGGTGGGCGAACCGGCAGCTTCGTGCTACGACACACGGGGTCTTTCGATGGAGAGAAGGCCACGGCGGAGTACGAGGTGGTGCCTGGGTCAGGTACAGACGAGCTAGCAGGGCTTTCGGGTACCGGCAGTTTCTCCGCTGGACATGCCGAGGAACACGACATGACTCTGGAGTATGAAGTGTAACTCGACTACGGCCTACCTTACGCCGGTACAATATCTCCATCTCCGATCTGATCGGGATTCCGGGGCTTCCAGGATCACCCATGAAAAATAATCGTGCCGGGTTCTTTCAAGGCGTACCGATCGGACGGCGGATCCACGTCACCGGAAACAGTTGCTCGGGCAAGAGCACACTAGGCGCCGGGCTCGCGGCCCATCTTCGCGTTCCATTCGTGGAACTGGACGCGATAAACTGGCAACCGGGTTGGGTCAGCCTGGCCGAAAAGGATCCCGATGAACTGGAACGACGCCTGGCCGAAGCGACGACCGGTGAAGGGTGGGTGGTCGCCGGTTCCTACATGACCTTTTCGAAACGGGTTTTCTGGCCGCGAGTGGAAACGGTTATATGGCTGGATCTCCCCGCGTACCGGCTGGTCTGGCGCATGCTGGTCCGTTCCTGGAAACGCGCGCGGTCGAAGGAACTTCTTTGGGGAACGAACTACGAGCGATTCTGGCCCAACCTCAAGTTCTGGAACCGGGAAGACTCCCTGGCCTGGTGGATCGTTACCCAGCAGAAGCGAAAGCGTATGGGCATGTACACCTCCATGGAGGACCGTGCCTGGCGGCATATTAACTTCATCAGACTTGGATCCAACGCGGAAATCGATGTTTTTACAAACGCTCTCGGATAGACTCATTGATGTCAGGTAACGACCATGTTCCGACGTAGGCCGTACCGAATCAACCACTTACTGCTACCAACGGTCATTGCCCTCATTTTACTGTCTTCATCCCCCTGGGCCGCCGCCCAGGAAGAATCAGAGGAAAGTTCCATGTTCTGGTCAACTACGCTGAAGATGGTCCGCGCCAGGTTCCCCGAGGTTGCCCAGGTTTCGACCGACACCCTGGCTTCCTGGCTCGACGAATCCGGTGGGGCGGACCGCCCCTTGATCGTCGACACGCGGGAACAGGGGGAATACGAAGTCAGCCACCTGGAAGGCGCGCTTAAGGCTTCCTCGGAAGACGAGGCGTTGAAGGCGTTGGAAGGGGCGACACCGGGCCGTAGAGTCGTGCTGTACTGTTCCGTGGGCTACCGCTCGTCCGAGATGGCCCGGTTTCTGATGAAAAAAGGATACGGGGAGATCTACAACCTTGAAGGCTCGATTTTTGCCTGGGCTAACGAGGGTCGTCCCGTCTACCGAGGAGACCTGCAGGTGGATGCCGTCCATCCCTATGACAGGGTCTGGGGCAAGCTGCTGAAGAAGTCCCTCAGGGCGAAATAGAGCCAAACAGCCTCTACTGCGCAGGCTTTCCTGGCTTCTTCCGGCCCACCAGGAGGAGGTTGGCCGGCATCCGCTCCAGGGGCGCACCGCTTTCCCAACCCTGGCTCTCGTCACCGTACTCCCTCAGTGCCAGGAGTTCGCATCCCCCGTCGAGCATGGCGCATGTCATGTCCGCGATCGTCCAGTGGAACTCGTAGCTGGGCAACGGACCGGATGCGCCGTCTGGCAAGTCCTCCGACCGGTCGTACTCGAAGGGACCGTGGTCGAAGTAACCGAACTCCTGCTTCAGCGGACCCGGCGCAAGCCGCCACAGCCGGCGGATCGGGTGATACTCGTTTATCATAAAGAGCCCGCCGGGCTTCAGAATGCGGCAACCCTCGCCATAGTATCGCTTGAGATCGGACACCCACACGGCGACGTGGCCGCCCGTGTAGACGAGGTCGAAGGCATCATCCTGCAGGCCGTGCAGATCGGTCACGTCAGTCCGGTGGAATTGGATCGAAAGTCCTATTTCCTTCGCCCTTTCGGCGGCGATATCCAACTGAGTCCCGGAGATATCGACCGAGGTGACCTTTGCCCCGGCGCCGGCCAGGGCGGTGGCGACCAGGTTGTCCCCGCTGCCCAGGACGCAGGCGGACCGGCCGGACACGTCGCCGATATACTTTAACTCCTCCTCGTCCAGCACGAGACGGATATTCTCCGGTACCCGGCGCCAGTCCATCCTGGCGTCAATGTTCGCCTGCCATTTGGCCGAAACCGCGTCCCATCCCTTCCGGTTCGCATCGTGCATGATTTTTTTTGACTGAGACATACCGTATACTTACCTCTAAAACCGTTTTTAATCACGTAAACGGTTTGCTAAAACCCGACTTCCTTGAACACGGACAGGGGGATTTCTCCATCCAGAACTTTGAAGTACTGGTAGTTGGTATCCACCACACGATAGCCCATGTTGGTGTACAACAGGATCGGACGAGGGCTGCCGGTGTTCGCCTGGGTGGTCGCGTGGCGGAATCCCAGGTTGTGCATTTCCTTCAGCAGTATCTCCATCATGTACCGCCCGAACCCCTTTCCCTGCTCACCTTCGCTGACCCGCCCGCCTATGGGACTGCCTTCAATGTAGAACCGGGAATGTAGAAGGTGTCCTGTGCCTTGGACGATCGGCAGAAGTCCCCGTGAGACTGGGCAAAACCATGTCCTATACGTTGATCTCCCCTGAGAAGCTGAAATTCCATATTGGGCAGTTCGCCCCGTCCGGGCTGGACGTCGAATCGTGTAGTCACCTCCGGATCGGACAATTCCGGGTCCGGTACTTTGAAGTCAGGGAGTTCAAGGAGGATGATGCCGCGGGTAATGCGATAGTCATTCATGCTGAACAGCGCGCCCACATGCCCCATCCTGTCGGATTGAAACCCGTGGCAGAACCGGTAAAACCGGTATCCGAAATAGCTGAATGCCCGGATCTGGCTGATACCGAATCCCCGCAGGTGCCTTTCCGCCGCTTCCACGAGCGCCTGTCCCGCCGGCCTTGCTCCCGCCCGGTGGTGTAGAAACCGGATCAGGCCGATGCGGTCCTGCAGCAACTCCTCGATCGGATGCTGTCCGATTCGATGGTCTTCCTCGCCCTTATGACAGATCGCCACGTGCGCGAAGCCGAGTACGGTGCCATCGTCGTCTTCGGCCACCAGGATCGACTCGTCCGATAGATCGTCGTAAGGTTCGTCGTCTTGTTCCTCGCTACACCATAGACCGGTATCGAATTCCTTCTGCGTAACCGGGTAGCAATAAGGCATATCTGAAAACTGTTCGTTGTAGAAGTCCCGCAGCATGGACGCCTGGTCGATAGACAGGATATTGATAGTCATGGTACACCCCAGTAAGGTTACGGCTTACTCCGGGCTACCCAAACCTGCTCATTGCCATGTTCGAAGGGACCGCGCGCGAAACCCCCGTACAGCGCTTCGACCTCGAAGCCGCAAAGTTCGAGGAGGTGCTGCATCTCAAATCGATAGACGTAGCGCAGAATGAGCGGGGTGACGGTCTTCGAAACCACCTTGCCCTCGTTGTCCAATTCTTCAAAAAACCGGTATTCCACGAGGGTCTGCTCAGCGGGATCGTAACTGCGCGTATCCGAGACCATGACCTGGCGACCCGAATCCGGGTGCCTGAACGTGCCGATGTGGCTGATCACACCCCGGGGCGGCTTCATGTAGGCGGCGATGATCTCGAGGCTGGGGTCGAACACGTTGAACACCAGGCGGCCGCCATCATTGAGATGATCGCGTATACGCGTGAGGGCTTTCCGTTGATCTTCCACGGTCATCATGTGCAGAAACGCGCGGTAGGGTATGATCGCAAGATCGAACTGCCGATCAAGGTCAAAGGTCCGCATATCATCCTCGATGATCTGTATGCGGCGCCGCGTTTCGTCGGGCAAACCGGCTATTTTGCCCCGGGCGATGTCCAGCATCGCGGGCGCTGAATCGAGACCGACGATATTCACCCCGGACTCGGCTATCGGAATCATGATCCGGCCAGTGCCGCAGCCGATCTCCAGTACGGGGCCGCTGGCTTTCCTCGCCTCCTCCACGTAAAACGCCTCGTCGCCGTCGAGCCCTGCCGAAAGGCTGTCATAGAATCCAGCGTCCGTCCTGTCATATTCCGACATGCCGCATACTCCTCACAAAAAGCAGCCTGATACCAGAAACCGATCCGCTTTCCAAATCCTGTTTCGATCCAGACGCGGAATTAAGTCCTCTCAATAACACATTCGGAGGGATGCAGGATTGAGTATTCCCAGTAACTTTGAAGAATACAACTTTAAAAAGGGTCAGTTAAACTCCTACGGCCTTCCTAGCTATCCACACCTGGTCATTTCCGTGGCGAAACGGACTGCGCTGGAAGTCCCCGTAGAGCACCTCGACTTCGAAACCGCAGAGCTCCAGGAGGTGCTGCATCTCATAGCGATAGAAGTAGCGGAGCAAGAACGGTATGACCGTATTCGAAACTTCCCTGCCTTCATTGTCCAGTTCTTTGAAGTACTGGTATGCCTCAACGGTCTGCTCCATCGGGTCGAACTGCCTCGTATCCCACGCCATGACTTGGCGACCCGAATCCGGATGCGCGAACGACCAGATGTGTTTAAGCGAACCGCCCGGCGTTTCCTGGCTGGCGGCGATCACATCCGGACCGGGGTCTATTACGTCGAATATCAGTCGGCCATGGTCGACTAGATGATCGTGGATGGTCGTCAACGCGCTTCGCTGATCATCCTCGGTCAGCATGTAGTTAAAGGTGCGGTATGGCATGATGACTAGATTGAAGCGCTGATCCAGGTCGAACGCTCG
Source organism: bacterium (assembly GCA_965262815.1). Taxonomy (GTDB): domain Bacteria; phylum JAAXHH01; class JAAXHH01; order JAAXHH01; family JAAXHH01; genus JAAXHH01. The sequence continues at coordinate 752,115 of OZ253560.1, read as the reverse complement.
CATATCATCTTTGACGAGTCGTATGCGTTGACACGTTTCTACAGACAGGCTGGCGACTTTTTCCCGTGCGATTTTCAGCATCGCTGGTGCCTGGTCGAGACCAACGATGGATACGCCGGAATAAGCAATCGGTATCATGATCCGGCCGGTGCCGCAGCCGATCTCCAGTACGGAGCCGCCGGCTTTCAGTGCCTCTTCCACGTAAAACGCCTCGTCGCCGTCGAGCCCTGTCGAGATCCCATCGTAGAAACCGGCGTCTGTACTGTCATATTCCGACAAGCGGCAGGACCCCCAGAAAATACAACTCGGTCCCTGACTTCAGTGAGCAGGAAACCAGGTATCGATTCACCAGATAACTAGGCCGACTCGAGAACACATCCGGATGTATGCGTTAATGTGCTGCACAAAATGTAATAGATACAACTTCGAAGTATAGTTTTTTATTCTTGTACCGATTCCATTCTATTTTTACATTTTTTTGCAGATTGGTCTTCATCAGTACATGCCAACATGGAATTCAGCCTGGAACAACAAGATAATGCTTTGACGGCACACTAGAACGACAACCAGGACTTTGTTGAGGTAAACGATGCCTGACCGCCTGCGCATTGTCATTCCCGGGGACGATCCCCCGCAGATGCAAGGTTCGCCCCACCTTCAACGCCTCGAGGAATACGGGGAAGTCATCCTCTACACCGATCGGCCCGAATCGGCGGAAGAGAAAATCGAACGGGTCCGCGACGCCGGAGTGATGATCAACTCCCGGGGCCTGGTCAAATGGCCCGGTGACGTCCTGCGGGCGCTGCCCGATCTTCGCATGATCGCGACCTGTTCCATCGGTGTCGACAACTTCGACCTCGCCGTGGCCAGGGAAAGCGGGATCGTCATCTGCAACCAACCAGGCCGGACCGCGCCGGTTGTCGCGGAGCACGCCTTCGGACTCATGTTCGCCCTCGCGAAAAGAGCGACATACTTCACGGAGGCCATGAAAGCCGGGCAGTGGCCCCGGCTGGACAGCTATTACCTCCGGGGCAAGACGATGGGTGTCATCGGAACCGGTCCCATTGGATCGGAAATGGCGAGGATGGCGGGGAACGCAGGCATGGACGTGATCGCCTGGACGTACAACCCCTCCGATGAAAGGGCCAGGGAAATCGGGGTAACCTACGTGGAACTGGATGAATTAATGCGGAGGTCGGACGTCATATCGCTGCATGTCATGCTGACGGACGATAGCCGTCACATGATCAACAGTCGGTCACTCCAGCGAATGAAGACAGGAGCGCTGCTCATCAACTGCGGCCGGGGCGGACTGGTGGATACGGACGCGCTGGTCGGGGCGCTCCGTTCCGGGCACCTGGGCGGTGCGGCGCTGGACGTCTTTGAAACGGAACCCATTCCGGCGGATAATCCCCTGCTCGACATGGAGCATGTCGTGCTGACACCCCACTGCGCGGACATGACCCCCGAAGGCGTCGACCTGCTCAACGAAGGCGCGGTAAACAACGTCATCGCCTTTCTCGAAGGCCGTCCGCAGAACGTGGTGGGCTAAGGACAGCATCTGTCTACGCCCGATGACGCGCCTCCCGTATTACTGCTCCGCCCGATGACGCAACTCGCGGCCCTTGTCCGGCGTCGGGTCCTCGACCAATCCGTACATCTGCCTTCCCTCGTGGTCTTCCGGCAGGTATTCCGTGATCGGCTGTCCCTCGGGGGTCACGAACAGCAGGCAGTGGCAGTACTTCCAGATCTTCATTTCGTCACAGGCGCACACCCACTCGCGGCTGCGTTCCAGCTCGGCTTTCTTGTCGGGGTAGAAATTGCACGGGCACAGGGGCCGGCCCAGTTCGTCCACGTGGGCGGCAAGACCCTTGACCACGGAATCTGTTACTTCCGCGTTCGGATGGGGCGAGGTGCCCGTCTTCTCCCAGTACTTCTCGCAGTATCGTTCCATCCGTTTCATGCTTTTTTCAGTAGGCTGTTGATCGCTCACGGTTCCACTCCTTGAATGGGTGCTGCTTTCCTGGCATTCCTGCTATTTGCCCTCCATCTCGTCCTCGTATCAATGTACCCGTTCCGGACTGCCATGTCAATCGTTCACCGGTTCAATCCGACGGCAGCCATTGGTTAAAACCATTAACTTGAAATGCGATACCGACAGCCCATGCGATGCCGCGGACGGTGATGTACGTGCCTGAATCCAACCGTTCAGACTGCCTTCCGTTAAAATCAATCCAGCATGCGGAATTATATTGACTTTATTTGCGGCGCGATATATCCTGAATGACTGTTGTTCAGAATCCGGATATTCGTTGAGGAACGCATCAGAAATAGACAGAACGAGTCACTATGCCGCAGATTTTTTCCCCCGCCGCCAACACATGGCTAAAGGCGAGCATCGTCGGTGGGGCCCTCCTTCTGACAACCGTTTTTGGCGTGATTTTCTACCTCGGTTCAACTTCTTACGTTACCCGGCAGCACCAGGTTAGACCCCAACCCGTTCCTTTCAGTCATCGACATCACGTTAATCAACTCGGCATCGACTGCCGGTATTGCCACTCGACGGTCGAAACGAGCGCTTTTGCCGGCATGCCGCCGACGAAAACGTGCATGAGCTGCCACTCGCAGGTCTGGACCGACGCGCCGATGCTGGAGCCGGTGCGCGATAGCTACGCGACCGGAGTGTCTCTGGAATGGACCCGGGTGCATGACCTGCCGGACTACGTGTATTTCAATCATAGTATTCATATTAACAAGGGAATTGGCTGCGAATCCTGTCACGGCGCTGTCAACGAGATGGCCCTGATGTGGCAGGAGGAATCGCTGCAGATGATGTGGTGCCTCGAATGTCACCGCGGCCCGGAACACTTCATCCGGGAACGGACGGACGTGTACAAGTTCGAATCCCAGCCCGATTACTCGCCCCCGATGGACCAGATGGCCCTCGGCGCGCAATTGATTCGGGGCTACCGGGTAAACAAGGTTCAGTTGCAAGACTGTTCCATCTGCCATCGATAACAGCGACAGCCACGGTATCGAACCATGAAACAGACTTCGGAACGGCAAATCACGGAAGCGGGAGAAATGAACCTGGCGAAAAACGGCGGACCTGAATTCTGGCGCAGCCTGGACCAACTGGCCGAGACGGAAGAGTTCCAGACGTTCATGGAAAAAGAATTCCCGCAGCACGTGGAAGAGGTCAAGGCCAATCCCGTCAGCCGGAGAAAGTTCCTCAAGCTGATGGGCGCTTCGGTCGCCTTGGCCGGCGCTGCCTGTACGCGCCAGCCGAGTGAGAAAATCATACCCTACGTGCTGCCCCCGGAAGAAGTAATCCCCGGAAAGGCCCTGTATTACGCGTCGGCCTACATCCATGACGGCGTAGCGAACGGCATTCTCGTGGAAAGCCATATGGGCCGGCCCACCAAGGTCGAGGGCAACCCGGAACACCCTGCCAGCCTGGGGTCGACTAACGTCTTTGCCCAGGCTTCCATCCTGACGATGTACGACCCGGACCGTTCGCAGTCTGTGATCAGACGGGGCCGGATCACCACCTACGACGCATACCTGAACGAACTAAACGAAGCCCTGTCCAACCAGGCGGAGAAAAAAGGTGGCGGTCTCCGCATTTTGACCGGCACCGTTACCTCGCCGACCCTGCATGGCCAGTTGGAGGCCCTGCTTGCCCAGTATCCCGGGGCCCGGTGGCACCAGTACGACCCGATCACCCTGGACAACGCCAGGGAGGGTTCGCGCCTGGCCTTCGGCGAAGTACTGTCGAGCCGATACCAGGTCGAAAAAGCTGACGTGATACTGTCCCTGGACGGTGACTTCTTGTCGAACGGACCCGGCGCCGTGCGGTATGCCCGTGACTTCGCATCCCGCCGTGACGGCAACGATATCGATAACATGAACAGGCTGTACGTCATCGAAAGCTCGCCTTCGCTGACCGGCGCCCAGGCGGATCATCTGCTTGGAAGGCGCGCGGGAGAGATCGAAGGGCTCGCACGAATGATCGCCTCGGGTCTGGGCGTCTCCGTATCAGCCGGTACGGATAGTGACGAGGAAACGAATCGCTGGGTTTCCGCCGTGGTGGATGATCTCCGGTCGCACGCCGGCGCCAGCCTCGTCGTCACCGGCGACCAACAGCCTCCCGCCGTACACGCCCTCGTCCACGCGATGAACGAAATGCTGGGCAATGCGGGAAACACCATTACCTACACCGAATCCATCGAGGCGGCGCCCGTCAACCAGGCCGAATCGCTCGCTTCGCTGGTAAACGACATGAAGAGCGGAGCGGTCGACCTGTTGGTCGTGATCGGAAGCAACCCCGTCTACGCGACGCCGGGTGACCTCGAATTCGAAACGGCGATGGAAAACGTGGCGATGCGCATACACGCCGGCCTGTACCACGACGAAACGGCCGAGTTGTGCCACTGGCATATTCCGATGACGCATCCCCTGGAGGCCTGGAGCGACGCGCGGTCCTACGATGGAACAATCACGGTCGTTCAGCCCCTTATCGCACCTCTGTACCGGGGCAAAAGCGAACACGATATCGTGGCGGCGCTGACTGGCAACGCCATGAAAAAGGGGTATGATACCGTCCGCGAACACTGGCAGAACATGGCGTATAATGGTTCGCAGGACTTCGAAGTCTTCTGGCAGACCACGATCCATAACGGATTCATCGACGGATCCGCCCTGCCTTCCAGGCAGACAATGGTTGGCGGTATCTCCGCTGCCGTGGGCGAGGGTTCAGCGCCTGACGCGGGCATGGAAATCATATTCGCGGCGGACCCGACCGTGTGGGACGGTTGTTACGCCAACAACGGCTGGTTGCAGGAACTGCCCAAACCGCTCACGAAGCTGACCTGGGACAACGCCGCCGTGATGGGTCCCTCCGCCGCGAAGCGCTTGGGTGTCGAAAACAACGACGTGGTCGAACTCGCGTACCGGGATCGCAAAGTGAACGCCCCCGTATGGATTCTGCCCGGCCATCCGGACAACGCCGTAACGGTGCACCTGGGATACGGCCGCACACGGGCGGGACAACTGGGCACTAATACCGGATTCGATGCAAATACCTTGCGTCCTTCCGACGGTTCGTTTTTCGGCGGTGGTTTACAGGTGACCCGAACCGGGGAAACCTTCGACATATACAGCACGCAGGATCACCACGCCATGGATCTCGAGGGATTGGGAAGCATGTCCCGCGACCGGAACCTGATCCGGGTCAGCGACGTGGAGACTTTCAAGGAAGATTCCCACGTGATTCAGGAGATGTGGGAGGAACCCGATCCGGAACGAAATCTCTATCCCGATGATCACGCCTATGACGGACCCAACGCCTGGGGCATGGTCATCGACCTGAACAAGTGCAACGGCTGCAATACGTGCACCATCGCCTGCCAGTCGGAGAACAACATCTCGGTCGTCGGCAAGGAAGAAGTGGGCAACGGCCGGGAAATGCACTGGATCCGGATCGACCGCTACTACCGGGGAGATCTCGATGCGCCGGAGACCTTTCACCAGCCCGTCCCGTGCATGCAGTGCGAGAACGCGCCCTGCGAACTGGTCTGCCCCGTCGGTGCGACCGTCCACAGCAAGGAAGGCCTGAACGACATGGTCTATAACCGCTGCGTCGGGACGCGCTACTGTTCCAACAACTGTCCCTACAAGGTCCGGCGGTTCAATTTCTACCTGTACGCCGACTTCGAAACGCCGAGCCTGCAACTGGGGCGCAACCCGGACGTGACGGTACGCAGCCGCGGGGTCATGGAAAAATGCACCTATTGCGTCCAACGCATCAACGTCGCCCGGATCGATTCGAAGAAGGAAGACCGCGACATCGCCGACGGAGAGATCCTGACGGCCTGCCAGCAGGCTTGCCCGTCCCAGGCGATCGCCTTCGGCAACATTAAGGACGAGAACAGCGAGGTGTCCAGGCTGAAAGCCAGCCCCTTGAATTACGGGATGCTGACGGACCTGCTGACGAAACCGCGAACGACGTACCTGGGGCGGATTCGCAATCCGAACCCGGTCCTCGAAGCGTGAGACTGAATTAAGGGTAACTGGAAGTCACGGCAGTCGAAACCCGCCGTGAAAGAGGGAGTGGTTCCTTGTCGCAAAAGGCCGCAGATTTAGAACGGTCAGGGCGGACCGAGCAGTCCGGTGCTTACACGGGCGATGGTTTTGTCGCGCCCGAGTACAATAACACCACCGTTACCGCAAAGATCGCCAACATCGTCCTCCGGTCGAGTACGCCGCTGGGATGGTACCTGGCCGTGGCGATCCTGCTGCCCGTCGTCGGACTGCTGGGCATCTCCATTACCTACCTTGTACTGATAGGCACCGGCATATGGGGCCTGAACGTGCCGGTCGGCTGGGGTTTCGCCATCATCAACTTCGTCTGGTGGATCGGTATCGGACACGCCGGCACGCTCATTTCCGCCATCCTCCACCTGATGCGTCAGGACTGGCGGAACTCGATTAACCGTTTCGCGGAAGCGATGACGATTTTCGCCGTGATGTGCGCCGGCATGTTTCCGTTGCTTCACGTGGGCCGGCCCTGGTTGGCGTACTGGCTGCTTCCGCTGCCCAACACCATGTCGCTGTGGCCCCAGTGGCGTTCGCCGCTGGTCTGGGACGTTTTCGCCGTGTCGACCTATTTCACCGTTTCCCTGATCTTCTGGTACATGGGCATGATCCCGGATCTCGGCACCCTCCGTGACCGGGCAAAACATCCCATCCTCCAGCGCGTATTCGGCATCCTGTCCCTGGGCTGGCGCGGCGCTTCGTCGCACTGGGCCCGATATGAAAAAGCCTATCTCATCCTGGCCGGATTGTCCACGCCCCTGGTCCTGTCCGTGCACTCCATCGTTTCGCTGGACTTCGCCGTTTCGCTGATTCCAGGCTGGCATACCACCGTGTTCCCGCCCTACTTCGTGGCCGGCGCCATATACGCCGGTTTCGCCATGGTGATGACGCTGACCATTCCGGTGCGCAAGTGGTTCGGACTACAAGGCCTCATAACGATCCGGCACCTGGAGAACATGGGCAAAGTCACGCTGGCGACGGGCTTCATCGTCGTGTACGGATACGCCATGGAAATGTTCATTTCGTGGTACAGCGCGAGTCCCTACGAAGGGTTTATGATGTGGAACCGCATGACCGGGCAGTACGGGCACATATACTGGGCGCTGATCTTCTGCAACGCCTGCAGTATCCAGATTCTATGGTGGAAGCGGGCCCGGCGCAGTCCCGTGGTACTGTTCATCGTATCCCTGATCGTCGGCGTGGGCATGTGGCTGGAACGTTTTGTCATCGTGGTAACCAGCCTGGCCAACGATTACATGCCTTCGTCGTGGGACTACTACGCGGGTACGGTCTGGGACTGGAGCCTCTATATCGGCACGATCGGTTTCTTCCTATTCATGATGTGCCTGTTCATCCGGTTCCTGCCGATGATTCCCATGTCCGAAATGAAGATGATCATTCCGAAGCACCGGAAGAAGGACGCTTAATATGAATCACGGACACGCGCAAGACGAACTGCGCGGCCTCGTAGCCGAGTTCGAAAACGAGGATTCCATCGTGGAAGCCACGCGGAAGACCGTGGAGGCCGGATATCATCATGTCGAAACCTACACGCCCTACCCGCTCGAAGAACTGCTGGACATTCAGCATCTTCACAAGAACAAGGTGGCGCTGGTGATTCTCATCGGCGGCCTGACCGGTTGCGCCGTCGGCTTCTTCATGCAGTACTTCGCCTCGGTGATTCACTACCCGATCAACGTGGGCGGCCGACCCTTTAACAGCTGGCCGGCCTTCATACCCGTCATGTTCGAGTGTACGGTCCTTTTCGCTTCCATTGCCGCCCTGGTCGGGATGCTGGTAATGAACAAGCTGCCTCGTCCCAACCATCCGTTGTTTGATATCGAACGGTTCAGGTACGCCACGCAGGATCGTTTCTTTCTTTGTATCGAAGCGGAGGACCCGTATTTCGACCGGGACGCTACAAAGCAGTTTCTCGAGGAACTGAATCCCCACGAGGTGACCGAAGTTGAAGCGTAACGCCATGGCCATCATTCACGCCGGTTTACTGTGCGTCCTGTGCCTGTTCGCCACGGTGGCCTGCCGCCAGGACATGCACGATCAGCCACGGGCCGAGCCCTTCGAGGAAAGCGATTTCTTCGGTGACCGGCGCTCGGTGCGTCCCGTGGTGGAGGGAACCATACCCCGGGGCCACCTGCGGCTGGACGAGCATTTCTACACGGGTAAAATCAACGGCGAACTGGCCACGAACTTTCCTTTTCCGGTGACCATTGGCGTGCTGAAGCGAGGGCAGGAGAGATACGACATCTATTGTGCGCCCTGCCACAGCAAGACCGGCGATGGGCTCGGCATGATCGTGCAGCGCGGCATGATACAGCCCGAGTCGTTCCACAGCCAGCGTCTCCTCGCAGTTGAGGCCGGGCATTTCTACGACGTCATGACCGTCGGATTCGGCAACATGTACAGCTACGAGGAACGCATCAGCCCGAGAGACCGGTGGGCCATTACCGCCTATGTGCGGGCACTGCAGTTGAGCCAGGGCGCCAACCTGGCCGAACTGCCGGAATCGGATCAACAACGCATTCAACAGATCGTAGAAGTGGAAGAATGACAACTATCCCGCGTCCGTTGTTCGAACAACTTACCAGTTTGCAGTCCCGGGCGTTGACCGTCGGTGTCCTCCTGATCCTGGGTGGACTGCTCTACGCATTATCCATGGGTGAAATGGCCGGATTCTACCAGGCCTACCTGGTTGGTTACATGATCTGCGCGGGCATCACCCTGGTGTGCATGGCCTTTACCATGCTGCACCACCTTATCGGCGGTCGGTGGGGATTCATCATCCAGCGACTCCTCGAAGCCGCCATGAGTACTTTGCCCGTGTTGCTCGTCCTCTTCATACCCATCGCGCTGGGCATGCACGACCTGTATCACTGGACGCACGAAGAGGTGGTGGCCGCCGATCCGATTCTGCAGCACAAGGAATCCTATCTCAACGTGCCCTTCTTCCTCATAAGGACCGTGGTCTATTTCGCCATCTGGATCATCGCGTCGTCCCTGCTGATCAGGTGGTCTGTCGCCCAGGATTCTTCGGGAGACCCCAGGCTGACGGACAAAATTCGGTCCATCAGCGGACCCGGGGTGGTGGTGTTCGCCCTGACGATGACCTTCGCGTCCTTCGACTGGATCATGTCCACCGATCCGCACTGGTTCTCGACGCTTTACGGGGTCATGATGATCGTGAGCAGTGGGGGCGCGGCCCTGTCGTTCATCATCATCATGATGACCTATCTCAGGAACCACGCTCCGATTTCCGATCTCGCAGACTCGGACCGGTTTCACGACTGGGGCAAGTTGCTGCTGGCTTTTACGCTGCTCTGGTTCTACATGATGTTTTCCCAGTTCCTGATCATCTGGGCGTCGAACCTGCCGGAAGAAAACCCCTGGTACGTACACCGTGTTAACGGCGGCTGGGAAGTGGTGTCTATCGTCCTGGTACTCTGCCGGTTCGTGATCGCCTTCTTCCTGCTCCTCTCCATACCGAGGAAAAGGGACCCACGCCGACTGGTGCGCGTCGCCTGGTTCATCCTGATCATGCACCTGGTCGATATCTTCTGGCACGTGGCCCCCAACTTCCGTCCCGATGGATTCGGCTTCAGCGTGATGGACGTAATCATCCCGTTCGGACTGGGAGCCATCTGGTTTTACTTTGTGATCAATAGATTGAAGAAGAATCCGCTGATTCCACAGAAAGATCCTCGGTTCGAGGAACTCGTGGAATCGGTCTCGAAGGCATAGGGACGAGGAATCCATGAATTTCGGGAAAGACCACCACATCGTTGACGAAGCCGCGGTTGAACGAGGACACGAAGTCTTCGAAACCAACGTGCCCCTGGTCATCAAGTTCGGCATCGGCCTGACGGCCCTGGCCGTCATATCCATGGTGCTGATGTGGGGGATGTTCGTGGTGATCGAAGATTACAACGCGCTTTCGTTTGATGCCCCGTCGCCCATGCTGGAAGAAAACACGCTTCCGCCCGAGCCCCGGCTGCAGGTCATCCCCGAAGAGGACCTGATCGTCCTCCGGGAGACGGAAGAGAAAAAGCTGAACAGTTACGGGTGGGTGATCCGGACGGCGGAAATCGTTCAGATTCCGATCGAACGGGCCATGCACCTGATCGCGACCGACAACCAGTTCGAGCTGCCCTCGGCGGCGGGAACCGGGGAAGGACAGTAGATTATGGGCACCAATCATACCAAGTACGCCGCAATCCTCGCTGCGATCCTGCTTGCGCTGCCTGCCGTGGTCTACGGACAGGAAGGCGGAAGCCGCCCGACGATCTCGAAGGACGTCGGCGTCGGTCCCGGACTGGAAGCGAGCGCCACGCCTGAAATCCTCAAGCACGTCGGCATCGAGCAAAAAATCGGCGCTTCGCTGCCCCTGGACCTTGAATTCTACGATGAAACGGGAACAACGGTAAAGCTTGGAAGTTACTTCGGAGACAAGCCGGTCATCCTTTCGCTGGTCTACTACGATTGTCCCATGTTGTGCACGGAAGTCCTCAACGGGCTCAACCGGAGCCTCGCCCCGCTGAATTTCACCATCGGCGACGAATTCGAGGTGCTCTCCGTCAGTTTCGACCCGCGGGAAACCCCCCAGCTTGCGGGACAGAAGAAAGCGGTCTACACGCAGCGGTACAACCGTCCCGGAGCGAAGGAAGGCTGGCATTTCCTTACGGGCGAAGCGCCGGCGATCGACGCGTTAACGGGCACCGTCGGCTTCAATTACGTTTACGATGAAGATGAGGGGCAGTTCGTGCACGGCAGCGCCATCATGATCGTCAGTCCGAAGGGTACGGTCTCGCATTACTTCTTCGGTATCGAATATCCATCGGAAGACATCCGGCTGGCCCTGATCGAGTCTTCGGAAGAAAAGCTGGGCAACGTGTTCGACCAGATCATGTTATACTGTTTCAACTACGATCCCGAACAGGGCAGGTACGGAGTCGTCATCATGAACTCGATGCGTGTGGCCGGCGTGATAACGCTGCTGGCCATGGGTTCATTCATGTTCATCATGTTCAAGCGTGACCGTCGCCGGCGGGCGAAGCAAAAAGACGGAAATGATGCGTAATCGGCCAGGCCAGGCTAGACCAGGCCAGCGCAACCGTCATGCGGCGCGGTAGAAAAGATCCGATTTAACCGTAAAGTGAGCGTATGAACAACCAATTTCAACTGCATCCCGAGATCGCGTCAACCTTTGCCTTCGACGTCGATCTGCTGTATTTTTTCGTAGTGGCCATCAGCGTGATCTTCATGGCGCTGATCTGCGTGCTGATCTTCGTCTTCGCCATGAAGTACCGGCGCCGCTCAGAGGACCAGCAGGCGGAATCTCAGACCCACGGCCACCTGCTCCTTGAAATCACCTGGTCGGCTATACCGCTCGTTCTCATGATGATCATGTTCGCCTGGGGCGTCTGGCTATTCTTCAGGGTGTACCAGATCCCGGACGGAGCCATGGAGTATTACGTGGTCGGCAAGCAGTGGATGTGGCACGTTCAGCACCCCACGGGACAGCGGGAAATCAACGAAATGCACGTGCCGATCAATACGCCGGTAAAGCTGACCATGGCGTCGGAGGATGTCATACACAGCTTCTTCATCCCGGCGTTCCGGGTAAAGAACGACGTGATTCCCGGGCGGTACACGTCCCTGACGTTCGAGGCGACGAAGGCCGGTAAGTACCACCTGTTCTGCGCGGAGTACTGCGGTACCGAACACTCCCGCATGGTCGGAAGCGTATACGCCATGGAACCGGAGGACTACCAGAACTGGCTGGGCGGCGGCGTGAGCGATGAAACCCCGGAAGAGGCCGGGGCCCGGCTATTCTCGCAATTGAACTGCATTACCTGCCACAGCGACCAGGCCGGGGCCAGGGGACCGTCTCTGAACGGCAAATTCGGCACGGAGGAAGTCCTTGCCGGCGGCGAAAGCATATTGATCGACGAGGCCTATATCCGGGAATCCATCGTCAATCCCCGTATACGGCTTGTCTCCGGATACCCGTCGATCATGCCGACCTACCAGGGTCAGATTACGGAGACCAACATCTTCAATCTGATTTCCTACATTAAATCTCTACCGAGTACGGAGGGCGCCCAATGAGTACGATAGCGCAACAGGGGGCTTCCGAACACCGCATGCCCCGTGACCACTTTCTGAACGCGGCCTACTCGATCAAGTCCTGGCTGCTGACGATGGATCACAAGCGCGTGGGGCTGCTGTACCTGTTCTCGATCACTTTCTTCTTCCTGATCGGGGGCACCTTCGCCAGCCTGATCCGCCTGGAACTGGCTACGCCCGAGGCGGACCTCATGGAGGCGGACCAGTACAACGTGGCCTTTTCCATGCACGGCATCGTCATGATCTTCTTCTTCCTGATCCCGTCGATTCCCGCCGTGTTCGGGAATTTCATCATGCCACTCATGATCGGGGCCAAGGACGTGGCCTTCCCGAAGCTGAACCTGATGAGCTGGTACCTTTTCATCATCGGCGGCACCTTCGGCGTATTAACGACCTTGCTGGGCGGCGTGGATACCGGCTGGACCTTCTACACCCCCTTCAGCAGCACCTATTCCAACAGCAACGTGATCCTGGCCGGGATGGCAGCCTTCATCGCAGGCTTTTCGTCTATCCTGACCGGGCTGAATTTCATGGTGACCATCCACAAGATGCGGGCGCCGGGTATTTCCTGGTTCAAGATGCCCCTCTTCGTCTGGGGCATGTACGCAACCAGCCTGATCATGGTCCTCGGCACCCCGGTCATCGCGATCACACTGGCCCTCATGATGGTGGAGCGGGGACTGCACATCGGCATATTCGATCCCGCCCTGGGCGGCGATCCGGTCCTGTTCCAGCACCTGTTCTGGTTCTACTCCCATCCGGCCGTATACATCATGATCCTGCCGGGCATGGGCGTCATCTCCGAAGTCATCGCCGCCTTCAGCCGCAAGCGGATATTTGGATACGAATTCATCGCCATGTCCAGCGTTTCGATCGCGGTTCTCGGCTTCTTCGTCTGGGGCCACCATCTCTTCGTGAGCGGCCAGTCGATCTACGCCGGCATGGTCTTTTCGTTCATCACCATGCTAGTCGCGGTACCCTCGGCGATCAAGGTCTTCAACTGGATGGCGACGATCTACAAAGGGTCGGTGTCCTATGACGCACCCATGCTCTACGCCCTGGGATTCATCGGACTCTTTTCCGTGGGCGGACTCACCGGCGTGTTCCTGGCCATCATGGGGCTGGACATCCACATGCACGACACCTATTTCGTGGTAGCCCATTTCCACTACGTCATGGTGGGCGGGGCGGTAACGGCCTTCATGGCGGCGGTGCACTTCTGGTGGCCCAAGATATCCGGCCGCATGTACCCGGAGGGATGGTCGCGATTTGCCGCCTTCCTGATCTTCGCCGGGTTCAACCTGACGTTCTTCCCGCAATTCATCGTGGGCTACCTCGGCATGCCGCGGCGCTACCACGTCTATCCGGAAGAGTGGCAACTGCTGAATATCATGTCTTCCGCCGGCGCCACCATCCTGGCGGCGGCATTCATCGTCCCGGCGGTCTACTTGCTCTGGTCGCTGAAGAACGGTAAGATTGCCGGTCCCAATCCTTGGCGTGCGACAGGGCTGGAATGGACCCTCTCATCTCCGCCGCCGGAACACAACTTCCCGATCACGCCCATCGTGAAAGAGGAGCCTTACAATTACGGCGAGGTGATCGAGAACCCGGTGCACGTGGAAGAGGAAGAGAAAGAGCACGCGTAGTCTGTGCGCATATTCTACACGCTTAGTCAATCTGTGAAGGAGTAAGATCGTGTCAGTCAGTACGGAAGCAACCGCCCACGGCCACGACGATCACGCCGGGCATCCCGAATACATGCGTCATCAGTTCGATGACATGGATCAGCAGAACGATGCCGCGAGCCTGGGGATGTGGCTGTTCCTGCTGACGGAAGTCATGTTCTTCGGCGGGTTCTTCCTGGGGTATTCGATCTATCGAAGCGAATACTACGATTCCTTCGTCAACGGCAGCCACCACCTGGACATCTTTCTCGGCGGACTGAACACGGTCGCCCTGATCACCAGCAGCGTCACCATGGCCTTCGCCGTGCGTGCCGCGCAACTGGGCAAGAAGAACCACATTATCGTCTTCCTGGTGCTGACCCTGTTGCTCGGCTGCGTGTTCATGGTCAACAAGTACATCGAATACTCCCACAAGTGGCACGATGGTCTGATTCCCGGGATGAACTTCATCTGGACGGACCCGGGCGACCCGCGGACGATACAGCTCTTCTACGGGTTCTATTTCTGCATGACCGGAACCCATGGACTGCACGTGCTCATTGGGCTCGTCCTCATCGTCTGGCTGCTGATCCGCACCCAGCAGAACAAGTTCACCCCCGAATATTACGCACCAATTGAGAACTTCGGCCTGTACTGGCACTTTGTCGACCTGGTCTGGATCTTCCTGTTTCCGCTGCTGTACCTGATCGGCGGGCTACACTGATAGCGTATAGAGGCTAGTATTATGTCTGAACATGCTGAGCACTCCGCCCATGGCGGACATACTCCCCACATCGCGTCGGTAACCAACTACCTGACCGTCTTCGCAATTCTCCTGGTTCTGACCGCCGCCACGGTATGGGTGGCCTTCGTCGACCTGGGCATTTTCAACACCATCGTCGCCATGGCCATCGCCTGCGTCAAGGCCATGGCGGTCATACTGTACTTCATGCACCTGAAGTTCAACCCCGGCCAGACCAAGCTTGCCGCCGCCGCCGCCATATTCTGGCTGATGATCCTCCTCGTCATCACGTTCTTCGACTACGTGGGCCGCACCTGGCAGGACAATCCTCCGGGCTGGTAGAGTATCCTGCCATGTATTGACGAAGCCGGCGGGAGCAGTTTACCTGAAGTCACGCGTACCGTGGACGGCGTCTGTAGCGGGTTAGATATACCTGACCCAACCCCTGGGTCGGGCGGCTTTGAAACGGCGGAACCACAGGCACAACGGATAGAGCAGAATCAGCACGCCCAGGGCAGCCAGGTAGGCGGTACCCAGTCCGTGATTCATGAACATGCCCGTGGCAATTCCAGCGATCAACAAAATGTGCATGTGGAGCAAGTAGAAGAAAAAAGCGGTCTGACCGAATACAATCAGAGGATTCCAGGTTCGTACCGGACCCTTCATTGTCCGCTGATACCGAAAGAAACCCCACAGAATCAGGGCCATCAGGCCCAACTCAAGTGCTGCAAACGTCAGGCTTGGCGGGTATTTATTGACATGCAGCCATTGCACCAGCGAATAGTCTTCACGTAGAAGAAGCATATTCCCATACCCATTCCAGGCGCGTAAAAGCACAAAAAGTCCCAATGCCAGCAAACCCGTAATGGCCAGCAGGCGTTCGACCGATTTAGGCGATCGGGTAGCGTCGTTGGGCGCCGCGACGATAGGACGTTGCAGCAGGTAACGACCCAGAAGCCAGCCCAGCATCATCATCCCCAACCACGGCACAAAAGGATACGTTACCGACACAATCACGGGGCCGATCTCTACCAGGTTGCCCGGATGCAAAAACAGAATGAATACGGTCATCCAGCCCTGGAAGCTGAACTTGTCGAACATTTCGTTCAGTGCAGCATAACCAAGTCCCCCTCTCGTAACTGGCAGATTTGACACCTCGCGAATCATATCGGGCGTGATGCCTCCCAGATGCATGATACCCCAGAATATCGCTTCGTATAGAAACAGGATCGAAAGTGCGGTGATCAGCAGTGTGCGGGTGGGCAGTCGGCGTAAGGGGATCATGCAGATCAGTCCCATGCCGATGGCGAACAGAACCTGAAGAGTTAACGGTGACCACCACAGTAGTTCAAAAGCCAGTATGACAAGGGCCCGCTTGAAAAGACGCCAGTCCAGGTCGCGGTCCCGGGCACCCACCAGACGGCGCCGCTCAAAGCTGAGAGCTATCGCGGTCCCGGCCAGCAAGACGAAGGTCGGTGCGCACAGGTGGGTTATCCAGCGGGTTAAGAACTGTGCAACAGGCAGCTCGGACCCCGCCTGGTGCATGTACCACGAATCGTCAGAGAGCCGCCCCCCGTTAAAAACGACGCTGGCATGATCGATGGCCATCAGGACCATGACGAGGCCGCGCATCCAGTCGATGGCCGCCAGGCGGTCCGAGTCTGTGGACAGCGGTGTTTTGGAATCACTGGTAGGTTCAACGCCAGTAGCCATTGCGGGTTGTTCTCAATTGTTGAGTTGGATAACTACTTCGGACTGGACCGGAAGTTTTCCATCAAATGCGGCTACAAAAGGGACAGGTAGGAGTTTAATTCGTAGTCGGTGACCTGTGAACGGTAGCGTTCCCACTCTTCCCGCTTGTTTTCGATCAACTTACCCAGGACCTCCTCGCCGAGACACCCTACCAGCAGATCGCTTCCTTCCGCCAGTTTGATGGCCTCGTTCAGGTCCCTGGGCAAGGACTGTACGCCCAGCTTGCGGCGTTCGTCATGGGACATGGCGTAGAGGTCGTGTTCCTCGGGCGGGCCGAGTTCATAGCCCTTCTCGATACCTGCCAGGCCCGCCGAGAGGATAACGGCGAAGGCCAGGTAGGGATTGCAGGAAGGATCGGGGGCGCGGTACTCCACGCGCATGGCTTCATGCTTAGCGGGGTTGTAGGCGGGCAGCCGGATCATGTCCGCCCGGTTGCGCAACGCCCAGGTAACGAACAGGGGTGCTTCGTAGCCGGCGACTAAACGCTTGTAGGAGTTGACCCACTGGTTGGAGACCAGCATGGTCTCTGGCGCGTGGCGCATCAAACCGGCGATAAATGCCCGGCCCGTGTCTGATAGGTGGTACTCCCGGTTTTCGTCGAAAAACGTGTTCGTGTCGCCGCGGAAGAGCGACAGGTGCGTGTGCATCCCGCTCCCGTTGTGGCTGGCGTGGGGCTTGGGCATGAAGGTGGCGTACACGTTGTGGCGAAGCGCCACTTCCTTCACTACGAGACGGTAGGTCATTGTGTAGTCCGCCATGGTCATGGCGTCGGTATATCGCAGGGAGATTTCGCTCTGGCTGGGGCCGCCCTCGTGGTGGCTGAACTCGACACCGATGCCGATTTCCTCCAGAGCCATCACGGTGTCGCGTCTCAGGTCCGTCGCCCAGTCCAGGGGGGTGAGGTCGAAATAGCCGCCCCGGTCGAGCGGCTCGGGCGGTCCATCGCTGGATTTCAGGTAGTAGTATTCCAGTTCGGGCTGCACATAGAAGGTAAATCCGTGCTCGGCCGCGCGCTGAAGGCTTTTTCTCAGGATCTGGCGCGGGTCACCTTCGTAGGGCTGGGCACTATCGGGCTCCAGTATATCGCAGAACATGCTGCCCACGGCGCTCTTCCTGGCGTCCGGACGCCACGGCAGAATCTGAAACGTACTGGGATCCGGCATGGCGATCATGTCCTGCTCGCTGTGCCGGATGAATCCCTCTATGGACGAACCGTCGAAAATCTCGCCGTCCTTCAAGGCGTCTTCCAGTTCCTCCACCGTGATGGAGAAACTCTTCAGAAAACCCAGTATGTCCGTAAACCACAACTGGATGATCTTTACGTTGTGTTCATGGGCCGTATGGAGGACGTAATCCTTCGCCGCATCCGATTGGTCGTTCATGCCTCTCCCGTTATGTACACAAAACTGACTACTTGGTCGGTTTAACCTTTCTTTTCCTCTTCATCGCACGGATCGTGGCCTTACGCCTCTGTTCCTTGCGAAACCGCTGTCTCCGAAGTTCCTTCTGACGTTCCCGCATGCTCACTCCTTGGCTAAAGTGAAAGCCCCGGCGGGTGTGTACAGGCACAGGGCACAGGAAACTCCCATAGATCCGGCATCAGGTGCCCGGAAGGAGTCCATTTGGTTCGAATTCGAACAGATTGTCATTGATTGCAGCTTCAAGGACGATTATACAATCTAATCCGGACCACCAGCCGGTGCAATTGGTTTCTCGCTCGTATAGCCCACTATAAAACCCCTCCGAACGGAGTCTTCCGTGAACCAAGTACGTCTTCTTTCAAGATCGGATATGGCTTCCGTCCTCACCATGCCGGATGTGATCGAGGCCGTGGAAGAAGGGTTCCGTTCCGTAGGCGAAAAAGACCACGTCCCGGTCCGGCTGCCTGTCCAGGTTGCCGACCGGCCCGCGGTCACGCTCTTCATGCCGGCCTACCTTCACGGTTCCAGAACACTGGGTGCCAAGGTCGTTTCCGCTTTCCACGACAATCCTTCCAGGGGATTGCCGATGATATCGGGATTCTACGTGCTCTGCGACGCGGATACCGGTCGGCTCATCGCCCTCATGGACGCTACTTTCCTCACCGGAATACGAACGGCGGCGGCCTCGGCCGTGGCCACGAAATACCTGGCCCGCGAAGACTCCAGGGTGCTGGGCGTGATAGGCGCGGGAGTCCAGGGACGTTTTCACGTGGACGCTATACGTGCCGTCCGGCCCATAGAAAGGGTCGTCGTTTACAACAGAACCCCCGGGCGGGGCAGCGCTTTAGTCGATGAACTGAACTCTTCGGCGATACCATGCCGGCTGGCTGACACCGCTTCGGAATGCGCGGCCGAAGCGGACGTACTGGCGGTTTGCACGTCCAGCGGATCGCCCCTCTTCGACGGTGGATTGGTTCGTCCCGGAACACACGTCAACGCCGTGGGCGCCTTCATCGCCGACAGGCGGGAACTGGACACAACGTTGATTCAAAGGGCCCGGGTGTGCGTAGATACCTACGACGGCGCTTTCGAGGAGGCCGGCGACATACTCATCCCCCTGCGGGCTGGCGATATTACCAGGGACCACGTCCAGGCGGAACTGGCCGAACTGGTTACCGGCAGGAAAGGCGGACGGGCGAGCCAGGATGAAATCACGGTGTTCAAATCCGTGGGCTATGCCATGGAAGACGCGGTCACCGCCAGGCTGGCCTTTGAACGGGCGGCGGCGGCCGGGACCGGGACCGTCTTCGACCTGGAAGCATGAAGCGCATTCTCATCATCCGATCGGGCGCGGTGGGCGACCTGATCCTTACCCTGCCGGTTCTTTCCGCGTTGAAGAAACGATACGACGGCCTGTCGATCGACATGATGGGCAACCCTGCCCGCCTGGACCTTCTGAAGCAATGGGGGTACGTGGACAACGTGCTGTCGATCGACAGCCGGGACATGACCCCGTTGTTCGTGGAAAACGCTCCGCTCGACGGCCCCTCACTGCAGAATCTCCGATCGTACGACGCGACCATCTCCTACCTTCCGGATGCCGATGGGATCTTCACGAAAAACCTTCGAGGGATAGCGGCCGGTCCCGTCCTCACGGGACAAGCTCACCCCGTTACGGACCATACGGAACATACCGGCCACTGGATTCACATGACCCACGTACTGATGAAGGCACTCACTCCCCTGGGCGTGGATCCCGTGGCCGAGGTTCCGACACTGCAAACGCCCGCGTACGAGGCGATGAAGCATGGACCCCCACCGGTTACTGACAGGCCGCTTATCGCCGTCCATCCCGGCAGCGGCGGACCTGAGAAATGCTGGCCGGCGGAACGGTATGCGGATCTGATCGACGCCCTGGACGACAGGGGCTATGAACCGGTCGTCACCTTCGGGCCCGCGGATGACGTGGTACGGACTCGGATTGTCCCTCGGATCAAGTCACACAACGTGCGGATCGCAGAAAACCTATCGCTGGTAGATTTGGCCGTTCTATTCTCCCGCTGCCAGGGCATGGTTGGAAATGATTCGGGGATCACTCACCTGGCCGCGGCCGTGGGCACGCCGGTAATCGCCCTGTTCGGACCAACCGACCCGGCCGTCTGGGGTCCAAGAGGAAAACGGGTTAGCATCCTGTGGGGAGTGGAATCGATCGTAGGGGACGTCGGAGAGACGACATGGACGGAAGCGTTTTACGCCAGAAATCTGACCGATATAACCCTGGCATCAGTCATGAACGCGTTGACAGACCTGGAATCACCGGCTTAAAAGGAGATCTGTTTACTGATGTCAACGGGGGCAGTCTTTCGATCGGAAAGACCAGGTGGCCTTGCCCGTCTTGTGGATGGTGAGGCGGCAGGCGGGACCGAAGGTGTGGGTCGTGTTCACGGAGACCGGTTGTGTTTCCATGGTAAAGGCGCTGATGCCACAGGCTCCGCCGATGGATCCGGAGTTCCCCGACCTGGTACGGTCTTCGTCCCGAGATGCCCGTTCAACCACGATATCGAGGTCCGGACCGCGGTATTTTACCCGCTTTCCAATTGTGGCAGGTTCGGTGCCGGTGGGACTTACTGACGTTCCGGCACTGGCCGAACTTGCTGTCTTCCCCGCTTCCAAATCCGCAGGTCCGTCTGCTTCCGTGGCAACGTAACCGTAGATGCTCAATTCATCTTCGAGCAAGTCGGCTTCTTCGGGCGGCAGGGTTACGGTCACCGAGGTGATATCACGGAACAGCCGTTTGGACAGGTCGTCGCCAATGGCGGACCGGTACCTCGTCAGGAACGCGCTGCGCTTGATGCCCGCCGGCTCCGTACCTGCCATCACTGGTGGCAGTTCAGGCGCCCAGTTGTCCAGGAACACGGGATCGTATTCCATCACCCAGGAGATCAGCCGGGCGTCATCCTTTCGAGGGATTTCCACCGTCCAGAACCAGGGGATGTCACGCTCCTGGTACCGTCGATTGCGCTTGAAGAGCCTTATATCACGATCCAGTCCCTGTTCAAGCCGTTGCGCAAGTTCTTCCGATCCACCCTCCGATTCCATGCTGAAAGCCAGTCCGTCACGAGGCGCCCATGAAGTCTTGTCCGGGTTCATGAACTCGAAATAGGTCTGGCGGCCGTAGTAGTAGCGACCGGTCCACGACATGCCCGTGGCCTGGTCGTGGGTCGTCCGCTCTTCGGAACAGGCGAAGTGTTCGTTCAGGAATCCGGACGCGGCGATAGCGTTGTAGGTTTCCCGGTCGACGAATACGAGGAGATGATTCAGGTAGATATCAGGCATGATCAGGCGGGGCGTGTCGGGTTCTTAGACGGCGAAAGATCGCCGGGGTCGTTCACCACGGCCCCGTCATCCGGCGCCACGAAGCCCTGGTCGATCAGGGGATCGTCCGTGGACGCCATCCAGCGGTCGAGACGGGCGCGCATGTCCCGCAAGGTGCCGGCCGCTTCGGGCCGGCCGGCCAGGTTGTTGGTCTCCGATGGATCGAACAGCGTGTCGTACAGCCGTTCCCCGGGAACCTCCTGGTCCCGCCATCCCATCTCCATCATGACCGATTTCGTGATCGAATCGTCGCAATTGGACACGACCGGCCAGTCGCGGTCGACGAATCGGCGGATGTACTTCCACCGGCCGGTCCGCACGGTCCTTTGCGGGTCGTAGGCCGCGTGGTAGTTGAGCTCCGCAAAGACTTCTTCCCGAACCTGTACCGCTTCGCCGCGTACGAGCGGACCGACCGGCACGCCCTGCATCCAGTCCGGCGGGTCGGTGCCGATTACTTCGCAGATGGTGGGGAACAGGTCGATCTGGCTCACGAGGCCGTCGACCACCTTGCCACCGCTGTAACCGGCGGGCCCGCGCATGATGAGCATGACGCCGATGCCGTGATCCGTGAGATTACACTTCATTCCCGGGAAGGCGATCCCGTGGTCGGTGGTACAGATCACCAGGGTACTGTCCCGCAGTCCGTTCCGGTCGATGGCTTCCAAAACGTGTTCGATCTTCCGGTCCAGGGTCCGCGCAGCATCGATGAAGAGACCCATATCCTGCCGAAGTTCGGGGGTGTCCGCAAACGGTGCGGGCGGGCGCACGAATCGGGGGTCGGTAGGGGCTTCACCCTCGGGATGCGGCGCAAAGCCTTCGCCCTTGCGATGGGTCTCGCTGAACCCCACGTCAAGAAAGAATGGCCGGTCGTGGGATTCCGACAGAAAAGCGGCCGCCAACTCCTCCGCGGGCGGCCTATCGGCGGGTGTTTCCCCCGGCGGGACCCGCGACCACCCGCCGTCGGTCAGGTTTTTCACGACGTGCTGAAAGCCGGCCAGCACCGTCTCGTACCCTACCCTTCGCAATGTGTGCATGATGAGCCGCTCGGGATGATGGATCGACCATCCCCGGTTGACCAGGCCGAACATGCCGCAACTGTGGGCCCACTGCCCGGTGAGCAGGGCGCCCCGGCTCGGTGAGCAGGTCGGATTCGCGCAGAAGGCCGACTTGAACAACACCCCTTCCTCCGCCAGTCTTTGCAGCGCGGGCGTCGGGACGGCGTGCCCGTAGGGTTGAATGTACCGGCCAGTATCGTGGGAATGAATGTAAACGATGTTCATGGGATGAATTACCATTCGGCGGTTTACATGCGCCTGGGCACCTCGATGCCGAGCAGGTCCAGTACCCGCTCCAGCACCCGAAGTGTGACTTCGGATACGGCGAGCCAGGAGGCGCGGCGTTCGACGTGCTCTTCGTTCAGGATATGATGGGTGTGGTAAAACCGGTTGTAGGCCGTGGCCAGTTGGAACGCGTATTCACAGAGGTGATTAGGAGCGCGGGTTTCGAAAGCCAGGTCGATTACCGCAGGCAATTCGGACAGCTTGAGATCCAGGTTGCGTTCGGATTCACTCTGGGGGGCTATTGTCTTCCCAGGCTGCAGTCCGCGTTCCCTGGCCCGCCGCATTACCGACTTGATACGCACGGCGGCATAGAGTATGTAGGGACCCGTACGCCCCTCGAATGAAGAAAAGCGGTCCAGGTCGAAGACGTAATCCTTGATTCGGTGGTTCATCAAGTCGGCGTATTTAAGGGCGGCCACGCCCACGATGCGGGCTATGGTCTCCTTCTCGTCCTCGTCGTATTCCCGAACCGATTCAATGGTTTCTATCCTCGCCCTGGCGTGGTCGGTCACCAGCTGGATCAGGTCTTTCAGCTTCATGATCCCGCCTTCGCGGGTCTTGAACGGCTTCCCGTCTTTCCCGTTCATCGTCCCGAAGCCATCGTGTTCCAGCCGCGTCGATTCCGGTGCCACGCCGGTCTTGTAGGAAGCCTTGAAAACCTGACGGAAATGCTGGGCCTGCCGGTTGTCGACCACGTAAAGGATGTAGTCCGGGCGGAATTGCTCCACGCGCTGATCGATGGTCGCCAGGTCGGTCGTGCCGTAAAGCACGGCTCCATCCGACTTTTCAAGCATCAGGGGGGGAATCGATTCCCGTTCTTCAGGATCGTCGACTTCAACGACCAGGGCTCCGCGGCTCTTCAGTGCGTGCCCCTCCGCCTTCAGCCTCTCGATCAACCCGGCGATCCGGTCCTGCGTGTCGCTCTCGCCGAGCCACAGGTCGAATTCAATATTCAACTTCCAATAGTCTTCTTTGAGGGCGGCAACCGAAATGTCCCGGATATGGCGCCAAAGGGCGAGGTATCCCGGTCGACCGGACTGGAGTTCCACCGTGACCTGGCGCGCGGCCTCGGCGAATTCCCGATCGTTCTTTTCTCTTTCGCTGGCCTTCGGATACATCTCTTCCAGGTCGGCTATGTTCACCGGGGGTTCTTCGGGATAGGGACCGGTATAATCCGCATCGAAATACGGCAGGTCCGAACTGCGATCCCGGATGGCCATGATGTTGAGCCCCATCTGCACGCCCCAGTCGCCCAGGTGCACGTCCCCGATCACTTCATGACCCACGAATCGACAGATCCGCACGATACTCTCGCCGATGATAGCGGCGCGGAGGTGACCGACGTGGAGCGGCTTGGCCACGTTGGGACCGCCGTAGTCCACGAGGATCCTCTCGGAATCCGCTATGGTTTCACACCCCAGCCTGTCGTCCTCGTATACTTCCTGGACGTGACGCGCGATGAATTCGTCCCTCAGTAGAATATTGATGAATCCAGGTCCGGCGAGGGACAGGTCGTCGAACACTTCCGGCGACGTGATGGAATCGACTACGGTCTGGGCGATCTGCCTTGGGTTGGTCCGGTACTGTTTGGCCGCCGAAAGCGCTCCGTTGCACTGAAACTGACACAGGTCCGGCCTGTCGGATACCCGCACTTCGCCATAGCTCCGGTCATAGCCCGCCGATTCAAAGGCATCCGCGAACACGCTTGTCAGTTTTTCCGCCAGTGAACCCATGAACATTCCTTCAGTATGGATTACCATTTATGGTGACCACCAGCCGCCGCGTGCCACCGCGGTCCCGGTGTTCGCAGAGATAGATGCCCTGCCAGGACCCCAGGTTGAGACGGCCGTCCGTGATGGGTATCGATACGCTGCTTCCCATCATCGAAGCCTTGATGTGGGCCGGCATGTCGTCCGGTCCTTCCTCGTCATGACGGAAATAGGGCTGGTCCTCGGGAACGAGGACGTTCATGTGGCGCTCGAAATCGCCCCGGACATCGGGCGCCGCATTCTCATTGATTGTGAGGGACGCGGAGGTGTGGCAGATGAAGACATGGGCGATACCGACCTTGTATTCGGCCAGTTCGGACACCTGGTTCGTGATTTCATCCGTCACCAGGTGGAATCCACGGGGCCTGGGCGACAAGTCGATCTTTTTCTGGACCCATTGCATCATAGGACGTACCGCTTAAGGAATCGTCCCACGTCGTGGTAGAAGGCTACGATGGTCTCCACCTTGCGCCAGCCGTGCCCCTCACCATCGTACAACCGGTAGATATGGGGTACCTCGTTCTGTTGCAGGATCTTGACAATCGACTCGGCCTGGTCCTGCGGTACCACTTTGTCCTCTCTGCCCTGAAATATGGCCACCGGGCCGCGGATCTTGTCCGCGTGGAAAACCGGTGACCAGGCCTGGTAACGCGCGCTGTTCTCGGGCAGTGTCCCGACCATCAGGTCCAGGTACCTGGCCTCGAACTTATGGGTGTCTGTGGCCAGGGCAAAAAGATTGGTCACGCCGTAGAGGCACAGTCCGGCCCGGAACACACCCGGGTGATGGATCAGGGCGTTCAGCACGGTAAAACCTCCCGCGCTGCCGCCTTTAATGACGATGCGGTCAGGATCTGCGAGGTCCCGTTCGACGAGGGCATTCGCTCCGCTGACGGCGTCCTCGACGTCATATTCGCCCCAGTGTTCACGCAGGGCGGTCATGTAAGCGCGGCCATATCCCGTGCTGCCGCGGTAATTCACGGACAGACAGGCATAGCCCCGGTTGGTGAAGAAGGGGATCTCGGCCGAATAGTCGGCAGTAGTTTGGCCGGTAGGTCCGCCGTGAATACTGACGATAGCCGGCGGTTTGCCCGAGCCGGAGAACCGGCCGCTGGCGGGCGGATAGTACAGACCATGTACTTCTACTCCACCTGGAATCGGCCAGGATATGGATACGGGAATGGACAAGTCCGCTTCGGGGATCATCTCCGACTGGCTGCGCCGGTGTACGGTATGCGTGTTGCCTTCCATGGTGACCACACGCTCGGGGATGGTCGCGGACGAAGCGATACACGCCACGGTATTCCGCTTCGGAGATACGGCGACCTGCGACATCCAGGTATATTCTGGAGTCTCCATCTTACTAGTCCGGCCGGTCGCCACCGAGACAGTCCACAATGACGCGAACCCCCGTTCGTTCCTGCGATAATACAGGGTTTCGCTGTCCGGCGCCCAACCATAGACCCTTATGCCCTGCACCCAGGCGGGATCGGCCAGGGTGGTTCCCTCGACCAGGACACGCCTTTCCCCCGTGGCCAGGTCCACGACAACCAGGCTGTCCCATTCTTCTTCCGTTACGATATAGGTCAGCCACCTGCAATCGGGTGAAAAGGCGGGCTGGAAGACCGGCGTATCCGTGTCTCCCGCAATCAACGTTTCCTCGGAAACTGACCGTCGGCCGGCATCTACCCGGGCGGTTTTAAGCCTTGTGCCGTCCCAGGGCATCTGCGGCTGGTCCCATTCTATCCACGCGATCCGTTCGCCATCGGGATGCCACACCGGCTGCATGTAGAAATCGGCGCCACGGACCAGGTTGACGGGCCAGCCGCTGCCGTCGCTGTCGACCAGGGCGATGACGTCCACGGATTCACAGGTATGGACATAGAGTACCCATTTTTCATCCGCCGAAACGGCCGGAGAAGCGGCAGCGCCGAAGGCGGGCGTCAGCGACCTGGCCGGGCCCGGGGTTAAAGACTGGCGGTACAGCCTGCCATCCTTCTCGGCAAAGACTACGAAATCAGACGCCACGGTGAAATCGCCGCCCCCGTACCCGACACCGCCCCGGACCGGATGCCCGTCCGTCAGGTCGTAGGGGGCCTCGTTACCGCTGCGGCAGACGAGCACCCCGGTATCCGAACGCTGTTCCAGCCAGACCAGACAGGCGCCGTCCCGGTTCCACTGCACATCGTAGAGCGGCGTGCGGGCACCCAGCGTCTTCGCGGTGATGGCGCTCTTCCAGTAACCGTACGCGACGGGTATGCGATCCATGATCCCACCCTGTTTTTAACACGGATTCGAGTCGACCTGCCTGGAGATTACCGCTTGTCCCGGACGGGTACAATTCGTTTTTTGAATATACCGGAGAGCGGTCGGAAAGCAACCGTTATCCGGCGTATAGAAGGTGTTGATCCAACCATAGACGGGACAACCCATGGTCCCGGTTTGAGGAACATCTCCATGCGTCTGTCGCAGTACCTGTTTCAAACGCTTCGTGAACCACAGGGCGAAGCGGAACTGACCAGCCATCAACTGCTCCTGCGAGCCGGTCTGGTGCGGCAGGCGGCCACGGGCATCTTCGCCTACCTGCCTCTTGGTCAGCGGGTCAAAAGCCGTATCGAGGAGATCGTCCGCCAGGAGATGGACGCCATTGGCGGTCAGGAGGTGACGATGCCGGTGGTGCAACCCGCGGATCTATGGCGGGAAAGCGGCCGCTGGCAACAGATCGGAAGCGAAATGGCACGGCTGAAGGACCGGAACAACCGCGATCTCTGCCTGGCCATGACCCACGAGGAGCTGGTGACCTCGCTGATCCGAGACATAGTCAGAAGTTATCGGCAGTTACCCTTCCTGCTATACCAGATTCAGACCAAGTTCCGGGACGAGCCGAGGCCCCGTGGCGGACTGATCCGCGTACGCGAGTTTACGATGAAAGACGGCTACTCCTTCCACGCCGATTTCAACAGCCTGGCCGCGTGGTACGACAAGGTCTATCAGGCATACTCGCGCATCTTTCAGCGCTGCGGACTGCAAGCGGTCGCCGTCCGAAGCGACCCGGGCATGATGGGCGGTCCGGACGCCCATGAATTCATCGAACTGTCTCCGTTTGGCGAAGACACCATCCTCTCCTGCCGCGCTTGCGAATACCGGTCCAATCGACAGATCGCCCGCTTCGGGAAGGACCGGCCTGTATCGGAGCCCTTGTTGCCGATTGAAGAAGTCCACACGCCAGGCGCCACTACGATCGACGACCTCGCGAGTTACCTTGACCTGCCGGCCGAGAAGACGGCCAAGGCGTTGTTCATGGTCGCCACCCTTGCGGACGAACAGGGCATGCCCGAGGACCGGTTTGTCTTCGTCGTCCTCCGGGGTGACATGGAACTCAGCGATACCAAGCTCGCCAACGCCATCAGGTCCCTTCAACTCCGGCCGGCCACACCGGAAGAGATCCGGATCACGGGAGCGGAACCCGGTTTTGGTTCGCCCGTGGGCGTGGACCGTTCCCGGGTGCTCCTGGTCGTCGACGACCTGATCCCTCGCAGTTACAACCTGGTCGCAGGCGCCAACCGGGTCGACTTTCACCTGGTCAATGTGAACTACGGTCGGGACTACGAGGCCGATCTCGTCGCGGACGTCGCCGCGGCCGAGGACGGGCACGCATGCCCTTGCTGCGGGGGCGTCCTTCGGGCTGACCAGGGCATCGAAGTCGGCAATATCTTCAAGCTGGGAGACAAGTACAGCACGTCCATGAATGCGTCCTATCTGGACACGCAGAATGTCTCCCATCCGATTGTCATGGGATGCTACGGCATAGGTGTGGACCGGCTCCTGGCCGCCATCGTGGAACGGCATCATGACGACAACGGCATCTGCTGGCCGGTAAGCGTGGCGCCCTTCCAGGTAGCGCTCGTCGATCTGTCCGGCGGCGACACGGGCGTGCGGGAAGTCGCCGAATCAGTCTACGACAGCCTGGTATCCGCCGGCCTGGAAGTCCTCTTCGACGACCGGGACGTCAGGGCCGGGGTAAAGTTCAACGATGCGGACCTGATGGGCATTCCGGTACGATTGACCGTTGGCGCGCGGGGGATCGCGAAAGGTGCGTTGGAACTCAAAGTACGGCGAAATGGGGAAATGAGGGAAGTGCCGCTTGGAGATCACCTGGCAGCAGGGGTGGAGGAAGTCCTGGCATCCTTGTCTTGATCCGACTTACACGATGGCCACGCCGGCCTCCGCCGCGATGCGCCTGACGTTTCCGACGGCCGTCGATATCTTTTCTTCGGGCAGATGTTCGACCAGCATATATCCGTCGGGATGCAACCCTTCCCAGCGCCGCAGGGCCGTGACCAGGTCGAGGACGCCGGCGCCGGGCACTTCTTCGTTCATGTGCAGTACCAACCCGGGTTCGAGGCGGATATCCTTCACATGGGAGATGGTCGAGATCGGCCCCATTTCGTCGAAGATACGGTTTAATCGTTCCGTGCTGTTGTAAGCCTGTTCCAGGGACTGGAAGTGGTTGACGAAATCCATGACCACGCGCATGCGGTCTGAACCCACGGCGTCGATCACCTGCCTGTTGACTTCGGGCGTTCCCATGATCGTGAGTGCGTGGGTCTCGACCACGACGGTCATCCCCTCCTCCTCCGCCTTATCCGCGACACGCGACAGGGTTTCGACGAGCACCTCGAGACGCCCCGGTTCATGGTTCTCGGGCGCGGGATCGTAGGATCCTGACGGGTTCAGGCTGCCGGTCCGGATCAGTACGTTGTGCGCCCTGAGCGATCGGCCCACTTCCAGGCCGCGGTGAATGGTCCGTACCGCCTCATCGCGCACCGACTCGTCCGGATCGAAAAGGCATTCGCGGTAGCCTATGCCGAACTGGGCCAGTTCCAGGCCCATGTTATCGTACAAATCATTGACCCTGTTGCAATCCGCCGACGTAAGCTCGCCCAGGATCTCGCCGGGACCGTGATAGCAAACAGACGTAACTCCCAGATCCAGGGCCTTTATGAACACCTCTTCCGTGAAGGCCCGGGGATCTCCCGGAACATAACCCACAACACCCAGACGCATGGATATTCCCTTTCTGTGCCAGTAAGAAAAAGATCAGTCCCCGATGACCACCAGTACGGCGTTCTTGTCTACCGTATCCCCTTCGTGGACCCGGATCTCTTTGACCGTACCGCCCGTGTGGGCACGAAGTTCGTTTTCCATCTTCATGGCTTCGATGACGACCACGCCGTGGCCGGCCTCCACCGTGTCTCCCACACCTGCGCGCACCGCCACGATGCGGCCGGGCATGGGCGCCTTGATCTGTTCGCCTCCTTCACGGCGGCGGGACTTGACCTGCCCGCGCAACCGGGCCAGTTCCTCGTCTTCCACAACCACCGTTGACGATACGCCATTGACCGTGACCTCGAGCTGCTCGCCCTGCGTCGACGCAACCGCCGTATAAGACCGTCCATTGATGAGCAGGGAGTATGCATGATCTCCGTGAAGAGACGCCATGTCGATTTCCAGCGTCCTGCCATCGACACTCAGATCGACCCGGGTTTCCCGGTCATCCAGGCTGACCGTATACGTCGTACCCTGTATCGTGACGAGATAACTCAATTTTACCCCTTCATATATGGATATCAGCGCTCTCTTCTCATGGCGTCGCGCCGCCCTGTCAGCTTCCAGGAACTTTCCGCGGGGCCATCTGATCCCTCCACGACATTCCGCGCCGGTATAGCCCTTTTCGCTTCCCGGTGCTTTACGATGGCGGCAAAAGCGGCGGCGACGTGACGCCCATCGGTCCCGGTATCCTCTTCCGGGCGGTCCGGGCCCATCGTCTCGACGAAGGCGGTAGAATAGTCGCCGGAGATGAACCGTGGATCCGACAGGGCCCGAACGTGAAACGGGATGGTGGTCTTGATACCGCCGATGTCGTATTCGCTCAAAGCCCTTCTCATTCGGGCGATGGCCTCCTCCCGATTCTCCGCCCAGACGATCAGCTTGGCGATCATGGGGTCGTAGTGGATCGGCACCTCGTACCCCGCGCAGAATCCACTGTCAACACGGACGCCGGGCCCGCCGGGTTCGCTCAATCGCGTAATCAGGCCGACTGAAGGCATGAACTGATCGTCGGGGTCTTCGGCGGAAATACGGCATTCCAGGGCCGCGCCGCGCAACCGAACTTCCTCCTGCTTGAACGGCAGGGGCATGCCGGCGGCGATTTCTATCTGTCGCCTGACCAGGTCCTGTCCCGTTCTCATCTCCGTGACCGGGTGCTCGACCTGCAGCCGGGTATTCATTTCGAGAAAATAGAACCGCCGGTTGCGGTCCACGATGAATTCCACGGTACCGGCGTTGGTATATCCGACAGCCTCGGCGACTTTAACGGCCGCTTCACCCATGGTGTTTCTCAACGAATCGTCGAGGATGCAGGAAGGCGATTCCTCGATGAGTTTCTGATGGCGGCGCTGTACCGAACACTCCCGTTCACCGAGATGCATCACGCGCCCGTGGTGGTCGGCGAGTACCTGGAATTCCACGTGTCGTGGTTCTACCAGGTACTTCTCCAGGTAAACCGTGGCATCGCCAAAGGCAGACTGGGCCTCGGAACGTGCGGTGCGCAGCGCATCGGCCAGATCGTCCGGGGTTTCCACAACGCGCATGCCCTTACCGCCGCCACCCATCGCCGCCTTGACGAGGACCGGGTAACCGATAGACTCCGCCACAGCGAGTGCTACTTCGTCGCTGTCGACCCCCTCTTCGGTTCCCGGTACGACCGGCACTCCGGCCCGTCTCATGGTCTTACGGGCCGATGTCTTGCTTCCCATGGCCCGCATGGCCTCGCCGGAAGGGCCTATGAACGTTATCCCCGCCTCGGCGCAGCTGTCGGCGAAATCTCCGTTTTCGGACAGAAACCCGTAGCCGGGATGAATCGCGTCGGCCCCCGTCGCCCTCGCGGTGTCGACAATGCGGTCCATACGGAGGTAACTCTCCGAGGACGACGCCTCTCCGATGCAATACGCCTCGTCGGCGAAACGCACGTGGGGCGCGGTTCGGTCCGCTTCCGAGTACACGGCCGTCGTCTCGATGCTCATCTCCCGGCACGTGCGGATCACGCGCACCGCGATTTCACCCCGGTTGGCGATCAGGATTTTCCGGAACATGTACCCTCTTACAGTGGGATATTACCGTGCTTCTTGGGTGGATTCGTATCTCGTTTGTTCTTTAGCATTTCCAACGCGGATATGATGCGGGGACGGGTCTCCTGGGGCTGAATCACCTCGTCGATATACCCTATTTTCGCCGCGATATAGGGATTATCGAACTTCTCCCGGAACTCGGCGGTCAGTTTCTCCCGCAGGGCATCCGGATCTTCAGCTTCGGCCAGTTCCCGGCGGTAAAGCACGTTCACCGAACCTTCCGGACCCATGACCGCGAACTGTCCTGACGGCCAGGCGTAGTTGATGTCGGCGCGTATATGCTTGCTGTTCATTACGCAGTAGGCCCCGCCGTACGCTTTGCGTGTGACCACGGTCAGTCGTGGCACCGTACTTTCACAGAACGCGTAGAGCAGCTTGGCGCCTTCCTTGATGATGCCTCCGTGTTCCTGGCCGACGCCGGGCAGAAAACCGGGTACGTCCTCGAAAACCACCAGGGGGATGTTGAAGGCGTCGCAGAAGCGTACGAACCGCGCGCCCTTCACGGACGCGTCGATGTCCAGCACGCCTGCCAGCGAAGCGGGTTGATTGGCGACAATGCCGGCGGTCTGTCCGTTAAACCGGGCGAACCCCACGACGATATTGCTGGCGAAGTCGCCATGCACTTCGAAGAAGTCGCCGTGGTCCACCACCCGGTGGATCACGTCCTTGATGTCGTAGGGTTTATTGGCGTCATCCGGCACGATGCGGGACAGTTCCTCGTCCATGCGGTCGGGATCGTCCGTGAGACTCAGCCTGGGCGGATCTTCCATGTTGTTGGCGGGCAGGAACGTCATGAGTTGTTTCACCATGGACAGGCACGCGGGTTCGTCGGGCGCCGAAAAGTGGGCTACCCCCGTTATGGAATTGTGCACGTGCGCGCCGCCCAGATCGTCGAATGTCACTTCCTCATGGGTGACGGAGCGGATGACGTCCGGACCGGTAATGAACATGTAACTGGTATCTTCGACCATGAATACGAAATCGGTCATCGCCGGTGAATAGACCGCACCGCCCGCACAGGGTCCCATGATCACCGAAATCTGGGGAATCACGCCGGAAGCGAGTACGTTGCGCAGAAAGATGTCGGCATAGCCCGCGAGACTGACCACCCCTTCCTGGATGCGTGCGCCGCCGGAATCCTTGAGGCTGATGATCGGCGCTCCGTTTTTCATCGCCAGGTCCATGACCTTGCAGATCTTCTCTCCGTATGCCTGGCCCAGTGATCCACCGAATACCGTGAAGTCTTCGGACACGACGTAAACGCTTCGGCCGTCAATCGTACCGTAACCGGTAATCACGCCGTCGCCGAGTACTTCCTTGCCCTCCATGCCGAAGTCATGGCAATCGTGGGTTACGAAAGCGCCGATCTCCTGGAAGCTGCCTTCGTCCAGGAGAAAGGCCACCCGTTCCCGCGCGGTCCATTTCCCCGCCTCGTGCTGCCGGGCGATTCGACTCTTTCCACCGCCTTCGGCCGCCTTTTTTCGCAGCGCTTCCAGGTGTTTCATCTTGTCGGACATGGACATGAGATGCTGTTCTCCAGCCGGGTCGTTCTGGTTAAAGGCAGTAGGTGCTCAATGAAACGGCCTTCATGACAACCGCATTCAATCAATCAGCGTTCATGAAAACGGCGTTCATGCCACTTCGAAATCCAGCGCGTCCAGGCCGGCGCGCAGCCGCGCTTCCCCGTCGGCGGTCAATCCAGCTAACGGCGGACGCGGTGGACCCACCGGAACTCCGCGCCAGCCGAGCATCGCCTTGATACCGGCCAGGACACCGACCGAAATCAACAGCGCTATGACGCGGTTGGCCTGGACCTGCAGTTCCATGGCTTCCCGTACGCGCCCGTTTCGAAAGGCGTCGTACATGCGCAGGAACATCCGGGGCATGATGTTGTACGTGGATCCTATGGCTCCGTCGCTGCCCATCACGAATCCCGCCACGCACATCTCGTCCGGACCGGTAATGGCATTCATATTGCCCTTCGACAGGTCGACGAGTTGCTGAAAGACGAAGAAGTTCGGGTCCGTGAACTTGATGCCCGCGAAGTTGGGCACCGTGTCCATGGCCTCCAGGAACTGCCCAGGCGTGACCTGCCCATCGACGTCGCGCGCTAGCCAGTATACGTAGAAGGGTACCTCGGACGCGCCTCCGATGGCGGCATAGTGCCGGACAGCCGCCGCCAGGTCGTTGGGTTGATCCACGGGGGCGATGGAGGCCACGGCATTGGCGCCCAGTGACCCGGCTTCCGACGCGAGAACGACGGCGTCTTCCGTGGTTGTGCCGCCCACGTGAAAGATCACCGGAACCTGGCCCGCGACGTCGCGTGTTACGGTCTCGCACATTCGGCGCCGTTCGGCGACAGACATCTGGCGGCCCTCGCCCGTGCCTCCGCAGATGAAGAAGCCGTCGCTGCCGGCGTCCACCAGGTACCGTACAAGGGGTGCTACCCGCTCGGGCGACAGCGCGAGCCGGTCATCGAAGGGTGTGCAGAGCGCCGGCCAGATGCCCTGGACCAGTTTGGACATGGGTAGTTCCTGCGCGAAAGTCCGGACGACACTGATGGATAACAGGCCTCCCGTTTCGTAGCCGGCTACTCCGTTACTGCCGTCCTTGCATACACCGAATTACCAATCTTCAGAATGCCGGAACATAATACGATCCTGTATGACCGTCAAGGTTTCTCGATAGTAAGCAGGACCTGATCTTATGTCGTCATCATATAGATCTCGAACTCTTCCGGACTCGGCTTCAGTAGGTACAGTGACCCAGCGGAAGATCCACGGAAGATCGAGAAATTGGACCCTATGGGGAGGTGCAAAGTGGCAGAATGGCTGGAAGACATGCAGGAAGACATGCAGGCAGGAACCATCTTTAAGCAGAGGAGTGTACTTTTAAACGTTTTCGAGGATCGTTGGAAGATGTACGGCGGTGTAGAACTTGCTGAATCAGCGGGATAACCAGTCGCACAGGAGGACGACATCATGTTCCGCTGGTATCGGTTTTACAAATCCTGACTGTATCTTTTCGCGGAACCCAGGCAACCCTACCATTTGATCGATTTCGACGAGTGGACATGGTTGGGCATTTTGTAACTCACACCTTCATCATCGTACACCGATATCTGGAGAAGCTGAGAGAAATTGTCCGACCTGATGGACTGTTGGCTCGTCATAAATCGGTTCAGACGCTGTTTCATTCGATACATCCACAGCGTGCCGAACGTGGAGATCTTTGGAAACTCGAACTGGTCGGCGAGTCGATCACCTATGAGCGCTCGTGAAAGACGGTAGGCCAACTCTCTCAGGTTTTTCTGTTCTTCCGGATCGGTTATGTCCGCAACGGTCGGAATGGCCTGTATCAACATATTCGCTACGCCTATGGATTCGGCGTCCGCCGGTGGCTCGCACATATAGCCGATCTTATACATCTTTACCGCTTCTTCGGTGGAGGTGTAAAGGATAGTCTCGGGAATCCCCATCAGATAGCCGGTGTAGCGCCATACCTTGATGACACTTTCCTGTTCTTCCTAGTTGAGGTTCGCACCCACCAGCATGGAGTAATCCACCAGGCGCTTGGAAAAGACGGAGATGGCGAATCCCATGGTCGTGGAAATGACGAACAGGATCATCACGACAATGATCGCCGTGCCGAAAAACGAACGCAAGAGCAGGGTCGAGGTCGCTACGATAAGTAAGAATACGATGGGCAGGAGTGTTTCAAGATCGTCCTTCGTGGCGTCAGCGAAGGCGCGATTCATCACAACGTCGCCCGTCAGGTGGAAAGCCGTTTTGGGGTAATTCGAGCGTGCTTCGTCCAGCATTCCCCTGAGGTAGTCGGTGAGCTCGATTACTTCAAGGTCCGGATTACCGAGCAGGACGAAATTGATGACCAGTCCGGCCACGCGGCCATCATGGGAAACAAGACGCCCGGGAACCTCGACTGCGCCTAACGCTATCGTCTCGATTCGGTCCAGGTCGTCATCGCTCAACGACCGTGCATTCTCGACGAGGGGACCGACGATCAGATCATCCTCCCACGCCTCGCTGTGAAAGAAATTCGTCAGTGAGTTAACCCGGCTGGAATAAGGAGCGAGCCACGCGGCTTCGGTAAGTTCTTCGACAACGGCGAGGGTTTCGCGGGTAAACACAGTCCCTTCGTGCGGAGCTACGGCAATCAGTGCCGTATTCGAAGCGGAGTAAGTGTCCTCCAGCGCATCGAAGGCGGCGAGTTGCGGGTTGTCCTCGCCGAACATGACCCTGTGCTCATTCGAAACGGTAATGAACCGGCCGCCGGCCGCCATGGAGAGCATGAACAGGCACGCGAGGACGATGACAGGCCACCGATGGCGCAATATCGCTGTGATGTAACGGTCGAGATGCAACAGTATGGATTCTCCGGTTTTTACGGAAGGTCACGGATGTCAAGTCGACACAGACCGATCATTCAACACCACCGACATTACCCGGCGCTGCTCGAATTAACGATAGCTGTTTCCCGGGGAAATCATTGTTCGTGAGACTGTTATCGAATCGAAAAGGAATAAACCATTAAAACCAATGGAATGCCAATATTTTAGTTTTTTGTCGAGTTTTCAAACGATCCTCCGACTAAATTGATAAGTCGTCCTGATTTTTTTGCGTATCTATGCACACGTGTACATAAATATGATGCGCGCACACGTGAACATGATCTAAGTAGTTGAGTAACCTGAATCCTTAGAACTGTGATCTGTTGATCAGAACGGCCGTGGCACGGGACATCATCCGGCGATCGTTCTGCCTGTACTCGGCTCCCGTACCACTATCCTTGAAACCGATTCGCTTCGACGAGGCGCCCCGAGGCTGACACCGGTTTGCACCAGGAGGGAGAACTACTGATCGGGATTCCCGGTCATACCTTCGGTGCCTGCAGGCGTGTACTATCTACCGCCTCAGAATGAGCACAGATTGAACGTTGTTTGACCGCGTCCGCCGCGGTACGGACCACGTTCGGTTTTAGTGTCCCAAAACGATGAAGTGTCGAATGTCGGCTATCGGGTCAAGAAACCGTCGGGACTGCTTCTACCTGGTTCGTTTGCAGAACCCAGTTAGAGTAGGCTCGCTTTCGGGTTTTTCGATTCCGGGAATCACAACCATTTCGGTTGAATACACTTCGCCTGTGAAGCGATTCGCAATCAGGCACTTTCAATGGAAAGGTAATAACTTTGGAGCCATGAACACGCAATCAAAAAGGCCCAAGGACGCGAATCTGATTCACGCCTGCCTGGCAGGTCGATCGGATGCGCAGAGCCAACTCTACGATTTGTATTTTACACCGGACAAGCCTGTTCACTTCTGGGTATACCATAAAGCTTACTGGATTCCAGCAGGTGAAAAGGAAGATATCCTCAATGACATATACATCGCGGTCATACAGAGTCTTCCACAGTTCGAATTCCGCAGTGCATTGAGCACCTACATTACCCGCATTGCGAAGATCAAGTGTCTGGACGCCATGCCTTCGCGCCTCGGCGTCGCCAGGGGAAGGGGCATTAAATTCGTCGAAATCGACTGGTTTGCATCGACCAGCGAGTCAGGACTGCAGATCGAAGACACCGATCCGAACAACAGGCCGGACCGGTTTTTCAAGGTGATTGAGGAAGAGGAACAGGTTTTTCTATTACACACGGCACTGAAGTATTATACCGGGCCGAGGTGCCGGGACGTCCTGAAGATGTACGTCCGGGAACTTAAAGGTGAATTGAGCAGGGAGGACATCGCTGAAGTCCTCGGGGTATCGGTACAACGCATGGGACAGATGATCTACGACTGCATGTATCGGCTCAGACGCAAAATGCAGAGTAGATTCCGAGACTACGAACACTTTACCAACTGCGTCAGTGAAGGTATTCAAAGAGCTAAACCCAGAAATAAGGAGTAGTCATGCATCAGCGAGTTGGGGGTCACGGCAACATCGTCAGGTTGCCAGATCGTACTCAGATCGCTGACCTTCTGTGCAGATACAGCGAATCGTTGCTGTCGCCATGCCCTTCATCGAGAACGCTGGTTGATTACCATGAAGACCAGGAACAACTTACATCGGCAGAGCGAAAGGTCGTGTGCAGCCACCTGGGAATATGTCTCGACTGCCGGGACAAACTTCGGTGGTTGAATGAGTCGGAGGCGTCGTCATATCCCGTACCTTTAAACCGTGTGATCTGGTACGTGCTCAGCGTGCGCCATCCGACTGGAGTGCAGGTTGCCAGACACACTTCTCCTGCCTCAGGTAGTACAGCCATCCCCCCATCAAGTTCACCTCAGCCTGTTCATCCGAGTCCTTCCATGCCTGCCACGATAAAACAGTCAACGGTACCCTATATCGTCAGTGGGGACGGAGCGCTGTTCGGAGAATTCCGACAGGACAGGCGTCATCGAATGTACTTGAAAATGCTCCGGTTGCCCCGGTCGTTTCAGTGGCATGCCCTGCACATTCGGGTACTGACGTTCGACCGGCGAGTACTGGTGAGCAGTACCAGGACCATATCGGGACCGAAATTTCATCTCAACCATCCCCCTCGTGTCACGCCCGGGGATCTGGACCGGGTCGAACTGGGATTGATTCCGCTGCGTTGAGCCGAACTGGCGGCGCTCCACTGAGATCGGCCGGCATTCAAGGCTCCGAATCCCCGGGCATTAAGGCATTGACAAAAGGGTTGTTCCAGGTACGTTATTCAGTGTAAGAAGTTAACGCGAAGCAAGGTACGCGTATCACTGGAAACGGGAAACTCAGCATGACGGAACAGTCCAAAATGGCGATCCTGTCCATCGAGACATCGATGAGGGAGTTGACTGCATGGAGATGATCTATCCGCGTCGGAAAACCCGCGAAGTCCGCGTCGGCGATATCATGATCGGTGCCGGGAATACCATCGTAGTGCAATCGATGATCACGGAGAATACCCGGGACGTAGCAG
Organism: bacterium; assembly: GCA_965262815.1. Taxonomy (GTDB): domain Bacteria; phylum JAAXHH01; class JAAXHH01; order JAAXHH01; family JAAXHH01; genus JAAXHH01. The sequence goes on along the minus strand of OZ253560.1, from coordinate 713,676 downwards.
CCTGCGTGAACGCGATTATCCGGCTACACGAATTGGGATGTGAGATCGTACGCGTGACCACGCCCACTCTGGCGGACGCCCACTGTCTTCGTGAGATCAAGGAGACCCTGGTACGTCGTGGAATCGACGTGCCCCTGGTAGCGGACGTTCATCATCAAGGCACCAGGATAGCCGAAGAAGTCGCCCGGTCGGTCGAAAAGGTCCGCATCAACCCGGGCTTGTTCGTATTTCAGCGACTGTCTGATACCATCGAATACACACCGGAAGAAAACGATGAGGCCAGGCGAAAAGTAGAGGAGGACCTTGCGCCGGTTATCAGGGTCTGCAAAGAGCGGGATATCGCCATGCGTATCGGCGTGAATCACGGTTCCCTTTCGGATCGGATGACCGTGACCTATGGGGATACGCCACTGGGCATGGTGGAGTCCGCACTGGAGTTCATTCGAATCTGCGAAGCACACGACTATCGGAACCTGATCGTGTCGCTCAAAGCGTCCCGCGTTCCGGTCATGTTGCAGGCCAACCGGCTGATGGCCAGTAGCATGGACGAAGAAGGCATGGACTATCCACTGCATCTCGGCGTTACCGAGGCCGGAGACGGCGAGTATGCCCGGATCAAGTCGACATCGGGTATCGGCACCCTGCTGGCCGAGGGTTTGGGGGACACCATACGGGTATCTCTCGCTGAAGATCCCGCCAACGAAATCCCCGTTTGTTATGATATCCTCCAGGCACTGGGCCTGCGCCGGACCAAGGTGGAGTTTATCGCCTGTCCTTCCTGCGGGCGCACCAAGTTCAACCTGGAAAACGTGCTTGCAGAGGTCAAGACCGCCACCGATCATCTCGCGGGGCTCGACATTGCCGTCATGGGCTGCATCGTCAACGGCCCGGGAGAAATGGCCGATGCCGATTACGGCTATGTCGGCCGCGCCAACGGGATCATTTCCCTCTACCGCGGGCGTGAATGCGTGAAGATGAGCGTACCCCAGGAACGTGGTGTCGAGGAACTGGTCGATCTGATCAAGTCGGACGGTCGCTGGGTTGACCCGTAACCGATGGTTTTACGCGATTCATCAGCCGCAGGATATCGTCCAGTTCAAATACGAAACCCAAAGCCAGGGACTACCCGCTACCATAAGTTCCTTACCCGCTTCCTACCTGCGGTTTACCGGTTCTCCACGGCGGTCGCGGCCTGGTCGAGTTTTGATTATAGGGTTGACCAATTTGCCGAGATCTGTTAATTTGTTGGTTTCACGGCGTGCCAATCCCGGTGTCTAGATTTATCCAAACCCGTTTTCAGGAGGTTGTATTTAATGCCTGACACGTTGACCGTCATTGACAACCGGACCGGCAAAAAATACGAAATCCCGATTATGTACGGGACCTATGCCAAGTACGGCGCCGCGATTCCCACCACGGACTTTCGTAAAATCAAGGTATCCGAGGACGATTTCGGCCTGCTGGGATACGATCCGGCTTTTACCAATACCGCTTCCTGCCGGAGCAGCATAACCCACATCGATGGTGAAAAAGGCATTCTGCGTTACAGGGGCTATCCCATCGAGGACCTCGCGGTAAGCAGTTCCTTTCTGGAAGTCGCCTACCTGATCGTGCACGGAATCCTTCCGACCACGGGCGAACTCGCGGAATGGTCTTACGACATTACCCATCACGCGATCGTACACGAAAACATCAAGAAGTTCATGGACGGTTTCCGGTACGACGCCCATCCCATGGGTATTCTGATCAGTACGGTCGCGGCGTTGTCCACCTTCTACCCTGAAGCCAAGCAGATACGCGACGTGGCCCTGCGAAACGAACAGATCCACCGGCTTATCGCCAAGATACCTACTATCGCTGCGTTCGCGTACAGACACAGCCAGGGATATCCCTACACCTATCCGGACAATGGCCTGGGATACTGTGGCAACTTCCTGGCCATGATGTACAAGATGACGGAAAAGTACACCCCGGATCCCGTGCTGGAAAAGGCCCTGGACGTGGTGTTCATCCTGCACGTGGACCATGAACAGAACTGCAGCGCCAACGCGATGCGGAGCGTCGGCAGTTCCCTCCCCGATCCTTACGTGTCCGTTGCCGCCGCTGCGGCAGGGCTGTACGGCCCCCTGCACGGAGGCGCCAACGAACAGGTACTGCACATGCTGCAGGAAATCGGTCACATCAGCCGGGTGCCAGAATACATCAAGAAGGTCAAGCAGGGCGATTTCCGGCTTATGGGGTTCGGCCACAGGGTGTACAAAAACTACGATCCGCGGGCCAAGATCCTCAAGGAGATGACCCACCAGGTGCTGGGCGTTACCGGTAAGAATACGCTGCTCGATGTCGCCTTGGAACTGGAGCGAATCGCCCTCGAAGATGATTATTTCGTCAATCGGCAACTCTATCCCAATGTCGATTTCTATTCAGGCCTCATCTACCAGGCCATGGGATTTCCCCTGGAAATGTTCCCGGTGCTCTTCGCGATACCCCGTACCGTGGGCTGGCTGGCGCAGTGGTCAGAAATGCTGGACGATTCGGAACAGAAAATCGCGCGTCCCCGCCAGATCTATACCGGCGACGACGTCTGTAAGTACGTACCGATCGAGAAACGATAGCGCGTCAGCTTCGCGGCACCCACCTGTAGGCGTCCCTGCTGTTCTTCCAAAGTATTTTTTCCAGGGCTTCCGATCCCCTGGGCTCGATACATGCCATGGCCAGGGATTGCACCTGGCGGTATGAAGCGAATCTCCAGGATACCGGCCAGTTGCTGGCGTACAGCAGCCTGTTCACTCCAAAAGCGTTCCAGAGTACGTCGAGCACCGGCTTGTAATAGGCCGGATCCTCCGGCGACGGGGAAGTCTGCGCCAGTTCAACCATACCGGATATCTTGCAGAACACGTGGGGATGGGCCGCAACGAGATTAATGCCGGCTACCCACTCTTCGTCCGGCTGTCCCCCCGTTACCGGCACGTGGGCAAGGTGGTTCAGCACGATCCTCAGATCGGGGAAACGAGCGGCGTAGTCTGCCACGCAGGTCAGCCATTCCTTGCCAACGAGCAGGTCCAGCGACAGGTCGTGGGCCGCGAGTTGCTCCACTGCCCTGAGATACACCGGGTCGTCGGTGGGCGCCTTGCCCAGCCGGATGCCATAGAAAAGATCATGTTCCGCAAACCGGTCCAGGTTGGATTCGAAACTCGAATCCGGGGGCTCCAGGTGTCCGACCAGGCCCAGCAGGAAGGGATCGTTCTCGACCAGGTCCAGAATCCACTGGTTATCCTCCACCCATGCGCTGGCTTCCACCACGACCGTGCCCGTCACACCTTCTGACAGTGCTTCGTTCTTGAAATCCTCCGGCATGATACGCCGGTAAAGAAAGTCGTCATCGGGGCTGGGCCACGGCACGCCCTGGGGCCGGGAGGGATCGTAGAAGTGGGTGTGGGTATCGACGATCACGTTCCATTCCTCTCCGAAACCTGCCGGCAGCTGGCGAAGTAGTCTTCGTTCGACACAGAGAAACCGAACTGCTGCTCTATCTCACGGGTTGATATTTCCGTGACGAAGAGCCCATCAAGCGTATCGGGAAACTCGACACCCGCCGTGCAGTCACGCAGGAATACGATGTTGTATCCGTACCGGGCCATGGACCGGATGCCGTAGTCTCTGCCCAGGACACACCAGTTGGTGGCGAACCCGGCGTAGACCAGGTGGAGCACGTTCCGTTGGGCCAGTACCTCGTGCAACTCGGGGCCGCTGGCGATCACCACGTCCTCGTCGCGAACCTCCACGGCCGGCGAAATGGATAGATCGCCGCTTATCGTATCCCAGTGAAGACCGATGCCCGGCGGTTGATTCCTGGGTCCCCTGTAGACCTGGTACTCGCCTTCCCTGCGTCGGAATCCAAGGGGCGGCCATTCCGTACCGCCGCGCGGCGGGGCGGGTGCCTCCGGATTCCGTGAAGCCTGGGGAAACTGTCGCGCCACTTCGGGCGACGGTGCGTGCACAACGGTCAGACCGGCCGCTCGGCTCATCTCGATAGCCGGCACGATCGCCTCCCGGGTAACCCGCGCGGCCCGCTCGATCCAGCTGTCGATAAAATGGACGTTCCACAGGTCTACCAATATGAGCGCCGTCTGCTCGACGGGCAGCTTCATCTGGAATTCCCTGCGTATGAAATGCTCCTCCCTGCAGGGCACATCGGCAGGGGTGCTGTCCTGGAAGTATCTCACTTTCAGGTCGAGCTCCGCGGGGTTATTTCCCATGCTTCTGTCCCTCCGTATCCACCGGCTTCTGTGACTGCGCTTTAACGTCTTCCGGCGCGCCGTTTCGCATACGATTGACGATCTCATCCACGTCGTACACGCATCCACCCCATACTCCACCGCCAGCTTGTTGCAGGACGGCCCAGAGGCGGGTGTCGTCTGGCAGATTCGGGTCGACCGCCAGGTCGGGCCGCGGCGGACGTTCGGCGAGCAGCCGGGTACCCTCCTCGTCGCCGAAATTGCGGTCCTCGGTACCGACCAGGTTGATGGAACCGGTCAGGTTGTTTCTGTCTATGATGATTTCGACCAGATCGCCGTCGATTACCTTGCCGATCGGCCCTCCGGCCAGGGCCTCGGGGCCAACGTGTCCGATGCAGGCCCCCGTTGAAATACCGGAAAACCGGGCGTCCGTCACCACGGCGACGTGCTTGCCGAAGGACAGATGCCTCAACGCGGCGGTAATCTGGTACGTTTCTTCCATCCCGGCGCCCATGGGGCCCCGGCAGATGAGGATCAGCACGTCTCCAGGCTTGACCCGGTCCTCGTTGCGGCTCTTGATGGCGGCGATGGCGTCCCGCTCCCGGTTGAAGACCCGCGCGGGACCCGTCTTCCTGTATACACCGTCCGGATCGACGACGTCTGGATCGATCGCCGTGCTCTTGATGACCGACCCTTCCGGCGCCAGGTTGCCCCTGGGGAACGTCACCGTGCTGGTCAGTCCCCGGTTTCGCGCCCGTTCAGGGGACATGATCACGTCATCCGGATCGATCCCGTCTAACTTCTTCAGTCGTTCGCGAACCAGCCTCCGTCTTTCGGAGGTCCGCCACCAGTCCAGGACCTCTCCGAGGGTACACCCCGCCGCGGTGAGTACCGTTTCGTTCAGCAGGCCCGCTTCGCGCAGGTGCAGCATCACTTCAGGCACGCCGCCGGCAAGGAAGACAATGACCGTGGGATAGCCCGTCGGGCCGTTCGGCAGCACGTCCACCAGCCGGGGTGTCTGCCTGTTTATCCTTACCCAGTCCTCTATCGTGGGGCGGCGCAACCCGGCGGCATGGGCGACCGCGGGGATGTGCAGCAGCAGGTTGGTCGAACCCCCGAAGGCGGCATGGACCGTCATGGCGTTCTCGAGCGCTTCTTCGGTCAGGATCTTCTGTACGGTCAGCCCCTCGGCTTCAAGCCGCATCAGCGCCCGGGCTGAACGCTTTGCCGCGTCGGTCCAGATTGGCTGTCCGGATGGCGCCAGCGCGCTGTGGGGGAGCGAAAGACCGAAGGCTTCTCCGACGACCTGCGAAGTAGCCGCCGTGCCCAGGAACTGGCAACCGCCTCCAGGTGAAGCACAGGTGCGGCAACCCATGTCCGCCGCGTATTCCAGCGTTATTTCATCATGGGAGTAACGTGCTCCGATGGATTGGATCTTGCCCGCGTCTTCACCCTCTTCCGCCGGCAGCGTAACGCCGCCCGGAACCAACACGCAGGGCAGGTCATGGTTTGCCGCCAGCGCGATCATCATGGCGGGCAGCCCCTTGTCGCACGTCGCCACGCCGATCACGCCGCGGCGCGTCGGCAACGACCGGATCAGGCGCCGAAAGACCATCGCCGCATCGTTGCGGTACGGGAGACTGTCCATCATGCCCGGCGTTCCCTGCGTGCGGCCATCGCAGGGGTCGGTGCAATATCCACCGAAGGGGATGCCGCCCAGGGCGGTCAGTTCCTCGGCGGCCGCCTGCATGAGCAGGCCGACCTCCCAGTGGCCGGTATGGTACCCCAGGGCTACCGGCGTTCCGTCTGATGCGCGGATTCCCCCCTGGGTACTGAGTATCAGGTATTGCCTCCGGTTCAGTTCGTAGGGACTCCACCCCATGCCCACGTTCTGGGATAGGGCGAACAGGTCGCCGCTGGGACTTTCGCGCAGCATGTCGTCGGTTAACGGCAGACTGCCTTCCGGTCCCGGCGCGCTCGACTTGATGTCGTAAATATCAGGGTCGGAATGGGCGACGACGGATTCGAAGGAAAGCAGCGAAGGGGGTTTCATGAATGGGCTCTTCCTTTTCCGATATGTCCGGTCGTCCACGAGGCAAACCAGTTATCCGGGGTGAGTTCCGACGGAACTTCATCGAAGTGGCAACGGGTCTCCATGCACTGTTCCAGGAACTGGCCCCGGTCGACCCTAATCACGCTCACGCTCTCCGGGATCTCCCGGCTTGATCCAGGAGCGCTTTCATGTAGCCCAGCGCGAAGGCCCGGGAAGTACTATGGCGGCCTTCGGGATCGACACCCAGCCGCGGCACGTGATCGTCTATCATGGGACAGTCCACTCCGGCTTCTTCATAGGCCAGCAGCGACTCCATGGGGTCTGCCTGGCCCTGGTCGATGAACGTTTCCGAGAACGAGGGTACCGCACTCGAAACGAATCGGAAATGAACGTAGTTGATCTTTTTGCGCTTTCCGAAATACCGAATGGCATCGAGCACGTCGCCTGGCATCTCAGATACAGTACCCTGACAGAAACCCAGGCCGTTGCAGTCGCTGGGGACGATGTCGACGAGTCTCTTCAGCGCTTCGTGGCTGCGAAAAACCCGGGCGATTCCACCGATGGGCGAGATAGGCGGGTCATCGGGGTGCAGGCTCATGCGCACCCCGGCGCTTTCGGCCGCGGGTATGACCGCCTTCAGAAAATAGGTAATGTTGTTCCACATGTCTTCGTCGGACAGTTCGAGGTCCCGGGGAATGGGCGGGTACCAGTAATCCTGCCTCGCTCCCCTGATCCGCTCGTAGTCGAAACTGGTGACGACCGCGCCGCCCCTGCTCAGGGTCGATTTCGACGTACGCAGGCCATAGTTGCCTCCCACGTTGCGCAGGCAGAAGAAATAACCGAGCACGGGAATGCCGACGGCGCCCATGTTCTCCAGCGTCCTGCACCAGTTATCAATCTGCTCGTCCCGTCCCGCCAGTCCCAGCTTGATCTTGTCGCACCACTCGGGGGGCACGCCCTCGAGCACCGACCAGGTCAACCCGGCGTCTTCGATTCGAGCCTTCTGAAGCGAGAGGTCATGAAAATCGTAGTAACCTTTTGCAAGGTCGCAGTCCGGGAGCCCGTTCACCATGTCGGTCACCCCCAGTTGCCGGGCGAAAGCAAGGTGTTCGGCGTCCATCCTGCCGTTGACCGCCAGCTTCATGTCTGGCACTCCTTAAGCATATCTCTTCCAAGCACATCCACCGGATGTTTCGACCGGTGTTTACCTTGACAGGACCGCGGTTGAAACGTATAATACCCGAGGTTTACGGGGTGTAGCGCAGTCCGGTCAGCGCACCTGCTTTGGGAGCAGGGGGTCGGGGGTTCAAATCCCCCCACCCCGACTACCATCTCCGCGGTACGGTAGACGACAAGGTTATCCTTCCGGCCAGTCTACGGGTCTTGAGATCGGATCTCCACGTATCTTTCCAGACGAGCGACCTCGCCGTCGTCCACGTATTTTCCGATTTCACGACGAAACTGTTCCATGCTGGAATACGGACGGTACTCTTTGAATTCGCGGGTCATCCGATCACCGACCCCGGGTACGGCCAGTATCTCCTCGTCCGTGGCCGTATTCAGATCGATTGGGACAAATACGTACTGTTCCATGCGCGCGACCTCGGTATCGTCCACGTACTTGCCCATTTCCCGGCGCCACTGGGCGATGGCAAGATAGGGTCGATACTCCTCGAACTCATGGACCATGCGGTCGCCCACGCCCGGCACCAGGCGCATTTCTTCTTCGGTCGCCGTGTTCAGGTTCAACGGAATGAACATCCGCGCGTAGAGCATGGCGGAGTCCTCCCGGTTCATGTGCTGCGCGATGAGCGCGTCCAGTTCGATCATACCGGAGAACGGACGTCCTGCCAGCACCTGGTCCGCCAGTTCGGCGGTCATACCCGGAAGCATACCGAGTTCGTCCCCTCCGGCAAGGTTTGGATTGACGAACGCCGCCGTCATTTCGGCCGGCGCTTCCGTCTCGGCGGTGTCGGCCTGCTCCGTCACTTCGGAGCCGCCGCATCCCGCGATCGAAACGAGGCAGGCAAGCAGTATGGCCGAAAGTGTGCGACCGGATGCTCTACCTTCTCTGTTCTTCCCTGGAAACATCATGGTTCCTCCTCTTGTTTATAATTTGACCGGCCGACCCCAGAGCGGGATGGCGAAGGCAGGCCACAAGGCCCAGAAGGCCGAGCATGATCATGGTGCCCGGCGCGAGTGCCGGGGTGGCGCCTCCCAACGCCTCCCAGACCAGTTCGAGCCCTTTCCGTGATGGATACATCTCGAGTTCAAATTCCACGTTACCACTGATGTGAAGCCACTGCCCTATAAAACCGGATAGGACGAACAACCCCATCAGGATCTGAAACCCTCGTACAATCGAAGAACCGGGAGTGAGTATGAGCCATATCGACGCGGGAAAGGCGATTGCCAGGAGTACAAGCGGAACCCATTGCCAGTTGTCTTCCATGTGCTCCAGGAGTATGAGTTCGAAGCCAACGCCAGCGATACCCAACGTCAGGACGATCAGGACGAGACGTCGCAGCGTTAAGGCGTCGTCTCGCGCAAACCGTCGAATCGGTTGATCCATGGCATTCTCCTCGGGTTCGGAAAATCAGAACAGCGTATTCCTCACCAGGGGATCGAGGATGTCCGGAGTGTCGTTGGCCACCCTGTTTACCTTGTCGCTGACAGAACGGATTTCATAGGGACCTTCATGGGGCCGCCCTATGATTTCCTGGAGCGTTTCCGCGGGTGATTTAGGATCGATCCAGTCGGTGAAATCATCGGGATCGACAATCGCGGGCTGCCGGTCGTGTATATCGGAAAGCGCAGGAGAGGCATCGGTCGTAATAATGGTGAAAGTTTCGAGGCGTTGGCCGTCCCGGGCCCACTGCTCCCACAGCGCGGCAAAGGATACCGGGGAACCGCTTTCAAGGGCCAGGAAAAAGGGTTGCTTGCTGCCATTGGACCGCCCGGGCCGACCGGACCGTCTCCATTCGAACCATCCATTCGCCGGAATGAGGCACCTGCGCGACCGGAACGCCGACCGGAAGGCGGGCTTCTGTTCGACGGTCTCCGCCCTGGCATTAATCATTCGCGCACCTATCCTGGTGTCTTTAGCCCAGAACGGGACCAACCCCCAACGCATCAAGGCCATGGATCTCGTTCCGCTTTCATCCATTCGGAAGAGGGCGAACTCCTGCGTTGGAGCGCCGTTGTACCTGGGTTGCGGATCGAACCGCTGCGTGGAAGCGGGCAAGGTATAGAGCGTGTATATCTGCTGCCAGGTCAGGTTTTGGGAAAAGCGTCCGCACATAGACTCAATCTTCCGCGTGATTGTGCTATGATTCCGGTTCTCCCCGTAGTTCAGCTAACCGGAATTTTAAAACACACGTATGGAATACTTGACCATGCCGCATTGGCGCTTATCATAACAAAGCGAAGATATGACGATTTGCACTCAAGGCAAGTCCAATCACGCGAGTGAGAAGGAGGATCTCGCTTGAATTACAGTCTGGATACATGCCGCGGTGATTTGTTTGGCGCAATCACCTCCGCGGCAGTGGGATTGCCGGTTGCGCTCGCCTTTGGAGTCGCCTCGGGTATGGGAGCGGCCGCGGGATTATACGGTGCGATCGGCGTTGGTTTTTTTGGCGCCGTATTTGGAGGCACGCGATCTCAGATTTCCGGACCCACGGCCCCCATGACCGTGGCCATGGCGGTCATCATAGCGGACAACGCGGGTTCTGTTGGCGAAGCCCTGACCGTGGTAATCCTGGGCGGACTGTTGCAGATTCTGCTGGGCGCGCTGAGAATCGGCCGTTTCGTGGCCTATACGCCCCACGTGGTGATCTCCGGATTCATGTCCGGTATCGGCATCATCGTCATGATGATCCAGGCTTTGCCATTCATTGGCGCGCCCGCTGTGCCGGGAGGGGCCGTGGGCACCTTTCTGGCGCTTTCGGATGCCATTGGAGGGATCAACTACAGCGCCTTCGCCATCGCCCTCTTCACCCTGGCGATTGGCGTCCTCTGGCCCAGGAGGCTTTCACGTCTCCTGCCCGGCACCCTGGTCGCCCTCATCGCCGGTACGGCGCTGAGCGTGCTCTGGTTGAACGGCGTGCCGGTAATCGGTGCCATACCTACCGGATTGCCGGAGATCATGCTCATACCGCCCTCCACCGATTTCCTGCTCCGCGCCATCGAGCCCGCGCTTATCCTGGCTCTGCTTGGTTCCGTGGACAGCCTGCTCACCTCGCTGGTCGCCGACTCGCTGACGGGAACGCGCCACAAGGCGGACCAGGAACTGGTGGGGCAGGGTATTGGCAACGTGGCGGCGGGTTTGATCGGCGGACTCCCTGGCGCGGGAGCCACCATGGGCACGGTGACCAACATCCGGGCGGGCGGAACCACTCGAATATCCGGTGTCAGCCGTTCCATCATGCTGCTTTTTCTCGTAATGGGACTGGGTTGGATCGTCGAACCAATCCCGCACGCCGTGCTGGCGGGAATACTAATTAAGGTCGGATGGGACATCGTCGACTGGCGGATCCTGACGCGAATCCACCGTCTGCGCCGGGAACATCTTTTTATCCTGTTGCTCACCCTGGGACTTACCGTTTTCGTCGACCTGATCACCGCCGTGGCGATCGGACTGATCGTCGCGGGCATGGCCCACGCCAGGAAGCTGGAAAACCTGGAACTCGACAGCGTGGTGTCCGTACCGCTGCTCGACCAGCAGTTCTTCTCCCGTGAAGAGGATGTCGACAGCATGGATCAGTTTATGGCCCGGGTTGGCCTGGTCGCGCTCAGGGGGAGTTTTACCGTTGCTTCGTCCAAAAAACTGGTGGGGGTGATCAGCGAGGACATCAAGGACCACGACGTCGTCATCTTTGATTTCTCCGGCGCCACGTACATCGATGACAGCGCAGCCATGGTCGTCGAGCAGCTCATGGATGTCGCCTCCGGGGAAAACACCGGGTATATCGTTATGTCGCTCTCGGGATCCGTCGAAGAAACGCTGTCCGCTCTCGGGATCATCCAGCGCGTACCTGCAGCACACATCGTGGAAACGCTGGATGAAGCGCGCGAAGTCGCCAAGAAAATGCTCGGGATGTAACACTTATAGGTATTCAGGGTATAACGAGGGCACATGCAAGTACAACGGAGATCGTACCGCCAGTTCTACCTGAATGGCTTCGCCGCCCTGTTGTTGTCTACTTCCTGCGGCGACGGCCCGTCTGATCTACCCGGTCATCCATTCGTTCATACCATCCCCGAGGAGGAAACCGCAGCCAGGCCGCTCCCCGCAGACGCGGCGCCCCCCGAGCAACAGGTGTACCGTTACTTCTCCAACGAACCCTCCAGCCTGGACGTCAGCGTCGCCCTGTACGAATCCCTGGGCAGCGCTTTCCTCTTCGAACGACTTTGCATGGTCGACGAGAACGAAGAACTCATCCCGGGCGCGGCGGACCGGTGGGAACGTTCGCCCGATGGGAAAACATGGACGTTTCACCTCCATCCCGGCGCACGCTGGAGCGACGGCACACCCGTCACCGCCCACGACTTCGAATATACATACAAGCGTCTGCTCCACCCGGACAGCGGCAACGTATACGCTTTCTTCTACTATGATATCAAGGGCGCCAGGGCGTACAACCAGCGGCAGATCGACGACCCGGATATACTCGGCGTACGGGCGATCGACGACCTGACCTTTGAAATCGAGACCGAAGAACCCCGTGCCTACATGCCCTACGTAACGTCGTACACGGCTTCCTCGCCGGTGCCGCGCTGGCAGGTGGAGAAATACGGTAACCGCTGGACCGAAGCCGGACGGTGCGTGAGCAATTCCGCTTTCAGACTGGACGAATGGGTCCAGGGCAAATACATGACCTTCCGGCTCAATCCCCACTACAAGGGCAACAATCCCGGCCACTTCAGGAAGATTGTACGCCTTTTCTCGGGCATGGCGGGAACCGGCAGCGCTTCAGGCGGGATGGGACTGCTGCCGTTCGAGAACGACGAGGTGGACCTGGTCGGCGTGGGAAGCCCGGCTGATCTCCACCGCGTCAGAAACGACCCTGAACTGAGCAACCAACTCTGGAAGTTCAACGGCGTGTCCACGGTGTACCTGTTCTTCCGGACCCGGGAACCGCCCCTGAACGATGTCCGCGTCCGACGCGCCATCGCAAAAGCCATTGACAAGCAGACCATCGCCAACGCGTTATTCAAGGGAACGGTGCGCCCCGCCTATTCCATGCGTCCCCCCAACTTTCCCGGATATGCCGGTGACCGACTGAAGCGCCTCCAGCAATACGATCCGGAAGCCGCCCGCCTCCTGATGGCGGAAGCAGGATACCCTGGTGGGAGAGGATTTCCTGCCCTTGAAATCTGGCTTCGCGACGCGCCGCCTTCGTCGCAGAGCGGCCAGGCCGTGCAGTTTATCCAGGAGCAGTTGCTCGACGTCCTCGGAATCCAGCTCCAAATCCGCAACATGGAGACGAACGCGTACAATCGCCTGATGTACGAATGGGAAATACCGATCGGCATGGTTGGCTACGGCGCCGACTTCTCCGACCCGCAGAGCCTGCTTGGCGTTCCCTGGCGCTCCCAACCCCGGGGCTTCACCCGGCACGATTGGGACAACGCGCGTTTCAACGACCTGATCGACCGGGCCCGTGGGGAAATCGATCGCGATATTCGAATGCGATTCTACGAAGAGGCGGAACAGATACTGACCTTCGACGTGGGCGGGGCGTTTCTATGGCACGACCACCGGTTTCAACTCCGCAAACCGTGGCTCAAGGGACTGAACCAAGACCGCGCGGGGTACTATCCCTTCTGGGAAAACAATACCGTGTACACCGAAATGTACATCGGCAAAGAGAGATTGGACGGATGAAAGGACCTTCGTCATGGACGACCCACATCGTATAGACGGGGCCATAGCAGTCGTGACCGGCGCGGCGCAGGGGCTTGGTCTGGGGATCTCGGAACGGCTGGCGCGCAACGGAGCGACCGTGGTAATGGCTGACCTGCAGCACGAGAAGGTGGGGGATGAAGCCGGGAGACTTCAACAGATGGGATTGAAGGTGTTTCCCGGGAACCTGGACGTATCGGACAGTGCCTCGGTCAACGCGTTCTTCGATGCGGTCACCGATGACCACGGCCGTCTCGACATCCTGGTCAATAACGCCGGTGTAGGCCAGAAGGTAACGCCTGTCGTAGAACTGGACGATGTAGAATGGGACAGGGTCATGCGGGTCACGCTGACCGGGACCTTCTTCTGCTGCCGGGCTGCGGGCGGGATCATGGAACGGCAGGAATCAGGTTGTATTGTGAATATCTCATCCATCAACGGACAGAATCCCGCGGCCCTGGTCGCGGCCTACAACGCAGCCAAGGAAGGCGTCATCAGTTTGACGCGGACCCTGGCACTTGAACTGGCGGCGTACGGTGTCCGGGTGAACGCCGTTTGTCCCGGTCCGGTCTATACCGAGTTCAACCGGTCGAACATGGCCCAGCGCAGCAAGACACTGGGGTTGACTGAAGACGAGATGATCGAACGCATCCGCGGCGCCATACCCCTGGGCAGGTGGGGTGAACCGGAGGATATTGCCAACGGCGTGGCGTTCCTCTGCAGCCCCGCGGCGGGCTGGATCACCGGGGAAGTCCTGCGGGTGAGCGGCGGAATGGAAGGGGTTGCGGCCGCGCCGCCCAGGCGGGATAAGGGAGTTGATTTGGTTTGAGATTTGTTAACTTTTAAGTTTAAACAGACTCAGATTGGAGATCAAACTCAAAACCAAGATAGATTGTATAAAATCGATAGGTTAAACACGATTCAATCATGTTTACTGACTACTGATTTCTTTGAGCTAGAGTCTACCGTGCTATTATTCTATAGAAGTGTTGAGCCCTCATTCCCCACAATGTGCCTTGACAAACATACGAACTGTCTATGGTCTCAATCGCTTAAGAAACAGAACAGGCATACCATAACATCCATCGCTTACGCTTTCAAGATTCCAGTGAATGATGTCTTCTAATTGTCCAAGCTTGCTCGTCCACGAACCATCCATCAGTTGCCTAGCAGCATGGGTTGGTAAATCTCTATGGTCAGCGAAAATCGCAATCTTTTCTACACCAGATTCTAAAGTGCCATCTATACATACTTCAAAACCAATTGTGTTGAAAACTTTTACATAAACTTCGACTGAGTATCGCCTAGGTATACCCTCTGGCCAAAAATACATACCAAGATCATCAGGCTCCCACCACCGGGAATCATCACCAGCGGCCCATGCAATACAATTATAATCAGGTTGAGCTGGGCTTGTCACTACATATGAGGTTCTGCTAAGCCTAGGAAAAGCGGCTTCAAATCTCACCACCTCACGCCTTTCACTATCGCCCAATTCAACCAGTCTCGCGCCATTTCAGAGACAATCCCGCGATGATCGGGAAGTACAGGATCCTCCCTAGTTATCGCCCGAAGTGCCCAAAACCAGTGTCCAGGTTTATCTTCTAGTTCTTTAAGTATCAGAGGAAGCACCTGGGGTCCCATGCCCACAATTTGCTGGTAAGATGGGTGTAGAACAATCTCTCTAATCGAAGAAAAATGAGCACACTCCTCATGAACTGTGTCTGCCAGACGTCGAAACTGATCAAAGAGAATTCCGTAAGGATTGCTTGATTCTGCCTCCGTAATCGAAGTGGAAATCCCTTTATCCCATCCTACAGTCATTAGATCCCAAATTGGTTGGCCCAATTCTCTAGTTTCGGGGGACACATAAGCGTCGTAAGGGCATTGATCTTGTAAAGGTACAATGCTTGTCATTGCTAATCCTCCACTTCGAGCAGTCCACGTAGCTTGTCAGTTATACTTCCTTCAAATGCTTTTACTGCGTTCTCATGAGCCTGTTGAACCTGCTCTCTTAACTCTAACTCAGTTGGACCTATTTCAAGTTTTATAATATCGTATATATCCAACATAAATACCTGGCTTTCTCCTTGTCTTGAAGGTGTGACATCGGTACCGAATGTAATAAGTACTGTATGTCCGTGTTCACCTTGAGGAACCTCTACCCTAACCAGAAAAGGACCATGAGTGTTTCCTAACGGGTTTGGAAGTTGTGGGTATATCGTAAAGTACTCTCCCATAGTTATTTTCGTCCCAGGTATCTGGATCCTATTTATGTATCGTAGTCCGACTTGGGTGGCCGTTTGAGGTTGTGTAAGTTCATTGTAGATTCCGAGTGCACGGTATACTATTGGCTCCCACTCTTCAAAATGAGGATAAGGACACAATTGATTGACAACTAGGAGGTTTTCTGCGATCTGTATCATTCGATCGCCTTCCTCGGTTACAAATTGCATCCAAGGAGGTAATGTCTGTACTCCCGCAGATGCCGCGCCTCGACCTAGAGCAATCTGTGCTTCCTGGATCTGTCTTTGTTTTTTCTCGGGAAAATCCACCTTAACTCGTTCGTAGAACGCACCCGGAATCGTGTCGTCCCATTTGGAATCTGAGAAGTACACCTCGCAAAGGGCCTCGACCACTGGCGGTTTCCGATACTTCCGCTCCTGAACTGCATTGCTCAGCGGTTTTTCGGGCGATCTTGAATGTGACGCATTTTCATCCAATACACAGTCTCCGTGACAAAGAATCGGTATTATCAAGTTAGTTTGCAGTAACTATCTGTCATGAACTGAACTCTTGATCTGCTTTTCAAAGTGGCGAGCGTACATTCAAGGATGACCTGAGCTAATAAACTCAATACCAGAATCTCGGTTATGTAAGTATGGATTCGTAAATGGTCCCAACTATCCACTAGATAACTACATAGTCCCTAAATCAAACATATTTCTAGATCATACTGTAGTTACTATTCAAGACTACATACCATTTTCGAAATGCATTTCCATATAAAACAATAGTCAACATGCAAACTCATAGTCATTGAGTGATTTCGATATAAAAATGTAGAAGGGTAATTGCATCAGAGGATTGAGAAACTCATATTACTTTAGGAAGCACCATTTAAGTCATATTATACATTAACAATTTACAATATACAAATAGTTCGCAATAACAGTTACTGATGTCCTGCACGACAGCCTAACTTTCCCTCCCCTACATCCCCGCCATCATCCGCATCACCGTCCCCTGGTCCGCTTCTTCGCGGGACAGTTCCCCGGCAATGCGACCGGAGCGGAGCACCATGATCCGTGTCGACAGGTTGAGCACCTCCGGCAATTCACTCGACACGAGCACGATGGCCGTGCCCTCATGGGCCAACTGGTCGATCAGGGCGTGCATTTCCGACTTGGCGCCCACGTCCACGCCCCGGGTGGGTTCGTCGATCAGGAGGACCGGGCACCGCGCGGCCAGCCACTTGGCCAGGACGACCTTCTGCTGATTGCCGCCTGACAGGGTTGCCGTGTCATTTCGGACATTATCCGGTCTTACCGATAGCCTTCTCACATATTCCCGCGCCAGTTCTTCTTCCCTTCTCCCGCGGATCCATCCAAAACCGGACCGGCGAGCCAGGGTGGGAAGACCAATGTTCTGTTCCACACGGAGAGAAAGGACAAGCCCGAATCGCTTGCGGTCCTCGGGTACGAGCCCGATGCCCGTTCGCATCGCGTCGATCGGGTGCCTGATTCTCACCGGCCGGCCAGCCAGGCGTATCCGTCCCGTGGCCATGGGGTCCAGCCCGAATACGGCCTGCAGCACTTCGGTCCGGCCTGCGCCGACCAGGCCTGCCAGGGCGAGCACTTCCCCCGACCGCACGGAAAAGGACACGTTCTCGAACTTCCCGGGGCTGGAAAGTCCATCCACGGCCAGCATCTCTTCTCCAGGATCGGCCTCCACGTGGGATGGGAAATAAGCCTCGAAGGTACGCCCGATCATGAGGTTGATCAATGAGGCACGATCGAGTTCGGCGGACGGGCGGGTAGCCACGTGCCGACCGTCGCGGAGCACCGTCACGACATCACACAGGCGGAAGATCTCGTCCAGGTCGTGGGAGATGTAAATCGATGTCACGCCCTTCGTTTTCAAATGTAGGATGTTCTCCCGCAGCCGTTCCGCTTCCACGTGCGACAGGCTGCTGGTCGGTTCGTCGAAGACAATCACCCTGGCGCCGCTGCCGAGGGCCGCCGCGATCTGTACGAGTTGCTGCTGGGCGACGGCCAGGTCACCGATGGGAATTCCCACGTCCATTTCGACGTCGACCGCCGTCAGCATGCTCCGGGCGCGGTCTTCCATCTCACGATCGGAAACGAATCCTGCCTTGCCGGGCAGCGCGCCCAGGCAGAGATTCTCGGCGACGGACAGGTTCTCGCAGAAAACAAGTTCCTGGTGAACCATACCGATTCCCATGTCCAGGGCGTCCCGTGGTTCATTCAAATGAACCGGTCGACCGTCGATACGAATCTGACCGTCGTCCAGATCGTAGATACCGGTCAGGATCCGTCCCAGCGTACTCTTGCCAGCGCCGTTTTCGCCGACCACGCCGTGGCAGGTACCCGCTTCTATACCGAAGGATACGTCGTCCAGAGCGGTCACACCGGGAAATCGCTTGGTGATCCGGTCGAACTCGATGTATGGATGCGGATGGATGCTGTCCATGGTGTTACCGGGGGATCAGTCGCCCGAAGTCGTCGGTTCCTCTAGCTGCAGGTACCGTTCCGGAACGTCCGTAAATCCCCACCCCTGCAGCATCTTCGCCCATTCTCCGAGGTTCTTCTGCGAAACATGGACCAGTTCGAGGGGGTTGATGACGGGTACGTCCTGCTTCAGGTGGATCTTCTCGACGATCAGACGGACGGATTCGTAACCCCACAGGTAGGTGGGCTGTCCCCAGAGCACGGGAACGATGCCCTGTTCGATGTAGGTCAACTGGGGCGGCAGCGCGTCCACGGAAATGATCTTCATTCGTTCGGGGTCCAGGTCGGTCAGCAGGGACTGGGTGAACAGCGCCCACCCGCCGACCATGGCCCACCCTTCGATATCAGGGTAGGCGTTGTTTACGCGCACCACCTCGCCGGCTGCGTCCTGGGGAGTCTCGATGTTGTAAAAGGTCCCCACGATCGAGATCTCCGGGTACTCCGCGGCCTTCTGCAGGACGCCTTCGACGCGCTTGCGCAGATTCGGGGCGTTCTGGTTGCCGGCGAGGATGGCCACCCGTCCCCTGCCGTTCATTGCCAGGGCCAGCTCTTCCATGATCAGTCCGCCGGTCTTGATGTCGTCCACGCCGAAAAAGGCGAATCGCCGGGAATCGGGGGCATCGCTGTCAAAGGTCATGACCGGAACGCCCCTGTCCACCGCGTCATTGATGGCGCCCGTGACTTTGGCGGCGTCTGAACAGGAGATCAGGACCACGTCGGCCCCCTCGTTCACGGCCTGCGCGATACGCTGCGCCTGGACCTGGCCGTCCTCCGTCGGTGGCGTTCGCCAGTCGATCACGATGTCGATGCCATGATCTTCCGATAGCGCACGAGCCGCGGCCTCCGCGCCGGTACGGGAGGAAAGAAACACGGGATTGGTCGTACTTTTGGCGATCATGGAGATCACGAGCCTGTTGTCGTCGGGAGGCGCGGTCCCACCGCAACCCGATCCGAGGACGAAACAACCCATGGTCAACAAGAGCAGCGTCTGAAGACGTCCCTTGAAGTGCATCATCGATCTCGCTCCTTTCTGAACAGGGCTAACTCGCCGCAGGGCTAACTCGTCGCGGGGCTAACCCGCGGCCGCCAGCCTGCGCGCCGTGAGACGACGGTTCATCTGGTCGAGGACTACCGCGACGATGATCGCGCATCCAATCACGACCCACTCGTAGTTCTGGTCCAGGTGCAAAGTGCGGATGGACTGGCGGATCAGGATGATCAGCATGGCGCCGAGCATGGCGTTTACCGCGCTTCCCCGGCCGCCCCGAAGGCTCGCGCCCCCGACGACCGCGGAGGCTATGACGTAAAGTTCGTATCCCGTGGCGTCGGCGCAGGAGGCTGAACCGTAATAGCTGCTGCCCACCAGCGCGGCGACGCCCGCGGTAAGGCCTGAAATTACGTATACTCCGACCAGTATCCGGTCGATCCGAAGACCGGCGTAACGGCCGGCTTCCACGTTCCCGCCCACGGCGAATATATGACGCCCCATGACCGTCCGGGACAGGTAAACAGCGCCGGCGGCCGTGATGAGGAACATGATGATCATGGGCATGGGATAGAGGGCGTCGGAACCGAACGACAGCTTGATCGCGTCGGTCAGGGACTGCGGCACGAGTATACTTTCCGCCTCACTGGCCACGAAGGCGATGCCGCGGAAAACCCACATCGTACCCAGCGTGACGATAAAGGGATGCACGCGGAGCCCGACCACCATGACGCCGTTCAGCAGCCCGCACAGCACACCGAGACTCACGCAAGTCAGCACCGCCAGGGCGACCACCGCGACGGGGCTTTCCAACGGCGTGGACCGCAACACCATGGCGGTCATTACCCCGGACAGGGCGTAAATCGAGCCGACCGAGAGATCGATCCCGCCGGATATGATTACCATCGTCGCCCCAACCGCCATGATCACGAAGAAACTGGCGTCGGTGGCCGTCTGCATCAGGGTGCGGGAATTCAGGAAGTTGTTGACGAGTTCGCCCGATGTGCGGTCCACGTGATACCCCGCGAATACGGAGAGCACCGCGCCGAGCAGGAGAATGACGAGGATCAGTCCCGTTTGCTGGGAGGCGAGCAGGTAACGAAGCATGGGCCAGGATGGTGTTCCAGGGCGTTCGCGTGATTTATCGGTGGTCTGACGGATGTTCTGGAATTGTACGGGAGCGTTGGATTAAATCAAGGAAAACGTGATGACTGGCGGGATCGACCGTAAGTGGGCCGGAAGATAACCGGGTGGCCATTCGAACCAATGCGCGAACCGTCACCAAAGAAAAACCCCGACATGTATCTGCAACATGCCTGGGCCATAGGAATCCAGGTAAATCAGCGTGCGGGTGATACCCCGTCAGGAAGCCTTCTTCTCTGCGCGTTCCGCATCCTCGTGTCGCAATTCTTCCTCCCGGTCTTCTATTTTCCCTTGCAACTCCTTGATACGGTCCAGGATGCCATTCACCTCCGTATCTCCCGACATATCGGTGATACCTTCCACGACCACCAACTGGTGCACGCGGCCGCCCAGTTCGGTTAACTGGCTGCGGATATCGCTACGTGCCGACTGGATCTCCAGCTTGATCCGCCCTCTCCGCGTGAGATCTTCCGCCATGTCCAGCGCGCCGGACAGGCTTTTGCGCACAGTCTCGAACGGACCGTCCAATTCCGTCTTTATCGTTTGCCAGAGGTTCATGGTGGTACTCCTTTTCCCAGGTTCCTGCGTGTATCTTCGGGCTGTGGTTCGCTGATCGACTGGTCTTCTACAGGTTTAGACGTTCGATGCGCCTTCCAGGTTTCAGTATACCGTCCCGGTTTTCCCTCGTCAACGGTAGAGGGCATAGGCGATGATGTTGATCCCCATTCTGAAGGCGGTCTCACGTTTCGCCGGCGGATCGTTGTGGGTCTTTTCGTCGGCCCAGCCGTCGCTGACATTGCTTTCGTACGTATAATACACAACCAGGCGCCCGTCGTGGAAAAGTCCGAAACCCTGGGGCGGATTGCCATCGTGCTCATGATGTTTGGGCGGACCAACCGGAAAATCGTAGATGATGTGGTAGATCGGGTGGGTGAACGGCAGTTCGACGAATTCCTTGTCTGGAAAGGTCCGTTTCATTTCCCTGCGAAAGGCCTTGTCCATTCCGTAGTCGTCATCGGCATAGAGAAAACCGCCGTGCGTCAGGTACGTACGCAGATTCCGGATTTCCGATTCGGTCCACTTCACCTCGCCGTGGCCGGTCATGAAGAGTACGGGCGAAGAAAACAGCAGGTCATCGTTCAGGGTGACGACACGCTGATCTATGTTCGTCTCAATGCCCGCGCGCAACTGCAGTTCCCGGGCGAGATTGGGAATCGCCTCAGGGTCGTTGTACCAGTCTCCTCCACCATCGTACTTCAACCGGGCCAGGGTCAACCTGCCGTTTTCGCTGTCAACGGCCAGTCCGTCGCGGGGCGTCCAGCCGGAGGCAAGAACGCAGAGTACGAGGACGGCCATGCACCGGCGAAACGAGGTCATTGCGGGAAACTCCTGATTACCTGCGACCGCCGGCCGCGGCGGGTCGCGTTCTGCCGGTCGGCCGGCGCGCCGCAGTACGTACGCGTTGACCTCCCCCGGCGAGGGCCATGAGATAGACCAGGCCGATCGCGACAAGACCAAGTATAACCGTTCCAATCACACTGAAACCAATAGTTGCCAGCATACTTTCTCCTTGCCTGATGTTGAAGACGCGTCCC
The DNA here is from genome assembly GCA_965262815.1 of bacterium. Taxonomy (GTDB): domain Bacteria; phylum JAAXHH01; class JAAXHH01; order JAAXHH01; family JAAXHH01; genus JAAXHH01. Next base: position 692,004 of record OZ253560.1, on the reverse strand, counting down.
GCTGGACGCGCCTCGTTCGTTTGCGTTGTAATCTGCGTTACCCGTCGACCCCGGCGTTCCGGTCCAGGTTCCTCACGCTCCAGTCCAGCAAACGCCGCATGTCCGTGAACCGGGTTCTGCTGGTAGGACCACCGAGAATGACGGCGTAAATATCGTCGCCGGAGCTGCCGAGGGCCCGCAGGACGAGACAGTACCCGGCCCTTCGGATGTAGCCTGTCTTGCTGCCGACGCTCTCCCACTGGCTTTCTGATACCGTATCGCGCGCCAGCCGGTTGGTGGTCCTGATGGTGTGTTCGCGCCGGTTCGTGCCGAACTTGTACTCCTTTGCCAACAGAATTTCCGCTAGCAATTCGTCCTGGAGCACGGTCCACAGAAGGGCTACGCAGTCCACCGCCGTGGAAATATTGCCCGCATCCAGCCCGGTGGGTTCGGTGAATTTAGAGTTAGCCAGTCCAAGTGAAGCGGCCGTTTCATTCATGCGGTCCACGAATCCTTCCATCGTGAGACCCGTCGCCCGTGCCAGTGCGCGCGCTGCGGCGTTGTCCGAAGCGACCAGCGTGGCGTAGAGCAGATCCTTGACCGAGACCTGCTCCCGGTACCTGAGTTTCGTCCAGTTCGCCCGGTAGATGTCCTTCCGCGTGATACTTACGCGCTTTTCCAAGTCCGGATTCACTCCCATGTAGGTCACCGCCGTCATCAGTTTCGTGATGCTCGCAACGGGGAGTGGAGACGTGGCATTCATCTGGTAAATCACTTCGCCCTTCTGCATATCGAGCACAAGCGCTGCCCGGGCCCGTACACGAATTTCCTCCCGCCAGGCCGACCTTGCGGGAGGCGTGTCTACCCTGTCGGAAACAGCTTCCCCGGGAGACGGCGCACGGGAATCTCCGTCCACAACAGGAATCGCGGGCCTGGCCGGAACGTCCTCCGGCGAAAGTCCACCGGACGGTCCCGTGTACGCGTGTGCAGAAGCGGCGGAAAGCAACAGGGCACAAGACACCCATACCGCCCTTGACCAGATCGACGCAGTGATGCTCATAGGTTGTGAAAATAGGGCGGGATCAATCTCTAAGTCAAGGTGTTTTCAGCCGGTTATCCAGGCTGGCCTGCAACGAAGATACCACCTGCGACAGACCGCCGGCTTCCTTCGAAGCCGACTGACCTTCACCGACAGGTTGTAGATCGATATGGACCCTGACCTCACGATCCTCGATATTGAATGAGGTATAGGAAAGATTCTGCGGAAGGATTTTCAAACGGCAGTCAAAGATCTGGCTGGCGGTAAGCTCGGAAAGTTCGATCGAAGGCGACGTCACCACCCGCTCGATCTGGTCGATTTCCATTTCCCGGCCCGTAATCGGTACCGAGGGCGGTTCCACGGTAACCCGCGCGATTTCCAAGCCGTCCGGCAGTTTACCCGTCAACTCGTGATCGATCATGATCCGCCTGTTCACGATGCGATCGGACTTTATGGTCAGGCTCCTCGGATCGATCGATGTGGCTTCGACGCCAAAAGGCAATTCCACGTTTGCCTCCGTGAGCGGCATGGTATGGGTCCCCGGTTCAATTTCGTCCAGGTCGACACTCACGCGGACCTGATCCGCTGTCAGTGTTGAAATACTGCCTTGTGGACCCCGTACCCTGACGTTCACTTCACTGGTAGAATTGCTGATTAACTCGATGTTGGTCGGGATGTTCTGGAATTCTAGTGCGGCGGTAATGCCTATTTCCGAGCTCTGCTGTCCGATCAGCGTAAACCAGAGCAGGCAGGACACCCCGATGGACGCCAGTTTGGGGGTCAGGTTGCTCCGGTTGAACCGGTATTCCGGCCACAGGGAAGCGATCTTGCCCAGAGCCTCCCGGAGCGACAATCTGCTTCGGGGAATCTCAGTCGGAAGCAACGATTTTTCGAGCGCCTGCCATAGTTTCTCCCGGTCGGCCAAGGCCGTGATATCGCCGTTGGACGCAACGGACACCTCACCGCTCTCCTCGGACACCACGACACAGAATGTATCGCCCAATTCCGACACGCCCAGCGCCGCCCGGTGCCGCGTACCGTACCGGGGCGGCAGATGCTCCCGGGTTGAAAGCGGTAGATACGTGGCGGCTTCAACCACGCGGTCCTTTTCCACGATAATCGCGCCATCGTGTATCGGCGAAGACGGGTGAAATATGCTGACGATCAGTTCCTGGCTCAGGAGGCTGTCGAGTTTGACGCCGTGTTGAACGGACCCGGTGACCCCGGCCGCACGGGGAAAGACCAGCAGACCGCCGATGCGTTTTTCCGACAGTTCGAAGCAGGCCTCGGTAATCTCCTTCAGTATACGCCTGGAAACGGGGCTGCCTTTCATCCGGAATATGACCAGGGGACTGACTCTTTCGAGCAGTTGCCGGATTTCAGGCTGGAATACCACGATAATCAACAGGAGAATAACACCGAGGAGGTATTGCAGGATCTGGCTGGTCAGGAGCAGTCCGCTCCAGCTCGCGATGCTGTACAGGATGCCCAGGCCGCCCAGGCCGATCAGGATATGATATGCCCGTGTTCCCCTCAACCACATGTAGAGGCTGTAGATCAAGGCTGCTATGATCAGAATATCCAGCAGATTGACCAGGTTGATCAGATCAAACATTGAAGCGGGTCCTCTTGGGCGGTGGTTATGTCATACAATACATGTGTTGACGGCGTACATTCACTTAAAGATAAGAAAACACCGGACTTTTGCCAATCACTTCGATTCACGAACCCGGTAGCCCGCAGCTCCGGGTGCGGTCGCCATACCACAATTACACCGGCTGATCTCTGCTGCATACCGGGGCCGCCCTTTCACGGGATACCGGGGCCGCCCTTTCACGGGATACCGGGGCCGCCCTTTCACGGGAAACCGGGGCCGCCTCTTCCCTGGATACTTTAGCGGTCTCTTCCCTGGATAGGGAGGCCGCCGTTTCGCCTGCCCGCAGAGAAGGCAGGGTCCGCAAGTTGCTGAATGACGTGCCGCCGGATACGACGAACTCCAGGGCTTCCTCGACGGGCAGATCCACGGGAATCACGTCCCGGCGCGGCACGATCACCACGCGTCCCGCCGCGGGATTGGGGGTATTGGGCACGAAAACACTGACCAGTTCGTCGCGGCGTTCCTCGCTCGGGATCTCTCCGACGAAGAAGGCGACCATCCAGGCGTCGCGGCGCGGATATTCTACCAGGACCGTCTTCCAGACCTGGGCTTCCCCCTCCAGGGTGAAGGTGTCCAGCAGCTTCTTGATTGTCTGGTAGACCCTGCGCGCGACGGGAAGCCGCATCATCTGGCCCTCGAACCAGGAAATCACCCGCCTGCCCAACACGTTGGAGGCCACGAATCCGGCCAGGTAGATCACGACCAGCATGAGCAGGATCCCGAGTCCGGGTATGCGGGTGTCCAGGCCCAGCAGTCCACGTATGACCGGCGCGGCGAAGGAGTCGAGCCACGTAAGCAGCCAGCTCAGCACGACGACTGTAGCCGTGAGCGGAATCAGCGCGATCAGGCCCGACACCATCGTACGCTTCACGTTCTGACGGATACGGGAAATCAGGGACTTACGCTTTGGATTGGAATTCAGATTGAAGGTGGACATACGACACACTGCCACTTGAAAAGATTAGACCTGCGAAACCGGCGACATCCGCGTGACTGCATGGGAACCCATCCAGCCCGCGATACTGATCCGGCCTCTCCCGCTCTTGTTAATTAGACGCACATTCCGCTTCGATGGTTCTACACCTTGAACAGTTGGCCCATTCTCCTGCCGAGTACTTTACCTGTAAACAGCAAACTGCATGCCAACAGGATCATGCCCAGCATGCCCATGGCACTTGCCATGTAGGGTCCGTCGGTGATACGGCCCATGAGGCTGTATATGGCCTTGGTAATGGGATAGTACTGCTCCCTGATGGCCAGGATCAAGCTGTCGCTCACCTCCAGCATGGCGAATGAGAAGGATAGTATGGCGCCTGCGGCCACGTTGGCAATAACGAGCGGCATGGTGATCTTCCAGAGCGTCCGGAGGGGACCGGCACCCATGTTCATGGAGGCTTCTTCAAGGGTGACGCTCATCTGCTGGAAACCGGCGTAGGCCGCCCTCACCATGTAAGGCAAGCGGCGCACGGCGTAGGCGATGATAAGAAGGGGCACCGGGGAAACGCGAACGTCCAGCACGGTACCCGAAAACCCGGAGATGTAGCCGAAGGCGAGTACAAGGCCGGGCAACGCCAGGGGAAGCATGGCCACGGCGTCCAGGGCGTCCCTGAAGGGAAAGCGACGCCTGGTCAGCAGATATGCGATGGCGACCCCCAGGACGATATCTATCGTGGTGCTCATCACGCTCAACCACAGGCTGTTCTTGATAGAGAGCAGGGTCAGGTCATGTTCGAAGATCTGGCCGTAATAGGCAAACGTATAGTCGGAAGGCAGCACGGTCATGAACCAGCGTTCGGTGATGGAGGTGAGGACCACGCTGAGGTGGGGGATCAGCGCGATGCCGGTGATGGACAGCAGCATGCCCCAGATCAGCAGGGACTCCAGGTTCGTCGCGCGCCGCGAGGTGGACATCACGTGGCCCCGGGCAATCATCTCGTAGTGTCTGCCGCCGAAGAACTTCTTGGAGAGGTAGAACAGAACCAGGGTGACCAGGACCACGAAGACGACCAGCGCGTATCCCAGGGGATTCGAGTGGACATCGGTGGACATGTTGAAAATCTGGACCGCAACGACCTCGCGAAACTCGAAGATCAGGGGCGTACCCAGGTCCGTAAACGCCCAGATGAACACGATGATCGCGCCGGCGAAGTATCCGGGAAGCATAAGCGGAAACGTGATCGTACGAAACAGGCGGAAGCCGCCCGCGCCTACGTTTCGGGCCGACTCCTCCAGGCTTGGATCCACGTTGGCCAGCGCCGCGGCGATATTCAAATACATGATGGGGTACAGGTGCAGCGCCTCGAGGATCACGACCCCCCAGAATCCGCCTCCTCCAAACCAGTCGATGGGCGCGTCGATGAGTCCCGTTTCGAGGAGGAACAGGTTGATCGATCCGAACCGGGCGAACATCTGCTTCATCCCGATGGCGCCCACGAAAGGGGGCATGATCATGGGTACCAGCGCGAGTCCGCCAAGCAGGCCCTTTCCGATGAAATCGTACCGAACAAGGGCGATGGCCATGGGCAGGCTGATAATCGTCGTCAACGCGGTGGTGACGATGCCAAGTTCGAAACTGTTCAACAGGGCGCGCTGCTGAACCGGGCTCTGCAGCATCAACCCGAAGAATTCCATGGAGAACTGTTCGTTCGAGTAGAAAGCGTTCAACAGGACATGCAGGAGGGGATAGAACAGGAAGATCCCGAAGAACAGGACGAGGAAGCCCAGGACCGCGAGGACTCCGGGGGTCAGGTCCGACAGATCGAATCGGGTACTGGGCATGAGACTGGCTCCTGGTGTTGCTATCCCTGTTTCCCGAGCACGACGACCTGTGACGCGTCGCATTTCAGGTGAATGGGATCTCCAGGGCTGGCGTGGCGTTGGCCGGGGTGATGGTCAACCAGCTTGATCAGCGTACCGTCATTCAGCCGGACCGTATATTGCTCGTGATCGCCCAGATACACGGTCTGCTGGACTACCCCGTCCATCACGTTTACGTCCTCTCCGCCGACGTCGTCCGAATCCGCTATCCCGAAGGCCTCTGGCCGGATGGAGCACACCACTTCGTCACCCGGCGCCAGGACTTCGGCGGGTTCGACCTTCGATTGAAGCTCACCCACGGCCGTGTCCACGGCGAGGGGCATTTCCGCGCGGGTCAACCTGCCGCCCACGAAATTCGTCTCGCCGATGAAGTCGGCTACGAAAGCACTCGCGGGCCGGGCATAGATCGAACGCGGGGGCCCGGTCTGGGCAATGGCCCCCATGTCCATGACCGCCACGCGGTCCGCCATGGAAAGGGCTTCCTTCTGGTCGTGGGTCACGTAGATCATCGTCGTGCCGGTCTCGTCGTGAATGCGACGGATCTCATCGCGCATTTCGAGGCGGAGCCTGGCGTCCAGGTTGGAAAGGGGTTCGTCGAGCAGCACCACGTCGGGCTGGATCACGAGGGCCCGGGCCAGGGCCACGCGCTGCTGCTGGCCACCGGACAGCTGGTTAGGCGACCGCTGATCGTAGGCGTCCATCCGTACCATCCTGAGCGCTTCAGACACACGGTCTTTCTGTTCGGACGACGACACTTTTCTCAGGATCAATCCGTAGGCTACGTTCTCCCATACGGTCATGTGCGGCCAAAGCGCGTAGTTCTGAAAAACCATTCCCGTGTTCCGCCGGTGGGGTGGTATACGGGTCATATCCTTATTGTCGAATAGGATACGGCCCAGGGTTGACGCATAGAACCCGGCGATCAATCGCAGCAGGGTGGTCTTGCCGCAACCTGAAGGCCCCAGGAGAAAGAACAGTTCACCCCTTCCGATCTCGAGCGAGACGTCGTCAACTGCCGTCACTTCACCGAATTTTCGGGTGATCCCTTGTAGCGTCAGATTGACCATAGCCAGCATCCCAAGATATGAAAATACGTTCAGGGTATGAAAAAAAACGCACCGGACCGGGCCGTGTCAAACCGGCCCGATATCTGGAATCAATGCGCAGACATTACGCCGCCCGGGCCAGCATTTCGCAACACGGACGGAGCGTCGCCGGAGGGTGCCGGAATCTCATACGTTCCCTATCCGCTTTTCCTCTTCATCCTCCAGAGATATAGCACCATTCCCGCCAGCACCACGCCGCTTCCGGAGAAGAGCATGTACCTCACGTCGGCCCAATCCGACGCGCCCGAACCGTACTTCTCCTCGGCCATCCTGCTCCACGAAAGCAGGGTCCTGTTTCTGAAAGCCTGGTCCCGCCAACGGTCACCCAGGACCAGGGATTCCTCCTCCGTGATGGGCATGGACGCCAGGGCGGGCAGGACGCGCTCTACGTCTCCGTCTTCCATGGCCCGTCGCCATCTTCGCTGGAGCGAGGCGTGCGCGTCGATGACGAAGACTCCGATCATGTCATCGACGATGTGGCGTCTCGCCACGCCTTTCTCGGCATCGTACACGAAGGACGACGTCCAGGTAAAGGGATTGAAAGTGACCGAGGTGTGGGCCGGGTCGATGCGCTGGTACAGGTGAGGCAGGACCGTGAACCGGTTCAGCTGGAACTTCTCCGGTCCGCCCGGCGAACCGGGATTCTGCATCCACAGCCGCTGGCCTGGTTCCGACAGGATGTAGCGCAGGAACGATTGCGCCACGGCCATGTTGGGTGCGCCTTCCAGTATGGCTATGCCGTCGGGATTGAGGATCGTGAGGTTGTCCGGCATGGTGTAGCCGATCATATCGGGTCCCACGGCGTTGATCTGGGCCCAGGCGTAGAAATCGATGGCCATCCCGTAGGCCACTTCTCCGGAGGTCACGTCCTTGGGCACCTGGCTGCCCGAATTGGCGAAACCCCGGGCGTTGGCGCCCAGGGCGGTTATGATCTGCCATCCCCTTTCCCAGCCATAGACCTGCAGGATGATCTCGAAGGGCACGTGCGCGCTGCCGCTCTTCCTGGGGTCGGCCGCGCCGACCCACGAGTACACTTTCGGATCGGTCAGGTCTTCCCAGGTCTCCGGCACGGGCAGATCGACGATTTGCGCCACCCGCTTGTTGTACACGATGCCGAAACCCGCCATCGTTGCGCCGTACCATCGGTATCCGGCGTCGTAAATGGGGTAGCCGCCCGCCTCGGCGGGCAGATCGGAAAGCAGGTCGTCGGGTAGCCTGTACGGCGCCAGCAGGTCCAGGCGGGCAAGTTCCACAAACGGGTCGCTGCCGCCGCCGAACATCATGTCTATGCCGATGCCTTCGGGCTTACCCGTATATTCTGACTTGATGAAACGGATGATCTCGGAAGTACCGCCCACGTCCATCCACTCAATCTCGGCCGTACGACCGGTCTCAGCCTGGTAGAAGACGTCGAATCCCCTGGTGAATTCGTAGCGAATGCCTTCCCAGTGGGGGGAAACGATGACCAGCCGGTCCTGTGCCGATACGGCGGCCGTGACGCAGGCCTGGAAGAAGACGCAAGCGTAGAGGAAGCAGCGTATGACGGAACCGATGATTAGCCGACGATCCACCGAAACCTCGGAGAGTTGAAATCCTTCATCGTTTTCTTGCCGTCAGGATCAATATGATGGCGACAAGCAACGAAACCGCCAGTCCGATACCCACAGTGGCCGGTTTGATCAGGTTTGCCAGGAGGGGGTCTTCGAGACCGAGCAAGGTCGAAAGTACAAGCAAGGGAAGCAACAGGGCGACCAGGAAAGTCAATCGCCGCGTGGAAGCGTCGAGTCTCTTCAGGGCTTTGGTCCGTACGGCCGTGCTTGCGTCGTTCAGCATTTCCCATTGCCTCGTAAGCACTTCGACCATGTTCCTGAACCGATAGTACACGTCCTGCAGCTGGACCACCGTATCGGTCTTCAGAGAGAGTTTCTCGCCGTTGTAAAGCGAATGAACTATCTCGCATTGCGGTTTAACGAGATGGATCATGTCGATGAGCCGGCGCTGCATGTCGTAGATCCACCGGGCTTCCACGTCCTGGTCGGGCGCGACCGTTTCCGAGGTGAGTTCGGATACCAGCGGATCCTGGCGATCGGCGATCGTCTGCATGATCAGGGCGACGGCCAGGTCCGTGGATCGCATCAACTGGGCATCCTGCTGGATCCGATCCTTGACGTCCTGCAACAAGGCAAGCGGGGTTGAATGAATGGTAACCAGGTAATCGGGCGCGAGGAATAATCCCAATTTGACCGGCGGTGCGTCCAGGCTTTCCTGGACGTGAACGACCATGAACATGTGCCTCGGAAACACCGCCGAGTAGGGTCGGGTCGAAACTTCCCGGCAGGCCTTCACCGACAGGGGATGGGCGCCGAACTCCTTGAAATCGCTCAGGAACGCCGCGTCTTCGTCCGTGATCTGCTCCAGGTCCAGCCAGAACAGACCCTTGGATGCTTCAAGGGTTTCCTGGAGTTGGGAAAGGGAAACGTCGTCGTACCGGATGACGTTGTGCTGTTCAACGATAAACAAATCCCGCATGGATAACCTCAATGTCCTTTGTTTTTCTTTTCCCAGTAGAAATAGAAGGGAATGCCGGCGGCAACGATGGCCAGGCCGATAAGTGTATTGTATATGAACTCCACGTTGGTCAACAGCGACACCAGGTAAGCGGTGATTACGGCGAGGAATAGCAGGGGCGTCACGGGATAGCCCCATGCCCTGTAGGGCCTGTTCGCGTTGGGACGGGTATAGCGCAACACGATGACCGAAGCGATAGCGAGAATCGAAAAGGCGTACGACGTGAATGAACCGTAGGAGATGATTTCCTCGTAACTGGGGGTCAGGGCAATCAGGGCGGCCAGAATGCCCTGGACGAGAATGGAGACGGCGGGAGTTCGGAATTTCGGGTGCACCCGGCTCAGCCCCTCGAAGAACAGGCCGTCCCTGCTCATGGCGAAGAAGAGGCGGGGAGCTACAAGCATATGCACATTAACCCCTCCGAAGGTGGAACACATCACGCCCACCGAGATGAAGAGAGCGCCCCAGTCGCCCAGCAACACCCTCATCACGTCGGCCGCGATCCACGGCGAGGTCTGCACCTGCTCGAAAGGCAGGACGAGTATGTACACGAAGTTCGCCGCCATGTAGATCAGGATCACGAACAGGATGCCGACGATAATCGACATTGGGAGGTTGCGCCGTGGATTGCGCATTTCGCCCGCGACATAGCTGGAAAAGGTCCAGCCTTCGTAGGAGAACAGACCGGTGACCATGGCCGCGCCGAAAGCGCCCAGGGCGAAACCACCCGCGGCCGCGCCTCCACCGCCCCAGAGCGGTGAGAAGTTAGCCATCGATCCCTTTTCGGCCATGAGCAGACCCAGGAGGATCAGGCCGCCCAGTGCGGCGATTTTGATGAAGGTAAACAGGTTGGTGACCCTGCCGCTCCACCGGACGCCGACCACATTGATCGTCATCAGCACCAGGACGCAGGCCGAGGCGATCAGCGCCCGGGCGCCGGGACTCAGGACGATCCCCGTCCCGGCCGCGTCGGCGGTAATGACGTTCACCACGCTGGCCAGGTAGCTGGCGAAAACGCTGGCGACAGCGGCGATGGAAACCGGCCACACGATCCAGAATGCGGACCAGCCGTAGAAGAAAGTAATCCATCGCCGGCGGTATGCTTCGCGGACGTATACGTACTGGCCCCCGGTCCGGGGCAGCATGGCACCCAGTTCGGCGATGCAGAGCCCGCCGCACAACGCGAGCAGACCGCACACGAGCCAGACGACGAGGCTCATGCCGGGCGAGCCCACGTTGGAGGCTATGGCGCTCGGCGCCTGGAAGATGCCGGAACCGATCACCCCACCCACGATGATGGTCGTGGCTTCGAGCGGACCCAGCCCTCGAACCAGTCCTTCGTCTTCGTTTTCAGCGTTCGATGCCACGGCGGGATTTACTTCTTGTTCAGCCAAGCCACACCTCGGCGGAAATGCCTGTGAATTCAGGCACAAACATGTTTAATATATCCGTACCTGCAGGTCAATAACAATCACATTTGAACCACGTTATGGCCTTGACAGGATACCCGCCCGGCTCTATATTGTGGAGTTCGATTCGAGGCGGCGTAGCTCAGTTGGTCAGAGCATCGGAATCATAATCCGAGTGTCCGGGGTTCGAATCCCTGCGCCGCTATACATTAACCACTCCTTTTTGTTCCGATAACATCCCATACATCCCCCGCCTAGCCCCTGATACCCGGTCTTGCGGGGGTTTTCTTTTTTCTTGCATGTTCCCGAATCATCCCTTATATTCCCGTATTCAATGTTGGCATTAATGTGGGGCTATAATGAAGAAGATAACCGCTGCCGAAGTTAAATCGATCGCCAGGCCCGGCCTGCATCGCGCCGATGACACGCTTTACCTGAGCGTCAAGCCCAGCGGCCGAAGATCCTGGATACAGCGGGTCGTGATCGGCGGCCGTCGCTCCGACATCGGCCTGGGCGCATACCCGGCGGTCTCTCTTGCCAAGGCGCGCCGGAAGGCCTTTGAAAACCGCGCCACGATCGCTGACGGAAATGACCCTCGTTCCAGCAAACGAAGGGCGAAGATTCCGACGTTTCGGGAGGCGGCCCGGCTAACACATGAATCGCTTAAGCCCACATGGACCAGTGCAAAGCACGAGAAAATCTGGATGCAGGTGCTTGACCGCCACGCCATGCCCATACTTGCCGATGTAGCGGTCGACCAGATAACCCAGCAGGATGTCCTGAAAGTCCTGACACCCATCTGGTCCAAGCGCTCCGAGACGGCCAGGCGGGTCAGGCAGCGGATCCGCGCGATACTGAAATACTGCCAGGCGCACGGTTACGTGCAGCACAACGTCGCCGGCGAGGCGATAGACGGCGCCCTGCCTTCCATGTCGAAGACTAGGAAACACTTCCGCGCACTCGATTACCAGGAAATGCCGGAGGCTTTCGAGTTTATCAGTACCCGCGTGGTATCGCTTCCTGCAAGACTGTGCCTTCTTTTTCTGATCGTTACCGCATCGCGGTCCAATGAAGCCAGAGGCACTACGTGGAGCGAAATCGATCTGGGATCGTCTACGTGGGACATCCCAGGTTCAAGAATGAAGGGCGGCAAGACCCATCGCGTACCGCTTTCGAGTTCGGCGGTCGCGGTACTCAAAGAGGCACTGCCTCTTCGTGACGACTCGGATCTGGTTTTCTCGTCCACGGCAAAGCCGGGCTTCCCCATGACTCCTGAAATGCTGATGAAGACACTCAGGCAGATAGGGCTCGCGGAAAAAACCGTGGTGCACGGATTCAGATCTTCGTTCAGGACCTGGGCGGGAGAATGCACGGATTTCCCCCGCGAAGTCTGTGAGGCCGCGCTGGCCCACGAGGTCGGAAACATGGTTGAACGAAGCTACGCCCGAGGTGAACTTCTAACGAAGCGTCGCCAACTGATGCAGAGCTGGGCTGATTTTCTGGCAGGATCCGAGGGCGGGTAGGCGCTACTCAATTGGAGCATCTCTCACCATGAGTAATGAAATCCACATCGGAATAATCGAGGAACGAAAGAAGACGTATCCGGACCGCAGTGATCGACCGCCGGACGTTGCAAAGTGGCTTAAGCATATGGATCATCTGCATAAGACCCTTCCCACTGGCGTGGATTCTATAGCTCTAAACATTGCAGTGGTCTACCCAGGATTGCTGCATGCATGTCCGGAAATCATCAATGCCGCCAGGCAGAACCAACTGGCTTACAGAATACTGACGGATATCCTGAATGTTCTAAGAGCCAACAGCAAACAAGACGATAGAACAATCCTCAACAAACTTCCTGACTCTATGATTACATGGATCCTGGATGTAGCAACAGGTCAATGCGAAGAACCAAAGTCGATCGGCAGAAACAAAATCACGAATCTGCTGCGAGATCACCTGATTGCCTTTTCGGTAGACGTCATTCACGACTACATGAAGTTGCCGTATGAGTCCGACGAGCACTATTCGGCGTGCCATGAGGTTGCCGATTACCTTGATATAAAATATGGCAAAGTACGTACGATCTGGCGTAAGCAAAGAAATGATCTACGCGCTGTTCAGTACATGACTTCCGGCCGAAAGCATGTCAGTTAAACCGGTTTAAAAAGGCAACTCCCCGTAGCACCCCAAAATTCATCCCATTGTAGGGTCTGGGCTTCTCAGGAATTCATGGTATCTTCAAGGTTGAATCAAATCAACCCGGGAGGATACCATGACTGAGTATGACAGGCTACTAACCCGCCAGGAAGTCCAGAATAAGTGTCGAATCGGCCGTTCTTCGATCTACAGGCTGATGAGGGCCGGAAGGTTTCCAGAGCCTATTCGTGTGGGACTGCGTGCTGTCAGGTGGTTAGAAAGCGAGATCGACGCATACCTGGCAAACAGGCCTCGCGCTGCAGGTGAGTTGGACCAACAGCAGAATTCAAACTCTCAAAATGTATAAGAATATGACATCAGCGGAGAGGATTGCCCTAAGTCTATGGCATCCGACGAGGTACGGCGAGCAATAGATTGCATGTTGACCGGCCCATGACGATCGAAGTGTTAGCCTGTCGGTACGTGACTCAATGGATGGCAAGACTCTGGTCCGTGGTCATGCCGGATGCGAACAGAGAGCAGTTCTCAAGGCCCTGGATGCTCGTGTTCTTTTTGGTATTTTCATTTCATGTACGTCGACTATCGGAGCGATTTCGTGCTTTCTGAACCCAAGTCAATTAACAATACAGCCCGTTAGGATATCGTAACTGTACGCTGTTTAGGAAACTATATACGTTGGGAACTATTATCATTAGTAATCATCTGGTATTGAAAAGCCTGAGGCGGACTGCCCCGGGCATCTATTTAACGTGCCGTTATCTCGATACGACATTGCGTCTGGCGCACTCTTTTGGGATGTCCGGTAAGTACGGCTAAATCTCCACACGCCCTAGGTTTTCCGGGTGCATGGAGCGACGCGGATGTGCGTGGCCATTGAAAGTAGTCCGGCACAGACGTCAGGCAGATTGCTTCATGAAGAAACCACATGCGTTGGGGCTCCCAACGCTACGTCGACTTCGTTCCAAACATGTTCCTCAGTTTCCCAAAGACGTTTTAGAATTGCCGTACGGCAAGCGCGCTGTGCGTCGAAGAGATTTTTACGGTTGTCTTGCGTGTCTTCGACATGTCCAGCGTGCACGGCCGCGGAACCGAGATCGTATGCTTTCTTAAGCAGTTTGAAGTATCGGCGACGTTCTTCGAAGTCAGTTCCCAAGTGCCAAGCACCCAACAAAGCGAGGCGAAAGCGTAGTTCGGTCTGGGGCTTATTAGGGAGATAGAGTGATTCTAACGCGATCCGGAGATCGATGAAGCGGTCAGTTATCGTGGTGTCGGGGCGCTTAGATCTGACCCAACGCCTGATTGCCATATCAGGGTACTTTCCGCAATGCGTGCAGGCAGAACGCTGATTATCGAGGGCGCGCGCGTCTTCCAAGTGCTCCCTCGTTAGACGAACTGCGTCTCCCCGAAAATGTACATCATGGGACTCATAGCCATGGCCGGAGAGACTGAAGGCTTGAATATCTCCGACATTACGCCATATGTGCGTCCAGATTACATAGTGATCGCACGCGAGGGACAATACCTCGGAGAATCGCTCGCGCCACTTGTTGGTCATAAAGCAGGGGATTTGCCCACCAGCCCAGACCTGCTGAAGATTCCTGTCCGGCTCATCGCCTTGAACTCGCGTCGGACGGTACAGAGCAGGGCCGGCTGTGCCGTCGATAGACAACACGGCTCGCCCCAAGAAGTCAAGAACACTTATCCCTTGCGAGACTAGAGAAGACGGTAGATAGGGCGCAAGATCAGCCGAAGACCCCGCTGTGGGCAGTTGCGTGACCCGCACACCTTCCTCAAGTGCCAGCGGCTGCTCACACCGCACTCCGGTGAGGAGGACCATCATGCGGTAGTGGTAAGGCTCTCCCGCGATCCAGCCGCGAAGAATCCGGACCGCTCGTGCCGACCCTAGCATGGCTGCAGCCCTGACCAAGGTCCGGGCAAAATCGGTGACCTTGGGCTCAGCAGAATCCAATGCACCGCCCATCAGGCTGACCAATCCAGTCCCGATACGCTGGGTATCGGGCTCGATGTAGGCTTGCAGTTCCGGGTCAAGTCTCTCGACAAGCCCGGCGAGAAGAGCATCTGGCACAACGACCTTTGCAGTATTCACCATGTATTGTCCGGTCGGATCGCCTCGAGTGTGAAAGCTGTGAAACCGGGCAGCAGTGCAGGTTCCGTAGGGTTTAACGTCGAATCGGGTTTCGTGCAGGATTTTGTCTAACAAGTCTGTCAGTTCCAGCATTGCAGATAGTCTCCTCTGGCGCAGAATTAAGAGCGCTCACACGTGAAGGCGACCGTGCTGACCGACCAACTCAACACATACGCTCTCGAAATACCGGTGGTACGGGTGTCGTGATCTCGCAACCACGGACACCTTTATCTTGAAATTGGATAATGTGTGGGAATTACATCGCAAAGCAAATATGGTCAGATCAGTTTTTCGACACACTCCCGACCATCGGTCTGTTATTTCGTACATACCCGCGTTCATGTGGATGGTATCTTTCGGACACCCATTCTATAAGGCCGTCGTGATGTAGATCGTGGTGCATCTTTCGCCAGTGATGGTAGTCTCACACATCAATATCCCACTTCTTCCTTCCAGAGATCAATACATACTTGCCAAGTTTCCTGTTGAACCAGATGTAGCTGGCGGCGGTTTCGACTGCAGCGAGCTATATGGCATTACCTTCATCAGATGACATAATGACCTTTCATTTATAGGGAGGTGAACATGGAGATTTCCTAGTGGCAAGGCGTGCTGCACATTGAGCCTGAAACGCAAGAGAAGGTCAAGCACTTGTCAGTTGATCTGTGATGGCTAAATAAGTTTTGATCCAGTTGACGGGGAAAGCGGCTTGCCTTGGGGCAGGCAATGCTTAGGGCGTGTCTGGTACGGCAGAATGTCAAATTCAAGAGGGGTTATTGTGTCAAAGACGCTAAAGCGGGTAAGCGGCCACGTGGTCTACCAGTAGAATATCCAATGCCGGAGAGGATCCCGGACACAACTGAGAACCTGGCTTGGGTAATAGCAAACGCGCTATCGTCGAAGGAGTGGGAGTATAGGAAGAAGAGGCGGGGAAAGGACAAACAGGACGATTGACCTAACTGAACTCCAGGAACGTAATGTTTACTTAGCGATGTAATCGCCATCGTTTTTGCTCATCGTTCAGAACTGGACCTCGGCAAGGCGATACAAGGCGCGGTCATTCGGGTAGCGATGGAGGAAGGACTGATAACCCGTCTCGAGCTTCGAACTCGACTCCGGCGTCATGCCCACCACGCAGGTCCGGAGCGCGGCCTGATCCGACGGCCACTAACTGGCAATCTGGATTTGTGTATCGTCAAGGACAGACTGCTCCAAGATAAACAGTTCCACCGGCGCCGTGGTGAGAACCCGCCCACGATCTGGGTTGCCGTGCCTATGAGGTGGGATGTCGCATGTCCTCTAGACCATCTTAGCCAGCGCGGGGCCGACGCGCTTGGGAATGGATGAACGGCTTGGCATACCAACTCGTCGAGAATAGACGATTCCGGACCGTAGTGGGAATTCGCGGCAGAATCGCTCCAACGGGTCAGAGAACACCGTCATCACTGGCTGCCAATTCGTTCAGGAACGGGAAAGTGCATCGCAGTCCTCGCCTAATTCACTCGTGAGCAGCTTGAGTGTGATTGGTGGTGCAATCCGCATCCTGGCGTCCAAAGAAGCCCTTCAACCTGCACCAAATCATTGTCAAGGCACTATGCACTCAGGCGATCTTCGCGTTGATTTCAGTTGAACTCGAGATCGCGGCCGGAAATCGCTTGTAACGGCTGTAGGGTTCAAGGTGGATACTTTCCCCGCCGGCGGGGAAATCGTGCAGCAGCGGGCGATTCTTCGCCTCATTTCGAGCGCGATCCGCGCCATGAGGACCTACATCCGTCCCCCGCAGTTCAAAATGCTTTAAAAGGCCTGCAGCGCGCTCAGCTGCCGCTGGATGCACCAGGGCTGGCCTTGATCCGGGTGTTGGATCACAACACAATCCCTACCCCTCCCTACAAACAACCCTTGCATTACAATTCCATCTGGTGTATCCTATTGGCAATGTCACCATCACGTGGCCCTGCAAGTCGGGTCGTCAGTTAAATACAATAGCCGAAGTACCCCGCTGGGACTTGCAACCCCGGCATGGCGAATAGGCTGGACCTTCCCGCAATTGCTGCGTGATCGGTGACGAGGCCCGGCGCCAACCTAAGTGGCGCCTCGTCATTCACTATTCGCCGATCAGTTATCTCATGCTAAAGCCAGCCATTTGGCCATCACATCCCTTCGTAAGACAATCCTCTACCTGGCAGCGTTAGCCGTCTTAGGTGCGAGCCCGACCTGGTGGGCCTGTTCCTCACCTACTGATTTGGAGCAACCACGGATTCCGGAACAGGAACCTACGCATCCAGTAGTCGGGGCGTGGAAGTACGTGGAGGATAATTTCACCGCGGGCTTGGCGGATCGGGCAACCATCTGCCAGGTCGTCGAAGAGGAATTGGATCCCGGCGACGTTGCTAGAAATGTTGACGTTCTATTGTGGCAGTCTGATTTCCATGGATTGCGGTACCCGGCGATCTCGTTTCACGCGGATGGCACGTTTGCAACTTCGGACCGGATAACCCGTCGTTTCCCCAGCGACGATGGTAGGATACACAATAACAACGTGGAACAAGCTTGGACTGGCACTTGGCTGCATAATGGCGCGCTGCTAGTTCTGTTCACGGACGAACCACCCCCTTCAAAATCACAGAGGATTACGGTAGGTTTTAAAGTAATCGAAGATCGACTCGAACTATCGATACCGGTCACGGATTTCATTCAACACCTCAAGCCTATCGGATACACAACGAGTGCGGACCCAACCCATGTATTCGAAAGAGATGAGAGAGAATTTGGTGTTTCCGAGGAATGCATCGCCACGGCGTTGGCAGGGATCGAGCGCGTTATATTCAGCTATCGGCAATCGTGACGGAGGCCGTCCACTTGTGGCATTTGCCAAGACACCGGCGGGAATTTACCGACCAACAGAAGTTGCTTCGGAAGATCTTCGGCCTTGAGGATGAGAAAGCTGAAACAATCTGCGGCATCAAGGTAGATCTGCAGTGGCTTTGCGGAGCGGGAGACGTATCTGGCAGACAAGGGTCGCAACCCCGATCGTTGGTGTCCGCTCTGCTTTGGTGCGTAAGTAACACGGGAGCGACGCGCAAGGAGATGAACGACCATGTACCGAATACTACTCGCATCTTTGGCGGTAATAGTCGCCCTCGGTTGCAGTGGCTACTATGCAACTCTGACGTCTGAAGAGAAAGATCATTTCAAGGCGATGTATGAAAGAATCGAAGAACTGGCGGCCGAGGCCGTTATTGAATCCGAACGGGCGCAGGACGCGGTTAAACGAGCTGAAAGAGCAGCTGTCCGGGCGAGAGGTCCGGGTGTAAAACATGCGGAGGAATGTCTGGCGAAGGCCCTCGGTGCGTCCAGGATCGCCACTTCGGGCGCGAGAATGATAGTAGAGAGGGCGAGTAGAGATTTAAGGGGGCTTGCTTTTCATTACCCGACGAGAGTAAAGCAGTATACCGCGATCGAGAGACTTGTAAAAGCAATCCGAGGAATTGCGGACTATACCGAGAGAGCAGCAGATTGTGAGCCGGAGGCGTTACAGAGTGATCCCCCGCCCTTGCCCATACTGTGAACGAGAATCTGTAAAACTCCCAGGAGGTTAACTGTGAACGAGACGGATTTTAATCAGATCCACAAGGCCTTCATCGATTTCAGAAATAAACTGACCGGACTATTGGCCACGACGGGATCAGACTACCAAATTAGAAGTGTTATGCTGGAGGCGATTGAAGACGCCACACGTAACGAGCGTGATCTACTGTCGATTCACAATGAACCCGAATCGTGGTATAGCGATCCAATCCGAGGTGTAGTTGGGCGATGATTTACTGGACACACGTCTATCGGAAACTGATGGACTGAGTATAGAAGATCGAGTGCTCAGGCTCGAAGTCACATTGCAAGTGGCAATGCATCAAACAACACAAGTGGTCGAATTGGTCAACAGTGCCCTTGAGCAACTCGTCGAGATTAGGCAGGGTCTGGCTACGTCGGTGGAAGTCACGTCGGACTTGCTGCGCAGGGTTAACGAACTGGAAGAAAGGATCGACGAGGAGATCCAATGAAAATCTCAAGAGGTGAAATCGGCAATTGCGCCATTCTGAGTACCCCCAATGCGGATTCCTGCTCCTATGTTCGCCCGCAACATTCCACCGACAGGCCCACGAGCAGCCTCAGTCGACCATTTCAATCACAACGCGCTGCAGGGAAGCTCTGAGCGCAGCGACCAACTACATCCACTCGTCGCTAGCCTCTTCAAGCATGTCCACCATCTGCAAAATGAGGAAGCGGGCCTTCTCCAAGTCGTCGGAACTTCCTGTTTCGGCGTAATGGCAAGCTGCGGCCTTGATCTGATTGCGCAGCTTCCGCACTGTATACCGCGAAGAGTCTAAAATTTCGGCGGTAGAGTTGGCCCAAGATATGGTGTCATTGCGCCACCGACAACGATTACGATATTGTTCCTTGACTGCCCTTTGCTCCATATAATCCATTTTCTAGCTCCTTTGGAAGTATCCTGATTTCATACCATGAACGTAGTCATGCCGGAAGAAACCAGATGAGCGGTCTAACAACTGGTACTGTGGTTTATTTGCTACGTAGAGGTCGGTCGAGCGTTCGTCACGGAACCGGTGTCGCAGCCAGCGACTTTCAAGAGGCGGGAATCGCGCCTTGAGGGTGGATGCCATGGGACGCCATGCCCCACTGTTCTACTTGTGGCGATGGCCCCTGGGCGCCTCAGCGCATCGCCCAGGCTAGAGCTCGAGGCGTTACGCATGAGGATGCACTACGTCCAATAGCGGACGTTACTGCGTCCTGGATTTCATGCAGGCATGTAGTTACGGAACGTACTATGAGGAAAATGCTCGGTCAGAACAAACGGCTTACCACAACCATGGAACGCATGGTCGGACAGGCCCTGGTTTCAGCCAGAAACCCAACGCACCTGGCCAAACGGTCCTCTCACTTGACGAAGAACCCTGGCCCTACCACGGCTCCCATGCCGATGTATTCGTCTGCAGTTCGAACATGAGACCGTTTCGATGTACTCGGAGAGAACGCGGCCACGAAGCCCGCACAACGAAGCGGCGTCGGGATCCCCGGGTCTGTATCCCATGCGTTCCGCCAAGTGGATCGTAGGCTTTGGCCGGGCGCGGTGCCTGCGTTTCGTGGCGGCTTCCCTACAGCGCCTGGTGCAGTAGACCGCATTGGCCCGACCGTAGAAGACCGCACAGCAGTGCTCGTTCCCGCAGATGTGCTCCACTGGCATAGATTTCTTTCTCATGACTCCTCCGTATTACCGTCGTAGCCGTTCTCCCTGTAACGATACCACACAATAGTAAAAACGGCTATGGTAGAAACGTACTGCCACGACCTTGAACTCCTGTCTCGGTACACTCATCACATCGTCCACAGTCTTTCCATGAATGTCCAGGGTAAAAGGACAGGCTCCTCCCTGCCGCTCCCTTGTTCCGCTCGTTTTTTGGCCGTTCTTCGACAAATCAACTTTATCATCAAGCGTCAACAGGGATTAGGGCGTCTGAAGATGTGTTTGACAGCCGTTTTTGAGCGTAAACGGCGGTATTTACGGGCAAAAGGCCAGTTTCCGACCAGGGACATGAAGCCGACGGATCGGGGCCTGTATGCTTCGGCTTCCTGCAGCACGTGCAGCGGAACCCGGGCGGCCTTGCATGCCTCCTTTAGTTGATCCAGTGCGTCGATCCCGCGAACGATCCCCAGGAACCGAGCGCTCGTGCCACAGGCGTGGATTACCTCGGCCATAACAGGTGGCGGGATCGGCGTTGTAGCGGTGTCATGGAAGAGCAGGTCCGGCCGTGGAACTTCAGGGTGTGTGCCGCCGAGCGCGGCCTTGATGCCTTCGAGCAGTTGGTTCGGAGAATCCCATGCGCCGGCGATGATCCGCAGTTGTGCTACCTCGGGAATGCCATGCCAGGCAGAAACGCGGTTCTGGATAGACTGCAACAGCTTGGCCCAGCCGACGCGATCCACCAGGCGCCACAGGCGGCTTGTGTTGATACGGCCATCGAGCAGTCCGTCGGCCATGTTGAACTCTTCGAGCAGATACAGACCGAGCAGGTTTCCCGTTTCTAACGACCAGGACTGCACGTCGGCCATGTCGATCAGCGCGGATTCGTCCGGAAAGAGGTCTAGAAAAGCACGATGATCTGCCGTGAGCTTCGCGGTCGCGTTTGGCCGTAACCCTTTAACCAGGTCCAGCCGCCGGCTGTGGACTTTCGGAATCCAACTGGTGATCTCGACCGCACGGTCCGAGTACACCAGCGCATAGGTTTCCAGCGAGGCGTCAGAACTGCCGGTTGTGAGAATGTGCAGGTGACGTTCCGCAGCGACCGCCATGCGCTGGATCATCCAGACGACGGCCGGGCCGATAGGCAGCGGGATCCTCGAGGTTCGTAGCGCACCTACGCGAATGTCCATCACTCTTCGGGCACGCAGAGGAAAGGCACTGCTGAACTTACGGACACTATGGGGATCCGGCATGTTGGAATAGATGTAACGCATGGCCGCATAACGGTCGTCCAGCGGCTCCTTCGGAAACTCACGGGCTCGGTTGTAGTAATTTCCAGGACCAGATCGGGGGTTGGAATTCAAGCACGGCCTCCTGTGACGGTATCGGCGGTGTTACGGGATACCTGCAGTCCTTGCAATCTTCTGCACTCCTTGTCGCGAAAAGATGCTACCCCGGCGCGTGCGGCGACCGTTCCTGTTTAAATGCCTTGTGATCCGGACCCACTTCTCGCCGGCGGCGCGCAACGCGCGCAACTCGTCCAGGATCTCCTCCTCTGCCGGATTCGGGACCAACTTTCCGTCGCCATCCTTTGAGAACCCAAACGGGGTATTCCCCGCAGCCTCGCCCCGCGCCTTTTTCCTGGCCAGGGCTTCGGTCACCCGTTCGCTGATGACTTCCCTTTCCCACATGGCGACCGTGCCGAGTATGTTGATGACCAATCTGCCAGCAGCGGATGTGGTGTCAAGACTTTCGCTCGACGAAATCAGATCAACGCCCTGACCGCCATCCGCCCGCCTTGCCTTGCGAAGCAGATCGATCAACCTGGACAGGTCAACCACGCTCCGTGAGGCGCGGTCCAGCTTGGCGACAATGAGAACATCCATCCTGCCCTGATTGACTAAGGACAGCACCTTGACCATTCCCGGTCTTCTCAGGTTCTTGCCCGATGCCCCGGCATCCTCGATTATGCTCACAAGGTCGTAGCCGTGAAGGTCCGCCTGCGCCTTGATCCGCATTCGCTGAGCTTCCATCGACAGCCCACTTTCTGCCTGGCGTTCGGTGGAGACGCGTGCGTATCCGTATGCCTGCAAGGTGTTCTCCTCTCCGTAACGGTGTATAGTCACCAGGACGCTGTTTTTTCGTTCAAAATGCAACCATCCGTGGGGTTGGTTGCCGGAATCCGCTCGCGATCCGGGGATTATGTAAACCTGCCCTTGCCTATACCCGGTTCCGGGGATGCTGGGGTAGAGCAGAATCAGGGGAAGCAAGCGATTATACAGCGTCGTGGGCGGTCCGTAAGCGACAGCGGGATTATCCGCGCCATCCGCCGGCCCGGATCCCCGTCGCGTCGATCGAGGGCGGCGTCCGGACGTGAAAAAGGCCCCCGATCGGTGGGCCGAGGGCCTGTCCTCGCGGCTACGCGAGCAGGGACAGGATATATTCCATGCCCCGTACCGTCCTATGGCCGCAATCCTCGCAGAATCCGGCGTTTTGATCGGACTCCGCAGGATTATCAATCGACTCGCAATTGGTGCAGTACCCGGGGTTCTCGTCCGCCTGGTACATTTCGATAAGCCGGTCCCGTGTCTGTGCGTCCATGGGAAAATCCTCCAGGAGAAGGGGCCCGGCCGGTCGCAAGACCGATTTCGGTCAGAGACCGGTATTACCGGCCCGGGCCTCGGTGAATCAATCGCCGTCGCCCTCGGTGGCCGAGACGTGCTCATTGGTGAAGAAATCCACCATCGCGGTCACGGTTGCCGGGGTGCGGTCGCGGATGACCTCGAGCGCGTCCGCCATATCATCCAGGGCGGCGGCCCTTCCTTGAGTATCGGTGGCCTCGTCGCGCAGCTCCGCGCTGCAGTCGGCCATCTGCGCGGCCCGGTGGCGTAGCCGGCCTAAGTACGCGGTGATCGTATCGGTTCTGACCATTACAAGTCCTCCACGATTTTGTCGTACTGAAGGTTCGAGCAGATCATGCTCACCATATCGTTCGACACGGTCTTGATTATCTCGAACCAGACCTCTTTTTCATGGTCTGGCAACGCGCCCCAATCCGTAAAGGCATCGGGCGCCATACGGCTGTTGACCCATATTTCATAGATCGTGCGGCCGAGCGAGTCCCTGTCCATCAGATCAGCCCCTTCCCGGCCATGCTCGTGAACGTCTTGCGTCCGCAGATGATGTGATCCAGGACCTTGATATCGAGCAGCAGACCGGCCTCGACCAGCTGCGCGGTGATCTTGATATCGTCCTGGCTCGGCGAAGGGTCGCCGCTTGGGTGGTTGTGAACGAATATCACGCTCGCGGCCGAGTCCAGGATCGCGGGCTTGAATACCTCGCGGGGATGGACGATCGAAGCCGTGAGCGATCCGACCGATACCGTCACGCCCCTTATCAGCGTGTTACGGGCGTCCAGCATGAGGACCAGAAAAATCTCTTTGCGCAGGTCTCGCAGGCGCGGCATGAAGTAGCGCGCCACGTCCGTACTGCTCACGAACGACTTTTGATCTATCTCGGTCGCTTCCAGCCGTCGCCCAAGCTCCACGGCCGCCAGCAGCCTTTCCGCGGTTACCGGTCCAACGCCGGGCATGTCGACCAGGACCTGCAAATCTGTGGTAGCCAGGTGGCGCAGGCCGCCCACGCGGTCCAGCAGTTCAGTGGCGTCGCCGTTATTCAATCCGGCGATCCGCCCGACCAGGTCCGAATCCGATACCTGGTCGAATCCGCCCACTTTCGGGTACGTTCCGTCGTCTGTCATGATGATCCTTTCGATTATTCGGTTATCCAGTAAACGATCTGACAGGTTACCTCGAACACCCACAGACCCACGGCCACGCGCATAAAGAACGCCCGCCACAATACACGGTCAGGTTTGGTCGGGACGGTTGCGCTCATCCGCGGCCTCCTTCTCCAATTCCTCGTCGTGGTCGTGATACCACGATTCGCTTTCCCACGTGTGTCCACAGCAGCAGCACGGATAGTCCTTGGTCATGTGCTGGCAGTGGGTATCGCACGGGACGTCGTCGATGGGCATTTTCCTGGCGGAGAATCCATCAGCGGCCCGGCAGATATTCACCAACGACTGATCGTCGGTTTCCGGTGATTTCCGCGCCATGATTGCCTCCCTTGTGATGGACGACTTCGGGATTATGCCCCTGCCGTCCGGGTGATGAATCGGCCAGTCCTGCAGACTGCAGGTAAGGCCCGGACGCAGAAACGCCCGGACCTGTGGCAAGCGTCCGGGCGTTGGTACTGGGTAGCGATGGGCTGCCGGTTTAGAACACCGCGATTTTCGCGGCATCGGCAGGCGGCGCGCCGTTAGCGACCACGGTGGTTACGTCGATCGCTTTGGTGGCTTTCTCGAACTTGGCAAACTCGCCGGTGTCGTATGCGTGTACGACTTCCGACTGGAACACCGGGCGGTCAACGCTGCCGGTGGGTTTCCGGAACATGCCGAACCGGACCAGCGTCAGCGACTCGCGGATTTCATAGTCGCCCGCCGCATCCAGTTTGACCTTGCCCTGCGCGGTGAACGCTGGGCGCTGCGCGGTGTCGGAATCGACCTTGTAGTACAGTTTCGCGTAGTCGATTTTCGACCCGTCATACTTGGGTTGCTTGGCCATTGTGTGGCCCTCCTGAAGTAGCCCGTCCGTCCGGGCTGTGATGGCTCGCGCCGTGTGCGCTGCCTCTATCTATAATATACACGTAAACTACCGTGGTCGCTACACTTACGGGGTATCAGCACAACCCACCCAAGGGGTTATTGGTAAGTCCGGCCGGTAAGACCTTGCTTACCTGCCCGTCGATTTTTTTGAATTTGTGAAATATGAAAATTAGGGAAATGGTCGGTGGGGCATTAGGTTGTTCGGGTCGGTATGATTAGACGGCGGTTTCACACAATCCAACCAGGGGGGTTTCTCATGAAGTTGAGAGTCGAGGATATTAAAGCGTGGCATGACTCGGCGCGGTATGTTGAAAAGGTCGATGGGATGGGTGGTCCCAGGGAAGCGCACTTGCGGGCTGCCGGTTTCGAAGACAGGGACCATTTCAACCGGTTCGTTGCGAGTCTACCCAACTGGGCGGAACAGGATGACATTAGGGGTAGGCCGCGAGAGAGAGTGATTGACCTGGACGATTTACGCGCCGGTGTCGCTTTGCTTGTTCATATCGGCGGCTACGTCGAAGGGTTGCGCGCCAAAGAAGAGGTAAAGAAATCGTTAAAGGTCATGGCCGCGGAGCTACAGGGGATGGCGGATAAGGACTGAAAACCCCAGCAGCGTCACCAGAATCGCCGCGAGTAACGGAAAATCTTACGCGGGGCGCTCTGGAGCGGGGACAAAAAACCCCCCGGGGATCCTTCCCCGAGGGCGCGTTTAGCGGATCGGCCGTGCTCGATCACTGCAGCTCGTCTGCATTGGCTTTGATCTGTTCCCACAGGCCGGGGAGCAAGTCTGGGGTTTCCGGAATCGGATCGGCGGCAACTCTCGGGTCTTCGACGGCATTGGCCTTAATCTGTTCCCACAGGGCCGGCAGCAGGTCCGGGGTTTCCGGTATTGGATCAGCCGAAACTCTCGGGTCTTCGACGGCCCTTGCCTTGATCTGTTCCCACAGGGCCGACCAGTCGCCCATGCGATCTGCTTGCTGGACCAACGTATCTTCGGGCGCCGTTTCCTTGTCCTGGGGAAACGCCGGCACAGACTCCGCGGCCAATGCCAGCACGATTCCTGCGACGATCGCCAATCTGGTCATGATACACCTCCCATGAAGGTATGTGGATTGACTCTGCCTTATTAGACTTCGCAGGGGGTTATTGGTTGCATGGTCAACGGCCGTCCGAACAGTAAAAAACCTGCCGGTCGTTTACAGAAAAACCAGGTTGGAAAAAAGCTCGGGTTGGGTTTGATTGTGGATATGACGGGTTGTTTGACAGGAGAGAATTTGATAATGAGACCTAACCTTTGCATCGTGGCGGCCGTCCTGCTGATCCAGGGCGCGGCAATACCATCCGGACTGGCGGCCGCGCAGGAATACTCCACCAGGCTTACCGCGTCGCTATCCTTTGTGGGAGGC
Organism: bacterium; assembly: GCA_965262815.1. Lineage (GTDB taxonomy): Bacteria > JAAXHH01 > JAAXHH01 > JAAXHH01 > JAAXHH01 > JAAXHH01. Next base: position 665,791 of record OZ253560.1, on the reverse strand, counting down.
GACGAGACGGCGCTGTCCTGGGTGGCTTCCGGGGAGACCAGGACCAGTAGGCCGGCGCCAGGGGGGAACGTGGACGCCATCTTCCGGGCATCCTTGGGCCAGGCCAGGTCGGACGGGGATACCCGGGAGACCGTGGATCGGATCGGCGCGGATCTGCGCTACGCTATCGGCTCCCTTCAGTTCGTCGAGGTAGATGCCCGCTCGGTGTTCACGGCCGACTCCCTTTTTCACCCGATGATCGCCCGGTTCAAGTACGGCCTCCAGCTTGCGGCCGGGCCGGTGAAGGTTCGGGGCGGTCTCGGAGCAGAGAAGGAAAGGGGCGCGGTAGCCGTTGGGGGATTGGCGATCGGTGTGGAAGTGGCCGGGCGCGGCATGAAGTCGCACGTCAAGATGTTCAACGGATGGGGCCGGGGCCTCAAGCTCTCGCTCGAATCCTACAACAGTGCTGTCGTGAAGATCGCCGGCGGATTCTCCGCCACGCTGGACGCCAACACCTTCGTCCGGAGATACAGGAAGGCCGAGTCCAACGAGTTCGATCTGGAAGTCCTGGCTGGCGTGGGTTACGTGTGGGAGTGAAATGGTGCAGAGGCCGGAGACCAGGCCGAGGAAGACCTTGTTCCCTTGCCTGTCGATTTTTTGAAAAATTGTCCTAGGAAAAATATGGGAGGGAAAATCTTACGCGGGGCTCTTTGGAGCAATCGGTCGGATAGCCAATACGACTATAGCGTCCGCAGCAGACAGTCTTGGTGTGGAGGTAGTATTGCCGGATTGTCCACAACATACACGGGAATGTACAGAAACACAGCGCGTCGCGGAGTACTGGCGATGAGACTAAAACCTGCAGATCTCGAATCGCGGTCACGGTTTATCAGGGGCAGGGCAGTATACGGCCGGCAGGGCGGTTGCGTAGCTGACTTGGATAGCACATCGCAGCACACCCTCTATATGGGTTTCCTACTACCTTGACAAACCGCACCGCCCCCATTAGCATGCCGTTCATCAGCATCTACATTGCCAACAATTCGTAAAAGCTGACCATCATTTTCAGCCGCAGATCCTGTGGGTCCAGCTGGATTGTTCGGTAAAGGTGTTATGTTGTATAATCATTAACTCGTAAACACGCACAGAAAGGTATCTTCGTGGCTAGTGGCTTTCAGCAGGTCTTAGATCACATACGGTCAAGGTTGAAGTCGGAGGCTCAGAAAGGACGGTATTTCGAGCGATTGATGAAGAAATATCTACTGGTGGATCCCATTTACCGGGATCGATTCTCGGACGTCTACCTGTACTCCGAATGGGTACAGATACGGGATGACTTCTCGGGAGGTGATATCGGTATCGACCTGGTTGCCGCGGAGCGCGACGGCGGATACTGTGCCATCCAGTGCAAGTGCTACGCGGCCGGAACAAGGATATCAAAGGCGCACCTGGATTCCTTTATTGCAGCCTCGGCAAGGGAACCCTTTACCGCCCGCATGTTCATCGACACAGGCGATAGCTGGGGGACTAACGCCAGAAAAACAATTGAGTCGGTAAAGCCCGCATGTACCGTCCTTCGTTTCGGAGATCTCGCCAGCCGCCCTATAGACTGGCCCAACCTGGCGGATTTCAATCCGGAGGCCCTGGAACTCTGGATTGAACCCTTTACACTTAAACCCCACCAACAAAGGGCCTGCGACGCCGTTCTGTCTAAATTTGGAGCACACGACCGCGGCCAGCTCATCATGGCCTGCGGCACGGGCAAGACTTTCACCGCATTGCGAATCGCCGAAAGCGTGGCGGGTCCCGGTGGCCGGGTCCTGTACCTGGTACCTTCCATATCGCTGTTTCAGCAGGTCATGCGCGAATGGGCTGAGCAGAGGAACCTGTATCACCGCTACATTGGCATCTGCTCCGACACCAGGGCCGGCCGCATCAGCGAAGACGCATCGCTTCAGGAACTGGAGATCCCAGTCACGACGGACCCGGCCGCGATCACAAAGAGACTGCAGGAAACCCCCGCGGACGTGGTTACGGTTGTTTTCTGCACCTATCATTCCCTGGGACTCGTTGAAACCGCACAGGATGAAGGCGCGCCGCACTTCGATCTTGTGCTCTGCGACGAGGCGCACCGTACCACTGGCGTCGAACGTCCGGGAGACACGATATCACACTTCGTACTTGTCCATGACCAAGAGAGGATCCGGTCCAGGAAGCGGCTCTATATGACGGCAACGCCGCGCATTTACACCGAAGGTGCGAAGTCGAAAGCTGCAAGGCATGCCGTCGAGGTGTTTTCGATGGATGATGAGGCTACGTATGGCCCGAAGTTCCACACCCTGCCGTTTTCCCATGCGATTGAGGAGGGACTGCTATCGGATTACAAGGTGGTTGTGTTTGCACTGTCGGTACAACAGGCGGAAGCCACCCTGCGGGACCATCTGGCCGAAAGCGGCGGCGAGATCAACATTGACGATACGACGAAGATTGTAGGTTGCTGGCAGGCACTCAGCAACCCAGAGAACAAGCAACCAGAACAAGACAGCGCTAACGCGTCAGTACATGCCCTGCGCCGGGCTATCGCGTTCACCAATACGATCAAATCCTCTCAGAACCTTGAAACCTATTGGGGTCCGATCATAGAGCAAGAGATTTTCCGGCTGCCAAGGGTGAAGCAGCCGGCAGCATTTCGGACCGAGATCCAGCATGTCGACGGCAAGCATAATGCCCTGGAACGCAAATCCCGGATCGAATGGCTCAAAGGGTCTGAGCACGGCCGCTGCCGCATTCTCACCAATGCACGGTGCCTGTCCGAAGGCGTCGACATCCCCGCGCTTGATGCGGTTCTCTTCATGTCACCCCGCGCCAGCCAGGTCGATATCGTGCAGGCGGTCGGCCGCGTGATGCGCAAAGCGCCGGAAAAGGAGTATGGATATATCGTGATTCCGGTCGCCATATCGCCCGGGATCGACCCCGCAAGAGCCCTCGACGACAATGTAACGTACGCCACGGTATGGGAAGTCCTTCGCGCCCTGCGTTCGCATGACGACCGGCTGGATGTCGAACTCAACCAGATTGATCTCAACGAAAACAAGCCGGAAAGACTCATACTCGGAAACGGCGATGGCGAAGTTGCGCCAGAAAATCTCAAGCTGCCGTTCATGCCAGTGTCCCTGCCTCCGGGCGCGATCTACGCAAAGATCGTTGAGAAATGCGGCGATCGGAAATACTGGGAGACCTGGGCAAAGGACGTGGCAGATATATACTCCCGTCTCGTTATCAGGGTTGAAGGGTTGCTCGATAGCCCTGCCAATACAACCTTACACGAATGGTTTTCATTGTTTCACGAGGACCTGAAAAAAACGATCAACGAATCAATCACGCGATCGGGCGCGATCGATATGATGGCCCAGCATATTATCACTCAACCCGTTTTCGAGTCACTGTTCGCGCACTACGACTTCGCGGTCAGCAATCCGGTGGCAAGGGCCCTGGAACTACTTAGAACTGACTTTGGCGAGTTCGGATTGGAAAATGAAATCCGCGATCTAGAATCTTTTTACGAAAGCGTGCGCCGGCGTGCCCAGGACCTGGACAACAGCAAAGCGCGCCAGCACGTCCTGATGGAACTCTACGAGAAGTTTTTTTCCACGGCCATGGAAAAGGATGCCGAGCGACTGGGCATCGTCTACACGCCGTCCGAGATCGTGGATTTCATCCTGGCTAGCGCGGACCACGTGCTGCGTGAAGAATTCGGCCGATCACTAAGCGATGAGGAGGTCCATATCCTCGACCCGTTCACGGGCACGGGGGTATTTCTGGCCAGGCTGCTGCAATCGGCACTGATCGCCGATACTGACCTGGAAAGAAAGTACCAAGACGAGTTGCATGCCAACGAACTGGTGCTACTCGCCTACTATATCGCAGCAATCAATATCGAAGAGGCGTATCACGGCCGCAAGGGTATGGATACGGGATACACGCCGTTTGCAGGGATAGTCCTGACCGATACCTTCAACCTGCACGACGGCCGCAGGGGATTGCCAAAAGACTGGCTTCCGGACAACAGCGAGCGGGCCGAACGCCAGCTGAAACAACCCGTCCAGGTCATAGTCGGCAATCCTCCTTGGTCGGCCTGGCAAAGAAGCGCGGCCGACGACAATCCGAACGTGGACTATCCGGAGATCAAGAAACGTGTCGCCGTTACCTATGCCGCTCGATCAGCGGCCACTAACAAGAACAGTCTGTACGACACCTACAAAATGGCGATCAGGTGGGCTACCGACAGGATCGGCGACCAAGGCGTAGTTGCGTTCGTGACAAACGGATCCTGGATCACCGGCAACGCGGACAGCGGCGTGCGGGCGTGCCTGGCCGAGGAGTTCAGCTTGATCTATGTTGTTAATCTTCGTGGTCATACTTGGAAAGGTGGAGAGCGCGGTCGGGCAGAAGGGGGACCAGTGTTTGGTAAGGGATCCAGTGCGACAATAGCAATCACCATCTTGGTCCGCAACCCTAACTCTGAACACGAGGGCTGCCGCATCCTCTACCGCGATGTGGGCGACTATTTGACCAGGGTGTAAAAGCTAGCTTTTCTGCGGGATGCTGGATCGGTTGCAGGAATCCTAGATTGGCAGCAAATCACACCAGACCGGCACCACGACTGGATCGATCAGCGAAGCGGGGGATTTAAGGCGCTCTATCCAATGGGGTCAAAGGAAGTAAAGGCTGGCAAGTCGGACGAAGCGGTTTTCCGGTTGTTTAGCAACGGTTACAAGACCAAACGTGACGCTTACCTTTACAACTTTTCCCGCGAAGCTTGCGAGAAGAACGCACGGGCAGCTGTGGATGAATACATGGGCGCCATGCAAGACAGGGAGTCGGATCCCAACCTGTCGGTCGACGATGCCGTCGAACGTCATTCTGCAGGGCTCAGGTGGGATCCGGAATTAGCTGAGAAGATGCGTCGGGGCCAGAAGATCGTGCATTCGGGAGGGTTGGTCCGTACAGCCGCATTTCGTCCGTTTGTGAAGCAGTACCTGTATGGAGAGCCAATGTTGGCTCAAGGTCCTTCAATCATGAACATCATGTTCCCATCGCCCGACAGCAATAATCGTGCGATCTGCGTGGATTCTAGCTCATCCACGCCGTTATCCTGCCTCGTAGTCGATAAGATGCCGGATCTTCACTTTGTCGAAGGGCAGTGTTTCCCACGTTACCGTTACGTTCAGACCTCGGGGGGTCTCTTTGACAATGGTCCCAGAATGGAACGCGTCGACAACATCACCGATACTGCCCTTGGTACGTTTCATGGATTCTACGAGAATCGGTCGATCACAAAAGACGACATGTTCAATTACGTCTACGGAGTGCTGCACGCTCCGGACTACCGCATCCGGTTCGCAAACGATCTGTCGAAGGAACTGCCGCGGATCCCGATGGCTCCGGATTTCCATGCCTTCGCCGTGGCTGGCGAACGCCTGGCCGGGCTTCACCTGGGCTATGAGACTTGCGAAGAATATCCCTTAGAGGTCGAATCGAGGAAGTCCGGAGGTTTGCAGCCGGAACACTTCCGGATCACCGGTCGTAAGATGAAGTTAACTGGTGAGGATAAATCGGAGCTCATCATCAACGACCACATCGGAATCAAGGGTATACCGGCAGAGGCGCACCGCTACCAGGTCAACGGCCGGACGCCGCTGGAATGGTTCATTGATCGCTACTACATAAAACAGGACCGGGCAAGCGGCATCATCAACGACCCGAACGGGTGGTGGAGCGAGCCGGAGGATTTGGTGGCTGCGATTCGGAGGATTGTGTTTGTGAGCGTGGAAACGGAGAGGATTATTGCAGATCTCCCGGTGAGTTTGGAATAGTCATTCAGAACTTTTTAGCGGATCACACCCGGAATGAGTGACCGCTGATCCTGCCTTCGACACCGGCTGCCTGAGCCCGGGCTTTGATGATGGCCTGCAGGGCGCGCGGCGTAAGGCGGTCGTCCTGTACGTGGCCGCCGGGGCGGATCCTGCTGAACAACGGATCTTCCTCTATCGCGGCCACATCCATTCAATCGGAATGGCGCTTGACGGTTGGGGCCCCAGGGTGGACCACCTAGTCTTCCCCTTCCTAGTCCGTCTTGGAATGTCGTATCGTGAGCTGTCCGGGCCCGCCATACTAGATCCGGTAGTCGCTGACATCCAGGGTCACACACTCGGATACCCGCAACAGCCCGTCAGACATGACACGAATTATCGCAGCATCACGCAGTCCGGAGAGTGAATTTTCATCGACAATTGCAACTGTCGCAGCGGCTTCCGCCTGCTTCCAGCGAATGCCCAGGGCCTGGCCACGGCTGCAGCCGTCACGCCGGATGCATCTCATGGCGTTCCTGGTCTGCGTCCCCGCGGGGATTGGCTGATCGAGAACGTCCGCTTAGAACTTGACGGCCGGCCGCCACAACGATCGAAATCGTACCTGGTGCCCGTCCATCTTGGTGAAGCGCCAAGAGCTGAGCGGCGAGTGCTTCATTGGGTACGGCACTGATTCTTGTTTAACAAGGTTCTTTTATTCCTATTGAACTTTGTAGTCCTTTTCGTCGAATAGATCTTACCCTGCGGATCGTGAATCAAATGGGAGTTTTTGAAATCTTGTTTAAATCGCTATCGTTTGAATACAGCAAACGTGCTCCGCTTATTTGGGCTAGGGCTACAACATGTGCGTCATCGGATTCACACGAACCATCAGTTAATAGTTCTTCCGTCCTATTGTTGACTTCGTCATTATCCATTTCAGTCATTTTCCCTGAACGCTGTAGTTCCGGGATTAACTCTCTGAATATTCTTGAAGCAACTCGAAGCTCTTCGTAGAGTTTACCGCCTACTACCAAACGCACTTTACCTTCGGACACCCATTCATAAAACCCCTGCCCGGCTTCGTTTTTATTGTCCCCAAATACTTCATGTACGACATTCGCGTCGATAATTGCGCACATTCCTCAAACCCCCAATGAACGTTCAGTTTCTTCCAAGAAAAACCTTCGATATGTTGAAGGAGCGTCAAGGATGTTTCCTTGCTGGTCCACTTGCAGTGAATGTATCCGCACATCCAAGTCGACATGTTCAAAGAACAGAATCGATACATCATCAGGCTTCAAAGAAGTTGTCCGATCGCGAATATCCATACGAATTCGATCAAGCAGATGATCGCTGTGTGTCTCAACTATTATCTGGGGGTCTCTTCGTTCAGAAGCGACTTGGCATAGAAGACTGCCCAAAGCCGCTTGGGCACTTGGGTGTAGATGTACTTCAGGTTGCTGTAGAAGCACTATTGGGGGAGCGTCTTCTCGTACCAACTCAGTTATAACGGGTAGGACTTGGCTGACACCAAAACCGACATCAAGCAAGTTACGGTACGGCCCTTTCGTTTTATTCCCAAACTTTCTAATCTGAACTTGAAACGGTCCGCCGTCTTTCCCTTTCCCTCCAAGGGATTTCACAGTTATTTCGTCGAATAGTCCAGATGTCTGTCCGAATTGTTCCAGAGCTTCCTTGAGGTGATCCCATTGTTTTTCGTTTTGTGAATACGTGTCAGCGAAATACATAGGGATGTAATCGCCTTCTGGATCACGAGATGTGATGGCAGGATCGTACGTTCGATGTGGTCTGGATCGAACTGGCGCGCTGGCGTAGGGTGAAGGTGCTTCAGGAAACACACGATGCCTAGGAATGCTAAGATGAGCAAGTAGTCGAATGTCTCTCAAGTCGTCTTCTGAAGGCGGCTCCGATCCGTTTAGTGCTAAAAGGCTTTCGAAATCTTCGTCAGTATCTATCATCCGAAAAATAAAAAGAAAAGATGGTATTACCGGACGAAGGTCTACTGTCAACCGTTTGGGTTTGTCACTTTTGATTTTCCAAGCACCTCTCGGCGTCCCGAAGCTAAACTGCCAGCTTTGATTTTCAAGGCTGGACTGGATCCACACTCCCTGCCTAGATAAACGCGCGTTGCTTATACTGGGAGCGGTTCCTCGTTTTTCAAACACCATCTCGTGCTTAAGAAGCCTAGCCGGGTTAGTTGATCTTCCTCGGGGGGGAGTTTCAAAACCGGCTTCGATTTTGGTGGCCCTGGTTCCTTTGATGTTACCCCGTTTTTGTGGACGGTTTACGGTTTGGGATTCAGGCAGTTTTTTTGAAGCTCCTTTCGAAGTTTACGGGTGAGAGATATCCGAGGGAAGAGTGTCGTCTCCGGGTATTGTAGAAGCCCTCGATGTATTGAAACAGGGCAAGTCTGGCGTCGGTTTTTGTGGCAAAACGCCTGCGATCAAGCAGTTCGCATTCCAGGCTGGCGAAGAAGCTCTCGCACAGGGCGTTGTCGTAGCAGTCGCCGACCGAACCCATGGACGGTCTGACGCCAGCCTGTCTGCATCGCTTGCCAAAGGCCACGGAAGTGTACTGTGATCCCTGGTCGCTGTGATGGATCACTCCATCGGGTCTACGCTGGCCAAGGGCCATATCCAGGGCGTCTTCGACCAGTTCGCTTCGCAGATGGTTGGCCATGGACCAGCCGACCACGCGGCGACTGAAGGCGTCTATGACCACCGAGAGGTAGAGGAAGCCCGCATGGGTAGGCACGTAGGTGATATCGGCTACCCACAACCTGTCTCTGGAAGGAGCGGTGAAGTCCCGGTTGACCAGATCGGGCGCCATCCTGCCCTGATCGGATCGCAGAGTAGTACGCACGGCTCTGCGACGAGATACTCCGCTGACAGAGGCCATACGCATCAGGCGAGCAACACGTTTGCGTCCTGCGCGTATGCCCGACTCGCGCAGTTCGGCATGGATGCGCGGCGCACCGTAGGTACCGTAGGAGCGTTGATGGATCAAGCGGATCCGGCTAAGAAGCATAGCGTCCTCTCTGGCCCTCCTGGAGACGGATCGCCTGAGCCAGACGTAGTAGCCGCTGGGGGAGACATCCAGCAGACAGCACATCCGGCGAACGGGATAGGCGGCCTGATGCGCCTTTATGAACGAGAAGACCCGGGCGGAGTCTCGGTCTCCCGGGCGAACCAGGCCGCGGCTTTTGCCAGGATCTCCCGATCCATCCTGAGCTGTCTGTTTTCACGGCGCAGACGGCGCAGCTCGGTCCGTTCTTCGGTAGTCAGGCCGTCTTCACGCCTGCCTTGATTCAGGTCGTCCTGTTTGACCCGGTTGCGGATGGCTTGTGCGGTGGGCTCGAACTCCTTGGCCAGTGCTTCGGGACTGCGGCCGGAGCGAACGAGATCGACCATCTGCTGGCGGAAGGCCGCTGGATAGGGGGCACGGGATCTGGGCATGTCACGCTCCTTTCAACACAAGAAGTTACATGTCCACTAAACCGGGTCAACTCCACTTTTCCTCCCCTATGGTGAACGATATCGTCGAAACTCCCAAGATCGTACGGCTCTCTTTTAAAATTCGGCTGTGTTCGCAAATAGGCTACTTCCCAAAGGGCCCTTATCATCGCCATCAGGGAAGTCTTGCCAGTGCTGTTCTCACCAACCAAAAGCGTTAACGGTGCTAAACGCGCCGTTTGTTCTTCTCGGAAACAACGGAAGTTCTTAACGGTAATCTGGTTCATAGGGTTGTTCCTCTCATCCATCGAATACCATCCGCACCGGCGTAAGCTAGTTTGATGCGGTCGCAACTGCCGGGGGATGTATAACTTCCACTTACTGCAATAATGCGAAGTTTAAATCGGTCGTCAACTGAATTAAGCATGGAGGATCGCACACATAGGAACGCGCTCTAAGGCACGATCTCAGGATGGGGGTAAGTTGGGTTGGGATACCTCATGAAACGGTTTTTCGTGGGATGGGGGGAAAGCGTGAACTTGGGCGGCATGATCCGGAGTGGGGCGTGGGGGCTGGACGGGGGTCTAAAACAGTTTTTTTGAATCCTCAAGGTCTTTGGGGGATGTGGCTGTCTCGTATAATAAGTGGAGTTCAAATTCCTCGATATCGATGTACTCGATATTTCTGACCCAGACTCTGTATTCCATGGTGGTTCGAGGTGTGAGCCACTTCCAATAATGCGCCCCAGACCAATCTGGGTTTCCTCGGCCGGTGCCCCGTATTTCTCGGTCAGGATGCGGGCAAACTCTACATGATAGGTCTCATCCGCCATTGCCGCGTAACTCAGACCCACTCTCATGAGCGCGTCGGGCCTGAAGGAGTAGTGGATTTTGACTTCCTCGCCTGCGATAATATCGTCGTAGATCAACCATTAATCGCTCTCCTCGGACAAAGACGCGGTCTCAGTTTCCTTAACCTGCGTCTTACTCATCCCCCAGCGGACGTTTCGCACATCATATGTGGGCTCGGTGTAGATCTCACAACCGGTCATTAGAGCCGCCAAATCGCGGCGGCCGCAACGTGGATCCAGCGTGTCATGATGCGCTCCTACAACTTTCGTATCCTCTTCCACAATTTGAAAGTTACTAGTCCGGAGACGTAAAGGATTGCGGGTGAAAGTACGCTTACGGCCTGCCTAAAGGTGTTTTAGGTGAGTTCTATATCAAACGACGTAACCCAACCAGGTTCCGGGTTTCGGAAGGCCAGCCACGGTATAAATTGAAACTGGACGAATGAGATAATCACGAACAAAATCAACCCAACCGTAAGTATGCAGACGCCAGCTTCGATTACCCGGTGAATCTTGTTCATGCTGGATCCAAGGTCACCGGCCGCTACTCGATGAAGGAGAGGTTTCCGCGCATGCAGCGGCAACATACGTCCATCAGAACTCATAAATCCTGCTCAAACGCGCCTGGTTCTGAACCCCCGAATTACCCAAGTGATTCCCAAGCCGATGACGTAAATTAACAACCAGCCACCTACGACTTCAATGACTGTCCACGTGACGTTCTTGTCCCAACCTCCCCACCCGTAGTAATAAAGCAATCCCCTGGGTCCAAATATCCCGTACAGCACCCAGGGTATTCCGATTAAAACCCACAACCGTTTCCAGCCTTTCATTGCTGTCCTCCCCGATATAACGCTAGCCACTTGCTGTTAATCGCCTCCCAGTATTCAATGTTCCTATCGATCTCGTCATCGACTGCCATTCCCGTCAAAGGCGCATCCCTGAGCGGTCTCAGCTTGTGCCATTCTATCAGAAACATCTGGTGCCTGGCATTCATCTTTGATCCGAAACGATTTTTTTAAACACTGGCATGATGTGCTCCTTTCGGTCTGCGCCTGATCGTCGTTCGCCTAACGGAGTGTCAAGTCAATAAGCAAGCTCGCCGGGGTTCTGGTTTTTTAAGGTGTGCTACGTAACGCCCCTGCCCGACCGCTACTCGATGAACATGAAAAACGCGTCGCAGGTCTGTTGGTCCAGCGATTCGACCGCAGTCTGGCTTACACGGTGGGGATTCTCGTGTGTGAAGTCCATATTGAGAGCATGGTATATTCCACGCGGGATAGTTCGCGCCCGAACGTGCTTGAAGCTGGATGGCTTCGGCAAGTAAGTCCGTACTTCTCCGATAAAGCCGTAATGAACCCGCTCCGGACCGTTCAAGAAACGGTCGATTCAAACTTTCTGATGTCCAATTTTACGTGTTTGTGTGGAACGGCTTGTCGTCCGTGCTCGCAGTTGGTTTAGGTTCTCGTTGTGCTTTCTTCCTAACTCCCGGAAACGCGCACTCTTGGATGTATTCGGTCCAGGATTGAAGGGAAAGGGATTGTATATTGCAAACACCAGGAAAACGACTCCAACCACAACCAGGCCCCACCCGAGATTCATGTCTTTTCGCTGCATGGCAGTTTCCTGCTCTACTTCTCATAATGACCGTTATTGACACCGCAGAGCAGCCAGGTCCTGCGCCACCTGGCTGCTCTGCGGTTAGTAATTGGCCGCCATGATCTGCGTCCACGTCCTCGAGTCCGCCTCGATGAGCGACCGCTTCCCATCATTGAACTCGACGGAGAAAACCACCGTCTTTCCGCGCCCTCCCAGCAAAGCCCCGGCCACCAATCCGAACGGGCCGGCGACTACCGTACCTAGGATGCCCCACCCTGCGGCGCCGAGGACGCTAACCTTATTGTCCTCCGTGATTTCCTCGATGGTCTTCAAATCCGCCATTTTGTATTTCGCGGCCGGTTTCCCGTAGTCGTATTGTTTCCAGAAATGAAACCCACCATCTTTGAACACTGCGCGATGGGTGGTATAGTCCCCTGCTAACAGTTTCAGTCCCATAATTAGCCGTCTCCCAGCGCCTACCCGGGCGCGCCTATTCACTTCCTGTTAACGGAACCTGTCTGCACCCGTAAGGAGAATCCCGGGGACGCCGTTCATCCTGTATCCTGTCCCTCGTTCAGTATCAAACTTGTTTGCGAGTTTACAACAGGCCTATCGATCATCGAGCGGCGCGATCTCCGGTTTTCCATTCTTCGCAAACATATCATTTAGCGCCTCTGCAAGCACGTCCTGGGCCGTCCGGTCCTGTTCCAGCGCGATTCCCTTCAGCTGTTTCCGGACGGCCGGCTCAAAATGGCCGCCAATGAGAACCGTGCCGGCGCGCCCGGGTTGACTTTGTGATTCTTTCGGGGCAGGTGGTTGGTTTCCGTCCAGCATGGCCCGGCGCAGATCGGTTCGTTTTGACATGTATTCACCTATACGTGTTTACAAATATACTCGTATACTTGTATGTTTTCATACGACGCTTTGCCCTTCGGTTCGTACTCCTGCGCGGTCTGACCTGCCGTTGATGCGTAGTCAAATGCAACGCGATCCCCGAGGATCGCGGGGCATACCACTACCCTCTTTGATTCCAGAACCTCGGCTGCGTGGTCGTGTTTGTTGCCCCGAGAAGCCACGCCGTTAAACACGACGACGAGACGCCGATCGCCAGCAGATCGGACCAGCGCGGCGGTCGTTGCAACTGTTTCCAAATCCATGATCGCGGACCTGCATGGTACGACAACCAGGTCCGCAGCCTCGGCCGCCGCTCTGGCGGTATGCTCTACTCGCGGTGCCGTGTCGATGAATACCAAATCCACACCCAGGCCTCGTGCTGCAGACAAGACCGCTTCAAGGCGCGACGGCGTTGACGGGACGACCGGTGGATCATCCTCACGGCGTTTGCCCCAGGCTGTCGCACTCGCCTGGGGGTCAAGGTCGACCACCGCTGATGTTTTGCCGGCGCGTTCAGCTGCAACCGCAAGCGATTCCGCCAGGGTCGTCTTTCCGCTTCCGCCCTTCTGGCTTATGATGGAGATTACTTTCATAGTCGTATACCAGTATACAAGTATTCACAAGACGCGTTTCGGGCTGCAGAGGGCGGTTCCCCGCACTCAAGGGGCTATTCTGGCGGGAAACGGGCCACAGAATCGCCCCCTGCTGCACGATCTCCGCGCCGGTGGGTAAAGTACCCCCTGAATCCTGCGGGCCTCACGGGCGATCTCGCGTGGGCCTGCAGTGGATCCGGCCGGGTGTGGTAATCCATCCGGGCCTATGCGGCCCTTACAAGCGATTTCAGCGCGTTTCGGATCGCCGGGCCTTCAAAACGTCCAGCCGCCAGCGGCCGAGGACATGGGATAGCCTCGTCATGAGGTATTACATCTCGACGGTTACCCTTACGCCCAACTCGTCACACACAGTCTCTATATATCTTCGTTTTTCGGAGTTACTTGAGTGTGTGAAAATGCAGTAGTCTCTGGTTAATTTAAGCCAGTTATGGACGACTTTACCGCGGGCATGTTTTTTAACGGTGACACGTGACTTACAGCCCCTTATCCGCAACCTTGCCAATCTATCCAACCCGATGTGATTTAAGGCATCAACAAACGTCAGATAGGCGTAGTGTTTTTGGTACACACGCTCATCATCGGGAAAGGTGACCTTGAAACTACTGAGCATTACGTCCTCCATCGCGGGGCGTGAGATTCATCGTCGCATTCGGTCAACGGGCGGTATCAAAACGTGTACCGCAAGGATACACGCAGTCCGTGGCTGGACAAACTCGCTCTTGTTTCGGCGAGGTCGATCTTCAGTGGCTCGCGGCTACCATCGCGCCAGACGACCCGGCCGGTGGCCCGCCCTGTTTCGACGTCCCCCGAATCGATATAGCGCCAGGCGCAATCGAGCGTCGTTTCGTTCCATATCCTCACGGCAACACCCGCCGTCAGCATCAGGGTGAAATTGACATTGCGCCCGCGCGGAACAATCGTCGTCGTCCGCGCGAAATCCATTTGAGTTTCACCAATACTGACATAGGTAAGCCCGGCGCCGCTTCCTATAACTGGATAGAAAGACCCGCGCCCGGGAAGGTCCAGGTACGCGGCTACTATGCCTGATAGAGAATACAGGTCCGCGGCGACTTTCTGCCTGCCTGTGGTTTGGACGAAATTAGCACTACCAGCGAAGTTGAAACCCGGGCGGTAGTGTACGGTCGTTTCGAGGCGCAGGGGCGGCGCAACCACGTAACCGGCCCCGGCGACAAATCCCACCATCGTTCCAAAATCCCCGCGCGAACCCAGGCGCGCCCCATCGACGCCCTTTCCGCATCCGTACAGGGCTGCCGGCGACGTGCCCCGGCAGTCCCGGTCCTTGAACCGTGTTTCTGCCGATCGGTCGACGGTGATACCGTTCCGAAAATAAAAGCCGTTTTCAGATTGCGCGGCGGCCATTTCCGAACATGCCATGACCGCAACCACCGCGACGATCGCCAACGTGGAGTCAAGGCCGTTCCATGTAAAGTTCCACATTCCACGCCGCTCCGTAGCTTAAACTATGATTTGCTTTCGCCGTTTTGAGTTTTACCGATCCTTTCTCGAACCCCGTTTGAAAAAACGACGCGTCATCGTCGATTTCCACCTCGCTATTAGCCGCGTTTATTCGATACCAGAACCGACGGAAAAGTCCCTCGGCCCGGTCGCGGTCCGCTGCGTAGGTATAGAGTGAAACTGCGGTTAACCCCGTGTCGTTGTAATGGTAGAGGACATCCATGTTGACCCCGAATACATCGGCCTCGAAAAGCAACATCCGGGTTGCAACGGGTTTTTCCAACTTGGACTTGTAATCACCGATGAACCGCCCCGGCTCGACCCGCTTGATATACTCCGGGGGCGAACCCCACGTCCAGGGCAGCCCCCTGATTGATTGTGCCGCGGCCGGTGTTGCGACAGTCACGTATCCAACAGCGACTATGCAAACGGTCATGATCGTAGCATTGACAAAAGTCGTTATAGGTCTCATTCGATCTACCCTTTGTGCGGAGTTGAGGTCATTTAGGGCCTGGCCGTTCCTTCCGTGCGGCCCGGATCACCAGCACTACGCCGATCGGCCCCAGGCACAGACCGATGAGAAACCAGCCGAGGCGGCTCTGCAGTCCTTCCCGTAACGCCAGGGCGTAGGTGATGACGCCACACGCGGGAGCGATCACCAGCAGAAGCACGACCATCAGGTCACTCATGTTTCCTCCGGGGCAGCGTTATTCTACGCGGTGGCCCGCTTGAAGTGAAACCGCAGATCGTCAATGCCCTCCAAGAGCGCGTCGACAAGCTCCTGCAGCGCGGCGGAGTCCGCCTCAACGCCGGCGGCTCCCGCGATGGCTTGCCGAAGTGTGCTTACCGGGTAGATCAAGGCCAGGTCGTTACCGCTCACCTCGAAGCCGAAAATAACGGCCTCATCGTCCTCGGTCATGGTGAGCTGCTGGCCCGATACGTGCCACGTCCCCGACCCCCCTTCCGCATCGGTGAATGTGCCGTCCTCCCTGAACACCACCCAGACCGGCAGCACATCGGTGTCCTCGAGCATCGCGGCCGCGATTTCCGCCGCCGTCGTATCGGGCACCCCTTGGGCGACCATATAAGCCACGGCGTTCTCCAACATGGGTACAATGAAGTTGTTGGAGCTGTACGTCCATCGGCCCACGATCTCTTTCAACAAAGAACCCGGCTCGACTGCGTCCGATCCAGCCGATCCCTGCGGTCCTGCCGGTCCCTGCGATCCTGTATCGCCCTTGTCGCCCTTCACGCCCTGCGGTCCTGCTACGCCCTGCGGCCCTGCGGGGCCTACCGGACCCACTTTCCCTTCGCATCCGGAGACGGTCAGCAGCACCGCTATGCAAACGACTCTAAACATGATCTCCCTCCTTGAAAATTTGGGTAACGCCTCGCGGCGGGGATCCCCTGATTCACCAGGTACACCCGGACGTTCTCCGCGATGGCCGTGGCAATACGGTCAATCTGGTCATGTCAGTTTCTTCCGTGTGAAAGCGTCTAATTTGGCAACTCGCAGCACCAATTCGTCGATCCCCGTCTTGATCTGTTCGTTCTGCTTCTCCATTCTGGACACGCGGTGTTCGATGATGGCAATGCGTTTCTCGATGGATTTCTCCAAACGCTCGAGCTTCGCGTCAGTGCAGTCCCGGGGGCAGTTATCGCGGCGTGGGGAAACACGGACCGCCAGGGAGCCGGGATTTACCTCGGGACTCTGGCTGCGCCCCGCACGGAGCCGGCCCGTTACCTTTGTCGATGATCTTAAGCGCCCACCGCACGGCCCACACTATAAAGCCGAGGACGAGCGCGATCGCGACTGTTTGCATGACTTAATCCTCCTCGTTATAGGGGTGTCCTATGGTGAAGCCCACCAGACGCTTTCGGTGTGACGGTCCGATCACGGCCGGCGGGCGCAGGTATCGGGCGCGGTCATGATACTGGCGGACCGGGCCGTGCTTCGATTTGGGAACCCGGGCCCCTGTGTGGCCCATATTGGAAACCGGTCCGCTTTCCGTGGATTACTCGCCGAAACACGCTGTGCACCAGGTCTGCGGGTGCTTACTCTTGTCGGACCTGGTCGGCGCAGGCCCGCGGTGGATCCGATACCACGTTACTTTCATCCCGCAGACCGTCTCGATCTCGCGGGGGTTTGTGCTGACCAGGCCTGAATGTTCGTCACGTGCCCTGTGCCGGCGATTTACGTTTCGCCTCATGACACGCCCCTACCGCTGTCGAGGTTCGTAAGCACCCACCATACGTCCAGCACTATGATGCCGACGACGAGCGCGGCCGCGGCGGTTTCCATAGCATCCGGTCCCTCCCTGATTCTGTATCGCGTCATGTTGTCATATCTACTACGAAACCGATCCTTAACACGGTTTCTTTCCTTTGCCGTTGTCGACGGTCGTAAGCGCCCACCATACGACCCACGCTATAAAACCGAAGACGAGCGCGATCACGACGGTTTGCACAATTTCCGGTCCTCCTTGATTCATATGCGCCTGATGATGGTTCGTGGTGATGTCATGAACGACGATCACGACGAACCAGAACAGACACCACCCTATGTTGAAATGCAGTGGACGCAATGGACCCTATTTTCACCACTTGATAGATTTCGACGTGTGCACGTGGTTGGGCATCCTGTAGCTCAACCCTTCGTCGTCGTACACCGAAATCTGAAGCAACTGGGAGAAGTTGTCCGACCGGATGGTCTGCGGGTTTGACATAAGCCGTTGAAGGCGCTGTCGCATCCGGTACGACCACAGGGTCATGAATGTTGATATTTTTGGAAACTCGTACTGATCCGAGAGGCGATCTCCTATGAGCGCCCTTGACAGACGATAGGCCAGGGTCACCACCTTGTCCCGTTCATCGGGATCGGTGATATCCGCGACGGTCGGTATGGCTTGCACCAGCATGTTCGCAACGCCCACGGAATCCGAATCGGGGGGCGGTTCGCACAGATAGCCGATCCTGTACATTCGTTCGGCCTCGTCGGATGTGCGGTAGAGGATGGTCTCGGGGATCCCCATGAGATAGCCGGTGTACCGCCAGACCTTGATGATGCTCTCCTGTTCTGATCTGTCGAGGTTCGCGCCCACCCGCAAAGAGTATTCGACCAGCCGCCGGGAAAAGACCGATATGGCGAAGCCCAGGTGTGCGGCGCTTACGGGCGTGCCCCAGGTCTCGTGTGACCATTCCTTGGACTTGGCGAGCAGGTTTCTGATTCGCGCATGGATGAAGCGGATTCGCGTCGACAGCTTCCAGCCGTCTCCGTTACGCTGCAGACCGCCAGGGAAAAATATGTCCATCATGTGGCGGTTGTTCTGCTGAAGCCTCCGGTTGGTCGACGCCACCCTTCCGGTAATGCTGAATGACTTGGATATGAGCGTCGAGAAGCCTTCGATAAGCACTCCGGTCACGAAGGCGACCAGCATCAGATCGACGTTTGCATGGAACGCACGAATCCCCTTGCGGAAATCGTCGTGGTTGAGCCATTCGGGTTCTTCAAGACCATCAAAGAAGTCCCAAAGCGGCTGGGGGGCATTACGCAAGGCGTCTTTATTTCCCTCTATGCCGGTGCCGATGTAACTGTGCAGCTCGGCCGGGGGCAGCGACGATAGTTCGTCCATGATCGGATCAAGTTCGGGGTCGCCTATCATGGTGTGCCGGACGTAGTTGTCGGCGGCAGCCTCGTCTTTATGCCGTGCCACCGCGTGTCCTTCGACGTATGCGGTTGGGATCGTGTTCGATGTCATATTGCCTCCTATGCAGAAACAGGCGAATGATACCCGCCGGCCGCTTTCGAAAGGCCACCTACTTGCGGCCGGGGGACGATCCGGAGTAGTCCTCCGTCACGCTCCACCAGGTAAGCCGCACAGATTTAGATACTGCTCGATCGGACGGGTTGACGTGTTTTTCTCCTCGTGGTGGGTTCTGGTGTCAGGGTTCGCGGAAACAGTCCGTGCAATAGGTCTGCGGATGGGCTTCGATCGCGGACGAGGGTGGTTGATTTCTTTGCGTCCGTCGAGCCGGTACAGAGATTCCGCACCGCGTTACGACTTCAAGGTCGTTATCTACTTCTTGGACGACAAGTTTGTACATCGGCGCGTGAATACGATTTTTGTTCTTTCGGCCTGGCATGGTGGACTCCTCACAGATCGGGGAAGAAAAAGAACGTAGACCAATCCTCGCCGTAGTAGTCCATAAGCGTCTCCGTTTTGTTGTGCGGCCGAGATTGTATTACAATGGCGATCGCGAATGTATGACATTTAACCAGGTCACCGCGGGTGATTGTAATACAAGTCGCCCAGGTGAACGTATTACAATGTCATTGCTACGGCTACGTCCTCCGGTCCGCCGCCGATCCGCTAAGGGATCCGGAGGTTGTAATACATCGGAGATCTCAAACGTAATACACACTAAGGGCCAGCCTTAGTAACCGGCAATGCCGGTCGATGTAACCCCCGGCCACAGGGACCGGGGGGGCGGTTATCGCGGCGGTGGGGTAACAGGGCCGGCGCGCGCCGCGATTTACCTCGGGACTCTGGCTGCGCACCGCACAGTGCCGGCCCTTTACCGTTCCATGATCGCGGTCCACTACGGAGTAAATACCAAGACGGCCGATACGGGGAACCATTTAACGGACGCGTCGTCGATATCGACCGCGTGGTTGTATCGCGCTTCCAATTCAACGGCCACCCTGTCCGAGACGCCGATCCATACCCCGCCGCCCACGGTAAAGCAGCAGTCCGATTTCCGCGTCGCTGATCTCCATGCCTCCGATCTTGACTTCGGATTCAACCTCGCGAGCCCGACTCCGCCGTGTCAAAACGCCCGTATTGTGGCCGGGTTCGACATTACCCACAGTCCTGTGGTTGCTTCCTGAAAATACGTGTACGCCTCGAAGGATGTTTTCGTGAGCGGTCCCTGTGTAGCCTCCGCGCCAATCCATCCGTAGGAACCGTCCACGGTAACGGCCAGGTTGTCGTTGAACCAGCACGATCCGCCGAGGGTAAACCGAGGACCGACAAAGGACTTTATTTCATCGGTATCGGTGTCGATGGGAAATGCCAACCCTATGCCTACCCTGAAGTCTGTGCCCTGCGCTCCCGCCGTGGTGGCCGCGAGTAAAATACGCGAGGACGATGAGCGTTGCAAATCAATAATGGTGAGACCATCTTGATGGCATGACCTTTTCTCCTGTCTGTTGGTGTACGATACGTGTCAGGCCCCGCCGTCAGTCTTATCCGCTTCCCGACTCACCACCGGGACCATGCTCGCCGCCCCCTTCTCCGCCTGCGCCTACTTCGGCATGGGGCGTCCAGCCGTCGAAAGGTTCATCGCCGGCAGGCAGCGTCACGATCGCGCTTTCACCCGCCGCAAGGTCGATTGGTGTTGTAGGTCCGAGTTCGGTTCCGTTCGATAGGTGTACCTCGACGCGGACGCTGGTGAGCGGCCCTTCGGTTGTGTTCGTTACCGTGCCGATAAAAGTCCGGGTTGCGGCGTCGTATTTCATCACCAGTCGGACGCAGGCGCGTACCTCGTCAAAGGTCTCATCGACGGCCAGCTCGGTGCCGGATTCCTCGCCGCCGCGATCGGTCTGGCCGCCATTACAGCGCGGCCCTTCCGGTTCTTGCGGTCCTGTACCGCCCTTGACTCCCTGCGGCCCTTCCGGTCCCTGCGCTCCTGTCACGCTGGGCGGTCCCTGCGCTCCTGCAGGCCTCACCGCGCCGGTGTCGCCCTTGCATGCCGCAAAGAGCAGCATCGCGCCGATCAAAAGGGATGGTGATACCATCTTGATGGTGTGTCTCATGGGTGCGTCTCCTATAGGTGATGGATGAACCCCCGCCGGGTTCGGTCGCCTGTTGGACAGGCTCCTACTTACGGCGGGGCTGAAGGTGTGAAGGGACGCCGGTTCAAATCTGTCGGCGTTTACCCCGGGGGCGCCCATCCACTTATTGACCGAACTCTGTCTGCGCCCCGCACGGTACCGGTCCATTCCTGTGCTTTCAACATGGCGGGTCCGGTTTGCTGGTTCTGTATGGTGTTGTCATGGCGTCCCTCGTTTGAAACTGAAGGCCACGTCCTCGATCCCCTTGAAAGCCAGGTCGAACAACTTGAGGCTCACGGCGTCGCTGTCAGGGGTCATGGCCCGCAGCTTCGCGACGGTGATCGATATTGTCAGCCGATCCCCGGCAACCGTGTAATTGAGGACGTAGCTCGTGCGTAAGCTTGTAGTCAGCAGCGACAACTTACCCCCTGCAACCTCCCATGTGCCGGTCTCAGGCTCCGGACCGCCCGTGGTGTATGTTCCCGTCGCTCCGGATCGTGACGGTGGGTATTTCCAGGAACGAATTAGCCTCCACCAGCTCCGCCGCGATCGCCACGGCGTCGGCCTCGGGTATTCCCTGGGCCACCAGGTACACCCGGACGTTCTTCGCGATCGTCGCGGCAAAGTTGTTTCCCACGTAAACCCACGTGCCGACCCCAGGGGGTGCGGCTCCTGTGGCGCTGTGGGTTCGCTGTCTCCGTTGCAAGCCAGTACGCCGGCAATGACGAAGATCGAAACAATCCATCCGGGCCTATGCGGCCCTTACAAGCGATTTCAGCGCGGGCGAATCGCCGGGGCGATTTCAAGGCGTCCTCGCCGCCAGCGGCCGCAGACAGAAAAGCCCCCGTGGGTGTGTTCCCCGAAGGCCTGTCCTGTTCGTCGATTGAGGATCCCCGCCGCGTTCGGTTGCCAAAGGGTTCCTACTAACGGCGGGGTGAAGGTGTGCACGACGTCGAGTCACTACCCATCGGCGCTTACCGGGGAACGCCGTACACTTTGCTTGCGGACTCTGTCTGCGCCCGCTTAACGGCCCCGGGGCACCGAATCCTAAAAAAAACCGTCCGCCCTTTTCGGTCGCTTACGCTCCTACTTGGGACGGACGGAAAGATGTTCTGAGATGACCGGAACAGATGCAGGGACAAGCAGGTGATAATGGCTAGTCACGCCGCAACAGCCCCGCCAGGATAAAACCGGGGGCCATCCCGGAACTTTTCGTGTCCAGGACTCTATCAGCACCCTGGTTATGGGCCCGGATTATCCCGAATGCTAGTTCGTCGCGTCCGGTGCATCTTCGACTATCACGGTGAACAGCAGACGTACTGGATTTGCACCATTAGCCCTCAAGGTGATGACACTTCCGTACGTACCTTCTTCAACGGCGGCGTCAATATCGGCAGCCGTCAAAGTAACGGTAACAGTCCCGTCATCACCCGTTCCATCACCTGTTTCTCCTATAGCCAAACCTGCAGGATCAGGATCAGCAGAAGCATTATGCGCAGGCCTGGTGGATGACGTAGACAGGTCGGTTGCTTCGAAAGTATCAATTCTGTCGTCAGAGATAGTATCGTAGAGATTGACTTCGAAAACGGTTGTAGAGTTGCCATCAACCCAAGCTGCACCGCCGTCTAGTCCTCTGTCCCACGTTAAGGTGTTGCCATTGTTAGCAGTGGAAGCAACGATCAATCTCGTGGTGGATTGCCCTGTGACGCTGACTGAGATTTCTCCGTCAACGCCTTCGATAGAAGCCGTTATCGTAGCATCACCGGAACCCGTGCCAGTGATCGTTCCGTTGGCACCTTTCTTGGCAGCGGCAGTCGCGACGGACTTATTGCTGGTGCCCCATTCGAAATCGCCTCTCAGCATCGGAACTGCTTCATCGTCTTCATCAACAGCAGCAGCAACGATTTCCTGAGAGCTCTGACCGGCAGCCAACACAACCGGTTGTGCCAACTCATCGTCGCCATCCCAGAAAGTAATGGCATCTACAGGATTTGAAACCATTACAGAAAGATGCCCTGCAATGCCAAGGTTATCTACACTGATAGTCACCCTTGATGCACTAAACTCGAGTTCACCAGTATCATAATTAGACGCGAGAGCGGTAATCGCACTATCTTCAACCGATATGCTCTCTTCGCCCTCATTGAGCGACCAGGTGAGTTCTACATCTTCAATCACCGTACCGTTCTGGGAGCGAGCAACAGCCATCACCATGGCCTCTTCATCGACTCTAAGCAGAATTTCGTGGGCGCTACCTTCTATCCCTGCTGTGGTATATTCTTCAGCGTCATCTACCATGACAGCGATGTGGTGTACGGCCAGCACTGAGCCATCAGGTTGATCCGCATCCTGGCCATCTTCACCTGGAGGACCAGCGGGGCCTTCGGGGCCTTCGGGACCGGCTGGACCAGTCTCGCCCGGATCACCCTTGTCGCCCTTCTCACCCTGCGCACCATCAGCACCAGCTGGGCCTTCGGGGCCTTGCGGGCCGGTATTGCCTGTATCGCCCTTAACACCTTGTGGACCGGTATTACCGGACGTACCGGACGTACCGGCGACACCCGCCGAACCCGATGGACCTGCTGGACCCGTCTTTCCTTCGCATCCCAAAAGGGACAGGGCGAAAGCAATCATTATAACTATGAGGTAATGCATCTTTTTCTCCCCTTCGGTTGTGTTAATATACTAACATAGACAATCGAACTTTCTACTACGCCATTTCCCATGGGCCCCCTTTCGTGGTTTGGTCTGTCTAAGCATCGTTTCAGCCCATTGTACATGGGTTGAGACCGTAAGACAAGATAAAAACATGTCAGTGTTTTTTATGGACCGACCCTGCCGGACAGTCCGCGCTCGTTCCGGCCCAACCGCTCCCCGGTGAGAATCTGCCAGGGATGCGGGATCTTCCAAGTGGCGGTGTGTACTATCCGTATCACCTGGCCGTCCTGTATCAGCTCGTAGCCGGCCGCCTCCAACTGGTCGATTACCAATCTATCCAGAAGTGCCCGTCTCATAATCAGCCTTCCCCTCGTATTGTCGGCCCTGGTCGGCCGTTGGACAAGGAAACCTCCCGGCCGCTTTCGGTCTGTTGGCGTCAGCCTCGCCTACTCGCGGCCGGCAGGCGCGGGTATCGCGGAGCGCGTGGTCAATCGGGGCGAACCGGAACGCACCGCAATTTGACTTCCGGACTCTGGATGCGCCCGGTCTGGTAGACCCGGAGTGCCAATCTTCCTTAGTACACAACGGTGGCGACATGCCCTTTCGTTATAAGCCAGGTGCACCGTCCATAGGAGAACAGGGCCGGGATGGACGGTACTTGAAGGGCACGGGGTGCCTGGCCGCCCGGCTCACAACCCCGGCCACGTCATTACACCAGGGCGAGCAGGACCAGCAGTGGAAGCAGCAGGTCGTCCATTTACCGCCTCCGTGTTTACTTCCCAAAGCATTCCGTGCACCAGGTCTGCGGGTGCCGGGTGCGGTCGGCCCGGGTGGGCGCCGGTCCGCGGTGTATCCGATACCAGGTTACTTTCATCCCGCAGACCGTTTCGATCTCGCGGGGGTTTGTGCAGACCAGGCCTGATTGTTCGTCACGTGCTATGTGCCAGCGATTTTCGTTTCGTCGTGCCACCTCTACATACCTATTTTCAGTCGCACCTAATCTATCAGGTGGCGGGCGCGGCGCGGGCCGGTTTACCCGAGGCCCGTAGCGCCATGCGCCACGCCTACCCACCCACCTACCGACAGGAGTCGGTGTCGGTAGCGAAAAAAAACCCTGTTTTACGGGGCTTTCGGGAAAAAATGCAACAACAAACCACGGTA
Source organism: bacterium (assembly GCA_965262815.1). Lineage (GTDB taxonomy): Bacteria > JAAXHH01 > JAAXHH01 > JAAXHH01 > JAAXHH01 > JAAXHH01. The sequence continues at coordinate 641,402 of OZ253560.1, read as the reverse complement.
AACGCAACAACAAACCACGGTCACCCCTTCGGCGGCATGATACGGCCGCGGTCGATCATGGCCGGATACCACTCGGGGTTTTGGGATTGTGTCCAGTGCCGCTTACCTACTTTCGTCCTCGTCCGCCCGGGATCAAACCACCTATACGGAAGATTCAGCAGCGCACGGTAGGCCGTCGCGGTGTTCCCGTACTCGTGAAGCCTCGGAGATACAACAGGACCCGGACCGCCACCGGGCGGCAGCTCGACGTCGATCACAATTTCATCGTCCAGATGATCCGGTCCACGCGGTAGATTCGAGACCTCAACCACGCGCCACAGCCCGCCCTTGCCGTCAGGCCCCTCCCACGGAATACGGGCGTCGAATGAATCCAGCGCGGTGACGGCCTGTTCCAGTAGCTTAAATCGGTAGGATGGACGCGGCAATTCATGGGGCCACAGCCGGTCCAGAAAATCACGGATGGGCAGCGCAAGGCGGACGCGCCCACGCGGTCGTTCAGAGGAATCGCAAGACACGACTCAATCCATATCCGAAGGGCAAGGGGCGCGGCGCGGATGTTTTTCTGCCCTTTCCCGACGCCCAGGTCGTATAGCGCAAGCGGTAAGCAAAGCCCCGTCACATCCGGAATATCGAAACCAGGCAGGACCTGCTGGTCGCCCGACGCGGACTCGGAAAGATGAAACGCCTGGGCGAACAGTCGCCCATTCGTCCTGTTCCCATCGCGAACCGCAGCCGGTCGCCCCGCGACGGTTTTTCGATGGTTACGGCCAGATCGACATCCGCGTCGAGCGGTAGGTTTTTGTGAAATGCCGTATCTCCGGCATCGCCCGCGCAAGACTCAGACGCCAGAAATGATCCCGCGAAAATCTGGGCCGCGGAGCAGATCGCGGTCAGGTGGACGATACGATTTATGAATACCTCCTGCGGTGGTGGTCGATGTAACCGGCAATGCCGGTCGGGTGTAACCCCCCGGCGTGTGCGGTCCGGGGGGGGGGGCAGTTATCGCGGCGCAGGGAAACACGGACCGGCGCGCACCGCGATTTAACCTCGGGACTCTGGCTGCGCCCCGTCACGGTGCCGGACCGTCTACCGTTCCATTATCGCGGACCTGAGCAGAGTAGTCTCCGCCTCGATCTGCTGCAGTTGACGCCTGTTGTGGAAATGGTAATCGGTCTGATTGGTTTCGATGGCCTCAAGTCGGGCCTCGATGGCTTCCAGTCGACCGGCAGTGCGCATCTGCAGCCAGGCCAGCACCACGAAAACGGCCACAAATGCCGCTATCGCGAGTATGACGGTCCTCGGTTTCATTAAAGCCAGCCCCCTTCGTGTGTACGTGACGAGAAATTCCCGCCGCGAGATTCGGTCAAGTGTCGTTGACACCCTCCTACTGGTGACGGGGGTGAAGGTGTGCGGCCCCGCTTCAGTTACTCGCATCGGCGCTACCCCGGGAGCGAAAGCGCACTCTGTCTGCACCCGCCCTGATAGACCCGGGACGCCGAGAAACCAGTATACCCCGCACCCGGACCTGTGGACAGGTTTTTCAGCGGACCGTGATAATCCTACCCTGGAGGGCTGCGGGAGCTGCTGCGGGCCCTCAAGGCGCGGTTTGAGCTGAAACCGGCCCGCAGGGGTGCGCCTGGGTGGGCAATCTCCCTACCGGCAGGCAATGGGAATCCACCGGCCCGGGGGGTTATTCGGCGCGCGCAGATCGAGGTTTACATAATCTCCCGATCGCGAGGGCATAACAGGAATCGCACGCGGGGATCCGCGGCCGGGATCCGCGCGGTTGCTATCTCCCTTCCTGCAGCTGGGGATCTCCGGCCCGTATTCCCCCCGCAGTTTTATACCCGGCGCGCCTGCTGGGCGATCTACCCACCGGGTGGGTGGGAATCCATCCGGGCCTATGCGGCCCTTACAAGCGATTTCAGCGCGGGCGAATCGCCGGGGCGATTTCAAGGCGTCCTCGCCGCCAGCGGCCGCAGACAGAAAAGCCCCCGTGGGTGTGTTCCCCGAAGGCCTGTCCTGTTCGTCGATTGAGGATCCCCGCCGCGTTCGGTTGCCAAAGGGTTCCTACTAACGGCGGGGTGAAGGTGTGCACGACGTCGAGTCACTACCCATCGGCGCTTACCGGGGAACGCCGTACACTTTGCTTGCGGACTCTGTCTGCGCCCGCTTAACGGCCCCGGGGCACCGAATCCTAAAAAAAACCGTCCGCCCTTTTCGGTCGCTTACGCTCCTACTTGGGACGGACGGAAAGATGTTCTGAGATGACCGGAACAGATGCAGGGACAAGCAGGTGATAATGGCTAGTCACGCCGCAACAGCCCCGCCAGGATAAAACCGGGGGCCATCCCGGAACTTTTCGTGTCCAGGACTCTATCAGCACCCTGGTTATGGGCCCGGATTATCCCGAATGCTAGTTCGTCGCGTCCGGTGCATCTTCGACTATCACGGTGAACAGCAGACGTACTGGATTTGCACCATTAGCCCTCAAGGTGATGACACTTCCGTACGTACCTTCTTCAACGGCGGCGTCAATATCGGCAGCCGTCAAAGTAACGGTAACAGTCCCGTCATCACCCGTTCCATCACCTGTTTCTCCTATAGCCAAACCTGCAGGATCAGGATCAGCAGAAGCATTATGCGCAGGCCTGGTGGATGACGTAGACAGGTCGGTTGCTTCGAAAGTATCAATTCTGTCGTCAGAGATAGTATCGTAGAGATTGACTTCGAAAACGGTTGTAGAGTTGCCATCAACCCAAGCTGCACCGCCGTCTAGTCCTCTGTCCCACGTTAAGGTGTTGCCATTGTTAGCAGTGGAAGCAACGATCAATCTCGTGGTGGATTGCCCTGTGACGCTGACTGAGATTTCTCCGTCAACGCCTTCGATAGAAGCCGTTATCGTAGCATCACCGGAACCCGTGCCAGTGATCGTTCCGTTGGCACCTTTCTTGGCAGCGGCAGTCGCGACGGACTTATTGCTGGTGCCCCATTCGAAATCGCCTCTCAGCATCGGAACTGCTTCATCGTCTTCATCAACAGCAGCAGCAACGATTTCCTGAGAGCTCTGACCGGCAGCCAACACAACCGGTTGTGCCAACTCATCGTCGCCATCCCAGAAAGTAATGGCATCTACAGGATTTGAAACCATTACAGAAAGATGCCCTGCAATGCCAAGGTTATCTACACTGATAGTCACCCTTGATGCACTAAACTCGAGTTCACCAGTATCATAATTAGACGCGAGAGCGGTAATCGCACTATCTTCAACCGATATGCTCTCTTCGCCCTCATTGAGCGACCAGGTGAGTTCTACATCTTCAATCACCGTACCGTTCTGGGAGCGAGCAACAGCCATCACCATGGCCTCTTCATCGACTCTAAGCAGAATTTCGTGGGCGCTACCTTCTATCCCTGCTGTGGTATATTCTTCAGCGTCATCTACCATGACAGCGATGTGGTGTACGGCCAGCACTGAGCCATCAGGTTGATCCGCATCCTGGCCATCTTCACCTGGAGGACCAGCGGGGCCTTCGGGGCCTTCGGGACCGGCTGGACCAGTCTCGCCCGGATCACCCTTGTCGCCCTTCTCACCCTGCGCACCATCAGCACCAGCTGGGCCTTCGGGGCCTTGCGGGCCGGTATTGCCTGTATCGCCCTTAACACCTTGTGGACCGGTATTACCGGACGTACCGGACGTACCGGCGACACCCGCCGAACCCGATGGACCTGCTGGACCCGTCTTTCCTTCGCATCCCAAAAGGGACAGGGCGAAAGCAATCATTATAACTATGAGGTAATGCATCTTTTTCTCCCCTTCGGTTGTGTTAATATACTAACATAGACAATCGAACTTTCTACTACGCCATTTCCCATGGGCCCCCTTTCGTGGTTTGGTCTGTCTAAGCATCGTTTCAGCCCATTGTACATGGGTTGAGACCGTAAGACAAGATAAAAATACGCAATAACAATTTTCAGGCTTTACCGGAGACCCTATATTGGCTGTTTACAACTTCTCCGTGCGAACACCCAACCCGGGTGGCTCCCTCAATACAACAGCCAAAAGGCAAATAGGCGAAAACCTCTGTAAGCATGGAGAGTTGACACTGCCCGGGGCCAATTCAGGCTGCCGGCAGACAACTCCCAGGGAGGTTCGCCATGGGTGTATTGGTTGGTCTATCGGCATTCATTGTGTTAATCCTATTCGTCTTCGGTGTCATCAACATCGTGTATCCGAGAACAGTTTGAATTCCGGTTTAGCAACTGGGGAGAAAACGAGGAAACCGTCGAGCCCAACGAACCAAACTGGTTATCTCTGAATCACGTCCGAGGCGGAAAGACAACAAAAGAGTCTTACGGAATCGCTACTGCCGTAATGGAGTTCACAGAGACCATCCAGGACACCGTGGATGTAATTTACGACTTCCGGGGAGGGGTTTGCGGTCCGGGAGATACGACTTCCCCATGACGGCTCCCGAAACCCGCATGGATACGATAAAACGCGAACTCGTAACAAGATACGGACCCGGTACTTTAGTGGAACAAGGGAACCCGCACATGGATATTCCTGTTTCCTGCAACAACGTAGTGAGGGATCAGAATAGCATATGTTGACGTAAACTCTGCGTACGATACCGAGGCGGAAGAGTACAACAGCCTGCCGTTGCGCGTCGTTGTGCCGGAGTAACCATTTAGAGACGCCCCACCGGATGGAGACCGCCAGGTATTTCCAGTATACACCCACCTGACGCCTACCGCAACAAAAAATGCGCACCCGTGGCAACTGTGGAGGGTATCGACGTGCGATACTCCATCACACGGTGTCGGCCCAGGGTCGTCATAAGACGTTTCCGAACCGTAAGGTCGGTCGTCACTGTAAGACTCACGGTCCGGTTTAGATAACGGACCTCTACGCGCCCCGTCAAGTCCTTTGGCGGGGCCGTTTTCGCGGCGCATGGAAACACGTGCCGACGTGCGCCGCGATTTACCTCGGGACTCTGGCTGCGCCCTGCACGGTGCCGACCCGTTTACTACATCGATCAGGACGAAGGCGGCCACCGGCCGATAAACGGCGACTGCCGCAGGGCTTCCTTATCGTCCTCGCGGAAATACGTTGCCGGATACCGGACGTAACCAAACCACATCAGGGCTTCCGTGTCGCACGTGGCCAGACCCTCGTCGCACCCGGGTGGATGCGGAACGTAGAACGCATGGGCGAGTTCGTGCGCGAGACTACCACGCCACCGGCCGAGAGACGTAGGAACGTACCGAAGGGTATCGCCGTCGCAAATGGGCCATACACCCGATCCCGCCAGGCCCTCAAGGTCACGGTTCGCCAGTATGGTTACGCCGTCGCCGCCTCGCCCGAAATCCATATACCCGTCGCAGCCCTCGGCCACGTCCAGGTATAGCACCCACGTAAACACCGACGACCCATGCGCCACCGGAGCGCAAGACTGCACGTCCCATAGTACCCTTCCCCAGCCGTCGCTGCTGGCATAGTATTCTTCGTCTCGCGGGAGCCTGCATTGCTCCAGGGCGTCGCTGTAAATCTGAAACGTAGGGCCGCCCAGTTGCTCCCTGTACCAGTCCTGCACGTTGACGATCGCGCTCGATATGCCGCGTCTGTATTCCTCGTTAAACTCCTTATCGGCGGGAACGAGATACATGACCCGCACGGTTCGGTCGTTTCCGATTGGTGGCCCCGGTGGCCCCTGCGGTCCTGCCGGACCCTGCGGCCCGGGTGGACTGTCCAGCCCCGGCGGTCCTGCCGGACCTGCAAGGCCCCTGTCTCCCTTCTGGCCTGTTGGCCCTGCTGGACCCGCGGGCCCCTGTGAACCAATGCAGCCCGTTATGACTGTCAGCACAGCAAGAACCCAGACGTGTTTCATGGTAAAAAACATCCTAAATGATAAGCTTTGGGCTTGAAGGGTACTTAACGCACGTGCATCTTGACAACCAGCAGTCGATCCGTAAGGTTACATGCTCCCACCTGTAATTTCCACAGATAAAAACAGAAGGGAGCAACCTATGCGCGCGCCTGATTTGGAAAAACCGCACCATTTGGACGGGTGACAACCTCGATATCATGCTAGGTATGAACGATGATTGTGTTGATCTGATTTACCTCGATCCGCCCTTCAACTCCAACCGCAACTACGCCGGCCCCGATTGGCAGCAAGGCCGCCGGAGCCGCCTTTAAAGACACGTGGTATTTATCCGATCTCGACAAGGCATGGATGGGACTGATTGCCGATGTCGAACCTGCCATGTATCAGGTTGTTCTTGGTGCGGGCCTAGCACACGGCAAGGGGATGCATTCCTATCTGTGTATGATGGCCGTTAGACTGTTGGAGATGCGCCGCGTTCTGCGTGAAGCCGGGTCTATTTACCTGCATTGCGATCCTACCGCCAGGCCACTACTTGAAAATGCTCATGGATGTTGTTTTAGTCAACAAAAATTTAGGAATGAAATCGTGTGGGTATACACAGGGGCGAGCAATACTCACAGGTGGTTCCCGAGGAAACACGATATAAACCTGTTCTACGTCAAGGATCAGTCCGCACCGTTCATTCGAGATGCTGTTAGGGGTCCCATACTCAGAGAGTTTTTTGAACCGGCGCAAACATATCGATGTGAACAAGTGGAAAGGTGGTGCTCCGCGCGTTGAGCGGCGGTCTCAAACAGAAATAAACGAACAGTTTGGGGGAGGGAAGGTGGTCGAGGACTGGTGGTCGGATATCCCCATCCTCATATGAGGACGAACTGAACATCCTCTCCGCTGTCGGTCTGCAGGGCTTCGGTCAGCATGTCAATGATCGGGCCAATGCGCTTATTCATATCGGCTACTGCTTCGTCTCGGCCTTCTAATTGATGGCCCAGTGTAAGTTTTTTTACGTTCACAGTCCTGCCTCCTTTACAAATAGATATCGTGTCTTGGTTTCAGCGAAGACGTGATGGGCGGAGTGTTCCATCGCGTGTTTCTTGGCTCGGTTGATTCCTTTCTTGTGGCTCGGATGGGCATAGATGGTTCCCCAGCCGTGGTCGTTCAGTTCATCGCATGTTAAGCAGTAGATGAACGACTCAAAGACCCTTTCGGTGTATTCCCCTTTTTCTTTCACAGTCCTACCTCACCTATTACAACTTAGTCCGGATACACCGGACGCTCCACGTGACACCGGCCATGGCATCCGGGTTGTCGAAGACCCTGCATGACATGGACTGGATCGTCGGTATGGTCAATGAGGCGTGGCCGGAACCAGAAAGGCCACCCACTTATCAGAAGCAGGTGGCCTGAAGGGTTGTTTCCGTAACATGACCGTCGTTTGAAAACCCTACCCTTCAGACCTCACCATATCAAGGTACTGTGCTCTGCTGATCCGACACGAAGAAAGTTCACAGGCTTGGTGGTGGGTTATGCCAAGATCGTGACTGATGTGATCGTGTCCCTGTTCTTTGCTTCCCCGGCTGATACCTATTTTCCCAACAAACGTTCCATCATCATAAATCGCATACATCTGGTGGTGTTTGTTGGATACCGGCTCCGCCTTCAGTTTTTTGACTATCGCCCTTGCTTGCCTTTGGGAGAGGTGCATGGCTACTTCTTTCTGACATAGGTTTTGAGTTCGGCCAGTTGCCGGGAAAGTTCTACCGAGAGTTCAGGTTCCATTTCAGTATACAGATCGAACACATCGACTATGTAGTATTCCAGTGCGTGTACAGCACCCATAATAGAATCGCCTGACATGGCAACCTGGGCGGAATTTAATACAGCGATCCACCCATTCCCATGATCACGAATCACTTCAACAGGAATAGGCTTCAACAGTACATGCTCTTCGCTCGGAAGAGACCGTATATAAGACGGCCTGTACAGACTGACTACTTTGTAACTGAACAACTTCGGGCCATATGTAAGACCCGGTTCCAGAGCGTTGACCTTTTGGCCGGAAAATCTACCGAGTGAAACCCAATACTTATCAAGTTTCAAGATCGTCATCAGAAATCTCCTTAAACATCTTTTCGAGTTCCTTGACGTGTTCTTTACTTAAAAACACTTGGAATTCATAGACGACGGATGGGTTGAGGGTTGGTTCTCCCTCTTCAGCATATACGCTATTAAAATCATCAGGCAAGTCGAGCCCTTCTGAAAACAAGACGAGCATCACTCCTCCCGCCTCTGTGCTTCCTGCCAGATGACCAGCGGCGACGATAGAACGAAAATAAGGGGATTTCTCTCCCTTCAGGTTGGGTTTTCCGTTCTCGTTTACCATGACTGGCTACCTCCGTAAAGCGTTTTAGGCATAACTTCCCTCTTTCCCCTTGTCTCTCGAATAACCCGTTACCGGGCCGTATTTATGGAGACAGAAAACCCCGCCGCCGGTGACCGCAGGGTAATTAAAAGGCACCTTTTGTTAAGGCGTGGCTGGAAAGGTATATACAATATATACCGGTGTCAATATATTATTGACGATACGTTACGGATGGTTTTTTCAGATTGACGCACTACCGTGACTTCTCCAAGTGTAGTAGTCCTACGAATTTGTAATCCGACACGACTAATGCATCTGAGATGCCGATTGTTCAACCCCGCGTCCATCTCACCGAAGATACAAAATGTAGTGCACCCCAAAATGGGACAACAAGTTAAGCTACAGTTTTAACACGTGGTTTCATTTGCTCAAACCCGGCCGGAGGTGTGTAGCCTAAGGCTGAGTGCAAGCGTTTACGATTGTAGAGCTTGTCGATGCAGTAGCCGATGCGTGATCGGGCTTCTTCAAGAAATTTGTACTCGTAGAGATAGACCTCCTCGTACTTGAGTGTTCTGATGAAGCGCTCTGCTTTGGAGTTGTCATAGGGATTGCCGCGCCGGCTCATGCTGATCCGAATGCCGGCTTTCTTGAGGGAGTAGGTATAGGCTTTCGAGGCGTATTGCACACCCCGGTCCGAGTGATACACAAGCCCCTTTGGTATCGATCGGGCTGCCAGGGTGCTGTCCAGAGCATTGAGGGCCAGTCTGGCCTCAACGTTCCGATCCATAGCCCAGCCGATGCATCGTCTGCTGCAGGCGTCGAGGATCACGGCCAAGTAGACTCACTCACGGGCCAGCCGGATGTACGTGGTGTCGGATACCCAGAGCTGATTGAGCCCGGTTACGTTCAGTTCAGGGACCAGGTTGGCGTAGACGGTGCGATCATGACTCGAGTCGGTGGTCGATACGTAGGCATTGCGGCGCAGTGCTAAAAGGTTGTCCTCGCGCATGAAGCGCAGGACCCTTTTGTGGTCCACATGGTATCCCATACGCTGAAGCGCGCGGGTCATGGGACGGTAACCGTATGAGGGCTAGGAAAGGGAGTGCTTGTGGATCCTGTCCCGTAGTTCAAGGTCCGGATCGGGGCGGCCACGACGGCCGCGGTAGTAGCTGGATCGACCGATCGAGAGCGTCCTGCAGAGCCTCTTGACCACAGCGCGAATTCCGGCTTTCTGCGTCTGGGCGTCCAAGGAGATCATGAGCTTTCTCTATTGCTTCTCGCTGAACGTTGGATCTTCTCGAGCCGACTCAAGACTTTTTTAACAGGTAGTTCTCCATGGTCAGTTGACCGACCTTGCGCTCCAGGGCCGCGATCTGAGCCTCGTCATTAACGGCCTTGCCATTACCAGGGAAGGCTCGATCACCCTGTCGACGAAGCTGTTGCCGCCAGCGGTGGATCAGCGTGGAATGGACCTGATGGTCCCGGGCTAATCGACCGATAGATTTCCCAGAATCGGCTTCCTGGAGAACTTGGAGCTTGAACTCGCGGGTGAACTGACGGCGTTTCAGAGTCATGGGGTGCCTCCTTGATCAGAAGGAAGCTTAACTCTGTGTCCCAGTCAAGGGTGCAGTACATCGTTGAGAAGGACTTAATGGTTCGTCGTAGGCACACGGCGATGCCCAAGCAAGCGTACCACAACATGCAGACTCTCGTCGTTTATGACGACATGCGATGCGTATACATGGCGCAACTCGTTAAGCCGAGCAACTATCGGAAATTTACATGATTAGTCTCGTTTTGTCAAATCTCCAATGCCCCCAAAAAGGACAAACAAGGAACAACGAAGACCCGCCGCTGCTCGCCGACGACCTCCTTTGGGACCGGGCTATAAGCTTCACTCACTGGCCTGTATATGTTCTCGGTAATCGAACGCCCCGTTAAGTCCGCCACGAAGTCACCCGGACCGCGTTCAGCGCGGCCATCGTGAAGCACGTACATTCCATCTGGAGGTCCTTGCGGGGTTTCTTGTGTTTGAAAGACTTAACCGTTCGGAAAAATGAATTGACCAGCCCATTGTAACTTCGCACTTTGGAAACTGTGCCTAGGTTGCTGAAGACAAGGTACGCAGCATGGTGTGTTTGTATGAAGGTCACGTAGTAACGCGTAGACCAACGACGAACCTTGAAGACAAGAAGCCTATAGCTTGACCGCCACAGAACTTTCGTGAGTAGCACGTTAGACAATAGGCATCGGATCTAAAAAGGTCTACGAGGAAACCAAACGGATCCGAAGTTGCGAACGGATGCGCCATTCAGGTTGTCACCTTTGCTACCACGGTAATTGAATATCAACAACAGGTGAAGCGAAATAGCAGTCCGTGATCGTACTGCTGTACAAGTAAGTCGAAGGGGTGCTTATGGGTGGGCTTGCATAGGATTTGCCACCTTTCTTCGTAGCAGAGCTCTTCCCCTCCCTGTTTTCAACTGAACATTCTGGAGTAAATCTGTGAGTAGACCAAAAACCAGGCCACCCCTTTTCTAAGGATCCATTGTACGATGGATGTATCAATTGAATGGTGTTGGGTTGAATGTTGGTATACCAGTACATAAACAGATTAATATGATGTATTTCAATATGTTATAACTGTTGTTCGGATTCCTGCGCCGCTATGTTCCATGGCCTTTCTGCATTCGGAAGGCCATTTTTGTTATTCACCCTGATGCTGAATTCCCATGCCTGAAACCATTGAACAAAAAATCGAGGAGGCAGTCCGTCGACACGGAATGATGAAGCCGGGCGACCGGGTGGTCGCCGCGGTTTCGGGCGGCGTGGACTCTGTGGTCCTCCTGCACGTCCTACACGGACTGCGCGACCGGTGGAACCTGACATTGACGGCGGCCCATCTCGACCATGGCCTTCGCGGTCATGAAGGGGAGGAAGACGCCGACTTCGTCGCGGACTACGCGGCGTCCCTGGGCCTTCCCTGCGTGGTGGATCGGGCGGATGTCCCCGCCTATTGCGAGCAAAATGGCTGTTCCACCGAGCAAGGGGCCCGCGAAGTAAGATACGGTTTCCTGCGGCGCGTGCTCCTGGAACATCGCGCGGATTCCGTGGCGACGGGCCATACGGCGGACGACCAGGCCGAGACGGTACTGATGCGCCTGTTGCGCGGCAGTGGCAGTTCCGGGTTGTCCGCTATCCGGCCGGTCAGGGACGGATGGATCATCCGGCCGATGCTGGACGTCTCCGCAGACGAGATCGCCGAGTATGCGCGAACGCATGGGCTGCCCTACCGATTCGACCGGACCAACGCCGATCAGGACGTTATTCGTAACAGGATCCGGCACCACCTGGTACCCTTGCTGCAAAGGGAATACAACCCTCACATCGTTGAAGGCCTCGGACGGCTCGCCGACGTGATCCGGGGAGAAGCGGAGTTCCTCGACGACCAGGCGCGGACTTTCCTCGAGCATCACATGCGCGGCGCGGGTGGCCGGGTTCTCTACCTGGGCACTGATGCATGGCCGGACACGGCGCCCGCGGTTCAGCGCGTCCTTGTCCGTCATCTCGTGCGCGCGGCGGGAGGCAACGAGGAGCGCCTGAATTACGACCAGGTGGAAGAGACGCGTGCGTGGATCTCAACGGGAGGTACCGGACAGATTCATGAGCTGCCCGGTGATATTCGCATGGAAAGACGCAAAGACGGATTGGTGGTATGTCGCGGTTCCAACCTATCCTATTTACTGGAACTCCAGACCCCCGGCAGCGTGGATGTACCCGGAACGGAACTTACGATTGACGTCGAAGAATCCTCCGTGGACGATGCACCGGACGCGACCCCGCACCGGGCCGTATTCGACGCGGAGGCCGTACCGCGCAGGTGGACCGTGCGGTCCCGCGAACCGGGCGACCGCATGTCGCCCTATGGCCTGGAAGGACACAAGTCGTTGAAGAAACTGTTCAACGAATGGGACGTCCCCCGGTTGTTGCGCAATCGCGTACCGGTCGTGACCGACGGGAACCGGGTGCTCTGGGTGGCCGGTTACCGGCAAAGCACCGTGGGCCTGGTTACCGGAAAGACCCGGCGTGTGATGGTCGCCGAACTGAAGGCCTCCGATCCTGACTGATTTCGTCAAAACCGGACTAATATCGTCCGACTCGGACAGGTGTCGTCCGATCCGGTGAACAGTCGTCCAGCCCGCACCTCCTGGAATGAAGATATGAAGATCCTCCTCACGGAAGAACAGATTGCGGAGAAGGTACGACACCTGGCTACGCGGCTGTCCACGGACTACAGGGATAAAAACCCTCTGCTTATCGGATGTCTCAAGGGGTGCGTGGTTTTCCTGGCCGACCTGATGAGGGAAATCACGGTGCCTCACACCATCGACTTCATACGTACCTCGACCTATGGCAAGAGGCAGACTTCGTCAGGGGTTATTCGGGCCGATCTCTTCGATGTAAACGTCCGCGGACGCCACGCTGTGATCGTCGAGGACATCGTTGACACGGGGCTGACGCTGGGCTATCTTACGGAAGCGTTGACGAAGCAGGAACCGCTGTCCTTGAAGGTGTGCGCCCTGCTGGTCAAACCGGGGGCGTACAAGGCGCCCGTAGCGATCGATTACAAGGGATTCGACATACCGGGCGATTTCGTCGTAGGGTATGGCCTCGACTGGGGCGAGCGGTATCGCAACCTGCCTTACGTCGCCGTGGTCGATGAACAGGATTCTTGAGCGTGGGGGCATGTGAGCGCAGGACGAACTTGCATATCCTCACGCTTATTTCTTGGCTGGATCCGGTACCAGACCGGCCGTATACACCGGATACGATGATATGACAGAAAGACGCCAGGACAAGAACGGAACAAAAGGCCAAAGGCCGGCCACGCCCCGCCAGGGACGCGGGAACCGGCAGCACGCACCCCGGCGGACCCGGACCATGGTGATGTGGGTGCTGCTGGCCTTGCTGTCGGTGGTGCTGGTTCAGTTTTTCAGCCGGAATCGTACCGATGAAATGGAAATCGGCTACTCCGTCTTCAAGGACCACCTGGCCAGTGGAAACGTCCAGAGCGTGACGATTCTGGAAAAAACCATCGTCGGCGAATTCAGAAGCGGGATCAGTACGCCAACCGCCGAAGGCCGGGAATCCATAGAGACGGGATTCAAGGTTGAGATTCCCTTTGAAGACACGGAACTGATCGATGAACTGGTGCGGCGTAACGTTACGATCACCGCCCGCCCCAAGTCTGCCCCGTGGTACACCCACCTGGTGACCTGGCTGCCGCTGTTCCTCATCATCGGCCTGTGGATATACATCTTTCGCCGGATGCAAGGGGGCCAGAAGGGGCTCTTTCCCATGGGCAAGAGCCAGGCGAAGCTGACCGGAGAAAGCGACGGGGTAAAGTTCACCGAGGTGGCCGGAGTCGAAGAGGCGAAGCGGGACCTCCAGGAAGTCGTGGAATTCCTCAAGAATCCGGACAAGTTCCGGCGATTCGGGGCGCGCCTGCCGAAAGGCGTTCTCCTGCTGGGACCGCCGGGTACGGGCAAGACGCTGCTGGCCCGCGCGGTCGCAGGGGAAGCGGGCGTACCGTTCTTCACCATGAGCGGCGCCGACTTCATGGAGATGTTCGTGGGCGTTGGCGCTTCCAGGGTCCGGGACCTGTTCCGCCAGAGCAAGGAAAACGCCCCGTGCATCATCTTCATCGACGAACTGGACGCCGTGGGCCGTCACCGGGGCGCGGGCCTGGGGGGCGGGCACGACGAACGGGAGCAGACACTGAACCAGTTGCTCGTGGAAATGGACGGGTTCGAACCCAACAGCGGTGTCGTCCTGATCGCCGCCACGAACCGGCCCGACGTTTTGGATCCGGCGCTGCTGCGGCCGGGGCGATTCGACCGGCACATCACCGTGGACCTACCGGACGTCATTGGACGCGAGCAGATTCTTCAAATCAAGGCGAAGGACAAACCCCTGGCGGAGTCCGTCAACCTGAAGACGCTGGCCAGGCTTACGCCGGGCATGTCGGGCGCGGACCTGGAAAACATCGTCAACGAAGCGGCCCTGCGTGCCGCGCGGGAAAACCATTCGAACATCACCATGGGAGATCTCGAACGCGCCAGGGACCGCATCGTCATGGGCTCTGAACACCAGTTAATCATGTCGGAAGAAGAGCGCAGAACGGTCGCTTACCACGAAAGCGGCCACGCCATGACCGCCGCCCTGATACAGGAGATCGACTCCCCGCACAGTGTTACAATCATTCCCAGGGGACAGGCGCTGGGCATCACCTATTCCATTCCCGAGGAAGACCAGTACCTATATTCGGAAGCCTGGTGCCGCGGGCAGATCACCAGTCTGCTCGCCGGACAGGTGGCGGAACGCATCGGGGTCGGTGACACACACAGTGGGGTCGGCGACGATATCAAACGCGCCACGGAACTCGCGCGCCACATGGTCTGCGGGTGGGGTATGGGCGAACTGGGTCCACTGGCCCTGGGTAACCAGGATGGGAAAGTCTTCCTGGGACGTGAGCTCACCCGGAAGCGAGACTATAGCAACAAGACGGCCGTCATAGTCGACGAGGATATTCGTAGGATCATGGATTCCTGCCGGCAACGGGCGGAGACCATCCTGACGGAACGGGAAGCCGCACTGCACAGGATGGCGGAGGCGCTGCTCGTGCACGAAACGCTGGACAGGGGCCAGTTGGAACGAGTGCTCGAAGGGAAACCGCTGGGACCACCGGTGAAGGACGAAGAAACGGCACCCGCCCACACGCCGCTTTCGGAGCCACCGCTGGCCGCCCCCGGAGTCTGATTGTGCATGATGAACTGGTCGTCGAGGGCGCAGGGTTTCGGTTGGATTGTTCGAAGCGCACGGGGATCATGGGGATCCTGAACGTGACGCCGGATTCCTTCTACGACGGCGGCTTGTATCAGGAAACGGAGACCGCGGTTCGCCACGGTCTGCGCCTGGCCGGCGAAGGTGCGGATATCATCGATGTCGGCGGTGAATCCACCCGGCCTGGCGCGGAGGTCGTCGATCTCGGGGAGGAACTCAAGCGGGTCATCCCCGTTATAGAAAAGTTGAGCGACCGGATTGAACAGCCGGTGTCCATCGATACCCGGCGGGCCGAAGTCGCACGCCAGGCGATACGCGCCGGCGCCCGGATGGTGAACGACGTCAGCGGCATGACCGCCGATCCGGGAATGATCGAGGCGGTTGCCTCCGCCAGGGTGCCCGTGGCGATCATGCATACGGCGGGAAGACCGGCGGACATGCAGGAGAATCCCGGTTTCAAAGATACGGTGGGCGAGATCGTCGACTGGCTGGCTTCGCGTATCGACTACGCCGTTGACAACGGTGTCCAGAGATCCAGCATCATCATCGATCCCGGCATTGGGTTCGGCAAACGGTTGAGCGACAACCTGCTCCTGATCCGGTCTCTTGCGTCCTTTCGAACGCTGAAACGCCCCATTCTGATCGGACCGTCGCGTAAGTCCTTCATCGGCCGCGTGCTCGACGTGGAGAAAAATGACCGGCTGGAAGGCACGGCGGCGGCGGTCGCATTGAGTGTCGCCAACGGCGCCGGCATGGTGCGGGTGCACGACGTCAGGGAAATGGGACGCGTAGTCCGCATGACCGAAGCGATCTGCCAGGCACGGCAGGAATAACGCGCCAGTCGAATACAGGCAATTGATCTAACATCATGAATATAAACATTGTAATTCTGGGCTCGGGAGGCGCTATTCCGACCCTGACCCGCAATTTGCCTTCGGTAGCGGTCCAATGCGACGGCCGCGTGTTCCTGTTCGACTGTGGCGAGGGCACCCAGACGCAGTTGGTCCGGGCGAAGCTGGCCATGAGCAAGATCGAGGGGATTTACATTTCCCATCTGCACGGCGACCACGTCATGGGACTGCCCGGTCTATTGATGACCATGGGCCAGGTACCCAGGGAACGGCCCCTGCACATATACGGCCCGCCGGGCATCTCCGACTTCGTGGAAGGCAACCGGCGCTTCCTGGGCTACCAGTGTCCGTTTCCCGTGATCATCGTGGAAAACAGGGGCGGACTGGTTTCGGAGGACGACAGGATCTTTATCGAGGCTGTCCCAGCGGAACACAGTTGTTTTACGCTGGCCTTTGCGTTCCAGGAAAGGGACCGTCCAGGCCAGTTCCTGGTCGAGGAGGCACGACGGCTGGGCATACCCCCGGGGCCGCTTTACGGCCGTCTTCAGGCGGGCGAATCCGTCACGTTGCATGACGGACAGGTGATCGAGTCCCGACAGGTACTGGGTCCCATCCGGCGGGGACGGAAGATCGTGTATGCCACGGACACCCGGCCGTGCGACCAGGTGGCGTCCCTGGCGCTCGAGGCGGACGTGCTGATCCACGACGGGATGTTCAGTGACGAACTGCGGGCGCAGGCCCGTCAGAAGCATCACTCGACGGTCGTTCAGGCCGCCCGCATCGCGCGGCGCGCGAAAGTCGGCAGCCTCGTGCTGACCCACATCAGTTCCCGTTACATGCAGGAAGCGCCCCTGGCCGCCGAGGCGCGCAAGATCTTCCCCGCCTCCCGGGTCGCAAGGGACCTCCTGGAAATCAACGTACCCATGTACAAGTGATTCAGGTCGACCGTATCAAGACAGGGTATTGAACGGTAGAGTGTATCCCGGCAGGATGTATCTCCACGGGGCGAATCCGGCAGGTCAGGTCGCAACTTCCCTTTGCACGGCTTCCCAGGCCCCGAAACCGCCGACCAGGTCCATGACTTCCACGACGCCGTGCCGCTTGAGGATGCTGGCCGCCATGGCGGAACGGTAACCACCGGCGCACTGTACGACCACCGTTGCGTCGGATGGGATTTCTTCCAGGCGCTCCTGCAGGTGATTCAGCGGCACGTGGAGACTTGCCGGGATGTGCTTTTCCGCTCGTTCCCTTTCGGACCGGATATCGAGGACCACGGGCGGTTTATCCCGGTCCAGGCGGTCCTTCAGCGTGGCCGCGGTGATGCGGTTGGTCCGGCCTACCAGTTCCGGCCGATCCGCCAGCGCGTGCATGCCGCCCTCGAGGTATCCCGCGATATGATCGAAGCCGATGCGGCCCAGCCGCACGGCGGATTCTTCCTCCGCGCCGGTCTCCGTGACCAGAATGATCGGCCGGCCACGGCGGAGCAGAGTCCCCGCCCAGGTGGCGTATTGCCCCCCGAGCCCGATATTGATACTGTCCACGAGGTGCGCGCCTTCGTAATCCGCGGCGTCCCGCGTGTCCAGGACCTGGGCGCCGTCCTTCGCCCGGGACAGCACCGCGTCCAGCGACAACGGGATCAGGTTCCGGCTCAACTGGTGGTCCAGCGTATCGTGTTCCCGCGCATTGAATTCCGCGTCATAGCTGAAGTACGACGGCGCGTCCGGCTGATCCGTCGTGACTAGTCGCACGAAGGTCTCCCGGTCCATAGGCTGCAGGGCATAGTTGTACTGCTTCTGCGCGCCCATGGTGGAGACCGTGTCCGTGCTCAGGTTCTTTCCACACAACGATCCGGCGCCATGGGCGGGATAGACGAGCGTTTCGTCGACAGTACTTGGAAGCAGTTTCCCGTGCAGGGAGTCGTAGAGCAGGTCGGCGAGGTCCGCGGCCTTCCATCCGAGCGAGGCCCTGAGGTCGGGGCGGCCCACGTCGCCGATGAACAGGGTATCCCCGGTCAGCGCGGCAAAAGGCGCGGCTTCCTTCTCGGGATCGAACACCAGGATGCAAACGGATTCGGGAGAGTGACCGGGTGTCTCGATAAACTCAAGCTGGAGCCCGCCCAGTTCCATGCGCTCTCCGTCCCTCATCGGATCGAAGGCATATCCCGCCTCGGCCCTCGCGCCCAGATGGATCGCGGCGCCGGTGCGGTCCCTCAACTCCAGGTGCCCCGCGGCGAAATCGGCATGGAAGTGCGTAAGGATTACATGGTCGATCTTCATATTCAGTGCGGCGGCCTCTTCCATGTACTGTTCAATGTCGCGCTGCGGATCAACAACGGCCGCGGTTCCCGATGCCTCGTCTCCGATGAAATAGGACGCGTGGGCCAGGCATCCCAGGTAGTATTGCTTGAGTATCATGGTCGACTCCTTCCACTTGCCGCCAGGTTCGCCACGGCCGGGAATCGGCCGGAACATGGGGTGGTCACACACGTCTTGGCTTCGGGGACGGATCGGCGCGGCGTTAGTGTTCCCCGATGTACAGGGTGAGCGAAGAGCTCATCACCTGGTCGCCCCGCCAGGACCGAAAACCCGATGCATTCGGTTCCAGCGCCGAGCCTTTCAGGTAGGGTTTCCAGATCTGCGCCCGCTGCCGGTACCAAAGAAACACGCCGGCCAAGTCCTCCACCAGCAGCCGTTCCGCTTCCTTGTACAGGGCGATGCGCCGTTCCAGGTCCCTGACTTCCGCGCCGGCCGCGGTCATCAGGCCGTCGAAGGCGGGATTGTTCCAGTTGTGCCGCCCGTTGGACCGCCAGAGTCCGAGGAGATTGCTCGGATCCACGAAATCGAATTCGTAGGGTACCAGCCCAAAGGTGAAAGTGTGGTTGTTCAGCCCGTCCATGAAGACCTTGTTCTCCACGTTGCGCACTTCGACCTTCATGTTGAGGTTGCGTTGCAGCATCGCCTGCAAGCCCTCCGCCGCGTCGCGGTGCATGACGATCTCGTTACGCAGCCACATGTCCAGTTCGGGCAAACCGCGGCCATCCGGATAGCCCGCATCCGAAAGGAGCTGCCTGGCGCGCTCCGGGTCGTATCGCTGGCTGTCCTCGTAGACATTGTCGGAATAGGCCGGAAACCCTGGAGGCAGCATGGCATAGGCGGGAATGGCGAACCCCTTGAGCGCGGAACGGCACAGCGCGGCCCGGTCGATGGCGAGGCTCATGGCGAGGCGGACTCTACGGTCGTTGAACGGCGGTTTTCGGACATCGAAGAACAGGTAGTGGGTGAAGAAGTTAGGCCACGTGTGGACCTGGCCGTCCAGGTTCTCATCCGAGAGCATCCGCGCCAGTTCCGCCTGGTTCTCCACCTCGGCTATATCGATTTCGCCGGCTTCGTACGCTGGAAGCCGCTGGGGCGGCGTGGTCAGGTTGAACATCTTGTAAACCAGGCGTTCCAGGTAGGGTTTGTCGACCCCGCGGTACATGGGATTGGCCTCGTAAATCATCTGCTCGCCCTTGGTCCATTCCGTCATCACGAAGGGACCGGAGGATATGCTGGTTTCCGGCCTGGTGGACCAGGTGTCGCCGTACTTGCGCACGGCGTGTTCGGGTGAAACCCAGGAATAGGTAAGCAGCAGCGGGAGGTGGGGTGTAGGTTCCTCGGTGGCGATATGCAACGTGAGATCATCGGGGGACCACACGCCAAGTGAATCCACCGGCATCTTACGGGCGACGACGGCTTGCCAGTTCCTGATCGGCTGGTAGTACCACCCGAAATCGTAGGCGTTTTCCGGGTCGGCGCCCCGGCGCAGGGAAAAGATGTAATCGTGGGCCGTCAACGGCCGGCCGTCGCTCCACTGCAGTCCAGGACGCAGATGGAAGATCCACTCCAGTCCGTCCTCGGACATCTCCCACCGTTCCGCCGCGCCGCCTCTCAACCGGAAATCCCGATTGGTGCGCGTCAATGGTTCGGCGATGATGTATTTACCCTCGGCGCCCTTGTATACGGTGCGAAACCACTCGTTGTAGGGCCGGGATTCCGAGAATTTGTGCAGGACCTGTTGTTCGGGAGGCAGTGCGTCCGCGGGCAGCGGTACCCCGATGGAATTAACGAATCGAGGTCCGTTGGCGGGGAGCAGGGCGTCGACTACACCGTGGATCGACCACGTAATCCCCGCGATGAGGACCAGGCAACTCGACTTCCGTAGTAATGATTTCCCGGTTTTTTTTCGCATGTTGCACCTGCCATAGGGCGGGACGCCCTACTCGTTCATCCTCGGGTCGAGGGCGTCGCGGAGACCATCGCCGACGAGCGAAAATCCGAGCATGACCAGGGCGATCATGAAAACCGGAAAAAGGGCGAGGTGCCAGTAGTAGATCACGTTGGGCAGGTGACTGCTGACCATCTGTCCCCAGCTCGGGGTGGGTGGATTGATGCCCAGGCCGAGGAAGCTCAGACCGGCCTCTGCGAAGATAGCCTGGGGTATGCCCATGGCCAGGCCGACGATGATTGGGCTGAGCGCGTTCGGCAGCATGTGGCGGACGATGGTGTGTACGTTGGACGCGCCCATGGACCGGGCGGCCCGGACGAAGTCGGACTCCCGCAGCGACAGGAACTGCGCGCGGACCAGGCGGCATACTCCTACCCAGCCCGTCACGCCGATGGCGAACAATACGTTGCTCAAACCGCTGCCAAGCCACGCCATGATCAGTATGGCGAAAAGCAGGCTGGGAAAAACCGACATCACGTCCACCAGGCGCATGACGATGTAGTCGGCCTTACCGCCCTTGAATCCGGCGATGGCCCCGAGCGGCACCCCGATCAACAGGGAAATCATCTGTGCGACGAAACCCACGATGAGCGAGATCCGCGCGCCGTACACGATCCGGCTGAAGTAGTCTCGGCCTATGCTGTCGGTTCCCATGGGATGGGCATAGGAGGGAAACTGCCACGCTTCGTCGAAATTGGCCTCGGAATAGTGGGACGGCGAGACCCATGGCGCGAACAAAGCCATGAAGGTAATGACGATGATGATGATTGCTGCCGCGACGGACAGCTTGTTCTTCATGAAGCGGCGCAACGCATCGCGCCAGAGTCCGCCGGTGGTTGGTGTGACTTCCATGGTTCTAGTTTTCCGTGTTTGCTGTGGAGCGTCTTGCTGCCAGGCGCTCGATGACTAGTACGATTGCGCAACCCGATATGCCCAGTGCGATGGCCAGAAGGGCCTCGCCGGACAACGAGCCGGGCAGGACATTCAGCTGTATGAGCGGTTTCACGGCGCCCTGGCGGTCCGTAAACGTTTCCAATGTTTCTTTCCACGGCCAGATCTTCCGCAAAGAACCGGCCATGAGTCCAATGAGGGCGGCCACCGTCACGTCATGGTAGCGCTTGAACAGCCACCTGAGCACCCGGGCGAAAAAAACCAGACCCAGGATACCGCCGCAACCAAAGATGATAATGGGCAGGAAATCGCGCTGCACCACGGCATTGAGCATGTACTGGTACTTTCCCAGTATGACCAGGATGAACGAGCCCGAGATGCCGGGCAGGATCATGGCGCAGATTGCGATGGCTCCGCTCAGGAACACGAACCAGGCGGCCGAGGTCGTCTCGACCGGTACGGCGCCCACGAGGACGAAGGCGGCCGCGGCCGCCAGCAGCATCGCGAGCACTTCCCTCGCGGTCCAGGCGGAGACCTTTGCACGAACGGTGATAATCGACGCAAGCACCAGCCCGAAGAAAAAAGCCCACACCAGGACGGGATGATGCGCGAGCGCCCAGGTAAAGAACCGGGCCAGGCTGAAAATCGCCACCATGATTCCCGTGACGAGGGCGACCAGGAACGGGTAGGGAAAACTGTTCAGGGCTTCTGACAGTCTGAAACTGAACAGCAGCCGCAGGAACCTCCCGTTGACCGAGTGAATGGCGTCCAGCAGTTCCTCGTACACTCCGAGGATAAAGGCCATGGTCCCTCCGGACACGCCGGGAACGACATCGGCGACCCCCATGCAGAATCCACGGGCCGAAATACCGAGGTAATCCATGAATGTACGTCCCGACCGCGAAGACTCGTTGTCCATTACTTTCTCCCGCGCACGAATCGGACCCTGGGGTCCACGAGCGCGTACAGGATATCGGTTATGAGATAGACGATGCCTATCAGTACCGCGACGAGCAGGGTCAACGCCATGATCATGGGGTAGTCCCGTTCAAAGATGCTGGTGACGAAGAACTGTCCCAGGCCCGGAATGCGGAATATGCCTTCGACGAACAGCGATCCGGTCATTACGCCGGGAAGCATCGGCCCCATGATGGTCAGCAACGGGATCAGGGAGTTTTTCAGCACGTGGACGAACAGGACGCTCCGCTCCTTGAGTCCCTTTGCCCGGGCCGTTCGCACGTAGTCCATGCGCAGGTTTTCCAGGATGCTCGAGCGGGTGTAACGGGCTATGATGGCCATGGGACCCAGGGCATAGACGATCACTGGCATGATCCACGTTTCGGGTCCGCCCCATCCGCCCGTGGGCAGAATCCTCCATATGGTCGCGAAGAGGACGATGAACAATATGGATATGGCAAAGCTGGGCACAGTGATCCCAAGCGTCGCAATCATTGTTGTCCCGTAATCCACCCATGTGTTCTGCCGGATCGCGGACAATATGCCCAGGAGGATGCCGAAGGTGAACGCCAGGGCGAGACCCATGCCGCCCAGTTGCATGCTGATTGGCCAGGTCCGCGAAATCAGGTCCGTTACCGTCTCGCCCGGACTTTGAAAGGGTATGCCGAAATCAAACTGCAGCGCGTTCCACATGTACCGCCCGTACTGCTCGTACAGGGGCCGGTCCAGGCCGTATTTGCGCAGGATATTCGCCTTGGCCTCGGCCGACAGGGGCATCTTCTCTTCGTCGAACGGGCCGCCTGGAACCGCATGCATCAGGCTGAAGGTGATGATCGTTACCAGGAACAGTACGCCGATCAAGCCCAGGATGCGGTATATGATGTATCGGATCATATGGTTTTCTAATGGGCTGTTGCGGTGAAAACGGGGTGAATCCGCCGGTTCATGAAACGTGAATGCTTACCGGCGGCTTAGCCTCAATAGTGCAAGCGGACGCGCCCGGGTGTCAAGTTTTATTTCCCGCGTTTGACCGTTCAAGATCGTGAAATCCACCACGGTAAATCCAAAGGCGAAGCGGGTGGATGCAGTGCCGTGTTTTACCCGCGAATCAGGGGCATCTCTCCTTGACACCCCCGAGGCCGTTTCACACATTAACCGACGTGATTCCACGGTATCGGATTGAAGCGCCAGGAGGAATCGGGAGTGAGGATCATCGAGGTATCTGCGCTGGTTCTGCGGCTGCCGGAAGTCACGGAGGCCTGCGACGGCACGCAGGATACCTGCCTGATTAAAATCGAAACGGACGAAGGCATTACGGGTTGGGGAGAGGTCGATTCCTGTCCCACCGTGGTAAAGGCCGTCATTGACGCGCCGTTGTCTCACCAGATCTGCAACGGCCTGGCAAACGCGCTGGCCGGCGCCGATCCCCTGGACATCGACGCGTGTACGGACCGGATGATGGACGCGGCCAATTACTATGGTCGTACCGCTGTCGGCCTTCACGCCATGGCAGGGGTCAACCTGGCACTCTGGGACATCGCGGGAAAGGCCAGCGGCCAGCCCGTCTACCGCCTTCTGGGCGGTGCGCACAGGCACAGGTTCAGGGCCTACGCTTCCGTCCTCTTCGGAGACACGCCGGATGAGACCCGGGAGATTGGCCGGAAATTCGCCGACCAGGGATTCACAGCGGTAAAGTTCGGCTGGGGACCCATGGGTGAGGACGAAGGGCAGGACGTCGCGCTGGTGAGAGAGGCCCGCAGGGGAACGGGTGACGACGTCGACGTGCTCATCGACGCGGGCCAGGTCTGGGATTGGGAGACCGCGCTGACCCGCGCCCGGCAATTCGCCGAGTTCCGGCCCTTCTGGATCGAAGAGCCTCTTCACCCCGACGACATCAAAGGATACGCTGCGCTGACCGCGGAAAGTCCGGTGTCCATCGCAACCGGGGAAGCGGAATCCCGGCTCGAGGACTTCGAACGCCTGGTCACCGAGGGCGGACTCGACTGGATTCAACCCGATCCGGGCCGCTGCGGCATATCCACCATGACAGCGGCCGGATTGATGGCCAACAACCACGGCCGCAAGGTCGTCAATCACAGTTACAAGAGCGGCATCACCATGGCGGCGTCGCTTCACGCGCTGGCCGCCCTGCCCAACGCGTCCGTCTTCGAGTTCTGCATGTCCGATTCGCCGCTGCGCCACGAATTGACCCATGAGCGGTTTACCATCGACGACGACGGTTTCGTGGCGGTCCCCGACGGACCCGGGCTGGGCGTCACGGTAAACGAAGAAACCATAGCCAGGTACCGGGTCGCATAATCCAATCCCAAAGGAGCACCACGATGGCCCCACCGAAACCGGTCATGCACGCCGCGCTCAACCAGATCAACATCGAAGAGATCAAGGAACGGATCGGTCCGCCGCCCGCCTCCTGCGCAGTCGTTACCGCGGAACACGTGACGGCGGCATTCATCTGGCAGCTGTCGGGTACGGTGAACGACAACCACTGCCACGACTACGACGAATGGTGGATCGTGCTGGAGGGTGAAATCGACTGGGTGATCGAAGGACGGGAAGAGCCGGTTCATGCTAAGGCGGGTGATTTCATCTACGTGCCAGTCCAGACCTTTCACCACATTTTTCCCACCGGCGGCAAGCCGTCGATCCGCCTTGGGGTCGCCCTGCCGGGACACGGACACCTGCACGAACGCCCGGAACGCAAGGTGAAGGTCACGTTGGAGTAAAACCATGTCTACGAGATCTGAGAACCTCGGTGCCATTAAGGCCGGCGGCGTGGTCGCGGTGCTCAGGGCGGACCGGCCCGACGCGCTGGTCGAAGTCGCCCAGGCCATCGGCAGGGGAGGGATCGGAGCCGTCGAGATTACCATGACGACACCCGGAGCCCTGGACGTCATCGGTGAATGCGCGAACAGGCTCGGAGGCGAGTTCCTGCTCGGCGCGGGTACCGTGCTGGATCCCGAAACGGCCCGTGCCGCGATCCTGGCCGGCGCCGAATACATCGTGACGCCCACGATGAACCCGGACGTCATCACACTTTGCCGCCGTTACGACAAGATCGTCATCCCGGGCGCGCTGACGCCAACGGAAATCCTGACGGCCTGGGAGTGCGGCGCAGACATCGTGAAGGTGTTTCCCGCCTCCGCGGTGGGGCCCCGGTATTTCAAGGACGTCAAGGGACCGCTCCCCCAGATCGATCTCATGCCGACGGGCGGTGTGGACCTGGAAAACGCGGGCGACTTCATCCGGGCGGGCGCCTGCGCCATCGCCGTGGGCGGAAACCTGGTCGACCGGGCCGCCGTGGCCGCGGGCGACTGGCAGACCCTTACCGATACGGCCAGGAAATACGTCGATGCGGTCCGGACCGCGCGACAGGACGGTGGTTGATGATCCGTAAGGCCGTGGTTCCCGTTGCGGGACTGGGCACCCGGATGCTGCCGCTCACGCGGTCTGTTCCCAAGGAGATGCTGCCGCTCGGCCGCAAACCGGCGATACACCGCGTGGTGGATGAACTGGCGGCCGCGGGCATCGATCGGATCCTCTTCGTCACAGCGAGTCACAAACAGTCGATCGAGGAATACTTCGAGCGCGGCGAGCAGGACGATCAGCCAGACTTTAGTTTCGTGCGACAGGACGTCCCGGCCGGCAATGGAGAAGCCGTCCGGCTGGGCGAACCATTCGCGGGATCTGACAACTTCGTCGTGGCCTGGGGCGACGCCGTCATCCGGTCGCAGGCCGAAGGAAGCGTCGTGCGGCGCATGATGGAAACCCACGCGCAGCAGGACGCCGCC
Source organism: bacterium (assembly GCA_965262815.1). Classification (GTDB taxonomy): domain Bacteria; phylum JAAXHH01; class JAAXHH01; order JAAXHH01; family JAAXHH01; genus JAAXHH01. Next base: position 615,535 of record OZ253560.1, on the reverse strand, counting down.
TGTACCATCGCGGTGGAATGCGTACCTGAGGAAAAGGTATCACGCTACGGTATCGTACGACCCATGTACGAATCCGACGCGGCGTTCCCGATAGACGATATCGTGGAAAAACCGTCCATGGAAACCGCGCCCAGCCGCTTCGCCGTATCTGCAAGGTACATCTGCGGCCCCGGTATCTTCCAGGCGCTGGAGGAGACCCCCCGGGGCAGAAACGGCGAACTGTGGCTCGCCGACGCCATCCGCAACCTGCTTCACGCGGGCGAGTCGGTATGGTGCGTACCCCTGGGATCCGCCAGCCGTAGATACGACATCGGTACGCCCCTGACCTACTGGGAAGCTTTTGCCGATTATGCCCTGGAGGATGAAACCGACGGAGCGGACTTTCGAGATATCCTGCAACGGCGATTGAGCGGCAGATGAACAGCGTACACACATTGGAGTCTGCTTGAACCGGTCCGTGATCACATCGGCTCCCGGCCGCGTCGGCCTGGTGGGCAATCCGACCGACATGTACGGCGGCAGCGTGATATCGTGTTCGACGGTGGAAAGGGCAAGGGTCAGGATCCAGGCCGCTGATTGCCTGGTCCTGGACGCCGGAACCGAGCAGAAGGTCATCGCATCGCCGGAAGACCTGGCCCCGGCGGGCGACATTTTCGATATTGCCCGGGCCGCGTTGACCGGTACCGAGTCCACGGATCTAAGTGTCCACGTATCCTGGTCGACCGACATCCCCTTCCGGGCCGGTCTGTCGGGATCGACGGCACTGCTCGTCTCCATGGTCGCTGGTCTGCTCGCCTTCCGCGGCATCCGGCAGGGGTCCTACCAACTGGCGGAACTCGTCCGCATGATCGAGTACCAGAACCTGACTTTCTGCGGGTACCAGGACGCCTACATGTGCACCTTCGGTGGGTTAAATTACATGGATTTCAGGGGGAAGGAATTCCACCTGGAATACGGGACCGATCCCTTTGCCACCATGGAACCGATCGCATTGCCCACGGCCCTGCCGGTAGTCGTGGTCATCACGGGAGGGCAACGCGTCTCCGGCGGTGTGCATACCCCACTCCGGGAACGGTGGCTCGCCGGCGAACCGGAAATAGTCGAAGCGTACAGGACCATCGCCGGTCTGGCCCGGGACGGCAAGAAAGCGATCCTCGAAAACCGCCTCGACATGCTGGGAGACCTGATGAACGAAAACCAGGCGCTGACGCAGGCCCTCGGCGGATCCAATCCCGAAGACGACCGGTTCATCGACCTGGCGAGGCGAGCCGGCGCCATCGGCGCAAAGCTCGCGGGAAGCAGCGGGGCGATCGTGGCGCTTCACCGATCCCCCCGAGCACTTGCCCGTGCCATGATGGATGCCGGCGCTGCGAACGTACTTGAACCCGCGCCGGGCCCTGGGCTCCAGATCGAGCAGGATGAACTATAGGGAAACGTCGTGAACATCACACTCGACTATCACCGAACCGGGCTGGAAGTGCGTGTCCCGGACGAGCACCTGGCGGCGGTCCTCAACATGCGGGAGACGTCGCCCCTGGTTGACCCGGTCGCGGCTACCCGTGAGGCGCTTCGCCGGCCCGTTGTCGGCCCGCCCCTCGAAACGCTCGGCCAGGGACGCCGAAACGCCTGCGTGGTCGTTTCCGACATCACCCGTCCGGTTCCCCACGACATCATACTGCCGCCCCTCCTGGAATGCCTGGAGCGAAGCGGGTTGCGGCCGGAGGACATCACTCTCCTGGTCGCCACGGGACTGCACGCACCCATGGACGAAGATCAACTCCGCGAGACCCTGACCGACGCCGTGGTCGACCGCTATCCCGTAATCAACCACGTCGCGCGCAACGGGGAGGAACAGGCTGACTTGGGAACCACCCGCACCGGGATCCCCATCCACGTTGACCGCAGGTACGTCAGGAGTGATCTAAAAGTGCTTACCGGGTTGATCGAGCCCCATTTCATGGCCGGGTACTCGGGCGGAAGAAAACTGGTCGCGCCCGGACTGGTGGGCGTCGAGACAATCAAACACCTCCACGGTCCGAAGATCCTGGAACACCCCCGCGCTACAACAGGCGTCCTCGACGGCAATCCGCTTCACGAAGCGGCGTTGGAAATCGCCCGCCGGGCCGGGGTCGATTTCATCCTTAACGTATCCATGGACGAGGACCGCCGCATCACCGGGGTTTTCGCCGGCGAACTCGACCGCGCGCACCGGCAAGGCGTTATACATGTGGATGACATGGTCGTTGCCGGCGTCGAGGAACAGGTGGACATTGTCGTCACCTCGGCGGCCGGCTATCCCTTGGACACGACCTTCTACCAGGCCGTGAAAGGCATGGTCGGGGTGCTGGACATCCTGAAGAAAGACGGATCCATCGTCATCGCCGCCGGATGCGCCGACGGGATCGGCAGCGCTGAGTTCGAAGACCTGCTGCGCCGGACGACGGACATCGACGCCTTCATCGAATGGATCCAGCGACCGGGCGTGTTCACCATCGACCAGTGGGAGATCGAAGAATTGGTCAAAGCATTGAAGAAGGGCCGGATCTATCTCTTCTCGGACGGACTGAGCGATGACGACGCGCGGGAATGCCTGGTCGAGCCGGTTCCCTCCGTCGAGGCCGGTATCGAACGGGCGCTGCGTCGCCACGGAAGCGATGCCACGATCGCCGTCGTCCCGAGGGGGCCCTACGTGATTCCCAGGGTTCTAAGCGGACTGGACGCCGCGGGGTAGTTCAGCGATCCATGCTGGACGACACTTAAAACTCAAGTCAGTACTCACGCAAAAGCTCCCTATGACATCCAACCGATACGTACATCATTCTCCCACCGTACATCCCTCCGCCTTCGTGGCGGAAAGCGCCGACCTGATCGGGGCCGTCGACGTCGCTCAGCACGCGAGCGTCTGGTACCAGGTGGTGATACGGGCGGACGACGAGCCCGTTACCATCGGCGAGGGTACCAACGTTCAGGACGGAAGCATCATCCACATCGACGCCGGAATGCCCACCGTGCTGGGGAAGGGCGTTACGGTGGGTCATCGCGCCATCGTACACGGCGCGATCGTGGAGGACTACGTGCTGATCTCCATGGGCGCCGTGGTCCTCAGCGGCGCGCGCATCGGCGAGTACAGCATCGTTGGCGCCGGCGCGCTGGTACTCGAGAACATGGACGTGCCGCCGCGGTCCCTCGTCGTGGGTGTTCCAGGTCGCGTCCTGCGCCCGGTCACCGACGAGCAAATCGAACGCATTCAACGCACCGCGGAAGGATACGTGCAACGCGGCAGAATCTATCTCCAGCGCCGGGCAGAGGGTTCCGATTGACCCGCATTTTCCACTGCCCGGGACACGGCGATCCGGATCAGAAATCGCTTGACTTACGCACCTCTGTTCTGTAGTTTTCGGTGCTCTGATATGCTGGTGCTGAGCGCCTGTAGCTCAATTGGATAGAGCACCTGACTACGGATCAGGAGGTTGGGGGTTCGACTCCCTCCGGGCGTATATCTCGCAGGACGCGGTAGCATGAGAAGCAACGACGGCAAACATGAAGGATGGCTTCGGCTGGCACTCGAAGAAGCCAGGTCGGCTGAAGCCGCTGGCGATGTGCCTGTCGGGGCCGTGATCGTTCACGACGGCGTGGTAATCGGACGGGGCCAGAATCGCGTGGAGCGGTTGCGCGATCCCACTGCCCATGCCGAGATCCTGGCGATCCGCGAGGCCTGTGCCGCGCTGGGATACGAACGTTTGGCCGGCGCCGCGCTCTACGTTACGCTGGAACCCTGCTCCATGTGCGCGGGAGCGATCGTACTGGCCCGTCTGGACAGGTTGGTATTCGGTGCTTCCGACCCCAAGACCGGCGCCTGTGGATCCCTCCGCGACATTGTAAGGGACAGCCGGTTGAATCACCGGGTGGAAGTAACGCGAGGTGTACTGGAAAACACCTGCTCCAACCTGCTCAAGGACTTCTTCAGGGAGAAGCGGGAAGCTGGCAGCCCGGGTGGCCCGGGTAACGGAACACGGTTATCGGAGAGGTGCGAGAGTGGTTGAATCGGACGGTCTCGAAAACCGTTGTGCCTTCGGGCACCGTGGGTTCGAATCCCACCCTCTCCGTTTTCTGAAATAGTGATATCGTCTAGAGCCGCTTTCTGATGTAGTCATATAGGTAAAACTTTTATTGACCCCTATTTCCTAATCCTCATCAATAGATTCATTAGGCTTAGGAAAACGATTGATTTAGGGAACTCAAGAATTGCTTTACTAGGCAGCGGGTTTATTCATTACTGCCCGATACCGGTTCGAAACGACCCTTAGAGCTAAAATCCTGTTGATTCCGCTAAACTGACACCAAAGCGTGTCCGGGACCATACGTACCTCGCAACATAGAATTGCGATCAGAACTCCGCTTGTTACTCCCATAAAACCCTCACCTAGCCCTCTCTGGGTTACTTTCACCATTAAAGAAGACAGTTTCATTTCGCTCACGAAACCAAGAATACACAGGACTCGGTGGAACGCCGGACAAAGAAGAACCACAGAGTTGCTTGGGGCGGAAAGTACATCATCGTGTTTAGCGTTGACTAACACGTAGTGACATTGATACAGGAGCAAGGCAGATAATGGCTGACTTTCGTTTCGATCAGGATAGGAGATTCTCGGAAAACTGTGATGCGTTTCTTAATGCTATAGAAGTCGAAAACTCAGAGATGGCTTCGATTTTGCGAACTAACTGGGATCTACTGATAACGGTGGTTCGCGGAGGTGAAAAGGATCTCAACGCCCGAAGCGAGTTTAATGCAGCGGTCACGAATGCGCTTGACTCGTTGGTTGATTCCATTGATCCAAAGGATAGTGAATAATGCCTCGCTATTTCCTTAAAAGACTAGTTGTCGAGGGATTTCGTGGAGTTAATAACGAGAACACTCCGCTCGATATCAATTTCCAGCCGAATTCAGTCAATTCTGTGTTCGCTGTCAATGGAATTGGTAAAAGCTCGATATTCGAAGCCCTGTTTTATGTAATTCACGGGTCCATTCCTAAGCTTGATTTACTTCAGGAGCAGGAACGGCCCCAAGACTACTACTGTAACCGATTCCACTCAAAGAATGCTGCCTCTATTGTCGTGGAGTTCCAGCCCGACGACAGAACGACCCTTGTTTCGATTCGTATCGACCACAATGCGAGTGGTACCCGAACGGTCAGCAGCCCGAGCGGACATTCCGATCCCGATGGGTTCCTTGCGACGCTCAAGGAGGAATTCGCGCTTCTTGATTACAGGACATTCGCACGTTTTATCGAGGAGTCGCCACTTAAACGAGGCAGGACGTTTTCTACTCTACTTGGCCTCGCCCAATATTCCGATTTCCGACAGGCAATGCAGGTCGCTTCAGAAACTCGTGCTCTTAACACAGACTTAGAATTGAAGGTTTTAGCAACGAAGGTTAGTGCCGCGCAAAATGGAGCTCAACAGACACTCTCCATTCTGAGATCAAGCTATGAAAAAGTCACAGACAAGCCTCTGGTAGAATTAGATAAACTAAAAGAATGTGTAGACGAAGTTCATACCGGGCTCGGAAACGTTGAAATCTTGAAGCCTCTTTTCACCGGAAAGAACTTGGTCGATATAGACTTTGATGAAATCAAGAAAGAGCTCAGGACGGCTGAAGCAGGAGAAAAGCGACGCGAACTGGAGGAGACAATTAAGTCTATTGCCAGTCTTGAAGCACTTGCGGCCTTCGATTTTGATGCAATAAGAGTCTGTAACATGTTTTGTGTAACTGGCAATAGCTTGTATCTTGCTCACAAGGAGGAAGTGCTATGGCCAGAGAAAGAAAACCCTCAAGTAAGATCGACCGTCTTTTGGATGAGCTCATGGAAGACGGGGTGGACGCCGAGGACCTCTTCGGCGAAGACGGCCTGCTCAAGCGCATGAAGAAGCGCATGGCCGAACGGATCCTGGAAACCGAGCTCACCGATCATCTCGGCTACGAGAAGCATGCCCCCGATGGCAGGAACCGCGGCAACAGTCGCAACGGCAAGACCACCAAGACGCTCAAGGACGACAAGGGCGATCTGCCGGTAGAGATCCCCCGGGACCGCGAGGGCTCCTTCGATCCCAAGCTGATCCGTAAGTATCAGACCCGTTGGCCGGATTTCGACGACAAGATCATCTCCATGTACGCAAGGGGCATGAGCACCCGCGATATCCAGGGCCATATCGAAGATCTCTACGGAGTGGCCATCTCGCCCGAACTGGTCTCGCGGATCACCGACACCGTAACCGACGAGGTCCTGGCCTGGCAGTCGCGGCCTCTGGACCCGGTCTATCCTATCCTGTTCCTGGATGCCTTGTTCGTCAAGGTGCGTGATAGCGGCAGCGTACGGAACAAGGCGGTCTACCTGGCCCTGGGCGTTAACCTCCACGGCGACAAGGAACTCCTGGGCCTCTGGATCGAGCAGAACGAAGGGGCAAAGTTCTGGCTCCACGTACTGACCGAACTGAAGAACCGGGGCGTTGCCGATATCTTCATCGCCTGCTGCGACGGGCTCTCTGGCTTTCCGCAGGCCATAGAGACGGTGTATCCCAGGACCCAGGTGCAACTCTGCATCGTACACATGGTGCGTAACAGCCTGACCTACGTCTCCTGGAAACACCGTAAGCAGGTGGCCAAGGATCTCCGGGCGATATACCAAGCCGCTACCTTGGAGCAGGCCGAGGCCGCGCTGGATCGCTTCGCAGAACACTGGGATAAGCAATATCCCACGATCAGCCGGCTATGGCGCAGACATTGGGACCATCTGACCCCGTTCTTCGCCTTCCCACAGGAAATCAGGAAGGTCATCTATACCACCAATGCCATCGAATCCATGAACCGGGGACTGCGCAAGATCATCAAGACCAAAGGCGCTTTCCCCACAGACGAGGCGACCAGGAAACTGCTCTACCTGGCCCTGCTCAATCTGTCCCGAAGGTGGACCCGGCCCATTGTCCACTGGACGGCCGCCATCAACCAGTTCGTCATCATGTACGAAGACAGAGTGCCCATCACATGAAACAGTCAGTTACACAAAATCCGTGACAGACCCTGCAATAACGGAAGAACAACAAAAAACGGGGGCACTAATCGACGACAGGGAGAGACTATTAACCTTAACTCGCGGCGACCTATTCAAGCGCTTGTATGATGTTACCCGGGATTTGATCTCAAATGATATCTGGAAGGAGGGCGACAAATGCCCGCTATGCGAAAGCGAACTTCCGTCGTCATTAAGCGATCATGTTACCGAACAATTGGCTCAGTACGCAGATGCAGCAGCCAAAATTACGGATATCAGGAATACGTGGCAACTGTCCATGTGGAAGAAGTGCCTCGCAGACCATGAAACTTCGTTTCCACTTGCGGTTGAGCCACAGATGCGAAAATCGTCCATACTGGATGGAAAGTTTACATCTGGAGCTATCTCCAAAGACGACCTTGATTCTGCCGTAAAATGGACATCTGAACTATCGGTAAAAGTCGCCGATACTCTCAAGGTAGCGCGGGATAGAAAAGAGGTACTCGAAAAAGAACTTCCCTCGTCGCTTGTCCAACTCACGGAACAGGTCGAATACGGGCGACAGTTCAAGGAAGCGTTGAATTTATATAAACACTACCAACAGGACAAATCCGAACACCAAGCACGCTTAGATATACGGAAGAGATGGAAGGAGTTTATTACAAGAGCGACGACAGTCTTTGCCGAAGCAGAGGCAACATTGTCGAAAGCTAGAATCAGAGGCATAGACTCCAAGTACAAGTCTATGTTCCGCGAGATCATGCGTGTGGGTGACGTAGTACCTGAACTGCAGCGCGCGGACGACAAGGAAGACCTTCTCGTGCAGCTCAGTGATTTTCATGGACAGCATCGGTTATCGGCGCGGGCACTCCTATCGGAAAGTTACCGCAATGCGCTTGCAATTTCAGTTTTCTTCGCAGCTGCTCTGCACCATTCCGGTGCGCCGCGCTTCGTTGTGCTGGATGATGTCACGTCAAGTTTCGACGCCGGGCATCAGTATTTCCTGATGGAGTTGATACGGAAGAAACTACAGCAGCCGCAGAACCCCGATGGACTGCAGTTCATAATCCTGAGCCATGATGGACTGTTGGAGAAGTATTTCGACAGGCTGGATGGAACGGCTGGGTGGCACCATAACAAGCTGCACGGTTCGCCGCCGATGGGTGCGATCTTTCATCAGGCTCAAGGTGCAGAACGCCTAAAGACGAATATCGCCTCTTTTCTCGACGCCGGACAAGTGACGCTAGCGGAGCCGCACATACGACAATACTTGGAGTACAAGCTTCAACAAATCATCCGTAAGGTAGATATTCCAGTACCGATAGATTTTGCCATCAAGGACACAAAGCGGATGGTTAACAACTGCCTTGACGCTATAATCTCCGCGATTGAGTTGCATAAAAAAGCGGAAACGCTTGTGCTCGATGAACAGCAGATTTTGGATATCGATACATCACACGTACCCGCAATAATCGGTAACTGGGTTAGCCACTATGAGACAGGCTCGGGTAGTAGCCTTTCGGCCTCAGTACTCAGCGGAGTGATCGACTCTATCGATGCTCTCGTTGAGTGTTTCAGGTATAGTGACACATCTGGCGAATTTACCGTACGCAGGTGGTACAAGGCATTGGACAAACGGACTTAGGCAGAATCCGTCCGTAACGGTTTTTTAATTGTTGTGATCGTCGACGACAGGTCCAGGACTGTGAGGCACGATCAACTCCATGTGCACAAGGTTGTCTTAATTGGCAGGCAAGCTTTCCGAGTTGATGGGTCATTGTGTTTCTGCTAATTGGCCGGACCCAGCAGTAAGGCCGTCCATTGGAGGTTAGAGGCCCTATAACTCGGATGTGCTGCGGTGATACCGTCGCTGATCCCGCGGTGTCCCTGCGAATTGATATGTTTGTCCATTTTTGTGGACAGTTGAAGACTTGCAATTCAGTCGATTTTCTTGAACCTCCTTTATTCACAATAAGTTACATGTCCACTTACACTATTACATTCCAATCGATGGTAAGTATGATATATGCATATAACCCTTTCAGTTCTATATTCGGTTTTTAGGATGTGAATAGAGGGTTTCTTAAATGTCAATTCACGCTACGGAAACCGACAAACCTAATAGTAACTTACATGGTTTTAGTGCAGCGTTGCTAATCGTTGTCGACATGGCGTTTTGGGGTGCAAACCTGGCCACGTTTGGACTAGCAACTCCACTCGTAAGTCTACTAGCTTTTCTATTCACAGGAATAGGCGTGTTCTTGGTTCAGATGTTCATGGCGGAAGATAGTGCGGGGGTAGCAATTGCGAAGGGATTTGTTGTTGGTGTCATGGCTGGAGTTCCTACTGGTATAGTTGGTACATTGGGAGGATCTTACGTTCTAGTCAAGGCAGGCATCAGAACCCGTCGTAGTAGGAGTTAACCCAACCCTAATCGCTCAGCCGTTACAACCATCGTGCGCAAAGTAGCGGATGCTACGACCAGTGGCGATCCTCGGGCTGGATGGATTCGCCTCAGACCAAATCGCCTGATTTCGAAGTCTCGCCCACCGGCTTATCATAAATCAACGTCACCACACCACCTTCGAATCTCACCGACCGGATCGCGCGAAGGCTACAAGCGCCGCGTCCTCCCCTGAACCGGTCGAGATGACGACGAACTGCCGTCCCGACCGCGTCCGGTACGTCATCGGGTTCCCGTTTGTAGGAAACGTCGTTCCGCCGCGCCAGATCTCGGCGCCGGTCGCCTTGTCGAAGGCGTACAGGTACGGATCGCCGCCGCCCAGGAATACGACGCCGCCCCGGGTCACCATCGGACCGGAATTTCCGAGCGTGCCGATCCGCTCCGGCAGGTCGACACCGCTAAGTAACGGGTGCTCGCGAATCTCCTCGCTTCCTTCCCCGAACGGCACTTTCCACGCTATCTCTCCCGCGTGGAGGTCAATCGCCACCAGGTGCGCGTAGGGTGGTTTGGTGAGCGGGATTGGGCCGAGCGGACTCTCCGGAGCCTGCGCCGCGCCGGGACCGCCGGCCTCCGTGTACATGACGAGCGTCGCGCCATAGGGGCAGTTGTTGCTGTACTCCACGTCGACGCGCGGGTCGTCGCCCGTATTCTCGCAGAGCTGGTTCGTGTCGGCCTCCTCCGAAGTCCGTACGTACAGGATTCCGGTCTCGGGGTCGAAGGCCGCCCCGCCCCAGTTCGCGCCACCGCTCGCGCCCGGGCGCTGGAGGGTTCCCTGAAGGCTCGGGGGCGTGAAGAGCGGACCCATTCGGAACTGCTTCATCTTTGCCACCGCGAGCGCATGGATCTCGGGTGTCAGATCGTTGGCGTCGTCGAGCGTCACTCCCTGCCTGCCGAATGGCGGCGGCCTGGTCGGAAACGGCTGCGTCGGATGCAATACTTCGCCCGGCACGTCCGTCTTCGTGTCCACCGCACGCTCTTCGATCGGCCATACGGGTTCGCCCGTGACCCGGTCGAACACGAATGTGAAGCCATGCTTCGAAACCTGGGCCACTGCGTCGATTTCGCGGCTGTCCACCGTGATCGTCACCAGGTTCGGCGCCGCGGAAAGGTCGTAGTCCCAGACGCCATGGTGCACGGTCTGGAAATGCCATTGGCGCTCGCCCGTGCGCGCGTCGAGACACAAGAGGGACTCTGCGAAAAGGTTCGCCCCCAGGCGGCGGCCTCCCCAGTAGTCGCTGCTTGGCGTGCTCGTCGGCGCATACAGGAGTCCCCGCTCGACGTCGAGCGACATCAGTCCCCAAACGTTGGCGTGTCCACTGTAGCGCCAGGACTCGTTCTCCCAGGTATCCGCACCGAAATCCTCGGCTGATTGCGGGACAGTGAAGAACACCCAACGCCGCTCACCCGTGCGCGTGTCGAAGGCCTGAACGGTTCCGGGCGGGTCGAACTTTCGCTGCACGCCGTCGGGCACCCGGCTTCCGACGATTACCAGATCTTCGAAAACCACAGGAGGCGAGGTCTGGTCGAATTCGTAACGGCTCACCTCGCGACCATGTCCCTCGGTCAACAGCACGCTCCCGTTCTCGCCGAAACCCTCGACCAGTTCTCCGGTCGCGGCGTCGATTGAATAAAGCCGATCGCGGCTGTTGAGAAAGACGCGGGCGCCGGCATCGTCTTCCCAGAAGGCGATACCGCGGTGTTTGAAGCCCGTCGGGCCCGCCCCTTCCTGCCCGCCTTCGAAGGCCCTGGGATCGAACTTCCAGAGCACCGCGCCCGTTTCCGCGTCTAGCGCCGCCACACGCGTGTACATTGTAGACAGGTACAGGACGCCGTCCACCATGACGGGCGTTGCCTGGAAGGGGCCGGGCCGTGTGCCATATTCCTGCAGGGGCTTCTCGTTCGGCTCCCATTTCCAGACGATCTCCAGGTCACCTACGTTCGCGGTCGTGATTTCGGACGCTGCCGAGTACTTGGAGTGCTCCTGGTCCGATCCGACAAAGGGCCACTCGGCTATGACGGCCGGTTCCTGGGCGGCCACATTCCCGGTGCTGCCGAGGGCAATCGACAGGATGAACGCTTTCGTGATAAACCGTTTCATTCAGGGGACTCCGACATGTAACTGGAAACTGTTTTCAAGGTGTGTTATCTAAAGGAGATTCGCGGTCGGAGCCTTCGAAGCGGCCGGCCAAAAGGTATCGATATAGCGTCAGGGCAAGCTGTTCCTCGTCTTCCTCCAGCCGTCGTCGGGCATCCGGCGTCAGCACCATCGTCTGGCAGGACTCGTCGGCGGTCACCACGAGCGCTCTTGCGTCGGTCGGGTCGACCGGCCAGATCGCGTCGCCGGGACCGTACTGGCCGACACTCGCGCCCGAGGCTTCGATGGCGGAAGCCCGGCCGGAGGTCAGCAACTGCAGGCCTTCGCCCGGCACCCCGGGGCCTGCCAGGACATCGCCGGAGGTGTATCGGCGGGGACTCAGCCAGCCTTCAAGCTCTTCCATCAGGCTTTCGAACTGAACCTGCTTCTCCAGTTGGCGCTCGAGGTCGGCGGCTGCGCGATCCAACAACGAGGCGCGCTGCTCTTCACCCCCGCTTGCCTTCACCTTCCACCCCTCGATGACGAAATCCTCACACACACCCATCGCGCTGTCGACATTCGCTTCGATCCGGACCGCGGCGAACTCCGCGAGGGAAAGGCTGCGCTCCAGTCCGGACCTCAGCTGCTCCGACGGCGCGCTCAGAACCACCTGCACGCCCGCCGCGTCTGCCGCTCGCAGGAACCTCGTAAAGACGTTGACGGCCGAGAAGTCGAAGCCCGAGACATTGGCAAAGTCCAGCATCAGGCACGCGGGACGCGGGTCGCCGACCAGGGTTTTCTTGAGTTGATCCGCGAGAGGGTACACGCTTCCGAAGAACACATAGCCGCGCAACTGGTACGCCAGCACGCGCTGGCCTTCCTCCCGAAGGATGACGCGATCCGGGACGGAACGTACCCTGGTGCTCCGGTGCTCGTTTGCCGTGAAACTCGATTCGATCGGGTCCACCCGGCTCAAACGCACGACGAAAAACAGCAGTGTGGCCACCAGCCCGGCGCCCACGCCTTCGAACAGCCCGAAGACCACGATGACGCCGGCGATCAGCAGGATTATGCCATACTCCGACCATGGAAGCCGCTTTCGACTCCGTACGAGTCCTTCGTCCAGCATACCGACGCCGGCGAAAAACAATATGCCCCCCACGATCGGTACCGGGACCAGTTCCAGCATCCCATCGCCCACTAACAGGGCAATTCCAAAGACGAAGGCGGCATATATACCGGTCAGGCGGGTGGCGGCTCCGATCAGTTTGCTGCGCAGCGACGCGGGCACAATCATGCCCGCGGGCGTGCCGCCGCCAAGGCCGGCCACAACACTGGCGATTCCCGTCGCTTTGAATTCGCGGTCCCAGTCCAGGTCCTGGTTTGCGGCCATTTCCACGCCGGCGATACTCATGATTACGACGATAAGGTGGACCAGCAACAGCATAAGCAGCACGGGAATCTGCATGGCCATCGCGGTCCAGTCCACATGTACCAGATCCGCGGGTTGCAGCACCGGCCACAGTCCGCCTTCCGCGGTGCTTGTCAACAAGAGACCCGCCACTCTCGCCTCGTCGCCGGAGATGTCGAGGACCGCGAGGCCGAGGTGGCAGGCAGCAACGGCAAGCACGACGCTGACCGGCAGGATGAGCGGACGTCTCCACCGTTTCAGCGCGAGGTACAGACCGATGCCGAAGACCGCGCCGGGAATCCACTTCCAGATTACCTGCGGTTCCACCAGCGTAGGAATCGCCCGCCAGTCCGTATCCACCCCCATCAGGGACATCCCGGCCAGGCACACCGCTGCCCCGATTCCCGCCACGAATCCACCCGCGACCGGGAAGGGGACGAACCGCACCAGACTGGCAGTTCGAAACCAGCCTAACAGAAGTAAGAAAACGCCCGAAGCAACCGAGCCGATTATGAGGGCCACCACGGTGGTGACGAACAGCGCTTCGCCTTCCGCTTCCATCGTGGCGCCGACCTGGGCCATCACGATCAACAGCGCCGCGGGCAGCGCCGATATCGCTCCGCGAAAGCAACCGGTAAGCGCGATGACCAGGCAGGCCGCGAAGCTCCCGAAAAGCACCAGGCCGACGCCCTGGGAGGAATATGGAGCGAGCGGTCCGGAAAAGATAAACTCGCCGTATGCGACCACGCCGACGAGCACACTCAGGCCCGAGGTGAGGCCGGCAGCCAGCGCGGGAACGGCCTTCGACGATACGCCGTCCGAGCGAAGTTCCGACGCAAGATTGCGGAGTGGTGAGATCGCCGTCATGGTTCAGTACAAGAGTGATTCGAGAAGCCTGCAGACATCGTTCAGAACTCCGGTCTCATGTATTCGAACAAATTCTACACGGTGCTGACTGGATCGTATTGTGCTGTAAACTTCGCGGACGTTTGGCATCCTTGTCGGAACAAAACTACAAGCACAGGATTGGATTGTCAAGGAATGTACAAATAACGTAATTACAACATGTTATTAGATTTCATAAACTGTTGTTGCACCTTCTCGAACGTACGTTATTCAGCGGGATCAACTACGTTATCGGCCAGTCTTTGCGGACACAAGCCCGTTGGCGATTACATGGAACGCCTAGAACGGCAGGCCCCGTGAAAACTCGTCATGGTCGGGTCCTCATAGGTGAATTTACTGTTGTTTCTGCCAGTCGTTTCTGTTAAATTGTCCGATCTGACTCTACGTTTAAACTATGCGATTTACGTGGAGTTCAGGAATTTATGGCAGACGATAGCTACGTCACAGTTGGTGCGAAGAGAACTGGCCTTGGTGTAATGGCAGGAGCGCCAGGAAGTGTGGTCGGTCAATAAGCGCGGCGAACGTTCAGGGGGAATGCGGGTGTCGGGACTGTACTACTGAGGGCTTGTATACTTGGGAGAGGTGCGAGAGCGGTCGAATCGGCACGCCTGGAGAGCGTGTGTTCACCATGTGGACCGTGGGTTCGAATCCCACCCTCTCCGTTGAATACCGGGGTAACCCGGACCCGGAACGAAGAGGGCGGCAATCCTTTCGTTCCACAGTTGTTTTCAGGGGCAGTAGCTCAGTTGGGAGAGCGCCAGAATCGCAATCTGGAGGTCGGCGGTTCGATTCCGCTCTGCTCCACTCGGGAGGCCCGGAACGATTTTTAATGGCGGACCTGGAATCCCGGTATAAAAACTTTTTAGATTACGGTCGTGCTAGATGGGGAGTTAGCGGTGCCCTGTAACCCGCAATCCGCTACAGCGGGGTCGAATTCCCATCCCAAGGATCGCACTTGCGTCGCCGGTATTTGTTACAGCCGGTATTGAAAGTCAGGTCCTGCGCAACTTGAAAACGCCCAACCCCGTCAGGACCGGAAGGTAGCAGCGGTAAGCGCCTAACTCGTGTGCCGCAGGAGCGCCTGGCCGGAGCCGGCGGTACGGATGCCCCGATACGAGGAGATTCGAGGGTGGGTGCACGACCGCTTTACCATTTCCGCCCCGTTCTACCTGCCTCGCGTCCCGTGTAACCCAGGCATGGAGGTTTGGGCATTGGCCTACGAAGTCACGGCCCGAAAATGGCGTCCCCAGGAATTCGACGGCGTAATCGGCCAGGAACACGTCACCACTACGCTTAAAAACGCCATTCAGGCCGGTCAGATAGCCCATGCCTACCTGTTCGCCGGACCTCGCGGCGTGGGCAAGACGACCACCGCCCGTATCCTGGCCAAGGCCCTGAACTGCGTCAACGGCCCCACCGTAACGCCCTGCAACGCCTGTACATTCTGCCATGAAATCGCGGAAGGACGCAGCGTCGACGTGCTGGAAATCGACGGTGCGTCCAACAACCGGGTCGAACAGGTTCGGAACCATCTGCTCGAGAGCGTCAAGTACACGCCCAGCAAGGGCAAGCACAAGATCTACATCATCGACGAAGTGCACATGCTGACCAAGGAAGCGTTCAACGCCCTGTTGAAAACGCTCGAAGAACCCCCTCCCCACGTGTACTTCATCTTTGCGACGACGGATCCCCGGAAGGTGATCCCCACCGTGCTTTCCCGTTGCCAGCGATTCGACTTCCGGCGCATATCTGGACCTGTCATCGTCGATCACCTGGCCATGATCAGTGAAAAGAGCGGTTACGGCATTCAGCGCGATGCGCTCGCCCTCGTCGCACGCAGGGTAGATGGCAGCCTGCGGGACGCCGAAAGTCTCATGGACCAGATAGTCGCCTTTGGCGGCACCGGGCTGACCGCCCGTGAAGCGGCGGAAGTCCTGGGCATCGTGGACCAGGACGTCTATTTCGAATTGCTGGACATCGTGGCGGACCAGGACGTTTCCCGGGGGCTGGACCTGGTCGACCGACTCTTCCGACAGGGCCACGACCTCGACGAGATCATCCTGGGTGTCCTGGAACATCTGCGCAACCTGCTCGTCGTCAAGGCGAGCCCCGACGCGGAAGCGCTGCTCGGCGCCGCCGCGCTTGAACTCGACCGCTACCGGAAACAGGCGGAGGGTTTCGAGGCGGAGGACCTGCTCCGGCTTTCCCAGCTGGCTACGCAAATGGAACAGTCCGTCAAGCACAGCGCACTTCCCCGGGTGCAACTCGAAACGGGCATCGTCCGCATGGTTCGAATGGTCCAGTCGGTGCAGTTGACCGAGGTCATGTCCCGGTTGTCCGAAATGGCTCAGCGCGTCGGTGGGGGTGAAGGAGACGGCGGGCCGACGGATTCGGACTTCGCAGGGGAGTCGAAACCGCCTGATGCCCGGCGGGAATCATCCTCTGCCAGTGAGCAACCGGTGGAACGGGGTGCCACGGCCGCTGAACCGGGATCATCGACCGGCACGGCGCAGGTGAAGCCGTCCGATACGAACCAGGTGACATCGTCCGACGCGAAGCAGGTGACGTCGTCCGGCAAGACGCCAGGTTCACTGACGGACAAGATATCGGCTTCTTTGACTGACTCGGAGACCGGGGAACGCGCGGAGACCTCCGGGGCCGCGACGACTGCCGTGGAAATCGACGTCAGCGAAATCCGCAACCGGTGGTCCGGCATCGTGGAAGAGGTCCGGGTGAAAAGCAACTCGCTGGGCAGTTTCCTGGACGAAGCGAAGATCACCGGCTTCTCCCCGGCCGAAGACGCCGGTTCGGGACGGCGGGCTGTGATCAAGCTGGGATTCAACGCTAAAGATCAATTTCACAAAGAGAAAGTCGAAAAGCGGGATGCCGCGATGTTGATACAGACGGCATGCTCCAGCGTGCTGGGGATCCCAATACGAATCGTCTGCGAGATCGACGACAAAACCGAGGCGGTCGAGAAGACCGGGGGCGATGAGACTACCGTCATGGAAGAAGAGCAGGCACCTTCAACCGATAAAGAGGAGCAGACTCCGTCAACCGGTAAGGAAGTCAAGCAGGAGGCCGGTGCTCGCTCAGCCGTCGCGAAAGACCCCGCCGTCATGAAGATTGTGGAAGCTTTCGACGGTAAGATCGTCGCGGATTGAGTACAGATCCGAACGGCTGAGAATCCATCGGCAGTAAGGACATAAAAGGAAAGGATACGGTTATGGCCAAGGGCATGTCAGGCATGATGAAGCAGGTTCAGAAGATGCAGAAGAAGATGATGCAGCTTCAGGAAGAACTCGCGGAGCAGCGCGTCGAGGGCACGGCCGGCGGTGGTATGGTCACCGCGGTGGTTGACGGCAAGTTGAATGTCGTGGAGATCAAGATCAATCCGGAAGCGGTGGATCCTGAAGACGTGGAAATGCTCGAAGACCTCGTGCTGGCCGCCATAAACCAGGGACAGCAAAAGGCGCAGGAAATGATGGACCAGGAGATGGGACAGCTCACCGGTGGACTTCAGATCCCCGGCCTGGGCCTGTAACGCCGCTATTCCGGCTTTTCGTTTTTCCCGCACCAGACTGAAGAGGAATCGGTTTTCATGGCGCGCAAGTACAGTTCCGAGGCCCTGGCCATCCTGGTAGATGAGCTGAGCCGCCTGCCCAACATCGGTAGGGTGACGGCGCAAAGGCTGGCCTTCCATATCTTGAAAGGACCCGCCGAACGGGCTTTTTCCCTGTCAGACGCCATACGGGCGGTCAAGGAAAAGGTCCGGTACTGCGACGTGTGCTGGAACATCACCGAATCTGAAACCTGCGAGATCTGCCACGACGCCCGGCGAAAACCGGAGACCATTTGTGTCGTAGAAGAACCCAGGGACGTGATCACCCTCGAAAGCACGGGAGAGTACCGGGGCATGTACCACGTGCTCCACGGCGCGCTTTCACCCCTCGACAACATTACTCCGGATGACATCCGCGCCCGGGAACTCATGCTGCGGATGAACGATTCTGTGGAAGAGGTCATTATCGCGACCAATCCCAATATCGAGGGGGAAGCAACCGCGCTTTACCTGAGCCGGTTGATCAAGCCGCTTGGCGTCAGGGTGACCCGCCTCGCCCGGGGCCTTCCCATGGGCGGCGACCTGGAATACGCCGACGAAGTCACGCTTGCCCGCGCCCTTGAAGGCCGCACGGAGCTGTAATTCGATCGCCGACTCGACATCTTTCCCCTGAACAGCCATGAATCTGCCCAACAAACTGACCATATTTCGAATCATCCTGAGTCCCATCTTCATGGTCTTTTTCTTGGTAGATACATGGTATACACGGTATATCGCCCTGTTGATCTTCATTATCGCTTCACTGACGGATCTGTATGACGGTTACCTGGCGCGCAAGACCGGAGTGATCACCAGTTTCGGCAAGTTCATGGATCCCCTGGCGGACAAGATCCTCACGTCCACCGCCCTGATCTGCTTCGCGTCCCTGGGCTACATCTATACCTGGATGGTCCTGGTGATCATCGGCAGGGACTTCATCGTGACCGGCCTGCGCTGCATCGCGGCGTACCGCGGCCTCCTCATCCTGCCGACCCAGGTCGCCAAGTGGAAGACGGCTTCGCAGATGGTGGTCATCGTGATCATCCTGCTCTACATCAACGTCCAGACGACTATGATCGCCTACGGCCAGTGGAGCGGAGAGTACGATGGCGTCGCCTGGTGGGTGCTCAACGGTATGGTTTTCGTATCCATGTCGCTCACCGTCAGTTCCGGCCTCGACTACGTCATAAAGAACCGGTCGATTTTCACCAGTCTGCTGAGGTAGGCATGCGCGCCCTGATCATACTGCTGTCGACCGGATGTTACGCCGGCTACACGCCCCGCGCGCCCGGCACCGCCGGCAGCGTGCTGGGTCTCGGTCTGGTCTGGGTGCTGTCGGGTCTGCTTGGCCTGCCCCTTGTATATTACCTGCTGGCCACCCTGGGCTTCTTCGTCCTCGGGGTCTGGGTGTCGAGCAGGGCAGAACCTGTTTTTGGACACGACGGACCCGAAATCGTGATCGACGAGATCGTCGGGGTCCTGATCGTCTTCGCCGGGATGAATCTCGACCTCGTCACGGTCGTCGCCGGATTCGTCCTGTTTCGCGCCCTGGACATATGGAAGCCCTTCCCCTGCGACCGGATGCAGCGGCTTCCCGGCGGGTTGGGAGTCATGATGGACGACGGCGCAGCCGCGGTATATACCCATCTCCTGCTCTTGCTCATAGGATGGCTTCTATTATGAAATCCGCCGCGATCATCACGATCGGCGACGAACTGCTCTACGGTTCCGTGGTCGACACCAACGCCGCTTATATCGGCCAGCGCATGACGGAAACCGGCATCGAACCCATCTGTTGCATGACCGTGGGCGATGAGGATACGCGTATCGGCCAGGCGCTGGACATCGTGTGCCGGCAGGCGGACGTGGTCCTCGTCACGGGCGGCCTCGGACCGACCCACGACGACGTGACCAAGACCGTCATCGCCGAGGCGATCGGACAGGACCTGGTGTTTCATCCCGATATCCTGGACACGGTGGAAGCCATGTTCACCCAGCGGGGGATGGCCATGCCGGAATCGAACCGCATCCAGGCTTACATGCCTCGGAACGCCGAAGTGCTTGATAACCCGGTTGGCACGGCGCCAGGTTTCCTGGTGCACCACAAGGGCGCGGCAGTTTTCGTCATGCCGGGGGTGCCCCGTGAAATGAAGAAGATGTTGAACGAACAGGTGCTGCCCCGTCTGAAGGAGCACGGCGAGGGCAGGGTCATCCTGCACCGGTGGATCCGGACAACGGGAATCGGGGAATCGAGCCTCTCCCTGGTCATCGGCGATGTCATCGATGAGGCAGAAGACGTTAAAATAGCTTCTTTGCCGCAGGAGACCGGTGTCAATCTGCGTCTCACGGCCGAGGGCCGATCCGAGGAAGAAGCCCGACGACGCATCGAGACCGTAGAGACCAGGATGGTCGCCCAGGCCGGCGAACACATCTACGGCGTGGACGACGACACCCTTGAAGAGGTAGTGGGACGCCTGCTACTGAAAGCGGGTGCGACAGTCGCCATCGCCGAATCCTGCACCGGCGGCCTCGTCGCCTCCCGCATGACCGACGTGCCGGGCAGTTCCGACTACATGATGGAAGGCATGGTAACCTACAGCAACGCCGCCAAGACGGCGCGGCTGGAAGTGCCTGAGACTACGATTGACCGTCACGGCGCGGTCAGCGCGGAAACGGCGGCCGCCATGGCACGGGGCGTACGGCGGACTAGCGGCGCCACCTACGGCCTGTCTACGACCGGTGTCGCGGGCCCCGGCGGCGGGACCCCGGAAAAACCCGTCGGCCTGGTATACCTGGGACTGGCCACACCGGACGGCGTCGAGACGCGAAAACTCATGCTGGGTCCGGACCGGCAGACCAACAAGACTCGGGCGGCGCTGGCCGCGCTGAACCTGCTACGACTGGCGCTCACCCATGCGGGTAACGGGAACTGAAGACCCGTTGGCCCCGTAGAAAGGCTATCGATGCGCACGTTCATCGCCGTGGAAGTTCCGGATGCCGTAAAAAACCAGATTGCGGAGCTGGAAAATCGACTGAAGGGAACAGGGACCGATATCAAGTGGGTCGAACCGGGGAATATCCACGTCACGCTTAAATTCCTGGGGAACATCGAGGCAGATCAGCAGGCGGTAATTCGCGAAGGACTGTGCGAGGCCCTGGTTACCAATAGACCGTTTGCCTTGAGCCTGGGACGAGTGGGCGCCTTCCCCGACCTGAACCGGCCCCGTGTTTTCTGGGTTTCCATCCAAGTGGGCAAGGACGAACTGATCGCCATGCAACAGCGGATCGAAACCGAATTGCACGCCCGCCGTTTCGTTCGCGAGGAAAGGCCCTTTTCGCCCCACATGACCATCGGCAGGGTGCGGTCGCCGCGGGGACTGGCGAAGCTCACGGAACTGGTCCGGACCATGTCGTTCGAGACCGAGCCGTTTACGGTGACCCGCGTGGCGGTGGTGCGGAGCGACCTGAAACAGGACGGACCGGTCTACACGGTCATCGATCACGTCGGATTGGAATGACCATGCCGACCATAACGGACATCAGCACTCAGGGAGACGGCCGGCGCCGGGAACGGAAGGTTACGGTCGACGACGACCGGACCTTGACGATCACGGAAGAGACCTTCCTGCGCTTCGGTCTTGCACACGGCCAGGCGCTGGATTCGGATAGACTGCGGGAAATGGAAACCGCCGACGGCGTCGTTCGGGCCATGAGGGAAGCTCACCGGCTCATTGGCCATCGCATGCGGACCCGGCGCGAATTGGCGTCGAAACTGTCGTCGCGAGGCCGGCCGGAAGACGTCATCGAGATCGTGCTGGACCGGTTACAGGGCGCGGGGCTGATCGACGATGCGCGTTTCGCCAGCCTCTGGATCGACGAACGCCTTCGCACCCGGCCGGTCAGCCTGGCCCTGCTGCGCCGCGAATTGAGGCAGAAGGGGATCGACGCCGAAGTCGTCGAAACCGCGCTCAAGGAACGGGATGACGGCGAGGGGGAAACCGAGCGGGCCTACGAGGCGCTGCGCCGCCAGTCCCATCGATACGGCCGGCTGGACCGCGACGCGGCCCAACGCCGCATGGTCGCCTTCCTGGGGAGACGGGGGTTCGGCCAGTCCGTCATCTACAACGTTGTCCATCGCTTGCTGGACGAGATACAGGAGTCCGGAAATTGACCGGAGCCGAACTGCGCAGATCCTTTACCGGCTTCTTCGCCGACCGTGACCACAGGGTCGTGCCGAGCGCCAGCGTGGTACCCTGGGACGATCCGACGCTGTTATTCACCAACGCGGGGATGAACCAGTTCAAGGATGTCTTCCTGGGACGGAGCACCCGGGACTACGTGCGCGCGGTGGACTTCCAGAAGTGCATCAGGGCCGGTGGAAAGCACAACGACCTGGAAGACGTGGGCAAATCGCCGATCCACCAGACGTTTTTCGAGATGCTGGGAAACTGGTCCTTCGGCGACTACTACAAGGAAGAAGCCATCGCCTGGGCCTGGGAACTGCTGACCGAAGAGTGGGGGCTGGACGCCGACAGGTTCTGGACCACCGTCTTCAGGGAAGACGACGAATCCGAGGCGCTCTGGCGGCGGCACACCGGCGTCCCGGCCGACCGCGTACTGAGATTCGATGAAAAGGACAACTTCTGGGAAATGGGCGAGACCGGCCCCTGCGGTCCCAACTCGGAGATCCACTACGACCAGGGACCGGAAAGGTGCGATCGGAAAGACGACCCGGACCATATCTGCGGAGTTAACGGGGACTGTACACGGTACGTGGAAATCTGGAACCTGGTTTTCATCCAGTACGATCGGGGGCCCGGTGGCGCGCTAACCCCCCTGCCGTCCCGCCACGTGGATACGGGGATGGGATTCGAGCGCATGCTTACCATATTGCAGGGCGTGGATTCGAACTACGAGACCGATTCGTTCCGGCCGCTGATGGATCACATCGGGGAATTGTCGGAACAGCCCTACGCGGAAGGGGATACGGCAGTGGCATATCGTGTTGTTGCTGATCACGTCCGTGCCCTTACCTTCGCCATTGCCGACGGCGCCCTGCCCTCCAACGAAGGCCGGGGCTACGTCCTGCGCCGCATCCTGCGCCGCGCTGCGCGGTACGGCCGCACTCTCGGCCTGGACGAACCCTTCCTCCACCGGCTCGTACCAACGCTTACGGAGCAGATGGATTCGGCCTACCCGGAACTCCGGCCGGCCCGGGAGAAAGTGCAGACCGTCGTCAAGTCCGAAGAAGAGGCCTTCGGCCGCACACTCGACCACGGGCTGGAGCTATTCGGGGGCATGGTGGACCAGGCTGTGGCCGAAGGACGGCGTGAGATCCGGGGGGACGAGGCGTTCAAGCTGTACGACACCTACGGCTTCCCGCTGGACCTGACGCAACTGATGGCCGGCGAGAGAGGCCTTACCGTGGACCTGGGCGGATTCGACGCAGAGATGGAACAGCAGCGGTCGCGGTCCAGGGTCGGTGGGAAGCCGGTTGATGCCGCGGCGACGGGTGTGCAGCGCAACGTTGCTGCCAAAGGTAAAGTCGAGGTTGTCACACCGACCATCTTTGTCGGCTACGAAACTCTTACATCAGACAACACTACCATCGTCGCTTGCGAAAACGGATCCGTCGTCCTGTCTGAAACGCCCTTCTACGGCGAATCGGGAGGACAGGTGGGCGACTCCGGCTGGCTGGAGACGGAGTCGAGCGACCGGATCGCGGTCCAGGACACTACCCGGGACGGCGACATTATCGTACACCACTGTGATCCGAACACCGCTACTGCCCTCGAACCCGGGATGGTTGTTTCCGCGCACGTGGACGGAGCGCGCAGGCTAGCCATCATGCGGAACCACACGGCGACCCACCTCCTGCACGCCGTGCTGCGGGAGACCCTTGGCGTCCACGTGGAGCAGCGGGGTTCCGAGGTTGCCCCCGAGCGGCTTCGTTTCGACTTAGCCCACTTCAAGCCGGTCGACCCGGAAGTACTGAACGCCATCGAACGCAGGGTCAACGAGCTTATCTGGAAGAACATCGCCGTCGAGTGGTTCGAAACCGACCTGGAAAACGCCAGGAGCCGGGGCGCCATGGCGCTTTTCACGGAAAAGTACGACGACAGCGTACGCGTGGTGCGAATCGGTGACGTGAGCCTGGAACTGTGCGGCGGCACGCACCTCGGCGCCACTGGCGAGATCGGGATGTTCCGGCTGGTCCGGGAATCGGGCATCGCCGCCGGTGAACGGCGCATCGAGGCCGTGACCGGCGCCGCCGCCTTCGAATCCGTCAAGAGAGATGAAGGCCTCATCGCGCAGACCGCGGAGGTCCTCAGGTGCGAACCGGATGACCTGGCCAAAAAAGCCGGCGACCTGAACACGCGGGCGCGCGAACTGGAACGGCATGTCCGTGACCTGGGCCGGGCCTCTGCGCGAAACTGGATCGATGACCTGGTAAATGGGACCGTGGACGCAGACGGCGTATCCGTGGCCGCCGCCCGCGTCGAATGTCCGGACATCGACACCCTGCGCGCGATGGGAGACACGGTGCGCGAGCGCCTTGACGGGGCCGCGGTGGGCGTCTTGTTCGCGAGCTTCGATGAACGGCCCGCCTGCATCGTCGTGGTCACCGACGAAGCGATCTCCAGGCACGGTCTCCACGCGGGCAGGATTGCGAGGGACGTGGCCGCCATCATCGGGGGCGGCGGTGGTGGAAAGGCCCACATGGCGCAGGCAGGCGGGAAGGACGCGTCGCGGATCGATGAAGCCGTGGAGCAGACGCCCAGGGTCGTGGAAAAACACCTGCAGGGATCTTGACGGGGCGGCTAACGGAATGGTGCTTCGCCAGGGATGCCGACGGATCCGCGGGCCTGTTTGCATGCCGACCCGTTCGCTTGAACCACGGGCTGTAAACCCTGGTAAATGATTGGCAAGAACCTATGCGCATTCTCATAACCGGAGCCCGTGGACAACTCGGGACGGACCTGCAGCGCTCCCTCTCCGGCCACGAGTTGATTCCCTGCACCCGCGACGAGCTTGACGTCACCGAAAAACACGCGGTGTACGGCCTGTTGAACGACCACCGGCCCGACGCGGTGATCAATGCCGCCGCATACCACAAGGTCGACGAATGCGAATCCCACCCCGAGAAAACCTTCGCCGTCAATGCCTTCGGTCCGTGGCACCTGGCCATGGCCTGCCGCATGTATGACGCTGAACTGGTGCATATCAGCACGAATTTCGTCTTCGGCGGCAACGCGGACCGGCCATACCTGGAGGATGACCTGCCCCTGCCCCTGAATGTATACGGCACGGCCAAGCTGTCCGGAGAGCACCTGGTGCGTTCGACCTGGGATCGCCATTTCATCGTACGGACTACCGGCCTGTTCGGCCGTTCGGGCGGGGGTGGAAAGGGCTACAATTTCGTCGAGACCATGATCCGGGCGGGCATGGAACGACGGGAGGTGATCGTGGTGAGCGACCAGGTGATGTCGCCCACGGCCACGGCGGACCTGGCCCGGGCGCTCGCGGAACTCCTGGCGACCGATTCTTACGGCACGTACCACGTCACCAGCAGCGGCGCATGCTCCTACTTCGAGTTTACCCGGTCCATCTACCGGAAAACCGGGATCGATGCGAAGGTCAAGCCGACGTCCACGGAAGCGTACGGCGCCCCGGCCGCCCGACCGCTTTACACGGTGTTGGACAACGCCCGGGTCCGATCCCTGGGTATCGCGGAGATGCCGTCGTGGGAGGATGCCCTGGACGGCTACCTGGCTCAGCGGACACGAGGCGACGAAACGAACGGCACCGGTACATGATCATCACCCAGACCCCCCTGCGCATCAGTTTCGCCGGCGGCCTTACGGATTTCGCCGATTTCTACGAACGGGAAGACGGCCTTGTCGTCAGCGCGGCCATTGACAAGTACATCTTCGTCATCATCAACGAACGATTCGACGACAGGATATACATCAATTACTCGAAAAGAGAGGCGGTCGATCATCCCGACGAGATCGAACACGATCTCATCAGGGAGTCCCTGCGGCTCACCGGCGTGACCAAGGGCGTGGAAATCACGACCCTGACGGACATACCGACCGAAGGCTCGGGCCTGGGTTCCTCGAGCAGCATTACGGTGGGCCTGCTGAACGCCCTGTACACCTATTGCGGAGATCCTCAGCCCACGGAGAAGCTGGCGAGGGACGCCTGCGAGATCGAAATCGCCCGCTGCGGCAAGCCCATCGGGAAACAGGACCAGTACATCGCGGCGTACGGCGGACTCCGCGGCTTTACGTTCAGGACCGGTGGCGTGGAGGTGGAGCGCCTCGACGTATCGAACGACCACGCATTGGAATTGAGCGACCGCCTGATGCTGTTCTACACCAACAAGACCCGAAAGGCCGAAACCGTGCTGCGTGAGCAGAAAGCGCATATGACCACGAAATTCGAATTGCTGAAGGAGATCAAGTCCGTGGCCCGGGACACGCGGGAAGCGCTGACCGCCGGGCGAATCGACGGTATGGGAGAACTGCTGAACCGGGGCTGGACCTGGAAGTACAGGATGTCCGGACTGGTCAGCAATGCCGAAATCGACACCATGTACCAGAGGGCGAGGGACGCCGGCGCAACGGGCGGAAAAATATGCGGCGCGGGTGGCGGCGGTTTCCTGCTTCTGTATTGTCCCCACCAGTCCCAACCCCGGGTACGCGAAGCGCTTTCCGACTACCGGGAACTGCCGTTCAACCTGGAGCGGGATGGCACCAAGGTGATTTTCAACATGCGGAGGTATGAAACGAAATGATCCGCGAATACCTCGACTGGACGCGGGACGTCTGCAACCGGATCGAACCCCGCGAGGTGCAGGAACTGGTAGACCTTCTGATGGAAGCGCGAAAGAACGGGCGGGGAATATTCGTCATTGGAAACGGCGGCAGCGCGGCGACGGCTTCGCATTTCAGCGTGGACCTGGGCAAGGGCACGCTGCGCGACACGGAAGATCATCCCCGGTTCCGGGTAAACAGCCTTACGGACAACCTGCCCTACGTCACGGCCTGGGCCAACGACTTCGACTACGAACAGGTCTTCGAACAACAGTTGCGTAATCTGGGCGAGGCGGACGACGTGGTCATAGGCATCAGCGCGTCGGGGAACAGCCCCAACGTGGTGCGCGCCATGGAATACGCCGGATCGGCCGGGATGGTTACGGTCGCAATGACGGGATTCTCCGGCGGAAAGTTGAAGGAGATGGCCGATCACTCGGTTCACGTCCCCGTGGACGACTACGGCATGGCGGAGAATATGCACATGATCATCGTCCACATCATCATCACACAGACCACGGCTCGCGTAGCGGACGGCGAATGATCCTTCGTTCCCACGCCAAGATCAACCTGGGCATCCATCTGCTTGGAAAGCGGCCCGACGGATATCACGAGATCGTTACGCTGATGGAGTCCGTGGACCTCGGCGACGACGTGGAGGTTACCGGACAGGAAAAGGGAACGACCGTGACCTGCACCGACCCTTCCGTGCCGACGGACGGACGCAACCTGGTGAGCAGGGCGACCGATCTCGTGCGGGACCGGTACGGACTCGGCGAAAAGGGCGTACGTATTCATATCCATAAGCGCATCCCCGTGGCGGCGGGACTCGCCGGCGGGAGCGGCAACGCGGCCATGACCCTTCACGGTCTCAATGCGCTCTGGTCGCTGGGGCTGCGGGAAGCCGACCTGATGGAACTGGCCGCGGAGCTGGGCTCCGACGTACCCTTTTGCCTGTACGGCGGCACGGCGGTGGCAACCGGGAGAGGCGAAAAGGTCGAATGGCTGGAGAAGACCGGTTCCCGCCACTACGTGTTGGTCTGTCCACCCCTCGCGGTCTCCAGCGGATGGGCCTACGGCCGCTCGAAATTGGAATTGACAAAAGAAAGGTCCTGTATTAATTTAGTTGTTTCTGTCCTGCGGGCTGGGGATGTCGAGAAACTGGCGACCTGTCTGCATAACGACCTGGAACCGGCGGTGCGGTCGGCCCATCCCGAGATCGACCGGGCAAGGGGTCTGCTGGCTGACGCCGGTCTTGAAGGCATATTGATGTCGGGCAGCGGTCCAGCGGTCTTCGGACTGGCTTCCGGCCGGGCAGCGGCGGAACGGATAGCACGCGACCTGCGGGGCGTGGTAGAAACGTCCTGGAGGGTCTTTGCGGTATCCTCGATCTCCCATGGGGATGCCGGAGTCCATTAACTGTTGGATGGAGGAATCGAACATGGCGGTCGGTTTGAAGATTCTGAGTGGGAATTCAAACATACCGCTGGCCCAGGACATCTGCAAATATCTCGGCGTACGAATGGGCAACGCCGCCGTTTCGCGATTCAGCGACAAAGAGATCCGGATACATATCAACGAGGACATCCGCGGCACCGACGTGTTCGTGGTCCAGTCGACCAATTCGCCGGCGGAAAACCTTCTCGAGTTGCTGTTGCTTCTGGATGCGGCCAAACGGGCTTCGGCGCGAAGAGCCACCGCGGTGATCCCCTATTTTGGCTATGCCCGCCAGGACCGCAAGGCTGGACCCCGGGTGCCCATTTCGGCCAAGGTCGTCGCGAACCTGATCGCCGCTGCCGGGGCGGACAGGGTACTTACGATGGACCTGCACGCGCCCCAGATCCAGGGGTTCTTCGACATACCCCTGGACCATCTCTACTCCGCGCCCGTGTTCACGCGCCGGCTACGGGAACTGGGGACATCGGAGAATCTCGTGATCGCTTCCCCGGACGCGGGGGGCATGGCCATGGCCCGGTCTTACGGCAGGCGTCTTGACTGTCCCCTGGCGCTCGTGGACAAGCGGCGGCCAAGACCCAACGTCTCGGAGGTCGTCAACGTGATCGGCGAAGTGGAAGGAAAGAACGTGATCATCCGCGACGACATGATCGACACCGGGGGAAGCCTGACCGGAGCGGCCGAGGCTTTGAAAAAGAACGGCGCCGAAACGATTTACGCGGCGTGTACCCATGCGTTGCTATCCGGCAGCGCCGTGCAAAAGGTAGAGGATTCCGTACTGGACTGCCTGATCGTTTCGGATACGATACACCTGAGTCCGGACAAGCAAAGCGGCAAGCTGGAGCAATTGTCGGTTGCGTCCCTCTTCGGCGAGGCGATCAAGCGCATACACGAAGAAAAATCCGTCAGTTCACTGTTCGAATCGTCGGATCAAACCTGAGATAGATCAATCCAGCGCCGCCGGAAAAGGAAATCCATCCGGAGCTGGATCGCAACTGTACTTCAGCATTCGCACAGGAGAAGGACATGAACGAGGTATCGTTAAAAGCCCGTCAAAGGACGGACACCGGAAAACAGGTCGCCAAGGCGCTCAGGCGGGAGGGCGGTCTGCCCGCCGTGGTCTACGGAAGCGGGGAATCCACTACGCCACTGATCCTCGACTACCGAGAGTTCGAGGGATTCCTCAGGAAAACCAGGGGCGAAAGCGTCGTCATCAACCTCGAAATCGAAGGCATGGAGGCCAAGAAGGCCCTGTTGCGGGATATCCAAAGGGATTACCTGAAAAACTCGGTGCTGCACGCCGATTTCCAGCAGATCAGGATGAGCGATCTGATCACGACCGAGGTTTCGCTCCTGCTTACCGGTGAATCAATCGGTGTGACGAGAGACGGGGGCGTGTTGGATCAGTCCCTGCGCGAAATTGAAATACGCTGCGTTGCATCCGAGATTCCCGAGCACCTGGAAGTCGATATCAGCGAATTGCTCATGGGCGAGACGGTCCACGTCAGTGATCTTTCCTTCGATCACGTGGAAATCGTGACCGACGGAGAAGTCGCCGTGGTATCCGTACTGACGCCGATGGCCGAGGAGCCGGAAGAAGAAGAAGTCGACCTGGACCAGGAAGAACCGGAAATCATCGGCCGGGCCCAGGAAGACGGCGAGGGCGAGGACGAGGACGAAAGCGAAGACTAAGGCGGCCTGGGTATGTGTCAGCATGCCGATTCCGGTCCCTTGCGGCCTGAAGGTTCGTCCATGCATGCCTTCATCGGTCTCGGCAATCCGGGCGTTCGGTACGCGGGCACGCGTCATAACGCCGGTTTCGACGTGATCGACACCTGGCTTCGGCGGCTCGATCTCGAGCTTGCCCCGGTAAGCCAAAGGTTTCACGGTGCAGTCGCAACGATAGCCGGACTGCCGGTGGCGCTGGTAAAGCCGATGACCTTCATGAACCGCAGCGGTTACGCGGTAAGGGAGGCGGTGGGACATTACGAACTCGACGTCGATCGCATCGTGGTCGTTTGCGACGACGTCAACCTGCCCTTCGGTACGCTGCGTCTGAGGGCGAAAGGCAGTCATGGCGGCCACCGGGGGCTGGAATCCATTATAGACGCGCTGGGATCGGTCGATTTCGCCCGCCAGCGCATCGGCGTCGACGTTCCCCGGGAAGCCGATACACTGATCGATTACGTGCTGGAGGAATTCAACAGGGAAGAGACATCCGATTTGCCCTTCGTCCTTGACCGGGCCTGTACCCAACTGGAATTGTTCGTGAGCGACGGGTGCGACGAGGCTGCAAGCAGGTACAACGGCCCGTCGATTACGGACTGAAGGCAAGCCGACTGAACGAATCCGCATACAACCAAGGAGAATGCACGTGCGGTCCTATGAAACAGTAGTGATTATCGATCCCCGCCTCGAAGAAGCACCACTCGAGGAGGAGATAACATCCATCGAAGGACTCATTTCCTCGAACCAGGGTGAGGTCGTCGCCACGGAACGCTGGGGCAGCCGAAAACTCAGTTACGAGATCAACGAGTCCCACCAGGGGAATTACACACTGATTCGCTTCGATGGCGAACCGACCCTGGTGGACGTGCTGGACCGGTCGTTCAAGTTGAACGATCGCGTACTCCGCCACATGACGAAACGGGTCAAGAAGCATCCCGCCCATGTATATGCAAAGAGCGACCAATCTGAAAACGAGACAGGAGCCGAAGCATGAACCAATCCAGAATGACCAGGGGGAGAAAGCAGAAACGCATACCGGGCCGCATTAAGAACATCGATTACAAGGACCCTAAGCAGCTCCGGCGTTTCGTCACCGAACGGGGAAAGATCGTGCCCAGCCGCATCTCGGGAGCCAGCGCCCTGTGCCAGCGGCGCCTGGCAAAGGCCGTGAAGCGGGCGCGGCATATCGGCCTGCTCCCCTTCATAGAAGAAACCTACAAGTAGCCTAGGAGTCGGACGTGAAGCTCATTTTGACCGAATCTGTGCGGAACCTGGGAAACATCGGAGAAATCGTCGAGGTTTCCAACGGTTACGGCAGAAACTTCCTGATGCTGTCGAAGAAGGCCGTTCCGGCGACGCCCGGAAACATGAAAATGCTTCAAGGCAAAATGAAGCGTCAACTGGCCCAGGAAGCCAAGACGCAGGAACAGGCTTCGGAACTCGCCGGGATCATGGAAGAAGTCTCCCTGACCGCCGTTGTTCAGGTCGGGGAAGAAGACAGAATGTTCGGTTCCGTGACCCAGCAGAACATCGCCGACCTGCTGAAGGAAAAGGGCTACGAAATCGACCGGCGCAAGATCATTTTGAACGAACCCATCAAGGCGCTGGGCATATACACCATTCCCATCGCGCTGCATGCCCACGTCGAGGCCAATGTGAAACTGTGGGTAGTCAAGGAATAGCGTCGGATCGCGCCTCGATTTAGTCTTGACGCTAAGCGCCGGAATTCGTATACTTAGCGATCGTGGAGGTGGAGGAGAAATGGCGAGGAAATCGCAGTCAGAGCCCGGTTCATCCCGGTCATCAGGACGGCGTCGCGCCACGGGAAGCCAGACCTACACCCTGCCGTTTAGGGGTTCCCACTTTCGTCTCCTCGGTGTGGTACTCGGCGCTATACTTCTGGGTTTCATCGCGCTGGCGTACGAATCGATCACACTGGCGCCGTTGTTGATGGTTTCCGGTTACTGCCTGGGCATTCCCGTGGTTTTGATCTGGAGAGGAAAGTCCGCAAGAACGGGTTCAGCCAACGATCGGGAATCGCGTCAACCGTAACGTGCGATCACGTACGGGCGATTAGCTCAGTTGGTTCAGAGCGCATGCCTTACAAGCATGAGGTCACTGGTTCGAATCCAGTATCGCCCATGCAACATATCGGGGGCGTAGTTCAATCTGGTTAGAGCACTGCCCTGTCACGGCAGAAGTTGCGGGTTCGAGTCCCGTCGTCCCCGTTATAATCAATCAAGATAGCCCGTCGAATGAGCATGTCTCCGGCGGGCTATCTTGATTATGCCGGAGTGGTGGAATTGGTAGACGCGAGGGACTCAAAATCCCTTGACCGCAAGGTCGTGTCGGTTCGAGTCCGACCTCCGGCATCCTGTTCATTGCAAGCGCCCACTTCGAAATGAAAGCAGGATGCAACGATGATCGATCCCGTCCACGTAACCAAGGAACTGATCGCCTTCAATTCGATCAGCGCCAACAGCAACGCACCCGTATCGGATTACCTGCAGGAGCAACTCGACCGGTTGGATTTCACGGTCGAACGCATAGCCTACCAGGATGACAAGGGCGTGGAAAAGGTCAATCTCGTCGGCCGCAAGGGAACGGGGAAGGGCGGATTGGCGCTCTTGGGCCATTCCGACACTGTCCCAGTGGACGGCTGGGAAGAAGACCCCTTTTCGGCGGTGATCAGGGACAACAGGATATACGGCCGGGGAAGCTGCGACATGAAAGGCGCCCTGGCCACCATGCTGGCGGCGGGAGCGGCCTTCGAGGCGTCGGACCTTTCCGCGCCGGTCTACCTCGTGTTCACGGCCGACGAGGAAGTCGGCTGCTGGGGCGCTGCCGAAGTCAGCGACCGGTCAGAACTCCTGGCGGAAAACGACCTGCGCTACGGGATCATCTGCGAACCGACACTCATGCAGGTCGTGCGGGCACACAAGGGGGCGATTTTCCTCCGGGCGGAGACAACGGGCCAGGCGGCCCACAGCAGTACCGGAAGAGGACTAAACGCCCATCTCGCCATGATACCCTTTCTCTCGGAGATGAAGGCGATCCATGATGAACTGCGCACAGACCCCGTCCACCTGAACGATGAATTCGATCCGCCCTTTTCCGATTGGAACATCGGGATCAACGACGGCGGGATCGCCCTGAACATGACGGCGCCTCGCAGCGTATGCACGGTCTACTACCGGCCGATGCCTGGCCAGGACCAGGAGGCCCTCCTGGACCGTACCCGGGACGCGGCCGACCGGTGCGGCGTGGAACTTACGATCCAGAAGATCGGGGATCCCTTCAGTACGTCCGCGGATTCAGACTTGGTCCGGGAGGCGCTTCGGATCACCGGAACGGAGAAGGCCCATACGGTGCCTTACGGCACAGACGGCCTGGTTTTTGGAAGGAAGATGGAACTGGTCCTGCTGGGCCCCGGGGATATACGCCAGGCCCACACGGTGGACGAATGGATGAACCTCGACCAATACGGCCTGGCGATCGACGTGTACAAGGCCATGATCCGCGCGTTCTGCGTGTGATGGTCAACATGGCCCGCTTGGTCAGCATGGCCGGCTTGGTCAGCATGGCCGGCTTGGTCAGCATGGCCCGCTGACACCAGGAGGATAGAAATTTGCAGATCGGCCTCGTTGGCCTGCCCGGTTCCGGGAAGACTACATTGTTCAACGCGCTGGTAAGAGCCAACGCGGAAACCGGCGGTTTCACGGGAATGAATAAGGCCAACCGGGGGATGATCAAGGTTCCGGACCAAAGGGTGAACCGCCTTTCAGGTCTTTTCAATCCCCTCAAGACCACCTTCGCCACCGTCGAATACCTCGACATCGGCGGCATAACGTCGGGATCCGGAAAACAGGAGGAGCAGCAAGGCGCCGGGGGGTTGAACGACCTGCGCAACATGGACGTACTGGTGCACGTCCTGCGTGGGTTTCCTGATCTGGCCGGTTCGCCTGTTGCCCCGGGAGAGGATTTTGAGTCGGTGGGGCTGGAACTCGCCATTGCCGACCTCGAGATCATCGAGCGACGGTTGGGACGCCTGTCCAAGGAGGCCCGGTCCACGAAGCGGCCTGAACTGGTGCGCGAATGGGAACTGCTTGAACGGTGCAAGGAGGAAATCGAAGGGGGCGGGGTCATACGGAACCTCGAATTCGTACCGGAAGACGAGAAAAGGCTGAGAGGCTATCAGTTTCTGTCGCAGAAACCGGTTCTCCTGGTGCTGAACATCCCCGAGGGAGACCTGGGCCAGGAAGCGCAGAGACTCGAAGAACTGGTTGAGTACACCGACCGGATGGACACCCTGGCGCTTTGCGCGAAGGTCGAAATGGAAATCGCCCAACTCGATGAGCAAGACGCCGGCGCCTTCCTGGATGATCTGGGCATCGCTGAATCCGCCCTGAACCTTATGATCATCGCTTCGTACCGGTTGTTGAACCTGGTCTCCTTTTTCACCGTGGGGGAAGACGAGGTTAAGGCCTGGACCATCACGCGGGGCGTCACGGCGCCCGAAGCGGCCGGGGCGATTCACTCCGACCTGGAGCGGGGATTCATTCGGGCAGAAACGCTGGAATGGCAATCGCTGCTCGATCTCGGGGGATGGCATGCGGCGAAGGAAAAAGGCGTGCTGCGCGTGGAAGGAAAACAGTACGTCGTCAAGGACGGTGACGTGATCAACGTGCGTTTCAACGTTTGATACAGGGTCAAAGACCTGTGATTTTCCTTGTCACCAGCCAGGTACGGACAATATCATAGTATAGCTGAATACACCTGCATAAACCTGACCGGCCGAAAATGACCGGGCTTCATTCCACCACCCAATAAAATGGATCGATGACCATGAAAATCACTTACCGCTTCATGACCGTGTTGGTCCTGGCCGGAGCCCTGCTGTGGTCTTCGCCGACCGGCGCTCAACTCCGCGACAACGCCAACTTCAACCCGGAACCGGTCAGCCTCACCGACTTCAAAGCGGTGTTCAACGGCGATACGGGCAAGGTTCGCCTCGTACTGCTGTTCTCCCCTACATGAGGCCAGTGCATAGGCGGCGCCGGGGCGGTGCAGCAAAACATACTACAGCAGTTGGCTTCAGATGATCTACGCGTGTACGTGGTCTGGCAGCGCATCCTGAACAACGATTCGGTGAACACGGCCCAGGATGCGGCGGGCAAGATGTTCAATGACGGAAGGGTTCGCCACATGTGGGATCCCGCCCACGCACTGGGCTTCTGGTACAAGCAGGCCGGCGACCTGGAACACAAGGACCCGCTCGTCTGGGATGCCTACTACCTCTACGGTGCGGAATCAGAGTGGACGGACGCGCCCAGCGGGTTGATCGATACAGGCAGCACGGTCTGGAATCTAAGAGACCGTCTCAAGAATTCGGTGGAATCAACGGTGGGAGCCGGAGACTGATCCGGATAACCGAAAACGATCCTCTCTGGTGTCGTGACGGAAACGGTGGTATATAGCGAGAGTAAAACAGATTAAGACGTCACAAAGTGACGCAAACCCCATGGCGGGAGACAATCGGCCGTTAGGTCTATTATCGACCTGTGGCCATCGCTTTGGGCAGTTCAATGGACCCTGCCGATTACAAAACGTCGCACACGGCCTGGTTTTCCTGAATTACATCTCTGACGCTTTTAAAGGATCGAAAGGTTTCTGTTGTTTCCCCTCTCCAAGTGACTGAATAGACATTAGAGTGGGCTCGCACCTACCTTAATCGGTTGGACCCTACCGTAGACGATCGCTTTCTCAAACGGTTGGTGGATTCTGAGTT
This sequence comes from bacterium, assembly GCA_965262815.1. GTDB lineage: Bacteria > JAAXHH01 > JAAXHH01 > JAAXHH01 > JAAXHH01 > JAAXHH01. The sequence goes on along the minus strand of OZ253560.1, from coordinate 580,240 downwards.
GGGACAGAAACTGGAAGGGTGGAACTTTAAATCGATGAGGAAAGTGATCTGGTTGGTTTGTGACAAAGCTATGGAATAGGATATTCGATAGGAGGTACCATTCCAATATATGGCTCAAACGACCAAGTTGGTTGGCATGATAATCAAAATGTAGTTGGAACAGGCATAGTTGTTGGACGGAACAGGAATCCCGGTGTGGTCACATGGACACAACGGGATTTCTTACGTTATCGATATTCGGCATTTTACGTTGTCCATAGAAACGAGAGCCAGAGCTGGCCCTTCTTGTTCCATGCCTTAATGAGTCAAGTCCTTCCATCCCTTGCAGCGGATTTTGCGGAATTAGATCTGGATCAGTATTAGCGCGCAAGAACTATCAACTTTTCCCTAATAATCTGACAGAAAATCAATTTACATTCTACGCTACTAAAACTTCGCTCGTCGCCATATTCTGGAGTAAGAATCCAATACTCTCACCAACCTGCGTGATGTCCTACTATCCAAGCTTCACTCCTAGGAGTTTCAGGTTTCTGACATCAATCGGAATTTTACGAGGGCAAGAGATATGATTCGTAGGATTAAGTTGCTTCGGAACATTGGGCAGTTTAGCTCGGTTGACTCAGGTGGACAAATCGATCTTAATCGACTTGTGCTTATCTTTGCTGAGAACGGCAGGGGCAAGACAACGCTCACCGCTATCTTTCGTTCGCTAGCGACTGGAGATCCAGTTCCAATCATTGAACGACACCGGCTTGGAGCTCAGCACCCGACACACGTCGTCCTCGACATTGACGGCAGTCCGTCTGCGATATTCCTAAACGGTGTTTGGGATCATTGCCTACCCGCCATGACTGTCTTCGACGATAGGTTTGTCGATGAGAATATTCATTCCGGACTTGAGGTTACTGCTCAGAACCGGCAGAATCTCCACGGATTGGTCCTTGGAGCACAAGGAGTTACACTAAGTAAGCGACTCCAAGAACTCGTATCACAGATCGAACAGCACAATTTGAATTTGAAGGATAAATCTAGTGCAATTTCGGAAGCAGTCCGGCAGGGATTGTCTGTGGATGATTTCTGTGCGCTTCCTACATTTCCGGATGTCGACATAGTGATTGAATCGACCAAGCGTACATTGGCTGCGGCACGAAACCAAAAAACAGTACGTAACACTGCCATATTCAAACCTTTAGCGTTGCCATCATTTGACATCGAGACTATCAACCAAGTCCTAGGGCAAGATCTTCCGCATCTTGATGCAGCTTCGGAAGCAAAAGTCAGAAATCATATTGCAGCGATTGGTACAGATGGGGAGCAATGGATCAGTAGCGGCATGCGACGTATCGCGGCAGTCCCAGACAATAAAACCTGTCCTTTCTGTGCACAGGAATTGGCTACCTCGGATCTTCTCGCCCACTATCGCGCTTACTTCAATGAAAGCTATGTTGGTCTCAAGCGTACAGTCGCTTTAACGATCGACGATGTGCGCCGCCAACACTCAGGCGACGCTCAGGCTGCGTTCGAACGTGCTGTAAGAGTTGCTGTCGAGACGCAACAGTCCTGGTCGAGCTTCTGTAAAGTTCCAGATATATCAATTGATACAGAAGCGATTGGGCGCGATTGGAATGCCGCGAAGGAATGCGTGTTTACGACGCTGACCTCCAAACAGTCCGCTCCTTTGGAACGGTTTGAGCTCGATGATGAAGCAAGAAATGCAATCGTATCTTATGAACAACACAGAAATCGGATTGCTGATCTCAGCGACTCGCTGATTCAGTCAAACCTCGCTATCACCATTGTAAAGGAACAAGCTGATGCGGCGAATCTTGAACAGATTGAACACAATCTCGCTCAGTTTCAAGCATCAAAGGCAAGACATACGCCCGAAATCTCCTTGCTCTGCGAGAAGTATTTAGAGGAGAAAGAGGAGAAGGTTCGCACAGAAGCTCAGAGGACGGCAACTAGAACCGCACTTAATACGTACCAGACCGATATTTTCCCCTCAATGCAGAATGCAGTGAATGATTATTTAAACCGGTTTAACGCCGAATTTCGACTCGATAGTGTTACTTCAACGGCTACTAGGGGTGGATCTGCATGCACATTCAACGTCGTGATCAACGAGACGGCCGTAGCTGTTCATGGCAGCAATCCTGAGCAGAATCAACCGTCCTTTCGCAGCACCTTAAGTTCCGGCGACCGAAACACCCTCGCACTGGCCTTCTTTTTCGCATCTTTGGATCATGATCCAGACTTAAGAAACAAGGTAGTGGTAATCGACGATCCAATAACGAGCCTAGACGACCACCGCGCCTTTACAACAGTGCAGAAAATCCAGCACCTTTCCGAAAGAGTATGCCAGTTAATTATACTATCTCACGATCAACGATTCCTTACCCAAATATGGAGTGACCGTAACGATGTAGCGGTAAAAATATCACGAGATGTCGATGGATCGAACCTGTGTGTTTGGGACGTTGAAGAAGATGCCATTACGGAACATGATCGACGTGATTCTAAACTACGCAAATACGTAAACAACAACGATGGCGACCCGGCTGTTATAACGACGTCCATACGGCCTCACCTGGAGTCTTTCCTTCGCGTCGCATACCCACAACACTTCCCCCCTGGAACATTGTTGGGGCAGTTCTTAGACAAATGTCGGCGAATGTTGAGCCAGTCAGACGAGATTCTGGACGAAACTAATCTTCAAGAACTTAGCGAGCTTGTCGAGTACGCTAGAACGCACCACCACGACGCAAATTCGACTTTAGTAACGGAAACAATTAATGACGTGGAGCTCAAGGGTTTCATCAAACGAACACTAGCTTTCGTAAAGCTATGACTAGATGGCAATTACATTCTCTGTGTCCTTGATGGAAGAGTCTACATTTTGGTGGGTGGAGTTACCAGCCCGTAAGAGAACAGCCTTAGTAATAAGCACGAAGTGCACGTGACCAGACGTTCTGATTACAGCGAGATGGTGTTGGCTGAACTATTGAGCGAGACGTTGACACTTTTCGATTCTAATCGAGTCTGTAACATGTTTTGTGTAACTGGCAATAGCCTGTATCTTGCTCACAAGGAGGAAGTGCTATGGCCAGAGAAAGAAAACCCCCAGGTAAGATCGACCGTCTTCTCGACGAGCTCATGGAAGACGGGGTGGACGCCGAGGACCTGTTCGGCGAAGACGGCCTGCTCAAGCGCATGAAGAAGCGCATGGCCGAGCGGATCCTGGAAGCCGAGCTCACCGATCATCTCGGCTACGAGAAGCATGCCCCCGATGGCAGGAACCGAGGCAACAGTCGCAACGGCAAGACCACCAAGACGCTCAAAGACGACAAGGGCGATCTGCCGGTAGAGATCCCCCGGGACCGCGAAGGCAGCTTCGATCCGAAGTTGATCCGTAAGTATCAGACCCGTTGGCCCGACTTCGACGACAAGATCATCTCCATGTACGCAAGGGGCATGAGCACCCGCGACATCCAAGGCCATATCGAAGATCTCTACGGGGTGTCCATCTCGCCCGAATTGGTCTCGCGGATCACCGACGCCGTGACCGACGAGGCCCTGGCCTGGCAGTCGCGGCCCCTGGACCCGGTCTATCCGATCCTGTTCCTGGATGCCCTGTTCGTCAAGATACGTGACAGCGGCACCATACGGAACAAGGCGGTCTACCTGGCCTTGGGCGTTAACCTGCACGGCGACAAGGAACTCCTGGGGCTCTGGATCGAGCAGAACGAAGGGGCAAAGTTCTGGCTCCACGTACTGACCGAACTGAAGAACCGGGGCGTTGCCGATATCTTCATCGCCTGCTGCGACGGGCTCTCTGGCTTTCCGCAGGCCATAGAGACGGTGTATCCCAGGACCCAGGTGCAACTCTGCATCGTACACATGGTGCGTAACAGCCTGACCTACGTATCCTGGAAGGACCGAAAAATGGTCGCCAAGGACCTCAGGACGATCTATCAGGCCGCTACCTTAGAACAGGCCGAGGCCGCTTTGGATCGCTTTGCCGAACACTGGGATAAGCAATATCCCACGATCAGCCGGCTATGGCGCAGACATTGGGACCACTTGAGCCCGTTCTTCGCCTTCCCACAGGAGATCAGGAAGGTCATCTATACCACCAATGCCATCGAATCCATGAACCGGGGCCTGCGCAAGATCATCAAGACCAAAGGCGCTTTCCCCACAGACGAGGCGGCCAGGAAACTGCTCTATCTGGCTCTGCTCAATCTGTCCCGAAGGTGGACCCGGCCCCTTGTCCACTGGACGGCCGCCATCAACCAGTTCGTCATCATGTACGAAGACAGAGTGCCCATCACATGAAACTGCCAGTTACACAAAATCCGTGACAGACCCTTCTAATCTTCATTAATCTTACCTTAAGATACACCCAGCAATCCAACTCGACAGTAAGGGGTAGCACTTGATTCCTACATTCGCGATGACGTCAGGTTCTTTCTAGCTGTTAATCCAATGCTGGTCAAACTCACGCTTGCCGAAGTAGAATTCGATCATGCCGAGTGTCAGGTTGTTTCGCGTTGTAACGCCCTACAATGTGGTGGACATCTTCTCTGCAAACGGTCTCGAAAAGCCTGACCTGTCGAGTCAACAAGTAAGTTCCTTGGGGTGAATCCCAAAAACTGCAGGTAGTATGAATCTTCCAGATCATCGCGCAGCCGATATTGGTGATCTTTATCGCAATCAGTCACGATGCCTACACTGGACACTGTTTGAGAAATGCGTCATTACCGAAGTTAATTTCAACAGAAACAAGGTAGGGTAGAAGAATGTGCAGTGTCAAACCGGTATTCATGCACGATAACCAAGTTCTCAACGATGACGGTCATTTGGTTCTAACACAGTATGTCGATTTCCGGGAACCTACATGCCGAGACCCCATTACAACGCTAATCAAGGCGAGCGAAAAGCACTATGCGCCTGAAATCCTAGGAACGATCAGGGTCTCTAAACCGGAATGTTTCAGATCAACCGGTGAGAGCCTCATCACCGATTCTGAGGAGGCACGCGTCTCCCGTATTATGGTGCAGTCTGAGAGCACCGATGATCCGTGTGATCTCGAGGAAGCTCTGGTACGAAACGATGAGGGTAACCGTGCTGCGGAACTTGCCGGTGCCTCCATCAGAAGTACGACAAAGAGCATCAAACGCACGCGTAAGAAATCAGAGACAATTACTTACGGAAAGAACTGGTGGATATACTGCACCGCAAAAGAGCCAATCAGTCAGACCGATCGGGATGGTTTTACGAGTGCCATAGAACCTGATTATGACCATGTTTCGTATATTTATCGTCCGCGTGCCTACGCGCTAGCACTTGGTTCAATGTTCGCAGAGCAAATCGGCCCGCGAGGGCGAGTGCAGACACTTAAGAGCCGTATTGGAGAGCTTGTTTACACCGCACATCATAAGAGCCAAATCATTGTTCACGGTCCTGTCGTTTACACCGAGGACCCGTATAAGTTGATCACAAGTAGCTTAACTGAGATAGAAGCTGCGTTCCTTCCAATGTTTGTAAAAAGAATGGAATACCAATCGCAATATGAATACCGATTTTTGATCTGTTCAGAGGACAAGCTCAATGAAAAATACTTCGATCTCGAGGTTTCTTTAGCTATGCTGGGTTCGATGAAGAGTGCTCCGGAAGTGGCTCATCGCAGATCTACTCAAAACCCCGAATCCTTGGTTCGGAGTGCCAAAGTTCAGGAGGTACACACTGGCGAAAAACGTGCGAATTTGAATGATACTAATGAGACGGATTCACCAGATACTTTACCAGACATACTGAACTTGATCTCTGATCCAGCCACGCCCGTAGCACCATCTCTCCCAGCCGATTCGGATTCGCCTACCAATAAGTGCGAGGTTTCAGAAAGAGTTATTAGGGCGCTACGCCACGCGGTCGCGAGGATTCCTGATGCGCACCTAGTTGCAGCGTCCAGCTCGGCATTTCACGCGGAACCGCTGCTTCGATGGTTATGCGAGGAATTCGAAGACCCGGTTCGCACCGTTGCCATTAGCGACGATGGCTTCGTGGTCATTACCATCAACGCACCGGATGACCAAGGTTCCAAAGCATGCATCGCCATCGGATCTCATGGCGAGGGTGCACAATACATGCAGAAAGAAGGATCAAGAACCAGTGGCTTCCTAAATTCCCTGAACAAAAATTTCGAATTCCCTCTTGGATCCGGATGGATTAAATCGCTAACACAGCTAGGCGTTCGCGTACGTCAGCCGGGGGCTGATTCTGTTGGCGAAAAACACAAATCTCAATAAATCCGAGATGATCGTCTGCATGTTCGTCTGCAGTCCTGACTTCGACCCCGATATACCGAACGAAAACGCAACAGTTGCGTTAACAGTAGTACTTAGTATGAAAGGCTCAACGATCGGATTCTGAATGCAGGTAGTCATTCACTTGAGCGTTAATGGTGTTATGGTGGAATTCGGAGATGCTGGAGAAGGCCGTCCACCGCTACCAGAGTAACGCTGTAGAAACGGAACAAACAGCCAAGGAGATGATTAGCCTTGCCATGAGTTCCTAAAGACTATACGTGGTAGGTGAAGCGTTAGTGGGTATTTGAAGACGTTCTTCCTGGATCGTCCCCGTTCATCCTTCCAGGCTGAGCAGGAAAGGTTCCTCGAAAGCCTGGACCAGCCACTGCATGAAACGGGCGCCGTCGGCGCCGTCTATGAGCCGGTGATCGTAGGAGATCATCAGCGGCAGCATGAGACGCGGCTGAAACGTACCGTCCACGTAGACCTGTTCCATGCGGCTTCGCGCGAGGCCCAGGATGGCCACGTCCGGGGCATTGATGATCGGCGCGAAGAAGGTCCCGCCGAGCCCGCCCAGGTTCGATATCGTGAAGGTACTCCCCTGCATGTCGTCCGGGGACAGTTTCCTGTCCCGCGCCCGGGCGGCGATCTCCGACAGTTCAGTGGAAAGCTCGATCATGTTCTTCCGGTCTACGTCCCGTATGACCGGTACGACGAGGCCGCGGTCCGTATCGACCGCTACGCCCACGTGGTAATATTTCTTGTAGACAATCTCGTGCCTTGACATGTCGACACTGGCGTTGAACTGGGGAAACCTCTTGAGCGCCGCGGCTACGATCTTCAGGGCGATGGCCGTCATGGTCAGTTTGCCATCGGCGGCTTCGGCCGCGGGGCCGAACTGCTTGCGCAGGCCTTCCATGTCGGTGACGTCGGCCTTGTCGCCGTAGGTGACATGTGGGATATTTGTCCAGGCGGTGCCCAAGTGTTCCGCGGCAGCCCTGCGCAGGTTGCTCATCGGCTCGGTTTCTACCGGACCCCATTTCGTGAAGTCCGGCAGCGGAGCCGAAGGGGCTGGACCGGCGGCGGTGCCGCGGCCTGCACTCAATTGTCTTGAATGGGATTTTACGTCTTCGGTGGATATCCGCCCTGCGGGGCCGGTTCCGGGCACCTGGCTGATGTCCAGTCCGATTTCCCGGGCGAAACGACGGACCGAAGGCGCTGCCGGCACGGGTTGCGCAGCCTGGCCGCCAGAAGCAGCCGGAACGGCCGGTTTTGCCGGCGGTGGCGGGGGCACACTTTCCGTCGTGGGAACGGCTGCCTGGTCAGCAGGGGCTGCGGAGGTTGTTTCCATGATTTCGGCGACCGGCTCTTCGCCCGCTGCGGATCCTTCTTCTTCTGCAGCGGCGGCCGATGCGTCGGCCGCGGCGTCATACATGAGTACGGGGGCGCCCACTTCGGCCGTCGCACCGTTCTCCATGAGGATTTCCGTTACCACGCCGCTGAATCCCGACGGCACTTCCAGGTTGGCTTTGTCGGTCTCTATTTCCAGGACGGGCTGGTCGACTTCGACGATGTCCCCCACCTCGACCAGGATACCGACCACGGTCCCCGCGTCTACGTTCTCACCGAGCGCTGGAAGATTGAAAGGCGTCGCCATAGGTCTAGCGTCTCCCCTGTTACAGCATTAGCGGATTCGGTTTGTCGGCGTCGATCTGCAGGTCGCTCATCGCCTGTTTCAGCTTTGACGCCGGCATCTTGCCGTCGCGCATCAGCCCATAGAGCGCGGACAGCGTGATGTAGCGGGCGTCCACCTCAAAGAAATCCCGCAGCGCGGAACGGCTGTCGCTCCGCCCGAAACCATCGGCGCCCAGGGTAGTCAACGGACCCGGGAACCAGGCCGATATGGTATCCGGCAGCGCTTTCACGTAGTCGCAGGCAGCCACGTAAGGACCTGGTATATCTGCTACGCACGAGGTCACGTAGGGTACGCGCGGCGTTTCCTCGGGATGCATGATGTTCCATCTCTCCACGTCCACCGCCTCGTTGTGCAGCGCCTTGTAACTGGTAATGCTCCATACGTCCGCGGCGACCCCGTACTGTTCTTCCAGGATCCTGCCCGCCTTCAGCACCTCGTTGAGTATGGCGCCGCTTCCGAACAGCTGGACGCGCATGTCGCCGTCCTGCTTCTCCGATTCGCGGAACCGGTACATCCCCTTGAGGATACCTTCCCTGGTAGCCTCGGTGTCGCCGGGCATGGGAGGCATGGCGTAGTTTTCGTTATGCACGGTCAGGTAGTAGAACACGTCGTCCTGTTCTTCGTACATGCGCCGTATGCCTTCTTCGATGATCACCGCCAGTTCATATCCGTAGGCGGGGTCGTACGCCAGCAGGTTGGGCACCGGGTAGGCCAGCAGGTGGCTGTTGCCGTCCTGGTGCTGTAGCCCTTCGCCCGCCAGCGTAGTGCGGCCCGAAGTGGCGCCGATCAGGAATCCCTTGCAGCGCATGTCGCCCGCGGACCATACCAGGTCGCCGACGCGTTGCAACCCGAACATGGAATAGTAGATGAAAAAGGGGATGGTATTGATGTCGTAGGTGGAGTAGGCCGTACCCGCGGCGATAAAGGACGACATGGCGCCGGCTTCCGAAATGCCCTCCTCCAGCAGCTGACCGTCTTTAGACTCGCGGTAGTACAACAGGGTCTCGCTGTCCACCGGGTCGTAGAGCTGTCCCACCGGTGAGTAGATGCCGGATTGACGGAACAGGGCCTCCATGCCGAAGGTGCGGGCCTCGTCGGGCACGATGGGCACGATGAGGTCTCCGATTTCCTTGTCCCGCATGAGGTCCGAAAGGATGTTGACGAAGGCCATGGTCGTCGACACCTGGCGGTCCGTCCCCTCGTAGTACTTGCTGTACCTTTCCTGCTTCGGCGCGTGCAACGGGGTGAAGGTCGTCCGCCTGGAGGGCACGTAGCCTCCGAGAGCCCTGCGCCGCTCGTGCAGATAGACCATCTCTTCGCTGTCCTCGGGCGGCTTGTAGAAAGGCACTTCAGCGACTTCTTCGTCGGAAATCGGGATCCGGAACCGGTCCCGGAAGGCCAGCAGCTCCTTGTCTTCCATCTTCTTGATCTGGTGCGTGCTGTTGGCCGCCTGTCCGCTGTCGCCCAGTCCGTATCCCTTGATCGTCTTCATGAGGATGACGGTCGGCGTGCCTTCGTTTTCCACGGCCGCCTGGTACGCGTGGTACACCTTCAACGGATCGTGGCCACCCCGCCGCAGGTGCTGCAGTTGGGAATCGGAGAGATGCTCTACCATTTTCTTGAGATCGGGATGGACGCCGAAGAACTTGTTCCGTATGTATTCGCCGGATTCCACGCTGTATTTCTGGTACTGTCCGTCCACCGTTTCGTGCATGCGGTTCACGAGGAGTCCGTCGTCATCCTTCTCCAGCAGCGGATCCCAGTCACTGCCCCACAGGCACTTGATGACGTTCCATCCCGCGCCGCGGAAAATGGCTTCCAGTTCCTGTATGATCTTGTGGTTGCCCCGGACCGGGCCATCGAGACGCTGCAGGTTGCAGTTGATCACGAAGATCAGGTTGTCGAGCTGCTCGAGGACGGGGACGGTGATGGCGCCGAGGGACTCGGGTTCATCCATCTCCCCGTCACCCATCATGACCCATACCTTGGAATCGCTCGGCTTCTTGATTCCCCTGTTTTCGAGGTACTTCATGAAACGGGCCTGGTATATCCCGGTTATGGCGCCAAGGCCCATGGATACCGTGGGGAACTCCCAGAAGTCCGGCATAAGCCAGGGATGGGGATAGGACGACAAACCGGGCGGGTTTACCTCGTTCCGGAAGTTCTTCAACTGCTCCTCTGAAATGCGGCCCTCCAGGTAGGCCCGCGCGTATATGCCAGGCGCGGCGTGTCCCTGGACGAAGAGCAGGTCGCCCTCGTGGTTTCCGTTCCGGTAGCGGAAGAAGTGGTTGAATCCGACCTCGTAGAGCGTCGCGGACGACGCGTAGGTGGAGATATGCCCGCCTATGGAGCCGTCGGCCCGGTTGGCCCGAACCACCATGGCCAGCGCGTTCCAGCGTACGATGTTCTTGATGCGGCGTTCCAGGTCCCGGTCACCCGGATAGGGTCCCTGCAGTTCGACGGGAATCGAATTGACGTAGGGCGTGTTGGCTGAGAAAGGGAGGCGCACGCCGGACTCGGCGGCCCGGGACTCCAGCGCCGCGAGAATGCGGCGTGTTCTTTCCGGGTCGCCCTGCGAAATGACGTACTCAATCGATTCGAGCCATTCATGGAGTTCCAGCGCTTCTACATCGGGTTCCACATCCGTTGCCATCAAGTCGCCCCTGGGTACTTTGCGCGTTGGCGTTAAGCCATTATACCATTCGAAAACATCGCCTCAAAATACGTCCGTGGCGCCCTTTATGTCAATCATTATATTCCTATTGGACGTGCGCCTGGAAGCGCATTCTGGATACCCGTGACGAAGCCTGCATTCAGGCTTTTTGAGAGCAAATCCAAGATTGGGAGGTTGGCATGAGATCCGATGGCCGGCATGGATGGCACGGCATATTCACCATACCGCAGACCCCGTTCACCGACGACGGCGTATTGGACGAGGAGGGGCTGCGGAGGCAGATAGATTTCTGCGTGGAAGCAGGTACCCACGGCATCGTCTATCCCGTCATGGCGAGTGAATTCTGGCTGCTCTCGGATGACGAACGGAAAAGAGCCCTGGACGTGGCCGTGGAACAGGTGGACGGTCGCATACCCATGATCGCGGGCGTGGCGGGGGTGAGTACCGAAGTCGCCGTTATGTTCAGCCGGTACTCGCGAGAAGCCGGTGCCGACGGCGCGATCGCCCTGCCTCCCTACATACTGAAACCCGGACTGGAAGGCCTGGTCGACTACTACCGGCAGGTCGCGGAAGCCATGGGCAAACCCGTATTCATCCAGAATTTCGATCCACCCCTGGGTTCCAGCCTTTCACCGGAATTCATCCGGCAGCTGCTGCTCGACATTCCGCACGTGGAGTATATCAAGGAGGAGATGATGCCCGGAGGCCACTCGGTGACGGCACTCCTGGAAACCTGCGGCGACGAGTTGCACGGTGTTTTCACGGGGTTCGGAGGACGCTGGTTCGTCGACGAACTGAACCGCGGCGTGAGCGGCACCATGCCGGCCTGCGAGTTCACCGACGTACTGGTCCGTCTCTATGAACGGTACCGTTCGGGCGACGTGGAAGGCGCGAGAGAGATCCACAGCAGGCTGCTTCCCCTCATCAACCTGGAGAGCCTCTACTTCGTGATCTTCTGCAAGGAAATTCTGAAACGGCGCGGCCTGATCGAATCGACGTATACGCGGGCGCCGGGGAGGCTGGACCGGTTCGACCACGGGGAGATCGACCGGCTCTTACTAGACGTGGAAGAACTGTTTATTCGGTAGTGCGGCTTTCGGTAGCGACGTCGCGGTGTTCCTAGGTCCATTCGTGCAGGGAGTGCCCCTGGCCGGGAAACCAGATCCAATCCACGAGGAACCCGAGAAAAACTCCCGCACTGAATCCCACGAGCACCCCCCAGGCAAAGGGCTGGGCACGGCGGTAGGCCGTCACCCCGCCGATGCGCAGCAGGAGCATCTTGATCAGCCAGGCCGTGAACAGCGAGAACATGAGGAGCCTGGTCACGTCCGCGAAGGCCACGGTGAAGCCCACCGGCGCCAGGGGCCAGGCGGGAAACCGGTGGGACAGGGCGGTCATGACCAGCATGATGACGCCGCCGAGGGCCATGAAGAGGAACTCGGGCGGCTGCAGCTGATCGGCGTTGCGTATCCACCGGACGATATCGTCGTAGTACGACTCGTTGATCCCTCCGAAGGCGTCGCGGGTACCGAAATTGTACGCGCCGACGGTCGTATTCCCGATGTATATCGTGAACAGGACGGAAGTCAGCATACTGATCACAAAGGTGACGGTCATGAGGAAGAGTAGTCCCCGCTTGTCCTGCCGCAGGTCAGACATCACCTTGTCGGACTGCGCTATGGTGCCAATGCCGATCCCCCGCCAGTTCCGGGCATAGGCGGAACCCAGGCCGAGGGTGGTAAGGCTCTGGCGGTCTATATTCCCGGACCCCAGGGTCAGAATGGTGAAATGGTGGGCGTTGACCGGCAGGTCCAGGAAGGCCAGGCCCGTCTGGGCGATGATCCGGGCCGTGCCCAGGTACAGCACGAAGAGGAACAGTAGGTACACGGGCACCACTTGCCACGACAGCCCCGATCCCACGAGCCAGGCCACCAGGTAAACCACGCTGCCCGCCAGTCCGAGCACGGCCACGCGATAGGACATCAGCTCCGTCGACGGCTGCTCTCCGCCGCGCAGGGCCCGCCGGAAGACGTCGGCGATCTGCTCGCGGGCCGTCCACAGGTGCCAGAAGACGAAAACGATGAACCCGCCGAAGAACTGGGCCTTGACCACGGCGTTCGCCCCCACCGGACTGCCGGAGTATTGGAGCCCGATGCGGTCGAGCACGCCGCCTTGCAATATGCCGCACAGGGCGAAGAACCACAGGCTGAAGGTGATCTCGATGGGTGCGAGGAAAGCGAAGCAAAGGGCATAGATGTTAATGCTTATCTTGATGGCGGCGACGCCCTCGATCGCGGTCAGATTGGTATGGTAGAGCGAACCGATGGGTATCGGTGGGATTGAACCCCAGAAGGCGGTGATGTTCCATAGCATCAGGGCCAGCGTCGCGCCGAAGCCGACCTGGAACATGCGGTCGTAAACGAAAGTGGGAAAAGTCCTGCTGGTCCCCACATCGTGCCGGATCAGGTCGACGGCCATGCGCACCAGTGGAAAGGCCAGACGCTCGTGGGCAACCCAGGTCCTCCGCATGATGGTGGACATGCAGGCGCCCATGAAAAAGAGCACCACGAAGAAGGTCAGCCACCAGAACAGCGGAGGCAGCCACGGCCCCCAGATGACTTCGCCGGCTCCCTCCGGAATCCCTTCGTAGAACCAGACCAGCGTGTTGCCCTGGCCGTTGACCAGCAGCCAGTCGGGCAGGTACTGGAAAAAGGTGATCGCCCACTGGTTCTCCGGCCGGGCGAAATAGTACGGTGTGGCGATGACCCCCATGAGGTAGGCGACCATCACCTTTCCCGGTACGAGCGAAGACACGAACATCATCACGAAAACCAGGGCCAGTTCGCTTCCGTTCAGAATCCAGGAAGGCTTCCAGGTTCGCAGGGTGGGATTGACGACGAACAGGAGGAAGAAAAATGGAATCAGGACCGCAATGGGCAGATGGGACATCGTCATGCGGGAGGACTGCACGAGGAAGGAGCCGTAGGGAACCCAGATATTGATCAGGACGGCCAGCGCCAGGCCCAGGATGACGGCGCGGCGGGACAGGCCGCCGGTTCGCGGGATTGCGTTTAACGGGAATGTTGCCATGAGTCGGTGCACCGAAATCACGGGAACAACGGATTTCTTATGAAGGATGAGGACAGGTTCCGTACGCCGTTCAATATATCCGGTATCCATCACGGGACACAACACAACTTTGTTCGGAACGCCCGCGGGGACTCGGATTTTGCTTGAACCGGCGTTTCAACCATTTTATATTACTCTGTTCAAGAATGCATATGATCTTTACGCTCGGAACAAATGCGACAGCAAGGTCCTCACAAGGGTTCCGGGCATTCCCATGTACACCTGCGGAGTCAGAGGCGGAAGCGGCGGAGCGCCGCGGTCATTTCTGCGCGGTAAAACTGGCCTTTGTACGGGGATTGGCCCGGGCCAGACAGGGGTAAGCGACGCATGTGGTCGAAGATCAAGACGGGGATCGGAATCACCATCGCGGTGCTGATGTTGTCGTCGGTCACCATCTTCCATCCCAAGGATATTACCGAAAATATCCTGATGAAGTTGATTTCCCTGCCCGAACCCCAGGAGGTTCAGCCGTTCCTGGGGCACGACCGTCCGTTGGAGGAAGCCCTGGAAGCGGTCAGTGCGGAGTCGATCGAGAACACGGTGCGGGAACTCTCCTCCTATCCTTCGAGGGTAGTAGGCTACGCCGGCGCCGATTCGGCCTATGAGTATATCAGGCAGCAGTTCGAGGACATCGGCCTGCAGGACATCCGTACCGAGGTCTTTCCCGTAACGGTGCCCATCGACAAGGGTTCCAGGTTAACGGTGCAGGAATCGGGCGAGGAGATTCCCCTCTACGCCCTTTGGCCCAATCACGTACGCACGCCCTCCACGCCTCTCGAAGGACTTACCGGTCCGATCATATACGGCGGCAAAGGGGAATTCGGCGAATTCAACGGGTACGAAATGGCTGGAAGCATCGTACTCATGGATTTTGATTCGGCAGACCGTTTCATCAACGCCCGGATGCTCGGCGCCAGCGCGATCATCTTTTTCGACAACGGACGGGTGACCCGAAGCGAGGCGGAACGCAAATTCCTGGGTCTTCCCCTGAACGTGCCCCGCTACTGGGTAGAAAAGGCCCACGTACCCGGTCTGCTGGCACTGGCCGAACCCGGGACGAACACGGTGAACGTGCAGGCCCGGATGGAATGGGAAGTCGCGGAAGCGAAGAACATCTTCGGGTGGATTCCCGGTCTCGACGAAGACATGCCGAACGCCAGGGACGAAACCCGCACGAAATGGAAAGACTACACGATCGTCATCGAGTCGTTCTACGACGCGATGTCGGTCGTCCCCGGCCTGGCCCCCGGCGCGGAAAGCGCAACCGGCGTGGCCGCGCTGCTGGAAGTCGCCAGGGCGGTCAAACGCTACAGTCCGAAGTACTCCGTGGTCATCCTGGCCACTTCCGGCCATTTCATGGGACTGGAAGGGGCGCACAACTGGCTGTACCGGCACGGCAGGACGAGCAGTCACTTCATGTCGAAGATCCCCGAGGAGGACAAGATCGATTTCGACATGTTCTTCGGCCTCGACCTTTCCAGCCACGAATCACGTATAGGCAGTTTTGCCTTCGGCACCTTCGACAACGCCGCGTGGGCGACCAACCACTACATCAAGAACATCTTCGCGCCCTATTCCAGGAAATTCGCGGGCTACATCCAGGAAGCCTTCGGAGCCGGCGCCGACTCGGCCCGGTATGTCAACGCCATCGTGCCACCACAGAGAACCTGGAAAGACTTCATGCCCGTCAAACTGGGGCTGGACAGCGAAGCCGTCACCTACTTCGGCAAGAAAGGCATGTCCTTCGTCACGCCGAACGGGACACGGGGACTGGTGGACACACCCCACGATCGCTTCGAGTCGGTCAACATCGCCAACATCACCGAGCAGACGCGGTCGCTCGCGGTCATGCTCGCCCGGGCCACCACCGACGGCGAACTGTTCGAGGAAACCAAGCTAAAGATACAGGATACGGCCCATGACATGGCCGGTACGGTCTACGAATTCGACCGGGACGTCAACTTCTTCGTGCCCAAGAAACCCATTCCCGGCGCGCTGGTCACCTACTTCAAGAGCCTGACCAATACAGGCGTGCGCGGCATCCTGATCACCAAGGCGGACTCCCTTGGACGCTTCAACTTCCGTCCCCTCAAACAGCAGAAAGGTCCGATACACCTCCGGTCGTACGCGCTCGATGACGACGGCGAAATCATATACGCCCCGGATCGAGGCCAGGAAGGGGACAAGACCTTTCCCCTCAATGCCGCCAGCGGCGCATCGGAGAACACCACCCTGCAGATCGTTTTCCGTGCCCGGGCCCTTGACGTGTACGAGATCATCGACTCCCGTTACCTGACCGCCCTCGACCAGTTGACCGTCCTGGCGCAGAACGATGCGGAACCCCAGTGGTACGGACACAGCTACATAGCCAGCCAGAGCGGCGCCGAAGGGCGCACCGTCCCCGCGGCGGTCGTTTTCGCCAAGTCGGGACAACGTCTCAAGCTGCTCATGAGCACCAGCCTCTTCGGCGTGAAATACCTGCTGACCAACGCGCCGGATTCCTTTCTGAAGAATCCGATCGAACCCAGCCAGGTGACCCTCGAACTCCTGGAAGAAGCCCAGGGCCAGGGTTACCTGATCGATGATGGGTTGATCGTAAATCCTTCCTACCAGGGCACGCGGGACATGTGGGTCGTGGATGACGTACGGCTGAAGCAGCTCGCTCGATTCGGCGTGGAGAACCAGCGCATCGCCCAGTTGCACGAAGACGCGCGCGTCGCCCTCCTCGAGGCGGAGGAGCACCTGGAGAACAGGGAATACGACGCCTTCATCTCCAAGTCGCGCGAAGCCTGGGGCCTCGAAGCCCGGGGATATCCGGAAGTCAAGTCCACGGCCGATGATACGGTTAAAGGCGTGATCTTCTACTTCATCCTGCTCCTGCCTTTCTCCTTCTTCATGGAACGCCTGGTTTTCGGGTTTCCAACGATCAACAAACGCATATTTGGCTTCTCGGTTTTCTTTGTCTCGGTTTTTCTCCTGCTGCAGCTGGTCCACCCGGCCTTCAAACTAAGTACTTCGCCCTACGTAATCTTCCTGGCCTTCGTCATCTTCGCGCTGGGGACAATGGTGCTGATCATCGTCCTGTCCAAGTTCAACCAGGAGATACAGAAGATCAAGCGAGCACAGACCGGCATGCACGAGGCCGACATCGGCCGGTTGAGCGCCACGGCAGTCGCCCTTTCGCTGGGCGTTTCCAACCTGCGCAAACGCAAAGTGCGCACGGCTCTCACGGCGGCCACCATCACGCTTCTGACCTTCACCGTGCTGTCCTTTACGTCCATCACTACGTCGCTCAGGTACTTCAAGCTGGAGCGGTACAACGAACCGGCCTATGAAGGGACGCTGGTTCGGGATAGAAACTGGAAAGGGCTACAGCCCTCTGTCTACGACTATCTCAAGAGCACATTCCAGGACAAGGCCACGCTGATTCCCCGGTCCTGGTACATGTCCCAGGTCAAGGGCGAAAAGGGGTTCTTCTCCTTTTCTTCGCCCTCGGCGTCCCACGAAAGCTACGTAAACAGCATTCTGGGCCTGTCCCCGGATGAGCCCAAGGCGACCGGCCTCGATGAATACCTCCTGGGAGGAAGATGGTTCCTGCCCGGTGAACGGAACGCCGCCATACTGCCCGACGACGTGGCGGCGGTGGTGGGCATCAAGCCGGAAGACGCCGGTTCCGCCTACATCAACATGTTCGGCATGCAGCTGCAGGTCGTCGGTATAGTCGATTCCCGAAGGTTCAACCAGCTCAAGGACCTGGACGACGAAAAGCTCACTCCCGTCGACCTGGTCCAGGAGAAGGGGAAAATAGCGCAGCGTATCGGCGAAGACCCGCGTCTGCAGGCCGAGTCACCGCCGGAAGCATTCATACATCTCGAATCCAACAACGTCATGATCCTGCCGTACGAGACCGTCATGGATCTCGATGGGAAACTTCATTCCGTCGCGATTACGGACTTCAGGGACGAGAATGGACAGCCGAATCCGGATTTCGACCTGGATATCGAGAATTTCCTTTCGCGGGTCGCCATGACCATGTTCGTCGGCAAGGACGGTACGGTCAACGTCTACAGTTCTATCGGTTCCACGTCCATCGGCGGCATCGGCAACTTCCTCATCCCCATTCTCGTCGCCGCCATGATCGTGCTGAACACCATGATGGGGGCGGTGCACGAGCGCTTCCGGGAGATCGGGGTCTACAGTTCGGTCGGACTGGCGCCAAGCCACATTGCGGCCCTTTTCCTGGCGGAGTCTTCCGTCTTCGCCACGGTCGGCGCCGTGCTGGGTTACCTGGGGGGACAGACCATCACCCTCGTTCTGTCGAATTATGACATCCTCGCCGGTCTTTCGCTGAACTACTCCTCCCTTTCCGCCGTATGGTCGGTCGTCGTGGTCATGGCCACGGTCTTTCTGTCGACGGCCTACCCTGCCAAGAAGGCGGCGGACATGGCCGTGCCGGACGTGGGGCGGGAGTGGAAATTCCCCAAGCCCGACGGGGACGACTGGAGTTTCGATTTCCCCTTCACCATCGGCAGCGTCGAAGCGCTGGGCATGTACGCCTACCTTACGAGGGTCTTCGAATCCTACGAGGAGGGATCCCTGGGCGCCTTCGTCACGGAAAACGTCCAGCTGACCGCCCATAAAACCGCATCGGGCCATCCCATGTACCATATCTCGATGATGACCTGGCTCGCACCGTACGATCTGGGGATCAGCCAACGGGTCTCCCTCAGCGCCGCGCCGGCGGAAAACGAAAGACACCTTTACGCCGTCTGGGTGGACATCCACCGCGAGAGCGGCGACGTCGCTTCCTGGCAGCGCATCAACCGGCGCTTCCTGAGCGTGCTGCGCAAACGCTTCCTGGTCTGGCGAACCCTGCCGCAGGATCTCAAGAACGAATACGCCGTAACCGGCCGGGAAACGACCGAAAGGACGCAAGAGGCTGGGCAACCCGTATGAAGTTCGCCTTCTGCAATGAAATGTTCCGGGGAGAATCCCTCCGGCAGGTCTTCCGAACCGCCGCGGAAATCGGTTACGACGGCGTGGAGATCGCCCCGTTCACGGTAGCGTCGTCGGTAAACGAGGTCGGGCCGGACGCCAGGAAGGCGATTCGTGACGAAGCCGCCGAATTCGGCCTGGAAATTACGGGGCTGCACTGGCTCCTGATCAGCCCGGAAGGCCTCTACCTGAACCACCCTGACGACGGCATCCGGTACTGCACCAGGTTGTATCTCTGCGACCTTATCCGATTCTGCGGAGATATCTGCGGCCGGGTCGTGGTGGTCGGGTCGCCCAGGCAGCGCGACGTACTGCCGGACCAGACCTTCGAGGCGACCTGGGACCGAACCCGGAAGGTCTTCGAGGAATGTCTGCCCACGGCGGAAGAACACGGGGTAACCATCTGCCTGGAGCCCCTGGACAGTGCCCAGACCAATTTCATCAACACACCCGAAGAAGCCGCGCGGATGGTCCGGGAGATTGATCATCCGAATTTCCGCATGATCATCGATGTGCGGGCGACCCTGTGCCAGGGCCTGGACGTCGCGGCAGCCATACGCGAACACAGGGACGTGATGACCTACATCCATTTTAACGACGCCAGCGGCGATGGACCGGGATTCGGTGACACCGATTTCGTACCCGTTCTGCAGGCGCTTCGGGAATCGGGTTACGAGGGATACGGTTCGGTGGAAGTTTTCGACTATTCCCACGGCGCGGAAAACATAGCCAGAACGAGCCTGGAAACGCTTCGGGCGGCCTGGGCGGACCAAGCAGACCGGGCGGCGCAGCGAGCGCCGGAGGAGAGGGCGGCCGGGTGAAGCAGCAGGTCCTCGATAGGGAAGGCATCGCAAGGGCGGTATCCCGTATCGCCCACCAGATCCTGGAACGCAACAAGGGCGCGTCCGGGATCGCCATTGTCGGCATTCAACGGCGGGGTGACTGGCTGGCCAGGCGACTGGCCGTCGCGATTCGCGAGGTGGAAGACACGACCGTTCCCGTCGGCGTGCTGGACATCAACCTGTACCGGGACGACCTCCAGGGCCGGGCGGAGTATCCCGTCGTCCGCACCACGGACATCCCATTCGACATAGAGGGGCGTACCGTCATCCTGGTCGACGACGTCCTGTACACGGGCCGCACCATTCGAGCGGCGCTGGACGAACTGAAGGATTTTGGAAGGGCACGGCGGATCGAACTCGCCGTCCTGATCAATCGGGATGGTCGGGAACTGCCTATCCAGGCGAATTATATCGGAGAAAACGTCGAAGTCGGCCCCGGCAGGACCGTGGTGGTACACGTCCATGAACTGGACCGGGACGACAACGTTGCGGTAGAAGAGGTGGGGTGATGGTTGAAGATCGCCTTCATGCGCTGCGCCACCGGCATCTGATCGGCCTCGAGGACTACACGCCCCAGGAGATTCGCCTCATCTTGGATACGGCGGACTCCTTCAAGGAAGTGATACGGCGGCCCATCCGCAAGGTCCCCGCTTTGCGGGGGAAGAACGTCGTCAATCTCTTCTTCGAATCGAGTACCCGCACGCGGCTGTCCTTCGAGCTGGCCGAGAAGCAACTCTCAGCGGATACCCTGAATTTCGTGTCCATTGGCAGCAGCGTGTCCAAGGGAGAGACCCTGAGCGACACGGCGCGGAACGTCGAAGCCATGCAGGTGGACTGCGTGGTGGTGCGGCATTCCGCGGCGGGCGTACCCCTTTTCCTTTCACAGTGCCTGTCGAACGCGGTCGTCATCAACGCGGGCGACGGCGCCCACGAACATCCCACGCAGGGCCTTCTCGACCTGTTGACCATACGGGACGCACTGGGCAATCTGGGCGGCCTTAAGGTCGCGCTCATAGGCGACATTACCCACAGCCGGGTAGCACGCTCCAATATATGGGGACTTCGAAAGATGGGCGCCCGCGTGGTCGTCTGCGGACCGCCCACGCTGATCCCCATCGACATCGAAGAAATGGGTGTTGAGGTTTGTTACCGCGTCGAGGACGCGCTCCGCGACGCCGACGTGGTCTATGCCCTGCGGATACAGCTTGAAAGACAGCGCGAAGCGTTCTTCCCATCTCTGCGTGAATACACGCGGCTGTTCGGCATCGATCCGGAACGGCTGGAACTCGCCAGGCCCGGCGCCATAGTCATGCATCCCGGCCCCATTAACCGCGGCGTGGAACTCGACAGCCGGGTGGCGGACAGCGGAAGGTCGGTCATCCTGGACCAGGTGACAAATGGCGTCGCCGTGCGCATGGCGGTCCTCTATCTCCTCAACGGCGGGGGTGAGCGCGATGCGGCCTGACGGTCTGGATACAGCAGGCGTAACGGGGCTCGCGGTGGTACGCAACGGGCGCATCATCGACCCCGGATCCGGCCGTGACGAGACCAGCGATCTCTGGTTTCGCGACGGGAGGATCATCGATCGTCCTGCGGACAACGAGGCGAAAGATGTCGCCGTCATCGAGGCAGGTGGACTTCTCGTGTTGCCGGGCCTGGTCGATATGCATGCCCACCTCTGCGAACCCGGCTACGAGTACAGGGAGAACCTGGAAAGCGGCGCGCTTGCCGCCGCGGCAGGCGGCGTCACCGGGGTTGCGTGCATGCCGGATACCGACCCGGTCATCGATGACGCGCCCACGGTGCGCTTCGTCCGGGCGCGGGCGGCGGGTGCCGCGGTGCGGATTTATCCCATCGCCGCGGTCACGGCCGGGCGCGGGGGCGAGCACCTGACCGAAACAGGTGAACTGGCCGATGCCGGCGCCGTCGCGCTATCCGATGCCGACCGATCCATCCGGAATCCGGCCATCCTGCGGCGGGCCCTCGAATACAGCCGGATGTTCGACCTGCCCATTATCGTTCACTGTGAAGACCCGTCGCTCTCCGCCGGCGGCCTCATGCACGAGGGAAACCATGCTACCCGCCTGGGGCTCAAGGGTATCCCCTCCATCGCGGAAGAAACGGTCGCCGCCCGGGACATCATGCTGGCTGAATGGACGGGCGGCCGGCTGCACATCACCCATGTGAGCACGGCCGTGACCGTGGAACTCATTCGGTCGGCGAAAAAGAGAGGCGTCCGGATGACCGCGGATGTAAGTCCCCACCACCTGGTGTTGACCGACGGAGCGCTTTCAACGTACGATACCCACTTGAAAACCAACCCACCCCTGAGAACCCGGCCCGACGTCGAAGCGCTGCGGGGTGGCCTCGTGGACGGAACCATCGACGCGATCGCGTCGGATCACACCCCGCGGTCTGTGGACGAGAAGAATACGGAGTTTCAGGAAGCCCTTCCTGGAGCGTTGGGACTCGAGACCATGCTTTCCGTCGTGTTTACGGAGCTGGTCGTACCGGGCCGCCTGACCTTGAATGATGCCGTGAAAGTGCTGTCGACGGCTCCCGCGGGGATCCTGGGTGTTGACGGCGGAAACCTGTCGGTGGGCAGTCCGGCCGACTTCTTCCTGTTCGATCCGGATGGAACCTGGACGGTGGATCCAGCGTCCTTCAGGTCAAGATCCGGAAATACGCCTTTTGCTGGCCGCGCGTTAAACGGGATCGTAACCCGGACCATCGTCGATGGCCGGGTCAGGTACCGGCGTGAAGATCCTGAATCAACTTGACTGGAAGACCCTGAATCAACTTGACTAATTGTATCAAATCATATATCTTTAACAGATTGTCAATGCTGGAAATTACGGGCATGATCATTAATAAGCATACCCATGACTGGTCTCGGAGTTGTGAAGTCCACGAACCTGTTGAAAGGAGTCTGTGATGTTGTACAAGAAGGTTGCCATCTGCGTCTTGTTCGCCATTGGCTTCGCCATGCTGATACCTGTCGCGACCGACGCACAGAAAATCGAACTTCGTTCTGCGAAAATCTACATCAGGGAAACACCGCCGCAGTGGGACAGGGCCATGGCCCTGCTCGAAACTGCCCTGGAAAAAGACCCGGAAAACAACGAAGCCCACTATCTCCTGGGACTCATTCTTTACTACAAGGGTAACTTTGACGCGATGTTCAAGAACTGGGAAGCGGCGACCTACGACGACCTGGACAAGAAAGACAAGAACCAGTTCAAAGATACCCTGAGCACCATGATCCGTATGAACTACCAGGTAGGCAAGCAGAGCTACGAACAAGGTGAATTCGTGGATTCCGCCGATTCCTACAGCCGCTCGGTCAAGGCAACCTCCCTGCTGCAGAACGCACTGCGTTCAACCGGTAAGAAGGACGACGCCAAGACCGCCGATGAACTGGATGCCGCCAAGCAGCAAGGGTATCTTTACTGGGGCTATGCATCCCTGGGCGCCGAAGATAACGATGGCGCCAGGATGGCCCTGGAAAATCTCCTCGAAGACGATCCGGACAAATTTGAAGCCTGGGACGGCCTGATCAACGTGTACTACACCAACGAAGAGTGGGACAAGCTGATCACGGCCTGCAACAAGGTCATCGAGTTGTCCGAGGCGGTTGATCTCAACACCTACCTCATACTGCGCAACGCCTATTTCGGCGTGGCCGACACGGCCAGCGTCATCGCCACCTATGAAAGGGCGATAGCAGCCTTTCCGAACGAAAAGACGCTATACAGGGACGTGAGTTCCATCCACGACTCCAAGAATAACCACGACAAAGCGATCGAGACCCTCGAAAAGGGACACTCCGCGCTACCCGATGACGCGGAATTGCTGCGGCACCTTGGGACTTTTTACTACAACAAGGGAGTGACCGTAAAGGATGCCGGAGACGTTGACGCCGCCACCAAAGCGTTTCACAGTGCCGTGGACAGAATGAACAAACTGTTGGTACTGCAGCCGAAAAACATCGATGGCCATGATATCCTCAGTGATGCCTATTTTGGACTGGTCAGCATTGAAACGGACGAGGCGAAAAAGCTGGAGTTCAGCACCAAGGGTCAGGAACACCAGAAAAAGAAGCTGGACCTGATTACTTCGGGTGAAGGTATGTAGGCTGCCGAGTTGACCTGAAGTAGTTGTGAGCAATTGGGTTAGCACCAGGTTTGAAAAGAGGATTCCAGGAAAACCGGAATCCTCTTTTGCTATTCCAATTTGATTGACACCCCGAGAACGACCTCCTATACTACCGTTGCTTCTGGCGTTCCTTTTCATTTCAAGTACTGTGTCTATCATGCGTAGTTTCCCTATGTTCCCAATGCGTTTCCCGGTTATGATGTTGGTTCTTTCCCTTGGATTCGGCCTGTTCGCCGCGGGCTGCGGTTCAATATCCATGGGAAGAAGAGCACCGGCCGAGACACCTGAGACACCCTCCGAAACAACAGAAGCGGGTGACGACACCCCCCTTTCAGATCGCGAATTGTCCGGTGGCATGAACGAACCGGCTTCCGATACATCATCCACGCCGACTTCCGATTCAACCACGTCCGGCTCCGTTTCATCCACGCGTTCCCCGGACGGAGATTCCTCCTGGGGATACAGGGTTCAGATCTATTCGTTCGCTGACCGTGACGCGGCTGAATCTGCGCTGATGCGCGTGGAGCGGTACCTGGCGGACTGGACCTACGGCGTTTACCTGGATGAAGAAGGCGGAAACTTCAAGATCCGCGTCGGTGACTTCACGGACAAGGCCGAAGCCGACCTCCTGCGCGACAGGCTGAGGCGGGAAGGCTATCCCGATGCCTGGACCACCCCCACCCGGGTCAAGGCGCCCTGACGTAGTCTGCCGAACGAACTTCCCACCGAAGGGAACTCCTCCCAATGACAGCAAGTCACGGTTCATACGGCCCCTTGGATCCCGGCCGACGCATACTGATGGGCCCCGGTCCGAGCGACATGCATCCCAGGGTTTACCAGGCCATGGGCGCACCGCTGACGGGACACCTGGATCCCTATTTTATAGGGGTCATGGACGATACCAAGGCATTGCTTCGCTACGTTTTCCAGACCCGTAACGCCCTGAGCTTTCCGATTTCCGCGACCGGTTCCGCCGGCATGGAGACCTGTATTTGCAATCTGGTTGAACCCGGTGACGAAGTGCTGGTGTGCGTAGGCGGCGTCTTCGGTGACCGCATGGCCCAGATGGTCGACCGTCATGGCGGCAGGCTGATTCGACTCGAAGGCGAACCTGGCCGTCCGTTTACGCCGGAGCAGGTTCGACAGGCGCTGGATGGCTGCCAGCCGAAACTCGTGGGCCTGGTACACGCGGAAACGTCCACGGGCGTACTCCAACCCCTCGAGGAAATCATCCAGATCATCCACGATCATGAGGCCCTGGCCCTGGTCGACACCGTGGCCTCCCTGGGCGGGACTGCGGTCAAGGTCGACGAATGGGGTATCGACGTCTGTTACACCGGCAGCCAGAAATGCCTGAGCGCACCGCCGGGCCTGTCGCCCGTCACGCTCAACGACCGGGCGCTCGAGGTGATCGCCGGCCGCAGGACGCCCGTCGACAGCTGGTACCTGGACCTGGCCCTGATCAACGCGTACTGGGACGGTGACCGGGTCTATCACCATACCGCGCCCGTGAGCCTGATCTACGCGCTGAGGGAAGCGCTCGTCCTCGTTCACGAAGAAGGACTGGAAAACGCCCAGGCGCGCCATGCCCTCAACTACGAGGCGTTCAAGGCCGGAATCGACGCCATGGGGCTCGAGTTCTTCGTGGACGAACCCCACCGCGCCCCGACCATCAACCCCGTGCTGGCCCCGAAAGGGATCGACGAAGCCAGTATACGCCGGCGCCTGCTCGAGGATTACGGACTCGAACTCGGCGGCGGCCTCGGCGCGCTGAAAGGCAAAGCCTGGCGCGTGGGTCTCATGGGGCAATCCTCCCAGAAAGATCACGTCATACTCTGCCTGGGCGCCCTCGAGCAGACTCTGCGGGCTGAAGGGCACCAGGTCGCAGAAAGCGGCGTGGCGGCGGCAAGCGCCGTGTATGCCGAATCAGCATAGCTTAAATCAGAATCGTCTCCACAAGGAATCCTGTCGCACAGCCGGAGGAGCATATGTATTTCATTGAAGAAGACAACATGTCCAAGAAATCGATCGCACCGGGTGTAAGCATCGCCGTGGCGGGGGGCGACCGGGCCCAGATGTCTTTCGTGACGCTCACACCGGGGTCGCAGGTGCCCATGCATGATCATCCCCATGAACAGATGGGCGTCGTGCTGGAAGGTGAGTTCGTCATGGTCATAGGCGGAGAAAGCAGGACAATCAAGACGGGTGACAAGTACGTGATTCCCGGCGGGATTGAACATGGCGTGCCCGAGGTGAAGATCAAATCCGTCGCCCTGGATATTTTCAGTCCTCCCCGGGAGGATTACGCTTAAACAGCTAACGCCGTCGCCCGTGCCTACCCGTTCCTTCGCGCCCTATTCCCATATCCATACGGACCCGCGACGAACCGGCGCGGTCACCGGCTAACCAGTCAGGAGTCTTCCATGTCAGACGCACTACCCCAGGATCGTCCGGTACAGCTGTGGAAAATGACCCGCAGACAGTTCCGTGAGGGAATCTACGACGGCAATCTCAAGGGTGCGATTATCCCCACGGGCAGCACGGAACAGCACAACGAACACCTGGAGATGTCCCACGACACCGCCAGCGCCGTTCACGTGGCCGAACGCGCCGCGCAGAAACTCTACCCGGAGGTCGTGGTCACCACGCCATTGGCCATTGGCGTGTCGGAGCACTGGATGAATCACAAGGGAACGCTGACGACCCGGCCCGAGATCTTCACGGAACTCCTCCACGACGTGGCCGACAGCATGAAAAGAGGTGGGATCAACCATATCCTGGCCGTCAACGGACATGCCGGGAACGCCGGCCCTGTCCTGGGCGCGCTGGAAGATATACAGTCCCGACTCGGCGTCGATTTCACTTTCTGCAGCTACTGGGAAGCCTACACACCGGATATCGTACAGAAGTACATGGATTCTAACAATTGTCCGGGCCACGCCAGCGAGTTCGAGACGTCCTTCGCCTACGCCGCTTTCCCCGGACACATACACTGGGGAGGCGTCGACTACGATTCGGCGAAACTGACCATATCCGATCCCGACCGGGCCGCACAGGACCGGGATTTCCACCACGAAGCCCAGCTGGCCGACGCCGTGAAGGGACAGGGCATGATCGACGTGGCGGTCGACTGGGTCGCGGCCAGGATGAAGGCGATGATCGAGGGCACCTGATTCGTGTCTACCGACTCCCAACCCATCATCGCGTTTGAGAACGTAAGCAAATGGTTCGGCACGTTCCAGGTGCTCAGGGACATCGACCTGGGCATACAGGAAGGCGAGTGCATCGTCATCTGCGGTCCGTCCGGTTCGGGCAAATCCACGCTGATACGTTGCATAAACCGCCTGGAATCCCAGGACCAGGGCATGATCCGGGTCCACGGTGTTTCCCTCGGGCCTGGCCAGCGGATACCCCGCGAACTGCGCGGCAAGATCGGCATGGTGTTCCAGAGTTTCAACCTGTTCCCCCACATGACGGTCCTGCAGAACCTGGCGCTTGCTCCCATGCGCAATCTCAAGATGGATAAAGGGAAGGCGGAAGAGACCGCCCTTACCTACCTGGAGCGCGTACACATCGGGGACCAGGCCGAAAAGTACCCCGACCAGCTTTCCGGCGGGCAGCAACAGCGCGCGGCGATTGCCCGGGCGCTATGCATGAAACCCGACATCCTGCTGTTCGACGAGCCGACATCGTCCCTCGACCCGGAGATGATCAGGGAGGTGCTGGACGTGATCTACGAACTCACGGACGGCGGTATCACCATGGTCTGCGTTACCCACGAAATGGGATTCGCGCGCAAGGTGTCCAACCGGGTCGTCTTCATGGATCACGGCGAGATCGTCGAAAGCGCCACGCCCGACCAGTTCTTCGATGCTCCTCAGCAAGAGAGAACCAGGGCCTTCCTCAACCAGATCCTCCATTACGAGGCCTCGGCGTGATCAGCCCATTCCGCTGGCCTTGGGTTAGAAGTGTCCTGTCGAACTGGATACAACCGGCGGCCATTGCCGGCGTGCTCCTCTTCGTGGTCATGCGAGGCGCCGAAAATATCAACTACCGGTGGCAGTGGTACCGCGTAGACGACTTCCTGGTCACCTCGGTCAACGGCGCCTGGTCCGCGGGGCCCCTGGTCCAGGGTCTGTTCGTCACGCTTGAAATATCGGTCCTGAGCCTCTTCCTGACCCTCCTCATAGGTCTCGCGACCGCGCTCTTTCGTCTGTCGTCATCGGTGGTCGGGCGTGGACTCGCCCGCGGGTACCTGGAACTGATCCGCAACACCCCCCTGTTGATACAGCTCTACGTGATGTACTTCGTCCTCGGGCCCATACTCGGGTGGGGCCAGACCACGACGGCCATTGTCTGCCTCGCCATGTTCCAGGGCGCCTATACTTCGGAAATTTTCCGGGCCGGTCTGCGCGCCATCCCGCGGAGCCAGGTCGAAGCGGGAGAGAGCCTGGGGTTGTCGCGCGTCGACAACTACCGGTACGTCATCCTGCCGCAGGTGCTACGGCACATGCTTCCGCCGCTCACCAACGAGGCGGTTTCGCTCGTAAAGAATTCTTCGATCGTAAGCGTCATCGCCATCTTCGACCTGACCACCCAGGGACGGAACATCATCGCGGATACCTTTCTGACCTTCGAGGTCTGGCTGACCGTCGCCGCCATATACCTGACCGTAACCCTGGCCCTGTCCACCGCGGCTGCGATGGCTGAACGGCGCAAGGCAGGTTTGTGATGAAAACGCCTGACCGCATAAAGAGCAGATTCCGGCTCACCCGGCTCGACGGGTTCCTTCTGATCGGATTGGTCCTGCTGGCCGTCTGGATATGGTACCGCTCCGCCATCGGCGTGGCGTACCGCTGGGACTGGGCCCAGGCGTTTGCGACCGTATTCGCATCCAACCAGGCAGGCGACACGCCCTACTTTCTGACGGGGATATACGCGACCCTGCGGCTCAGCGCCTGGGGAGCGCTGCTTGCCACCGTACTCGGGGTGTTGATCGGGATGGGACGATACTCGGGCGTGCGCAGTGTGCGCATGTTCTGCGGGACCTACATCCAGATACTCCGCAACATTCCGGCCCTGGTATTCATCTTCATCTTCTACTTCTTCATCAGCAGCCAGTTGATGCCCCTGCTGGGCCTGGACATCCTGTTCAACCGACCCGAGGAGGAAGCGTCGGGATGGCAGCGATTCCTCTTCGGTCCTCCTGCGCTATGGGAGAACCTGATCTCCGGCGTGCTGTGCATATCCTTCGTCAGCGCCGCGTTTATCGCGGAAGTCGTCCGTGCCGGCCTGGCCGCCATACCCCGCGGCCAGTGGGAAGCCGGGGAAAGCCTGGGCATACCGATCCTGGACCGCTACCGGTTCGTCATTTTCCCCCAGGCGCTTGCGCGCGTCGCACCGCCGCTGACGGGCCAGTACATCTCCCTGGTGAAGGATTCGTCCATCGTCTCGCTGATCTCCATCCAGGAGCTGACCTTCGTCGGTTCCGAAATCGCCAATTCGAGCGGGTTGCTCTTCGAGGTATGGCTGCTGGTCGCCTTCGTGTACTTCCTGCTCTGCCTGTCGCTCTCCATCCTGCTCAGGCGGGTTGAACGGCGCGTAACCCGCCACTTTCACCAGTTTGACTAGGGTTTAATGCGTGGTTGATTGGTTGCTGGAGGCAGCCTGGCGAGTGCTACCGGCGGCGGTTCTCCGCGTCGATTTACCGGCGGCGGTTCTCCGCGTCGATCCCGCCTCGCAGCGGATCGAATACCTTCTTCACCGTCTCGAACTGGTGCTCCACGTCTGACGGCCTGCCCAGCAACCGGTCGCTGAGCATGCGCGCCGCGACCGTGGCGTAGGCATTGCCCCGGCCCGTGAACCCGGCGACGATGTGGACCCCCGGCGTCTCCGTTTCGCCCACGAAGGGACTGCTGTCGTACGAGAAGCCCATGACACCGCCCCATCGGTGGGAGCGACCGAGCTCGGCCAGGTAGGGAAAGGCACGGTTGAACGCCCTGTCGTTCGAACGCTGGACCGCCCGGGTGGGTCGTTCCTTGTAACCCCTGTACGTTCTGACCGACCGGCCCCTGCGCCTCACGAAGTGAAACCCCCTTTCGGCGCGGATGTGGTGATTCCGCCCGCCCCCGAAGAGCAGACGTCCGCCCTCACCGGGACCGTCATGCAATTGCCGCCAGAAATCCCACCCATCGTTGGCGTAGAAGACGCCGTTGAACAGCCGGTCGGAAACGGGTTCCGTCGTAAAGACCTGTCCCCTGTGCGGGATGATGCGCCGTTCGTAGCCGCCATCGAGCTGCGGCGTGTAGGCGTTCATGCCCAACAGTACGTGCTGCGTCCTGATCCTTCCACCCGGCGTATGGACCAGCAGTCCACCGGGTTTTGAAACAACCGGACCCCCTTCGCTTGCGCTTGCGCTTGCGCCTGCGTCTCCGCGGCCGGCCGTTCCAGGTCCGCACTGCTCGACCCCGGTGACAGGCGTATTCTCGAAGAACAAGGCGCCCAGCCCGTTCGCGGCGGCCGCTAAACCGCGCACGTACTTGACCGGGTGGAGTTCCCCGTCGAACCGGTTCCACAGGGCGCCTGAGAGGAGAGGGCTGCGCTTGAGTTCGTAGAGTTTCTCCGCGTCCAGGTACTCCACGTCGAATCCATCCTCCTGGAGCAGGCGGAAGGACTGGACAATCCGTTCCATGGGATCCCCGTGAGAACCGCGATCCGGTTGTTTCATTGCCACCACGTAGCTGCCGTGACGGTAGTAATCGCACTGTATTTCGTACTTCTTCATGAGCGCGGCCATCAAATCATGGTTCTCAAGGGCAATCCGCCACGCCTCCCGGGCCATCCTCCTGCCGTCTGCACCGTACAGGTCCGTCAATTCCTCCACGGCTTCGACGTAGTACTCGTGGGTCCCGGCCAGCATGAATCCCCCGTTACGGCCCGTCGCGCCCGTGGCGACCTCGCGGCGCTCGAGCACGGCCACGCGCGCTCCGCCTTCGGCCAGGAACAGGGCGCCGGTCACCCCCGTCACACCTCCGCCGATAACGACCACATCCACGTCCAGGTCACCGGACAGAGGATCCGCGGGCGTGTAGGGCATGTCGAGCCAGTAGGAGTCGCGGATCATGGGGTTTCAGTCGGTTATGGTGAAACTTGAGAGGCAAATACTGCGATTCGGTACTTCATACATGAAAAATAGACGAGAATTCCAGTTGTTTTCAGACTGTTAAGGATATGACAGCGAGGTCTTTCACGTCAAGTACGACGTTTTGCCAGGCCATACCAAGAAAAGGAAGTTATAAGAAACATTGAGGAGTCGCTCAAATGAACAGGAGCGCAAACTACGTCAAAATCGTCGAGTGGTCGGATGAAGACGAGTGTTTCATCGGTTATTGTCCGGGTATCATAGGGCCGTGTTGCCATGGCGATGATGAAATCGAAGTCTACAGGGAACTGTGCCAGATCGTCGATGAATGGCTGGAGATCGCGCAGAAAGATAACAGGGAACTACCACCCCCGACAATTGGCCGGAACCTCGCTGAGCTATTGATGACCGTCTGACGTGAGCGTACTTGATTTCCCCTAACGGATTCATACGGCCATTGGCAGGAGCAAGATTTGGCAGATAAAACCTGGATGAACGTGACAATTCGGGTAGCGCTGATTGGTGCCGCTGTCCTGATGTACTTGGACTTGAAGGCTGAAATCAGAACCGTTCGAGCCGACCTGGAATCCAAGATCGGAACCGTACGAGTCGACCTGGGAAACAGGATTGACAGAGTGGAAACCAAGATTGACGAAGTTCGAGGATATCTCAAGTTCGATATTACCGCGCCGACCGAAGATCCACCTCCCGCAGACATGAAGTAGTTACCTTCCTCATCCGGAGAAAACCGAGAGATCACGAAAGGCTCGTCAACCCCGTCTCAAACCTCCAGGACAGCCGCCAGCGTCTCCCCTTCGTGTACGCGGTTGAAGGTACGCAAGACCAGCACGTGACCGGATTGCGTGGACACGATCTCCTCCCTCTGCTCACCCAGCAGGTCGGTGACTACGCCAAAGACATCACCTGGTTCGACCCGGTCCATGAGTTCGACCCAGGGCTCGAAGTATCCGGAAAACGGCGACGGGTAGTTCAGCTGGATATGGCCTGAGCCTTCCCGATCGTCCTCCACCGTGTGCTCGATCCGCGACGGCGGCTGGGCTCGCTCGATCATTCCCAGTACGCCCATGACGTTCAGGCAACCTTCGTAGTACCCATCGACCCCCTCGGGATCGCAGTCGCCGGCCCCCATCCATTCCGAGTATATCGCGGGTATGCGCGCATCGCGGGCTATGGACAGCGTGCGTCCCTCGTGATGCGCGTACGTACCCCATACGATCGGCATGTTGAATGCCCGGGCCATCTCGCGCTGCTTCTCCAGGACCCCGGCATCGGGATGCAGCATGTAGCCCACCGTCGGGTAGAACCTTGATACCAGGCCGCCGCTGTGCAGATCGATCAGGTAGTCGGCCTCGCGTATCAGCGCGCTTACCGCGAAAGCCACCCGCTCGGTGATGGTGCCGTCCTCCTTCCCTGGACACGTCCGCGCCAGGTCAAGGCCGTCCTCGGCGGTTCGCTGACCGCGCCAGTATGCCGCTTCGTTGACGACGGGTACCAGGGCGACGCTGCCGCGCAGTTCTTCGGGATCCAGGCCTTCTTTCAAGAGCCTAATGGCCCACATGGATTCGAATTCGTCGCCGTGTATGCCACCGAGTATGAGCAGTTTCGGACCGGGAGTCTTTCCGGTTATGGTAATGGACTTCAACTTGACGGTGCCTGACATGGCATGCTCCTTTACGTATATTCCTGAAAATCTGAATCCCATCCGCGGTAGCGCTACGAAGCAGTCTGTACCGATACCGATTGAACCCTGTAAGACGGAAGGCGACACCAATCGCGTCCCGTAGAATCGCACCCGTGGAGATTCGTAGGAATATAAGGTGGCGGGTGGCGTGGAGCAAGCAATGGCGGCGGTCAGGCACGCCGTTGAACACTGGCCAGGCCGAACAGGAGACGTCATGATCTCGATCCCCATGGTGTTTACCCACGACCCCTCGCGGAAGCCGAAGCGCTGGCCCGTTACCCGGGGCGTCCCCCTGCCCGAAGGTATGCTCCGCGGGACAGATGGACTGAGCGTCGCACATCCCGATGGCGCTCGCGTTCCCACTCAGTTCCGGGTGATCGGTCATTGGCCGGACGGGTCGGTGAAATGGGTCCTCGTAGATTTCCAGGCGGATGCCGATCCATCTGGCAGAGCGGTTTATACATTGATGGTTAAAATTGTCGAGGAAACGCGTACGCCGCAGACGCCCTCCGCGACCGTAAGTATCGTAGAAACAGAACATGACCTCCACGTGGACACCGGTGCCCTGCGGTTCCGTGTCGGCCGACGACGATACAGCCTCTTCCATTCTGTGTCGCTCGCGCATGCGCAGGATGATGAGGTTTCCCAAACGAAACCGGTCCAGTCGAATCCAGAGAATCCGGTCCACGGGACGGGCGGCGATGCCTGGGCACGCATCACTGAAGGCGCGTCCGACGGCGGCACGGTCCGCCGGCTGTACGGCCCCGGCGGGCATTGCCGGGCATCGCTGGCCGAAGACTCCTATTCTGTGACTGTCGAGGAACAGGGTCCGCTGCGTACCGTCATCCGGCTGGAGAGCGGCCTGGAGGCCGACATCCCCATGCACCATTACGGCGGATACAGGCCGGTGCGCTGCATCACCCGGATCCACGCCTATGCCGGCCACGCCTTTGTCCGGGTTCTTCAAACCTATGTCTTCACCTGCAATCCGCGGGAAGTGGAAATCAACGACCTGGCCCTCGACATTCCCACCACCTTCTCCGGACACTGCGCAAGCTATGCTCTTGGACTAAATGGCGTAGAGACTGGAACGCTCAAATGGGATGAGCTGCTTAAGATCGCCCAGAAGAAAGATAACCTCGTGCAGGTATCTCACAGTCGGCTTGGGGATGAAACAGATATTGCCGAGGGCGAAGCCAGCGAAGGTTGGGCGACACTCGGAGACGACAAGTCAGGGGTAGGCGTAGCATGCCGAAACATGACCGAGGAATACCCCCGGGCCCTCGAAATCACCAGTGACGGCCGGTTTACCGTGTACACGCGCCACGACCCGGACGGAAGCCGCCTCTCCCTGTCACGGTACGCCGAAGAGGTTGCCTGGCACCAGGGAGAAGGGATTTACGCAGACGGGACGGGCATAGCGAAGACCTCCGAGTTCTACATCCGCTACTTTGAGGAAGAGCAACAGGACGAAGCGATTGAAATGCTCCGATGCGCCGTGTCCCAACCCCACGTATCGGTTTCACCAGAGTGGATGGCTCGATGCGAGGTCGCGGGTGATTTCGTGGTTCCAAAGGCCTCTTACTCTTCATCGGACACGGCGGACCCAAGTGAATCAAGCAATGTACCGAGTAATCAATCGGGTTTGGCAGGGGAAGCGAACGCCCATCAAGATACCATCCAGGCCGCGGACCGCATGCTGACGGGTTTTGCAGACTGGCTCGCGCGAAACATTCAGCTCGGTCGCTGGTACGGGTATCTGAACTACGGCGACGTGCTCGTAGACTGGGACGACTTGGAGGACGACTGGAAATTCCAGGGTCGTTGGGGCTGGTGCAACAGCGAATGGGATCCCCGCCACGCGATCTGGATACAGTACCTTCGCACCGGCGATCCGAATTACTACGGACTCGGTGAGGCTATGACCCGCCACTCGATGGACGTGGATACGTGCCACTGGCATCCCTTCCGGCCCTACATGGTCGGTGGCTGCTACCGTCACAGTATCGATCATTTCAGCGACGAACCCTGCGCTTCACATACCTTCATCGACAACTGGATGGACTACTACTATCTGACTGGCGACGGCAGGACCCTGGAAGCCATACGTGAAGCAGGCGAGTTTTTCCTGCGGTACCGTTGGACCGAAGATCCAGCATTCAGCTTCAGCCTGCGGTCCATTGCCAATACGCTGCGCGGTCTGCTCTACGTTTATGAAGCCACCGGTGAGGAACACTTCCTGCGTCGGGCGGAGGAAGTATTTACCGTCGTCGCCCGGGGTCAGAACGAAGACGGGAGCTGGCACAAGCGCTTTCAAATCTCGACCCCGGACAGGCTTCCCAATCAGCTTCCCTACGGCATGGCGACGGAAGGCACTACGCTGGCGGTTGAAATGGGAACGGCCGCGCCGTTTACCGACGACGAATTCAAGGCGCTGGGCGGTCCGTTCTCCCGACTGATCCGCGACCTGCCCTACGAAGAACAGAAGGGCTACCAAGCCCACTACCTGCTGATCGGGCTGGAGTTGATGCACCGTATGACTGGCCGAAGGGACGTCGTCGAGACCTACAAGCGGGGCGTGGATTGGTTCTGCGGCTTTTCGGACACTATCTCATCCGATCGTCCGTTAAAGGAGCACTACGGTGGCATCCTCTGTCGGCATCTGGGCTACGCTCATCGCATGACCG
Organism: bacterium; assembly: GCA_965262815.1. Taxonomy (GTDB): domain Bacteria; phylum JAAXHH01; class JAAXHH01; order JAAXHH01; family JAAXHH01; genus JAAXHH01. The sequence continues at coordinate 544,911 of OZ253560.1, read as the reverse complement.
GTGACAAACGCTATCTTGAAACCGGAATGAAAATCCTGAAGCAGCTCATCGACGCACAGAACTGGAGCGACGATCTCAGGAAGCGGGGATCCATAAACATGAGTCCCACCTACCTGAGCCTGCTGTTCTTCGGCGTGCCGAGCTTTCTCGCCGAGGTGCGACGAAAGTCAGTTTGATGATCACCAGGAAATCGGTTATCTTTATAGTAACCCACCTTTTTTCGGCGACCTAACCCTTCGGTGCCGAACCTGCATCGTCTAAGAAGGATACCGCATGTACGTTCGACTGCTTCTGACGATCGTCTTGATCACACTGTCCCTGGAGGGACTGTCCCAAGCACAGTCTGCCCAACGGGTATCGAATGTCCGTCCTGACACCATCGAACAGGGCAAAGCCCTCTATCAAAATGGACAATTCGACAAGGCCCTGGCGCTGCTGCAAGAGGCTGTAAGCACGAACAGAAAATCGGCACCGGCACACTACTGGCTGGGCATGACCTGGTACACCCTGGGCGACAATGATGAAGCGTTGAAGGCGTTCAGACGTACGGTACAGCTGGATAAGAATTGGGCGCCTGGGCACGTCGGCATGGGCATGGTATACATGAGTTTACCCAACAGGCGTCTCGATGCCCGAAAGGCTTTGCGGAATGCGATCAAGGCAGACCCAGTTAACGGGGATATTCAATACTTAATGGGCATGACCTACATGGACCAGGTACGTACAAGCCGGTTGATAGGCAGCGACAAGGACGGTAGAAAGTATTTCGTGAAAACCGTGGAACTGAATCCCTCACATCCTGACGCCTATTATCAACTCGGCCGTTGTTATGATAGTCCACCCGAACCGGAACATGAAAAAGCGATTTCCTCGTTTATCCAACAATACCGGGTCAATCCTGATCACAGCGAAGCGCTCCTGCGTTTCGCCAATGTAAATCATCGTTCCGAACGTTACGATCTTGGGGCGGAGGAACTCAGGCGGTTTTTGTTGGAATTTGGTGAGAATACGCCGAACAGGATCCGAACCATGCTGGCACAGTTCGAAGTGCTTGCCCTTGGAACGGAGCAGCAGTACGGTCGACTGCATGAGGCGCTGGAGTCATATATTTCGCAGTTGGACGCCGACGAACAGGCAGTATACCGGGACCTGAGTCACGTCGCTCCGCCCGATGAACTTAAGGCCTGGGAGGCTGCGAGCGGCCAGAAACGCGAGAGGCTTTGGCGATCCTTCTGGAACGAGCGGGACTCCAACCCGGCAACGATCGAGAACGAGCGATTGGTGGAGCATTACCGGCGCGTTATGTATGCCCGGATTCACTTTTCTACTGGGCAGCAGCCCTATGACCGACGTGGTGAGGTTTACATCCGCTACGGGGAGCCCGACGACCGTCGCCGTTTCGTGTTTCGCCAATTTGAAAATCCTGATATTCCCCATATGCTTACCGGGATTCCCGCCGTGGACGCGATTCGTGAACGGAATCTACTGACCGGTTACAAGTTGCAGTTACACGGAGGCGAGATGCCATTACCCATGTTTGAAGCCTCCCCAGGGGTAACCCATACGGAATTTGCCAGCATAGTTGCCCGGCCGGAGATGGAGACTGAATCCGGATACGTTGTAGAAAGCTGGGTGTACGTGCCCCACGACCTGGAACTGTTCTTCGTAGACACGTTGAAGGATGGCAGATTTGACTATCCGCTCCAAACCGTCAGCTTATACACCGGTGATATGATTCGGCAGGAACGGTACCATCCGCGTAGTCGCGCCGCCGATCTGATCGCGCGCAGTCCCGAAAACTACCGGCATGATTTCGGCGGCGAACCCCTCGAGTACGCCTTCGACGCCGTTTCGTTCCGAGGTGAAGGTGGAGCGACCGAGGTGGATTTCTCCTACAGCATCCCTGCCTGGCAGTTCGGAGACATCACCGACGAATTGGGTGAGCGGACCTGGCTGAACCACCAGGTCACCCTCCGTGATTCGGACTTCAACTCCGCCTTCTCGCGCAAGTTCCGATTCGGTCCCATAGCCCGGCCTGAACGGAAACTGGCCAACCAGGAATTCCAGGGTGCAGCCTTCACGCTTGCCGCCAACCTGACAGCACCTTCGGGTGAATTCACCGTCGCCATGGAGATGCGGGACGAGGCCACGAAGCGCATCGGGGTGTACAAGAAGCCGGTGACCTTCTCCAACTACCGCGGCAGCGATCTGCTCATCAGCGATCTCAAGCTTTCAACGGGTATTACGCCTTCAGCGGGACCCGGACCATTCGTCCGGAATGGATTAAACGTCGTGCCCAATCCCGGTCGTCTGTACCCCAGGGGGGAACTGGTGTACGTGTACTACGAAGTGTACAACCTCGACATGGGCGACGGCAGTCGGACGTCCTACGAGACCCTCTACGAGATTACGCCCAGGGGCATGCCCGCGTTGCGAAACCGTTCAGCAAGAACGCCAGGTGATATGCAAACGGTGTTGTCGACCTTCGAAGGAGAGGGGAGTTCAACTGAAGAAGCGGAATTCACAGCCCTGGACACTACTGATCTTCCAGAGGGCGAATACGTGCTGACCGTTACGCTGAACGACCGTCATGCCGACGGATCCGTCTCCAAATCAGTCAATTTCATGGTGGTGGAGCCGTAGGCGGGGACGACGCTATCGTCCTGCTTTCACCCGCGGCAAGCTCAAGCGGCGGATCAAACCCGCTCCCACCCGAATCCCCCAACTGCAAACTCGACAACGTGAGCGAGCCGTGGAGGACGCTCAGCTCGGCCTGCAACCGATCGTCCGACTGCGAGACCGTACACTCTCCCCAGACGTATCCAGTCGACCAGAAGTAACGGCCGGGCCGGTCGGTCAAGGTCATGGTCTTCGTGACGGCGGAGTAGTGGAAGCCGGTCAGCGCGAGGTGCGCGGCCCAGGCGGCCATGGCCCTGGCGTAGTGATGGCCGCACTCGGACTCGTCGAATGGGTTCCGCCTGTGTCCTTCATAGCGGTCACGGATCGCCTTGATGCAGTCAAGGCCGTCTTCGACCATGCCCTCGTAGATCATGCCGATGGCCGCGGTGTATTCGAACCCGGTCATGACTTCGGTAAAATATGGGAAGGGGTTGTCCGGCCTATCTTTCGGATAGGCGGCCATGAGTAGGGCCGACTCGTCGCCCAGGACATAGGACCGCATGACGTTGGTGTGGCCGTGAAAGTTCACCTGTCTGTTGTACTTCAGAATGCTCTGCAGTGAGGTGCGGACGTTTTCCCGGTCCGTCAGGTAACCCAGACTGCAGATATGGGCCATGTACTGGCCGACGAGTTGATCCACCAGGCATCCCGGACCCAGTTGGTAGCCGGGATCGGACAGGTCCTCTGTCCCCATACCCACCTTGAGTCCTTCGGCGACGTCGTCCATGCTCTCCGGCGTTCTGATCTCGTGTTCGTAGAATTTCCCGTTGAAAAGATGCTCGTCGGTCCACGCGCGGCCTCGCTCGTAAAGATCCCGGCAGCGCTCGGCAAAGTCGCCGTCTCCCAGGTAACGGGCCATATCCTCCGCCGCACGCAACGCGCCCAGGTACCAGATCTCCATCTGGGGATTGGGACCGAAATACTCGACGTCCATGGTATTGTGCTGGCAACCTTCCATGACGCCATCGCGGTCGGCATCCCAGCCGCCGGGTACCCAGCAGAAGGCCAGCGCCTGCTTCACCTTAGGCCAGAGTGCCCGCAGTTGCTCGTCATCGCCGGACAGATGCCAGTCTCGGTACATCTTCATGATGCATCCCATCTGGCCATCCGCCGCAGCGCGGTTGATGTTGCGGGCGCGCGACAGGGGCAGAGAGACGCGGAAGCTCATCAGGCCGATATCGTCCGTGGCATGGGCGAATTCCACCTCGCGCATGGTCTGCGCCAGGTCGCCGAAGAGGAAGGCCGTGGACTGCTCGTAGTTCCAGACGTGGGTGCAGGAGCCAAGACAGCATCCCGCCGCGTCATGGCATCCCTCCCAGCCGTAGAACCGGCCGTCGGGCGTTCGAAAGCAGGTCTGGCTGCGCAGCGTGCTCAGGTTGAACAGCGCCGCCTCCTTGACCACTTCCGGCAGATCCGAACCGCAGAAAGCATCGACAAAACGGAGCGTGTCCGATTCCAGTTTTTCCAATTCGGGCACGACGTTTTCCACCACGTCCCAGGCGTCGGCAAACCGGGTCGTATAGTAGTTTCCGATCAGGTCGCCGTTGCCGCCGCAATCACTTCCGCTGTCGCAACAGTCGCCGCCGCTGTCGCAGCAACCCTCGTCGTTATTCCCACTGTCGCAGCAACCCTCGTCGTCACAGCAGGATGCATCCTCACTGGTGTCCGAGCCATCTCCTTGCGCAGCGGTTTCCTGCGGCGCAGGCGTCCAGGTATAGCGGTTTGGGAAATGCCATGCCAGCAGGAAGGTCACGCTTTCCGTTTCACCGGGCTCCAGGTCCACCCGGGGCGACAGCGAGGCCATTGGGCGGTCGCTGTTGCCGACGTCCCGTTCCGACAGCGTGCCGTCACCACTGAAATCGTCCCAGAAATCGAGCAGTGAAGTGCCCCAACCGGCGTCACGCCAGGCGGCGCGGTGGCTTACAGTCTCCGCCGTTGTTACCAACGCCATCGTGCCCCACTGCGAGGCCAGTCTGTCCACGCCTTTCGATGTCATGAACAGTCCGCGATACCCCTCGCCTGCGCGGTACCGGTTGCGGTTCTCGCTGCAGGAGCCTTCCGTGCCGTCCATGCCGATGAAATTTGGTATCGAGCCGCAGACCGCGGCCGTTACAGGCACGCTTGCCCAGTTGGTCAGCACGTACCGGAGAACCGCCACGGGCAGTCCGCTGCTATCGGCATCGCATGGCACGAGGGGATTGAAGGCCTCCAGTTTTACCTCGACCGGCACGTCGTCGTCGGACAAAAGGACCTGGCCGAAAGGATAGGCCGCGTCGAAAGAGCAACGGGCAAATCGCGGCAACCCGTGATTGGCGGCGGGACTTCCGCTGGCGCCTTCGTATTCGAAGTATTCGAGGGGACCCTCGAGCAGGCGGGTCACAGCCTCGCCACCCTGAGGTCGGGCAAACAACGCAAACGAAGGGGGACATCGGGAATCCCGACCGGGAATGAACCCCTTGGCCGGCCGGTTCATCAGCTCCCAGTCCCGAAGATCGCCCCTTCCGCCCAGGGAAACCGTCCCAGTGCCGATACCGCCCAGGGGCAGGGCGATCCTCGCGAGATGATCCTGGTCGTAATGATGGAGTACGGGCCACGCCATGGGAATTTGTCCCTTCTCAACTCGCCCCGGCTAGATAGCGCTGACGGTAATCACGGAGCGCCGCCATCACCTTCGGCGACAGCAGCAAAGTCGAGACCATGGTGGGAATGGCCATCATGGCGAACATGCCGTCAATCAGGCTGATGGCGGCATTCAGCGAAGTGACCGAAGCGATGATGATACATCCTACGTAGAAGTAGTTGTAGAGATACTGCCGTTCGGCACCGATCAGGAAGCCGAGGCACTTGGTGCCGTAATAGGAATAGGTGAATATCGTGCTGGTGCTGAAGAAGACTACGCAGATGATCAAAATGTACGAACCGAAACCCGGCATGGCGGATTCGAATGCGTTGGCCGTCAGCGTCACACCGTTGTCTGAGGTGGTCTGCCAGACCCCGGTCATCAGGATCACGAGCGCCGTGCAGGTACACACGATCATCGTATCGATAACGGGCTCCATCATGGCCACCAGGCCCTCGCGCGATGGTTCCCGGGTTTTCGCCGCCCCGTGGGCGAGGGCTTCGGTGCCGATACCCGCCTCGTTAGAAAACGCGGCGCGGCGCACGCCTGTCATGATAACCGCGCCCACGGCTCCTCCGGCCACCGCTTCCCCCGTAAAGGCGTCGGTGATGATCAGCATCAGGTACCGCGGGACTTCCTCGATGTGAAGCACGATAATCCAAAGGGCGGCGATCATGTACAGAATCACCATGGCGGGAACAACGCGCGAAGCGACGTCTGCGATGCGGGTGATGCCGCCGAATATGACGATACCGACAAGCAGCACCAGCACGACGCCGGCCATAAAATTAAACCAGAAGGGATCTTCGCCGATCATTCCCGCCGGTACGAATATCACGTCGCGGATGATCTGCACCAACTGATTGACCTGGAACAGCGGCAGGCATCCGATCACGCCGGCTATGCAGAAAAAGGCGGCCAGGGGTTTCCACTTCCGGCCCAGCCCTCCCACTACGGCGTACATGGGGCCTCCCTGTGTCTTGCCGGCGCTGTCCTGCCCCCGGTACATGATTGCCAGGGTACAGGTGAAGAACTTTGTCGCGATGCCGACAAGGGCGCTGACCCACATCCAGAACATGGCGCCCGGTCCACCGACTACTATTGCGACTGCTACGCCGGAGATGTTTCCCATGCCGATCGTGGCCGCGAGCGCGCTGACCAGCGCCTGGAAATGGGTGATGTCTCCGGGTTCGTCCGGGTCGTCGTATTTACCGCGGATTATTTCGATCGAGTGCATGAAATATCTGAACGGAATTAATCGGGAGTACAGGAGGAGAAACAGACCGCCGCCAATCAGCAGGTAAAGCAGGTACGACCAGGCGATATCCGCAAAGAAGACGATACCCTGTTCCATTAAATCCATGATTCGACTCCTCTGCGGAGATGGGGCTATTTTTTGGTGAAGACCAGGGTGCCTCTTTGGAGCCGGGAGACATCCGGCACGTTGGCGGCGATCACTACCTCGCTACGGGGCACCAGGAACACGGTATCATCCCGGCGAACGGCTTGGCGGCCGGCCCGGTTCAACGAGACCGGTGCGTTGTAACGGACGAGCACCCGCGTCCCTGGCGGAATGCGGGACCAGCGGCGGACCTGCCTGCCGTGCTTTATCGTACCCCTGGGAAAGATGTAGTAGGTGTCGGATCGCTTGTAGGCGGTACCGGCAATGTCAAAAGCCGTTGTTCCGCGTACGATAACGGGTACCGTAGCCACGACCGCCTGGACGTCTTCACTGCCTTCGCGGTTCAGATACACCTTTGTTCCGACCGGGATCCGGTCCCAGTTCCTGATTTCGTTCCCGCGCATGATCGTTCCGGCTGGAAAGCGGTACACCGTCGTGGCATCGTTGTATTCACCCCGGGCGATGCGCCATGCCGTGTTGTTTTTCGTGATGACGTTATCGGACAGTTGGGCGACTTCTTCGTCGTACTTCCGACGATCGACAAGCCGGACCCTGGCCACATCGGTATCCGGGTCCGCTATGAGCCTTCCAGCCTTTACGTCCGGATCGTAGAGTACGCTGTTGCGCGCTTCCTTTGAATCCAGGCCGGCCATGATCCGGTTGAAATTGAAAACACCGGGGTCTTTCTTGCGTCCGCGGTGGGGTCTTTTTACCCACCGGTTCGGCCTGCCGTAGGCGACGCGGAAGTGCTCCAGCACGTTTCGATCGGGTATTCTGTATACCCGCTGCATCACTTCGATCAACCACTTGAGGGAACTGTACTGCGATGAAGTGAAGGCATCATTGTGGTATCCTACCAGTTCGATGCCGATGGAATGGCTGCTGATGTCCCTCAGTCCGTTCCACATGCTCAAGCCCGCGTGATTCGACCGGTACCTCTTGTCCAGGATCCGGTAGATGGTCCCGTTCCTGGCGACGAGGTAGTTGGAATGGCCCCTGCGCGAAAGCGTTCTCAGTCCACTCCTGAGACCGGATTCCGTGCTGTGTATGACGATGAATCGGGTGGATTTGCGGCTTCGTTTCTTGAACGACCTGGGCAAGTGCTTCTGGTAATCTACGACCCTGGGCGCCGCCTGGAGTTCGGCCGGTTCAAGGGAAACGGGCCAGAGCAGGGCCAGGCAGATGAACAAATGGACGATCGCGAGGGATCTGTTCTTCTCAGGTATCAGGGCCATCGTGTAGGCATGTTAACTGTCATTCGTGAATGGCGTATTTCCGGTTAGCGAATCGTAAGCTGCCGATTCGCTAGTAAAGCACTAAGTAATGCACTATCTGTTCGCGCGCAACATATTACCAGTTCGTGAAGGATCCATCTTCCCGCTGCAGCATGGGACCCTGTGCCCGGCGGTACGGAGACCGTTTCGCCGCCTCTTCGTCGAATTCCACCCCCAGGCCCGGCCGGTCGGGAGGCAGCAGGTAACCCTCTTTCCATTCGACCTGAACGGGAAAAACATCCGGCAGCATGCCCGGAAGTCTGGGCAGTTCCTGCACGCCGAAGTTAGACGACGCCAGGCTCAGGTGGAGACAGGCCGCCGTGGACACGGGACCGAGCGGATTGTGCGGCGCGAGGTCGATATAGTGGGTCTCGCTCCAGCCGGCTACTTTCCGCGCCTCGGTCAGTCCCCCCACGAGGCATACGTCGACGCGGGCAAAATTTATCAGGTCTTCTTCGATCAGCTCCCGGAATTCCCACTTGCTGGTATAGTGCTCACCTACACCCAGGGGAACGGAAACGTGCTGCCGTAGCATCCGGTAGGACGCCTGGTTCTCGGAACGCAGGGGGTCTTCCATGAAAAATGGCCGGAAGGGTTCGACGGCGCGGCATAGAGCGATCGCCTCGGGCGGGTCGAGGCGGGTGTGTATATCACACAGGAGTTCGACCTCGTCGCCCAAACCTTCCCTCAGCGACCGGAACTGCTCGATACACGTGCGCACAGCCCGCGTAGGTTCCAGTACGTCTCCCTCGTGGGGCAGGCCCCAGCGGATGAACTTCCAACCTTCCTCCATCCTGCTCCGGGCCTGGTCGACCAGGTCTTCAGCGGGTCCGTCGCCTCCGCAATGCGTATAACAGACCACCTTGTCCCGGCACAGGCCGCCTAGCAACTCGTAGACCGGGACACCGAGCGCCTTGCCGTGGATGTCCCAAAGCGCGATGTCGATGGCGCTGATCGCGGCGGAAAGGGCGTGGGCGCCGGGAAAGAACCCACCGCGGAACATCATCTGCCACAGGTGTTCCTTGCGGGTTGGATCCTGGCCGATGAGCCTTTCACGGAGGGCGTGGACGATCTCTTTGACGGCCAACTCGCACCACGTCAAGCCGCTTTCGCCTATACCGTAGATACCTTCGTCCGTCTCTACCTTGACGAAGAGATAGTTTCGATTTCCGCCCCAGACCGGAAAGACTTTGATGTCGGAAATGCGCATGTGTCTCGCAGATACCTACTCTTTACCGGAAACCTGCTTCTCGCTCTCTGCCATGAGCCTGCTTCTCACTCTTAGACCGGAGCCTATTTCTCGGGCTCGAAATCCAGGGAAGCGGAGTTCATGCAGTATCGAAGACCCGTGGGCTTCGGTCCGTCGGTAAACACGTGGCCCAGGTGGGCGTCGCACCGCTTGCACAACACTTCGGTGCGTATCATGCCGAAACTGATATCACTCTTTTCATCGATGTTCTCTTTGGCTACCGGTTCGTAGAAACTCGGCCAGCCCGTTCCGGATTCATACTTGGTCTCCGAAGAGAACAGCGGCGTGCCGCAACCGATGCACTTGTAGATACCTTCCTCTTTGTGCTTGTTGTACTGGCCGGTATAGGCCCGTTCCGTGCCCGCCTCCCGGGTGACGTTGTACTGTTCGTCGGAGAGCTGCTCTTTCCATTCCTCTTTGGTCTTGACCACTTTGTCCACCGTTACGGCTCCTTTCTTCGTACCATCGGACGCGACCTCGACGATGGTTACTTTTGCGGTCTCCCCCGACTTGTCCTGGGCCACCGCCTCGTCCTGCATCGACACGCCCGAATTGCATGCGGCCACGAAGGCAAACACGGATATGGTTGCTATCATTCTGTACATAACACCACCTCCTGGTCAACTAACGTGCTTCGACTAGCCAGTGCTCAACTCCTGCATCAGCGCCGCCTCGGTCGTGGATATCCCCGGGACGGGAAAACCGGCGCAGAGTTCTTTGACCTCATCATGGATCGACGACAGTTTCTCGTCGTTCCCGTGGTTTTCAATCGCCGCGTTGATCCAGTCGGCGATCATCATCATCTCTGGTTCTTTCATGCCCCTCGTCGTGGCCGCGGGTGTGCCGATACGTATCCCGCTCGGACTGAAAGGAGACCTCGTATCGTAGGGCACCGAGTTCTTGTTTACGGTCAGCCCGGCCTTGTCGAGGGCCGTTTCGGCGTCTTTTCCTATGATGTCCTTGTTGGTCAGATCGACCAGTACGAGATGGTTATCGGTCCCGCCGGAAACGAGATCAAAACCGTGCTCGAGCATCGACTCGGCCAGGACCTTCGCGTTGGACACGATCTGGCGGGCGTAGTCTTTGAACTCCGGTCGCATGGCTTCTTTGAAGGTAAGGGCCTTGGCGGCCGTGATGTGATCATGGGGTCCACCCTGCAGACCGGGAAACACGGCCCGGTCGATATCCCTGGCGTATTTTTTGTGGCACATGATGATCGCGCTGCGCGGACCCCGAAGCGTCTTGTGTGTGGTCGTCGTAACGACGTCGGTGAAGGGCAGCGGACTGGGATGGACTCCGCCGACAATGAGGCCCGAAATGTGGGAAATGTCCGCCATCGGAACGGCGCCGACCTCGTCGGCAATGGCCTTGAACGCCGCGAAGTCGAACTTCCGCGGATAGGCCGTGGCTCCGGAGATGATCAGCTTCGGCCGGTGTTCAAGCGCGAGGGCGCGGACCTCGTCCATATCGATGCGTCCCGTATCCTTCTTAACTCCATAGGAGACGACTTGATAGGACTTGCCGGAGTAGTTGACGTGCAACCCGTGGGTAAGGTGGCCGCCCTGGTCGAGCTTCATGCCCATGATCGTGTCGCCGTAGTCCAGCAGGCCGAACATGACCGCGGTATTGGCCGGGCTGCCCGAATAGCACTGGACGTTGACGTGCTCGGCGCCGAATAGGGCCTTCGCCCTCCTCCGTGCCAGGTTTTCAATCTTGTCGATGTACTGCTGCCCGCCGTAATACCGCTTGCCCGGGTAGCCTTCCGAATACTTGTTGGTCAGTACGGAACCCATGGCCTCGAGGATGGCCTCCGAGACGTAATTCTCCGAGGGGATGAGCTCGATCCCTTCCCGCTGCCTTTCCCTTTCGGCGACCAGCAGGTCATACAACTCTTCGTCTCGTTGACGTACCGCGGAAAATGCCTGCATTATCGACTCCATGAACTGCGTCTGCGTAAACGGACGATGATCGACGCAACCGATCAAGGACCGTCCTGGTTCTCTTACCGCACGACCCGATGCGTGTTTCGCCAACGTTCCGCAACCCCTGAAAACCCCTACGACTTACGGGTTTATAGTAAGGAAATCGGAAGGGACTGGCAAGCAAAAATGAACGTGGCCGGCAGGATGCGGCACGGGTAACACGATGCGGTGTAACAGTATATCCAGGTACGGTCCTGGGACTGTATCTCTGCAATACAGTTCGAGAAATCCGCAGTTGTTTATACTATATTACATCATGACCGTCTAAGATTACGCGATGTAAACTATGGTGGACGACGCTCGGTGCTTATCGGTTGATGGGCGTTTTTTGCTCTTCGTATCATGTTGATGTCATCAGCCCTCCGCCGCGCAGGAGCTGCAATGTCGGAAAAAGATCAGTTAGACGTACCAGCAACCAGGTGGGACTTCCTCGTCGAAAGCCTGAACAGATTCGATAACCGCCTGAACAAGATCGACAACCGACTCTCCGCCCTTGAAGATGCTCAGAAACACGTCGCTACGAAGATGTGGGTAGTCGGGACGGGGCTGTCAACCATAGTCGTTCTCACCGGACTGATCATCAACCTTCTCAACTATCTTAAACCCTGATTCATCCGGACGGTCCGTCGGTTGCAGCGTGGAGTTCAGCATGGAATTCCAACGCGCCTGGTGTCGTCTGGTTTTATATCTACCGACAGACCATCACACCGCCTACACCTCACGTCCCGCAATCCGAACTTCGAAACGTCATTTCTGCAACATGCCCGCCGCGCTGATGGTAAAGGCGACCAGGAGCACCACCGTGGAGAGCACGCCGGCCACGAGCATGGCGGGGCGGGTACGGTATGCAGGGGGAAGTTTGAAGTTCAGGTAGACGGCCGTGAGACAGATCAGTCCCACGCCCAGGTTGGTCGCCAGGAGGGCCACGAGCTGGGTAATCAGGTCGAAGCTGATATCGCTCCAGATCGCCACGCAGGAAGTGACGAAGAACCAGGTCACGATGTAGGTCTGCAGCCGGCGGTATGAATAGGTCGCAAACCGCGGCCAGACACCTGTCAGAAACTCGTGGGTGAACCGGGTGAAGGCTTCCGGTATCGTCGCCAGCGTGCCCCAGAGCGCCGCGAGAATGGCCACGTAGTATACGGGTATCAATGCGCCGTGGATCTGCGCCCATATGGAAGACTGCTGCGTAAGCAGGTCCCACGCGTTGCCGGGTAGCACCGTCTGCCGCGGGTACAGCACAACCGCTCCGGCGATCATGAATGAGGCGGTGACGATGAAGAGCACGAGCGCGCCCATCGAAACATCCCATTTAAGGGACTTCAACATCAGGCGCATACGCTTCACCTCACCGGGATCCTCGTTGAGATAGAGAATCTTGAGCGAACGGTCTACCTGCGCGCCCAGCCTTTCCACGTCCGGGTGTTTCGTCAGACCCCAACCCCGGTGTCTGATCCAGCCGGCATAGGCCAGGTACGTGCACAACGTGCCGCCCACGTAACCGAACACGGTGACGATATTGAGGAAGTAATCATTCCTCGCGGCGGGCGGGGCCCATTCCTGTGCCGCCGGGAAACTCCCCACGGAAATCGTGCCGAACAGGATGCCGCTCAGGCTGGGCCATACGATTATCGTGGCCAGGATCGTACCCACGACGAGGATGCCGCATATGAGGATCTGCTGTTTCTCCAGGAGATCGTAAGACATGAGCAGGCTCAACCCCACGGCCAGTCCCAGAAAGACCGTGGTGACCATGTTTTCCCAGAACGTGCCCGTTGCGCCCGCCAAGACCGAATCGGACAGGATGTAAACTACCAGGTTTCCACAGGGCTTGGCCACGGCGGTCAGTGCCAGGCTGAGGGCAAGCAGTTCGATGGTCAAAAGCGTCAGAATGAACCATCCACGCGGTCCCGGTAATTTCGCCATCACGCGGCCAAAGGGTTGACCGCTCACCGCCGTGAAGCGGCCCAGCAGGTACGTGACCGTGATGCCCTTGACCAGCACGCTCAGCAGGATGAGCCAGAGCAGGCCGTACTCGGCCCATGCGCCGACGCCCGTTACCAGGATGGTCTCCCCGGCGCCTACGGCAATGGAGGCCACCATCGCCGCTGGTCCGAAGAAACCCAGCATCCGCTTGAATTTCTTCCAGGACCACGGTTCCGTGTAAACACCGGCTGGCTCGGGAATGGAAATGGTTTCGGAGGAATTGGAAGGTTTGGCCGCTTCGTTCATGGAAATGAAATGATATGGTCATGGATTCGTCATATCAAGCGTTAATACTATCATATCAACCGCAATTAACAGCGATATGCCAAAACTCCCGCCCTGTTTAACACGTACTTTTATGACCATAAATCCTGTTTTAACCGCTCGGCCCAATGTATAATCAATTCATACGCTCCTCGTGTATCGATGCGGATGATCCCACCGACTATCCGCGTAAGTCCGGATCCGATTCCGGTCGTTGAAAGGAAGCCAGACAATGGAAACCGGTCGTAAAGGTAAATTCACTTTCACAGACGCGCCGCCGCCCGGTTCCAATGACCGGGAGGCCTTGACCCGGAGAGCTTTTCTCAAGCAGGCGGCCTTCGTGGCCGCGGCGATGGCAGCCCCGTTCCCCGTCCTGGCGGATCCGTACGCGCCGCAGTCCCAGGCCGCAGTACGGAACGGCGTGCGCCCGGTCCGGGTCTCCGGACGGGTAGCCGCGGGAAACGCGGGTCTTGGCGGCGTGGCGGTCACGGACGGTTTGACCGTTTCCGCCACGGACGCGGACGGACGCTTCGAGATCGTTTCCAACACACTCCAGTCCTTCATATCGATCTCGACACCCGACGGATACGCCATTCCGCTGAATCCAAGCGGCACGGCCGCCTTCTACCGGCCGATCGTTCCGGACAGGGCGGGAGAGATGGCCGCGCGCTTCGATCTCTCGGCGCTGGACGGATCGGACGAACGCCACGGATTCCTGGTACTCGCCGATCCCCAGACCCAGGATGCCTACGAAATGGGACTCTTCCACGCCGAGACGGTGCCGGACGTGCAGCAGACCGCCGCCGAACTTGCCGGCCGACGGCTTTTCGGGGTGGGCTGCGGTGACATCATGTTCGACGATCTGACCATGTACCCCGAGTACGAACGAGGCGTGTCGAGCATGGGCATGCCCTTCTTCCAGGCCGTCGGCAACCATGACCTGGATTTCGGTCCGTCCGACGATGGATCCGTCCGCACGTTTGGCCGCCACTTCGGACCAAACTTCTATTCCTTCGACCGCGGGGAAGTCCACTACATCGTGCTGGACAACGTGTTCTGGCACGGCAAGGGCTATATCGGGTACTTAACCGACAATCAGCTCAACTGGCTCACCCAGGATCTGGCACTCATCGAATCCGGACGAACCGTGGTGGTCTTCAATCACATTCCGAACTACACCACGCGTCACTTGCGAACGGGGGACGACAGTCCCTCCATATCGAGCACGACCGTGAACCGCGAGCACATGTACCGATTACTTGAACCCTACCGGGCCCACGTGTATTCCGGCCACGTGCACGAACACGAGCACATTTTCGAAGGCGGGACCCACGAAATCGTCCAGGGCACGGTCTGCGGCGCCTGGTGGAGCGGCCCGATCTGCTGGGATGGAACACCCAACGGATACGGCGTATACGAGGTGAACGGGTCAGACATTTCCTGGCGCTACAAGTCCACGGGGCTGGATGAAACCCACCAGATGCGCGTTTACACCCGGGGCAGCGATCCCAGCGCGCCCGACGAGATCGTCGCGAATATCTGGGACTGGGAACCCGGGTGGCGTGTCGTCTGGTATGAGGACGGCATGCGCAAAGGCGCGATGGCCAGGCGGCCCGGCACCGATCCCCTGGCGGAATCGCTGCACAGAGGGTCTGACCTACCCGAACGCCGCCCATGGGTAGAACCGGTACCAACGAATCACCTGTTCTACGCGCCCGTTTCACCCGATGCCGGGAAGGTGGTGGTAGAGGCGACGGACCGCTTCGGAAGAACGTACACAGGTACCTTGAGCTAAGGTACATTCGGGGATCGGGACCCGTTCGAAGGGATCGGGACCCTTTCGAAGGAATCGGGACCCGTTCGAAGGGATCGGGACCCGTTCGAAGGGATCGGGACCCTTTCGAAATGAATAAACCCGCTTAAGTTGAACGGAATCCCGTTCATGATTTAAACTCACAGCACGTAAGCGGCTGATTACTACATTACTACAACACGGCGTATCGACGCCGCCAGAATCCAGGGAGAACGCCATGTCGAGCAATGGACTGACCAGCCCTTTTGACATACAGGACCAAGGATACTTCTGGCTCAAGGGCAACCTGCATTCCCATACCACGAATTCCGATGGGAAACCCTCACCGCAGGAACGACTGGACGGTTACGTCAACCAGGGATACGATTTCCTTTGTATTTCCGATCACTACACGATCACGCGCATTGAATCCGTCAGCGCGCCGGACGATTTCGTGCTGGTGCAGGGCGCGGAAGTGCATCCCGAAAATCCCTTCGGCGGCCAGACCCACCATTTTCTGGCCTACAACATTGACGAGGACATGGATACTAAAAGCATGCCGCCGCAACACGTAATCGACGAGGTCCGGCGGCAGGGCGGCTCCATCTGGCTCGCCCATCCCCACTGGAGTTCGGTCAACATCCTCCGGGATACCTTCCCCCTGAACGGGCTGGCCGGCGTCGAAGTGTTTAACACCACCTGCCGTTGCGCGGGACGGGGCGAGTCCTCCGTGCACTGGGACGACTGGATGGACCTGCTGGGACGGCCAATCCCCGCCCTGGCAAACGACGATTCCCACGCGCTTGAATCGGACAACCGGGATACCTACCAGGGCTGGAACATGGTCAAGGTCAGGGAACGCTCGGCAAAGGCGATCATCGACGCGCTGGAGAAGGGCTGCGCCTACGTCAGCACCGGCCCCGAGATCCATGACATCCAGCTGCGCCGCGTTGACGATCGGGGTGAAGGGAACCGGGTGGTCGAAGCATCGATCCGGTGCTCGGAGGCACAGAGCATCATGGCGGTTTTTGACGCTTACGGAACGGAATACCGGGAAGGTAGCGGGGGGACATTCGAACAGGCCACGATGACGCTGCGGCCCAATTCCCGCTGGGTCCGATTCGAGATCATCGCGCCCGATGGCGCCAAGGCCTGGTCGAACCCGATGGACCTGGTTTCGGTGGGGAGATAGCGGGGCCTACGTGACGCTATGGGAGATCAAGACGGTGGGTGGCCTCGGCGAGAACGACTGCCGAAGTCGAGGCGTTGTCGTTGTAGTAAGTTACGAAGCGCCTGGTTTCATGAGCGCTGTAAGGGGTAAGGTTCTGCGCCCACCGAAAGCCGATGGTCTGAAACATCAACCGCGCCTTGACATCGACCCTTTGCACACCGGGTGGGGCGGCGACCCGGTATTGGATCGTGTCGCTTCCAGCCCGGAAATTCCCATCTTCGCTCGCCCGGCCGTGCACCATGATTGCGGTGTCGGCGGTTTCCTTGTCAAATCCTTCGGGCAGCACCCGGTTGTCCTTGGCGTAGGTGACCGCCGAAAGCAGGCCCGTCGTGACGTTACCTGACCCGTCCGCGATGATCGGTTCATAGATCTGCACCTGTCCGGGGTGGTCGATCAACTGGTAGTGCGGCTCAAAACTGCCCGCGTCCGCGTCATTGTCATTGCCCACGATGCTTCCGTCGGAGCGCATGGCGCCGGATTCGAACAGCAACTCACCGTTGGCGTCGTACACGGCAAGGTGGATCCAGGCCCTTCTTGATGGGTAGGCCGTCGGCAACTTGTGGCCTGCCAGGTTCTTCACTTCTAGATCAATTTCGAAGTGCTCTTCCTCTCGAATGATCTCCAACACCTTCAACTGGGCTGTGGAAGTCTGCAGGTGTTCGCGGGTCTCTTCGGCGGCGCGCTGAAGATCGCTCGACGGCGCTTTCACATTCAGCTCGTCGCGATACTTGTCCAGCAGGCGCAGCATGAATTCGTTGCCTCCGCGAAAGACATGCTGCGAGAAATCCTCCCGTGGCTCCCCAAGCACCGAGGAGATGGGAGCCAGCGCAGCCTCGGGCATGTGGCAGGACTGGCAGCTTTCGGACTCCGCGTAGGCGCTGTGCTTCCACTCCAGGTAGGGTGTTTGCTCCGGGAACCGGGACACTTCCCGTCCCTCGGCGTCGAGACTCGTCGTGAACAGCGTGTGGCAGGTGGCGCACAACTCGGATTGCTGCAGATGCGCGCCAGTCTCGGGCGTGAAACCGGTGGCCGACTGCATGATCCTGCTCAAGCCGGTGACCACTTCAAACGGCCCGAAGATCTGGGGTTCGGTGTCGATGTTCGAACGTATCACGAAGTTGCCGTCGAAACTGGATTCCTCGCCCAAATTGTCGGGTTGGATCTGATGGCAGGCGGTGCACGACACCCCGTCGAGCGCGAACATCGCGCTTTCGCCGCCCTGCTCAGCGGCCTCGAGGTACTCGAACACTTTTCCAAGGTTGCCGTTCGACCTGGCAAGCGTGCGCGCCATGGGCATATGGCAGGTCGAGCAGGTATCTTCGATTTCTGCCTGAGCGCCAGGATGGTCCGTCACCTCGCGGCGCACGGATGCCTGCCAGTAGGGGTCGCGCGCCGAATGCGCCATCATGGACCCGCGCCAGACATGCCCGATGGACACGTCTTTCCCATCCGCGTCGGTGAGGTTGCTATGGCAGGCGATGCACTGGTCCGAAGTGGCGAACGTGCTGTGATCCACCGATTGAGCATCTACCGATTGAGCATCTGCCGATTGTGTATCTACCGATGCACTCGCGAGCCAGAAGAAAGCAAACAACCCTGGTGTAATCCAAGTTGACAACAGCCTCGCAAAGCTACCAGCCATCGAGGAAACCTCCGTCGAACCAGTCCCAAAGCAAGTACATTACGATTTGCGGCTTACGGTCCCGCTTGTTGGCGACCGGTACCCGCACCCCCACGTTGAGCAAAATGTGCTGGCGCGTGTTGAGCGCGACCTGCAACTGAGGCACTACGTCGAGCGTGACGTCGGACCCGGAAACCAATTCACGGGAGGCGAGCACCTCGAACATGGGACTCCAGGCCCTGCCGAACTCGCCTTCCGAGAAAGTCCTGCCAAGCAACGCCCGAAGGGCCACTTCGTCCTCCACGGGACCGCTTAAGGCAAACTCGCCCAGTACCTGGGCCTGGAAGAACGCATCTCCCGCCAACAGCTGGACTAAAGCCGCGTAGGGTTCCAGTATCGTCGAACCCGATCCGAATCCGTCCTCCTCCTCGCCGGTGGGCAGGACGACTTCACCGCCTATACTGAAAGCATTCCCGCGCTCCAGGTTGTGGTAAAGCGCGTACTTGTAACCGAGCGCCAGGTCTTCGAATCCGAATTTAGCGTCGCCGTCCCGTGGGGACTCGCGCCTGCCGAACGGTACCTTCACTTCAATCATGCCGCGAGGGCCGAACCTCTTCTCGTACAACGTCTCGATAATCACGGCCTTGCTTTCGTCCGTGTCCAGCTTCAGGTTGAATACGGTCTCGTCCTCGGGAAACGCCTTCTCGGTAAACAAGGGCTTCGGTACGTTGAATTCGCCGCGGGGCCAGTCCTTGTTCGTGCAAAAAGTGCGGACATGCCGAAGTATGGCGTAGATATCGTCGTCCGTTAGGGTATCCCCGAACGCCGGCATCATCCGGTCGAATGCCCGCACCGGGCCGCCTTCGTGAATCACGGCATGCCAGTCGGGGTCAGGTTCTCGGGACGTGAACTCGCAGTCCGTAAAGTCCGGTAACTCCAGTTCGAAGCCAACTTCTTCGACCGTGCGCCCTCGTCCGTCCGAACCATGACAGGCGCCGCAGGCCTGTTCATAGAGTCTGGCGTCGTCGGTGGCACCAGCAATGGCGGTTTGGCCTACGTCGTCGGTGGGAGAGGGAGCGGTACCATCGACCTGGTCGGCGGAGGCAAGACGTGGGAGAAGAAGGCAAAGCAGCGCCGCAATGATCTTGAGGTGCATATGACATTCCGTATTGACTTCAAGGCCGCCCGGCGGTCAGGCTGACCAGCGACCGGGCTGCACCTGCGACGCGACGGACAGGCTGGAAAAACACCCCGCCATATCGATGACGCGTTGAGAGTAACTGTGTGTTATATTAGACGAATTAAGGAGGGGATTTCCTGCGATTCGAATTCAGACTCAGACAGCCCGTTCGATCCGAATCCGCTTTACACCCTCGCGACGTATGCGGTAACAAACCTCGAAGAAAGCAGTCGTATCGCCGATCATCCGGGCGAAAAGATTCACCGCGACGGGTCCGTCCGGCATGTTGGGCCGGCCATCCCTGCCGTAGAACCAGCACAGTTCAGTGATACCGTCCAACCACCCGTGCATGAGACCGGGCTCAAGGCGGTAGTAGCAGATATCACCGGGCAGCGTACGGCTCGTCAGGTTTTCGGGCAGGATGACGATGTCCTCGGACAGGAAGTAGGCGATCTCGCTGCCGGAGTACACGGCGTGGATGCCCTCCTCCTCCAGCGGCAGAGCGTCCCAGACCGCCTGGCAGGTGTTCGGTGCCTCGGATTCCAGCAATTCAGCGTCCACTGAGACGCCTTCATCGATAAAGGTCAAACGGATTTTACGAGGCATGGCGGGCTTCCAGACTCCATAGTTAACAACGATTTAGCCACCCGAAGCTGAACTATAACTTCAGGAAGATCCCGATGTCCCAGGCCGGGGCGTCCAGCAGGTTGCGCGCGCCCGTATACTTTGTTACACCGGCGGTGATCCCCGCGTTGGCGGTAATGTAGAAATTGATCTCGGGACCGAAGGACACGTACTGCTGGTCGTTCACGGTCCATTCATCTCCCGTGCCCAGCGCTTTCACACCGCGAAGCCATCCCGATACCCCAATACGCTCACCGACCATGAAACCTGCCTCAAAAGCGTATCGCAGTTCGTCGGAGAAATCGCTTTCACGATTATTGAAGCCGATTTCAGCTTTAAGGTATCCCGGTGTCGGCCACAGGGAATGGCCGACCTGGAGCGAGAATAACTGGTTGAATTCACCGTCGCCGGTGAACAGGCCGACTTCCTGTTCGGTAAAGGAATCACCCAGCGGCAATCCGGCCATGACCTGAAGGCTCACGACCGTGGCCCGGTTGGTGAGCAACCCGATCCTGGCTCCAAGCTCCCAGTCCCCCGTACCCGTCTTGGAATCGGACCCGGGCCTATCTTCACTGATGCGCTGGTAAAAGGGTATGTAACCTACGAGCGTCAACCGGTCCACAAGGCCGAATTCACCATACAGGCTGGTTGTATACCGGCTCTGGTCCGTTATGTCTACCTTATCCCCTGACGGCTGAAAATATGAACCGCTCCGTATCAACTGCTCGTTCAGCTTGAAGTAGCCTTTCCCCTTGGGATGGGTCCATCCTCCGGCGAAGGCCGTACAAGTCTGAAAGAAAAACCCCGCAATCAAGAATGTAATATAGGCGGTTTTCGACATGTGGATATTCCCACTAAATGATGCCGATGACAAATGGATCAATGAAACCGATACCGGTTTTTGAAGATGTATTGCTGGGTCAAAAAAACACGGACGGTGTTTTTTCTCTACTACCGCGTTTTTACAACTACCTGACTACATTTTCAGAAATACCCCAAAACTCCAGGTGGGGGCGTCCAGCATGTTGTGGGCTCGGGTGTATCTCGTCATACTGGCGGTGATCCCCGCATTGGGCGTAACGTAGAAACTAACCTCGGGACCAAACGCCAGGTACTCGATATCGTTGCGCGGGTGAAACTCATCGTCCGCTCTGTCGAGGGCTTCGACCCCACGTAACCAGACTGATATACCCACTCGTTCGCCAATCGTATATCCCGCCTCCAGACTGTACCGCAGTTCGTCGGCGTAATTGTCATCGGGATTGTCATCACTTTTCCGGTTGTTATACCCGATCTCACCTTTCAAGTATGCGGGTGCCGGATAAAGCGAATGGCCTACCTGCAATGAGAAATGCTGGTTGAATTCACCGTCGCCGGTCCAGAGGACGATTTCATTATCCGCATCTCCCAGGGGCAGTCCGGCCATTGCTTGTAGGCTGACCACTGTTGATCCGGTGGTAATCAGCCCGATCCTTACACCTAAATCCCAGTCACCAAGGCCGGTCGTTGCATCGAACCCTTCGAGATCCACGCTGAGGTGTTGATACATTGGTAGGTAACCCACCAGCGTTACGCGGTTCAACAGGCCGAATTCACCATAAAGACTTGTCGTATAGCCACTGACGGTCGGTATCTCACCTTTAGAGCCGTCCGAGAAAAAAAGCGATTCGGCACTTATGATTTGCTGGCTGAGTTTGAAGTACCCTTTACCCGGGGGCTGGGTCCATCCGCCGGTGTAAGCAAAGGAAGTATGGCAAAGAACCACCGCAACTACCAACCCAGATAAAGCAATCCGATTCATTTCAATGCTCCTTTACTTGTCAATTGCTCAAAGACGCACTTCCGACTTCTCTGTTGATTAACCTGCAATGCAGAATGAGATGGCTGTACGTATCAATGTCTACATTTGTTCCCGGAGTAAAGGTTCGGGACCAATTTCCAGAACTCCCTGTTACTTCACCGAAGCCCTTAGCGCCAGATGGCAAAGAACCACCACTGGGCCAGTCAATGTTTGCACTGGTGTAAAGTGCCATGTACACGTCCGGTGCTCCTCCTGGTAAAGACAGTCCGGTAATACTGAGTTTAAGTTTCCCGTCTGAGGTTTCACTGAGAGTTACTGACCCACCAGAGCTGTAACTATTCCGCCCACCGATCGTACCGGTTCGGCTCTTCAACATCACAGGCTCGGTCACCGTCAACGTCGCCATGCCTGATACACCGTCGGTAGTCGCAGTGATCGTAACAGTTCCGGCATCTACGCCCGTTGCCAATCCTGATGAATTGATCGTGGCAACGGAAGTCATGCTGCTGGTCCACGTAAAAGTCTTGCCGGATATCTCCATGTTATCCGAGTCTTTTGCTGTCGCTGTAAACTGCTGCGTCCCGCCTTCCTCGATCGACGGAGACGATGGACTTACGGTAACACTGTTTACAGTCGGTGGGGGTGGCTCTGTCACCGTCAACGTCGCCGAACCGGATACACCGTCTACTGTTGCCCTAATCGTTGTGGAACCGGCATCTACGCCCGTTGCCAATCCCGATGAGTTGATCGTGGCAACGGAAGTCATGCTGCTGGTCCAGGTAAACGTCTTGCTGGATATCACCATGTTGTCCGAGTCATAGGCTGTCGCCGAAAACTGCTGCGTCTCGCCTTCTTCGATCGACGTCATCATTGGACTAACGGCTACGCTGTCCGCCATCGGTGGAGGCGGTGGTGGCTCGGTAACCATCAAAGTCGCAGAACCAGTCTCTCCACCAGCCATTGCTCTGATTGTCGTTGAACCTGCTTCGAGCGCTGTCGCCAGTCCGGTGGTGCTTACTGTCGCTACAGAGGTGTTGGTACTCTCCCACGAAAAGCTTACGTTCTGAATCGTCGTGCCATATGAGGTTCTGGCGGCTGCGCTGAACTGCTGCGTCTCACCTTCCTCGATCGACGGCGACGATGGAGTTACTACGACGCTCGAGATCACGGGCTCTACCGTCAGCATAGCTGTGTCCGACTCTCCGCCCGCTCGCGCCGTGATCGTGGCCGTGGTTGGTGTAGATCCCGCTCTAACGCTCGTCGCCACTCCTGATGTATTGATCGTTGCCGCGGAAGTATTGTTGCTCTCCCACATGAAGGTCACACCCGTGATTGCCACGTCGTAAGACGTATAGGCCGTCGCGCTGAATCCTTGTGTGTCGCCTCCTTCATCAATGGTCGCAGTCGCTGGAGTCACCACCACACTCGATATCACTGGTATGACCGTCAGCGTCGCTGAACCGGACCTGCCTCCCGCACGCGCCGTGATCGTTACGTCAGTCGGACTCGAACCAGCCCGGATTCCCATCGCCAGGCCATCCGAATCGACCGTCGCAACCGATGGGTTACTGCTCTCCCATGTAAAACTTGCATCCGACACTTCCGTGTTACTGGTATCGTAAGCTTTCGCTTCGAACTGTTTGGGTTCACCTTCGTTAGTCGATGCCGTTGCGGGACTTACTTCAATTCTTGCTACCATCTGCGTAGGCGGCGGAGGCGGCTCCCTGACCGTCAGGGTTGCCGAACCTGATATATCGCCTGAAGATGCCGTGATCTCGGTTGAACCGGTACCTATACCTCTAGCCAGCCCGTTTGAACTGATCGTCGCCACCGATGTGTTGCTGCTCGTCCAGGAAAACGTCACGTCGGGTACCACCATGTTATCCGCGGTGCGAGCCGTCGCCGTGAACTGCCTCGTACTACCTCTGTTAATAGTAGCCGAGCCGGGACTCACCGTAATCGAATTTACCACTGGCGGCGGTTCTTCCACGGTGACCATGATAGGCTCGCTGGTAATCTCGTCAATCATGGCAGTGATGTCCGCCATGCCCGCGCCGACAGCGCTGACGAGCCCGGTCATATCTACGGTCGCCACTTCCGTGTCATCACTGGACCACTCAAACTTCACACCACCGATCATTGTCCCATCGGAAGTTCGAGCAACCGCCATAAACTGGTGGGTTTCGCCGACAACGAGCATCAGAGCAGGCATATCCATTAGGGAAGACATGTCCACCACAATGCTGGCAACTTCCGGCGGTATATCCTGGACCACGACAGCAACAGGCATGCTGGTTATGCCATCCGCCGATGCAGTTATCATTGCGGTCCCCGCGGCGATCGCCGTTACCAGTCCGGTTTCATCCATTGTCGCCACTTCAGTATCGTCACTCGACCACGTGTACGTCACATCCGATATGGTCATTCCGTCGGAGGTCAACGCTGTTGCCATAAACTGGAACGTCCCCCCAACCTCTAAAGTCATCGTGGACGGACTCACCTCGACACGGGCTACCATGGGAGTTGATGGCTCCGGCTCATTCACCGCTACCGTCACCGGCGAGCTGGTAATCCCTTCTGCGGCGGCCCTGATCATCGACGTGCCGGCGCCGACTGCCGTTGCCACACCGGACGTACCGATTTTCACCACCGAGGTGTCGCTGCTCGTCCACGTAAAACCCACATTGTCCCGTTCCGATCCACCACGGGCAAGCGCTGTCGCGGTAAACGTCAGCATATCCCCGATGTTTATGGTTTGCGACGACGGCTCAATGGTAATGGTTACCACGGGTGAGTCCGTGACGGTGATCGTTACCGGCGTGCTTGATATCCCGTTACCCGTTGCCCG
Source organism: bacterium (assembly GCA_965262815.1). GTDB lineage: Bacteria > JAAXHH01 > JAAXHH01 > JAAXHH01 > JAAXHH01 > JAAXHH01. The sequence goes on along the minus strand of OZ253560.1, from coordinate 520,358 downwards.
TATCGTAGCCGTTCCGGCCGCCACGGCCGTAGCCAGACCCGAAGCGCTGATGGTCACCACGCTGATGTTGCTGCTCGACCAGGAAATGGTCACACCGCTTACTGTCGTTCCATCGGAGGAACGGGTAGAGGCGGAAAACTGCTGCGTGCCGCCCACCTCCAGGGATGCCGAGGAAGGGGTGACCGATACGCTGGAAACAGTCGGCGCCGGGGGTTGTACGGGTTTTGTCGGAGAATCATCCCCGCCGCAACCGAAGGTAAGGATCAATACTGCGCCAAAACACGCTACCAGATGAGTGGTTATTCTATCAGATAACATAAAACTTAAACTCCCTCCCAAATCGAGAGTCAGGCTACACCTGGGTTTCTCAATATGTTGAATTGCTCGGACATGGAACGGATGATCAGTTCCAGTTATTCACTTAGCTCAGCAACTCCAACTACCACGTCGAAACTCCTACAGAAAATGATCACATAGTCGTAGGTATCCAGTGCTACGTTCATAGGTACGTTGTAGGATTGTGCACCCGTTTTTGCTTTCACTTGTCCCAGGTCATCAAAAGTCCCATCGGGTGGAGGTGGCCTAAAGCTGATTTGAGTGGTCGTATAGAGTATCACGTAAAAATTTGACTGTACTACCTTGAAATCACTGTCAAAACGAAGTACCAAACCGCCAGACGGGTCCTCCTCAAGGGTTACCGTTCCGCTCGTCCTATACCCGGGAACCCCGCTGAACATCCCACTCCGGCTTGCTGGCGGCGATGTAACCGTCAACATCGCTGAACCCGAAACACTGTCGGCCGTCGCCGTGATCATGGCCATGCCCGCGCCGACGGCTGTTGCCTCACCGGACGCATCTACGGTTGCCACCATCTCGTCCGAACTCGTCCACATGAATTCCACGTCCGGAATCTCCATACCGTCGGACGTCATGGCCATGGCCTCGAACTGCTCTGTGTTTCCTACCTCAATCGACGCGGAGTCCGGGCTCACTTTCACGCTAGCTACTACCAGCGGTTCCGTCACAGTCAATGTCGCCGAACCGGATACATCGTCCGCAGTCGCAGTGATCATCACTTCGCCAGAAACTACGCCGGTCGCCAGGCCAGTCATGTCAACAGCCGCCACCATCCCATCGGAACTCGACCACGTGAATTCCACGCCTGATATCTGTGTTCCGTCCGACGTCATGGCCACTGCTTCAAATTGCAGTGTCTCGCCTTCCGTGATTGATTCCATATCCGGAGTCACCTTTACGGTCGCGATCATGGGCGGAGCTTCACTGACGGTGATCATAACCGGAGAACTGTTGATTCCTTCCGCCGACGCCCGGATCGTTGCCGTTCCGACGGCCGCGGCCGTGGCCACACCCGCGTTGGTTATGGTCACCACGCCTGTATCGCTGCTCGACCAAGATATGGTTGCATCACCCCGTGCGATCCCGCCGGCGGCCTGGGCTGTCGCCCGGAAGGTCACCATGTCCCCCACGTTCATCTGCTGAGGTGCGGATGGACTGACCGTTACAGTAGCCACGGGGGGATTGGTGACTGTGATCGTCACCGGCGCGCTCGATATGCCGTTTCCTGTCGCCCGGATGGTTGCCGTACCAGCGGCAACGGCTGTGGCAACCCCGGTGTTGGTGATAGTAGCCACCGCTGTATCGCTGCTCGACCAAGCTATGGTCACACCACTCACCGTCGAACCATTGGAAGCCTTTGCAGTCGCGGTGAACCGTTGGGTCTTTCCTACCTTCAGCGACGCGGAGGTAGGGCTCACCTCAATACGAGAGACCGACGGTGCCGGTGGAGGCGGAGGGGTAGTTGTGGGTCCGGTCGGTGAATCCTTACCGCCGCACCCGAAAGTCATCAAACCGCCTATGAATACCAACGTGACAAGACCCATCACGGTATACCTGAACGACATAACCCCTCCTCACTGCAACGTAAGGAAACTCCACTCATTACAAACATATTGGCGTATGCTACATCAGGAATCCAAACGTTTGTTAATCATAACAGTATATACCAAAATCCTGGATAATCAATGCGATCTCCAGGCATTAATTGATCTTTTGAAGTAGAGCAAATCTCTCCATCCAACACGCTCTACTTCCCATTCCCTCTCCAGCGCCCTCCGCCGTTTCGTCCCCGGCCATTCATTTCTACGGGTCTCCAACCGCTGTCGCTGCTCTGCGGAGGGGCGCCGGCTATCCGAACGCCTTTCGCGCCCAGGGTACTGCGTATGGTCTTCAGCAACTCGTCGGCGGGTCTGACGCGGAAGGTTGTGCCCGCTTTGACGTTGACCAGATCCTGATCGGGCGCCGACACTTCGATCATCACGTCGCAGTCCCCCGGGTAGGTCCCGATTACGTCCTTTAGCGAGGTGATATTCTCGTCCGTGACCTGGTCCGAGTTCAGCGTCACCACGACGGAACGCACCAGTTTTTCCCGCGCTTCCGTCAGCGATATAATTTCGGATGCGATGATCTTGTTGTCTTCTTCTTTTTTCGATATGTGTCCGTGCACCAGGATCAGCGAGTCGATCGTTACGAGTTCCCGGTGCATGGAATAGGGCTCGGAAAAAACAAGCACCTCGCCCGATCCGGAGAAGTCTTCCAGTGTGACGAAGGCCATGGTTTTGCCGTTTCGATCCACGATCGGCTTGATCTCGGTCACGATTCCGCCGACCACTACGTTATCCTGCCGACCGTTGACCTGGTCCAGGCGCCGCATTTCCGCTGTCGTAAAAGCGCGCAGGTCTTCCTCGTATGCCTTCAGGGGATGGCCCGTTACGTAAAACCCGAGCAATTCCTTCTCCATGCCCAGTTCCTGGCTGGCCGGCCAGGGGGCGATGAAGGGCATCACGGGCTTGTGTATATCCATGCTCGCGCCCGCTCCGTTCCCGTCGAGTCCAAATAGGGAAGTTTGACCCTTTTCCCGGTCGCTTTGACGAGTCTGCGCGCCTTCTATAACCGTGTCGAGCACTTCCACGAGTTGCGCCCGGTGTCCCTCGAGGCTGTCGCAAGCGCCGGCCTGTATCAGGCTTTCGAGCACGCGCTTGTTGACCAGGCGCAGATCGATGTTCTCGCAGAGTCCGTATATATCTTCAAAGGAGCCGTGTTCCTTCCTCGCCTCGACAATGGATTCCACCGCGCCCTGCCCCACGTTTTTTATGGCGCACAGCCCGAACCGGATGAAATCGCCTTCCACGGCGAAGGTCTTGTCGCTTCCGTTGACGTCGGGCGGAAGCACCTCGATGCCCATTTTCCGGCATTCATTGATCAGCACGACGATTTCATCGGTATTGGACATCGAGTTCGACAGCAGCGCGGCCATGAACGCCACAGGGTAGTGCACCTTCAGGTAGGCCTCCTGGAAGGCAAGGACGGCGTATCCGGCGGAGTGGCTCTTGTTGAACGCGTATCCCCCGAAATACTCGATCAGGCCGAATACTTCCTCCGCGATAAGCTGATCGATGCCGTTTGCAACGGAGCCGTCGACGAAATTACGCCGTTCTTCGGCCATGACCTCGGGTTGCTTTTTGGACATGGCCTTGCGGAGTAAATCAGCACGGCCCAGGGTAAAGCCAGCCATGTCCCGGGCGATCTGCATCGCCTGTTCCTGGTAAACGATAAGTCCGTAAGTCTCCTTCAGGGCCGTCTCCATCACGGCGTGGTGATACGTGACCTCCTTGCGCCCGTGCTTGCGGTCGATGTAGTCGTCCACCACACCGCCGTTCAGGGGTCCGGGCCGGCACAGCGCATTCATGGCGATCAGGTCCTCGACGCTGTCGGGTCGCAGCCGCCTTAGGAATTCGTGCAGCCAGCCGCTGTGAAACTGAAAAATGCCCGTAGTCTCCCCCCGCCGAAAAAGATCGAGGGTTTTCGGATCATCGAGGGGAATGTCGTCCAATTCGATCTCGTCACCCGCCGTCTCCTTGATGATAGCGAGGGCGTCCTGGATCACCGATAGGTTCTGCAGTCCCAGGAAATCCATCTTCGGCAGGCCGATATCTTCCATGAGTTCGCCGGGATACTGGGTAACGATCGTATCCTTGTTGCTGGGCTTGTACAGCGGCACGTAATCGGTCAGTTCTCCGGGAGTAATCACCACGCCGGCCGCGTGCACGGACGCGTGGCGCGCGAGGCCTTCGAGCGTTTTTGCGTACTGGATCAACTGGCTTTCCGTGCCGCCGCCATCGGCCATTTGCCGGAGTTCGGGCACCTTTTCGATGGCCCGGTCGAGCGTGATCTTCAATTCGGCCGGCACCAGCTTGGCCACGCGGTCCACGTCGCCGTACGACATGCCGAGGACGCGGCCCACGTCGCGGATCGCCGCTTTGGCGCCCATGGTCCCGAAGGTGATGATCTGGGCCACGCTGCCCTTGCCGTACTTTTCCACCACGTAATTGATGACCTTGTCCCGTTCACGGTCCGCGAGATCGATGTCGATGTCCGGCATGCTGACCCGTTCCGGATTCAGGAAGCGTTCGAAGAGCAGTCCGTAGCTGATGGGGTCGATGTTCGTAATCCCCAGGGTGTAGGCAACCATGCATCCCAGGGCGGATCCCCGGGTCATGAGCGGGATGCCCTGCTCCGCGGCGTAACGGGCGATATCGGCGACGATAAGAAAGTAACTCGGATAACCCATCTGGCTGATGACGCCCAGTTCGTATTCGAGCCGGGCCGTCAACTCGGGAGTAATGGTATCATAACGCGTCTTCATGCCGTCGAAGGACAGCTTGCGCAGGTAGGCGTCCAGGCTGTCGTAGCCTTCGGGCAGGGGGAAGTGGGGGAACTTGAACGTGCCCATTTCCAGTTCGAAATCAACCGACTCGGAGATCGAGACCGTGTTTTCCAAGGCGCCCGAGACGTGGCCGAACAACTGGCTCATTTCGTCGGAGTTTTTAAAGTAGAGCGAATCGTTAGCAAACCTCAGCCGCTTGGGGTCGTTCAGTTCCTTGCCCGTCTGGATGCAGACCAGCACGTCCTGTGCGGGAGCGTCATCGCGGTTGAGGTAATGGGCATCGTTTGTAGCGACTAAGGGCAGGTCGAATTCCCGCGAGAAATCGATCATCGCGTTGTTGATGGGCTTGTCGAATTCCAGTCCGTGATCCTGGATCTCCAGGTAGAAACGGTCTTCGAAGATCTCCTTGAGCTGGCCGCACTTCGTACGCGCCTGGTCTATCTGGCCGTCGACCACCAGGTTGGCGAGCGGTCCCTTGGCACAGGCGGAAAGGGCGATCAGCCCCTCGCTGTGTTTTTCCAGCAACTCCATGTCCACGCGCGGCTTGTAGTAGAATCCCTCGAGATAGCCGGCCGAAGTGAGCTTCATCAGGTTCCGGTAGCCCGCGGCGTTCTGCGCGAGCACGACGAAATGGGTCGTCTGGTCGGCTCTTGCGCCGCCCCTGACCGGACGCCTCTCCTTGCGGCTGCCCGGCGCCAGGTACAACTCGCAACCGATGATCGGCTGGAGTCCCGCGTGCTTGACCGTCTTGTAAAACTCCACGGCGCCGAACATGTTTCCATGATCGGTCATGGCGATGGCGGGCATGTCGTAGGCTTTGGCGGTTGTTGCGAGATCTTCAATGCGGCTGGCGCCGTCGAGGAGGCTGTAGTGCGTATGGTTGTGCAGATGCACGAAAGAGGACACGGGGCAGGTCCTTCGGTCAGTTTCCGCGGTTGCCTTGTACAGCCTGGGGGGATACTGGCGCTACGAAAACTGATGGGTTGCGGAGCGGGTATGCGGACAACAGGAACGACAAAGCAAAAATAGGTTGATATGAACCATTGACGCAAGGTATTTTATGTTTTTTTCAGTCGGGTGTGAACACGCTTCGAACGATGATGGGAAAGGCCACGGTCAGTCGACCGATTCGACGGTCGAATCGGCCTGGAGAACGGGAGTAATTAGAACGCCATGCATCGCATCATCGTCCTGGATAAACTGGCTCGAGAAGGGCTCGACCGACTCGCCAGCGCGGAAGATGTAAGCCACGAAGTGCACACGGGCCTGAGTGGTGATTCGCTGCGTGACGCCCTGCTGAAATTCGACGGCGCCATCTGCCGGAGCGAAGCGAAGATTACGGCCGACACCCTTAAGGGAAACCGGCGCCTCCGCGGCATCGTCCGTGCGGGCGTGGGGACGGACAACATCGACCGGACAGCCGCGACCCGACAGGGCATCGTGGTCATGAACACACCCACCGGCAATACGCTCAGCACGGCGGAACACACTTTTACCCTCATCGCGGCCCTGTCGCGCAACATCGCGCCGGCATCCCGCAGCCTGGTCGAAGGGCGGTGGGAACGCAGCGCGTTCACGGGGGTCCAGCTAGCCGGTAAGACCCTGGGCATCATCGGGATGGGACGCATCGGCCGGGAAGTGGCCACACGGGCAAAGGCGTTTGCCATGCGGGTCATCGGCTTCGATCCCTTCCTTTCGCCCGAGCAGGCTGAAAAGCTGGGTGTGGAGTACACGGATGACCTGCGCGAACTGCTGCCCGAGGTGGATTACCTGACGGTGCACACGCCCCTGACGCCGGAGACGCGCCACCTGGTCAGCCACGCCGAAATCGACCTGCTCAAACCGGGCGCGCGGCTGGTCAACTGCGCCCGGGGTGGAATCTACGACGAGGAAGCACTGATCAACGGCCTCGAAAGCGGGAAACTGGCTGGCGTGGCGCTGGACGTCTTCGAAGAAGAACCCTGCACCGACAGCCCCCTGCTCCGCATGCCCGGCGTATTGTGTACTCCGCATTTAGGAGCGAGCACGGAAGAGGCGCAGGCTGACATCGCGGTGGAAGCCGTGGACCTGCTGATCAACTTCCTGGTCACGGGCGAAGTCCGCCACGCGGTGAACGCCGTCGCCATCGATTCCAACACGTTCCGGACGCTCGGTGGTTACCTCGACGTGGCTTACCGGCTCGGCATCCTGCTTTCCCAGTGGCACAGCGGCGGTCCAAAGGCGTGCCGCCTTACCTACCGCGGCAAGGTGGTCGATGAGAATACGCGCCTGCTTACTTCCGCCTTCTGTGCGGGGTTGCTCGAGCACGCGCTCGACGAAGAGGTCAACATCGTCAATGGAGAGATGTTACTACGGGAACGGGGTATTCACCTGACCGAAGAGACCCGCAGCGCGGCCGGCGTGTTCAGTTCGGCTATCAGTGTGGAAGTCGACTGCACCGGCGAGACCTACCGGGCCGACGGCACGGTTTTCGGCAACAACATGCCCCGTTTGATCCGCCTGGGCGAGCATCGCATGGAGGCGTACCTGGACGGCAACCTGCTGATCTTCAACCACAGCGACGTACCCGGCATCATCGGGGCTATAGGCGAAACCTGCGGCCGGCACCAGGTCAACATCGCCCAGATGGCCGTCGGGAGACTGGGAGATACACCGGGCGGAAAGGCCGTGGGCGTGTTGAACCTGGACGACGTCCCCCCCCAGGCTGCCATCGACGAGATCCTTCGGCATCCTGCCATCAACAATGCGCGATTCATTCGACTGCCGGGTCACGGGATCCTTCCTCCGTGGATGCCCCGGTGATACTAGCCAGGTCGTACTTATGTGGTCTGATTGGCGGTTGATGTTGTTGTGGATGGATTGAAGAAAAACGGTAGATTAACGGAATACAGTGGTTATTCAGGCGAATTCGATGGACGTTCGGCGTCCAGTGGCGGCGACCAATAGCAGCATCCGGGAGCGACCGACGGTAGAAAATGACTGATGGCGACCAATAGCAGCATCCGGGAGAGGGAACCTATGACCAGGCTCAGCGTGAACGTGAACAAGGTGGCTTTGCTGCGGAACACGCGCGTGCACGGCATACCCAGCGTGACGGGAGCGGCGCGGACCGCGATCGAGGCCGGTGCCTACGGGATCACGGTGCACCCGCGGCCCGACCAGCGACATATCACGCCGGGTGACGTGGACGACCTGGCCGAACTGCTGAAGGACTATCCGGACATCGAATACAATATCGAAGGCAATCCCTTTCACCAGGCCATGGACATCGTGCGCAAGATTCGGCCGACCCAGGTAACCCTGGTACCCGACGACCCGGACGCCTTCACTTCGGACCACGGATGGGATGTCAAAGCCAACGCCGGGAGGCTCGTGCCGATCATCCGGGAACTGAAGGATCTGGGCTGCCGGGTCAGCCTGTTCATGGACGCGGACCTCGATCAGATTGAGAGGGTGCCTGACATTGGCGCCGACCGGATAGAACTGTACACCGAGCCCTATGCCTCAGCTTTCACAGCGGGACAGGAACAGATGCAGCCCGTCCTGTCGGCCTTCGCCGAGGCGGCCGGACGCGCCTGCGAGATCGGTCTGGACATTAACGCCGGACACGATCTCAACCTGGACAACCTGGCGATGTTCTGTGGCACCGTACCTAACGTGCTCGAGGTCTCCATCGGCCATGCGCTGATCGCCGACGCGCTGGACATGGGATTGAAGCATGCCGTGGGCGCTTACCTGGACGAACTTGAAAAGGCGCGGACGATCGCAATACGTACTTAGAGGTGCGAACGACCGCAGATCGCACTTAAAGACAAGGACGCTTTAAATTCGCAATAGAAAGATGCTGGCGCTGTACACTCGCAGTTGAACAACGCAGGCACATACTGTTATTAGATTTTTCTCTTTCTTGAATATACATCGTGCAAATTCGATTTCTCACGGAGGTAGGTTACATGAAAAACGGTTTGATACGAATCATCCCCCTGGTGATCGCGGTGCTGGTGATAGTCGGCCCGGCTAGCCTGGCGCGGTCTCAGGACCTGGAAGCCTTCGAGAAGACTGTCACGGAATTCACCCTGGACAACGGACTGACCTTCATCGTGGTGGAGAACCATGAAGCCCCCGTGGTCTCGTTTCTTACTTACGCGGACGTTGGTTCCGTGGACGAGGTCAAGGGCATCACCGGACTGGCCCATGTCTTCGAACACATGGCCTTCAAGGGCACCACGACCATAGGTGCTAAGGACCTGGAAGCCGAATACGCGGCCATGGAGAAGGTGGACGAGATCTTCGGCGATCTGCGCCGCGAACGGCACAAGGGCCACCAGGCCGATACAGAACGCCTGGCAAGCCTGGAACAAGCCTTCGAGGATGCAAAGAAAGCAGCTCGTGAACTGGCCGTATCCAACGAACTGGACGAGGCCATCGACCGGGCCGGCGGCACGGGCTTGAACGCGACGACAAGTGTAGACGAAACTCGATATTTCTACAGTCTGCCGTCGAACAAGATCGAGTTGTTCTTCGCGCTGGAATCCAACCGCTTCCTGGACCCCGTGCTTCGTGAGTTTTACATCGAGCGGGACGTGGTCATGGAAGAACGGCGGATGCGCACCGAGAGCAGTCCGGTTGGCCGTCTGGTTGAAGAGATGTTGAGTACGGCCTACAAGGCCCATCCCTACGGCGAGCCGACCGTGGGCCACATGTCCGACCTGGAGTCCATGACGCGCGATGAGGCAATGGACTTCTTCAGCCGGTATTACGGACCGGGCAACCTGACGATCCTCATCTCGGGCGACGCGGACCCGGCGCACGTCAGGGAACTGGCGCGCAAGTACTTCGACCGCCTGCCCGCCAGACCCCCCACGGAACCGGTTGAAACGATCGAACCCCCGCAGGTGGCCGAACGCCGCGTGGTCATGGAAGACAAGTCGCAGCCCGTGCTGCTGATGGGGTACCACAAGGTAGACGTAAAACACGAAGACGACCTGGTGTTCAACGTGCTGTCCGATATCCTGGGAAGCGGCCGGACCAGCCGGTTGTACAAGAAGCTCGTCAAGGAACAGAAAATCGCGGTCAACGCTTCTTCCTTTACGGACTTTCCCGGCAGCAAGTATCCCAACATGATGGTATTTTTCTCCTTTCCCAGCAAGGATCACACCGCGGAGGACTGCGAAAAGGCCATCAACGAGGAAATCGACCGGATCCGGAATGAAGAGGTGACCGAGGAGGAACTTTCCCGAGCGAAGGTAAGAGCCCGCGTGAACCTGATCCGCGGACTCCAGTCCAACATGGGACTGGCCCTTCAGATGGCGTACTTCCACGTCCAGACAGGTGACTGGCGGAACCTGTTTCACAGCATAGACCGGATCAATGAAGTCACTGCCGAAGACATCAAGCGCGTAGCGAATCAGTACCTGGTACCCAAGAACCGGACGGTGGCTTCAATCGTGACAACGGATGAATAACCTGGATGGACAAATCATTGTTTATTCGACCGAATCTAAGTTTTTTTGACCGACTCGAACATCCTTTGCCCTGAACACAGGAGTAGAACCCATGCGCAGTAGCCGATTCCTAATCATCATCCTCGGCTTGATGCTGACCGGCCTGTTTACACCGGTTGCGCCAGTCCGTGCCCAGCAGGACTACAAAGACCTGGAATACCCGCCGCTCAACGATATCAAAACCCCGACGCCCACACGGGTTGTTCTGGATAACGGGATCATCCTGTACCTGGTCGAAGACCATCGCCTGCCGATGATCAACCTGAGCGCCCGCATCGGCGTGGGCTCCGTAAACGAACCGGCGGACAAGATCGGCCTGGCCGGTATCATGGGCTCCGTGATGCGCACGGGCGGATCCACGAACATGTCGGGCGACGAGATCGACGAAACCCTCGAGGGCATTGGCGCATCCGTCGAAACCGGGGTGGGACGGGTTTCCGGTTTCGCGTCCATGTCGGTCCTGAAGGACAATGTCGATACCGCGCTGCCTATTCTGGCCGATATCCTCATGCATCCCGCCTTTCCGGATGACAAGATCGAATTGGAAAAGGTCTCGTCGCGATCGACCATCGCCCGGCGGAACGACGACCCGACCAGCATGGGCTTCCGTGAATTCAGAAAGCTGATCTACGGGGCGGAGAGCGTGTACTCGCGGCACTCCGAGTACGCCACCATCGACGCCATCACCCGGGACGACCTGGCGGCTTTTCACCAGGCCTGGTACCACCCGGACAATACCATGTTCGGCGTCTGGGGAGATTTCAACACGGACGACATGGTGAAGAAGATCTCGGAGGTCTTCGCCGGTTGGGAGAAAACCGGATTCAAACGACCGGATCTGCCTGGAGTCGACTATACCTTTGACCGTTCCGTCCATTTCGTACGCAAGGACGACATCAACCAGAGCACCGTCGTACTCGGGCACCTGGGCGGTCTCATGAACAATCCGGACTACTTCGCCCTGCAGGTCATGAACGATATCCTGAGCGGCGGGTTTTCGGGCCGTCTCTTCCGCAACGTAAGGTCGGAGCAGGGACTGGCCTACGCGGTTTTCGGCATCTACAGTGCGAATTACGCGTTCCCGGGTATTTTCTACGTGGGGTGCATGACCAAATCGGAAACCACGGTCCAGGCCACCCGTTCCCTGTTGCACGAAGTGGAGCGGATGAAGACCGATGAGATCACGGAGGAAGAACTGGGCCTGGCCAAGGAGAGCTTCCTTAATTCCTTCGTTTTCAACTTCGATTCCCGGAGTGAGATCATCAACCGGCAGATGACCTACGAGTACTACGGATATCCGCAGGATTTCCTCGAGAAAACCAAGACCGAGGTGGAGAAGGTCACCGCCGAGGACGTCCAGCGCGTGGCCCGCAAGTACCTGCAGCCGGACAAGGTGCACATCATCGTGGTCGGGAACGACCAGGACTTCGACGAGGCGCTGACGGTGCTGGGGGAAGTAAACGAGATCGACGTGACCATCGCCGTGCCTGCCACGGAAGCGCCGGAAGCCACCGCTGACGACATGGCCATGGGCAGGGAACTGCTCGAACGGTCAGTCGAAGCCCTCGGGGGCAGCGAGGCTTTCGCGGCGGTCAAGACCTTCAAACAAACTACCTCAGTTACCATCATCAGACCCATGGGAGAGATGTCGATCGACGTGGAGCGGTTAATTTCCTACCCGGACAAGGTAAAGTCGACGATGCGGACGCCAATGGGTGATATTCAGCTGGTCATGAATGGTGACCAGGCCTGGATGGTTAATCCTATGGGTATCGTCGAACCCGTTTCCCCTCAGCAGCGTGATTCAACGCGCGAGGAAATCTGGCGAAGCCTCGTTTTCCTGTACGGCCGTGTGAACGAAGAGGGGCTTGTGGTGCAGCATCTCGGGCAGGAAGAGATCGAAGGCAGGACCGTGGAAACACTGCTCATTACACCGCCAGGCTTCAGTCCCTTCAGGCTCTACCTGGACGCGGAGACCATGTTACCGGTCAAGAAGGCGGGCAAGTCCATGACCCAGCAGGGTCCCGTGGATGCGGAAACGATGATGAGCGATTACCGTGAGATCGGTGGGATCAAAGTTCCCTTCAAGGAGACGAGTACGGAAAACGGGAATCCAAGCAGCGAAGCCATTACCCAGACCATCGAAATCAACCCGGAGATTCCGCCGGATGCTTTCACGGCGCCCGAAGAATAGGCAAGCGCGCCGACGCGATGGAACAGGATTATCCTTCGCAGCGTTATTGAAGGGCCGATGCATTGGTAAGGAAGAGGCTCTGCAGAAAGGACACCAGGATGTCCGCTGACATCAAGCACCTGATCGACTGGAAGTACTGGGACGACGACGAGATCGTGGAGATGCTCGGCCTGGCCCGGCGCATCAAGCACTACCGCTGGGAATACCAGGGCCAAATGCAGGGCAATACCCTGGTCATGATCTTCCAGAAGACTTCCACGCGTACGCGCGTGTCCTTTGAGGCGGGCATGACCGAAATGGGGGGGCACGCCATCAACCTGGACTGGATGGCGACCAACTTCGCCCTGAGCAAGGTCCGCTTCGAGACCCGTTACCTGGGACGCAACGCGGCGATCATCATGGCCCGGCTAAAGGACAACCGGGACCTGCTCGAGATGGAAAAGGCCTCGACGGTACCGGTCATCAACGGATGCTGCAACCTGTACCACCCCTGCCAGGCGCTGGCGGACATGCTGACCATCGCGGAAGACCGCCCGCAAGGCGTTCAGGGCGCGCGGTTGACCTACATCGGCGTGTACAACAACGTGGTGAACTCGCTGGTTTCCATCGCCGCACCGCTGGGTCTGCACCTGACGCTGGTCTGTCCGATACGGGAAAAATCGACCGTGGACGAGGAAAGCAGGCAGAAGCTGATGGACAGGGGACTGCTCACGGAGACGCTGGACGCCAGGGCCGCGGTCCGAGAAGCCGACTACGTGTATACGGACACTTGGCTCGACATGGAACTGTTCAATGATCCCGCCTACGCGGCCGAAAAAGAGAAACGCACCGGGATCATGACGCCCTACCAGATCGACGGCTCCCTGCTCGCCGGCAGCCGCGCGAAGATCATGCACGACATGCCCATCCATCCCGGTTACGAGATCGCCGAGGACATGATCGAACACGAACGGTCGATCATCTACGACCAGGCGGAGAACCGGCTGGACGCCCAGAAGGCCATCATGCTGCGGGTCCTGAACCGGTCGAAGTAGCCCTCAGGGCACGCTCAACACCACCAGTTCCGACCGCTCGGACGCCCCGCCGATGGGCACTGCGATGTACTGCCTCCCACCCGCCATGTAGGTCATGGGATTGCCCGTCGCGTTGCCCGGAATCGGGATCTCCGCGACAAGCTCGCCGGTATCCGGATCGAAGGCCCGCAGGAACGCCTCGTTGGTCTCGGAATCGTAGGTCATGGCGTTGCCGCGATCCGAAATCTTTCGGTCCAGCACGATCCCCATCTGGGCGGCAAACAGCAGCGACTTCGTCAACAACGGAAAAGTACGGCGGTCCCACCCCAGGGGCGGCAGTTCCAGGCCGTCGAGGGCCGGGTGGTTTCGGGGTCCGTCTCCCACCGGACTCATCCACGCGTGCTCTCCCGTATTCAGATCGATCGCGGTGATGCGTCCATAAGGCGGTTTGATCACCGGGAGTCCGTCCATGATGGTGGGTCCGTAGGCGAATCGTCCCGTGTACGCGTACGGCGCGTCCTCCTCCTCCGACTGATTAACAGTCATGATGGTTGGCAGACTGTAGGAAGGTACATACAACATGCCCGTCTCCGGGTTCACGGCCGCCCCCGACCAACTCGCGCCTCCCACCAGTCCGGGTACGGCAATCAGGCCTTTGGAGGTCGGCGGTGTGAATAACGGGCCGTAGTCATACATGGCGATCGCGTCGAGGGCCGCCTGGCGCAATTCGGGCGTGAAATCGATGAGATCGTCTTCCGTCAGCCCCTGGCGTTCGAAGGCCGGCGGTTTCGTGGGAAAGGCCTGCGTGGGCGAAGCGGATTCGCCGGGAACCGTGGAAGGCGGCGTCTCACGCTCTTCGATCGGCCAGACCGGCTCACCCGTTACCCGGTCGAAGACATAGGTAAAGCCCTGCTTCGATACCTGGGCCACCGCCTGGATGACGCGGCCGTCGACGGTTATGTCCACCAGGTTCGGAGCGGCGGGCAGGTCGTAGTCCCAGATGCCGTGATGTACCATCTGGAAGTGCCAGACCCGTTCTCCCGTTTCGGCATTCAGGCAGACCAGGCTTTCGGCGAAAAGATTGTTTCCGAGACGGTGGCCGCCGTAGAAATCGTTGGTGGGCGTGCTGACCGGCAGGTAGACGTATCCCAGCGCCTCGTCCGCGCTCATCCAGGTCCATACGTTCGTACTGCCTGTGGTCTTCCAGGACTCGTCCAGCCAGGTATCGTTGCCATACTCGCCCTCCTGGGGTATGGTCTGAAAGACCCACTTCTGTTCCCCCGTTCGTACGTCGAACCCACGCACGTCGCCCGGCGGCATGGCCGCGTCCGGCATCCGGTTCACGGCGAAGGAGTCCAGCACCGTCGCCCCGACCACGACCACGCCGCGGCTGATCACCGGCGGGCTTGAGACGGCATAGAGGCTTCGGTCGATGGGTCGCCGCAGTCCCTTCGTCAGGTCCACGCGGCCGTTCTCGCCGAAGCTCGGAATCGGCCTCCCCGTATCGGCATCCAAAGCGATGAGATAGGCGTCACCCGTGGCATACAGGATCCGTCGGTCGTTGCCTTCCTCCCAGTACGACACGCCCCGATGGACGAAACCCACGTTGGCCGGCGTGCCGCCTTCCCAAGTCTTCGGATCGTACGTCCAGAGTGTCTTACCCGTGACCGCGTCGATGGCCGCCACCTGGCTGAGGGCCGTACTCGTATACAGCACGCCGCCAATCATAAGCGGCGTCGCTTCGTTGACGAATACGCGCAGGGTGGAATCTGCCTCGAGAACGGCGTTGTCGACGGAATCCCAGCGCCACGCGACCTCGAGGCTACCCACATTATGTTGGTCGATCTGAGTGAGGGATGAGTATTTCGTACTGGCGTAATCTGAACCGTAGGACCGCCATTCCACCCTGAAAGCGTCACCGGTGCAGGATATCATCAAGCCCAGGCATAGGACAAAAAGCGCTAACCCGGTAATCGGACGTAACCTTTGCATGTTTTTCTCCCAAGAGCAGGTTTAGTTATTCAATTACAGCAAGTTAGACGTTTATAGATAAGATGGGGTTGCGAAAAAGGATGTACCTGATCAATAGTTGTACAATTGTACAACTATACTGCTGAGAACCGAATCAATATATGTTATCCTATGTACGTATGCGTACTATCAGATATACGCCGTCGAACCATCCGGACGGACCTGGCAGGTCCGCTGCCAGTGCACCACCTCGTTGTTTCTCAAGGCCTCTTCGTCGACGTCGATTCCCAGGCCTGGAACATCGCGCAGCAAGAGGTATCCGTCCTCTGGCAAGTACGGATCGATGATGCTCTGCTCCCATTCCGTTCCTACGGGAAGGACGTATTCGAGTATCTTGAAATTCGGGGCGGCCGCCGCGAAATGAACATTCACGGCCGTTGCTAGCGGTCCCATCGGGTTATGCGGTGCGACACTGACGTAGTGGGCCTCTGCGATGGCGGCGATCTTGCGCATCTCGAGCAGACCTCCGCATACGCAGACGTCCGGTTGAATGATGTCGGCTCCCTGCGCCGCCATGAGTTCAAGGAACTCGAACCGGGTATAAAGCGACTCACCGGTGGCCAGGGGTACCTGCATCTGTGCGCGTAGCCGGGACCAGGCGGGCAGGTGTTCGGGCCTTAGCGGTTCTTCATAGAAGTAGGGATCGTACGGCGCGAGGGCGTTGGCGAGTTGCAGGGCCCTAATCGGTTCGAAGATCTTTGCGTGGGGATCAAAGGCATACTCCCATTCATCCGGGGTTTTGCCGCGCAATTCCTCGAAAAACCGCGCGGCGGCGTCACAGACCCGTCCCCAGCGTACGGCCTCGGGATCCAGGTGGTAGGGACTGGTCTTGAACGCTGTGAATCCCCACCTGTCGTGGAGTTCGTGCGACCGTTCCGCTACGTCCCCGGCATTGCCGCCGACTCCGTGATAAACCCGGACCCGGTCCCTGACCGTCCCGCCCAGGAGCATGTACACCGGCAATTCCGCTGCTTTGCCACTGATGTCCCACAGGGCATGGTCGACAGCCGACATGACCGCCAGACCCATTCCACCGGGTGGAAAACGGAACTGCTGGAACAGCTTGAGCATGATGTATTCAATGCGGCGCGGGTCTTCCCCTTTGATCATCTCGAAGATGTAGTCGGCGATCGGTTCCACGGACCGGTCCGGTCCGATCGAATACGCCTCGCCCCAGCCGTACAGCCCTTCGTCGGTCTCCACCTTGATCAATCCACGGGACCGGTTGCCGAACGTGCCGGCGAACGTCTTGATGGCGGTTATTTTCATGGGTAGAACTCCAGAAGAACGGGTAGTCTGGTACAGAAGCCGGCGACCAGGACCAGTGTAGTTCAGGTTCTGATTGTAGTTATATGGATTTCTGCAAGATAGACCGGCCGTAACGGGCTGTCAAGTAACGGCAGGCACGTAAAACGAAGTGCCCGTCGCAGCTGTCAGAATCCCAATAAAAGTATCATCCGGTGTGGTTGACTTGCACTGTCCATTGCTTATCTTGATTGAATGGGCTACGCGGTTGAATTGTTCTATGACCACGAAAGCGAGATAGCCGTTCGCAAAGTCTGGGACGGAGCAGGCAAGGCACTGGGGCGGTCATCCCTTTCAAATACAGGTGCTCGTCCCCACATCTCCCTGGCGGTTTACAACGACGATCTCGACCTGACCGGTTTCCCTGAGAAACTGCAGGAATTCGCGGATTTCACCGAGCGCTTCGAGTTTCGTCTGAGCAGCGTGGGGACTTTCCCGGGTAACGAGGGGGTGGTATACCTGTCCCCCGTGGTGACGCAAGATCTGCTGGCCGTTCACCAGCGGTATCACCAGACATTTTTGAATTATGAACCATACGTCCAGTCCTACTACCTGCCCGGAAACTGGGTGCCGCACTGCACGGTTGCCATCGACCTGGAAGCCTCAGGGGTTCTGGAGGCGGTAGCGTACTGCCGGACGCGTTTTCAACCGGTAACAGGACGATTCGCAGAGATCGGCCTGGTTGAATTTCGGCCCGTAAAGGAACTGAGTACCTATGGACTCGGTTAGATATACAGCCTGCCCGGTGTCACTGGTTGTTCATCACTCATACAAGGAAGCCCATGGCCAGTCTGCTCGTTGAAGGGGGCAAGCCGCTTTCGGGCACCATCGTACCGTCCGGTAACAAAAACGCGGTCCTGCCCATCCTCTGCGCCACCCTGTTAACCGATGAGACGGTTACGATTCGGAATGTGCCGAACATCACCGACGTAAAAAAGATCGTTGAATTCCTCGAGGTCCTGGGGTCCCGGATCGACTGGGATCGACCGGCGGGTACGCTGCGTATCAACAACGCCGACTTCCACGATGACACCGGCGAGGTGGCCCTGCCGGAAGGCATGCGGTCGGCCCTGCTTCTGCTACCCGGACTGCTCCACCGCACACGCTCCATCCGCTTTTCGAATGCGAAGGGATGCGCTCTCGGTATACGTGAGATCGACCCGCACGTGGACATGCTGCGTTCCCTGGGGGCACGAATGGTTTCGGAAAACCCCATCGAGTTCGAATTGAAGGGACGTTTCAAGGGTGACCGGATCTGGCAGGACTACGTATCGGTGACAGGTACGGAGAACTTCATCATGGGCGCGGTCCTGGGCGAGGGGAAGTCAACCCTGGTCAATGCCGCGTGCGAACCGCACGTACAGGACCTTTGCCATTTTCTAAACGTGTTAGGCGCACGCATCGAAGGCATTGGAGCGAATGTCCTCCATGTCCAGGGGGTGGACCGGCTCGGCGGCGGCGAGGTTGAGATCACGCCCGACCACCACGAAATCACCACGTTCCTTGCCGTGGGTGCCATGACCGGCGGCGAAATTCGGGTCAAGCAGGCGGTGCCGCACCATTTCGATTTGATCAACCGATGCTTCAGGAAACTGGGCGTAAATGTCGAATACGAAGGCGATACCGCGCTGGTGAGAGGGGACCAGCCGCACCGGATTGAGAACCCCTTCACGTCCAATATCCTGGCCAAGATCGAAGCCGCGCCATGGCCGTACCTGCCGGCCGACCTGCTCCCCCTGATGATTCCGCTGGCGATGCGCGCGGAAGGATCGATCATGTTCTGGAATAAAGTCTACGAAGGCGCTTTTTTCTGGATATCGGAACTGGTAAAATTCGGCGCCCACGTGGTCATCAACGATCCCCACCGCATCATCGTCTTCGGCAACCTGCCGCTGCAGCCGGCCACGGTGGAAGCGCCCTACATCATCCGGGCGGCCGTGGCCCTGTATATGACCGCCGCGAGCATCCCGGGAACCAGCGTCATCAAGGGTGCTGAGTCGATCCGCCGGGCCCATCCGAATTTCGTGGAGAACCTGCGCGCCCTGGGGGCGGTGGTGGACTGGGATGGACTGGACGAGGACTGATTCCTCGCCTAGTCCGGGCTTGATCTGCGTCTAGCCGATGACCCGTATGGGCATGAGGGGCTTGTCGGGGTCGATCCCGAAATCCAGATTCAGTTCCTGATCGCCCCGGCGGAAGGTCATCTTGCCCGTGCCGGCCGGTGCATCCACTCCAGGCGCCTCGTACAGCGGGTAGCTGTCGTAGTCGATCGCCTCGTCGTTCACACGGTGAGGACCGTCGTAGATCATCTCCAACCGGCTTCCACCCAGCGTTTCGACGGCGACGCGGCTCCGACCCGGCCATCCCTCGAGGTCCGGCGTCGAGGCGGCTCGATTCGCGCAGAACGCCTCGAACGATTCATGGTCCTCGGACTCCCTCGCCTCGAGGATCAAACCGCAGTAGACATCCGTTATCCGTAAGAGCCAGCCGTCGATCTGGTCCGGGTTCGCCGCCAGGTGACGGGCTGTACCTGCTTCCCGGATCTCCGTCCACTCGTACGGCCCGATGGGGTACAGGGCGACATAGGCGTCGGTGCCGGTATCGGCCATGATCCATCCGTTCTGTTCCACCCAGGCGATGTGCCGTGGCAGGAACAGGTTGACGTAGGGGGTTTCGTCGTCCGTCGGGATCTTGTACAGCACGATCACGGTACCCTCGTGCTGCATCATCTGTTCATAGGGCGAGGCGCCGAACAGCCGGTCTGGCCACTGCAGGTAGGGCTTGTCGGATCCTATCTGCCGGCCGATCTGTTGCGGATAGCCGACGAGGAATGCGCTGAAACGTTCCGGGCTGCGGTACGGGTGGTTGCAACATATCTTGGCCTGATGATTTTCGCCCTGCCAGGTCAGATCCCAGGATATCAGGTCGATGGGACCAGACCCCGGTCCCGGCAGTCCTACCTGCGACGACCCCAGGGCGAAGGAAGGGCTCATGTAGGTGTATTTCCGAACGGGACGCGCTTCGTGCTCTACCCGTCGGTAGATCGTCCTGGGCGCCTTGGTCTTTTTAACGACGTGGGCCGTGGTACGGTCATGGGCCATCTCCGCAAGCAGGGCCGGCGGCCGGTAGGCTGCCGCGGCCGCGGGAATGCAGAAGCCATGGGCATGGTGATCCGAATCGAAATCCTCGCCGCCAAAATACAGGTACTGCAGCCCGGCGACCGAGCCCGATCGCTTCCAGGTGTTCTCGCGGTATCCTTCCCGGCAGTGGGCTCCCGCCCAGGCCCCGTAGTAGTATTCCAGCGCCATGTCGGCCACGTAGAGCGATAGCACCTGCTCGACCTGGCGGCGCAGGTGGGGATCGGCCGCGTGATCGGCGAGCAGGACCATCGGCACCACGTGCTCGGTATGATACTGGGGCGAATCGTATTCGTGGTGGCCGTTGACGGCCGTTCGCTCGATCATGCCCAGGATCCAGCGCGTTGCTTCCTGCCGGACGGCTTCCGGAGAAAGGCCGTTCCACATCCGGTCCACGTCGGGCCACCTTTCCGCGGCCAGCAGGCTGCCCGTGTAGAACATCAACCAGTGATTTTCCGTGTTCCCGCGCTCCAGGACGCCCTCCGTCATAAATTCCTTAATGAGCGTTTCAGCCTCTTCCGGCAACCGGTCCGGCCAACGTGCAACGATCGCGCCGCAGGGAAAGACGTGAAAGGGTCCGCCCGCCGGCCGGCCGCCCCATCCATCCGTCTGATCTGAAAGGGATTTCCTGACGATGTCTACGAGCTGATCGTCATCTGCACCGTCCGTCACCAGCAACGCGCTCATGTCCCAGAGCCCGACCGAACCCGTCCCGGCCCTGTACCGGACCATTTGTTCGGCCCGGGCATCCACTTGTCTGTTGTAGGTTTCCTGGTTCATTTTCATTCCGTTTCCGGCGCCAGGATGGCGCGCACGCTTGTGAATCCTTCGATCTGACGCCATGTACCACCTCGGTCTTCCGTATACCAGAGCCCGGACGGCGTAGCGCCCGCCAACCATGTCGAAGTGGATCCAGGGTAACATACCGCGGCGGAACACAGTTGCCTGGGGCCCGTGCGGACCCAGTGACCCGAACCGTCTCCCACTGCGACACCGTGCTGTGTGGCAGCGAGCATGGTATCCCCGGCCTGGGACAAGCCAAAGACCGCGCCGCCGTCCGGTGTATGCCCGGCCGAATCCCACCGACTACCGTCTTCGCTATGCCAGATACCCCGGTCGTCGGTGCCGGCCCAGAAGGTCCCTCGACAGAAAGCCAGGGCACGGACGGCCGTGCCCGACAATGAGGTCCTTCTCCAGGAAGCACCGTTCCCGTCCGCGATCAGGACGCCTCCTTCCGTGCCGATCAACCAGGTCGAGGGATCGCCGGGATGGACCAGGATCGCGTTGGTAAATCGTTCGTTGACACGGAGGGCGTCCGAATGGTGCGTCCACCGCACTGCGCCGAAGGCATCCACGCGTCCGGTGGCGATGCCGTAGGGCGAACCGGCGACCACGCCCGGGATCCCCGGTATCGACGCGATGGCCATGACCTCGGTAAGGGTCTCGTCGTTGAGTTGCTTCCAGCTGTCCGCCTGGCCGGCATGGTCCGCCTGGTCAGTCCCATTGATCCACTCCCAAAGCCCGCTCCCCCAGCTTGCGCCGGCCAGTAGGCGGTCCGGTTCCCGGATCACACTCGAAATACCGTAATCCTGGGCGCCGATGCGCGTCCAGGTTCCCCCGATAGTGCCGTGGAACACGCCCTTGGATCCAATTATCCAGTGGTTTCGCGGGATCATAGACATGTTATGTTCCTGATTGGCAAAATCGTTTGAACAACGTCCAGCATGTTGGAGAGCACAACGGGGCCGCTACGCTGGCAACGGCACCGGCAAGCAGGACTGGAATTCAGCATCCATTTCCCTCTTTTCTTATCGTTGTTGAAAAAGACCAGGTACTCAGGTAGATTGGGTACGGTGTGCCCCTCGACCGAATGTACCATGTTCCAAAGGGGACGTGAAGTGACGAAAATAACCCTACTCGCGAGCGGTCGTCAAGCAGTCGTTTTCACTGGTTAGGAATTTCATGTCGGGGTTCAGCGAATCGTTGTCGGTATATTTCGAGCGCCGAATGGCTCGGATCCTGATGATCGGGATCATCAGCGGATTCCCGTGGGTCCTGATCGGTACCAGTCTCAACCTGTGGCTGCAGGAAGACGGACTGAGCCGCACCACGATCGGCTGGGCCGGTTTGATTTTCGGCGTCTACGCAATCAATTTCCTCTGGGCGCCGCTGGTTGACCGGATCAGGATACCCTGGCTGACGAATCGTTTTGGCCATCGTCGCGCCTGGGTTTTCACCCTCCAGGGCGTCATACTCGTTTGCATTGTCCTTTGGACGCTTGTCGATCCAACCACCAATCTCGCGGGCGTCATCGCCATCGGCCTCGGGATCGCGCTCGCTTCCGCCACGCAGGACATTGCCCTTGACGCTCTTCGTATCGAGCAGATAGGCGAGGTGGAAAGCGAATCCATGGCTGCCGGCGCCGCTACCGCCGTAGTCGGATGGTGGACGGGATACAAGCTCGGGGGGATAATCGCCCTTCAGGCCGCCGAGTATTTCCAGAACGCAGGCGTCGAAGACTACTGGCAGGCCGCCTTTCTGATCCTTGGTGTCGCGATCGTCCTCTGCAATGTAGGACTCGCTTTCGTTCACGAAGCCTCCGTAACGGAGCGGGTGGCCGCGCAGTCCCGGGACGATCAGTGGATTGCCAACCGGGTCGAAGTTCCGGGCTTTGCCGGCCGTGCTTTCACCTGGTTCGCCGGTACCGTGGCCAATCCATTGATGAGCTTCTTCCGACGCAACGGCTTCGCAATCGCCGCCACTGTACTGGGTTTCATATTCCTGTTCAAGATCGGCGAAGCGTTTCTGGGCCGCATGTCTCTCATCTTCTACAAGGAAATCGGCTTCTCGAAAACGGATATCGCCCTCTACGGCAAAGGCCTGGGCTGGGTGACTACCGTGGCCTTCACGGTCATGGGCGGATTCTTTGCGATCCGCGTCGGACTGATACCCGCCCTCTTCGTTTCGGGCATCGCCATGGCGTCGACGAATATCCTCTTCGCCGCCCTGGCCTGGGTAGGCAAGTCCGAGCCACTGTTCGCGACCGCCGTGGTAGTGGACGACCTTACCAGCGCCTTCGCGACCGTTACCTTCGTCGCCTTCATCTCAATGCTGGTAGACCGTACCTACACGGCTACGCAGTACGCGCTCATGGCGTCGATTGGCACAGCGGGCAGAACCTTCTTAGCCGCCTCCTCCGGCGCGCTGGTCGACTGGCTGGACGGCGACTGGGGCACCTTCTTCGTGATCACGGCAGTGATGGTAACACCTTCCCTGGTCTGTCTCTGGATCATCCGAAAGCAGCTGAAAGAGATGCTGGCGGGCGCCAACATGCGCCTTTTCGGTAAGGAATAGGCGGACCTTACTGCGCACCCGTAATGCGTCGCCGTCTTCTGTTCCCAAGCGATATGGTTCTGTGGTCTGCGCAACGCGGTAAAATAGATTCCAAAAGGTCTGTAACAAAGATATGCGCGGCACGGGCAAAAGAAGGGAGAGGATCGATGCCGGAATCGAAACAACTCGCCGATTGGCTGCTGCGGTTGCCGGACCTGCCCCGCGCACCCCTGGTTCAGCTACCCACACCGATCCATAGGCTCGCCAATTTCGGCGCCCACCTGGACGGGCCGGACCTGTGGATCAAGCGCGATGACCTGACCGGGCTGGTGGGCGGCGGCAACAAGTCCCGAAAGCTGGAGTTCCTGGTGGGCGACGCCTTGCGATCAGGCGCAGACACGCTGGTGACGGTAGGGGCGATCCAGTCGAACCACACCCGGCAGACGGCAGCGGCCGCGGCCAGGTGCGGGTTGCGGTGCGCCTTGCTGCACTGCGCCTGGACCAGGGATGCCGGTCCAGGATACCGACGGGTGGGTAATATCCTGCTCAGCAGCATCCTGGGCGCCGAGCTTTTCCTCGACGATCGCGAACGCCACATCGAAGACAAGAGCCCGCTGCAGAATCTGGTAGAACACCTGCGTCAGCAAGGACGCAAGCCTTACCCGATCCCGGGCGGGGCGTCGGAACATCCATTGGGGAGCATGGGATATGTGGCCTGTGCCTCGGAGATCCTGCAGCAATCGCGCGACCAGGGGCTTCATTTCGACTACGTGGTGCATTGCACGGGCAGCGGCAGTACGCAGGCGGGACTGGTCGCCGGTTTCGCCGCGCTGGGAACCGATACGCGGGTGATCGGCGTTTCGGACGACAACGAGGTCGAGATCAAGAAGGCGCGCGTGCTCCGGTTGGCGAATGAAACGCTTGAGAAGCTTGGCCTGCTATTGCGTGTCGAACCCGAAGGCATTGAGATCATCTCGGCCACGACCGACCCGTACGGCGTCGCATCTGAAGACGTTTATGAAGGAATCCAGCTGCTGGCACGCAACGAAGGCCTGATGGCGGATCCTGTATACGAAGGGAAGGCGGTGCGCGGCTTGCTCAACCTTGTAGAAGAAGGACGGTTCGAACCCGATAGCCGCATCCTGCTCATGCACCTGGGCGGCACCCCGGCAGTTCATGCGTATGCCAGCCAGTTCCCTCCTGTCGAGTTCACACGGTTCGAAGCCTGAGGTTTATGTGCCAGGTTTAATAATGCCTTGAGCTGCACCTTCTGCCTCAGAATGCGGACTTCTCATTTTCCTCTTCCTACGGTAGGAGGCCTTGTCAGCAGTATGATAGTTGCTACGGATTGTGCCTGACTTTGCCGTGGCGGTGGATCTGTAGTACCGTCTGTTGACGAAGTTTACATCGGTGAAAAACAGTACATGGGATTGCTACCTAGCGCTCAGGTCTAGTACTGGAATATAGAACAGGTAACCTCGATGTCATGGACTAACTACTGCTTCCGAACACGTCTGCACATAGGTTTTTGAATATGCTTACATCTGCTATTGGCTTGTTTGTAGCCAATCTTCGAGAGCGAAGCGACGCATCTGCCCCCGCATAGCCCGATTCTAGCAGTAGCTTTATTTCAGAAGACGTGAAATGGTTGAGGCGGGTGCGCATTTCCGCGACTTCAAAGGTGGTTTCGGGCGGAATACATATGACATCTGATAGACCGTAGTGTGTTATTGGTGTGTCAATGCTCCAGAATGCAACATTGCGTTGTTTTGTATTGTGCATCCCAAAAAGCATACGCTTACGCGTGTTTTCCCCCTGCTGATGTATAATGCTGAATGTGCGAAAAAGTTGACCTATCCATCGCCCCGTTGGTCTACCAAGTTCTGGAGTCATCTTACCCGCATTACTCACCAAGACCGTTCGGCAACGTCTCCATACACGCTCCAACCCCAGATTGTCATAGACACCACCGTCGGTCAAGAATGCCATTTTAGTATAAGGTTGGCGATGCAAATCAGTACCTTGCATGGGCTGGACAACTCCTGTCTCGAAATCCAGTCGTAGCGGCGATAGAAACGGCGGAAACGCTGATGATGCCGCAACTACCTTAGAAAGCTGCAAGGTCGGCCGATCAATCCGTCCTACTCGATAATCCGCTGCATAGTCTTTTGCAAAGCGCCAACCGGACCCGGTTTGCAGATTCGTAGCCATAAACGTAATGCGAGGAGTGTCGGGTAGATCTTGTAATGTCGAATTGAACAGTAGATGTCGATCATAAGCCTTTGATATTTCATCTGCGGCAGTAAATCCCGGCAAGAGACCCAGAATAGACGCTTTAACATCGATTCCGATCCCAGCAAGTTGCATGACAGGAATTACAAAGGTCTCCACGATATTTGCTGCATATCCGTCACTATTGAACCTCATTTTGCGCCAAGCCAGACCAAGTGCGGCTGCCACAATAGAACCACCTGATACACTGGCAATTTCACGAATGCGTGACAGGATGCCAAACTCATTCAGCCGAACGAGCGCACCTGTATGGTAAACCATCGCACGATAACCACCACCCGAAAGGCAGAGACCTACTACCTCTTCCACCTTACCTGCTGTAAGAAAGTCGTTTCTATCAGCACGTGTTTCGAACTGAGCTTGGATATCACGATCAGATTTCTGGTTATAGGTCAAACGGAAGTTCCTATCAGAAAAGCCATTAGAGGTCTTTCTCGGCACATGTGTTCGTGTCACCAACCGTCAGCGAGAACACTCCGTTTCCCGCCGCTATGGCTACTATTCCGCGTAATCCCTCAATCTGCATTTCCTGGCTCAACCAGTTTGCTTGAATCAAGTCAGTCGAACTGGGATCAGCAGAATTACCGTCAGGATGGGAATGCCATTCGCCCACATATCGAACTTGATCCATTGTAGCTGCTGTAGCATTCGATACTTGCTCAAGCAGGTTGAAGACTCCGCGTTCAAAACTCGAGGGAGTCCCACAGCTATCTTCTGGCTGTGGCATAGCATGTGCCACGTGTATCGACTTGTTACTCATGTCTACTATCCCGAGAAGTGCTCCTCCGGTTTCGTTAGGAAGTCTTTTTTCTCGGAGCGCCGTTATGTTAAATACAAGCCCGGCATCATACGCGAGTGTCCAATCGCCAACACACAATCTTGAAACGGACAAGCCTTCGCGGCTCACCAAATGAACTTCGCCATTGTCCTTTAAGGTCCAGATCGAGACTGAAGCCACATCTGTATCTAAGGCTTGTGAAACACCCCGTGAGACGATGGCACTCAATAACGCCGCATTGCTTGCGGATATCCGATTTGTCAAGGCGCGGCAGGAACCGCTATACCGGACCCCAGATTCTTTTTGGTCAAGATGCTTGGCTACACGTCGATCAGTTAGCAAAATGCGATAGTATTGGGCTTCCAAGTCCCGTAAAGTAATGCTACGATCGGAATTTTCTACTAAGAGCACAACTGATGTACCGGCGGGATTGAAGTATGCGCAGAGTCTACGTGCCTGTACGTTTGGTACGTCGCACAAATAACGCGATACCGCTACGGAAGCTGAAGCGTCTATGATGACCTCAGCTTCTGCAAACGCGGCATTTGATTTTTCACGCTGATTCTCCCCTTGGTCGAGCACATTATCACGTAAAACACCAACTGGTTCATTCAGCACACCACTGAGTTTTTGAGCTAGTGCATCAGCTTTGGGGGCTCCGACATCATTGACATACAGTGGGTGACGAACAAGATTGTGGGGGAGAAGATAGTCGTCATCAATCACTGTCCATGCAAAAGCACCTTCACGGGCGAGATTAAGGGAGACCTGTGAGCCAAGCGATCCCGCCCCCACGACTACAGCTTTCCGGCAATCAGGTGCTTGCTTCCCTGACATCGTCGCAGCAAGTCTGCGATTAAGTTCCAAGTGAACCTGGGCGGGTTCGACAGGTAACTCATTGTCGGTTCGATTACCCGTAGGTATAGCCAGCGTGTATGCTTGCTTGTCGCCAACTTCACTGGTGTTCACATGTAATACGCCTAATGCTACACCAATATCTCCTGCGCTATTGTGCGTTATGAATGCTCGGATGTCGGTTATGTCTTGCTGTTGATTCGTCAATATTGGAAATGCTACAACAACTGCCAACGAGGCCGACAAGCGACGAAAGTTTGAATCTCCTAACCCTGCCCAACCTTTAAGAAGCCGTACTAGCTCATCGTAAAGGCTTATACCGCAACGATTGAGTTCCAAAGCAAGTGCGTCAAGTGTGCGTGGAGCATGGCGTAGACGTGATATGCCCTGCGGTTGTGCCTGCAGTTTAATCACGGTGAAGGTAAGTGGGCACTCGGCCATTTCCTCCTTTCCAGTAAAGATCAAACTAGGGTTATCTTCGCGAAAGAAACCGTTTAGTTCGACAGGCTCCGGTTTACCCAAAACATTTTGTGGTAGAACGATTTTTAACTGTGAGTGAAAAAACAACGGTTCGGGTGGCTGCGAGGTATCGTGGAGTTCACCATGTGCAGCTTTCGAGAGCCAAATCTGAATACGGCGCGCAATGTCGAAACCGGTTGTTGTTAACCGAGCCTCATCCCATGGACGATCGTCTATACACAGCGCGCAAGGCATGCCAGCCGGCACCCAGTTCTGGTGTGGTGTGTCCGGAAAATCGTTACGAATACTCAGTACGCTAGGCTGCCCACCATCGAACGGGAAGATGACCGCGATCGGCTCTATCGCTTTTACAGGATAGACCAAATCTTGCGGACGTTCGACCTCTACTTCGATGCTCACTCCTAAACAGTTATCAATATCCGACCTTCGTATTCCGGTTACGTTGATCCCACCGAATTCATCGGAGTCTAGTAGAGAAATCAGTTCTCTAGCAAGATCGGGAATATTGTCGTCGAGATCGTTCCCATCTATGCCGAAACTATCCCACCATTCGTGGAGTATCACTTTATCACCGAACCTGCTCGCGTTGTTGTTGAGGTAACCCTTGAAGATCCCACCGTTGCCGAGATACTTAAGAGTGATGCTCCTCGTGAAGATATTTCGATAGTCGAGGGCTTTGGATTTCTCGGCGAGGGCAGGTCCATCGTCACCTTGAATACACCATCCTTTTCCTTGGCTACCTGCTCGTAGTACGCCGCAGCCTGACGATGTGGAGGCTGAGGATCCTTGTCCGCGTCTATCCCTCTAAGTGGAATTGATTTGCTCGAGGACATCATTGTACAACGCTTTTGGCCCTGAGTCTCACATAGCCATTTCACCCCTTCAGTAGGCCAGGTTACCTCACTACCTTTTTCAGGACCGATTGACAAATAGGAGCAGTGATGAGGCACCTTCAAGACATCCCAGAGAAGTCTATCTGCATTATCGTTCCGCTTCGTAGTGGCAACTATTTGATCGATCGATTCATGATCGATATCTGACATGAACATTGCGTGTGTTTCTCGATGCCCTTCCAAAAAAGTCGCCTGTAATACAACACTGTCTTGATTACGGTCGATGACTTCGTTTTGGTCTTGGCGCCAGCCAAACGGACTGTGAACGAAAAACCTCACGCTTTCCGGACCATCTGTCGAATAACCAGGGACGTACTGACCGGCATCTGTAATTAGATGCTCGCGTGAATTGAGCGTCAGTCCGTTTTCCTCGAGCCAGTGTTTGAGCTTTAAGGGTCGTGAAAACACGCGGATACCGTGCCCCTTCTTCAGGCGGTAACGTGCTTCCTGACGGATAACTCGGGCACTGTCTTTGGACCCTTCTTCCAGAATTGCAGCAGCTGGAACCCACAACTCTTGAATTTTCACACGACTCTCATCCTGGTATTTTTTTGCATGCGCGAGCCAGAAAAAATCACATGATCCATGACAATGGTCGTCGTCCAAATGAGTAAATGCTACAACGTCGTAGTAACTGCGATTCGCCGATCGTAAGTCATTTTTGAGCTCGTTGGGTAATTCAATCCGCCTGTCGGATTGTTCATTGGGGTCACCTACGTCGGCATAGTCCAACAGCAACTTCTGCCCATCGACGAGATCAATCCGCACACAGTCAGCATTTCCTAATGGGTGAAAGGTGATTCTCGCGGTCATTCCAACCTCCATTTTATTCATACCGGTTAGGGTCTGTAGTTCGTGTCCGCAAGCTTTAAGTCAACTCACGACACACATAACACCTGTTCTGATTAAATTAACCTGTTTAATCAGATTCCAAAAAAACTACTGAATCTTGGAATATTCAAATTCAACACCACCGCTATCCGAAGCAATTTCTTGCCTGAGAAGAAACCCTTGATCCCAAAGTTTCTTTAATTTCATACTGGCATTTTGAAGTGAGATCCCCCTTTCCTTTGCTAGCTCACTAGCACGCACATAGGATCGATTCATTGCGAACTCATATGCCTCTCTTGTACCCTCACTCGGTTTTAAACCAATCAGTGAAGTTTGTTCTTTGCCGACAATCAGAATTGGTAGGTTTTTTTTAACACAGGCCGCGTCAATGTTTTCGACCATGTCCGTATCTGTCAGATTAACGAGGTAGAATCCTTTACTTCGACGAAATCTTCGTGCCAGTTCGACTATGGTTTCTGATGCAAAAGAAATATCCATTCGCTTCACACCCTGTAACGATATCCGGAAGACAACAGAACCAGGGTTATCTTCCACAAACTTCAGCAGTAGATGGTATACAGCCCGACCCTGACTTCTACCCCAGCCTTCGGCCTGTTTCATAATTTCACCAAGAGGAAGTACTTGAGCCTTCATCTGGTTCATCTGATTAATTTAACCAGAATCATCATTTTTGTCAACTCCTAAATCAAACGCAATACCGATATGCGTGCCCCACATCAAGGGCAAATCATCACTACAGTAAGCTCTATTGGGCTCGTACATGCCTCGAGACGGTTTGAGCACCACCCGCTGGTTCGGTAGACGAACGTCCAGCATTGCGTTAAATTTGATTGCCTTTGCAGCACAACCCTTGAGCCCACATCCACGGTCATTACCATGACGTGAAAGACCTTGACGAAAAACCGTGACGAGCAGGTCCAAGTCAGATAGCTGTTCTAGTTGAGGAAACTGAGAACTTAGCGAGGGTCTCAAAGTTTGCATGATACCGAGACCACTGTCGGACACGGCAACAGACAGTCTGTTACCACCAGGATATGCCTGCAAGGCTGCGTAGCCATCAAGCTCCGTGTTAGAGTGAGCGAAGGTGTTGTCGATGAGTTCTGCAAAAATCGTCCAGATTGCACCGCGAAGTGCGTTAACATCATTTCTGTTAATACAGGCGCGGGCAATCGCGTTGGTCAGTCTCGTAGGAAGTTCCTGGTCGCGCGCGTCCTTATTGATGCGAGCGATCTCCACCAACATCTTATTTTGACCGTGATGCAAGCGCGCTCCAGAGAAAGTTGGGCGTTGCGGAATGGTATTGACCTCTGCGCGCAAAAAGTCAAAAAACCCCATACGATTGAGGTAACCCATCGTTCCCGCTTCTCCCTCCTCAAAGTTCAAATGAACGCGGCGGCTTGTGCAGACTAGTTGATTGGCGAGAGATAGAATCCTGATTGCACCATCTACCATGACCTTACAATCAGTAGGGAAATTGAAAGTGACTTCGAATGTTCGTGCCGCCAGAGGACCATAGGACTGCCTCAGCGCTGACTCAAACTGATCCCCATTAATCCAGTTTGCGGGAAAATCTACAACACTGTGCACGATGTATCCTCTGGCCTACTTGTAATAAAACTACCTGCTATAGATTTGGAACATACTAACCCACAAAAAGGAACTAACGCAATGAAAACCACCGAAATCAATTTGCGTACGTACTGATCGGAAAATTTGACTTGATCTATCGATTCCCGAGTATACTCTCCTACCATGTACCGCCCCCTTTTATGGTTCCTCCTCCCGCTCGTCATCACAGAACTCGTCTTTGAATTGGGCATCCAGGTCCTGAATGGCGGTATCGCCCGCGTGCCCAGGGCGACCGAGACCCTGGCCGCCTACGGAATAGCCTGGGGACTGGCTTCCTTTTTAAGCGGGACCGTTTCCCAGACCCGCCAGATGTCCATGGTCCTCGTCCGGGACCGGGCGACATTCCATACGGTGTTCCGGTGCGTGGTCGGGCTCGGTGGCGTGCACTTCGCACTCCTGGCCTGCCTGGCGTTCACACCGATCGGCCTCTGGATTATCGACGAACTGCACGCCGTTGAACCGTCCCTGGGAAACGTGGTCCGACGGGCCCTTGGATACCTGCTTCCTTTTCCTCTGATCGTGGGAATAACGCGGTTCCTTTCAGGCCTGTTGCTGCGGGTACGAAGGACCGACATCGTCAGCTATGCCATGATGACGGGCATGGGCGTGAGTGTTGTGTCCGTATTCGTATTCCTGCCGACCCCGACCGTGCAGGCCGATCCGATACTTCTGCCCGTCATCGCCACCTATTTCGGCATGCTGACGGAATTGGCCGTGATCATCTATGGATACAGGAGATTTGTCAGGCGAACGCTGAGAAGTTCTGGGGTGGCAGAGGGAGGGCATGTCGGAGTGGAGTCGACAGACCGAAGTCATACGCCTTTAACGACGGCATATGTGCTGCGCTTCTTCTGGCCCCTGGCCGTGACGAGCGGCGTACAGGCCGTGAGCCGGCCGATCATCAATCTGTTCGTGGCGCGCGGCGCGGATGGCACCGAGTCGCTGGCGGTGCTCACGATCGTGTATGCACTGGCCCACTTGCCCTATGGATGGTTGAACGAATTGAAAAATCTGCCGGCGGCCTTTCAACGGCAGGACCCCGATGGCCGGATCATCCGCCGGTTTACGGCGGGGTGCGGCCTGCTGTCTTTCGTCGTCATGGCCCTGATGTTCTGGACCCCGGTGCGGTTCTTCCTCCTGGAGACGCTGATTGGCGTGGATCACGAATTCGCCATGCGATGTACCGTGCCGCTGATCATCTTTTCCTTCTTCCCCCTGGCCGTCACGGTACGGTCCTACCTGCATGGCGTCGCGCTACGGGATCACCGAACGAGCGCCATCGCGCCCAGCGGACCCGCCCGTGCCGGCGCCATCGTCATCGTGGTCAACGTCCTTGCGCTGTTCGACCTGCACGGAGCAATCCGCGGCGTGGCCGCCCTGTACACCGGTTTCGTCACGGAAACCTTCGTGGTCCGCTGGCGCATGGGGAAGGTTCGCCGCGTCTAGGATGGTTCGATCTAGCACAGAAAAAGCCCATCGCTTCGGCGCCGTGATCGTTCAGTCTAGCTGCTCCTCTTCCACCCATCCGTCAGGTTCAGGAACGCGTCGACTTCCTGCTCGTTGTTGAACAGGGCGGGGCCGACCCGGATCTGCTCGCCATTCTCGCGGAACGACAGCCGCACTCCCGCGTCGTCCAGTTGTTTACTGATGGTCTCGTGATCGGCGCCGTGTTTGAAGGACACGATAGCAGACTGAGTGCCGGGCGGCGTAAACACCTCGAATCCCTGTTCGGTCAGTCCGCCGTGGAGGCGATGTGCCAGGGCGACCGTGTGCCGTTCGATGTTATCAACGCCCACGTTCAACAGGTAGTCCAGGGAAGCGGACAGCTGGTAGATGGCCCCGAAGGCAGGGGTGGCGTATCCGAATTTCCGGGCGTCTTTATAAATCGTGTACCGGTTATCGGGCAGCCTTTCGTCCACCATTCTCCATCCCAGGCGATCGGGCCGGACCATGTCCATTACGTCTTCCCGTACATAGAAGGGTGCGATTCCGTAACCGCCAAGCAACCACTTGTACGTGCCCGTGGTGAGGAAGTCGACCCCGGATTCCTTGATGTCGAGGTCCACCATGCCTACACCCTGCACCGCGTCCGCGTACAGGTAACTGCCGTGAGCATGGGCCAGATCCGCGAGCGCCTTCAGGTCGTGCCGGTAGCCGTTGCGGTTGGATACCCACGCCACGGAGATCAATTTCGTCTTGTCATCCACCATCTCGGCGAAGGCTTCCGGAGCGGCGACGCCGTCCACGTTGCGCACGATGCGCGTTTCCACGCCGGTGGATTCGGCGAGTTGGCTGTACATCACAAGCGATGTCGAGTAATGTAGATCGTCGATCACCACGTTGTCCCCGGATTTCAGATCCAGGGAGTTGGCCACGATGTTCTCGCCCTCGCTGGTGGAAGATACCAGTCCGATCTCCCCGACTTCTGCGCGGACCAGGCGGGCGAATTTCTCCCGTGCGGCCTGTGTTTCTGCGAGCATGTCGCCCAGCATAATGGGACTCCTGGCCTTTGCTTCCACGAACCGCGTGGCCGCTTCTATCGAGGACAGGGGCGATGGTGACATGTAGGGTGTATTGAGGTACAGGGATTCGTTGACGACCGGAAAATCGGCTCGTACGCCGAGGGGGTCATCGCCGGACGGCGTCTGCGCCGTCGCATCCGCCGTTGAATCGGCCTGGTCGCTGCCACATGCTGCGCCCGCGGCCCCGGCAAGGGTGGCCACCGACACGATGCCCATGAATTCCCGTCGCGATACGGACATGAGAAACTCCTTTTGAAAGCTGAAACTCTTTGATTCTGTGCAGGAAGTAGTGTGTAATTACGGTATTGAAAAGGAAGGGGAGCGTCAAGGAAAGAACGGCTCGCATCTCGTCAAAATCGCTTGACGCTCATACCCGCATAAAATACAGTGGCAAGACAACTCCTGTTAAGTTTGCACTACCTGTTGCAACCTTGAACCCATGAGATGGTTACATCGCGATGGCTTCATAACGGGATGACCTCCGAATCTACCCGATCAAGTTGATTCTACGTACCCATGCACTGATCAAGGAGACCGAAGCATGTCCTTTCGCTACGCATTCCCGATGATCGGCCTGTTGATAGTGGCACCGCTGCAGGCCCAGGAAGTCGCCCCGCCCTTTGGCGATCCGGCATACATTTCGACCGATGCCCGGCTGGAGATGGTGTTCAACGAAGGCCTGGCGCTGACCGAGAGTCCGGCAGAGGGGCCCGACGGGATGATCTACTTCAGCGATATCACCTTCTCCTCGGCGGCGGGACCCGATGGCGTAGAGGCCGGCCATATCTGGCGCTACAATCCGAAGACGGGCGAAAGCACCGTATTCCGTTCGCCCAGCGGCATGTCGAACGGCCTCAAGTTCGACGCCCAGGACCGGCTCATCGCGGCCGAAGGAGCCGACTACGGCGGACGGCGGGTGACGCGTACGGACATGGAAACGGGCAAGAGTTACATCATCGCCGGCACGTACGAGGGACGGCCATTCAACGCCCCCAACGATCTCACCATCGACGAGAAGGGACGTGTCTACTTCAGCGATCCGAAGTACATCGGTTACGAATCCGTGGAGCAACCGGTCATGGCCGTGTACCGCATCGATACGGACGGCTCGATCCACCGTATCATCACCGACGCCGGCAAACCGAACGGGGTGGTCGTTTCCCCCGACCAGAAGACCCTCTACGTGGTGAGTAACGACAACGGATCCATCGACCTGGGGAAGATCACGCCCGATATCCCCGTGCAGAAGGGCCGGATGGCACTGCTTGCCTATGACCTGCACGAGGACGGAACCGCCACGTTCCGTAGCGTCCTCGTGGACTACCTGCCCGAAGACGGACCCGACGGACTGGTCGTGGACGTCGAGGGGAACCTTTACGTGTCCGAGCGCAGCGTGAAACGTCCGGGTATCGCCATACGAGCTCCCGACGGTACGGAAAAAGCCTTCATACCGACCGGCGAGTTGCCCACGAACGTGGGATTTGGGCGGGGGGAAAACGACCGGACCCTGTACATCACCGCAGGTACCGGACTTTACCGGATCCCGGTAATGAAGGCGGGCTATCATCTGCCGCGGGAATAGACGCACCCGGGCGTCCTACCCATAACCCATGTCCTTCCTAGACTGGACCATCGTCTTTCTCATCAACGGCGGCATTGTCGTATACGGCCTGCTGGCGTTCCGCGAGAAGCGCGAGAGCTTCGACTGGTACCTGGCGGCCAAGTCCATGCCGTGGTGGGCTATCGGCCTTTCCGCCTTCGGCACGGCGGTGGACAGCGGCGACTACGTGGCGATCGCCGGCGGCGCCTACCAGTACGGCCTGTCCCAGCTTTCCCAGTGGTGGCTCGGCATCGCCATTGGATGGTTCGTCCTCAGCTTCTTCGTCATTCTGCCCATGTACCGGTCCGGCGTCTTCACCAACGCCGAGTGGCTCGAATTCCGCTTCGGGCCGTCGGTCCGCGTCATGGCGGTCCTAATCAACATCCAGTCCCGCACCAACGTGCTCGCCAACATATTCTTCTCCATGTACCTGGTACTGAGCGTACTGGCCGGGTTTACGCCGACCGGGAGCTGGCTGGTCGTAATAGCCGTGGCGGCATCCGCGACGCTATACATCATCCGCGGCGGTCTGCAGGCCGGTGTTTTCACCGACGCTATACAGAGCGTAGCCATGATCGTGGGGTCTTTCGTGCTATGGATCGTCGTCTGGGTCAGGGGAGGCGGCTGGACAGGCCTGAACGACCGCCTGTACGCGGTGGATCCCCAGCTGCCCGACGTGCTGCTCCACGTGGGCGGGTACGCACCGCCGGGCGTTCCCTCGGCGGTGGTCATCCTGAGCTTCATCGTCGTGCTGACCATGTACGCCGTCATCAACCAGTACGAGGCCATCCGGTTCCTGGGCGCCCGGTCGGAGTGGGATTTCAAGATGGCCGCGGTGGTGGCCAGCACGGCCACGGCGGTGTGCCTGTGGTTCAATGTCACCATGGGGCCCATGGCCCGGGCTGACTTCCCTGGGTTGGAGTACATCGACCAGGCCTACCCTCTCATGATCCAGGCCTACCTGCCCCACGGGCTGATCGGGCTGGTCGTGGCCGGACTGATCGCCGGCGGATACTCCACCTTCGACTCCATCGGCATCGGTATATCCAGCCTGTTCGTACGGGACATCTACGCCCGCTTCATCGTGAAGCGGGCGCCGGACGCCCACTACACCCAGGTAGGCCGTGTCACGGTCCCCTTTATCATGGCCCTGGGATTCGCCTACGTTCCCTTCATCCAGGAGGGCATGCTCGCCTTCTACCTCCGACTGGCCGGCGCTATAGCGGTCCCGCTCATGACCGTCATACTCATGGGGGTCTTCACCCGCGTGCACCGGTCGACGGGCATCGTGGGCCTGCTCGTTGGACTGGTGTACGGCATGTCCGCGATCCTCGGCGAAAGTCTGGAATGGGGGTTGCCCGTGTGGTTCACCAACACGTGGTGGACCTATCTTTGGAACATTGTGCTGCCCGCGGCCGGAATGCTGGCGGCGTCGGCCCTGATCACGCTGCGCCGCGGTTCGGTGCCGGATGAAGAGCTGGAAGGGCTCGTCTATGCAAGGGAGAACGATATACCCTCGGTGCGGAACCGAATGGCTCACAGACTGAAGGCGCTCGAAGGCACCTGGCTTCAGAAGACCCTGGCCGAAGCTCCAGTGCGCGGGGCCTATTCTTTTAAACTGCCACCCGGTGGGCTGCCCTTCTACCGTCGCCCCGGCCTGCTGGCCCTAGGCTACCTTGCGATCGCGTCGGGACTGTTGTTCGGGGTGTTGTGGTAGATCTATTCGTCATCCTCGGGAACGACTTCCCGCTACATCTTTCCTGTCTCCTGTCAAAACTCACAGACGGTACTTGGACGATAGTCGAATCACGAATCTTGAAACCTCCGTCTGTCGCGATCAGTCTTAAAACCACCCGGTTCTGACATACCGCAGTCTGACAGATTACCCGGTCTACGTTTATCAATCATACCATCAGGCACCCATTATGTTCATAAACTACCTGACCGTCGCTCTAAGAAACTTGCTCAGGTATAAAGGCTATTCGGCTATAAACGTCCTGGGGCTGGCCATCGGGATAGCCTGCTGCGTTCTCATCATGCTTTACGTGCAGGACGAGCTCAGTTACGACCAGCACCATGAGAAGAATGACCGGATCTACCGTCTTGCGGAATCCGCGGTGGTAGCGGGTCGATCAATTGAAGCAGCGGTGACGCCCCCGCCCTGGGCTCCAGTACTGGCGGAGGATTATCCCGAAATCGAGCAGATCACCCGGATCAAACCGCCGAACTCCCGTTGGCTGATTCGATACCAGGCAAATCGTTTTTATGAGAAAAACTTCGTTTTCGCGGATTCATCGGTCTTTGACATTTTCACCATCCCCCTCGTCCAGGGCAACGCAAGATCATCCCTGGCCGAACCCCATACCGTGGTGCTGTCAGAGTCCATGGTGGACAAGTACTTCGGCGATGATAACCCGATCGGCAAAGTGATCACCGGCGATGACCTATACAAGTTTACGATTACGGGCGTCATGCGGGACCTTCCGAAGAACTCCCACTTTCATTTTGATTTCCTGGCCTCCTATGCCTCGCTGGCGCCGAACAATCTTTACGGTGAGCCGACCACGATGCAAAACCAGGGATTCAGCCATGATTTATATACCTATCTGCTGCTGAAAGAGGGATACGCTCCCGAGGACCTGGAGCGTAAACTACCCGGGTTTCTGGAGAAACACCTTGGTGACCAACTCGATGGCACGGGTATCGAGGCCAGGCCCTTCCTGCAGCCTCTCCCCGATATCCATCTGCATTCCAACCTGGAAGGCGAGATCGAACCCAACAGCGATGTAAGGTACGTTTACATCTTCTCTTCTCTGGCCGTGTTCATTCTCCTGATCGCCTGTGTGAATTTCATGAACCTGTCCACGGCACGTTCCGCCCGCAGGGCGCAGGAGGTTGGAATCCGGAAGGTATTGGGCGCCCATCGAAATCAGCTGATCAAACAATTCACAGGCGAGTCGATCCTGTTTTCCCTGATCGCGCTGGTCATGGCGCTGGGACTGGTTCACGTGCTCCTGCCGCAGTTCAACCTGCTATCCGGCAAGGCGCTGGAGATGGATTACCAGTCAACCTGGCTGGTACCGGTCCTGGTGGCTATCGCCCTTGTTACGGGGATCGTTGCCGGTGGCTATCCCGCGTTTATCCTTTCATCCTTCAGGCCGGTTGCCGTGCTGACCGGTGCGCTGAAAGCTGGAGCGACCCATTCGTTTCTCAGGAAAATACTGATCACCTTCCAATTCATCATCTCGATCGTCATGATCGTTGGGACGATCGTTGTCCTCGATCAATTGGAATACATGCAGAACAAGAACCTGGGCTTCGAAAAGGAACATGTGGTGGTCGTCCGCATGCCGGATGATGAAGTGTTAAAGGGGTACCGGGCCTACAAAAACGCCGTCCTTCAGTATCCTGAAATTGTTAACGTGAGCACGTCAACCAGCGTACCCGGCGGGCAGCCCAGTCTCAACCTGGTTACACCGGAAGGCGTGCAGGAGGATGAAAGTCCGGTTTACCAGGTGATCTGGGCGGACTTTGACTTCGTAGAAACGCTGGATATCAAGATCGCGTCGGGACGCAAGTTTTCTACGGCGTTTGCCACAGACTCTTCCGCCTGCCTGATCAACGAAACGGCCGTACGATCCCTGGGATGGGAAACCCCGATCGGTAAGACCATTCGATTCACGGGAGCGCCGGATACCAATCCGTCACACACGGTTATTGGCGTCATGGCGGATTTTCACAATCAGTCATTGCGTCAACGAGTCGAGCCGCTGATGGTTTTGTTCAACGCGCCCTCCGTGTTCATGGTCATCAGGATTCAGGAGCAGAACCTGTCTCGTGGAATGGAGGTATTACATGATCAGTGGCGGCAGACGTATCCAAATCATCCTGCCATGGACTACTCGTTTCTCGACGAGGACCTGGAACAACTATACCAGGCCGAACGAAGGCTGGGTTCAGTCTTCATTATCGGCGCGGCGCTGTCCATCCTGATCGCCTGCCTGGGACTGTTTGGTCTTTCATCCTACATGGCCGAACAGCGGACCAGGGAGATCGGAATCCGCAAGGTCCTCGGCGCCACGATACCGAACGTTATCCTGCTGCTGTCCAGGGACTTCACGAAACTGATCCTGCTGGCATTCGTTATCGGTGCCCCGGTAAGTTACTACGCCATGGGTACCTGGTTGGAAGACTTCCCCTACCGGATAGATTTAAGTGCTTGGGTTATCATGTTCTCAGGCCTTACCGCCCTGATGATTGCCTGGCTTACGGTGGGATACCAGGCATTAAAAGCAGCTACGGCCAATCCGGTGGACGCGGTGCATGGGGAATAGGTGCAAACACCCGAGTCATTACGCACAACATTTCTGTTGACGTCAACACTTCTGTTGTGTATCATTGACTATGAACGCGAATGAACTTAGACGTTGGCTGAGGAAGAAAGGCTGTACGTTTCACACGCACAAGGGTGGTAGCGGCCATCTAACCGTCCGGCTAAGGGAGCGGACAACCCAGTTGCCCATGCACGGTGGAAGCAGGGAACTCGGGCGGAAACTGGTGGCCAAGATTAAGAAAGACCTGGGGCTGGACTGATGCTAAAGTATCCAGTAATACTCGAAAAGGACGATGATACCGTGCTGGTCACTTCTCCTGATTTTCCGGAAATCACCACGTTCGGTACAGACCGGGACGAAGCGATCGCGCGGGCAGTCGACGCCCTGGAGGAGTCGATTGCAAGTCGCATACACGATGGGCAGGATGTTCCATTGCCGTCTCAGGGACGCGACGCTGCAATGTTGCCTACGCTCACTGCCGTCAAGGTAATGCTATACCGGGGCATGCGGGAGCAGGGTATCGGCAAAGCGGAACTAGCACGACGCCTCGGCTGGCATCTTCCGCAGGTGGACCGGGTACTGGACGTTCAGCACCATTCGCGCATGGACCAGATGGACGCGGCCATGGGCGCTATTGGTCGGAACCTGTATGTGCGGGATTCAAACCGATAAATCTTGCCCTACCCTTCCGAACTCGTCCTCGTAGTCCGCAGCTTCCGTTCCATTCAACTGCTCACCATCACCTTCTTCAACGCCGCGATGAACGCCTCGTTTTCCTCGGGCAGTCCGGCGGTGACGCGGATCCAGCCATCGATATTCCAGCGTGCCTTCGCGTTGCCCACCCGGACGTTGTGATCTTCCCTAAGCCTGCGGACGAGCTCGTCCACGTCGGTTTTCACGTTCATCATCACGAAACTCGACTCGCTCGGCGCATACTCGATGCCCATGGCGTCCAGTTGCTCGTAGAAGTACCGTTTCCCCTGAGTAGCCAGGTCGCGGGAACGCTTCATATGGGTCTCGTCGTCCAGGGCGGCCGATGCGGCGTGGGTGGACAGCATGGTGAGTGTGTTGGCCCGGTGGCTGTTGATCTTCGCAATGACTTCGGGCCGGGCGACCGCGTATCCCACCCGCATGCCCGCCATGCCGAAGACCTTGGAAAACGTACGGGTAACGATGACGTTCGGATGATCTTTTATCAAGGATGCCGAACCTTCGCGATCCTCCGCGTGCTCGGCGAATTCGATATAGGCCTCGTCGACGAGTACCAGGACCCTTTCGGGGATGGACGCGACAAAGGGCTTCAGCTGCGACAAGGGAGTCAGTTGACCCGTGGGATTGCCGGGGGTGGTCACCACGACCAGAGAGGTCCTGTCCGTTACGGCACCGCTGAGTCCGTCGAGATCCGGTTTCATGCCTGCCAGGAGCGGCACCCGTACCGAATCGGCGTTCTGCATATTGGCGAGTCTGGTTATGAAGCCGAATCCGGGCAGGCTTTCCACGACCTCCTGTCCCTCGCGAAGGAAAGTATGTCCAATGGCGAAGAGCAGGTCCGACGACCCGGCGCCCACGGATATCCAGGAATTTTGCACCGGTGCGAAGGGGCTGTCCGTCCACTCGACGACGGGTACGCCGTGCCTGCGGGCGAGCTTGCCCAGGAGATCCGGGTTCTGGCCGTAGCGATTGATGCTGTAGACCAGGGCGGTCACCGCCTCGATGGCCCGGGGGGATGGTCCCAGGGCGTTCTCGTTGGCGTCGATGCGCACCAGGCCCGGAGGCACGCCCCAGCCACGGACGGAGGGTCCGCCGACCATTTGCGCCATGGCCTCGTAGCTACCCACAGACAATGCGCCTGCGCCAACCAGCGCGCCTTTCAGGAATCCCCGCCTCGACAATCCGAGACGATCCGGAGCACTACCGTTTTTAAGATCGGACATTTTCGATCTCCTTGATTGAGTTTCATATTGGGAATCGTAGATCGGCAACCCATATGATACAGGTGCGTTACACGGACTGGCAAGGCCAAATGCGTTGACCTTGACGCCCCCTGGGACCTCCCGTAGATTTAAGGTGGAAATGCGCGCAACGGTGGTTTCGGACATGCGGCACGGGAACATCCGCACCATACTCGCGGATACCCCCGTGCCCATGAGCGAAAATGGTGCAGCGGTACAGGAAGTACAACCTCGTGAAGGAGCCTGCAATCTTCGGACAGTCCCATCCACAAACCACGGAAACCCACCGCCTGCTGGACCGCCTGCTTTCCGATCGCATCCTCATCATCGACGGCGCCATGGGATCGGTCCTCCAGGGCCACGCCCTCGTCGAGGCCGATTTTCGCGGCGAATCGTTTAAAGATCATCCCGTTGCGCTCCAGGGCGATCTCGACCTGCTGTCGATCACCCAGCCCGATCTTATCGAACAGGTCCACCGGCAGTACCTGGACGCCGGCGCGGATATCATCGAAACAAACACCTTCAACGCCACGTCCATCTCGCAGGCCGACTATGGCCTGCAGGAGCGTGTATACGACATCAACGTAGCGGCGGCAACCATTGCGAAACGGGCCGCCTCCACCGCGATGGCCGCCGATTCCGCCCGGCGTCGTTTCGTGGCCGGCGCCATGGGACCCACCACGCGTTCGGCCTCCATTTCATCCGACGTAAGCGATCCGGCCTTCCGGTCCGTCACCTTCGATGAGCTGGCCGCGGCCTACGGCGAGCAGGCGCGCGGACTCCTGGACGGCGGCGTGGACATGCTCCTGGTCGAGACCCAGATCGATACGCTCAACCTGAAGGCCGCGCTTTTCGCCATCAACACCCTCTTCGACCGGGGGACGCGCCGCGTGCCCCTCATGGCCTCCTTCTGTATCGTAGACGCAAGCGGCCGCACCCTCTCGGGCCAGACGGTGGAGGCCTGCTGGACTTCCATACGTCACGGCGACCTGTACAGTGTGGGGATCAACTGCGCCCTCGGTGCCACGGAACTGCGGCCCTACCTGGAGGAACTGTCGACCCTTTCGAACATTCCGGTGACCTGTTACCCGAACGCGGGTCTCCCGAACGAAATGGGCGGCTACGACGACACGCCCGAGCACATGGCCGAGGTGCTTGGGGACTTCGCCGAAGAAGGATGGCTCAACATGGTCGGCGGGTGCTGCGGCACCACGCCCGAGCACATCGCCGCCATCGCCGAAGCCGTATCACGCCGGGGGACACTGCGCGTACCGGGTCCGATGGATCCCCTGTCCCGTTACAGCGGCCTGGAAACCTTTACCATACGTCCCGACGGCAATTTCACCATGATCGGTGAACGGACGAACGTCACGGGATCACGCAAATTCGCCCGCCTCGTCCGCCAGGAAAAGTACGAGGAAGCTCTGGCCGTGGCCCGCCAGCAGATCGAGGGCGGGGCGAACATCATCGACGTGAACATGGACGAGGGGCTGCTCGACAGCGAAGCGGCGATGACCACCTTCCTGAACCTGATCGCGTCCGAACCCGATATCGCCGCCACGCCCGTGATGATCGACAGTTCCAGCTGGCCGGTCATCGAAGCGGGATTGAAATGCGCGCAGGGAAAGAGCATCGCCAATTCCATCAGCCTGAAGGAGGGCGAGGAAGTCTTCAGGACCCAGGCCCGAATGGCCCGGCGGTACGGAGCCGCCGTGGTGGTGATGGCTTTCGACGAAGGAGGCCAGGCCACGGATACGGATCACAAGGTGGAGATCCTGAGCCGTTCCTATCGGATTCTGACCGAAGAGATCGGCATGGATCCCACGGAGATCATATTCGATCCCAATATCCTTAC
Organism: bacterium; assembly: GCA_965262815.1. GTDB lineage: Bacteria > JAAXHH01 > JAAXHH01 > JAAXHH01 > JAAXHH01 > JAAXHH01. Next base: position 477,055 of record OZ253560.1, on the reverse strand, counting down.
CGTGGCCACCGGGATCGAGGAACACGACGACTACGCGGTCAATTACATCGAGGCCGTCCGCAAGCTCAAGGACCGGCACCCCCTGGCGAAGGTCAGCGGGGGCGTCAGCAACATCTCTTTCTCGTTCCGCGGCAACGACTACATCCGGGAGGTGATGCACGCGGCGTTTCTTTACCACGCCATTCAGGCCGGCCTGGACATGGGGATCGTCAACGCGGGGCAACTGGCGATCTACGAGGACATCGATCCGGAAACGCTCGCCAGGGTCGAAGACGTCCTCTTCAACCGGCGGCCCGATGGCACCGAACGGTTGCTGGAATGCGCGGAAGCGAGGAAGGGACCCGGCGCCGCACGGGCGAAGAAGGACGAAAACTGGCGCGCGGATACGTTGGAGGAACGCGTTTCTCATGCCCTGGTCAACGGGATCGCCGATTACGTTGATGAAGACATGGAAGAGGCGTTGCGCAGCTACGACCGCCCGCTCCACATCATCGAGGGGCCCCTGATGGCCGGGATGTCCATCGTCGGAGATCTTTTTGGCGAGGGGAAGATGTTTCTGCCGCAGGTGGTCAAGAGCGCGCGGGTCATGAAGAAAGCCGTGGCCCTCCTGATTCCGCACATGGAAGCGGAGCACGGAGATGGCGGGGAGAGGCGGTACCAGGGTACTATCCTCCTGGCCACGGTCAAGGGCGACGTACACGACATCGGGAAGAACATCGTGGGCGTGGTGCTCGGGTGCAACAACTACCGCATCATCGACCTGGGTGTCATGGTCCCGGCGGAGAAGATCATCGGCACGGCCGTGGACGAAGGGGTCGACCTGATCGGATTGAGCGGATTGATTACCCCGTCTCTTCACGAGATGATCCACGTCGCCCGCGAAATCGAGCGTAACGGCTTCGAACTGCCGTTGCTCATCGGTGGCGCCACGACGAGCCGTAGGCACACGGCGATCAAGATCGAACCCGCCTATCATGGTCCGACCGTCTACGTGACGGACGCCTCGAGGGCCGTGGAAGTGGTCGGCAACCTGATCAGCGACGTCCTGCGGCCGGACTACGCCCGGCGCGTGCGGGAAGACTACAGGCAGGTACGGGACACCTATGAAAACAGGACGCCGCGCGTACCCCTGGTGCCTTTCGGGGAGGCTTGCAAACGGCAGCCCAGTCTCGAATGGTCGGAAGAAACCATCGCGGTACCCGAATTCACCGGGGTACGCGTCGACGACGATTTTCCCCTGGATGAACTCGTTTCCTTTATCGACTGGACCCCCTTCTTCACGGCGTGGGAGTTACGGGGACGGTATCCGGCCATCCTGGAAGATGAAGTGGTCGGCGAAGAGGCGCGGAAACTGTTCGACGACGCGCGGGAACTGCTGCGGGATATCGTCGACCGCCGGCTGCTCCGGGCCAGGGCCGTGTGGGGGTTCTTCCCCGCCCATTCGACCGGGAACGATATCATCCTCTACGACGACGCCCGATCCGAGGTCCTCACGACGTTCCACATGCTGCGTCAGCAGCGGCCGCGGTCCGCGGACGGGCCCTGCTACTCCCTTTCCGATTTCGTGGGACCTGAAAGCACGGCAGACTACATGGGCGCCTTCGCGGTCACCGCCGGTATCGGTCTCGATGAAATTGTCAGGCGATACGAGGCCGACCACGACGACTACCGGGCCATCATGGCGAAGGCACTCGCCGACCGGCTGGCGGAAGCGCTGGCCGAGAACACCCATCAACGGGCGCGCCGCGCCTGGGGGTACGAGCGGGGCGAGGATCTAAATGGCGAAGAACTGATCCAGGAGCAGTACAGGGGTATCCGGCCCGCTCCGGGATATCCGGCCTGTCCCGACCACACCGAGAAGCGCCGGCTCTTCGACCTGCTCGAGGCCGAACGCGGGATCGGGGTAGAGCTTACGGAAAGCTACGCCATGGACCCGGCGGCGTCCGTCGCCGGCCTGTACTTCGGCCATCCCGGGGCCCGGTATTTCAACGTGGGAAGGATCGGACGTGACCAGGTGGAAGACTACGCCCGACGCAAGCGTATGACGGTGGATGCCATGGAAAGATGGCTGGCGCCCAACCTGGACTACGAGCCTACGGGACAGTCCGCCGAACTACCTGCTTAACACCGCTGTTCCCCAGGTGCTGGGATCGACGTGGACGCGGAGTTCGCGCCCGGCGCTCCACCATTGGGCGGGCCATTCCGAATTGTTGAGAAAATAGGTGAATCCCAGCTGGGGGAATTCCTCGGGGTCGTAGCCGCTGAGCGCTTCCGTCGGCAGGCATACTTCCAGGGTATAGCCGCGGTCCGAGATCAGGGAAGCGATGGGTAGCGCTTCCTGTTCCGGCATGTTCCAACGTTCGCGGGCGCGGTCAACCTGCGTGGGTTTGACCACGGGCTGGTTACCATCGTCGCCGCCCCCGGTGGGCAGGCAGTTGAACTGGTGGCAGTATCGCCCGGCCCGCCTCGCCGACTTTACGTCCCGGGTGTCCAGCCAGATCTGGAAGCTGTCCCCGGTCCAGTGCCGGCCGAAGTGGGATCGGACCGGCTTACGCTTCCTTACTTCCACCGCGAAATACAGTCCTTCTTCGTTCCAGGCCATGTAGACGTCCGCGGCTTGCGGCCGGTTCTCCAGGTAACCCAGGTCGGGCACCAGGTATTCAGGGCCCCATTCGTCCAGGACGCCGTTGATCCGCGGCGCCTGCTCGCGGTAACGGCACTGGAACGCGTAGGCGAAAAAGACTCTGTTGGGAATATCCAGCGGCATGGGCAGCAATCACACGGGAAGCAATCAGCGGATATAGACCGCGCCTTCGAGATCGAGCAGAAACGCCTTGATGTCGGGCCGGTCGCCGTAGCCTCCCAGGCGGCCGTCGCTGGCGATCACGCGGTGGCAGGGAACGAGGATGCTGATGTCGTTGTTGCGGTTGGCCTGTCCCACCGCACGGGCGGCCCTCGGCCTGCCCACCCGTTCAGCCACCCACTTGTAGGAACGCCATTCCCCGTATGGAATGGCCTGTTGCTTTCGCCAGACCTGCCGGGTGAACGTCGTGCCTCTCAGGAAGTCCAGCGGCACGTTGAATCGGGTCAGTTTACCCGTGAAATACCGCGTGATCTGGTTTTCGACCGAGGTCAAGAGTTCGTCATCAGGGACATAGGCCAGATCCGCGTCGAAGCGGTTCAGCATATCGGTCTCAAAAGCCTCTGTCGTGACGTCATAGGCGATCCGGCACACGCCGGTATCGCTTGCGGCCGCGTACATGGGACCGAGGGGTGTCGGAAACACCGCGTATTTCAACACGTGCTTCAATGGGGCTGGGTTATCCTACGATGTCGCGGTCATACAGACCCTGGGCCAACGCCTGCGCTATGACCTCGCTGCCTTCGATCGTGGGATGCCAGGTATCGAAAAAATAGCGGTCGTGTTCACCGTCCATTCCGGCGAAGGTGGCATTCAGATCGATGAGGTCCGTATCTTCTTCCATGGCCAGCTGCCGGATCGAGGCATCGTAGATACCGTAGAGTTTCGTGAGACGGGCGAGATCGCCCGGGTCGAAGAAGGTCGGATACCGCAGCTTGTCGAGGCTTTGCATGGACTGCTCGCCGCCGTTCTGAGCAAGGAGCGTAGGCAAGGTCGTCAGGACGACCCGGACCCGGTCGTTCTTCGCGGTCCGGATGAGTCGCCGCATATTGTACTCGAAATTCGCCGGCTCAAAGTCTTCCAGGTCGAAAGAACCAATGGGCGGCGGTGTTTTGAGCTCGAGGATGTCCTTGGCTTCATCCAGCAGCCTCAGCCCCGAATCGCCGCCGTTACCGTAGTGCCAGAAGGACTGGGTCTTCCTGCGCATGTCCGGATAGTGCCTTGGGTTCCCCATCCACATGTCGTTCCAGCCGATGTAGACGATCAGGATATCGGGTTCGAAAGCCAGTAGCCGGGGCAGGCGCAACTGCGCATTGATGGTGGCATGGTCGTCGACGCCGGCGTTAATCACCTGGTAATCGTGCTCCAGTTCCATGCCCCCCAACTGCCGTCCAAGTTGATAGGGATAGGGTGAATCGTCCCCCGGCGCGCCAAAGGTGCAGGAATCGCCCAGACACATGATACGAACCACATCGGGGTCCTTCCGTCGCGGGAAATCCGTTCCCCGGAAGCCGTAGTCGTTGATCCGGATACCGGCCACGCTGTATCCCGGCATCAGTTCCCAGCCGCTTCGGTTGTGGAACACGATGTACGGATGGGCGCCGTCGTATTCTTCGTGGAACCAGCGGTCCCTGTTGAACGCGTGGTCCTGTCGGCGGAGGTAGAACTCCGCACCCGCGAGAGCGCTAACCGCGGCGCCGGCCATGGCGAGAAAAGCGTAACGCTTCATTCCTGTTCCCCTGCTTTCGATCGGCGACTCCCGACCCGTCAGGCTGGACCATTTTCAAACTTGATCCGTCCTTGGATCGGCCGCCAACAACTACACCATCCATATCCGAAACTCCAGGCGTACCTACCCTGAATTTACAGGCATACGGGCCTTTTCTGCAAGGGAAAACGCCATTCGTTCATCCTTTGATGACATCGTCCCCATTACTTGTATATCACAATATGGAAAGGTCTTGACTGGAACTGGAGCGCTACCCATATTCACAGTGTGGTTTCCCATCCTGTTTTACCACAGAACACCGTAATCGCAGGTTCCGATCTTCGCAATCACACATCAGTCGAAATACGTCAGTTAGAAAGATTTAAGCATGTCTAATTCAAGGAGGTCCTATGGCTGATCGAGACCATAAAGCCAAGCCCGATGAATCGTCGCATCCGGAAAAGGAATCGGGAACGCGGTTCACAAGGCGCGGCTTTCTGAAAGGCGCGGGCGCCGGTGCGGTGACGGCGGCCGTGGCACCCGCCATCCTGGTTTCAGGGGTCGGAACGGCGGCCGCCCAGGATGCCGAGGGCGTTATGTCGGCTACCCTTACGCTCGACGTAAACGGCAAGACGCACAACGTAGAGGTGGAAGCGCGCACGACCCTGGCGGACGCGCTGCGCGACAGGCTGGAGATCACCGGACCCAAGGTCGTATGCGACCGGGGTGAATGTGGGGCCTGCACGGTGATGATGGACGGAAAACTCGTGTTCAGCTGCATGACGCTGGCCATGGACGCCCAGGGACGGAAGATTGAAACGGTCGAAGGGCTGGCCGATGGCGACAATCTGCATCCCCTGCAGGAAGCTTTCATCGAGAAGGACGCCCTGATGTGCGGATTCTGCACGCCGGGATTCCTGATGTCTTCCAAGGCGCTGCTCGACGCCAATAACAACCCCACGGCAGAGGAAGTCAGGGAAGGACTTTCCGGAAACATCTGCCGGTGCGGTACCTATCCCCATGTGTTCGAGGCCGTAGAGTCCGCCGCCGACAAGATGCGGAAGGGAGGGTGAGGCGATGCAGCAGAAGATGAAGAAGGTCAAGATCACCATTCAGGAAGACGGCGAGCCCAAGGAAATTGAAATTGAAGTTCCCGATACCGGCGAAGGCGGCTGGGGCGACGTCTCGAAGAATACCTATATCAATAAGCCGCACACCCGCGTAGATGCGGTCGACAAGGTCACTGGACGCGCCAAGTACACGGCCGACATCAAGTTACCCGGTCAGCTCTACGGGCGCATCCTGAGGTCTGCCCATCCCCGCGCCCGGATCAACCGAATCGACGCCACCCGGGCGATGGCGCTGTCCGGCGTGAAGGCGGTGGTGCTGCCCAGCGATGATCCCGCCGTATTCTCGCGGGAGTGCCGATTCGCGGGACAGGAAATTGCGGCCGTGGCAGCGACGACGCCGGAGGTCGCGGAAGATGCGCTCCACGCCATCGACGTGGAATACGAGGTGCTGCCTTTTGTCGTGGATGAAGACGCGGCGCGAGACCCGGCCGCGGCGCAGGTGCACGGCGACCGAGCCAACGTGGGCGAGCCCCGGGTCGGTGAACAGGGCGACATCGCCGCGGGATTTGCAGCCGCCGACGTAGTCCTCGAGGGCACTTACCGGTGCCAGGTACAGTCCCACATTGCGCTGGAGACCCACGGAACCCTGTGTCAGTGGGAAGGCGACAAGCTTACTGTATGGGCCTCCACGCAGGGTATATTCAGCGTCCGCGGGGAACTGGCCGGGCATTTCGGGATACCGGAAACGAACGTTCGTGTGATCACGGAGTTCATGGGCGGTGGATTCGGCGCCAAGTTCGGTGCCCGGAAGGAGGGCGTAATCTGCGCCTTGCTCGCCCGGAAGGCCGGGGCGCCCGTGAAGCTGATGCTTACGCGGAAGGAAGAGCACCTGGCAACGGGCAACCGTCCCTCCGCCGTACAGCAGGTCAAGCTCGGTGCGACGAAGGACGGAAAGCTGATCGCCTACGAACGGTCCAATTACGGCACGCCCGGTGTCGCCGGCAGCGCCAACATTCCAGGCGCGCCATACCTGTACGAGATCCCCAACTACCGGATCGAACAGACGAGCGTATTCACCAATGCCGGCCCCATGGCCGCGCAGCGCGCACCGGGACACCCGCAGGCGGCGTTCGCCATGGAATCCATCATGGACGAGATGGCCGAGGCGCTGGACATGGACCCGGTGGACCTGAGACAGATGAACGACCCGGATGAAGCCCGCCGGAATATGGTGGCGATGGGTGCGGAACGGATCGGTTGGAAGACCCGCCGCAGCGCAGCGCCCAACACCGGTACCGGCCGCGTCAAGACCGGCATCGGCATGGGCTCGGCCAGGTGGGGCGGTGGCGGAGGTAGGACCCAGGCCGAGTGTACCATCAACGCCGACGGCAGCGTCGAGGTGAAGTGCGGTACGCAGGACATCGGCACCGGGACGCTTACGCTGGTACACATGATCGCGGCCGAAGAGTTCGGACTGAAGACGGAGGACGTTACCGTCCGCATCGGCGACACGACTTATCCCTTCTCGGGCGGCAGCGGCGGAAGCACCACGGCCGCATCGGTTTCACCCGCCATCAAGGGCACGACGATGCTGGCCAAACTGGAGCTGTTCAAGAAGATCGCGCCTAAGTTCGGCGTAGAGCCTGGAGAACTCGTGGCCGCCGACGGGAAAGTGTACGTGGGCAGCGACCCTTCCAAGAGCATGACCTGGCAGCAGGCTACGGCCCAGCTCGAAGACGGACCCATTTTCTTCCACGGCCAGTGGTTGCCGGGGTATTCGGACAGCGGCGTGCCCGGCGTGCATTTCGCGGAAGTCAGCGTCGACACCGAGACCGGCCTGGTTAAGGTCGACAAGGTCGTGGCGGTACACAACAGCGGACTGATCCTAAATCCCCTCACATGGGCGAGCCAGGTAAACGGCGGCGTCCTGATGGGTATCGGGTACGGTCTTTACGAAAACCGCATCATGGATCCCGCGACGGGCTACATGGTCAACGCCAACCTGGAAGACTACCGGCTCATGGGCTCCACGGACATTCCCGAAATAGAGATTCTCAGGTACGACGAACCAGAGCGCGGCGTCATCGGCATCGGCGAACCCGCGACGATCCCGACCCCCGGCGCTATCGCCAACGCCATCTACAACGCCTGCGGCGCCCGCATACGGGAGATGCCGTTCACACCTGACAAAGTGCTCGGCGCACTGGCCGCAGTGAAGGAGGGCTGATCCATGCAGAACTTTTCCTACGTCAATGCGACGTCGATAGAGCAGGTGCCTTCCCTTCTGGGTAGTAGTTGGGACGACGCGGTGGTCATGGCGGGTGGAACGGACCTGCTCGGAGAGATGAAGGACTTCGCGGCCGTTCCCAAACGCGTGGTCAACCTCAAGTCCATCGAAGGACTGGACTACATCCGGCAGGATGACGCCGCGCTGCGTATCGGCGCCCTGACAACGCTGACGGACGTGTTAAACGATGGTGCCGTTTCGAAGGACTATCCGATACTCCACCAGGCGGTTTCCGTCATCGCTTCGCCCCAGATCCGCAACATGGCCACGCTCGCCGGGAACATCCTGCAGCGTCCGCGCTGCTGGTACTACCGCAGCGAGGATTTTCCGTGTCTCAAGAAGGGCGGGGCCCGGTGCTACGCGGTGGGCGGGGTCAATACCTACCATGCGATTTTTGGTTCCGGACCGAGCTATATCGTCCATCCCTCCGACGCGGCCCCGGCGCTCATGGCCCTCGACGCCACGGTGAAGATCCACGGACCCCGCGGCGGAAACGAAGTCGTAATGGACGATTTCTTCACGCTGCCCGAAATGAACATCCGAAGGGAGAACATCCTCCGTCCAAACGAGATCGTGACCGAATTGACGATACCGAAGCCGGAGGCGAACAGCAAGGGCATGTATCTCAAGGTGCGTGAGCGGGAATCGATCGATTTCGCCCTCGTCAGCCTGGCCGCCCAGATGACGGTCGTGAACGGAACCTGCGAGCGGGCCAGTCTTGTTTTAGGTGGCGTGGCGCCCGTTCCCTGGCGCGCCGTCGCGGCCGAGCAATATCTCAGGGGTCGCAGGATAACCGAAGCGCGGGCCGAAAGCGCCGCCGAAGCGGCGGTGGAAGACGCCAAGCCCATGCCGAATAACAGTTACAAGGTGGAAATCGCGAAGAACCTCGTCAAGCAGGCCGTACTGGCCCTGGCGTCGTAAAGGAGTCCATCATGGCAGAACCCGTATGCCGGTACCTGAGAACGAAATCGTTCTATACGGCGGAGAAGAACGAGAAGACGCTGACCGAGGAGAAACCGGGACGCGCCTTCTGGTGCGTCCGTTCAGTTTCGGGTATCGGTCCCGACGACAAGATCGTGGGGCCATCCGAATGCAGTGCGGAACGCGCCTGTTTCGAAACCGTCGACGTAAGCTTTGTGTAACCCTGTGAGAGACCGCGGCCATTGAACGATTTTGTCTATCACGAGCTTCTGCCCGCTGGCGAGGATGACACGCCGTATCGTCATCTGACCACGGATTTCGTGTCCACTGGTACTTTCGAGGGACGTGAAATCCTCAAGGTCGACACGGCCGGCCTGACCATGCTCGCGGACCAGGCTATCCGGGACAGCGCCCATCTGCTCAGACCCGGCCACCTGGTCCAGTTGCGCAAGATCCTCGATGATCCGGAGGCGTCCGACAACGACCGTTTCGTCGCCATGGAGATGCTGAAGAACGCCAACATTTCCGCCGGCGGCGTCCTGCCCATGTGCCAGGACACGGGGACGATCATCGTCATGGGCAAGAAGGGTAATCGGGTCTGGACCGAGGGGGATGACGAGGCCGCCCTGTCGCAAGGCGCCATGAACGCCTTTCTGAAGACCAATCTGCGCTACAGCCAACTCGCGCCGCTGGATATGTTCACGGAATCCAACACGCGTACCAACCTGCCTGCCCAGATCGAGATTTATGCGGACCAGGGCGACGAGTACAAGTTGATGATCATGACCAAGGGCGGCGGTTCGGCGAACAAGAGTCTGCTCTTCCAGGAAACGCGGGCGCTGCTCAACCCGGAACGGTTCCTTGAATTCGTCGACGAGAAACTGCGCATCCTTGGCACGGCAGCCTGTCCCCCCTATCACCTTGCCATCGTAATCGGCGGCACTTCCGCGGAATACTCGCTCAAGGTCGCCAAGCTGGCGAGCGCCCGGTTCCTGGACAACCTGCCGACCCGGGGCAACGAATTCGGCCAGGCCTTCCGCGATCTCGAGATGGAAGAAAAAGTGCTCAAGATGAGCCAGGAAATCGGGATCGGCGCGCAGTTCGGCGGGAAGTACTTCTGTCACGACGTGCGCGTGGTCCGTATGCCCAGGCACGGCGCCTCGTGTCCCGTGGGCATAGCCGTTTCCTGCGCCGCCGACCGCCAGGTCCTGTCCAAGATCACGCGGGACGGCATTTTCCTCGAACAGCTGGAAACCGAGCCTTCGAAATACCTGCCGGAGATCGACAGCAAAAGTCTTGGCGGCGAAGTGGTTAAGATCGATCTCAACCGGCCCATGCCCGAGATCCGATCCACCCTCAGCGGCTACCCGGTCGCCACGCGACTTTCCCTGACCGGCCCCATGATCGTCGCGCGGGATATCGCTCACGCGCGGCTCAAAGAGCGGCTGGATTGCGGCGAGGAACTGCCGCAGTACATCAAGGATCTATGCGTCTACTACGCAGGGCCGGCCAAGACACCGGAAGGATACGCCTCCGGGTCCTTCGGCCCCACCACGGCGGGTCGCATGGATACCTACGTGGACCAGTTCCAGGCGGCGGGCGGCAGCATGGTCATGCTGGCCAAGGGAAACCGGTCCGTGCAGGTCACCAACGCCTGCAAGAAGCACGGCGGGTTCTACCTGGGGTCCATCGGGGGGCCGGCCGCCCGGCTGGCAAAGGATTCCATCCGGGATGTATCGGTGGTGGAATACGAGGAACTGGGCATGGAAGCCGTGTGGCGCATCGAGGTGGAGGACTTCCCCGCCTTCATCGTGGTGGACGACAAGGGCAACGATTTCTTCTCCGGATTCATGCGCAGGAACTGAGTTCAGGAACCGGACAATTCCAGTTCCAGGTGGGTTTCGGGCATCTTGCCGTCGCTCACGACCAGGGGCTGCCAGGTCCAGGTGGCCTGCCACCGATTGCCGCGCTGGTCGATCACCTGCTGCCGAATCAGTCCTATCTGCCAAACATCTCCCGGGGAGGGCGGTACGGTCTGCCCTGCGGACAGCCACTTGAATCCGTTCCAGGGGAAGGCCAATTCCACGTTCCATCCCCGGTCGACTAGGTCCCTTCTGTTCGGATCCCCGTCCATCTTCACGCCGACCTGCAGACCCGGAAAACGCCAGTCCGAGAAGGCCCAGCGCATGGCACCGAAGTCGGTCCTCGTATGACCGCCCAGCACCTCGGGACGGTGTACTGCCAGGTCGAATTCCGGCACGTGAAACCGGTTGTCGTCGCGGTATGTGTCTTTCCAGATGTATAACATCTCCGATGTCGCGCCGAGCGGATTCACCGCCAGGTCGTAGTACGCGCCAGGACCGGTGACCAGCACGCCCACGTGGCTGTCCTGGCGAACCTCGTGCAATGCTTCTTCCTGTGTCGCCTGTATATCCCTGTCTTCGAGCCAGAATCCAACATAGAGAAAACGGTCATCCCACAACAGGGCCGCCTCGGTATCGAACAACGCCCGCGCGCCCGTGTGATCGCTGAAACGCGGGGAACGGCGCGCCCGCGTCCAGGCATCCTCGCCCAGATGGCCGTCCACAACCACGGTATCCTGTGTCTTCGGACAGAGGTATCGCGCTGAGTGCTTCGACGGCGTGTTATCCCTTTCGCCCATCGTGCCCTCCTTCTCCACCCACCACTTTTTCGGTGAAATGTATCACGCTGAACCGGTCCGGGATATGTGAATCATAGATCCCGTGGCTTGTCCAGGCCCATCCCGGACACGTTTTTAAACCGGCTTCCTCTATCCACTGGAAACGGGAGAAATCCATGCGCCAGGCGTCCCCCTCCCGCGGCGGCAGTGACCGCCCGTCCGCCAGGTGCTTCAATCCCTGCCATGGGAAGGCGATCTCGGCAGTCCAGCCGCGGTCCGTGTCGCTCGGATCGTTGATGGTACCGTCCACGTGCACCGCCCACTTGAGGCCCGGCATGTCCCATTCGCGGAACGCCCAGCGACGCCCGCGCGGATGGGCGTGGCCTGTCTTCGTTCCACCGAGGGTATCTACCAGCCGCGTGCCCTGCAGATCGAATTCGGGATACGCGCCATAACCTGCTTCCACGTAGGCATCCTGCCACACGTAAAACCGTTCCATGATGGTGCCCAGGGCATTCATTTCAAATTCGTAGTAACCGTCTTCACCGGCGATGAACACCTCCACGTCGTTCTCCTCGCATATCATGGAATCACGCTCGGTGTAAGTCGCCCGCACTTCGGGTTCCTCCAGCCAGAAACCCACGTACAGGTAGACGTCGTCCCACAGCACCGCGGCCCGGGTGTCGAACAGCGCAGGACGGCCGGGTTCTTCCAGGTCCTCGAACCGCGGCGACCTCGTCGCCAGCTGCCACGACGATTCGTCAAGCCGACCATCCACAACGATAGGGCCGTTGGTCCGATAGCTGGTGTAGTGCTTCAGTCCTTCTTCCGAATAGCCATACTTACTCGTCATGCGGCAAGTCTCCATCTGTGTCGGAAGTTCGTGTTATTCACGATGTTCTTCTTCTAAACCCATCGTCCCCGTACACGGTCAACAGGTAACTGGTAAACTGGAATCATAGATACACATCAGGCACTTCAGGCCGACTACTGCTCCCACGGCACCTTTAGCCCGTATTTCCCCGCGACTTCGTTCAGTTTCTCCCGGGTTCCCGGCGGCAGCGGAATGCCGTTTTCCAGTCGCTCGCGGTGAACGCGTTCCTCCGGTTCGCCGGGCACAAAGAGTTCGACCACCCCTTCGGCGCGCGGCAGCCCTTTCATGGCCGCGGTAAGTTCATCGATATTTGCCCGGTATTCCACCGGATCGGTAAACGCGGCGATATCGATGGCGCCGATGAAACTGTTCTGTACGCCAGGCGTGGCGCCGGGACCCGTGATGGCGGCGGTCAACAGGGGGTTTCCGACCATCAGGCTTGAAAGGCATTCAAAAATGAGAGCCAGGCCGTAGCCTTTATAGCCGCCGGCCGGCTGCAGGAACCGGGCCTGTCGGGGGTCCGTCGTCGGATGGCCGTCCTCGTCCAGCGCCCACGTGTCGGGAATGGATTCGCCCCGGTCTACGGCCACGTCCAGCTTGCCGAAGGCAGCCACGCTCGTGGCCATGTCCAGGGAAATGAAGCGATTCCCGCTTCCCGGTACGGCGATGGCGATCGGGCTGTTGTGTACCCCCGGCACCCGCGCGCCCGGCGGCGCCATGTTCGGGGGATTGCAGACGGAAGCGATTCCAGCCATGTTTTCCCGCGCGGCCATCTGCGCGTAGTACGCCATGGCGCCCTGGTGGGTCGTGTTCCGGATCAGCACCCACCCGATGCCCGCCCCGCGCGCCTTGGCTATCGCATGATTCATGGCGAAGGTCGTCACCACCGGACCGAAAGCGCGGTCGGCCTCTATGAGCATCGTGGCGGGAGTTTCCCGTTCGATGCGGATGTCCGGCCGGGGATTGTAGTGTCCGGCCTCCACCGAGCGTACATAACCGGCGACGCGTTGAACGCCGTGGGAGTCCACCCCCCGCAGGTTCGCCCAGACCAGTACCTCCGCCTCGACGGCCGCGTCCTCGGCCGTTAACCCCGCGTGCTCGAATACCGCTGCCGTGAAAGACTGCAACCTGTTCCAGTCCACACGAATGTCCGCCATGAGCCTTCCTCTCCAATCACTGAATCCCGTGCCGTTGAATAACGGTCGTCACCTGTATGTATCGGTAAAAAGAATGTCGTAAGATAGAATGACAGACCGCACCACGCCAGAGGTTACTTCCCGGTCTCGGGACCTGGAGGATGGAAACCGGAACCATGGCGGAACCGCCGTACGCGACCCGGGTACTCCTCCCGCCATCTTCATCGTTGACAAAGTACCTGCCTGACGGTAAAGTGCCCCTTGCACAAACGGTTCCCTTGTTTGGATCGATCCTGTTTTACCTTGAAACGCGATTGCCATGATCCTGATTCTGATGCTGCGTATATACCTGATCCTGGTCATCATCCGTGCGGTGATGTCCTGGTTCAGTCCGGATCCGACCGCGCCGCTCGTTCGCGTGCTGACCTGGCTTACGGAACCGGTTATGGCCCCCTTCAGGCGGATCATTCCTCCCATTGCCGTACCGAAGACCAACGTGCGTATCGACCTCTCCCCGTTCTTCGTACTGTTGATCGGAGGCTGGCTGCTGTCCAAGCTGCGCTACTAGGAAAACCCTTCATGATTGTTGTCGGACTCGAGACTTCTTCAGCCACTGCCGGGATCGCGGTGATCCGGGATCAGCAGGTGATGGCCGACGCGACGCTGGAAATCGGTGCGGTATACGCAGAACAACTGCCCGGGATCCTGGACCGGACCATGGGTGACCTGAACCTGCAGTGGTCGGAGGTGGAAGGATTCGCGATCTCGATCGGACCGGGGTCCTACACCGGTCTCCGGGTAGGATTGAGCCTGGTCAAGGGTCTTGCCTACGTGACGAAGCGACCCGTCGTCGCTGTACCCACGCTCGATACCGTCGCCTTCCAGGTACCTTGCTGCCGATTTCCCGTCCACGTGCTGGCGGATGCCCGCAAGGGACAGGTTTACGAGGCCAGGTACGATACGGAGGATGGGCTGCCGAATCGGATTACCGACTTCAGGGTTGGGATCCTCGAAGACGTGGTCGAGACCATCGAAGATACGGTACTGCTGATCGGCAGTGGCGTCGACGCTTACCGATCACGCATTGTAGACGCACTCGGCGACCGGGCCCGCTTCGCGCCGCCGGGCACCGGACGCCTGATGGCTTCGTCGACCGCGTTCATGGGTATGGAGAGCCTGCTGAAGGGTGAGCATGCATCGCTGAACGAACTCGAACCCCTGTACCTGCGTAGACTGGACTTCGCCAGGCAACCACCATCCCGTCTTGAGCGAACACCGGCTGCCGGTCCCGCCCCCGACCCGCTTCGCCGTTCCGAACAATCGACGGACTGACCCATGCCCGAGACGAATCCGTTCGTCATACGGAAAATGGCCCGCGGACACATCCCCCAGGTCCTGGAAATCGAACGGGCTTCCTATCCCACTCCCTGGTCTGAAGCAGCCTTTGCCGACCAGATTGTGTCCGCTTCTTCCGTCTCCGTCGTAGCCATGGAGGCGACAATCGTGGTTGGATTCCTGGTTGCATGGATCGTCGTAGACCAGTTACACGTCGCCAATATCGCTGTAGCGTGTGACCATCGCCGCCGGAGTGTTGGCAGCGAGATGATGAAATGGCTTCTCGCGGAGGCTGCGCGAAGGGGTTGTACGACCTCGACGCTGGAGGTACGCGAATCGAACCGGGAAGCCCGATCCATGTACAGCCGGCTGGGTTACCGCTCGGTATCCATCAGAAAGACCTACTATTCGAATCCCCCGGAAGATGCCGTGGTCATGTTGAAGGCATTGTGAAGGTTGATTGATCCGCGAAAGTGTGAGGGAACTCGACTACGGGGCTATCGAAAGGTATTGGCGCCGCCGGTCAACAGTTTCTCCAGCACTGCCGACGCGGACCGGCCTACCTGTTCAACGGAGGCTCGTTCACGGAATACCCGGTGACCACCCCCGGCGATCTTTTCCATAAGATCTCGGTCCGCATACAGCCTGCGAATGGCGCTGGCCAGCGCATCGGGATCGCCGCGACGACACAGGACCGCGTTTTCACCGTCAGTCAACAGTTCCCGAATGGCCGGGGAGTCCGCCGTGATGACCGCCTTGCCCATGGCTAGGGCCACAAACACCTTTCCCGGAATCACGCGGGCCGCCTTATCGGTCGTACCAAAGATACCAAGGCATACACCAGGTCCCCGCAGGTAACGGGGGACATTTTCGTACGGAACCCAGTCTGTAAATCGGACGTTGTCCAGGGCCAGTCTACGCGCGGTCTCATGCATCTCTTCGGACAACTGTCCCGATCCGATGAAATGAAAGCCGATGTCCGGTTCGTCCCTGAGCCGCTGTGCCGCCTCCAGCATGAAGGGCAGCCCGTGCAGCGGGGTGAACTTGCCGATGAAAACGACCTGGAACTCCGTGTCCTCCACCAGTTTCCGATTGGCCGGATCCCCATTGACGTCCGGTTCCACCGCGCCTACGAATACACGGGCGAATCGGCGGCGCGGCAGGTTGAACGTATCCACGAAGTAGTCGATATGGGCGTCCGTGTCCAGCAACACGAGATCCGCCCTCGCGCAGGCCCACCGGTCCAGCCAACGCAGGAACCGGC
Organism: bacterium; assembly: GCA_965262815.1. Taxonomy (GTDB): domain Bacteria; phylum JAAXHH01; class JAAXHH01; order JAAXHH01; family JAAXHH01; genus JAAXHH01. The sequence goes on along the minus strand of OZ253560.1, from coordinate 461,178 downwards.
TAATGAGTGTGCCTTCAGCGAAGGAACGCCGGTCGTTTACCAGGGTGTCGTACAGGGAAATCAGGGGACTGAATACGAGGGGGCGCCGCGGCAGCCGGGTCAACAGCCACGCCAGCGGCATGTCGAGCTGACCGATATAACCTACGACCATTATATCGTATTTACCCACGATGAAAATGTACTTGAATAACAGCCTCAGGTGGGCCAGCCTCAGTTCGATGGCGCGAAGAATCAACGAAAACGGACCCAGGTACCTGCCGGTCTTGTTTCGTTCCTTTTCCCAGAGGGGTGTGTGACACTCCTGCACCTGCCAGCCTGAACGTCTCAGGCCTTCAATAAGCGTGCGGTTTCGCAAGTAGTCGCGTTCGTAGGTGCCGAAGAAACAGATTCGCCCGGGTTGGTTGGGTGTCATGATGGTCGCCGGTTTCCCTGGGAACTCGGATTGTTGTTGTCAGAAACACGTACCACGTGAATCCAATGCGTTCCTCATTCCAGCCGTTCGTGGACGGCGTAGTCTTCCGTCCGCCGCGCCTGGTGGGCGATCATTTCCGCGATCAGGCCCATGGAGACCAGCTGGATGCCGAGGACCATGAGGAGTACGGAAAACTGCAGCAGGGGTCGGGTGCCGATACCGACGCCGCTCAACCATAGCCAGGTCAGGTAGAGGGCGATACCGAAACCCGTGCCAAGGGACAAAAGGCCGAAGGAACCGAATAGATGCAGGGGGCGACGGGTGTAATTCGACACGAAGTACACGGTCAGCAGGTCGAAGAATCCGTGGGTAAACCGTCCCAGTCCGAACTTGCTGCTCCCGTGCTTCCTGGGATGGTGCAGCACCGGCGTTTCCGTAACGCGGAAACCGGCCCAGTGAGCCAGCACCGGTAGGTACCGGTGGAGTTCTCCGTAAACGGGTATGGTCTCCACGACCTCCCTTCTGTAGGCTTTCAAGCCGCAGTTGAAGTCGTGCAGCCGCAGGCCGCTGACGATTCCCGTGACCCGGTTGAACAGCTTCGACGGGAGTCGCTTTGAAAGGGGATCCTTTCGGTCCTTCTTCCACCCGGAAACCAGGTCATAGCCCTCTCCGAGCAGATCGACCATGCCGGGCACCTCGGCGGGATCGTCCTGCAGATCGGCGTCCATGGTCACGACCGCGTCGCCGCGGGCCGCCTCGAAACCGACGGCCAGCGCCGCGGACTTGCCGTAGTTCCGGCGGAACCGGATGGCCCTGACCCGGTCGTCATTCTCCCGGAACCGGCGAATCGTTTCGAAGGACCCGTCCCGGCTGCCGTCATCGACGAAGAGCACTTCGAAGGAGACCCCAGCCTCTTCGAGGGCGGCCACGATGCGCTGGTAAAGTTCCGGCAGGCTTTCCGCTTCGTTGAGCAGGGGGATTACGATGGATACATCCACCCTCTCTTCGGGTTTCGCCGGTTTCTCATACGACATCTGAGTTTCTCCCCATGGTACGCTGGATGATCCGCAGCGTCTGCCGGGCCGTATCCTCCCAGGTGTAACGCCTGCTTCTCGCCAGGGCGTTCCGGGCAAGACGTTCGCGCTCATCCGGATCGCGCAACAACCCGATCAACGCGCGCGCCATGGCTTTTCGGTCCCCGAGGGGGGTCAACAGCCCTGTCTCCCCGTCGACCACGGCGTCGCGCAGTCCGGGTACCCGGGTAGCCACCACCGGGACGCCGCAGGCATTGGCCTCGATCACCGTAATGCCCCAACCTTCCTTACTTGAAGGGTAGGCCGCCAATTCGGCCCGTGTCAGCAGGCGTATTTTCTCCTCTTCGGAAACGTACCCGGTGAACTCTACCACCTCTCCCAGGCCCATGGACCGGGTCAGAGTCTCCAGCGCGCGCCGCCTGTCACCCGTGCCCACGATCATCAGCCGCGCGCCGGGAACTTCCTTACGAACGATGGCCATGGCCTGGATCAGGTGGTCCACGTTCTTGTACTTTTTAAGACGCCCGAGGTATACGATCAGCCCGGGCTCCTTCCTATCCGAATCTTTGCGGCCTTCGAAGATCCGGGTATCCAGCCCGTTGTGCACCACGCTGATCCGGTCCGTCGAGATTCCCATGCGGACGAGTTCGTCGCGGCAGCTTTCCGATACCACTTCGATGAGACAACGCCGGTACACCCGTGGAATCAGCCGTTCCATCAGGTAGAGGTACGTTGCGAGCACGGGATTGGTTTCCCGGTAGAACGTCGAACCGAAGAGATGGTGCAGCAGGACCATCACCGGGGGGTCCTTTAAAAAACAGGGAAGCAGGAACGGGATCTTGTTGAGGTCTTCGATGACGACGTCGAAGGACCGGTGGGACAGGTGTTTGCGATAGTACCACGGGACGGTCAGGTTGAACGTCCACTTCCCGCCGTACCGGATAATCTCGATCCCGTCTATGTGGTCGAACTCCGTGGCGCCGGGGAACCTGCAGCAGAGCAGGGTGACCTGGTGCCCCAGCCCGGCGATCCGCGTAAAGGTCTCGTGCAGGTGTACTTCGGCCCCTCCCGCTTCCGGGTTGCGGATATCCCTCCAGTTGATGACCAGTATGTGCATTTACCTGAACCGGTGAAATGCCGGCACGAGGCCGCGGGGCAGCGACGCGCCCAATGGATTCCGGGTAGCGAACACGGCACGGCTAGGGGTCGGTCGACTCCGTACTCGGTCCGAGTTCCTCGATCATGGCCTTTATGACGGAATCCCCCGGCGCGATCCGTTGCCACCGCTCGAGCGTCTCCAGCACACGATCGGTATCGTTCAGCTGGTAGTACACGTTAACCAGTTGGTCGTAACCCGTTGGGTATTCGGGGTAAGCGGCCACGCCACGTTCGAGCAGCGCGGCGGCCTCTTCCTCCCGTCCCTCTTTTCGCATGGCCTGGCTCAGGGCGGTGTAACCGTCGAACGTATTGTAATCTGCGGCCAGTTCGGACGCGTAGCGTTCGACATCGGTAAACACCCCCTTATCGGCGTGGAACTGGATGAGCATCAGTCGCTCCAGCACGCCGTTGCTGATGTTGTACTCCAGGTATTTCTCGACGGCCGCGATAGCCTGATCGGTTTCGCCCCGTTTCCAACGGTTGAGCGCCAGTTGATGGAAGGACACGGTGTAATTGCGAAGCAGCGTGCGGATCTGCCTGTCCTTGTAGACCTCCGGATCCGCTATGCCCCGGTACTGGTAGACGTTCCAGAGATTATGCTCGGTCCTGTCCAGGTCCATCAGGTCCGAGTTGGGATTCTGGACGACCCGCCAGACCATGCCTTCCAGTTGCATGTGCCCGTCCAGGCCCACGTCGTTCTCCGGCGAGACGGTCACGGCGAAGAAGACGGGTTTCTCCCAGTTGTTCTGTTCCAGTATGTGCAGGATCATCAGGTCCTGGACCCTTAGATATCCGATGTCTTCTCCCAGCGTGCCTGCCCTGGGTACGGTCCAGGAAATACCGGCGATCTCCACCTCCCGTTCGTTCCACCCCTGGACGGAAAGCACGTCGATGGTTTCGTCGGCCAGGGTGATCGGCACCCTGGGCTCCTGGTGTTTCAATTGCTTGATGTACCAGTTGGTGTTGAGGAGACTGAGATTGATTACGCGCACGTCCTTGCGTATGCCTTCCACTTCCTGGAGAAACCACAGGGTAAAGGTGTCGTTGTCCCCATTGGTGAAGATGAGTCCGTTTTCGTCGCACGACTGCAGGATGTTGTAGGCGTAGTCGTACGGGATGTAGTTGCCCTCGCGGGAGTGGGATTCGTAATGATAGGAGAAAGGAACCAGAGGCAGGGCGACCGCCAGCACCGCGATGCCGGCCATACCTTTCTCCACGGGCAGCTTCAACCGGCTCAGCCAGACGCCGATTTGTGCCAGCAGCGCCCGGAGACCGATACCCATCAGCACCGCGGCGAAGACGAAGGCCGGCGTATAGAAGTAGTCCCGGATGCGGACCTCCCGCTGTATACCGCGCGAACCGTCTGAAAAGTTCAGGTACAGGATCAGGCCCATGCTGCACGTAAGCAGCATGGCGACCAGGAACGCCGTGCTTCGCCGGTCCCGCTCCATCTGCGCGACGAGCCCCAGGGCAATAAGCAGTACTGGAAAGAGCCAGTAGGGGAAGGACGGGTCGCTGAACTGCCGCGAGAAGAACCTCCAGAACCCCATGTTTTCGCCATTGCCGAACTGGGAAGACCAGCTGCCCTTGCGATTTAACAGGGATTCGAACATGCTTGCCTGGCCGTATTGCTTGCGTTCCAGGAATCCCTCGAAATTATGCCAGTTCGAAGGATCGTTCTCATTGATTACCGGTTGCTGTGCCGCCCGGATCGGCACGTAGAAGTTTACGGAGTATCCCAGTACAGCGAGACAGAGCACGATCGCCCAGAACGGCCACCTGTACCGGCCGGAATCGCCGGCCGTGGCCGAGACCAGGGCAAGGGCCGCGCTCACCAGCGCAAGGCTGAACATGACCGTTCCCCAGGTAGCCTCGAATCCACCGATCACGATCAGCGGCTGTTCGTTGTATCCGCCCACGCCTTCCATGCCGAAAAACATCACGGCGACGGCCAGGATGAACGCCAGCAGCAGAAAACCCCACGGCAGTCGTCCCCTCGACAGGAACAATCCGGCGATGGCGAGCGGAACCGCGATGAAAAACACGTCGATGGAAGCCACGACGCTGAACAGGATTAGGCCCATCACTACGCTCAGCAGGATCAGTTTCCGGTTCGACCGGACGACCCGGTCCGTAAAGACCACGCACAGGAAGGCGGCGGGCAGGACCAGCATGGTAAACATGTGCACGGCGATACCGAGAAAGGCCAGGTAGGCGACCAGGAAGAGATACCGCTCGCTGCCGCTTTGCTCATGCCTTTCGATCCAGTGCAGGATCAACCAGGTGCAGGCCAGCATGATCATCATGGAAAGGGCGTAAACTTCGGCTTCGACCGCGTTGAACCAGAAAGTATCGGAAAAGGCCAGCAGAAGCGCGCCGGTCAGGGCGCTGCAACAAACGACCACGCTTTCGTAAAGGGACAGTCCATCCCGGTCCTGGTTGAGCGTAACCGCCTTCACTACGACGAGATAAACGGCCGTCACGGTCATTGCGCTGAACAGGCACGAAGAGAAATTAACCAGCCACGCGATACCCATACCCAGGTCGGGCAGTATGGAGAAAAGCCGGCCGATCAGGATGTACAGCGGTGAGCCGGGCGGATGGGGTATGCCCAGGATATAGGAAGCCGCGATAAATTCACCCCCGTCCCAGAAGGGCACGGTGGGCGCTATGGTCTTGGTATACACGGCCAGCGAGACGATGAATGCGGCCGCCATGCCGATCATGGATACAACGCGATGTCCACCCATGCTTTAAGATTCCCCAATCGTTCCTTTATCCATCGATCGGTACGCTGGCGGCGCGCGTCAACGCCGGTGTTCAACTGCCGTACGCGAGGCGTTCTGCGAGCATTTCGGGTAGACCGGCGGCGCGGATCTTCCGTTGCGCGGTATCCATGTCGTAGGAAACGCGCTTGATTTCGACGCGTCCCTCCCCGGAATCGTATACGCAGTAAGCCGCCCGGGGATCCTCGTCCCGCGGCTGGCCGACACTGCCGACGTTCACGATGTATCTACATCCCGGCGCGAGTCCATGAACCTGGGCCGGGACCTGCCTGCATCGATCCTCCGCCGGGTCCAGCTCGAATATGCCTGGCGTGTGTGTGTGGCCGATTACGCAAATCGATATGTCGTCGGGCAACGCGCCGAATCCTTCGTCCACCCGCCCGAGGGACGTAAGATAGATCCATTCCTCCGGGTTTGCCGGGCTCGCGTGGACGGCCATTAGCTCGTCGATGCGCCGCGTGTAGGGTAGTTCTCCCAGGTAGCGGCGTGCCGCGGGCGTCAGTTGCCGCATCGTCCACAGGGCCGCTTCCGCCGCCAAGTGGTTGAAAGAGGTGATGTCCAGCTTGCCGATAGCGGCATGGTCGTGATTGCCGGCGATCACCTCGGTCGTCAGCGCGATCACGCGGTCGAGACATTCATTGGGACTGGCGCCGTACCCGACGATGTCGCCCAGGCAGAGATACCGGTCTATTTCTTCTTCGGCCAGCGCTTCGAGGACGGCATCCAGCGCTTCCAGGTTGCCATGTATGTCGGATAGTATGCCGTAACGCACTTATCGGGCTCATTCCCTGTAAGTTCGCTGGTATGCCGGTAGGGTGGAATCACGATGGATCAGTCGCCGTGAGGTGTCTCGCGGCCACGGCGTCCAGGACGCCGTTAACGAAACCACCGGACTGTTCGGTGCTGTACTTCTTGGCCAGTTCGATCGCTTCGTTGATGGATACCGCCGTCGGAATATCGATAAAGGCGATGAGTTCGCAGGCGCCCAGACGGAGGATACAGTCGTCGATTCGGGCAACGCGGTTCCTGTCCCAGTGACGCACCACCGCGGTGATGTGGCGGTCCACGATTTCGTTGTGTTTGCGGAGCTGGCCTATCAGCAGTTCGGCGAACTGCCGGGTGTTCGGCGATGCCAGGGACCATCCAGGGAGTCTCGGCAGGGCTTTGACGGGATCGTCCCCGGTCTGTTCGGCGAGATAAAGCGACTGCAGCGCCAGTTCACGACCTAGACGGCGTTCCCCTGCGCGCACATTCACTCTGGTCCCCTCGGCCCGCCTGGCCCGCAAAGCCGGCGCATCAGGTCCGCCATTTCCAGGGCGGCCAAAGCGGCGTCCCAGCCCTTGTTGCCCGCCTTCGTACCGGCGCGTTCGATAGCCTGTTCGATGTTTTCCGTGGTCAACACGCCGAAGATCACCGGGACCCCGGATTCGCGGGCGGCCGCGGCAATTCCCCTGGCCGCTTCACCGGCCACGTATTCAAAATGGGTCGTGGCGCCGCGGATGACGCACCCCAGGCAGATCACGGCGTCGTAGCTACCGCTTTCCGCCATTTTTTTGGCTGCCAGCGGGATTTCGAAGGCGCCGGGCACCCAGACCACGTCGATCCTATCGTCGTCGACCCCGTGGCGACGGAGCCCGTCCAGCGCGCCCGTGAGCAGGGATTCGCTGATGAAGCCATTGAAACGGCTCGTCACGATACCGTACCGGTCGCTTCCGCCGTTTACCAGGCTGCCTTCAATAGTTTTCGTCACGTACTCGCTCCTTGTCCATCATTCCCGTTCGCCCGGTAACCTTTTCATCGCAGTCCGGACGGGTTATATCACAGCAGGCTGTCGAAACCCATGTCGTCCGGCGGTTCGTCGAGGTCGAGCAGGTGACCGAGCTTGCCACGCTTGGTCTTGAGATAACCCACGTTGTACCGGTTCGGCGACGTCTGAAGCGGGACGCGCTCCGTAACGTCGAGGCCGTAACCCTCGATCCCGATCCGCTTCGACGGATTATTGGTCATGATCCTGATCGTGGTCAGGCCCAGGTCCGCCAGGATCTGGGAACCGATCCCGTAGTCGCGCGCGTCCACGGGCAGGCCCAACGCCTGGTTCGCTTCCACGGTATCATGGCCCTGGTCCTGGAGGGCGTAGGCCCTGAGCTTGTTGGCCAGTCCGATGCCCCGGCCCTCCTGGCGCATGTAGAGGAGCACGCCGCTTCCTTCGGCGCTGATGCGCTTGAGCGCCTGCTGCAGCTGATCGCCGCAGTCGCATCGCATGGACCCGAAAACGTCTCCCGTCAGGCACTGGGAGTGTACGCGGACGAGCACGTCCTTCTCACCGTCCACGTCTCCCTTGACCAGGGCGACGTGGTGATCACCGGTCAGTTCATCTTCGAACAGGTGGGACTCGAATTCGCCGTACTTGCTCGGTATGATCGTCGTGACCAGCCGCTTGACGAGTTTCTCGCTGCCACGCCGGTATGCTATCAGGTCCCTTATCGTAATGATCTTCAGTTCATGTTCATTTGCGATCTCTACCAGCCGCGGCAGACGGGCCATGGATCCGTCATCGTCCATGACTTCGCAGAGCACGCCCGCGGGATAGAGCCCGGCCAGCCGCATCAGATCGACGGTCGCCTCGGTATGGCCGGCCCGCCGCAACACGCCGCCATCGAAAGCTTGCAGGGGAAAGATATGACCCGGCCGCGCCAGGTCGTCGGGCTTGCTGTCCTGACGGACGAATACCTGGACCGTCTCGGCGCGGTCCGCAGCAGAAATGCCCGAGGTCGTACCGTTGACGGCGTCCACGGATACGGTGAAACGCGTGCCCAGCAGCGCCGTGTTGACCTCTTCACCGACCATGGCCGGCACCTTCAGCTCTTCCAGCCGATCACGCGTGGTTGGAAGGCAGATCAAGCCCCGTCCATAACGGGCCATGAAATTAATGGCCGCCGGAGTCGTTCTTTCGGCGGCCATGATGAAATCGCCTTCGTTTTCGCGGTCTTCGTCGTCGATGACTATCAGTATGCGCCCGGCCCTGATTTCTTCAATGGCTTCCGGGATGGAACTAAAGGGGGACGACATGCGGTTCAACCGTTTTTTCGGTTACCCGGTCACGGCGCGTCCCGGTCAATAATGGGACCGTCGCCGGGTCGTTCCGACGCTACATTTTCTCTTTCAGCCAGTCTTCGGTGATGGGCGATGGACCCTGGTTATCACCAGGATTCGGGTTCCGGCCGGAATGCAACAGGGACGCGACGTACCGGCCGATCATGTCCACTTCTATGTTTACCACGTCACCGATCTGCCTGCTGCCAAACGTCGTAATCGATGCAGTATGCGGTATGATCGATACGGCTGCCAAATTACCCGTCAGACCGGCGATTGTCAAGCTAATTCCATCCAGCGCGATGGACCCTTTCTCGATGACGAAGGGCGTCAGATCACCTGGGATTTCCACACCGAACCACAGGCTGTTGCCCCTGTTTTCCCGCTCCGTGATGCGTCCCATGCCGTCGACGTGCCCCTGTACCAGGTGGCCGTCGATACGGTCCGATAACCGTAGCGGCCTCTCCAGGTTGACGTGGTCCCCGACCCTTAGGTTTCCGAAGGTCGTCCGTGAGACCGTCTCGGGTACGATCTCCACGGAAAATGTCCGCTTTCCATGGTCGACGACGGTCAGGCAGACGCCGTTCACGGCAACGCTCGCTCCCTGGTCGAATTCAGACGATATGGACGGCGCCTCCACGGACAGCCTCAGGCCGCCCCGGTCGCGGTCCAGGGTTCGTACCGATCCTGTTGTTTCGATGATGCCCGTGAACATGTAATGAACTCCATGCTTTATCTATAGGAAGTCTGGCGTACCGGTGATGAGGAAATCGTCGCCCAGTTGCTCCACCCGCGCATCGCGCAGGTCGATGGCCTGTGAAAGGTCGTCCAGTTCCAGGTCGGCGACTGAGGATATTCCCGCGCCCAGTATGCGCGGCGCAACGAAACAGGCGATCCGGTCGACGGCCCGTTCCCGCAGGAAGGAGGTGGTCACGCGGCTTCCGCCTTCCACCATGAGGGTCACGATTCCGGCCTTCCCAAGCTCGGACTTGAGTGGCTCCACCGGGATGTATCCATCCCCGCACGGCACCACGAGTACCTCTGCGCCTGCCCTTTTCAGTCCATCGATCCGGTCCGCCGGCGCCGCATCCGAAACGCAAACGGTGGTAGGCGCGTCGCTGTTCAATATGTGTGCGTCGACCGGGGTCCGGGCCCGGCTGTCGAGGACGATTCTCCGGGGCTGCCTGCCGTCCACGTGCCTGACCGTGAGCCGAGGATCGTCCGCCAGTACGGTATCGACACCCACGAGCACGGCGTCCGCCCTGCTGCGCATCTGGTGTACCCGTTTTCGCGCGGACTCGCCCGTGATCCACTGCGACCGGCCGTTCCGCGTGGCGATACGTCCGTCGAGCGTCTGGGCCAGTTTGAGCAATACGAAGGGCCGGCCGGTTTGCCGGTGGTGTACATAGGCAGCGTTCAGTTCCCGAGCCTCCTCTTCCAGGAGACCGGTCTCCACGGTGATGCCAGAGGCGCGCAACCGCTCGATCCCCTCGCCCGAAACGCGCTGGTCCGGATCGGTCATGGCCACGTGAATTCGTGCGATGCCCGATTGAATGATCGCGTCCGTGCACGGCGGCGTGCTGCCCCGGTGACAGCAGGGTTCCAGGGTGACGTACAACTCTGCGCCCCGAGCCTGGTCGCCGGCTTCACACAGCGCCTGGGGCTCGGCATGAGGTCCGCCGTACTCGCGGTAGTATCCACGACCCACGACGACGCCGTCGCGGACGACCACGGAGCCTACCATGGGATTGGGACTGGTACGACCTATCCCTCGCTCGGCCAGGTCCAGCGCCTGGCGCATGAACAGGGTGTCTTTTTCGGTTTTCGTCATGGGGTAAGCTAGGCGGTTTCAGAAGAGGGTGTCAAGACCTTTTACCCTTGACATCAAGGGGTTCGCGCCATAGTTTGCGCCAGATTGTCAACGCGAAACGAACCGTAGAAAGGAGACTGAGCATGGCCACGATGCCGGAAGCCGAATTCATCTGGTTCAATGGGAAACTCGTACCCTGGCAAGACGCCAGGATTCACGTGCTTTCCCACGTAGTACATTACGGCTCGAGCTTCTTCGAAGGCTTGCGCTGCTACGAAACGAAACAGGGTCCCGCGGTATTTCGGCTCGACGAACACGTGGACAGGCTATATGATTCCTGTAAGATCTACCGGGTGGAAATCCCCTATAGCAAGGATGAAGTCCGCGAGGCCATTTTCGAGACCATCCGATCCAACAAACTCGGTTCCTGCTATGTCCGTCCGGTGGTGTACCGCGGGTACGGCCTGTTAAGCGTCGATCCCCTGGGTTGTCCCGTGGAAGTAGCCGTGGGCGTGTGGAACTGGGGCACCTTTCTCGGCGACGACGCACACGAGAACGGCGTGGATGTGTGCGTCTCCTCCTGGAGCCGGCCCGCGCCGAATACCCATCCAGCCCTTTCAAAGGCGGGCGGAAACTACCTCAATTCCCAGCTGATCCGGATGGAGGCCATCGAGAACGGGTACAGCGAGGGTATCGCCCTGAATACCAATGGCCTGATCAGCGAAGGCAGCGGCGAGAACATCTTCGTCGTGCAGGACGACCGGATCATCACGAACAGCCTGGCGGCTTCGGTCCTCGGCGGAATCACGCGCAACGCCGTCATGACGCTCGCCCAGGACGCCGGATTCAAGGTCGTCGAGCAGGATATCCCCCGCGAAATGCTCTATATCGCCGACGAGGTATTCTTCGTGGGCAGCGCCGTGGAGGTTACCCCCGTACGCTCTATCGACCGCATCACCATCGGCGGTGGGTCCCGCGGTCCGGTCACGAAGGAGATCCAGGAGCGGTTCTTCGGAATTACTACCGGCGAGAGCGAGGACGTCCACGGCTGGCTGACTTTCGTGTGAGGGGTTAGTTTTTACCTATTACGAATTTAAATTATGAAGAGTAGCGAATTCTCGGATTACGAAAAACTAGCGATAGATCAGATCCACGCCTGGAAAACCCCTGAACTAACTTGGTTTGGACAGGCGATGCAGGTTGTGAACTGGCCACTGAACAAAGCTGGTGACGTTGTCCTGAATACTCCGGGTATTGGTGAGACTATAAGGAAATCCATCAGCGGTATTGTACGTGTCAGTAACGACCTTGCTCAGTGGACCGTGAGACCAGAGGCGATATACAAAGAGTATAGAGCGTCAGGATACGATGTCGATAATGCTAAAAGTATATTGAATTTAGATCTTGAAGATATCGACAAAACTGTAGGTTTCTTAGACGCGAAATACAAGGGAGTTGCAGGTTTAGAAGGCGCAGCCACTGGAGCCACCGGCATCATTGGTTTAGTTGCAGATATACCATTGCTTGTTTCTTTGAATTTACGGGCTATTGGTGAGTACGCTACCTATTACGGTTTTGATATCTCTTTGCAGTCAGAACGATTGTTCGCCATGAACGTATTGGGATTAGCCTCCAGTCCAAAAGATGCTTCGAAGCAAGTTGCGATGTCTGAACTTATCCGAATCGCAAAAGATGTAGCCGCAAAGAAAACCTGGAAATCGCTAGAGGAGCGTGCTTTTGTAAGGATTATACAACATATTGCGCGGGCACTCGGTATCCGACTTACAAAAGCGAAATTGGCTCAGTTTGTGCCTGCTGTTGGAGCGGTCGTAGGTTTGGGGTTTAACGCCTATTTTACATCAAGAGTGTGTGAGGCATCGTACAACCTGTATCGTGAAAGATTCCTGGCTGCCAAATACGGCTCAGATATTATCGAAGTCACTGTCGAACCAGCTGACGACTTAGATCCTGGATATGAGGAATCATTTGAAGACATACCCAACTAACTGCCGTCTCTACTCTAGATTACGAATGTTCATACACATTCCAAGTTTGCCCTACCGCTTCCATCACCCCACCCATACCGGGTGATCCGCACCCTGGTGTAGATATCCGTCCGTCAACCTGCGCGGGTCGCCGCCGTCGGCGTTGACCCGCCAGATGCTGCTCGGGAAACCAACCTCGGCGCGGCAGAAGGCGAACTGGGAGCCGTCCGGCGACCAGGCCGCGCGGAAGTTCCAAACACGGGATTCATAGGGGATGAACTCCGTCTCCTCGCCTGTAAAGGGATCGAGCAGGGCGATGGCGGTACCGCCTCGGGCTTCTTCCGGATAGTAGTCCCGGTTGAAATGATCGGTATCCGGCCGCTGCGCCTGATACGGCCAGGCGGTTCGAGACTCCGGTTCCGCGCGGGTGTAGGCAACCGTTTTTCCGTCGGGTGTCCATTGGGCAATGTTGGAACCGCCGCCCCGGGTTTCCGGATCACCGTAGGACGTGGCGAACCACTGGCGCTGCCCCGTTGTGACCTTCTGGTTGATCGAACCATCCCGGCCGCCCAGGCACAGGTCGGCCCAGTCGTGTCCCGGATCATTGGGATAGTGGCAATCCTGGAAGATCAGCCATTTCCCGTCCGGCGACCACATGGGTCCGAAGTACAGGTGACCCTCTGCCGCAGCGACCTCCACCTTGTTGCCCCCGTTCAGGTCCGAAACGAAGATGCAGTAGCTGTCCCGGTCCGCCAGCATGGTCGCATGGTAGGCAATCTTCTGGCCGTCCGGGCTGATCTGGACGCAGTAGACGAACCCGTCTTCGGCGCCCGTTACCTCCCGTGGGTCTGAACCATCCAGGTCCATGGTCCAGATACGCTGTTTCCCGTCGATGATCGGGTTAACCAGGAGACGATCCTCCCCCGGAAGGATATGGCTGCACCCCATGAAAGGGGCGGGACGGTTTTTGAGCGCGATCTCCTCCAGCAGGCGGTTTTCTTCCAGGTCATATATCCAGAGATGGACCCTCACGTTGCCTTCCCAGGCCTTGCCGGGTTCGTAACTGGACAGGATCACACGGCGCCGGTCATCGAATACGGGTCCCCAGCCCCAGCTGGCCATGCCCGGAACGTCCGGATCAGGATACCAAGCCCTCGAATCATCCAGTTCGAATACGCCCAGGCGTCCATGGGAATTGAAGAGCAATCGGAGACGGGTGTTGTTCATGGCGATCTCCTCCACACGATACCGGCATGGAGCCCGATGTCAGGGGTATTCTGGTACTGGCTGAGATTCTCGGTTATTCCGATCTCCAGGGTCATGGTCTCCGACAGGGCATACCTCGCGCCGCCGCTGATTTCGAAGGCCGTGCGGTCCAGGGGACCCAGCACGCTTTCCGGAAAGGGGCCGGTGTTGCCCTGTGCCTGGATCAGCGCCGCCAGCCGACTCGTGGCGCGGTATTCGAGGGCCAGCAGGTGCGTCGTGATGGACCTAAAGGGGAATCCCTCGCCTCGGGACGGTCTCCCTAACCGGCTGTGGGCGATGTTGTAGTGGACAGCCAGGATCTTTACCGGCCACCAGGTCGCGAACAGTGCCGCCTGGAAATCGAACCCCCCGCTGCCGGTCAGGGCTTCCAGGCTGCCCGTGGGCAGTTTCACGGCACCAGCCAGTGCCAGGTCGAGGACGCCCGCGCGTCGGAGCAGCGGTGTCTTCATACGAAGGACGAAGTCTCCCGGCCGAAAAGCCGCGGCCTCAGCGCTCTCTATCCAGAACCGGCCGTTTCGTACGACGTATACGCCGTAGTCGTTTCTCCGAGTCTCCTCCCTACCCCCGTTGGTCAGGTTGAACAAACGATGGAATCGCTCCACCGTGCCGTCCAGAGCACCCCCGCCGTGCTTGATGAACGGAAGGGTTATTCCGATCTGCAACCGCGGCGCGATGCGCCAGTCCAGGTCCACCGCGAGGCGCAGGCTCTCCGTATCCGCGAACAGACGGTATTCATTCAGCGGCGCGGCCTGGTAATAGTCGCCGGCGATACCGGGATCGCCCACGGGACGCGTAACCGCGTAGGTATTGGCGTAATCGATTCGAAACACCCATTGCCGCGATCCCCGTGGCAGGAGGTCGCCCGCTTCGGGACGGAGTCCGAGAAACAACGTACGGATGGGGAACTGGTCGCGCTGTATGAAGGGACCGGCGGCCGGGGACTGGGAAAAGGCGGGACATGCGATGTACAACAGGGCGCAGGCGAGCGCATGCAGCAGCCTGCTTCTTGCTTTAAAGGAAAATCTCGTGCGCGGGATGTAGTGAAGTGGGAATCCGGCCATTCGACGCTCCAGCCATGGACCCGCCCCATGTGACTCAGCCTATGGATGCCAGCGTCTGGCCCGCGATCACCTGGGCGCCCGGGTTCGTTGAAACGTCCCTTATGGTTCCACCGATGTCGGCGGTGACCTGCATTTCCATTTTCATGGCTTCCAGGACCACGATGACGTCCCCCGCTTCAATAAGCTGACCGGGGATGACTGCCACGCTGAGCACTTTTCCGGGTATAGGCGACTTGACCGGCGTGACTCCGTCGCGGTCCGTCGCGGCCACCTGAGCCTCGGCTCCATCAGCTTGCAGGTCGACTTCGTAGGCCCTGCCGTTTACGGTGGCCGTTTTTCCGTCGATGCGAAGCGCGTATCTTCTGCCGTTGACCGTGACCTGGTATCCCCTGGGTCCGTCCTGCGCGGGCCGTGCGGGCCGCGCGGTTTCCGGCGGGTCATCACGGTCCGTAGCGGCCTTCTTTCGCACACCGATAACGCCCTCGCCCTTCAGGTAGGCCAGGCCCCGTTCGCCGCAGGCCGCGACAATGAAGATGTTCTCGTCCGTGTCCTCGACCCCGGCTTCTTTCAACACGCTACGCGCTGTCTCGATGCCCTTCTTTGGATCGTCGTCGTTGAGTTCCAGTACAGGCCGTTCATTGGGCGGCATACCAAGCTGTTTCGATGCAATTCCCACGACTTCGGCGTCAGGCGGGACGGGCGTCCTGCCGAAATAGCCCAGGACCATCCGGCCGTAATCTTCGGCGATCTTCTTCCACGGACCCATCATCACGTTGTTGAAGGCCTGCTGGAAGTAGAACTGCGACACCGGCGTGACCGACGTGCCGTAACCGCCCTTTTCCACGACCTCGCTCATGGCCTTGATAATGTCCGTGTACCGGTCCATGATCCCGTTGTCCCGCAACATCTGCGTGTTGGCGGTCAAGGCGCCGCCCGGCATGGGACTCCAGGGAAGCAGGGGTTCGACGGCGACGGCTTCGGGTGGAAGGAAATAGTCTTTCATGCACTCCTTGAGGATCTCCTCCGCTTCCCGGACACCGTCGTAGTCGATGTCCAGGTCGTATTCCGTTCCCCGGAGCGCGTGCCACATGACAAGGATGTCCGGCTGGGACGTGCCGCCCGATACAGGTGCGAAGGCCAGGTCGATGGCGTCGGCGCCGGCCTCGAGCGCCGCCTGGTACGCCGCTACGGCGACGCCGGCCGTCTCGTGGGTATGGAAGTGAATCCAGGTACCTTCGGGAAGGAGCTGCCGGGCTGCTTTGACGGAATCGTACACCTTGGATGGAACGGCCGTGCCCGAGGCGTCCTTGAAACATACCGAATCGAAGGGAATGCCGGCATCGAGGATCTTCCGTAGCGTCGCCGTGTAGAACGCCTCGTCATGGGCACCCGAACATCCCGGCGGCAGTTCCATCATGGTGACGCACACCTGGTGCCTTAGCCCGGCTTCGGTGATGCACCGCCCGCTGTGAACCAGGTTTTCCACGTCGTTCAAGGCGTCGAAATTCCGGATGGTCGTCATGCCGTGCTTGCGGAACAACTCCGCGTGCAACCGAATGATATCGCTGGGCTGAGAATCCAGTCCCACCACGTTCACACCCCTGGACAAGGTCTGCAGGTTGGCGTCGGGACCCGCCGCGCTCCTGATGGCGTCCATGCGATCGAAGGCGTCTTCATTACAGTAGAAGTAAGGCGACTGAAACATCGCGCCGCCGCCGGCTTCGAAGTAATCGATCCCCGCGTCCCGCGCGGCTTCCACGGCGGGCAGGAAGTCCCGGGTGAAAACGCGTGCGCCGTATACGGACTGAAATCCGTCCCGGAACGTGGTGCACATGAAATTTACTTTCTTCTTCACTTTAATCCCTTCGTAATTGGAGACAGGTTTTCACTGTATCTACATGCCCACCAGTACCGACCAGAGTATCCCCGCGCCGATGGCGGAACCAAGGACGCCCGCCACATTGGGCGCCATGGCGTGAAACAGCAGGAAGTTCTGGGGATCTTCCCGGTGCGCTTCGACCTGGGCCACCCTCGCCGCCATGGGTACGGCGGAGACCCCCGCGGCGCCGATCAACGGATTGATCTTTTCTTTCGTTAAAAGGTTCATGCCCTTGGCGAAGAGCACGCCGCCGGACGTCGCGATGCAGAAGGAGATCACGCCCAGGGCAAATATGAAGAGCGATTGCAACGAGAGAAAGGCCTCTGCCTGCGTGCTGGCGCCGACTGAAAACCCCAGCAGAATGGTGACGATGTCGATCATCGACGTGCGGGCCGTGTTGGCCAGCCGCTCCGTGACGCCGCATTCCTTGAGCAGGTTTCCGAAGAACAGCATGCCCACCAGCACGACCGAATCCGGCGCGATCATCGCGGCGACGATAAAGGCCATGATGGGAAAGACGATCTTCTCCCGTTGTGATACCTCCCGGGGCGGCGCCATGCGGATGAGCCGTTCCTCCCGCGTGGTCAAAAGTCGCATGATGGGCGGCTGGATGATGGGTACCAGGGCCATGTAGGAATACGACGCGATGGCGATCATGGAGAGCAGGTGGGGCGCCAGTTTCGAAGAGAGGAAAATGGCCGTTGGGCCGTCTGCGCCGCCGATGATGGCAATGGCTCCGGATTCCGCCGGCGTGAATCCGATGGCCATGGCGCCCAGGAGGGTCAGGAATATGCCGATCTGCGCCGCGGCGCCCAGGAGGACGAGCCGCGGGTTGGACAGCAGGGCCGAAAAATCGGTCATGGCCCCGATGCCCAGGAAGATCAAGGGCGGGAAGATCCCTTCCTTTACGCCGAAATAGATGTAGTAAAGTACGCTGCCTTCATCGTAGACCCCGTGGCCGTCCCCTTCCAGCATGGGGATGTTTCCCAGCATCACGCCGAATCCGATGGGCACCAGCAACAGCGGTTCGTATCGGCGGGCGATCGCGAGGACGATCATGACCAGGCCGATAAGGATCATTATGGCATGGCCCGGGGTCGCCGCGGCCAGACCGGAACCTGACAGAAAGTCATACAGTATCGTCATTGAAATTCGTCCGTATGGCCCTGGTTACCGGGTGTTGTTTTCCTCGTCGAGTACGAATCCGACGGCCGCGGCCACGGCTTCGTCGTCGTGCGTGACTTCCTGATCGGAGGGAGGTTGCGGGTGTTCAGGGAGAATACCCCCCAATGCCGCCATGACCTTCGGCAGCATGGCAATGCAGAAGCTGATCGCGGCGAGGGCCAGGAACACGACGAACATGCCAGTGAACGCGATATCGAGACCCTGGCCGTCCATGATGCGTTGCCAGCCGATATACAGGGGAATGGACATTAGCCGTTTGACAGAATACACGATGACAGTAGATATTACCGATGGCTCCAAGTAAAAGACGGTACGCGCTCCGGGCAAGGGAATTATAGCGCCGGAAGTCGTACACGCGGCAGGGTTTTCCCAGTCCATTCAAAGACCGACAATCAGGAACCAGGGATGAACAGCGACACCGGGAACAACACGTACGCGCTGATCGCCGACCGGCTATGGGACGGCGTGTCCGACGGGACGCAATCCGGGGTGGCCGTGGTGGTGAAAGAACGCCTCATCGACGCGGTACTTCCAGTATCCGAGGTCCCTGCGGGCATGGAATCATTTCAGTTGCCCGATTGCACGCTTCTGCCCGGCCTGATGGACGCCCATGTCCACTACAGTTCCGTGATGGGACCGGCTTTCCTGGCCGCCGGCGTAACCACGATCCGTGACGTGGGCAACGATTTGCAGTGGATCCTCGGCGAGCGCGACCGCCATGCGGGAGACCTGTCCGCGGGTCCCGCCATCCTGTGCTGCGGCCACCTGCACGACGGACCAGGGGTCTACTGGCCCCACATGGGCCGCGCCCACGACGGACCGGGAGAGATCGCCGCTTCGGTCCGCAGACACGTGGAAGCGGGAGTGGACGCGGTCAAGCTTTACGCGGGACTGGATCCCCCGCTTTTGAAGGCGGCTATTGACGCCGCCCACGAATCGGGTAAATTCGTGATTGCCCATCTGCACGCGACGTCCGCCGAAGATGCCGTTCGGTCCGGCCTGGATGAATTCGAGCACCTGGCCGGCTGTGGCGTGGCCTGGCGCTCGGCGTCCCAGGTGGAAGACGATCTCATGATCGATCAACTGCTGGAACGTGACGTGATCATCGACCCGACCCTGGTGGTCTGGGACCGGCTGGGACGCATCCTGGACCGGCCTTTCCACCACGACGCACGGAGGATCTGGGTCCACCCCCGCCATCTCGACATATGGCAACGGTACCCCAGTCGTTTCGGGCCTGAGGAAGACAGGTGGCGCTATCAGGGTGCCATGGTGCACCTGAAGCGTTTCCTGCGCAGGGCCCATCAGCGGGGAGTTACCGTCGCGCTGGGCACCGATACGCCCTTCCCCCACCTCGTGCCGGGGATGAGCGTGCACGACGAACTCGCCATGTACGTAGACGCAGGCATCCCGGCCGTTGATGCGCTCCGGTCGGCCACGTCGATAAATGCCAGGGTGCTGGGCATTGAAAGCAAGACCGGTTCAATCAGGCCGGGGCAGCAGGCCGATCTCGTGGCGGTCCGGGGGAATCCCCTCGAACGAATCGAAGATATCGGCAACGTGGCCTGCACGATGCGCGAAGGACGGCGGTTCGAACCGCCGGGTCTGCTACAGTCCGTGAAGGCGTTCTTCGACCGGGAACCTGACGGCGCGGTCACCCGGGACCTGCTGGATTACGTCGACGGTAAACGGATGAATCGACCGACTTCATGAAACGCATAATCAAGGATCTCCTGTTCAGCCTCGTGATAACCGCCTTCACGGCGGGAATTCCCGCGGTAGGCGCCAGTACGCTGCTGGCCATGACCGGTTTGATCGAAGACGACGACCGGGTGCTGATCTGGATATTCGTGGCGCTGGCGATACCTCTTTTTATTTTCACGTACACGCGCGTAGCTCGAAACCCGCGCGACTGAGCACGACCGAGGCGGACGTAAACCTGGATGCTCCATCACCGGGAGGATGGAATCATGGCACAACAGATGCGGACGGCAACGCTGGGCGGGGGTTGCTTCTGGTGTCTCGAAGCGATCTACCAGCAGATAAGAGGCGTATCGAGCGTGTTGTCCGGTTATGCAGGCGGCAGTGTCGAAAACCCGGACTACAAGTCCGTTTGCACCGGTGCGACCGGCCATGCGGAGGTTGTGCGGATCTCCTTCGATCCGGCCGTGATCACCTATGCTGATCTACTGCACATCTTCTGGCGGATTCATGATCCGACCACGCTGAACCGCCAGGGCGCGGACGTCGGCACCCAGTACCGTTCGATCATTCTGTACCTCGACGATGAACAGAAACGCGCGGCCGAGTATGCGAAGACGGAGACAGACGCCTCGGACCTGTGGAGCGACGCGATCGTCACGGAAATCGAACCTCTCCGGGACTTCTTCGCGGCTGAAGACTACCACCACGACTACTATCGCAACAATCCCAATCAACCCTACTGTTTCATGGTCATCGACCCGAAAGTGAACAAGTTCAGAAAGTCCTTTCAGCACATGATGTCGTGATCCGCAGTTACAGGAGAACCGATCCGTGCGCGTGGGCATCCTCTCGCTGATCCACGAATCCAATACCTTTATCCACACGCCGACGACCCTGGACCTTTTCCAGCGGGACGGACTCCTTACGGGCGACGCGGTAACCGACCACTTCCAGGGCGGATTCCACGAAATCAGCGGTTTCCTTGAGGGCCTGGACGACGCGCGCATCGATGCCGTGCCGCTGTTCTACGCCTCGACCTCCCCGTCCGGCCGGATCACGCGGGACACCTGCGATGCCTTGATCGACCTGATGTTCGAACAGCTCGCAGGCACGGGCCGGCTGGACGGCCTGCTGGTCGCTCCCCACGGCGCCAACGCCGGCGAGGGGGCGGACTACCATGACCTGGAC
The DNA here is from genome assembly GCA_965262815.1 of bacterium. GTDB lineage: Bacteria > JAAXHH01 > JAAXHH01 > JAAXHH01 > JAAXHH01 > JAAXHH01. The sequence continues at coordinate 440,617 of OZ253560.1, read as the reverse complement.
GGATTCTGGTTGTCCCGATTACGTAACGAGGTCGGACCGGACCTCCCGATCATCTGCACCATTGATCCCCACGCCAATCTCTCTCGTCGCATGGTCTCCGCCTGCGACGCCACCATCGCCTACCGCACCAATCCGCACCTGGACCAGAAGCAGCGGGGCCTGGAAGCCGCGTCGCTGATGGCCCGGACGCTGCGCGGAGAAGTCCGCCCCGTGCAGGCGGCGGCCTTCCCGGCGGTGGCCATCGGCATAGAGCGCCAGCATACGTCCTCGCCGCCCTGTCTGCCCCTCTATGAACGGGCGGACGCCTGGCTTGATGAAACAGGCGTCCTGTCCGACAGCATCGTCCTCGGATTTCCCTACGCGGACGTGCAAGAGATGGGTTCGGCCTTCATCGCCGTGACCGATGGCGACGTGGAACTGGCCCAACGCATCGCGGACGCGCTCGCCGGGTACCTGGTGGAGCACCGCGATGAATTCGTCGGCGAGTTCATCTCCATTCCCGACGCCGTCGACGCCGCGCTTGGGAGCGAAGGACCCGTCTGCCTGCTCGACATGGGAGACAACGTGGGCGGTGGGTCGGCCGCGGACGGCACGCTCATCGCCCACGAACTGCTGGATCGCGGAGGTGCGGCCGCTTTCCTCTGCCTGTACGACCCCGAATCCGTTGAACAGGCCGTTGCCGCGGGGGTCGGCGGGCGGCTCACGCTGAGCATGGGGGGCAAGACGGACGACCGGCACGGTCCACCCATCCGGACCGAAGTGCGCGTGCTCGGCATTCACGAGGGGCGTTTCACCGAGTCCGCCGTGCGTCACGGCGGTAAAACAGCCTTCAACATGGGCCTGACGGCGGTCGTGGCCACGGACAACGGTCTGACAGTCAGCCTTACTTCGCTGCGTACCGTGCCGGTGAGCCTGGGCATGATGACCAGCATCGGCCTGGACCCGGCCGATTTCCATGTCCTGATCGCCAAGGGCGTCCACGCGCCGACGGCGGCCTATGCTCCCGTGAGCAAGCGCCTGATTCGGGTGGACACGCCCGGCGCCACGACGGCGGACATGCGCAGGTTCACGTACCGGTACAGGCGGCGGCCGCTCTATCCATTCGAGGGTTGATGCCGTTGGTCTTCGAGGGTGATGCTGTTTGTCTTCGAGGAAACCCGCGGAACGATTTCACCACAGTTCCGCGTGACACGAAAGCCGACCGTATGCCTTGACAGGGATCGACGGGCCCATTATGGTTTTCCGAGCAAGTCCGACCCATCCGGCCCGGTCTACTGGTAACCTTTCAGACCACTGAACTCGATTGGCCGGCGAGACCTATACGAAGAGACGAACAGGGAGAGACCCGGTGAAGGATCTTAACGAAAAACTCGATCAACTGGAACGGAACGGATTTGTGCTCCTCGAGGGCGCCCTGTCCCCGGTGGAGACGGAACAGGTTCGGTCCCACATTTTCAATGCCAAGGAAAAGGGTTGGGAAGAGGGCCTTAACTCCGTCGGCAACATGTGGTTCGACACGCTGCTGGACCGGGAACCCGATGTCTTCAACCCGCTTGTGGGCCACCCAAGCGTGGCGCCTCTACTCTACGCCATGATGGGCAAACAATGCCAGTTGCGAAGTTTCCGGGCCCACATCAATCCCGGCGCTTATATCCAGGAGTGGCACATGGACTTCTACGGGTATTGGAACGAAAAACGGGAAACGGGAAAACGAAGGCTGGCGGTCCAGCCCAGCAGCATGAACACGACCTTCTACTTCCAGGACAACGTACCCGGACAGGGCCATCTCAGGTTCGTCAAGAACGGCCACCTGGCGGAACCGCCCCATCTTTATCCCCGGATCGACCACGTCGCGTTCGAAAAGTGGTGTTCTGCGCAGGAACACGTCGTGCTTCATCCCAAGGCGGGTGACGCTGTCGTCTTCCTGAGCCACATCCCGCACCAGGGCGCCAAGGAGGATGACGGCATGGAACGCTGCAACGTGGTCTGCCACTACCAGACCTGTCCCATGTACGAGGGCGTCTGGTACGTTTCCAGTCCCCGCCCCTTCAAGGGTTCCTTTCCCTTTCACAAGACGGCGCCCGCGGGGATGAACTGAGCCTATAAAGGTACTGGAACGGAACCCGTCCGTCACCTCACCCATGACCAGGACATTGCATTTCTATAGAACCGGCCTGGTGGGAAAAATCGCCTGGTTCATCCGCCGGTTTGGCGCGAGAGAAATGGTGATGAAACCCCTGCGCAGGGTCCTGGCGCCGCTTGTCATCCCCCGCCTGAAGGCATCCTCCTTTGAATACCAGGGCCGGACCCTGCCACTGACCTTTCACCGGCACAATGTCACCTGGGCGAACGAACGGGCGGTGGAAATTTCGATCGCCCGGGAATACCTGGACCGCTGCGCCGGGAAGTGCGTTCTGGAAATAGGCAATGTCACGTCCCACTACTTCGGTGTGCAACATCTGATCCTCGACAAGTACGAAAAAGGAACGGATTCGGTCCCGGTGATAAACCAGGATGTCGTTGACTTTGCAACAGACAGGCGGTTTGACCTGATCCTCTCTATCTCGACGGTCGAGCACATAGGCTTTGATGACGACGGCGACAGCCGCCAGAAGATCCCCCTGACGATTTCCAAATGCCGGAGCATGCTGAAACCCGGAGGAATATTCCTCATCACGGTTCCGTTGGGATACAACCCGGCACTGGACGAACTGATCGCTGCCGATGAACTGGGTTGTGAACGGTCGACTTACATCAGGAGGGATGCCATGTGCAAGTGGGCGCAATGCGGGAAGGAAGACGCGCTTCGCTGCGCGTATGGAAGGCCGTTCCCCTACGCCAACTGCATCATGGCTGCCGAATTCGACGGGCTCGCCGCGATTTGAGCCACAACCCCTGTCATTACCTGGTCGCGGTATGCCTTCCGGCCACCTTTACAAAATCCGTTGACACGGTGAAAGCCGGCCTTTAGTATACGTTGCGGCGTTGTTAAGTTAAGAGACTGCATAGGGATAGCGTCCAGATTCGTCGGCGGCCAGCGTTGCCGGGGGGAGGTCCTTCATGACCACCACCAAGAAGGAACTGGTGGAACAGATCAGCAAGCGCCTGGGGTTGAAGAAAGAACAGGTGTTTCCCGTGGTCGACCAGACCTTCGTGGCCATGCGGGATTCGCTGGTCCAGGGTGACCGAATCGAAATCCGTGGTTTCGGTGTTTTCGAGGTCAAGGACACGAAGGCCCGTACTTCCGCGCGTAATCCCCGTACGAGTGACATCGTTTACGTCCCGGCTGGTAAGAAGACCCGTTTCAAACCCGGAAAACTGTTGAAAGAAGCCCTTCGGGTTCCCCTTGATGAATGAAACAATGGCGGATCATAATACGCCCGCCGTCCTTCCGAAACTAGCAGCCTTCGTGCGACTTAATCTGTTCAGGTGGTTGATGTGCCTGTGTCCCTTCCAGGTCGCCGACCAGGACACGGCTGTACACTCAGTCCCGCCGCAGATCCCCTCCATATCCCTCGGCGAAGCCATCGCCATCTACGAGGCCGGACAGCACGGCAGGGCCCGCGACGCCTTCCTGCGTATACTCGACCACCAGCCCAGCGAGCCGACAGTCCTCTACCACCTGGGGCGACTGGATCCGGACCGGGAAGCCGCGGAACAGTATTTCCTGCAGGTCCTTTTACACGAACCGGACCACGCGCTGGCGGACGACGCGCTGCTTGAGGTGTCCCGCATCCAGTTCGACCTCGAAAGACACGACGACGCGGTAAACGCCTGCAACCGGCTCCTGAAGTCCTATCCGGATTCGGATCTGAAGGATGAAACACGCTTTCTCCTGGGCCGGGCGCTCCTTGCCGGACGCCGGCCGGTCCTGTCCCGCATGGTCTTCCAGCAACTGCTCTCTTCTGCGCCCGATTCGGTGCGCGTGCGTTCTGTGCGTCTGGCTATTGCGGACAGTTACCGTGACCAGGAAGACTTTATCGAAGCCGCCCGGCGGTACCTGAGGTTCGAGGCCGACTTCCCCGAAGCCGACGGTCTGGAGAAGGTACTGTGGCAGGCCGGGCAGTGCCTGGTGAACGCGGGGCGCACGGTCGAAGCCGATTACGTGTACCAGCGCTTGATCAAGCGGTATCCCGACACGCCCGAGGCGAGACGCGCCCAGGTGGAAAGACCCCTTCCCGAGTAACGTCGGGGCTCGTTCTACTGCGCGGGTTTGAAGTACACGGAATGGTCGGGCGCGATGATGATGCGTTTGACTTCGCCCGGCACGGAATATTCGAAGGTCTGGCGTCTTTGCGTATTCCTGATGACCCTGGTAATCCGATCACCGTTTTCCAACTCGATGAACAGGGGCACGTCCGCGCGGAATACCCGGCCTTCCTGTTCCTGCAGAAGCTGTCCACGGACCGTGAACCCCTGCCCAGGCTCCTGGCTTTGGGTGTGATACACCCGGTAGACCGGATAGCCGGTGTCCCGGATCCACTGGTCGAAGAACCAGTTCATTTCCTGCCCCGTTTCCGCCTCCACCACTGACTCGAAGTCGTTCGTGGTCACCAGCTTCCCCGCGTTTTCCCGGTAGAAGCGGGACAGCACGGCCATGAAGTGCTCATCGCCTATGGTGCACCGCAGCATGTGAAGCACCATGGCGCCCTTCTCGTAGACGATGGTCTGGTAATGTTCCCGAAGCCGCCGTCCCAGGTCGACGGCGCCGTGCCGGTCGACGTGCAGCGACTGCGTGGTGTGTCTTTTGAGCATCTCGAGGAACCCGTCCGTTCCGATTTCCCGCTCGATGAACATGTCCGCCGCGTACGTCGCCATGGCCTCCGAAAGCCAGGCGTCGCGGTACGTCTTCGGAATCACCGCGCCGCCCCACCACTGGTGGGCCAGTTCGTGGGCCAGGAAGCTGCGGAAGATATGCTGTACTTCCGTGTACATGTGGGCATGCAGATTTGTGTCCAGGCGAAAGGCATCCTGGAAATACAGGCCCCACAGCATCAGCATCGAGGGCAGCGCCCGGCCGAATACATAGTCGTCCGGCATCTGGACGACGTCGAGCTTCTCATAGGGATAGGGACCGAAGATGCCGCCGTAGAAGTCGAGCAAGGGTCCGGTAAAGCTGATGATGCGCTCTTCCCTGGAATCATCCGCGCGTGTGTCCTTATCCACGTTGAGCGACACGTCGACTCCGTCCACGGTAACCGTACGCGTGCGGTTTTCAGATAATGCTATCCCCACTGAAGACGTAGGACGAAGCCGCTGCCAGCGCGACACCTTCGTATCTTCCTCCGCGTACTGTTCCACTTCCGTGCCGGTGGTCACCGCGGTCATCTTCTCCGGGTAGCGCAGTTCCAGGTCGAAGGTATACAGATCTTCGTTGGAATGGACGGGCAGCCACTGCTGGTTGTTCAGCAGGCCGAAGAAGGCGCCGTTGCTCCGTTGAAAAACGGCTCCCTCGTACCACAGGGTGAGCGTGGTGGTGGTATCCTTCGGTACCGGACGGAGAAATGGAATAGTGAGATAGGTTCCCTGTCTCGTGACGAGTGCGCCCCGACCGTCTGCGTAATCCACACGGTAAACGTCCATATCGGGATTCAGCGTGAAAGTCGCGCCGGTAAGGGTGTCCGCTCTGGCCACGATATCCACGGTCGTCCTCAACCTGAGCCGCTTCCCATTCTTCGCGAGCGCGCCCTGGATCCCATAGTGTTTTGTGGATAACAGCGGACCTCGGACCACCCCGTCCCAGGCGTTTCGGAGGGGTTGTTCATCCCGGAAACGGCACCACGTCACGGGAGGACTGATATCCGGGTTCCTGGGAAAACCACTCTTCTGCACCAGGCTGACCGACTCCGATTCATAGGGACTGTACGTGTAGACCAGCCATCGGTCCGAGTCCGTGAGGTCGATTTCCGCCTGCAGGAACGCAGGATGTGAATGGGCCAGGGAGAAGCGTTCCCGGGCGGGCTCCATGTCCATCAGGTAGTCTCTGTCAACACGCCTCAACAGGGCTTCCGCCCGATTGAACGTCCGGCCGCCCTTAACGCGCGAGAGGGCGGCGCCCTCCACGAGATTTTCGTATCCTTCGGGGGACAGGACCAACACCATGTTGTCAAACCGGGTTGTATACACCGGGTTGGACGTACGGGCATACTTATTCATCTGCTGGCGCTCGACCCGGTCGGGCGGTGTGAAGGTGAAACGGCCCTTTCCCGTAAGGACGACGCGGCCGATGCGGTCTCCGGAAAAACCGGGCATCAGCATGCCGTCTTCTATTAGAAAAACTCCCGCGGCACCCTCGATCGTCAGGCGGTCGAAGGCGTAGACCTCGTCTTCGCGCAATGAAAAACGAAAGCCGAGCCGGGCCGCCAGTATAGAACGGTATCGGGCGGCTTTCCAACCATCTCCGTCCGGGACGAAATGGACCTTCCACAGCTCGGCCGAAAGACGATCTTCCTCTTCGATGAAAACACTGAGACCGACTTCGGGACGGGTGACCAGGCTGTCCGCCGCGTGGCGCTTCCTCAGCCTGATACGGGCGTCTTCGTACCGTTCGGCCAGGGATGGAGCGCCTTCGTCGAGGATCTCCTCCAGGGGGTTCTCGTCGACGGCCCGGTCATTCAGAAGCCGGTGCAGTTCATCCACGGCCCGCTCGATGGCGGAGCCTTCGATCTCACGGTCTTCGGTTGCACCGTCGATCGAAACGGAAAATACGTGGGATAGGACGAAAAAAGAAACGGAGAGTATGAACAGAGATGACGGTCGTGGAAGGGAGGCGATCATGGCCGGTTCCTCACGCGGAATGCATGATCCCTAGTCCATCGTTTCCCGCATGTCGACCAGGCGGGTTCGGATCCACTGTAAGATTTCGGATTCGGAAGCGGAGTCGGGCGGGGCCGCCTTTTCCGCGCCGCGGTCCGAGGAAGATTCCTGGAGCTTCTTCCTGGCGCCGGCTATCGTGTATCCCTCGTCCCGGGTGAGCCGCTTGATCGTCCGGATGAGCTCGATGTCCTTTTCCCGGTACATCCGCTTTCCGGCGCGGTTCCGCTTGATGCGAAGCTGGCTGAACTGATCTTCCCAGAACCGCAGTACCGACGGCTCCAGGTCCAGCATGGTCGAGACCTCGCTGCTGGAGTAGTACAGCTTGCCCATAAATGACCGCTCCTGTGGATGCCGCTACTTTTCTCTACCCACCCGCCCGCGGATCAGTACTCGTATGGGAGTGCCCTCGAATACGAAGGCCTGGCGGAGCCGGTTCGACAGGTAACGCTTGTACGAATCCGGAACGCCTTCCTCGTGGTTTATGAAAAACACGAAAGTGGGTGGAGCTACCTGTACCTGCGTGCAGTAAAGCATACGGGTCGCCCGGCCGTTGCGTGCAGTCGGGGGCGGATAATAGGCCGTGATGCTTTCTACGATACGGTTCAACTCGCCGGTGGAGACCCGGAGCGAGCACATTTCGTGGACCTGCCGTGTTTTTTGCATGATCTGCGTCACGCCCCGGTGGGTCTCGGCCGACACGAACAGAATCGGGGCGTAATTGGCGAAACGAAGATACTCCCTGGCGGCGTGAATACACGATTCGGTCGATTCCTTGGTCCTGTCCACCAGGTCCCACTTGTTGAAAGCGATGACCAGCCCCTTCCCCGCTTCTTCCACCTGGGAGACGATCCGTTGTTCCTGCGCGGACAGGCCATCGACCGCGTCCACCAGGAGAACCGCCACGTCGCAGCGTTGAATGCTCCGCATCGACCGCGTGATACTGTAGAATTCTACGTCGCTCGAGATCCTGGCCCGGCGCCTGAGGCCGGCGGTATCGATCAGACTGTACTGCACGCCCTGGCGGATGATTTTCGTGTCGACCGAGTCCCGCGTCGTACCCGGCACATCGGAGACGATCACGGTTTCCTTGCCCACGATGGCGTTGACCAGGGACGATTTCCCGACGTTGGGTTTGCCCACGATAGCCACCTTGATCGTACCGTCTTCTTCTTTTTCGACGACGGACGCGGGTTCGGGCATCGGCTCCGCCAGCAAATCCATCAGGTCGCCCGTATTGCGTCCCTTCAGGGCGGAAATCATCATGGGTTCGCCCAACCCCAGGGCGTTGAACTCGTAGGCGTGGTTCTCCTGGGCGCTGCTGTCCACCTTGTTGGCGACGACGATGACCCTCTTTCCGGCGCGCCGGACGACTTCGGCCGCCTTCTGGTCCAGTGGGGTGATCCCCGTGCGGACGTCCGTGACCAACAGGATTACGTCGGCTTCGCTGACGGCCAACCGGGCCTGCTGTTCGATGGCCGCCTCCATGGGTTCGTCGGATTCCGGTACCAGGCCCCCCGTGTCCACCACGGTGAACTTCTTCCCGAACCAGTCGGCCTCGGCGTAGTGGCGGTCCCGCGTGATGCCCGGGGCGTTGTGCACAATCGCGTCGCGGCGGCCGATCATTCGGTTGAACAACACCGACTTACCGACGTTTGGGCGTCCTATGATGGCGATGACGGAAGACATGGTAGTTTTATTTTTCCTTCGTGATCATGGGTTCAGTGTCGTCCGGAACGAGTTTACAGTCCCGGTAGATCCCGCACGTGTTCCGGGAAGAGTTCCACCGGTACGCCGACCCGCTCGCTCAGCGCGGGCAGGGTCATGTTATCCAGCAGCAGGGCGTCGTCGTTCAGCACGTTCTGAGGCAGGTATACCCGGTCACCCACATTCTCGTCCTCCAGCGCACGAAGGATGTCCTGGCCGGTCAACAGTCCCGACACGGTGATGCCCGGTCCGAAGAAGGTGTTCCGCGCGACGACCAGTTTCGCTTCAACGTTCTCCACGCGGTTCAGCGGATCTACGAGCGACGACTTCACCACGTCCTTCGCCAGCTCGGCCGTGACGAGCGTCGTCTTGACAGGCTCGGCCGCCCTATCGGGAAGCGACCGCGTCTGCTCGGCCATATCAGTCTCGAACTGCGTGACCATGCCGACGCCATTTTCCACGACAGGACAATCTTCGTAGAAGGAAGGCGGCGGCATCGGTGTGGAGGACATCAGGTACCATTCATCAGAAAGATACACCAGTGGATGGCCGAGCCGTTCACGGAGCTCCTCCTGCCAGGCGCTGACCGTGTCGATCATGCTTCGTGCATAATCCAGGGTTACCGGTTCGAGGTAGTACAACCCCTGCCGATGTTCAGAGAGGCCTACCGGTACGATGGATATGGATTCCACCGCCGGATACATGGTGGCCAGGTCATCCACGGTCTTCCTCAGCGCCGCGCCGTCGTTGAGTCCGGGACAGAGCACGATCTGCGTCTCGATCAGGATTCCGCTCTCCGCCAGCCGCCGGAGTATAGGCATGATGTCCTTCGCCTTCGGCGAACCCAGCAGCATCCGGCGCAGCTCCGGGTCCGTGGCGTGGACCGAAACGTAGATCGGGCTCAGCCGCTGCACCATGATGCGTTCAAGATACGCGTCGGAAGCGAAGGCCAGCGTTACGTAATTGCCGTACAGAAACGTCAGGCGGACGTCCTCGTCCTGAAAGTAGACGGCCTTGCGCATGCCCTTGGGGTTCTGATGGATGAAACAGAAAACGCACTTGTTCGCACAGGCCTGGTAGGGCGGTTCGTGCAGGGACAGTCCCAGGTCTTCGTCCGGATCCTTCTCGACGTCGATCAGCACCCTGCGACCGTTCGCCTGGAGTATGTCCAGTTCCAGCACGTCCTCGCTGGACCAGTACCGGTAGTCGAGCGAATCCCTGACCCGTGCCTGGTTGATCTTGATCAACCGGTCCCCCGGCACCAGGCCGACTTCTTCCGCAATGCTGTCAGGACGCACCTGTTCGATTCGCATATTACATAACACTTTGAAATTGCTGTAACAAACGTAGCGTCAACACAAGCAATCGTTTATGTTTTTCGATTAACGAATTGCGACTCTTGACAATATAGAGAATAGAGGCCCTTCTGTCAAGGAGATTGGCGCGCCTCGGGGACTGCGGTCAGCGTGTTATATCGGCTCGACCATCGACCGGCTGATCTCTGGACTTTTCGCTTGCCCGAAGCGCCTTTTCAGGGCTATATTGGATGAGTTGGCCCGCTGAAAAGTCATGCGGGTGTAAGCGTATGATTTTACGGCCTTTAACGGCCATTGCGCGGCTTCAAGCTGGTCTACGGAAGCGTTCCGCGCCTGTTTATGCATTCGAGATTACCGGGGAATACACCATGCCAGCCAAATCCATGTATGAGAAGGTCTGGGACCAGCACGTAGTCAAGGAGATGCCCGACGGGCTGTCCGTCCTCTACATCGACGCCCACCTGATCCACGAGGTGACTTCTCCGCAGGCCTTCGAGGGACTGCGGACCGCGGGCCGGAAGTTGCGGCGGCCCGATCTGACCTATGCCACGATGGACCACAACGTGCCCACCACCGACCGGTCCCTTCCCATGACCGATGAGATCGCCAAACTGCAGGTGGATATGCTGGCCCGGAACTGCGACGAATTCAACGTCCCCCTGTATGATCTCGACTCTCCCCGCAACGGCATCGTCCACGTGATCGGGCCGGAACTGGGCATCACGCAGCCGGGCAGAACCATGGTCTGCGGCGACAGCCACACCTCCACCCACGGCGCCTTCGGGGCGCTGGCCTTCGGCATCGGCACCAGCGAGGTCGAGCACGTCATGGCCACGCAGTGTCTGCTTCAGCAGCGCTCCCGGACCTACGAGATCCGCGTCGACGGGGCATTGAGCGAAGGCGTGACCGCCAAGGACATCATCCTGAACATCATCCGACGTACCGGAACGGCCGGAGGTACCGGGACGGTGATCGAATACACCGGGAGCACCATTCGCGGCCTTTCCATGGACGAGCGGATGACGATCTGCAACATGTCTATTGAACTGGGCGCCCGCGCCGGTCTCATCGCGCCGGACGACACGACCTTCGAATACCTTGCGGGGCGGGAATTCGCACCTAAGGATGCGGAGTTCGACCGGGCTGTTGACCGCTGGCGCAAACTGGCCACCGACGAAGAAGCACAGTACGACGAGTGCCTGGCGCTGCGCGCGGACGAAATCGTTCCCCAGGTGAGCTGGGGCACCAATCCCGGCATGGTAACGGACGTGACCGGCATCGTGCCCGACCCCGACGATATGACCAGTGAAAACGACCGGCGAGCCGCGGAAAAGGCCCTGTCCTACATGGCGCTGGAACCCAACACGTCAATCACGGATATCGCGATCGACCGGGTTTTCATCGGCAGTTGCACGAATTCCCGGCTCAGCGACCTGCGCGCGGCCGCGAACATCATCAGGGGCCGCCGGGTATCCCCCCGGGTCACCGCCCTGGTGGTGCCCGGTTCCCACGCGGTCAAACAGCAGGCGGAAGCAGAGGGACTGGACCGGGTCTTCAGGGAGGCCGGATTCGAGTGGCGCGAAGCCGGATGCAGCATGTGCCTTGGGATGAATCCGGACATCCTGCAGCCCGGAGAACGGTGTGCAAGCACCTCCAATCGCAACTTTGAAGGCCGGCAGGGACGGAACGGTAGAACGCACCTGGTCAGCCCGGCCATGGCCGCGGCGGCAGCCGTCGCCGGCCATTTCGTCGACGTGAGAAACTGGTAGCCACAAGGAAACGGAGCACAGCATGGCGGAACCCTTTACCCGTCACAGCGGCCTGGTCGTCCCGCTGGACCGGATCAACGTGGATACGGACCAGATCATCCCCAAGCAGTTCCTGAAACGGATCGAGCGCACCGGGTTCGGCCAGTTCCTGTTCTACGACTGGCGTTTCACGAACGACGGTTCGCCCAATCCCGATTTCGTGCTCAACGAGGAACGGTACCAGGACGCCACGATCCTCGTTACCGGGGACAACTTCGGCTGCGGAAGTTCCCGCGAGCACGCACCGTGGGCCTTGCAGGACTATGGCTTTCGCGTGATCATCGCCCCGTCCTTCGCGGACATCTTCTACAACAACTGCTTCAAGAACGGGTTGCTTCCCGTCGTGTTGCCCGCAGATTCCGTGCACCGTATGCTCGCAAGCGCCGCGGAACAGCACCCTTATACCGTTTCGGTAGACCTCGAAAGACAGATCGTCGCCGAACCGGACGGCGCCTCCGATCAGTTCGAGGTCGATCCCTTTCGCAAAACCTTTATCCTGAAGGGTCTGGACGAAATCGGCTGGACCCTGCAATACGAGGAAGACATAGCGAAATATGAACGTTCCGAGTGTACCGGTTGACCAACTGCTCGCGCTCTCCCAGGCCAGCGACGAAATGTTGCGCAGCGTGTTCCACCGGGATCATCATGCCGCGCTTCGCACGGTGACCCGGTGCGTCCACGATCTGCTCAGCGCCGAGTACTGCGGGATATTCCTCGTCCCGGAGGACGCGCCCCACGAACTGGAACTGACGGCCCAGTGTTCCGACCTGTCCGGCCACGAAGATCCTCCGCCCGTACGCCTCCCGATACACAGCGCGCCCAAGGGCGGCATGACCGGCCACATCGCCGAGCAGGGGGACGTTGTCCGTCTGCACGGGACCCAGATCACGCAGAGCCCCTTTTACACCGGGGATGCCCGCGAATACCTGGCCGACAAGAAGCTGCGATCTCTCCTCGCCATCCCGATTAAAGACCGTAAGAACGTGATCCTGGGACTCGTCAAGGCGGAGAACAAGCGGCGTCCGGACGGTTCGCCGTCTTCAGACGGATTCGACGAGGCGGACGAATACGTCGCCCGGATCCTGGCCAACAAGATCTCCATCGTACTGGAGCACCTTAGGACGGTTTCCATAAACCGGAACCTGGTGCACGCGATCCACACCCTGCGGGACCGCGGGTCCATGCTCGACGAGATCCTCCGGTGCAGCCGTGCGCTCGTTCGCGCCGACCGGTGCGATCTCGCCCTATGGAACGAGGCGCTCGGAGACCTGGTCGTCGGTGCCAACCTCGGGGAGACCACGCTCACCCTGGGACGTCCGGTCCCGGGACCAAGCATCGTGCGGAGGCTTTGGAACGATCCCACGCTGTCCGAAGTCCGCGTGCCCGACGTGTCCGGGAATCCCTATTACCACGAGATCGACGGCAGTACGCGGAGCCAGACCTCGGTCAAGCTGCGGTTCGAAGACCGGGATATCGGCGTGCTGAGCGTGGAGTCCTACCAGGCAGACGCCTTCGACGACCACGACCTGGAGATGCTCCAGTGGCTCGGCCACCACGCGGCAATCGCCTACCAGGTCGTCGGGAGAGAAGTCCAGTTCCGCGGGATCGTGGAGCGCCTGGTCGAACATTCCCCTCCACGGGACGAACTGCTCAACCGGATCCTGGTCAGCATACGGTCGATCTATGGGTTTACCGACTGCGTCATCTACACGGTCGACAACACGGAACAGATGCTCCATTGCCGGTCGTACATCGGCTGCGAGGGATTCGACGAAGACCCCTCCGTGTTGAGCTACCGGTTCGACGACAACACCCTGGCGAGCAAGGTCTACCGCGAACGCAAGGGCTACCTGTGCGTCGACCCGAAGACCGACCCGAATATCAGCCGGAGCGCCTTGCAAAGGTTCAATTTCAATACGCCTATTCTCGCCCTGCCCCTGATCTACAACGAAAAAGTGTGGGCATATGCACGCTCTGGAGCCATTCCGGCAAAGTCACGCCGGGAGAACAGCACCTGGAAGAAATGGAGCCCTTCGCCCGGCTGGCGGCCGCCAACATTGCCCTGTCCGAGACCGAGCGGCACCGAGGCAAGGTGCTGGAATGCATCGAGGAAATCCTGACCCAGATGCAGACCGAGATGTCGCGGGAAAAGAACCTCCGGCTCATCCTGCACGGCGTGCAGTCTGCCGGGTTCGACCGCGTACGCATATACGAAGTGGACGAGACCCGGGAGAATCTCGTGGGCATCGATTCAGTGGGCATGGAAGATCCGGAAGCCTTCACCGGTTATTCCATGTCCATCAGGGAGAACCCCTACGTCAACCACGTGGCCAGGCAGTCGCTTACCCGTCCCGCCGCCTGCTGGTTTGATCCCGCCGACCCGGCCTTCTGGGGTCCGGATCCCGCCGCGCCCAGTCTTGGCAAGGCCGACGACCTGCCCTGGCTGGACGTGCCCCTGGTCATCGCAGGTAGGCTCTATGGCATGATCGGCGCGGACAACATGCAGTCCCGCCGCGAAATCACCCGGGACCACCTGGAATTCATGAACGTCGTGGGTGCCCTGACCGCACAGGTCATCGCCAATTCGCAGACCGTGGAACTCTTGCAGGACCGCACCCGCGCCGAGGCCCGAAGCGAACTCGCCCAGCGGACACTGCATGCATTGAAAACACCGGCTATGGCGACGCAGATCTTCCTCAGGCATCTCAACCAGGCCGTGGTCGCCCACCCTTCAGCCAACGGCCAGGCGGGCGAGCTCATGAACAAGATCCGGGGACAGGTCGATCGTATAGCCGCCATCGCCGAGGACATGCAGCGACTGACCAAGCTGACCCTAACACCAAAACGGCGTGTGGATATCAATGAAATCGTGCGGCGTACCGTGATGCACGGCCTGATCAGCGAAGCCTGCCAGGCGGAGTTCGATTTCGTCGAACCACCTCCTTTCGCGGAGGTCAACGTGGAGGAGATCGACCAGGTCATCACCGAACTCACCGGCAACGCCTGGAAGATCATGGAGTATAACGGACACATCCACGTATCCACACGGCTCGGAAGCGCTTCGCAGTACCCCCGTCTGATGCACCGGCAAAACGGGGAGTACGTACTGATCGACGTCCGCGACACGGGCCCCGGAATCCCCGAATCCATGCTCAGGGAACTGTTCGAACCCGGCGTTTCCACCACCGGCGGTTCCGGGCTCGGGCTGTACGCCATCCGGACCATCGCCACGGAACACAAAGGCGAAGTCTGGCTCGAAGATACCGGTCCGAACGGCGCCACCTTTACCTTTGCCCTGCCCCTGGCGGCTGAACCCCAGGCATCATGACGAAACCCCTCGTACTTATTCTCGACGACGACCCCGCCATGCTGGACGCGGTCTCCCTCGACCTGGCACCTTCCTTCAACGTGATCTGTGCCTCCGGGGTGGAGGAGAGCGTGGAAAAGATCATCAACGCCCGGGGCGCCGTGGAAGCGGCGGTCATCGACATGTGGATCGAGACGGACCGGGAAGGCGGCCTGGACGCGATCCGGCGCATCAGGGCCTGCGACGCGCCGCCCGAATGCATCGTTTTGACGGCCTATGGCACCCAGCCGAACATCGTCAGGTGCATGGAGGCGGGCGCCTTCAGCTACGTGGAGAAATCCGGCCGCATCACCGACGACACCACCGGCCTGTTGATTACGACCATCAACCGGGCGGTGGAAACGCGCGGTCTGAAACAGCTCGAGGCGGCCCAGGAGCAGATCAAGGCGGACGAACGCCTCAAGCAGGATATTCAGCGTGCCTACGAGATCCAGCGGTCCATGCTGCCCCAGGGCGACTTCCACCAGGCAGGCCTGCACTTTACCGGCTACTGCCAGCCGGCAGAAAACGTGGGAGGCGACTACTACGACTACTTCGCACTGCCCGATGACCGGGTCGGACTGCTGATCGCCGACGTAACCGGGCACGGGTTCAACGCGAGCATGATCATGGCCATGGCGCGCAGTTGTCGCTCCACGCAGACCCGGGTCGATCCAGGCGTCACTTCGGTCATGGACGCCCTCAACCGGATCGTGCAGACCACCGGACCGGACTGGCTTTTCATGACAGCGTGCTATTTCCTTATCGATCCGTCGAATCGCCGCTTTTCCTACGCAAACGCCGGCCATCACTTCCCTTTCCACTACCAGGCAAAGACCGGAAAAGCGGAAGCGTTGGAATCGACCGGACCGCTGCTCGGCGTGGACGCCACCCTGACCTATACAGCCCTGGAGCGAACCTGGGCCTCCGGCGACCTGCTCGTCCTCTACTCGGACGGAATCGTTGAAGCCGAAAATGCCGTGGGGGATTTCTTCGGAGAGGAACGGTTGCGGACCCTCGTGGAATCCAATGGACACCTGTCACCGCCTGATCTAAAGCAGTCAATCATCGACAGCACGGAGGCGTTCTGCCAGGGCGTGCCGCTTCAGGACGACGTGACGCTCGTCGTGGCGAAACTCTAGGGAGTACGGCCGTGGCTCCGGCGCTGGGATACGTCGTCATGGGGATTGCTCACGAATGCGCCGAGTTGAAGATCGAGACCCAGAATATCAACGTCCCGGCCTGCCGGTTTTACGCCCGCCAAGGATGCAGGTTGAGTGCCATCGTATCTCACGCCTACGCCGAATTTCCCGATGAGATCCAGTTGATCTGGCGGCTGGCGCTGTGAAGGCCATTTCCGGCTTGCGCCTTGTTGCCGCCGGTTTATAATGACTGTATTCAATGAAATCCCGTTGTTACACGATACCTCTATATAAGTTGTACAATTGTACAACTTATCAGAAGCAGGTTTAAAACAAAAGTACCCCCCATGCAACCCACGCCCCTGACCGAATCCCAGCGCCATTCCTTTGAAGCAGACGGTTACCTGATCGTCCCCAACGCACTGGATTCATCGGAAATCGAAGCACTGACGGCGACCGGCGACCGGCTCATGGACGGGTTTGAACACCCCGACTACTATGCCCATCGGCGTCCGGGGCTCCTGCACGAACAACCCTTTCTGGACCTTGCTACGAACGAGCGCACGGTCCCGCTGATCGTGGCCCTGCTTGGCTTCAACATCCACATCACCAATACCGCGCTGATCTACAAACATCCACAGGCGCCGGAGGAGGTGAAAGAGGTCAACTGGCACCGGGACGTGGGGGTTTCCCTGGACGTGGGTCACGTCGTGCTTCCCCTCGTCGGCCTGAAGATCGGCTATTGCCTGACGGATTTCCCGGAGCCGGACACGGGAGCGACCATGTTCGTCCGGGGCAGCAACAACCTGAAGTCCGCCCTGGCGATACGCCGGGGCCAGATCCATCCGGACGAATACGAACAGCCGATCCTGCGGGCCGGCGACGCCTTCCTCTTCGAGAACCGGACCTACCACGCGCCTGCGTCGAATTACACGGACCAGGTCGCCAAGGTGGTCATCTACGGCTATCACTACCGGTGGATCAAGCCGGACCACTACATGCGGTTCTACAACGGGGTAACTCAGCCCGACGCCGACCTGCTCGAAGCTACCGGTGACATCGGACGCCAGTTGCTGGGCGCTACCGCAGACTCCGAGGGTCGAGAAGCGCCGGATGGCATCGACTGGCCCATCCGGGAGTGGGCAGAGCGCCACGGACTTGAAGTGGCGCAGGACGTTCACACGGTAGAGGTCTGATCCGTACCCTTGACAGACAGGATGCCATGTACCTGAAGCACATGCGACCCCATCAGCTGCGCGAAGCAGTGGAACGGGGCGATCCGCTGCTGGTTCCCGCCGGCTGCATCGAGACCCATGGTCCGCACATGGCCATCGGTCACGACACGATCATCGTCGAGGAGATCTGCGCCCTGGTGGCGGAACGCCTTGACGTGATCATCTCCCCACCCTTCGATTTCGGACCCACGGGTTATGCGTTGGGCGGCCCGGAGGACGGAACCATCGACCCGGACTACGAGTCCTTCGGTTCGTACGTTAAGTCCATTCTGCGTAACTTCCTGGAAATGGGCTTTCAGCACATCTACGTAATCATCATGCACCAGGGCATGGAAGCGCCCCTGGCGCTGGCGTTCTAGAAGGCCGCGGCTGAACTGTCCTTCGAAATGGTCCTGGACGAAGGGCATCCCCGGGGATGGTGGGCCGACGCCAGACTGTGCCGGGAGTCCCACAAATTCGGACGGGTACAGGTCCATCCCATGATCCTGCCGGAGGCGTCACCCCCGGCCGGCGGGGACCACGCAGGGTACAACGAGACTTCCTTTCTCCTGGCCACGCGTCCCGAACTGGTGGACCAGGGCCAACTGGACGAAGACGCGCCGTGGTACTGCCGCCAGGAGGAAGATCGGAACAGCAGGACCGCCAACGCGGCCCACGGAGAAGCCATGGTCGAGGCGGTCGTCAACGCCTGGGTCGATTTACTGAACAGTTAAGTTTACTGAAAGTTAAATTGTCGAAAGGAGCATCAAAATGCGGTCCATTTTCGTCGGCATCGAATACGTCGGCAAGTCTACCCTCATCGATCTGCTGGATGCCTACTACCAGAAACGAAGGCGCCGGACACATCTCGATGATCATTTCACCATCCCGGACTCGTCCCTGAGCGCCGCGTCTCGTGCCCAGTACATCCATTACCCCAACGACGTGAAGGAACGCATGCAGCGCATGCAGCTGCACTACCACGTAGAGGTGATCAAGAATTATCCCCATACGCTGATCGCCGGCTGGCATATCGAGGAAGCCATCTACTGCGACGTGTACGGCGACGTGGTTGGAAATCCCTACTATCCCAATTACATCCACCACAACCAGCGGCATTACGAGGGACTGGTGCTGGAAGCCCGGCTGCCCGATGTCGCGCTGATCCACCTCACGGCCGACGACGAAGCGATACGCGAACGCATGCGCACCGATCCGCACGAGTACCAGATCATAGACGAGAAGGATATTTCGGATATTAAAAAACGCTTTGAGGACGAAGTCGGCCGGTCGCTCCTGACACGCAACGGCCACCTCGTTACGCTGGATACGACCGACAAGTCATCGGAGGAGTCGCTGGACGAATTGCTGCTTAAGACCGAGCCTCTCGTGACCGACGGAGAAATGGCCATGCGGGCCGTGCCGGTGCCCGAGGGGGATTTCCTGGTCCGGTATGAGAACGGTGTGCGGAAGACGGTGTAAGGCGAGAAGTAGAATCAGTTTTGATTTTGTTTTATGGCCAGTACGAGATCGGTTTCCCGTTTTCGACCAATTAAGTATGGATAACCTGGCTTTGATAATAGACGCAGTAATCTACCCGTATGTCTCGTAGTCGTGGCAATTGTCACGCTGTCTTGGAAGTTTTCGCAGAGGAATCAAGGCGAGATGAAGGAGTTACGGGAATCCATTGATGTACTCAAAAACGTTCTGTTTGATATAAACGGACGACTGGGAAGAGTTGAAGGTCGACCGGGATCAAACACTGGATTGGGCGGGGAGAAAAATAATGACGGGTAAGTTGTCTGAAGAAGCAATAACACTCGTTATGAAAGCCTTGCATACCGAAGATGGTCTGATTTTAACTGGTCAGACATTTGGTGGGTGGTTCATTCAGACTGGCAAATGGAATACTGGATTTGTGAAAGGCAGCGAGGCGGCTAAATGGAAAGCCGCTCTAGAGTCTTTGTTCCAGAGACAGTTTATAGTGTTATCCGGTGTCCATTTGTATGAACTGACATCGAGAGGTCGGCAGTTGAGCGATTCACTCAGAACAGAGTAGCATCTACGCCGCCAGTTCCTCATCCTGAGCTTCCCGAATGCAGTCCGCCAGAATGGGCACGCCTTCCCGGATATCCTCAATCGTGGGGAAACCGTACGCTATACGCAGGTAGGGAATGTCCTCGCCCAGGGCGCTGAAGCCCTGCCCGGGAGTGTAGTAGACTCCTCGGCTCGCCGCCAATTGGTGGGCCTTGCGCGTGTCCGTCGCCCTGGGAATCCGCACCCATACGAACATGCCGCCGGGCGGGTCCGTCCACCAGACCTCCTCGCCCAGGTCGCCGAAGTGGGCCGCCAGTGAATCCACGACCGCGTTTTTTCGCGCCTTCATGACGCTATTCACTTCCCTGATATGGTCCCAGAGATGATCGCCCAGGTATTCGGCCACGATCATGCTCGCCAGGGCGTTCGTTCCCCCATCCATCTTGTTCGCCATGATGCGCTGCTGCAACGACTCGGGCGCCATGAAGTAACCCTGCCGGACGCCCGGTCCCAGGATCTTGGAAAAGGAGCCTACATAGACGACCCGGTTGTCTTCATCCAACTGGTACAGGTTCGGCGGCACCGGATCGGACTGGAACACGATGTCCCCGTAGCAGTGATCGTCCACGACCAGCGTATCGTACTCCCGGGCCAGTTCGAGCAGGCGTTTCCGCCGTTCCAGCGGCAGGATGGAGCCCGTGGGGTTATGATGCGTGGGAATGGTATAGATGAACTTAGGAGGCGTACCTGCGTCGACAAGCCCCTTCAATACAGACTCCAGTTCGTCTGTCATCAGGCCCTGGTCGTCGATTGGCGCCGGCACGATGCGCATCTGCCGGCTTCGGAACACGCTCAGCGAACCACCGTAGGAAAAGGATTCCGTGACAATCGTGTCTCCGGCAGACGCGAAGGCATCCGTGATGAGCTGAAGCGCCTGCATGGATCCGGACGTCAGCACGATTTCCTCCAATGGAACCGCTTGTCCCGCGCTGCGCTCGAACCTTTGCGACGCGATGGCTCTCAGGGGTTCGTAACCCCGGCCGTCCGGGTAATTCACGAGTTCCGCGCCGCGACTCGAAATGACCTTTGCGGCGGCCTCTGCCAGCGCGTCCGAGGGAAAGGACAGCGGATCGGGCCGTCCCGCGCCCAAGTTGATTTCACGCATTGATCTGCTCCTCGAGGGGTTCCTTAAGGATTGCTGTGCCTTAGAATCTCTTTGGAAATCAGTAGATGAATGTAGACGCGCCACCGCGCACCTGTCAACCGCTTATGCGCGACCCCGGGGCGGCGTTGACAGGATATGCGGCGTGTTCTACATTGATCCTACTTGTCTTTCTGGGCCGGTAAATCCGTCCGGGCCGTCCGGACCGTCCAGTCCGTGAAACACAAATCCATCGAATTTCCACCATGATCCCGTTCCGAATCTTCCTCCTGCTCGGCATGATCATGTCGTATCCGGCCGTTGCCGGAGCGCAGACTGATCCGGCCGTTGCCGGAGCGAAGGCCCAGCCCCCCGTCCGCGTCGAAATGCCGATTTTCGAGGGCGGCCAGGGTCTCGAATTCTTCTTCGAAGCCGCCCGGACCTACGAAATGGAGCATGAAGGCATACAAATCGACCTTTACGGCGATCCCCGCATACACGACAAGGTGCGGGTGCGCATCCTGGAAAGGTCGTTCCCCGAGGTCACCAACGCCCGCCTGAACTACTGGGCGCTCATCCGGAACGGCGACCTGCTTCCGCTGGACGAGTTCCTGGACCAGCCCAGTTGGGAGGGCGACGGCACCTGGCGCGAATCCTTCCTTCCCGGGACCCTGTCCCAGTACGCCCACGAAGGCCAGACCTACGGCATTCCCCTGATGGCTTCGGCCTACGCCGTGTGGTACAACAAGAACCTCTTCGAAGAACACGGCTGGCAACCGGCGACCACCTGGGAGGAGTTCCTGGCACTATGCGAACAGATCAGGGCCGCCGATATGTGGCCGCTGGCCTTCCAGGGCCGGTATCCGGGGTACGTGCAGGCCGTGATCGACCACGCATATTACCACCTCGCCGGGCCGCAACGATACACCGACCAGAAGAACCTGCTGCCTGGCAGCTTCGACAATCCCGAATTTGTCGAGTCCCTCTCCCTCGCGCAGCGGATCGCACTGAATTACTTCCAGCCGGGCGCGATGGGAATGAGCCATACGGAGTCCCAGCTCGAGTTCTTCCTTGGCCGCACGGCCATGATTTTCTGCGGTTCCTGGCTCAAGAGCGAGATGCTGGGCAAGATACCGGACGATTTCCGCCTGGGCTCCTTCAACATCCCGATCGCGCCTGGCGGAATGGCGGACCCCTCGGCCGTCTACGGGGGTTCCGGGTACTATTTCGTCATGAAGGAAAGCGATCACCCCCGGGAAGGGATCGAATTCCTTCGGTTCATGACCTCCCGGCGCATGGCGGGTCGGTTCAGCCGTATGCGCGATATCCCCGTGGCCGTGGCCGGCGTTTCCGAGGAGAACCTGTCAGACGACATGGCGGACCTGGCGGCCATGCTGAAAAATGCGGCCGTTACCTACGGCACGCCGCCCGGGGAAGGATATCCGGCCATGACGCAGTACTGGACCGACGCCCGGTTCCGGGTCATCACCGGCCAGACTACGCCGGAAGAAGCCGCCAGGGAACTGGAAGCAAACGCGGCCGTGGTACGGCGCCAGACCCTGTCCCCCGACGAAATCAACATCCGGCATGTATGGAAGCCCTCTCTGCTGATCGGTCTCATGGCCCTGGCCGTGATCTACTGGTCGGCCACCACCTACGGGCGCTACCGGGCCCGGCGCCGCGCAGGCGCCGCCCATGGGACCGGCCTTCCTTTCCTGCACAGGACCGACCGGATCATCCTCATCGCGCCTGCCCTTCTGCTGTATTCGGTGTTCGTGATCATCCCGAGTGCGAAATCGTTTCTATGGAGCCTGAACGAATGGGATGGGCTGACCGAGATGCGGTTCACGGGTTTGCTGAACTTTGGCCGGCTGCTTTTCGAAAGCGACGGGTTCTGGATCGCGCTGAACAATAACCTTTTCATCATGTTCGTAATTCCGCTGTTCGTCATCCCCCTCTCTCTCTTCCTGGCCGTCTGCATCAGCCGCGAGATCCGGGGATCGAAGTTCTTCCGCATCGCCTTCTTCTTCCCCAACATCCTCGGGGCCGTCGCGGCGACGCTGCTCTGGATGCACCTCTACAACCCCCAGGGCGGTCCGATCAATGCCGCGCTGGTGGCGATGGGCGAGATACTTACGGCAGTCGGCATGGCCGGTCTGGGGAGTTTGCTGCTCGCCATGGAAGGTTTCGCCTGGCTTTCCCAGTCCAACCTGTACTGGGCGCTGATCCCCATGTCCATCTGGGGCGCCTGCGGTTTCAACATGATCCTCTTCCTGGCCGCCATGGAGAGCATTCCCCAGAGCCTCTACGAAGCGGCGGATATCGACGGGGCCTCCTCGTGGAGACAGTTCTGGACCATCACCCTGCCGCTAATCTGGGAAGTGCTGTCCATCTCCATCGTATTCATGGTCATCGGCGGGATGAAGGCCTTCGAGGCCATATGGCTGCTGACCAACCAGTCTCCGACCACGCAGGTGCACGTCATCGGCACGCTCATGGTCCAGGACATGTTCACCGAGTTCAAAATCGGCGAGGCCACGGCCATCGCGGTACTGCTGTTCATCATGGTCTTCTTCGGCACGGCCGCCACGCTGCGGCTCATGAGAAGGGAAACGGTGGAATTCTAATGAATCGGACTGAAGATAAGAACCGGTCTGCCGTGCGGCATCTCTTCGTGTATCCCGTCCTGCTCGCCTACCTGGTCATCGTGGTCTACCCGATGGCCTGGCTGCTGTACACGTCGCTCAAGACGGACCGGGAGATCTTCCTGGCGCCTTTCACGCTGCCGGACTGGGCGAACCTGCAGTGGATCAACTTCTCACGGGCGTGGACGGTGGGGCAATTCGGGGACTACTTCCTGAACAGCGCGGTGCTGACGGTGCTGACGGTGATCCTCTCGCTGCTCTTCGCGGCCATGGCGGCCTATGCCCTCTCGCGGTTTCGATTCGCCGGCGCGCGGCCCCTCTTCTATTTCTTCCTGGCAGGCCTGATGGTGCCGCTACAACTGGCCATCGTGCCCCTCTTCTTCCAGATGAAGGACCTGATGCTGCTCAACTCCCGGCTGGGGCTGCTGCTCGTGTACATCGCCTTCGGGATGCCCTTCGCCATCTTCATCCTGGCGGGTTTCTTCAAATCGCTGCCGTCGGGACTCCACGAATCTGCGCTGATGGACGGCGCCGGCGAACTGCGGGCCTTCTGGCACATCATGCTGCCGCTGGCCAAGCCCGCCCTGGTCACCGTCGGCATCTTCGCCTTCCTGGGCACCTGGAACGAGTTCTTCCTGGCCTTCATGTTCCTGTCGGGCGAAAACGCCGAGCACCTGCGCACGCTTCCCCTCGGACTGGCCAACATCACCATTGTGAGCCAGTACCGAAGCGACTGGGGCATGGCCTTCGCCGGCCTGGTACTCATGATGCTGCCCACAATGGCGGTCTACGCCCTGCTCCAGCGTCAGTTGACCAAGGGCATTACGGTCGGCGCCCTCAAGGGGTGATCAGCGAGTCACAGTGAGCGCCCTTGCGGTGTGACGGATCGGTCACGAGCGAGTCGCTTCAGAAACTAGGGCTTATCGATCCATACCGGGTCGGGCGTGATGCTCGGCTCCGGAGTCGGACCGGTGTCGGTCCACTCCTCTTCGTTCTCGAGGAGAAAGCCCGGTTCGACCGACATATCGTGATCGCAGATGATCTGGCAGGACAACCGCACTTCTCCGAGGGTTCCCTTCTCGGTCAGCACGTCGCGCTCGGCCTCGGTCATCGTGCCCGGCTCACCCTCCGTGAAAGACACCCGGCAAGTCGTGCACTTGGCGTTGCCGCCGCAGCGGTGACCGATGTTCACACCGGTTCCCTCGATCGCCAGCACGAGGCGCTGACCCGATTCGACCTGGTTCTCCACTCCGTTCACGGTAAGTTTCGGCATGTTTGAACGCTCCTTATAGGGGAATTTACAATGGCTAAATACTATGAATAAGAAAACGGCCATAACTCTTAGTAAGTTAAGGAGTTATGGCCGTTCAGGCAAGGGAAAGTGAAATCCGTCAAACGTCAATTAAACTGAAATCCCCAAACCTTGTTTTTACTGAATCCCATTTGCTCTCATCCCTATCGACAAATGTTCTATTTTGCCCGACTTCTTCAATTAGCTGAGACAAAGACACAGATGGGCGGTTTTCACTTGGTGTACGTATCTCATCATCTAAGGTGTCGATCGAAATCTCAGGGTAGGTTTTAGGCAACATTTTATGTGGAGTGGGTATTTCCCGTCCGAGCTTTAGCATGGTCTTAATATAATCATCAAAGGCTAACTGAAGGTTGTTTATTGCGTCGAGATTAGTTTTCCCATTTGCATAACAACCAGTTAACTCACCTACCCACGCCGCCCAATAAGGTGGGCCATCATCCTCGTAGATCGCTTCTGCAATAATCGTATACGGCATAGCCTGATAGTCGGACAAGGTTAACGGCATAGGTTACTCCTTACCCTCCATTGTTACAAGAGAAAGAACTTGGTTTATTTTTCGCCACAACGCGTTAGTAAACTTCCCAAATTGAGGTAAGGTTAATATAGCTTTTGTGTGTGTTTCATGATATACAGTAGTGTACTCTTTTCCACTTTCTATGTCAAAGCCTTTGCTCTCGAATTTCTTAACTGCCCTGTCGTAATCCAGAAATGGTTTAACGCATTTAGGCATCATTGACTTCCCGATTGAATATGATTTACAACAAATGGGATATCCCCTAAATGACGTCCATCGATTTTAATTCT
Organism: bacterium; assembly: GCA_965262815.1. Taxonomy (GTDB): domain Bacteria; phylum JAAXHH01; class JAAXHH01; order JAAXHH01; family JAAXHH01; genus JAAXHH01. The sequence continues at coordinate 415,329 of OZ253560.1, read as the reverse complement.
AATGTAATAGTGACCAGGTTGATCTACCGTCAAGTTTGAGATTTCTGCCACATACTCGACATTACAGGGGCCTCCGTCGTGGTTGGGTGGGGGATCAGGGATATTAAACCTTTTGTTATTAAACCTGTGTTTTTCGTTGTAGTCTCCATCCACAACTGATAATTCCAGTTGGTGTCTTCCGGACTCTGATGGACTTGCTTCGATTTGTATAAACAATGAAAGTTTATCATGCTTCAAAGGGAATGAGATTGCTCCGATAGCTCTAAAAACCCCCATAATGTACTTCTTTCCACCTGGGCCCTCACATATTGCATCCGCCATAATCGCGTTTCTAATTACCACAGTCTTCTCCTTAATTTGGTTGACCGTGTTTAAAACGTAAGGTCAAGTGATTACTTACTTATATGACAGAACAGTCGAGACTCAATAACGGCTATTCGGTGTTTTTGAACAAAATAAAACAGCCTATGCGATTTACACGAACGCCAAGTCACCTACGATGGAAATACCAGAAGCACTTCTCGCACTACTATACAAGGTACTCACGTAGTTGGTGCTTCCTCAGCCCCCGGAACCGAATCCAAGCCGATCCCGTGTATGTTCCAGGTCCACCCAGCGGTGCGGCCCGTCAGTCACGGCGTAGCACACCTCGTATACCGGGTTTTCCGTGGCCATCAGGGCCAGTTCGATGATCCGCGTAATGTCCTTCTGGCTGCACCAGACCGATCGCAGGAAGGGTTCGGTAGCCTCGTTCTCCTTGTTCACCCACCCGATGCGCAGGCAGACCACGGAGAAGCCGTGGGCGTCGTGGTAGGTGCGGCAGATGCCCTCGCCCCAGATCTTGCTGGCCGAATAGGGTTCCGTGGGCCTCGGGGGGTCGGTGACCTTTACGATGGGCATGGGATCGGGCAGGCCTTCCACGCGGCCCTTCAGAAGCGACACGTACGGTTCGTCAAATTGGCCGTATCCCCAACTCGCCATAACGGAACTCGCGTAGATCAGGCGCTTGATACCCAGCTCCCGGCAAACCTCCAGCACGTTGTACGTACCCCGGATATTACTGTCCAGAATGGTCTCGAAGGATGCACCGGGATCGGGCACCGCACCAAGATGGACGACCGCGTCCATGCCGGAAAGGGCCCTGGACACGGCATCCCTATCGGTCAGGTCGGCCAGTGAGAAACGGTTTTCGGGGATTCTAAGGAGATCCTCGTCGTCAATCCGGTCCGATGATGCGGTCCGCCTGCCGCTGCCGTAGGCCTCGTATTCATCCTTCGCGCTCAGATGGCGATACGTCAGGTTGCCGATCAGTCCGTACGCTCCGGTTACGTGCACCTTCAGGGGTCTTCCCTCGCTCATTGCTTCCTCCGGTTTAACATCCGTGAACTTTTCAAACTCCTACGCGTACTTCGGATTACTCTTGATTCAGATTCTTGTACTGCTGATAACTCTTACTTCCTAAACATGCTGGTTTGTGCCTCGTCCTTAAAGTATACCGGCTCAGTCCTCGTCCATGAAAGGATAACGCCAGTCCGCCGGCGGAACCATGGTTTCCTTGATCGTCCGGGCGCTCATCCACCGCAGCAGGTTCATGGGGCTGCCCGCCTTGTCGTTCGTCCCGGACGCCCGCGCCCCGCCAAAGGGCTGCTGTCCCACGACGGCGCCGGTGGGCTTGTCGTTGATGTAGAAATTCCCGGCCGCGTAGCGTAGGAAACCCGAAATGTGGACGATGGCGTCACGGTCCCTGGCGAATACGGCGCCGGTCAGGGCGTAGGGCGAGGTTTCGTCACACAGCGCAAGGGTCTCGTCCAGCCGATCGTCGTCGTACACGTATATCGTCAGGACAGGGCCGAAGATCTCTTCCTCCATGGTCCTGAACCGGGGGTTCGTTGTCACGATGGTCGTGGGTTCGACGAACCAGCCCCGCTCACGGTCGTAACCTCCCCCGGTAATGATCTCGGCGTCGTCCGCCGACCGGGCGTATTCGATGTATTCAGCGATGCGGTCGAAGGAAGCCTCGTCGATCACGGCCGCCATGAAATTAGTGAAGTCTTCCGGATCGCCCACCCTGATGTTCTCGACTTCCGCGGTGAACCGCTCCCTGAATGCAGGCCACAGGGAACGGGGCACGTACATCCGGGAGGCCGCGGAGCACTTCTGCCCCTGGTATTCGAAGGCCCCACGGATCGCCGCCGCGACGAGGGCTTCCACGTCCGCCGAGGCGTGGACGAAGATGAAATCCTTGCCGCCCGTCTCGCCCACGATGCGGGGGTAGTGCTTCATGCGGTCCAGGTTTCCGGCCGCGGTACGGTACATCTGCTGAAACGTGGATGTAGAACCCGTGAAGTGGATGCCAGCCAGGTCGGGGCTGTTCAGCACCGGATCGCCCACCTCGCCGCCGGAGCCGGGGATGAAGTTGATCACGCCGGGAGGCAGTCCGGCCTCCTGCAGCAACCGCATGACGTGCCAGGCCGAGTAGACAGCCGTGGATGCCGGTTTCCACAGGACGGAACAGCCGGTGAGGGCCGGCGCCGTCGGCAGGTTGCCGCCGATGGCGGTGAAATTGAAGGGGGTTACGGCGAAGACGAATCCCTCCAGGGCACGGTACTCGAGGCGGTTCGAGACGCCCTTTGAGGAAGCCGGCTGGTCGCTCATCAACTGCGCCAGGTAGGAGACGTTGAACCGCCAGAAATCAATCAGTTCGCAGGCCGCATCGATCTCGGCCTGGAATACCGTCTTGGACTGTCCCAGCATGGTCGCGGCGTTGACCGTCTGGCGCCAGGGACCGGCGAGGAGATCGGCCGCCTTCGCGATCACCGACGCCCGGTGCTCCCAGGGCATGTCCGCCCACGTCTTGCCGGCCTCGAGAGCGGCTTCGATCGCCATGCGTACTTCGGTCTCGCCCGCCTTGTGGTACACGCCCAGGTCGAGGGCGTGGTCGTGGGGAGCGCGGAGTGGTGCGGTGCGCCCTGTCCTCACCTCTCGGCCGCCGATGATCAACGGGATATCGACGGGCGATGATTTCATCCGGTGCAGGGTCGTCTTGACGGCCGCTCTTTCAACCGAACCGGGCGCGTACTCAAGGACGGGTTCGTTGTAGGGCTGAGGCGGATTAAAGTGTGCGTTGGCCATGACCCATATGTACCCGGCGAGGGGCCGTGGTGTCAACCATTTTCAGACCGCAGACCGTGCCTGTGAATCGTCCTCCGAATGCCGGAAAACCGGCCTTCCTGCGTGGAACCGCGCCAGCACGTGCCGGTCCATTTTAACCTTGCCAGAGCGGCCGGGGATATGAAATATTGGAGGTATACAGGAATCAGGAATACACGATTCAGTGACTTGCAGGCTGTCGCGGAATGACGGGGCAGCCGACACCCGTACCGGGAGTAGGATCATGGGCACCAAACAGGAGCAGGGCATCAAGGCGGTCAACCAGGAATACACGCAATACGACCAGGTGAAGAAGGAACAGACCTACAACTTGGCCGAAGGGGCGGCAGAGGAGGCGTTCGACGAGGAAACACAGATCCGGACCTGTGACTTGGGCCAGTTCCTCCACGGCGGCCCAGAAGGCAAGGCGCGGTTCGCCCGTGAGATCGGCGAGGCCATGGAAGGCATCGGCTTCGTGATCCTCGAGGGACACGAAATACCGGCCAGCCTGTACGTCGAAGCCGAGCAAAAGGTGGCCGAGTTCTTCACGGACACCCCCTTAACCGACAAGATGAAATACGAGGCCGAGCGCTTCGGTTCGGTCAACCAGGGGTATTTCCCCATCAAGCAGACCAGCCGCATGCACCCCGATCTCGTCGAAGGCTGGGTCTTCTGCCGGCGTGCCTTCAACCTGGGTGAAAACTCGGATTATAGCGAGACGGACTTCTGGCCCTCCGGAGGTTACGAGCTGTTCTTCCGGGAAGTCATTTTGAGTCACGAGAAGCTGATCCTGCCCCTCATGCAAAGCATCCTGACCTACCTCGGCTGCGATCCGACTCTCTACGACGAGAAACTCAACCGGACGAACTTCGGCTTCCGGCTCAACTACTACCCACCCATCACCGAGGAAGACGACGCGTCCGGCGCGGGGCGCATGCTGGGGCATGAAGACGTCGACCTGTTCACCATCCTCCCCTCCCACGGGGTAGATGGGTTGCAGGTGCTGAACCGGGAAAACATGAAGTGGATCCGCCTCAATCCCCCGGAAGGAAGCATCATCATCAACACGGGCGACTACATGCAGCGGATCACCAACGATCGCCTCCCCTCCACCACGCACCGGGTCAGCAAACCGCTCGACGCCGGTCTCTTCGCCACCGCACGCATCAGCATTCCCATGGCCGTCTACGTTTGGGAGGAGGAGACGCTAGAGGTGCTGCCCAATACGGGTGAACCGAAGTACGAACCCATCTCCGCGGTCCAGTTCCATACCCGGACCACGAGCAAGTACTATGGCGACGACTATGCCGTGGACGACGATTGAGACCTTAGCCTGAGAAAGGGCGACGTATGACACCCCAGGAATGCTACCTTTTCGATCTGCAGGGCTATATCACCGTCCCGGACGCGCTGGACGCCGGGCAGCTCGCCGAATTGAACCGCCTCCTCGATGAGCAAATCGATCAGGAGATGGATCCCGGCGCGACCACCCACCGGTTCTCCTTCACGCTGCTCGACTGGGGACCCGCATACCGGGAACTGATCGACAATCCGCGCATCTTGCCGTACCTGGAGCAACTGGTCAATCCCAAGTTCCGTCTGGACCACGATTACGCCGATATCATCCGCCGGGACGACGGCCCCATCGGCACGACGCTGCACGGCGGCGCCATCCCCTTCGACCCCCTCTATTCCTATACCTGCGTCAACCAGGAGATCCGGTGCGGACTGACCGTGGTCGCCTACAACCTGAGGGACGTGAATCCCGGTGACGGCGGCTTCGGCTGCGTGCCCGGCAGCCACAAGAGCAATTTCAGGTTTCCCGATGAGTGGCGCAACCTGAAGACCGATCAGCCCTTCGTCCGGGCCGTAACAGGAAAGGCGGGGACCGCGATCATCTTCACCGAGGCGCTGACCCACGGTACGATGCCCTGGCACGGTGACGAACGCCGAACCCTCTTCTACAAGTATTCGCCCAACTCGGTGTCCTGGTACGCCCATTACTACGACGCGGACTGGTATGGCGACCTGACGGAACGGCAGCGACAGATCCTCGAGGCTCCCAACGCGAGATACGGAGAACGGGATCGCCGCAAGCTGGCGGTCAGGGCGAGCTAGTGGGACCGAGGTTGAACGAGGGACTCTCCTCCGACTTATCATCTTCAAACTCGACGACTGGTTAACTGGTTTTACAAACACATGGCTATAGTTTATCCTGATCATGAAGTCGAGAACTTGATAAATGAGTGCAAGCCTTTGCCTACCGAATGGCGCAATCGTATAAAACTCAGACCCAAACGTGGACACGATGAGCAATTGTTGATACTGACTGGCGACGCTGGAAACGAGTTCCGGCTGATTCTAAGACAGAACCAGGTCAATCCGATTGATTTTTCTGTTATTTTAGGCGTGCAAGTACCGGAATCAAATCAGGTTTTTCGCCTACTGCGTTACAATGGTCGAAGTCACCAACACACCAATCACATTGAAGATATGACGTTCTACGATTTTCACATTCATTCAGCGACAGAACGGTATCAGGAGGTTGGAACCCGGGAGGATGCCTATGCTGAACCGACCGACCGTTACGGGGATTTTCACGGTGCGTTCCGCTGTATGATCACCGATGCAAATCTCGAGGTTCCAAAAGAGCGACAAATCGATCTTTTTGAGGGGGTGTAGGTGATGGCTACCGAGACCATTGTGCGAGATTTTCACGACAAGGTTTCGAGTAAAGTACGTCTTGAAGCTGAGGGTATGGGACGCTTTCGCGTCTTAACTCCGTTCCTGTTTGAAGATGGTGATCATCTGGCAATAGTCCTGAAGAAGGAAGGTTCCCATTGGTTGCTAACGGATGAAGCTCATACATACATGCACCTGACCTATGATATCGATGAGAAGGACCTGCATACAGGTACCCGCCAAAAGATCATCTCTAACGCACTCTCTACGTTCCAGATTGAAGACCGCAACGGGGAGTTGATGCTCCGGGTGCCTGATGGACGATACGGTGACGCACTGTATTCCTTTGTACAGGGACTTTTAAAGATCTCCGACGTTACCTACCTGTCCAGAGAACGGGCGCGATCCACGTTTATGGAGGATTTCAATAGCTTGATGAGTGAAGTAGTACCGGAAATACGCAGAAGCTTCGATTGGAATGACCTCGAACACGATCCCCAAGGAATCTATACTGTGGATTGCCGGATAAACAGCATGCCGGTTCCTCTTTTCGTTCACGCACTAGGTGGCGATGGTCGAACGAGGGACGCAACGATTGCGTTGCATCAATTCGAGAAGTGGCACATCCCATTTCGTTCACTGGCGATATTTGAAGATCAGGAGTCTATCAATCGCAAAGTGTTGGCACGCCTCAGCGACGTCTGCGAGAAGCAATTCTCCAGCCTGACCGCGAACCGCGAAAGAATAGAACTCTATTTGACTGAGAGCATCTCTGTGTGAACGACTGTCCTGTCGCAGTACGTAACGGTGCACATTCCTGTGCACAATTTCCGTCAAGATCACCCCGTATTTGAAACCGACCAATGGCCCTTAAAAAATCCCAACTGTACTCCTCACTCTGGCAAAGCTGCGATGAACTTCGCGGTGGTATGGACGCCTCCCAGTATAAGGATTACGTCCTGACGCTGCTTTTCATGAAGTACGTCTCGGACAAGGCGGCCAAAGACCCGAATACGCTCATCGAAGTGCCCGAGGGCGGCAGCTTCGCCGATATCGTAAAGCTGGTCGGCGATAAGGAGATCGGCGATAAGATAAACACGGTGATCGCCACGCTCGCGGAAGCAAACGATCTTGGGGATGTCATCGATCAGGCGGATTTCAACGACGAAAACAAGCTGGGGTCCGGCAAGGAGATGCAGGACAGGCTCTCCAGGCTCGTCGCCATATTCAACGATCTCGATTTCGGCGCGAACCGGGCCGATGGGGATGATCTCCTCGGCGACGCCTACGAGTATCTGATGATGCACTTCGCCACGGAATCCGGCAAGAGCAAGGGACAGTTCTACACGCCGGCCGAGGTCTCGCGCATCATGGCCCAGGTGATCGGCATCGGACCGGATACCCGGCAGGACCAGACCATCTACGATCCGACCTGCGGCTCAGGTTCGCTCCTGCTCAGAGCCGCCGACGAGGCGCCGCGCGGCATTACCGTCTACGGCCAGGAGATGGACAACGCCACCTATGCGCTGGCGCGGATGAACATGATCCTGCATGGCCACGAGACCGCCGAACTCTGGCGAGGCAACACCCTGGCTGCTCCGTACTTCAAGAGCCAGGACGACCGCCTCAAGACCTTCGACTTTGCCGTTGCCAATCCGCCCTTTTCCGCCAAGGCCTGGTCCAACGGCCTTGATCCGGCCAACGACGAGTACGGACGTTTCGGCTACGGTATCCCACCTGCCAGGAACGGCGACTACGCATTCCTCCTTCACCTCATTGCGTCGCTCAACAGCAAGGGCAAGGGCGCGATCATACTGCCGCACGGCGTACTGTTCCGGGGCAACAGGGAAGCGAACATCCGCAGGAACCTCATCCAACGAGGATTCATCAAGGGTATCATCGGCCTGCCGCCCAACCTGTTCTACGGCACCGGCATCCCCGCCTGCATCCTGGTTTTAGACAAGGAAAACGCCCATGTGCGCGGCGGCATCTTCATGATCAACGCGAGCAAGGACTTCCGCAAGGACGGCAACAAGAACCGCCTGCGCGCCCAGGATATCCACCGGATCGTCGACGTATTCAACCGGCAGACCGAGTTGCCGCGTTACTCCCGCCTGGTACCGACCGCCGAGATCGCCAGCTCCGCTAACGACTATAACATCAACATCCCGCGCTACGTCGATTCCAGCGAGCCGGAAGACCTGCACGACCTCGACGCCCATCTGCGCGGCGGCATCCCGGACCGCGACCTTGACTCGCTCGGTGCCTACTGGGAGGTCTTCCCCACGCTACGCCGGACCTTGTTTGTCGGAAACGGCCGCGAGGGCTACAGCGAAAGTCATGTCGAGACGGGACAGGTGAAGGCCGCCATTCTCGGTCACGGGGAGTTCAGATCGTACGAAGCCTGGGTTGCGGCCGTTCTCGACGAATGGTGCGTAGCACACGAGCCGTCTTTGAAAGGACTCGATACAGATGCCAACCCCAGGAACCTCATTCGCACCCTGGCGGAGGATCTGCTGGCGCGTTTCGCGGACCTGACGCTGCTCGACCCGTACGACGTGTACCAACGGTTGATGGACTGTTGGGACGAGACGATGCAGGACGACGTGTATCTTATTGCCGCGGAAGGCTGGCAGGTAGGCCGCAACCTTCGTTCCTCCAATGACAAGGAAACACCGGATTTCACTATCAAGAAGGGCCAAAAGACTACCAAGTACGTTGGTGAACTAATCCCGTATTCTTTGGTAATCGCAAAATTCTTCAAGAACGAACAGCAAGAACTGGAGCGACTTGAGGCGGAAGTTTCCGAATTGGCGGAACGTAAGGAGGAATTCGAAGAGGAACATGGTGCCGATGAGGGCGCTCTCAACGGTCTTGAAGGGAAGAGCGGTATCACCAAGAGTAATATGCGGCAGCGCGTCATCGAATTAAAGGAAGCCATTCTAAAGACTTATTCCGAAGGAACGCCAGAACACAATCAGGCAAAGTCCATCAAGAAAACGACCTTTGGCGTTCATAATTGGACCAAGAACGTCCAAGACGAAGAAGGACTATTCAAGGAGTTGGATATTCTCTACGACTATCTCCAGCTCATGGAAGATGAGAAGATCCGGAAGGATACATGCAAGCAGACACGGGACACGCTATATACATCGGTGATCGAGAAGTACGCCCGACTCACCGAAACCGAGATCGGGACGCTTGTGGTCGAGGACAAGTGGCTTGCGAGCATACGGGCCGCTATCGAGGATGAGGTGCAAGGGCTGACACGGCAGCTTGCCGGGCGCGTGACAGAACTCGCAGAACGTTACGCCCGGCCGTTACCGGAGTTGGAGCGGGAGGTGGTGGCGTTCGGCGCAAAAGTTGAGGGGCACTTGAAGCGGATGGGGATTTCGCTATGAGAGAAGGTTTTGTACTGTGGGTTGGGTTTGAGTATATCCATTAAGAAGTACGATATGATAACCGGCCATTTGTTGGCAACCTGAAGGCCTGTACGTTGGAGGAACAGGGATGGCAGAGCAAATAACCGTTTCGGTTGATCCCGAAGTAGCCAAACGATGCCGTTCGGCTTCTGATAATGAGCGTCGCAAGCTGGATTTGCTTGTCAATTTGCGTTTGCTTGATGCGACAGAATCCGGGAAATCGCTCAGAGACACGGTGCAGGAAATCAGTCGCAACGCGCAACGGCGCGGTCTGACTCCAGAGATACTGCAGACCATCCTGGACGAAGCATGACCTGCGTTGTCTTCGATACGAACGTCACTATCAGCGCTTTACTATTCACCGATTCCGTGCCCGGGCGGGCGTTCAGCGGGCTTTGGAACAAGGAACGATTGACTATGGAAGCTGTACGCTGGGATGGGGTATCCCTCGTCCAACTATCGGGGGCCACGATCCTGTTGTTCGAGGGCGTGTGAATTCTATGAATGAGGGGCACGTGCAATTGGACAATGTCCATCAAGATGGCCGTTACGCGCGATCGGAAGACGTGCCACCGGGTTACAAGAATACCGAGTTGGGAGTGATTCCCGAGGACTGGCTTATTCTGGCGATTACGTCGATTGCGGATGTAAAAACCGGGCCATTCGGATCCGCAAAACATGAACGCGACTATGTAGACGATGGTACACCGATAATCACAGTAGAGCATCTCAGCGAGCATGGCATCATCCACCATGGCCTACCCTTGGTCTCTACCGCAGATTGTTCTCGCTTGAAGAGTTACCAACTTCGTATGGGCGACATAGTTTTCAGTCGAGTTGGGTCAGTAGATCGCAATTCACTTGTACGAGAAATGGAAGACGGTTGGCTTTTTTCAGGTCGCCTACTTAGGGTTAGAATCTCAGACAGTATAACATACCCTCCCTATCTTAGCTATCACTTCCACTCTGAATCATTTAAGAGCCGGATTCGTGGTGTCGCCGTGGGTCAAACCATGGCCTCCCTTAACACGCAGATCTTAAAATCAGTCCATGTTGTTCTACCCACAACTCCAGAACAACACGCCATCGGCGAGGCGTTGTCGGATGTAGATGGGTTGCTCGTTGCTTTGGACGCGCTGATTGCCAAGAAGCGGGCTATCAAACAGGCTACCATGCAGCAACTCCTCACAGGCAAGACTCGCCTGCCAGGGTTTAGTGGGGCGTGGAAGATGAAGCGGCTGGGAGACATCGCGTCTTTTTTTAAAGGCTTGGGATTATCTAAAAGTGATCTGTCACTTGATGGAAAACGTCGATGTATCCACTACGGCGAACTTTTTACAGTATATGACGAACGAATCACCGAAGTTATACATGGGACTAATCGGAGGGGTATGTTCTTCTGCTCAATTCGCAACGATGTGCTGATGCCGACCTCGGACGTGACTCCCAATGGACTAGCAACGGCAAGTTGTATATTGACTTCTGATATCATCATAGGTGGGGATGTAATGGTAATTCGTGTCCCAGAAAGTATACTCAAAGGAGAGTACCTAGCATATGCGATCAAAGTCTTCCGAAATCAAGTGATGCAACTTGTATCTGGTACAACAGTCTTTCATCTTTACGGCCGCGATATGGCTGAATTCAAGTGCGCAATACCAAGTGTGGAAGAGCAGATTTCAATCGTCGCAGTTTTGTCTGACATGGAAGCCGAGATCGCTAAGTTGGTAGATCGCAAAGAAAAAACCCATGCATTTAAACAGGGCATGATGCAGCAACTCCTCACTGGCCGGATGAGACTGCACAGCAAAATGAAGTAGATTTGTAATCTGAGATATAGACTGAAAGGATGGCAATGAACTGGTCGTTGAATCATTACAGCCTGATCTGCTATGGGAATCCATCGGCTGATATCTTTCGAAATTCGTCAGGTCATTCTACTTTTCCCGCTGAACGTCTATTTGAGTTCTCCAATACGGATGAATGGAGTCGATACGAAGAAAACGTTAAAGGACTTTCAGAACTACCTGCACTTGTCGTAGCTGAGGTGGACAACCCTCTGGGAGAACCCTCTACGCCAGCGTTTCTAACACAACTCGGAGACGTATACAAAACAGGTCGTAACGTTATTTTTGATTATAGACACCTAACCAATGTACTAAGTTCGGAAGAGGTGTTCCGAAGCGAACTGTTTGATACGGAGGGTTGGGAACACCGTCGAACTCACTGGGCTGTTAAGAAAGGCAATCTGGTTTCAAATCTGTTCGAGTTGTTGAATAGTCGAGACGAACCCGATATGCCGAAACTATTCGATATTGAAACTTGGCCACTACCTAGGTTGAATCATATTGCTGTGATGATGCCCTTTAAAGCTGAATTCACTTCTATCTATGATGTTATTAGAGCTGTTTGCGAGGATGTCAGCTGTCCGGCTCTTCGTGTAGATGATATATATGGACCTACGAAAATCATCAATGATGTGTTCTCCACAATTGTACAAAGTCGTTTGGTTATCTGTGATCTGACCGGAAAGAATCCTAATGTGCTCTACGAAACCGGTCTAGCACACGCACGTGGACGCGACGTCATACTTCTAACTCAGAATAGCGAAGACGTACCCGTTGATCTCCGACAGATTCGCTTTATACGTTATGTTGACAACAATGAAGGTCTTGAATCGCTACGTTGTGACCTTAAGCAGTCACTCAATGCAGTTCTGAATAAGTGATGACGGCTTGCGTGGTTTGGGCCGAGGCGGGAATCAGTGTTGTCCATTTGACGGCTCTGCGCTGTTTGGCAGGTACAAGAAGCACGAGCAGGCAGATTAAAAGACCAAACAACGCCTTCAACAGTCAGTCTCACTAAGTTCTTTGTTATGTACTGCTGAGCAAATATGGCAGTATGTCCAACCCATCGATAGGAAAATCACGAGATATCGGCTTGTTACATGATGGACTTGGGACTGATTTTGCCTTATTACATTCGCTGTGCTGCGTTCGACCGAGACGAGAAGCAGTTGTACAAACATCTGTATCTCCTCGGAGGCGGACGGTTTGCCCGTCCTATATACGGCGGGTCGGATTGCCTGGTCGGCCAATGACAGCGGGAAATATGTGGCGTCCTATGAATTACTTCGAGCATGTGGGCTAACCATGCATCCGCATCCAGCGCATATCTAGTCCCGGGCTGGTTTGACACCAGCCTCCTATCGGCGCGCGAATAGGTATCAACAACCTCATTCAAATCGCTAAGCTAAGGATTGCGGATATCGATCCTACAGACACCTGATCACGATGATCAATCTCTTCACAGGCAAGATTATCCTGTAACAACCCGACTGAAACACTAAACAGCCGGAAAATACGAGATTGACAATCTATTCATGACCAAATACATATAATTAACTAACTTAACATATAATTAGTAGTCGTGGGTTGATTCTAACGATTAAAGACGCACACCCGCGAGGAAAACATGGCAAATCAAGTCCTGAGCGAAGTGCTTGAAGCCACCGGCTACATGGCGAATGGCGAGCCAGCGCGCGGTGTGTACCTGGACGAAGATGCCCGTAACAGGTGCCAGGCCCGTGAGTTTTTGCCTGACGCCCTGTGGCGCAGCAACTCGGCGCTCACCGTTTATTTCAAGAGCGAACCGGAAGTTCCGTCCGAAGAGGAGATAACCCGGTGGCGTTGGGAGATATGGAATCAGGGTTTCGCTCCACTATTGTGGGTGGTTTCGCCGCAGAGAATTGATCTCTACAACGGTTTCGCTCAACCTCAGCAGAACAGGGATACTTCCACGCACCGACTGCGTACGTTTAAAAAGATCGAGAACGAGTTGGATGTGCTCGATGCGTTCGCCGGTCGACTTGCGATGGAAACGGGACGGTTCTGGCAACAGGCGAATAACGTCAATCGCAGCACTAGCGTGGACCAACGGTTACTGTCCGATCTCTCTGCCCTTGAGGCCGACCTCCTCAAGATGGGATTGGATCATTCGGGGGCTCAGGGATTGATCGGCCGCTCAATTTTCACCCAGTACCTGATTGATCGGCGAATCGTCACGGAGCAGATTCTTGAGAACGACTACGGTCACCGGTCCTTTCCCGACATATTGCGTGACCCTTCAGCCACGGATCGACTGTTCAACTGGCTTCGAGAGACATTCAATGGCGACATGTTTCCTTTAGAGGGAGTTGCCATGCCAAACGCTGAGCACCTCTGCAGGGTTGCGGATTTTCTTAAAGCCGTGAATCCCGAGACCGGGCAAATGACGTTCTTCCCATACCAGTTCGACGTGATTCCAGTAGAGTTGATCAGCTTGATCTACGAGCAATTCGCCCACGACGCCCCGTCGACTCCCAATTCCCGTTCCGGGAATGACGTTTTCTATACTCGGCTGTCGCTTGTCTCTATGGTTCTGGACGAAATTACGGAAGGACTTTCTGGTGAAGAAACCGTACTTGATCTAACCTGCGGCTCCGGCGTCTTCTTGGTCGAAGCCTTGCGACGGCTGGTTGATCTCCGATCGAAGGGGAGAGAACGAAGCCGCGATTTGATCCGTTCCACGCTACACCAACAGATCTATGGCGTAGACATAAGTGAAGCCGCAGTGCGCGTGGCCGCATTCAGTCTCTACCTGGCGGCGCTGGAACTCGATCCAAACCCAGATTCTCCTCAGACGTTGAAGTTCGAGCCGCTGATAGGCAATACGTTATTCATCGGTGACGCGTGGGATGACAAACTTATAACAAATGGACTGTCAGCACCGACCGCACGAGACACCTCTGGGAAGTTTGACGTTATCGTCGGCAATCCACCATGGAGCTATCGAGGTCGATCGGCCAGATCGGAACGTCGAGTCCGAGGAGGTGGAAAGATTGCGCTTCCGCCTCGGGGTGAGAGTCTGGACTTCGTGTTTCGAGCTATGGAATTCGCCTGCGAGGAGACCCGATTCGGCTTGATTCTAAGCGCTGTCCAATTCTTCAGTCTGAGCAGAACCGGTGCTGCCGCCTCCCGCCAAATCATCGAGGAACTATCCCCCGTGACGCTGGTCAATCTGTCGAATCAGTCTGATTGGTTGTTTCCAAGAAGCAGTATGCCCGCGGTTGTCCTCTTTGCAAGACACCGGCCCTCACGCCCCGATGCGATCACCGCGGTGCAGGTTCCCTGGTCTCCGGCCGGAGTGCAAAGTCACACATTCGAGATAGCAAGAAGCGATATCCTTACGATGCCGCTGGCTGACTGGCAGCGAAAACCGGAGTTTCTGAAGGCTGCGTTTGTCGGGTTCCGTCGTGATCTGTCCCTGCTGGACAGACTGACGGACAATCATCCGAAGCTCGGAGACCAGCTTGCCAAACTCGGTACGGAGTTTAATGTCGGGCTGATTTTCGGTGATAAAAGCCGCGATGCGCGTTTTCTTCAAGGGCGTCCGTTCCTGACCGCGGCCGACCTTCGACCGTTCTCCGTCCCGACGGATTTGGGCTTGTTTGACGCTGCGAAGGCGCAGTGGCCGCGCAATCTCAACATCTATAGAGCACCGCTGTTACTCATCAAGGAGTTCCTGAGACGTGGACCACGCCCGGTCATTGCTGTCGCTGATCGAGATACCGTCTTCACGGACGCCTTCTTCGGTGTGGGCTTTCCACAGCCAGAGCGAGATACCCTTCACCTGCTCGCCGCTATTCTGAGTTCGTCACTCGCATCCTGGTTCTTCCTCATGACTTCATCGACTTTTGGGTTGTGGATGCAACGGATCAAGCTTCGGGACATCGAACGCATGCCAGTTCCTAGCCTCAAAGAAGCCCTAAACTCCGATTTAGGTAGATATCTGGTGCAACTTGCCCGGGATATGCAGGAGAGTTCTCCCTCCGTCTCCGATTGGCAGAATCTTGACGAAGCTGTTTACGACCTATATGAATTGGACAAAGCAGACCGCACCGTCGCACGTGATGGTCTCTTCCGCGCAAGTTGGCAATGGAAGGCCGGCAAGATCGCTTCTGTTGAAGCCGCAAGCGTTAGCCAAATTGCGGACTATGCCCGCAATTTCGTGGCGACGGTGGGTGTCTGGCTCTCCGCAGCAAACAAAAACCGTATGCGCGCCGAAGTCTTTGAACTTCCGGAACGTGCGCCGCTTCGGGTTGTTCGCTTCATTCTCGAAGGGCGCTCCGAATGCCCGGATCTTCCCGAGTTGAAAGTTGTGAGAACAGGCGGAGACCTGAAAGACGTTCTCGACCGGATCGGCGAACGCCTGGAAGTTCCGCTCGCGAGGAGCCTGGTCGGGCAGCGCGAACTTCGCGTACACGATCGCAACGAGGTTGTGATAGTCAAGCCTGCTGCCCGGCGGCACTGGATGGGCGTATCGGCCTTGGAAGATGCGGATTCGGTTATTGTTGAGAGCCTTTCTGGAACCGCCGTATGAAGTTGCCCTTTGACGGTCCGACCACCAGCGGCCGCCGTTTCATAGATCTTGAACCTGATATCGCCTCAACGATATTGCAGACCGTCGAAGTTGGCTGGATTATTGCGTTGAAGTCGCCGGACGTCAATACGAGCGCCCAAGAAGTAGAACTCACGGAACGACTACGCGATGGAATGCGTCAAGCACTGAACCGTGAAAGGCCGTCGCTGAATGACACATTGGTGGTGCTTTCCGGTACCGAATCCCGTTCTCGTCCGGAAGTACTGGTGCCTGATGGCCGAACCGACATCCCAATTCTGTGTATCGGGATCCGCGTCCGCTTCGGAGAGCACGATCCCCACGCGATCATCGAATGCAAGCGTATCGCCGGTGACGACGCTCACCTGTTTCGTGCGTACATTGTGGAGGGTGTAGATCGATTCAAAACCGGTAAGTACTCAGGAAACCACTCCACCGGATTCATGATCGGATATCTGATCTCAGGCGACGAGCAAGCCACTGTCATTGGCATTAACAGCTACCTGAATCGCAACTCACGTCCCAATGAGATCCTTATACTGTCAGATGTGATTACCGAGTCGCAAGTCTGGACTAGTCACCATCCGAGAGCAGCGACTTCACCGTTAAAATTGCATCACTCGTTCTTGGCCTTCGCAAAAAACTGAACTTCATACCTCCCGGATTTGAATTCCGACGCTACCATCCTCCTTGCCGATATTCATCCGACCAGTCAGGGCCTACTCTACTGAAAACTCCGGTTGATACCAATCCGAATCCAAGCGACGACGAAGACGGATTCTACAACCGAAGCGGTAGCATCAATAAATCTCCCACACTGATGCGCTGGAAGAGATCATAGATTGATCTACTGATATCATTGACAGCAATGATATCTTTCATTATCATAAACAAGAACAGCCTAAAACGGAGACACAATGGCAAGCATGACAATTCGCAACCTTAGCGAAGACATAAAACGGCGATTGCGCATTCAGGCAGCCGAGCACGGCCATTCCATGGAGGAAGAAGCCCGGGAAATTCTGCGAGCCGCACTGACCGAAAACAAACCTCCTGTCAATTTGGCACAGGCCATACGCGCTCGTTTTGAGCCCTTGGGTGGTGTCGAGCTAGACATACCTCCCCGCGAGCCAATGCGTGATCCACCGGAATTAGGCTGAGTTCCTCCTGAATGATCCTTCTCGACACCAATGTCGTATCAGAACTAACGCGTCCCGCTCCTAATCCCTCCGTGACGTCATGGCTTGCTGCTCAAATTACCGAAGATGTATACCTATCGGTTGTCACGGAAGCTGAGTTGCGCTTCGGCGTTGCGATTCTGCCCGCGGAGCGTCGGCGTGAAAGACTGGCATTTGAAGTCGAGATTATGCTCCGAGAAGATTTCGAGCGACGCATTCTACCCTTTGACAGCAATGCTGCGCGTATGCACGCAGAAATCGCTGCCAGTCGACGAGCTATAGGGAAGCCAATCAGCTATGCAGATTGCCAGTTGGCGGCCATCGCAAGATGCCGCGGAGCGGCTGTCGCAACGCGTAACGTCGGAGATTTCGAGCACTGCAGAATCGAGGTGATCAACCCGTGGTCCGTTTGATAGACTGCCGCAAGTATGGATTGGCAGACATATTCTGGATACAATACCTGAGGAATGAGAGGCAATCCGCCCCAGCAAATCCGAAGTCGGAGAGCGTGAAGACATGAGCAAAGTCGGCGAACAGGAGATCCGTACGCAGGAGCGCGTCGTGGCGTTTTTTGACGACGTGCTCGGCTACGCCTATCTCGGCAACTGGAAGGACCGCCTCGACAACAGCAACGTAGAAGAGGATCAGGTCACCGGCTGGCTGATGCGTAATGGCCATGATGAAAGGATCATCGCCAGGACGCTTTTTGCTTTACGCAAGGCGGCGGCGCTCGGCGGCAGCAAGACGCTTTACGACGCCAATCGCGAGGTTTACGGAATGCTCCGCTACGGTGTGAAGATTCAGCCGGCGGTCGGAGAGCAGACTGTGACCGTCTGGCTGATCGATTGGGAGCATCCCGAGAACAACGACTTCGACATTGCCGAGGAGGTGACCATACTCGGCGAGAATACGCGGCGTCCCGATCTGGTACTCTACGTCAACGGCATCGCCATGGGCGTGCTGGAACTGAAGCGCTCCATAGTATCGGTAAACGAGGGCATCCGGCAGAACCTCGACAGCCAGAAGAAGGAGTTCATCCGTCCGTTCTTCACCACGGTGCAACTGGTCATGGCGGGCAACGAGACGGAGGGGCTTCGTTATGGGGTGATAGAGACGCCTGAGAAGTACTGGCTACGCTGGAAAGAACAAGAACTCTGTGAAACCAACGGTGACAATCCATTGCACCGCGAACTGGGTCAACTTTGCGACAAAAAGCGGCTGTTGGAGATCGTGCACGACTTTATCGTCTTCGACACGGGTAACAAGAAGGTATGTCGACACAACCAGTACTTCGGCGTGCGAGCCGCCCGTGAGCGCGTGAACCGGCGCGAAGGCGGCATCATCTGGCACACTCAGGGCAGCGGCAAGAGTTTGACGATGGTCTGGCTGGCGAAGTGGATACGCGAGAACGTGAGTGGCGGACGCGTCCTTATCATCACCGACCGCACGGAACTGGACGAACAGATCGAGAAGGTTTTCAAGGGCGTCAGCGAAGACATCCACCGGACCGGGAGCGGCGCCGACCTGGTGCATGTACTGAACACCGCCAACGAGTGGTTGGTTTGCTCACTGATCCATAAATTCGGCGCGTCGGAGGAAGGCGATATCGACGCGTTCCTCGAAGATATCCGGAAACACCTTCCCGACAACTTCCGTGCAAAGGGCGATATCTTCGTCTTCGTGGACGAGTGTCACCGTACACAGTCCGGTAAACTCCACGCGGCAATGACCTCGCTGCTGCCGGAAGCCACGCTGATCGGGTTTACCGGCACACCGTTGCTGAAAGATGACAAAAGGAGAAGCATAGAGACTTTTGGACCCTATATACACACCTACAGGTACGACGAGGCGGTGAACGACGGCGTAGTGCTGGATCTGCGCTACGAGGCGCGCGACATAGATCAGAATATCACCTCTCAGGATAAGGTCGACCTGTGGTTCGATGTCAAGACCAAGGGGCTAAGCGACGTGGCGAAGGCCCAACTCAAGCAACGCTGGGGCACGATGCGGAGGGTGTTGAGTTCACAGGACCGTTTGGAAAAGATCGTCGCAGACATCCTGATCGACATGGAGACGCGTGACCGCCTCAAGAGCGACCGGGGCAACGCTTTGTTCGTCTCGGACAGCATCTACTCGGCCTGTCGCATCTACGAGATGTTTCAGAACCATGGCCTGGAGGGGAAATGCGCCATCATCACCTCCTACCGACCGGCCACTTCGGATATCAAAGGCGAGGAAACCGGCGAAGGACTCACGGAGAAGCTGCTCAAGTACAAAGTCTACCGCAAGATGCTCGCGGATCACTTCAACGAACCCGAAGACTCGGCTATGCAAAAGGCCGACCGGTTCGAGCAGGAAGTCAAGAAGCGATTCATCGAAAGTCCCGGGCAAATGAAACTCTTGATCGTCGTAGACAAGTTGCTGACCGGTTTCGATGCGCCTCCCGCGACCTGTCTCTACATCGACAAGCATATGCAGGACCATGGGCTGTTCCAGGCAATCTGCCGGGTCAACCGTCTTGACGGTGAGGACAAGGAAAACGGGTACATAATCGACTATAAGGACCTCTTCCGGTCCCTGGAACAATCGATCAAGGATTACACAGGAGCGGCATTCGACGGTTACGATGCCGATGACGTAAAGGGCTTGCTGAAAGACCGGCTCCAGCAGGGTCGCGAGCGGTTGGAGGAAGCGAGGGAAGCGATCAAGGCGCTGACGGAACCCGTCGAACCGCCTCGCGATACATCCGCCTATATCAAGTACTTCTGTGGACCGGCAAGCGGCAATGCTGAACAGCTCAGGGAAAATGAACCGAAACGGGTGGCCTTCTATAAGCTGACAGCAGCTTTCCTTCGCGCATATGCAAACCTGGCAAATGAGATGCAGGAAGCCGGCTACTCCGAGGCCGAGACCAGGGAGATAAGGGCCGAAGTGGACCACTACGAGAAGGCTCGGAAAGAGGTCAAGCTCGCGAGCGGCGATTACGTCGATATGAAAATGTTCGAGCCTGCCATGCGCCACCTGCTCGATACCTACATCCGGGCCGAGGAAAGTGAGCAGGTCTCCACGTTCGACGATATGACACTGGTAGAACTGATCGTCCGGGACGGGGAGGACGCCATTGAAGTTCTTCCCGAAAACTTGCGTCAGGACGAAGAAGCGGTAAGTGCGACTATCGAAAACAACGTCCGCCGGCTTATCATCGACGAAACACCGGTCAATCCAAAGTACTATGAGAAAATGTCGCTATTGCTGGATGGTCTGATTCGCCAGCGCAAGCAGGAAGCAATGGAATACAAGGAATACCTCGCCAGGATGGTCGAACTGGCTCGGAACGTCCATAACCCGGAGACCCATTCATCCGAGTCCTATCCTTCGTCGATCAAAACCTCTGCTTTAAGGTCCCTATTTGACAACCTTGTGGGAGTAGAAGGGTTAGGGGTGAAATTACAACAATCGGACTTTCCCGCTGAATCGAATGAAGATGTCTCGGAGGCAAAGGCCATTGCATTGGACAAAGCCATAAGACAGGTAAAAAGAGACGATTGGCGGGGACACAAGCTAAAAGAACGTCAGATTCGCAACGCCATCAAGTCGAAACTCGTCGGCAACGAAGCGCTCGTAGATGCGATTTTCGAAATCGCAAAGCACCAGGATGAATACTGAGTTGAGTGCTCATTTCATCGAAGTACGTGGAACAGCTATAGAGATCGTCCGAAAGGACATCAAAAACCTGCATCTTGGTGTGTATCCACCGAACGGAAGAGTCCGTGTGGCCGCACCGTTGCATCTCGATGACGACGCCGTCCGGGCGGCGGTCGTCTCGCGTCTGGCATGGATTCGGAAGAAACAGGCTGAGTTCGAAAAGCAAGTCCGACAGTCTCAGCGCGAGTTCGTGTCCGGTGAAAGTCATTACTACAGAGGGCGTCGCTATAGGCTACAGGTGAGTGAATTCGATGGTCCCCCTTGTGTCCGCCTGTTAAACAATTCAAGAATGGAAATACGACACCGTACAGGGTCCGACCGAAATACGCGGGAAGTTGTACTACACCGGTGGTATCGTCGCCAACTTCGGAATCAGATGGTGTCGTTGAAGACCGAATGGGAACATAAAATTGGAGTAACTTTAAACGATATCCGAATCAAGAGGATGAAAACCCTCTGGGGCTCCTGCAACATCGAGGCGAAACGTATTTGGGTAAACCTTGAACTGGCGAAGAAACCTGCATCCTGCCTGGTGTACATCCTCGTGCACGAAATGGTCCACCTGATTGAACGCAGGCATAACGAACGCTTCAGGGAATTGATGGATTTGCACCTGCCCCAATGGCGACTGTATCGTGACGAACTGAACAGCGCGCCTCTCGCGCATGAAGATTGGCGGTACTAACTGATTAAGCCGCACCATTTAGGTGAATTCTCCACTCCCGATCTGTAAATACACCCACCATGACCATCATCACCGCGACCACACGACTTTCCCGCGAACTCCGGCTGGAATTCGATCGGAAACAGGAGGCGGCGGGCCTTTCTTCCTGGCCCTCGGCAGAGATCCTGCCGTTCACCGCCTGGCTACAGGACCTGTGGGAAACCTGGTTGTTCTCCGAAGGGGCGGCGGCATCAGCGGCAGACCGGCTGCTCCGGCCGGCCGAGGAACGGGTTATCTGGGAAAATATGATCCTGCAAGAAACCGAAAACCAGTTGTTGGATATCCCCGCGACCGCCAAGGCGGCCCTCAAATCGTGGAGACTTCTATGTGACTGGAATCTGTCCCTCGACGCCGAGACGTGGGAGGATTCTGCGGACTCCGAGGCATTCCACGCCTGGGCCATGGCGTTCCGCGGGCGTTGCCGCGACAAGGGTTGGTTCTCGAACGCGGAACTGCCGTCGGTTGTCGCGGATCTCATTGAAGGGGGTGAAGTCCCGGTCCCGGAAACAATCGAGTTCGCGGGATTTCATGAACAAACGCCCGCACAACAACGGCTGGTCGTCGCCCTCGCACGGCGCGGGGTGGCTGTCCGCGAACGCGAACACCCCGATGTTCCTGGCGATGCGGTTCGCGTTGGCCTGGCCGACGCCAGCCGAGAAATCCGAGCCGCCGCCGAATGGGCGCGCCGGATCCTGGAACGCGAGCCGGACGCCGCTGCCGCGACGTTTCAGATCGGCATCGTCGTCCCCGATCTGGAACAACGCCGAAACGAGATCGAGCGTGTTTTCGGCGAGGTGTTCCATCCACGCAACCGGCTCCGACCGGATCTGGATCCGACGCGCCGCTTCAACATCTCCCTCGGAATGCCCGCCGGCGAGTATCCGATTATCAAAGCGGCGTTCCTGATCCTGGGTACGGATCCCCGGGATATCCCGATCGAACGGGTCAGCCGTATCCTGCGATCGCCGTTCCTGAACGGCTCCGAGGAGGAGATAACCGGCCGTGCCCTTCTCGATGTAGCCCTGCGGTCGCGTAGACAGACCCATGTCTCACTCTGGGACATCATCAGCCTCGCCCGTGAATACAACACCCCCCATGGATGTCCCGAACTGATATCTCGTTTCGGACCGTGGCCGGACCAGTACAAAAACCTCCAGGCTCCGCGCATGCCGAGCGATTGGGCGCCCGTCCTTTCCAACTTCCTACGTGAGATCGGGTGGCCCGGAGATCGAGTACTCGACAGTATCGAGTACCAGACCCTGGAAGTCTGGCAGGAACTGCTTTCCGAACTGACAGGACTGGACAGCGTATCCGGACCCGTTCCACTCGGTACGGCGGCAGGCATACTGGAGGACCTTGCCGAATCCAGGTTGTTTCAACCGGAGTCGGCGCCGGCACCGGTCCAGATCCTGGACGAATTGGAGACGGCTGGCCTGCGCTTCGACAGGCTCTGGATCATGGGCATGCACGACGGGGCCTGGCCGGCGGCTCCCGCACCCGATCCATTTCTGCCGCTTCGCCTGCAGCGCCGTTTTGAGTTGCCCAGGTCGTCACCGGATCGTGAGCTGAAGTACTACCGGATGCACACCGCGCGCCTCCTTTCGAGCGCGCCGTCGGTCGTCGTCAGCTATCCCGAGCGGGAGGACGATTCCGATCTCAGGGTCAGCCCGCTTTTCCGTTCGTTGCCCGAAAAACCGGCTGCGGACCTGGACCTGCTCTCGTCGACAGGCTACGCGGAACAGCTTCTGAGCGCTTCCCGGATGGAAACGATCCATGACCACACCGGACCAGCGGCCGACGAAGCGAGCCTCGGGGGTGGAACATTCCTGTTCACGCTCCAGGCGGCGTGTCCATTCAAGGCCTTTGCCGAACTACGCCTTGGAGCCAGGGCGTTGGATGAGCCGGCCCCCGGATTGGACGCCCTCGACCGGGGACTGCTTGTCCACCGGATTCTCCAGCGGGTCTGGGAACGGCTGCAGTCCCGTGCGGGACTGGAGTCCATGGACGAGGACGATCTGGCGATTATTGTACGCATGCGCGTCGGTTCCGAAGTCATGAATCAACTGGGGGACCGGGCTTTACGTAATCCGCGGTTTGTAGAGATCGAAAAGGCCAGGCTGGAAGGCATAGTCGGGAACTGGCTGCGCCTTGAAAAGACACGGCCGCCGTTTACGGTCCTCGAGCAGGAAGAGTGGCAGCGCGCCACGGTGGGCGGCATCGAGCTGAGTTTACGCGCCGACCGGGTGGATCGCCTCGAGAACGGGGAAATCGTCATCATCGACTACAAGACGGGGGCGTGTAACCCCTCCGGCTGGGAAGGACCCCGGCCGGATGATCCCCAACTGCCCATATATGCCGTTGCCACGGACGATCCCGTCGCAGGCGTGGTATTTGCCAGGATAACAGCCGGGCAAGTGGGCTTTCGAGGTCTCGCCAACTCCTCGGATATCGTACCGGGTTCCGGTGTAAAGGTCCCCGCCGGCGAAGCGCCCATGGAGGACAAGATAGAAAGGTGGAAAGTGGTCCTGGACCGACTGGGCCGCGACTTCAGATCGGGATTGGCGAACGTCGATCCCAAGGACCGGAATCAGACCTGCCGGTACTGCGCGCTGCCGTCCCTTTGCCGTATAGGCCAGGGATCCGTCGAGTTGGAGGATGGCGATGCTTGATCCTGCGTGGGACCAGAAACAGCGTATGCTTTCCCTGGACCCCGACCGGTCGTTTATCGTGCAGGCCCCGGCGGGATCCGGTAAGACTGAATTGCTTATCCAGCGTTTCCTGACGCTGCTGGCCCGGGTGGACTGGCCCGAAGCCGTCGTTGCCATCACCTTTACGCGGAAGGCGGCCGCGGAGATGCGCCACCGGATCATCGCCGCCCTCCAGCGCGCCGACGGTCCCCAACCTGCAACGCCCCATGAAAGGCATACCTGGCGGCTCGCGCGAGTCGCCCAGGAACGGAACAACACGCTCAACTGGCGACTGGCCGAGCATCCGGCGCGCCTTCGGATTCAGACGATCGATTCGCTGTGCGCCATGCTGGTCCGGCAGATGCCCTGGATTTCCCGCATGGGCGCGGCACTTCACCCGATCGACGATGCCGGATACCTGTATGACCGGGCTGCCCGCCTGACGGTCACCTCGCTGGACGCCGAGGGCACGCCCGCAAATGTATCGGAAGCCCTGTCGAAACTCCTGGCGCATCTGGACAACCATGTGGGAAGGATCGAACGGCTGCTGAGCATCATGCTGGGGGCCCGGGACCAGTGGATGCGCCACGTGGGCAGAAAGGCGGAGGCCGGAAAATTGCGGGAGGAACTGGAGTCTTCCATCGGACAGGTAATCGCGAGCGCCTTGAAAGAGGTCGATGCGGCATTCCCCGCGCGATACAGGGACGAAACCGTTGAGCTCGTGCGTTTCGCGGCCGGGAATCTGCGGGATGAAAGCCATGCAGATGCACGTTCTACCGACCTGGCTGCCTGTTATGATCTACACGATTTTCCTGGCGACTCGGTCGATTCGCTGCCCGCCTGGCAGGGACTCGCGGAGATTTTCCTGACCAGGGGTGGAACGCGGCGGAAACAGCTTTCAATTAAGGAAGGGTTCCCGGCAGGCGCCGCCGGTCGCGACGCCAAAGATCGTCTCGCCGGCATCGAACTGGACGAGGACGCCATCGCTGCGCTTCACGAGTTACGAATGCTGCCGGCGCCGCGTTTCGAGGAAACCCAGTGGGACGTCTTGAACGCCCTGATCCTCCTTCTGCCCCTGGCCGTCGATCAGCTCCGACGGGTGTTTCAGGAAGAAGGCGGTGTCGATTTCATTGAAATCGCGATCGGCGCACGTTACGCCCTGGGAACGGATGCGGCACCGACCGACCTGTCCCATGCCCTTGACTGTCAGATACAGCATTTGCTGATCGATGAGTTCCAGGACACGTCCCAGAACCAGTACGACCTGCTCTACGGGCTCATCAGGGACTGGCGGCCAGACGACGGACGGACACTGTTCCTGGTTGGCGATCCCATGCAGTCGATCTACGGTTTTCGCGAGGCGGAGGTGGGACTCTTTCTGCAGGCCCGGCAGAACGGAATCGGCGCCATCCGGTTGACCCCACTCACGCTGTCGGTCAATTTCCGCTCATTCCCGGCGGTCATAGATTGGGTGAACCGCGCGTTGAGCGAGGCCTTCCCTGAAACCGAGAACGTATTTACCGGCGCTGTGACGTACGAACCCGCCGTTGCATTCAAGTCTCCCAGTCCCGACAGCAACGTGCGTGTACATCCCTATCTTAAGCAGGAACCCGAGACCGAAGCCGAACGGGTTGTCGAGATCATCGACGAAGCACAGGCGAGGTGGCCGGAGGAAACCATCGTCGTGCTGGTCCTGGCTCGCAACCATCTCTTCCACATCGTCTCCGCCCTTCACCGGCATGGGAAGAAGTTCCGCGCCGTGGACATCGACGCCCTGGGTGAGCGACCCGTGGTACAGGACCTGATGGCCCTCACGCAGGCCCTCCTGCATACGGGCAACCGCCTGGCCTGGCTGTCGATCCTCCGGACGCCATGGTGCGGCCTGACGCTCGCCGACCTAGAATCGCTGGCCGGCGGCGAGTCCACCGGTGCGATCTGGGATCTGCTCCGGGACCTCGAGATACAGGGCGGGTTGTCACCCGACGGTCAGGCGCGCATCAGACGCATGATTCCAATTCTTGAAGACGCTTTCGGCCAGCGGGGAAGACTGCCTGTCAGACGGCTGGTGGAAGGGGTCTGGACCGCGCTGGGCGGTCCGGCATGCCTGGAATCCATGACTGACCTGGAAGATGCCTCGGCTTACCTGGATCTGCTGGAACAGGCGCAGGACGGCCTGGGTGTCTCGAACGAGAGGAAGTTTGCTGATGACGTCACCCGGCTCTTCGCGGGTTCCGACGTAGAAGCCAGCGAAAACCTGCAGCTGATGACGATTCACAAGGCCAAGGGACTGGAGTTCGACACGGTCATCCTTCCGGGTCTGGGCCGGCGCACGAGGTCAGACGAGCAGCGGTTGCTCTTGTGGCGCGAGTACATGGATGCCGACCAATCCCGATTGCTCCTCGCGCCGATTCCTGGCGCCGGCGGAGACAAGGACCCCCTTTACGCAAACCTGCAGCGCATGAACGCCGAGAAGCGAGCCCACGAGAGGACCCGCCTTCTGTACGTGGCGACTACGAGGGCCAGAAAGTGCCTTCACCTAATGGGACACACCGGTCTCAACTCCAAGGACGAATCCTTGAAAGATCCCGATTCTCGGTGCCTGCTGTCGGAGATATGGACCGCGGTCGGACCCGAATTCGCGGCGGCGTGGAAGTCACAAATGGCGTCGAAGGATCAGTTGAAGGATGACAACGAAGACGACACGGCCGAACCCAGGCTCCTGGGCGTCCCACTCAGGCGCCTGGAAGCGGACTGGGAACCGCTGCCGCTTCCCGACGATATTGTCCTGCCGCCACAGCATCAGCCGGTCGAGACCGGGAGTACCGACGGACACCATCCGACCTTTGAGTGGGCGAGCGAACTGCAGCGGCGGGTGGGCATCGTCGTACACCGGATGCTTCAGCGGATGCGGGTCCCGGATAGCCTGGATTTCAGCGAGGAGACCCTCCGCACCGCCCTCAGGCGCGAGGGACTGGACGGCGAAAAGCTCGACGAGGCCGTTTCCAGGGCGATGTCCGCCATCGCGAATACCCTCCGCGACGACCGAGGCCGCTGGATCCTCTCACAGCACGATAACGACGAGCGTGAACTTGCACTGTCCACAAGGACGAAAGATAGGGTTCGCCGTTACATCGTGGACCGGACCTTCGTGGACGGCGGCAATCGCTGGATCATCGACTACAAGACGAGCGCCCACACCGGCGGAGACCTGGAAGGATTCCTTGACAACGAGCAGGAGCGTTACCGCGACCAGCTGGAAGGCTATGCAGGCGTGATCCAGACCATGGATTCGCGGCCCATTACCCTTGGTCTGTATTTCCCTTTGTTACAGGCGTGGAGGGAGTGGGGGTATGAAGGGGTGATGTACTTCAGGAAAGTTTAGATTCATCCAAGTCCGCTTGTCATAAATACCAGGTATCAGTATTCTAAAACCTACAATTGCAAAACTTACACTTAGGTAGTTCAGATGCCCCGCACCTACGAAGTTACGCGGCAGGGTACGCAAGGAGTAAACATGTCCCTATTGAAGGCGATTGAAAAAGTCCTGAAGTCGGCTCAAAAACCGCTTCACGTTAACGAGATTTACGAAGTAATCACCGAACAGGATCTCTGGCGGTCGTCTGGTAAGACACCCACAGCGACTATCGGCGCATTGCTTTACTCAGACATCAAGAAGCGCGGAGACGCATCATTGTTTGAACGGGTCGCGCCGCACACTTTTGCTATGCGTGATATAGTAGAGGAAGATTCCGAAAATCAAACTACCGATTCCGGCACGAAAGATGGTGAGGATCAGATTCCAGCAACAGATACAGTTGAGCAAGCGTCGCTTTTGCCCAACGAACCTGTTGCGAGTATGTCTTTTACCGACTCCGCGCAGAAAGTCCTCGAGGAATTTGGTGGTAAGAATCCGATGCATTACAGGGATATAACATCGAAAGCGCTGGCAAAAGGATGGCTTCAGACTAAGGGCAAAACACCCGAGGCGTCGATGTACGCCCAGGTAATCACAGAGATCAAGCGCCGACAAAATCGAGGAGAGCCTCCAAGGTTTGTCCAGCATGGCCGTGGTTTTGTTGGCCTTAGCCAGTGGCAGGCGCGTGGTTTGTCATTTCAGATACAGCAATACAACAAAAAAGTGCGTAAGAACCTTAGAGAACGGCTCCTCGAAATGGAGCCGAAAGAGTTTGAGGAACTTATCTCTCAGTTGTTGGCAGAGATGGGGTTTGTCGAAGTGGAGTTGGTAACCAAGAGTGGCAAAGATGGAGGTATCGATGTACGGGGGATTCTCGTAGTCGATGATGTAGTTCGTATAAAACTAGCAGTTCAGGTCAAACGATGGAAGCACAACGTACAATCTCCCGTGGTTCAGCAGGTCAGAGGTAGTCTTGGGGCTCACGAACAAGGGTTAATCGTGACTACCAGTGACTTCAGTGCTGGTGCTAAAGAAGAAGCTGAGCAGTCTGACAAGACGCCAATCGCCCTGATGAATGGTGAACAACTTGTACTCTTGCTCATGGAACACGGTATCGGCGTCCATCGCTCGACCTCAGAACTGTACGAAATTGATGAAGATTCACTGGTACGGGATAAGGACAATGGAGCATAATCGATGAATACAACGTCTGAAGAAACTAGCACCCGTCCTTGTTGGTTCGTAGGCGCCAGTTATTCTGGTACGGTTGATCAAACTGAGCGATTTCTCGAGGAAGGTATCTGGGAGAACAACTTCGACGACGATCATCCGGACGTCGCGATGACCAAGACCATTCAGCCCGGCGACCCAATCGCGATCAAGGCAACCTACGTTCGTAAAAAGGAGTTACCGTTTGAAAACAATGGCCGGCCTGTATCCGTGATGGCGATCAAAGCTATTGGTAAAGTTGTGGAGAATACCGGTAATGGTCATACTGTCAAGGTCGACTGGACGCGAGTTGATCCCATACGTGAATGGTATTTCAATACCTATATAAAAACGATTTGGAAGGTTACCCCGGGAAGCGACTGGTACTCCGATGCCTTGATTGGGTTCGCGTTCGAGAATAAAGCACAGGACATTGATCGGTTCTTGAATGTCGATTACTGGGGAAAGAAATACATAATCGATACACCCGGGGAACAACGATACGATTGGACTAGGTTCTACGAGGCTTTCGCGGATCAGTTACTCACATTTAAAGAAAAGCGCACCGAACTAATCGATAGGATACATGCAATCGCTACCAAAGAAAATTCAATGTACCTGGTTCAGGATCAGTTTTCTGATGGTACGTCCGAACCACTTAAAGACATATGCCCGTTTACGACCATGGGTATGTTCAACCGGGGAATAACGGATTCTAATAGGAATTTCGTTGCTACAGAACTGGCTAACCAACTGGACGTGTCTGGGCCGGTACCGGATAGATTCGAAGGCATCCCCGTAGTACACAATCAAAGTTCTTGGTTCTTTAACTACGAAAAAGACAGGAATCCAGACGATATTGATGTCCTCTGGGATGTTTTCTCTTGTGCCATCTCTTTTTCCGATTCGGAAGATTCCGACACGCGATCTGCTTTCATCTCCGCCTATGACTCCGCTATAAAAGTACCTAATGTTGGTTGGAAACTATCATTTGGTCTGTATTGGATCCGGCCTTGGTCTTTTCCTTCCCTCGACACTCTGGCACGGGATTACATAGAAAACAGACTTGATACTGTAATTGGTCTTAATGGCCCAAAGAACCGTTGCAACGCAAATGACTATCTAAATGTCCGAGATTCTTTAGATGCTAGGTTCAAGGAAGAGGAATGTCTTGTAAAGTCCTTTCCGCAACTCGCCTATGAGGTCTGGATGAACAAGGTGAAACCTCCTCCACCGCCGCCTCCTTTGCGTGACACCACATATACATTGGACGACATCGTAAATGACGGTTGCTTCATTGACAGAAGCAAACTCGAGTCGATACTCGACAGTCTTCGTTCCGAGCAAAACCTCATTCTACAGGGCCCTCCGGGAACCGGGAAGACTTGGCTCGCCAGGAAGTTGGCCTTCGCTTTGATCGGTGAGCGAGATGAGAGCAAGGTTCGTTCGGTACAGTTCCATCCAAATCTTTCATACGAAGATTTTGTGCGTGGTTGGCGACCGGCAGGAGATGGTAAACTTACACTCGTTGATGGACCTTTCATAGGCATTAGGGATGAGGCAGAAAAAGATCCCAATTCCCCGTATGTCTTGGTTATCGAAGAGATCAACCGGGGCAATCCTGCACAGATTTTCGGCGAGATGCTGACTTTGTTGGAGACCGACAAGCGAACGCCAGACGAGGCGTTGGAATTGGTTTATTCAAAGACCCCGGATGAGCGGTTCTTTATTCCGAACAATCTCTTTGTCATCGGTACCATGAATATAGCCGATAGATCACTTGCCCTCGTTGATCTGGCGCTGAGGCGTCGGTTTGCATTTATAGACCTGGAACCCACCTTGGGCAAGTCTTGGCGCGACTGGGTCCATTCGAAAAACGGCATAGCAACGGAGACGCTCGTCGAGATTGAAAATCGTATTGTAGACCTAAACCAAACGATTTCCAATGACACTAGTCTCGGACCGCAGTTTCGCTTAGGGCACAGCTATGTCACGCCTAAATTCAAAAAACTGATTGACGATGAAAAGATGTGGTACCGGAAGGTCGTCGATACGAAGATTGGACCACTACTCGACGAATACTGGTTTGAAGACCTGGAGTCATCAAAGAAGGCAAAGCAAAAACTACTGGAAGGGTTTTGAGGTTGAATAACGAGGTTGAGAGCACTGTTTCTGAGACGACCGAAAACGTCAGCCATATCGGCCGTATTCCGGTACGTAACCTGTGGCTGTTAATGCTTTACGCCTCTGACCTTTTCAGGCAACTTGATGCATCTGAAGACCGCTCCTTCGAAGATAATCCAGATGACCTACCCGATCTGGTTGCCGAAATCCTCTCTCATGAAGTCGAACGTCGGCTAAGGCGAAATCTGAGTTACGGTTACCAGTACCGTCACGAAGTACTTGGACGTATTCGGGGACGTATCGATCTTCTCCAAACCGAAGCTCATCAATTACTGCAACGGGGCATGGTCGCCTGTCGATTCGACGAACTGACAATCGACACACCGAGGAACAGGTACGTTCGATCCGCCCTCGAGATGATATCCAAATTCGTTCGTAGAAAAGATCTGGCTCACCAGTGCAGATCCCTCGTTGGAAGCCTGAGGCGACAAGGAGTCGTAGGCGAGCGGCCTGGACGTGAGGAGACGTCCGTTGAGCGATACGGTAGACATGACGCCGTTGACCGCAAGATGGTGGATGCAGCTCGTCTTGCCTTCGAAATCGCCATTCCGACCGAGCAGACCGGCTCCAGGCACCTTCCTCTACCGGACCGTGATATAAACTGGATTCGCAGACTTTACGAGAAAGGCGTTGCAGGATTCTATGATGTGGTACTCTCCAGTCGAGGATGGCGGGTGCATCCGGGAACAACAATTTATTGGCCCAAGGAAGGCAGGAGTCCGCGAATAGATCAGATACTCCCCACCATGCGCACCGATATCGTGTTGGATCACGTTGATAAAAACCGCCGCATCGTCATCGACACTAAATTCAACTCTGTTTTATCTAGTGGTTGGTATAGGAATGAAGGAATACGAAGCGGATACATGTATCAAATTTACGCCTACCTGAGGTCTCAGGAAGAGAGTGGTGATCCACTTGATTCTCATGCGGAAGGGATGTTACTTCATCCGTCGGTTGGCGATTTGGTCGACGAGTGGGTGGATATTCAGGGTCATCTGATCCATTTTAATACAGTTGATCTCGCAGCCGATACACAGACCATCAGGGAACAGTTGTTGAATGCCATCCGAGTACGAATTACTCCTTAGTCGACATTGACGAGCTTGTGGATATACATCGCGAATGGGAGCCGTATGACAGACAGAAACAAGAAAGATGAAATGAGTCGAAAAACGGACGTTCAGAATCCCCGGCACGAGCTCTCGACGGATGATGCAACTGACGAGACTCCTCACGAGAATCATAGCGAAATCGATCCTCCAGCCAACCTGGCAGAGGCGATACGCGCCCGTTTTGCACCATTGGGCGGCGTAGAACTAGAGCTGCCACCACGCGATCCCATGCGCGAACCGCCCGATTTTGAGTGAGACAGTATCATCAACCCCGGTCGACACCTAGGTGAAAATCGCAACTCCGCATCAGTAAGCCGAACCCACAAAGGATCCCCCATGAACCCCATCGACTTGGGCTCGCGCCGTGAGCTCTTCGTAGATCCCTACCTCGTAGACACCCTCACGGACGCCCAATTGCATCTCCACGAACCAGTCCGGCGGGAAACAGTATTCCGGGTACAGGAACCCCTCGAGAACGCCTGCACGGGGTGCTTCAACCTGGTACAGGCCGACGGAAAGATCCTGGTGTATTACCGCGGATATCACCCCACGGGTAAACACGAGGATCTGCCCGATGGTTGGGCGGAAACGCAGACGGCGAACCTGTTGGTCAGCGATGATGGAATCCACTTCGAACGGCCCAGCCTCGGCCTGGTGGATGTAGAGGGTTCGAAGGACAACAACCTCATCATCCGCGGTTCCCAGGCGCACAACTTCTGCGTCTTCCTGGACGGCAATCCGTCCGTCCCGCCCGAACAAAGATTCAAGGCCATCGGCGGTGAGGGCATGAACAGACTATTCGGCTTTACTTCTCCCGATGGACTTGTCTGGGAGCCGGTACATGACGGTCCCCTCGAAATTACGGGCGCATTCGACTCGGTAAATGTGCCTTTTTGGGATGACTATGAAGGTTGCTACCGCATCTTCAGCCGGTACTTCGAGCTGGACGAGGCCGGCGAACGTATCCGGGCCATTCAAAGCTGTAAATCGGATGACTTCATCCACTGGACGCAGCCCGAACCTCACGTGTACAACGATGGCGTTCCGATCGAGCACTTTTACACCAACGCCACCATGCCTTGTCCGGGGGCGGAGCACATCCTGCTATCCTTCCCCATGCGGTTCGTGCCGGAACGGACGAAGGACACGAAAGGCATGAGTTACCCGGGCGGCGGGGTTTCCGACGCGATATTCATGGCGAGCAGGGACGGCGTCCACTGGGACCGTACGTTCATGGACGCCTGGCTGCGCCCCGGCATGGAACAGCGCAACTGGACCCACCGCAGCCAGACGCCGGCGGTTGGACTGTTCCCGACCGCTCCGGACGAATGGTCGATGTACGTTGCCGAGCACTACGGCTGGGCTACTAATGGCATTCGCCGGGTGACTGTCCGTCCCCACGGCTTCGCCTCGGTCCGGGCGGGCTACCACGGCGGCGAACTGCTCACCAAACCGGTGACCTTCTCGGGTTCGACGCTCTATCTCAACTACTCGACGTCCGCCGTGGGCGCCGTGACCGTGGCGATCCAGGATCTGGAAGGTCGGCCCATTGAAGGTTTCGCCGCGCAGGACATGGATCCACTCTTCGGCGACGATCTCGATGCCCCGGTCGCCTGGAAGGGGGCCAGTAATCTTACACGACTGAATGGCGTGCCCGTCCGCCTGCGAATCATCCTGAAGGACGCCGATCTCTTTTCCATCCGGTTCGGAGATTCCTGAGTCTGCCGGAGTCTGGTTTGGGGTTTCCTGAAGCGGCTGGTGGCCTTGAGTTGGAAGTTACCGTGACGGTAGTGAGGAACTGCCGTTACGCCTTCCTTCTTAACTTCCTGTAGACTACGGGAACCATGGAAATGACGACCAGGAGGGTGAAGGCGATGCCGAGGTTGGTCAGCGCAGAGGAGCGTAGGGCGGTGCGGGCGATTTCGTCCAGTTCGGCGCCGGCCATGTAGACCTGCATCAGCGACGCCGCGGTGTATACGTAGATGAAACTGGCGGGTATGATTCCGAACAAGGTCCCCAGCAAGTAGTGCATCTTACGAATGCCGGAGAGCCCTGCGGCGAAGTTAAGGAGATTGAAGGGGATGATCGGGATCAGCCGAAGCTGGAGCATCCGCAGGAAGCCCTGGTTTCGCAGCTGCCGGTCGATCCGGTCCATTGGGCCCTTGATGTAGCGGGAGATGAAATCGCGTCCCAGGTACCGGGCCAGGACGAAGGCCAGGTAAGCACCGATGTTTGCGCCGATCAGCACATAGAGCGTGCCTTTCATAGCGCCGAAGGTAAATCCCGCGAAGAAGGTCAGAATGACCATCGGTACGCCCAGCACCGTGAGGGTCACGTAGAGACCTATGAATACCAGCGGCGCCCACCAGAATCCCTCGATGGAATCGAAGAACCCTTCCATAACCACGGGCTTGACAAACTCGCCGAAGGGCGTGAAGGTATAAGCCAGAAAGCCGGAAAAGGCGATCGCGATCAGGATGACCAGTTTAGCGACCGACCTCGTCCGGCTTGTGTTTTCGGCGGCGTCTGACTGCCTCACAGTACGTACGTTTTCTTCATGAATTCCTTCCCCGCTATTATGCCCATTTACTCGCTCCGCTGTTCGTTAATTTCCCAGTCATACTCCAGGTAGTCGATGTCCACGTCTTTCTGCCTCAGCAAGGCGCGTGCGGCATCATCCGGCGCGTAGGGGGCGATGTAATCCAGGCGCTCCCGCTGGTTTTTACCGAAATCGTCCTCGTACCAGTCCATGATCGGTGACAACCATACCGTTCGATCATCAGGGTCGGCACGGAACTTACCGGGATCGGCGAAGAACACAAGGGTATTCTCCTTCAGTTGCCGGTCCAGGCCGTCCGCCGTGAACGCTTCGGTCTTCAGCGGCGGGCAGCCAATGGAGGCGCACACCAGGGCGAAATGGATCAAGGGTTCGTTCATCTTGCGCAGGATATTGTGCTCGATATCGTCCAGCGAGTATTCCTTTCCGCGTATGTTGATCTTGTAATCCTTCCATATACTGTACCCGAACAGGCTGACGTGGTTCTTGATGCTGCTGGTCGGATAGAAATGCAGCATCCCCCGGATGGTCAGCGCGTTGTAGGTATTGATCCAGAAGGCGAACAGCTCGTTCCTGTCCTTAAGCCCATCGGGATCTACACCCTTGATCATCTCCAGATATCCGTCCAGCGTACCTACGTCTTGGGCCTTCCAGGTTCGGTAGTCGATCAAGCCCTTGTCATCGACGTATTTCTTCAATAGTCCGTCGTACACGGAGTGGTCCACCATACCGTCTCCCTGAGGTTCGGCTATTCCAGGTAGGAAGATCACCGACAGCGCAACGATCATCGAGACATTCCATCGTATTGTCCGCATCTCTTTCGCCCCCTAATTCCCTTGCTTCGAGTGCAATTCCATACTAACTTGTATCAATATCCGCGGGCTGTTTGCGGGCCGGATCCATCCTTCCAAGGCGGTACGAAATCATGGAAACGAAATCGCGTCTCAACGTCATCTACATCCTCGCCGCGCTGTTGATCGTGGCCGGATTGATTTCGGCAATCCTGGGCGAGAGGGAATCGTCCGACATGTCCGTTATATATTCGTCTGATGAGTCCATTTCGTCGAGAGCGTTCTCGGTCGATCTGGATTTCGCACTGCGTGACCTCGACGAAAACGAAGTGACCATTGCCCAGTTCGAAGACCAGGTCCGGGTCGTCAATTTCTGGGCCACCTGGTGTCCTCCCTGCCGCGACGAGATACCCGACTTCCAGGCATTCCACGAAAACTACGGCGACCAGGGCGTAAAGGTCATTGGTATCGCCCTCGACGAAGAAGGCGCGGAAATCGTGACCCCCTACGTCGAGAAAGCGAATATGACCTACCTGTCCCTCATCGATACCACGCAGATGGCTGCCGCGAAGTTCGGCGGCATCTACGGCATTCCGACCACCTTCATCATCGACCGTGACGGGATGGTCCAGAAGAAACACGTAGGCCTCATGACCTACGCAAACCTGGAGTCGGCCGTACTGCCCCTGCTGGAGCAATAGGGCACTTTCTGCTGCGACGCGGTCCACTTTCACTCCGCAGGGCCGCGTAGTTTCTCCAGCATCTCTGCCGGTTTACGCCCCAATCCCTCCTCCGCCGTTGGACGCTTTCTGTATTACCCGTTTCAGTCCTGTGCGTTACCGCCACACAGCGTAACGAGGGCCGTTTGAAAAGTCGCGTTTCACCCCCCAAAAGTCAAGAGATGAATGCGTTTCGTACAGGATCGGATCATGCGCTGATCAGCCTCCATTATGTTTTAATCATCGGACGAGTTCAAGCGTCGAATCACCCCTTCCGGCAGGGCCTTTCCGGTCTCTTGAGGTATGGAGAAACCGCTTGACGCACAGACGCGATCTTACTAAGGTTTCAACATCGTAATGACAACTTCCTCACGTGGCCTTCCGACGCTTCGCAGCGATCGGATTTTTCGCTGTATTCCCAAGCGGAATGCCGGTTTCCCCGTCCCGGCCGGAAGCCGGCCAGTCCAGCCTTGCCCATGACCCGACCTGCCGGTACTCTCACACCCGCCATGGCGCAATACGCCAGGATGAAGGATCAGCACAAAGATGCGATTCTCTTCTTTCGCATGGGGGATTTCTACGAAACCTTCGAAGACGACGCCCGGCTGGTCTCGCGCGTCCTGGGCATCACGCTGACCGCGCGGAACTCGGGCTCAAGTGGTGGAGAAAAGACCCCACTGGCCGGCGTGCCCTACCATGCCGTGGAAAAGTACATCGCCGAACTCGTCGGTTCTGGATACAAGGTGGCCGTCTGCGAACAGGTCGAAGACCCGAAGAAGGCAAAAGGCGTCGTGAAGCGGGACGTGGTGGAAGTCGTTACGCCGGGCACTTCCATGTTGGCGCAAACCCTCGATCCCGTCGAGAACAACTACATGATCGCGCTGAACTTCGACCAGGATCAGTACGGCCTGGCCTTTCTCGACCTGTCAACCGGCGAGTTCCGCGTCGCGGAGTTGAGCGAAGACGACCTGCTCAGCGAGCTGAACCGCCTCGATCCGGCCGAAGCTATCGTCTCGTACGACAGGGCGCAGCAGGCCGAGGCACTGCTCAAGCCGCGTTTCCCAGACATCGCCATCAGCCGCCTTGAAGAGTGGGCATTTTCCTACGACCACGCCCATCAGACCCTGCTCGATCACTTCGAGGTGCTGACGCTCAAGGGATTCGGTTGCGACGAGATGGTGGCCGGCGTCTCCGCGGCGGGCGGCATGCTGGCCTATCTCCGGGAAACACAGAAGAACCGCCTGGCCCACCTGAAGATGATGGCGCGATACGACGTCACGGATTCGATGTTGATGGATACGGCGACCCAGCGCAACCTTGAGTTGATCTCCTCCTTGAGGGACGGCGGACGCGAGGGTACGCTCCTCTCCGTGATGGACCGGACGTACACCCCCATGGGCGCGCGCTTCATGCGCCAGGCGATCACCCGTCCGCTGGTTTCCGTCGAAGCCGTACTAGCCCGCCAGCATGTGGTGGGCGAACTCTACGCAGACCACGAGACGCGGGATGAGTTTGCCGGCCTGTTGAAGTCGATGGGGGACATGGAACGGCAGGCCGCCCGCGTTGGTTCGGAGCGTGCGAACGCACGTGACCTCATCGCGTTGAAGCAGGCCCTGCACGTGATTCCGGTCATCAAAGAGACGCTTGCCGGCCTTAAAACAGATTTGTTAACCGCGCTCCGGGACGGGCTGCGGGAACTGAAACCCCTTGCGGAACAACTGGATCGGGCCCTGGTGGACGATCCGCCCCTTTCGCTGACGGAAGGGGGACTCATCCGTGCGGGATACAACAAAGACCTGGACGATCTGCGCGTCATCAGTTCGGGCGGCAAGCGCTGGATCGCGGAACTGCAGCAGAAAGAACGGGAGCGCACCGGTATACAGTCCCTCAAGGTGGACTACAACCGCGTCTTCGGTTACTACATCGAAGTCTCGAAACCGAACCTGCACCGGCTCGAAGGCGAGTACATCCGCAAGCAGACCATGCGCAACGCGGAGCGGTTCATCACGCCGGAACTTAAGGAGTACGAAGAGAAGATCCTGGGCGCCGAGGAGAAGATCGGGGAACTGGAATACACCCTCTTTCTGGAACTGCGGGAAAAGGTGGCCGCGAGCCTTGGCGATATCCAGGACAACGCCCGGGCGGTGGCGCAACTCGATTTCCTGACCGCGCTGTCCGAACTGGCCGTCCAGCACGATTACGTGGCCCCGGAAATAGATGACGGATCCGTCATGGAAATCAACGACGGCCGCCACCCGGTGGTGGAACAACTGCTTCAGGGCGAACCCTTTGTGCCAAACGACACGCGGCTCGACTCGCGGACGAAGCAGATCGCCCTCATCACGGGGCCGAACATGGCCGGTAAGAGCACCTATCTCCGCCAGGTGGGCCTCATCGTCCTCATGGCCCAGGTCGGTTCCTTCGTCCCCGTGCGATCCGCGCGGATCGGCATCGTGGACCGCATCTTCACCCGCGTAGGCGCCTCCGACAACCTGGCCCGGGGAGAGAGCACGTTTCTCGTCGAGATGAATGAGACCGCGAATATACTCAACAACGCGACGCCGAACAGCCTCGTCCTCCTCGACGAAATCGGCCGGGGCACGAGTACCTTTGACGGCCTGAGCATCGCCTGGGCGGTGACGGAATACCTCCACAATACACCCGGACGCGCCGCAAAGACCCTCTTCGCCACGCATTACCACGAACTGATCGAACTGGCTTCGACTCTCGACCGTATCGCCAATTACAACGTGGCCATACGCGAACAAGACGATCAAATCGTTTTTCTGCGCAAGGTGATGCCCGGTGGGAGCGACCGGAGTTACGGGATCCAGGTGGCGCGCATGGCCGGACTGCCGCGCAGCGTGATCGACCGGGCCCGGGTCATCCTGGCCAACCTGGAGGACGAGGAACTAGCGCCTGGGGGCACGTCCGGCGCAGACGGAACGCCACACCACGGAAAACTCAGGGCGGAGGGCGGCGAATACCAGCTAAGCCTGTTCGTGCCGGCCGACCATCCGGTCGTCGAGGACATCAAGGAACTGGACCTGGATCTCATGACCCCGGTCGAGGCCATGAACGCCCTGTACCGGCTCCAGCAGAAAGCCGCCGACTCCAACGGGAAGTAGCCGATTCCAGCGGGAAGCAGCCGTGAGTGTTATCTCTTCCGCCATGCTCGTGAATGCCGAAGGGGATATCCTCGTCAATCTGCGCGACGACGATCCCCGCATCATCTTCCCGAACCAGTGGAGCATCATCGGGGGCCACGTCGAACCAGGCGAGCATCCCGACGAAGGCCTGGTCCGGGAGGTGGAGGAGGAGATCGGTTATCAGGTCACCGAGTACCATCCCCTGGCGACCTTCTTCGACGGCGCGGACGTCCGGCACCTCTATCTCATCCCCATCGACGCGCCTATCGACGACCTGGTACTGGGCGAAGGACAGGCCATCCGGTATATCGATCCCGCCCGGGCGCTGACCGACCTGGACCTCTGCGTCACCGGCCGGCGATGCATCGAGGCCTACCTGCGCCACCTGGAGTTCCTGGAGTACGTCCGTTCGCGGGCATGAGCGCGGACGATCCCTGCGGACCGCAATCCACTCGTCGTGTGCCGCGTCCATACCCGCGGTGCCCGCCGCGCACTCTTTACGCCTTCTTCAATCCCAACGATTTGACCATGTAGTAGATGACTGGAATGACCACGAGCGTCAGGACTGTGGATGTCACCATGCCGCCGACCATGGGCGCGGCGATGCGCTGCATGACCTCCGAACCGGTCCCGGTTCCCCACATGATAGGCGTCAACCCGGCCATGGTGGCCGCCACCGTCATCATCTTGGGACGGACCCGCTCCACGGCCCCGTGCATGACCACCTCGTGGAGATCCTTCCGGGTGTTCAGCGTATTCTTGCGCACTCGATCCTTGTGGGCCTGATCAAGATAGAGCAGCATGACGACACCTGTTTCCGCCGCCACGCCGGCCAGCGCGATGAATCCGACCCCTACCGCGATGCTGAAGTCGTAGTCCAGCAGGTACATCAGCCACACGCCGCCCACCAGCGCGAAGGGCAGAGAAAGCATCACGATCAGGCTGTCGACGACGTTCCGGAAGTTCATGTAGAGCAGTAGAAGAATGATGGCCAGGGTGACGGGCACGACGATCTGCAGCCTCCGCTGCGCGCGTTCCATGTATTCGTACTGGCCGCTCCAGACGATGCTGTATCCGACGGGCATGGAAACCCGTTCCTCGATGTGCCGACGGGCGGCGTCTACGTAAGCGCCGATGTCCGTATCTGTGAGATCCACGTATACCCAGGCCGTCCGCCTGGCGTTCTCCGATTTGATGCCGGACGGCCCCTTGTGTATCCGTATTTCGGCGACCTG
Source organism: bacterium (assembly GCA_965262815.1). GTDB lineage: Bacteria > JAAXHH01 > JAAXHH01 > JAAXHH01 > JAAXHH01 > JAAXHH01. Next base: position 374,969 of record OZ253560.1, on the reverse strand, counting down.
GCTGATGGGGATCTGGGCGCCCGAGGGCGTCGGGATCATGACGCGCCTGAGGTCCGATACATCGTCCCGCAACTCCCTGGCGTAGCGGACGTTAACCGGGTAGCGCTCCAGTCCCTCTACCGTGTAGGTCACGTTCACGCCGCCCACCGCAGACATGATGATGTCCTGCACGTCGCCTACGGTCATGCCGTAGCGCGCCGCCTCGATGCGGTCGATGTCGAAGTCGAGATAGTTCCCCCCCAGGGTCTTTTCAGGGTAGACGCTGAGCGTACCGGGCAGGTCCTGCAGTTCGACCGCGATCTCCTGGGCCAGGTCCGACAGCACGGCGAGGTCGTCCCCCATGAGCTTTACACCGACCGGGGTCCTGATGCCCGTGGACAACATGTCGATCCGGGTGCGGATGGGCATGGTCCACGCGTTGGTCAGTCCTGGAAACTGTATGGCGTCGTTGAGCGCTTCCACAAGCCCTTCGCGGGTCATGCCCGGCCGCCATTCGTCCTCGGGCTTGAGCATGATGGTGGTTTCGATCATGGACAGCGGCGCGGGGTCAGTCGCCGTGTCGGCCCGTCCCACCTTGCCGAATACCTGTTCCACTTCCGGGAACGAACGGATGATCTTGTCGGTCTGCTGCAAGAGTTGGCGGGCCTTGGTGATCGAAATGCCGGGATCCGTGGTGGGCATGTAGAGCAGGTCGCCCTCGTAAAGGGGCGGCATGAACTCGGACCCGATCCGCTGCAGGGGAAACCACGTTGCGGAAAGGACGATCACCGCGACGCCGATGGTCAGCCATCGCAGGCGTATCGCCGACCGGATGACGGGCCGGTAAAGGAACACGAGGAGCCGGCTGAGCGGATTCCTTCGCTCCGGCAGTATCCGGCCCCGGACCAGGTATCCCGTCAGTACCGGAACGAAGGTAATCGCCAGCAGGGCGGCCGCGGCCATGGTATACGTCTTGGTATAGGCCAAGGGTTTGAAAAGCCGTCCTTCCTGGGCTTCCAGGGCGAAGATGGGCGCGAAGGACAGCGTGATGATCAGCAGGGAGTAGAAGAGGGACGGCCCCACCTCCCTGGTGGAGTCGAGCACGATCTGCCAGTGGTCCTTCTTCCCGCGGTCCCGCTCCATGTGTTTGTGGGTGTTCTCGATCATGACGATGGCGGCGTCCACCAGCGTGCCGATGGCGATGGCGATCCCGCCTAGGGACATGATGTTGGCGTTGATCCCCTGCCAGGACATGACCAGGAAGGCGGCGAGCACACTGATCGGCAGGGTGAGGATGACTACCAGGGCCGATCGGAAGTGTATCAGGAAGATGATACAGACCAGGGCGACGATGAGACTCTCTTCGAAGAGCTTGTTCCGCAGGTTGTCGATGGCCCGTTCGATCAGGTTTGCCCGGTTGTAGGCCGTGATGACCTCTACGCCCTCTGGCAGGCCGGACTTGAGGGATTCCAGTTTCTCCTCGACGTTCCGGATGACCTCCAGGGCGTTCTCGCCGTAGCGCATGACGATGATGCCGCCGACGATCTCCCCCTCGCCGTTCCATTCCGCCAGCCCTCGTCTCAGTTCCGGTCCCATCGTGACCCGGGCGACCTGGTGTAGCATAACAGGGGTGCCATAGTCGTCGACGCCGAGCGTGACGTTCTCCAGGTCCTCGACGGACTTTATGTACCCCAGCCCGCGTACCATGTATTCCGATTCCGCCATTTCGATGACCCGGCCGCCGACGTCGTTGTTGCTCCGCTGAATCGCCGTCTTGATCCGGTTGAGTGGGATGCCGTAAATCAGCAGCTTGTTGGGATCGACCTCCACCTGGTACTGCTTCACGAACCCGCCGATGCTGGCGACCTCTGAAACGCCGGGGACCGATGTCAGTTCGTATCGCAGGAACCAATCCTGGATGCTCCGCAGTTCCGCCAGGTCGTGCCGGTCGCTGCGGAGTACGTATTCGTAGACCCAGCCCACGCCCGTGGCGTCCGGTCCGAGACCGGGGTTCACACCCGGCGGAAGCCGGTCGGATACATAGCTCAGGTACTCCAGCACGCGGCTGCGGGCCCAGTAGAGGTCCGTGCCGTCCTCGAAGATGATGTACACGAAACTCAATCCGAAGAAACTGTAGCCGCGGACCGTTTTCGCGTAGGGCACCGCGAGCATGGCGGTCGTCAGGGGATAGGTCACCTGGTCCTCGACCACCTGGGGTGCCTGCCCGGTATACTCGGTCATGATGATCACCTGCACGTCCGAGAGGTCCGGTATGGCGTCGAGGGGGATCTCCACCAGCGCTACGGTCCCGCCCACGATCAAAAGCACGGTGACCAGGATCACCAGGAACCGGTTCTTGACAGAGTATTCTATGATGCGTTGTAACATGATGGGCCTCTTTACTTTCCGGTCAGTGCATCATCCGGTGGTCGAGCATCTTCTGGATCGCTTCCTGGAGCCGGCTCTCAGAATCGATCAGGAACTGGGCGGAGGTCACGACCTGCTCGCCCGCGCTGACGCCGCTCATGGCCTGTACGTAGCCGTCCCGCCCCTCCATGCCCAGGGTTACCTCACGCGGTTCGAACTTGCCCCCGTCTAGGGCGACGAAGACTACGTTGCGTTCGCCGCTGCGGATGACCGCATCGCCCGGGATGACCAGCACGGGTCGTTCGCTGCGCGCGGACAGCCGGATGTTGGCGTACATCTGGGGTTTCAGCTTGAGATCCCGGTTGGGAAACACCAGACGGATCTTGATATCCCGCGACGCACGGTCCAGGTAGGGATAGATGTAATCGATGGTTCCGCGGTATACCTTGCCCGGATTGTAGGGCAGTTCCATTTCGGCGGTCAGTCCCGGACTCAACCACGGTGCGTCGGCGTCGTAAACGTGGGCGAAAACCCATATGCTGGAAAGATCGGCCATGCGGTACATGTCCGTACCGGGCGTGACACGCATGCCCATTTCGGCCATCCGTTCGACGACGATGCCCTTGGACGGCGCGTAGATGGTCAGGGTGCGGGTGATCGCGCCGCGTTCTTCCAGCGCCTGGATCTGCGCTTCGGTTACGTCCCAGTAGAGCAGCCGGCGCCGCGAGGCATCCAGCAACGACTTCGCACCCTTCGATATGGTCTCGAACTCGCTGTCTTCAAGGTTCTTTTGGTTCTGGTAAGCCAGGAGGTATTCTTCCTGCGCCGCGACCAGTTCCGGTGAATAGATGTCCAGCAGCGGATCACCCATGCTTACTTGCTGACCTGTCTCGTTCACGTAAAGCCGTTCAATCCACCCGGGATACTTGATGTTGATGCGGGAAAGCAGTTCCTCGTTGTAGTCGAGATGTCCGACGGTTCGGATGGACCGGGTCAATGGCCGTTCCAGGACGGGTGCGGTCTGGACGCCGATGTTCTGTATGGTGACCGGGTCGATCACGATGGAGGCGTCCCGGGAAGGGGTCATGGCCATGGAAGGATCCTGCTCGGCCATTTCCTCCTGGGCGGCTTCTTCGGGGGCGTCTTCGTGTTCCGTGCCGGTGTCCTCCTCCCCCGCAGTGCGCTTGATCGGAGTCAGGTTCATCCCGCAGATCGGACACTGGCCTGGCTCCTCGGCTATCACGTTCGGATGCATGCCGCACGTCCAGAGCTGGACCTGCGCGGTTTCGACGCGATCGCCCTCCTGCGTGGTCGTTGTATCCGAATCGCCGCATCCGGTCAACAGCGTCACAGGTACGGCGGCCACGAGTATGGCGAGCAGCGTCCGGAACACGCGTCCACGTATTCGCTTGCTGATTCGCATGATTATCCTCCTGCGTCTACGGGAGCGAACCACCGGCGGCTCTTTCCAGCAGACTGAGATACTTTCGGTAGTTCGCCATTTCGGCCACGTACCCAAGCCGGGTGCGCAGCACCATGCGTTCCGCGTCAAGCAGGTCCAGAAAGGCCATCTGGCCCGTCTGGTAGGCGGCCAGCGTCGCCAGGACGCTGTTTTCAGCCTGGGCTAAAAGACCCTGTTCGTAGACATCGAGGGCCCGGCCTGTGTAGTGCATCCGCCCATATGCTTCCGCCACTTCCGCGGTGACGGTATTCTGTATGTTTACCCGGTTAGAACGGCTCTCTTCCACCCGCGCCATGGCCTCGTGCACCTCGGCCCTGCGGCGTTTCCTGAACAGGGGCAGATTCACGTTCAGCATGACACCGAAGGCGTCTTTCCCCGCGTCGGACGCCATGTTTCCACCGCTCCTGGGAACGGTTATGTAGGACGCCTGTACCGTGAAATCCGGCCGGCTGCCGAGGCGGGCCAGCCGGACATCCAGTTCGTTTTTTCGGATCATGGCGTCCACCGCCTCCAGTTCCTGGCGAACGGCCAATGCTTTTTTGACCACCAGGGACTCGGGCTGGGCGTATCTCGCCGGGTCTATGGCCGCCACCCTGTCGAAAGACGTATCGGACGGCCGGTTCAGGACGGCGTTGAGACGGGCTGTAAGACCGCTGCGCTCGCCTTCCAGCGTGATGCGACTCTTCAGGATCTCCGATACTTCCACGTGGGACTTGAGCACGTCGGCTTGCGTGCCGCCTCCCGCGGCGTACTTTTCCTCGGCGGCGCTGGTAAATGTCTCCAGCATCACGAGATAATCATCCAGGATGCGCAGGGACCGGTCTACCCGGTAGAGATCGTAGTAGACGCTTTTCACTTCGTGGGTGATATCCCGGGCGATCAATCGAATGCGCGCCGCTTCGACCGCCGCTTGCTCGCCGGACATGTCGCCGCGCAGGCTCCGCTTGCCCGGGTATGGGATCTTCTGACCGAGCGCCAGCACGTTTCTCTGGGGTCCTACCCGCGTTTCCGGCGACGAAAGCCAGCGCGTGTACGTAAACGTCGGATCTGAAAGTGAAACGACCTGGGGTCGTCGCTGCTCCACCGCAGCCCGGCGGTGCCGCGCGGACTGCAGGGACGGATTGCGGTCCAGGGCCTCGGCGACCAGCGCCTCGAGCCGTTGCGTCTGGGCTCGGACCGGCTGGGTGGAGGCTAATAACACGATCAGAACGCCCGCGTATCGTAGGAATACGGACATGGGCCTGTTCCTTGGTTTGCTATGAATGGCTTTTGTGAATTATAACGGGTTAGTGAGCAGCGACGATTCCTGGCGGGATTCCGCGGAGCGCGGATAGCATGCCAGGCGCGTTGTACGCTACGAGGCGTACGTTCCGCTCACGGCCCGTCGGTACCAGATATTGGCAGGTGGAATATTAAATGAGGTAGGTGCAGTAGAGTGCGCGCAATGGGGGCGGTGACCGGCCGGTGTCCATCTCGATGGAATACCGTGAGACCTGGACCACCGGTTCGACCACGTGAGGACCCCGCAAAGGTGTCGTAAAATCGGGTTGGTCGGAATGGGCAAAGGGGTATGCCGGGAGCACACCAGATTTGGATTTCTGATACGGAGCCGGTTCAAGGCTGCAGCAGGACAGGGCTAACGTCCCCGTATCGCATCGCTCAGGCTCCTCGGTCGTCGAGCAACAGGCGTGGTCGCCCGTGGCCGGCATCCTGCCTGTCGACATAGACTTGGCGGTCGCGCACGCGCCGTCCATGGAAGCGACCGCCAAGGGCGGCGCCGAAAACGCGAGCAGGAGGATGAGAACGGTGAATTGCCGTATCATGAGCCAGTTTCTCCACGAAATCCAGAACATTCGACAAGAATAACCTACTCATATTCCATTGGATACGCAATCGAAAATGGTCTGGACGAGATCCAGATAAGGCCCGGGCAAACCACCGACGGTCTATTTACGCGTATCGGATCCCCACCTTTTGCCCCTGATTCGCTGGCGCCTGACGAGTTTGACCACCTCCCGTATCGAGAGGTCCGTTTCGACGGTGGGTACATCCAGTGGTGACGCTGGGGATCGTTCTGGAACGACGGCGAATCTACTGCCATCCTTTCTGCTTATGATAACCTTTCCCGTTGATTCCGCTTCGTCGAGTACGCTTGAGAGATTCTGCCTGGCTTCCGAATAGGTATAGACTTCCACCTTCTACCTCCCTTAGTCCTCCAGACGCACCACTTCGATTCCAAGAGATTCCGCGGCGCGGCCCAATGACCGGTCCAGGGTCAACAGGGGCGCACTGTACCTGAGCGCCGTTTCCAGAAAAAACGCGTCCGCTGCTACTCCCTGCAGACGGGACGCGATCGAAAGGACATTGGCCATGTCCACGTCCACGTAACGCAACGGTATCTTTTCCAGGATCTCCATCCCCCTGCGCGCTTCCCCGGCGTCGATGCGATTCTGCCGCATCATGACGGAGAACGCATTGCCGATTTCCCAACGGATGAAGCCCGGAGCGATGAGTACATGACCCGACGCCGCCTCTGCAAGGATATCTCTTTCCGGACCCCGTACTATGGATGCGATAATCGCCGAAGTGTCGATGACCATATTCATGTCATTTCCTCCATATATCTATTGTACAATTGTACGTTAGCATGTCAAGTGAAATGACGTCACTCCCGTGTTCATAGGCCTTTCGAGGTCATCAGGCGATTAGCGCACATGACACGCCGATCATCGCGAGGGGCGGGTGTCATGGTAACCATGGTCTATACAACGGTTGTATTTCAGGGTTGAGCGAGGGGCGTCGGAAGCTGATTCTGAAGACTAGGCCAGGACAGCATTCAATAGGAACGACTCAGCATGAAATGCCGGGCCGCGCCGATGATGCCGGCGTCGTCGCCAAGTCTTGCCGGAACGATTTTCAGGATGCTGGCCGACCATTTGTAGGCCCGCCGCGCCACCTCGGCGCGGATGGGATCGAAGATCAGGTCACCCGCCCTGATCACTCCGCCGCCGATGACAAACAGTTCGGGATTGAGGAGATTGGTGAGACTGGACACAGCCGTTCCAAGGAGGGTGGCGGAGCTGTGCATCACCTCTCTCGCCATATCGTCGCCCCGGCCGGCCGCCTCGGCGATCATCGCGGCGTCGATACGGTCCATGTCGCCGCCGCACAGTTCCGACAACGCGCTTTCCCGCCCACTCCGCAACTGTTCCCGTGCCTGTCCAGCGATGGCCGTTGCCGATGCGTATGCTTCCAGGCAGCCCGGTGCGCCGCAGCCGCACATCCTTCCGTTCTCCACGACGGTCATGTGACCGATCTCGCCGCCCGCGCCATTGGAGCCGCGCCAGACTTCGTTATTCATGATGATGGCGCCACCGACGCCCGTCCCAAGGGTTATACATACGATATTGGCATATCCGGCGGCGGCGCCGACCCAGTGTTCGCCTATGGCCGCCGCGTTGGCGTCATTCTCGATCGTCACTGACAGGCCCATTCGCTCCTGTAAAAGTGACCGAAGCGGGAGATTCTCCCATTCCGGGACGTTTGGCGCGTATACCACGGTGCCGGTATCCTCGATGATCAGGCCCGGAGTGCCCACACCCACGCCTGCCACACGGTCCCTTCCGCAGGATTCCATGGTCATCCCGACGCAGGCCACCAGGCGGTCGATCACCTCACCGGCGGTCCGGCTGCCCGCTACGGACAACCTGGCCTGGTGGGATATGCGTCCACCTTCGTCCACGACGGCGCTGCTGACGTTCGTACCTCCCAGGTCAACGCCTATGACCAGGTCCGGCTTCATTCGTTTTCCCGTATCTCGGTTAAATTCGTGCCCGTCATCGATTTCGGTATTGGGATACCCATCATGGACAGCACGGTCGGTGCCACGTCCGCCAGCCGGCCGCCGGCACGCAGCCGGGCGTCTCTCCGGGTCTCGTCGACCAGGACGAGCGGGACGGGATTGGTGGTGTGGGCCGTATGGGGCGTGGATGTAGCGGGATCCACCATCATCTCCGCATTGCCGTGGTCCGCCGTGACGATCGCCCCGCCGCCGACTGACCCGATCGCTTCCATCACCTCACCCAGGCACCGGTCGACCGTCTCCACCGCGGCGATCGCCGCCGGAAGCGAGCCGGTATGGCCCACCATATCCGGGTTGGCGAAATTCACCAGCACGAAGCTGTATTCCCTGCTTCGAAGAGCCCTGGCAACCCCCGACGCGACCTCGTGTGCGCTCATTTCGGGTTTTTCATCGTAGGTGGCGACGTCACGCGGCGAGGGGACCATTATCCGTTCCTCGCCTTCGAACGGCTGCTCATCGCCTCCGTTGAAGAAATAGGTAACGTGGGGATACTTTTCCGTTTCCGCCACGCGCAGTTGCCGCTGTCCGGCGCGGCTGATCGTCTCTCCCAGGATCTGGTTTAAGCGCTCCGGGGGACGAAAGGCGCAGGGTACATCGAATCGTTCGTCGTAGGGGGTCATGGTGGAGACGCGCACATCGGGCACGGTTCCGCGATGGAATCCATCGAAGTCGGCCTCGATAAAAGTCCGGACGAACTGCCGCCCCCGGTCGGCCCGGTAATTGAAGACGATCACCGCGTCGCCGTCCGAGATCACACCCTCCAAACCGTCTTCCCCGGTCGTAATGACAGTGGGTGAGACGAACTCGTCCGTTTCACCCCTGTCATAGGCCGCTTGGACGGCCTCCGCCGCGGTGCCGGCCCGGTTTCCCTTTGCCTCGGTGTAGAGTTCGTAGGCCCTGCGCACCCGTTCCCATCGGTTGTCCCGGTCCATGGCGTAGAAACGTCCGCTCACGGTCGCTATGCGCCCCACGCCCAGTCGATCCACCGCTTCCTGCAGCGTCTGGAGATAAACCGGCGCGCTACGGGGCGGCGTATCGCGCCCGTCCACGATGGCGTGCACCTGGACGCGACTGCCGGTAAACCCCTGGCGCCCGGCTAATTCCAGTAGCGCCAGGTAATGTCTTTCGGCGCTGTGAACCAATCCGTTCGACGTGAGCCCCAGCAGGTGAAGCCTGCCCCCTGTTTCACGGAGCCCTTCCAGCATCCCGCTGAAAACCGTGTTCTCGAAGAAACTTCCGTTGTCTATGGACTCGTTGATCCGGCTTACTTCCTGCCGCACCACCCGCCCGGCGCCCAGGTTGAGGTGACCGACTTCCGAATTCCCCATGATCCCCGGCGGCAGCCCGACGTCCTCGCCGGACGCACTCAGCATGGTGCGGGGATACGCTCGCCATAGTTGGTCGAAGTGCGGAGTTCGCGCCAGCCGGACAGCGTTGGAGTCGCTCTGGGGACCGATGCCCCAGCCGTCCAGGATGACAAGCGCGACGGGTGATTTCATTTCGGTGGAAGTACCCCTGTTTCATCGGGTATGGGCCAATCGACCGGTCCGGCGGCAGGCGACTCGTCGTTGCCCAGAACTTGCAGTGTCGAACGGGCAAAAGGCCTGGCAGCGTTGAACGGACAAAAGGCCTAAATGAAGAAAACGCGGAAGTCGCTCCGCGTTTTCTTCTACTCCAGTCGATGTTCGGTGGATGCGGGACGCTTGAGTTCTACGTCCTGCCTCCACGGTCACTCCAGGGGTATACGCAAGCCCACCAGGAACTGCGCATTTAAGCGCTGTATCCGGAACCGGATGGCCTGGCCGGCTTCGAAGCGCCGGACTATAGCGGTGAACTCCTGTACGCTGGACACCGGATCGCCATTCACCTCGCGGATTAGATCCCCCCGCCGAAGCCCTTTGTCCTCTGCCACGCTGCCCGAAATCACACGGGCGATCACCACGCCTGAACCTGTTTCGTAATACCGAGTCCATTCCAGCGTTACATCCATCACGTCTATGCCGATCCGGCTCGCGGGACTTATCGACGAATCCTCCCTCGACGCGGTGCGCGTGGGATCTCCATCGGGCAACTCAGCCAGTTCAATCGCGATCGTTTGTGGCGCTCCATCCCGGATCACCCCCAGTTCCACTTCCGTACCCGGTGCAATATCCGCGATCCGGTAACGGAGATCGTCCACGTCTTCCACGTCCCTGCCGTTAAGCGCGACGACAACGTCTTCCACCTGGAGGTCCGAGTCGGTCGCCGGACCGTCTTCCATGATTTCGTTGATGAGCACCCCCTCCGCAGTCTCCAGGCCCATGGAAGCGGCCAGGTCTTCGTCGAGGTTGCTGATCTGCACGCCCAGGTACCCACGGGAAATGCGTCCGTCCTCGACCAGCCGGGTCATGATATTTCTGGCCATGTTGGCCGGTACGGCGAACCCGATGCCCGAGTACCCGCCCGTACGGGAATAGATGGCCGTATTGATGCCCATGAGATTCCCTTCCAGATCAACCAGGGCGCCGCCGCTGTTTCCCGGATTAATGGCGGCATCCGTCTGGATGAAGTTCTCGTAGGAGTTCCGGTCCAGCACGTTGCCTCGGCCCTTGGCGCTGACGATGCCCGCCGTGACGGTGTGGTCCAGGCCGAAGGGGTTGCCGACAGCCATCACCCATTCGCCCACGCGCAGTTTGTCGGAATCGCCGAAGGACAGCACGGGAAGGTCGTTGAAATCGACCTTGATGACGGCGAGGTCGGTACGGGGATCCAGGCCGATGATCTCCGCTTTCGCCCTGCGCTCGTCCGACAGGAGGACAGTCAACTCCTCCGAGTTTTCAACCACGTGGTTATTAGTCAGGATATAACCGTCCTCAGACACGATGACGCCCGATCCCAGGCCCCGGTTCGGCTCGGGTTCGGGGTTTCGGCGCGGACCTCTGCCGAAGAAATCTTCGAAAGGACCGAAGAACCGCTGCTGGGCTGTCCTGACCACGCGTTTGCTTCGAATAAGTACTACCGAGGGTTTGACCTTCTCCGCGATGGTGGCGAAGGTATCACTGAATTCCTGTAGAGACCGCTGATCCGCTGCCACGACCGGCGTAATCGACCGGTATTCGTCCCGTTCGACGATGGAGGCGTCCCAGTTTGAAATGAACAGCCCGCCGAGCACCATTCCCGTGATGAGCAACGCCGTGCCGGTCCAACCGCCGAACTTCCTTTTCTCCGTCATGCTCTTTCTCCCTTTTATTTGGATCACGGTCCTACTTGAATCGAATATGCATAATACCGGGCGCGCATGCCCGCGTCAATCCTTTACGCCTGTTCCCGCGCCTTTTCCCCAACATGTGTGCCGGGTTTCCGGCTCAGTTGAAATTCGCGTCCGGGGTCGATACGGTCACGCCCCCTTCGAGGCTTTCCACCCATGTCCCATCGCTTTCCGGCGCATCGACGGACTCGTCCATGAGGGCCAGTTCCAGGACCTGGTCGATACGGTCGACCAGGCAGAAGCTGAGCTTCTCCTTTACGGCCGAGGGGACGTCCTCCAGATCCTTCTCGTTCCGTCGGGGCAGGATGATGGTCGTGATACCAGCCCGCATCGCACCAAGCACCTTCTCCTTGACGCCGCCTACCGGCATGACCCTGCCGCGGAGGGTGACCTCGCCCGTCATGGCCAGGTCGTTCCGGACCGGGCGGCCCGAAAGCAGCGAGGTCAGCACCGTCACGAGCGCCACGCCGGCGGAGGGACCGTCCTTGGGAATGGCGCCTGCGGGGAGATGGATGTGAATGTCGTGTTTGCCGAAGAAAGACGGGTCGATCTGCCAGTCCGCTGCGTGAGAACGAACGTAAGTCAGCGCGGCCCGGGCGGATTCCTTCATCACGTCACCCAGCTGGCCCGTCAGTGTCAATCCTTTTCCGCCGGACATCTTGCTGGCTTCGACGAACATGATCTCGCCCCCGGCGGGAGTCCAGGCCAGGCCGATCGCCACGCCGGGTTCCCCCGTGCGTTCCGCGGTTTCGGAGAAGTACTCGGGCGGCCCAAGGTACTGGTGCAGAGCTGCTTCAGAGACCGGGAAAGGAGGGGAATGGCCCTCGGTTACGGAACAGGCCGCCTTGCGGGCGACCGTACGGATCTTCCGTTCCAGGTTGCGCAGGCCCGCCTCCCGGGTGTAGTCGGAAATGATCCGGCTCACCGCCCGGTCCTCGAAGACCACGCCATCCGCGGGCAGACCGTGGGAATCCAGTTCCCTGGGTACCAGGTAGCGCCGGGCGATCTCGATCTTTTCCTCTTCCGTGTATCCCGACAGCTCGATTACTTCCATGCGGTCCCGCAGCGGTTCCGGTATGGTTGAAAGCATGTTGGCCGTGGTCACGAACATGACGTTGGACAGGTCGAAAGGCAGATCGATGTAGTGATCGGTAAAGGTGTCGTTCTGCTCCGGGTCCAGCACCTCCAGCAGCGCCGAGGAAGGATCTCCCCGGAAATCACGACCGAGCTTGTCGACTTCGTCCAGCATAAAGACCGGATTGTTCGATCCCGCCTTGCGGATGCGCTGGATGATGCGGCCGGGCAACGCGCCGATGTAGGTCCGGCGGTGTCCCCTGATTTCCGCTTCGTCGTGGACGCCCCCCAGTGAAATGCGCACGAACTGGCGGCCCAGGGCCTGGGCGATCGACTTGCCCAGGGAGGTTTTGCCCACTCCGGGCGGACCCACGAAGCACAGAATGGATCCCTTCATGTCCGGCTTCAGGCTGCGCACCGCCAGGTACTCCAGGATTCGGTCCTTGATCTTCTCGAGGCCGTAGTGGTCTTCGTCGAGGATCTCCCGGGCTCTACCGATATCCAGTTGATCATCCGTCGAAACGGACCACGGGAGTTCCGACAGCCATTCGAGATAGGTCCGCGACGTCGAATACTCGGGAGAGATGGCCGGAATTCGTTCCAACCGCTTGAGTTCACGCTTCGCCTCCACCCGGGCTTCATCCGGCATGCCCGCCTCTTCGATCTTCCTGCGCAGATCTGCCAGGTCCTCGCCCTGTGCGTCGCCGTCTTCGCCGAGTTCCCGCTGAATGGCCTTCATCTGTTCGCGAAGATAGTACTCGCGCTGGGCCTTCCCCATCTTGTTTTCGACCTGGGACTGGATGCGGCTCCCCGCCTCCGCCACTTCAATCTCCCGGGTAATCAGGAACGTCAAAGTCTTCAGCCTGTCCTGGACTTCGCTCAGCTCCAGCAGGGCCTGTTGGTCTTCGAGGGATATCTTCAGGTAGAAGGCGATGAAATCGGCAAGCTTTGAAGGCTGGCCCTCAAGGTTGATCAGGGGTATTCGCAACTCTTCGGACATGGTCGGAACAAGCTCGATCAGACGCTGGAACTGCTCTACCAGGTTGTGGGCCAGGGCCTTGCCCTCCATGGTTTCATCCTTCCGCTCCGCCTGGAGTTCAACCCGTGCCCGCATGACCGGCTCTGTTTCCAGCACCTCCAGCACCTGCGCGCGGGATACGCCGTGAACGACCGCGTGGAAACTGTCTTCCGGCAGCTTCATCGATTTGAAGATCCGGACAAGCGTGCCGTAGGTGTATAGATCATCGGGCGAAGGCTGGTCCGTCTCCGGGTCGCGCTGTGCCAGGATCATCACCATCTTGTCCTGCTGCAGCGCTTCGTCCAGCGCCTTGACGGAACCCGGCCTGTCGGCCACCAGCGCCGCGGCCATATGCGGATACACGACCAGGTTGCGCACGGGCAGCACAGCAATGGAATCGATCACCTGGTTATCCTGCAGGTCCATCGAAACTTCCTTGAGTGCCTTGACCTCGGCCATGGTATACCTCGCTTTCCCTTCCTGAATTCTGCGTCCTCGGCAGGGGGACCGCCGTTGTCCCGCGGCTACTTATACCATTATACGCACCAACCGGCTTATACGCTCCAACTGGCTGGAAAGTCCTGTCTCCCTGTCCAACCCTGTCCAACCCTGTCCAACCCTGTCCAATAACAGTGTGCAAACATCGTGCCACGGCGTTTTTCAATATGGTTTTGCCATATCGGCATGGAATTTGTTTTTTGACTGCTATTTTGGCATGTCAATGAGTAGGTCCAGAGGGTAACCGAGTATCCCGTTTCGATTTCCTCCTGTCAGGAAAGTATGTTCTCGTATCAGCCGCTTAGCAGGTGCCTGACATCCCGCAAAACAGGTTGACAATTCAGCGGGTTGGGTTACCATGACGGGAACACAACGGCTCACAGTTTTATTAAAATTTGACCATTGATTCAGCCGGTTTCACTGATTTAAACCGGTTCAAGGTTGCCGCAAGCGCAATCCGCGGCGGGCATCGTCGCGGGAAACCCGCTGAACCCATACGAGGAGCACCTATGAAAAGTCCCTATTACCGGATAGTGATGGCAGCGATAGCATGCTTTTTTCTCGCCGGTACGGTTCTGGCAGGTTGCAGCGGTGGAGAGCAGGAACACGCCGAGGATCCGGCCGATAGCGAAGCGCCTGATCCGAATACCGAGGCTCGACAGGCAAACATGAAAGAGATAGCGAAACTCTGTGAAGGAATCGCCAGGGCGGTCGAGGAAGGTTCAGTAGGGACTGTCAAAGCCGACGTGGAACATCTCAAGGGCATCATGGAGGAGGTTGCGACGATGCCGCCAATGTACGACGCTACGAGATTCGGATTCTATGCCGCGGACTTCCAGATACGCGCGGAGACGCTCCTCACCGCCTCGGAGACCGGTTCCGCCATCGAAGCCGACTCGGCGCTGCAGGCCCTGACTGTTACCTGCGGCGTGTGCCACTACAACTGCAAGTTTCCGACCGATCTGTAATTCCCGGCAAGGAGGGGTCCCATGGTTCGTCTGATTTTCGTCGCGCTGGCCTGCGTGGCGCTCGCAACCGCGGCGTGCGACAGTCCGCCACCAACCGAAGAGGAGTCCACGCCCGTGAATCCGATGAATGAATACGGCATGACGGCCAGCAACGTATTCCTGTACTACGTAGATGTGGAAGCTGCGACTGAGTTCTACACTAAGACCCTGGGATTCGCTGTTGCCGCCGACTACGGGTTTGCCAAGATCCTGAGGGTTGCGCCGAGTTCCTTCATCACCCTCGTCGATGAAAAGATGGGCATGCACAGCGCCAGCGATCCCAAGACGGTCGCCATCGCCCTCATCACGGACCAGCTGGACGAGTGGTGGGACTACCTCAAGGACCTGGATGTCGAGATGCGGTCCTCCTCCTACAATCCGCAGGAAGGTCGTCCCCATCACGGTTTCGTCGCCATCGACCCCGAGGGCTATCTCCTTGAGTTCGAGCGTTTCAACGAACACGCCGAGAACGAGATGCTGGTCCCCGTGCTGAACGAGACCGCCACCATCTATCCACGCGAAGGCGCCTCCGAAGTGCCTCCGGGATTGGGTTTTAAGGCGACGGTGGTGTGGTTTTACTACAAGGACATGCCCGCGATCCAGGCCTTCTACGAAGACGTAATGGGCTTCGACCTGATCGTGGACCAGGGGTGGACCAAGATCTACCGCATTTCGCCCTCCGGATACATGGGCCTCGTGGACGAACAGCGCGGCATGCACAACTTCACGGAGAAGAAGGCCGTGACCATGTCGTTCTGGACGGACCGCATCGACGATTGGTACGCGTACGTCAGCACCAACGACTCCTTTGAAATGCGTTCCGAGAAGGTCGAGGCAACGGATCGGTACCGCGCCTTTGTCGCCTACGATCCGGAAGGCTATTACCTCGAGTGGAACGTATTTACCGAGGTGCCTGACAACGAGACCCTACACAGGATGCTGCGGGGCGAGGAATAGGCCGCATACCCGCCGACCGCAGGTAAAAGCAAGGAAGGATAATGCCGACGATCAGGGCCTATGATGCGGAACGGGACCGTGACGCGATCATACGGGTCTGGCGCGAAGTCCACTGGATCACGAGCGACGACCAGGCCAAGTGGGCGCCCCAGTTCTTCGAGACGTCGCGGACCGACGTGGCCGAGGTGAACGGCGAAGTCGAATGCCAGGCTTCGTCGACCGACGGCACCTTCCGCTACCTGGACGAAGACCTTTCCATGTCCGCCATCGTCGGCGTGACGACCAGCCGCATCGCCCGGAAACAGCGTCTTGCCCAGCGGGTTACGGCGCATCGCATCGCCGGAGACGCCGCCGAGGGTGTGGATATCTGCGCACTGACCATGTTCGAGCAGGGATTCTACGAACGGCTGGGTTTCGGCACCGGTCCATACGGGCACTCTGTACGGTTCGACCCCACCGATCTCCTGGTTGACCAGCCTTTCCGCGTTCCCAGGCGTCTCAAGGCGGACGATTGGGCCATGGTCCATTCCGCCATGATGAACCGCCGGTTAACCCACGGCGGCTGCCGGCTTAATTCCGCTGCCCTAATGCAGGTCGAACTGCATCAAGCGGAGAAATCCTTCGGTCTCGGGTACTGCGACGGACCTGGCGATGAACTGACCCACTTCTTCTGGGCAAGCGACCACGAAGAACACGGTCCCTGCTATATCTACCTGATGGCCTACCAGGACCACGACCAATTCCTCGAACTGCTCGCGTTGATCAAATCCCTCGGCGACCAGATTCGACTGTTCCAGATGAAAGAACCCTCGGACGTCCAGTTGCAGGACCTGATCAAACAACCCTTCCGGGCAAGGATGGTATCTGAAAAAGGACCCTTCAACACACTGATTCGGGGCGATGGATACTGGCAGGCCCGGATCTGCGACCTGGAAGCCTGCATGGCCAAGACCCACCTGGACGGCCCGACAGCACGGTTCAACCTGTCTCTGCACGACCCGATCGAGAAGTACATCGATGACGACGCACCCTGGCGGGGAGTGAGTGGGGACTTCGTGGTCACGCTGGGGCCGGAATCTTGCGCGGAAAAGGGCCGCGCCTCCGAACTTCCAACACTTGCAGCCTCCGTCGGCGCCTTCACCCGCATGTGGCTCGGCGTCCGCCCCGCTACAGGCCTGGCCGTGACCGACGACCTGGACGGCCCCCCGGAATTGCTTTCTTCTCTGGACCGGACCCTGCGCCTTCCTGTGCCCTCGTCGATAGGGTGGGAATTCTAGATTCCTTCACCTTTCTCTACTAATGATATACCCGAATTCTCCAGCGCGGTTATTCGTGAAGGCTTTTCTCGCGTTACTCGGCGGCGCACTTGCGCTCGCCGGCTAAATCATTCGGACCCGGCGACTTGCGCGGAAGGCGATGGATGATTAAGTATCGTTCAACCGGGATTCTAACATGAATGTCTATTCGGCCAGGATATCGCTTGACTTGGACGCCTTACAGATTTGGGATAGGAGTAAGGAGGAAACAAATTGATACTCAAAATATCGTCTAAACGACGGGTCACCTTACCGGCACAGGTTCTGGATGCACTCGGAGTGGGTCCCGGCGACCAAATCGAAATCAACGAGGGGCCTGACGGGTTCATTCTCAAGCCTCGACGAATTGATTATTCCCGTCTGGGGACATTGAAGAATAAAATCAAGCGCGGTCACGGTACGTTCGACATACAGGCCTTCCGCGAGCAGTGGTAGGTTTTTTACGTAACCACCTATTTCAATTTCGGATCCGGGTCTCCGGTATTCGCACCGCCTTCCTGCACCAGGAGGTAGTTCATCGTCGATGCAGCCTGGCGAAACTTCATCGCCTCCTGGTACTCAGGATCGTTGTACCACGCCTCGGCTTGTGCCTTGCTGGGAAATTCAAGAATCACCATCCGTCCATCGTAATCCTTGCCTTCGACACAGGTGATTTCTTCGCCCCGCGTAAGAAACCTTCCTCCATGTTTCTCGACGATGGGTGGCGTTCGGTCGGTGTACTTCCGGTAGGTCGCGGGGTCGTGGACTGACATCATGGAAATGACATAGACGGACATTGAAGGTTCTCCCGTATCTTGTTAGCAGGAATTAACACATCATTCGTATGAATAGACCCCGAGCCATTAACTCGTCGAGTCCCTTCAACTGAACAATCTCGATACTTCAGGGTACTTTGATTACGGCGGACTATAGATTCGCCAAACGACAGCATCGTAGCGTTCCCTACCACACCCGCTCCGCCCGGTGCGCCTTCCCGTCCTGGAGAAACAGGAAATGGCTTACGTTTCCCATTCCGTCCCGGACGAAGGTGATCCGTGCGTCTTCCTCTTCCAGGTAGAAATCCCCTGACGATTCCAGGACCAGTTCGCTCCTGGGCTGGCCGGGCGGCTGGCCATAGAGCTTGCCGTCGCTGTAGGTGATATCCACGATGAATTCGGGGGAGAACTCGTAGGTGCCGGTGCAGGCCTCGTAGGCGGCCTGGTTCATGCGCGCAACCTTCCTCGGCGGCGGAACGAGGGGGTTTCGGGCACTCAGCAGATGAAACCCGATGTCTTCGACGCTGGCCGAGCTGTTGGACAGGACCACGACCCCTTTCCTCCAATCCTTGAGGAAGGCGGCAAAGGCGTAGAATCCGTTGGTTCGGCCGGTGAGCCAGTGCACGTCGCGGTCCCGTTCGTCCTTACGCACCTTCCAGCCCAGCGCGGTCTCCACGCCGGGTTCGTCGGCCGGTTTCCTGGGCACGATGAGGTCGTCGAACGACGCGTGGTAGCGGGTCGAATCGTCTTCGGTGAAGTCTTCCGGCAACGCGTAGATGATGCTCATGCTGGCTGATACCAGGGTCATCATGTCCAGGAGATTGGACCGCAACCCGGTGCCGCCAACGAGGGTCGTATCGGACCAGGGGGAGACCGGGCGACGGGCGTCATCGTGCCCGGTCGCCTCGTATGTCCGCATGGACAGCGTAGGCACAGTGGCCGTGTTGGCCAGTTTTATGGGATCGCCGAGCAACTCCCGGACCAGGTCGTCATAGGATTCGCCGGACGCCCTTTCCAGTACGTGACCTAATAGCCCCATACCGAGATCGGAATACTCGTAGCGGTCTACCGATTCGAAGGGATCATCTCCTCCCTGTTCGTCGAAATCGAAGAACGTCTCGAGCCAGTCGCGCTGTGCGTTCGCGTACCGCGTGAGGAATCCGTACATCAAGTCGACCGAATAGTCTTTCAACGGATCGTCCGGATCGGTCGAAACCAGGTTATCCGGCAGGCGGGGCAGACCCGAGGTGTGCGTGGCAAGATGCTCAATCAGGATAGGACGCCCGGCGGGCGTGGTCGGCACGTTTACAGTCTCCGGGAGATAGGCGGACACCCGGTCGGTCAGGTTCACGTCGCCCCGCTGGACCAGGAGGGACAGCATAGCCGTCGTGTACAGGCTGCTCAGCTGACCGATCTCGAAGACCGTCATGCCGCTGACCCGCCGTATTGTACCGCGGTTGAGCGTGCCGTAAGCGTACACGTACCGGTTGATGCCCCGGATGATACCGGCGACGATTCCCACCGTCTGGCCGTGCTCATCGACCCGTTCGCGCAGCACGCGAAGGACGGGATCCTCTTCAGGAACCGCTTCCGCGCCGGTCTGTCCTTCGATCCCGGGGTTGTTTCCACCCGTGGCCTGCGCGTACACAGGGACGGACGCCGCAAGCGAATACAGGATGGTCAAACAACCCAGCCAGACGTATAACGGTCGTATCGTAGACCGCATACCGCTACCTCTTTCCTAGTCCAGCGGAATCAGCACTTCGTTTGCGCTGTCCATCCGGACGGATTTCGAATAATGATTCACGCTGACGCCGTCGGCGACGGGCGTGGGAACGCGGACGATGAACTCGACCCAGTCCGGAGTATTGAACGCCGCAAAGGCCAATTCGATCCCTTCCAGCATGTCTTCCGGGTCGCGGGACAGGTCCGGCAGGAGCACCGGGCCCGTATCCGGCTGGTATACCCAGTCGCGCTCGTTGGCATTGATCGTCTTGACCGGATATTCGAGGACCGCGGTGTACCGGTCGTTCTCCAGGGTCGTCCGTGCGTTGAGGGGCTGGTTGGCGAGGACGGCCTCCACGACGGCCCGCGGCGTATCCAGGCTGCGCCCGTCGACGCGGGGAAGGTCGATCCGGATGTTGTCGAAAGTCTCCTCGATGGAGACGATCTGCCGTTCGGGCTGCTCGCCCAGGGAGGGCGGATAGAGCGTGGCGCCCCGGTTCGCCACTTCGTAGGTCTTGATGGCCATGAAGGTGTCCGACGAAAAGATCGGGGCGAAATCCGCGTTGGGCAGGTGCCAGATGTCCCGCTTCGCGCCGACCTGCTCGGTCTTGCAACTCGCGCCTAGAACGTACTCGTCCCGGAACGGACCATCCTTCTCGACGATCCTCAGGCTGGCTTCGATGGGAATCCGGGCGTTGTTGAGCGAATACGGTGGTTTCTGGGTTACGGTCTTCGGCGGTTTTTTCAACATGTCCACGCGAAAGGTAAAGAAGGCACGCGCGAAATCGATGGTCTGCATGGGAACTCCTGGAAATTGAACGGAACGCGCTAGCCCGGATTCCGCCTGGGTAATGAAATCCAGCCCATCTGGAATGGGTTGCTGATACGGGAACGAGGTCGATCCGACCGGATCGGGCCGACCGCCTGTTCGCCCGTATCCGCATGGTACGTGAACCGTTCCCTTTTTTCCAGATAATATAGTGTTTCCCGCGGTTTTCCGGTATAGATTATGCAGGGTAAACGCACCGATCCAGGGAGTAGCCATGTCGAACGAACTGACCAGGACCTATCGTCCCTTCTCGGACTCCCGGCCGTACACGCGCTGGTGGTGGTTCAACGACGACATAAAGGTCGAGGACGTCCGGATCCAGTTGAAATGGGTGCGGGACCAGGGCTTCGGCGGCGTGGAGATCGCCTTCATGTACCCCCAACCTGGTGCCGCGGAAGGCCCCCGCTGGTTGAGCGAGGCCTGGACCGACCTGGTCGCCTTCGCCAAGGACGAGTCAGACAGGCTGGGGATCGGGTGCGACTTCACCTTCAGTACCTCCTGGCCCTTCGGCGGATCGATCGTGTCCGAGGACGACGCGGGACAGGTATTCGGCGGTCCGGCGGCCCAGCGCCTGGAGAAATCGTGGGAGTTATCCTATTTCGGCCGCGGACGGATACTGAACCACCTGGACCCGGACGCGCTGGACCGATACGCCGAACACGTCGGCGGCGCACTTAAACCGGCCCTGCGGGGTACCACATCGGGACTCTTCTCCGATTCGTGGGAGGTCTTTCCGGAGGGGCTCTGGAGCGCCCACCTGGATCCGGTCTTCCGGGATCGATTCGGTTACGACCTGGAACCCTACAAAGCCTGTATCGACGAACATCCCGACGTGCGCTACGACTACCGTAAGATCCTGTCGGACGCGGCGATCGACGGATTCTTCAAACCCTACGCCGAAATCTGCCACCGTCTCGGTGCCGTGAGCCGCGTGCAGTGCCACGGAGCCCCTACGGACCTGCTGGCCGCTTTCGCGCTCGTGGACGTCCCGGAATCGGAGGCCCTGCTGTTCGAGACCTTTTATTCGGCCATACCCGGATCGGCGGCAGCCCTGGCCTCACGGCCCGTCGTGACCTGCGAGACCTTCACCTGCATCTACGGATACGAACCGTGGCCGGCGCCGTCCCCCCATCACCGCGAGGAGAAGGTGGAGGACATGAAGCTCATGGCGGACGCGGTATTCGCCAACGGCGTGAATCACATCGTCTGGCACGGCATGCCGTACAATGCGCCAGGAGGGACCAACACCTTCTACGCGACCACGCACGTCGGTCCGGACAGCGGGTTCGTCGACCGGCTTCCGGCCTTCAATGCGTACATGACGGAGGCCGCCGATTTTATCAAACAAGGCAGAACTTACACGGACGTAGCGGTGTACCTGCCGCTGGAAGACCACTGGATGCGCCACAAACTGCCCGAGGACCGGCGCGGTCCTGCCGCCAACTACTACTGGGAAATGCAGACCGTTGAACGGCCGGGCGGCCTGCTCGGTTATCATCCCCTCTGGATTTCGACGCCTTTTCTCAAGGATGCGGTGGTGGAGGATGGTCACGTTCGATACGGAGAGACCGTTTTCTCCGTGGTTTACGTGGACGTGGAATGGCTGGACAGCGAAGCCCTGTCGGCGCTGCTTCGGCTGGCCCGGGAAGGCGCGCGGATCTGTCTCCCGAACAGGCCCGCCACGCCTGGCCACCGGCCGCACGCGGACTATGGCGACCGCCTGGCGGAACTGATGAGCCAACCCTCGGTGACCACGGATCCAAGTGTTGCCTTGCGACAACCCCCGCTCGTAAGCGGCCCGGACGTGCCGGAATTCTGGTGCCGGCAGGTCGATGACGATTACCACCTCTTTTTCGCCCATCCCGATACGAAGCGCATCCGGTACCCCATGGCCTACGAGGGCTGGCGGTCCACAGGACGGGTCGAACGGGAAGTGGCCATACACATAAACGGCCGGGAACGGACGGTGCGCCTGGCTTTCGACCCCGAAGATGCCATGCTGGCCCGGATATCCGCGTCTGGCGAGGTGGACTTGAAGCCGGGGCGTATCGAAAACTAACCACGGAGAATAACCACGCATGCACGATCCACGATACGACGATCTGTCAAAGGTGCTCACCGAACATTCGACGAAGGTAAACATGGGCGACCGGGTGCTCATCGAGGCGTTTGACGTGCCCGACGACATGGTGATCTCGCTGATCCGGACGATCCGTAAGGCGGGAGGGGTGCCGCTGGTCTCCATCAAGCATCAGCGCATTATGCGGGAGTTGGTCCACGCGGGGGACGAGGACGCCATGGAGGTCGCGGGAGATTGTGAATCCCATCGCATGAAGCAGGTGCAGGCCTACATAGCCCTGCGCGGAAGCCATAACGTGATGGAGATGTCGGACGTGCCGAGCGAAGCCATGCGGGTTTACGAACAACGCTGGCTCAAACCGGTGCACTTCGATATCCGCGTACCCGGAACCCGGTGGGTGGTGCTGCGCTGGCCGACGCCGTCCATGGCGCAGCAGGCCGGCATGAGTACCGAGGCTTTCGAGCGTTTCTACTTCGACGTGTGTACCCTGGATTACGGGAAGATGGAGCGGGCGCTCACGCCGCTTAAGGAACGCATGGACCGCACCGACCGGGTACGCCTCACCAGTTCGGGAACCGACCTGTCCTTCAGCATCCGGGACATCCCTACGGTCGGATGCTCGGGCGACCGCAACATACCCGACGGCGAGTGCTTCACCGCGCCCGTGCGCGACTCGGTCAATGGCGTCATCCAGTTCAACACGCCGACGTTGTACCACGGCGTGATCTTCACGGACGTGCGGTTAAGATTCGAAGAGGGGAAAATCACCGAGGCGACGGGCAACCGGACGGATAAACTGAACGAGATCTTCGACACCGACGAGGGGGCGCGCTACATCGGCGAATTCGCCATCGGCTTCAACCCCTACATCACCACGCCCATGCTGGACATCCTCTTCGACGAGAAAATCGCCGGGTCCTACCACTTCACACCCGGACAGGCCTACGAGGAAGCGGACAACGGCAACCGTTCCGCCGTCCATTGGGACATGGTCATGATCCAGACGCCGGAGTATGGCGGCGGGACCATCGAATTCGATGGAGAGGTCATCAGGAGGGACGGGATATTCGTTGTTCCGGAACTCGAGGATCTGAATCCGGAGCGGTTGAAGTGACGGGGAGGTCTGCTTTACGTTCCAACCCGGTGCTTTACCGTTCCACGACCAGGAAGTTAGTCGATTTGGAAACAGTTTGACCGGAATGCTGGTCCTTCAACGTCACGGATAGTACATATTCGCCGGCCGGCAGGTCGGAGGTGTCCAGTGCGGTGTACTCCCGGTCCTCGGCCGAATAACCTTCGCCTGCGAAAGTCATCATAACCGTCTGCATCTCTTCCTGCCGGCGAGCAGACCAGGCCAGTGGTTCCTCCCGGTCCGCGGGTGTAATCTCGTAGTAAATTTCGAACGATGATTTCCGGTCCTGGTCCAAACCCAGATTGTAAATCTCGTAATAGACGTACACGGGACGGCCCCGCACGTAGAGGCGGCCCGGGTTGGGCGTGATCTTCAACCGCTTGCGCACAAAATGTCCCTGGACACTCGAAGGTTCAATGGCGGTGGACAGCTTGAGATCGCTGATGAGCAACTCGTCCCCGCTGTAGTCGGCCAGGGTGACCGGCTTTCGGTAAACCCCGATTCGGCGTGAGGTTTCATCTCTGACCTGTACCGCCAGCGTGAAGCGCCCCGATGGTGCCACGACGCTCGCGGGCAAAGTATAAACCGGGACGTTAACCTGACCTTCCGCCAGCTTTCGCTTCGGCCGATCGAAGGGACCGAAACCGAACTCGTGCGTAAACTCCGGGCTCATGATCGAATCGCGCAGGGTGACCCGGTGTTCCAGCATGGTGCTGTTCCCCTTACCGTCCGAGACATCACCGAACTGCCAAACCGGTATGCTGTATGAAAGGTCCAGCTCCGTTGCACCGTTGTCCGTCCTGAAGGTCACCGCATCGAAGGCGTACTCGAGTGGCTCTCCCCCGAAGTCGTGCAGGTATTCCTCGGGGCTTTTGGCGATCAAATCCGCCGCGCGCTGCCGGGGACTGAACCTTTCCTGCCGGATCATCGCCTCCTGTGTAGAAAGCAGGTTCGGCCACGGATAGTCGAATCGGCCGCCGCCAAACTGGTCGACGAAGTGCAGTTCCAACCCATAGTCCACATACACCCAACTCTCGGTGGCATACCCCGTTCCCATTTCCTTCCTGGCTCTCTGCCAGGCAATGTCCACGGCCGATACGACGAGGCCGTCGACTACCAATCCACCGACTGCTTCTTCGGCTGCCAGCTGGCTTTGTGCACCAAAGCCCACGCGCTGTGCCACGTCCTCCGGCAACAAGATCGTCAAATCACCGCGGTCAACGCGCAATTGATAACCGAACTGCTGATTCTGCTCGCGGATCGCATCCACAGTCGCGTCATCAGAAATCCGTACTTCGTCGTAGGTGTTCTGGTCGGAAGTGTACAGATAATCACGCCGATTGTCCGGAGCTCCATACCGGACATAGATCTCGCCACGCCGGTCATAGGGCTTCTGCCCTTCCGAGAAATGGTGCCGGGCATACAGTACACGCCGGTAATGTTCCATCAAGCGCTCATTTTCCACCGTGGAGGGGTTCGAATCCCGGACGTTCCAGAACGTCTGCCAGAGGGCGTCGCGTTCGGCGGTCGACGCCGACTCCCAGGCACGCTTTTCGTCAGGCGGCGCCACGTGGTCCAGGTCCCGGAACTGGGCCTGTTCGTCGTGATCCAACAGGGATATATAGGTCTCCAGAGCTTCCAGTAGCAGACCGTATTTTCGATCCGATACATCTGACAAATCCCTGAATTGACTCAGCAGTGGGTGGACGATAGCCGGCGTGGCGTCTCCCAACTCTTCGACAATCCACCCGAGCAGATCCGCACCCAATCCATAGCGTTCCGATAGATGACACGCATTCAAGAATCCCCGCAACGCTTCCGGATGATCGGGGCGGACTTTGAACTGCATGATATAGGCGTTTATCGCATTCTCGAATTCAGGTACCGGGGCCGTTTCATGACAGCGGCCGAGCTGGTAGTACGCGTCGGGATGCGAGGGATCCAGTTCCACCGCCTTGAGGAATTTGAAACGTCCGTCCCTTTCGCCGCCCACTATCTGGTCCACCTTACCTGGAGTCATGAACGACATGCCCAGATGGTACTGGATATCCGCGTCGCCCGGCGCCAGTCTGGCTGCCGTACGCAACTCGTTCCGGGCGTCCAGGCGCCTGTGGTCCATCTGCAAATAGGTCCTGCCGAGCCAGTAGTGTGCGGCGGCCGACTGTTTTTCCTCCCGGACCGCCTGCCTGAGTCGTCGCGTCGCATCCGCGAACTTTTCCTGATCGAAAAGTGCCTTCCCCGCTTCGAGGGGTGATAAACGGCCTGTTTCAGTAATGGTATTAGTATCTGAAACTTGTGCCAGGAGCGGGCCATGCAGAGGGAATAACGACAGGGCCATCACCAGGAGTACACGGTATCGGGTCATAGAAAAACCAACATATGAACGAGTGCTTATATTGAGGTAGGATCGGCTATATGCCAATACCGGTATCTCTACAACTTATTTTAAGTTGCAGTATCGGTCAATCTAAAGCCACCTACTCGCGCCGCAGGGAATCCGCCGGGTTGAGCAGCGCGCTTCGGAAGGTCTGCAGGCTGACGGTGATGAGGGCGACGGCCAGGACGATGAGTCCTGCTGCCATGAAAGGAACGGCCCCGATTTCGGTGCGGTAGGCGAAATCCGCGAGCCACTCGTTCATGAGCCACCACGCCGCTGGCCAGGCCAGGACGTTGGCGATCACGACCAGGTAGACGAACTGCCTGGACAGCAGGGCGACGATATCGGACACCGCGGCGCCCATTACCTTGCGAATGCCCACCTCCCGCGTGCGGCGGGCGACTTCAAGCGAGACAAGGCCATATACGCCAAGGCAGGCGATCAGCAGGGCGAACACCGCCGAATAGCTGAAAATCCGGGCCAGGTTGTTCTCATTCTGATAGAATCGTGCGATGTCGTCCTCAAGGAAGAAATACTCGAAGGGAGCCTCCGGCGCGGTTTCTATCCAGGCGGCTCTCAGAAGATCCATCGTGGCGGGCAAATCCCGCCCGCTGACGCGGACCAGGAAGTAACTGAAACCGCCCAGTACTTCATCCCCGATGGACGTGGGATTCATGGACAGGATCACCGGCTCGATTTCCTGGTGCATCGACTGGAAGTGGTAGTCCTCGACCACGCCGACGACCGTGTAACCGTGGGGCAGTGTTCGGCCGATAGGGTCGTCCCATTCCATCTTCCGTGCAGCGGCCTCGTTGATAATGCACGATCCCGCTTCGTCGTTGCCGAATTCCCTGGAGAAATCCCGGCCTGAGACCAGGTTCAGTTCAAGCGTCTGCAAGTAATCGTAATCCACGGTGAACATGTATGCTTCGAGTTTGCTCCCGTCCTTATTGGTATAGGCGGCCTGGCCCAGGCCGCGTCCGAAAGTGTTGGACGTTCCCGACACCTGGACCACGTCTTCGTACGATTGTATCCTGGATCTATAAACGTCCACGGAGATGGAATTCGGTCCGGTAGGGATGACGACGACGTTTTCCTTATTGAATCCCAAATCCCCGGTCCGGACGAAGTCCAGCTGCCGGGTCATGACTAGTATGGAAACGACGAGTAGCGCGGACAAACCGAACTGGACGACCATCAGGCCGCGGATAACCAGGTTGGGGCCACCGATCTGAAGCTGATGTCTGAACACGGCAACGGGATTGAAACGGGAAAGGACCAGGGCGGGATAGCTACCGGAGACCAGGGCAACCAGGCCAGTCAACGCCAGCAGCGCGGCGAGCGTAAAGCCGTTGGAAAGGTAATCGAGGACGAGAGAAGTCCCCGCCAGCATGTTGAAAACGGGTAGAAACAGGTGGGCCAGTATGACGCCGAACATCAGGGCGAAGCAACTCAGCACCGCGGTCTCACCCAGGAACTGCCCCGTGATCTGGGTTTTCTGCGCTCCGAAAACCTTTCGCAGCCCGACCTCCTTCGCCCGTGAAGACGAACGGCAGACGGCCAGGTTCATGAAATTGACGCAGGCTATAAAGAGAACGAGAAGCGCAGTGCATATCAGTATGTAGGACCGGTCGGGATCGCTGGTAGGTCCCAGGCCGGACCCCACTTCCTGGTTCAGGTGCATGTCCGGTATGGGCTGCAGCGCCAGGTAAGGCGATCCCATCTGTGAAAAATGAGATTCGACAAAACCCGGGAGTTGGTCTTCCAGCAAGCTCGCCCGTTCCGGGTCTGACAGTTCGACATAGGTTGACGTGACGCTGAAGTTCCAATTGCCGATTGCCTGCTTCACCCAGTCGTCTATGGCAAACATCTTGTCGAAGGGTAACAGGAAATCGAACCGTATGCTGGAATTAACCGGAGTATTCTCCGCTACCCCGGTTACGGCAAAAGGTTCTCCACGTATCGTGAGTTGCCTGCCCAGGGGGCTTTCCGTCCCAAAATACTTTTCGGTGGCGGACCGACTGATTACCACCGAATTCAGTTCATTCAGGACCGTCCCGGGATCACCTTCGATCATCGGGAAGGAGAACACGCTGAAAATCGATGGATCGCTATAAAGAACGTGTTCCTCCCGGTACGTATCATTTCCGATGCGGATTTCCGATCCACTGGCATTACGTATCCGCACGGTCTGTTCGACGCCGGGATACTGCTGCTTAAAGGCAGCGGCAAGTGGAAGAGGAGTATCCGCCCAGAGATACGGTTCACCGTCGTAACCCGTTCCACCCAGGACGACCCGGTAGATCCGGTCCGACTTCTCGTGGAAAGCGTCGTAAGTCCACTCGTGGCGGACGAAGAGAAAGATGAGGAGGCAGCACGCGATGCCGGTGGACAGGCCCAGCGTGTTGATGAAGAAGTACCCCTTGTTGCCGAAGAGGTGCCGTAGCGCGATGACGATGTGGTTTTTCAGCATGGGAGCGTATACTCCTGGGGATCAGGGCTGCATGCTGGATTCCGGTAGAGGGAATTAAAGGGGATCTGTGGTTTTGACCCGTCGATCCCCTTTAAGGTTGCGCGGCAGAAAACTCTGCGGATCAAATGCGACCGGATAATCACTGTTCGATGGGCTAAGTCATGCGACGGCCATGAAACCAACCGTGTCTTTCCGATCATTCTATGGTAAAGTAGTTTTCGCTGGCGTACAGACCTCTCTCGCCGTTTATGGTTGCGTCCCCCACAAGCCTGTAATCACCCGGTTCATCGGGACTGAGGGGACAGACCTGGAAAGTCACGATAGTGTCCTCTAAATCCATCCACGGACTGTCCATGTCGGTTCGCCGCTGCCACTTGGCTTCATGGACCGTGATGCTTGCTCCCATAATCTCGAGATTGTTTAGAGTGAATGAACAAGTATTTTCAAACACAATTGGTATTGGCAATGCGTCGGTAACGAAAGTAATCTTGCCCGGTGACACCATCAACCCGGTCCACGGGAGGTAGGTAATTTCACAAAGAGTTATCCCCTGTGCATCCATGATCCCGCTCAACCACATTTTGAACTCGTCATTCTGTGGGACGCAGACCTGGGTGCTACCTAGATTCAGGGACAGCAGCGCCAGATCGAGAAACGAATCGGGCAGTGGTCCTTCGAGGTCGGCGTTGTTCTGAAGATGAAGCTTCGCGAGGTTGGTGAGCTGACCAAGTTCCATGGGGATCATTCCGCTTAAACTGTTCCCCGAGAGATCCAGCATGACCAGATGATCCAGTTGACCCAATTCCATGGGAATCGGTCCCATAAGACCGAAGCCTGCCAGGTTCAGTTCGGTAACACGTCCCCGGTCGTCCGTCGCAACACCATCCCACATGCTTACGCGTTCTTCACTCACCCAGTTGTCCTGCATAGTCCAATTCATACCGTCGGTTGCGTTGTAGATGGCGATCAACGTTTCCCGGTCCGCACTCGGACCCGCGACCGTCACCAACACGCTCTGCATTGCATTGCCCGACTGCGCCGTGATGTCCGCCATACCGTTTCCCACGGCCGTCACCAAGCCTGCCTCGTCCACGGTGGCCACGGTTTCGTCGCTGCTTGTCCAGGCGATACTCGGCTCGTCTATGGCGACTTCGTTTGCATCTTCGGCAAAGACCTCGAGTTGGACCGTCTCACCGAATTCAGTGAGCGTCGTCATTTCCGGTGTGATCGTGATGATTGCCGCGACCTGGGACACGGTTATGGTTACGCTCTCCATGGCTTCGTCCGACTGCGCGGTGATGTCAACCATGCCGTTGTCCACGGCTGTTACGAGACCATCTTCGTCCACGGTCGCCACGGACTCGTCTCCACTCGACCAGGTCACCATCGCATCCGGCATTGTGTTCTCGCGCTGGTCCAGCACTAGGGCCGTAAGCTGTACGGTCTCGCCAATCGATTCAAGGGTAGCCGAAGTCGGATCGATCACGATAGTCGTGGGTACAGGTTCCGACACCGATATGGTGGCGGTGGAAGACAGGCTACCCGATTGGGCCGTGATATCAACCATGCCGTTGCTCACAGCCGTCACCAGGCCTTCCTCGCTCACGGTCGCCACGGCATCGTCGCCGCTCGACCAGGTTACCGTCAGCCCGGACATGACGTTGTTGCGTTGATCGCGTACCGATGCCGTAAGCTGTACGGTCGCGCCGATCGCCTCCAGCGTATGCGTAGATGGTGTAACCGAGATTCTCGTCGGAACCGGCTCTGCGACGGTGATGGACGCGGACCCCGACGCGTTGCCGGAGCGCGCCGTGATCTGCGACGATCCATTACTCACCGCCGTTACCAGCCCAGTCCCACTGACCGTCGCCACGGCTGAGTTAGCGCTCGACCAGGTTACGGTCTGGCCCGACATCGTGTTGTTGTTCTGGTCCTTCACCGTAGCCATGAGCTTTACGGTCGCATCGATGGCCGTCAGCGTGTGCGACGACGGCGTCACCGTTATACTGGTAGCCACGGGAGTCGGCGGCGGTGTGGGCGGAGTCGGTGTAGTTGGTGTAGTGGGTTTCGTCGGACTGTCCCCACCACCGCAGCCTGCCAGCAGCGTCAGAGTCGTACAGGTAGTGATCACTGCAAAAATGCGACTAAATCGGCTAATCACTTCGGCCTCCTAATCTGGCAATGACGAGAATGCAGGTTCAGTTTGTGTCCTATAGATCTCACGTAACAATTTGTATATTTGCGATTTACGCCTTCAAATCTTTCAGACTCTCCCGGGCCGCTTCGAGGGTACGGTCGATGTCGTCCTCGGTGTGTGCCAGGGATACGAAACCCGTTTCAAGGCGCGACGGCGCCAGGTAGACGCCGCGGTCCAGCATGTTCCAGAAGTACCTTCCGTATGTATCCGCATCGGAGGTGGAAGCGGAATCCAAGTCTTCGACGGTCTGATCGGTGAAGAAGGTACACATCATGGATCCGACCCGGGTCAAATACGCAGGGACGCCGGCCTCTTCCGCCGCGGAGCGCAGGCCGTCGCCGAGACGGGACGCCAGCTGTTCGAGGCGTTCGTAGACCCCGGGTTCACGCAGTTGTCTCACCGTTTCGTATCCCGCGGTCATAGCCAGCGGGTTGCCCGAAAGCGTCCCTGCCTGGTATACCGCGCCAAGGGGCGCCACCGTTTCCATTATTTCCCTGCGCCCGCCATAGGCCCCCACGGGGAGGCCCCCGCCGATGATCTTGCCGAGACAGGTCATGTCCGCCTTGATTCCGAACCGTTCCTGCGCTCCTCCGAAGGCGATCCGGAACCCGGTGATGATCTCGTCGAAGATCAGGATGATCCCCCGTTTTTCCGTTTCCTCCCGGATGGTTTCCAGGAAACCGGCGACTGGCGGTATCATGCCCATGTTGCCCGCCACCGGCTCGACAATCACGCAGGCGATGTCGTTGCCCCGTTCCGACAGCGTACTCCGGACAGCATCTATATCGTTGTACGGGAGGTTGATCGTCAGCTTCGCCAGGTCCGCCGGCACGCCGGGACTGTCGGGGATTCCGAAGGTGGCGGCACCGGACCCGGCCTGAATGAGAAAACTGTCGCCGTGTCCGTGATAGCCTGCCTCGAACTTGATCGCGAGGTCGCGGCCCGTGAATCCGCGAGCTACGCGCAGAGCGCTCATGGTCGCTTCCGTACCGGAGTTGACCATGCGCACGAGTTCAATAGAAGGGAAGGCGTTCCGGACCAGTTCCGCCAGCCTGATTTCAGCTTCAGTGGGCGTACCGAAGCTGACGCCCCGTTCACACGCGCTTTTCAGGGCTTCTACCACGGCCGGGTTACCGTGACCCAGGATCAGCGGACCCCAGGAACCGAGGTAGTCGATATACTCGTTACCGTCCACGTCGTACACCTTCGAACCCGCGCCCCGGTCCATGAAGACGGGACGGCCGCCCACCCGGCCGAAGTTGCGCACGGGACTGTTTACTCCGCCGGGCATCAGTCGTTGGGCCTGGTCGAAGAGGGTGCTGGAACGTGAACGGTTCATGCATTAGACTCCGGAATAACTTCTTATATTTCTATAGGAGATAGATCGGAGGCGCACACCAAAGCGGTCCACCTTGCGGCGGTGCACTAAGCAGCGGCAGATCTACGATCAGAGCCGACCCGCGACATCCCGGGCAAAATAGGTAAGTATCATGTCTGCGCCGGCCCGTTTCATGGCGGTCAGCGACTCCAGGACGATCCGTTCTTCATCGATCCAGCCCATCTGTCCCGCCGCCCTGATCATGGCATATTCTCCGCTGACATTGTATGCGGCCACCGGCACTTCGAAGGTCATTTTCACCCGCTGAATGACGTCGAGATAGGCCAGGGCCGGCTTGACCATGACGATATCCGCCCCTTCTTCGAGGTCCAGTTCCACTTCCCTGAGCGCTTCGTTGGTGTTGGCCGGGTTCATCTGGTAGGAACGGCGGTCGCCGAACTGCGGGACCGAACCCGCGGCGTCGCGAAAGGGGCCGTAATACGCGGAAGCGTACTTGGCGGAATAGGCCATGATCGGTATATGCGTGAGGTGTTCGTCATCTAAGGCTTCGCGAATCGCAGCCACACGACCGTCCATCATGTCGGAAGGCGCGACCATGTCGACGCCGGCGTTGGCCTGCGAGAGGGCCGTCCTGACGAGCAGACGGAGCGTGGCGTCGTTTTCCACGTCGCCTTCCCGGATGACGCCGCAGTGCCCATGATCGGTGTACTCGCAGAGACACACGTCGCCGATGACGGTCAGGTCCGGAGTCGCTTCCTTGATCGCGCGAATGGCCCGTTGCACGATGCCGTCGTCCGCGTAAGCGCCGGATCCATAGGCATCCTTGATTTCCGGAATACCGAAGAGCATGACGGCCGGTATGCCCAGGTCCGCGACTTCACGGCAGACCTCGACGGCCTGGTCCACCGACAGCCGGTCCACGCCGGGCATCGAATCCACCGGGGAACGGACGCCCTCTCCCGGACAGATGAACATGGGATAGATCAGATCGTCAACGGAGAGACGGGTTTCGCCAACCATCCTGCGCAGGTTTTCGCCGCGGCGCAGCCGACGCAGCCGGTGTACGGGAAATGCCATGGGTTGTCTGTCTCCTGCCTGCTGTCAGGCCATCATTGCCCACCGCAATTGGCGCATCCGTCGTCGCTGTATCCATTCAGGGCGCTGCAGCGCTCGCACTGGAACAACACCTGCCCGTCTTCGATGTATCGGGACTTCATCCACCTTCGCGCCGGTTCCCGGTAATTCGAAGGCACGATGATACTGGCCGCTTCGATCGTATCCTTTGCGAGAACCAGGCCGGCGTCCTGGTCGGCCGAAAAGATCCGGCTCTCCACGCCTTTCTGCGCCAGGAAGCGCTGGTAGGTCAGCGCTTCCCGGTCTTTAGCCCGGTAGAGGATTTCTTCCTCTGCCGGTTGCTCCTCTTCCATTTCGTGCTTTTCGCAAACATACCGGCCCAGCCGGCGAATCCCGCATTCTTCGCACACGTGCTGTCCACAAACGACACAGCGCCCATGCGCCGGGACGGCCGGATGGAAAAAACACCGGAGATCGTCTGTGAATACCGTGCCGCAGACCGGGCAGGACCGCGCGTCGCCCGGAACCTCTTCTTTACACTCGTCGCAAACCCAGGTCGACTCCTCACTCAGCCCGTCAACCAGGATGGTGGCGCAGATCGGGCACTTCTGTACGTGCCGGGGGTATTCGCATTCGCAAACTGGACATGAGGGCATAGGGAGCCGGTCAAATCGAAGGGGTTTGTACCACGCCGGGCGCTACTCGGTCACATACCGTCTTACATATCCTGGTGCTGCTTGGGCATCCGCCGTCTTACTTGGCCGGGCGCCGCTCGGTCGTCCGCCGTCAAACGTATTCCACTACTGTATATACTGATCTCAAGCCCAACGAATATACTCTGGGGCGTCTTTACAAGGCAATCGTTATTCCGTATGCCGCTCCCTCGTGTCCCGGCGGTGCCGTACTATCGCGTCCACGAGCGCGGGAATAGACGCCTGGTCGGGCAGGATATCCACGGACAGTCCCGCTTCGGCGGCGGTTCCGGCCGTGGCGGGGCCGATGCAGGCGATGTGGACGCCCTCGGTGAACCGCGGCAAACGATCCGGTCCCACGGCTTTCACAAACGCAGCGACGGCCGATGAACTGGCGAAAACGGCCACGTGGATCTTCCGGTCTTCCAACATGGTCAAAATCCTGTCCGGCAGGGCCTCTTCCATTACCGTGCGGTAGACCGTGACCCCGGTCACGCTCGCACCGGCGGCGGACAGTCCCTCGACCACGGCTGGACCCGCAATATCCGAAGCGGGAAAGAGGATTCGAGCGCCTTGCAGATCACAGGCTTCGGCCAGGGTCTCGACCAGCTTCCCGGCACGGAAAACTTCGGGGCGATGATCCGCTTCGATACCGTGTTTACTCAAAGCATCGGAGGTGGCCCGTCCCACCGCAGCGACGCGCGCCCCGGCCAGCGACCTGGTGTCCAGCCCGACTTTGCAGAGCCTTTTGCAAAAAGCCTCCACGGCGTTTCCGCTGGTAAAGACCACGTGATCGAAACCGGAAAGATTGGACAGCGCGGCGTCCACGTCCGACCAGTCATCCGGCGCTTCGATCCGTATAAGGGGCGCTTCGACCGGTTCCGCGCCAGCCTGGACGAGGGATTCGGAAAGTTCGCCGACCTGGCCCCGCGCCCGAGTGATCAGCACCCGCATTCCGAATAGCGGTTTCGATTCAGACCAGCTTAGTTGTCGCCTCAGCTAGACCACCTTCCCCTCGATACCGTTCTGCGCTTACTCAGGGTTTCGCCGCTCATTGTGTTTCAGCGGCCTGCGCCAGCACGGCCTCGGCCAGTCGACGACCCAGGTCAGGTCCTTCTTCAGGCCCGCCGTGGAGGGATTGACGCACGATCCAGCTACCGTCCTCGGCGGCAAGGGTTGCGTCCAGCTGCAGGACCGCTCCGTGGATTCTGCCCCACGCGCCGACCGGGGTATGGCAACCACCTCCGATACCATGGAGAAAAGCCCGCTCAGCCACCACCGCCTGCCTTGATGGACG
Source organism: bacterium (assembly GCA_965262815.1). Classification (GTDB taxonomy): domain Bacteria; phylum JAAXHH01; class JAAXHH01; order JAAXHH01; family JAAXHH01; genus JAAXHH01. The sequence continues at coordinate 340,212 of OZ253560.1, read as the reverse complement.
GTGCTCGATGCGCCGCGCGGCTTCAAGGTTCTGCTGGTCATCCAGACGGGTTTCAATAGCGAGTGCCGCCTGGCCGACGGCAGGCATGCAGATTTCAGGAGACAGGGTTTCGGTGATACGGTCCGACCAGCCCAGCCGCTGAAGCCCCGCGACGGCCAGGACGATCGCGTCCGGGCCGTCCTCTTCCTCCAGCCTGGCCAGGCGGGTATCGATGTTTCCCCGTATGCCCGTAAAACGGAGATCGGGCCTGTAGTGTTGCAGCAGAGCCTGCCGCCGTGGACTACCCGTGGCGATACAGGCGCCGCGTGGTAGTCGATCGAGCCCTGCCCCGTCCCGGCTGATCAGGGCGTCGCGCACGTCCACCCGTTCCGGTACCGCGGCGATGACCAGGCCGTCGGGAAGCGTTGTCGGGAGGTCCTTGAGGCTGTGCACGGCCGCGTCGATCTCTCCTGAGACCAGGGCCCGTTCCAGTTCTTTGACAAAAACGCCCTCCCCGCCGAAAGTGTCGAGGGCGGCGTCCCGGACCGTGTCGCCCTTCGTCTTCAGTGCGCGCACGTGGACGGTCAGACCCTCGTGGGCCGCTTCGATGGCACGGGCCGCGAAATGGGCCTGAACGAGGGCCAGCCGGCTGCCGCGGGTGCCTATGGTTAGGGTTGTAGACATGGGAGAGCGGGGTCGATGGCCGCTTGAACGGGAATCGGCACGCTAATCGTTCCCGGCGCCGTTCTTGTCGTTCGCCTGTTCATCGAGTCCGAACAGGTGGCGAAGGCTGTAGAGGTGGTAGTCCTTGTGCTCCGCATTCGTCGTTTTTCTGAGCTGGACCGTCGGTTGATGCAGCAACTTGTTTACGATGGCGCGGCTCATCTTGTCCACGGTTTCCTGGTCCTTGTCGGAAAGATGGCCGAGTTGGGCAAGGGCCCGGTCCACTTCCTGGTGCCGGACACCGTCCGCGAAGTGACGGAGTTGCGTAATGGTGGGCGTAATGGCGAGATTCTGATACCAGGTCAGGAACCGGTCCACTTCCACCTCTACGATCCCTTCCACTTTCCGCGCTTCCGCCTTCCGCGCCTCGGCATTGTCGTCCACCACGGACTGCAGGTCGTCCATGTCGTATAAAATTACATTATAGAGGTCGCGCACCCGCGGGTCGATATCCCGCGGCGCCGCGATGTCGATCAGAAAAATAGGCCGGTTCCGCCGGTCGTGCATGATGTCCGCCATCTGTTCCTTGCCCAGCACCGGTTCGGTGGATCCGGTGGAACTGATTACGATATCGACGTCGGAAATCATCTGGAGTCCGTCTTGCAGCGAAACGGCGATGCCATCGGAGCGATGGGCCAGGTCGGCGGCCCGCTCGTAGGTCCTGTTTGCGACGATGAGCCGCTTTACGCCCTGTTCGACAAGGTATTCCGCGGTCCGTTCGCCCGTCTCTCCGGCACCGATCAACATGGCCGTATGCTGCCGCAGGTCTTTGAAGATCTTTCTCGCCAGTTCGACCGCCACGGAACTGACGGATACGGAGCCTACCCCGATTTCCGTCGTCTCCCGCACCTGTTTACCCACGGCCAATGCCTTCTCGAACAGCCGGTTAAGGACCACGCCGGTGGTCTTCGTATTCAACGACTGCATGTAAGCCTCCCTGACCTGGCCGAGAATCTGCTGCTCGCCGACGACAAGGGAGTCCAGGCTGGAGACGACGCGGAACAGGTGCCGGATGGCCTCTTCGTCCTTCCGGTGATAGAGGTAGGGAGACAATACGCCTTCATCCAGGCCGTGTATTTCATGAAACCACGCCTCGATGGGCCGGGGATCGGTATGTTCCTCATCGGTGGTCGCGTACATCTCGCTTCGATTGCAGGTGGACAGCAGCACCGCTTCGAGGATGCCGCTCGAAGACTTCACGAAGGAAAGCGCTTTCTCCTGGAGTGTCTTCGACAGTACCGCCTGGTCGCGCACATCGATGGGCGCGGTATGGTGGCTCAGTCCGACGAGTGTTAGGTGCATGACTCCACCCTGAATGCGGGATAGTTCTTATTCATGGTTGGATATCCGATTGCCGTCGAAGTCAGTCGAAGATGTGCAGGTTCGTCCAGAGCCCGGCGCCCAGATAGGCCATCAGCACGGACGCGAATCCTGCCATCGAGATGATCGCCGCCCGCTCGCCCTGCCACCCGGCGGTATAGCGGGTAACCAGCTGGGATGTGAAGATGACCCAGGTCAGCATCACGCACAGGACCTTGGGGTCCATCAACCAGGGCAGGATCGAGTCCCACGCGGCCGTCGCCCACCAGATCCCCGTGGCGATACCCGCGGACAGAAACACCCAGCCGATAATCGTCGCCTTGAGGTTCATCTCGTCCAGCATGCCCAGCGCGGGTAGACGCGAGAACACCAGGCCCACGCGGCGGTGGTGTATGTAGTACATCTGCATGACGTACAGCAGCCCCGTGATGAAGGAGAAGGAAAACGCGGCGTAAGCCAGGAAACTGGCAGTAACATGGAAATTGAACCACGGGCTCTGCAACAGAGGCGGCAGCGGATCCACGGGGCTCATGAACACCGTGGACGCGGCCTGCGCAACCAGGACCAGGGGAAGGACGAACACCCCCAGCGACCGGTCGCGAAATCGACGTTCCAGAAACAGGTAGACCACTGCGATGAGCCATGCGAAAAAGCTCATCGACTCGTGCAGGCCCACGAAGGGCGGATGGCTGGATTCGACGGCACGGGCGACAAGAAAGGCGCTGTGGCAAACCAGCGCCAGCACCAGGCACAGGCTGGCATAGAAACCCGACCGGGGCTGTCTCGTCCAGAAATGGCGGAAATAGATCACCGTGGCTACCGCGTAACCCACCAGAATCATGCCATGCAGAATGTAGATACTCATATGATCCAGCCTCGATGAAATCCGGCGTCAGGAATCCATGCCTGACAAGATACCCTAAAATACCGTCTTATCATGTATTTTTCAAGTCCAAAGGACCGCGGAACCCTTTGTGCCGCGCGATTCTCCGCTTCGAGAAAGCCCTATCTCAGTTCGCCAAAGCACGAAGGCAAACACAACCTTGCCTTTGCCTCTGAACCCGGCAGTAGTATATTGCAGTCCATGGAACCCACCGGACAAACGAAAGGCGCCACAGGCTCAAAATCGCATCGCGCGGGATTCGTGGCCCTTGTCGGGAAACCGAACGTGGGCAAGTCCACACTGATGAACGCGCTCCTGCAGTACCGGCTTTCCATCGTGACGCCCCGGCCCCAGACCACCCGTCAACGGGTACTGGGCATTCTGACTAAAGATTCCTGCCAGGTCCTGTTCCTGGATACACCCGGCCTCCTCGAACCCGAATACAGACTCCAGGAATACATGCTTCAATCCGCGATTCACACGATGCACGACTCGGACGCGGCCGTGGCGATCGTGGACGCCACCCGATTCTTCCACGACCTCGACGACCGGGTCGTCGGTTTCCTCGAACAGAGCCGCGGTCCGGTGATCCTGGCGATAAACAAGATCGACCGCACATCCAAGGCCTCCCTGCTGCCCCTGATCGACCATGCGAGCAACCGTTTCCCCTTCGCCGAGATCGTGCCCGTATCCGCCCTCGAGGGAGACGGTTTAGACCCGTTGCTTGCCGCCATAATCCGCTTGCTTCCGGACGGCCCTGCCCTGTACCCCGAGGACATGCTCACGGATCAGCCGGAAAGATTCTTTGTAGGAGAAATCATCCGGGAGCACCTGTTCCTGGCCCTCCACGAGGAACTACCCTACGCATCTGCCGTGATCGTCGAAGATTTCACGGACAGGCCCAACGGCACGGCATACATCCAGGCGGGTATCATAACCGAGAGAACTTCCCAGAAGGGCATCATTATCGGCAAAAACGGGCGCATGCTGAAACGCATTGGCACGTCCGCGAGGAAATCGATCGTCGATTTTCTGGACCGGCCCGTCTATCTCGACCTGAGGGTCAAAGTCCGGCCGTCGTGGCGAAAAAAAGACCTGGAGCTGAAACGGTTGGGCTACACGACGAGGTAGGTGGCGCGACCGGAGCGTTATGACTGGCCTGGCAGCACTGCGGCAAACTGTTTGGCGGCCAGTCCTAGGTACCGATCAAGGTCTGCCCACAGCGCCTCCAGCGGCCGGGGTTCGTTCCACGGCTGGACTTTTTGGCGGTCGTATCCTTCGATCAGAGACAGGATCCGCACGGCCCACTGGACGGGAAGGATGGCCTGGTACACGGCCATCTTCTCGAAGGCATGGGGATCGTTGCTCTGCTCACTGTAACTTTCCATGGATCCATCACGGATGCTCGTCTCCAACCCCGCGCTCTCCGGATGCCAGAAAAACCCGGCGACCTCGTAGAACGGATCCATGATCCCCGCGTGTTCCCAGTCGACCAGTCCTATACGGCCGCAACCCGTTCTCAGCACGTTCGCCGGCCGGCAGTCACCATGACACAAGCTGGACTGGGAATCCGTCCATAACGCGGGCTTCAGGTGCATCATGGCCAGGCACCGTCTCAGGTCCCGCAGCTGCTCCATCGCACACCGGAACGATGGATCTTCCATGGCGGCGGTCAAGGCCGTGGCATGAATGGTTTCGTCGATGTACCCGAGACAGTCCACGGGACGGACCGGCCCCGCCCGCCTGGCGAGGGGCGAATCGCCAGGGTGCGAAAGGCCATGTACAGCGAACAGGGTCTCCAGGAGCACGTCCAGGTCCTCCCGGGTCATGCTCGAAGGTTCCACCGGTGATCCCGGCAGTTTCTCGTAGATCAGCACGGGCGCGCTCAGTTCCGGTGCCCTCGGGTCGCCCGTCACGACATTCGGTACGGAATCAAGGAAAGAAAGCCGTTCCAATGCGGCGTATTCCCGGTCCAGACGCTGTGCCTGGTCAGCCGTATATACCTTGATGACGTAGATTCCGGAGGCGTGTTCGATCTCGTACAGACGATTGTTGTATCCGCCTCCCAATGGGCGGATACGGCTCTGGTCCGACGCGAAGGCGTATCCGTCGCCGGCCAGCCTTGAAAGGTAATGCGACACGGCCGCGGCGTCCGCGGATCCCGATCCGAAAAGCGCCGAAGCTTTCGGTTCGTTTTCCGATTCCGGCTCTGTTGAACGGTACATGGACTGATACATGGCCGGCTGTTTCCTCCGTGGTTTTCCAATTGCCCGGGGCCCCGTAGATCCGTATCTTGAATGCTCAGAATCCGTCAGTCGGCGCACCCCACGATCGATCGATTTTCAGCGGTCCGGGTTGGCAAGGCTCGTTCAGGCTCAGTTTGGCCAGGCTTGGCCCGGTCCGTTCCTGGTACATCCTTGATTCCGGTGTGAATCACCATGATATTCCACCCCCTGAAACGGCTTTCAGGTCACAGTCTGTCCAAGACCCTGTCGCTCAGACCCGCTGTCGCGGCAACCTGCCTGATTCTACTGACGTCCTTCGGATGCGGAAGCGCCTTTCAAAACATCAATTTTCTCACCGACGCGGATGAAATCGCGATCGGACGCGAGTTTTCAAAGGAGATCGAAAGAGAGATCGAACTTTACACGGACCCGGAGGTGGTCCGCTACGTCGACGAACTCGGCCAGACCCTCGTCCGCCATTCCAAGCGATCGAATATCCGATACTACATAAAAGTCGTGGATACGGATGAAGTCAACGCCTTTGCCCTGCCTGGCGGCTACCTCTATATCAACCGGGGCCTCATCTCCCTGGCGGACACCGAATCGGAACTGGCGGGTGTGATCGGTCACGAAATCGGCCACGTGGTGGGGCGCCACGGCGCCAAGTCCCTGAGCCGGCAACTCGGTCTTGAGATCATTACCGGCATGATTTCAGGCAGGAACCCCACCGGGGTACAACGTGTCGCATCACAACTGGCGGGTATCGGCGGCATACTCGGGATGTTTCACTATTCCCGGGCGGCGGAACGGGAAGCGGACGCCCTCGCGGTCGAGAATCTGCGGGACGCCGGTTACGATCCTGGCGGAGTAACGCTTTTCTTCGAGACGCTCCTGGAAATCAAGGACCAGGATCCGGGTGCGCTCGCGACCCTGTTTTCGACCCATCCGCCGAGCAGGGAACGCATCGACAATACCCAAAAGCAAATTGCCGCGCTACCGGTCAAGGATGGATTGACCATGGATTCAGAACGGTTTCAGCAAATAAAGAACCGTTTGCCGCCGCTGAAGAAGAATCCGCTGAAATAGAATGAGGGCGACTAACCTCTTCGTGCGCCAGGACCATCGCATGTCCCAATCGGAATCTGAAAACGGACGTGATCTGTTGCTTCGCGGCGGGACCGTCGTGGATCCGTCCCAGGACCTGAACCGGGTGTGCGACGTCTCTATTCGCGACGGTTCGATTTCGGCCGTAGGCCACGATCTGCCGGTGGAAGGCCTCCGCGTCGTCGACGTCACCGGTCGATATGTCTTTCCCGGCCTGGTCGACCTGCACGCCCACATCTGCTGGGGATTCACCGATATCGGCCTGGTTCCGGACGACGTCTGTCCTTCCACCGGGGTAACGGCCATCGTGGACGCCGGAAGTTCAAGCTGGCCCAGCCTGGGAGCTTTCCGCCGCAACGTGGCCGCGCCGTCCAGGACCAGGGTGTTCGGTTTTTCCAATATTTCCAGCCTGGGCATCCCCACGGCGGGCACGCCCGAACTGGCCAGCCTCAGGTTCGTGGACGTGGACCGTTCCGTGGCTTCCGTCGCCGAAAACCGGGACCTCATGACCGGCATCAAGGTCCGCCAGGGACAGCACCTGGTCGGCGACAACGGCATTGAACCGACGCGCCTCGCGGTAAAGGCCGCCGAACAGATTGGCGTCCCCGTCATGGTCCACGTGGGGAATACGCCCTGTCCGCTGAGCGGCATCATGGACCTTCTACGACCGGGCGACATCATCACGCACGCCTATCACGGGCACCCCCACGGCATATTGGACGATCACCGGTCCATATGGGAGGACGTCATCGAGGGACGATCCCGGGGCATCCTGATGGACGTGGGGCACGGTGCCGGCAGCTTCCGGTTCGACGTGGCAAAATCGGCGTTCGAACAGGGGTTCTTTCCGGATACCATCAGCACGGACCTGTATACCGTGAACGTCAACGGACCGGTTTTCGACCTGCCGACCACCATGTCCAAGATGCTGAACCTGGGCATGCCTCTCGAAGACATCGTGCGCAGTACGACCGCCATACCGGCCGCTGCGTTCGGGAGAGCCGACCTGGGTACGCTGCATCCGGGCTCGGCCGGCGACGTGGCCGTATTCGAACTCGAGGAAGGTGCCTTCGATTTCAGCGATTCGCACGGTGATAGCCGGACTTGGCCCCGGCGCCTGACCTGCGAAATGACCCTGTTGAACGGGGAAGTCGTATTTGCCCGGCAACCATAAGGAATAACGCGCTATGAAAACCAGATACTGGGTGGGCGGGTGTCTTTCATCGGTCGTCCTGCTCGCCATCGTCGCCGCCGCGGCCTACTATTTCATCAATCAAACGAGCGTGGACCTGGTCGAATCCTACACGAGCTCGACCCCACTCGAATTTACCCGCACGGAGACGACCCCGGAAGATGCGCAAGAGGTTCTCGACCGGTTCGGAGATTTCGTGTCCGCCCTGGAGAAGGGCGAGGAAACCGGAATCTTCTCTCTTTCGGGAGACGACATAAACGCCTTGCTGCAGTACGAAGACTGGTTTCGCGCGTTGCGCGGGATGGCGCACGTGACCATTCAGGAAGACCTTTTGCGGGCCGAGTTCAGCGTTCCCCTCGGCATGTTCAACGATCGATTCCAGGGCAGGTATCTGAACGGAACGGGCGAACTTGCCATCGAGATGAAGGACGACCGGTTGCAGGTCACCATCGACCGGCTGGAAGTCGATGGCAGATCTCTTCCCGATGAGTTCATGAATGAAATCCGTAAAAACAACCTGGTCGACGCGCTGTACGAAGAGCCATCCCTGGAGAACCTTTTCAATCTCGTCGGGGCCGTGAAGATAGAAGACGGCCGGCTCGTCATCCAGCCCAAGTAGGCACCGGACCATCTCTTTCGTGGATACCCCTTCATGCCCATCCTCCTGGTCACTGCCCTGCATGCGGAAGCGCGACCGGTGATAGAGCGATACCGGTTGAAGCAGGACGCTTCCTTCGCCCTGCCGGTTTTCCGGCGGGACGAAACCTGGTTGACCGTAACGGGCACGGGGCGCATGAAGTCCGCCATAGCGACCACCTTCCTGATCACAAAAACCGAGAAGAGAGAGAAGGCGGTCATCTTCAACCTCGGCATCGCGGGCCATACCCAGGCGGCCGGGGAAGGTCCCGTCACGGTGGGAGACCGCTTCCTCGCGCACAAGATCACGGAGCAGGGCACCGGACGATCCTTCTATCCGGACCTGCTGGCCCGAACACCCCTTGAGGAATCCGCGGTCACTACCGTGGACGCTCCCCTGGACCGTGCGGACGCCGGCGGCATGGACCCGGGCCTGGTCGACATGGAAGCGGCCGGATTCTACCAGGCGGCGGCCGCTTTTCTTCCTCCTCACCGGATCGGCTGTGTCAAGGTCGTGTCCGATCATCTCGATGTGCGGCGATTCGACAAGAACCAGGTGGGCACGCTGATCGCGGCGAGCCTGGAAGGATTCGAAGAGACGATCACGGCCTACAGGGACCTCTCCGATGGGGGCGCGGACGTGCTTTCCGATACGGATACCGAGGTCGTCGAACAGATACGCAACCGGCTTCGACTGACGGCCAGCCGTCAGCGGATGCTGGTCGACCTGGTGCGGGCCTACAAGCTCCATACCGGATCGGAAGTGCCTGATCTATCGGGATTTACACGGGTTACGGTGAAAACCAGACAGGAAGGCGACGCCCACTTTGAACAACTCCGTAGCATCCTCTCGGTGGAATAACTTCTCCCACCTGTATATCGAGCGCGACGCGTTCGACTATCCCTTCACGCGGCGCGTGCGGGATCGCTTTCCGAAGGCCCGGGTGGTGGAGATCGAAGACTACAAGGCGGTCTTTGCACGACCCAGACAGCGTTTCCAGGTGCAGAAGGAAAGCATGAAGCTGATCCTCGCCGTGAAGAAGGATCGATTCCTGTACGACGGATCGGGACACAGCCAGGATTTTAATCTCGAGAATTTCTACTATAATACACTCATGTTCAACTGCGTGTACAACTGCGACTACTGCTACCTCCAGGGCATGTTCCCGTCGGCGAATATCGTGGCTTTCGTCAACGTGGAAGACTATTTTACGGCGACGCGCCAGGGCATACTTAACAGGTCGAACCCGTCACAGCCGTTTTACCTCTGCATTTCGTACGATACCGATCTGCTCGCTTTCGAATCGATCGCACCGTACTGCCGCGCGTGGATTGAATTTGCTTACGAACAGCCGGATCTGCTCGTTGAAATCCGAACCAAAAGCGCCGCGTACCGGGCCATCCGGGAACTGTCCCCCACGGACCGGGTCATCCTGGCCTGGACGCTCTCCCCGCAACCGGTCGCCGCTCGATACGAGCACGGCGCGCCGCCGCTCCGGCAGAGGCTGGACGCCGTCCAGGCGGCCATAGACGACGGCTGGCCCGTCCGGCTGTGCTTCGACCCGGTCCTGGCCGTACCCTCGTGGGAGTCGGTCTATGGAGAACTGATCGAAGAGACTTTTCAACGAATCGACCCGGCCGCCGTTCAGGACGTGACCGTGGGCGTTTTCCGCATGGCGAAGGGGCATTTTCAACGCATGAAGCGGCAGCGCCAGGATTCGCCGCTGTTGTTCGACACCTATGCCCAGGAAGGGTCGACCGTGACCTACCCAGGCGAACGGCGGGAGGAGATAACCTCCTTCATGCGCCAGCGCCTGGGCGACCATTTTAATGAGGAGCAGATCGCCGCATGGACGTAGCACTGGTCACCGGCGCTTCATCCGGAATCGGCCTGGCCATCGCCGGGCGCCTCGTCGAAATGGGATATACCGTCTACGGATATGCCCGGGACCACGGGAAGTCGTCCTACCGTCACAGCCGGTTCCATCCGGTGGACTGTGACGTCACCGACACCCGGGTTCTGGTCGAGCGGACCGAGGCGCTGGTCCGGAAGGCCGGTGGCCTGAAGGTCCTGGTCAACAACGCCGGGATCGGGTTCTTCGGCCCCCACGCAACCATGGCGCCCGACCGGATAGAACGCATGGTACGGACCAACCTGACCGCGCCCATGGTATTGACCCGGACGACGCTGCGGCACCTGGAGAAATCGAAGGGGTTTGTCGTCAACATCGCCTCCACGGCGGCGTTGAACCCGGGACCTTTCGGCGCCGCCTACGGCGCGACGAAGGCCGGCCTCCACCAGTTTGGACAAGCGCTCTTCAGCGAGGTCAGAAAAAGCGGCGTCCGGGTGGTGACCCTGTACCCGGACATGACGCGGACGCCCTTCTACGACGAGGTGGACTTTGAACCCGGAGAAGAATCCGACGCCCATATAACGCCGGAATGCGTGGCCGACGCTGTCGCACAGGCCGTGAATCAGCGGGAAGGGACGGTGATCACGCAGATCGTCATGAAACCGCAGCGTACGAAAGTCGTTCACAAAGGGCCTTCTCTAAATAAGAAAAAGTGACCGCTTACGTGGATCGGCAGGGAAGTGGCCACCTGTGGAGCTAAGCAAACAAAACACTGCGCCGCGGTGTATATGGTATATCCCAACTGACATACGCTGTCGAATTTACTCATGAAAGGAATACCGATGCCCTATATCTCCTCCCTCCATGTCTATCCCATCAAATCCTGTGCGGGACACGAACTGACGCGGGCTGAACTGGACGACCGCGGAATACGCCAGGACAGGTCATGGATCGTCGTCGCCGATGCGGGTAAAATGGTCACCCAGCGTGACCAGCCCGCCCTGGCGCTCGTACAGCCCGTTCTGGAAAATGGGGGACTCTCCCTTTCGGCGCCGGAGATGGAGGACCTGAAGGTCGCGCCCAGGGAAAAGGGCGAAATCGGAAACGTGGAAGTGTGGGGTGACTCGTGCGTAGGGGTCGACCAGGGCGGCGACGCGGCGGAATGGTTCAGCACGTTCCTGGGTACTTCCTGCCGCCTCCTTTATTTCAAACCCGGCTTCGTGCGGCCCGTGGACCCTGATTACGCACCCCGTCCAGGCGACCAGGTGGGGTTTGCCGATGGTTTTCCACTGCTGATGATCTCTGAAGCCTCCCTGGCGGACCTGAACGCGCGGCTGGCGGAACCCATCCGCATGAATCGCTTCAGGCCCAATATCGTTGTGGCCGACTGCCCGCCGTACGCGGAAGACACGTGGAAGCGGGTTAGAGCAGGGGACCTGGAACTCGACCTGGTTAAACCCTGCGGTAGGTGCAGCACGACCCTGGTCGAGCAGGAAAGCGGGGCATCGGGCAAGGAACCGCTGAAGACGCTGTCGACCTACCGCCGCCTCGGCGGACCGAGTCCGCTGTTCGGTCAGAACGTCGTGCACCGGTCCCCGGGCTTGCTGGAAACAGGCATGGCTGTCAACATACTCGACAAGCGAGAGAAAACCACATGAGCCAGCGCGCCATCACGATGCCGGCAGGCCGGTGCGACCTGGGCTTTGCACGGATCGACATCACGCCCCCCACGGGCATCAACCACCGCAGTTGGGGCGCGGCGAAGCATGATGCCTCCACCGGGGTGCACAGGCCGCTGACCGCCTCCGCCCTCGTATTCCTGGACCCCGAATCGAAGGCGGAGCACGTCCTCGTCTCCCTCGAACTGGGCTGGCTGCAGCCGGGCGATTTGCAGCGGTTGACCGACACGCTTTCGTCCGGAACCGGTCTGCCTGCAGAACGCGTCGTCATTACCTTCTCCCACACCCATGCCGCCGGTAACTTCGATCCGGACCGCATACACCATGAGGGCGGCTCGTTGATTCCGGGTTACCTCGACGATCTTGCCTCCCGACTCGTTGGGCTGGTGGAAACGGCCCGGGACGCGGTTCAGCCGGTTGAACTGGCCTTTGGTTTCGGACGGTGCGACCTGGCGTACAACCGCGACTACTGGGATGAAGAAAACCAACTGTTTGCCTGCGGCACCAATCCGGAACGATCCGGCGACGACACGGTCGTGGTAACGCGCGTCAACGATCGAGAGGGAAGGCTCGTCGCCACCCTCGTCAACTACAGCTGCCATCCGACGACCCTGGCCTGGGACAATACGCTTATCAGTCCCGACTACCCCGGGGCCATGGGGGAGGTCGTGGAACGGGAAACGGGCGCGCCGTGCGTGTTCCTGCTGGGCGCGAGCGGTGATCTCGGTCCCCGGTACGGGTTCGTGGGCGAGACGGAAGCGGCGGACCGGAACGGCCGGCAACTGGGATACGCCGCTCTTTCGGCCATGGAGACGCTCCTGCCCGACGGGACGGAAATGCGCTACGACGGTCCGGTAATTTCGGGCGCCACCGTGGGTGTCTGGCGCCATGCTCCCCTGGAATCGGAGCGACTGCAACGGCTCGGAGCCTTCGACGCCATCGAAATGACCCTGGATCTGCCCGTGCTGGATCTGCCCACGCAGCCGGAACTGGATCGGCAACTCGCCGAATGGCAATCCCGGGAAGAAACGGCCAGGAAGGAAGGAAGAAACCAGGTAGCCGCCGAATGCCGCGCCCGCGTCGAGCGCGTCACACGGGCCATGCGGCGTATCGAGGGACTCCCACCGGGCGGAAAGGCAGCCGCCTATGGCGTCACGCTCTGGCGCATCGGCGAAGGCGTGCTCGTACTGGTCAGCGGGGAACCCTACAACGTGCTTCAACGCGAATTGCGGGCCCGCTTCCCGGGTACTGCCGTCGTCGTGGTCGTACTGTGCAACCGGGGAACGGGAGGATACCTCCTGCCCCGGCACGAATATGGCAAGGGCCTTTACCAGGAAGAAGCCGCGGTAATCGGTCCGGGCGGACTGGAAGAGGCGACCGAGACCATTGTCCGGCAGATGAAGTCGTGGGGCCTGAAGTAAACCTGGGAAGTCAACCAGTGTGGAACGTGGCGTATATCGAACAGGAGCGGCAACATGTCAGCAGGCAACCTGCGCATCGGGCTCATCGGGCTCGGTTCGGTTTGTGAAATGGTGCATTACCCCGGATTCTCCCGCATACCCGGCGTGGAGATCGCCGGTCTATGCGAGGTGGACGAGGATCTATTGGCCCGCAGGCAGACGCAGTGGAACATCGCGGCGGGATTCACGGACGTGGACCGGTTCCTGGCTGCCGTCAAGCCGGACGCCGTGGCCGTGGCCGTGCCGAACGTGTACCACCACGGTATCGTGCTGAAAGCCGTAGCAGCGGGCTGCCACGTGCTTTGCGAAAAACCGATCGGCATGACCGTGGCGGAGACTGTCGACATGTACGAGGCCGCGCGCGGCGCCGGCGTACGGCACATGACCGCCTTTACCTACCGGTTCGTTCCGGGCATGCGCTACCTGAAGCACCTGGTCGATGAAGGCCACCTGGGCGAAATCAGGCACGCGCGCTTCCAGCGGCTGCAGGACTGGGGCGAGCATTCCGTGGGCTGGCGCCAGTACAGGCGCATGGCGGCCACCGGTGAACTGGGGGACATGGGCATACACCGTATCGACTTCGCCGAAAACCTGCTCGGCCCGATCAAATCGGTATGCGCGTCGTTGAAACAGCTGGTGCCGCGGGACCGTACGGAGGACGGCAAGCCCTGCGAACCGCAGGACGTGGAAGACTGGGTCGCGTGGATCGCGGAATTCGAGTCGGGAACCACGGGCGTTTTCGAAATGGGGAAACTGACCAAGGGCCACGGACCCGCAGGTGACCACGACATCTGCGAGTTGAACGGCAGCAGCGGGTCCGCAGGCTACCAACTTCACACCCCTTTTTCCATATTGACGGGTCCACGCCGGGAAAAATACCGGCTCCGCAACGTACCTCGGCACTTCCTCACCCTGTCCGGTTCGCCCCGCGACCCTAAGGAAGGCGATCCGGCCCAGACCTTTCGCTTTGACCAGGCCTGGGAGTTCATCAGCGCCATCCGCGAGGGACGGGACTGCGTCCCCACCTTCTACCACGGCATGCGCGCCCAGGTCGTGGCCGAGGCCATCCTCGAAGCGGCGGCGTCCCGGCGTTGGGTGGACATCCCGGGCGCGCCGGCACACTGGAATCCTGGCGATTCCGTTTTTTAACGCTTTTCACGATCTCCCTCACATCTCGCGTTCACCGGTTTCAGGAGGGGCGTATTGTCCATCGACGGCCGGAATCGTCACGCGCCCCGTATCAAACCCTTTCTTCGCGACAACCGAAATTTCATGTCGTCGTCATGGTCCTGTCATACTGCGTCATTATCATGGGACTGACCTTACGACCCGACGTATAATCCCGGTATAAGCCGGGCATCACGCCATTCGGTAAATGAAAGGAGTCCTTGACTTGTTAGAGATATGTGGTGTTGTTTCTAATCACATGAGAAAGATCGTGAAAGTCTCGCGCTACCTGCTCATCGCAGTCCTGCTGGCCCTGCCGGTCCAGCGAGTCCACGCCGGTGTCGGCCAGGCCGGCGGCCTGTTCCTGCAGATCGCCCCCGACGCCCGGTCCACGGCCATGGGAGAAACCGGAGTCGCCCACGCAAGGGACGCCCTGGTGCCGGCATGGAATCCCGGCGGCCTGGGTTTTCTTGAAAACAGCGGCGGATCGGCAACCTATTTCAAATGGCTGCCCTACCTGGCGGACGACCTCTACTACCTGCATTTTTCCTACGTGCATCCCGTGGAGGGCATCGGCACGTTCGGCGTCAGCCTGCCCTATCTTTCGCTGGGAGAACAGGAAAGGATCAACGCGGCTGGCGACAGCCAGGGATCGTTCAACAGTTCGGACTTGGCTGTCTCTCTTTCCTACGGCCGCCAGATCAACGAATTGCTGGGGATCGGTTCCAACCTGAAGCTTATACGGAGCGCGCTCACGGACGAGGACGGTGGCGTGGGGACGAGCTTCGCCCTGGACATCGGCGTGACTGCCAACGTCCTGCCTCGTTTTACCGTGGCCGGTGTTGTTCAGAACCTGGGAACGGAGATCAAGTACAACAATCCGGACCAGGGCGATCCCCTGTCCCGGAATCTCAAGGTAGGCGCCGCGCTGAAGGCCCTTGATACCGAGACGAACAGCCTGTTGCTGGCCTGCGACTTGAATCGGCTGCTCCTCAAGGACGGCGGCAACATCATCAATATCGGCGCTGAATACTGGTACCGGGACTTCATCGCACTGCGTACCGGGTACGTACACGACCCCGATGGCGACGTGAAAACACCCACTTTCGGCGGCGGCCTGAAGTGGAAGATGTATCGCCTGGATTTCAGCTATACCACCAGCTCGACGCTCCAGGACATCACCAAGTTCACCATTTCGGCGAACTTCTAAGCGGAGTTTCGAGGGGTTGGGTTCCTACTCTTCGACCAGCCGGATCTCGTAGAGACTGGGCCAATATTTTCCGGTGACGTACAAACGGTCCGACACGGCATCCCAGGCAATTCCGTTGAGCACGTCCACCCCGGTGCGGGCGGACTCCGGTTGGAGCAGCCCCTCCAGGTCGATCCAGGCGGTTACCCGGCCGCTGGCGGGATCGATCCGGGCAATGCGGTCTTCCTGCCAGATGTTGGCGTAGATCTCGCCCTTGACAAACTCCAGTTCGTTCAGGTAGCGTACCTGGCTGTCCTCGTCCCGCACGATCACCCTGCCGAGCTCCTCGAAGGTCACCTTGTCCCGGAAGTACAGGGTAGACGACCCATCGCTCATGACAAAACGCTCTCCGTCGTAGGTAATGCCCCATCCCTCACCGGGATAGGCTACACTCCTGATCATATCGAAAGTCCTTCTGTCGTAGATGAAACCGACACCGGATTTCCAGGTAAGCTGGATGATCTTGTCGTCATAAAGAGCGAGGCCTTCCCCGAATATCGTCGAGGAAAGACGGCGGATCTGTTCCACCTCCCCGGTCTGCAACACGACCTTGCGCAACGAAGATAGACCGTAATTCCCGGTGCTTTCGTACAGCGTGTCTCCCACGACCGCCAGGCCCTGGGTGAAGGCGGCGGTATCGTGGGGAAACGTGTTGTCGACTGTATAGGTATACCGCGTTGCGGGATCCACGATAGCAGGATCGGGATCGCCGTTGGGCGTCACCGGCGTTCGTGCTCCCGAATCCATCGGATCCGAACAGGCGGCGATACTGAACAGGCCCGCCAGGCAGATCAAGACGGCAAGTAGGTTCCTGATCATTTTCGTGATTTCCTACAGCTTCCTGTACATGATGAGGGCATCCACCAGGCCGTGTTCCGGATGGTCGAATGCGCCCGGTATGGTGCCGGCCACCGTAAACCCAAGGTCCCGCCAGAGCTCCACGGCACGATGGTTCGTGCTGACCACCATGTTGAACTGCATGGCCTTGAATCCCTCTCGGCGCGCTTCCTCGAGGGCGTGTTTTCCCATGGCGCGTCCCACGCCGCGACCCTGGCGGTCCGGATCTACCATGAAACCCGCGTTGGCCACGTGCGAGCCCTGACCCGGCTGGTTGGGCCTGATATAGTAGGTGCCCACCGTATGATCGCCGTCCAGCGCGACGTAGGCCAGGTTCGGCGGCGCCATCCACAACGCGTACGCTTCCTGACTGTTCGTGTCGGGTGGATAGGGATAGGTGTCGGCCGCCTGTACGACCCGGTGAAAGATCGTCCAGATGGCTTCGAAGTCATCTTCGACAGCCCGCCGGACCTGAATCATCCCGTCCCCCGCTCAAGAATCATGGATTCGATCACCTTCCGTTTCCGATCCCGTGCGATGTCCAGCGCCGTAGCGCCGTCCTGGTCCCTGATCGACGGATCGGTGCCCTGGTCGAAGAGGTAACCGACGAAATCCTTCCCGGCGCCGCGGAGGGCAGCCCAGTGGAGCGCGGTTCGCCCGCGGTGGTGATCGGCGCCGTTCACGTTGGCGCCGCGGTCGATCAGGAACCGCGCCATGTTGTATGTGCCGTATTGCACCAGTTCGCTGAGCGTATCGTCCACGGCGGGGTTCCGGATGTCGGCGCCCGCCGCCAGCAGGTGTTCCACGCTTTCGTAATCCACGTTCCACAGGGCGTTGATCAGACCCGGATCCGGTTTCGCGCCGGCATCCAGCAGGGCGTCCATCATGGACGGATTGCCGACGGCGGACGTAAGGGCCGGTGGCGGCCTGTTGACCTCCGCGCCCCGTTCCAGGAGCAGTGCCACGATCTCTGCGAGCCGCGCCGCCAAGGCATCGTCTTCACGGCCGACACAGGAAGCCGCGCAGTAATTCAGCGGCCGCCACCGGTTCTCGTCCACAGCGTTGGCCAGGCTGGGATCCTCGTCGAGCAGTGCCCTGACACGGTCGCTCTCGCCCAGCGCCGCGCTGACGAAGATGTCCCAGTCCTCGATGTACTCCCGCAGCACGGGCAGGAACTGGATCTCGCCGTCAACGGCGGCCAGGCAGGGCGCCGTCATGCGGCCGTGACCCCCGCGGAGGTCGACGCGGGCGCCGTGTTCGAGGAGAACGCGCACTGTTTCCTCGTGATCCGGGCGCTTGGGTATGGTTTTCTTGTGCTCCAGTATGCGGTGAAGGGGGCGGTGACGGTGGTTGTTGCGGCTCAAGACGTTCGGGTCGGCGCCGTGTTCAATCAGCGTTTTCACGACCCGGGCGTGTCCCTCGACGGCGGCCGTCATGATGGGCTGCCAGTTCAGGCCAACTTCAGGGTCATCTTTCAACATGGCTCTTACCATGTCCAGGTCACCGGAACGCGCTGCTTCCGTCAGTTGTTTCTCCAGGGCCACGTACGATCTCCTCAATACCTTGCGGCGACCTTAATCACTTCGTCCGGCGCGTGCCTGATCCTACCGTAGGCTTCAGGCAACTCGTCCGGCGTAACAACGGGGTCGGGCAGGCCGTGGGGTTGCAGCGCGCCTTCACGGAACAGCCGGACCAGGGTTTCGAAAATTCGGTCTTCTTCCCAGAACAGGCCCCGCTGGGGATGGCTGCAGGCCCGGGCGGAGACGATGTCGATCTGGTTGAAATGAAACTCCTCTCCCAGGTAGAGCCCCCTGGCGTCGCCCAGGTAGAAGGCCAGGGGCACCACCCGTCCCGCGTACCGTGTCGCGCGGATTGCCTGGTTGAGCGCGTGGTAGCTCCCGCTGGCCTCGATAGTGACGTCCGCGCCGAGTTCGAGCCACTTGCGGGACGCCATGCCGAAATCACCGACCTCGTTCGGATCGACCGCCAGTGTGGCACCATGCCGTACGGCCAGTTCGCGCCTGCGGGCGATCGGGTCGACCGCGATCACGTCGACCGCGCCCGACAGCCGGGCCAACTGCACCGAGAAGAGGCCGATGGCGCCCATGCCGAAAACCATGACCCGTTCGCCAATCCGAACCTGTCCGTCCCGTACGGCCGCCAGGGCGAAGTTGGCGGGATCGAGACAGCAGGCCGCCTCCTCGGTGAATCCGGCAAGCAGCGGCTTGAAATGACGTCCCTGGTGGACCGTTCTGAATCCGCCGTAACCGTAAACCCGGTCGCCCTCCTTGAGGTTCTCGACCTCCCTGCCCACGGCCATGACCGTACCCACGGTCGTATTCCCCACGGGCTTCCAGGTCGTAGGATCGTAAGGTGTGGCTCGGGACCGGTCGAAGACCCTGCCGTCCGAATCCATAGGCACGCCTGAATAGATCGACTCCCCGGTGATTTCGCCTTTTTCCGTCCCGTGTTTCGCCGCGGTGAATTCGCTGCGGACTCTAACCTCCCCGGGGTCCAGGTCGTCCAGGGTGTAGGATTCCCAGCGGGGTTCAAAGGCATTGTTGCAGACCAGCTGCAGCAGTTCGATGCCATCTACGGTGGCCATGTTACCCTCCGACTCTACCGGTGTATCAGGTCCATATCGATTTCATTCGGTACGCCTGCAGCGAAAGGATCCGGCAGTCGACGCCCTGGGACCGGAAGGACACGCCCGTGCTGTCCACGCGGTCCGGGTAGACCCGCAGCGAAACGCACTGGCGGCCGTTGGCGAAGACCTCCACGACACTCCTGTCCACAAACACGCGAAGTTTCAGCATTTCATCCTCGCCCAGCGCCAGGGGAGCAGTCTCGGGTGCGCGGGACATTACGTCAGACGCGATGGAAGCGTAGGAAGAATCGATGGAAAGCAGACTCTTTCCCCGGAATCCGCGACCCCGGTAGAATGCGATGCGCGTGAATTCCTCCCGTCCCGGCGAGCGCAGCACGTTCATCTCCACCATCGGCGAAGAGCCGACATCGATCTCAACCTCGAATTCCATGGTGTTGCCGCCCTCCAGCGGAGGCAGCATGACTTCCTGGTTCGCCGGCAAGGCCATGGGATCGAAACTGTTTGGCGCCTCCCGAAGCGATTTCAGGGCCTCGACGGGTTCCTGGTACAGGTCGTCGTTATCGACTGACAGGTGCCTTGGCAGGGACATGATCTGGTTCCAGCCCTTAGTCGGCTTGCCGTGATTTATGTTGAAGATCGCAATGAGACCGCCCCTGCCGTCCGGCGTCGCTGAAGGGGCGTGGACACCGCAAGGCGTGTGCGCGCCGAAATTGAACTTGGCGCCGTACGTGACGACGAACTTGTCCCGGGCCGTGTCGTAGTCCCCGAGCAGGTACTGGGGACCGCTCATGTGGCTGGAAAACAGCAGGATGTGGCGGTCGCCGATGGGCCAGAAATAGGGTACTGCGCCGTCGTCTCCCACCAGGGTGTAGGCGTCGTATTCGACAAAGGGATGCAGGTAGGTCCAGTGGACCAAGTCCAGGGAACTGAAAAGGTAGTTCGCGCGTACCGGCTTGCCTGCCGGCCCCTCCGGCTTGGTGCCCGCGGAGAGCGAATAGTACACCCCGTCCTTCTTCCAGATGCACGGGTCGAAGACGTTGTACGGCGCGGGCGGTCCGTCCTTCGGCGGCGTGGGGATGACGGGACCGCCGGTGACCTTCTCCCAGTTGAGGAGCAGGGGATCGCTGGAAACCGCGACCATGTTGCCCACCACAGTCCCGTGGTACATGGCGATCACACGGTCGTCCTCCACCAGCGTGCTGCCAGAGTAACAGCAGCGCTCCGGGTTCGGATAGATGCAGTAGGGCAGGTCCCGCCAGTAGACGAGTTCGTCCGATATGGCGTGCCCCCAGTGCTGCCGCGTGTCTTCGGGCGGATAGGCCTGGTAGAACAGGTGCCAGCGCCCTTGCCAGAAGCACAGCCCGTTGGGATCGTTGAGCATGGCCTCGGGATTCACGTAGTGGTACACGGGGCGGTGGGGATCTCCTTCGTAACTCTTGCGAGATTCGATGAGGCGCTGCATCAGCGGATTGGTCGCCAGCACGGCTTCCTGCACCTCGAGGGAATCGGTTGGAAACGTGTAGCAGGGTACGAGGGATGTAAAATCATCCATGTTGCGCTCCGATTGTGAACTCGTGTACCGCCGCTGGTTGCAGGTCCGGTGTTTTCAGGTCCAGATCGACTTCATGCGATAGGCCTCGAGCGAAAGGATCCGGCTGTCGACGCCCTGGGACCGGAAGGACACGCCCGTGCTGTCCACACGGTCCGGGTATACCCGCAGCGAAACGCACTGGCGGCCGTTGGCGAAGACCTCCACGACACTTTTATCCACGAACACGCGAAGTTTCAGCGTTTCGTCCTCGCCCAGCGCCAGGGGAGCGGTCTCGGGCGCGCGGGACATTACGTCAGACGCGGTGGAAGCGTAGGAGGAATCGATGGAAAGCAGGCTCTTTCCCCGGAATCCGCGACCCCGGTAGAATGCGATGCGCGTGAATTCCTCCCGGCCCGGCGAGCGCAGCACGTTCATCTCCACCATCGGCGAAGAGCCGACATCGATCTCAACCTCGAATTCCATGGTGTTGCCGCCCTCCAGCGGAGGCAGCATGACTTCCTGGTTCGCCGGCAAGGCCATGGGATCGAAACTGTTTGGCGCCTCCCGAAGCGATTTCAGGGCCTCGACGGGTTCCTGGTACAGGTCGTCGTTGTCGACGGTCAGGTGCCGCGGCAGGGACATGATCTGGTTCCATCCCTTCGTCGGCTTGCCGTGGTTCATGTTGAAGATCACGACGAGGCCGCCCTTTCCGTCCGGCGTGGCCGAAGGGGCGTGGAGACCGGAGGGCGAGTACGCGCCGAAATTGAACTTGGCGCCGTAGGTCACGACGAACTTGTCCCGGGCCTTGTCATAGTCCCCGATCAGGTACTGGGGACCACTCATGTGGCTGAAGAAAAGCAGGATGTGGCGGTCGCCGATGGGCCAGAAGTAGGGACAGGCACCGTCGTCGCCCACCAGGGTGTACGCGTCGTCCTCCACGAAGGGGTGGAGGTAGGTCCAGTGGGCAAGGTCCTCGGAACGGAACAGGTAATTGGCACGCACCGGCTTTCCGGCGGGTCCCTCGGGTTTGGTGCCGGCGGAAAGCGAATAATACATGCCGTCCTTTTTCCAGATGCACGGGTCGAATACCCGGTACGGCGCGGGCGGACCGTCTGCCTGCGGCATGGGAATGACGGGGGCGCCGGTGACTTTCTCCCAGTTGAGAAGCAGGGGATCGCTGGATACGGCGACCATGTTACCCACCACTGTCCCGTGGTACATGGCGATCACGCGGTCTTCCTCCACCAGCGCGGCGCCCGAGTAACAGCAGCGCTCCGGGTTCGGATAGATGCAGTAGGGCAGGTCGCGCCAGTGGACGAGGTCGTCCGATATGGCATGTCCCCAGTGCTGGCGAGTGTCTTCGGGCGGATAGGCCTGGTAGAACAGGTGCCAGCGCCCCTGCCAGAAGCACAGTCCGTTGGGGTCGTTGAGCATGGCCTCCGGGTTCACGTAGTGGTACGCGGGGCGGTGGGGATCTTCCTCGTAGCTCTTGCGAGACGCGTGGAGCCGCTGCAGGAGGGGATTGTCCGCCAGCGCGGCCTCCTGCGCTTCCAGTGAATCGACGGGGAAGGTGTAATATGGAACCAGGGAGGTATAATCTTCCATGGTGCGCTCCATTCGTGGATTCGAGTGTATTTCGAGGTTCGAGTAACTTTCGTGGTGTCGATTTTGCCTCTCGCGGTGCTGGGCGCCTTCGTGTGGAGACCTGCGCTGCCGCGTTAATGGGCCGATACTTCTGCAACCCATGAATCTACCAGGAACCGGGCGATGGAATCCCTGCGGGGCAGGGCGTGTGCAACCTTCTCGTCGCCCCATTCGCCGAAACCCCGGACCTCCTCGGCGGTGAACCAGCGGGCTTCCTTGAGTTCTTCCCGGTCCACCACGATCTCGGTCGTTTCCGCATGTGCGCGATATCCGAGCATGATCGACGAGGGGAAAGGCCAGGGCTGCGAAGCTTGGTACCAGGCCGCGCTCACCCGGACACGGACCTCTTCGTAAACTTCCCGGACAACGGTTTCTTCCAGGCTCTCCCCCGGTTCCACGAAACCGGCCAGGGTGGAATACACGTTTTCGGGAAGCCGGTAGTGATTCCCGAGCAGGCACATGGGCGGACGCCCACCACCCGGACGGTACTCCACCAGCATGATCACCGCGGGATCCGTGCGTGGAAAGGCCATGCGGCCGCACTCAGCGTCGGTACACTGCCTGCGGTGTCCGCCGTCCCGGCTTTCTGTCGCGTGGCCGCACCGGCCGCAGAAGCCGTTCTGCCGGTGCCAGTACAACATGCCCCGCGCGTACGCCATCAGGGCGGCGCCGGCCGCGTCGATGGAAGGTCCGACACGGCGGAGGTCCACGAACGATCCGCCGCCGGCCATGGCCGCCGCCTGTTCCTCGCCACAGAGGGAGATGTCCACCGCGAAAACAGCCCGGTCCTCCCCCATGCCCAGGAACACGACCTCGCCGCCGTAATCCAGCAGCCGTGCCGCAACGTCACCGCTGCAAAACACGTGCCTCGGCGGCCCTGGAGCGGCCTCCTTGTCGTCGATCAGGTTACGGTCACGCCAGACGGGAACGACTCGGGAATCCGCGCGAGCCCTCCGCTCCGAGAGCCAGGCTGCGTCCTTGCGACGGTCCTCGGCCCGTACGAGCGGGACATCCGCGTATTTGAGTTTCGGGTTCACCATGCATTGATCACGCTGATCACGCTCCGTCAGGTCATCGTTCCTTGTCGGCCTACAACACCGCTTCCAGCGTGTTGACGAAAGCCTCGTTCTCATCCCGGGTGCCGACAGTTACGCGCAGATGATTCTTGAGGCCCCACCACTGGGCGTCGGCGATCCAGACATTCCGCTGCGCAAGTGCATTGAAGACGGGTTCGGCTTCGCGTTTGATATTAAACAGGACGAAACAGGAATCGCTGGGAACATACTCTATGCCCAATCTGTCAAAGGATTGGCCCAGGTAGGCCTTACCCTCCTCCACCGTCCTGCGGCTCCGCTCGTAATGGGCATGGTCGTCCAGCGCGGCAACGGCGGCGTAGGCGCCGAGCCCACTCGGGGGACCGCCCAGATTGTAAAGCGACAGTTTCCGTCCTATCCGGGGCGAAAGCACGGCGTAACCTACGCGCATTCCCGCCAGGCCGTAAATCTTGGAAAATGTCCGGGATACCAGCACGTTGTCGTGCTCGAGAGCCAGGTGAACCCCGTCGCGGTAGCCGGGATCGGCCGCGTAGTCAATGTACGCCTCGTCTATGAACACGGTGACATGCTTGGGAACGGATCCGACAAAATCCGCTAGCGCGTCATGGTCCACCACGGTGCTGGTCGGATTGTTGGGATTGGTGATCACCACGACCGTGGTGTTGTCGTTGATCCTGTCGAACATGGCGTTCAGGTTGTGCCGGTAGTCCCTGGTCAGGCGTACGTTCTGGACCTTGATATCGACCCCTTCTTCTTCCTTGTAGCGCCGCCATACGTCCGCTGTATCGAAGTAGGCCGGCTGGGCCTGGACCAATTCCGCCTTCTCCCGGATGGTGGCCAGGCCCACCGCGTGGAGAATGGTGCTGGAACCCGCGCTGAGGACCAACCGGCGATTTTTCGTCGCCTCTTCCCAGTTGTCCCACGACGTCTTGGTTACGGGTATGCCGTGTTTCAGTTCAAGGGCGTTGATCAGGGTTTCCGCCGGGTCGGGTTGGAAGCTCCAGTTGTATCGGTTGACGTCGAACATGCGCGCGGCGACCGCCTCGATCGCCCGCGGAGATGGTCCGAGGGGGTTTTCGTTGGATGCAAGATTTACGATCCCGGATTTGACGCCGTGACCCTGTATGTCTTCCGGCTTCTTGCCCGACAGCAGCGCCTGCGCCATGACCAGGGGATCGGCGGTCAAAGCGCCCAGGCCTCCCAGCAGCGTCCCGGCGATGAATCCCCGGCGCGAAAGATTGGAATCAGGTTTCATGGCGTATCCACTCCTTTTTGGCGGTTTCTATACACGGATCTTCTTTAGTGTTTTTCGGATACTGTCCCAAAGTATATCCAACATGAGGTCCGTCTCTTCGCGCGTAATGACGAGGGGCGGCGCCAGGGCGATCCAGTTGGGATCGAAGCGCGTCAACAACCCATTTCCCAGCGCGGTCCGGCCCACTTCCACGCCGAACTTCAGCGAAGGATCGAAGGGAGCGCGGGTTTCCGGATCCTCCACGAATTCAACGCCGGCCAGCAGGCCGCAGCCCCTGATATCGCCCACGATCCCCAGTTCCCGGAGTCCCTCCAAACGTCGGCGGAGATAGTCGCCCATCTCCCGTGAGCGCGCGCAAAGGTCGCGGTCTTCGATCTCAGCCAGGTTCGCCAGGCCGGCCGCCGCGGCCAGCGGGTTGCCGCCATAGGTATGGCCGTGGGAAAACTCGACCTCGTCTTCTTCCCTGCCGAGGAAGGCGGCGGCGATGGAATCCCGGAAAGCGATCCCAGCCAGAGGCATGTACCCGCTGGACATGCCCTTGCCCATGCACAGGATATCGGGCGTCGCCTCGAAGGTCTGGGCCGCGAACATGCTGCCGGTCCGGCCGAAACCGGTGATGATTTCGTCATATATCAGGAGGATGTTATGGCGGGTACAGATGGTACGGAGTTCGGACAGGTAGCCCGGAGGAGGCATGATGATCCCCCCGGTGTTTCCCACGGGTTCCAGGATGAGGGCGGCGATGGTCTCGGCGCCTTCCAGCTCGATGAGGTCCTCCACCGTACGCGCGCAGAAGACTTCGCAGTCCGGAAAGGTCTTTTCATAGGGACACCGGTAACAGGTAGGCGGATGGACGTGCAGGAAGCCGTGCAGCGTGGGTTCGAACATGGTCTTACGACGCCGCGTCCCCGTGGCCGACAGGGCGCCCATGGTCGCGCCGTGGTACCCGTGAAATCGGGAGATGACCTTGAACTTACCGGGATTGCCGGTTTGGCGGTGGTATTGCCGGGCCAGTTTCATGGCCGCCTCGGTGGCCTCCGAACCCCCGGACAGCAGCTTGATCGTGTTCAGGTCCTCCGGCGTAACTTCCGACAGCCGCCGGACCAGCTCGATGGCAGGGGGACTGGTAGCATGTAACGGCGGGGCGAAGGCCATCGTGTCCAGCTGCGTCTTGATCGCCTCTATGATCCGGCGATTGTTGTGGCCCGCGTTCACGGTAAAAATGCCGGATATGCCGTCCAGGATCCGTCGTCCGTGGACGTCTTCGTACCAGACCCCGTCCGATTTCTGTATGACGAGGGGATCCTCGATGAAGGATTCCATCTGGCGCAGGTCGAGCACAAGACGCCGGAGGGATTCAGGCGCGGTAAGGAGTTCGGTATTCATGGCGCTATTGCGAAATCGCGGGCATCGCGAGGGGACCGCCTGCCCGCTGGTTGATCGGGTTAATATGGTTCAGTGGATGTACTAGTACAGTTTGTCGATAACGACGTCCGCACCGGTGTTTCCAATGACCACCCGGGGGATGACCCCTTCCATGTCCCCGGCCTGGGGGACGCCGGCGTTTCCATCCAGGTCGATGCGAGCGACGATGGAAACCTCACCCGAGAAGGGCAGGCCCTGCACCATCTGGTCGGTTCCGGTCAGCGTGTAGGTCATGGGAAACTGCAGGCGCTTCATCCGCTGGACGGCCACAGGCGGGCCGGTCTCGTCCCGTCTTGCCATGATGTACAGGGTCTCGGACCCTCTAAGTCGCGCGAAGAGTTCCGGCGTGATGTCGATAGTTCCCGATACGCTCCCGCCATTACTCGAGACGAAGGCGGTTTGCTGTTCCAGGAGGGCACTCCGGGACGCCTGTCCGGTATCTACGGGCAACGGTCGCAGATTCTGATCGCATCCGAACCAGATTAGCACACCCAGCAACAGCGATTTTAATTGAATTGACCGCATGGTTTTGGAGGTCCGGACTATCGGTGTAGCCCTGTTTTTACTGGTGATTTCCATCGTGCGAGTACTCTGGATAGTCTAGGCGAACACCCGGCCGCTGTCAACCTCTTATATACCTGGGCGGGGAAGTAGAAAAGCCTTGACTTGGCCTGTTGCATAAACCTAACATTGAACTTTCCTCAATACGATACTCCAGGTCATTTTTTGAACGGTTCCAGGTAACCAGGGCGGAACAGTCATGCCTCAAGGTACGATTTCCAGGCTGAACCACACCAGGGGATACGGGTTCATCACCACGCCCGAGAACGAAGACCTTTTCTTCCATCGATCCAATATCAAGGATGCGCAGTTTTCCCTGTTGCAGGTCGGTGACCGGGTCGCGTATACCGTTCAGCTCACTTCCCGTGGCCCCCGGGCCGACCATGTGCAGATCCAGAACCAGTCTACCAGACTCCAGGTTAACCTGGCCGTGAAGGATCTGCAGGTTTCCGCCGATTTCTATACGGAGAAATTCGATTTCAATGTAATGGCGAACAATCCCGGCTATATCCTGCTTCAACGAAGTGCTCTGATCCTGGGACTGAAGACGGATGAACTGCTCTGGTATCCTGACCCCGGGGAACAGCCCGTCGAGTCGCTCGTTCGGGGCGTGGGGATCGAACTGGTCCTGGAGATATCGGATATCGATCAGTTCCACTCCCGAATGCAACAGGCCGGCGTCCCCATCCACGAACCGTTGAAAGAACAGCCCTGGGGCGCCACGGACTTTCGCATGCTCGACCCCGATGGATACTATTGGCGTATCACGTCCCCCCGCGAACTGGATGTCGTCCGGGCCGACGAAGAAGAGCCTGTGGAAGGAGAACCCGCATGAGTTTTCTGGGTATCGATATCGGCGGGACGGGCATCAAGGGCGCGCCGGTCTGCCTGGAAACCGGAAAACTCGAGACGGAACGGTTCAGGATCCCCACACCCAAACCAGCCACCCCGGAGAAGGTCATCGATACCGCGGTGGAAATCGTCCGCCACTTCGACTTGCAGGGTCCCGTGGGGTTCGGCTTCCCGGCGGTGATTAAGAACGGTACGGTGCGTACCGCCGCGAACATCGACTCATCTTGGATCGGCGTCAATGCCGCCGAACTGATGGAGCGGGCGACGAACCGGCCGGTTGTTTTTCTGAACGACGCGGATGCCGCCGGAATAGCGGAAATGCGGTTCGGTGCAGGCAGGGACAGGGACGGCGTGGTAGTCATCGCGACCCTGGGCACCGGCATCGGCACCTCCCTGTTCGTCGACGGAGCGCTCGTGCCCGGTACGGAATTCGGACATTTGGAGATGAAAGGACGCGTGGGTGAAAAATACGCGGCGGAAAGCGTGCGGAAGGCGAAGGGACTGAGCTGGATGGAATGGGGCGGCCGCGTCAACGAGTACCTGTGCAAGCTGGACGAGTTGATCCGTCCGGACCTGATCATCGTGGGCGGCGGCGCAAGCAACAAGTACGATAAGTATTCATCCTGTTTTAACGTGGATACCGAGGTTGTGCCCGCCCAACTGAGAAACCAGGCCGGTATCATCGGAGCGGCCCTGGCCGCTCAAAGAAGCGGGTGACCTGCTGATTCGACGAAAGCTCTATACATGTCGATACTTACCAAGTCGAAACTGTTTCCCATGCTGCCCGAGGATGTCCGCGGGTACGTGACCGAAAACCACCGTCTGTCCTCCTTCAGCCGTCTCAAGAACAGGAAACAGGCCGGGGAATTCATCCTTGAACGGTGTTTTGTCTCGGTTTTTTCCGGAACCGAACTTCCCAGCATCCAGGAAGCGATAGAAGGCAGGACCGATAAACCCGGCAACGAGACCCGAATCAGCACGGGACAGGGTATCGCCAGCATCTGGCTGAATGACCTGCCGGAAGCGGTTCCCTGCCTCTTCGGCACGTTTGTGAAGCGAAAACCTACACTGATCACCCGGAAGCATTGGGCAGCCCTGCTGGCCATGGAAGGGGATGGGTTTCAGGGAGCCCGCGAACGCAGTCGGATATCTCCAGCGGCTTTTCGCCTGGCCGACAGCATCGAGCGGGACGGCCCCGCCACGGGTCAAACGCTCTGCGATCGGCTCGGCGATACGGGACGAATGGACAGCCGGACCTTCCGGAGGGCGTTGCAGGAACTCGAAAAACTCTGGTTGATCGTTCCCGGTCGTATCGGCAGAAACATTCATGACGCGGCTTCGTGCGTTTGGGAACTGACGAAGCGTTGGGCGCCCGACGACACGGTGCAGGAAGCCGCAGCCCTGACCCGACGAGACGCCATGCGGAGCCTGCTCGTTGGCGCGGTCGAATCCGCGGGAGCCGTCGATGAAAAGGCGGTGTACCGGTGGTTCGGATGGGCCCGTTCCATGACGGGCGCCCTCATGGACGATGCACTCTCATTGGAAGAATGCTTCAGGGTGGACGGCCCTAATCCCGTGATCATATCCAGCGCCCTGGCCGAAATCTGGCCGAGGGCATAGCCCGGTTATGCGCCCTTACCACGAAGACGACCAGGTCCAGCTATGGCTGGGCGACGCACGCAACATGGACCCGTTTCCCGATGGGTGTGCCGGCCTGGTGCTGACCTGTCCGCCCTGGTACGACAGCGGCGATTACGGTCATCCGGACCAGATCGGATTCGGCCAGTCCTATGCCGGTTTCCAGGCTTCGCTCGCCGAGGTCTGGGCGCACTGCCACCGCTGCCTGATGCCCGGCAGGGCGATCATCGTCTGGATTGCGGACCTGCTGTGGCGGGAGGAGCCGATCGCCCTGGTGGCGGACACGCACCGCGGTCTCCAGGAGACGGGTTTTCTGTACGAGGCGACTTACTACTGGTTTGAAACCAGGAAAAGCGAGAGAGCAGCGGAAGAGGAGAAGCGCGTTCCGCTGAGTTGCCGGCCGAAAGTGCACGCCGAGACCATCCTGGTGTATCGTAAGCCCGGTGAACCCGAAGCGCCGTCGCCCGATGTCCTACAGAAAAGCCGCGTCCCGAAGGACGAATGGCGTGCTGGCCGCCAGGCCGTGTGGATGCCCGACGACAAATTGGAACACCCCTACAAACGCCTTATCCGCCTCTGGTCATACGCGGGCGACACGGTCCTCAACCCCTTCTCGGGGCAGGGAACCATCGCCCTGAGTGCCCGGTCGCTGGAACGCAGTTGCATCACGGTGGAATTGAATCCCGATTCCTGCCGCCACATCGCCGCGCTCATGTCCGCTCCTCAGCCATCATGTTCAGCCAGCAGGCCCCTCAAGTAGGAGACGGCCTTGGGCACCGCGGTCTCTTCGGCTTCGACGGCCTGGCCTTCGAACACGACAGACATCCAGCCGTTGAACCCGACTTTCTTCAGGATCCCGAGTATGCGGGGATAGTCCAGCCAGGCCTCCTCGCCGGACTGGATGCGGTAGATCTTCGCCCGGACGTGCACGGCGTAAGGAGCGCTTTTTTCCATGCTCCCGTAGAAATCGTAGGCGGGATCCGGTTTTCCTTTCGCGCCCGAGGCGCCGGGTGATCCGGCGTACTGTCCCGTGTCCAGTATGTGGGTGAAACTGGGGTGGTCCACCTGGTTTAGGATCCTTACGACGTCATCGCCGGTCCGGGTCACGCAACCATGGTTGTGATTGTGCAGCCCTACCGCCACTCCCCGGGTGGCCGCGTGTTCCACCACCTCCGATATGGCGTATATCATCCGGGACCAGATGACGTACGCGGGGGTATCGTCCCGCTCCCACGCGGCGAAGATGCGCACCATCGGCGCGTGCAATCGCGCGGCAACGTCTATCCAGTGTTTTACCATCTCGATCTCGGCGTAGATCTCCCCCGCCGGTTTACCGAAATCGTTGCTGATCCCCAGGTACGAGATGGCCAGCCCCCGTTGCATACACCGCATGCGTACGTCCCGCAGGTACCCGTCGTCTTCGGAAGTCAGCGCCCTGGTATGAATGTCGATGCCGTCCAGGCCCAGTTCACGGGCCCGGTCGATGAAGTCGAACAGATCCATGCGCCCTTCCGCTATGGCCTTGCTGTAGCTGAGGGACATGCAGCCGAGTTTGATCACTTTGTGGAGTCCTCCTTGTCGCCGGCCTGGTTGTCGTCGGCCTGGTTGCCGTCCATCGAGCAGGACTGCTCCAGGAAATAGACCATCACGTACTCTTCGGCCGTGCGCTTGGGCCCGGGCAGGTTCCGAAACTGTCGGGCATGGGCTTCGAGATGTCGCTTGACGAAGAACAGGTAGAGCTGGGTGACGAAATCGGTCGCCGTATGATCATACAGGTAGGTGGGCGACAATGAGAGGGTGGTGCCCAGCCGGACGTTCTCCTCCAGTCTTTCCTGACCCTTCAGCAGCCTGTCGTTCAGTGATTCGAGTTCTTCGGTGGATACGCCGAAGAGAAACTCGCGAAAGGCCTGCAATTCCTCCGACGGACAGGTCTTCCTGGAGAAATAGTCGAGGAACCGGATGTCGCCGCCGGCGCGCATCAGGGCGAATATCTCGGACACGCCCATCAGGGTACCCAGTTGCACGGTGGTCTGGCGACGGGCCTCCCACGTGGTCTCCAGGACGGGCAGGAAGGCTTCGATATGCCGGGAGAACCGGTCTTCCCAAAGGTGGGTCAGGGCGGTGGCCGCCTTCGTCCGGACCGCGCGGCCGAGGCTGTCGTCGCAGACGATGGCGATCAGCAGCGATTCGATCACCTTGTTGTGTATGCTCTGGCTGATCCGGCTGCCGATGGCGTCTTCCACGGCCGTGAAGTCTTTCCGGCCGCCCAGCGCCTCCTGGACGACCTGGTGCAACAGGCGGAACAGGTTCAACCGGGCCATGACGTACACCTGCCCGACCGCGGCCCGCATGGGAAGCAGCATGTCGACCGTGAACAACGTGGCGTTGGAAAGGGCCTCGATGAGCGAAGCGCTGTCCCGCCGCTGCTGTCCCAGGGACTGGCTTTCCAGCACGGAAGGATAGGCGTTCATCACCGTCGCCAGGTCACTCAACCGGGCGATGGATTCGCAGATCGCCTGTTCCAGGTGCGCGGCGTGGGGGTTCCTGCTATCCTTCAGCGATTCGGCGATATCCCGGATCAGCCGCTTTTCGTCGTGAGTCAGGACGGGCGTATCGAGGGTGGTTGTGTCCAACGTGACCTTATTATCCTGCGCGCTGGGGACGCGCTCGCTATTCCAGAAAGAATACCTGTTCCAGCGGTACCATGCTCTCGTCTGCGTGCTTGCCGCCGAGATTCTCGAAGTAAGGCGCCATGAATTCCTGCCAGCGCTTGTTGACTTCCTTCCCGGCCATCGCGGCCAGTGACTTTTCGAAATCATCTGTCTCGGTGTAACCGAACAGCAATCCGTCTTCGCGCATGAATATCGAGTAGTTGCGCCATCCCGCCTCGCGCAGGGCGTCCAGCAATTCGGGCCAGACCTCCCTGTGGTGCTTCTTGTAATCTTCGATCATGTCTTCCTTGACCTTCAGGATGAACCCCACCCGCTGCATGATGATCTCCTTCACGCTTCGTACTTGTAACTGACTCGTTCGATGTTTTCGTGGTCCGATCTTCCGGCCCGCTCCAGGGCATAGGACGAGACCGGGAAGTGGTAATGGGTTTCGGCGTTGAGTGATATGAATCCCTCGGCGTAGGCTACACCTCCCGCGCTGCCGAAGGCGCCGTCTGAGGTCTCGATGCGCTTGCGCGCGTAGGCACCGCCGTAGCCCTGGCTCACCAGGGCGTCCAGGGCCGCAAGTTTCTTGTCGACCACGTCCGTGATATCGATGAAGACATCGTTGTAGTAGCCGCCGCGGGCATCCCACACGTTCCGCGGAAGACTCGCCGCACCGCAGCCCCAGTAGAATACCTGCGCTACGTGATGGGGCGGACGCCGGTCTCCCGGATCGACGGAACCTGCCAGCCCCATGGCGAGCATCACGATGCGTCCGGCCACGGCATGTGGATTCCACGTGCCGCCGCCCTCGTCGGGGAAATGGGTGAGGAGGACATCCGGCTTCAATTCCCGCAGCAGACGGGCGATCTGGCGTATGACGGGCCGTTCCGGTAGCAGCACGGCATCGTCCGCGCCCAGGAAATAGACGTCCTCGACGCCGAGGGCGCGGCATGCAGAGCGCACCTCTTCCGCCTTGACGTCGGAGCGTTCCGCCATCATTTGCTTCAGCGTATCCCCGTCCGGCACTTCGTCCGCGTGGAACATCTCGTCGCTGATTACCTTGTCGTGCACGCGGGCCCCGTGGGTCAGTACCACGCATCCCACCCAGTCGCCGCGGGCCGTGTGATGGGCCATGGCGCCGCCGGACTGGTCGAAAATATCGGCCGGATGCGCGCCGATGGACAGAATACGAAGCCTATCGCTCATGACGACAATCCCATGTTTCGAGAAGGCGTTATCAAGGTGTGTGAACGGGTATTTGGAACGCTTGACTGTGGCCGATAGAAAGGCTTTCTTGTCCAGGGTCACCGACGGACCGGATGATCGGTATTCGACGAAGAGATCCGGTGTTGCGGTGCAGTCGAAAGATAGATATTCCGGAATATAGAGCGTCCCACCCGCCCGTCAATAGGTTTTCCCACAGGGCATTCATGCTCGCACGCCTTGGCTCACGCTGGAAAGCGGTCGAACTGCTTTCCTTTCCTGATTTCCGATACCTCTGGATATCCAGCAGCATCTGGTGGCAGGCCCGCTGGATGGAAGAACTGATCGTCGGATGGGTCGTGTTGGAACTGACCGACTCGGCTGGCATGGTAGCGCTGGTCAGTTTCTGCCGCATGGCTCCCTTCATGTTGTTCGGTCCCTTCTTCAACACCGTGCTGCGGTACATGAGCTACCGGTGGCTGATCGTCAACGCGCAATTCATCAACTGTGCCATCAACGGCCTGTTCTGGATACTCGCCTTCCTGGGCGATCTCGCGTTCTGGCACCTGGTCCTCGGTTCCATCTGCATCGGTCTCGGCGGCGCTTACGACTGGTCCTCGCGCCGGGCCCTAATCCCGGACCTGGTAGGCAAAGACCGAACGACGGACGCCATGGTGCTGGAGACCGTGCCGCAGAACATCTCCCGCTTGATAGGACCGCTGATGAGCGGCCTCCTGCTCGAATACTCAGGGACGAAGGGAGGGTTCCTGGCGCTCTTTCTCATGTACGCCGTCCAGATCGTCGTCATAGTCCGCCTGTCCGCCGAGACGAACCGCAGGGGCCGGAAGAAAAGCCGGCTTGCACCCTGGAAGGACCTGCTTCTCGCCTTCCGGTATTCCAAACGGAACCCACGGATCTCGGGTGTACTGACCGTTACGTTTCTCATGAACGCCTTTGCTTTTTCCTACCAGGTCCTGCTGCCCGTATTCGTCCGGGACGTCCTTTTTCTCGGCCCCCTTGAACTGGGTATTCTCGGATCGGGAGTGGGTATCGGCTCGATCCTGGGTATCGTCCTGATCGATCGACTGGGACAACACTACCGGGACGGCATGGTGTTCACGATCAGTTCCCTGCTCAACGCCGTAGCCACCCTGGTATTTGCCTTCTCGACGTCCTTTCCCCTATCCCTGGCCATGCTGATCGTGGTGGGCGTCGGACAGACCGGGTTCGGCGTCATGCAGTCCTCGATCATCCTGCGCTCGTCCAGCGACGCCATGCGGGCCCGGGTCATGGGCCTGCTCGTACTCGCCATTGGAGGCGGCCCGCCCGGCCGACTGCTGGTCGGAACGCTGGCCGGCGTCGTCGGGGCCCCCCTGGCTCTGTCAATATGCGCCAGCCTCGCCACCATGGGGGTGTTGAGCGTGTTGTGGCGTCTGACCGGTATGCGAAGGAATTGACGATCGCGTCTATCGAAGCCAACCCATACGATCCTTGCGCCAGCCCAGCGCATCGAGATGGGACGCCCGGATGCCCTCGATGTGCCGGGTGTGCAGCGACTGCTTCTCCTCGGTCCACCGGTACCGCTCCAGCAGGTCGGCGTCCAGTTCGACCCCCAGTCCGGGTCCCTCGGGAACCCTCAGGCAGCCGCCTTCGTAGCGCA
This sequence comes from bacterium, assembly GCA_965262815.1. Classification (GTDB taxonomy): domain Bacteria; phylum JAAXHH01; class JAAXHH01; order JAAXHH01; family JAAXHH01; genus JAAXHH01. The sequence continues at coordinate 305,816 of OZ253560.1, read as the reverse complement.
TCTTCCCTCCCTTGATGACATCGCCGACCCACTGGTTGTAGTGGGCGTCAATGCCGTGAAGGGACATGGGCATGGTGCCGTTGCCGAAGACGATATGGTACGGAATATTGTACGGAAAAGCGAAAGCCGCGACATGAAGGCGGATGGCGGTGCCGGGACCCAGTTCATAGGCGCTGTGCATGCCCAGTTCCATACCCATGAACCGAGCGGTGTCGTAGTAACGCTTGAGGGCCAGCGGACCCGCGTAGGCATCCGGAGCGGATACGTCGGCAGGCACGTGGCGGCGCATGACCTCCAGGTCCAGCGGCTGGTCCAGGGTCTCGTCGCCGTACCGGCCGGAGACGGGAGCGCCGTAGGGACGGGGCGCCGCGTCCCGTTTCAACGGAGGCAGCCAGACATGGGAGGAAATCGGGATGCTGCTCATGAGCCGCAGCCGGTGCCCGGCGCGGAAGATGTTCTCGAACCGGCCGCCGACGGGTTCTTCGATCCATTCGATCCTGCAATCGTCGACTCCCTGCATGAACCTCAGCGCCTCGCTCTCGCTCCATGACGCGTGGGGGTCGACGCGGATATCGACGTCGTAGCCGACCCGATCACGGATGTTGTGGATCAGTTCGATGTAGCGTACGGGCTCGAAATCGCACATGGACAGCTTGATGATGCGGAAGCCCTCGTCTTCCATCAGCGACTTGACGTGACGGGGATAGGTGTCGAAAGTCACCTCGTTTTCGCCGTTGACGTCGGGGAAGCGGTACCAGGTGTAGGCCGCGATGGGGATCCTGGTGACCACCGGCGTATCGAGTTCGAACACGTCACGCAGGTATTGATAGAGGGGCTTCCCCGCGATCTTGCCGGCAAAATCCCAGTAGGCGAGACCCAGAAGGCCGCGGATTTCCGGATCGAAGGGGTTCCTGCCCAGGACCTGTGACCGCAACTCGCCGGCCTCACCGGATACGCCCTCGGCCACGCCCACCAGGCCCTGGTCGGTCTCGAACTCGGCAAAGGAGAAACCTTCCGCGGACCCGTCCCAGCGTTTGGTACCCCGCCACGGCATCAGCACCCGGTAAGTGCGCACGTCGGTGATCTTCAGTCCGGCCGCATGGCCACTCGCGTTGATGTAACCCTGCCGGGCCTTTATATCCGCCACCGATTCCCGGTCGAATGCGGCGACAGCGTCGACATCATACATATTGGGTCACTCCTCCAATGGATTCAGCGTCTTCACGTTGAACGGCGCGAAGTCATCGGTATTCAGGGTTACGACGATCAACCGGTGGACCTCCGCCGTCGCTGCAATCATGGCGGCCGTCGCCAGGGCATCCCATCGCCCGTGCATAAACCGGGCCCATACGCGCAACACGGCGGCGTCCAGGGACAGCAGGTTGCTGGTAGCCACCACCCTTTCGAGCCAGTTTTCGAGTACTGCAGCCCTATCCGTGTCCCGCTCCCGGGCGACCTCGATACCGGCCTGGATCTCACCCACGGTCAAGGTGGACAGGTAAAGCCGTTTCGCGTCCACCCCCGAAAGCCACTCGGTCACACCGCTAAGAGGATCTGGACGGCGCAGTTCCGAGACAACACTGGTATCGAGTAAATACACGGGACTATTCCAGGTTCGGCGGTCGCCGATAGCGGCGTTTCTCCCGCAACGGCGTCAGGGATTCGGTGCGCGCTTCGGGCGCCAGCAAGAGATCCTTCAAAACGGGACGGGCGGCATGAACCATCCGCTCCCACTGGTCGATGGGAACCAGGACCGCGGTCGCCACGCCCCGCTTGGTCACGATCTGCGGCCCCTTCGACTGGCTCGTCTCAAGAAGTTCGCTGAACCGTGCCTTCGCATCCTGTACCTGCCACTTCCTGTTCATAAAGCCTCCAAATACGAGTGATTAATCTAACTAGTCATATAACTAGTTAGAGTATAAATGTCAAGAAATTAACATTGTTCTGCATTCAAATTCGGACTCAAATCAATGCACCTGCCAGGGCATGGCACACCCGGCGCTTCTTCGCCGTGCCCGGGGACTAATACCTTGCGTTATCCATTAATCGGCGTTTAATTCGGTTTCAGTACCCCTGTACAAATTCGATTTACTCTTTCATTTGAAACGGAACCGGCATGACCAGCGAGACGACCTGCCTGGGCGGCCAGGTCGCGGACCCGGCGCAAATCCAGGTATGGGTCGACACGTTCAACCGGCAGGGCTTCCTGTTCCTTGAGAGCGTCCTGCCTGTCGACTGGTGTGAAGTCCTGCGCAGGGATCTGGACTACGGCCTTCGCGAGAACCCGAACGGACTGAATTCCGTCAGCGAGAACATGGCCCTGAGCCACCGCATGTTCGAATTCAGCGAGACGAACATTCGGCTCTTCGACCTGGAACCCATCGTCAGTTTCGCCGAGGCCCTGGTGGCCGAGAACTGCCACGTCATCCACAACAACTCCTTCATCACCCGTCCCGGCGGTTATTTCCGATGGCACCAGGACGACGCGCCCCACTTCCTGGTGACCAGCGGCGAGGCGCCGACGAACATCCGCCTGCCGGTGCTCTTCTTCACGTGCAACTACTACCTGACTGACGTCACTGAACCCGTGCACGGCGGTACCGAGGTCATTCCGGGTTCCCATCTCTTCGGACGACCCTGTGTCGATTCATTGGAAGGAACGGAGTGGGAGGACCGGGTCCACTACAATCTCGGACCGGCCGGCAGCGTCGTCATGTTCAACAACCAAGTTTGGCACCGCGGCGGACCGAACCGAAGCGACCGGACGCGGTACATCACCCAGGTCACCTACGGCCGGCGCATGATCGGCCACAAGTACTTCCCCTTCATCAACTACACCATGCCCGATCACGTTTACCGGAACGCCGATCCGCGCCGGAAACGTCTGCTCGGGTTCTTGGATCACGGCGCGTACGGATGAGCCCGCACGTCGGACAAGCGTAGATTTTACAATCGCTCCAGGCACGATCACAAGCACGAGCGAGACCTAGGAGATTTTCATGAGCGCGATCAGGCAGTCCATCTGTTTCGGATGCTTCAACCGGGGTGGGGTCACGCCCGAATCGCTGATCAAGGAAGCGGCTCGAATCGGCTACGCTTCCGTGGAAATGCTGCCCCGGGAGCACTGGAACCAGGTCCGCGACGCGGGCATGGACATCGCCATCGTGGTGGGACACGCTTCCCTGCCCGACGGGCTGAATAAACGGGAGAACCATGGCCGCATCGAAGACGAACTGCTGGCCAACATGGACGTGGCCGTCGAGTACGGCATCCCCGGCCTGATCTGTTTCTCGGGCAACCGGGAGGGCAAATCGGACGATGAGGGGCGCGACAACTGCATAGAGGGCCTGTTGCGCGTCGCGAAGGCCGCCGAGGAGAAAGGCGTCACCCTGTCCATGGAGCTGCTCAACAGCAAGGTGAACCACCCGGACTACCAGTGCGACTACACGAACTGGGGCGTGTCCGTCTGCGAAGGCGTAGGGTCTCCCCGGGTCAAGCTGCTCTACGACATCTACCACATGCAGATCATGGAAGGCGACCTGATCCGGACCATCCGTGACAACATCGACCACATCGGGCACTTTCACACCGCCGGCAATCCGGGGCGCAACGACATCGACCAAACGCAGGAAATCTACTATCCGCCCGTGATGCGCGCCATCGCGGAGACCGGTTACACGGGGTTCGTCGGCCACGAGTTCGTCCCCCAGGGCGACCCGCTGGCGGCCATGCAGGCCGCCTACGATACGTGCAGCGTCTGACCAGAAAAGGAATCCTTCCATTGATCGTGGATTCGCACGTGCACGTCTGGAAGATCGACCCGCCCCGGTACCCTGTGGGCCCAACCGCGCCGACCTGGACGTCCGAACCGGATGAACCCGGCACGGCGGACGAATTGATCGATGATATGGACGCCAACGGCGTTGACGTGAGCGTGCTGGTACAGACTTCGTGGTCGACGTGGGACAACGGTTACATGGCCGATTCGAAGTCCCGTTTCCCCGCTCGCTTCGTGGGTCACGGCCTGATCGACCCGCAGGACTTCGCGGGTAACGCGGAGCAGGTCAGGTACTGGATGGAAGAACGAGGGTTGGTTGGCTTCCGCTTCCATCCTTTCTATTATCCGGACGAACAGATCCTCGTAGACGAGCGTAACCGGCCCATGTGGGAGGAACTCGCCTCTCGGGGAGCCATAGTCCAGTTCCACATGAAGACCTGGGACGCCGCCCAGGTCGACGAGATCGCCCGGCGCCATCCCGCGATGAAACTGATCATCGACCACATGGGATACCCGGAACCGGAAAAAGGCATGGACTCCTTCAGGCCCATCCTCGACCTGGCCCGGCATGAACGGATGTTTGTGAAAATATCAGACGTGAAGGGACGCTCTCGGGAAGCCTTTCCTTTCCGCGACATGCATCCCTACATCCGGGCACTGCTGGACGCCTTCGGGGTGGAAAGGGCCATGTGGGGCACCGGTTACCCGGGACATCACCGGGTTAAGCACAACTGGCTCTCTCTCGCCGATGAGCTGCGCCTGGTCCGGGAGGGATACGACTTCCTGAACAGCGGGCAGAAAGACCGGTTGCTCGGGGGTACGGCGACGGAGGTATGGGGGCTGGGGTGAGTTTTGGGAAGTCACTGTTTTTCAGTCGATTTCTATACATATCGGCCATTGCATACACAATATTGTGATATAGAAGATGAACAACAATCACATACAAACCATACAAATTGCATTCGACGAAGCTATAGCGAAAGTCGCGGAAGACCAATGGTCAATACTTACGGATAGTTTGAAAGAACCCTGTGCTAGGACTCGCGCTGCAGAAGCTGTCTATGAGTCACTCTGTTCTTTGGATCAACTTAGTAAGGATATGATCCCTCGTTACAATAATTGGGATGCGTTGTTCTATCTAACTTGGTATCAGCCTAGACAGATCAACCTTGTATACAGCTTGCTGAGTAAGGTAGGTACATCTAAGTCATCTGACGAAACCATAAGTTTAAAATTGGATTTATTTGTTTCGGGTTATGGTTCCGTTCGCATTATTGACTTCGGTTGTGGATGTCTGGCAACGATGTTTGCTGTTGCGTTGGCGGCTACAGATACAAATGAACTTGGAGAAGAGGTACCTGAAATCGTAATCGATTGCATAGACACAAGTCAGGAAATGATGGATATTGGAATTAAGACATGGACCCTGTTTCGTGACACTATTCGGCGTATTGATCGTCATCATCCTGTCTGCAACATATTCGATAAGATCAGTCCCAAGATGGTTCCTTATTCATATAATTCCACACCTTGTCCCTCAGCGAATGAGGTGCCGTGTCTCATATCAGCAATTCACTGCGTCTATGACCAAACTATATGCGAAACAAAATCCGCTTTAATCAGTCATATCAACCACCTTAATCCTGTTGCCGTTCTCCTCACTACCCATTCGAGTAATGTTAGCCTTTTGGATATTGTGTTTCCTCATGGTTCCTTCCAAAACTATTATAGCCGTGGAGCATCAGGTAACGAAATAAATCTACGGTTCAAAAGTAGTTATCTGGATAAAACTTCGAAATGGCGAGGGATCATAAACAGTAGACTCGGTGAAGATCTTTACCGCGTATCACGTTTCGAATTATATGGGAATTCGTACTTAAGAGGTCTGGATCCCACGCGTTATTTGACAAATAATGTCAATTGGTGGAAAAACGACTTTTGTTATAAGGTCCTATTAAAAAAGGATATCTACAAAAAACGAGGAGTTAAAGATGACTCTGAATTCGATGACGATCTTCCATTCTGATTCGGAAAGTGCTTTGTATTGAGACACAATGGACAACCGTATTAAATCTAATATTTCAATAGAGCCATTGACTCTTGGTCATTCCACGATCACTGACTCACCCGCAGGTGAGATCCTGACTCGTGCTACCGGATTCATGAACGCCTACGATTTTACATTGAATCCATACAGTGGATGTTCATATGGCTGTACGTATTGCTATGCGGCGTTTTTTAGTAGGAATACGGCGCAAAGGGATAGTTGGGGCGAATGGGTACAAGTAAAATCAAATGCGGTTAATATCCTACTGAAACGACTTAAGCGCAAACCCGACCTTATTGATGGTAAACTGATTTACATGAGTAGCGTTACAGACCCATATCAACCGATCGAGCGAAAGGTTGAGTTAACACGGAATCTACTTAAGATCATGGCCGGAGATCGACCAGAACCGGTCGAGGAACAGTTCTCGCTAGAACTTGAAGACACTGCTAGTGTGTTTGGTAAACTACATCCCAAGCCAAAATTGGTCGTCCAGACACGGAGTCCAGACGTGTTTCGAGACTGTGACCTTTTCCGTAGTATCGAAGAAAACGGAGGACGTGTACGGGTAAACATGACGGTTACAACAGATGACGAGGATGTCCGTCGTACGTTCGAACCGTTCTGTCCATCGAATCCGGCTCGACTTCGCGCTATAGCCAAAGTCGAAGAAGTGGGTGTTGACACCTGCATTACTATGACACCTTTGTTGTGGGTTAGTGATGCGCCCAAATTCGCTGACATGTTGTTGGAAACTGGAGTAAAGAAGTTCATTATTCAGCCATTTCACTTCCAGAAAGGGAAGTTCGTTGCTGCTACGAGAGATCAAGCTTTCGATCTAATGGCGGAAAAACTCAATACCAACAGGACAAATTTCGAAAAGGCATATCTTGACCATTACCGAAGTGTTAAGAATATCCTGCAGGAGCGGCTTCCGGATCTTGGCGAAGGTAAAGGTGGGTTTGCACCACCGTTCTGACTTACTGTTCTAAATCCATCCTGTAAAAACCAACAATAGACATTTCAAGAGTCGGGATCATTATGGTCATCGACGTACATGCCCACGTCCTGCGCTGGCCGGTGCTGAAGAAATTCAACAACGGCCTGACTTTCATGTCGGCCGAGGAACAGGTCTGGCGCATGGACGAGAAGGGGGTCGATCGGGCGGTCATCCTGCCCCTCACGTCGGCCGACGTGGTCGGGGAACCCCAGAGCATGGGCGAGGTCTTCGACATCTGCCGGCTCTACCCCGGGCGTTTTATCCCTTTCTGCGATTTCGACGTGCGCCAGTCTGACCTGGGAAGCGCGGACCGGTTTCGCGAGGTCCTGGAGCAGTACGTGGCCCGCGGGGTCAAGGGTGTGGGAGAACTGACCTGCCGGGTGTACTGGGACGATCCCCGGCTCTGGAATCTCTTCTCCGCGTGCGAGGACCTGGCACTGCCGGTCACTTTCCATACTTCGCCCCCGGAAGCCGTCACCTACGGACTGATCGACGAACTGGGGCTGCCTCGCTTCGAGAAAGCGTTGCAGCAGTTTCCCGACCTGCGTTTCTTCGGCCACAGCGCCTCGTTCTGGAGCGAGATCAGCGGCGACCTGACGGCCGACCAGAAGGAAGGCTATCGGAAGACGCCAATCGTACCGGGCGGAACACTGATCCGGCTGTTTCGGAACTATCCCAATCTGTGCGGCGACCTTTCGGCTGGATCCGGTTTCAACGCGCTGACTAGGGACCCCGCATTCACCTATGAGTTTCTGGACGAGTTCCAGGATCGCCTGATGCTGGGGCTCGATCACACGGACGCCGAGCTCGACTTCCAGCATATCGAATGGCTCCGCGCCCGGCGGGACGAGGGGCATATAACTAACGAGGTGTGCGAGAAGATCCTTTGGCGCAACGCCGACCGGATCATCGGATTGGGCATCGCGGAAGGTGTCTGAGCGCCGAAGCGCAGTAACTGTCTGAGGCCGGTGCGCGCGATTAATCGTTTACACGCACCGAAAGAAAGACAACATTAATACACATCCCATTTAGCATCTTTCCATCCATTACATCCCCTTCGAGGCAACCATGAGTGACGCGCGCGAAGACGCCCGCCCGGATTCCTTCGGCGAGGAAACCGAACTCAAGCGTGACCTGGGACCGGTCACTGCGACGACCGTGATTGTAGGTTCCATCATCGGTTCCGGCATCTTTGCGGGTCCCGCCATCGTGGCCGGATACGCGGGTACTTCCGGCTGGAACCTCATGGTCTGGGTCATCTGCTCCGTGATGGCCTTCTGCGGCGCGGTGACTTTCGCCGAACTGGGCGGCATCATGCCGCGTTCAGGCGGGCTGTACGTATTTCTGCGTGAGGCCTACGGGCGCATGTGGGGATTTCTCTTCGGGTGGACCTCGCTCCTTGTCATACGTCCCGCCGACCTGGCGGCCATCTCCATCGTCTTCGCCACCTACCTGGGCTTTTTCGTCACCCAGTTCAGTCCCTACCCGGACTGGGCCATGCGGGGCGTGGCGGTGATCGTCCTGATCATCCTGGCCTTCATCAATTACATGGGCGTGCGGTTCGGCGGACTCGTTCAGAACCTGTCTTCCTTCCTCAAGGTGGGCGGGTTGCTCCTCATGGTCGCCCTGGCCTTCGGGATCACGCCCGATACGAGCCAGTTCCAACCGGTCTGGCCTTCCGATACCACCCTGACCATCGGGTTCCTCAGCATGATCAGCCTCGGCATGATGGCGTCCTTCGGCGCTTACGACGGGTGGGACGCTTCGACATACGTGGCCGAGGAAATCAAGAATCCGAGACGCTGGGTGCCTCTGTCCATCATCCTGGGTCTCGCCATCACCACCGTCGTCTACCTGCTCGTGAACAGCGCCTATCTGCTGGTGCTCTCCAACACGGGCGTCGCCGAGAGTGAACGCGTCGCCTCCGAGACCATGCATTCGCTCATCGGACCGGTCGGGGCAGCTTTCATCGCCGTGACCGCCATGATCTCCACCTTCGGCACCGTGAACGCCGGCATGTTGACCGGACCGCGCGTCTTCTTTGCCATGGCCCGCGAAAAGATGTTCTTCTCGTGGGTCGCCCGGATCCACCCACGCTACCGTACACCTGCCAACGCCGTCGTGTTCATGGCCGCTCTCGGTATCCTCAATATCATCTTCCTGGGCGACTGGGGCGCCATCATCGCGGCGCGGACCGGCTCCCTGTGGCTCTTCTACATAACGACCACCTTCAGCGTATTCATCTTCCGGCGCACCCGTCCCGATGTTCCGCGGCCCTACCGCACCTTCGGGTATCCCATCACGCCCGCGATCTTCGTACTCATCGGCGTGATCTTCTTCACGTCAATCGTCATCAGTGATCCCGGGCATACCCTGATCGGGTTGAGCATCACTGCGTTGGGCATCCCGGCCTACTGGATCTGGATGCGGAGCGGACGGGCTGAGGGATCCGGCAAGGACAGCTGAGTAAAGACAACACACCAGGGGCTAACCATGAGCGACGAGCGAAGAGACACACGGCCCGATTCCTTCGGGGAGCATACCGAGCTCAAGCGCGACCTGGGACCGGTGACGGCGACGACCATCATCATCGGTTCGATCATCGGATCCGGGATCTTCGCGGGACCCGCCATCGTGGCCGTGTACACGGGGTCCTCAGGCTGGAACCTGCTTGTATGGGTGATCTGCAGCGTTATGGCCTTCTGCGGCGCGGTGAGCTTCGCCGAACTGGGCGGCCTTATGCCGAGGTCGGGCGGAATGTACGTGTTCCTCCGCGAAGCCTACGGGCGCCTGTGGGCCTTTCTTTTCGGGTGGACCTCGCTGACGGTCGTGCGCCCCGCCGACCTTGCAGCCATCTCCATCGTCTTCGCCACGTATCTCGGCTATTTCGTCACGCAGTTCAGTCCCTACCCGGACTGGGCCATGCGCGGCGTGGCCATCGTGGTCCTCCTCATCCTGGCCTTCATCAACTACCTGGGCGTGCGGTTCGGGGGATTCGTCCAGAACCTGTCTTCCTTCCTCAAGGTGGGCGGGCTCCTGCTCATGGTTGCCCTGGCCTTCGGGATCACGCCTGATACGAGCCAGTTCGAACCGGTATGGCCTTCCTCCTCCACCATGAACATCGCGTTTCTCAGCATGGTCAGCCTCGGCATGGTGGCGTCCTTCGGAGCGTACGACGGCTGGGACGCGTCCACCTACTTGGGCGAAGAGATCAAGAACCCGAAACGCTGGTTACCGTTGTCCATCATCCTCGGCCTGGCCATTACCACCGTCGTCTACCTGCTGGTGAACAGCGCTTACCTGATGGTGCTGTCCAACACGGGCGTCGCCCAGAGTGAACGCGTCGCCTCCGAGACCATGCAGATGCTCATCGGGCCGGTTGGCGGGGCTTTTATCGCTCTCACGGCGATGATTTCCACCTTCGGCACCGTGAATGCCGCCATGATGACCGGACCGCGCATCTTCTTCGCCATGGCTCGTGAAAAGATGTTCTTCTCGTGGATCGCGCGGGTCCACCCCCGCTACCGGACGCCGTCCAACGCCATCGTGTTCATTACGGCCTTAGGCATCCTGAACATCGTCTTCCTGGGATCCTGGGAAACCATCATGGCCTCGAGGACGGCATCCCTCTGGCTGTTCTACCTAACCACGACTTTCAGCGTGTTCATCTTCCGCCGCACCCGTCCCGATGTGCCGCGGCCATACCGGACCTGGGGCTATCCAGTCACGTCGGCAGTCTTCGTATTGATCGGCGTGATCTTCTTCACGTCCATCATCATCAGCGACCCGGGCCACTCCCTGATCGGACTGACCATCACGGGGCTGGGCGCCCCGGTCTACTGGCTCTGGATGCGGCAGAGACGGACCGAGGAATCCGGTTCGGACAGCTGAGCCACCACCATGTGTGACGATCAAGAAGACACTCGGCCCGATTCCAGCGGGGAGCATACCGAGCTCAAGCGCGACCTGGGACCGGTGACGGCGACGACCATCATCATCGGTACGATCATCGGATCCGGGATCTTCGCCGGACCCGCTGTCGTGGCCGGATACACGGGGTCTTCAGGCTGGAACCTGCTGGTATGGGTGATCTGCAGCATGATGGCCTTCTGCGGCGCGGTGAGTTTAGCCGAGCTGGGCGGTCTGATGCCGCGGTCGGGCGGCCTGTACGTGTTCCTCCGCGAAGCCTACGGGAGGTTGTGGGCTTTTCTTTTCGGGTGGACCGCGCTGACGGTCGTGCGCCCCGCCAACCTGGCAGCCATCTCCATCGTCTTCGCCACGTACTTCGGCTATTTCGTCACGCAGTTCAGTCCCTACCCGGACTGGGCCATGCGCGGCGTGGCCATTGTGGTCCTCCTCATCCTGGCCTTCATCAACTACCTGGGCGTGCGGTTTGGCGGATACGTCCAGAACCTGTCGTCCTTCCTCAAGGTGGGCGGGCTCCTGCTCATGGTGGCCCTCGCCTTCGGGATAACGCCCGATACCAGCCAGTTCGAGCCGGTCTGGCCTGCCTCATCCGGCATGAGCATCGCCTTCCTGAGCATGATCAGTCTCGCCATGGTCGCGTCCTTCAGCGCCTATGACGGCTGGGACGCCTCCACCTACGTAGGTGAAGAGATAAAGAACCCCAGGCGCTGGGTACCCCTGTCCATTATCCTGGGCCTGGTCATCACCACCGTCGTCTACCTGCTCGTAAACTCCGCCTATCTCCTGGTGCTGTCGAATACCGGCGTCGCGGAGAGCGGAAGGGTGGCCTCGGATACCATGCAGCGCCTCATCGGGCCGGTCGGCGGGGCCTTCATCGCCCTGACCGCGATGATCTCCACTTTCGGCACCGTGAATGCAGGCATGTTGATAGGTCCCCGCATATTCTTCGCCATGGCCCGAGATAAAATGTTCTTCTCGTGGATAGCACGGGTCCACCCCCGCTATCGAACACCTTCCAACGCCATTGTGTTCATGACAGCGATCGGCGTCTTGAACATCGTCTTCCTGGGGTCCTGGGAATCCATCATTGCCTCGAGAACGGCTTCACTCTGGTTGTTCTACATTACGACCACCTTCAGCGTATTCATCTTCCGCCGCGCCCGCCCCGATGTGCCGCGGCCGTACCGGACCTGGGGCTATCCCGTCACGTCTGCGGTCTTCGTATTGATCGGCGTGATCTTCTTCACGTCCATCACCATCAGCGACCCGGGCCACGCCCTGATAGGACTGGCCATCACCGGCCTGGGCGCCCCGGTCTACTGGCTCTGGATGCGGCAGAGACGGACCGGCGAATCCGGTTCAGACAGCTGAGCTACCACAGTTGGAAAAAAGTTGGCGCACCTCGCACCGGCCGTATATTAGGCTTCAGGCACGCGATCGATCCTCCCAGCCAAGAAACCCGTCAGGAAGTGGACCTATATGAGCTACCCACGCATCGATGGACGCAGGGTGAAGGTCGAACCCCTGGCGGACCGGGAAAGCAAGCACCACATCGATGAGATCCGCGTCGATCCCGACGGTCCGCTTCCCCCGGCTACACCACGACAAACCGCTCAAATCGAAGAGATCGCGAACCGGTTTCGCATCGCGCGGTCCCGCGGCGCTGCCGCCATGCTGGCCTACGGCGCCCATCTCGTGAAAAACGGGCTCGCCCCCGTGGTCACGCGCATGATGGAAACGGGCTGGATCACCCACCTGGCCACCAATGGCGCCGGCGTGATCCACGACTGGGAGTACGCCTTTCACGGTCGGTCGGAGGAAGACGTGCGCGCCCATGTCGCCCGGGGATGTTTCGGCACGTGGGACGAGACCGGCCGGCATACCGCCCTTGCGGTGCTCGCCGGTTCGGTGGACGGTCTTGGCTACGGGGAATCGGTGGGCCGGATGATCGCAGAGGACGGGTACCGTATTCCCGATCCGTCAGAACTCCAAAGGGCGCTCTCGGACTGGTCCGTCCATCACTCGGATGACGAGACCATGCCCGCCCGCGCCGACCTCCTGCAGACGATCATGCGTCATGAAATTGCACCGGGACGGCACGCCGTCGAACACCCGCACAAGAAACACTCGCTGACTGGGAACGCCTACCGGCTAGGTGTACCACTCACCGTACATCCCGGCATCGGGTACGATATCGTCTACACCCATCCCCTCGCCAGCGGCGCAGCCTACGGGCGGGGTGGAATGATAGACTTTCAGGTATTCGCCGAGGGCGTCTTACGCACCGACGGCGGCGTGTTCCTGTCCGTCGGTTCCTCGATCATGGCGCCCCAGGTATTCGAGAAATCCGTGTCCATCGCCAATAACCTGCGTAGGCAGGACGGGCTTGGACCACTGCAGCCCTTTATATCGGTGAACGATCTCACGGAGGAGGACTGGGACTGGAACGCCGGGGAGCCGCCCATGGACAACCCGGCCTATTACAACCGCATGGGCAAGAGTTTCAGCCGAATGGGGGGCGAGTTGATCTACACGGCGGCCGACAACCGGCTGTTCATACCCCATCTCTGCAGGCGGCTCACTGGCTGACCCGCCGGAAGAGGGGAACTTCATGACCGCTCATATCATTGCCATTGGAACGACGCCGGCCATTATACTCGGAGCAATCATCCTGGGGGAGTTGGGGTTCGGCGTCTTCATGTTACTCGCTTCGACAGCGGCAAGAGTAATTATGAAAATCACAGCGATCTTTCTCTTCGCGATGGCTGCATTGTTCGGTTATTTCACGTACGGCGCATTCTTCTCTACGGTTACAATCGATACCGATAATCTGCACGTACACGTACCTATTTACAGCCGAACCATTCCGCTCGAATACGTCGATGTGGAGCATTCGAAGGTGGTTGATCTGAATCAAAACTCCGAGTTCAACCTGAGTATTCGGACGAATGGTCTGGGTGTGCCCGGTTATCAACTTGGCTGGTTCGAGCGCGATGGCGGCGGGCGGATTTACGCTGTACTTACCGACAGATCGAGCGTGGTGTACCTTCCGACTACCGACGGATATGCCTTGCTGCTCAGCGTCGAAGAACCAGATGAGTTTCTCAAGGAGTTAGGTCGCTCGTAAGCTGTTTTTAAGATCGCAACAGGATATCAAGGAGGTCGAAATGGAAGCCTGGATCTTCGTCCATAACCCCCTCGAACGATACATTTCCGACTACAAGCGGATCTTCGACGCGTGGCAGGACGGCGGCATCACCGGCATCGTGGTGGGCTATCTGCACTTCGAACGGGAGGACGGCACAAGAATGCCGGTCTTCGGCAGCGACCCCGCCGTATACCGGTCCTTCGGCGTCGATCCGCCGGAGGAGACCCCACGCGATCTCGAGAAGGAGCGCCTCTTCAAGGCCATGCTCGACGACGCCGCGGAACGGGGCTGGCATATCATTACCTTTGGCGCGGGCTTGGGCGGGGGACGCCTACCCGTGGAGGAGGATCCATACGGCGTGATCTCCCACGCCGCGGCGGTCCAGGACGCCATGAACGCCCTGCCCCAGGCCCATGGATTCCTTATCGACGGTCCGGGGGAGCAGCACTACGAACTCGCCTTCCACCATGGAGGCGAACTCTTCGAGATACGACCGGGCGAGGACGAGCGCTTCTCGGCGCTGGGATACGACATCGACCGCCTTCAGCGCGGGATCGAACACCTGCGGGACCGGTTCCACCGGCTTACTCCAGCGGAGGTGCGGTATCGTGCCCCCGGCGGCATGCTGGCCGGCATGCAACTCTTCGACATCAACGAGAACGCCCTGTACTGGCTCCGCGCACGCAGGGAAACGGCGCTTGGATTCATGGCTGCCACGCACGAACAGGTCGGGAAACTGAACCGCAAGGTGGAACTCGGCGGCATCCCGCGCACGGCGGCCTTCTCCTCGCTGACCTGCCAGGACTACCATGCCATGGCTTCCTGGTTCGACTATATCTTCCCCAAGCACTACTACTGGCACCGGGGGTTCGACGGAATGTACGGAACGGTCTCCCGCTGGGTGCAGCGGCTACGGAAGTGGAACCCGGCGCTCACCGAAGAGGACGCCTTCGACGTGGTGAAACTGCTCTTCGGCATCGACCTGCCGGGTGTACGCACCCTGATGGACATGGAAATGGGGTTTCCGGAGGAGTTCTTCTCCACCATCGTGTACGGTGAAACCCGCCGCGCGCTGGAGGCCATCGGCGACACGGACAAGGTCGTCTGCTGGGTCTCGACGGGCCGCGCGCCGCACTCAGGCGACGCCATGCCGGCAAGGGACCTGCACGGCATCCTTAATGCCTCCAGGGAAGCCGGGTTGAAGCGCTTTCTCTTCCATCCCGATCCCGACATCGGCGCGGCCGAATGGCATATCCTCACCAACTTCTGCGGTAATCCCTGGCAGGAGTCCGTCGACGCGCCTTACTGGCCGCCCGACACACCAAGGCTCGATTCCTTCAGCGCCGGGCGCAAGCCGACGCGGACCGACTAGGGAGTCCGGCATGGCGTTATCGGATTTCACGGGACCCGGTTACATCGACGCGTGGACACGGGACCTGGACACCAGGTGGCCTGAACGGGCGGTGATAGCTGATTGCGTCGTTCAGACGCTCGTCGAATGGCGCGTTAAGGAATGGCGCGGTGAGTGGCGCGGCGCTGAAGATCGCGATGGAAGTAACCGGAAGGATCGGGCCGGGAATCGAGACCGTGCGAGGATCCGCCTGCTGGAACTGGGCGTCGGCGCGGGTGGACTCGCCCGGGCCGTACTGGACGCGTTGACCGTAAAATCAGAGACGGGACAGCCCGGCGCCGTCGAATACACCGGGATCGACATCGAACCGGCACTCGTCCAACATGGTAAGGAGCGGCTCGGTTCGGCCGGGTACCGGGACGCACGCCTGGTCCGGGCGGACCTGAAGGATGGCATTTGGACCAGGGCCATCGAACCCGTGGACGCGATCTACACCCTCCAGACCTTCCATGATCTGGGCGGCATCGACGCCCTCAAAGCCATCTACCGCCAGATCCACGGGCTCCTTGCGCCCGGCGGGATCCTGGTCAACGCGGATTTTGTCGTCCCCTTCGAGAAAGACGATCCGGAACGTCCCCGGCGATTGCCCGTCGAGACGCACCAAGACCTGCTGTCCAGCCTGGGGTTCGTTGACTT
Source organism: bacterium (assembly GCA_965262815.1). Taxonomy (GTDB): domain Bacteria; phylum JAAXHH01; class JAAXHH01; order JAAXHH01; family JAAXHH01; genus JAAXHH01. Next base: position 289,869 of record OZ253560.1, on the reverse strand, counting down.
CAAATGCAAAATGCGACAGGGAAAGATGGCGTGCATGGTGGCCGGACGGCCGTAGACTCAGATGCCCAGCTTCTTCCGGGCGACCGGTTCCCAGCCCAGGAGCATGCGGGCCTTCGCCATGTTCATTTCCTCGCGATCCTCATCGCCGGATATGAAGAACGCCTCGCAGCGGCCACGGCCGTTCTGGAGGAACCTGAGGCCGGCAAGGTAGGCGCCGGCCAGGTCTTCCTCGTCGGTGTAGTACAGTTTCGGACCGGCGGTGGGCGGATGCTTGATCCGGTCGATGAACATGGCCCGGTTGCAGGGTCCGGTGATGCGGTACACGAGCAGGTTCATGTCGTACTCGCGGGCGAAGTACCGGCAAATCCTTTCCGTGAGACCCTTCGTCAGCCCGTAAACGTTTGGGCCGTCCAGGGGCACTTCCTCCTCCGAGGGATACCAGGTCCGGTGCCGGTTGTGTGCGCTCATGGTGCTGGTGTAAATCCCGCGCATGACCCCCATTTCGGCGGCGGTGAGCAGCAGCACGTGGTGACCCAGGCAGTTGACGGTGTAATTGTCGATCGCCACCTCCATGGTGTGATGCCGATCGTGTCCGCCCTGCCCGCCCTTCATCGCCATGGTAATGAATCCGTCCATGCCGTCAAGGGCCTGACGCACCACGTCGGGATCGGCGATGGAGCCCCGCACGAATTCGACGTCGTCGTGTTGGGGAGGCTTGAGGTCCAGCACGCGCAGGCGATGGTGTTGCCGCAGGTAGGGTGTGACGGCCGTCCCGACGAGACCGGAACCGCCGACCAGTAGCAGGTTCATGGGGAGCGTCTCTAGCGCGTTGCCTCGGCCTCGGCCCTGAGCGTGATTTCCGGTCCCCGGGGCGTATCCTTGATATCGTAACCGGCGGCGATGATCCGGTCACGGAGCGAGTCGGCGTCTGCGTACCGTTTTTCAGCCCGGGCCTTCCGCCGTTCTTCCGCGAGGGCCGTGACGTGATCGGGCACGGCCGTCTCTTCCGGTTCCCACTCGGCCAGACTCAGACCCAGCATGTCGTCGAACCGCATGATCGTGGCCTTTTTCAGGTCTTCCGGAAGATCGCTCCGGACCAGGTCCCAGGTGACCGACATGGCGCGGGGCATGTTCAGGTCGTGGTTCACCACGTCGGTAAAGCGCTTCAAGTAGATTTCGTCCGCTTCCCCGGCGGGCTCGCCCCAGCCATGAACGGCCAGCCGGAGCCGGTTCAGCTGCCGCGCCGCGCCGTCTATACTCTCCCAGTTGAAGTTGAGCTTGGACCGGTAACTCGCGCTCAGGCAGAAAAGGCGGTATACGAGGGGATCGTAACCCCGGTCGATCAATGTCTGCACCCGCAGGAACCCGCCGGCGGATTTCGCCATCCTGGCGTCTCCCAGTTGCAGGAAATACCCGTGCATCCAGAAGTTGGCGAGCCGGGTGCCGTGACATGCCTCGGTCTGGGCGATCTCGTTCGAGTGGTGCACCGGGATGTGGTCCTCGCCACCCAGGTGGATATCGAAATAGGGACCCAGGTACCTGGCCGACATGGCCGAGCACTCGATGTGCCATCCCGGAAACCCGATGCCCCAGGGGCTGTCCCATTCCATCTGCCGCCGCTCGTCCGGCGGGCTGAACTTCCACAGGGCGAAGTCGGTCACGTTGCGCTTTTCGGCCATTTCGACCCGCGCGCCGGCCTCCAGTCCCTCCACGTCCAACCGCGCAAGATATCCGTATCCGGGTTGCTTCGAGGTATCGAAGTAGACCCCGTCGGAAGTCCGGTACGTGAACCCCTTCTGCTCGATGCACTGGATCTCCTGGATCTGTTCGGCGATATGATCGGTCGCCCGGCACCAGGTATCCGGCTCCAGGATGTTGAGCCGCCGCATGTCCTCCTTGAAGACCTCGGTGTAGTACTCGGCGATCTCCCATGCGGTCTTCCCGGCGCGCCGCGACCCTGCTTCCATCTTGTCCTCGCCGGTATCGGCGTCGGAAACCAGGTGTCCCACGTCGGTGATGTTCATAACCTGCCGGACGGAATAGCCGTTGAAAACCAACGCCCGGCGCAGCAGGTCGCCGAACACGTATGTACGCATGTTGCCGATGTGGGGGAAGTCGTAAACCGTGGGGCCGCAGGCGTAGAGACCCACCGCACCCGGGGACAAAGGTTCGAATTCACGGAGACTGCGCGTGTAGGTGTCGTACAGAATGAGGCTCATGAAGTGTTTCTCCGTCGGACCTCGTGTCTCCGCCGAAGCTTGTTTCTACGTTGATTCCTGTTTCTACACTGAATCCCTTTTATCTGGCGGATTTGCCATGTACCAGATATGCCGATGGCTGGTTGAAGTCAAGCGGTAAATCCGGGGCTCGACATCATGATTTTGGTCCCCGGAACGCGGCCGCTTCCAGGGTTCCGCCTACTGGTCCTGGGCCACATCGTCCTGCCAGTCCAGCGTCCGGAACCAGTAATCCCGCCGCTCTTTCAGCCACCCGTCCTCCGTACGCAGCATGATCCAGTTGTCGAAGAAGTTCAGGGCATCCGCTTCGCCCTGCCGGATCGCGATGGCTTCGGCGCCCCGGCCCAGGGGCTCGTCAAAGGGTATGAACAACCGGTCGCTGTTTCGCAGGACCTCGTGTTCCGGTTTCGGCGTGGATGCGACCGCGGCCTCGGCGTTGCCGTTCAGCACCTCCTGGAAGGCGAGGATGTCGTCGTCGAACTGTTGGATGGTCGCGCTGGGAAAGTTCTTCCTCGCGGCCTGTACCGAGGTCGAACCGCGGCGTACCGCGATGGTCACGTCTGCGCTGTCGTAGTCCTCCATGCGGAGCAGATTGCCCGCCTTTTCCCTGCTGGCCGCCAGAAGCAGTTCCGAATGGGAGTAGGGCCGGGTGAAGTTCACGCTCAGGTTCCGCGGCGGGGTGATGGACATGCCCGCGATGATCACGTCGAATTTGCCGGCCAGGAGTCCGGGAATGATCCCGTCCCAGGCCGTGGGGACGAATTCGATCTCCAAGCCGGCGTCGGACGCAAGGCGCCTGGCCACGTCGATCTCGAAGCCGACCAGTTCCCCCTCCTTGTTGCGCATGGCCCAGGGGACGAAGGTCGAAAGCCCGACGCGTATGGTGCCCCGCTGCTTGATCTGGTCGAGCAGGCTGGGGCGCGAAGTTTCCGAAGCGGATCCACAGCCCGATACGATTATTGCCATCGCACAGAAAGCGGCCAGGATGCTCCTGTTCTTTAGTATCATGTAGTGGGATCCTCTCGCACACCGTAGTGAGAGACTGAGGTTATTAATCCATGTTAAACGTTTACTACGCGGGGCTCAGGGCCCCCGCGCCGAAAATGACAGGGAAGGTATGTCCTGCCCGGGACCTGGTCTTCGCGTCCATGTAGCACATGCTGAACGCGCGCCGTGGTGTATCCGTACTGTTCGTCCCGGAACTGTGCAGCATCCAGTTGTGCATCAGCACGGTTTCACCACACGCGACTTCCATATCGATAGGTTCACACTCGGTCACGGCGGCCTCGGCCTGTTCATCCGTCAGGAACCCGGAACCGTGGCTCGGATTGATCAGCCGACGATGGGATCCGGGAATGATCTTCACGCATCCGTTCGCTTCAACAGCGGAGTCCAGCGCCGTCCACACCGTAACGAACGGGTCCCGGTCGAGATCGGTCCACCGGTCCTGGTGCCATACGAGCGGCGTGCCTTCCCCGCTTGGCTTGTTCATGAACATCGCCCGGAAGCAGGCGATCGGCGCGTCGGGTCCGTATACCCTTTCGCAGATCTCCTCGAAGACGGGTTTGCGCATGAAGGACAGGAACAGGGGATCCAGTTCCAGGTCCTGGATCTTCCGGTAACAAAGCGTGGCGCCCTTGTGTCCCCTGCTCTGCGGTCCGGGCTTGTCGCCCCCGCGCTCCGGGTCACGGTCCAGCTGCATCATGATCCGGCTGTAGTCGATCTCGGCCGTGCCCAGCATGATATCGTCGATCCGCCGCCGCAGGCGCTCGAGCTCGCCCGGCTCCATCACGGTGCCGAGACGCAGGTAGCCCTGTCGTCTGAAGTCCGCCCACTGGGCCTCGGTGATCTGGGTATTCATGGATGCCGCTCCTTTGCGTCAGGATGGGTTCGCGGACTTGAGCAATCGTTCGAAACGGAAAGTATCGTTGTCGATCGTGGTCGGCTGCCGGAGAGCCGTTTCGGCCAGCCATTCGCCAAAGGTGCAGGAAAACTTGAAGCCGGTCCCGCTGAAGCCGCAGCCCACGGTTACACGGTCGTAGGCCGGATGCCGATCCAGCACGGGGTGGTCGTCCGCCGTCCGGGTATACATGCAGATCCGCATGGCCGTGAGCGGTCCGTCGGCGTCGGGTATGTACCGGCGCAGGCATACCCGGACTTCCTCCTCGTCTTCGGGACGGGCGCGGCGGTCCAGCTGGTCCGGATCCGAAGGCTCGCCGAACGCGTGAAGCGCCAGCTTGAAACCCGGGTGATCGGGCATCATTGGGAAACCGTAGTATTCGCCGTTCTCCTCGGGCGCGGGAATCTGCCAGATGGGCAGCGACCCCACGTCGAAGGAAGCCGCGTTCCGCGCGGGCCATACCCACGCCAGGGGCTGGCGAGTAACGGTCAGTGATATGCCGAGGCCCTCGATCAACTGACCGGTCCAGGATCCACCGGTAAAGACGACCTGGTCCGCAGTGTAGCGGCCGTGGTCGGTCTGGACCTCCACGCAGCTGGGGGTTTCCTTCCATCCCGTCACGGTCTCGCGGCTGTGTATCTCGGCGCCGCGCCGTAGCGCTTGTATGATGTGACTCGCGATGCCCAGCTCCGGACGCAGGAGTCCGCCGTTCGGATCGTACAGGCCGTGGTAGTCAGGCGCCAGGGTGAACTGCGGATACCGGTAGGCCAGTTCGGCGCCGGTCAGAATCTCGTGTTGGACCCGCCCTTGAAGGTGGTCCCACGATCCGGTATTGGCCATGCGCAGGTAGCCGGTCGTGATGAGTATCTGCTGGCCGGTCTCGCCCTCCAGCAGCCGCCAGAGTTCGAAGGACCGGCCGATGAAGGGTTCATAGGGCGTATCCACGTACACCGCCGTCTTCGTATGGCGGGAATATCCGTGGGAACTGCCCTGAGCGTGGGGCAGGTCGAAGCGTTCCAGGCCGAGGACCTTCGCCCGCCGGCCGGCAAGGTGGTAGCACGTCGCCGAGCCCATGGCGCCGAGCCCCACTACGATGACGTCATAGTGATTACCCATCGCTCCCCCGCTTCTCCATGTGACGGACCAGGTCCGGAAAAAAACCCAGGAAGTGTTGTTCCATTTCCCCGTAATTCTCCTTGAGTTCCTCCACCGATCCCGCCAGCGTGTTGGGCCGCCGGATGCGCATCGACAGGCCGTCCAGCGCCCGGCCGATGCCCGAAAGTTCCCGGTAGCCCCGTAGCCAGTCGTGTTCCACCATGTGCCGGATGACTCTCGACATCACCGGCGGAAGTTCGCCGCGGTATTCGCGGAAGGAACCGTAGGTCCTCTCGATGAACGCGGACAGCGGCACATCCGAAAAGTCCGACCAGTGCCGGGCAAGAAAATGATCGTAGCAGATATCGACGATGATCCCGGCGAATCGCCGTCGGCGGCGGCTGATGAGTGCCTTGCTTTCGCGCACCACGTCGTGGTCGTCGGTGAATCGGTCCACGGCCACGTGGCTTTGCATGCCCTGCATGACGGCGCCGCCGTAGGGCTGGCGGTCCACGGGCCCCCTGACGAAATCCGCCATCAGGTTCCCCACGCGGGATTCCGGCGTATCTTCAGCAAAGTACAGGTGGGCCAGGTAATTCATAGGCTGGAAAGCCGGGTGTCCACCAGGATCTCCGAATGCAGGGTCCGGTGTACGGGGCAGCGGTCGGCGATTTCAAGCAAACGCGCCCGTTGTTCCCCCGATAGCTCGCCGATCAATTCGATTTCACGTTCTATGCGGTCCACCTTGCCTTCGGCGGTTTCGCAGGTCTCGCAATGGCTGGCATGGATCTTCTCGTGGCGGAGCCGTACGACGATTTCCTCCAGCGGCCATGATTTCCGGTCGGCATACATCCGCAGGGTGATGGACGTGCAGGAGCCCAGTGCCCCAAGCAGCAGGTCGTACGGCGTGCCGCCCCGGTCCGTGCCCCCCACCGATTCCGGTTCGTCCACGGTCAGGTGATGGCCCGAGGCCACGACTTCGGTGTAGTAGTGTTCGCGTCCCGTACGCACCACCACCTGGCTTCCCACGGCATCGGCCTCCCCATCCTTGGCAGCTGGAACGTCCAGGTATTTCGTTGCCCACGCCGCGGCGGCGCGGCCGACGTAAAAGGCGTCGGCCTCGTTCGACAACAGGTGATCCGCCTTGTCGAGGGAGAGAAAGCTCTTGGGATGGAGCGCTGCCTCGAAGATCCGGGCGGCGTTCTCTATGCCGACCGTCTGGTCGATAGGCGAATGGCACACCAGCAGTGCGCGGCGCAGTCCGCGGATCGTCTCCGCCATCCGCGTCTCCGCGAGGTCGTCGAGGAACTGTTTTCTAATGACGAAGGACCGTCCGGCGAGCGTAACGGTGGCCTGCCCGGTCTGCTCAATCGTCTCCCGGGCGTCTTCGATAAGGTGGGTCACGTGGCTGGGATCAGCCGGCGCGCCAATGGTCACTACCGCGTTGCAGGAAGGTATCGATCCGGCGGCCTTGAGCACGGCCGCGCCGCCGAGTGAGTGCCCGATCAGTACCCGGGGCGCCTCGTATCGGTTCTCGAGGTAACTCGCCGCGGCGACCAGGTCGTCCACGTTGGACGAAAAGCCGGTTTCGGAGAATTCCCCTTCACTGTCACCCAGGCCGGTGAAATCGAACTGCAGCACGGCCAGCCCGTGGTCGGACATCTCCTGGCTGATACGCCGGACGGCTTTCAGGTTCCGGTTGCAGGTGAAACAGTGGGCGAACAGGGCATAGGCGACCGGCCTGCCGTCCGGAGGCAGGCTGAGCCGCGCGGCGAGCAAGTCGCCGTGATCGTTGGGAAAGCTGAGCGTCTGAACGGGCATCGATACCCCTTGTCCGCAGTCGACCCGTTCCTACTCCTGCCGGTCCGCTTCGTCAGACAGGCGCTTGAGGACGTTCTCCAGCTGCTGCAGTGACTCGCCGTAGCCGGACCAGTTTCCGGCCTGCAGGTAATTCCGCGCCTCTTCGTATTGGGACACGGCCCGTTTCGCCAGTTCATTCAGCGTGGCCCTCCGCGGTGAAAGCACTTCCATGCCGTCCACGATTGTCGACGACTGCAGGGCCAGCGAACTTTCGAAGGAGAAGATGGTGGAAAGCGCCTGATCGAGCGTCTCCCGCATGGCGATCCGGTTGCCGTAGGCGACGATCACGCGCTTGAGCTCGGGCAACCCGCCCCGGGTGGAACGCTGCCGCAGATACAACGGCTCGATGTAGAGCAGCGACTCCTGTATGGGCACGACGATGATGTCGCCGCGGATCACCTGGGAACCCTCCTGGTTCCAGAGCGTGAGTTCCTTGGCGATATCGGCGTCCTGGGTGATCCTCGCCTCGATCTGCATGGGTCCGTAGACCAGTTCCTGCTTTGGGAAGTTGTACACCTGGATGCGCCCGTAAAGCGGCTCGTCGCAGTGGGCGGCCATCCAGCCGATCATGTTCTCCTTACCCGCAGGCGTGAAAGGCAGCAGGAGGAGCAGTTCCTCCTTGTCCATCTGCGCCGTCTTCATCACGGCGTAATACGGGTACACCTGCTGTTCCTGCTCGCCGTAGAACTGCTGGGGCACCGCCCACATGTCCTCCTTGTTATAGAACACCTGGGGATTGCGCATGTGATAGATGCGGTACATGGCGGCCTGGATGGCGAACATGTCGCGCGGATAGCGGATGTGGTCGCGCAGCATCTGCGGCATCTCGCTCAACGGCCTGAACAGTGTCGGGAAGATCTTCTGGTAGGTCAGCACAATCGGGTCCACCTCGTCCACGAGATAGAAGTCGGTCTCGCCCGTATAGGCGTCAATAACCACCTTCACCGAATTGCGGATGTAGTTAATCTGCTGCAGGGTCGGCTGGTTCTGGACGAACCGCCGTTGCGGCGGGGGATTGAGCCCTGGGATGTCCGATTGGGGCCCGGAGCCCAGGTCGCCCTGGTCCGGCATCTGAAGCAGACCGCTGAAACGCTGCGAGTAGGGATAGGAACCGGTCGTCGTGTAGGCGTCGATCATCCAGTAGAGCTTCCCGCCGGCGATAATCAGGTAAGGATCGTGGTCATAGTCCAGGAAAGGCGCTATGTTCTCCACCCGGCTCTGCAGGCGCCGGTAGAACATCACCTGGCTTTCTTCGGTGATCAACGGACTGATGACAAAATTGGCCTCGCTGAAATAACGGGCAAAAGCCACGCGGCGGAAATACGAACTGAGTTCCACCCCTCCATCGTCCTCGTACCGGCTGAACTTGTTCTGGTCGCCTTCCGGGTAATCGAATTCCTCCTGCGTGGTCTTCACGACCGCGTAAGCGTCCATGTTCTCACCGAAGTACAGCTCCGGACGCCGTACAACGAGATCGTCGCTGTTTGAAACGGGCGGGATGTCCTTGACGAACAGGACCGGCAGTCCCTCGGGCGTGGAAGTGTTCACCGGACTCAGGCACAGACCGTAGCCGTGGGTGTAAAAGAGGTGCCGATTCTGCCAGGTGGGCGACGGAATCTGGTTGTAGGACAACTCCCTGGCGGCCAGCATGACCTGGCGGTACTGTCCGTCGATCAGGTACCGGTCCTCGTCCACGTTGGAGAAATCGTAATAGGTCCGGATCTCCTGAAGCTGCTGATATGTCCGGCGTAACGGACGCTTGTCCTGAATCTTCAGGTTGTTGATGGTCGTGATGTTGGACTGGATATCCTCCGCCGTGAGATCCTCCTGGATTTGGAACGGCACCTCGTCGACTAGGTCCAGTCCGTAACCTTGCAGGGTGTAGTTGATGTTATGCTCGATATAAGGCATCTCCCGGTCGTATTCGTTGGGCGCAACCAGGAAATACTGAACGAGTCCCGGATACACCGACCCGACGAGAAGGGACGAGGCGATCATGGCGCCGATGGCGTAGAACGGCAGGTTGCGGCGCTTGGAGTACAACGTCATGGCAAACATGCCGGCGCAGGCGAGGGCCACGAATAAAAGGATCCACAGCGAATACAACCGGGCGTGCAGATCGGTATATCCCGCACCGAAGGCAAATCCCGATTCGGAATAAAGCAGGCGGTACATGTCGAGCCGGTAGCCCCACGCCATGAGCAGAAAGACGATGGCGCCCAAGACGCAGATGTGATTCCGGGCGTACGAGCGGATCTGTATGCCGCGTTCCTCAATGGTGACGGCGCCGCGGTAGAGATAGAAGAGGGTTACCGCAATCGCCGAGGCAATGACCAGGAGCAGCAGCCAGAACCGGAAGAAATGCAATATGGGCAGGGAAAAGACGTAAAACCCGATGTCGAGACTGAATATGGGGTCCGTAGCACCGAAGGCCTCCTGGTTAAAATATCGGAGCATGCCGTCCCAATTGGCCAGACCGATCAATCCCATAATGGCGGATATGACCAGGACGCCGATGATCGTCACGATCTCGATCAGCTTCGAAGAGGAAAACAACTGTTCGAGTTCCGACATCTCTTCGTTGAACAGGTGTAGTTCGGTGAGGCGTGTGGAGTAGAACCGCGCCAGGTAGACGTTCAACCCGAGGCCGACCAGCGCCATCAGTCCAAAGACCAGACCCGTGGCGAACTTGGCCCAGATCGTCGTCCAGAACACGTCGTTGAACCCCAGTTGATCGAACCAGAGCGCTTCGACGAAGATGGTGGCCCAGAATCCGCTGAGTATCCACGCCACCAGCGCGGCGATGGCTACAATGAAGAGTAAAGACCTGTATTTACCCAAAATATAACTCCTTGCCCGTTGTGTTCGGGCGAACCGTGAAATGACCGAATCTCTTTTACCCGTTATGGTCTATCGTTTTCAATCTTGCCTCGATTTTACTTTAATCGTGCCTCGATTTTACTTTAATCGTGTCTCAATCCAGCCACCGTTGCGCTGCCGTCGAGCATCATCCGCCTCGCGGAATGACGTATGCGAGCCTTAACTTCGTCGTCGGTAATGTAGTCGACCTGGTTGATCCCATCAATGCGGAACAGCATTTCGAGACCGGACTGACGCAGCGCCGTCGTCTCCGTACCTTCCGGCAGCAATTCGCCCATGCCGTCCGCGTACTCGTTCCAAAGAAATTCAACGGCGTCGTAGACCGCGGTCGCGACCCGTGGACTGTTGTACGCGTGCAACAGGTAGTGGGCCATGATGAAGCCCGCGTCCTGGGCCGGGTGCCCGTAGTTGACGAATTCCAGGTCGAAGGTATGCACCCGCTCATCCGCGGCGATTACGCTGGCCGTCCAGAAATCGCCGTGGAGCAGCACCTGTTTCGTCTCCGTAAACGCCTCAGCCAGGTGACGGGCTACGCGGTTCAACTCCGGATCTTCGACGAAATAAAAGCAGTACTTGTACCTGAGGCTCTGCATGGCCTCGTTGTTGAATCGTTCCCCCAGTCCCGGGTCGTCCCACGTCTGGCGATGCAGGGAGGAAAGGAACACGCCGAGCCGGCCCGCCACGGACTGGTCGACCCGACCCCGCACCAGTTCGGTTTCCAGGGACGGCCGCCTTCCCAGGTCGGACATCACCAGGATGCGATGCTCGTCATTGAAATCTAAAACGGACGGAACAGTACCCGCGGGGAAGAGCCCGTCCAGTACCCTGAGTGCCTCAGTTTCGTAGACGATCCGGTCAGTGGTGACCTTGAGATCCGGAAAGAGGCGCAACGCGTCCAGGGCCTGTTTCACCACGACCGACCGGTCGCCGGCGGCCACCCGCAACACGGTGTTCAGAAACCCGCCTCCCAGCCCTTCCACCGAGCAGGATCCCTCCGGCGGCGGGTCCAAAAGATGTCTTGTATGAAGGTATTCCGCTACATTATCTTTATCGATGTTCATGTATACCGTGGTATCATCGATACGCGAACCCAATCGCGCCAATTCGTGCCGATCCGGCCAATGATTCCGTACACGCCCACCGCTCTCGTCCTGCTGGCCAAGTACCCCGAACCTCGAAGCGTAAAGACCCGATTGGTCAATGGTACCGCGGAGAACGGCTATGCCGGACTCAAGGACATCCCCGACGCTTCCGGCCGGGCTATCGGCCAGGACGAAGCCCATCGCCTGGCAGCCGAGATGTACCGTGCGTTCCTGGTGGACCGGTTCGAGGCGCACCGTGGACGAGATTACGACGTCCTTCTGGCCACGTCCCAACCGGAATATGCAGATGCCTTTCGTTCAATCACCGGGCGGGATGTCTCGTACCATGTCGTATCCGGCGCCAACATGGGCGAGATGATGTACGGGATCTTCGAGGGCCTGCTCCCACGCTACCCGTATGTGCTGATATCGGGCAGCGATATGCCGAGCCTGGACGAAGTCGTCATCGAACGGGTCCGCGCGTCCCTCTCATCCCACGATATTGTGCTTGTCCCGGCCCAGGACGGCGCTTACAATCTTATCGGCATGCGCAAGCCGCACCGTATATTCGATATATCGCGTTGGAGTTCGGGATCGGAACTCGAGGAGACCGTCGCCTTGCTGCGGCAACGCAACATCACCCACGAGGTGCTCGACGAGTACCGCCTGCTGGACATCGATACGATCGAAGACCTGGTGCAGTTGATGCACAGCACGGGAACCGATAACGCGCCGGAAACCAACGCCTTTCTCACGGCGCTCGGTGAACGACTGGACCTCGCGGATTGAACCCGCGAATCAACGCCGTATATTAAACCGGATTGGCTTCTGGTGTCAAGGGATTTCACCGGCTGTCGCGTAACTATTCTGGGGCTCGGCGTATTGACCGGCGGGGCCTCTTCCGCCCGTTATTTCGCCGATCGCGGAGCGGATGTGACCGTCACGGATCTATTGCCGGCGGACACGCTTCGGACCTCTATCGACGCCCTCTCCCAATGGCCGGTTCGCTACGTGCTCGGCGAGCACCGTGAGGAGGACATCACCCGTGCGGACCTCGTGGTGGTCGGGCCCGCCGTCCGCGACGACAGCCCCTTCCTCCGGCTGGCACTGGAACGGGGCATCCCACTCACGACCGAGATAAACCTGGTCTTCGAGAACTGTAAGCGCCCGATCATCGGCATCACGGGTAGCAACGGCAAGACTACGACTACCCGACTCATCGGCGCCCTGTTTCGCGCGGTCTACTCGGCGACGCTGGAAGGCGGCAACCTGGGCCGGTCCGTACTCAACGTCATCGACGATCAGGAGTCCGCCAGCCCCGTAGTGCTCGAGCTGTCCAGCTTTCAGTTGCATCGCCTGGCCTGGATCCGGCGAAGCCCGAGGGTGGCCGTGGTGACCAACATGTCGCCCAATCACCTGGACTGGCACGGGACGTCCGATGCCTACGAGCAGGCCAAGCAGCATATTGTACATTACCAGTCCCCTGGAGACCAGGTCGTCCTGAACGCCGACGATGAGAGGCTGCAAGGTTGGACATCACTTTGCCGGGGACGGGTGGCGTGGTTCAGCATGAAGGGCCCCGTCGAGACGGGTTGCTTCCTGCGCGACGGCCAGGTGGTCTACCGCGCCGCGGAGGGTGAACTAGATTCGGAAGAGGTACGCACCGTGTGCCCATTGGACAGTCTCAAGCTGCCGGGGCCGCACAACCAGGCCAACCTGCTCGCGGCCGTGACGGTCGCGTGCCTTGGCGGGATCCCGACGCCGGTCATCCGGTCAACGGTAGAGGCGTTCCGCGGAGTGGAGCATCGATTGGAAGAGGTGGGCGTAGTCGATGGCATAGGCTACTACAACGATTCAGCCTGCACCACGCCGGATTCGACAGTTACCGCGCTCCAGGCCTTTGAAAAGCCGGTCGTTTTGATAGCAGGTGGATACGACAAGGGCATGGCTTTCGACGGCATGGCGGAGGAAACGGTCCGACGTGCCCGGGCGGTCGTCCTGATCGGCGTGACTGCCGGCGCGATAGAGACCGCAATCAGGGGAAACCGGGCAACTGACGCCCCCGTTATCGCCCGCGCAGAAACGCTTGATGACGCGGTTCGCCAAAGCGCCGGGCTGGCGCGTGCTGGAGACGTGGTGGTGCTATCACCCGGGTGCGCAAGCTACGATATGTTCACCAACTTCGAGGAACGGGGACAGCGGTTCAAGGCAGCCGTGGCAGCGCTTGAGAAAAACGGCGGACGGTGACGCAGTCGAGGCGACACAAATATAGGGACACGAGTAAGTAACGCGAATCAATAGGAAAACCAGCCGCTCGGGATACGGAGGATTACGCATGGCCATAGAAACCGTTGGAGTAGTCGGATGTGGATTGATGGGCTCGGGCATCACGCAGGTGTGCGCCCAGACGGGGTACCGGACGCTCGTCCGCGAGGCGACCGACGACCTGGTCAACGGGGGCATCGGACGCATCGACAGCATCCTTTCGCGTAGCGTATCCAAGGGACGGATGACCGTGGAGGAAAAGACGGCCGTACTCGGACGCATCACGGGCACGACGGATTTCGACGATCTTGCTTCGTGCGACCTGGTGATCGAGGCGGTGACCGAGAACCTCGAGACCAAGCAGGAGGTCTTCCGGATCCTGGACGGCATCGTGCCGTCCGAAGCCATCCTGGCCAGCAATACCTCTTCCATATCCATCACCGAGCTGGCTTCCGCGACTGACCGGCCTCAGCAGGTACTGGGCCTGCATTTCTTTAACCCAGTTCCTGTGATGAAACTCATCGAGATGGTCATCGGACTGCAGACCAGCGCGGAGACCGTGGAAACCGCCCGGCAGTTCGGCGTCTCGCTCAACAAGCAAGTGATCGAGGTCAAGGACACGCCCGGGTTCATCGTCAACTACCTCCTGATCCCCTACCTGCTGGACGCGGTGCGCCTGGTCGAATCGGGCGTAGCCACGAAGGAGGATATCGACGCGGGCATGGTCTTGGGATGTGAACACCCGCTCGGCCCCCTCAAGCTCCTCGACTTCATCGGCCTGGACACCACGCTGTACATCGCGGAGGTGCTCTACGATGCCTTCCGCACCGACCGGTACGCCGCTCCGCCCCTGATGCGCCAGATGGTCGCCGCCGGCATGAACGGACGAAAGAGCGGACGAGGATTCTACGGATACCGTTGAACCGCAGTAAACCTGATTTACTTGTACAATTGTACAATTCAACTGCGTATATTGTGCGTTTCTGAGAAGTATCCATCTCGAAAGGCAGTTACATGACCGCTTCACCCGGAAACGAGTCCATCCTGCTCATCGCGGACAGCGAGAGCGACGCCGACATGCTGTACGCCACGGGATTGTTCGTGCCGGACCCCTTCACCTTCCTCCAGGTGGACGGCCGGTCGCTCATCATGATGAGCGACCTTGAGATCGACCGCGCCAGGACCCAGTCAAGGGCCGATGAAGTGGTATCGCTCACGGACTACACGGATCGCGCCCGGGAGAACGGCAACGCGGATCCGGGCCTGGTGGACGCCGTGGTCGAATTGCTCCGGGAGCGGGACGCGCAGGACGTCCGGGTGCCGATCCGGTTTCCCATTGGCTATGCAGACCGGCTCCGGGAGCGCGGGGTTAAATTGCAGTCCAGGGAAGATCCCTTCTGGGAACAGAGGCCGATCAAGACCGACGACGAGGTGGCGGCCATTTCCAATGCTTCCCGGCACACGGAAGACGCCCTGCGCATGGCCTTCGGCATACTATCCGAGGCATCCGTCAAGGATGGTGTCCTGCACGGTCCCGATGGACCGCTTACCTCCGAATACCTACGGAAGCGGATCCATGTCTACCTCCTGGAGCGGGATTGCATCGCCCAACACACGATCATCGCCGGGGGCGTCCAGGGCTGCGATCCCCACAACGGGGGCTCCGGACCGCTGCGCGCGGGTGAACCCATCATCTTCGACCTGTTTCCCAAGTCCACGAAGACCGGCTACTTCGCCGACATCACCCGGACCGTGGCCAGGGGCCCGGTTGCCGATGATTTCCGAAGGCTGTACGATATCGTGCTGGAAGGACAGGAAATCGCGCTCTCACGCGTCCGAGCCGGGGTGGACGGTCAGGAGATCCACGGGGAAGTGGAACGGCTGTTCGAATCCAGGGGTTTCGAGACGGGCGTGAAGAACGGCCGCATGCAGGGCTTCTTCCACGGCACGGGCCACGGCTTCGGACTCGAAATCCACGAACCGCCCCGGATCTCGAAGGTGTCGCAAATCCTCCAGAGGGGTCACGTTGTCACTGTCGAGCCCGGACTCTACTACCCCGAACTCGGCGGCGGCGTGCGCATCGAGGACAATGTGGTCGTTACCGAGGATGGATGCGTCAACCTGACGCAGCTGGAGAAGGTGTTCGAGGTGTGAAGCTTGTCCTTCGGTCCTCGTAAGTTCATCGCGGTCAGTCTTTTCCCGGTAATCTAGTTCCCTCTCGATCTTCCAGACTACCTTTTCGCGAAACGCGGGGATAGTCCGATTCAGTCCACCAGCGCCTGGTAGATGAGGGCCCGGAGACGCTGATGGTCGTCTAGACCCTGGGCGGGGATAACCTGCGTCATATACGAAACCACCAGCTCTTCCGCCGGATCGACCCAGTACGTGGAGTGATAGGCCCCTCCCCAGGCGTATGTCCCCGGAGAACCCGGCAGTCCGTTCCAGCCGATCTCCTCCGTAATGCCGAACCCCAGGCCAAACCCGCCTCCGTCTCCCTGCCACGCATCGTGGGCATGATCGACGGTCATGAGTTGCACGGTCTTGGGCGACAGGATGCGGGTCCCATCAAGGATGCCCCCTCGCCGGAGCGCCTCGAGAAAGCGAGCGTAATCTCCAGGCGTGGAGACAAGACCCGCGCCTCCTGAGAAGCTTTTGCGCGGTCCCTCGAGATACATACCCTGTCCGACCATGTGTCCCGGATCGGGAGCGCGCTCCATCCCGTTCATTTCCGTCACCGAGTACACGACGGTAAGCCGGTCCACTTTTTTCGGCGGCACATAGAAGTGCGTATCCACCATGCCCAGGGGTTCGAGGATTTCGACACGCAGGAATTCGTCCAGCGGCATTCCGGAAGCCCGCTCGATCACCACGCCCAGGATATCCGTGGCGTAGCCGTATACAAACTTCTCGCCCGGTTGCGCATCCATGGGCAGATTTCCCATGCGCTCGACGGTTTCGGCAATCGGTTCGTCGCGATCCGCAAAATACCATCCCTGAATACCGGCCTCCGCCCAGCGCTCGGCGCCGGGGCCCCACCCGTACCCGATGCCGGCGGTGTGCGTGAGCAGATCGCGCACCGTGATGTTGCGTTTGGCGGGAACCGTCTCAAAGCCACCTTCCTCTAAGTTTACAGCGACAGTGGTGCTATCGAATTCGGGGATAAAGTCACCCAGGTCCTGATCGATCAGTAAGCGCCCTTGCTCCTGCAATACCATCACGCCCACCGAAATGACCGCCTTGGTCTGCGAAGCGATGCGGAAAAGGTCCGTAATCTCGAGCGGTTCCTCCGCCTCGCGGTCCCGGTAGCCGAACGCCCTGGCGTAGACCACATGCCCGCGCCGACCTATCACGAGGGCAGAGCCCGGTAGCCGTTCCTTCTCGACATACGCTTCAAGCACCGCATCGATGCGCGCAAGCCGTTCGGAGGAAACACCTGCCTCCTCCGGGCTGGCCGGGACAAAAGACTGAGCCAAAGCCCGCGGCGCGGCGGGCGCACAGAAGAGTAACGCCGCAAGCAACGGAAGCATGATGTGGAAGCGTCGTATCGACAACATGGATTCGTTCCGTGTTGTATTGCCGGTGTTTCTATGCTGAGGCGGCGTTGAGTTCAGGGTCTCTATGGCGTCGTATGGTTTCATTGCTAGGGTCTGTCACGGATTTTGTGTAACTGACTGTTTCATGTGATGGGCACTCTGTCTTCGTACATGATGACGAACTGGTTGATGGCGGCCGTCCAGTGGACAATGGGCCGGGTCCACCTTCGGGACAGATTGAGCAGGGCCAGGTAGAGCAGTTTCCTGGTCGCCTCGTCTGTGGGGAAAGCGCCTTTGGTCTTGATGATCTTGCGCAGTCCCCGGTTCATGGATTCGATGGCATTGGTGGTATAGATGACCTTCCTGATTTCCTGTGGGAAGGCGAAGAACGGGGTCAGATGGTCCCAATGTCTGCGCCATAGCCGGCTGATCGTGGGATATTGCTTATCCCAGTGTTCTGCGAAGCGATCCAGCGCGGCCTCGGCCTGCTCCAAGGTAGCGGCTTGGTATATCGCCCGGAGATCCTTGGCCACCTGCTTACGGTGTTTCCAGGAGACGTAGGTCAGGCTGTTACGCACCATGTGTACGATGCAGAGTTGCACCTGGGTCCTGGGATACACCGTCTCTATGGCCTGCGGAAAGCCAGAGAGCCCGTCGCAGCAGGCGATGAAGATATCGGCAACGCCCCGGTTCTTCAGTTCGGTCAGTACGTGGAGCCAGAACTTTGCCCCTTCGTTCTGCTCGATCCAGAGGCCCAGGAGTTCCTTGTCGCCGTGGAGGTTAACGCCCAGGGCCAGGTAGACCGCCTTGTTCCGTACGCTGCCGCTATCACGCACCTTGACGAACAAGGCATCCAGGAACAGGATAGGATAGACCGGGTCCAGAGGCCGCGACTGCCAGGCCAGGACCTCGTCGGTTACGGTGTCGGTGATCCGCGAGACCAGTTCGGGCGAGATGGCCACTCCGTAGAGATCTTCGATATGGCCCTGGATATCGCGGGTGCTCATGCCCCTTGCGTACATGGAGATGATCTTGTCGTCGAAATCCGGCCAACGGGTCTGATACTTACGGATCAGCTTGGGATCGAAGGAGCCCTCGCGGTCCCGGGGGATCTCTACCGGCAGATCGCCCTTGTCGTCCTTGAGCGTCTTGGTGGTCTTGCCGTTGCGACTGTTGCCGCGGTTCCTGCCATCGGGGGCATGCTTCTCGTAGCCGAGATGATCGGTGAGCTCGGTTTCCAGGATCCGTTCGGCCATGCGCTTCTTCATGCGCTTGAGCAGGCCGTCTTCGCCGAAGAGGTCCTCGGCGTCCACCCCGTCTTCCATGAGCTCATCCAAAAGACGGTCGATCTTACTTGAGGGTTTTCTTTCTCTGGCCATAGCACTTCCTCCTTGTGAGCAAGATACAAGCTATTGCCAGTTACACAAAACATGTTACAGACTCCATTGCTACTCCTGGGACATTTTCGGGGAATTTAGATCCATGTAACACGCACACGCAGCGACTACACTTAGTGCCTACAATATGCCATGCAGGTCATGTACCACACCATGCCTTTTCGCAAGGTGTCATATTCACGGTTCAGCGAATGGATGCGGTTTTGCTGTATGGTCGGCAGATCCATATCGGCCTGCTGGAACGGGACTGTATCGTCCAGCACACGATCGTGGTTACCAAAGGAGGATGCGTCCACCTGACCCCTGGCTGGAGAAAGAGTTTGAGGTTTAGACCCTATCCCAGGTAATCGTATTCCCTCCCGATCTTCCACACTCCCTTCTCCCGAAACGCGGGAATGGTCTGCCGTCGTGCTGCGTTGGTGACGGCGGGCGCCGACAATCCGTTCTGCCTGACGTAATCCGACAACCTGACGATTTCCGCGCCTTTAAGGTAACTCAACCTTTTGTGCAGGGATTCCGTAAGCCCGAGGAACAGGATACTTTCCATCGTCTTCGACGAATCTTTGTCCGCATAGTCCCTGAACGCCTGGTAATACCTCTCCTTCTCCGAATTGCGTATGATGATACGGGGCAAACCGAGTTGCAGGAGTTGAAAATTAATGATGACCCGTCCCAGTCTGCCATTTCCATCACAGAAGGGATGTATGGATTCGAACTTCAGATGAAACAGTGCTATCCTATCTAGGAAATAAGCGTTCAGATCGCTGGTGTAATCAATGAGGACGTTCTCCAACATGCGCTCTACGTGCTCAGGCGCAGGCGCAATATGCGTCCCTACCCTGACGTACTCGCCCTTGCTCCGGAATCGACCGGCGATGGAATCATCGATGCCGCCCATCAGCATCTGGTGTATCTGCAGAATCAGTTCTTCCTTCAGCTCACTGTCTTTCGCCCTGATGCGCTTGTATTCCATGACACGAGCAAGGTTCTTCGCCTCGTAAACTTCACGGACGGATACATTCCGGGACAGCATCTGTTCCAACAGTATCCGCTCCGTTTCCTCAAGCGACAGCGTAGAATTCTCGATGGCATTCGAGTTGTATACGCTCTCGGGTATCTCCACTTCGTCAATCATGGACAGCAGCGAATCCTTACCCTCGCGCAAGGTATCATACTCACGTTTCAAAGCCTGGATTCGGTTTCTCATTGGTCGTGTGCTTGCCATGCGTTGAAAATACGTTATTCACTCTATATTGTCAATTTAACGTGAATTATCTCGAAAAATAGGATGTGTTCACGGGTTTTTGGGAAACATGAAGGACAAGGGACCCACATCCTTACCTTGTTTTAGATCGAAGGCAATACGGTGGAAGGTCTTGAGAGCGAAGAAGAGCAGGGAAAGGGGTTCGGGATTCAGTTGGCCAGGTTCTGATCAACCGGTGGCAACAAGCAGTGCCTTGGCCTTCTCCACGACGTGCCCGGCCGTAAACCCCAGGTTCTCGAATACCACTTCGTACGGCGCCGAAGCTCCGAACCGTTCCAGGCAGATGACGTCCCCGCGGGGTCCAACGTACCGGTCCCAGCCCAGCTTGACACCTGGTTCGATGGCCAGACGGGCAGGGACGGACGACGGAAGGACGGAATCCCGGTATTCATCGGACTGGGCTTCGAACAGCTCCCAGCTCGGCATGCTGACCACGCGGGCGGCGATACCTTCTTCGGCAAGCGCGTCCCGGGCGTCGAGGGCGAGGCAGATCTCGGATCCGGAGGCGATGAGGATCACGTCCGGTTGCCCTTCGCTGTCGGCGAGGACGTAAGCGCCCCGGTGCAGGCCGTCGGCGGATGCCAGTCCCGCCCGGTCCAGCACGGGGAGTTTCTGACGGGTCAGCAGCAGGGCGACGGGGCCGTCCTGCCGACGCAGTGCCGCCACCCATGCTTCCGACGTCTCGGCGGCGTCGGCTGGGCGGATGAGGGTCAGGTTGGGGATCGCCCGTAGTGCCATGTAGTGTTCTATGGGCTGGTGGGTCGGGCCGTCCTCGCCCAATCCGACACTGTCGTGGGTGAAGACGTAGACCGGCGCGATGCCCATCAGGGCCGCGAGGCGGATGGCTGGCCGCATGTAGTCCGAGAATATCAGGAACGTGCCGCAGTAGGGACGCAGTCCCCCGTGAAGCGTCATCCCGTTGAGCGCGGCGGCCATGGCGTGTTCGCGCACGCCGAAGTGCAGGGTGCGCCCGTCGTAGTTGGCGGCCGAGAAATCCGATTCGGTCTCCACAGTCGTGTTGTTTGACCCGGCCAGGTCCGCCGAACCGCCCAGCAGTCCCGGAATGCGCTGGGATAGGGCGTTTATGGTCACGCCGGACGCCTGCCGCGTGGCCATGGGTCCCTGGTCCGGAGCAAAAGTCGGCAGATTTTCGTCCCATCCCGCAGGCAATCCTCCATCCATGGCCAGTTGCCAGGACTCCGCGAGTTTTGGAGAGGCGGCCGCGTAGGCCTCGAAGGTCTGCTGCCAGGCCAGTTCCCAGCCCCTGCCGTATAGGATCGTCTGCTGAAAGTACTCCCGCACCTCGTCGGGAACGAAGAACTTCGGCTCCGAAGGCCAGCCGATGTTCCGTTTGGTAAGTTCCACCTCCTCCTCGCCGAGGGGCTCTCCGTGGGCCTTGGACGTGCCGGCCTTGTTGGGGCTGCCATAGCCGATGACCGTGCGGCACACGATGATAGAGGGCCGGTCTGTCTCGTTCCGCGCCATTTCAATCGCGGCTTCGACCCGGGCGAGATCGTTGCCGTCCATGACCCGCTGCACGTGCCAGCCGTAGGCATCGAACCGCAGACCCGTGTTCTCGGAGAATGCCAGGTCCGTCGCGCCGTCGATCGTGACCTGGTTATCCAGGTAGATAACGATCAGCCGGCCCAAGCCCAGGTGCCCCGCCAGGGAACAGGCCTCGGAGGCGACGCCCTCCATCATGTCGCCGTCGCTCGCGATCACGTAGGTACAGTGGTTCACGATCTCGTGACCCGGCCTGTTGAACCGGGCGGCCAGGTGGGCTTCGGCCATGGCCATGCCCACCGACGTGCTGATGCCCTGGCCGAGGGGACCCGTGGTGGTCTCCACGCCGGGCGTCTCTCCATACTCCGGGTGTCCTGGCGTCAGGCTCTCCCATTGCCGGAAGTTGCGGATCTCGTCGAGGGACAGGTCGTAACCCGTGAGGTGGAGCATGGCGTAGAGCAGCATGGATCCGTGCCCGCCCGAAAGCACGAAACGATCCCGGTTCGGCCAGTCGGGATTGCGGGGATTGTACCGCATGAGGCGCGTCCAAAGCACGTAAGCGATGGGCGCGGCTTCCATGGGGAGTCCCGGATGGCCGCTGTTGGCCTGCTGAACGGCATCGACGGCCAGCATGCGTATGGTATTTATACAGCGTTGCTCGAGATCGTTCACAGACACGGTGGCATCCCCTTCGATTCGGTAGGTTATTCGATCCTTTTGAATCCTGTGATTGGTCCGACTCAGTTCCGATTTGGATCCAGCCATTAACCGGTCCAAATGCCCATTACCCCTTCTAAATTTCATGTCCCAATGAGCGGTAAAGATATACCTAGGCGGATCAACTGTCCATCACCATATGGATCAACTGTCCATCATCATATCGTACAGTTCCTGCTGCCTGGCCATGGCCCCCCGGTAGCGGTCCCGGTTCGCAGGATCGGGCTCATAATTCATACCCATGGGAGCGGGCGCCGAGGCCAGGTCGTCCAGCGCGCCGGAGGCCTCCAGCGCCAGGAGTGCGGCGCCGCGGCTGGACGCCTCGGACACGGCCGAAGCGGTGATGGGGCGTCCCAGCACGTCGGCCAGCATCTGCAGCCAGACCGGCGACTGCAACAGCCCGGCGCCCGATGCGACGATTTCACCGGAATCTACCCGGTTCGACCGCAAACGGTCGTATATGTCCGCAAAGCAGTACGCCGTCGCCTCCAGGCTCGCCCGCATGACGTCCAGGGGTGTGGTATGGAGCGTCATGCCGGTGATGGTCGCCTTGGCAGAGGCATGCCAGCCCGGACTGCGCTCACCCGCCCAGAAAGGAAGCACCGTCAGGCCGTGGCTGTCGGGCGCCATCGCGGAAAGCGCTTCCTCCACTCCATGCTCGCCGGCCAGCCGCAGCGTGTCGCGCATCCATCCGTACACGTTCCCGCCGTTGCTCAGGGCGCCGCCCATGAGAATCCTGCGGCGATCAGACCGGTAGCACCACAGGCCGTCCGGCACGGTGAACCCGGCGGCGCGCTTCATGACCCGCATGGCGCCGGATGTACCGACCATCAGGGCGATGCGATCCTCGTCGACGCATCCGCTGCCGATGTTGTTGCAGGCGCCGTCGCCCAGCGCGGGATACCAGGGCACCTCCGCGAGGTACGGCCAGCGTGCGGCGTATACGGCTTTCAAGCCGCGGACCGGATCGTCCACGTCGGTGATGGGAGTGAGCTGCGACCGGTCCACCGGAAGGGCGCCCAGCGTTTCGTCGTCCCAGTCGCACCGATGGGCGTTGAACAGTCCGGTGCCGGACGCCATGGACACGCTGCAGGCCGGTGCTCCGAACCATTTCAAATAGAGATACTCGCCGATGGACATCCAGCGTTCCACCCGTGCGAACCGATCGGGATCCCGCCGGTCGAACCAGGTGATCTTGGCCGGTAGATAGGAAGGGTGGAGCACGCATCCGGTGCGCCGGTGCGTGGCGGTCTCGTCCAGGCGTTCCGTAAGTTCTGGAATGACGGTACCCGGCCTGGTGTCTGCCCAGCTGATCAGCGGCGTCACGGCCCGGTCTCCTCGCACGCCCACCACGTTGTGCCAGAAGGTCGCCATGGCCACGCCCGCGACTTCAGGACGATCGTCTTCCTTCATGAATCGGTCGAGTACCGCGCCCGCTACTTCGGCCAGCCGGTCCGCGTCGATGAAGACGCCCCCGTCGGGGGACGTGTCCATACTGTAGGTCTGCTGGACGGAGTTGTCCGTGATCCTGCCCCGACTGTCATAGAGGATGGCCCGGACGGACGACGTACCGATGTCGATGGCAAGTACGCAGGGAGGCTGAATCGAGTCGCGGGGCATGTGAAATGCCTGGTGGAGGGGAAGAAACCATGATCGGCGGACGATATGAAAGGGAACGCTAAAACGGCTTCAGCCGGTATTATATCCACGGCTGAGGGTGTATTCAAGTGAAAAGGTAGGGCCAAGAAAGGATTGACAGAAGCCGTCTCCCGGCCTTTTTTACAACCTGTCAAAAAACACCGTTATGGATGGGCATACGCAGCAGCGAACGATAGAATCCAGTTCCGAACAGCAGGGAAATGCGGGCCTCTGCAACGCCCGCGAGGAGATCGACTTGGAGACGACTTCACAACTGCAAGACGTCGCCCGGGCCATGGTCGCCCCCGACAAGGGGATCCTGGCCGCGGATGAAGGCTGCGGCACGATCAAGAATCGATTCGACACCATAGGACTTCCTTCGACGGAGGAAAACCGCCGCGCCTACCGGCACATGCTGTTCACCACCGAGGGCATGGAGGAGTTCATCAGCGGCATCATCCTCTACGACGAGACCTTGCGCCAGAAGGCCCTTGACGAGGCCGAAACGCCGTTTCCGAAATTACTGGCCGACCGGGGCATACTTTCCGGCATCAAGGTGGATTCCGGCGCCCATGACCTGGCAGGATTTCCGGGAGAGAAAGTCACAGAGGGGCTCGACGGCCTGCGGGACCGCCTGAAAGAATATCGCGCGCTGGGCGCCGCGTTTGCCAAGTGGCGGGCGGTGATCACAGTGGGGAAGGGTATACCCACGGACGTCTGCATCGACGCCAATGCCCATGCGCTCGCCCGGTACGCGTCCCTGTGCCAGGAAGTCGGCATCGTGCCGATCGTGGAACCCGAAGTCCTGATGGACGGCGACCACACCATCTACCGGTGCGACGAGATTTCAAGGGTTGCGCTTCGGCGCGTTTTCGAAGTGCTCCAGGAGTACGAAGTCATGCTGGAAGGGATCGTCCTGAAACCCAACATGGTCATATCGGGCTCGCATTGTCCGGAGCAGGCCTCCGTAGAAGAAGTCGCTCGACGCACGGTGAACAACTTCCTGCGCAATGTACCGCACGAAGTACCTGGTATCGCTTTTCTCTCCGGCGGGCAGTCCTCGGTGAACGCCACGGCGCACCTGAACGCCATGAACGCGCTGTTTAACGAACTGCCGTGGGAACTCAGCTTCTCCTACGGCCGCGCCTTGCAGGAAACGCCGTTGCGGGTGTGGGGCGGTGATCCGGCCAATTTTGCGATAGGACAGCAGGCCTTCTACCACCGGGCAAGGTGTAACAGTTTCGCCCGGACCGGCCGGTACAGCACCGACATGGAAATCGCGGCTTAGGAAAACAGAACCCGCGGGCCTGGTTTTGCAGTAACGGTTCTTTTCCCGGAACAGCCGTGCGGCAGCGTGACCGTTTCCCGTTACCTCCACCAGCCAAGATCCTAATCGGAACATTATGTCCAGACCACCTTATTCCAATATCGTAGCGGGCCTGCCTTCGGTGACCCCCTTCGTGGGTCCTGAAACCATCGAAAGACAGCAGGGGAAACCATTCCGTGTACGCATTGGCGCCAACGAAAGCGCCTTTGGCGTATCGCCCAGGGCTGCGTCCGCCATGAGCGAGGCCGCGAAGGGCTCCGCCTGGTACTGCGACCCGGAAGGATATGAACTGCGGGCCGAACTGGCAGACCGGCACGGCGGCAGTATCGACAACGTAGCCCTGGCCGCGGGGATTGACGACCTGCTGGGGCTGATCGTCCGCATGTACATGAATCCCGGCGACGCGGTTGCCGCTTCCCTCGGTTCCTATCCCACTTTCGCCTATCACGTCGACGGATTCGGGGGCAGGTTGGAGACGGTGCCCTACCACAACGACCGCAACGACCTGATGGCATTGACGGACCTGGCCTGGAAACGGAAGGCCTGCATCCTCTACCTGGCCAATCCGGACAATCCCACCGGTTCCTACTACGGCAGCAATGCCATCAGCGACCTCCTGGACCGCATACCGACGGACTGCCTTTTTATTCTCGACGAGGCTTACCTGGATTTCGTGCCGCCCGACACCATACTACCGATCGATGTGGACGATCCCAGGCTGATCCGCGTGCGCACTTTTTCGAAGGCTCACGGCATGGCCGGCGCCCGGGTGGGATACGCCATTGCGCACCGGGACATCGTCCAGGCATTCGACAAGGTCCGCCTGCATTTCGGCGTCAGTCTCGCGGCGCAGGTCGGCGCCCTTGCTTCCCTCCGCGACCCGGATTTCGTTGCCGGAGTGGTGCGGGCCGTGGAGAAGGGACGGCGGGATTACATGGAACTGGCAACAGAAGCCGGCATTACGTCCCTGCCTTCTCAAACCAACTTCGTGGCTTTCGATTTCGGCACCGCGGAACGGGCGGAAACCGTGATGAATACCCTGATCACCCGGGGCGTATTCCTGAGAAAACCTATTGTGCCGGACCTGGACCGCCTGGTCCGCGTCACGGTGGGCACGCCCGAAGATCGCGCAGTCTTTTCGGACCTCTTCCGGGACGTCATGAATACGATCTGATCAGGACGCTTTGGACCAGACACGGGCACCGGGTGCAAGTTCAGGGAAGAACCAGCCAAACATGGTCGACCTGGAGTTTTTCAAACGAAACGGTTACGTCAATCTTGGGCAGGTGTTTACAGCCGGGGAGCTGAACCGTTACACGGACCTGTATGACCGGGACCATTCGGAAACGGGCTATTTCTGGCGACCCATATCATTCAACGGCCATCAAAGCGTTAACTGCGATCCGCTGATTTCCTCGCCGGAGATCGATGGGCTGATCCGCCATCCCGCGTTGATCGAGCCGATCGAGGCCATCATGGAAGGTCCGTCCTGCCTCGCGGAAGCCTGTCTGCGCCATATGGCCCCCTACGACGGCGCGCGGGAGGAGATCTGGCACCGGGACCGCGGTCATATGACGGACAAACCCTACAGGTGCGGTTACATCCAGATGATGCTCTACCTCTCCGATGTCAGCGAGGAGAGCCACTGCTTCTCCATATCCCCAGAGGACAGCGACGAGCCGGTACTCGAGACTGAAGCACAGCTTAACCAGCGCGGCACGGTCCACTGCTATGGACCGGCCGGTACCGTCGTCCTGTTCAACCTTTCCGTGCTGCATGCCGCCACCGTACGACGCACCCGCCACGAGCGGAAATCCGTGCAGGTCTATTACGGCCACCGCGGCGGACCGGTTCTCGCCGAGACCACCACCATTCCCACGAGCCTCTGGCGAGACCAACTCGACCCGGAAGTGCGAGGCTTCTACAGCCTGATAAACAAACGTACGCAGAAGTTTGCCGAGGCTTTCGGCTGAATTAAATCGCTCTATCGGTTGTTCCAAGTCGGGTACAGTTGGTTTCACCCATCCTCATCCTATCAAACCATCCTGCCAGTAGTGCGCCAATGTGCACAACATAAACTTTTGTGCATGATATGTGCATATTGTGTATATTATGATATGCTCACTGTATCTTCTCAAGATGAGCGTGCTTTCCCCCTTTACCTTATTTATCAAAATCGATTCAACACGGTGATGATCCAACCGGCAGTTCTCGGGTTCATACCTTAAGGTTTTGTAGTGCCGAATCATAGAAACCCTTCGACGCCGATTGCTCTACGTTTTTCGCTGATTCTGATCGCTAGCCTGGCGCTCCTGGCGCTGGCCACCTGCGGCAAGGACAGCCCGACAAAACCCAGCCCTCCGCAACCCCCGCCACCGCCTCCCGTGCAGCCAGTACCTACCCGTATCACGATTACGCCCGCAACGGTTTCGCTGACGGCTGTCGGCCAGACCAGGAAACTCACTGCATCCGTACTGGATCAGAATGGACAACCTATCGCCGGCGCGAACGTCTCGTGGTCGAGTAGTAGCACCGCTGTTGCCACGGTCACCTCCCAGGGGCTCGTCACCGCCGTCATGAACGGCACAGCTCAGATCACCGCCAGGGCAGGAAATGCCTCCGCTTCGGTAACAGTTACCGTCGCTCAGTCGGCGGTCCGCATAACGATCTCGCCGCCCTCGGCAACACTGATGGCCATAGCAGAGACCGTGCAACTCACCGCCGCGGTACTCGACCAGAACGGGCAGCCCGTGGAGGGCGCCGTCGTTACCTGGTCCAGCAGCGATGAGGCCGTGGCCACCGTAAGTCCCCAGGGACTCGTCACTGCCGTCATGAACGGCGCAGCCCAGATCACAGCCAGGGCGGGCAACGTCTCGACTTCCATCGATGTGACGGTGATGCAGGAAGCAGGAAGCATCGTGATCGAGCCTGAAGAAGCCACCCTCATGGCCATAGCAGAGACCGTGCAACTCACCGCCGCGGTACTCGACCAGAACGGGCAGCCCGTGGAGGGCGCCGTCGTTACCTGGTCCAGCAGCGATGAGGCCGTGGCCACCGTAAGTCCCCAGGGACTCGTCACTGCCGTCATGAACGGTGCAGCCCAGATCACAGCCAGAGCTGGAACCGCCTCTGCCTCCGTAACTGTAACGGTCATGGATCCCAGCAGAGACCGAGAGGCATTGGTAGCGCTGTACCAGGCTACCAATGGACCGAACTGGTCCAATAGCGAAAACTGGCTCAGCGACGCACCTCTGGATGAGTGGCATGGAATATCCACGGATTATTTAGGAAGAGTGGTTAGGGTTAATTTGGGCGACAATCACTTAAACGGGTCAATCCCGCCCGAGATGGGCCAGTTACAGAACCTTGAATTTCTGGCGATTTACAACGAGCGTTTAGCGGGACCGATTCCGCCCGAGATCGGCGAACTTCGGAGCCTAAGGGAACTGAGGCTTGTCAATAACGATACAACTGGACCGATTCCGCCCGAGATCGGTCAACTGAAGAATCTCGAGGTATTGAGGCTCGACAGAAACCTTTTGACTGGACTGATTCCTTCCGAAATCTTCCAATTGAAGAATCTTGAGGAACTGGCTCTCAACGCAAACCGTTTGTCTGGACCGATTCCGCCCGAGATCGGTCAACTGAAGAATCTCCACAGGTTGTCTCTTGGCGATGGCGGGTTGACCGGGCCGATTCCTGCCGAAATCGCCGAACTTCAGAACCTTGAATTACTGGAGATTTACAACAACCGGTTAGCGGGACCGATTCCGCCCGCGATCGGCGAACTTCGGAGCCTTAGGGTACTGGAGCTTTCCCATAACGAGATAACTGGACCGATTCCGCCCGAGATTGGCCAACTGAAGAATCTCGAGTTATTGAGTCTCGGCGGAAACCAGATGACGGGACCGATTCCACCCGCGATCGGCCAACTGGAGAATCTCCGCAGGTTGTATCTTGGCGGAGGCTCAGGCGGAAACCAGATGACGGGACCGATTCCGCCTGCGATCGGCCAACTGAAGAACCTCGAAAGTCTGTGGCTTGCCAACAATCCAGGACTATCGGGTTCATTACCCGAATCCATGACCATGTTGACGAAACTGAAAGAGCTAGTGATGGGCAATACCCAGCTATGCGTACCTCCTACGGTACCATTTCAAATGTGGTACAGCGGAATACCCCAAAGAACCCAAGACGCCGGCGTCATCTGTTCCAGTCCCGCACGGGACGCCCTCATCGCGTTGTACGATGTTACCAATGGACCTGAATGGACCTTAAGTACGAACTGGACAAGCTTTGAGCCATTGGACCAATGGCACGGCGTCGCTACTGACGCCGAGGGCGAGGTTACCGCGCTTGTTCTGGAGGATAACAACCTCAGCGGGCTCCTTCCGACTGAGCTCGGCAATCTCACCAGACTGAAAACCCTGGATCTGTCATTCAACATGGGATTGACCGGTGTCATATCTACTTCTTTCACCCAACTCAATCTGGTAGAGCTGAAACTGGAAGGGACACAGGTCTGCGCACCGCCGGACGCCGAGTTTCAGCAGTGGCTGGAGAATATCCCCCAACCCCGCGTCGCCCTTTGCACAGACACTCGCAGGGACTACTATGCACTGGCGGCGCTGTACAGCGTCACGAATGGACCTGGCTGGACCAACAGTACGAACTGGCTTAGCGGCGAGCCACTTGGCACATGGCACGGCGTCCAGACCGATACCGACGGTAAGGTGCTTGTTCTGGGATTGGCTGAGAACGGTCTTCGGGGACCGCTTCCGCCCGAAATCGGCGAACTTCGGAGCCTCAGGGAACTGAGAATTTACAATACCGAGATAACGGGACCGCTTTCGCCCGAAATCGGACAACTCGAAAACCTTAGGATACTGTGGCTTGGCAGAAGCCAGTTGACGGGTCCGCTACCCCCCGAGATCCTCCAATTGCGGAACCTCACGAGTTTGGATCTTTGGGGTAACCGGTTAACCGGGTCTATCCCGTCCGAGATCGGCCGATTGCATTACCTCTCGCAGCTGAATCTTGGTAGAAACCAGTTGACGGGCCCGCTTCCGCCCGAAATCGGACAACTCGAAAACCTTGGGCAACTGAATTTAAGTGAGAATCAGTTGACGGGACCGCTACCCCCCGAAATCGGACAACTCGAAAACCTTAGGGAACTGAATATCAGCGAGAACCAGTTGACGGGTCCGCTTCCGCCCGAAATCGGACAACTCGAAAACCTTAGGGAACTGAATTTCAGTGAGAACAGGTTGACCGGAGCGATTCCTTCAGAGTTCGGTGAACTGAACATGTTGGAAGAAATATTGCTTTCGTCCAACTTGTTGACGGGCAACATCCCGGATACCATTGGCGATCTTGCCAGCTTGAGGGTTTTGAACCTAACGGGAAACACCGGCATGTCTGGCGCATTACCCGTGGCGCTTACCCGTCTGAACCTCGAGATGTTTTTGATTGGCGGTACGTCGCTATGCGCCCCAGAGGTCGCCGAATTCCAGGAATGGCTGCGAAACAGTCCCAACGTCCGGATTATGCGATGTGACTCTTTGGACGGCAAATCGGTGGCCTACCTAGTTCAGGCGACGCAGTCGCTGGATAATCCGGTACCACTGATCGCCGGAGAAGGCGCCTTGCTTAGGGTTTTTCTAGCTAATGGAAGCGATATTGATGTGGAATTGCCCTTGGTGAAGGCCACATTCTACCATTCAGACGCCGAGGTATATGCAATTGAAATCCCTGGCAACGAATCCCCTATCCCGCGGCGGATCAGCGAAGGCGATCTTTCCTCTTCCGCCAATGCACGGATACCGGGTTCCGTGCTTATGCCGGGATTGGAGATGGTTGTCGAGGTTGACCCCGATGGGGAATTGGATCCGGCCCTCGGCCTCACCGGCGGCCTGCCTGAATCGGGAAGGATGGCCATCGACGTACGGAGCATGCCGCTGTTCGATCTGACGCTCGTACCCTTCCTGTGGACAGAAGACCCGGACAGGTCGATTCTGACGCGTTTGGAAGAATTGACCCCCGAATCGGATCTGTTCCGGTTCACCCGCGATATCCTGCCGGTGGGTGAATTTCATTTAACTGTACGTGAACCGGTATGGACGTCCTTTGCGCCACGCGGCATCAACGCCCAAGAGCTAATACGCGAGACCGAAGCAATCCATGCTATGGACGGTGCAAGCGGACACTACATGGGTATTCTTCAAGACGGCGGGCTGGCAAATTTAGGAGGCAAAGTGAGCGTCTCACCCTTTTCAAATTCGATCATGGCCCACGAACTGGGTCACAACATGAGCCTGCCCCACGCCCCATGCGGCGATCCTCCCGGCCCGGATCCCAATTATCCGTATCCTGACGGGATCATAGGCGTATGGGGATACGATCAGGACTATGACGTACTTGTAAATCCGAATACGCAGGATCTGATGAGCTACTGTTCTTCTCCTCATTGGATCAGCGACTATAACTTCACGAAAGCCATGAATTACCGTCTTCAGGAGGAGCAAGCGGCGTCATTGGAAGCCGCCTTCGCGCCTTCGGTCAAAAGCCTGCTCCTCTGGGGTGGGATTAACGGGTACGGCGAACTCGTCCTCGAACCGGCCTTCGCGGTCGACGCGCCTGCTTCGCCGCCCCTACTGGACGGACCGTACCGGCTTACCGGCTTGGATACGGGCGGTGGCGCTCTATTCAGCTTCTCCTTCGGCATGGCCGGGATCGCCGACGGCGAAGGCGCCTCTTTCGCGTTCATCCTGCCGGTTCAGGCGATCTGGGCAAGCAGTCTGCAAAGCATCACGCTCTCTGGACCGGAAG
The DNA here is from genome assembly GCA_965262815.1 of bacterium. GTDB lineage: Bacteria > JAAXHH01 > JAAXHH01 > JAAXHH01 > JAAXHH01 > JAAXHH01. The sequence continues at coordinate 258,343 of OZ253560.1, read as the reverse complement.
GCGTTTCGTCTCTGGACGGAGAGGACGATCCTACAGCCGCAATCCTGCTGGATTCCGGCACTGGAAAAGTGAGGGGTCTGTTACGGGACTGGCCGGTTCCGTCTACAACGCTGCAGGCTGCACGCCGAAGTTCGCCGGAACCGGGAATTGAGGTGATCATCAGCACGGGCGTGCCTGATGCGGCCGACTGGGATCGGTAAAACATCATGATTCAACGGAACATTGAAGAACATTGATCTCTCCCATTGGACTTTCGTCACTGTTACCACGGCACATCCGATAACCAAGGACCGAGCCGGTCTCCGTAGGCGAAGATGGCCGGCAACCCTCCGGTATGGATGAAGAACACCCGGCTACCGGGTGCGATGCGCCCTGACCGCACGTGGTCGATGAGGCCCGCCATCGTCTTCCCCGTATACACCGGGTCGAGGATCAGCGCCTCAAGCCGCGCTGCCATTTCGATCGCCTCACGCACAGCATCGTTGAGCCTGCCATAGCCCCCTGCGAGCACCTTGTCGGACGTTTCGACATCGCCAACGGCGAACACCTCCGGGCACTCGATCATCGCGGCCAGCCGTTCCGCCATATCCGCCACCCGGGCGGTCTGGAGATGGGCTTCACGCCGTACGCAGATGCCGTGCACCGGTACGGACTCGCCCATGGCTCGTAGTCCGACCAGGGTCCCCGAGTGTGTGTGGGCGCTGCCCGACGGACAGATCACTGCGTCGAATTCGAGGCCGAGTTTGCGAGCTTGCGCGAGGACTTCTTCAGCGGCTATCACGTAACCGAGTGCGCCGAGAGGGGGATGGTGGGGAGCCAGATGGATCACGTACGGTTTACGGCCGTCATCCTCGAGTGACCCGGCCAGCTGTTCCAAGGACACGTCCGCCGCGGCCTCGTCCTCTCCAACGGGGAACGAGTGTAGTGTCGCGCCGAACATACGATCGAGCAGCACGTTCCCGGAAGCTCGGTAGAGCGAATCCACGTCGGGTACGCGCTCTTCGAGCTGAACGTGGATGTCCATACCGAGCTGCCGCGCGGCGGCGGCGGCGACGCGTACGAAGTTCGACTGCACCGCGCTGGTGATCAACAGGGTGTCGGCGCCCTGGGTCTGTGCCTCGCCGAGATAGAACTCGATCTGGCGCACCTTGTTGCCGCCCATCGCCAGCCCCGTGCAATCGTCCCGCTTTACCCAAAGGTCTATGCCGAGGGCGGCACCGAGGCGTGGAGCGGCGTCGAGCGGTGTCGGCGCGTGGCCGAGCCGGACTCGCGGAAACTTGTCGATGGCTTTAGGTAGTTGGGTGGACATGGCGATGATTGCTCGGTTACATACGGGTGATCACTCAACTACTGGACGTCGAACAAAATCCATCCATTAAATGTTCGACTTTCCTATTGAACTTACCCGACTTCCCACGCGGAACGGAGTTCGTGGACGATGAGAGTTACGATACGCACGCCTCTGTCCGTGGCAGACAGCGCCAATCGGTGATTGGACGCTGCCGGCAGGAAACAGCAGGACATGGACACTTCACCGTCGTTGCCGAAGATCTCCAGAGAGGTACGATCGATCAGCAGCTGGAGCCTCACGCGGCCATCAATGATCCGCAACGCCACGTTCTTTCCCATGCACGAAAGGGTCTGCCTGCCCGCGTCGTATTCCACCCTGTGGCCCTGCACTTCGACGGCGAATCCCTTGCCTCCTGCAATTTCGCCGTCGACTCTCCCTCTTTCGTCGCCGCCCACCTCGATCTCCATGCGGACATCGAAGAGGTCACCCTGGTCCGCCAGGATCAGCCTACTTTCCGCCTCGCGAAGGTTCGTGACCGCATAACTGCTGGTCTCTCCAGACCTGTACCGTTCATTGAACTGTGCGGACGCCATTTGTGCCAGGTCTCCCTCGGGCCAGACCTGTGACGAATCGCGCAACAATTCGATTTCCCGGACCGGTTTGCGGCAAAGCCGGATCCCTTGCGGAAGGGTGCGGAGCGTCAGTTCTACCGGGAAGGACATCTGCTGGTTGAAGGGCATGGCCGGATACCGGCCGTCCCGCATCCAGGAGATCTGGACACACCTTCCGCCTTCCGCTGGGACGTCGCTCCACGTCTGTGCGGCATATCCGTTAGTGCCCTGCTCCGCCTGCAGGACGTCGGTCTCGGGCGTGAAGGTCCGGCCGTCGAAACGCCCCAGCAAGTAGCCGCCGCTCGCGCCCCAGAACACCCACCTTGTATTCTCAGGATCTCCGTCCACCGGGAGTTCGAAAAAATCGGGACACTCGGACACGCCAGGCAGGGTCAGGTCCTGCAAGTGCGACCACGACTTCAGGTCCGGGGACGAGAACATGGCGTAGTCGTTGCCGTCGAGGAACAGCGTCATGATCCACTGCTCGGAAGGGCCGTGCCAGACCACCTTCGGATCACGGTTCTGTGCGCGGATATGTCCAATTACCGGATTGCCCGCGTACTTGGTCCAGGATCGTCCGCGGTCGTTGCTGAATGCTATACATTGTATACACTGTTTATCCGGGAACACTTTTTCGCCGCCCGCCGTGTAGAAGGCGATCAGCGGCGGGTCGTTCCCGTCCTGGAATCCGCCGGTATTCCCATGGTCCACCGCCGCGGAACCCGACCACATCCAACCCGTTTCGTCAACGTCCAGCGCAGCGGTGTGGAGCTGCTTCCAGTGTACCAGGTCCGTACTGACCGCGTGTCCCCAGGTGGTACGCCCGTGCACCATGCTGCCCGGCGTATGCTGGAAATAGAGGTGGTACTCCCCGTCGAAAAACACTAACCCGTTTGGATCGTTGATCCAGTGTTTCTTCGCCGTGAAGTGGAACTGTGGACGGAGGGTTTCCCGGTATAGGGTGTCGTCGCTCATGGGTAGAGATCGTCGCTCATCGGAACGAGTTTCTTGGGTTGGGCGGCCCGCAACGGATTCGAACCGGTTCGCTACTTGAATGCAGGCCCCGGAGTCCGGTTCCAGGCAATGGGTTCCGCCTCGCCCTCGTAGACCGCGGTCAGCGGCTTCAACTCGCCCCGGGTGGCATCCGCCCAGGAATCCGGGCGGGGATGGCGCGCCAGGTAGGCCCGGATCGACCCGGGCAACTGGTGATACAAGGGGATGTACCAGAGGGTGATCACCGTGCGCCGCTGATCGCTCTTGTTCCCGTGCGCCGCGTGCAGCAACCGGGAATCCCCGATGACCAGGTCGCCGGCGCGGACGGGCACGTCCACCTCGCCCGGAGCGGGCCGGTACGCCGGATGATCGGGATCGGCCATGGACCGCAGTTCGTCGGTATGGGCCTCTACCACGTGTTCGTGCATGGGATGACGGTGGAGGTGGGAGCCGGCGATCGCCCGTAGGCACCCGTTGTGCCGGTCGGTGTCGACCAGGTAGTACATCAGGAAGACCTGCTGCGGCGGAGGTTCGTAGCTGCAGAGATCGTCCCATCCCCACCAGTCCTGGTGCCAGAACAGCGCCGGGCTTCGGGGCGGCTTGCTGATGACGAACCCGGAGGACCAGGTGGGGCGGTCGAACCCGAGATCGGCCAGCGCGGCGAGTGCCAGCGGGTAGGATACCAGTTCAGCGAAAAACACGTCGTCGAAGACGCTGATCATGCTGCCGGTGGATTTCTGCTCGGTGAAGTGGGACGAAGGTTGGGCGTCGAGCAGCCCATCGGAGACGGTCCGCACCCGATCCAGCATTTCGGGTTGGAGCACCTGCTCGAACACGCAGAATCCGTCTCTCAACAACTGGTCGTACTTGTCTTGCGCCTCTCGGACCGCCATGATCGCCTTCTATCGTCAGCCACAGCCTGGATGCGCGAACGGTGAGCTATGGGCCCCGATCCGCTCAACGTGCCACGGACGATCGCCGCAGATCAACGCCGCAGATCAAACGCCTCGAATCAGACGTTGGTCTCGATCAACTGGACGCTGTGGGGGTCCAGCCGGGTGTAATCCACGACCTCGAAACGGTTGCCGTCGACGTCCGTGAGCAGTAGCCGCGTATCCGATGCCCAGTGAGTATTCTCGTGGCCGCGAATGACGAACTCCCGTCTCCCCCGGTCGGTCATGACGTCCCAGTAGGTGACGCCGTACTCCATCTGGATGGAGTCTATGCGCTCGATCGTGGCGCGCAGGTACCGGTGGGTCAACTCTTCCTCTATGACCTTGCGGGACCCTTCATCCAGGTCATTCATGTCCCGGATGAAGGCCACTTCCTCGTTCTTGATATCCAGAAGCGACACGTACTTGTCCGTGTGGGCCAAAGGCGAGGCCTGAACCGGCCGGACGCGGATATAGGATCGCTCGTCGACGACCGTCATGCGCACCGTGTTCGTCGGCGCGCGGAAAACCCGGATCTCGTGGGCCTGGTAGGGTTCGACGGGGGTGTTCTCGATTCCCGTCTCGAATTCAAAGCTGTCCGGCGCGTCCGCGCCAGGTTCTTCCGGCATTTCGATCTCCCCGCTTATGATGTATGTCCGTTTGCGCCGCGGTTCGGGTCGGACCTGCCCCCGCCTACGGCCATGACCGCGGTGCTCGCCCTCTGGGTTTCGACCATGCGGTAGAAGTGGCCCTTCATGTCCAGCAGTTCTTCATGGGTGCCGGTCTCCGCGATCCGTCCCGCGTCCAATACCACCAGGCGGTCCGCGCGGCGAAGGGTCGACAGCCGGTGGGCAATGGCGAAAGTCGTCCGGCCCTTGATCAGGTTGGCGATGGCCTCCTGGATGAGCTTCTCCGTGTGGGTATCCACCGAGGAGGTCGCCTCGTCCAGGATCAGGATCCGAGGATCGTGGATGACCGCCCGCGCTATGGCGATTCGCTGCTTTTCACCGCCCGACAGTTCCTTGCCGTTTTCACCGATCTGCGTGTCGTAGCCGTCCGGCTTTGCGCAGATGAAATCGTGGGCGTTCGCCGTCCGGGCCGCCCGCATGACCTGGTCGAACGAGGCGTCCGGACTGCTGTACCGGATGTTCTCCGCGACGGTTCCGCTGAAGAAGTAGGAGTCCTGCAACACGACGCCGATCTGCCTTCGCAGGTCCTCCAGCTTGATGTCCCGGATCGGCGCGCCGTCGATCATCAGGCCGCCTTCGTCGATATCGTAGAACCGGCACAGCAGGTTGGTCATCGTCGTTTTGCCGGAGCCGGACTTGCCCACGAGCCCGATCATCTCGCCTGGTTGCACGTGGAGGTTGATGTCGTGAAGGACGGGCTTGCCCGCCTCGTATGCAAAGACCACGTCCCTGAATTCCACCTCACCGCGCATGTCCTTTATCTCGATCGGATCGTCCAGGTCCTCGGTTTCGGCCGGCGTGTCGACGATCTCGAAGACCTTCTCCGCGCCGCTCATGGCCCGGCTCGACCAGGTGTTCAATTCACCGAACCACCGAAGCGGTTCGTACAGCATCCAGAGATAGGCGATGAACATCATGAGGGCGCCGAGGGTGAACTTGTCGTCGATAATGGCGGATCCCCCGTAGAACCAGACCAGGATCAGACCGGACGATGTGAGCATACTGACCGTGCTGAAGAATACGGCCGCCTCCTTTTCGCTTTTGTAGTCTCCCCGGAAGACGCCTTCGTTGCTGCTGCTGAACCGGCGCATCTCCCGTTTTTCCTGGACGAAGGTCTTGACGACGCGAACCGAGGAGAGCATTTCGCCCGCCAGCCCCACCAGCTTGCCCCAGCGGTAGTATTTCGTCCGGAAGGCCCGGATCAGCCGGGTCCAGAAGAACCATCCCCCCGTGACGAGCAGGGGCACGGGGATGAGCACGAGGAGCGTAAGTTGCCAGCTGGTTACGAAAAGCAGGACCAGGATGCCGACCAGGAGCAGAAGGTTGGAGAGGATGTACGGTACCCCGTCGACCAGGAACCACATCATGCTTTCCGTGTCGTTGGACACCCGCGAGATCAGGGATCCGACCTGACGCTTGTTGTAGAATTTCATATTCAGGCGGGACAGGTTCTCGTACAGGTCCTCACGGACCGCCACGATCACGCGCCCGCCGAGCCAGACGGAAAGCCGGTCCTTGAAGATCTCCAGGACGTAGGATCCCAGACGGACGACCGCATAGGCGCCGACGAGATAGTAGAGGAACGTGAAGGCTTCCTCGCTCTCGGCGGCATCCTTCCCGACCAGTACGTCGTCGATTATATACCGCATGATGTAGGGCGGTCCTAGTTCGGCCAGGGTGAAAAGGAGTGACAGGAATACCATCATTGCGATGCGGGCCTTGAAGGGCAGTGCGTACCTGGCTATCCGTCCCATCATCGCAAGCCGGTTGGTGCACGCCGAACAGATCCCGTTCGGTTCAGGCAGGAGGCGGCCGCATTTGTCGCACCGGGTCCGGTCTACCTCTCCCTCCAGGTCGACCGGTTTTTCTTTGATGAGCTGGTCGATGCCCCGGGCGATCATCGCGAACTTGGCGCGCTGGGATGGTGTGTAGCGTATGATTTCGATCTCTTCGCTGCCTATCTCCACGTTGATGCGGGCGGAGCCGACCAGTTCTTCCACGACGGCGCCCCGGGCGTCGGAGAACTCGATGGACACTGCGCTGTTTCCAGCGCTTTCCCCGTTTGATACGAACCGCATTAAGCGCTGGTCAGTTACCACGAGCCAGCGTTCCTCGAACCGCAGATCCTCCGTCAGATCGCTCGACGCCGTAATGCGGACGGACTCCCCGTCCCGCAGCGCCTTTCGGCAACGTCCGGCCAGTTCATCGGGCATCTGTTCTGTGTATGTCGAGGTATCCGTCATGTCACCTCCATGATCTCGGAGGTGGCTTTCTGCAGCCGCACCAGGTGATGAAAATGGCCGTGCCTGGCGATCAATTCCTCGTGGGTGCCTTCCTCGACGACCCTGCCCTGCTCCAGCACCACCAGCCGGTCAGCGTCCCGCAGGGTGGACAGCCGGTGGGCAATGGCGATCGTCGTACGTCCCTTGATCAACCGGGCGATGGCGTCCTGAAGCTGTTTCTCCGTCTCGGCGTCCACCGAGGAAGTCGCCTCGTCCAGGACCAGGATACTGGGATCGTGAAGGATCGCCCGGGCGATGGAGACGCGCTGCTTTTCGCCCCCCGACAGCCCGGTGCCCTTGTCGCCCAGGATGGTATCGTAGCCATCGGGCTTCGCGAGGATGAAGTTGTGGGCGTTGGCCGCCCGGGCCGCCGCCATGATATCTTCGAAGCTGGCGGCGGGCTTCCCATAGGCGATGTTCTCCCGGATCGTCCCGTTGAAAAGGATCGGTTCCTGCAGGACGACGCCGATGTGACCCCGCAGGTCCTCGAGTCGGATGTCCCGCAGGTCTACTCCGTCCAGGGTGATCGAACCGTTATTCACGTCGTAGAACCGGCAGATGAGATTGATGGTCGTACTTTTGCCGGCGCCCGATTTTCCTACCAGGCCGATCATCTCGCCAGGCCGTATATGCAGATTGATGTCCCGGAGCACCGGCAGCGCGGCTTCATACCCGAAGGTCACGTTCCGGAATTCGATCTCGCCCTGTGTCCGCAGCATGGGTTTCGCGGTTACGTCTTCGTAGTCTTCCGGCTCCATGTCGATGAGCTCGAAGACCCGTTCAGCGGCGCTCATCGCCCGGGTCATCCAGCTGTTGACCCGGCCGAGCCACCGCAGCGGCCCGTAGAACATGTGCAGGTAGAAGTAGAACAACATCAGTTCGCCCAGGGTAAGTTCCTGTCCGAGCACCTGCCTGCCCCCTACCAGCCATACCACGATGAAGCCCAGGAAGTTCAGCAGGCCCATGGTGGAGAAGTAGTAGATCCACTGTTTCTCGGTCCAGTACTCCAGGGCGAACATGTCCCGCGCGTTACGCTTGAACCGGTCGACTTCCCTGTTTTCCTGCGCGAAGGCCTTGACGATGCGTATCCCCGAAAGGGATTCCTGGATATGGGTGAAGAATCCTTCCCACTGGCGCCACATACGGGTGTAGTAAACCCGCAGCCTTCGGTACAGGACCCGGCCCCAGATCACGATGAAGGGTACAGGTATGAGGATGTAAATCGTGAGCACCCAGTTGGTATAGAAAAGCATGCCGATGATACCGAGGGTCGTCAGCCAGCGGAGGACCAGGAAGGGCAGGCCGTCCACCAGGAAGCTCCTCACGTTCCGGGTGTCCCGGGTGACGCGCGAAAGCAGGCCGCCCGTCTTCTGTTTGTCGTGGAATCCCAGGGAAAGGTATTCGACGTGCTGGTACACCTGTGCCCGGATATCCGCTACCACGCGGGCGCCTACCCAGGCCGTCAGCCATCCGTTTGCCATCTCGCCCAGCCAGCGAAGGACGAGCAGGCCGGCCATGATCGAAACGAACCAGAAAAGGAGGGCCTTGTCCTCATTCTCGAAGGCGTCGTCGATGATGAGCTGCGTAATTTTGGGCGGGAGGAGCTCTGTTACGCTGAGCACCGCGAACATCGCCATCATGGCGATGGCCTTGGTCCGGTGGGCGACCAGGTAGGAGCAGATCCGCTTGAGCATGCCCCACTTGCTGACGCACGCGGGACACAGGCCGTCCTTCGTGGGCAGGCGACGGCCGCAGGTCTCGCAGACCACCCGCGGGAACTCGGTCTTGACCTGGAACGGTTTCTGCTCGATGTGCTGCTCTATGCCCCGTTGGGCCTCGTTGAAGAGATCGACCCGGCTCTGGGAATACCGGATCAGCGGGATGGTGTCCGAAGCGGTGGAGACTTCCAGGCAGGAACCGCCCACCAAGGGTTCCACCGCGACCCTGGTAAGGTCCGCCAGCGGGACGGCGATGTCCTCGCCGGTACCGTTGAGCTCCAGGGACATGACGCGTTGGTCGGTTACGATGAGCCACGAAGGCTCGAACCGGCCTTTCGCGTCCATGTCCGATTCCAGCGTGATGCGGATTTCTTCGTTGGGTTCCAGTACGGGGTAGAGTTTCTTCTGAATCTGGTCTGGCAGAGGATCGGCCAGGCGCATAGAACATCCTTTGGGACCAAGCTGCGGGGAGTGCCGCCGTGCGGACTGAACGTAACCGGTCATATACCAATAAAGCGGATGCACCCGGTAAGCCTTCAATATTACGAATGCACTTTGAAGCTTTCATCGGGCGTGCGGAAAACCCCGGTCCGGTCCAGTTCGCGAAAGTACACTTTTACGCGCCAAAGTCAAGGAAAGCTAAGGAAAAGCTTCGGCTTGAACGCGTTTATTTCCTGTATATTCCTTGATTTACGTACATTGCCGCTTACATTTCGTGATACCATCCCGAACCCGGATCTCTGTCGCGGCAGCCTGACTCATGATGACCCCGCACCGACTAAAAAACCTGCTGTCTCGCTTCGCTGGACTGTCCGTCATGGTCGTGGGCGATTTTTTCCTCGACAAGTACCTGGTCATCGACCCGGAACTTGACGAACCGTCCCTGGAAACCGGACTGGACGCCCACCAGGTCGTAGGCAGGCGCTGCATGCCCGGGGCCGCCGGCACGGTCATGGCCAACCTGCACGCCCTGGGCGTCGGAAGTCTACACGCCCTCGGCTTCACGGGCGACGACGGGGAGGGATACGAACTCAGGCAGGGACTGTCGACGATGGGCGTCGACCTGGACGGTCTGTTGAAATCCGCGGACCGGGTTACGCCTACCTATATCAAACCCATGGTCCGCGAGTCTGAAGGTGAACGGGAATCGAACCGGATCGACATACAGAACCGTACGCCTCTGCCCCGGGAGCTGGAGGACCGAATTATCGAATACCTGGGTGACATGGCACCCGAGACGGTTGGCCTGGTCATCCTGGACCAGGTAGGTCAGCGCAACACCGGTGTCGTCACGGATCGCGTCAGGGAAGCAATCGGCGACCTGGGCAAAGCCCATCCCAAAAAGGCCATCCTGGCCGATTCGCGTGAACGCATCGGCGAATTCCGACACGTGATCCGCAAAGCCAACCGTAACGAAATCCGCGGTGCCGCGCAGACTCTGGGGGTAACCGGTGAGGAGAGGGAGATCGGACTATCCGGCCAGGGCGGGTCAATCGATTCGACCGACGAGACAGGATCACCGCTGACCAGAAGTACGGACCGGGACTCGGCCGAAAGATTGGGCCGGGTGCTTTACGAGCGTGGTGGACTCTCTGAAGCTGGTGCGGCAAGACCGGTTTTCGTCACGTTAGGCGCGGACGGCCTGTTGCTGATCGACGAGGATGGCTGCCGTCACGTGCCCGGCATTCACGTACCCGGACCCGTGGACACGGTCGGGGCTGGGGACAGCGTTACGGCCGGGATCGTCTCCTCGCTATGCGCCGGCGCGACCCATGCCGAGGCCGGCATGATGGGCAATCTCGCGGCATCGATCACCGTGGGGCAACTGGGCGTCACCGGCACGGCTACTCCCGGGCAGGTGTTGGAAAGGTTAACAGCGCTGCGTTGATCTTCTTCATGCTTACCGCCCCAGATAGGACGCACAAGCTTTGAGCGCATACCTGCCCATATTCAGCAGAAAATCATGACTTTGACATACTCTTCCGCTGACCCGCGGGCCGACCCCCCAGGTACGCCTTCAGTTTCGGTGGGATATCCCGTTTCACCAGTTCCTTGCGCAGCGCCCACTGGTCTTCGGCCGCCAGGGGAGAGGTGTCCCTGATCTCACCACCCTCCATGACCATGATGGGTTCTCCGTCCCGGTAGAGGATCCGGTTGTTCGTAATGCCGGGTACGCGCCGTCCGGGCGTAATGATGCCGATGAGATTGAGCGGGTCCGCCGCGCTGATGGCGACGAGGGTGCCCTGCTTCTCCTTTCGCCGGATGCTCCTCAACAGGGTTACGGCCTCGCCCAGGGCGTACTGCTCGCCCCAGACGCCGTTCACGAACCGGCCGCCCCGGATCTCCCCCCGGGTCTCCATGCGTCGCAGGACCCGCACCAGGTCGCGCCACGGCGGGGACGCGTTCTCCCGTTCCGTGAGCCGGCGGAACACCACGCCGTACCGGGCTAGGGCGATGCGGGCGTAGGCTTCCAGATCCGCCTCCGGATCGCCGTCCACCGGTGTCTTCGAGGTCAAGCCCCACCGGCCCGCCGTGGACAGATCGAAGGGGTTCCTGCGGCCGCGGCGGTTTTCCTTGAGGCGCGTCGGCACCAGCAATGCCCGAAGGCCCGCGAAACTGTCCGACGTCGCCATCCCCGCCGAGACGAGTTCCGCCACCGCCTCCTCAGCATGCGTGCTCAGGATCCCGGTCTGCGCGACGATGTCGTCGAAGAATACGGCGCCTTGCCGCGACATCAGGTCCGCCACGGTTCTGGCGTAGGTCGACAGGGGGATGTCATCGGTGGAGGGAACGCCGCTCAACGCCATCCACAGCGACCGGTTCATGCGGTCCACGATGGCGATCGGCGTCGTCCGTATGGGCCCCACGGACCTGGCCTGGTCGCCATTCGTTTTGTGGGGACGCAGCCGGCCCCACGCGTACTTCCCGGACAGGCACAGGTTATCGAGCCAGGCATAGTCGTAGTCTGTGATGCGCGCGGGCAGGATCTCGCTCTCCCAGGCCGCGGCCGGCGCCTCCACGCCTTCCAGCATGCGCAGCACGGCGGTAACGGAGTCGGGGCCTTTGAGCCGGGCTTCCGGCACGAGGTGGTGCCACGTGAAGAGGAACCGCATGAAGTCCGCGGGGGACACGGGCTGGATTTCGCGCCGCAGTTTTGTGATCGTGAAGCGGTGAATCCGGGCCAGGAGCCGTCGTTCGCACCACTCCAGCTCATCCGCGTCCGGCGTGAACTGTCCCCTGAACACGAATCCCTCGCTCTCCAGGGCAATCAGCGCTCGTTCTATTTTCTCGCCGGGCAAGTCGATGGATTCGGCCAGACCGGACACCGTGACCGGACCCAGCGTTTCCAGTCTCCCCCGCAACAGCTCGACCAGGGCAGACTCCTCGTCGCCGACTGGGACGCTCTTCTCAAGGTTCAGTCGCACGTCGTCCGGTATCTCTGCCTCCGGTTCATACCGGGCAGAAGGATGTACCCGCTCGAAGTGGGGGCGGCGCTCCAGGGGCGCCCAGAGGCGCTTGCCTCCGGCAGTAACGAGCGTGGCCGCGCGTCCGTCGGATTCCAGAACGGCATAATACGGCGTCCAGCTGCCATGTTCGTCCCCATCGCTTCCCTCCCTCTCCGTAACGTACCCCGCGAGTACCAGGGCGTCGTGGAGTTCGTCGGGACTGCGCACCTCGGGCCACGCGTCCTTGCGGACGGTGGTGATGGCCTCAGGGTCCAGCCGCCCCAGGTCCCCCGCCACGGACGGATCGAGCCACCGGCGGTTCCGGACGGCGTTGGTCCGCCGTTCTTCCAGTGGCGCGTCGTCGAGGAACGCGTAGGGACGGGCGTTGAGGATCTCCTCGGCCATGGGCGAAGGCTCGCGCAGGTCCCGGGCGTGAACTGTGATATCCCCCTTCTTCAAGGTCTTCAGAATGGTTTCCAGCGACTCGATGTCCATGGCCTCGTGCAGGCAGTCGAGGATGGTCTGGCTGACGAGGGGATGGTCCGGCACTTCCCGGTCGCCGGCGATATTCTCCAGGCATGCAATCTGGTCCGGGAATACGAGGGCGATCAGGTCCTCGGACACCGACCGCTGGATCTGCGGCGGAACCCGTTCGCCGCCCCGTCTACGGAGTACCGCAAGGGCGATCGATGCGTTCCAGCGCCACCGCACCTCGAACATGGGGGCGTCCAGCAGGGCCTGGACCAGCACCTCCCGGACCGACACGGCGTTTAGATAGCGGAACACGTCATCCAGCTGAAAGCTGTGGGTGGCGCCGAGGGACAGGATGATGGAATCCTCGTTCGCGGCGGCCTGCAGTTCGAAATTGAACGTGCGGCAGAAGCGTTTGCGCAGGGCCAGTCCCCAGGCCCGGTTGACCCGGCTGCCGAAGGGGCTGTGGAGCACGAGGTGCATGTCACCGGCCTCGTCGAAGAACCGTTCCGCCACCAGGTCCTTCTGGGTGGGGACTACGCCGATGGCCGCCTTCGTAGCGCCCAGGTAGTCCACTATCTGTGTCGCCGCCACGTGGGAGATCCCGGTGGTCTCCATCAGCCAGTTCTCCGCTTCTTGCTTCCAGTCCGCGTCGAGCTTCCTTACGCTGTCGCGCCCGGCTGCGGCCCCCGTCCCGTCGTTATCATCCGAAGGTCCGTTACCCAGGTCCACCCGCGCGGCCACACCTTCACGGAGCCGCGAGAGGGACGAAGACAACTCCGCGGTCCTCCCCGGCGCCTCTCCGAACCAGAAGGGCATGGTCGGCGGCATACCCTGGGCGTCTTCGACCCGGATCTTCCCCCTTTCCACCCGCAGGATCCGCCACGAGTTGTTTCCCAGCTGGACGATATCCCCGGCCGTGCTCTCGATGGCGAAGTCCTCGTTCAGCGTGCCGATGAAGGTCTCGGTGGGTTCCATGATCACGTCGTAGTCGAACTGGTCCGGGATCGTCCCGCCCGACATGAGGGCGTTGATCCGGGCCCCTTTGCGGCCCCTGATCGTTCCGTTCATCAGGTCCCGCTGGATGTAGGCGTATTTCCGTCCCCGCCGAGGCGTGTAGCCCTCGGCCAGCATGGACACGACGCTATCGAAGTCCTCACGAGAAAGTTCGCGGTATGGATAGGCACGCCGTACCAGGTGGTACAGGTCGTCCTCGCTGAAATCGCAATTGGCCACCTCGGCGATGATCTGCTGGGCGAGCACGTCGAGAGGCTGCTCCGGGATGATGATCCGGTCCAGTTCGCCCCGCCGCACGGAATCCAGGATCGCCGCCGCCTCCACCAGTTCGTCGCGCGTCAGGGGAAAGAGCCGTCCCCTCGGCGTGCCCGTGATCGTGTGGCCGGAGCGTCCTACACGCTGGATCAGGGTCGCGATCGCCTTGGGCGAACCGATCTGGCAAACGAGGTCGACGGAGCCTATGTCGATACCCAACTCGAGAGAGGCCGTGGCCACCAGGGTTTTCAACGTACCGGCCTTCAACCGCTGCTCGGCGTCGTGCCGGTGTTCCTTCGACATGCTGCCGTGGTGGGACGTGACGTGCTCTGAACCGAGCCGGTCGGTGAGGTGGCGGGCCAGCCGTTCCGACATGCTGCGCGTCGTGACGAAGATGAGCGTGGTCCGGTGCCGGAGGATGAGCTCCTCCAGGCGTTCATAGACTTCCTCCCACACCTCGTTCGACATGACGGCCATAAGGGGGGAACGGGGCACCTCGATCTTCAGTTCCAGTTTGCGTCGGTGCCCCGTGTCGAGGATCGTGCATCCCTTGCCCTTCTCGTAGCCGGCGCCGGTCAGGAAATGGGCGATCTGCCCGATGGGCTTCTGCGTGGCCGAGATGCCGATGCGCGTCAGCGGTCCCGAGGTAAGGCGCTCCAGTCTTTCCACCGAAAGGGCCAGGTGCGATCCCCGCTTGTTGCCCACCAGCGCGTGGATCTCGTCGACCATGAGCGTGTGCACGCCCGACAGGATTCGGCGGCCTCCCGCGCTCGTAAGCAGCAGGTACAGGCTTTCCGGCGTCGTGACCAGGATATGGGGCGGATGCTTCGTCATCGCGGCGCGCTCGCTGACCGGCGTGTCGCCGGTGCGGACCGCCACCCGGATGGGGACGTCGGGCCTGCCACGCTCCTTGAGGATCGCCTTGATGCCCTTCAGGGGGACCTGCAGGTTGGCGTGGATATCGTTGCTGAGGGCCTTCAGGGGCGATACGTAGACGATCTGGGTGCCCTCTGGGAGCGATCCGTACTGGCCCTGGCGGACCAGGTCGTCGATCGACGCCAGGAAGGCCGCCAGGGTTTTACCCGATCCCGTAGGCGCGGCGATCAGCGTGTTTTTGTGCTGCTTGATTTCCGGCCAGGCCCGTTTCTGGATGTCGGACGGCTCATCGAACTGGTCCTCGAACCAGGCGGCCACGGCGGGATGGAAGAGGTCGTTGATCATTTGTTGTTCGGAGTTGAATGACCGGGAATTTACAGCCGGCGGTCACGATAGAAGCGTGAGGCCCGGTACCAGCAGGCAATACCTTGATTATGAAGGAAGCTTAACATCACGTCCCGGTCAAGGATTCAGTGCGTCACGTAGCCTAATTAAAGGTTGAAATTGTGATCAGGATCTACTATCTGTACTCCCCGGACACTTGATGTCTCATAGTGAAAATACTCGGCTTAAGAGGGGAGTGTAAAAACGCAACGAAGATTGACCATAAATTTATGTCAACGGTCTCTCCCTGCTACACATCGATAGTGGCGTTTGCGGAACGCTTACTTTTCGGATAAAAGTCCTTAGTATGTCTAAGAAAGAAAAACATCAGATCGGTCGTAAACGCCGGTTACGTCTGAAGTTATTCGACGCCGGCAATACCAGGTGCCCGATTTGCCTTTGTGAATTCAGTAGGTCTGACGTTGTGGCGGGCAAGGTGACGTTGGAGCACGCACCTCCTGAATCGCTGGGAGGTTCAGCAATCTGCTTGACGTGCAGGCAATGCAACAACAACGCCAGTCGCATAGACCGTCACGCAGTCTTAGCTAAGAGAGCGATCGACGAATGGGTGGCAGGCCAAGGCGCTCACGTTGAGATTGATTTTCTAGGATCGAAAAAAACGGTTCGCTACATACCTAACGATTCGAACTCTCCCTTTCCAACCCGGGTGAGCCAGCTACGAAAAGGCTCTATGAAACTAGGCACCTTACCAGCAATAGAACACTTGGACATAAACAAAGGAATACGTTTCAGGATTCTTAGATCACCCCACTATGAAGAAGTTAGCTTGATTAAGTCTGCTTACTTGATGGTGTTCTCGATAATGGGGGAAGGCGGGTACAGATTTGTCGAAAGCGTAGCGCTCAATCCAGTTAGAGAGCAGATAATGAATCCTAGCAAGAGAATACTAAAAGGCTGCTTTGTCGGACAGTGGACAATGCCAGAAAATACAGAATTTAAAAAGCATATAGTATTTCTGTGTCATGTGGCGCGTCCTCCACTTTGGATGATTCCCATGTGGGATGGAAAAGTAGTATTGCTTCCATGTGGAGGCTCAGAGCCAATTGACGAGTTAGTAGCATCTGAGGATGAAATGACTATAAAGAACATTCATTTGGCTGGCTGGACAACATGCCGATTCAATGAATCGTTAAGAATCACTGGTTCCGTAAGAGAAGAATCCGGTATATCGGATGGAACTCTTGTGGGAACCACTGGCCTCGTGCCAACTGTTAAAGGAGAGTGGGAATGGATTGTAGTAGACCATCACATGGGACGATTCGTGGCACTTCCGTACCGACCCGCTGATCAGATCCCGCGTTCAGACGCTCTGAATGCTGTTGAAATGCTCAGCGGTGACGCGGTTGCAGGGCGTGGATTGGATAAGTCCGACCTTACAAGTCTAAACCTAGGAGAATGGTCGAAAGACCTAACTGTATATGGGATCAGAGAAAAGATGTCGTCGAAACCGAAGATCAACGAAAGTGGAGAAGGAAAGAATGGAGTTTGAGAACAAAGAGTTTCTAGAATTTGGTAGGACGTAAATGAACCATCTCTTTGAGGTCGTTATCAGCAATTGCCGGATGTGGTTGAAAGTGCAGGCTTCGTGTTCGTCGTCCGAACAATCGGCTGCATTCTTCGAGTTTCGTTTTAGTAGAACCAACTACAGGGTGGACGGACAACGCCCTGTCACCCCTTTTCGGCTCTCCCAACGATCCCATTACATTGCTAATTGGGCATCAATTGTAGACCAGCTCCCGCCGGGTTGGGACGACGACGAATTCCAAATTGTGGGGGCTCCCTATCCATGGTGTGAAACCCTGTCCGACGACTGCGATTGCCACGGAGCGAAAGGTAGACTGGACATCGCGGTTTGTTCTGACTTTGGCTTGCACGATGAGACGGATAAGCGGGCAAGAAAGTCCCAGAACGTCAGGTACCATCAGTATATCCAATCGATGGAGGAGAGGATTGCTAGCCTCGATGAATCCCGAAGGGAGGAGAGGCTCGAAAGAGAGAGGCAGTCACCGCCCAGGGGTGAGGTCCTTTTCGAGGCGAAGCCTGAAGAGCAAGCCGGAGTGCAGAGGGGGATAACTGGTCCGCCGGCTGCTGCGATCAACGCAGTCAACTTTTTGGTTGCCCGGGGATTGTATTGCTCAATCCACGGAAGACATCACCCATACGACGAGCAGGCCATACGGAAAACGATGGCGCGCGTTACCGCGGCTTACGCACATATACCGACTTTGAATGAGGCAAACCGCGTGGTTGCGGTGTCGAAAATGGGCGACATCGCCGCGCACTGGCTTCAAATCCTTCAATCGGAGGAGTGCGCGCAGAGGTCCGTGTGGGGTGATGCGGACATCCCCGACATCCTATACAAGTACATCCCCAAAAAACTCATCGGCGAGGGACCACCGCGCAATCTGCGGGCGACTCAATTGTTGGCCCTGAACGACGATATGGAATGCAATGTCATAACGATGAAGAGCCACGGGCAGGAGGATACGCTCGCTTTTCTGGCTATGGTGCAATCGAAACTGGAAGGGCACTTGGGTATTGCGGTGCCATGGGAAAAACTGCTGACACGGTCGCTCCGCTACGCCGATGTGAGGCTGTCCACATTCATCCAGGAATACTTGAATCCGCGGGTGGGGGTGGTCTCCTTCAGCACGGACATACTTGTTCCCACGATGTGGGCGCATTACGCCCGGAATACCGGCATAGTCATCGGCTACGACACGGAAGCACTGAGAGCTCTCGGATTTGAGTTGAGACCGGTGGTCTACTCGGAAATTGCCCCTGTGTACGAACCACGCGCAGGCGATGCCATCCGGCTGGATTTTGTGAACCGCGACGACATGGAACGTGATTTAAGGGCAGGCCGGGATAGAGAAGGTTTGCCGCTCCTTGCACGTACAGACCTCGCAGAGTTTGGAGCGGGCTGGAAGTCACTGTCCCGGCTGTTACTGGTGAAAGGGATATCGTGGGCGTATGAGAAAGAAGTCCGGCTACTGGTTGATCTGGAGCAGACGCGCGACACAGGGAAGAAGGACAGTAACGACTGGCCCATCAAGGTAGTAGACCTTCCCCCGGAGGCAATAAGAGAGATCTACGGTGGGGCGAATACCCGGGATGCCGACGTTGAACGAGCCGTTCAAGTAGCCCGTGGCGAAAACAAAAAGGGACTGTTCGTTGGTCATGTATCATCGCATGCTTTCAGGATACAGAAGACCGGCGGGGTGAACCATTAACTTGGTGCCGCCCAACTCTTCCAATCCTGACGGAGCATCGTCTCCTCGAACCGAGCGTCCTTGCGCTCGAAACGCTACTCGACATGTTCTTGCAGGAGCCTTCGGCAGGTCGGGAACGCATCGTAGGTTCGCTGATCTAAGTGGAGATGAACCCCAAGGTTGATGCCTTCATCAGACGGTCCGAGAAGTGGCCGAAAGTGATGTTCGAATTGCGGCCGATCCTGCTAAGCTGTGGGTTGACCGAGGACATCAAGTGGGGCAAACCCTGCTATTGCCGTGTGGTCAGGAACATCGTCATCCTCCAGGAGATGAAGGAGTTCCCTGCCTTAATGTTCTTCAAGGGTGCCCTGTTGAATGATGCGAATGGCGTTCTAGATGAGCAGGGGCCTAAGGAGTGAGGTGTCGTAATCGAACTGAGCGCCGCTCGCGGCTCGCGATGCGTTGATCTTGGCTAGACCGAAAACCCGAACACCAGCAGGACGGTCCCGAGGATGAGCGCGATCAGTCCCCTGTTCCGGGTGGTGAGCCCGATCCGCTCGATCGTTCTGCCGCCGGCCCATACGAACACACCCGATGCGAAAAGGTATATACCTGCGACGATCAACAATGCGCTCATGCCGCTGCTCGATTCTCCATGACGTATTAACCTCGCCCGCCTCTAACGAACTACGCTTCATACAATACCGGACAATAAGCGGGATCGTCGAGATGCTGCACGTGGTACGCGTCGCTTCCCTCCACAGGACGGGCGTTTTCGGTCCGCAGATGGAAGGCGAAGCTGCGCCGCGGCGCGTCTGAAATATTGGGTCCGCTGGCGTGATAGGTATGCCGGTCGTGGAAACTGACGGCACCTGGCTGAAGGACCGCGGCAACCTCTTCCCAATTCTCGCCTTCGGGTACGGGTATGTCCTTCTGCTGCGCTTCGTGGTCGTGCCCGAAGAAGTCGCCGCTGTCCAGCAGTCCCCACCGGTGCGATCCTCGTACGAACCGCATGGGCCCGGACTCCCCGGTTACGTCGCTAACGGCGACCCAGGCCGTAAACAACTCGCCTTCCAGGTAACCCCAGTACTGCTTGTCCTGGTGCCATCCCACGTTGCCCGTCACTTCGGCGCCCGAGCTGACCGGTGGCTTGTATAGCATCTGGGAAGCCCACAGCTGGACGCGCTTCGCACCAAGCAGCGCCGCTGCCCATCTACCGATCGCGGGGTGAGTGGCCAGTTCGTAGATGGTTCGGTCCGACAGGTGCGCCTGGTCGATCTTCCGGATGCGCTTAGGGTCGTCACCGGGATTCCACGAGCGGCGGGGCGGAACGCCGGTTTCATACGTGCCGTTCATCACCTCGTCCATGCTTGCAGTCACCCGTTCGATCAGGGCGGCAGGGATGATCGGGGGCGACAGGTAGAAGCCGTCACGCAGGTATCGGTCCCGTGCATCCGGGGGAATGGACAGCATCATCGGTCCTTATTTGTCCGGCAGTGCGCTCTTGTAAGTCACACCGTCTCTTGCCTCGTCGAATTGCTCGTTGGCCCGGGTCAGCATGTCCGGGTTCCGCAAGAGGTCCAGGCCGGTCAGCGCCATGGTCTTGGCCGCGAAGAGCATGCCCCGGCTACCGATGCTCGATCCGGAGGAAGCCACCATCTGCCAGCTGTGGGCGGGCGTGCCCAGGGGCCAGCAGCAGGTCGTGATCTGTCCCGTGGGCGTGATCCAGCTCACGTCGCCCACGTCTGTCGATCCCTCCACGCCCAGCGGCGTATCGTTATGGGGAAGCACCTGGGTCCACAGGGGGTTCTCGATGCTTTCGGCGATGGAATCCCTTACCGCGGATTTTTCCATCCGCTCGAAAGCCATTTTGACGGCGTTCTCCGGGAACGTGGCCTGAAGCTGCCGCGCGAATCGCCGTTCGTCGGCGGTGAAGGCGAGGTCATTGACCACCTGCATCTTCTCCAGCATCAAGTCGGACAGGGTATTGTTGGGCAGTACCTCGTAGCAGCCCGCGACGAACTCGATGTCGTGGGTGGTGCCGCTCATGAGCGCGGCGCCCCGGGCGATGTCGAGCACGCGCTCGTACATCGCGTCCACCTGCTCCCGCTCCGGCGCCCGGATGTAGTACCAGACCTGTGCGTAGGCCGGGACCACGTTCGGCGCCTCCCCCCCACTGGTCACAACACTGTGGATGCGGGCCTCCGACATCACGTGTTCCCGCAGGTAGTTCATGCCCACGTCCATCAGCATGACGCCGTCCAGCGCGCTGCGTCCGAGGTGAGGCGCCGCGGACGCGTGGGAGGCCACGCCGTGGAAGTTCACCTTGAAGGAATTCAGCGCCAACGATGAGCCGTTCCATACCACGTTCGTGCTGCCGGGATGCCAGGTGATGGCGGCGTCGAGATCGTCGAAGACGCCGTCCCGCGCCATCAGTACTTTGCCGATCACCTGCTCTTCCGCGGGACACCCGTAGTACCGAATCGTGCCGCCAACTCCGTCCCGTTCCATGACCCGCTTCAGGGCCATCACCGAACCCAGGCACGCCGTACCGTACAGGTTGTGACCGCAACCGTGGCCCGGTCCGCCCGGCTCGATGGCCTCCTTCTCCGACGACACTGTCTGCGACAGGCCCGGCAACGCGTCGTATTCACCGAGAAAGCCGATTATCGGGTCTCCAGAGCCCCAGGTGGCCACGAAAGCCGTCTCCATCCCGCCGGCGCCCCACTCGATGGAGAATCCGTCCGCCTCCAATTCCCTGGCCAGCAGTTCCGATGCGTAGGTCTCCTGCAGGGCGATCTGGGGGTGATCCCAGATGTTTTTGGCGATCCGGGACAGGCTGTCGTCCTGGTCGTTGACGTAGTCTATGATCAACTTTTCCGAACTCATGGGCATGCGTCTCCGGTTGGTGTGCGGAATGCTCGACGGAAATAGGGTCTTTGGTATGTCTTAGCAGGATCAGGTAAATAGTATAAATTCCGTCCGACATACAGGCAAGCGGTCCTTAGACCCATGGGACCGGGTCATACATGGTCTACCCAGTTCCCGGGTGGGTTTGGTCTGTCACTGTAATCTTGACGGAAGCTCCCGGGTGGAGTTCCTTAATTCAACAGTTCTTCCTGCTTGTTCTTCCTGCTGTATATACAATAGTAGATACGAACGCGAGGTTATTACTAACACGGAGTCAAGACGAACACGGAGCTTACCTCCACCATGCGCCAGTTCGACCGCAAATTCGGTGAGCGCTTCATCGAGGAATCGCCCATGACCCCGGCAGTCTACCTGTTCAAGGACGGAAAGGGATCTGTCCTGTACGTGGGAAAGGCCGGGAACATCCGCCGGCGCCTCCAGCAGTACCGGAATGCCTCCCGGCGCAAGGTGCACCGAAAGATGCGGATGCTGGTCCGGGAGGCGAGCGCCCTCGAGGTTATTCCGCGGGAATCGGAACGGGAAGCCCTGTTGCTCGAGAACGAACTGATCCGCAAGTATCGACCGCCACATAACGAGGACGGCACCTACGACTTCCTGTATCCAGCGATCGGCCTGGGCGGAACGGAGAAGCAGGTGTTGCTCTGCTTTACAACGCACGTGGACGCATGGGAGGACCTGGACCTTCACTGGTACGGCGTGTTCAAGTCTCGGATGCGTGCGCTGGCCACCTTCGACGCGCTGGTTTACCTGCTCGGGCTGATCGGGCATATCGAACCCGTAAGGCATCTCCCTCCCCACGAACGGATAAGGGGTTCGCGCCTCACCGGCTTCCGCCAGTTGTCGTCCGATATCGTGGCTTCGCTGGAGCGCTTCCTGTCCGGCGCCGGTCCCGACGCGCTCGTACCCCTGACCCACCGGCTGCTGGAGAAACCCGTCGCCCGTCACGACGCTTCAGAAGTTCAGCGGAACATCCGGACGCTGGCGCACTTCCACGAACGGGATCTCGCTCCCCTCCGCGCGGCTATTCGATCCGGAGGACGAAATGGAACATTCGTGCCGCAGGATGAGCGGGATGCCCTGTTCCTGGAGACGGATGAGCGGTTCGGGACCGAAAACGATCCGAATCCTTGATCACCTAAATCTTAATCACGAATCGAAGATATGACGAGCCTCACTGCCGAATTATCATGTTTTAGACCCTGTACAGGCTCCTGCATGTTTAGGTATCTGCAAAATTAGTGTATGGAATTGATCTTTAAGTAAGGGTATATATAAAATATTAAGTAGTTATTGGCATTAGTAAGGAATATGATATATTGTAATGAAGGAGGTGGGTGATCATGATTGAATCCAGCATTACCAGCAAGGGACAGACTACGCTGCCCAAGGTGGTACGGGAATCGCTTGGCTTGAGGACGGGAGACAAAGTACGCTACGTGATCTCCGACCAGGAAGTTCGTATACTACCGGTACGACCCATTGGACGGTTGTTTGGCGTACTCAAGTATAGCGGACCCGTCGTCACCGTCGATGAGATGGAACAGGCTGTTGCGCGTGGAGCCTGCGAAGAATGATTGCACTGGACAAAAACGTCCTCGTTCGGTTTCTCGTGCGCGACGACGAGGCGCAAGCCGAGTCCGCCAGGACATTGCTGGCGTCGCTTTCGGCCGAACAACCCGGTTTTATCTGCCGGGAAGTTATCCTCGAACTCGTCTGGGTCCTGGAACGGGCATACGGCTTTCCCCGGAGTCAGATTGCCGATGTATTGGAGCAACTGGTCTCGACGGAAGTGCTGGTTGTGGAGGCAGCCGCCGATGTCGCGCAGGCCGCATTCAAATACGGGACGGGCAGCGCGGGATTCTCCGACCTGATGATACTGGCCGCCGCTGAACGATCGCAAGCTTTACCTTTGTATACTTTCGACCAGAAAGCCGCGCGGCTCGAAGGAGCGACTTTACTGTAATGAACTACGGAATGAGCCCTCGCCTGGGTGTAATTCACCCAATCAACCATATCACGATGATGTACTTCTTCGAAAACGAGATTAAACCATGTTCAAAAGCGTAATGCAGAATGTTTGGGCGTTCGACGCGGAATGGGTTCCTGATCCCGATGCGGGACGTTTACTTTACGACCTGCCGGCCGACATGCCCGACCGCGAAGTCGTCCTAGAGATGTGGCGCGTGAACGGGGCGACCGAAGAAAAGCCGAGACCCTTTCTCAAGTACGCCTTGAGCCGGGTGGTATCTATCGCCATGGTGACCAGGAGCCAGGATCAACTTGGAAAGGTAACGCTCAACCTGCGCGTACAGCCCAGGGATCCGGAGAATCCGGAGGATTGCAGCGAATCGGTGATCCTGTCCCGATTCCTGGAAAGCGTGGGCAAGCGCCAGCCCCAGCTCGTAGGATTCAACTCCACGGGATCGGACCTGCCGATCTTCATTCAGCGGGGAATCATCAAAGGGATCACCGCGGCCGGGTTCTGCAAGCGGCCGGACAAACCCTGGGAAGGATACGATTACTTCTCCCGCGCGAGCGAATGGAACGTGGACCTGATGTCGGCCATCGGGGAATGGGGCAAGGCACGCCCGTCCCTTAAAGAGATGGCGGTGCTGTCGGGCATACCGGGGAAGATGGAGGGGTTCGACGGGGACAGTGTCGCCGAAGCCTGGCTCGATGGCGATATCAAGCGGATCGCGCAATACAACCAGCACGACGCCGTGACGACCTACCTCGTCTGGCTGCGCATCGCCCACTTCGCAGGATTCTTCGTCGATGATCAGTACCGGGATGAACAGGACCTGGTGCGATCCATGCTCGAAGAAAAGGCGAAATCACCGGAGAACGAGCACCTGGCCGCCTACGTTCGGGAGTGGGATCGGTTGAGGGGGTTGGTGGGGGACGGTTGAGAGGGATATCTGCGAGCGGTTGAAGATCAGTACTTCCAGTACGGTTTCTACTTGCATGCTTCCTGCGTTAGCGGCGCCGCATCCTCGGCACCAGGCATTCGAACCGATCCGATAACATCAATATCACTCTTCGCAATCGTCCAGTTCGAGCAAGACTAAGTCATTGGATTGCACGTCGTGAAGTGACGATGGAATGCAACCCATAAATTCGTTGCCGCCAGCGAGACCAAGATTCTTCAGTTTCGACAGATTGCCCAGAGACGAAGGGATGGAACCCGTTAAATTGTTCTCTCTAAGTAGTAGCTGTGTGACTTCCGCCAAATTGCCCAGTGTCGGCGGTATGGAGCCGATCAGTTCGTTGCTATCGAGTCTGAAGTCTTTGACTTTTACAAGTTTGCCCAGAGACGGAGGGATGGAACCCGTCAATGCATTTGAGTGGAGATAGAAGTTCTCCAATTCTGCCAAGTCACCCAGGGACGAGGGGATGGGGTCCGATAACCTGTTATCAAATAGGGAGAGTACTCTCAGGTTCGATAGATTCCCCAGGGACGAGGGGATAGTGCCCGTCAGGTTGTTCCTGGCAACGGATAGAATCGTCAGGTTGGATAGGTCGCCCAGCGAAGGTGGGATGGGGCCAGACAATTTCATGTCTTGTAGGCTTAGATACCACAGATTCGACAGATTACCCATTGTCGTAGGAATGACACCTGACATCTCGTTATGGTCTAAGGTTAGGTATTTTAATTCCGAAAGGTTGCCCAGCGAAGGTGGGATTGAGCCCGTTAATGCATTGCTGGCGAGGGAGAACCACTCCAATTTCGAAAGTTTGCCCAGCGATAATGGAATGGGGCCCGTCAATCCGTTGTTGGAGAGATTTAGGTTCTGCAATTCCGTCAGATTGCCCAGTGTAGACGGTATCTCACCCGATAAGTCGTTTCCATAAAGGCTGAGATCCGTCAGGTTAGACAGACTACCAAGCGAAGATGGGATTGGATTTATCAAGTCGTTATTGCTAAGACTCAACTTCGTCAGGTTCGTCAGATTGCCCAGCGAAGTTGGAATCGAACCCGTCAAAGAGTTACTGTAAAAATCCAGATTCGTCAGGTTCGTCAGATTGCCCAGCGAAGTTGGAATCGAACCCGTCAAAGAGTTACTGTGTATATCTAGATTCGTCAGATTCGACAACTCGCCTAGAGACGAAGGAAGGCTTCCCACAAGGTTGTTAGATCTAAGGCTAAGTCCGGTCACCCTCCCATTCGCATTGGTGGACACACCATGCCATTCCTCAAGAGGCATTTCACTCAGCCAGTTGGTGTCGGTCGTCCAGTTCGGACCATCCGTCGCGTTGTATAGCTCGACCAACACATCGCGGTCAGGATTCTCAGTCATGACCGTCACTTCGATACTCGCCGAAGCGGTGTCCGACCGTGCAGTGATGGTTGTGGAACCATCCGCCACGGCCGTAACCAGTCCGTTAGCGTTCACCGTCGCCACGGACGAGGCGCTGCTGGACCAGGCGACCGCAGCATCGACAATGACTTCGCCGTTGGCGTCGTAGACCGTAGCCGTCAACTGCTCGGTCGCGCCCACCTCAGTTAGCGTTGCCGAGGGCGGTTCGATCACGATGCGGTCAGCAATGGGGTTAGCAGGCAAGTCGACCGATATGGATGCGTTGCCAGACGCATTTCCCGTTCTCGCGGTGATCGTCGCACTGCCACGGGCAACGGCGGTCACCAGTCCGTCCGTATCCACCGTCGCCACGGACGGGTCGTCGCTCGACCATGTTACCGGAGCTCCAATTATCACTTCGTCGTTGACATCGTAGACCGTAGCGGAGAGCTGCTCAGTCTCACCCACCGACGTCAAGGTCGTCGAATCTGGTTCGATCTCGATGTGAGTGGCAGGCAAGTCGACCGATATTGATGCTTCGGAAGACAAAGTACCCGATGTCGCGGTGATCCGTGTGCGACCACGGCTAACGGCTCTTACTAGTCCGGCTGTGTTCACAGTCGCCACGGACGGATCGCCACTGGACCAGGTGACTGATGCACCCGCTATCACTTCGTCGTTGACATCGTAGACCGTAGCGGAGAACTGCTCCGTCTCACCCACCGACGTCAAGGTCGTCGAATCTGGTTCGATCTCGATTCGGTCAACCACGGGCTCCGGATCCGGTTCCGGATCTGGATCTGGTTCGGGCTCAGGATCCGGCTCGGGCTCTGGAGTACAGTTTTCTACGCTTTTTACGTTGATTCCCGCCAGCCATGCCTGGAATGCGGCAGTCAGGGGGGCGCACAACTGCGTTCCGTTCAACCGCAGCACTTCAAGCGGAACGTGTACGAGTTCGGAAGGCAGCAGGCCGGACAAGTCCATGTTGTTCTGAAGGTCTAGTGATCGCAGGCGGGTGAGACCGCCGAGTTCGGAAGGTAGACTTCCCGATAACATGTTGCTCTTGATCACCAACACGTCGAGGCTGGTCAACTGACCCAGCTCGGATGGGATGGGACCGGTCAACTGGTTGGACCCAAGATCGATCGTATCAAGCATGGTAAGTTGTCCCAGTTCCACCGGGATACCGCCTGTCAGCTGATTGGTACCGAGCCTCAGGCCCCGCAGGTTGGTCAGTTGTCCCAGTTCCACCGGGATATCCCCTGTGATCTCGTTCAGACTAAGATCCAACTGTGCCAGGCTGGTCAGCTCGCCCAGTTCTGACGGGATACCGCCTGCCAGGTGATTGTTACCCAGGTCCAACCGGACCAGGTTGCTTAGTTGACCGAGTTCGGCAGGGATTC
This sequence comes from bacterium, assembly GCA_965262815.1. Lineage (GTDB taxonomy): Bacteria > JAAXHH01 > JAAXHH01 > JAAXHH01 > JAAXHH01 > JAAXHH01. Next base: position 231,513 of record OZ253560.1, on the reverse strand, counting down.
CGCCTGACAGTTGGTTCCTGTCGAGTTCCAACTGCTCCAGGTCGATCAGTTGTCCGAGTTCGGAGGGGATGGAACCCATCAGGCGATTGGAACCGAAAAACATCCCCGTAAGGTTACTCAGTTGTCCGAGTTCGGCGGGGATACGGCCGATCAGCTGATTGTCACGCAGCTGCAGCCAGGTCAGGTTAACCAGGTCACCCAGATCGGCGGGTATGATCCCCGCCAGTTGATTGGTATTCAGATCCAGGATTTCCAGGTTGACCAGTTGGCCCAGAGCCGGGGGAAGCGATCCTATGAGATTGTTGTCGCCCAAAGACAATGTTCTCACCCGACCGTCGGAGTCGGTGGCCACCCCGTACCATTCGTCAAGGGGCGCTTCGCTCAGCCAGTTCGTGTTGTTCGTCCAGTTCGGGCCGCCCGTCGCGTGGTAAAATGCGAAAAACACATCACGGTCGATCGAAGGCTCCGGCGGGGCCACCGTACCCTCGATGACGACGTGGATCGTTGCGAACGTAGAGACACCGCCGGAGGTGGCCGTGATCAGCGTGGTGCCGTTCGATACCGCGCTCACAAGACCGGTCGAGTCTACCGTGGCCACCGCGGGGTGACTGCTCGTCCACGACACGGGCGCGTCCGGGATGGCCATGCCATCGATGTCGTATACCAGGGCGTCCAGCTTAAGACTCTGACCTATGGATGTCAGCGTGGCTTGTGATATGTTGAGCTCTATGCGCGCCGCTGGCTGCGGAAGGACGACATATACCGGACGGTACGTGGACTCGCCACCGGAAGTGGCCGTGATCTGAGTGGTGCCGCTCGACACCGCCGTCACGATACCGTTGGCATCTACCGTCGCCACCGTGGGGTGACTGCTCGACCATACCACCACCGCGCCCGGGATGATCGTGCTGCCCGTGTCGTACACCTCCGCTTTCAGCTGAACCGTCTCGCCGACGCTCTCGAGCGTTGCCGATGACGGCGTGATCTCTATGCGCCCCGCTTCCTGCATGACGGTAACCGTCGCGCTCGCCGTCGCGTAGCCCGAAGACACGTTGATCTGCGTGGTGCCCATCGACACCGCCGTCACCAGACCGTTGTCACTGACCGTGGCGATTTTCACGTTACCGCTTCTGAAGAATATCGTCGCGTCCGAGATCACCCGGCTGTCCTGATCCAGCACCGTTGCGGTGAGCAACACTCGCTGGCTGATGGACGTCAGCACGATCCTGGACGACGACAGCGTGATGGAGGAAGGCTCCTGTACCGCGGGCTCCGACGGACTCTTGATGCAAGCGGATAGCATGACCAGCATGGCCAGAGGTAGTAAAAGGAAACAGCGCAAACGGTGAAATCCATGTAGAATCAAAATCAACGTCCTATGGTCGGATGGTTTCTCTTGTTCGCTATGGCGAGCACGTCATGACACCAGATTTAGTTGTAATACTCGCCAGCCACGCCTGGAATGCGGTTTCCACAGGCACGCACAACTGCGTGGAATCCAGCGACAAATTAGACAGGTTCACGTTGGTCAGCGATGAGGGTAACGGACCGGACATGCCGCGGTTGCTTCGGAGATCCAGCGATCTCATGTTGCTGAGGTTGCCAAGCTCCGATGGTACTCCTCCCGTGAGTTGATTGAAATGCAGTTCGAACTGGACCACGCTTACCAGTTGACCGAGTTCAGGTGGGATAACGCCTGTCAGCTGGTTGTGGTGCAATATGAGATACTCGAGTTTGGTCCACTGCTCAATTTCAGGAGGGATGCTGCCCGTCAGCCGGTTGTTGTCGAGCCAGATTCTCTCGAGGCTGGTCAGTTGGCCCAGTACAGGGGGGATACTACCGGTGAAATCGTTATTCCGGAAATCCAGAATTTTCAAATCGCTCAATCGGCTCAGCGTGGGAGGGATGCTGCCCGTGAAATCATTATCCCCCAAATTCAGTATTTCAAGCTTGTCCAATTGGCCCAGTTCGGAAGGGATACTTCCGGACAGCTGATTGCCGTCGAGCCGCAACGAGTTCAGTCTACTCAACTGTCCCAATTCGTGCGGTATTTCACCCGTCAACTGGTTCAAGCCGAGATCCATCGACGTGAGGTTGCTCAGATTCCTCAGTTCAGTGGGAATATCGCCCGCCAGGTTGTTTTCTCTCAGGTTCAGTTCAGATACCCGCCCGTCAGAGTCAGTAATCACACCATACCAGTTTTGGAGAGGCGCGTTACTCACCCAATTGGTATCATCCGTCCAGTCCGGGCCACCCGTCGCGTTGTAAAAAGCGATTAACACCGCCTTATCGATCGCTGGTCCCGTGCCCCTTAAGTCAACGTGTATCGTCGCGAAAGCCGAGACGCTGCCCGAGGTGGCGATGATCCGCGTGGTACCGTTGGAAAACGCGGTTACAAAGCCACTATCATCGACCCTGGCGACTGTGGGGACACCGCTGGACCATATCACCATTGCATCGGGTATGACCGCACCGTCGATGTCGAACACCACGGCCTCCAACTGGACGCCCTGGCCGATTGATGTCAGGGTTAGAGATTTAATGTTTATGGATATACTTACCGCTTCCAGCGCGAAAACCAAAGAAACGGATACGGACTCCGATACGATGCCCGAGGTGGCTGTGATCTGCGCAGTACCGCTCGCCACCGCGGTCACGAGGCCATTCGCGTCTACCGTTGCGACTGCAGGGTCGTTGCTGGACCACACCACCGTCGCACCCGGAATGGCCGATCCACCGGAGTCGTACACCACGGCCTCCAGCTGGACCGTCGCGCCAATGGTCTCAAGCGTTGCGGAATCCGGGGTAATGGATATGCTTCCCGCCTCCTGGGCGACGGAAACGCTCGTACTTCCCGAGGCGAAACCAAACGTGGCGGTGATCCGCGCCGTTCCATTCGACACCGCGGTTACCACTCCGCCAGGACTGACCGAGGCGACGTTCGGATTACTGCTTGTCCAGGTAACCGCTGCGCCTGCAATCACCTTGCTTTCCTGGTCCAGTACCGTTGCGGTGATCTGAATTGTTTGGCCGACGGCGGTGAGCACAACGGTCTGCGACGACAGGGTGATAAGAGAAGGCACCTGCGCCGGCGGTTCCGTGGGGCCGTCTTTGCCGCAAGTGGTCAGCGTGAACAAGGCCAGGGTTAAAAGGATGAATCTGTAACTACGGCATAAGCTGGTCACTGCGGAGTTTCCTGGATGGATTTTTAAAAATGGAAAACGAAATATGAGTTTTCTATTCATCATGGTCAACATTAATTTGCGCGATTATACGCTTTTGGACTTGACAGGTGATCCGGTTCATGGTATATTGAGGGTATAAGCAAGTGAAACCCAGACCACATAGGGAGATACGCCATGAACATCCTGCAACTTTTCGATACCTTCCAGACGCAAGAACAGTGCATTGACTATCTGGAAGCCGTCCGCTGGCGCGGCGAGCCGGTCTGCCCGTACTGCGAAAGCAAGAAGGTTTGCCGTCATGCATCATCCGACCGCGCTAATCAACGCTGGCAGTGTCAGGATTGCCACAAGGCGTTTGCCGTTACGGTCGGCACGATCTTTCACAGGACACATAAGCCCTTGAAACTGTGGTTCATGGTACTGGCTTTGATGCTGAACGCGAAGAAGTCGGTATCAAGTTGTCAGATTTCCCGCGATCTCGGTATCCGGCAGCCTACCGTATGGAGCATGATGCACCGCGCCCGCGTTGCAATGGCAGTCGATCAGGACGCCCGCGAACTGCTGTTCGGTATCGTTGAAACGGATGATGCGTATATCGGCGGTAAGCCGAAGAAACCGAATAAGAAGTCTGACCGCAAGGGCAAACGCGGACGCGGCACGGAAAAGACCTGTGTTATCGGGGCAGTGGAGCGGGGGGGGGGGGGTTAAGGCACAACCGGTAACAGAACTCAACAGCACGACCATAGGCGAGTTTCTGAATCGGGTTGTTAACAAGGCAGGCACGATGGTCATGGCAGACCAGTTGCCAGCCTATAATAAGCCGGTAAGCGAGTTCGATAAGTCCGCACGGATCGACCACAGCCAGCAGTACGTGGACGGGATCGTCCACACGAATACGATTGAAGGGTTTTGGTCGCTGGTAAAACGGGCATGGTACGGTACGCACCATCAGTACAGCGTAAATCTGCTTCCCCTGTACCTGTCCGAATCCTGCTACAAGTACAATCACAGGAAATCTCCCGGACTGTTCGATCAGTTTATCGCAAGGGCGGTGTCGATATGAACCGCCTTTTCTACGGGGATAACCTTCACGTGATGCGTGATTTGATGGGCAATCACGCAGTGGATCTGATCTACCTTGATCCGCCGTTCAAATCGAATCGGACGTACAATCTATTGTACGCCCGTCGGATAGGCCGTCCGATACCCGAACAGGAAGAGGCTTTTTGCGACACATGGACATTAGGGCCGGATCAAAGGCAACTGGCAAAAGCAATGCCTGTATTCATGCGGGAACACGGTGTCGATGAATACTACGTCCGGTTCTGGAAGTTCTGGATGGAAGCGTTGATACACACGCAACCGCGTTTGCTGGCGTATCTGGTCTATATGGTTCAACGCATGATGTACATGAAACTGATCCTGAAACCCACAGGGTCGATCTTCCTTCACTGCGACCCCGAAGCCAGCCACTACATCAAGGTGATGATGGACGCGATATTCGGGCATGGGAACTTCCGCAATGAAATCATCTGGTCTTACAACCGATTTTCGAGGCGGGGAGACCATGAGTTCCCGTCAATGCATGACGTGATCCTGTTCTATGGGGCGGGGAAGGGGAACAAGTTTCATAAACTCAAAACGGAAGCCCGCGACACGAAACGGTATGAACAGGGACATCACACCGTTGTAGATCGGGGAGTTAAGAAACTGTTGGTGTACGATGCAGACAAGGCCGCCGCGAAGATCGAACAGGCCGAAGAAGAAGGGACCCCGATACAGTACACGGAGGCGAGACAGCCGTATTTGGGAAGTGTCTGGTCTGATATACCGATCATCAACCCTAATGCAAAGGAACGTTTAGGGTATCAGACACAGAAGCCAATCGACCTTGTACGGCGGATCATTAACGCCAGCACGGACCCGGAGGACGTGGTCTTTGACCCGTTTTGCGGATGCGGTACATCCGTGTACGCTGCACATGAAACCGGCCGACAGTGGATCGGATGCGATGTTGCGATCTTGGCCGTCCGTCTGATTGAGGATCAACTGGATATCTGGTACAACCTGAAACGAGATGCCGACTATACCACGACAGGCATACCGAACAGCGTTGAATCTGCCGAACGTCTGTTTCGCCAAGACCCGTTCCAGTTCGAACACTGGATCGTGGAACGTGTGGGAGGTTTCCCGACCAAGAAAACCGGGGATCGTGGAGTTGATGGCGTGATGTACTACGACCTCGATGACGGCGAGATGGGCAAGATGATTTTCAGTGTGAAGGGTGGTAACATCAGGCCGTCTGACGTGCGAGACCTGGAAGGTACGCGGTCGGTCGATGACCTAGCGCACCTGGCCGGTTTCATATCGCTCAAAGAACCGACGAAGGCAATGCGTCAAGCGGCGGCAGACGCTGGCAAATGGCAGTACAAGGGCGACAGTTACGACAAGGTGCAGATGCTTACTGTCAAAGAGATCGTGGAAGACAACCGGCTATTCCGCACACCTACGCGGATTCAGTACAGGGACGACCATTTACAACAGTCATTCGGATTCTAATACACAGGAGGCGGAACATGTGCGTTGACTTAGAAGGGTTAAACGAGTGCGAATGGCTGCTTAAAATGGCATCCGAATCAGACGGCAAAATCAAGTATTTTGTTCACGCGAAAGAAGTAGTTGTAGGCGGTAAAAAGATCGATGTTCAGAACGAAAATGAACGATCACGTTGGTTGGAAAACATCAGAGTTCTTGAGGCTGACGAGCATATTGAGTTGACGGACGAACGTCTCGGCTCCTTAACATATATGCTCCTATAACCACTCAAGCCCATAACTTCCATTGTGATGGAGAGAGGTTCAGACAATGCGCGTGAAACTTGATAACGATCTGGAGGCTATATACCGAGCACACGGTATGCCGGGGGATGAGTATTTTGAGATTAACACGGATAGTAGTGGTTCTATACAGAAGATTTGCCTGGCGATCACAGCCGAACGTGGCGATGACGAATGGAATCAAGAGTTGTACTCGTGGATTCATGAAAAGGTTTGCGACTTGCACTCGGAGTTGATAGGTAAGCTCACGGAGAGACTCAAGGAAATCAACGAAGCCAGTATAAAAGAGCAAGGGTTAGACCCTTCTCGGCTTCCATGACGGGAAAGTCCAAAAGCGTATAATCGCGTTAATTTGTGAATAACTGGTGAATCACCATCCATAGACGAGACAATTGTGGTGTCCGTCGTATTCGTGCAGAATCAGATGTTCTGTCATGTATCTATATCATCTCATATTGAACATCATGGAAGGACGAATAGGAGTTAACGATGATAGATGACGGGCTGGCCGGTCGGATTCGACCGATTCTCTCGCAATGGAAGGGATACTCCGAGAAAAACATGTTCGGTGGGGTGTGCTTCATGATCAACGGCAACATGTGCGTCGGGACGTGGAAGAATTCCCTCATCGTACGGCTCGAGCGGGAGAAGCATGACGAGACGCTGGCCGAACCGCACACGAAATCTGCCGACATCCCTGGCCGGACCATGAAGGGATGGGCGCTGGTGGAACCGCCTGGCATCGCATCGGAGCAGGATCTGAAGAACTGGGTTCGCCGGGCCGCGGCGTATGCCACTTCCCTGCCGGAAAAGTAGGCGTTCCGATACCGTCCAATTGCAAGCCTAACGAAAATCCCGGCTCCGAAGGCGGAGCGAGCGGTCCTCCAGCTTCGGATCCCAGATCGCCTCGACCACGAGGTGGACCACCCCTTCGCCCACCTGCAGGTTGCCGGTCACGCCCATGCAGTGCAGCGTCCTGGCCAGCAGGGCGTTGCGCTCGAACACCTTCTCCCAGATGACCAGGTTCACGAAGCCGGTCTCGTCCTCCAGCGTCATGAAGGTGACGCCCTGGGCGGTCCCCGGGCGCTGGCGGCAGATGACCAGGCCCACGTAGCGGACCGCGCGGCCGTCCGGCATCCCGTTGAGCTCCCGCGCGGTGGGCAGTCCCCGGGCGGCGAGTTCCGTGCGCCGCGGCTTGAGGAGGTGACCCTGGACGCTGTGGCCGGCGGCCTGGTGATCCCAGAGGATGGTTTCCAGGCCGTTCAGGGGCTGAAAACGGGGCTGGGGACCGCGGGTTTTCAGCGATAGCGGTGGTTGCCGGCGGGCTTCGGTCCCCAGGACCTGCCAGAGGGCGCCGCGGCGGTCCAGGCCAAAACACGCGAAGGCGCCCGCCTCGGCCAGGGACTCCAGCTTGTCTTCGTGGAGCCCGCTCCGACGGGCGACGTCCGGGACGTCGCGGAAGGGAGCCTGCTCCATGGCCGCTTCCAGCCTCTCCCCGTCCCCTTCTCCCAGGCCGCGGACGTAGCGCAGCCCCATGCGGACCGCAAAAACCATGGGTTCCGCATCGCCGTACCCATTACTTTTCGCTTCACCTCTCCCGCTGGTGCCTCCGACCTCTTCCAGCGTGCAGTCCCAGCGGCTGTGGAGGATACTCACCGGCCGTACCTCCACCCCGTGTATCCGGGCGTCGTTGACGATGGTAGAGGGCGAGTAGAACCCCATTGGCTGGGCGTTCAGCAGGGCGCAGGTGAATTCCGCCGGGTAGTGGCACCGCAGGTAGGCGGTGGCGTAGGCGATGTGGGCGAAGCTTGCCGCGTGGCTCTCCGGGAAGCCGTACTCGCCGAACCCGCGGATCTGCATGAAGACGTGCTCGGCGAATTCCTGGCGTATGCCCTTCCTGATCATGCGCGAGACCAGCCGTTCCCGGTGCCGCTCGATCCGTCCCGAACGCCGCCAGGCGGCCATGTCTCGCCGGAGCTGGTCGGCCTCGCCGGGGGTGTAGTCCGCCGCCACCATGGCCAGCTGCATCACCTGCTCCTGGAAGAGGGGCACGCCCAGGGTCTTCTTCAGGACGGGCACGAGGGATTCGTGGGGATAGACGACCTCTTCCTCCCCGTTGCGCCGCCGCAGGTAGGGGTGGACCATGCCGCCCGTGATGGGTCCGGGCCGGACGATGCTGATCTCGATCACCAGGTCGTAGTAGCTGCGCGGCTTCAGGCGCCCCAGCATGGCCATCTGGGCCCGGCTCTCGATCTGGAACACCCCCACTGTGTCGCTGCGGCAGATCAGGTCGAAGGTGGCCTTGTCCTCCCGGGGGAGCGTGGCCAGGGAAAGTTCCAGCCCACGGTGCCGCCGCAGGAGGTCGAAACCGAGGTGCATCAGGTTGAGGGCGCCCAGGCCCAGGAGGTCCACCTTGAACAGCCCCGCGTCCTCCACGTCCTCCTTGTCCCACTGGATCACCGTCCGGCCCTCCATGGTGGCGTTCTCGATCGGCACCAGGTCGTGGACGGGATGGTGGCCCAGCAGGAAGCCCCCGGGGTGGATGGAGAGATGGCGGGGGAAATCCTGGATCTCCCGCACCAGGTCGCAGAGGTGGCGCAGGGCCGGGTTTTCCGGGTCGAGGCCCGCCTGCCGGATGAAGGCCTCATCCCACTGCCCGTGGGACACCTGCCGGGCCAGGCGGTCCAGGCCGGTGGCCGGGATCTCCAGCACCTTGCCCACCTCCCGGATGGCGGACCGGTAGCGGTAGCGGACCACGTTGGCCACCATGGCGGCGTGGGTGCGCCCGTACTTCTGGTACACGTGCCGGATCACCTCTTCCCGGCGGTTGTGCTCGATGTCCAGGTCGATGTCCGGCGGTTCGGCCCGTTCCCGGGACAGGAAACGCTCGAAGAGGAGGTTCACCTGGGTGGGGTCCACGCCGGTGATGCCCAGGGAGAAGCAGACGGCGGAATTGGCCGCCGACCCGCGGCCCTGGCAGAGGATCTTCTGGCGGCGGCAAAACTCCACGATCTCGTGCATGGTCAGGAAATAGCCCTCGTACTCCAGTTCCCGGATCAGCGCGAGTTCCTTCTTCAGCTGGGGGACCTGCGTCCCGAACTTGTCGCCCAGGCGGCGGGCCGCGCCCTCGAAGGTACGGTCCTCCAGGTACTGGATGGAGGTCTTGCCCGTCGGAAGACGCTCCAGCGGGTAGCGGTAGCGCAGTTCCCCGAGCGAGAAGGTACAGCGTTCGGCCACCTCGCGGGTCCGCTCGAGCGACGCCGGGTCATCGCCGAAGAGACGCGCCATGTCTTCCGGGGCCTTCAGGGCGTACTGGTCGTTCGGCCGGATAAGACGCCCGGCCGCGGGCAGCGTCACCCCCTCCCGGATGCAGGTCAGCACGTCCTGCAGACGCCGCCGTTCGGGCGTATGGTAGAGGACCTCCACGGCGGCCGCGGTGGGAAGTCCGTACCGGTCCGCCAACTCCCGGAGGCGGATCTCCTTCAGGGTCTCCTCCGCCCTCCGGTGCCGGGCCAGGAGCACATACAGGCGGTCTCCGAAGGCCGTGCGGAGGGGTTCCAGGATGGACTCGGGACCGCCGATCCAAAGCGCGATCAACCCTGGACTGTGTCGGCACACCTCCTCCCAGCTCACCCTGCAGTTCCCCTTGGAAGCGCGCAGGTGCCCGGTGGTCAGCAACCGGCAGAGATGGGCGTAGCCTTCCCGGTTCTGCACCAGCAGCAGGATCTCCGAGCCGTCCTGGAGGCTGACCTGCGATCCCGCGATCAGGTGGACGTCCAGCTCCCGGGCGCGGACGTGGGCCCGGACGATGCCGTACACGCCGTTTCGGTCGGTGAGGGCCAGGGAGGAAATGCCCATGTGCCGGCAGGCTTCGACCAGTTCCTCGGGATGGCTGGCCCCTTCCAGGAAGGAGTAGTTGCTCTTGCACCAGAGGGGCGCGTAGGATGCCTGGGACGGCCGGTCAGAAGGCAACCGGTTCATTCGACCCGGCCCTGGACGTACCAGCGGTTTCTCCGGTGGTCGTAATAGACCCAGAGGGTTTCGCCCCGGCCGTTGTCGACGAAGCGATAATCCCTCCGGACCTCCCGGACCCACCATCCGCCGCTGATCAGGTATTCCGCCGGAGGCCGAGGGCCCGGACCCGGCGACGACGGCCAGTTCACGGGCTGGCCTTCCAGGACCCGGGGGCTGGCATGGGCGCGCCGCACCAGGGAGCGCACGGCGACCGGCCGGGGGCTGGCCGCCGCGAGCTTGCCGAAGGGCTGCCACGCGAAACGGGCCTCCGGAAGGTGCCCCGACGCCAGCTGGGCCGTGAGCACCGAACCGGGACCGAACTCTGCCCGGACCCGCGCCAGGGCCCGCAGGGCCGACCCGGTATCGCGGTTCGGATTCTCCTGCAACAGGTTCAGCTTCTCGGCGGTGACGCCCACCCCCTCCACCTCGAGAGACAACTCCACCGGGGGAAAGGGGAAGGAGACCGTTTCCAGGTGCAGGCCGGCCAGTTCCAGCAGGATTTGCGTATCCAGCGTCGGCTCGGCGGCCTGGATGCGGCAACGGTGCCGCTCCCCGTCTTCCTGCCGGAACTCCAGCCGGAGCGCCGCGGCGGCCTGGTATCTTCCGGAGGCGGCCTTCAGCAGGGGCGCCAGGAGCTGCGATACCCGGAACAGCAGGCCCCGTGCGTCGGATTCGTTTGCGTCCAGTTCCATCCGGGCGCAAAGGGGTTCGGGAAGCACCCGGGGCTGGAGGGGCATCGGCCGTTCGCCCGCCGCGAAGCGGTAGAGCGCCCGGGCCTGCTCGCCGAGATGCTTCGCGATCCGCTCCCGGGGAAGCGCCAGGAAGTCCCCCACGGTATGCACGGCCAGCTTGTCCAGCCGTTCCCGGACCTTCGGCTCGAGCTGCAGGTATAGCAGTCCCACCTTGCGGCTCTCGGCCTCCTCGGCTTCCATGGTGGGGAGTACGGTCACCGTGTTCTCCGCCTTGGCGATGACATAGGTGCCGAAACGGCCGAAGCCGACCGCGATGCTCGCCGGCAGTTCCAGTCCGTAAAGGGCGGCGTGCATCTGTCCGGCCCAGTCCTCGAGCGACTCGTAGAGCCAGCCCAGTCCGCCCGCGTCTACCCAGAAGATCCCCGGTTCGTCCCCGCACGATTCCACCCGGGGACTGAAGCGGTCCAGCGCTCCGTGGACCTGCCGGACCGCGGCCCGGGTTTCCTCCTCCGAAACCGTACCCGCGCACAGGTCGCGGTCCAGGGAAAGGGCCGAGGCGTACCGCATGCCGGGCCGGATCCCGCCCCGGACGGCCGCGTCGTTGAGCCACAGGATGGGACTCAGGGGCTTTTCTTCTTCCACCACCGCCACCGGCCTTTCCCGCCACTCCGGATGGCTCCTCAGCAGAAGCTGCAGCGGCAGCGCCCGGATGTTAATGCAGGCCGTCCGGTCCGCGGCAGATTTCGGTGTGACGCCAGCCCGGTCCATGGTTTCTGTCCTTCAGGATTTCGATTTCGTATTGAAAACGGTCGACCGCCAGGCGGCGGCAGGAGGTCTGGCCCCTCAGGGAAACCATCGGTCCCAGCGAAGGCGCCTCCCTAGACTTGGCGGTCAGGCACAGGAGGGCGGCGTGGTGATCCCTCGCCTGCCGGGCCAGGCGCACCTGCAGCGGAACGGGAATCCTGGAATCGACGTGCAGGTCCATCACGACCAGGCCGAAGCCGCCCGACCGCAGGACCCGGTCTGCCGCGCGCCCCGCGGCCCTGGCGTCCGGAACGCGGATGACCACTAGGGCGTCCAGGTCCACGCCGCTCTCCGCCGCGTCCGGCGCGAAGAAGGTATCCGGCGTCGCCGTGATCCAGGCTGTCGGCTCGCCTTCGAGCTGCGCGTCCAGCACCAGCCGGAAGGCCGCCGTCAGCAGGGCCGTCCCGGGGATGGAAGAGAGTTCGCAGAGGCGCCCGGCCAACTGCGCCCGCGACCAGCGCGGCTGCTCCTTCCGGTCCCTGGCGGGCATACGCGTGAAATAAGGCTCGAGATCCTGCAGATCCCGGTCCTCCAGGGCCGACATGATTGCTCCTTATTCAACGCTCCGCCGCACCTCGATGACCTTGCCCAAGAGCGAAAAGGGCGCTCCGTCCTTCCGGGGGATGATCGGGCTGAAGGCGTCGTTCTCCGGATGCAGCTCTACGCGCCCGTCCCGCTCCCGGTACCGCTTGACCGTCGTCTCCTCGCCCACCAGGGCCACCACGATGTCCCCCGGAATGGCGGTCGGCTGCCGGCGCACGATCACCACGTCTCCCGGCAGGATGCCGGCATGAAGCATACTCTCCCCCTCCACGGTCAGCGCGAAGAGTTCGCTGTCTTCGAAGCGCGTCTGCACCATGATGTATTCCGGGGGATCCTCCATGGCTTCGGTCAACTCGCCCGCCTGGACGCGCCCCAGCATGGCGATCAACTGGGGCTGGCTGGCCTTGCCGAACTCCGGCAGCCGGTAGCCCCGGGACCTGCCGTCCACCTTGGCGAGCTTCCCCTCGAACACCAGTTTCTCCAGGTGCTGGCGGGCCGACTGGACCGCCCGGAACCCGAAGGCGCGCTGCACATCCCGGGTTGTGGGCGGCGTTCCGTTCAGGATCCGTTCCCGCACGAAACCGTAGATCTTCTTTCGGGTCTCTCCAGGCGATGTGTAGGCCATAATGATCTCCTCAGGTCGGGACAACGCAAACGGGCCAGCGCTCCATAACGATCAGGTGCGTTCCAAAACGAATCAGCGCACCAAAACGAGCGTCGTAGAATCCATAAAGAAGACATATGTCTGTTATGTCAAGCGTTTTTTAGAATTGGGTGGGAATTGGAGGAACAGGGAGCTGAACTTGGGGGCGATCAAAGAGCTATGACCGAACTGCACTCCGCTAAGGCGCTGCACCTAAGGCGCGCTGCACCGCCTTAGCGGAGTGCGGGTTTTCTGACGAATGTTACGGGAGGTTCGGGGAGTGGGTAAGTAAGGAGGGCTCGATATTAAAACGGATTACAGATCATTTGATCGGCCGAAGGTGTTTCAGCAGTTCAGTCCGTTTCATGCGATGACGACTTTTTCCTCTTGGTAGTCGTCTCCCGCGGCAGCCAAGGCGTCGCGCCGATTGAATTTCAATGCCTCTGAAAGCGTTTCGACGAGGCTTTGCCGTAATGCCTCATGGGTACGTTCCTGGCAATTAACACCAGGCACTTCCTCAATCCAGCCAATCCACCATTCGCCGCTGCGTTTCACAACTGCTGTGTATTCCATGTTCGTTCCTCTGTTGGACAGTGCGTTGGCATTTAAGAATAGGTGTCGATTTGATCACTTTAAGCTATGGACAGTATTGGGTTTTCCAGTATTTAACGTATCTGCCCAGTCTGAAGACCTGATGATTCCAGACCCATTGCACTACATTCCTATAATAAGGGAATTACACACTTGAAGCAACAATCCGGTATTGGGGGTAGTGTTTCAGTTTGAAATTCGATTGTACTGCACCCTCCGTCCAGAATGCGCTACAGATCCCAATAAAGCTGCTATTTATCTAAATTAAGCCTTGATAACTGACCTAATTAACATTAATAATGTCATTATTATGGCTGGTATTTACATTCCACAAGCGCAACTCACCAGTCTCGCTCACCTGGCTGCACCGGGTAAAGTCGTTGTGGTTTACGGTCCCCGGAGGGTGGGCAAGACCACGCTGATCAAGCGATACATACAGGAACACGACCCCGATGCCCTGCTGGTGACGGGGGAGGATATTGTTGTTCGGGAGTACCTCGAGAGTCAGTCTCTGGCTAAACTGACGTCCTTCGTCGGACGGCGGCGTACGCTGATTATCGACGAAGCTCAGCATATCCGGCAAATCGGGCTGAATCTCAAGCTGCTGGTCGACCACGTCGAAGGACTGCGGATCATCGCCACGGGTTCGTCTTCCTTCGACCTGGCCAGTCAGACCGGCGAGCCCTTGACCGGCCGCAAGTATACCCTGCTGCTCCTGCCCCTGGCCCAACTGGAACTTCAGGAAACGGAATCCGCGCACCAGACACGAGCTCAGCTCGAACTGCGGCTGATCTACGGGTCGTATCCTGAAGTCGTCCTCATGGACTCGAACGAAGATCGGCAACTCTATATCAAGGAATTGATCGCTTCCTATCTATTTAAAGACATACTCGAGTTGGAAGGCATCCGACATGCGGACAAGTTGCTCAGATTGCTCCAATTGCTCGCCTTCCAGGTCGGACACGAAGTTTCGACTTCCGAACTGGGCGCACAACTTGGCATGAGCAAGAACACCGTGGACCGCTATCTCGACCTCCTGGAAAAAGCCTATGTCCTCTACAGCCGCCGCGGTTTCAGCCGCAATCTGCGTAAGGAAATAACCAAGAGCCGCCGATATTACTTCTACGACAACGGTATAAGAAATGGGTTGATCAACAACTTCAACCCACTGGCGATGAGGGATGACGCGGGGGAATTGTGGGAAAGCTACATCCTTGTGGAGCGATTGAAGTACAACCTATACAACGGACACCTGGCCGATAGCTATTTCTGGCGTACCTATGATCGCCAGGAGATCGACCTGGTCGAGGAGTGGGGAGGTCAACTACTTGCCACGGAAATGAAATGGTCCGCCAGGTCACACCGGGTGCCGGGCGCCTGGCGCAAGGCCTATACCGGCAGTTCGTTCCAGGTAGTTCATTCCGAAAACTATCTCGGATTCATATCTGACTCGCCGGCCGCACCCTAAACGAGAACCGGGTTGCAGATATTCCATTCAGCCGGTCTGCGCTATGCCCGTTTCCGGCTCGTGAATGATCGGGAAATTCACAGACCTGGCGATGAAACACATGGCACTGGCCCTCTCGTGCAAGCGCTCCGCGGTAGCCGCGTCACCCAGGTAGCCGCGGAACCCTTGATAACCGGCTTGCCCTTGCATACGATGTCGTAGTCCCGTGAATAGCCCTTGTAAGAGCTCGAACCCTTGCCCAGATTTCCCGTCCACGCTACCCTGATCTCGTAGGTATGTCGCCTATTCATAGTGCCTCCAATCTCTTGTCAAACATGGTGCCTTTAAAACATCCGGTCGGCTAACTGTCATCCTCAATCGTAGCAACTAAACTGGTGCCACGCAACAGTTGAAAAACAGTGTTCAAGAAACTCATTAATAAGTCAGTTATTTTCATTAATTTTCTGACATAGAGGGATAGGTTCATATCTTCAGGTGTGATCCAATGAACAGTATGACCAACAAAATCATGCGTAGGGTGTCCGCGTACCCCAGCGGCAAGTGGGTATGCACGCCGAAGGACTTCCTGGACCTCGGGAGTAGGGAGGCCATCGACCAGGCGCTTTCGCGTCTAGCCAAAACTGATCAGCTGCGGCGCATCAGCCACGGCCTCTATGACAGGCCCAGGTTCAGCAACGTGCTGAAGCGTCCTGCGCCGGTTGATCTGGATGCCGCCGTTGCAGCGCTGGCAAGGCGGGATGGCGTTCGGATTATGACGGATGGCCTGACGTCTGCGAATCAGTTGGGCCTCACGAACGCAGTGCCGGCAAAGGTCAGCTTCGTAACGGACGGCTACTCCAGGACACTTAATATCGAAGGACGGACAGTCCGTTTCCGACATGCGGGTCCAAGAGTTATGCAGTGGGCCGGGAAACCGTCGGCGCCGGTGGTTCAGGCATTGCGGTGGCTTGGTCCTGTCGCAGCCGCAGATGCGCAAGTCGTTTCGACGCTGAGACGTACCCTCTCAGAGGATGTGAAGCTCGATCTAATGCAGAACAGCCGCGATCTACCCGGATGGGCACTACCACTGGCGCGCAGTATCGCGATCGGTCATGACGGCGCCATATGAATAAAGATCCCGAATCCTTCCTCGCCCTTCCTGCACAGGACAGACAGGATGTCTTCGAGGCAGCGGCAAGCCGACTCGACACATTAAACTGCAAATGCTATCCGTGGATGAGATACTTGACGGGAGACGTTTCAACACGCCGGGCGTTGTCGGTCGGGGACAGGATTCGCAACAAACATCGATCAACATTTGATTGCCATTTCGAGATCGCCAACTTTCGCGGATAACGCTTCCATAATGGAGAAAGGATCAGGCAATGCGCGTGAAACTTGATAACGATCTGGACACTATACACCGAGTACACGGTATGCCGGGGGATGAGTATTTTGAGCCTAACACGGATAGTAGTGGTTCTATACAGAAGATTTGCCTGACGATCACAGCCGAACGTGGCGATGACGAATGGAATCAAGAGTTGTACTCGTGGATTCATGAAAAGGTTTGCGACTTGCACTCGGAGTTGATAGGTAAGCTCAAGGAGAGACTCAACAAAATCCACAAAGCCAGTATAAAAGAGCAAGGGTTGGATCCTTCTCGACTTCCTTAACCCACCCTCGCGATTCGTGTAAAGTCCAAAAGCGTATAATCGCGATACGCCCGGTGTTGTAGGCAAAGGGAAACCGGACGAACAGACAAGGATATCGGGATTATGAACCCTTATTACGAGTGGCACATGCCGAAGGACGGTAGGCTTCTTAGCAAGGAAGAATCGTTACTGAGGTCGATCTTTTCCTCTGAGGAAATTAGAATGGTGGCAAGGTGTGGGGAAGAAGTAGAGGAGAGACAGTTGAGGACATACGATCAGTATATTGACGATAAAGGAGCAAATCCTGGGAAGTGGTGCCCGCACTGTTTTGGTGGTTAGGCCATTAAGCCCATAACTGATTATTCCGAAAATGAATTCCTCCACCATTGCTTCCTATCTATCGCGCGACTACGGGCTTGCCGATCCGATCGAAGTACGTTTCCTGGAAAGCGGGGCCAACGAGTCCTGTCTCGTCGAATCGCAGGGACAAAAGTACATCTACAGGATCTACATCGAGAACGAGTTCTACCCCCGCAATCCGCAGACGTTTCTATATGAACTCGAGCTACTGAGTTTTCTCCGCGAATACCAGTTGCCGGTAGCCCAGCCTGTCAGGCGACTTGATGGACAGTTGTTAAGTGAAATGAAGACGCAATCCGGACCGCGATGCAGCGCCTTGTTCCATTTCTTCGAGGGAGAGGAGCATATTTCCTGGCATCCGGAGGTGAATGAACCGCTGGTGATTTCCTTCGGCGCTTCCGTTGCCGAGATACATCAGCGCGCGGATACATTTCAAAAACCCTATTGCCGCCATCATTTCGACCTGCAGTATCTCCTGGATGGTCCGTTGGAAACACTGGAAGTCAACCTCAAGAAGCGGCGCCGCGGCGACCTGGCGTTTTTTAAAGACTACGCCGATTTCATGCGCCGACAGCTTACCACGCTCGGCAAGGGCAAAGACGTATACGGCCTTATCCACGCCGACCTTCACGTAGGGAACATCCTGTACCACCCCGATGACGGTTTTTGTATCCTGGATTTCGATCAATGCGCCTTTGGCTGGCGGGCCTACGACGTGGCGACTTTCCTGTACAACATTAGAGAGACGGTTCCCGCCCACTTGACGGATGACATATGGCGCTGTTTCCTGGAAGGATACAACCGCGTACGCCCGCTTACCCGGTTGGAAATGGACTGCCTACCGATGTTCGCGAATGCATGGACCCTGTGGGATATCGGCGAAACGCTGGTGCTGTCCACGTTGTGGGGCGGACACCGGCCGGACCTGGTTGAAGGAGACCAAACCAAGGATCAATATCTCGACGAGTCGATTGAATCCTTGCGTAAAATGCTCTGAAAATGCTTTAACGGGTGGAAGTTGAGACCAGGCCATAGCGAGGCACCAGTAAAACGGATGAGACCAGGTGTGGCCAGGCCTGACGCGAAGAAACCCCGACAGCGATCCAGTCCGCAATGTCCGACGGCACCGAGCATAAGCGCGCAGATCAAAAATCTGAAGGTCCGCATGACTACATGGCGTGAATTGACCTTCCCGATTGATTGCCGGCAGGAAGAAGTGCTCGTCATCGTCGATGATCAAGCGATCATTATCAACGATCCGCTCAGATGGCGAATCCTCGAAATCCTCGGTGAAGGGAATACGGTCGCGGAGATCTCAGAATTGCTGGACGTTACGGATACCCGGATACTGTATCATCTACAGAGACTGGCGGAAACGGGCGTCGTACATCTGGAGGAAGATGGAGCAGGCCCGCGGGAATGGCGTTGTTTGCCGGCGGCAGGCAAGATCCGCGTACGATCGAAGACCTCCGCAGACAAACAGGCTAAGTGTGACCAGGCCGCGGGTGACCAGACTGCGAATGACCAGACATTACGTGAGCAATCCGCAAGTGAACCGACCGGGGAGGCCATGCCACCGGATGTAGCCGACCAGTTCAACCAGGCACTACGAGAAGCCGCTGAAGGCCTGTACGGTTCAACCTTCCAGACATCCTTGAACCACAACCGTGCGCGACTGTCCGAAAGGCAGGCCGCCGAATTCAACCGTCGATTGCTGGCGCTGATCGAAGAGTACTTCCCACCGGGCAAAGGCGATCAGTCGGGCATCAAGTACGGTTTCCACGGGGTGCTTACACCGATCGATCTTCATCCGATTGAGGAATCTGGAATCGAGGAATAGGAAAGATGTCGATCGAAAAAGTAACCTGCTTCGTAACCCGCCGCATCGACGACCAGGACCACTTCGCGCTCCTGAAACACCCGTATGCTGGAAACCAGGTACCGGACAAGAGTCCAGTACCTATGGTAGCCAACATGATTTATTCTAAACTCTCCTTCAGAAGCGCTTCCACTTACTGGACAAGTTTTGACAGGCTCGTTTCAACCACATTCCACACCAGTCGGTCGTCCACGTCTGCGTATCCGTGAATCAGCACGTTTCGGAAGGCAATCATGCGTTGATAGTCACTAATAATGGCTGCGACTTCGTTGTCTACTCGTGCGAGTTGGGCCATTGCCTCTCCGATTATTTCAAACTCCCGTTCAACCGCGGCGCGTAACATGGCAGCACGTTCATATTCGTCGTAACTCTTGTTACGGGTGAAATCAGTTATCAACGAGGCGGCGCGCTGAATGTCGTAGAGGTATTTTTTGGTCTCAAGCTTCATAGACTAGCGTCTTTGTGCGACCAATTGATTGTGCAAAGTAGGGATTCTTGATTGCAGAGCCGACGACCAGATCTACAGGCCTTTCGAACAACTCCTCGAGTGACTCACGCAGGCCGAAATAGGATTCGGCATAGGTCTCCCGTGCGGCAGGTTGGAATTCAACCACGAAATCCAGGTCGCTATCACTGGGAAGGTGGTCTGAAATAGCGGCCGACCCAAACAGTTCGAGGCGCTGAACACCGTACCTGTTACAGAGACGGCTGAGTTGGTCAGCGTTATCCTGGACGGCTGGATACACGATGCGATTTCCTCTCGTGAATCTCACCAATAAAGCTAAGCCTGTGATTGTTCATAAAAACTGGTGATAAAACTAAACGCAACTGACGATTCCTTTTCTACCGTTAATTGTTCGCCGGAATCCACTGTGCCTAATCATAATCTACTTTTTGTGGACTCATGTCAAAACCGAAATAGTGTTCGTTACAGGTCGTTAGATTTGACCGGGCGCACACTTCTGTACCAGGAATCTCTTGGTCATGAATACACGAAAACCTGCGGCAACGAAATACACCAAATATCCAGAGCTTAAATTGCTGTAGATGGAAAGTGCTTGGCGATACCGCTCAGGTAAACCTTCCTTTGCGACGGACGTCAATCAGAAGGCGAAACTTGCCCGGACGACACGTACTGGATTACACGTACTGAATGACACGTAGAGAGACAGACGTATGCCGATCGAAAAAGTAACCTGCTTCGTAACCCGATCCATCGACGGCCAGGACCACTTCGCGCTCCTGAAACACCCGTATGCTGGAAACCAGATCCCTGCCGGGACGGTGGAGGAGGGGGAATCCTTCGCGGACGCGGCGATCCGGGAGGCCGGGGAGGAAACGGGCCTGGACGCGCTGCGGATTGTCGCGGAAT
Organism: bacterium; assembly: GCA_965262815.1. Taxonomy (GTDB): domain Bacteria; phylum JAAXHH01; class JAAXHH01; order JAAXHH01; family JAAXHH01; genus JAAXHH01. The sequence continues at coordinate 211,491 of OZ253560.1, read as the reverse complement.
GGGCGTCGGAACGGAATGAAACTTCCCGGGGGAAGGCGTTTATCCTGAAAACGAGCACCATATACGCACGCCCGGACCTCCAGAGTTTTGATTGGGTTACCATGCCGAGGGGGGTTATCGTCGACACCCTCGACACCAGGAACGGATTCATTCAAATCGACTACACGGAACCGGAGGCGCTTGGATTTGAAAAGACGTCGTTTCGCGTGACCGGTTGGGTCCGGCAGGACGACCTCACCACCACGGTCGAGCGACGGCACTTTCACCTGGCATACACGGGTGAGACCAAACGGCGCGAGTGGGAGGTCAATGTCGATCACCACCTGTTTACGCTGGCGTGGCATCCAATTGCTGAAGACCCGAATCTGCAGGAACCCTTTGACGGGTGGTACGAGGCGTTCTGCGAGTATAGGACTGGGGGATAACCTTCTGCGGATAGTTGTATCAAATGCCACGGCTGTTACTGGCACTCCAGGCGACAGCGAAACTATCTCCTACATCGCAACCGGCATTCTTGAATACATGACGACTTATCTCTCAATCAACACCGATTATTTCCCCCCATTAAAGAACCACCCCAACTACAGTCGCTGATTCCTCGTGGTCACGAGAGACCACAGAAAGAGCGACATGCCCGCAATAACCAGTACGGCCCCCAGGCACAGGAAAAGGGACATCGAGACCGGGTGGATCCAGAACAGAGTCGCAAGTTCCACCACCAGTCCCAACGAAATCAGCCATCCAGAAATGAAAAGACGGCTGGCAAATCCGTTTCGCCGGTTCAATCGCCGCAAAACACTCATTTCTCCACCTCGGCGTTCGCCATTCGGCTCACTCTCCCGCTTCCCGATTCCATCGTTCGAACCGATCCAGCTTGTCCACTTCGTGTACCAGGTTGTGGCACATCACGCATGATTTCGAACCATCGAGCAGCTCTCGCAGATAGGGCCGGTGTTCCGGATGCTCCTCGTACGAACGCACTTCAGCGTGGCATTCGAGGCAGGAGGTGTTTTCGAAAGGCTCGTACAGCGCGACAGGTTTCGACCAGGTCCCCCTGACGTTGTGCCAGACGTGTCTGCACGCCCCGGATCTCGGTCAGATCCTGTACCATCTCGCTCCACCCGTACCACAGAGCGTAGTCCGGGTTGTTGTGGAAAGATCCCTGAAAAGCCCTCATGCGGTGCTTCAGGTGCATCTTGAACAGCCGCAGCTCGATTACGGAAGGCGCGTCTTAGAACGCCAGCAGATCGGGGAAGTTGTACGCGTAGTGGGCCGGCCGGGGTAGTATGCCATCGCGGTACAGGTCAACGACGATGTGTATGGCCTTGGCCAGGAGCCGGTCCGTTTCGCGGATCATATCGTCGCCTTTGGCCAGTTCCGCGCGCACGAAGTTCCCTGAATGGCACTGTTCGCAGATACCGATCAGGCTGTCCGTACGCCATGATCACCCTGGGGCATGTGACACGTCTGGAACGTGGGCGCCTGGGCATGCTCGGGCAGCGTACCGTAAAGCTTCAGCTGGTTCCCGACCCCGTGCTTCGATAAGGAGTACATCTCCCACTGGGGGTGATCGATCCCCATGTGGCAGGTCTGGCAGGCCTGCGGCTCTCTCGCCTCCTTGACGGAGAAAAGGTGGCGGTGTGGCACACATCGCAGTACGACAGGCCGAACATGCCGCCCTCCGCCTTGATCGTCTTCGTTTTTGAGGCCGATGCGGTGACAGCCGCCGCAACCCTTCATGCCCTCCGTCAGGGCCATGGGCAGAAAGTACGTCGTCGGCATGGCATTCATACTCGCCCAGGCCAGGGCGTGCTCGCCCCGCTGATCTGCTCCACCTGGATCGGGTGGCAGGTCACGCAGTCGGAATCACCTCGGGGCGAATCGTCGGAGTGCTCGCAGACTGCCAGCGACAGTAGAAGTTCACTGCCTTCTTTCAACAAACTGCCGCCGCACTTCGTCATTCAACAGCACGTCCGCGATGATCGCCACGATGTAGAATTTGCCCTCCAACAGGTGTTCGTTGCTGTAAATGGGCTCCAGCTTTACCCACCTCCGAAGGTTCAGATTCCCGCGGACCGTGTTGTATAGCACATCGTAAAACTTCTGCGTGTCGTCAAACACCCAGTCCTTCGTGAAAATAACCCAGAACCCGATTTCTTCGGGTATGCCGTCCCAATCGTTTGCCACCGCCCAGTTGATCTCTATTTCCGGTTTGCACTCGAACTGGATGGGCTTCGTTTCCGTGCCCATGACCATGCGGGCATGAAGATCCGCATCGTTGATCCGGCTCAGCAGTTCATTCACGTCTTCGATGATCGCCATTCGGGCTCCTGGTGGTGTGCCGATCCCGTTCTGGGATTGATAAATTCGCGACGCAGATTGATCGGGCTACCGACCCCTCTTTCCGATCTGTAAGGCATAGATGTCCTGATGTATCCAACGTCTCACTTAATGTACAACTCTCCAGGTTAATCTGTAAACAGTAGAAACTTAATTACGTTATTGACTAATTTTACTCAATATCATAAATTACCCGATATGAGTAACTATGAACGAGACCACGTAGAAACCTTAATTAACCGTTTAAACGAACCGGTAAACCGGATTTTCGCCTTATTCGGCCCACGGCAGACTGGGAAGTCCACGATCGTGAGGCAGGCACTTCGTCAGTTCAACCGACCGCACAGATATCTGGCCGTAGACCAACCCGAACACACCGGCCCTGCCGGGCGATATGAATCGACAACTAGGGAGACTTATCCCCTTCGTGAATTCCCAAGGGAACCTGCTTGGCTGGTACGCCAATGGGAAGCGGCTCGGCTGGAGGCGGACCGAAACAAAGACGGGTTCGTGCTAGTTATCGACGAGATTCAGAAAATCCCAAGTTGGTCCGAAGTGGTAAAAGGACTTTGGGATGAAGACCGACGTGAAAACATCCCCCTGAAGGTGGTCATTCTCGGTTCGGCACCCCTTCTCATGCAGGCGGGATTGATCGAAAGTCTGGCGGGACGATTTGAAACTTTAGCGGTCAATCACTGGTCGTTCGATGAGATGGCACGGGCGTTTGACTGCGACCTACGCTCATACCTCTACTTCGGGGGATACCCGGGCTCGGCACCGCTGGTTCATGAACTAGATCGTTGGCGAGAGTACATACTCCGATCCCTTGTCGATACCAATATCCAGCGCGACATCCTATCAATGCAGCGCGTGGACAAGCCCGCCCTGCTCAGACAACTCTTCGAACTAGGCGCTGCGTATTCCGGGCAGATTCTTTCGTATACCAAGATGCTTGGTGAGCTGCGCGACGCTGGCAACACCACGACGCTTGCCCGGTATCTCGACCTTCTTTCCGATGCTGGACTTATTGCAGGGTTGCAGAGATTCGCAAACAGGTTACACAGGCGACGGGCTTCGAGTCCCAAGCTGGTCGTGCTGAACACAGCGTTGATGACGGCCGCTTCCGGTTACACATTCGAGGAAGCCAACGCGGACCGCACGTTCTGGGGACGCATCGTAGAAACCGCCGTCGGCGCCCACCTTTTTAACACTGCGTCTCGCGAAATGAATCTATACTACTGGCGAGAAACCCCATTTGAGGTTGATTTCATCCTGCAGCGCGGACCTCGAACCATCGCCATAGAGGTTAAAAGTGGTTCCAAGAAACGGGGGCTGCGCGGTTTGGCGGAGTTCAACCAGCGTTTTCATCCCTTTCGGTCTCTGGTCGTTGATGAAACCACAGCATCTTACGATCAGGAGAGCGTCCCGCTCAACGAATTCCTCACTGTTCCAGCACGTTACTGGTTCGACGAATCATGACATCTTACGTACCACGCACCTGCTCAAAAATAACAGATCGTGACACCAAACGTACCAGCGACCTCGATTCGCGGCCGTTGGAAGAATTTCGTTCATTGCCAGCCTACGTGCTTCTGGGCGATCCAGGCGCAGGTAAGACGACCGAATTCCAAAACGAAGTAGATGCCACAGACGATGGTCTTTACGTCACAGCACGCAAATTCACCACCCTAAATCTAGATAACCATCCTGAATGGAGTAACAAGACGCTTTTCATTGACGGACTCGACGAGGTACGGGCAGGCAGCAGCGATTCTCGGGCACCATTTGACAAGATTTGTAGCCGCTTGGATAGCCTGGAAAATCCACGCTTCCGGCTCTCCTGTCGTGCAGCGGATTGGCTCGGTTCGAACGATCTGGATAATTTGAAGTCCGTTTCGCTGGATGGGAATGTGGCCGAACTGCGGCTCAACCCGCTGACGGATTCTGACGTGCAGAATATGCTTCGCGATCGCCTCGGGGATGAAAACGCACATGCGTACTTCAGGAAGGCGATGGAATTCGGAATCGAAGGCTTACTCGATAACCCGCAAAGCCTTATTTTGCTCGTCGCCGCCGTTGCCGATGGCAGGGACTGGCCACAGAGCCGCCTAGAGTTATTTGAGAACGCCTGCCACGCGCTGGCACGCGAACACAACGACGAGCACACCATCCCCGAAGGTCTACCCTACAATCCGGATTTGCTACTGGATGCGGCGGGACACCTCTGCGCACTTGTACTGATCTCAGGCGCCGTTGGGTTCGCTGGCGACCCTCGTCATGAAGACGTAGACTATCCGTATCTAGGCTACTGTGAATATGAACATCCTGAATACTTGAAAGCTGCGCGGGCTACGAAGCTGTTTACGGAAACCAACGGTCGGTTCGCTACTATACACCGCCACGTCGCCGAATACCTTGCGGCAAGGCACCTTGGCAAGGTTATAGATGGTGGTACTGAGCCGGGCAGTGCTAACGGACTACCTGCCCGACGCGCCATTGCGCTGATGGCAGGAGAGGATGGATCTGTGGTCTCCGAATTACGTGGCGTGTCAGGGTGGCTCGCCGCGTGTTGTCCGAAGGCTCGGAGGGATCTGATCTCACGAGACGCGGTGGGAGTGGGGCTTTACGGTGACATCCGCGGATTCACGCCGGGAGAAAAACGCAACGTCCTTTTTCGCATCAAATCTGAAGTCTCAAAGGTGGAAGACGTATACAACACGGCACCGGCGTTTGCGCCACTTGCTACTCCCGATATAGAGTCGGAAATTCGGCGGATTCTTGAAGATCCCAGTACGGACGAGAAGAACCAGCGGTTTGTTAATTTCTTATTATGCGCGCTTGCTGAAGGTACGCCAATGCCAGGTTTTTCTTTTCTTCTTATTGAGATTGTCCGTGATCCAACTAGACTTCAGGTAGTTAAAGCATCAGCACTGTTCGCTTTCTTACATATCTGTTCGGAATACCACGAAAAAACCGTACAGCTCCAACGTATTTTGGATGAAATCATAGAAGGAAAATTGCAGGACCATAGTAACGAATTACGCGGTGCGATTCTGTCCCAGTTTTATCCAATAGAGATACCTCCCACAGAAATCTGGAATCACCTGATCGAGTCAGGGCACCGGATAGGTGGGAATGCCTACGACTGTTTTTGGCAGGATGAACTAATCGATCAGTCAAGTGACGATCAGATCGCACAACTGTTAGATAGTCTGGAATCCAGACTGCCCGGTCTATACCCGGCCATTAAATACCATTACGCCGGTGACACGATATTAAACCTCCTGCTGAAGGGGCTGGAAATCCATGGAGAAACCATCGATGTCAGCCGTCTCTATGACTGGCTGGGAGTCGGATGCCCAGACTACGGTACCGAATTAACCTTCCTTGAAAACACAGAATCTACAATACGATCCTGGCTAGAACATCATCCTGATGTCTGCAGAATGATACTCCTCGAAGGACTGCACCGAAGTCCTGATACAGACGAATTCTGGAGCCAAATTTACGAAGTAGAAAAGAGACTTTACGGCGCATCGATGCCACAGGACCATGGCCTGTGGTGCTTGAAACAAGCCGCGGTAGTGTCCGCTACGAATCCAAGAATCGCTGAGTACTTCTGGGAAGAAGCAGTTTCTGCCTTCAGACACCAGCGGAACAACGACGGGTTGTCACTTGAACTTCTCAAGAAGCACGCCCGCTTGAACGAAACCTTCAGGGCTAAGCTCGACAATATGCTGAATCCCAAACCAGATCGGGTCTTGATGGCAGAAAAAAACAAGGAAGAGGCTATTAAAAAAAGAGCGCGGCGAAAGAGTCAGTGGATTGAACATATTCGATCCAACGAAGCAGCATTACGTGAAAATCGTGCATCACCCGAGCTGCTATTCAGACTGGGCGAGGTTTATTTTGGACAATTTATCAATTACCAAACAGGGGATGGGCTGAAGGCCTTAGTAAACGAACTTGATAGTGATGAGGATCTGGTAGTTTCAGTATTAATGGGCTTTTTTAATACTGTTGAGCGAGAGGACTTACCAACAGCTGAAGTAATCCTGGATCTTTATGAAAGTAAACGTGTCTATAGTCTGGGATTACCATTCCTGGCTGGCCTTGAAGAACGACGACAAAAACTACCTGGCGTCGAATTTCGATTGGACGACAGGCAAGCACGAACAGCACTTGCTTTTTATTTCACCACAGTCCATGGAGATTACCGTCCTGCTTGGTTTGATAGACTTCTAGCTGACAATCCGGCTGTCATAGCCGTGGTCTTGGAAAAGTACTCTGTAACTCAGTTCAGATACCATCGTGACGGTGTCTCGGAAGCATACGATCTGGCATACGATCCATCCTTTAAAGAGGTCGCCAGAGTAGTGACATTACCACTGCTTGGTAGATTCCCGATCCGCTGTAACGGAATCCAGCTCGATACCCTCGAGAACATGATTCGGGCCGCGATTAGGAATGTGGATCCGACGTTACTTAGACATGAGATAGACCGAAAACTTCAACTATCGAGCATGGACGTCGCCCAACGAGCGCGTTGGTTGGCGGCGGCTTTGGCCGTTTCACCGGGGAAGTATAACGATAGTGTCGTGCGGTTCATCGGTGCAGGTAGAGGGCGAGAGCGGCGCATACACGCACTTATTAGCCTCTTCTTCCCAAGAGCATTCTCGAGTTCGCATGTCCGTGGATTAGGAATTCCAGAGACTGAACTTTTAATCCGGATAATAGGATGTATTATCGGACCAGCGCTGATGTTTGGCGGCATACCATTCGACAAGGACGAAAATGAGGAAGGTGGATACGTCACCAATGAAATGCACACCGCCTCCGCTGTCCTCAATATGATTGAAGCCTTGGCGAGAGATCCTTGCCCCGAGGCAACCAACGCACTGACTGATTTGACCGGCGAGGATACGCTTTCGGATTGGCATGGAATCCTTGAATCGAATCTGCATCAACAGCAAAAACTCCGTCGTGACGCATCGTTTCAGCATCCCAGTTTTGAGGCGATCTGTCACACACTAACAGGCGCTCAACCTTCCAATGCAGCCGACCTCTCGGCTTTGGCTCTGGATCGCCTGAGGGAAATCGCCATGCGTATTCGGGATGGCAATACAGACGATTGGAAGCAGTACTGGAATGTTGACAGCCATGGGAGGCCGACCGAAGTGAGACCCGAGGAGTCTTGTCGGGACAGATTGCTTTCCGATCTCCAGCAGAATCTTCCTAATGGCGAAGTCGCTGCCCAACCTGAAGGGCATTACGCAGATGACAATCGGGCCGATATGCGAATCACGTTCTCCGATTTCCATGTTCCGGTGGAAGTAAAGAAGAACAACCACCGCGAACTATGGAGCTCAATTCGTAACCAACTAATCAGGAAATACTCCCGGGAACCGACTACCAATGGATACGGAATCTATGTCGTATTATGGTTTGGCAAGGATATTACACAAATGCCGCCGGACGGCAAACGACCTGAGACTCCTTCCGATCTGTCGGAACGCCTGCAGAGGACCTTATCTGAGGAAGAAGCGAGGAAGATATCGGTTTGTGTGATCGATGTCAGCAAGGAACAGTCATCCCAGTGATGAATATAAAGATACCTTGATTCAAGGAGATCTGACTTTAGACAAAGGAAACACGACGCATATGCAAGTTGAGCAGCTAGACGAGCAGGTGGTGCTTTACCGAATACTACAGAACGCTCGACGAGAGGACGGCCGGGTGCTACGAGCATCGACGGAGGTCTTGAGCACTACTAAATCGGTTCGAATTTGCTGAAGTAATCGGCGACGTTGCCGCTTATCTCGACGTTGTTGCTTTCGTCCAGAGAGTAGTTCTCGAAGAGCCAATTGAGCGCTTCGTAGTGACTTGTTATGAAATCAAACAGGTCAGATCCAAAGCTGACGGCTCCCGGCCTTACCTGAGTGACCGAACACAAGCAACATGCGATCACACCCAGCGTTGCTCTATCTGTGGAAAGGAAATAGAACCAATAGGGAAAGGCATCGTCCAGCTTGGAACAGAAGTGCCGTACCTCCGATATGTCGAATAGTTCTCGTGGATCGTTGGAGTAGCCGTAAAAAGCTAATTCCACACGCCCACGGTACCATTCGACCGCGTTTCTGTCGGCTAGTACACGCGAAAGGTTCAAGGCCGTATGGGACACGTCGAGTGCCTCCACTTCTTGTCGGTCTACAACTACGCGAAGCCATTCAGCACCGGATTCTCCGCGCAACCTCATTCCAGCAGGCTCGCCGTTCTCTCGACTCTCCGATGCCTGGGCGGTAGTAACGTGGTTGCCATCCGTGGCAGGAAGAACAGGTTCGTGGGTAGTTGAGTCCGGCGCGTTTCCAGTACCACTTGGCTGGTGAACTACTGTCTTCCCCTCACTAAGGCCGAATCGGCTACGTGGGAACTCGTTATGTGTGCAGGCGACCGAAAAGATCTCCTTCAGCGTTCCCACGAAGCTTTCCTCGGTGGTCCTAAAAAATGTAAGCTGCTGAAATTCGTTGTGATCCAGAAGTAAGCAAGGAATGCCTGTCTCGTCGAATATGGAAAGGACTGGTTCGCTACAGGAAATCCGTTCTGAGTCAAACAACTCTTTGACGATGACTAGCCCGATGACGTCGCGACCGGACATAGACACAACGCTGTGCTTCTCATCGGTGATGATCTCAATGGGATTCCCAAAATTAAGATAATTGATGGAGCCCTGCAGTTGGCGGCTCGCTTTTCTCACATGCTTGGCAGTGGTGTTTATCTTGCGGGTGATCTTCCGAGTCAGTGCTGACTCGGTGCTTGGACTGTCCTTGGCTTGAATCAGAATAACAGTCTTGGCTGATACCACGAGAACGTCTACGAATTCCTGTCCGTTGTCGGTGCGAACCGGATTGGAAAAAACTTGATCGCTCCTGAACGTGCGATGCAGGGCCATGACTATGTCAGGTTCGTTGAGATCGCCAGGGTTTTTGATATTTTCTGCTATACTGTCGGGAAACAAGCGCTCCCGCAGAAGGATATTGAATGCAGCGGCGTCGTCGGAGGACGAGCGAGCACCAAACCAAGATTGCATATCGTCTAGGACTTGTCGTGCACGCTCAAGGGTCGGGGATACAAAGGTCATTGAGTTCGAGAGAACACGGAAACGATGAGCATTCGGATTCTCGGCTCGAAATCCAAGCAGTTCTCGGCTAAGATCGTCGAAAATGTGGACATAAAAGGAGTCCGATGAGAGCAACTGAAGGAAATCTCGTGTTATCTCCTCGTTGAAGAGAGGTGTACGGATGACAAGCGGTTCATCGATGTCGTCGAAGAAGGCTATCACCAGACCATACGTAGCCACACCACCGGCATGGACTGGGACCAAATAGACTCGGAATCCTCGGCGGAGTCGGGCAGTATGAGCCATCTCTCTTGAAGCCTTCAGAACAAGAATCATCCGCGAGTCACTACGGCGGCAAATCGGCCATAGGCCTATCGGAAAGTCCTCAAGTTCGTCCACTACCTCAGGGTTTGTGACAGTCAGCTTCATTAGAAATACCTCAGATAGCAGCATGCAGAAGAAGGAATATTGGAGTGAAGTCTTGTGGCGCGTTCGTCAAGGCGCGCCACAAGACCAAGGTAAGGCCTTACCGGTCTTGCAAAAGGAAGCGAAGACTCGCCAGCTTCCCGTTCGTAAGACGCTGGATCCAGCCCCGGCTACCCTTACGGACATCGAGATTGAGACCGTTCCTGTTGCAGTAGTTCCCAGCACATCTCACGTTGCGGACGAAGGCGGGCGTGTAGGGAATGTCATATAAACCATATTAAAAGCCATCAAATGGCAGACACAACGGGATGCCCGGAAGCAAGGTCCGACGTGCCAGATTCTTCTGTATCATTCTAACCCATTGTATATAAGCCGACTATTCGTTTTACTGCACGTGGGCGGACAGTCGGATCGTGGTAGAGCCGCCTTCGGTTCGGCAAAACCTACATATCCCCTACCTCTGAACCCTCCCGTACAACTCCACGCTCAGCTTCCTCCCCTCCACCAGTTCCCTGGGGGTCATGCGCTCTTCCAGGATATCCCTGTACTCGATCGCGCTTTCCAGGCCTTGGCCGGCGGCAAGGTCCATCCAGGCATAGCCGGCGATGAAGTCCATGGGAGCGCCTTTCCCCTGGGCGTACCGGACGCCCAGGTTGTACTGGGCCTGCGCGACGCCCTTCCGGGCAACCTTACGATACCAGCGCACCGCCTCCTCGGCGTCACGTTCTACCCCGATTCCCTGGGCGTACATCACCCCCAGGTTGTACTGGGCGCTTGTATAACCCTGTTCGGCAGCCAGTCGGTAAAGACGAAAGGCTTCCTCGTCGTTATTGGATACGCCGCGGCCCTCGTCGTACAGCACCCCCAGGTTGTTCTGCGCGCCCGGGTGTCCCTGCTCCGACGCCATCCGATACCAGGCGACCGCTTCTTCAATGCTCTCCGAAACGCCGCGGCCCGTCTCATACATGAGGCCCAGGTTGTACTGGGCGCCCGCGTGGCCCCGGACCGCCGCCTTGAGGTACCAGTTTACCGCGTCCCTGACGCTCTGGGGCACGCCCAGACCCCGGGAGTACATTACGCCCAGGTTGTACTGGGCGCCTGAAAAGCCCTGGTCGGCGGCCATCCCATACCAGTACACGGCCGCCGCGTCATCTTCCGGCACGCCGCGGCCCTCGTCGTACAAAACGCCCAGGTTGTTCTGCGCGCCCGCGTGACCCTGATCCGCCGCCATACGATACCACCGCAACGCTTCGGCCGGGTTCTCCGGCACGTCCCTTCCCCGGTCGTACATCACACCCAGGTTGTTCTGGGACTCCACGTGGCCGAGATCCGCCGCTTTACGGAACCAGCGTATCGCCTCCTGCGCGTCTTTCTTCACACCCTGACCCTGGAAATACAGGACTCCGAGGTTGAAACTCGACTCGACCTGATCCTGTTCCGCGGCCAGCCGGTACCAGCGTACCGCTTCAGCGGCATCCGCAACTACCCCCCGGCCCTGGTCGTACATGATGCCCAGGCTGTTCTGCGCGCCCGCGTGACCCTTATCCGCCGCCATTCGGTACCAGCGTATCGCTTCCTCCAGGTCTACGAATACGCCTCTTCCCCGGTCGTACATCACGGCCAGGTTGTACTGGGCGGACGGGTATCCCTGCGCGGCTGACATCCGGTACCAGCGCACCGCCGCCGAAGCGTCTTCAGGCACCCCGAGACCCCGATTGTACATGACGCCGAGATTATTCTGCGCGCCCGCGTGACCCTGATCCGCCGCCATCCGGTACCACCGCACGGCTTCCGAGGCATCCGCCGGCACCCCACGGCCCTCGTCGTACAGCCAGCCCAGGTTGTTCTGCGCGGCGGGGTGACCCTGATCCGCGGCCAGCCGGTACCACCGCGCGGCTTCGGTGTAATCCTGCGCGACGCCGTTCCCGCGAGAGTACAGGTCCGCGAGCAGGACCTGGGCGTTGATGCTGCCCATCCCGGCCTGGCGGCGGATCTCGGTCAGGGCGGGGGCGGTCTGGGTGGTGGCACGGGATGGATGTAAAACCTGTGCGGTCGTCGTCATGAAAAGAACAACCAGAAAAGCAGGGAACTGGAGGCGTCTCATACCGAGATCTTTAACATAGAAACCAATCAACTATCCTGAAATCGATACGAAATAACTGCGGGGAAACCGAGGTGATGCGTACGGATTAAAAGTCAGTGAAGGTAATCCGGATTTCTGAATAGTTTAGTCTGTTTATAGGAACTTAGAATGAGATTCTTCAGATGGATACTGATTGGGAATGGTGTTGAAATCATCTACGATTTAAAGCTCTAATACCTCATCTGTCATCTCTGGAATGATGTTGGTTTCAGCAGGGAAGAGTTTCGATATGGAAGAGATGGTTAAACTACTATTTAGGAACTCTTTAGCACCACATGCTGGGTCTGTCACGGATTTTGTGTAACTGACTGTTTCATGTGATGGGCACTCTGTCTTCGTACATGATGACGAACTGGTTGATGGCGGCCGTCCAGTGGACAATGGGCCGGGTCCACCTTCGGGACAGATTGAGCAGGGCCAGGTAGAGCAGTTTCCTGGTCGCCTCGTCTGTGGGGAAAGCGCCTTTGGTCTTGATGATCTTGCGCAGTCCCCGGTTCATGGATTCGATGGCATTGGTGGTATAGATGACCTTCCTGATTTCCTGTGGGAAGGCGAAGAACGGGGTCAGATGGTCCCAATGTCTGCGCCATAGCCGGCTGATCGTGGGATATTGCTTATCCCAGTGTTCTGCGAAGCGATCCAGCGCGGCCTCGGCCTGCTCCAAGGTAGCGGCTTGGTATATCGCCCGGAGATCCTTGGCCACCTGCTTACGGTGTTTCCAGGAGACGTAGGTCAGGCTGTTACGCACCATGTGTACGATGCAGAGTTGCACCTGGGTCCTGGGATACACCGTCTCTATGGCCTGCGGAAAGCCAGAGAGCCCGTCGCAGCAGGCGATGAAGATATCGGCAACGCCCCGGTTCTTCAGTTCGGTCAGTACGTGGAGCCAGAACTTTGCCCCTTCGTTCTGCTCGATCCAGAGGCCCAGGAGTTCCTTGTCGCCGTGGAGGTTAACGCCCAGGGCCAGGTAGACCGCCTTGTTCCGTACGCTGCCGCTATCACGCACCTTGACGAACAAGGCATCCAGGAACAGGATAGGATAGACCGGGTCCAGAGGCCGCGACTGCCAGGCCAGGACCTCGTCGGTTACGGTGTCGGTGATCCGCGAGACCAGTTCGGGCGAGATGGCCACTCCGTAGAGATCTTCGATATGGCCCTGGATATCGCGGGTGCTCATGCCCCTTGCGTACATGGAGATGATCTTGTCGTCGAAATCCGGCCAACGGGTCTGATACTTACGGATCAGCTTGGGATCGAAGGAGCCCTCGCGGTCCCGGGGGATCTCTACCGGCAGATCGCCCTTGTCGTCCTTGAGCGTCTTGGTGGTCTTGCCGTTGCGACTGTTGCCGCGGTTCCTGCCATCGGGGGCATGCTTCTCGTAGCCGAGATGATCGGTGAGCTCGGTTTCCAGGATCCGTTCGGCCATGCGCTTCTTCATGCGCTTGAGCAGGCCGTCTTCGCCGAAGAGGTCCTCGGCGTCCACCCCGTCTTCCATGAGCTCATCCAAAAGACGGTCGATCTTACTTGAGGGTTTTCTTTCTCTGGCCATAGCACTTCCTCCTTGTGAGCAAGATACAAGCTATTGCCAGTTACACAAAACATGTTACAGACTCCACATGCTTTCGTTTCTACTTGATCCTCATCCGCACTCAATAGACCAATGATTCGTTGTTTTCTTTTGCATTCCGTAATTTCATCGCATTCCCCAATAACAGCCAGTAGTTTGCGATCTCGTTGTAGGCGTAGAGACTGCTGTAAGATTCCATTTATGTGATTATCATTGAAACCGTAGCCGATACAAATGATAATACGTGCCACATCTAATGTCCAACGCCTGAGTTCGTAAGCGAGAAAGAGAAACGGATCGACATACTGTAGCTTGTATGAAGTCCCAAATATAAGTGCTATTTCTTCATTTTGAATACTTGATGGTGAATCGGAGTAGGTAACTCTACCGTCCTTGGTGAAATACCAGTCCATGGAACCGTGTAGTTTGTATAAAAGTAGTTGTAACTGATCGTCTGACGTCTCATCAAAAAGCCGCCAGTCCCAGATCCTATTTGAGAAACCCCTTTGAACTTTATCGTGACCGCACGTTTCCTCAACACATAAGTCGTAGTTTAGTGAAAACACACGTAGTGGATACCCATACTCGCCCTGGAACCGCAACAATCCTGCGTAATAACTGGCCTTCTCTCTTTCAGGTAGTGCAACCCAATGATTCCTAAGTTGGGTAATAATGGCATCTTGAAACTCACGGACATACTTGAAGTCCGATCCTGCTAGATCCAATAACATTGGATTCCAGGCCCCCACAAAGGGGTACAGTGTATGCCGTTCTTTTTGGTGTAGTTCGTCTAGTACATTCACAAGGCGTTCAATATTGTATGGCACATCGTCACCGAAACTTCCTGTCAGCCCATCAGCGAAGAAAATTGAACTTCGTAAAAATCGATATAGGTCTCGATAACAGGTCCAATCTGTGTTTTCTTGAGAAACAGCAGCTTCTATCTCCTGAACCATTGCATTTGAATCTGGCATATTAGCTTCGACACTTGCACCAGCACCAAGCAACAGGATTATCTCGTTGTTTTTAAATGCAATCGTTGCCATTACAGAAACCAAGGTTTAAGGATGTTGACATCTAACTTATCTAACTTTTGTTTTTCGAATTCCTTCAGGTAACTAGCAATGAGTTGTGCGTAGTAAACAGAAACTGGCAAAGATTTGGCATTGAATCCACGCCAGTTAGCTCCAGATAGGTTTATAGCGTCCTGAAGGTGAAGTTGCTTGTTGTTCCACGAAAGGTGCTCGTGAGGAAACGTAAATTTAACATGTAATGGATTCCCAACCATTTTATGTAAAGTAGATTGGCCATATTGCAATCCCTCAAGCCAAACTAGAAACTCGGTATGGGATAAAGGCAATACGGAACTTTCATATGGTACGCGACTGTTATGGCTTGCTGAGTATCCAAAAAACCGATTCCTTTCATTGAATTTAAGCGATACAAATTCACCAGTATCCGTCTTTTTCTTCTGACTAGCAAGAGCCGAGGCTATACATTCTAGTTCTCTTCTGCGTAATGCAAACGTCGCATGAACGACAAAACTCGAAAACCTATCAGAATAGTCTTCAAATATCCTCCTTAAGTTAATTCCAAAGTTCTCCATGTAAGTTTCTTCATCTCTATCTTCGCCAAGAACTCTTACCTCTTCAAAAACACCACTTGAATCAGAGAGTACTGAATAAGCGAAGAATCGCTCGATACTGTGTTCGACCTTTCGGTGTGCCTGCCCAATACCCACTATCAGACATTTTTCTATACGTGGTCGAACTTTCCAAGGCGTGCCCCCTAGTTTGGCAAATACCTGAAGGCCTATACTCGCAGAGGCCCATTTGAGCTTGTTTCTGTCTGCAACTGTATCAGTGGAGACTACTTGAATTGGCAAGCCATACGAAAGGAATGCATGCTTCAGACTCCAGTAAGCGGCATTGTTGCCTGGCTCGTCATACCTACTAAAGGGCGTTAAAACTATAGGAACTACACTTCGACCTCCTGCATCAGAAACAATCCGGTCGCGGACATTCATAATCTCCGAGGTGCTAAACTCCGTCATTACCACACCACTGATGTTTTCTTTGGATAGAGGAAGACTGAACATCTCTTCCATGCCCGGGAATGTACTATATGTATCACCACGAATAGCTCGAAACAAGTCCTGAGACAATCCATGATCTTCCCTTCTGTACACGAAATAGAGGCGTGTATCATCCGAAACGGATCTTAGCGGTCCTGATTCCTTCATACCCCTAAATTGAGATTGTGAATCTATGTTATTCCCCACTACGTAAGTTTTTCGATCCAATATTTCAGGATGGATTTTCAATAGATGAGATTCTACTTCTACCTTGCTGCCATTAGGCATCTCAATTGGGAACAGTCTATCGTGAAAACTACCTACAAAGTTAACGAGATATGAGTATCGATCAGCATAGTAATTCAGATTTGGATGGCCATGTCTATCTAGTGAAAGACTAAGCTTAAGGGATCGTATCGTCCCATGATGCGCATCATCGGGATGGAAACGGAAATCTGCTAGAAATCCATACTTCTTTTGAGAACGTAAATAGTACGGTTCTAATGTTACTACCTGTAAGCCTTCTGTAAATGTACCTGTTATGATTTCCAATCTCCGTCGGTAGCCTCCTAAAAAACGGTACATGTTGTCATCTAAATTCTTCTTGCAACTTTCAAATAAGGCTATTCTTAGAGCATCTATTGTCGCGTAGGTATTATCATATGGCCTACATAATACCTCAGAGCTACCGCTTTTGGACTGGAATAGCGTCCAATACAAGCCGTCAAATTCATCTACTTTGATATACCTCCGAACTGCATCTTCCTCACCAATTTTGGGGCGCGAGTCTTCGATATACGGCATAAGATAGAGTTTAAATATGAACTCATCGGTCTTAACCGGGAAAAAATTGAGAGCGATTTCACTCATCGGTTAGTTTCCTCTCATATCTTTAAATTACACCCTTGGATGCCAAAACTTAAAACGTTATGAATCGCTCCAACTTAATCCCAGTAGGAACATACTGTACTATCAGTTTCAAACTTAGCTTCGTCACTAATCTTTACGCTTTTCAATTTCTCGAAAACACTAACTGGCTTAGGTTTCTAGTCTTATAGAATGTTTATCTTTAGTTTACCGATGTAATTCAACTAAAACCGGGATGCCTTCGCTTGTGTTTCTGATGGACGAAAAACAGGTAGATCAGGACTGCGTTTCTAGTGAAAACAGGCAGAATGAAAAACCCTTTAAAGTATCGTCGTTCACCTTGTTATGCAATAGGAATGTGGGGATGAAGCCGACCAGCTAACATTTGCGACGGACTGTTAGTCTTTCGCGCAGGAAGTAGGGATTTTGGATCGCCGATAGCGCGAGGGTGGGGTTTAACTTTAGTTCTGTTGTTTAAAACTGGAGTTGACCCGTTTTAGCGGACATGTTATCTCTTGTGCGCAATGACAAGTTTTGGGCTTGTGGGGTGTTGTCGGGCGTTTATCTTGACGTTCAGCAGTCGATCCGTAGGCCGTGCGATTTCTTGTTGTGTTACGTCGTGCACGTCGTATATTACGCTGACCACTCACCCCCGGAGGCCGGCATGTGAACCTGACCCAGTCACATCCGCAAACAAACCCTACAGTCCTGGAAACGTCTACACCGCCGCAATATACCCCCATCAGCAGCGTATGGGAAGGCGGCGACGGTGAACTCATCGAAAGCATGTTGAGTTTCTACCCGTCGATAGAACCGGATCCGATCTTGGACGCGACATACAACCACGGACGGTTCTGGAGTGCGTCTAACCGCCGCGTCGTGTCGATGGACATAGACCCGAAGTACAACCCGGATATCGTAGCGGACAACCGCGAAATGCCCGGCGTACCCGATGACGAATACGGCGTTGTGGTTTACGATCCGCCACACGTCGGCCCCCAGGGACGCGATAAGAGCAGCAAGCGTTTTGACGAGGATTTCGGGGCGACGGTAGCGTGCGGCAAAGAACACGGCTGGTCCCTGTCATACCTGTATCCCCCATTCCTCGAACAAGCAAAGCGAGTCCTGAAACCGAAGGGCCTACTCCTGGCCAAGATCACCGACATGGTTAATTGCCACCGCTCACAGTGGGCACACTGCGACTTCATGCGCATGGCGGCCGAAGCCGGGTTCACGGTCTGCGACCTGATCGTTAAGGTCCGTACAGGCCCGATGGTCTCCACAAAATGGCAGACCGCCCACCATGCCCGCAAAAGACACTGCTTCTGGATCGTTTGCCGAAACGGGGCGAGTTGCGAGCGATGACACGGGCCTACAATCCACTCAGCGTGGACGAGCTGGGTCGCAATGCCGTCCGGGCACTCTTGGAGTACCCCTGCGAAGCGTTGCCGCCCCCAGATCAGTTTCCCGGCGCTGGTGTGTACACGATCCATTACAACGGCGATTTCGAGGAGTACCAGGGCATAGCCGAAGGTGCGCCCATATACGTGGGCAAGGCGGACCCGCCAGGGAAACGGCAGGGCGGGAAGGCCGCCAGGCAGACCAACGCGACTGTCCTGCTTTCCCGGTTGCGTGAACACGCAGACACAATTGAAGATGCGCAGAACCTGTCTCTTAGCGATTTCTGCTGCCGGTGGCTCGTATTGGAACCGGTGTGGATACAACTTACCGAGCAAGTCTTGATAGGCCGGTATCGCCCTCTATGGAACGCGGTAGTAGACGGGTTTGGCAACCATGACCCAGGTAGCGGTCGCAGGAACCAGAAGCGGTCGAAGTGGGATACCTTGCACCCTGGGCGCGAATGGGCTACCTTGCAAGCAGACAGGGGCGAGACCGCAGACGCGATTATAGCGAGTGTTCAGGCTCATCTGGAAAAACTCGGATTAACTGGAAATCGGATTTTGGGGTTCTAATAGAGTTCTTTAGTTCAGGGGGGTATCATGATCTTTGCTGTAGTTTTGGATCGACCAGCGAGCACTGAATTTAAGGAGAGGATTAACGGATCCTATCCTAAATGCTATCAATACACGGATCAATTTTTCATCGTCCAAGATGACAATATTCCGGAGGTTATAGCGCAGACAGTAGGCATCAAAGTCGAAGAAGATACCGATCGATTGGCTACGGGGGTCGTTTTTAGATTAGAGGGGGCGTATTCAGGCTATACTGGCCGCGCCCTGTGGGATTGGCTGAGTATCGCGGGGGAATTCTAATGACCCTTCCAACCCCGGATAATACAGGTGATCCCAAACAAAGCGGTGGTTCTCAAAATGGCAATGGAAACCGGCTTAGAGATTATCGTCTTGACCATCTCGATGGTACCACGAACGAAACACAACAGAAAGTCGACACTCTCATTAGTTCGGTTGCTGTAATCGAAGACAAGTTCAGTAACATGGCGACAAAGTCAGATATACAACTCATCAAAACTGAGATAGCCACGTCAGAAAACAAGTTTCTTTGGAAGTTGTCCGGCCTAATGGTAACGGGAATAGCCGCGATAGCAGCCATCCTACGGTATTTAGCCCCCTAAGCGAACAGCGCTTCCATGAACGAATCCCACGAGTTCCCGTCCTTGCGGTGGTTGTACTTCCACGCTGCCTCGGCTACGAATAGCGGCATCCGCCCCACCGTGTACTTGTGATGGCTTCCGTACCACGCCCGCTTTAACAGGCTCCAAAAGCCCTCGGTCGTGTTCGTATGCACCGGGCCGTTAACGTATTCCCTGCGGTGGTTGATCACGCTGTGTGGGAACATCGACCGGACACCCCGGTATGCCGTGTTCTCATCGGTAACCAGTATCTGCGTCGCCGGGCTGACTGAATTGCGGATGAAGTTCAGGATGGTTTTGGCCGTCGTGTCCTGAATAACCTGTGCAACGACATTGCCGTCTCTTTCGACCGCACCGATAACGGGCGTCTTGTCCGATTTACCTTGTCCGCCACGTGGGAAATCGTCTCGCTTGTTATCCTTGCGAGGCTTGCCGCCCACGTAGGTTTCATCCGCTTCGATGATACCGGCCAGCATCGGAGCCTGGTCGGACGCCATAACCGCCCGCAGACGTTCCTGCATGAACAGGGCGGTTTGCTGTGTCAAGCCCAGATCACGGGCTATCTGGTGGCTGGATAGCGACTTCTTCGCGTTGACCATCAGGGCCATGACTGCAAATCACCGGGGCAACGGTATGTGCGTACCGGATAACGGCGTACCGGACAGGACGTTAAACGACTAGTGGCAATCGTGGCAGTTTGGAGTTGACCCGGTTTAGTGGACATGTAACTTCTTGTGTTTGAAAGGAGCGTGACATGCCCAGATCCCGTGCCCCCTATCCGTCGGCCTTTCGCCAGCAGATGGTCGATCTCGTTCGCGCCGGCCGTAGTCCCGAAGCGCTGGCCAAAGAGTTCGAGCCCACCGCCCAAGCCATCCGCAACTGGGTCAAACAGGACGACCTGGACCAAGGCAGGCGTGAAGACGGCCTGAGAACCGAAGAACGGGCCGAACTGCGTCGTCTGCGCCGTGAGAACAGACAGCTCAGGATGGATCGAGAGATCCTGGCAAAAGCCGCGGCCTGGTTCGCCCGGGAGACCGAGACCCCACCCGAGTCTTCTCGTTCATAAAGGCAAGCCAGGCCTCCTATCCTATTCGCCGGATGTGCGGTCTGCTGGATGTCTCCCCCAGCGGCTACTACGTCTGGCTCAGGCGGGTGGTCTCCAAGAGGACCAGAGAGGATGCTATGCTTCTTAGCAGGATCCGCTCGATCCATCAACGCTCCTACGGTACCTACGGCGCGCCGCGCATCCATGCCGAACTGCGCGCGTCGGGCATACGCGCAGGACGAAAACGCGTTGCCCGCCTGATGCGCATGGCCGCTATCAGTGGAGTATCACGCCGCAGAGCCGTGCGCACCACCTGGCGATCCGAAGAAAGCAAGAAGGCGCCGGACCTGGTCAACCGGGACTTCAGCGCTCCTGTCAGGGATCGGCTGTGGGTCGCCGACATCACTTACGTGCCTACCCATGCGGGCTTCCTCTATCTCTCGGTGGTCATAGACGCCTTCAGCCGTCGCGTCGTCGGCTGGTCCATGGCCAACCACCTGCGAAGCGAACTGGTCACAGACGCCCTCGACATGGCCCTTGGAATGCGCAGACCCCACGCGGTGATCCACCACAGCGACCAGGGATCGCAGTACACCTCGGTGGCCTTCGGCAAAAGATGCAGACAGGCCGGGGTCAGACCCTCAATGGGTTCGGTCGGCGACTGCTACGACAACGCGCTGTGCGAGAGCTTCTTCGCCAGCCTGGAATGCGAACTGCTCGATCGCAGGCGCTTTACCACCAGGGCCGACGCCAGACTCGCCCTGTTCCAATACATCGAGGGCTTCTACAACACCCGGAGAAGACACTCTTCCCTTGGATACCTCTCACCCATGAACTTCGAAAGGAGGTTCAAGAAAACTGCCTGAATCCCAAACCGTAAACCGTCCACGAAAACGGGGTAACATCACTTCCAGCGTCCCACACGAGTTCCGTCCTTCTTACGCTTGACGTTTTCCATCGATCCGCACAGGGGGCAGTATGCTCCGTTACGGTAGCGGATGCCTTCCAAGTGGTCAATACAGGCTTTCTGATCGGGGAATCGGGTAAACAGTTCGTGTAAGTTCATGGCGTATCTCCATCAGGGTAAAGGGTTTGTTGTCCTTATCTACCCCCAATATACCATGTACGAGATACGTTGTTAAGCCCAAAACTTGTCATTGCGCTCTTGTGTATGAAAGGAGAGCCACATGCCCAGATCCCGTGCCCCCTATCCATCGGCCTTTCGCCAGCAGATGGTCGACCTCATTCGCTCTGGTCGCAGCCCCGAAGCGCTGGCCAAGGAGTTCGAGCCCACCGCCCAAGCCATCCGCAACTGGGTCAAACAGGACGACCTGGATCAAGGCAGGCGTGAAGACGGCCTGACTCCCGAAGAACGGACCGAACTGCGTCGCCTGCGCCGTGAAAACAGACAGCTCATGATGGATCGGGAGATCCTGGCAAAAGCCGCGGTCTGGTTCGCCCGGGAGACGGGGACTCCGACCGGGTCTTCTCGTTCATAAAGGCGCATCAGGCCTCCTATCCCGTTCGCCGGCTGTGCAGCCTGCTGGACGTCTCCCCCAGTGGCTACTACGGCTGGTCCATGGCCAACCATCTGCGAAGCGAACTGGTCGAAGACGCTCTGGATATGGCCCTTGGCCAGCGTCGACCCGATGGAGTGATCCACCACAGCGACCAGGGATCACAGTACACTTCCGTGGCCTTTGGCAAACGCTGCAAGCTGGCCGGCGTCAGACCGTCCATGGGTTCGGCCAGCGACTGCTACGACAACGCCCTGTGCGAGAGCTTCTTCGCCAGCCTGGAATGCAAACTGCTCGGCCGGAGACGTTTTGCCACCAGGTACGAGGCCAGACTCGCCGTGTTCGAGTACATCGAGGGCTTCTACAATACGCGGAGAAGGCACTCTTCCCTCGGATATCTCTCACCTGCAAACTGCGAAAGGAGCTTCAAAAAACTGCCTGAATCCCAAACAGTAAACCGTCCACAAAAACGGGGTAACATCAGATACGAAAACGCAAATCGAAGAATGAGGAATTAGTCAGTAGTCCACCACCTACCCGTTCATGTGGTAGACCAGTAGAATTTCCGTTGCCACCGCCTATCACTATAACGCCCGAAGAACTGGTCCGAGCGGTAGCGAATACGCAGCCGCCGAAGGAATGGGAATACCTGAAAAAGAAGGGGAGAAATGACGCTATTCAGGGAAAATGAAGTGCAGAAGTGAGATTCTGACAGATAAGGACAAGCCCAGGGGTTACGGTGTAAGTCCAATCAATACCAGCGTGAGGCGTCCGAGATTGTAAGAACCAGGACTCCGAGTTTGAACTTTGAATTGCCCCGCAGTTGATTGCCATTCAAATAGTTTGTTTACCTTTCGATGTAATTACCTACGTTTTTAAAGATGGTAAATTGGTGGCTATTGGTTGGAACAGTGCCTGGTTCCTGGGAGATTGAAGGTAACATTACAAGGGAATATCCCCCAACACATCGTATTCCACGCCCGTTGGAACTATTGCATATAATTCCCAAACCATTGGAACTTGCATACAAAGGTAAACATCCCAAATTTACATCGTGAAATAAACCACCCGAACTCCATCAAGAGATCCGGTATGAATATGTCTACTCAATTGAAGAATCGTGCACTTGATCAACCGATATAATCAGCCCGAACAGGTTAAAGACCTTCGTGCATTTTACCATCGGTGTCACCAGCACCGAATCATTGACTAGATCTACGCCTCTTTACGATTACCTTTTTCACCGATCCACCTAAAATACAACTTCTTCAATATTCCTCGATATTCGATAACATCCGTTTCCATCAAGAGAACTGGACGAAACACCTCGGGAGGAGCATGAGTCAGTGCATTTCTCAATTTTACCCAATGAATGAGTTCATCATACTCGCTTTCTGACAGGGTGAATCCTGCTTTTCGAAGTGCTACTAATTTAGCTTTGAATCCATTGAGTCGTTTTGCTGTAGTGTGATCAAGCAGTTGATAAGTAATCACAGCTTCGATCAGCCCCTGTAGTCGCCATACGGAGAATGTCCAAAGAAACAACTGGTCTAATCCGCGATAGTATGCGGGATCATCTAGGATGTCGTCTGCATCATCAGGACACTCTTCTATTACCTTTCTTTCGTATCTATTCCATTGATCAGTACGGGCTTCGATCATCTCCTGTACCAGCTGAACGGCATGATCAAAGTCCCTCTCAGTTATTCCATAAACCCAATAGTTCTTTTCAGTGATTTCCTTAAGGCTTTTTCGCACGATCACTCACTGACCAGTTTTTCTACCTGCTCCCGACCTGGTACATCTCGTAATCCTGTTAAAATACGACTGATTCGATACTTACTAGTCGAATTCCCGCGCTTCCCATTCTCCACACCAGTTGCTGTGGAATATCACAGGCCAGTCGCTTAGAAAGTCTCCTGGAGAATACTGTTTTTTTCGGGGATTGACACTCGGTGGATATCGATGGCATCTGCCGTAACCGTTTCCAATTTGCTCAAAAAACCTACAGAAGTCGCACGAAAGTCCTTCTTCTTCTTTAGTCATTTTCATCTCTCCAGTGTGAATTGACAACCGTTTAGTATCTTAATAAAGGTTACATTTCATAGAGAGGAACTAGGACTCCCTCGTGAGGTTTTCTACGAGCATTTTCTTAATCTCTTCAATACCGTCATTGACCTTATCATAGGGGTAATCTGGATACTCGGAGTTTACCGATATCGTCAGATGTTCTATTCCCTCTATCCATCGATCAAGTACAGATTTAGAATCACCGCAAATCTCCTTGATGATATGTGATATAATGACGACCAGGGCCATGTCACGTCCTGAAAACTCATTCGGATCGAAGTTTCTTTTTGCTGGCATTGAATCTCCTCTATCGATCGTCGGTTAATATCATCAAGTGTACATAAGGACAATATAACTATTTGAAGGTCGATCGATAAAACTTGATCAATGATCGATGTGATTCACTTACTGGATCATTTAACTCATCGGGAGGTGTTATTTGACTTAACATGTAATCCAGACGAGACATGTCGTCTTTGAAAACCTCCTTCAAAAGCACAAGAATTGTCATGTCCATTGCCGTAAAACGACCAGCCAACTCCGATCCTTTTTCCGGTTTCTCTTTTCCCAAAACAACCCCCTGTTATTAGCGACGACATATTAGAAAACGACACTTCTTGACTTGGTAAATGTTGATTTTAGCCTCCATGGAGTTGATTTTGTCATTGAAGTCCGGGCACCGCGTCTGGTACTTGCGGATCAGCTTCGGATCGAATGAGCCTTCGCGGTCCCGGGGATCTCTACCGGCAAATCGCCCTTGTCGTCCTTGAGCGTCTTGGTGGTCTTGCCATTGCGTGAGTTGCCGCGGTTCCTGCCATCGGGGGCATGCTTCTCGTAGCCGAGGTGATCGGTGAGCTCGGCTTCCAGGATCCGCTCGGCCATGCGCTTCTTCATGCGCTTGAGCAGACCGTCTTCGCCGAACAGGTCCTCGGCGTCCACCCCGTCTTCCATCAGTTCATCGAGAAGATGGTCGATCTTACCTGGGGACTTCTTGTCTCTGGCCATAGCACTTCCTCCTTGTGAGCAAGATACATGCTATTGCCAGTTACAAAAAGCATGTTACAGACTCGGATTTTAAAAATACCACAATTGGCATACTTACCGCAAAGCGGTTTATTTACATCGACTCTATCCTTTACTACGTTTGTTTGTCTACTGCTGGTTGGTTTTTAGTTCGAATTTAGAGGTCGCAACATAGTTTGTATCTGTTACAGCTCCTTTATACAGTTCTTCACTAAGGAACTGCAACAGTCGTTTTGCTGAATCCTGATCGGAAGGAAATAATACCTTATCATTCACTATCTGTATAGAAACGTCATATCCTTTTGAGCGGCTTTTTAATTCTTCTGCAGAATACCGTTCAAGAATACCTGTGTCAATCAACTGTGAGAATCGAGTACGAAACCACTGATTTGCATCTCTTGCCCAGGTATCCGGTGCTTCTGCTACAAATATGCTGTTTTTTAATACCTCTCGTATTTCCTGCTCGGACACTTTCTTGTAGAACTCAAAAATCGGAAGAAAGGAGTTTACAGCACGGAAATTCGAAAAAAGCAACCTGCGTTCTGAGGACATGTAAACAGCACATAATTTTCTTTCGAGTAATAACCCACGATGCTCTATGATCTTGTAGATATCCCCTTCTAGTTGAAGAATGTGACCTGGTGCAATCACATTGGATTGAGAGAAATCTTGAAACAACATTAATTCCTTATCATTATCGTCTCGGGCAAGTACTACCGTCCCCTGAATTAGATTGTATATTCTAGGGATATCGTGCATTACATCAATGTAGCGCGCTGTTTTAATGGTTTGTTTTGCTAACCATTGAGGTAGATCATAGTCCAGAAATCGAAAGCACTGATTACTCTCAAGTTGACGACCTGGCCTGTAGTCTATTTGATTGAGATGACTTATAAATGATTCGTAACTTGAGGTCCAACTTTTCTCTAGATTGTTGTGTACAGGTTTTTCGAGAGGCATTCTTGCGAGGGTCGTTTGTTTACGGTTTCTAACTATTGCTAAGAGATGTAAATCGCTAAGCATCAATTCCCCCTTTTTGGTACAGATTATCCAACGATTTCAAACTGAAGTTCAAACACCTTAAATTTCAGAAGATCTCTTTCCCTCAGTTTCTTCAGTGCTGACGTACATTGCTAGATTAAACAGATCACGCGCTCGATTTAGGTTTCTGGGCACACCTGTTCCATTTGCGTACATTAGTCCCAACGCCAAATGTGCTAAAGCGCTGTTTTGATTCGCTGCTTCACTGAACCATCGTATTGCTTCGACATGGTTTTGTATCACACCCTCGCCTAACGTGTATCTTACGCCTATGATTAACTGTGCACTTCTGTTCCCCTGATTTGCAGCCTTTAGGTACCATTTTAACGCTTCTCTGTTATCCTTTGTAACGCCTATCCCTTTAGAATAAACTGCACCAAGAAAGACTTGCGCTTCCACAACTCCTAACTCCGCTTGGTGTTTTAACGTACCGTTCCGTGTATACGCCAGGCAATGTAACTGGACGATTTTGTATACGGAGATTGCTACCTTGGTTAGTTCATTGACGACAGTTATAAGTTTCATTAGTGAAGGCATGTTTCCTATACTACGTAGGAGGTTATCCTAAACCGAGATCTTGGTGATCTATCCCAATTAGTCGAATACCTCCTCTCGATTCTCGCACTTTTTTTGGTTTCAAACATAAAACGCCCGGCGGCTAACCCACCGGGCGTTCACATTTCCTGTCTACTGTCTAGAACCAACTACGATCTTATTTGAAAGCACATCTTAAACATCAGTCCATCCTTCTCTCCTTATGCGCTTCCAGCAACTTTCGCATATATTCCTCTTCCTCCTTTTCTTCTTTCCTTAATTCCTCAAGTGTTGCCAATCCGTGTTGGACCTGCATCAAGCGCCTTTTGTTCTTTAGCTCATGCGTAAATTGAAGGATCACACACCCATACTAGCGCATCAAATTCACATCATTTTGTATCCCGTTGAGATCTTCACGCATCTGTGCCAGATCCTCTTCGAACGGCAAGGATCCCTTGGGAATTCCCATCATGAAAATTCCTCCTATCGATGTTATTGGATTCAACACGGTTCGTGCATGCCCTCTGACAGGGCGATCCTGCGTCCTACCCGCTACTCCCCATCCCCTACCCGAATAGCCTCCAGCAGCGCGTCCCGCGTCAGGCCTTCGGCCGGAGCGTTCAATCCGGCCTCTTCCGGCGGGTCGGTGACGAGCCAGAGGCCGCGTTCCAGGGCGTAGCCGCCTGTATCGGAAGCCTTGTCGAGGAGATCGTTCGCTTCTTCATCGCCCAGCAGACCGAGCAGTCCGACCGGGATCACCCGGGCCGAGATGCCCTGGTTCCTGAGAAACTGTGCATACCATGGCGGGGGGCGTTCGTAGGAGAACACGAGGAAGGGGCGGTCCGGCGTGCCGGCGCCGCGCCAGAAACCGAGGTGGTACCAGTTCGGCCGCAGGGAGCGGACGAAGGCGCCGTGGAGCAGCCCGGGATTGATCTCGTCCAGCGTCTGGCGGTAGAGGATGCCGAGGCGCTCGGCGTTGGATTCCTGGAGATCGAAGTAGGTCTCGAGATGTCCCGATTTCAGCAGCCACTCGAAGCGTTCGTCCCGGTCCAGCCCCATGAGCGATCTGAATTCCTCGCCGTGGTACAGGCCCGTCCGGACGAGATGGCGGGTGAAGTAGCGGAAGTGCAGGTCGTCGAAGGCGTCGGTCATGGCGTAGGCATCGAACAACCGGTTGAAGCGGGGCTCCCAGTCATGCACGATGCCCTTCAGGGCGGACTGGCCGCGGCTGTTCCGGGCGATGGCGCGGGACGGTTCGAAGAGGTATTGGTTCAGGTAGGCCATGTCGAACCGGGACGGAAAGCCGACCGGGTCCCCGCGGGTATCCAGGGCATCCTCGAAGTCGCCGTCCATGGTGCCGGCGGCGCTGAGACCGGTGAACCAGTCCGTCGACGTCCCGCCCAGGCGGTTCGAGATGGGCAGGGCCCAGGATTCGAATCGCACGCCACCCGCAAGCGATGCGCCCCCGGTGTAGCTGGCAGCCGGGGCCACGGTCCACAGGAAGTCCATTCCAAGCTCGGGAAGGAGTTCCGCGAGACCGGAAATATGCTCGTGTCGCCGCAGGACGAAGTCCCATACGCCGCGTAGCGGCGCGGCGGCGTCCGCTCCCGAGGTGGCGGAGGACTCGTCCGGGACCGATCCCGATAGCGATACGGTAACGGTAACCGATTGCGCTTCCCGAATCCGCCCGGGCAGTGCCGTCAGCACGGAGATGTTGTTGATTTGGATATCGGGCTTCTGGTTGCCGGGCAACTGGGCTTCCGGGTAGTCGTGTTCCGGCGACCAGGCCTGTGGTTCTTCCACGAGCGAACGGGCGTACCGCGCGAGTCCGTCCAGGAACTGCTCCAGGCCCTCGCGGTCCGCCGGACCAATACCCATGGGAGGCAGGGGCCGGTCCAGGCCGGTAAGGATATCCCGGTCGACGACCACGACGAAACCCTTGTTCAACCGGTCGGTCCTGCCCGCCGCCGCCACCGCCATGCGGCCGAAGGTCTCCTCGTCGCCCCGCATGGATTCGAGATCGGCGGCCGACTGGATCTCTTCCCGGATCTCCCGGTCAGCGAAGGCGGCCGCGATGACCCCAACCGGGACGTCGACGAGCGCGTATTCGGATCCCCAGCGGTTGCCGGGCATGCGTACCCTGAGCGTATCCGAAGTCTCCGAAACGCTCTCCACCTTCCCCTTGAATCTCGACGTCTCCCAGTCCACGGGCGAAGGACGTTCCCGGGACCGGTAGTACAGCTGCGCCCGCAGTTCCTGTTCGCCGCGAAGCAAAAGTTCGATGTCCTCGTCCACATTGGCATCGGCAGGCTGGATGCGCATGGTGCGCCGGACGATCCGGTACTCCGGCTCCTCTTCGGGTTCCGGCGCCACCTCTTCGGTAGGCTCCGGCGCTTCCGGTTCCAGCAGCAGCGGCTCGGCGCCAGAGCCCACGAGCACGCGGGTCCCCGCGCGCGCACTAACTGCACTATCCAGGTATTGGCTGACGGAATGGTCGGCGACGGGCTCGAATTGAACCACGGGATTGAGGAGCGGACTGAGTTCGTGATCGGCGTTCACGGCGTATAGGCTGACGTTAAGCCGGTTGAGCAGCGTATTGAACTGGTACCGGTCATGCACACCGGGATTGGTCCTTCTCCCCTCCCCGTAGGGTCCATCGGAAGGGACCGCGAGGATCAGCGCCTTTCCGCGGGACACGTAGTTGATGGCCAGGTCCACTTCCTGGTTGCTCATCCCCGGATCGCCGCCGCCCATCAGCATGATGGCGTCGTAGGTCGAGGCGTCCCGCTCCACCATCGCCGGATAGTAGGGGCGAAGGTCGACCTCGAACCCCGCTTCCATGAACACCCGGACCACGCCGGCGTTTTCCTCCGGATAAGCCATGGCGTAGTCGACGATAAGGAGGCGGGGGGATTGAATTACCTGGGACAGTTGTGCCGCGTTGTTCGGCTGGGCACGGGGTGTCTCGGTATCCTGAGAGCGGATAGTTGGGGTGATTTGTGCTGTCGATATTCCAGTGGACCACAGGAATGTGGCCAAACATAACTTCATTAAGTTTCGCATGGTGTAATACTCATGGCAGAAATGAGATTGTTCAGCTTTGAGTACAATAGCCTGCACGAATAGGATCGCAGTCTGTTCAAGCGGTTGCGATCTCATACCTCCAGATACCTTTCATAAATATCTGGATGTAATCTTCGTCACATAGTTGATTCCCGTTCCGTTCGTGCCATTCCCAAGGGACCATTTCATATTCATTGTAAGCATTGAGGGGTCTGTCACGGATTTTGTGTAACTGACTGTTTCATGTGATGGGCACTCTGTCTTCGTACATGATGACGAACTGGTTGATGGCGGCCGTCCAGTGGACAATGGGCCGGGTCCACCTTCGGGACAGATTGAGCAGGGCCAGGTAGAGCAGTTTCCTGGTCGCCTCGTCTGTGGGGAAAGCGCCTTTGGTCTTGATGATCTTGCGCAGTCCCCGGTTCATGGATTCGATGGCATTGGTGGTATAGATGACCTTCCTGATTTCCTGTGGGAAGGCGAAGAACGGGGTCAGATGGTCCCAATGTCTGCGCCATAGCCGGCTGATCGTGGGATATTGCTTATCCCAGTGTTCTGCGAAGCGATCCAGCGCGGCCTCGGCCTGCTCCAAGGTAGCGGCTTGGTATATCGCCCGGAGATCCTTGGCCACCTGCTTACGGTGTTTCCAGGAGACGTAGGTCAGGCTGTTACGCACCATGTGTACGATGCAGAGTTGCACCTGGGTCCTGGGATACACCGTCTCTATGGCCTGCGGAAAGCCAGAGAGCCCGTCGCAGCAGGCGATGAAGATATCGGCAACGCCCCGGTTCTTCAGTTCGGTCAGTACGTGGAGCCAGAACTTTGCCCCTTCGTTCTGCTCGATCCAGAGGCCCAGGAGTTCCTTGTCGCCGTGGAGGTTAACGCCCAGGGCCAGGTAGACCGCCTTGTTCCGTACGCTGCCGCTATCACGCACCTTGACGAACAAGGCATCCAGGAACAGGATAGGATAGACCGGGTCCAGAGGCCGCGACTGCCAGGCCAGGACCTCGTCGGTTACGGTGTCGGTGATCCGCGAGACCAGTTCGGGCGAGATGGCCACTCCGTAGAGATCTTCGATATGGCCCTGGATATCGCGGGTGCTCATGCCCCTTGCGTACATGGAGATGATCTTGTCGTCGAAATCCGGCCAACGGGTCTGATACTTACGGATCAGCTTGGGATCGAAGGAGCCCTCGCGGTCCCGGGGGATCTCTACCGGCAGATCGCCCTTGTCGTCCTTGAGCGTCTTGGTGGTCTTGCCGTTGCGACTGTTGCCGCGGTTCCTGCCATCGGGGGCATGCTTCTCGTAGCCGAGATGATCGGTGAGCTCGGTTTCCAGGATCCGTTCGGCCATGCGCTTCTTCATGCGCTTGAGCAGGCCGTCTTCGCCGAAGAGGTCCTCGGCGTCCACCCCGTCTTCCATGAGCTCATCCAAAAGACGGTCGATCTTACTTGAGGGTTTTCTTTCTCTGGCCATAGCACTTCCTCCTTGTGAGCAAGATACAAGCTATTGCCAGTTACACAAAACATGTTACAGACTCGCATTGAGTTCGATTTTAGCTAGAAAATGGTATCCTTAGCATACTTGACTTCGTTTTGTATTCCACAACGCACGTCGGTTTGGGGCTTCTTCTTCCAGGTTCGCCATCTCAATTATCCGAATCCTTTCCCATCAGTCGACTGTATGAAATCACTTTCTTCGCTCATCGTAACAGTAAGATAAGTTGTGGGATTGGCTCAGTAGGTATCATTCCTCCGGAGCGAGGCCAGTCGATGCCTGCTGTGCACAGTCTGCATTTTCCACCGCAAGATCAGCGCTTACCTTTACACCTGATGCAAATCCTTCAGCAGCATCGTAAAAGTCCCTGGCCTTTTTCAAGGACCGTTCTTCCTTCGCAACACTATGTATCGAATTGACAGTACGTGCCCAAAAATCAGCGGCCCGGGCGTGTTCTTGCGTTTCTGAAAAACACATTTCTGCTGTATTTACACTTTCACCAGTTGCTCGTTGTACAGCTCTTTCTGCTCGACCCAACGAGTCTTGCGCCCGCTGATTGTCCCTGTTAACCTGTCCGACTAAGGAAAGAAAACGAATCATCTGGTTTTGATATTCGTCCGCTTCAAAAAGACGTTTTATTGAACAACCGGAGATTGTCAATAACACCATGCAAATGGATACTATAATCAATTGCGTGGACAGCATACATAGGTTGGAAGGTACAAATTTCAACCTGATAAACGACATAATCTTCTCCTCTATAATAAGGTACCGTTGTCAGACACCGTTTCAGATTACGCTCTGTGCAGATGATGTCGTGGCGATATCTGTAGTTGATCTGTCAGTCGTCGAGCCACGACTTTAATAATGGAATCGATTTCTTCAACTCAATGCCCTTGAGGTCAAAATAATCGAGGTCGGTCCCTTAGTGAGCCAGGTGATTTCTAACTGCATAAGGCAATGGGTGGGCATGTTTCACAAAAACTCCGTTCCTATCCTTAACCTTTTTATAGTTGTTTTCCGTTTTCCCCTCCAACAATTTAATCATCACGGCTTTTGTTTCCGACCCTCTGGTCTTGTGTCTCTCTTCAAATTTTCCGTACAGGTCGAAGAATTCTCCGATGTTGTGTTTATATAGTCTTTCACCCTTGATTACATATCTCAAAATGTTCAGAAGAGCCGGATCGAGGGAACCAAGCATATTCGATTTCGTAGTCGTCGTTATTGAAGCTTTAACGATTTCCATCTTTAGTGACAACATCGGGTCGTCCAACCTGACTTCTATTGCTGCCAAGGGCACGTCATCCTCTTCCAAGGTCCCGTCAGTCATTTCCTCCGATGCAGAACGGACCATTTGAGGGCCGAGGATCTCAACAGCTTTTATATGACCTTCCCTACGGATCTCCCTCGCTATCATAGTACTCTCTTTGCGAATGGCATACTGCGCTTTGTTCCACGAATTTTCGGTCATGCCTTTATTGGACATTCTTTACCCCTACCAGCATCCTATCTCCTCTCAATCTTAATAACCATGTATAATTAGTACGATCTCTGACATATGGTATTTATCAAACATATCGTTCATGTGCATTGGCTAGGCATTCCGGTTACGTTCTGCCGTGCTTTACCGCCGTGTAGTTCAACTGTTTAGCGAATTTCGGCAGTAGGTAACCAGTGATGTTACGTTACCTATTGCGGCCGTTAACCGCGTACTATTTCAGATTGGAATGTTGTTGGTTCTGAGCGGGTGCGCAACACTGTACTAGTAGGCAATACGAGTTGAAGCGCCGATCGCGTTCGCAGCAGGTACCCCGTCAAATCCCCGCCAGATGCTCCAGCAGGTCGACGCAGCGGTTGGAGTAGCCCCATTCGTTGTCGTACCATCCGCAGATCTTGACCAGGCCTTCGTCGATGATCATGGTCAGCTCGGAGTCGAAGATGCACGACGCGGGGTTGTGCACGATGTCGACGGAGACGATGGGATCCTCACAGTATTCCACGATACCTTTTAGGCTGCCTGCGGCGGCGGCGGCGAAGGCCTGGTTGACCTCGTCGACCGTGGGGACACGTTCTACCTGGGCCACGAAGTCGGTCAGGGAACCGTCCGGTACGGGCACGCGGATCGCCATGCCGTTGAGCCGGCCGTTCAGCTCAGGGATCACCTCGCCGATGGCCTTGGCCGCTCCGGTGCTCGTGGGGATCATGGACACGGCGGCCGACCGGGCCCGCCGGGGATCGCTGTGGGCGAAGTCGATGATGCTCTGGTCGCTGGTATAGGCGTGCACCGTGGTCATGGACCCGCGGATGACGCCGAAGTTTTCGTGGAGCACAGACGCCATGGGGGCGAGGCAGTTGGTGGTGCAGGAAGCGTTGGAGACGACCCGGTGGGAGCCGTTCAGGATCCCGTCGTTCACGCCCATGACGATGGTCGCGTCCACGTTGGTCGCAGGCGCGGAAATCAGCACTTTCTTCGCTCCAGCCGAGAGGTGCGCCGAGGCCTTCTCCCCGTCAGTGAAAATACCGGTCGATTCCACCACGAGGTCAACGCCGCGGTCGCCCCAGGGCAGATCCGCGGGATCGCGCTCGGACACGATATCGATCTTGTCGCCGTTGATGTAGAGTCCATCCTCCACCGCCCTGACAGGTCCTTCATAGCGGCCGTGGACGGAGTCATATTTAAGTAGGTGCGCGAGCGTCGCACTGTCGGTGAGGTCGTTGATGGCGACCACGTCGAATCCGGTTCGTTCCGTCATGGCGCGGAATACCATGCGGCCGATTCGGCCAAACCCGTTGATGCCGACCCTGATTCCCATGCTTCCCTTTGCCTCCAAAAGTTTCGGGAAACCGTCCCGTGCAATCCGGACGATTTCCCTTTTTCCACATCCGGCTTTCGCCGGTTCGATTTCTATTTTTTAAGCAGTGGGCGGTGCGTTCATCTTACGTTGACAGGCGGTGCGCCTTCCTCGGATTTTAGGCACAGGTGCCGCAGTTATCCCTACCCCTTGAGCAGGCCTCGCAGGACGTACTGCAGGATGCCGCCGTGGCGGTAGTATTCGACCTCTACGGGCGTATCGATGCGCACGACGGTGTCCACCGTCTTCGTTGTGCCGTCATCGGCGGTCACGCGTACCTTCACTCGCTGCCGGGGGGTGATACCGCCTTCGATGCCCTCGAAATCGTAGGTCTCGAAGCCGGTCAGGCCGAGGGATTCGACGCTTTCGCCTTCGTCGAACTGGAGCGGCAGGATGCCCATGCCGATGAGGTTGCTCCGGTGTATGCGTTCGTAGCTCTCCACGATTACGGCCTTAACGCCCAGGAGATTGGGCCCCTTGGCGGCCCAGTCCCGCGATGAACCCGTGCCGTATTCCTTGCCGGCGAGCACGACCAGGGGCGTGCCCGAAGCGTGGTACGCCATGGCCGCGTCGTAGATGGCGACCGGCTCGCCGTCGGACGACGTCCGGGTCCAGCCGCCCTCGGTCCCCGGCGCCATGCGGTTGCGCAGCCGGATATTGGCGAAGGTGCCCCGCATCATGACTTCGTGATTTCCCCGCCGAGAGCCGTAGGAATTGAAGGCCGAAGGCGCCACGCCGTGCTCCACCAGGTACCGTCCCGCGGGACCGTCGGCCTGTATCGAACCGGCCGGCGAGATATGATCCGTCGTGACGGAATCGCCCAGCACCGCCAGCGCGCGGGCGCCGCGGATGTCCGATATCTCGGGCGGATCGGCCGGCATGCCGTCGAAATAGGGCGGAAGCTTGACGTAGGTGGAAGCGTCGTCCCAGGCGTAGGACTCGTCGCTGGTCGCGGCCAGTTCGGCCCACCGGTTGTCGCCGGTGAAGACGTCGGCGTAGATGGACTGGAACATTTCCCGGCGCACCGAGACGCGCACCGCGTTACTGACTTCCTCCGGCGTCGGCCAGATCTCCTTCAGGTAGACGTCGCGGCCGTCCCGGTCCGTGCCGATGGGTTCGCGGTACAGGTCGACGTCCATGCGGCCGGCGAGGGCGTAGGCGACCACCAGCGGCGGCGAGGCAAGGTAGTTGGCTTTGACGAGGGGATTCACTCTGCCTTCGAAATTGCGGTTGCCGCTCAGCACGGCGGCCGCCACGAGTTCCGATTCCCGCACCGCGTCGCCGATCGGGGCGGGCACCGGACCGCTGTTGCCGATACACGTCGTGCAGCCGTAGCCCACCACGTGGAACCGGAGTTGTTCCAGGTAGTGGAGCAGGCCCATGTCTTCCAGGTACCGGGTCACGACCTGCGATCCCGGCGCGAGGCTGGTCTTTACCCATGGCTTGGAGGAAAGTCCGCGCTCGACGGCCTTTCGGGCCAGAAGCCCAGCAGCCGCGAGTACGGCCGGGTTCGACGTGTTCGTACAACTGGTGATCGCGGCGATCACGACCGAACCGTGTCCCAGTTCGAAGGACGATCCATCCATGTCGACGGCCGCCTTCTTCGTCAGCGTGCCCAGTTCACCGGGCGCATGGCCGTTGCCGTCCACCCACTGGTTGACCGTCTCGTTGGAAAGGCCCGGGTTTTCGTCGGCAAGCATGGTTGCCAGTTCCCTGCGGAAGGAGGGCTTGACGCGGGCCAGAGAAACCCGGTCCTGGGGCCGTCGCGGCCCTGCCATGCTCGGTTCGACGGTGCCCAGGTCGAGTTCCAGGATGTCCGTAAAAGCGGGATCGGGGGTGTCGCTTGTGCGGAAGAGGCCCTGTGCCTTCGTATAGGCTTCGACCAGGGCGATCTCCTCCTGATCGCGGCCGGTCAGCTCCATGTAGGTCAGCGTCTCGCCATCGACGGGGAAGAATCCCACGGTCGCGCCGTATTCGGGCGCCATGTTGGCGATCGTGGCCCGGTCGGGCAGGGTCAGGTTGTCCAGCCCCGGACCGTGAAACTCGACGAACTTGCCGACGACGCCGTGGGCCCGGAGCATCTGGGTAACCGTCAGGACCAGGTCCGTGGCCGTGGCCCCGGCCGGCAGCGCGCCCGTCATCTTGAATCCCACCACGGAGGGGATGAGCATGGACACAGGCTGTCCGAGCATCGCCGCTTCCGCCTCGATGCCGCCGACGCCCCAGCCCACTACGCCGAGACCGTTGATCATGGTGGTATGGGAATCCGTGCCCACCAGGGTATCGGGATAGGCGACGCTGTTCCCGTTCTGTCCCCGGGTGAAGACCACCTTCGCCAGGTACTCCAGATTGACCTGGTGCACGATGCCCGTGCCGGGCGGGACGACGCGGAAGTTGTCGAAGGCCCGCTGTCCCCATTTCAGAAAGAGATACCGTTCCTGGTTTCGGTCGAATTCACGGTCCACGTTGGCCGCGAAGGCCCTGCGGGAACCGAACTCGTCCACCTGCACGGAGTGGTCGATGACCAGGTCCACGTCCTGCAGGGGATTGATGCGGTCCGCCGCTCCGCCCAGTTTCCGGATGGCGTCCCGCATGGCCGCCAGGTCGACGACGGCCGGCACGCCCGTGAAGTCCTGCATCAGCACCCGTGCGGGGCGGAAGGCGATCTCCCGTTCGGAGGGTCCGCCCGTGGCGCTTTCCACGACGGCGGTCACGTCCCCGGCTGAGACCGTTACGCCGTCTTCGTGGCGCAACAGGTTCTCCAGCATGATCTTGAGTGAAAAGGGAAGACGGGAAATGTCGCCGGCGCCACTTTCCGCCGCCCGCGGAAGCGAATAGTAGGCAAAGGCGTTTCCGTCCACCGTCAATTCGGTGCGTGCATCGAAACTGTTCAGATTACGCGACACAGTTACTGGCTCCGTTTTTTGTGTTTGAACAAGACTCCGAAAATAATGGCCGGGCGGCGGTCCTGTCAAGCACAATAAGCCTGTCGGAGTGTCCCTGACACCCTGTGCGCCGGAGTTCCGGCGGCCAATCAGGTCTTGACATCGGGAGGCTATCTGTCCTATCATCGATAGGCGCGACCCGGGGCAGATTCGGTGAGCATACAAGCGCAGGCGCCACCGGTTTTGAACTTCTCAGGGACACCTTACGCCATAGTCGCTCCTTCTCTTTTACATTAATATAAACATGCCTTCCTTAATAACCTCCTGGGGCACAATTACCCGGTTCACTGTCCAAGGGATACCGCGACAAGCAGTCCGCGGGACGCCATTTCGCGCTGGTGACGGGACGCCGCGCCAGGCAGTCTGCGGGATTACTCGCGGTATGGTCTGTGTGGCGTTGTTCAGCACGATGGATGTGGAATGGGGTTGATCCGCTGGGCAACCTGTGCAGGCGTCCTTTTCCTGGTCTTCGGCCTTGCTTTCGAAGCCGCGGCGGGTACCTGGCGCTTCGCCTCCCCTCAAAAACGGTTGTTCCGCTCGCTGCTGGCCGACCCGACCGAGACGCGGTTCGCCGTAACCACCAACCTGGACGACCGGTTGAATGGGGACATTGGAGGTTCCTGGGAGGCCTTTGACTACGCGTGGGACGAGGACGGGCGGCTACGGTTCCGGACCGGGATCCATGCCGGCGTTTTCTCGAAACTGCGCTGGTCCGGGGCGACCTTCCCCCTCGAGACCGCCGATTACCTGGTCGGATTTCACGCGGACCTGGGCAATGACCGGCTTGCCGGTCGGTTCGAATACGCCCACGTGAGCGCCCACCTGGCCGACGGGTACGACGGGCCGGAGCAGGCCTTCACCTACAGCCGGGAGTATTTCACGGTGTACGGCGCGTACGAGCGGGGTTTCGCGCACGGATCCGCACGGGTCTACAGCAGCTTGCGCTGGTCGAACCACGCCATCCCGGACGTTCGACGGTGGCGGGTCCAGACCGGAGCCGAACTGGTGTCCGCTCCACTTGCCGGCCAGGCCGTCCGCGCCTATCTCGCCTGCGACGTGCGGGTTTTTCGGGACGGGGAGCTGGTGGTCAATCGCACGGCACACGCCGGATTGCTGTTGCAAAACGAGGGAGCGAGGGGCCTGCGTTTCGCCCTCGTCTACCACGGGGGACGCAGCGAACACGGGCAGTTTCATCACATGGAGGACCGTTACGCGGGGGTCGGGCTATTCTTCGACCTGTGATATGCCGCGGTGCTATCGAGACCGACGGAGGTCTACGCGGCGATCAGCGCGGTGCTCACCGTGACGGTTCGCAAACCGGAAAGACATTAACAACCATGAGCTTTCTCATCGACTTGGAATGCAGCGACTGCGGCCACCGGCTGTCGGCGGACCAGTTGCAAAACCTCTGTCCCGACTGCGCCCGGCCGCTCCTCGCGCGATATGACACCGAAGAGGCGGGCAAGGCGCTGACCCCCGAAATCCTGGCGATGCGCGAACCCACCCTCTGGCGCTACCGCGAGATGCTTCCGGTGCGCGATGAATCGGCCATCGTTACCCTGAGCGAGGGCGGTACGCCCCTCATCCATGCCCGGCGCCTGGGCGACGGCCTGGGCATGACCGGCCTCTACATCAAGGATGAATCCGTCAATCCCACCGGTTCCTTCAAGGCCCGGGGACTGGCCATGGCCGTGTCCCGCGCCCTGGAACTGGGGGCCGATTCCCTGGCCATCCCTTCCGCCGGCAACGCGGCGGGCGCCCTTTCCGCTTACGGCGCCAAGGCCGGCATCCCAGTGCACGTGTTCATGCCCCGGGACACGCCCCTGCCCTTTATCGTCGAATGCCGTGCCCACGGCGCAAGCGTAGAGCTCGTGGACGGACTCATCACGGACTGTGGCAAACTGGTGGCCGCACGGAAAGACGAAGAGGGCTGGTTCGACGTGTCCACCCTGAAGGAACCCTACCGGATCGAGGGCAAGAAGACCATGGGGTACGAGCTGGCGGAACAGTGCGGTTGGACCTTGCCCGATGTGATCCTGTATCCCGCGGGCGGCGGTACGGGACTGATCGGCATGTGGAAGGCCTTCGACGAAATGGAAGCGCTCGGGTGGATAGGAACGCAGCGGCCCCGCATGGTCGCGGTGCAGGCCGCCGGATGCCAGCCCATCGTCCGCGCGTGGGAACAGAAATGGCCCGACGCTCCCGAGTGGAAGAATGCCCGTACGCTCGCCAGCGGGCTGCGCGTGCCCGCAGCCGTGGGAGACAAGTTGATGCTGGCCGCGATCCGGGAAAGCCGCGGGGATGCGGTGGCCGTGTCAGACGGCGACATGATCCGGGGCGTGCGGGAGATCGGTGCCAACGAAGGCATCTTCGCTGCACCCGAAGGCGGCGCCGTGCTGGCCGGCCTGAGGAAAATGCTCGCCCTGGGCCGGATCGACCGGTCCGAACGCGTCGTGCTCTTCAATACCGGGAGCGGTCACAAGTACGTGGACAACCTGGTGGAATTGCACGGTGATGCGCCTGCTTGAGTAAGTCGTGTTAATTTAAACTCGAGATCGTATCACTTTTGTTGACTAAAGGTACAGGTTTGCAAACATGCCATGCTTGTAGCCGAACAGGTTCTCTTTGAACGGTCGTAATCGAGTACGCCAACTGACCCCTTACCCCATTCGAGAGGTATTGCAATGAAGGCGTGGGAGTTGTTGTCATCTGACGAGAAAATCAAACTGACTAATGATAAAGTGCATGATCTGTTTGATTTTCTTGAAGAGAAATTTGATGAGGTGACTGCATCCTTCAAGAACGTGAATGAGCGCTTCGACGGCGTGGATCAGCGCTTCGACGCCATGGATCAGCGCTTCGACGCCATGGATCAGCGCTTCGACGCCATGGATCAGCGCTTCGACGCCGTGGATCAGCGCTTCGACGCCGTGGATCAGCGCTTCGACAAGATAGATCGGCGTTTGGAAAGTGTGGAACAACGCCTGGATGTCTTGGAGTTACGCTTCGAGGCCATGGAACAGCGCTTCGACAGGATGGAACAGCGCTTCGAGAAGATGGAAAAGGCGTTCGAGAAGATGGAAAAGGCGTTCGAGAAAACCCAATTGAGTATGAATAGAGTCTGTAACAAGTTTTGTGTAACTGGCAATAGCCTGTATCTTGCTCACAAGGAGGAATTGCTATGGCCAGAGACAGAAAGAATCCCAGTAAGATCGACCGTCTTCTCGATGAGCTTATGGAAGACGGGGTGGACGCCGAGGACCTCTTCGGCGAAGACGGCCTGCTCAAGCGCATGAAGAAGCGCATGGCCGAGCGGATCCTGGGAGTCTGTAACATGTTTTGTGTAACTGGCAATAGCTTGTATCTTGCTCACAAGGAGGAAGTGCTATGGCCAGAGAAAGAAAACCCTCAAGTAAGATCGACCGTCTTTTGGATGAGCTCATGGAAGACGGGGTGGACGCCGAGGACCTCTTCGGCGAAGACGGCCTGCTCAAGCGCATGAAGAAGCGCATGGCCGAACGGATCCTGGAAACCGAGCTCACCGATCATCTCGGCTACGAGAAGCATGCCCCCGATGGCAGGAACCGCGGCAACAGTCGCAACGGCAAGACCACCAAGACGCTCAAGGACGACAAGGGCGATCTGCCGGTAGAGATCCCCCGGGACCGCGAGGGCTCCTTCGATCCCAAGCTGATCCGTAAGTATCAGACCCGTTGGCCGGATTTCGACGACAAGATCATCTCCATGTACGCAAGGGGCATGAGCACCCGCGATATCCAGGGCCATATCGAAGATCTCTACGGAGTGGCCATCTCGCCCGAACTGGTCTCGCGGATCACCGACACCGTAACCGACGAGGTCCTGGCCTGGCAGTCGCGGCCTCTGGACCCGGTCTATCCTATCCTGTTCCTGGATGCCTTGTTCGTCAAGGTGCGTGATAGCGGCAGCGTACGGAACAAGGCGGTCTACCTGGCCCTGGGCGTTAACCTCCACGGCGACAAGGAACTCCTGGGCCTCTGGATCGAGCAGAACGAAGGGGCAAAGTTCTGGCTCCACGTACTGACCGAACTGAAGAACCGGGGCGTTGCCGATATCTTCATCGCCTGCTGCGACGGGCTCTCTGGCTTTCCGCAGGCCATAGAGACGGTGTATCCCAGGACCCAGGTGCAACTCTGCATCGTACACATGGTGCGTAACAGCCTGACCTACGTCTCCTGGAAACACCGTAAGCAGGTGGCCAAGGATCTCCGGGCGATATACCAAGCCGCTACCTTGGAGCAGGCCGAGGCCGCGCTGGATCGCTTCGCAGAACACTGGGATAAGCAATATCCCACGATCAGCCGGCTATGGCGCAGACATTGGGACCATCTGACCCCGTTCTTCGCCTTCCCACAGGAAATCAGGAAGGTCATCTATACCACCAATGCCATCGAATCCATGAACCGGGGACTGCGCAAGATCATCAAGACCAAAGGCGCTTTCCCCACAGACGAGGCGACCAGGAAACTGCTCTACCTGGCCCTGCTCAATCTGTCCCGAAGGTGGACCCGGCCCATTGTCCACTGGACGGCCGCCATCAACCAGTTCGTCATCATGTACGAAGACAGAGTGCCCATCACATGAAACAGTCAGTTACACAAAATCCGTGACAGACCCAAGCCGAGCTCACCGATCATCTCGGCTACGGGAAGCATGCCCCCGATGGCAGGAACCGCGGCAACAGTCGCAACGGCAAGACCACCAAGACGCTCAAGGACGACAAGGGCGATCTGCCGGTAGAGATCCCCCGGGACCGCGAAGACAGCTTCGATCCGAAGTTGATCCGCAAGTACCAGACACGCTGGCCGGACTTCGATGACAAGATCATCTCCATGTACGCAAGGGGCATGAGCACCCGGGATATCCAGGGCCATATCGAAGACCTCTACGGGGTGTCCATCTCGCCCGAACTGGTCTCCCGGATCACCGACGCCGTGACCGACGAGGCCCTGGCCTGGCAGTCGCGGCC
Source organism: bacterium (assembly GCA_965262815.1). Lineage (GTDB taxonomy): Bacteria > JAAXHH01 > JAAXHH01 > JAAXHH01 > JAAXHH01 > JAAXHH01. Next base: position 169,750 of record OZ253560.1, on the reverse strand, counting down.
CCTGGATGAGATCTACCCGATCCTGTTCCTGGATGCCCTGTTCGTCAAGATACGTGATAGCGGCAGCATCAGGAACAAGGCAGTCTACTTGGCCCTGGGCGTTAACCTGCGCGGCGACAAGGAACTCCTGGGGCTCTGGATCGAGCAGAACGAAGGGGCAAAGTTCTGGCTCCACGTACTGACCGAACTGAAGAACCGGGGTGTTGCTGATATCTTCATCGCCTGCTGCGACGGCCTGTCGGGCTTTCCGCAGGCCATAGAGACGGTGTATCCCAGGACCCAGGTGCAACTCTGCATCGTACACATGGTGCGTAACAGCCTGACCTACGTCTCCTGGAAGGACCGTAAGCAGGTGGCCAAGGATCTCCGGGTGATATACCAGGCCGCTACCCTGGAGCAGGCCGAGGCCGCTTTGGATCGCTTCGCAGAACACTGGGATAAGCAATATCCCACGATCAGCCGGCTGTGGCGCAGACACTGGGACCATCTGACCCCGTTCTTCGCCTTCCCAAAGGAAATCAGGAAGGTCATCTATACCACCAATGCCATCGAATCCATGAACCGGGGACTGCGCAAGATCATCAAGACCAAAGGCGCTTTCCCCACAGACGAGGCGGTGAGGAAACTGCTCTATCTGGCCCTGCTCAATCTGTCCCGAAGGTGGACCCGGCCCATTGTCCACTGGACGGCCGCCATCAACCAGTTCATCATCATGTACGAAGACAGAGTGCCCATCACATGAAACTGTCAGTTACACAAAATCCGTGACAGACCCTATTCAACTGATAGCCCGCCTCAACCACCATTTACCCTGCTGTAAATCCCTTCCTTATAAAAGTGCACTGTGCCATCGGTGATTCAGGTAGGCAATTCCTAAAACCTGTTTCCTGTCATATCAAAAACCTGTAAATTACAGAGCACCGGTTTCGATTCGAAAATCACTCGTCTGGAGAATATACATGCGTAGATTCATCCTCCTATCCGCACTTCTCCTCCTGCTGCCACCGGCAGCCAGCGCCCAGAAGATGCTGATCCACATGGATCTGGAGCAGCAGGATCATCTCAAGGCCTATGGCATCGCCTTCCAGGCCCTGGAACAGGGTTACACGGTCGAGTGGCTGCTGAACTACCGCGGCGGGTCCTTCATCATGGATCCCACGGCCGACCGGGTGCGGGCGTGTTACCTTCGGGGCGTGAGTTTCAAGGTGGTCGACGGCGCGGAACTGGTCCGGATCTACGCCCATATCGAAGAAAACAACATGGACCGGGTGCTGCTCGAGAAGGCGCCCAAAGTCGCCGTGTACACCCGGCCCGACAAGCGTCCCTGGGACGACGCCGTGACCATGGCGCTGGAATACGCCGAGGTGCCTTACAAGACCATCTTCGACCAGGAGGTTTTGAACGGCGAACTGAAGCAATACGACTGGCTGCACTTGCACCACGAGGATTTCACGGGACAGTACAGCAAGTTCTACAGCTACCACCGCACGCCCTGGTACCAGCAGCAGCAGACCACCGATGAAACGCTGGCGCGGACCCTGGGGTACTATACTGTGGCTGAAGCCAAGAAGGCCGTGGCGCAAGGCATTCGGGCCTATGTGGGCGACGGCGGTTTCATCTTCGCCATGTGTGCGGCGACGGAGACCCTGGAGATCGCCCTGGCCTCGGCCCGCACCGATATCGTGGCGCCCGAGTACGACCACACCCCGGTTGATTCCGACGCCCAGTCCAAGCTGGACTTCGGCCAGACCTTCGCCTTCGAGAATTTCACGCTTCAGTTGAACCCGCTCATCGGTTCCTTTTCGAACATTGACGTGAACCAGGTCAACGCCGGCAAGGTGCCGACCGGACCCTTCACGCTTTTCGATTTTTCCGCCAAGTACGATCCGGTCCCGTCAATGCTCACGCAAAGCCACGTGAACTACATCGCCGGGTTCTACGGGCTGTCCACCTCGTTCAGCCGAGATGTGCTCAAGCGCACCACGGTCGTCCTCGCCGAGGAGGCCGGGACCGACCATGTCAAGTACATCCACGGTAACTTCGGCAGGGGCACCTACACCTTCTACGGGGGGCACGATCCGGAAGATGAAGAGCACCTTGTGGGCGATCCACCGACCAATCTCGCCCTCCACAAGAACTCCCCCGGATACCGGCTCATCCTGAACAACGTACTCTTCCCCGCGGCCAAGAAGAAGAAGCGCAAAACCTGACGGCGGATCAAAATCTCTTGCTGACTCACGCCGGATCAGGTATACTGTTGGTTACCTCGCACAGGTTTACAGCAAAGTCATTTTAAAAGAACCTTTGCAATAAAATAGGGAATCCTGCTCCGGGTATCGATGGCATGCCTCACCAGTTTGGAGGACGTCAGAAATGCCAGGGGGGACAACCACTGTTCCAATCAGGTTCTCCTAAAAATACTTATGCTCGCCTGTGCGGGGTAAACTTCCCTCCGGTGCGTGTGATCGGCACGCGTACCTGAACTTCCTTCCTTCAATAGAACCTCATGCTCCAGAACCTGACGCTGGGACAGTTCTACCCCGGTGAGTCATCAGTCCATCGCCTGGATCCCCGCACCAAGCTGTGCGGCGCCCTGGCGCTGATGGCGGTGCTGATCTGGGCGAAATCCCTGCCGCTGTTCTTTTTCATGCTGACCCTGGTCGCGGTCCTGGTCCGGGTCTCCGATATCCCGCCTCACCTGCTGCTCAACAACCTGAAAGCCTTCCGGCTGCTGCTGATCATCACCTTTGCCGCCCACGCCTGCTTCACGCCGGGCGAGGTGGTGATCATCGCGGGCTACACGATTCCAGGTCCAACGTGGGAGGGACTCTTCCAGGGTACGATCTTCAGCATGCGCCTGGTCGTCATCATGCTGATCGCGGCCCTGCTGATGCTGACCACGGCGCCGCTGGACGTCTCGGACGGCATCGAGTGTCTGCTCAAACCTTTCGAACGGTTCGGCCTGCCCGCCCACGAACTGGCCATGATGATGGTCATCGCCCTGCGGTTCATCCCGACCCTGGTGGAAGAATCGGACCGTCTTCAGAAAGCACAGATGTCCCGCGGCGCCGATTTCACCGGCAACCCCATCCGTCGCGTGCGGAAAATGATCTCACTGCTGGTGCCGCTCATGCTTTCGGCCTTCCGGCGGGCCGAGGAACTGGCCGTTGCCATGGAATCCCGCTGCTACCGGGGCGGCGCGGGCCGCACGCAGTATCGTATCATGGCCCTGGTCCACAACGATTACGTCGCCATCGTCGCCGTCGTGACCCTGCTCGTACTCTGCGGGATCGCGAGCGACCTCAACAGCCTGTAACGATCCCTATCCCATCCGCCATGCGCACGCTGGTCCTCAAGATCGAATACGACGGCACGGATTTTCTCGGATGGCAACTCCAGCCCGAGGGGCGTACCGTGCAATCCGTCCTGGAAAAGGCGATTCATACCATCCTGCAGGCCGACATCCGCGTGACAGCGGCCGGGCGAACGGACGCCGGGGTGCACGCCACCGGGCAGGTCGTTCATTTCAAGACGGATAAGGACATGGCCGCGGACCGCCTGAAGAAGGGGTTGAACGGGGTGCTGCCGCCGGACGTAGCCGTGCTGGAGACCAGGGAGGCGCCCGATGATTTCCACGCCCGGTTCAGCGCGGTCGGTCGCAGGTACGTCTATCGCATCAGCCCGCGGCCCAGCGCGGTCCGACGGCACTTCACCTGGCACGTGGCCTACCCGCTGGACGTGGACGCCATGCGCCGGGCCTGCGCTCCCCTGGTCGGCCGCCACGATTTCACGTCCTTCTGCCAGGCCACGTCGACTGTCGACGGTACGATATGCGAGATACGGGAGCTGGATTGGGTCGAGGCGGACGACGAATTCCGCCTGCATATCGAGGCGAACCGCTTTCTCCACCACATGGTGCGGACCATCGTGGGCACCGCCGTGGATATCGGCCGGGGCCGGTGGCCGGAGCGCGTCATGGGGGAAATGCTGCGGGCGAAGGACAGGAGGGCCGCAGGCGCTAACGCTCCGGCGCGGGGGCTCAGCCTGGAAGCGATACGCTACCCGTCCGAATTCGGGATCTGAGGGGCGGGTCTATCCATGTACGCGTCGATCTCGTCGCAAACTTTGTGCAGCGAGGCGACGTCGCGCTGTTCCAGGCGCATGCTGCGGCGCAGGACGCGCCGGATGGACCGCAGGAAGGTCTCTTCGTTCGGGACGGGCGTGAAGCCGAGCCGGAGCAGCGTCCCTAAGATGCGGTTACAGACCCGCTCTACCTCGTGGTTTTCGGCCAGGCTCACTTCGGCAGCAGACGGCTCTTCTCCGCAGAGGCGGAAAAGTTCGTAGGCGCAGACCATGACCGACTGGGACAGGTTGAGGGAAGGGTAGGTCGTCGCCGCGGGGATCCGGGCGATTACGTTGCAGCGTTGCAGTTCATCGTTGAGCAGACCGCGGTCTTCGCGCCCGAAGAGGATCCCGGTGGGCTGCGTCCGCGCCACGGCGGCCAGTTCGGCGCAGGCCTTGTCCACGGGCTGAATCGGGTTCAGCCAGGCTCTACGCGCGCGGTTGGTCGTGCCGACGACGAGGGCCAGGCCGTCCACCGCTTCTTCCACGGTCTCGACGACCCGGGCGTTGTCGAGGATATCCCCGGCGCCGTGAGCCATCCAGTGTGCCTCTGCTTCCTGGCGGAATTCGACCGGGTTGACGAGGACAAGCCTGGAGAGGCCCATGGTCGTCATGGCCCGGGCGACGGCGCCGATGTTGCCGGGCACCTTCGGTTCTACGAGAACAATGTGGATACGGGAGAAATAGTCCGGTGCGATACTTTCCGATCGATCAGCCATGAGAGATATCCCGGGGGCATTCCGGGCGGTGAGGAGCGACGGCCCTCGGCGGGATGGGGCTGGACACCTCTGGAGAACAAAACGGATGGAGCGTGGCGGGGTCGCCGGGCGCGGGTAGAGGCGCGGATCAGTCCTAGCCTATTACCTGGACTCCAGTTCCTCAACAGCGGTCCTTAGTTCGGCGATCTCCGCTTCCAACTTCTTTTCGCGGCCGGCAAGCGTGAAGAGGTAAACGAACAACCCGATCCATATCAGGGTATAAGCGGAAAACAAGTACCAGAAGTTCTGATCCACGGTTTTTACTCTCCTTCGGCTCGCAATATTATCCTGTAGCTACATTTGTGCTTGCTGTTTGCTTTGTGCGTGTTGTATGCGTTGTGCGCGCTGTTTCGCGTTTTGCAGTCGCTCAAGCCCCTACGCTGCCGGGATGCCGGTGCTCCACGCGGTCCCGCAGGTCTTCCGTCTCGTCGCGCAGACGTTCCAGCGCCATCCGCCGGCCCATGAGGTAGAAGAAGATCAGGGTGAAGACGACCGCCGACACGGCCAGCGCAATGCGCATATCGACTTCCATCCCCGCGCCCAGGCCCTCCTCCGTCATGACCAGGGAATCGGGATGCAGGCCCCGCCACCACATGGTCGCGAAATGGATGAAGGGGATGTCCAAGGTGCCGAGTATGCCCAGCACGGCGAGGAACGTCTTCACCTGGGGCATGTCGTCGCCGTATACGCGCAGCATCAGGTAGGCTACGTAGATGAGCCAGAGTATCATGGAAAACGTGAGGCGGGGATCCCAGGACCACCACGTGCCCCACACAGGTTTGCCCCAGATCGGACCGGTGATCATCACGAAACAGCAGAACACGAATCCCACTTCCGCGGCGCTGTAGGCCACGATGTCCCACTTGCGTTCCCGGAGCCACAGGTATATGACGCTCGAAACGCCCACCAACACGAAGGCGAACTCCGCGATCCAGGCGGAGGCGACGTGAAAATACATGATCCGCTGCACATCGCCCATGACCCGCTCCCGAGGCGCCCAGATCAGTGAGAGGTACAGCGAGGCTACCAGTCCCGCGAGGCAGATGAGTCCAAAGGGCGTGATGCGCAGGCGGGCGGTTATACCGGCCATGTTTCATTCCTCCACGATATACTCGAACAGCATGACGGACGCGACCAGAAAAACGACCGTAAACACCGAAAGCAGCCTGATCCAGTTCGTCATATCCTGCCAGTCACCGCCCTCGAACGTGGTCCGTGTCGTCTCCACCAGCGCGATCAGCACGGGAGAGGCGACGGGCAGCAGCAGGACGGGCAGCATGACATCCCGCATGCGCGTATTGACAGCCACGGCGGCGAACAGGGTGGCGACGGACGAGAATCCGACCGTTCCCAGAAAGAATATAACCAACAGTTTAGACAGATAGGGCAGGATTGTCATGTTGAAAAACAGAACGAACAGGGGAAGCACCGCCAGTTGGACGAGGCCGATGAGCGTGATATTGCCCAGCAGCTTGCCGAGGAATATGGACCCGCGGTCGATTGGAGCGAGGAGCAACCCGTCGAAGGTGCCCCGGTCCTTTTCCGGCGCGAAGGATCGGCTCGCGCTCAGCATGCCAGCGAAGGCGAAGGCCACCCAGATCATTCCGGGCACCACGCGCTCCACGACGTTCGGGCCCGTGTTGAAGGCGAAGTTGAAGATGACCATGACGATCAGCGAGAAGACGAACATGGTCACGACGCGCTCGCGCGTTCTATACTCCACCACCATGTCCTTGCGGTAGATCAGCCACGATTGGGCGAGAAAAGATCTCATGGGGACAGTGCATCTCCAGGTTTTCGTTCCGCGCGGGGCGGTCCGTCGCTACACCGCATGGTGCCGGTAGGTCTGTTCGAATTCGGCCGGCGACAGGTCAGGGACGGCAGCCTGGAATACGAGGCGTCCGCGGTTCAGGATGGCCACGCGGTCGGCCGATTCCAGGCCGCGGACCAAGTCGTGGGTAACTAGCAGGATTGTCTTGTTCCGTCCGGTCAGGATCGTTCTTAGCATGGCCAGCGCGTCCTGGTCCAGGCCGGAATAGGGCTCGTCGAGCAGCAGGATATCCGGATCGTGCAGCATGGCGCGTGCCAGGGCAACGCGCTGGCGCATCCCCCGCGAAAGCGTGCGGACCTGGCTGTCCTTCCTGCCGTTCATGCCCACCGTATGCAGCATTTCTTCGATCCGCTCCAGGCGGTTTTCGACGTCGTACAGGTCCCCGTAAAAACGAAGATTCTCGAATACAGTCAGTTCATCGTAGAGATAGGTCCGGTACGACAGCACGCCGATGCGGCGACCCAGGTTTTCGTCGCGGTCCTTTGTGATGTCCGCGCCGTCCAACAGCACCTTTCCGCGGGAAGGGCGCACGAGACCGGCTATGATGTTCAACAGGGTTGATTTGCCTGCGCCGTTGGGACCGAACAGGGCCAGGAACGATCCCGGCGCTACGTCCAGGTCCACCCGGTGCAGCGCCCTGAAACGGCCGTAGGTCTTGGTCAACTGATGGATGTTGATGCCAGGGGCGGTTTGATCACCCATCTCCGGTCCCGGGTTGACGCACCTCAAGCGCCCGATCCTTCAGGCCCTCCCGGCGGCTGCGATAGGACTTCTCGTCCAGGTCTCCCGCCGCGTACCGGTCGTCCAGATCGGCCATGGCCTGGATGATCGCCGCGTATTTCCGTTCCTCCTCCGGCGCGAGATCGGCAGGGTCCGCGGGGTCGTCCGGCTGCTCGGGCTTGACCCGGATGCCCACGACGAGACCGGCGGCCACGATGAGCACCGCGAATCCGAGCATGCCCCACTTCATGACGTCCTGCCACACGAGAATGACGGGGAACGCGACTTCAATCGACATGCCCTGCTGCAGTCCCACGCGATTCGAAAGCAGCAGGTATTCCTGATCGCCGATTTGCTGCGCGCCGTCGTTGGTCAGGTTGACGGAGGTAACGGTCTCGCTACTCGGCGAGACCAGCACCTGGACGCGATCGACGTCATAGTCCATCTGTTTCGCGAGCCGGTGGTCGATCGACGCCCTGTCCACGTTGTAGGCGTACACGACCCGCGCGGTCCCCGGTGGTACGGGCGCCGAAAACAACAGGCCGCGATCGGTATGCTGGAGACCCTCCACCATCGGCTGCAGTCCGAATGCAGCGGAAGGAAGAGAGTAGATCAGGCCCAGGCCTACGCCGGGAGGCGGCGCGAAGGTCGAGTTTCCCCTGTTCTCCACGACGATGATTTCCGTGATGTTCAGGACATCGGGATCAGCCTCTATGACCAGGTGAACGGCGCTGTGGACCAGGGCCGACTCGTCCGTAGTGATCTCGAATACGCGCAGGACCGTTTCCTGGTTGCCGGCGCCCGGTTCCAGGGGGATGTGTTCGGTAAGGTAGGGTATCTCAAGGTACCTGGTGGCGACCACGTAGTGCGACCCGTCGGCCGACAACCCGTTAAATACGTACCGGCCCCCGCGGTCGGTCACGACCCGCGAAAGGGTCTCTTCCGCGCCCTCTTCGCTGCTGTGGCGCAACAGGGTGACCTCGTGCCCGGCGATCGGGAGCCCGGTGGTGACGTTCACGACGGTGAGGCCGATGCTTCCGGTTTCCTGGGCGTGTGCCGGTCGGCCTGACCCGGGCTGCCAGTCCGTCCACGCCAGCGTGGACGCACAGGCCAGCAAGACCGCATAATAAACAAAAAGCCCCGAAGGGCAGGCAAACAGGTGACGCTTCATGGGATCACCGCTAGGTCAGTTTTTCTCCGCACTCCGCACAGAACCTGGCCGAGGCCGGGTTCTCGTTGCCGCATCCTCCGCACGTGCTGCCTTTCAAAGAAGCGCCGCACTCGATACAGTAGTTGGCGGTTTCCTCGTTTACCGTGCCGCAACTCCCGCATGCGCGGGTGTCCGGGGGTTGCCCGGATGAATCCACGGCCGGTGCGTTCGAAACCTTTGCTTCTTCGGCGAGTTTCTTTTTACCGACAGTCTTCCTATCCGCAGTGGCCGTCTCGACGGCTGCCGGTTCCCGGCTCCTGCGTATCTCCAGCACCGCTTCTTCTATCCGCGCCGCGACGGGCAGTTCGGTGGCGGCACTCCGGTCCAGTTCGTCCAGCACGTCCGACGCTTCCTTCATGTACTCCTGCCGGAGCGCCTCGTGGTCCTCGGCCGCCAGCTTGCCCATGCTGTAATCGATGTTCAGCTCGCGGATGGCCGAGTAGATGAAGTCCTTCTTCTTCAGCAGATCGTCCCGGCGAGATTGGGCGACCCAGGGATGTCGGCCCGACGCTTCCAGCATCGGACTGATCATGAAGGCCAGCACACCCAGCGCGAGCAGTCCGCACGCGACAAGTGTCATAGTCCGAACCGGCTCCTCCCGTACGCGCTTCGGCCGAACCGGCGCGCAGCCCGGTCAGGACCGGGGAAGCGGTTCCGGCGACTTCGGCTCGGTCTGCTCATACTGACCGTATCCCTCCTCGCTTTCGTACTTGGACGGACACTTGGCGTACAGCGTATGGGCGTTAAAGGTCCCGTCCCGTCCATATCCGCCCTCTACGACCACTTCCGATTCGTCCCTGAACGTGTCGGGAACCACGCCGGTATAGATGACCGAGGTCTGCATACCGCCTTCGTGGGCCATGAAACGGATGCGCAGTGAACCCACGTCGACCCGTTCGATCGACCCGTTCAAGACTTTACCGTGCAGCCGCATGTTCTCGTCGTAGTCCACGTCGCCCGTTTCTATGGCGGCCTTCAGTTCGCTTACCGTCAGGTAGTACATCGTGGCATCGGTCGCGCCGGTATAGATCAGGTAACCGATGGCGGCGATCACCAGACCGAAGCCGACCAGGAATTTCCTCTGCTTCTTCCTCATGAGATTCTCCATGTCTGTTATGTCCTGCGCATCGCACGCAATATAGGCGGTCAAGCCGGTTCCGGCAAGCACTATTTGAACCGGATACCGGCCCGCAGGCAGCCTGTTGCCACGTATTTTCGCCGCCGTAAACACCCGTGCCGCACACCGGCAAATGTGCTTGACAACCCCACCGGGGCTCCGCTACCTTACGCCGGAACTTGACCCGTCAGGAACCTCGAAGAGGGATCTTCGCGTCTGCCTCGTAACCGCCCGGTGTCGCACCCCGGTTCGACTGTCCCTTCAGGAGTATCATGGCTGCTTTCAAGTCTGCCCAGGATGTCATCCAGCGCTTCGAAACCCAGAGCTACATCTGCGGTCCCGACCTGGCCACGCCCATCTTTCTCATGGAACGGCTCGAGAAACCGCTGCTGGTCGAGGGTCCGCCCGGTGTCGGCAAGACCGAGATCGCGAAAACGCTCTCCGGCGCACTGGACCGGCGCCTGATCCGTCTGCAGTGCTACGAGGGCCTGGACGAATCCAAGGCGCTCTACGAATGGGAATACACCAAGCAGCTGCTGTACACGCAGATGCTCAAGGACCGCATCGGCGACCTGCTGAACCATTCCGATACGCTCGGCAACGCGGTCGAGGCGCTCAACCGGGAGGACAGCGCGTTCTTCTCCAGGCACTTCCTGCTTCCGCGGCCCCTGCTGGAGGCCATCCTTGCGCCGGAGCCCGTCGTCCTTCTGATTGACGAGGTCGACCGGTCGGACGATGAATTCGAGAGTTTCCTCCTCGAGGTGCTGAGCGACTTCCAGGTCAGCATACCGGAACTCGGTACACTGAACGCCGCCCAGCGGCCCCTGGTGGTGTTGACGAGCAACGCCAACCGGAACCTGTCCGAGGCGCTCAGGCGGCGATGCCTGTACCTCTATATCAACTATCCTACCCTTGAGCAGGAAATCCGTATCGTCCTCCTCAAGACTCCAGGCATAGACGAGGACCTGGCGAACCAGGTCGTCCGGTTCGTGCAGAAAATCAGAACGCTCAACATGCGCAAGCCCCCCAGCATCTCCGAAACGATCGATTGGGCGCTGGCGCTGGTGGTCCTGAACGCGCAACACCTGTCGCGCGACATCCTTTCGAGCACACTGAACGTCCTTCTGAAGGACCGGGAGGATATCGAACGGATCATGCGGGACGGCTACCATGATCAAGCGGCTGGTTGAATTCGCCAGACTACTGCGGCAGTCCGGTGTGCGCGTATCCATGGCCGAGACCCTGGACGCCGCCGAAGTGCTTCGGCACGCGCCGGTCACCGAACGGCCGGCCTTCAAGGCGTCCCTGCGAACCACCCTGGTAAAATCCCACGAGGATATCCCCGCTTTCGACGAGGCCTTCGAACAGTTTTTCCTGGTCCAGGTGGGAGACGACGCTGCAGCACTCGACGATCCGTGCGGGGAGACCGAGGGTCCGCCCGACGGCCAGCCCGACCTTGACGAACTTCCAGATGACGGGGAACAGGACACCCGGCGTTTCCATGACGAGCAGGGAGAGGCCATGGCTGGGGACGTCGAAGGGGACCCTGCGGACGGCGATGAGCCGGAGGACCTGGAAGGCGACGTGGAGCGGATGCTGGCCCGCGTGCAGGTGGGGGACCAGGCTTCAGATGCCGTCACGGAACCCGGCACGCAACCAAACCAGCAAGCGGAGAACGTCGACCTCTACCAGGAACTGCCACCGGGCGACGTCGAAAACCTCTACGAGGCGGTGGAGGAACTGGCCCGGAATCTCGTGACGCGCAAATCGCTGCGTTTCAGGAAGTCGCGCCACGGCAGGGTCGATATCAAGAAAACGATCCAGCGGAGTTTTCGCACGGGCAACCTGCCCTTTCACATCATCTACAAGCACCGCAAGGTCAAGAAGAACGAACTGGTCGTGTTATGCGATGTATCGGGATCGGTCTGGGAGGTCGCCCGGTTCTTCATCAAGCTGGTCCACGAAATGCAGAACCAGTTCAGCCGGGCCCGCAGCTTTCTCTTCGTTGACCGGATCAACGAGGTGACGGACGAATTCGACAGCAGACCCTTCGAAGAAATCGTAGAGGACCTGAAAGACGACCACGCCCTCAATTTCTTTGGCCTGAGCGATTTCGGAAGGGCCTTCTACCAGTTCCACGATGAACACCTCCTTTCCCTCTCCGGGAACACGGTGCTCGTCATCCTCGGCGACGCGCGGACGAACTGGTTCGACCCCCAGGACTGGGTGCTGGGTGAATTAAAAAACAGGGTGCGCCAGACGATCTGGCTGAACCCCGAGCCCGTGCAATACTGGGATACCGACGACTCCGTCATGTCCAAGTACAGTCCGCACTGCGATCACGTGTTGGAATGCAGAAACCTGGCGCAGCTCCAGGAAATCGGCGAACTGATCCTCAAGGCGTAGATTTAACGGGTTTTTTTGATGGCGGAACGGATCACGGGACGGCACATTGGATAGCGGCCCGACGGCATGGAGGCGACACCAGTGAAACGCTTAAAACACGCAAAACGTATCGGACTGATCCTGCTGCCCTGCCTGCTCGGCGCGGCGCTGTGGACGACCCGTGGCGTCGGCGATTCGGGCCACGACCTTTTTCTGCGAAACGATTTTACCTTCGGCCGGGTAGTGTACCAGAACTTCGGCGGGTTCTACAGGGGCTTCGGATTCGGCCGGTGGTCGGTGGATTTCCCGTCCGCTGACTCGAACGTAATCCGGGCCCTGCGGGCGACCACGTCGCTGAAGATCAATGAGCCGCAGGCCGTGGAGTTGACCGACCCCGGGCTATTCGACATTCCCTTTCTCTACATTCTGGAAGTCGGATCTCTGCAGTTCAGTCCGGAAGAAGTGGACGCCCTGCGGGAATACCTGCTGCGCGGGGGTTTCCTGATGGTGGACGATTTCCACGGGTCGCGCCAGTGGGCGATCTGGGAATCGCAGATCAAGCGGGTCTTCCCCGAACGGGACATCGAGGAAATCCCCGGAGACCATCCGATCTTGCACAACTACTACGATTTCGACGAGTATCCCCTGGTGCCCGGCACCGCGGCCCTGCGGAACTGGGACAACTACGAGCGGGACGGCGCGTTGTACGGCCATCGCCTGCGTGGCGTAGCCGATGACGGCGGAAGGCTCATGGTGCTCATGAACTGGAACGCGGACCTGGGTGACGGCTGGGAGCACGCCGCGGATCCATTTTACCCTCGGGAATTCTCCGTGATCGCTTACCGGCTGGCCGTGAACTACGCCATCTATGCAATGACCCACTGAGTCCGCGGGCCCTGGCCGTGCCGACTCGTTGTAGTTTCTGCCATCACTTCGTTGTTTTCCCCCTACACGGCAGCAATCAGGTACTTCAGCGCGGCCGTCAACACTTCGATGGACCGGAGGTACTCGTCCAGGACGATGTGTTCGCCGGGGGTATGGTCCAGGCTGGAGTCTCCCGGACCGTAGGCCGCGATCGGACATTTCCATGCCGGTCCCACGATGCACATGTCCGACGTGCCCGTCTTCTTCTTGAAGGTCGGCCGGCCGCCTTCCTGCCGGATGCCCCGCAACAGGGCCCGGATCAGCGGCGTATTCTTCGCGGCAACCACCCCTTCCAGTCTCTGGTCGCACTCGATTTCGGCGGGACCCGCCTGGTCCATTACGAAGCCGACCAGGCCGTCTACGTCGTAACCCGGCGGCACGCGCACCGAGAAATAGGCGTCCGCGCCTTCGGTCAAACCGTGATCGTGGGTGTTGAATCGCCTCAGTTCAAGCCGGGGTGACTCGAACTCGCTTTCCGTGGACTGGGCGGCGACGCGGGACCGCAGTGCGTTGTAAAGGGCGATGGCCCGTTCCCCGGCGCGCATATGGTCCCCGGCGAAATGGGCGTTGGGCTGCTCGAGACGGTAGTCGAAACCTGCGACGCCCTTGTACCCTATAGTAACGCTGTCCCAGCCGCTCGGTTCGCCGATGAACACGTAATCGGGCCCCATGCGGTCCACCAGGTGCCGGGCGCCCCGCGAGGTGGGGCACTCCTCCTCTACGGCGCCGACGACGGTGATCCGTCCGCGGTCGGGTTGGGTGAACCGGGATAGGGCGGCGGCGAATGCGGCCAGCGGGCCCTTGGCGTCCACAGCACCCCGGCCGAAGAGACGACCCGCCTCTTCGTGAATAGGAACGATCCCGGGCACCGTGTCGATGTGTCCAACCAGGGCGATGTGGGGACCGCCGCTTCCTACCTCGCCCACCGCGTTGCCGGCCTCGTCCACGTAGGCTCGAATCCCTCTCTGGTCCATGGCTTCAACCAGGAAGGAGACCGCTTCACCCTCCTGCCTGGAGGGACTGTACCGTTCGACCAGGCCACGCAGCAGCGCGACGTCGTCGCGGGCAGGACTCATTCCGCCTCCGGGGCTCCGGCCCGGCTTCGGCTGGCGCGTCTCGGATTCACGGCTTTCCCGTCCGCACGACCCGACCGGCCCGCCGGACTTTCTTCCAAGGAACTCAGCACTTCTTTCACGGCCTCTGTCACCTGGTCGATTTCATCCCTGGAGATCGACAGGGGCGGCAGGAATCGCAGCACCGTGTTGCCCGCGGGCAGGGCCAACACGCCCTTTTCCATGAGGCCGCGCAGGACGGGCGTGACCCGTCCTTTCAGTTCGACGCCGATGATCAGGCCCATGCCCCGTATCTCGCGGACGGCAGGTGCGTCCAGCGCCGCGAGACGGTCCCGGAAATACGCGCCGGATTCCCGGGCGTTTTCGACAAGTCCTTCTTCTTGCAGCACGCGCAGCGTCGCCAGGGCGGCCGCACAGATGACCGGGCTGCCGCCGAAGGTATTGCCGTGGGACATGGCAGGAACTTCCCTCACCGAGTCGGAACAGAGCGCCGCGCCAACGGGCAGGCCTCCGGCCATGGCCTTGGCCAGACAGAGGATATCCGGACGCAGTGCATAGTGCTCGCAGGCGAACATGGCGCCCGTCCTGCCGAAACCCGTCTGTACCTCGTCCACGATGAACAGGGCGCCCCGTTCCCGGCAAAGGACCTCCACGCGCTTCAGGTATTCGCCGTCGGCGGGCCGCACGCCTCCCTCGCCCTGCACCACCTCCAGGATCACCGCGGCGGTTCCGTCGCCCATGGCTTCGCCCATGGCGCCGGCATCGTTGTACTTCACGTGGGTGAAACCCGGTACCAGCGGTTCGAAGGGGGCGCGGTACTTGGGATTCCAGGTCGCGCTCAGGGCGCCGAAGGTGCGTCCGTGAAACCCGCGCTGGGCCGCGATCACGCCGGGCCGGCCCGTGACGACGCGGGCGAATTTCAACGCCGCTTCCACCGCCTCCGTGCCGGAATTGCACAGGAAGAGTCGGTTCAGTCCCGCCGGGGCCGCCTCGGCCAGGGCCGTGACCAGTTCCGCGCGCACGTCATTGTAAAAGGTGTCCGGGCAGATCATGAGGCGCTCTGCCTGGCGCGCCACCGCTTCAGCCACGGCCGGGTGACTGTGACCGATGTTGGCCGTGCCGTGTCCGCCGATGCAGTCGATGTATTCCTTTCCTTCGGCATCCCACACCCGCGTGCCTCGGCCGCGGACGATCACCACGTCCCGCTTCGGCAAAATACCCATGGACACGCGGTCTTCCTTTGCCTGGTAGTCTGTCATTTCCCCTGTGCTCCAGTCACCGATTCCGGTCTCATCCTCGTCTATCCGTTGATCACCGACCGTTGATGTATATACGATGTATATACGTCGATCCATGATCCATCGTTTCGCTATCCGCCTGACCCGCTATCCGATCACCGTACCCTCGCCGCGCAACGCCGACGTGACCGGACTGGGCACGCGGCCGTCGCCCAGGATCACTTTTTTCACCCCGACTTCCAGCGCTTCCCTGGCGCCCAGCAGTTTCTTCTTCATGCGGCCCCTGGCGTGGGTCGCAATCGCCTCGTCTATGTCGTCCCGGGCGAGGCGGGGAATCAGCGTGCCCTCGTCGTCCGCGTCCTCGAGAAACCCGGGCGTGTTGGAGAGTATGACCAGCCGGTCCGCGCCCAGGCCGTCGGCAAGCACGGCGGCCGCCCGGTCTCCGTCCACGTTGATCACTTCGCCTTCGTAACTGATAGCCGGCGGACTGACAACCGGCAGGTACCCGTGGTCCAGGAGGGTGGTCAGGAGCGAAACGTTCGCCTTTTCGACACGGCCGGTGTAATCGTCCCTCAGCACTTTCTTCCTGCCGTCCTCCACGATGCGGAGGGTGGGTTTGCGCCGGCCCTCGAGGAGGCGGCCGTCCACCCCGCTCAACCCGACGGCGTTGACGCCGAGTTGCTGCAGCTTCTCAACGATGCGGGTGTTGAGCTTGCCGCAGTATACCATGTTGAAGATGTCCAGCGTTTCCGGGTCGGTATACCGGCTCGTGTACCCGGAGGGCGACGTGACCATGCGCGGCGGCTTGCCCAGCTGCTCCGAAATGCGGTTCAGTTCGTCGGACGCGCCGTGCACCAGCACCAGCGGTTCGGTCTGCCGGGCGATGTCCTCGAGTACGTAGTCCAGGTTGATGCCCCTGCTGCCGCCGGTCTTCACCACGATCATGGGGTGTCCTCGCCTTTCACCGCGCCCAGGACCTCCGAACGGGGTACGGCCGTCTGCGTGCTGTCCGCCATGCGCCGTACCATGACGAGACCATCTCTCACCTCGTCGTCGCCGATGATCAGCGTGTACGCGGCGCCGGCCCGGTCGGCCTGCTTCATCTGGGCCTTCAGGCTGCGGTCCTCCCACAGGGCGGCGGCGCCCACACCGGCCGTCCTTAGCTCCTGCGCCAGGACCACAGCGGCGGCCTTGGCCTCGGCGCCGAGGTAGGCGACGAATACCCGCGGCTTAGGCGTCTCCGGTGGCTCGATCCCCTCCTGCTTCATGGTAAGGATGATGCGTTCGATGCCGGAAGCGAACCCGATCGCCGGCGTTTCGGGACCGCCGATCATCCCTATCAGGCCGTCGTAGCGACCGCCGCCGCATACCGCGTTCTGCGCGCCGATGCCCTCGGCCCAGACCTCGAATACGGTCTTGGTATAGTAGTCCAGTCCCCGTACCAGGCGATGGTTGACCTCGTACGGGCGTTCCAGCGCGTCCAGGTAGGACCGCAACCGGCCGAAGTGGCCGCCGCAGTCGCCGCACAGGGATCCCACGATCCGCGGCGCCCCTTCCGAGATCGTCCGGCAGGGTTCGTTCTTGCAGTCCAGCAACCGGAGCAGGTTCTGGCCGTAGCGGCGCCGGCAGTCGCCGCACAGGTCGTCCAGGCGCTGTTCGTACCAGGCTTTCAGCGTCGCGAGGTATCCCGGCCGGCACGCCGGGCAGCCCGTGCTGTTTACCTGGAAGGACAGCCCGCTAATGCCGATGTCCTCGTAGATCTGCCAGGCGACCTGCATCACCTCGAGATCGATGGCGGGGTCCTGGCTGCCCAACACCTCCACGTCGATCTGGTAGAACTGGCGGTACCGGCCCGCCTGGGGACGTTCGTACCGAAAGGCCGGTCCGATCGTAAAGAGCCTCAGTGGCTGCGGTCTGCCATGCAGCTTGCGTTCGGCGTAGGCCCGGCAGATCCCCGCCGTGAATTCGGGGCGCAGGGTCATGCTCTCGTCGCTGCGGTCGAGAAAGGTGTACATCTCCTTTTCGACGATGTCCGTGGATTCCCCTACGCTTCTCTCGAAGAGTCCGGTCTTTTCGAATACCGGCACGTCGATCTGCCCGTAACCGTAAAGCGCGCAGACCCGGTGCGTGGTCTCGATCACGTGGCGCCAGTGGGCCTGGTCTTCAGGCAGTATGTCGTAGGTGCCTCTCGGTGCCTGGTAGTTCATTATCCTTCTTCCTATACCGGGTGCAGGCCCGGAAACTCCAGGCCCGTCCGTTCGTCCCATCCGTACATGATGTTCAGGGCCTGCACGGCCTGGCCGGCCGCGCCCTTGACCAGGTTGTCCAGCGCGCCCATCACCACGACCCGGTCGCTGTGCTCGTCCCGCTCGAACCCGATGTCGCAGTAATTGGTGCCTGAGAGGAACTTGGGATCGGGGTACCGGAACACGCCCTGGCGCTCCTTGATGATGCGGATGAAGGGCTCCCGGTCGTAGGCCTCCCGGTAAATGCCCCAGATCTCTCTTTCGGCCAGGTTTCCATTCACAAAGGCATGCGTCGTCATCAGGATGCCGCGCACCATTTCGATGGCCGTCGCGGAGAAATGGACCAGCGGCGCCTGGCCCCCGAAGTTCAGTTCCTGCACGATCTCCGCCGTGTGGCGATGTCCCGTGGGCTTGAACGACCTTACCGCGCCGCTTCGGTCCGGATGGTGGGTGGACCGGTCGGCCCGGTTCCCCGCTGCCGAGGAACCGATCTTCCCTTCCATGAACAGGCGCGACGGGTCGACGGCGCCGGCCCTCACCAGCGGCGCCAGCGACAGGATCGCCGTGGCGGCCAGGCACCCGGTGCACGCGACGCACTCGGCATCCCGTATCTCCTCGCGGTACAGTTCGGCCAGGCCGTACACGAAACGTTCCAGCACTTTCGGGTGCGTATGCTCGTGTCCGTACCAGGTGGGATAGTCCTCCGGGTTCCGAAGGCGGAAGTCCGCGCTCAGGTCGATGACGCGGCCGGCCAGGCCGGAAAGGGCGTCAAACCGTTTCATGGCTTCCCCGTGAGGAAGGCACAGGCACAGTACGTCGCAGGGTTCCAGGTCGGCCATGGCGTTGAACTTCAGGTCCGTGACCCGGCGCAGGTTCGGATGGGAACGGCCGACGGGCTTGCCGGCCAGCGATTCGGAAGTCACCTGCCGAATCTCGATTTCCGGGTGGAACAGCAGCAGCCGCAGCAGTTCGCCCCCGCCGTAACCGGACGCTCCTACGATCGACACCTTGATCATGATCGGGCCACCTCTATCAGGTAATCGATGATTCGGCCGGGAATGTCCACACCCGTCGGCCGTATGCTGTTACGGAATTCCATGGTATAGTTGACTTCGTTGACCACAATCCCGTCCGGCGATTCCAGCAGGTCGACGGCCACCACGCCGCCGCCCACCGCTTCCGCGGCCCGGGTGGACAGCGTCCCCACGTCGCCCTCCACGGGGCAGTTGTCCACCGTGCCCCCCAGGGCGGTGTTGGTTTTCCAGTGGTCCGAATAGCGGTAGATGGCGCAAATGGTCTCGCCGTCGACCACGAAGGACCGTATGTCCCGTCCGGGTTTGTCGACGTACTCCTGGATGTAGAACACCGAATGGTGGTATGATCCCAGGGTCTCCTTGTGCTCGAGTACCGCTTCCGCGGCATGGCGGTCGTTGATCCGGGCGATCAGGCGTCCCCACGATCCGATGGGGGGCTTGAGGACAACAGGATAGCCCATGGATTCCATTTCCTCGAGGGCGGAATCCGCCGTGAAGGCGACGCGGGCTTTTGGCGTGGGTACCCCGTGGTCCACCAGCGCCATGGTCGTCAGGAACTTGTTCCCGCACACACGGGCCACGTCGTACGAATTGACGGTTCTAACTCCGCTGGCATTGAGTATCTTCAGCGAGTAGAGCGCCCTGGAGTGGTTGATGCACCGCTCCAGGATGACGTCGTGGTCGTACCGGTTGTTCTCCAGGTCGAAAACGAGGCGCCGGTCGTCCAGCCGGTCGAAAACGACCCCGCGCCGACTGGCCGCCTCGAACAACATCTTCTGTTCTTTGGAGACTATGGAAAGCAGCATGCCGATCTTCACGATGCCCGCCCTCCCTGCTCCACCGTATCCACCACGTAGTCCATGATCTTCCCGGGGATATTGACTCCGGTTGCGTCCGACGCGTCGGAAAGGCCGGACGGCGGGCCCATTTCCTGCACATACCAGGCGTCCTTCGTGCGCACCATGTCCACCACCGCGATACCGCCGCCGATGGCTCGGACGGCCGAAACCGCCAGGGCGTTCAGTTCCTCCGTGACGGGCTCCTTCGCTATCAGCCCGCCGTCGGCGATGGTCCCGATCCAATGGTGGGTCAGCACCGAGACGGCAGCCACCGTCTCGTCGCCGACCACGTAGGCCCGTATGTCGTGTCCGGGTGCATCGATGTGTTTCTGCATGAAGAAGATGGAATGGTGATAGGCACCGAGGATGCGTTTGTGCTCCAGGACCGTCGCCGCCGTGTACTTGTCCCCTATGCGGGAAACGAGCTGGTCCTCGGGACCTTCCACGGGTCTCAGCACGACCGGGTACCCCATGTCTTCCATGGCTTCCAGGGCCGAACCCGGCGTATAGGCCAGTCGAACGTCCGGCACAGGCACCCCGTTCTCCCGCAACGCCAGGGTCGTAAGCAGCCGGTTTCCGTAGGTTTCCACCACGGACTGCCTGTTCACCGTGGGTATGCCCCAGTGGTCGAACACGGTCAGCGCGTACACGGCCCGGTGGTGGTCGACGCACCGTTCCAGGACCACGTCGAGATCGATATGCCGGCGGTCCAGTTCGAATACCTGGCGGGTGTTGTCGATCGTCTTCACGACGACTCCCCGGAGACCCGCCTCGGCGATCAGCCGCTTTTCATCCTTGCGGATGCGCGACAGCACGATGCCCATTTCCATGAATCTTACGTCCCTTCCCGAGCCATAGCAAAAAAAAGGAGCCGGCCTCTTCGCTCGATCAGAAGAGGAACATGGCTCCTGTCTGTTCCTTTGGCCCGGTTATTCCGTGTCTTGAATCAACGCGGGACTCGATGAGCGGACGAACGCAAATCACAATCATGATTTCCATGTTTATGTTTCATTCGTTTGCTCATCTTTGGTTTCCTATTCTGAATACGAAACCGCCAGGCGGTAACGAATTCATTCTCCCCAGTCTTCTTCCTCTTCCGGCGCCAGTTCCAGCTCCAGCGGATTGACGCTGATCACCTCGAGCTCCGCGCCGCATTCTTCGCAGGCTATGATTTCGCCTTCCACGACATCATTTTCCAATTTGACCGTGGCGCCACATTCAGGGCAGAGTCCCATAACACCCCCGTTTTACGGTAATGTAGCCTTGGAGTGAATCGTTTCTCGAAGGTCCTTTCACCCTTCCGGGAAGGCCTTTCTCCTTTCAGAATTGACGCAATATATGGCGCGGGACATACGTGTCAAGCGCTTTTTATTCCTCATCGGCGTCGGTTTTCCCGTCGGATTCAGCGGGTTCGGACGGCGCCGAATCGTCCTCCTCGTCGTTGGGCGTGATCTTGGACACGTCGATCACCCGATCTCCCTCGCCGAGGTTGATGAGCCGGACGCCCTGGGTGTTCCGGCCGATGGGGCGCAGGTCGCGGACCGGCAGGCGTATGATCAGGCCATTCGTGGTGATGATCATCAGTTCGTCTTCGTCGGCGACGGCGTGTATCGACACCACGGAACCGTTTCGCTCGCTGGTCCGGATGTTGCTGACGCCCTTGCTGGCCCGGCGGGTGAGACGGTAGTTCTCGATGCTCGTCCGTTTGCCGTACCCGTTCTCCGTAACGGAAAGCAGCGTCGTATCCCTGTCCGAGGCCAGCATGCCCACGACCCGGTCGCCTTCCCCGAGCCGAATGCCCCGCACTCCCTGGGCGCCGCGGCCCATGGTCCGGACGTCTTCCTCGTGGAAACGAACGGCCTGGCCGTTCCGGCTGGCGATGACGATGTCGTTGTCTCCGTCGGTAAGCAGCGCTTCGATGAGGGCGTCGCCCTCCAGGATGTTCAGCGCCACGATGCCGTTTCTTCTGGGATTCCCGTAAGCCGAAAGGACGGTCTTCTTCACGAGGCCGCCCCGCGTTACCATCATGATGTAGTGCTCGTCGTCGAAGTTCCTGATCGGCAGGAATGCCGCGATGCTTTCCCCCTGGTCGAGCTGCAGCAGGTTGACCATGGCTTTGCCGCGGGCCGTACGTCCCGCTTCCGGGATTTCCCACACCTTCAGCCAGTAGCATTTTCCGCGGTTCGTGAAGAACAGGATGTAGGAATGGGTCGAGGCGGAAAACAGGTGTTCCACGAAATCCTCTTCCCGGGTCTTCATTCCGGTGATGCCCTTTCCGCCCCGGTTCTGGCTGCGATAGGTATCCATGGGCAGGCGCTTGATGTAGCCGGCGTGGGAAATGGTGATGACCATTTCCTCGTCGGCGATCAGGTCCTCGATGCTGAGATCACCTTCGATGTCGATCATCTCGGTCCGTCTTTCGTCGCCGAACCGTTCCTTCAGGTCGATCATCTCGTCCTTGATGATCTGCATCCGCCGCTCCAGCCGCGAGAGGATATCCCGGAAATCACGGATGCGGACGACCAGTTCGTTGTACTCTTCCTCGAGTTTGTCCCTTTCCAGTCCGGTCAGGCGCTGCAGGCGCATGTCCAGGATCGCCTCGACCTGGGCCCGGGACAGCTCGAATTCGTTCACAAGGAGACCCATGGCCTCCTCGCCCGTCTGCGATGCGCGGATGACTTCGATCACCCGGTCCACGTTGTCCAGCGCCACCCGCAGACCCTCCACGATATGAGCCCGCTGTTCGGCCTTCTCGAGATCGAAGGCCGTCCGGCGTACCAATACCTCGTGGCGGTGGTCGATAAAGTGCTGAATGCATTGCTTGATGTTCAGCACCCGGGGCCTGCCGTCCACGAGCGCCAGCATGATGACGCCGATGGTGGTTTCGAGGGACGTCATCTTGAAGAGTTGGTTGAGTACGATGTTGCCGGGTATGTCCCGGCGAACGTCGATGGCGATGCGGAGGCCCGACCTGTCCGACTCGTCCCGGATGTCGGTAATGCCCAGCAGGTGCTTTTCGCGGACGAGGTCGGCGATCTTCTCGATCAAGCTGGACTTGTTGACTTTGTAGGGGATTTCCGTGACGACGATGGTTTCCTTCTCGCTCTGTTCGTGGGTCTCAATCGTCGTACGGGCGCGCACCTTGATCTTTCCGCGGCCGGTGTGGAAATATTCGCGTATCGCGTTGCGACCGTATATGATCGCGCCGGTGGCGAGGTCCGGCCCCTTGATGTGCCCGGCGATCTCATCGATCGATATTTCCGGGTTGTCGATTACCGCCACGATGCCGTCCACCACCTCGCTGAGGTTGTGGGAAGGCACGTTGGAGGCCATGCCCACACCGATTCCGAGCGATCCGTTGCAGAGCAGGTTGGGGAACTTTCCCGGAAGCACCCTCGGTTCCTCTTTAGATTCGTCGTAGTTCGGCATGAAATCGACGGTGTCCTTGTCGATATCCTCCATCATCTCAATGGCCAGGCGGGACATTCTCGATTCGGTGTACCGCATGGCGCCCGGCGGATCGCCGTCGATGGAGCCGAAATTCCCCTGGCCGAAGACCATGGGATAGCGCATGCTGAACGGCTGGGCCATCCGCGCGAGGGTATCGTACACGGCGAGGTCGCCGTGGGGATGGTAATCGCCTATCGTCTGGCCGACGATCTTGGCGCATTTGCGCGTGGGCCGTCCCGGTGTAAGGTTCAGATCACGCATCGCCACGAGTATGCGCCGCTGAGACGGCTTTAACCCGTCGCGGACGTCCGGAATCGCCCGCGACAGATTCACGCTCATGGAGAAGTCGAGATACGAACTCTTCATCTCGTCTTCAATGAAGATGGGCTGGATATTGTCGTGTTGTTCTACCGCCATGCTTTCCCCTTGAACGTGTTATCCCGCGTGGGTTTCATTGCAGTTCGCGGTTTCGAGCGTCCTTAAGACATGCGCCCGGGTCAATGCAGGTCCAGATTGTTTACCAGGAGGGCGTTTCTCTGGATGAAATCGTTTCGGGCGGCCACGTTGTCGCCCATGAGGATCGTGAAGATCCGGTCCGCCTCCACCGCGTCGTCCAGGGTGATCCGGAGCAGCGTGCGGGTTTCGGGGTTCATCGTCGTCTTCCACAGCTCTTCCGCGTCCATTTCGGCCAGCCCCTTGTAGCGGGAGATGGTGGTGCCTTCGCGCCCCACGTCCAGCACAGCGTCGATCAGGTTGCCGACCCCCATGACCCGCTTCTCGGTCTTCTCCGTCCTGACGACCATCTCGTTTTCCAGCACTTCCTCCAGCCGGCGGCAAAGCTGCCGCAGCCTGCGATACAGGGACGGATCCAGGGCTTCTTCGACGGGGTCTATGGGCACCGGAACTTCCCCGGCTTCTTCCTGTTGCTTCCGGATTTCAACTAATTCGCGCAATTCTTTCCGGAAGTCGTCGTACAGGTCCCGGTCTCTCAGCATTTCCAGGATGTGGTCGCGCTTCAGTCCCGTCTTGACCAACCGTCCGACCTGCTCTTCGAAATCCATCATCTCGCGGAGATTGGCCAGCAACCGGTCATCCGTGAGCGCGTGGCCGTTGCCGTCGCTGTCCGCCCGGTGCACCCAGGTGCGGTCCACGCTCTGGTTGAGCAGGTATTCCCCCAGTTCCCGGTCGTTCTTGAGGTAATCTTCTTTTCGCCCCTTGCGTATGCGGTACAGCGGCGGCTGGGCAATCAGGACATGGCCGTTCTCTACCAGCGGACGCATGTACCGAAACAGAAAAGTCAGCAGCAGCGTGCGGATATGCAGTCCGTCGTGGTCCGCGTCCGCCATGATGATGACCCGCCCGTAACGCAGCCGGGACAGGTCGAAATCGTCGTCTATGCCGACCCCGAGGGCAGTGATGATGGGCTG
Organism: bacterium; assembly: GCA_965262815.1. Lineage (GTDB taxonomy): Bacteria > JAAXHH01 > JAAXHH01 > JAAXHH01 > JAAXHH01 > JAAXHH01. The sequence goes on along the minus strand of OZ253560.1, from coordinate 145,376 downwards.
GAGCTTATCGTTGCTCAGCACCGTGTCGATGCGGGCCTTCTCCACGTTGAGCGGCTTTCCCCAGAGGGGCAGAATGGCCTGGAAGGTCTTGTCGCGGCCGGCCTTGGCCGTGCCGCCGGCCGAATCGCCCTCGACGAGGTAGATCTCGCAGGCCATGGGATCCTTCAGGGTACAGTCGGCCAGCTTGCCGGGAAGGGTGGTGTTTTCCAGCACGCTCTTCCGGCGGGTCAGTTCCCGCGCCTTTCGCGCGGCGTCCCGGGAAATCGCCGCCTGTATGCATTTTTCGACGATTTTCTTCCCCGTGGCGGGATGCTCTTCCATGAACACGGAAAGTCCCTCGCCGACCACCGACTCCACGACACCGCGTATGTCGCTGTTGCCGAGCTTCTCCTTGGTCTGACCCTCGAACTGCGGATCGGGTATGATCACGCTCACGATGGCCGTGATGCCTTCCCGCGTGTCGTCGCCGGTGATGGGCACCTTGAGGTTTTTCAGGAGGTTGTTCCGCTGGGCGTAGTTGTTGATGGACCGGGTCAGGGCAGTTTTGAAGCCCACGAGGTGGAAACCGCCTTCCGTAGTCCGGACGGTGTTGGCGTAGGTAAAGATGTTCTCCTGGTAGCCGTCGTTGTACTGAAAAGCGATGTCGATCTGGTTGCCGTTCCGTTCCTGGCGGATACCGATGGTGTCATGGATGGGCGTCTTGTTCTCATTCAGGTATTCGACGAATTCGACGATGCCGCCCCGGTATTCGAAAACGCTGGACTTGCCCTTGGCCTCCTCGTGCAACTCGATGCGTATGTGGCGGTTCAGGAAGGCCAGTTCGCGGAAGCGGTGGGCGATGTGGTCGAAATTGAACTCCGTGGTGTCGAAGATCTCGTCGTCCGGTTTGAAGGAGACGGTCGTCCCGTTCTCGTCCGTCGTGCCCCTGACCTCCAGGTCGCAGACCGGAAAGCCCTGCTCATAGCGCTGGTAATAGATCTTACCGTCGCGCCGCACCTCGACGACGAGCCATTCTGACAGGGCGTTGACCACCGACACGCCCACGCCGTGCAGGCCTCCCGACACCTTGTAGGACTTGTTGTCGAACTTCCCCCCGGCGTGGAGCATGGTCATGACGACTTCCACCGCGGGGCGGTTCTCCGTGGGGTGCGTCTCGACCGGTATGCCGCGGCCGTTGTCGATCACGGAGAGCTGTCCATCCTCTTTGATATAGGCCTTTATCGAGTCGCCGAATCCCTGGAGGTGTTCGTCGATGGCATTCTGCATCACCTCTTCCACGAGATGATGCAGGCCGGAGGAACTGGTACTCCCGATGTACATAGCGGGCCGCTTGCGAACCCCCTCGAGGCCCTTCAGGACCTGGATGTTCTCCGCGTCATACTGGTCGGGTTCCGGGGTATTGGGTCCCCTGTCCGGCAGTTCCGGCGTTGTTTCCCGTGTTTCTGACATCGATTTTACCTTCTGGAATTGGTGAATATGATGTCCTGGACCAATGGCTTTCCAAAGGACCGGTCCAGTCGATTCAGTATATCCTGCTTCATGTAGAACAGTTCCTGGCGCCAGGACGCGCTGTCTACCTCCACGACCAGCTTCCCGCCGTCGAAGAAGACCGCCCGCGCATGCAGAGCGATACGGTCGCCAACCACCCCTGACCACCGGGCTACGGCCTGCTGTTCCTCCAGCTTGTCTTCCATGCCGAGGCTTCGGATCAGCCTTTCGAGTGCGTCACCGAGGGATGTGGTCTTGGTCTGTCGCACCATGTCCGAACCTCATTCGTACGGCGTCACCGCGCCTTCGTGGACGCGGAACCGGGTGATTCCCTGCCGGTAATCGCCGATGTCGCTCTCCTTGGCCGTCGTGATGAAGGTCTGGCCGTAGGTGGGAACCATTTCCATCAAGCGGCCCGTCCTGACGGCATCGATCTCCGCGAATATGTCATCCAGCAACAGCAGCGGAGGCGCCTGCAACTGGTGCCAGAGAAAGCGGGCTTCCGAGAGCTTCAGGGCTGTCGCCGCCGTCTTGTGTTGCCCCTGCGATCCATAGGCCTGCAACGAAACCCCGTTCATCTTGATAGACAGGTCGTCCCGGTGCGGCCCCACTTCCGTCATCCCCCGCGCCCGTTCCCGCGGCTCGGCTCGGTCCAATGCCGCCTGAAAGGACGCTTCGATGTTTTCAAGCGCCTCGTATTCAAAGGAAGGCGCATAGTCTATCTCGAGGGTCTCGTCGTCCCCGCTGACGGTGGCGTGAACCCGGCGGGCTTCTTCCTTCAGGGCCGCGACGACTTCCACCCGTTTTCTCATGATCCGGCTGCCCAAGGCAATCAGCGGCGCGTTCCAGACGTCCAGGTCCGCCGACCTTCCCGAGCTGTCCAGGTGCATCCGCATTGACTCGTTGCGTTGCCGTACAACCCGCCGGTAGTCCTGCAGGGTAGAAAGATATGCCGCATTGGACTGCGAGATCGCGATGTCCAGAAAGCGGCGGCGGGAACCCGGGGAACCCTGGACCAGCCTCCGGTCGTCCGGCGAAATCACCACCGCCGCCATGATGCCGTACAGGTCGGACAGGTTGCGCTGGGGTGACTCGTTTACGAATACCTTCTTTCCCGATTGACGGGCGTATCGAATCTGTAACTCGACCTCCAAACCTTCCGCTGACCGCCCCTGTCCCCGTATCAGGAAATGGTCCGAACCCATGCGCACGAGTTCCTTGTCCTGCGCCTCGCGGCATGAACGGGCGACGCACAGGTAGTAAACCGCCTCCAGCAGGTTGGTTTTTCCTTGTCCGTTCGATCCGATAAATACGTTCGTTTGTGGGTCACAGGTCAGCGCCAGGGATGTGTAGTTCCTGTAATGGCTAAGGGACAGCCGTTGAAGATGCACCTTGTCAGTTTTCCGCGTCGGTGATTCTTAGGGGCATGATCAGGCACTCGTAGTCCTCGCCCTCCGCTTCTTCTTCAGAAGGCGTAATGATTCCGGCGCTTACGGGGGAATCGAGTTTGAAGACCACGTCTTCGCTTTCTATTCGCTCTACCACGTCGAGCAGGTACCGGAAGTCGTAGGCCGTGTCCATGGCTTCGCCCTCATACTCCGCCGGTACCTCCTCCCGGGCTTCGCCGCCAATGTCGTGGCTGGAGGAACTCAGTTCGATGAACCCGGGCCGGGCCGAATACCGTATCTGGCGGGTGGTTGAATTGGACAGGACGGACACCCGGCGCACGGCGCTTTCAAGTACCTCGCGGTTCACCTTGACGATCTTTTCGTTCCCGCCGGGGATGACCTGTTCGTAATCGGGGTATGTCGCTTCGATCAGTCTGGCGTAAAGCTGGGCGTGCTCCAGGTCGAACACGACATGGTTGTCACCGATCGTTACGCGGGCCGGCGCCTCCGATTCGCCGATGAGGCGGGAGAGGTTGTTCAGGGCCTTGGGGGGCACGATGATTCCTTCGGTAACCGTATCTGAAACCTCGCAGGGCAGCGTCGTCTTGGCCAGCCGGTGCGCATCCGTTGCAACCATTCGCACGGTGCCGCCGCCTATGCGCAGGAAAGCGCCCCACAGGCTGGGGTGCGTCTCGTCCTTCGATACCGCGTATACCGTTTTCCGGATCAGTCGCTGCAGCGAAGACGCTGGAATCGTTATGGTCTGATCGGGAGGCACATCCGGGAGGGCCGGGTACTCTTCCTTGTCAATGCCCACCAGGCGAAACACCCCCCGGTCGCACCGGATGACCACCTTGACACCATCCACCTCGATTTCGACCGGTGTATCGGGTAGCTCACGCACCATCTCCGCGAATTTCCTTCCCGGCACCGTTATCGAACCACCTTCTGCAACCTGGGCGGGGATCCTGGTTACGATGGAAATATCCAGATCGGTGGCTCCGATGGTCAGGTGGCCGTCGTCCGTCTCCAGCAGCATGTTGGACAGGATAGGCAGCGTGGTCTTCGGTGGAACGACATTCAGGACGGTCTGTATACCGCTCATGAGCGTGGAACTAGCCGGTATGGTGATCTTCACTGGGTACTCCTTTGCACGATCGTCGCCGGTTACCCTTGTTTGATCCGTCAAGCAAGGAACAAAACAAGGCTGGAATGATGTACAGTAACCATTTACAACTATTGAATATTATAAGGGAAGGAGGTGGTACAGCGCAAGGGATTTGTGTGGTAAAACCTACTTCATGTTGTATCGTGTTACCAGAAGACACAAAAAAAGTACAATATATAGTATTTGTTTTATACAGTATATAAAAGTAATAATAATAATAAGGACTGTGGATATGTGGAAAGGTGGTTTTTTTTATGTGTAAACAATAATAATATCAACAACATATATCAAAATAAAGATGTGGAAAAAGAACCACCTAAACATCTGTTTATCCACACTTATCCACACACTAATGACCTTGATCCCCCAACCACCCACTTGTACACAAAACATCGACACCATAAATACCCATATCCCCCTAGTTATCCACATTAATACCACCCTCACGGAATGGCCAGGCCGACCCGGAACACACCAACAAGGAATCGAGGCTGTTTCGCGTACATAAATGAGACCTTTCCACATCGACGAACGAAATGGATGGTGCAAGGTGTGGACACATTGGAGACACGGCACTCAACATCAAACAGGAGAGGGGCTTACCCAAAGAGAAAATGTTAACAAAATGTGGACAACCCTGAGGTTGTCCACACACCAAGGCCCTGATCCAGGGTTGATGACGCAAGTTGAAAAGAGGGAAGCCTACAGTAGGGAATTCTTTACTTTATCGAGTTCTTCCTGCAAATGCTCGTCATTCAGCAGGAGCTTCTTGACCGTCTGGCAGGCGTGTATTACGGTCGTGTGGTCTCTTTTGCCGAAAATCACACCAATGTCCTTGAGCGACGCGCGGGTCATGTCCCGACACAGAAACATCGCGATCTGGCGGGCTGTTACGACGTGCTTTTTCCGGGTTTTCGCGGCCAGATCCTCAACGGACACGTCATAGCGCCTTGCCACTGCTTTCTGTATGTCTTCGATCCCGGCCGAGCGCTGTTTTCTGCGAATCTTGTTGCTCAGCACCCGCTTCGCCACGTCGATGTTGATATCGCAATGACTCAATGACGCGTAGGCGAGCAGGCTGAGCACAGCACCTTCCAGTTCTCTTATGTTAGATGCGACCCGGTCCGCGATGTAAGCGATTACGTCCGGGCTGAGGGAAAGCCCGTCCTTGTCCGCCTTCTTCTGAAGGATGGCCTCCCTCGTTTCGTAATCGGGCGGCTTCATATCCGCGAGAAGCCCCCACTCGAACCTTGACACCAGGCGTTCTTCCAGTCCGGAAAGTTCCTTGGGGAGGCGGTCGCTGGTGAGCACGATCTGCTTGCCCTTCTGCCGCAACACGTCGAAGGTGTGGAAAAACTCTTCCTGGGTGCGGTCCTTGTGCCCCTTGCAGAAGAACTGGATGTCATCTACGATCAGAAGATCGACGTTGCGGTAGGTCTGTGCGAACTCCTTCGTCTTTTTTTCCTGTATGGATTCGATGAATTCGCTGTAGAAGATTTCCGAAGTGACGTACCTGAGGCGATCAACTGTGCCGAGCCGCTTCGACTCGTGGGCGATCGCCTGCGCCAGGTGGGTCTTGCCCAGTCCGACGCCGCCGTAGATCACCAGGGGATTGAAGGTTTGCTGGCCCGGGGACTTGACCACGGCCAGAGAGGCCGCGTGGGCGAAGTCGTTACACTCTCCCACGACGAAATTCTCGAAGGTATAGTTGTCGTAGAGGTTGCCGGTTTCCTCTTCCTGGCTGTCCTGATGTACCTGTGACGGTCTGTAAGAGGGAAGGTCTGTCAACACGGGGACAATCGGCGTATTGCCCTCGAAGATATGATAGTCTATCGAAACCTGGCGGCCGAGCTGGGTCGTCACCACCTGGCTGATCTTGTCATGAAACCGCTTCAGAATTCGCTCGCCCGAGAACGGGTTCGGCACCTCAATGGTAAAGGTTTCCGGTGTTACGTTATGCCCCTTGGTCCGCTCGAACCAGGTCGCGAACGTCTGCGCCGGGATCATGCCCCTCAGTTCTGATAGGCACACCGACCAAAGCTGTGCAGGATCTTCCTGCTTCATCGCGTATTACCTTGTGCCCAAAAGAGCCTGAATCTCCAACAGCACCGGGCCAAAAAACATACTCGTACGCTCACATGTAATATGCTAAATAATTGTAATTACAGCATTTAAGGTGGTAATAAGGAGCTACAACAAATCCACGGCAGGCGGAAACGTTGCGGGTAGTATCTATCCATAGTATGTATGGAGAAACAGGCGCTGTCAAGAGATATATCGGAAAGATTTGCACCTCGTCTATGGCTAAAAACACCTTGACAAAATCGGGCATTCCGGGTAATATAGAGGGCTGTTATGTTTTCGAAATACGGATTGAAAAACCGGGAGTAGTCGATGAAGCGGACCTTTCAACCAAGCAATCTCAAGCGGCACCGCAGACACGGGTTTCGTCGAAGAATGAGTACCAAGGCGGGGCGGTTGATCCTGAGCCGCCGCCGCGCCAAGGGACGGACCCGCGTTGCCGTATAGGCGCCGCCGGAACGCTGCAGGACCGATGTACCATGGCCGCCGGTTCCCGACCTTTTCCCCACGACGAACGCATGAGACACCGGTGGGAGTTCGAGCGGGTCAAGAAAAGCGGATTAACCGTCAGGGGACGTTCGATGATCCTGTCCCTGGCATCCTCTCCGGACCAACTCGAGCGCCGGGTTGGTTTCATCGTGACCAGGCACTACGGTGGCGCTGTCAAGCGTAACCTGGTGCGCAGGAGAATGCGGGAGATATACCGACTCAACAGAGACCGACTTAAGAGAGGGATGCACCTGGTGCTCATTGCCCGCAGTCCCAGGCAGAAAGCCTCGTACTACCAGATGAACGAAGAGTTCCTTTCCCTCTACCGTACCGCGGTGACACGTTTATGTGGAAAAGGCTGACCACGGCAATTGCAACCACGCTCGTATGGGGTGTCCGCGGCTATCAACTCGTAGTATCCCCGTTCCTTCCGCCAAGCTGCAGGTTTACTCCCACCTGTTCGAAATACACCATTGAAGCGCTGGAACGACGAGGCCCGTTCTCTGGATCCTTCCTGGCCGTGCGGCGATTGCTGCGCTGCCATCCCTTTCACCCGGGCGGCTACGATCCGGTGGAGCAACCACACGAATAGCCGCATGCCGCGGCTTACAACCCTGGAATCACACCAACAATGGAAAAACGGGTACTCGGCGCCTTCGGACTCATAATCCTGACCTGGATCGGATATTACTACGTTATATATCCAATGTACGCGCCCACGAGCCCCCCTCCCGTCGACCGGTCGTTTACACAGGACCCGGCGGGGGGCGATCCGGCAGGGGACTTTTTTGCAGAGGACTTCCCGGCGAGCGAGCCCGCCGAACAGGCCTACGAAGCCCCGGGGGACACCGTCGACCCCGAGCCGGTCCGGACCCCGTCCGTTCGTAACGCAGACTCCTCTCGAAGGGATCTTGCCGCGGACAGCTGGGACCGTTCGGAGCGCGTAATGTTTCTCCCCCCGGTCGAAGGCGCCCCGGAGCCCCGTGACATCATCGTAGGAAACCAGTACTTCCGTGGCGTGATAAGCACGGAGGGCGGCGTCATTACCAGTTGGCAACTGAAGGATTACAGGGGAATCGGGGGCGAAGGGGTCGAACTCATTCCTCCCGGCCGCGAATCGGGCCCCGATATCATTCTCACCACGGAACAGGGACCACGCAGTACCCGGGCTCTGCGCTTCACGGCGGACCGGGACGCGGTCACGATCGGTCCGGGGCAGGCCACTGCCGCGTTGACGCTCACGGCGGATACCCCCGGGGGACTGACCATCACCAAGGTATACGTAATCAATCGGGACGAATATGCCGTGGATCTTCGGGTGAAGATCGACGGCGGGGAGAACCTGCCCTTGGGCAGCAAGTACTATTTACGGTGGGGCGGCGGTATCAACGTTACGGAAAGAGACTGGGACCAGGACCTGTACGCCTTCAGGGGATTCGCTTCGCTCAACGATACAGTGATCGATGAAGATCTCGGAGGAGACCACGAAGATCCCAGGCCCGAAACCACGGGCGAAACGCATTGGGTCGGCGTTCGCAGCAAGTATTTCTTCGCCGCCATGGTGCCCGTGGACAGGAAGGCCAGGGGATACCGCCTGAACGGCAGGCCCGTACAGCGTGCGGATTATGACGACCGGCAGATCGCCGCGGAACTGTCCATGGGCCTCGCCTCACCTCTCGTGGACAACTTTCTCATCTACCTGGGCCCGGTCCACTACGATACCCTGGAGAAATACGGATACGGGCTCGAGAGCGCCGTCGACCTCGGGTGGACGATCATACAGCCGATCAGCAAGATCACGCTCATATCCCTGGTCTGGCTGCACCAGTTCATCACCAACTACGGCATCGTCATCATCGTACTGTCCATCGTCGTGAAGATCCTGCTCTTTCCCCTGACCCACAAGAGCATGAAGGCCACGCAGGGCATGTCCCAGTTGCAGCCCAAAATGGAGTCGCTCAAGGCGAAGTTCAAGAACGATTCGACCAAGCTGAACCAGGAGATGATGAAACTGTACAGGGAAGCGGGTGTAAATCCCCTGGGCGGTTGTCTGCCCCTGTTGCTGCAGATGCCGATCCTCATCGCGCTATATACCATCTTCAGCAGTACGATTGAACTGAGGGACGCGCCTTTCATCGGGTGGATACAGGACCTGTCCCTGAAGGATCCGTACTTTATCCTCCCGATCCTCATGGGAGCCACGATGCTGCTCCAGTCCAAGATGACGATGAAGGATCCCCGCCAGGCCATGTTCATCTACATCATGCCCGTCGTGCTGTTCTTCATCATGAAGGATCTGCCTTCCGGTCTTATACTGTACTGGACCATGGTCAACGTGCTGACCATCGCGCAACAGGCGATACAGAACCGCTTTTTCCCGGTTCAGCCCGCAAAATGACACAGCCCCCTGGGCGCAGGGGACCGTGCGTCTCCATATTCCCATGAACCCGCAGGCCCTGAACGATACCATTGCCGCGATCGGCACGCCGCCCGGAGAAGGCGGTCTTTGCGTGGTGCGCTTGAGCGGCCCCGACTCGATTGCCATCGCCGACCGGGTATTCAGCGGCGCCGAACGACCGTCCGCGTGCCGGACTCACACCATCCATCACGGATACGTCATCGATCCCCATAGTCGCGAACGGGTCGATGAAGTGCTCATGTCGCTCTTCAAGTCGCCGCGGTCCTACACCCGCGAGGACCTGATCGAATTCAGCGGCCATGGAGGTATGGTGCCCGGCGGCATGATCCTGGATGTACTGATCCGGTCGGGCGCCCGGCTGGCGGAACCCGGTGAGTTCACCCGGCGTGCCTTCGTCAACGGCCGGATCGACCTGTTGCAGGCCGAGGCGGTGGGCGAACTGATCAGGGCGCGTACCGACGCCTGCGCGAGGGCGGCACTCAGACAGCTGAACGGTACCTGCTCGCAACAGATCGACGAATCCAGGATGAAACTGATACAAGTTATTGCATTTATTGAAGTAACGCTCGATTTCACCGAAGAGGGCATCCCGGATATGGAGCCCCGGACTTTCCTGGATCAGCTTCGCCCCGTTCAGGAATCGCTGGGCCGGCTCATCAGGTCGTCCCACGAGACTCGCGTACTTAGAGACGGGATTCGGATCGCATTGCTCGGTAAACCGAACGTGGGGAAATCCAGTCTGCTTAATATGCTGACCTCGAGAGACCGGGCCATTGTAAACCCGGAGTCGGGGACGACGCGGGATACTATCGAGGAGAGCGTCGACATCCGTGGTGTACCCGTTACCTTCGTAGACACGGCAGGCATTCGGGCGACGTCGGATATCGTCGAACAGCAAGGAGTTGCAAGGTCGCGGAATGAGTTGGAGCAGGCCGATATTCCACTGGTGGTGTTCGATGCGTCCCGGCCGCCGGACCATGATGATCGGAAACTGGTGGACCTGTTGTCCAGGCGCAAGGGCGTGTTTATATTAAACAAGTGTGACCTGGATGCATACAATCCGGACTCCTACGCGGAATTGACCACGGACCAACGTTGCATCAGGACATCGGCGAAGCACGGTACGGGACTCGAAGACCTGCTCGAAACGATACTTGAAATAGCGCAATACGATCCTGCCCGATTCGAATCGGGTCTCGTTATCAATGCCCGACAGGGAGATCTTCTGAACAAGGCCAAGGTGAACCTGGATCGCGGTATCGGTGTCCTGGCAGAAGGAATCGGAGCCGAAATGGCTGCCATCGATTTGCGCGAATGCGTGCGGCATCTCGGTGTACTTGTAGGAAAAGATATCGGTGACGCGGTGCTGGACCATGTCTTCTCCAGGTTCTGTATAGGCAAATGATGTTCCACGTGAAACACGGGCCACGAAGCGGATGGAAGTGATTCGATGAAACAGGTAGAAGTCCTCGTAATCGGCGGCGGCCACGCCGGATGTGAAGCCGCCTTGGCGTCGGCGAGAATGGGCGTCGAAACGGCGCTCGTCACCCTCGATGCCTCGAAGATCGGCCAGATGTCCTGCAACCCGTCCATCGGTGGTTTGGGAAAGGGACAGTTGGTACGTGAGGTCGATGCGCTCGGCGGAGAGATGGGCAAGGCTGCGGATGTCACGGCCGTTCAGGTCAAGATGCTGAACACGCGCAAGGGCCCTGCGGTACAGTCTCTGAGATCCCAGAATGACCGGGTCGCCTATCGAGATTACATGCAGCGAGTTATCGGCGATACCGCGAATCTTACGGTGGTGGAAGGAGAGGTGTCCCAACTGGATGTCGACTGTCGCCGATTGACAGGAATACGGACGAGCGATGGCAGGTCCATTTCATGCAGGGCAGTGGTCGTGGCTTCTGGAACTTTTCTCAACGGTGTCATGCATCGGGGATCAAGCAACGAATCTGGTGGGCGCCTGGGAGAAAAATCGGCGACGGAATTGTCGGATTCACTGCGGGCCCTCGGATTCAATATAGGCCGGCTTAAGACCGGAACCCCACCTCGCATTGATGGTAACACCGTAGATTACAGCGAGTTGCAGATTATACCCGGTGACGACTTCCCGAAACATTTCTCCCATGAGAGACTGTCTCCAGCCGATGAGCAACTGCCGTGTTACCTGACGTTCACGAATGTCCGAACCCACGAGATCATTGGTTCCGCGCTGGATCAATCACCCATGTACTCGGGCCGGATCACCGGCCGTGGCCCCCGGTACTGTCCTTCCGTTGAGGATAAGATCGTAAGATTCCCGGATAGGGACAGTCACCAGATTATCCTGGAACCGGAGGGATGGAATACAGACGAAGTATACGTAAACGGCTTTTCAACCAGTCTTCCGGAGCCGGTACAGGACCAGGCGCTGCACACGATCACGGGCCTGGAAAACGCGGTAATAATCCAGTTCGGATACGCCGTGGAATACGATTTCATTCCGCCTGAAAACTTGACCCGGACCCTTGAGACGCGGCAGGTCGCCGGATTGTTTCTCGCGGGACAGATCAACGGGACCACTGGTTACGAAGAAGCTGCGGCACAGGGTATTCTGGCTGGAATAAACGCCGCGCTATCGGTGCGTAACAAGGCATCGTTCACGTTGGACAGGGGTGAAGCCTATATTGGTGTGATGATCGACGATCTGATCACAAAAGGCGCAGACGAACCCTACCGGATGTTCACGTCACGGGCAGAATATCGGCTCCTGCTGCGGCACGACAACGCGGACATGCGTCTTTCGGATCGCGCATTCAGCATCGGAGTGATAACCAGGGAAAGGCACGATGCTACCGTTGAAAGGCGTCGACTGGTGGAAGCAGAAACGGATCGCCTTAAAGGGGTTTACGTAGCCCCGGAAAAGGTAAATCCGTTGTTGAAAGTCAGGTCGTCGGCACCGGTGTCGGAATCGGTGTCTCTATATAAGTTGTTGTCTCGCCCGGAGATACAGTATGCGGATATCGCCCAGGTTGATCCAGACCCGATGGATCATGAACCCTCGGCCATAGCCCAGATACAGACTGCTGTGAAGTATGCTGGATACCTAGAACGTCAGAAGAAGGATATCGAACGTATGCGATCGTGGGAGTCACGGGCCATTCCCTCGAGATTTGAATACACCTCCATTACAGCACTATCCCACGAAGCCCGGGAAAAAATGGATAAGATCAGGCCGCAGAACGTAGGCCAGGCTTCCCGAATCCCCGGCGTAACTCCCGCGGACATATCCATTCTCGTCGTACACCTTGAACGATATGCGACCACCGTCCGCAGTGAATACTAGGTGTTCCACGTGGAACATCACAAGCCATGAAATGGATTCATTCACGCAGTTCGTAAAAAGCGTCGAGCAATCCGGCCATCGGTTGGACGGTGGTAAACTCGATGCCTTTAGATTTTACCGGGATGAGATCCTGCGCGTAAACGGATTACTCGGACTGATATCCAAAAACGACATTGACCGCCTCCCACTTCGGCACTTTCTGGACTCGCTGACGCCCGCCCTGAAGCGCGTTCTACCGACGGGTGTTAAAATACTTGATATCGGTAGTGGGGGTGGTTTACCAGGTATTCCCCTGGCCATATTAATTCCTGATACAAACTTCGTTCTGGTCGAATCAAACCGGAAGAAAACCACGTTTTTGCGTCACGTGAGACGTATGCTGTCACTGAGCAATATAACAGTGATGCATAATCGCGTGGAAATGTTGAGTAAGACAGAACCGATGATAACGTATGATGGCGCCGTAGCCAGGGCAGTCGGTTCATTCGATAAACTGGCGGTATGGAGCAGTGGCGTATTGAAGCCGGGTGGTAAATTGATCTGTTACAAGGGACCGAATCCTGAAGAGGAATTAGAGGCGTCGAGCAAGGCAATGAAAAAGCACGGGATGGTGTTGGAAAACCTACATCGGTACGAACAAGGAAACCCGGGATCTCTTACACTGGTCGTGCTGAGAAAAAACATTCAACCTGGATCAGTGCACGAAGGCTGCATCTCAAGTATGTAGAATGTGCGTCAGATCAACCAGAAATACACCGATGAAACAGTCTAACCCTTCTCCAGACAGCGAGCACAGGCCACTTAAATGTTTACATAACATTATACGCATTCTGGATGGTGTTCAAGGCAAGACGTAAATAGATGTTAAATCAGTAATTACGATCAGATGACAACCCACTGTATCCACCCAGCAACATAACCTCGATTTCTTCACCCGCCTCCATGAATACCTGATCTTCGTGACTGACGGCCAGGCCGTCCGCAATGGACATGGATCTCAGTATGCCGGAACCCTGGGCTCCGGTGCGTGTGGCGATAAACCTGTCGCCGCGCTTCTGAAGGGTAACGCGAATGAACTGCTTTCTACCGAGCGATTTCGTCATGTCCTCCAACAGAAGGGCCTTGATCGTGGGACGGTAAAGGTGAGTGTAGCCCTGCATTTTGAGCAGGGCGGGTCGCATGAAAAGCTCGAAGGTAACCATGGAAGCCACCGGGTTTCCCGGCAGACCGAATACGATGGTGTCATCGATGGCGCCGAAGGCAAGAGGGCGTCCCGGCGTCATGGAAACTTTCCAGAAAGCCATGGATGTTCCGACAGCTTCGAGCGCGGCCTTAACGAAATCGTATTCTCCCACCGAGACCCCTCCCGAGGTGATAATCGCGTCCGCCACGAGTCCGTCGCGCAAGGCACGCTCGAGAGCGTCCTGCGCGTCGTGACAGATACCGAGCCTCAGGGGGACGGCACCGGCATCCACTACCAGGGCGGTGAGCGCGTACCCGTTGCTGTCCACGATCTTGCCGTATTCAAGGGGTTCATCCACGTCTACGATTTCATCGCCAGTGGAAAGTATGGCCACCCGGGGCCGGCGGTAAACGGATACGTGGGAACGATTGGTAGAGGCCAGCAAGCCGACTTCGGCCGGCCGCAGCAACATACCAGCCTGGATGATGAGATCGCCGTCGCGGATGTCTTCTCCGGCTCTGCGCAGATCGGTACCGGCTTCCACGGGCTGGAGAATGCGTACGTGATGCTCGTCCACCCGCAGGGTGCGCTCGGCCCGGACGATTGTATCGGCCCCTTCGGGTACCGGCGCGCCGGTCATGATGTGAATCGCGTGTCCTGGCCCGACGGGTCGCTTTGCCCGGTATCCCGCGGGCAGGTCTTCAACGATCTCCAGTTCTACGGGTATATTCGGCGATGACGGGACCGTGTCCTCGGCACGCACCGCGTACCCGTCCATGGCGGAATTGTCCCAAGGCGGCTGGTTTCTCGTGGCGTGGACATCTTCCGCCAGCACTCGGCCTTGCGCCGACACGATATCGACACGCTCAACGCCGATGGGTCTGATCCGGTTCAGTATGGAATCACGGGCTTCGATGACGGAGATCATGGCGAATCCCTCAGGAAACGGTCTGGCCGACGCCGCCCATCAGCAGTACGGTGATCTCAGTGCCCCGGGAAAGAGAATTGACGCCCGTTTCCACGATGACGAGACCGTTCGTGCCGGTCATGGAACTGAGCATGCCCGATCCCTGCCCGGCCACGGTCGATGCACGAAAACGGCCATTTGTACAGGTAACCCTGGCGCGGAGGTAGTGGCGCCGGTCTCCACCTGCTGTCAGGTCGTTTTCCAGCACCGCGGGAACCGCGGGCAGACGCCACTCGCCCGGATCGTAGCCCATCATCTTGCGCAGAGCCGGCCGAGCGAAAAGCAGGAACGAAACCATACACGAGACGGGATTGCCGGGCAGTCCGAAGAAGGGTTTCCCCTGCAGCAGGCCGTAGGCGAGCGGCTTGCCCGGTTTCATCTGCACCCGCCAGAACTTCATCTCCGCGCCCAGGTCCCCCAGCACTTTCTTGACGTAATCGTAGTCGCCGACGGAAACTCCGCCGGTGGAAAGGATTACATCCGCGCTCAGCGCCGACCGTATGGCCTTTGCGATCTCGAACTCGCTGTCCCTGGCGATACCCAGGTTGACGGGCCGGGCGTTACACTTCCGCACGAGGGCGGCCAGGGAATAGCTGTTGCTGTTGACGATCTTTCCCGGGACGAGGGCCTCGTCGATTTCGACCACTTCGTCGCCCGTGGAAAGAATGGCCACGTCGGGCCGTCTTGTTACGGAGATCTGAGATTTTTGAAAGGCCGCCAGGAGACCGATTTCGCCGGGACCGATTTCAGTTCCCGCAAAAAGTACGTTCTGTCCTTGCTTTACGTCTTCGCCCCGGTATCGCACGTTTTGTCCGGCTTCGACCGCTTTGAGGATCTCTACCCCGTCGCCCGGTTGCCTGGTGTTCTCCACCATGACGACGGCGTCCGCCCCTTCAGGGAGGATAGCGCCGGTCATGATGCGGGAAGACCTGCCGGGACCGACGGCCTCGGTGGGGACAATCCCGGCCGGTATCTCTTCGAGGACCCGGAGCTGCCGAGGGGTGTCAGCGGTTGCCCCTTCTGTGTCTTCGGCCCTTACGGCATAGCCGTCGACGGAGGAATTGTCATGGGGCGGCAGGTCGTACTTGGGCGCCACGTCTTCGGCGAGCACGCAGCCCTGCGCTTCGGACAGCGGTTTGCGCTCGATGCCCGAGACCGAGACCGAATCCAGCACGATCTCCTGTGCCTCTTCCACCGTCAGCATGCGGTCGCTAGCCATGGTCCAATCCCAAACAGGTTTAGCGGATCATCTTATGGATTCCGCCATGAACGCTTCGATGGCCTCGATCGTCCTGGGGGCGCCGTCCGACAGTACCCGGTGCCCGTCTTCGGTGACCAGTACGTCGTCTTCTATCCGAACCCCGATGTTCCTGTACCGCTCGAACGCGGGTCGTACCAATTCGATTACCGCCCGGTTCTGGGGAGTGCCATCCAGGTTTTTCAGCGTGTCTTCCCGAACGTAGATGCCCGGTTCGACAGTGATCACCATGCCCGGTTTGAAGGGCGTGTCCCGTCCGCCGACGTCGTGCACGTCCAGCCCGAGCCAGTGGCTGGTGCCATGCATGAACCACATGCGATACTGGTCTCCGGAGGTATTCGTGATCAGGCCCAGTTCCCGGAGCCCCTCCACGATCGCTTTCCGCGCCACATCGTGAACGCGACGAATGGTCATGCCGGGCCGGACGGCCGCGATGGCCTGGACCTGGGCGTCGAGGACGATCTCGTAGACTGTGCGCTGCGTATCCGTGAAGACCCCGTTCCGTGGAAACGTCCGGGTTACATCGGCCGTGTAGTGCCCCACGGCCGCGCCGATATCCGCCAGGACGAGATCTCCCGCCGCGATCTCCCGGCTGTTCTCCTCGTAATGCAGTGTGGTGGCGTTGGGGCCAGATGCCACGATGGATGGAAATCCCCAGCGGGCGCCGTGCCTGCGATAGGTCGAAAGGATGATGCCGTCGAGCACGGATTCATTCAGCGATCCCTCCGCGCTGGCGGCACGGCTCATGATACCGCGCTGAGCCTGGCAGGTGATATCGATGGCCCGTTGCAGTTGCTGCAGTTCCCACGGCGACTTGACGATGCGAAGGTCGCGAAAAATGCTGGTGGCCAACCGAACCTGGACGGTGGGAAAACGCTTGGCCTCGGATGCGAACCGAAGAGCCAGCGGATACCTGGATCCGAACCTGGACTGGGTGTCGGCCAGCAGCCAGACGTTTACCGGCGTTCCACTCGCGATGGATTCGCCCATGACCCGGTAGTCTCCTTCATCGTCGGACAGCCGTTTTCCATAGGTCGATCCGCCAAGGACGGACTCAATGAAGGCGTCGAACTCTTTCGCCGGCCAAATGTGCGCGATCCCTGTCATGCGCCGGGCTTCTTCCGCACCGAGCATGAGGCCGGTCCAGGTTTCCCGCGCGGGGTCGCGCTCGGGAAGGAAGAGGATCTCCTTCTGGCTCGTGTTGTCCGGCAGCAGCACGAGCGTGGCGCCGGGTTGGTCTACTCCGGTCAGGTAGAAGAGGTTGCTTTCCTGGCGGTAGGGATAATTCACGTCGTTGCTGAACACCTTGGGCTCCGCGCCGAACAGGATCATCATCCCGCCGCTCATGCTTTCGAGGACCCGCGCCCTCCGTCCCGCCAGTTCTTCGGCCGGAACCGGTCCGGCGTCTTCAGTGACCTCCACGGCCTCGAGCTGCACGGCGACGGCCGGGGAGACAGGCGCGATGTAAAAAAAGGCCATTGTCCAGATCATCGCGGTAACGGCTGCCCGCAAAGCGTTGGAATCATACATACTTCGATAGGTCATGGTTCGTTGTCCAGGGAATCTCATGCATTTCAGGTGGTGTATTCCGCGTTCACGGTTATGTACTCGTGGGACATATCGCAAGTCCAGACCGTCGTCGTGCCGTCCCCGAGCTTGAGATCGATCACCACGGGAATCTCCCCGATTGAGAGCGCTTCCCGCATTGCGGGTTCGTCGAGGGGCAGGCCCCTGCCGTCCCGCGTCAATTGATGACCGCACAGGAACAGGTCGATGGCGTCCGGGTCCGACTCGGCATCCGCGTATCCGACGGCGCAGAGAATCCGGCCCCAGTTGGGATCATGGCCGTAAATGGCTGTCTTGACCAGGGCCGAATTTGCCACGCTCATGCCGATCGTGCGGGCCTCCTCGTCCGACCGGGCTCCCTTAACGCGTATCTCCACGAGCTTAGTAGCGCCTTCTCCGTCCCGCGCGATCTTCTTCGCCAGGTCGGTACAGACCTGTTCCAGCCCTTCCGTAAAACGATCGTAGGCATCCCCGGAGGGTTGCGTTATCAACGGGTTTCCCGCGGCGCCATTGGCCAGGATGAACACCGTGTCGTTCGTACTCATGTCGCCGTCGACCGTGATGCAGTTGAACGATTTGCCCGCGGCCCGGCGCAGGGCCGACTTGAGGGCCCCCGGCGCGATGGCTGCGTCGGTCGTGACCACACCGATCATCGTGGCCATGTTCGGGCAGATCATGCCCGCGCCCTTTGCGATTCCGCCGATGACTATCGAAGTCCCGTCGAGATCGCATCGCACGGCGCAGGACTTGGGCACCGTGTCGGTTGTCATGATCGCTTCGGCGGCGTCCTGATCCGGCCCCTGTCGCTTTCGACCCATCGCCTCGAGGATGCCGTCACGGATCACGTTCATCGGCAAGGGACGGCCGATGACCCCGGTGGAAGCGACGAGGACCTCGCTCGCGGGAATGGACAGCCCTTCGGCGACCAGGCCGGCCATCTCCCGGGCGTCCTCCATGCCGGCTTCACCGTTGCACGCGTTGGCGTTGCCGCTGTTGACCACGACGGCCCGAGCCATGCCGGTCTGCAGATGGTCCCTGGAAAGGATCACCGGCGCCGCCTGCACCCGGTTGGTGGTGAACACCCCCGCTGCGGAGGCGACCCTGCCTGCGTCTATAACCACAAGGTCCCTGCGGCTGCCTTTCGGGCTGTTGATACCGCAACTCGCCGTGTTGGCCTGGAATCCCTTCGGGGCCAGCACGCCCCCATCTACGGTTTGCATGGTTAACCCCTCGCTTCTTTCAACATCTCGTGCCATTCCTGCAGGCTCTTCACGGAAATCTCGCTGCCCTCTAGTTTGAGCGCCTGGATGGCCTTGACCGCGGACCAGGCTGCCGAAAGCGTGGTGATACACGGGACATTCTGCTCGATGGCGGCGCGTCGGATGACGTAGTCGTCGTCCCGAGCGCTCTTGCCCAGGGGCGTGTTGATGATCAATTGTATGTCGCGCCGGCGAATGTGGTCGACGATATGCGGTTCGCCCTCCCATACCTTGTTGACCCGGATGATCGTCAGCCCGGCAGCCTCCAGCGTATGACCTGTACCGCTCGTTGCCATGATCGAAAATCCCAGGCCGTCGAGTTCGCGTGCGATTTCGATCACGTTCTCGTGGTCGAAGGCGTTGACGCTGACCAGGACGGTGCCTGACAGGGGCAGAGAACCGCCCGCCGCGCTCTGCCCCTTGGCAAATGCGATGCCCGGTTCTTCGTAGATCCCCATGACCTCTCCGGTAGACTTCATCTCGGGTCCGAGCAGACTGTCCGATCCGGCGAATTTCACGAAAGGCAGCACGACCTCCTTCACCGAGGCGTAGGGCGGTATGATCTCCTCGGTAAACCCGAGTTCGCGAAGCGTCTTCCCGACCATGACCCGCGCCGCAAGCTGGGCCAGCGGGACGCCAATGGCCTTGGAGACGAAGGGAATCGTCCGCGAGGCGCGGGGATTGACTTCGAGTACGTAGACCACGTCGTTCTTGATGGCGTACTGCACGTTGATCAGGCCGACCACGTCGAGACTCCGTGCGAGGGCGTGGGTATAGGTTCTCATCGAGTCGATATGTACCGGTTTTACCATGTAGGGAGGTAGAACGCAGGCGCTGTCCCCGGAATGAATGCCCGCTTCCTCGATGTGCTCCATTATCCCGCCCACGACGACGTCCACCCCATCGGAGACGGCGTCCACGTCGTATTCGAAGGCGTCCTCGAGGAACTTGTCGATGAGTATGGGATGCTCGGGGGACACGTGGACGGCGGTCCGCATGTAGGATTTCAGGGTGTCGTCGTCGTATACGAGGGCCATGTTGCGGCCGCCGAGGACGTAGGAAGGCCGTACCAGCACAGGGTATCCTATTTCGCTCGCCACCGCCAGGGCCTCTTCGAAAGAAAAGACCGTCCCGTGGGGCGGGTGCGGGATGCCCAGGGTGGTTGTCAGGGCCCCGAACCGCTTGCGGTCCTCGGCCAGGTCGATGCTGTCTGGAGAGGTACCGATAATGGGCACGCCGGCGCGCTCCAAAGGCAGGGCCAGCTTGAGGGGCGTCTGGCCGCCGAACTGGACGATCACCCCGTCCGGTTTTTCCGTCTCGATAATGTTCATCACGTCTTCGAAGGTGAGGGGCTCGAAGAAAAGCCGGTCCGAGATGTCGTAATCCGTGCTGACGGTCTCCGGATTGCTGTTGACCATGATGGTTTCGTACCCGTCCTCCTTCAAAGCCATGACGGCCTGTACGCAGCAGTAGTCGAATTCGATCCCCTGGCCGATGCGGTTTGGACCTCCGCCCAGGATCATGATCGTTTCCCGTGTCTTGGGCCGGGTCTCGTTCTCGGTCTCATAGGTCGAATAGTAATAGGGCGTCATGGCCTCGAACTCGGCCGCACAGGTGTCGACGGTCTTGAACACCGCGTCCACGTGCGCCTCTTTGCGCCGGTTCCGGACGGACTGTTCGTCGCTGTCTGTCAGGTGGGCGATCTGCACGTCGGAGAACCCGGCCTGCTTGGCCTTGTACAGCAGGTTTCGGGGCATCGATCCGTTCCGGTGGACGCCGATCTCCTCCTCGATCTCCACGATATCCTGCAGGTTGTGGAGAAACCAGGGATCGACACCGGTCAATGCGTAGATCTCTTTGATAGGCATGCCCAGCTGGAGGGCGGTCTTGATCTGGAAGATGCGCTCCGCCGTGGGCCGCGGCATCTGTTCCCTCAAATCGTTCAGTACCCCCTCCGCCTGGACGGAGGTGAGCGATCCGGCGTCGACCGTCTCCTTCCCGTCGCCGCCGAGGCCGTGCCGGTCAATTTCAAGGCCCCGCAACCCTTTCTGTACCGCCTCCTTGAAAGTCCGCCCGATGGCCATGGTTTCGCCCACCGACTTCATCTGCGTGCCGAGTTCCGTATCGGCGTTGGGGAATTTCTCGAAGGCCCATCGCGGGATCTTCACCACCACGTAATCGATCGTAGGCTCGAAGGATGCCGGCGTTTCCCGCGTGATGTCGTTGGGTATCTCATCCAGCGTGTACCCGACGGCCAGTTTCGCGGCGATCTTGGCGATGGGAAAGCCCGTGGCCTTGGATGCCAGCGCGGAACTGCGGGAAACACGGGGGTTCATTTCGATGGCCAGGATACGTCCGTTTTCCGGGCTGACCGCGAACTGGATGTTCGATCCGCCCGTCTCGACGCCGATCTCCCGGATCACCTTGATCGAGGCGTCCCGAAGCGCCTGGTATTCTTTGTCCGTGAGTGTCTGGGCGGGGGCGACCGTGATGCTGTCGCCGGTATGAATGCCCATGGGATCGAAGTTTTCAATGGAGCAGATGATCACGACGTTGTCGGCCAGGTCCCGCATCACCTCGAGTTCGTATTCCTTCCATCCGATGACCGACTCCTCGATAAGCACCTCGGTGATGGGACTGGTGGACAGTCCCCATTCGACGGCTTCGGCATAATCCGATTCGCCGCGGGCAATGCTCCCGCCCGCACCGCCCAGGGTGAACGCCGGACGAATGATGGCGGGGAAGCCCGTTTCTTTCACCAGTTCCCAGGCCTCGTCGACGGTCCGGGCGAAGCCTCCCCGGGGCACCTCCAGACCGATGCGCCCCATGGCCTCCTGGAACAGTTCCCGGTCCTCCGCCATCTTGATGGCTTCGAGCTTGGCGCCGATGAGTTCGACCCCGTAGCGGTCCAGCGTGCCCGATTCGGCGAGTTCGACGGCGACGTTCAGGGCCGTCTGTCCTCCCAGCGTGGGCAGCAGCACGTCGGGGCGTTCGCGCCGAATGATCTTCTCCACGTATTCCGCGGTTATAGGCTCGATGTAGGTCCGGTCAGCCATGTCGGGGTCCGTCATGATCGTGGCCGGATTGCTGTTGATCAGCACGACCCGGTAGCCCTCTTCCCGGAGCGCACGGCAAGCCTGGGTTCCGGAATAGTCGAATTCGCAGGCTTGTCCGATCACGATCGGACCGGAACCGATGATCAAAATAGATTCAATGTCGGTGCGTTTCGGCAAGATGATCCTCGTATCGGCCGGCTTCCCGGTCCGTGGAAATTACCCTGGATAAAACGTTTGAATATATACCCGGAAGGGCTGGCATGCAACGTTAAAACCGGGCTGGAAAGTGAGCGGCCTGGCGCTACTGGGGATGTCATTCCAGCGACTGGAGAAGTACGTCCTGCGCGGCCTCGAAGTCGGGCGCGATCTCCAGGGCCTTCAGCGCGGCTTTCCTGGCATCACCCTTCCTTCCCGACGCCAGGTACGCGCGGGCCAGGTCGTAATGCGCCTGGACGGTGTCGGTGGTTTCTACGGCGAGAACAGCCTCGTACTCCGGCACGGCGAGGTCGTGTATTCCTTCGCGTTCGTACGCGCCGCCGCGCGCTTTCCGGATTTCCCCGTCGAAGGGATCGATCATGACCGCGCGTTCCAGAATACGCAGGGCGTCCCCGCGGCGTCCTTCCTGCGCATACAGAAGGGCCAGTTTCCGGCAGGTCTCGATATCATCCTCGTCGACAGCCGTCAGCGCTTCGAGGACTTCCATCGCAGCCTCCACGTTTCCCTGCGCGAGATAGATATCCCCCAGCAGTTCGTAGGCATTCCCCGGGTGGACGTAGTTCGCGTACAGCGACCGGGCGCGTTCCAGCGGCGCGATGGCTTCTTCGTACCGTTCCTGGGTGTGCAGCGCCTGTCCCAGCATCAGGTGGGCGAAGAAACTCTCGGGGTTGTCGGCGGCCATGGCGTCCAGGTCGCCCACGGACAGTTTTTCGTTCCGCGGCGGTTTGAATCGCAGGACACTCCGGAGCCTGTCGCTTCGTTTTTCGGCATAGTCGGCGAAAGACCGGTCGAAGTCGTCCATGGACAGGTCAAACACGGTGCGCACGACCTCGCCGGTGGATCGGTTCTCGTTGTACAGTTTCAACATGCGGCGGATCGCCTCGAATCCATGGGCGTCCACAATGTGTTCCACGACGATCGAAGCCTGGTAGTAGGAGAGGATGACCTGGTCCCGCGACTTCGGACGGGTGAATCCGCGGTTGAGGTCGCTGACGGGCAGCAGTATGCCCTGGACCGTCGCGTCCGCGAATTCCGCTTCCAGGTCTATATCCCATTCCGGGCGCGCGATGCGGGTTTCGTAGACGGCGATGCCTTCCGCCAGCCATCGGGGGATACGGTTCCGTGTCTGCTGAAGGTGCACGACGTGGACGTATTCGTGCCAGAGCGTCTGCCCCCAGTTAAACGTTCCCTTCGGCCGCGCCCGGGGTGAATTAGCCACCACCACCTCGCCGAAGCAGACCCCGAGGAGGCCGCCGGTGCCCGGCACGCCGGCGATACGTACCATGAAGTCATCGTTGTCGGGCAGGATCTCCACGAGCACCGGTTCTTCCGGCACGAATCCGTAGCGCGGCGAGATCGTCCGGTGGGCTTCTTCGAGCAGCTCCAGGGCCAGTTGTCCGTAGACTGCGTCTTCGTCCCGGTGAATCTTCAGTGTAAAATGATCGCTGGTGCGGGTCTCGTAGTCCTCAAAAGAATCGAGCAGTTCCAGCGTATTGTAGGTCCGGGTGTTGAAAGGGTCGTTGTCGAACGCCCGGTCCAGCATCCGTCGTCCCTCCTCCATCTCGGCGACACGGGTCATGTTGATGCCCAGACCGGCATAGGCGGACCAGAGCGAAGCGTCGGTTTCAATCGCCTTGCGGCCCATCTCGACAGCCTCCCTGAACCGGTAGCGCCGCGTAAGCTGGACTGCGATGACCTCGTAAAGCCGGCCATAGGCGGGATTGATGTCGAAGACGCGCTTTCGGGACGCTTCATACTCGGTCCTTCGTCCCTGGCCGTGGTAGCAGGCGGCCAGCAGGGCGTGGGTCTCCGGCGATTCCGGGTTGAACTCAAGGGCCTTCCGCAACTGGGCGATCGCTTCGTCGTAGGCTTCGTCGGTAAGGAAGAGTCCCGCAAGGAAATGGTGCGCCGCGGCCAAACCTGGATTGATCGCGAGCGACTTGCGTGCTACGGCCTCTGCGCGCCCCGGTTGTTTCTCCGCCAGCGTTTCCGCCAGGCCGATCAGGGCGGGTGGATAATCCGGTTCGATCTTCAAAGCGTCTTCGAAAATCTCGGCTGCCGCCGCGCGGTTGTACTTCTCGAGAAAAAGGCGTCCCCAGGCCACGTAGGCGTCGATGTATTCCGCGTCGACACGGGTCGCGGCCGAAAGCAAGTTGTTGGCTTCGTGAGACCGTTCCAGGTACTTCGCGGCGAACCCGGCAGCCAGTAGGCCGGGTGCCGTGGGTGCTGTATCCGTCCGGCTGGCCTCCAGGATCCCGCGGCACAGCTCAAGACCTTCTGTCTTCCGCCCGGTCTCGAAATACGCCTGCGCGAGGCGAAGCGTAGCCAGCGGCGTCCTTCCCCGGTGAAACCTCGCGGCATCCAGCAATTCCTCCATCTCGGGGTATCGCCCCTGAAGGAGGTACAGTCTGCCCAGCAACTCCCGGACCGCGTCGAGATCGGCCGTCGGTTCCGCTTTATTGACTTCGTTCAGCAGGAGATCCGCGGCGTGGTCATATTGTCCGACCAGGGCGTGCAGGCGACCCAGCGCCACGATCTTCTCCCTGCGAGGCGCTTCCCCCCCTCCGTTCCCAGGCTGGCCGGAAAACGGACGGGCCGTAAGCCGGTCGATCTCAGCCCGAAGCAGTTCGATCCTGTCCATGTAGCGTTGCCGCGCGGTGTGTCCTTCTTCCACGGCTTCTTCTTGATTGGCGACGTCCTGCCCCCGTGCATCAGGGCAGGTTCCTACTGTCGCGACCAGGAGAAAAACCAGGGATGTACGGGTGGCTCGAATCATGGCAAATCGAGAATAAATACTGGGTTAAATGTATTATTGATAATGATTTATGGTGCGTTATCGCAATATAGATCGGTGGGCATTTCCTGTCAAGAGAAACCCATCCAGCACCTGCCGGGGAGTAGGGCCAAGCGGGTTAGGTGGCGCGTAGTATTGCACTCCCCAGGTCTGACTGTCGCTTCGGATGATGACGGCGCCGCCCAGGTCCGTTCGGTAAACGTCCGCTCCCCGTCGGCGGTATCGCTCGATGACGCGGGGCGAGGGATGGCGAAAGGCGTTGTTCACCCCGACGGAAACGGCCACGGCCTCCGGGTCGACCGCGTTCAGAAAAGCGGATCCGCTCGAAGTGATACTGCCGTGGTGGGGCGATTTGAGCATCGTGCTTTTAAGCCCGGAGGGACTGCGAGCCGCCGCGAACTCCGCCTTCTCCTCGATGTCGCCGGTCAGCAGCATGCTGAATTCACCGTAGGACAGTCGCAGAACCACGGATACGTCGTTGACGTGTGTCGCCGTCGCAACGGACACGGAGAACGGATCGGGATGGTGGAAAACGCCGCGCACCTCGCCCAGTGCCGCCAGCGTGTCGCCCTTCACCACCGTACGGTACGGAATGCCATGCCGATCGACGGTCTCGCGCCATGCGCGGTAGGAACCCGACTCCGACGTTACGCCGCTCGAAATGACTTCTCCCACTTCCACGGACTCCACCACGGCCGAGAGTCCGCCGTAATGATCCAGGTGAGGATGGGTTACGATCACAGTATCCACGCGACGGTATCCCATTGCGCGCAGAAAGGGCACGATGACGCGGGCGCCAGCGTCGTAAACCGGCGAGCGGGGACCGCCGTCAATCAAAAGGGTTCGCCCATTGGGACAGACGATGAAGATGGCGTCGCCCTGGCCGACGTCGAGGACTGTGATCTCCAGCGCCCGGTTGGGAAGCAGGCCGTAACAGCATAGCAGAACGGAAAGGGCCGCCAGGACAAGCCGGATCCGTCTCCGCCCGGGCTCGGCCGGATTCCAAAGCAACAACAGGGCCGCCGCATAGAACGACGCAATGAGAAGGCCGGAAGGCTCCGGTACTTTCAACAGTGCCGACGGCACGCTGGAGAAGGCTTTCGAGAGATGTATCATGCCGTACAGGACCAGCGCGTTGACGGCGCTGAACAGGCGGGCGATTTCGATGAAAAGGGGACCGGTAAGAGCCGCCAGCACGCCGAAAGTCGTATTCAAAAAGACCAGCGGACCGATGAAGAGGTTTGCGACCGGCGCCATCCAGGAAACCTGGTAGAACGTACCCGCCACCACGGGCAGCGTGCCCAGCTGGGCAGTGATCGAGACCAACAGCCCGTCCCGGAGCCAGCGTGCCCACCACTTTTCCGACCGGGCAAGGCGTTCGGGCAGCAGTTCCTTCAACCTTGGATAACCCGTGATGATGGCGTAGGTCGCCAGGAAGGAGAGTTGAAAGCTCAGGTCGAAGAGCGCTGAAGGCCAGATCAGAAGTATGACGATGGCCGCCACGGCCAGGATATTGACGGTGTCGGTCTGGCGGTCCAGCCGCCTGCCCACAAGGAAAAGCCCCGCCATGATCGTGGCCCGGATCACCGAAGGAGTGAGATTCGTTATGAAGGCGTAGAGGACCAGAACACCCAACGTGCCGGCGACGACGATGGTCTTCGGCAATCTCAGGACGAACAGCAGCGTGTAGATCACCAGGGTAATCAGGCCGACGTGCAGTCCGGATACAGCCAGGATATGGGCCAGGCCGATCGTCGTGAAAGTGTCGAGCAGTTCATCGGGCAGCTGCCGGCGCTGGCCCAGGAGAATTCCCTTGAGCAGGGCGGCGGAATCGCCCCGCATGGTCCGGTCGATCGATCGATTGATACTGTTTCGGACGGGGTCGATTACGGCCGATTGTAACGAAAATGAAACGTTCCGATGCGTCACTTCGTAATTCGACGCGTCGCGTACGCTCAAGAGCGCGTAGACGCCCCGGCTCGTGTAGTAGGTCCGTGCGTCGAATCCCCCGGGGTTGCGGGCGGGCTGAGGACTGCGCAGGCGGCCTGAAAAGAGGATCCGGTCACCGTATGCACCGGCTTCAATGCCCGTGTTCAGGCGAATCTGCATCCGCCCGGTGATCGGCGCCATCCGCCCGGTGATCGGCGCCATCCGCCCGGTGTCCGCCGCCGCAATGGAATCCGCCTCGACGGTGACGACCGTGTACCGCGATCTCGCTTCGGGTGTGCGGTCGATCGTGCCAGTCAGGATGTGCCGCTGCCGCTGGTCGCAGAATCGCCGGATGTCGTTCGAAGGAACGACCCTCGTTTGCACGGCGTACCAGAAGGCGCCCGCGAAAACGAGGCATAGGACCATGCAGGCCCTGAGACCCGTAGAGCTGGTACCACGGATACGATAAAGCCCGTAACCACCCCCGATCGCCGCCACGGAACACAGCAAGAAAAGGATCGGAGAAACGGCGACGCGGTGACCCAGCAGGATGCCGATTGCATAGCACACCGCGATGAACAGGGCCGGTTGTCGCATGAAACGGATATTTTCCGTGTTCGGTGATGGTTCGCTCGCCGGTTCCTATTTCCGACGGTCTTCCTCGATCAGCCCGTCACGCAGTCGGATGATCCTGTTGCAATGCCTGGCGACATGTTCTTCGTGGGTAACCAGCACAATGGTATGCCCTTCCCCGTTCAGGTGATCGAATATCGTCATGATTTCCTCCCCGGTTCCACTGTCCAGGTTCCCCGTGGGCTCGTCCGCCAGGATGATGGACGGTTCGTTGACCAGCGCGCGGGCAATGGCTACGCGCTGGCGTTGTCCGCCGGACATCTCATTCGGCCTGTGGCGGGACCGGTCTCCAATACCCACCGCTTCCAGGGCCTCCATCGAATGACTTAATCGTTTCTTGCGGTCCATTCCACGGTACAGGAGGGGCAATTCCACGTTGCGCAGGGCGTCTAATCTGGGAAGCAGGTTGAAAGCCTGAAACACGAACCCGATCTTCCGGTTTCGGATAAGGGCCAGTTCGTCGTCCGATAAATCTCCGACCGGCGTGCCGTCGAGTTCATAGCTACCCTGCGTCTGCGTATCCAGGCAGCCCAGGATGTTCATCAGGGTGGATTTTCCAGAACCCGACTGCCCCATTACGGCCACGTATTCACCCCGGTTTATGGTGGCCGAAACGCCCCGCAGTGCCGGAATGCGTTCTTTCCCCATCGGGAACGACTTATTGAGGTTCACGAAGGATATCAGGTGATGGGTTTCTATGGACGGGTGCACGACGACTGCCCTATACCGGGTGGGAGATTTGATTCAGTACAGGTATAGTCGTGGTTTGGAGGGGAGTCTCGATTGCTTCTTTTCGAAAACAACATATTCGTGTATAGAGTATCTTGAGTACCCGTTTCAATAGATAACAATCTGCCGATCGTAAACGCTGCTGATCAGGCCAGTAGACTGCTGTGGACGGACCATTTCGATTTCAAATCAGAGGCATGAAATGGCAAAGATGATTCCGGCTCAAATCGACGATAACGTGGTGAGTTCAGCTGAAAGAAAAGTATTTCAACTATTGGATACCGACCCAGATACAATTGGATGGATAGTTCTTCATTCTATCGGACTTGCTCGTAGACCAACAGGGCCATATGGAGAGATAGATTTTGTCGTAATCATCCCCGGTGAAGGCATCCTTTGCCTTGAAGTGAAGGGCGGAAGGGTGTCCTGCGAAAGTGGAATATGGCTAACCAAGGATCGGCATGGGCATATTTCGAAGCTTAAGAAGAGTCCGTTCATGCAGGCTCGCGAGTCCATGTATGCACTTCGAAAATCGATTGTCGATCACTTTGGAAATGGATCTCCGGAAGCGTCCTGCCCTATCGGATTTGCTGTGGTGTTTCCCGACGTAATCTGTCCACCTGAGACACCAGAGTTTGAGCGCACTGATGTTATCGATACCGACGATATGCGAAGACCGATTTCTGAATCCATCGAGACAACCGTTCGAAAACGGCTCGAGGAATTCCAGCCCAGGGGTGGCGAAAGATACCCATCGCATGCTCAACTCAGGTCGATTCAGCATTATCTACGGCCGGACTTTGACTTGGTAGTAGCAAAATCAATATCACTGGGTAGAACAGAAAAAAAGTTGTTGAGCCTGACAGAAGAGCAATATGATCGCCTCGATGAGCTGGAGGACAATCCCCGTTGCCTGTTTGAGGGTGCCGCAGGAACTGGAAAAACACTGCTGGCTCTCGAATACGCCCGGCGGGCCGACAGATCTGGCTCGAGAGTTCTTTTAATTTGCTTTAACCGTTTACTGGGGAAATGGCTTCGAAAGCAAACTCTGGATACGAGGATCAAGGCGGGGACTTGGCACGAAACGCTAAAGGAAATCATCACAGCCAGCAGCGTGAAGGACGAATTCCATGATCAGGAGCGCGAGGCATTGGAGAGTGACAATCTGAAAATGCTATTTAATGAGATATATCCACTCTACGCAGAAATCGCCCTGGAGGAGTTGAACAGTCCTTTTGACGTACTGGTAATGGATGAAGCACAGGACCTGTTCGGACAGACCACCTTCAGCCTCGTTAGTTTAGCCATCCGCGGAGGTATTGCAGGCGGCACCTGGGGCATCTTCGGGGACTTCACTCGGCAGTCCCTCTACAGCAGTACGATACAGTCGCATACATACCTGTCCGAATATTGTAAACATTTTGTCAGAGCAAAGTTGACTCTGAACTGCAGGAACACCCGACGAATCGCTGAGGAAACCGCGGTAATTGGTGGGTTTAGTACACCACCGTTCAAGTTCGGACATGAAGTCGGTGTGCCTGTAGAGCATAGGTACTGGAAAGGGAAATCCGGCTTGGTTAATGCTTTAACTAAAACCATACAACGATTGTCGAGCGACGGAGTTCCCATAGACGATATGATGGTTTTGTCCCCTCGCCGCCTTGAAAATTCCGCCCTGGCCGGAGTCGAACGGATAAATGATTCGCCGCTCGTCGACTGCTCGCGGTCGCTGGACTCAAAGCAAGGCTCTATCAGGTTTTCTACAATTCATTCATTCAAGGGTCTCGAAAGCAAAGTGGTCATCCTAGTTGACATAAATGAAATAGATGAAGATGGTCCTCAATCACTCCTGTATGTGGGAATGTCCAGGGCGCGCAGTCTTCTGTTTCTACTGATTCATGAAAACGCGCGACGGTCTATGGATGCTCGTATCAAGGCGGGATTGGAGAAGGAGCTTCAGTCTTGAACGAGATCCATGAGGTATGTGGTTTCTTGCTGGATTTCATACGTGGGAGCTCGTATGCCCATCACCCCATCCTTCGTAAGTAAACAGGGGTGTTTGAGCCAGCGGGGTACGAGATTTAGTCCGTTAACCAACTGTTCATCACACACCACCGAATCATTGACAACGAGCCCTTAATTCTTATATTCTATATTAGTAGTACATGCTGAATACGAATCACTGACTGAGTCTGATATCATTCGAAGTTCAACCTGTACGGGAGTGGAACATGGCGTTCTTGGAAACCGGGGTCATGGCCCCGGAAGTCACACTGGAAGACGCGGACGGTCAGTCGCAGTCGCTGGGTGACCTGGCGAATGGTGGTTGGTTGCTGGCGGTTTTCTACAAGGTTGGCTGCGGGACCTGCAAGTTCAGTGCCCCCTATTTCGAAAAGATCCACCAGGAGTACGGCGGCAACCCGGGGTTCCGGGTAGTGGGCGTCTCGCAGGACACGCCGGAGGATACGCAGGCGTTCATGGACGAACACGGCGCGTCTTTTACCAACGTTTACGACACGACCCACTGGGCCTCTGCGGACTATGGCCTGGCGAACGTGCCCACGTGGTTTCTCATCGACGAATCTGGCGGGATTCTGGATAGCAACATCGGCTTCTGCCGAACCGACCTGAACGAGCTGTCGGAGACCATCGCGGGACATCTCGGCGAGGAGGCCGTGGTCATTTCGCCGGGGGACGACGGGGCGCCCGAACTGAAACCTGGATGAGGCTCCAAGCAACCGGTCGGGCCTCGACCGTAACCCGTACATAAGAAATCACAGACGGATGGCGGCCATTCCGGCGCAGAAGGAATGTTATCGGCGCTGGAGGGTCGCTTTTTGTTCCATGCAAGGCAAGTAAACATGAGCAATTCGACCACATCCCATATCCCCAAGCCCCCGTGGCTCAAAGTACGCCTCAAGCAGGGGCCGAATTTCAAGGAACTGAAGCGGCTGGTCCAGGACAACAGGCTCCATACCATCTGCGAAAGCGCCCAGTGCCCCAATATCTGGGAATGCTGGGAGCAGCGGACCGCCACCTTCATGATTCTGGGCGATATCTGCACGCGCAGCTGCGGATTCTGCGCGGTGAAGACCGGCCGTCCTGAAAATGGACTGGATTGGGACGAGCCCGAGCGCGTGGCCAGGGCCGTAGAGAAGCTGGGGCTGCGGTTCGTCGTGATCACTTCCGTCAACCGGGACGAGCGGGCCGATGGCGGCGCGCCTATCTTCGCGGAAACGATTCGGGCCATACGCCGAAGGTGTCCCGGCGTGGGTGTGGAAGTGCTCATCCCGGATTTCAAGGGATCGGAGGCCGCGCTTTCGACCGTGCTCGACGCCCGTCCGGACCTGCTGAACCACAACATGGAAACCGTTCCGGACCTTTACAGGACCGTGCGGCCCCAGGCGCGGTACGACCAGTCCCTCGAACTGCTCGAGCGCGCGAAGGCCCGCGGCGCGAAGACCAAGACAGGCATCATGGTCGGGCTCGGCGAAACCGAAGAAGCCGTCCTTGCCCTGATGGGCGACGTGGCCGCGGTGAACTGCGACATTTTCACCGTGGGACAGTACCTGCAGCCGACGAAGAAACATCTCCCGGTACTCAAGCACTATCATCCGGACGAATTCGCCCGTTTCAAGCGACTTGGAGAGGAACTCGGCATCCCCCACGTGGAGTCCGGTCCCCTAGTACGCAGTTCCTACCACGCGGCTGACCAGGCGGACAACGTCAACAACGCGCGACCGGGCACCGGGAATGGCGCGAATCACGGAACCGTCAACGACGCGCACCCTGCGGACGGGAACGGATTGCTGTCCATAGAACCGCTCGGAAGCCAGCCGGGATAGGCCTGCCTTTGCCTGTCGACACGGTGCCGAAACGGTAAAGCACGAACTCCAGCTGCCCGTCAGCGCTGGCCCGGCATGGTCGTGGCCCGGTACGCTCTACGGTCCGCCGATACCGGGGCGTGGGATCCAAAATGAGCGTGTTTGGTCGACAGGAACTTTTTGTATAAACCTGTTGACTTCGGATACCTGACAGTGTATCTTGACAAGGTTGCAGTAAGAAACACGATCTTTGAAAACATGGCAGCGTGCATGTCCTATGTCGTCTGACAACGACTCTCCGGGATGACCGGAGAGTTCATACAGATGTGAGTAAGTTAAGATCGGACTTTTCTTTTATGGAGAGTTTGATCCTGGCTCAGAACTAACGCTGGCGGCGTGTCTTAGTCATGCAAGTCGAACGAGAAAGCGTTCTTCGGAACGCGAGTACAGTGGCGGACGGGTGAGTAACACGTGGGGAACCTGCCCTCAAGCTGGGAACAACCCGCCTAACGGCGGGCTAATACCGAATGTGGTTGTCAATCCGCATGGTATGACAACTAAAGGTGGCCTCTCCTTGGAAGCTGCCGCTTGAGGATGGCCCCGCGCTCAATTAGCTTGTTGGTAGGGTAACGGCCTACCAAGGCTACAATTGATAGCCGACCTGAGAGGGTGATCGGCCACACTGGGATTGAGATAAGGCCCAGTCTCCTACGGGAGCCAGCAGTCTAGAAATTTGGGCAATGGGCGAAAGCCTGACCCAGCGACGCCGCGTGGGGGATGAAGCTTTTCGGAGTGTAAACCCCTGTTTGGTGGGACGAAAGCCCGTATATTAACAGTAGGCGGGTTTGACGGTACCATCCGAGAAAGCTCCGGCTAACTCCGTGCCAGCAGCCGCGGTAATACGGGGGGAGCAAGCGTTGTTCGGAGTTATTGGGCGTAAAGGGCGTACAGGCGGTGGTGTAAGTCAGATGTGAAATCCCCCGGCTCAACCGGGGACCTGCATTTGATACTGCATCACTTGAGTACAGGAGAGGAGAGCGGAATTTTCGGTGTAGCGGTGGAATGTGTAGATATCGAAAAGAACACCAGTGGCGAAGGCGGCTCTCTGGCCTGATACTGACGCTGACGCGCGAAAGCTAGGGGAGCAAACAGGATTAGATACCCTGGTAGTCCTAGCCGTAAACGTTGGGCACTAGGTGTTGGAGGTATCGACCCCTTCAGTGCCGAAGCTAACGCATTAAGTGCCCCGCCTGGGGAGTACGGCCGCAAGGCTGAAACTCAAAGGAATTGACGGGGGCCTGCACAAGCGGTGGAGCATGTGGTTTAATTCGAGGCAACGCGAAGAACCTTACCTGGATTTGACATGTACCTGAAAGCCCTAGAGATAGGGCCCCTCTTCGGAGCGGGTACACAGGTGCTGCATGGCTGTCGTCAGCTCGTGTCGTGAGATGTTGGGTTAAGTCCCGCAACGAGCGCAACCCTTGTCCTTAGTTGCCAGCAGGTAATGCTGGGCACTCTAAGGAGACCGCCGGTGATAAATCGGAGGAAGGTGGGGATGACGTCAAGTCCTCATGGCCTTTATTGTCCAGGGCTACACACGTGCTACAATGGCCGATATAAAGGGTTACAATACCGCGAGGTGGAGTCAATCCCAAAAAGTCGGTCCCAGTTCGGATTGCAGTCTGAAACTCGACTGCATGAAGTCGGAATCGCTAGTAATCGCGGATCAGCATGCCGCGGTGAATATGTTCCCAGGCCTTGTACACACCGCCCGTCAAGTGATGGAAGCCGGGAGTACCCGAAGTCGTTACTCTAACCCTCGGGAGGAGTGCGCCGAAGGTAAAACTGGTGACTGGCACTAAGTCGTAACAAGGTAGCCGTACCGGAAGGTGCGGCTGGATCACCTCCTTTCTAAAGAGTTTAGAAACTCGAGGTCGACTTGTCCGGCGCACGGCGTGCACGCTGTCATGTCTTTGAAGTGGGGGGCCTATAGCTCAGATGGTTAGAGCGCACGCCTGATAAGCGTGAGGTCAGTGGTTCGACTCCACTTAGGCCCACCATCTGGAGGCCGGGGATATAGCTCAGCTGGGAGAGCGCCGGCTTTGCAAGCCGGAGGTCACCGGTTCGATCCCGGTTATCTCCACTGGGGCACAGCAAGCGTAAGACGGTGCCCGCTCTTTGACAATTACATAGGAATGACGGGAACGGCGTTGTAACATCGGAGCACTCAAGCACAGTAGCATTGTTGGTCAAGCTACTAAGAGCATACGGTGGATGCCTTGGCGTTGGAAGGCGATGAAGGACGTGGTTAAGCTGCGATAAGCCCCGGGGAGCTGCACGCAAGCACAGATCCGGGGATGTCCGAATGGGGAAACCCGGCGCGGGTCATACCGCGTCATCGGCGGCTGAATATATAGGCCGTCGAGGCGAACGAGGTGAACTGAACCATCTCAGTAACCTCAGGAAGAGAAAGCAATTGCGATTCCCTGAGTAGTGGTGAGCGAAAAGGGAATAGCCCAAACCGGTCTTATGTAAGTCTGCATGCGTTGTAAGGTCGGTGTTGTGGGGTTCATTCAGACCAGGATGCAGCCAGGTCGGAGAGTTACAAATGTCTTGGTTAGTCGAATAGTTGTGGAAACTTCAACCATAGACGGTGATAGTCCGGTAGACGAAAGCCATAGACACTCTCTGGAATGAAAACCCGAGTACCGCGGGACACGTGAAATCCCGTGGGAATCTAGGAGGCCCACCTCCTAAGGCTAAATACTCTCTGACGACCGATAGTGAACCAGTACCGTGAGGGAAAGGTGAAAAGTACTCCTGGCGGAGGGTGAAATAGATCCTGAAACCGTTTGCTCACAAGCTGTAGGAGGAAAGATCGCATACACCACGTTACCGCTCTTCGGGGTGGCGACAGGTTGCGATTGGACTGACTGCGTGCCTTTTGCATAATGAACCGGTGAGTTACTTGTATGCAGCAAGGTTAAGTCTTTAAGGGACGGAGCCGTAGCGAAAGCGAGTCTGAATAGGGCGATATAGTTGCATGCAGTAGACCCGAAGCCGAGCGATCTAGCCATGGTCAGGGTGAAGCGTGTCTAACCGCACGTGGAGGCCCGAACCCACTAACGTTGAAAAGTTAGGGGATGAACTGTGGATAGGGGTGAAAGGCCAATCAAGCTCGGAGATAGCTGGTTCTCCCCGAAATAGCTTTAGGGCTAGCCTCGCGGGAAGAGTGATGGAGGTAGAGCACTGAATGGGCTAGCGGGCCCACAAGCTTAGCAAACCCAATCAAACTCCGAATGCCATACACTTGCTCTGCGGGAGTCAGGCTGTGGGGGATAAGCTCCATAGCCGAGAGGAAAAGAAGCCAGACCGTCAGCTAAGGTCCCCAAGTGTAAACTAAGTGATTAAGGTGGTGGAGTTACACAGACAACTGGGATGTTGGCTTAGAAGCAGCCATCATTTAAAGAGTGCGTAACTGCTCACCAGTCAAGTGATTCTGCGCCGACAATTCATCGGGGCTCAAGTTTACCACCGAAGCTGCGGGATTGTTGGACCCCCTGGGTCCGATGATCGGTAGGGGAGTATTCTATGTTAGGTTGAAGGTCGGCCGTGAGGCTGGCTGGACGAAATAGAAGAGATCATGCCGGTACGAGTAGCGATAAAAGGGGTGAGAATCCCCTTCACCGAAAACCTAAGGTTTCCTGAGGAAGGATCGTCCGCTCAGGGTTAGTCGGGTCCTAAGCCGAGGCCGAAAGGCGTAGGCGATGGAAAACAGGTTAAAATTCCTGTACCACTTATGAGGCGCTCAAGACGCGATGGGGGAACGCAGAAGTGAAAGGTCAGCCAGCGATTGGAAGTGCTGGTCGAAGCCGGTAGGAGGTTTGCGTAGGCAAATCCGCGCGAACATTACTCCGAGAGGTGATCGGGAAACGAGCCTTCGGGCAAGCCAACTGATCCTAATCATGCTGCCAAGAAAAGCCTCTAAGCGAGTCTCATATGTGTCCGTACCGCAAACCGACACAGGTAGGTAGGTAGAGAATACTAAGGTGCTCGAGTGATTCCTCGTTAAGGAACTAGGCAATCTAGCTTCGTAACTTTGGGAGAAGGAGTGCCCCTACGTAGGTGATCCCCCTCGCGGGGTGAGCTGAACGGGGTCGCAGTGACCAGGCCCAAGCGACTGTTTACTAAAAACACAGGTCTCTGCTAAGTCGTAAGACGATGTATAGGGACTGACACCTGCCCGGTGCCGGAAGGTTAAAGGGCGGAGTTAGCCTTCGGGCAAAGCTCTAAACTGAAGCCCCGGTAAACGGCGGCCGTAACTATAACGGTCCTAAGGTAGCGAAATTCCTTGTCGGGTAAGTTCCGACCTGCACGAATGGTGTAACGACTTGGGCGCTGTCTCAACGAGGAGCTCGGCGAAACTGTAGCTCCGGTGAAGATGCCGGATACCCGCGACAGGACGGAAAGACCCCGTGAACCTTTACTGCAGCTTGATATTGGATCTCGCCAATGCATGTATAGGATAGGTGGGAGGCTATGAACGGAGGGCGCTAGCTTTCCGGGAGCCAACCTTGAAATACCACCCTTGTGTTGTTGGGATTCTAACTTCAATCCGTGAATCCGGATGAAAGACAGTGTCAGGTGGGCAGTTTGACTGGGGCGGTCGCCTCCTAAAATGTAACGGAGGCGCCCAAAGGTTCCCTCAGCACGGTTGGTAATCGTGCGTAGAGTGTAAAGGCATAAGGGAGCCTGACTGCGAGACATACAAGTCGAGCAGACACGAAAGTGGGGCTTAGTGATCCGACGATTCTTTGTGGAAAGGTCGAAGCTCAACGGATAAAAGGTACTCCGGGGATAACAGGCTTATCTCCCCCGATAGTCCACATAAACGGGGAGGTTTGGCACCTCGATGTCGGCTCATCGCATCCTGGGGCCGAAGAAGGTCCCAAGGGTTCGGCTGTTCGCCGATTAAAGCGGTACGCGAGCTGGGTTTAGAACGTCGTGAGACAGTTCGGTCCCTATCCGTCGCGGGCGTAGGACATTTGAGAGGATCTGTTCCTAGTATGAGAAGACCGGAATGGACGAACCGCTAGTTTACCAGTTGTGGCGCCAGCCGCATCGCTGGGTAGCTATGTTCGGACGGGATAACCGCTGAAAGCATCTAAGCAGGAAGCCCACCTCAAGACGAGATGTCCCGTAGCGAAAGCTCCTGAAGGCCCCTTGAAGATTACAAGGTCGATAGGCCAGAGGTGTAAGTGGTGAGGTAACGAGCCATTCAGCCGACTGGTACTAATAGCCGTGCGGCTTGACCAATGCTCTATGATACATCGTCGTTCTCGCATTCCTTTGTAATTGCAATACATTTCTTCCGGTGGCGATAGCGGAGGGGAAACACCTCTTCCCATTCCGAACAGAGTAGTTAAGCCCTCTTGCGCCGATGGTACTGCTAGGGTGACCTTGTGGGAGAGTAGGACGCTGCCGGGGGATTCTTGAAAGGCGCTCGAATGATTTCGGGCGCCTTTTTTATTTTACCGATCACAGCCAATTGTTTAATCCGATAGCCCTGTCCGAAATGCTTGACAGAAAACGGGGCTCCCCATAACATATTAAGGTTTTTCCCGGTATTTTGCCCATCGAATCGAAATCGCATAGAAGTAGTCGGAAACAGTCCTGAAGAGGAGGGGTGTTCGTGAAGGAATATCGAATCGAAATCATCAGAAACCTTTGCCTTGCGGGCCATGGCGGGAGCGGTAAAACCTCCCTTGCGGAAGCCATTCTCTTTAATTCCGGCGTCACGAACCGGCTCGGCAGCGTGGACGATGGCAACACGATTTCCGACTACCGCGAGGAAGAGATCGAACACCGTATTTCCATGAATCTCACTCCCCTGCACTGCGAGTGGAACGACCATGACCTCCACGTGATCGACACCCCGGGGTATTCCGATTTCACCAGCGAAGTGCATTGCGCAATGCGCGTTACGGACAACGTGGCCATCGTGGTCAAGGCCATCGAAGGTATCGAAGTGGAGACGGAACATGCGTGGGAATACGCGGACCAATACGGCCTGCCCCGCGTGGTGGTGGTCAATCATCTGGACAAGGAGCACGCCGACTTCTATGACGTGCTGGGCCGTATACAGGAAAGGTTCGGTACACAGGCCTTCCCCCTCCAGATTCCGATCGGCGAAGGAGAGGGGCTTTCGGGCGTCATCGACCTCGTCGCCATGGAAGCGGTGACCGTTGAAGGCGGTGGTAAAGCCGCACGATCCAAGATTCCCGCCGATCTCGCCGATCAGGCTGCAGCATACCGGGAAAAACTACTGGAAGCGGTGGCGGAATCCAACGACGAACTGCTCGAGATTTACTTCGAAGAAGGCGCCTTGACCGATGAGCAGCTCGTGGAAGGGCTGCGCAAGGGCGTGGAGGACGGTGCCATATTCCCCGTCCTGGCGATATCCGCCACGCGGAACATCGGAGTAACCGGTGTGATGGACGCGGCGGTCACATACATGGAGTCACCGGACAAACGGCCGCCGGCATCGGCGACCCGATCGGGAGACAGCGAGGAAGTCGCCCTGGACCCGGATCCGTCAGGACCCCTGGCCGCCCTGGTGTTCAAGACGGTCTCGGAGGCCCATATCGGGGAACTTACCTATTTCCGGGTATATTCCGGCGAGATCAAGCACGGCGGAGACGTTTACAACTCGACCAAGAACACGTCGGAACGGTTTGGGCAGATCTATCAGACGAACGGCCACGAACGGAAGGAAATGAACGTCATCCGCGCAGGGGAAATCGGGGCGACCGTGAAACTGAAAGACACCCACACCGGCGACGCCCTGTGTACGCGACAGAGCGCATTTGACCTGGAATGGGTGAAGTTCTCCGAGCCGGTCGCGAACGTGGCCGTTCTTCCGAAAAGCAAGGATGACGAGGAAAAGATCAGCATAGGCCTTGCTCGGCTGCACGAGGAGGACCCCTCCTTTACCTTTCAATTCAACAGCGAAATCAGGCAGCTGATCCTGGCCGGTGCCGGTGAAATGCATCTGGACCTAATCGTCGAACGGCTCAGCCGACGTTTCGGCGTGGAGGTGGAGATGGTGCAGCCGCGCATCCCGTACCGCGAGGCGATAAAAGGCAAGTCAGAGGCCCATGGCCGGTTCAAACGGCAGAGCGGAGGGCGAGGACAGTACGGCGATGTCTGGCTGCGCGTCGAACCCCAACCGAGGGGAGAGGGCTACGAATTCGACAACGGAATCGTAGGGGGCGCGGTACCCGGCCGGTTCATTCCGGCTGTGGACAAGGGTATTCAGGAGGCCATGGTGGAAGGCGTGGTCGCCAAGTATCCCGTGGTCGACCTGAAGGCGACGCTCTACGATGGCTCCTTCCATACGGTCGACTCCTCAGAAATGGCGTTCAAGGTCGCCGCGTCCATGGGATTCAAGAAGGCCTTCATGGATGCCAAGCCCGTGCTGTTGGAACCGATTTACGAAGTGGACGTGGTCGTTCCCGAAGATTACATGGGCGACGTCATGGGCGATCTTTCCAGCCGGCGCGGACGCATCCTGGGCATGTCGCCCAGGGGCAGCAACCAGGTGGTGCGGTCAGAAGTGCCCCTGGCCGAACTGTACAGGTATTCGACCGTGTTGCGGTCCATTACGCACGGGCGCGGCAGCCACTCACGAAGATTCATCCGCTACGAGGAAATGCCGAAGGAAATCGAAAACAAGGTCATTGAAGAGTCCAAGGCCTTGGAAGAAGAATAACGTCCGCATAGCGGCACGGTGCGAAAGAGCACGGCGCGAAAGAGCATCTCGCCGGCGGGAAGCGTGGATACATGGAACCGTTACTTAAGGTGGAAAACCTCTCGACGCACTTCTTTACCCGCAGCGGCGCGGTACGGGCCGTGGACGACGTAAGTTTTGAAGTCGCGGAAGGCGAAACGCTGGGCATCGTGGGGGAAAGCGGCTGTGGGAAAAGCGCAACGGTCTTGTCCGTCATGGGTCTCATCCCGACCCCTCCGGGTCGTATCGTCAACGGCAACATCCTTTTCAGACCCGACGCGGACAGCCCGGCGGTGGACCTCCGCACCGTCTCCGAGTCCGAGATGCAGAAGATACGGGGCAATATCGTCTCCATGGTGTTCCAGGATCCGATGACGTCCCTCAATCCGGTGCTGACCATCGGATGGCAACTCAGGGAGCCCTTGCAGCTCCATCTCGGCATGGGCAAGAAAGAGGCGACGGACCGTAGCATCGAACTATTGCAGATGGTCAATATCCCGAGTCCCGCACAGCGCCTGAACGACTACCCCCACCAGTTCAGCGGGGGCATGAGGCAGCGCGTGATGATCGCCATGGCCATAGCGTGTAACCCGAAGCTGCTCATCGCCGACGAGCCGACCACGGCGCTGGACGTCACCATACAAGCGCAGATCCTGGAACTGATGATGAAGCTCCAGGAGGAACTGAACATGTCCGTCGTGATCATTACTCACGATCTGGGCGTGGTCGGCGAAGTGTGTGACCGGGTGAACGTCATGTACGCAGGGCAGATCATCGAGTCCGGGCCGGTGGACACGCTGCTCGACGATCCGAAACACCCCTATACCCACGGCCTGCTCCAGTCTGTGCCCAAGCTCGGCCCCTCGGTGAAAGACCGCATGGAACCCATAGACGGAGTGCCGCCGAACCTGATCGCCTTGCCGCCCGGCTGCCGGTTTGCCCCGCGATGCCGCAGCCGTTTTGACCGGTGCGAGGACGATCCGTTGTTGAAGGACGTGGCGCGGGAACACGAATGCGCCTGCTGGCTTTATTGACGCCGGCCGCATTCCATCCAGGAGGACGCGTTGAACGAGCCCCTGCTGCAACTGGATAACGTAGTAAAGCACTTCGAGCTGGAGGAAGGGCTGGGCCGCAAGGAGCAAGGCGGCATCGTCCAGGCTCTCGACGGTGTTTCCTTCTCCATCAATACGGGCGAGACCTTCGGTTTGGTGGGAGAAAGCGGTTGCGGAAAAACCACCCTGGGGCTGACCGTCCTGCAGCTGTACCGCCCCACGGCGGGGAAGGTCTTTTTCGAGGGAAACAACCTGGCGGACCTGGCGGAGAACGAGCTGAAGCCCGTCCGCAGGAAACTCCAGATGATCTTCCAGGATCCCTATGCCTCCCTCGACCCGCGCATGACGGTGGGGAACATCGTACAGGAACCGCTCGACATCCATCGCGTCGGCAAACGGGAAGTGCGGAAGGAACGTCTGGTCAGCCTACTCGACATGGTTGGATTGAGCGAAGCCTACGTCGATCGCTATCCCCACGAGTTCAGCGGAGGCCAGCGCCAGCGGATCGGCATCGCCCGCGCGATCGCGCTCAATCCGAACCTCATCGTCTGTGACGAACCTGTTTCCGCGCTGGACGTGTCGATCCAGGTCCAGATCCTGAATCTGCTCCAGGACCTGCAGAGCGAGCTGAACCTGACTTACTTGTTCATCGCCCATAACCTGGCGGTTGTCGCCCATATCAGCGACCGCATCGGGGTCATGTACCTCGGCAAGCTCATAGAGTCGGGACGAACCGAAGAGGTGACGGACAACGCCCTGCACCCCTATACCCAGAGTCTGCTTTCCGCGGTACCCGAGATCAGCAAGCGACGCCAGAAGCAGCGCATCCAGCTCACGGGCGACGTTCCCAGTCCGGTCAACCCGCCCTCCGGGTGCCGTTTTCATCCGCGTTGCCCGATCGCGAAGGCCGACTGCGCCGAGCACGAACCGGAACTCAAACAGAACGACAGCGGCCACTGGGTGGCCTGTCACTATGCCTGAAGTACCACTCCCGACAAAATAAACGAACATGCCATCTTCCCTTTCCGGCGGGTCGGACCGGTTTCGGTACGACGTCATTACCTTCGGCGAGACGATGATCCGGTTTTCGCCCGTCGACGGCCAGATGCTGGAACAGG
Organism: bacterium; assembly: GCA_965262815.1. Lineage (GTDB taxonomy): Bacteria > JAAXHH01 > JAAXHH01 > JAAXHH01 > JAAXHH01 > JAAXHH01. Next base: position 103,644 of record OZ253560.1, on the reverse strand, counting down.
CCGATTTCCTGAGGGCCGACGCGGCTGGCACGGAGTCCAACATGGCAGCGGCACTGGCGAGAATGGGCGCCGCCGTGGCCTGGGTTTCCGCTCTCCCCGATCATCCCGCCGGGCGTTGGATTGCCTCCCGGCTGGCCATGCACGGCGTCGACACTTCGCACGTGACCTGGTCCGGGGAACGGACCGGCGTGTTCTTTCTGGAACCCGGCACGCCGCCGAGGGGCAGCCGGGTCGTCTACGACCGGGCCGGATCCGCCGCCACCGGAATGACGCCCGACATGGTGGACCGCGCACAGAGATCCGGCGCACGTATCGTGCATACGTCCGGCATTACGGCTTCACTGGGGCCGGCGTGCTTGGAGACGGTCGCCCGGGTCCTGGGTGGCCGGGCGGAGGGCGGATACCGGACGTCTTTCGACATCAATTACCGTGCCAAGCTGTGGTCGCCCGAACAGGCACGCAGCGTCCTGAACACGCTGTTGGACCAGGTCGACATCCTGATCTCGACGGTTTCCGACGCGGCGCTGATCTTCGGACTGGAGGGCGCTCCCGAAGAAACCATCGGCGCCCTGCGGTCTCGCTTCAGGAACGAGATCGTCGTGCTCACACTGGCCGAGGGCGGGGCCGTGGGGTGGTCTGAGGAGACGGAGTTTCTGTATACGAAACCTTACGCAGTGGAACCAGTCGACCGGCTCGGAGCCGGTGATGCCTTCGATGCCGGACTGCTTTACGGACTGCTGCACGAAGATTTCGCCGCGGGCCTGTCGTACGGCACCGCGCTGGCCGCGCTGTCCTATTCGGAACGGGGCGACATGACGTGGGCGACGCTGGACGAGGTGAAACGGATTGTTCGTCCGGTCCGCCCGGTCCGCCCGGCCAGCTCCACTGGACCATGAAGACGAAGGCCTATTCCTCGCACAGGCGGAACCGGAGTTCGGCCATGGCGACCGTGGGTATCCTGAGTCACCGGGCGCCCGATGATCAGGGCCGGCCGTTCGGTCCGCCCACGGGTTTTTTAAAGGAGTGCTGCCAGACTGCGGTGAAGCTGGACATGCGCGCGGTCGTGTTCGACGCGGCGGACGTGGATTCCGATCGGGGGGTGATAACGCCGGCCACGGTCGTGGACGGCCGGTGGGTCGAATGCGGTCCCGAACCCTGGCCGTCGGTCATCTACGATCGGGCTTCTGTTCTGGACCCGGTTTTTTCACCCCCCGCGGACCGGGTGCGGGGCCAGTTCGACCGTGTGCAGATCCCTTTCGTGAACCCCCTTCCCTTCATCCGCCTGGCGGCGGACAAGCTGGAAACGTACCGGCGAATGGCGGCCGGCGGTCTCGCAGTACCCCATACAGGCTGCCTTGGCGAGCACACGCTCCGGGCTTTCCTGGCCCGTTACGATCACGTGTACATCAAGCCGAGGGCGGGATCCCAGGGAACGGGCGTCATCGAAATCGTCCGGTCCCGGAACGGACGCCATGTCATACGGACGCTGGCCGCAACCTATGAAATAAAGGACGGGCAGTCCGCGCGCGACAGGATCATGGAACTGGCCTGCGAAGGCCGCACAAAAACCCGTGACTGCCTGGTGCAGCAGGGGATATCAACCGAGTCGGCGGACGGCAGGCGCTTTCCACGGTACGACCTTCGGTTGCTGATGCAGAAGGACGGGAAGGCGCGATGGTTCTTGACAGGCCTGGTGGCCCGCGTCAGCCAGACAGGCGGACCCACGGCCAACCTGAGCAACGGCGCCCGTTCCGAGGAGGCCGAACCCGTGCTCGACGGGCGGTATGGCCGGGCGCTGCGGAAGAAAATCCTGCGCCGTGCCGCGGAAGCGTCCTTCGCGACGTGCGAGATACTGGAAGAGAAACTCGGACCCATCGGAGAACTGGGGCTCGATATCGTGCCGGACGCCTCCGGCGCGCCGTGGATCATCGAAATCAACGCCAAGCCCGGCCGTAACGTGTTCAAGCGTATCGCCCACAGCGCGGACGTCCCGGGTCCGGTCCGTCAGCGTTACGGCGCGATACGCATGAAGTCGGTGGCCCGTCCCTTCGAATACGCAAAGACCCTGTCCCGCCTGGGATGAGCGAATGACCTTCAAAGAAGCGCTGGACTATCTCTACGGATTCGTGGACTACGAAAAGCTGCCGGGCGCCGCGCCGGAACGGATGGACCTGGCGGGCATCGAAGCTTTGACGAACGCCCTGGGCCATCCCGAGCGGCTTTGGAAATCGGTGCACGTGGCGGGAACCAAGGGAAAGGGGTCCACAGCCGCAATGGTCGCGGCCATTGTCCACGAAAGCGGCTACCGCGTCGGTCTGTACACATCTCCCCACCTGATTTCGCTGCGGGAACGCATCCAGGTCGACGGCGTCCCGGTTTCGGAGTCGGAATTCGCGGAACTCACGGACCGCGCACGGCCGGCCATCGAAGGAATCAGGCTGAGTGCGGAGGGCATGGGTTCGTTTTTTGATATACTCACGGCACTGGCCTTTGTTTATTTTAAGGAACGGCGGGTGGACCTGGCGGTAGTCGAATGCGGACTCGGAGGAAGACTGGATTCGACCAACGTGATCCGTCCCATGGTCTGTGCGATAACCCCCGTCGGTCTGGATCACACGGACCGACTGGGGGAAACGATTGCGGAAATCGCCCGTGAAAAGGCAGGGATCGTAAAAGAAGGCGCCTGTACCATCACCGCCGCCCAGTCGCGGGAGGCGTCAGAGGTTATCCGGGAGGTGTGCCGCCGCCGGTCGAGTCCCCTGGTGGAAGTGGGCGTTGACGTAAGGTACGAGCTCAAAGAGGAAGAGGTTGATCGGCAGTTGATCGAAATCGAAACCTTCGGCAGGTTCTATGAAGATGTTTCGCTCCCTCTGACTGGAGCATTCCAGGCCGGTAACGCGGCCATGGCGGTGGGTGTGGCGGAGGCGCTGGCGAAGCGGGGTATGGATATATCCACCAGCGGGGTGCGCCGGGGCCTCTCCGCGGTCCGGTTGCCGGGGCGCATGCAGGTCCTGGAAAGACGGCCCTGGCTGGTCCTGGACGGCGCGCACAATGTGCTGGCGGCCAAAAACCTGACGGACAGCCTGCGCCGTTTGTTTCCGGCCCGGCGCGCCATCGTCGTGCTGTCCGTGCACAGGGACAAGGCGGTCGAAGACCTGTGTCGGGTCATCGCGGATTATGCCGATGAGATCGTTGTTCCAAATCGGCGTGTACTGCGAAACAGGCAGGCCGACCCCGGGGAAGTGACGGAAGCCTGCCGCGGGTATGGCACACCGGCACGGTTGGCGCCGTCGGTGGCGGAAGCCATCGCAGATGCCAGGACCCTCGTGGAACCGGACGACCTGGTCCTCGTGACAGGATGTTTCGCGCTGGTGGGCGAGGCCCTGGAAGTACTTTTCGGGATGGAACCTGAAGAAATACGGAGTCGCTGAGCAGACCTAAACGGAAGGCGGTAGCATATGTGCATTGGCAACCAGGCAGGGGGCATCGATCCGGTCCGCGCTGCCGTGAAACTGGTTTTTTGCTTCCTCTATCTCTGTGCCCTCGGGTTTTCAACAGTCCGGGCGCAGACTACACCCGAAACTTCGTCTCAATCCGGGGCTTCGGACGTAGGACAGATCCAGCCGGGCACAGCGGTACAGGGTGCTGCGGGACCCGACACCACCCTGACGCCGGAAGCGCGTCAACAGGCGGTCCTGCAACAGTTTCTGACCGCAATCGCCCTTGCGAAGAACAACCTGGGTGCTATTTACTACTCGATAGGTCAGTTTGACAGCGCCCGGGTTCATATCGAACACGCGCTGGAGATCGCGCCCGGATTCGCGGCCGCGCACCTGACGCTGGGACTGGTCTATCACGCCACGGGGGACTTGGACTCTGCGCTGACGGCTTTCAGGAAGACCGTAGAGGGTGATACGCTCAGTGTTGCGCGCATGGGTATCGTTCCTTCCGATACCGTCTACGCTTGGGCCCGGAGCCAGTTCGACAAGCTGTTGGAGGGGCCGCCGGAACTGGCTGTTGCCCATACCGCCATGGCGATCGTGTACAACCAGGGCGGGTACCTGAACGAGGCGGTCCACCACTACCGCCAGGCGATAGAGAACGATTCCTCATACGTCGACGCCTATACGAATCTCGGAAAGGTCTATACCGATACCGAGGAATACGAAAAAGCGGCCTTAGTGTATGAAAAGGTGCTCACCCTGTCTCCTCCGGCGGACCAACTGCCCAAGATCCATCTCAATCTCGGCGTTTCGTACCTGGGGGTGGAGCGTGTCGACAACGCGATTGCTCAATGGGAAAAAGCCATCGAACTGGCGCCGGACTACATAGACGCCTACATGAACCTGGGGACCGCGTACCAGAACAAGGACATGCCCGACAGCACGCGGGTAGTTTGGGAAAGGGCCCTCGTAGTCGGCACGCAGTCTGTTGTGCCCCGCGTGGCGCTGGGCCGCCTGGCTTTCGCCGAAGGCCGACTACCGGACGCCTTGCGGTATTACCAGGAGATACTCGACCTGGGAGCGAGGGATCCCCGCATCTACGCGGAAATCGGCATGATCCACGAACGGCTGGAGGACTTCGGACCGGCGGCCGATTCTTACGAACAGGCACTCGAACTGGCCCCGGAGACCGCGCAACTGAAGACCGCGTTGAGCCGTGTCAGACAGATCTCGGAAGACCGGGCGAAAGCCATTGAATCCAACAAGATCCGCGTTCGCCAGATCGTAGTCGTTTCCCGCGCGGAAGCAGACGACGTGATGGAACAGTTGAAGAATGGCGCTGATTTCGTGCAACTGGCCCGGGTAAAATCGATCGATTCGAGCCGGGACCGCGGGGGCGACCTCGGATTCTTCGGACCGGGAGAGATGATACCGGAATTCGAGGAAGCCGCGCTGTTGCTGGAAGTAGGTGAATTGAGCGGGGTTGTGCAGACGCCCATGGGTTTTCACATCCTCAAACGAATCGAGTAGCACTTCTCATCGGACCGCATGGTCCGATCGTTGACAGGAAGGAAAGGCTTTGAATTGGAGCAGGTAGTCATCATAGGAGGGGGACCGGCGGGTTACACGGCGGCCCTGTACGCCGCACGGGCGAACCTGTCGCCCGTCGTGCTTACGGGCAGTACGATCGGTGGCCAGTTGTCGCTCACCAGCGAGATCGAGAACTTCCCCGGGTTTCCCGAAAGCCTGGGCGGAATGGATCTCATGGAGCGGATGAGACAACAGGCCGAACGCTTCGGCGCCGTCCTAAAGTACGAAGTAGTCAACGCCGTGGAATTCGAGCCGGGAGCCCACAGGATACGGACCGACCAGAACGAATACACGACAAAGGCCGTGGTGATCAGTACAGGTTCCTCCCCGCGACTGCTCGACGTGCCGGGAGAGGCCGCCTTTTTCGGCCGGGGCGTGTCAACCTGTGCGACCTGCGACGGCGCCTTCTACCGGGATCGGAAGGTCGCGGTGGTGGGCGGCGGCGACAGCGCCATGGAGGAAGGCCTGTTCCTGACGCGGTTCGCCAGCCATGTCTGGATCATACACCGCAGGAAGGAATTGAGGGCGAGCCGGATCATGCAGGAACGGGCCCTGGGAAATCCCAGGATCGAGTTCCAGTGGGCATCCGAGGTCGACGAGGTGCTGGGTGGGGACACGACCGGTGTGACCGGCGTGCGCGTGCGGGACCTGGAATCGGACCGGCTAAGCACCCTGGATGCCGATGGCCTCTTCATCGCGATCGGGCATACGCCAAACACCGACCTGTTCAGGGACAAGCTCGCCGTGGACGAGCAGGGATACATCCTCACCGACCGGAGGCAGCATACCAGCGTTCCGGGCGTGTTCGCGGGCGGGGACGTGCAGGACCACGTATACCGTCAGGCGGTTACGGCGGCCGGCACGGGTTGCGCCGCCGCCATGGAGGCCGAGAAATACATTAGTGAAAACGGGAGTTAGGCCAGCAGGTCAGGCCGTTCGGGCGTCGTGCTTGACGACGTCTAGCCTGGGGTTGCCGATGGTGACCTTGGAATGGGGCGGCACCGGTTCCGTCAACCAGACGTTGGCCCCGATGACGGAGTCGTGGCCGATGGTCGTTCCGCCGCCGAGGATCGTTGCCCCGGAGTAGATCACCACGTCGTCTTCAATGGTGGGGTGGCGCTTGCCGCCCTTGACGAGACGGCCGCCATCATCCTTCCTGAAACTCAGCGCGCCCAGCGTTACGCCCTGGTAGAGTTTGACGTTGTTGCCGATCAGCGCAGTCTCCCCGATAACGACGCCCGTGCCGTGGTCTATAAAAAAGCGGGTGCCGATGGTCGCGCCGGGGTGGATGTCGATCCCCGTGCGGCTATGGGCGTGTTCGGACATGATCCGCGGAATGAGCGGTGTCTTTCGTAGGTACAGTTCATGGGCAACGCGGTAGGTTGCGATGGCTTCCATGCACGGATAGCTGAGGATGATCTCGTCGTGGCTCCTGGCCGCGGGATCGCCGTCGTAGGCGGCTTCCACGTCGTCCATGAGCAGGTTCCGGATCCCGGGAATCGTATCCAGCAGTTCCAGGGTGATCCCGTCTGCGATCTCCTGGCAGGCCGCGGGAGCCTCCTCCTTGCAAGGGGCGTCGTGCATGAGGCTGCGGGCTATTTCCTCCCTCAGCCGGATGTAAACGGCGTCCACCAGCCCGTCGACAAAGAAGGCCACGTTTTTAGTCTTGAGCGGTTCGGTGCCGAAGTAACCCGGAAAACAGAGGGTCAACAAGTCTTTCAGGATGTCGTAAACCCGCTCTCTTGAAGGCAGGTTTTTGCCGTCGATACGATTGAGGCCGCCTACCGTATCGTAGGACTGTACGATCTGGGAAGCCAGGGCGCCGAGTTGACTGCGCGTCTCGGACATGGTCAGATTGCAGATCGGCACCAGCTTCTCATCTGAAGCCCTGTCGCGCCTGGAACGATTCATAGTTACCCGTTTCCCGGATTCCCGGAAGCATGCTTAGTCACGCCTCTGGAGGTGTGTGGAATATCCGCCGGACGAGCCTGTTTTCTGTTGCCCAATCTCGAAGAACCATCGCGGTAAGTCAAGCGATTTCTTTCGTTAACGATCGTGCAGCGATCGTTGCGCACCCGCCACAAAGCAGTTGCCAGAGAAGGCTGATCGCCTTTATATTGCACATGTTCCGCATTGGATTCCGCACCCCGGTAAACTGGAAGTGGACCCCATGTATATCAATCGAACGGTCGGTGTGTTTTTACTCCTTGCGTGTCTGCTGCCCGCCGTTCCACCGGCTGAAGGGCAGGCGACCGGTGGATACATGGATATCGACGATGTGAAACCGGGTATGCGGGGATACGGCCTCACGGTCTTTCAGGATTCCAGGATAGACACCTTCGACGTCGAAGTGCTGGGCGTCATGAAGAACACATTCTACACGGATCACGACATCATCATGGTGGGGGTTTCCGGTCCGTATGTCGACGACGCGGGCGTCATCGCGGGGATGAGCGGCAGTCCCGTGTACATCGGTGGAAAACTGGTTGGCGCGCTGGCGTACCGCTTCGGACAGTTTCCTAAAAAGCCCATTGGCGGTGTCACACCGATAGGTCATATGCTGGCCATCCGCGATGCCGTGGAGACCGAATCGGAATCGGGGCGTAACGCGCCTGGCGAAATATTCGACGGTAAGGGGGACGGCCGGGGCAGCCCCTGGCCGAACGGCGGGCCTTTCGATCCCGAGTCCCCTTGGGCGGACGAAGACCGGTCCGGCGCGGAGTTCTCCTGGCAGACGGAATCACCGTCGGATCCGTCCAGCTTTAAACCCATCGCCGTGCCCATGGTGTTTTCGGGTTTTCATCCCATGACGGTGAACCTTTTCGAAAATGAATTGCGCCGGCGCGGACTCGTTCCGGTATCCGGCGCCGGCAGTGTGAGCGCAGGGCCCCCAGGCTCGGTACCCCGGGCGGTTTCGGGCGGCGGTGACATGGCCGGAGACCAGAAAGGGGCGGCGCAGGGCGGCACGCGGCCCTCCCTGGAGCCTGGATCCGCCGTGAGCGCGCAGATCATCCGGGGCGATTTCAATCTATCGGGTACCGGGACGGTCACCTGGCGGGACGGAAACGCCATCCTGGCCTTCGGCCATCCCTTTCTCTGGGCGGGCGCCCTGAACATACCGATGAACCGGGCTGATATTATCACGGTCATTCCGGACCAGACCGGATCCACGAAAATCAGCAGCGTGGCGGACGAAGTTGGATCGGTCCTGTGGGACCACACGAACGGACTGTACGGCAAACTCGGCGATATTGCCCGCATGATCCCGGTGGAACTTTCCTACGGCGATGCCGGCCGGCCGGTTGAAACCTACCGGTTCGACGTGATGATGGCGAACGGCTGGACGCCCATGCTGGTAAACATGGCGGTGACGAACACCATCATCGCGAACGGCCGGCTGGGCGGCGAGCGAACGATATCGCTCGGCGGCAGGATCGTGCTGCGCGGCCATCCGGATATCGTCTTCGACGACCAGTTCTCGGGACAGGCGTCCATGGCCGCCCTCGCCAGGGATGTCAACAGCGTGCTCAACTTCGTACTCGACAACCGGTTCGTTACACCGATGCTCGAGTCCGTGAAGATTGAGGTCAATTCGTCGAACGAACGAATGTCTGCCGTCATTGAAGACGTCTGGTTCGGATCGGAAACCTTGAAACCGGGCGACACGCTGGAGGTCAGGGTTTTCCTGAGGCCCTACCGGGGCGACCGCGTGGTCAGGCGGATCGACGTGGTCATCCCAAAGAACATTTCCAGCGGGCCTGTACAGGTGCTTGTAGGGTCTGCCCAGGCCGTCACCCGCCATGACCTGAATACCGTTCCCCAGCGGTTTCGGCCCACGGACGGCACCCGCCTGATCGAACTGCTCAACAACCGGCGGACCGGAAACCGGGTTTACCTGAAGATGTTCCAGGGCGGCGCGGGCGGCATCGTGAAAGGGAGAGAGATGCCCGGCCTGCCCCCATCGGTCCTTGCCGTCATGAATTCCGAGCGGACGAAAGGCAGTTTCATTCCAATCCGCGAGAAGGTGGTGGCGGAAGAGATCATTAAAACGGACTACGTCATTGCCGGGCAAAACTGGAGCCGGCTCACCATAGAGCGCTAGGAGCGACACTTGAACCGGGTTCCGGGATGGCGGTTTCTGTTTTTTGCCTCGATTCCCCTGCTGATCGCGGGCGGTGTTCTTGCGTCGACGCCGGTAATATGGAAACAGTCTGGACACGGTGATTTTCTCAAGGGAGAAACCCGGGGGGTATCGATTACCGGCAAGGGACACCTGGCCCTTTCACCGGTCCTGGATCTCGTCTTCGAAAGCGACGAACCCCTGGTATGGTGTCTCGCATCCGATTCCAGGGGGAACCTGTACGCGGGAACTGGAAACGAAGGTAAGCTGTACCGTATCGACTCCAGCGGACAGTCCGAGGTGTTCTTCGACGCGGACGAACTCGAAATCCGAAGTATGGCGATCGATCGCCATGATCGGCTCTACGTCGCTACCTTCCCCGACGGCCGAATCTACAGGATTACGCCGGACGGAACCCATTCAGTATATTTCGATCCCGGCCGCGACGGCAATCCTGAAGCCGACACGCGGTACATCTGGTCGCTGGCACTGGACGCTGAGGGGAACCTGTACGCGGGCACGGGGGAGCAGGGACGCATATACCGTATCGACGAAAACGGCGATGGACATCTCCTGGCGGAGCTGGAAGAAGCCCACGTCATGGCCCTGGCCGTGGACGGATCGGGCCGACTTGTCGCCGGAACCGAACCGGGCGGGCGGATCTACCGTGTCGCGCCTTCCGGAGACCTCTCGGTCCTCTATGATTCTCCCCACGGTGAAGTAAACACCTTGCGGGTCGACGATAGCGGTTTCGTGTTCGCCGGCGCTTTGAGCGCCCCACGCCGCGGAGGCCGGGGTGGTCCGTCACTGCCGCCGCCGTCCCAGGGCGCTCCCGAGGAATCGACCGGCGAGATGGAACTCGGCATGGTCGAAGTGACGGTTTCGGCGGACGGAAACGACCGGGCGTTCGGCCGCCGCAGCGCGGGGGGCAGCGTTGTTTACAGGATCGATCCCGACGGCCGGGTGGAAGAGTGGTGGCGGTCCCAGGCGGACCTGTGCCTGTCCCTGGCGATCCGCGGGGACGGCGAACTGCTCATCGGCACGGGGCCCCGGGGCAGGCTCTTCAGTGTCCGGGAACGGGACCGAAGCGCACTGCTGAACGAAATGCAGGAATCCCAGGTTACGGCGCTGATGCCCGTCGCCTCGGGTGATGTATTTGCGGCGACGAGCAATCGCGGCAACCTGTATCGCATGAGATCGCGGTCGGTGCGGGAAGGCGAGTACGAGTCCGACGTCAAGGATACCCGGGGCAATGCCCGGTGGGGACGCATCCGGTGGGAGCACGAACAGCCCCCGGGGACGACGGTTCGCCTATATGCGCGGTCCGGCAATACGGATTCCCCGGACCAGACCTGGAGCGATTGGACAGGCCCCTACACCGATGCGGAAGGGGAGGGCCTTGCCTGTCCGCCCGCCCGCTACCTGCAGTGGAAGGCGGTGCTGAATACACAGAACGAAGAAACCCCCACGGTCTCGTCCGTTACGGCTGCCTACCTGACGCGGAACAACCCGCCCAGGGTGCATTCGATAACCGTATATGAGCCAGGGGTATATCTGCGCGAAACCTCGTCGGGCTCGGCCGGACAAAGCGATCTGCCCCCGGATATCGCCGCGCAGGTTGCCGGCCGAGGCAACGGACTTGGACAGAAGCCCTCGGCGGGTGCGCCCGCCTACCGGAAGGGCATGCGCGCGATCGCGATCCAGGCGAGCGATCCCGACGGAGACGGGCTGTCCTACGGAATCTATTTCCGGGGCGAGGAAGAAGGGACCTGGAAACTACTGGAGGAAGAGCGACTCACTCCATCCTATTCCTGGGATTCCGAAACCTTTCCCGATGGAGATTACGTCCTCCGGGTCGTTGTAAGCGACGCTCCGTCGAATCCACCGGTCCAGGCGCTGGAGTCGGAATACGTTAGCGAGCCGTTCCTGGTGGACAATACCGGTCCGCGGGTATCCCGGATCAACGCGACGCGCGATACGCTGTCCTTCCAGGTTCAGGATGGCGCCAGTACCCTGTTCCGGGTGGAATACGCCATCGACGGGGGTGATTGGCGGGTGGTCCACCCCAATGACGGCGTAACGGATTCGAAGACAGAGGAATTCGAGGTCGCCCTGGGCGGACTGGAAGCCGGTGAACATACCCTCGCCATACGCGCCAGGGACACTTCCAACAACACGGGTACGGGAAAACGGGTCGTCACGATCCCCTGAGGAGGCGAAGGTGTCCGGTCATTCCAAGTGGAGTACGATCAAACGGAAAAAGGAACAAAAAGACGCCGCGCGCGGGAAGATTTTCACCCGGATCATCAAGGAGATCACCATTGCCGCGCGCCAGGGCGGCGGTTCGATAGACAGCAACCCACGGCTCAGGACGGCCGTACTCGCCGCAAAGGCGGAAAACGTGCCGCTGGCCAACATCGACCGGGCCATTGCGCGGGGCACGGGCGAACTGGACGGCGTGCATTACGAAGAACTGGTCTACGAAGGCTATGGGCCGTCGGGCGTGGCTCTGTTGGTCGAAGCGGTGACGGACAACAAGAACCGGACCACGTCTGAAATGCGGCATGCCTTTACCAAGAACGGCGGTAATATGGGGGAAACAGGCTGCGTGTCCTGGATGTTCGACCAGAAGGGTACGATCGTCGTGGACAAGAACGGTGTCGACGAGGACGAGGTCATGATGATCGCCATCGACGCAGGCGCGGAAGACATCCTGGACGAGGGGGATACCCTGGATGTATTGACACCTATTTCCGATTACGAGTTGGTAAGAGCCCGGCTCGAGGAAAGCGGCGTCACCCCACTTCGTTCGGAAATCGGCCGCATTCCGCAGTCGACCGTGGCGGTCGCGGGAAAGGAAGCGGAACAGCTTCTCCGGCTGATGGAGGTTCTTGAAGACCACGACGACGTCCAGCACGTATATGCGAATTTCGACGTGGACGACGGGGTGCTGGAGGAGATGAACGGGTAGTGGGTATCCATGATCATCCTCGGAATTGACCCGGGCAGCGTGATTACAGGGTACGGAGTGATCGACGCCCGGGGCAGGCACTGCGAACTCGTGGACTGCGGCGTGGTCCGGACGTCATCGCGTAAAGCGCTCGCGGATCGGCTGAAGGTCATCTACGACGGCCTGTGCGAGGTCATCGACCGGCATCGACCTGAACTGCTGGCCATCGAGACTGCCTTCGCCGGGCGATTTCCCAAGGCGGCCCTGGTACTGGGCCACGCCCGCGGCGTTGCGCTCCTGGCCGCGGCGAACCGGGGGTTGCAGGTCTGGGAATATGCGCCGCGCGAAGTGAAGTTGGCCATTGTCGGCGAGGGCGGCGCGTCGAAGCAGCAGGTCCAGTTCATGGTTCGCGCCATGCTGAATCTTAACCGGGACCCCATGTCGGAAGACGCGTCGGACGCAGTGGCGGTCGCGCTTTGTCACAACCATAGGATATCCGGAAGGATTCAGGCGGGTGATCGCATTCGTCGAAGGTGAACTGGTCGAAAAACAACCGGACGGTATCACGGTGTCTGTTGGCGGGATCGGCCTGTACATGGACGTTCCCCTGTCCACCTACCAGGCCCTCGGTCCGCCGAGTTCCCTCGTTCGCGTGGAAACGGTGCTCCACTCGCGGGAAGACGGCATGCAGCTTTACGGCTTCGCGACCATGGACGAGAAGCGTCTTTTTGAAATGCTGATCTCCCTTCCGGGCATCGGTCCCGGCGTGGCCTTGAATATCCTTTCAGGGTCTACGGTCTCCGAGTTTACCGCCGCGATCATCAACGAAGACATCGGGAAGCTCGTATCGCTGCCCAAGATAGGCCGGAAGACCGCGCAGCGGCTGATCATGGAATTGCGAGACCGGATGTCCACCATGGATTCGGGCATGGCGGAAGCACTGCCCGTGGCGCCGGCGGATGAGGCGCCAGAAGTGAACGATGCGATCATGGGCCTGGTGGCCCTGGGCTTCGATCAGTCGGAAGCGCGTAGGCTGGTCGTTCGGGTGATGTCTGAAAGCCCGGAAACACCGGCGGCGACGGAGATCATCCGGTCGGTGCTGCGGAACCAGGGAGGGCAGTAGATGGACGAACGGGACTACCCGTTGACCGAACCGGACCGCTTCGATGAGGATGTGGAGTTCGACCGCGTTCTGCGGCCCGGACGGTTTGATGAATTTCCAGGCCAGGAAAAGGCCAAGGCGGAGCTGCAGCTGTACATAGAGGCCGCGAAAACCCGGGGTGAGAACCACATCGACCACGTGCTGCTCCACGGTCCGCCGGGCCTGGGGAAAACTACACTGGCCACCATTCTGGCCAACGAAATGGGCGTGGAAATCCGGCAGACCGCGGGTCCGGTGCTGGAACGGCCGGCCGACCTGGCGGGCCTGTTGACCAATCTCCAGCAGGGAGACGTGTTCTTCATCGATGAGATCCATCGTCTGAACCATGTCGTGGAAGAGCACATGTACGCTGCGATGGAGGATTTCAAGATCGATATCCTGGTGGACCGCGGACCGAGCGCCCGGTCCCTGTCCCTCACCCTGGACCACTTTACCCTGGTCGGGGCGACGACGCGCACGGGGTTGTTGACGGCCCCGCTGCTGGCGCGTTTCGGCATCCCCATCCGCCTGGATTTCTACAACCCGGACGAATTGTACCTGATTGTTGCGCGGGCGGCCGAAATCATCGGTGTGGAGACCGACAAAGCAGGGGCGATGGAGATCGCCCGGCGTTCCAGGGGAACGCCCCGCATCGCCAACCGATACCTGAAGCGGGTGCGGGACTACGCGCAGGTCAAGCGTGACGGACGCATTAACGGCGAAACCGCGAAGGCCGCATTCGACATGCTGGGCGTGGACCACATGGGCCTGGACGACATGAACCGGCTGATCCTCACGACGATTATCGAGAAATACGAGGGCGGTCCCGTGGGCCTGAACACGCTGGCCGTGGCCGTGGGCGAGGAAAGCGGCACGCTGGAAGAAGTGTACGAACCATACCTCATTGTCCAGGGCCTGATCAAGCGAACGCCCCGTGGGAGGGTGGCCACCGAACTGGCGTACAGGCACCTGGGAATCACCGCGAGAAACCGGCCGCAAGCCGAACTGTTCGAATGATGGCCATCAGGCTGTGCGTCGACGTGGTACATCCGGTCGGCCTGGCCATTCGCCTGTGCAATACGCAGGGCCGACTTTTCCTTCACCCGTGAATCTAGCACAGTTCGACTATTCACTGCCGGAAGACCTGGTCGCCCAGCACCCCGTCGAACCCCGCGACGCGGCGCGGCTGATGGTGGTGCGCCGGCGCGACGGCGCGATCGAACACCGGACTTTCCGGGATATCGTCGACTACCTGGCTCCGGCCGACACGCTGGTGCTCAACCGGACGCGGGTAATGCCCGCACGGCTGCGGGGCGTGCGGCCATCGACCGGCGGCGCCGTCGAAGTGGTGCTCGTCCGCGAAGTGGCGCCCGGCCGCTGGGAGGCGTTGCTGAAGCCTGGCGCCCGCCTCGCAAAGGGAACGCGCCTGGAACTGGAAGACGGCGCCCTGGCTGCCACCGTGGAGGATGACCCCGGGACGGAGATTCGCCACGTCGTTTTTGAGAAGAACGTGGACGTGACCCGGGTGATCGAGCAGGTGGGCCGCCTGCCGCTGCCGCCCTACATACGCCGCGCCCCGGTCTCGACCGATAAAACCCGTTACCAGACTGTCTACGCGGAAGAAGGAGGCGCCGTGGCCGCGCCGACGGCCGGCCTGCATTTCACGGCCCCCTTGCTGGATCGTATTCGGGTGCGGGGTACGGCCGTCGTGCCGATCCTGCTCCACGTGGGACCGGGCACGTTTCAACCAGTCCGCACCGCATTGGTGGAAGACCACGTGATGGATGCGGAATACTACCGGGTGGAGGCGCGCGAAGCGGAAACGATCGAGCGAAGAAGGCGCGGCGGTCGCGTAGTGGCCGTCGGAACCACGTCAGTGCGTGTCCTGGAGACCATCGCGGCCCAAGGGTCCGGAGCGGGGTTGGAAGCCCGCAGGTACGAAGGCCGCACCAGGTTTTTCATCTATCCCCCCTACGACTTTCGCCTGGTCGACGTGCTGCTGACCAATTTCCATCTCCCGAAATCAACCCTGCTGTTGCTGGTCAGCGCCTTTGCCGGGAGGGAGTTGATCCTTGCCGCATACGAGGAAGCGGTAAGGGAGGAATACCGGTTTTACAGCTATGGCGACGCCATGCTGATCGTCTGAGGAGGCCGCCTCGTTGAAATCCGTCATGGCCATCATCCCCGCTGCAGGCCACGGTCTGCGCATGCGGTCGGAAACGGATAAGCCGTACATAACGATCGGCGGCAGGACGATCCTGGCCCACACGCTCGCCGTTTTCGAGGCTTGTAAGGCCGTGGATGGTTACGTGCTGGTGGTCGAGTCCGACCGGGTGCAGTCGTGCAGGGAGCAACTGTCGAAAAAGAGCTCAGAATACCGGCTCCTCGCGGACGTGGTCGCCGGAGGAAGCACGCGCCAGGAGTCGGTATACCGCGGACTAATGGCGCTTGACGACGACACCGAGGTCGTTCTAATTCATGATGCTGCCCGACCCTGCGTGGAGAAGGAAGCCCTCGAAGCGTCCGTCCGCGGGTGCGTCCTCCACGGTGCGGTGATCTCGGCCACCCCCGCCACGGATACGATGAAGATCATCCGTGACGGACTGGTCGTGGGGACACTGGACCGGTCGACGCTATGGCGGGCGCAGACTCCCCAGACCTTCCGGTACCGGGTCCTGCGGGCAGCCCACGAACGGGCGCGGGAAGAGGGGTACGACGGAACGGACGACGCCGAACTGGTGGAACGGGCGGGATACGTGGTGCGGGTATTGGAAGGTACACCCGACAACATCAAGATAACGACGGCAGAAGACCTGGAAATCGCAGAGCGCATATTGCGGCGCCAGGGCAGAATCTGACCGTGAACAAACCGAACAACTGCCGAGAAAGGCCGAGGCCATGGCTGACATACGCGTAGGAACCGGCTACGACGTCCACGCCTTCGCGGACGGCAGGCCCTGCGTCATCGGCGGCGTGACTATTCCCCACGAACGGGGGTTGCTGGGACACTCGGACGCGGATGTGCTCTCACACGCTATAGGCGACGCACTTCTGGGCGCCGCCGCCCTGGGCGATATCGGGATTCACTTTCCCGATAACGACGATAAATACCGGGATATTTCCAGCCTCGTCCTGCTCCAACGGATTGTTGACGCGCTGGGGGAATCGGGTTATACTGTATCGAATGTCGACGCCACCGTCGTCGCGGAGCGTCCGAAACTGTCGCCCTTCGTGCCACTGATGCGCAGCAGGATCGGCGCGGCCCTCGGATTGCCGGACGACCGCGTGTCGATCAAGGCCACGACATCCGAAAGACTGGGATACACCGGACGGGAAGAAGGTATCGCGGCCCACGCCGTGGTATTGATCCGTTCCGAGGACGGCGGGTGAGTGCGTTCCCCCGCGATGCTGGTAATAACGCAGGGCGTAGGGGTATTCATGGGCAAGGTTATTTCGATCGCGAATCAGAAGGGCGGGGTAGGTAAGACGACTACTTCGGTCAACCTGGCCGCGTGCCTGGGAGTCGCTGAAAAGAAGACCCTTCTGGTCGATCTGGATCCGCAGTCAAACGCCACGTCGGGACTCGGACTGCACGATCGAACGCTTGACGTGACGATTTACGAAGTCCTGTTGGACGAACGCCCCATCGAGGAAGCCGTCCAGCAGACCGAGATTGCCGCGCTCCACGTCGTTCCGGCCCATCGCCGGCTGGTCGGCGCCGAAATCGAACTGGTATCGGCCATCGCCCGGGAGCGGAAACTGGAAGAAGCGATAAAAACTATACGCGACGAATATGATTACGTCCTCATCGACTGCCCGCCCTCCCTGAGTCTTCTGACCCTGAACGCGCTTACGGCAGCGGACTCGGTGTTGATTCCCATACAGTGCGAGTACTATGCCCTCGAGGGACTCGGGCAACTGCTCAATTCGATCCGTAAAATTCAGAAACACCTGAATCGGAACCTGAAGATAGAAGGCATCCTCCTGACGATGTACGACAAAAGGCTCAATCTCTCGAGACAGATCGAGGTGGAAGCGAAGCAGTACTTCGCGGACAAGGTGTACCAGACCGCGATACCGAGAAACGTACGGTTGAGCGAAGCGCCGAGTTTCGGCAGCCCGATCATACTGTATGACATTCTCTCGTCGGGAGCTGAGAGCTATATGAGCTTAGCCAGAGAGGTGATCGCGAATGGCAGCCAGGAAAGTGCTGGGGCGGGGGTTGGAAGCGCTGATTCCTGATCTTCCGGACGAACAGGAAGGCAGGCAGAGCGTTCTCCAGGTGCCGATCGAACGGATTTCGGCCAATCCCTATCAACCGCGGCAGTCGTTCGACCAGTCCAGGCTCGATGAGCTGGCCCGGTCCATCCTCGAGAAGGGTGTGATCCAGCCCGTCACCGTCCGCAGAAAAAATGAAAAGGACGAATTCGAACTGATCACCGGGGAACGGCGGCTCCGGGCCGCGAGACAAACAGGCTACCAGACCATACCGGCCATCGTAATGACGGTTTCATCCCCCGAGGAGATGATGGAACTGTCGTTGATCGAAAACATCCAGCGCGATGACCTGAATCCCATCCACGAAGCCAGGGCGTACCTGCGGCTGCAGGAAGAATGCCACTTGACGCAGGAGGAAGTCGCCACCCGCGTGGGGAAGAACAGGACGACCGTGGCCAATACGCTCAGGCTGCTGAAACTGCCGGCCGAGGTTCAGAAGTGCCTCCTGGCCGATGAGATATCCATGGGTCACGCCCGGGCGCTGCTCGGGCTTGAAAAACGGTCGGATCAGGCTGAACTGTGCAAGCAGGTTGTTAAAAAGGGTCTCTCGGTTCGCAAGGTCGAAGAACTGGTCAAAAAACGCTTTGAGGAAAAGCGGGAAAGTGCGCCTGCGCGCAAGCCCCACGATCTCGCGGCCGCCGAGTCCATCATTCAGCGCTTGCTTGGCACCAAGGTGAACATCAACCGCAGGCAACACAAGGGGAAGATCGAGATCGAGTTTTATTCAACGGACGACCTGAACCGCATCCTGGAATTGCTGAAAGTACGATTGTAAGACCCATCGAACCCCCGATTCGCCCATCGCCATATCAAGCCCCGGAAATTTACCGATATTCTTTGACTTTTCAGGCCTGCCGCCTATATTTATGCTGTTTGCGCCGTTTCCGTCACGAGGTCTGACGGGACGTTGACGGATATACGTGTCCGAGGCGGTATAGACCGTGTCCAGAATACGCCGGATGTCGTTGGTTTTCGTCTCCGACCGATCGGGTCGGTCGCGTGAACTGCGGATGCCGCGGTTTCTGTTTATCCTGCTCGCGTCGGTCGTTGTGATGGGCCTGCTTATACCCGTGATTTTACTGGCCCTGTCGCCCCGATTCGCCGGTGTAGTGGAGATCACGTTCGGCAGTACCTGGAAAGAGCAGATGAAGTCGGTTCAGGAAAGATCCATGGAGCTGACCCGTCAATTGGAAGAATTGAAACAAACCGCCAGAACCATACGAAGGCTGGCCGGTGTCGAGGGATTCGAATCCGATTCCCTGGCGCGGGTGGAAGACGTTGACGGTACCCTGGCCGCCAGCAGGGGCGGACTGCCCTTTCTGATGGACGACGGCCTTCCCGACATTGTCGAGGCCGGTTCGGCCGGGGGAAGGGCCACCCTGTTCCGTTACGTACCGTCTATATGGCCGGCAGCGGGCTGGGTGACGCGGGAGTATCAACAAGGGGACGACCCGATCGCGGCCACGCATTTCGGCCTGGACATCGCCGCCCGTGAAGGCGCGCCTGTACTGTCGGCGGCCGACGGTGCGGTTACGTTTGCGGACTGGGACCAGAATCTGGGCTGGCTGGTAGAGATCGATCACGGGTACGATCTGACGACGCGGTACGGACACAACGCCAGGCTGCGGGTCGAACGCGGCCAATTGGTCCGGCGGGGGCAGATCATCGCCCTGGTCGGAAATACGGGCCGCAGTACCGCGCCGCATCTCCATTACGAAGTCTGGAAGGGCAACGGCCCCGTCGATCCACGAGGTTACCTGCCGGAGACCATCCAGTGGGATGACCTGCTGGTGAGCGCAAGAACACCGGGTTGACATGTTCAGGCCATCAGGCGGGGGACGAAATCAGGAGCGTGGAATGACGATCATTGCCAAGGGGACAGAAGTAAACGGCGGGATGGATATAGAGGGAAACATCCGGATCGACGGAACGGTGAATGGCGACTTGAAGGCGACAGACGGTGTGGAAGTCGGCAAGACCGGAAGAATAGTAGGTTCAATCATTGATGCCAAGACCGCGGTCATACATGGCTACGTGGAGGGTCAACTCAACGTTTCGAACCACGTCCTCCTGGGAAGCAAGTCCACGCTCATCGGAGATTTGAAAACCAGGTCCCTGGTCATCGAGGAAGGGGCGGTTTTCCAGGGAAACTCGGCCATGTCGGACAACGCTGCCCATCCGAACAAACGAAACGTGACGGCAAGTAGCGATGAACTTGGTTAAAAGACCGTCCGTGAGGCGTTTAATGCACTATGGAACAGAATACAAGAGGTCGTTGGCAATACACGAGAGAAGCCGGCGAACTTGCCGTAATCGGCTTGACGCTGGTTTTCGCCACTGCGATAGGATATTTCCTGGGGCACCAGGTCGAACTGGCCTGGCCTGAATGGAAGCCCTGGGGCGGTGTAACCGGCGCCATGCTCGGCGTCGTGGCCGGATTCCTGGAGATGGCGCGGACGTTGAAGCGTCTCAATAGAAAGATCGAAGCTGAGGAGAGAGAAAGAGATGGCGCGAAGCGCTGAATACGACAGCGGCACAACGGAAGGCATTGCGGGAAAGACTGATGCGGAACCGGGGGCCAAGATGTCGGCCGGGATCCGCGGTGAACCGTTGAAGCGCTTTCTGCCCGGGGTCTACCGAATCTGTGCCCTGTTGACCGTCGTAGGCACTATCGCGGCGCGCGTGGCCGGCGCCGACCTGCTCGCCGTCAGTTTTTTCATGGGCTCTGTGATTGGCCTGCTTATGTTATATTCGACGGCGTGGATGGTCCGCCGGTACATTACACCAAGCGCGCGTCTCAAGCGGAACCGCATCCGGTTGATGCTGCTTCTGTTCGCCAAGCTGCCGGTGCTGGGAATTATACTGTATTTCGTGACGTCGGGGACATGGTTCCACCCTGTCGGCATGTTGCTGGGCGTATCCATGGTACCCTTCACGCTGACCCTGTACGGATTGACGCTGTTCATGAGGCAGAACGCCACGGATGAACGGATCGACTGGACCGCCGTACTGGACAAACCGAAGCGTTCATAACTGGTAAGGAGGTTTCCCTTTGAATACTCCGTGGTCGAGTGTCCTCTCTCTGTCGATGGCGTCGGAGGGAGGGAGCGGTGAAGCCCACTACTCGATTCTACATGGACTATTCCTGCTGCTGGGACCACTGGCCGAATGGATTCCGAGACCCGAAAAGCAGCCGGACCTCTTACTGAACACTCTGTTCGTCTTCGTTTTGGTTCTTGTCCTTGTCACAATCGCGGTCCGAACACTCAAGCGCATCCCGGACGGTTCGATCCAGACACTCTTCGAAATAGCCGTCGAGGGACTGACAGGTTTTTTCCTCAATATCGTCGGGGAACGCGGAAGAAAGTACATACCGTTTTTCGCCTCCTTCTTCATCTACATCTGGTTCATGAACATGCTGGGCGTCATCCCGGGATTCCAGTCGCCCACCGCCGATCTCAACACCACGCTTGGATTCGCCCTTATTTCCGTCGTTGCAGCCCATCTCATCGGCTTGCGCGAAATAGGAATCAAGGCCTATCTCTGGCATTTCTGGGGCGAACCCAGGTGGATGGGCATACTCATGTGCCCCCTTCACATCATCGGCGAGTTCGCCAAGGTCGTATCCCTGTCGATCCGACTTTTCGGAAACGTCTTCGGAGAGGAGATGATCCTCCTGGTGCTGGCCGGACTGTCGCCGGTTCTGCTCTTGGGCGCTCTCGAGGTGCCTTACGTACCGCTGCACTTTCCAATGCTGGTATTCGCGGTGTTCTCGGGCACGATACAGGCCATGATCTTCTCGGTGCTGAGCGCCGTGTACGTGGCCCAGTTCCTGGATCATGGTCACGGGGACGAGGAGCATTGATGGTAGTCTATGCGTTACAGGACGTTTGATTAAGTGTTATCCTAACTATTTTCCGAAAGGAGTATTTTAAATGTTGTACTATATGGGCTTAGGACTGGGCGTGGCCCTCGCCGTTTCCATTGCCGCCATCGGCGCCGGTGTTGGACAGGGTATTGCTACAGGTCTTGCCTGCCAGGGGATTTCCCGTCAACCCGAAGCCGCCGGCCGCATCCAGCTGGTGATGATTATCGGTCTGGCGTTCATGGAATCGCTGGCTATTTACGGCCTGCTGGTGTTCTTCATGCTCCAGGGCCAGTTGCCGTCCTTCGAACAGGTCATGGAACTGACCCAACTCGGCCAGTAACATTCATGCGGCCCGCATGGTCTGCATGGCTTGCGACGCGTTCCCTTTATGGGGCGCGCGGGCCGGCGTTCGAAGGAGCATAGCGCGTGTTAGATATCTTGCACGATCTTGGCATTGACCTGAGCACCCTGATCATCCAGATGATCGGGTTCTTCATCCTGTTCTTCGTCCTGAAGAAATATGTCTTCGGCATGATCGGACGAACGATCGAGGACAGGAAACGGGATATCCGTGACCGCATGGACAGACTGGATGCGGACCGAAAGGAACTGGAACGTCTCCAGGATGAGGCCAGGCGGAGGCTCGAAGAAATCGAGACGGAGGCCAGGGAAAGAATGCAGGCCGCCGTCGACCAGGCTAACACGGAACGTGACCGGATCCTGGATCAGTCCCAGAAGGACGCGGACCGCGAACTGGAAAAGGCACGGAACACCATCCGGCGCGAAAAGGAACACGCGGTGGCCGAATTGCGCGCGCAGGTGGGCGACCTGGCGGTGGAGATCGCGGGAAGGGTTCTGAACAGCGAACTGGACGCGGCGGAACACCGGAAGGTCGTGGACGAATTCATCGCACAATTACCTTCTGCGAAGGAATAGCGGGCAAACATGGCCAGTACGAAAGACATCGCACACCGTTACGCCGGCGCGTGGCTGGAAGCCGCGGCTGAAAGAGGCACGGTGGACCGCGCGCGCGGCGAGATCGCGGCCCTTGAGAACCTGTGCCGGGAATCGGCGCCCTTCGTCGATTTCGTGACGGACAAGGCGATACCCGTGGAGGTAAAGCATCGCATCCTGGGGGAACTGTTCGAGGACAAGGTCCAGGACATCACGCTGAATTTACTGTTCCTCCTCGTCGCGAGGCTCCGCGTAAGATACCTCAGGGAGATCCTGGCAGCCTGCAGAGTCATTCTGGACGAATGGGACGGCATCGTGAATGCCGACGTGGCGAGCGCGGTAACGCTGACAGAGACGCAGGCGGACGACCTGAAATCGAGGCTGGAATCGTATACGGGAAAAAGTGTAAGGATGAAGACCTCCGTGAAACCGGACCTGATCGGGGGTTTCGTAGTCCGAGTGGGCGACCAGGTGTTCGACAGCAGCCTGGTTACGCAACTCCAGCGGGTCCGGCAGTCGCTCGTTTCATAATGAGCATCGATGGAGTATACAATGGCGTTTGATGAAATAGAAATTCGTGCGGACGAGGTCTCCGAACTACTCAAGCAACAGGTCCTCGACTTCAAGCGAGAGGTAGATATCTACGAGACGGGCACCGTGTTGCAGGTGGGCGACGGCATCGCACGCGTGCAAGGCCTTTCCAACGTGATGGCGAACGAACTCGTCGAGTTCCCCAACGACGTGGTGGGCATGGTGCTCAACCTGGAAGAGGACAACGTCGGGTGCATCCTGTTCGGGGACGATCAGTTGATCAAGGAAGGCGATCCGGTCAAGCGCACGCAGCATATCGCCGAATGCGCCGTGGGCGACAGTATGCTGGGCCGCGTCGTGGATGCCCTGGGACGGCCCATCGACGGCAAGGGTCTCATCGCCGGCGCCGAAACGCGGCCGATCGAGAAGAAAGCGCCCGGCGTGGTGCAGCGTCAGCCCGTAAACGAGCCCATGTATACCGGTCTCAAGGTGATCGACAGCATGTTCCCAATTGGAAGGGGCCAGCGCGAGTTGATCATCGGCGACCGGCAGACGGGCAAGACGGCCGTGGCCATAGATGCGATCATCAACCAGAAGGGCCAGGACGTGGCCTGTATCTATGTGGCCATCGGGCAGAAGGGTTCCACCATCGCCAAAACTGTCGCCACCCTGGAAGAACACGGCGCCTTGGAGTACACCACCGTGGTCGCGGCAGCGGCCAGCGCCCCGGCGCCCATGCAGTTCCTGGCGCCCTACGCCGGCGCGACCATGGGCGAGTACTACCGCGACAGTGGAAAGCACGCTCTGGCTATTTACGACGATCTCACCAAGCACGCGGTCGCCTACCGGCAATTGTCGCTGAATCTCCGTCGTCCACCGGGACGCGAAGCTTATCCGGGAGACGTGTTCTATCTACATTCCCGGCTCCTGGAGCGGGCGGCCAAGATGAGCAACGAGTATGGCGGCGGTTCCCTGACTGCGCTGCCGGTGATCGAAACGCAGTTCGGTGACGTGTCGACATACATTCCGACCAATGTGATATCGATTACTGACGGGCAGATATACCTGGAATCCAACCTCTTTTTCGCCGGCCAGAGACCCGCGGTCAACGTGGGCCTGTCGGTGTCCCGCGTAGGCGGCGCCGCACAGATCAAGGCCATGAAAACGCGGCAGGTTGCCGGACTGCTTCGGACGTCCCTCGCCCGCTACCGGGAGCTGGAAGCCTTTGCCCGGTTCGGCACGTCCGGCCTGGACCAGACCACGCAGCGGGAACTCCATCTCGGCGAACGGCTGGTCGTATTGCTCAAGCAGGCCCAGTACCGGCCCATGGTGGTGGAGCAGCAGATCATTTCGCTCTACACGGGCGTCAACGGGATGTTGAACGACCTGGAAGTGGACGAGGTACAGTCTTTCGTGGAGGGATTGCTCCAGTACATGGATACGCACCACTCCGACGTGGGCCGTGAGATTCGGGAAACGAAGGAGTTGAGCGAGGATCTGGAACAGCGCATCCGGACCGCCGTCGGGGATTTCAGCAAGACCTTCAAGGCGTAAAGAAAGGGCACCATGCCGTCACTTCGTGAAATACGGCGACGCATCGCGAGTACGAAGGATATCCAGAAGATCACCAAGGCCATGCAGACCGTGGCCGGTGTCCGTCTGCGCCGTGCGCAAAATCGGCTGTTCGCTGCCCGTCCTTACGCCCGGAAGCTGGACGAGATGATGAAGCACCTGGCCGCGCAGACGGCCGACGAGCGGCATCCGCTCATGACCGACCGCGAGGTGAACGCATCGGCGCTGATCGTGGTTACGGCGGATCGGGGGTTCTGCGGAGGTTTCAACTCAAACGTCGTGCGCAGCGCGATGGAAAGCGTCCGAGAAGGTTCGCCGAAACCCGGACTGATCTGCATTGGCCGCAAGGGTTCGGATACGCTCTCCCGTCAAAGAGTAGAAATCCTGTCCAGCCATACCAACGTGTTCCAGGCGCTGGATTACACCCAGTCCGGGGATATCGCCGACCAGTTGACCGTGCTGTATACGAGCGGTCGGATCGACCGGGTGGATATGCTGTACAACGAGTTCAAGTCCGCCGGTCAGCAGAGCCTCGTGACCGAACAGTTGCTTCCCGTGCCGCCCATGTCGGTGGAAAGCGATCCGGGGTTCACAGGCTATCTGTACGAGCCGTCCCAGGACCTCCTACTGGAAGACCTGGTGCCGCAGCATATCCGTTTCCAGCTGTGGCGAGTGCTGCTCGAATCCAACACGGCTGAAGAAGCCGCTCGCATGCTGGCGATGGATAATGCGACCAGGAACGCGAGCGACCTGATAGATGAGCTGACCCTGACGGCCAACAAGATCCGTCAGGAGACCATAACGTCCGAACTGATGGACATCGTAGGCGGCGCCGAAGCATTGAAATAATGCCGGTCGACCGCCCATTGACCTGGGAAGGGAAACCATGGAAGGAACGAACACTGGTACCGTGGTGCAGATCATCGGCGCCGTCGTTGACGTCGAATTCGGATCAGGCGGGCTGCCGAAGATCCACAACGCCCTTGAGGTGCCCGTAGAAGACGGTGATGCGCTGGTCCTCGAAGTCCAGCAGCACCTGGGCGACAACAAGGTGCGCTGCGTGGCCATGGACGCCACCGACGGACTGGTGCGGGGCGTAGCGGTCATCGACACCGGTGGTCCCATCAACGTGCCCGTCGGACCCAACGTCCTCGGCCGCATGATGAACGTCCTCGGCCGACCCATTGACGACCGGGGCCCCGTTGAATCGGAGCACCGGTACCCGATCCATCGCAACGCGCCGGAACAGGAGGACCTGACGACCTCGTCGGAGATGTTCGAAACGGGGATCAAGGTCGTGGATCTCATGGAGCCCTACACCCGCGGCGGAAAAACGGGCCTGTTCGGCGGCGCCGGCGTGGGCAAGACTGTGCTGATCAAGGAACTGATCAACAACATCGCCCGGGAACACGGCGGATACTCGGTATTCGCAGGCGTGGGCGAACGGACGCGCGAGGGCAACGATCTCTGGCTCGAGATGGAAGAGGCCAAGGTGCTCGACAAGACGGCCCTGGTGTTCGGCCAGATGAACGAGCCGCCGGGTGTGCGTCTTCGCATCGGCCTGACCGGCGTTGCCTTGGCCGAGTATTTCCGCGACGAGGAAGGCCGGGACGTGCTGCTCTTCATCGACAATATCTTCCGATTCGTGCAGGCGGGGTCGGAAGTATCGGCTCTCCTCGGCCGTATGCCCTCCGCGGTGGGGTACCAGCCAACCCTGAGTACGGAGATGGGTGACCTGCAGGAACGCATCACTTCCACGAAACTCGGCGCCATCACCTCGGTACAGGCTATTTACGTCCCCGCCGATGATTATACTGACCCGGCCATCGTGACCGCATTTCCCCATCTCGACGCCATCACCGCGTTGTCCCGCGACCTGTTCGCGAGGGCCATCTTCCCGGCCGTGGATCCCCTGGAGTCCAACTCCCGGCTTCTGGATCCGGCGGTTGTGGGAGAGAGGCATTACAGCGTGGCGCGAGCCGTACAGCAGAACCTGCAGCGGTACAAGGACCTTCAGGACATCATCGCCATCCTGGGCATCGACGAACTGTCGGACGACGACAAGCAGTTGGTATCACGCGCACGAAAGATGGAGATGTTCATGACCCAGCCCATGTTCGTCGCGGAGACCTTCACCGGATTGCAGGGGCGATACGTCAAGGTCGAGGATACGGTCGAGGGATTTGAGAAGGTGGTCACCGGCGAGTGCGACGAATTGCCGGAACAGGCCTTCTACATGGTGGGCACCATCGACGAAGCCTTCGACAAAGCCAAGGAGCTTCAGTAGACTATGGCCGGTGAATTTCCCCTAGTCATCGTCACGCCTTCCAGCATGGCCTTTGAAGGCGAGGTGCGCAGCGTGCTTGCGCCAGGCTCAGACGGCTACTTCGAGGTGCTGATCGGCCACGTGCCGGTGCTGACCTCGCTGCGCCCCGGCATACTGACCATCCGGAACGACGACGGCCGGAAGCGATACACTGTTTCGGGCGGATTCGTCGAAGTGCTGCGGACCCAGGTGACCGTCCTGGCCGAGACCATCGAAGAGGTGAGTGCCATCGACGTGGATCGTGCGCGCCAGGCCGAAGAACGAGCCCGTCAGCGCCTCGAATCCAGCGAAGACAGTGTCGACCTCGAACGGGCAAAGACTTCGCTGAACCGGGCCCTGAACCGCATCAAGGCGAGCCTGGAGTAGTCTGCCCGCCGCGTTTCCGGCGGTATCCATGAACCCCATCGACAGTGGCATCGAGCTGGAACTGGTTCCTGTCGCGTGCGCGGTCTGTGGAAGCTCCGACACCAAACCGACTCCCGTTTTTGAAGGCTACGACTTCGAGTACAGGACTTGCGACAACAAGTTTCGGTTTGTCGCGTGCGCTGAGTGCGGCCACGTGTATCTCTCGCCCTGTATTCGGGTGGAAGATGTCGAGCGAATCTACACCGTAGACTACCTGCCGCACAGCATGGCCCCTGCCTATCCAGTTTTCAGGCCTGTCAGATGGTTGAAACTGAATGTATTTGACCGTGGTTGGATCCGTCAGGTCCTTGCCCATCTTCGTGAGGGATCGAACGTACTCGAAATCGGCGCCGGTACGGGAAGCCAACTGCAGTATATGGCATGCACTTCGCCTTTTACATTGGCACTCTTCGCCAACGACCTCCATTTCAACGAATTGGTTCGAGCGGCCCTGGTGGATGACAACATCGTACTTTTCGAGGGACCCATCGATCGGGTACACAGTTCTCGAAGGTTCGATGCCATTATCTGTATGCATGTCATCGAACACCTGGTCGATCCCCGGCAGACTTTGCTATGGATCGCTGAACATCTTGCTCCGGGGGGAATCCTGTATCTGGAGACGCCCGATCTGGGCGCACCCGCACGGTTCCTGTTCAGAAACCACTGGGCCTCTCTGTCTTTTCCCCGTCATTTCCATCTTTTCTCTCGTGCGAAAATTGCGGATCTTTTCACCGGATGCGGCCTTCAGATCGTCTCTCATCATTCCGTCGTGGAAGCCAGCGCCTGGACCGTGAGTATTCGTAACAGGCTTGGAATGGATTTCTCTGTTCGCAAAAAAGGCATACTGGGAGTTATTGACTACAGGAACGTAATCGCGCGCACCTTTTTCAGCGCGGTCGATCTCGTAAGTATGTGGTGTGGGTTTTCAACGTCGATCCAGGCGTTGATCGCACGGAAACCGGCTGGCGCCGGTTGAATCGTGTGAAGAAGACGATCCGGCGGGCACCGGATCGTACTCCTGTTCATTCCCGCAAAAAAGCCAAATCCCCGATCAACTTTCTAAACCCGTCCTTCAGGACTGGCTCGTCGCCCCCGATGAGAAGCAGACGTACGCCCTCGGCTACCTGTCTACGGACGTTCTCCTCGTCATCCATGGATCCGAACAGGGGATGGCCCACGGGTTTGTCCGTTCGCTGTCCGGCTTCCCGAACGCGGCGGAGCGCGTCGAGGTAGTCCGGATGGTCGAACCGGAAGGGGATGCCGAGGGAGATGCACAGGTCTACCGGGCCCACGATACACCCATCCACCCCCTCCACATCCATGATATCGTCGATGTTCTCGACCGCTTCGGATGATTCGATGATCGGCACATACATCACCATGTCGTCGATCTTGTCGGTATATTCCTCTTCGAACAGTCCGTAGCCCGCTGCACGGTGGGGTCCCCAGCCCCGCGTGCCGCGCGGGGGATAGCGGCAGGCGTCCGCACCGAGCCGGGCTTCCTTCGGCGTGTTTACGAAGGGAACGACAATCCCCAGCGCGCCCATGTCCAGGTACAGCTTGATCAGGTCCGGGTCATTGCGGGCGACGCGTACCACGGGCGTGGCCTGTGTGCACCCCACCGCCTGGATCTGGGCCTGGACGGTAACCGGTGTCTGTGGCGCATGCTCCGTGTCGATCAGGATCCAGTCGAATCCGGCCAGGCCCGCCAGTTCCGAGATGGCGGGCGATCCGAATCTAAGCTGTATTCCGAAGGCGGGTTTACCTTCATCCAGCAGGCTCTTGAGGCGGCTGTCCATCATGAATCGCTCGCGGCAACATCCTGGAAGAAACCCAGTTCACGGAGGCGGTCCAGCCATCGTTGCCGTTTCGGACTGCCTTCAGGATTGGCAAGCCAGTGCGGATCGACCAGGGGATCGTTCGGACGATTATATTGAGCTGTGGTCTTGCTGTTGTTCGCCCCCTGATTCCGCGTGGTTTCGGTTTCTTCCGCCGTCCTCGGATTGTTGTAGTACACGCTGGTGCACATGCGACGGTCGGAGGATCCCCCGAAGCTGGCATGCCACAGCCGGAGGTCGAACCCCACCACATCGCCCGGCTCCGAAGCACAGACGTGAGAGGGTACATCCTCGATAGGCAGTTCGAGATCGGGCATCACCCGCTTCAGCTCACCGTGATAGGGGTTGCGGTGAGAACCCGGTATGACGCGCAGCGCTCCGGAAGCCGGACCGACGGATTGCAGGTAAAAAGCGAACTTGATGCCGTACTGGTAGATGCTGTGGGTATCAGGATGCCATCTCGTATACCCCACGTACCGGTTCGCGTCGGTCGCGATGCCGAGCGTATCCTCGCCGTAAAGTTGTTCAGCGACTCCGCAGAACCGGGGATCTTCCATGAGACTTGCGAAAAAGGGCGTGGATCGTCCCATCATGGTGACCCAATGACGGACGGAGCCGTCGAAGGGCAGGTGGCGATAGGCCGATTCCAACCCATGGTCGAACTCCTCGTTGATTGCAGCCAGTTCATCCGGAGTGAAGACCTGGCGAAGAACCACGAAACCGAAGGTCTTGTAGTGGTGGAACTGTTGTTCGGTTAACATGACAACTGTCTCCATCCAAGGTAGGAAGCACGACTAAATACGGCGGAATAGCCCCTGTATGCGTAGCCACCAGACGATCCAGACCGCTTCGTTGATTACGCCCTGGGAGAGTTTCGAAGTACCTGACCGCCGGTCTACAAAGATAATGGGGATTTCCTGCAGCCGATATCCCTTTCGCCAGCACCGGAAGTTCATTTCGATCTGAAACGCATATCCGTCGGACCGAACGTCATCGAGGTTGATGCTCTCGAGCACTTCTCGCCGGAAACACTTGTACCCGCTGGTCGCGTCCCGGATGGTCATGCCCGTAACCAGGCGGGTGTAGATGTTGGCGAAGTAGCTGAGCAGCAACCGGGACATGGGCCAGTTTACCACGTTGATGCCGTTGATGTACCGGGACCCGATTACTACGTCGCAGGACTTGATCTGCTCTAAGAAATCAGGAACCATGGCGGGGTCGTGGGAAAAGTCCGCGTCCATCTCGAAAACGCAATCCACGTCCTGCTGGACTGCGCACTTGAAACCCGCCACGTACGCCGAGCCCAGTCCGAGCTTGGCGGGGCGGTGCAGGACGCTGATCCGGTCGTTTTCTCGGGCCATATCATCGACCAGTTTCCCGGTTCCGTCCGGGGAATTGTCGTCCACCACCAGCACGCAGATCGCCGGGTCCAGCGCCATCAGTTCGGGAATGAGGCGCTGGATGTTTTCCAGTTCGTTATAGGTGGGAATGATGATCAGAGGTTTCATAGCTTACAAGTAAGGGGGTTACCGGTTTTTCGTCATGTACTTTCTGATGCGAAATGCACCCGCGCCGATCAGTCCGACCAGGACCAATGAACTGGCTATCCGGCTCACCAGATAGCCTATGGTAAAGCTCGATGGGTCAAACGTCATCACCACATCATGACGGCCCTCCGGCATGACCAGGGAGCGCAGCACGTAGTTTGTCTTGTGGATCTCCGCGGACTCGCCGTCGATCGTGGCGCTCCACCCCGGTGGATAGTAGATCTCGCTCAGGACCAGGAGGCAGGGAGCGTCGGCGTCGACCGCCACCTCGATACGGTGAGGTGTGTGCATGGTGATTTCCACAGACGAGTCGTTCAGCGGACCGAGCTGCTTCTCGAGGGGTTTTTCCAGGATCGCGTATTCGCCGGGGCTGAAACCAGGGTCCTGCATTGCTTCGAAGATGGCGTGTTTATCCATAATGACCTGCGTGCTGTCCACCAGGAAAGCCCGTGGCAGGGCGGCTTCGTTCCGGTACAGATAGCCGTCACCGGACTCGGCCACGGGGATGAGTGAGTTTTCCGGCAGCGGCTGCCGGGTTACCAGGTACCGGGCGTTCAGCATGTTCAGCACGGGAAAGGTATTGAACCCGACCTCCTCCAGGAGTTCCTGGTAGATGCCTAGCTTGGCGGCGTGGTAGCCGCCCACGGTCGATATGCCGAAATACCCGTACTCGTTCGATGAGAACGCGGACAGGGGCATGATACGGTAGTGGCTTTCGTCGGCCTTCAACGCCTGTACGATTTCGTCGTCGCGAGCTTCATAGTAGGCTTCAACCCTACCAGGTTCTTGCTCGGGATTCACCACCCGCGAAGCCACGAGAAACAGGTCTATGACCACGAGCCCGCATATGCCCGCGGTAAACAGAACGGGGCCGGACTTGCGGGTGGCGTACAGCAGCCCACCGGCCGCGCACAGGAACAGCGCCATGGTCCACAGATCGCCCATGAACATGTCGAAGCGCAGGGCATTCAGCCGGGCATGGTAGTCCGCGTTGTCGGCAAGCGCGCCGCGCGCTGCGTGTTCAAAGTCCGCTCGTTCATAGACTCCGGTCATGGTGGACTGGAAGGAAGATTCGAAGACGGTCAGCAGCAGGACCAGCAGCATCACAGTGGCGGCAACGGCGCACAGGACCCGTGAGAAGTGCTTCAGCCTGTCTCTGCCTTCCCGTATGTGTTCAATTATGGCATGTACCCCGTATCCCGCCAGGAGGGCTACAGCAAACTGCAAGATCACCAGGATCATCACCGGAGCCCGGAACTTGGCGAAGAAGGGGACGAAGTGAAGCATGACGTAGGATACAGGCGGCAGGTGTCGTCCGAAGGAGACCAGAAGCACGAGTACTGCCGCCCCGACGAGAAATACGGTCATGCGCGAGCGGCGCAGAACGAAGCCCGTAACCGCCAGTAGAAAGACGACAACGCCCAGGTAGTTCGGGAAATCGGTGAAAGGCATGGCTCCCCAGTAGAATTGACCGCCGAATCCTGCGAAGGAGGGGATGACGAAAGTAAGCATCTCGGCAGGCGGAAATGACCAGCTTGTAGCGAAGGGGACGTTGACGCTGCTGCCGCCAACGGAAAGGTTCCGCGCCGAGTACTGAGCGTATTCCTGCATAGGGAAGACCAGCACCGCGGCCACGGCAATCGCCAGGGCGATACCACCTGTAAACAACGCTGATTTTCTCAGTATGCCGCTTGCAGGTATCCTGTCCCTCAGCTCGTTGATCACGGCGTACACGGCGTACAGTCCGATCAGCATGGCCGTATAGAAGGCGATCTGCGGATGAAAGGAACACAACTGGGACCCAAAGGCGCCGCCGAGCAGCACCGCGTCGAACGGCCGACCGCGGTTAAAAACCCGGTACGCAGCCAGGAAGACCAGGGGAACGTGCATGAAGCAGATGAACCGGTTCGCGTGTTCCGTCGCCATCATGTGGGTGGAAAATACGAAGGCCACTGCCGCTACAAAGGATGCTGCCCGCGACAGCGACAAGGCGCGGCTCAAGAAATACATGGAAAAGGCGCCGAGGAGCAGGTGGAGGAAGAAACGGCCGTGCAGCGCGCCGATGAGCCGGTCCGGCATGACGGCATTGACCAGTGCTTCGAAACTGTATTGAAGATGGTGGTAGGTTCCGCTGGCCTGGAACGGCATGCCTCCGAAAATATGGGGGTACCAGAGGGGAGTCTCTTCGTAACGTTCTTCGAAATCCTGGACAAACCGGTCAATCGGCGCGGCTTGACTGATAATGTCCGGTGTAATGTCTGTTCTTCCGTCTATGATGTATCCGCGGTAGACGAAGACAGCCAATACTGCGATGATCAAACAGACCAGGGCGTCCAGGACGACCGGATGAAAGCTACGGACCCTGCGTTCATGACGCGGCCTGTCCGGTCTACGGCTACTGGTATGTGCAGAACGTGATTGTGTGTTTTTCTTCGCCATGAATACCCTTCAGTGGTCCGGTTTCGACGTAATGATAGGAGGACAGAACCGATGAAATCAACCGGTTTTTGAAGTGTTCGGAGTGGTGAAACCTTCCTTTAGCCCTCGATATAGAGCGCGCAGATGGGACCACTTTCGATGGACGATCAGGATAACAATCGGCCGGAGAAAGCGATACAGGATAAGGTAGGGCATAAA
Organism: bacterium; assembly: GCA_965262815.1. Lineage (GTDB taxonomy): Bacteria > JAAXHH01 > JAAXHH01 > JAAXHH01 > JAAXHH01 > JAAXHH01. The sequence continues at coordinate 70,441 of OZ253560.1, read as the reverse complement.
CGCGAACAGAAAAGGAAAGAACGAAACGTGTTTTCGGGCGAACAGTATCCTGCTTCGCACCATATGGTGCATGTAGAAGGGACTGCCAAATCCCGCGGTCTTTGAGCCCTTGTGGTGGATAACGGCCGCCGGTACAAATACTAAGCGAAAACCAGCTTTGCGAGCCCGGTATCCCCAGTCGAAGTCATCAAAAAAGTGAAAATAGTCTTCGTCCATCAGACCGACTTTCTCGATTGCAGCCCGGCTGATGAGAAGCGCCGTGCCCGTGATGTAAGGCATATCGGATGGGTTATCGTGCTGACTCCGATCCTCTTCCCCATGTCCGACGAGAAAGCCCTGTGCCAGCCAGGGTATTGTACGGGTACCCGCGGAATCGAGTACGTTATGCTTACCATGTTGGTAGATTTTCGGTCCAACCATGCCGACATGCTCTGACTGTTCCGCTGTCGTGACGAGTTTTGTGAGTGCATCTGGTTCCACGATTGTGTCGTTGTTTAGAAGAAAGAAGTAATCGGTGGCGGTCTTGAGTACTTGGCGAATGCCCACATTGCTGCCCTTGACGAATCCCATGTTTTCTGCGTGTCGAATCAGCGATACTGGTTTGTTGGAGCGGCCCCATCGCTCGATCGCTTCGGGCGAACCGTCGGTAGATCCATTGTCTACGACAACGATGGAATAGGACGGGTAGGACATGCGCGCAACGGAATCGAGACATTCCAGCGTATCGTCTTTATGATTCCAGTTGAGTATTATAATGGTGACGTGGGGAGTGGATAGATTCATTTTGTTCGAACTGGATTGTTAATGGCAGAGCATAAGCAAATACGGAAGTACCTTATGTTCTCAGGGTTTCCAATTTACGCCTGGACGTACGGCCGTAACGAGGTGATCGATACCCTGGGTTGTGTAAATCACTTTGAGGGTAGTGACCTCGAACCCACTATCGCGAAGCACTTTGTGCAACTTCTCCCGGTCAGGTACCGGGGTAGAGTTTATTTGGTGCGTTTCCATTACTATACGGTCGATGCGCTGAAGAACCTTTTTCTCCGTATTAAAAAGGATTTCATACTCACTTCCCTCGCAGTCGATCTTCAGCAGATTAATACGATCAACCGGAAGGCTTGCCAGTATATCCCCCAATGTCGTGCATTCTACTTCCTGGAAATTGCTTTTGTTCCCCAAGATGGAATGTCCACTGGAGTTCCCTTCCGACAGGAACAGTTTTCCCGAACCCTCAGTTCCCGTTACCGCCTTGTTCGATGGCTGAATGCCTAATGCCGGATTCTGCCGTGCATTCTCCTCGAGCAACGCATAATTTGAACGCTCGGGTTCATAAGAATATACCCTGGCGTTGCGACAAAGTGACGAGCAGGCCACAGCGAATATCCCGATATGCGCCCCGATGTCCACTACCACCATTTCGTCTCTCACAATATGTTTTAACCGATACTGATCCTGAAACAGATTCTCCGCAAGTACGGTGAGATCGGTGTTGTTCCGGTTGACCGATGATCGCATGGAGATTATTGCCCCAGACCGCAGCTCCACCGTTACCTTTTTCACGGAACTTGTCCACAGAATACGGAAGATGTCCCGGGGCTGTCGAAAGTGTCGAATCGCGCAGCGAATGGTTCTGAAGCGTGCCCGTGCCAGCCTGGCAGGCCACGATCGAAACAACTTCGACCGCAGTCCATTTCGTATGGGGTGAGGGTGGATCATGATCTATCGCGACTCAACAGGATTCCGCTCCGTATTCTCTTCAAACCTCTCCTCAAAAACGCCTTCTCGGGCTCATCCAGTAGCTTGTACGCATAGTAAACGTACAACGCGGTGCCCAGGATGATCAGGGCGACACTGACCTCGATCCGATCCAGGGTCCATCGTGCCGCGCCGAAGAATACCGCGGGGACGGCGATCAGGCCGGCATAGGGTTTCCACGGGAAGAGTCGTCCAACGGTCGTTTCCAGCAACCGGGCGTACCGGACCAGGTAGTAGATCCATCCCGCGCCGGTGCCGCAGAGGGTAGCCAGGGCCGCTCCCCACAGTCCGAAGGCGTTGATGAAGACCAGGTTGCCCGCGATGTTGACGATCAGCATTACAGTCGCGGCCTGGACGACTATCACGTTCCGGTTAAGAGACCTCGCCAGGACGTCCGGGCTGTTGAACCGCAGTAGCAGTAGCAGGGCGTAGATGCCCAGCACCCGGTGTCCTTCGAAGTAAGCGTCCGGGAGGATGAGCCGGTACAGCACATCGGAGAAGAGAAAGACGAAGATCCCCGCGGGGACGATGACGATCATGCCATACAAGGAGCACTTGCGCCAGAGGGCGGAAATGGATGGGTAGTCGTTGTCTTCCGCATATCCCACGTAGGTGGAAAAGATCACCGACCCGAACACGCTGATGAGGATGCCCGCGATGGGTAGTTCGATGGCCGAGACGCTGTAGATCGCGAAACTGGAAGCGCCCAGAAAGGCGCTGATCATGATCTTGTCGAGGCTCGCGTTGATGAAGGGTATGAATCCGGCTATGCCAAGTTCCAGGGCGTAGCTGTACTGGGCCCTGGTCTCGATACCCCCTATTCGAACGGACAGCAGCTTCCTGTTGATCAGCACGATTCCGTAAAGGATGGACTGGAAGGCCTCCAGGACGACGATCAGGAGTATGAGCCCGTAGATCGACACGATCAGGCCGGAGAACAGAACAGTGGCGATGACCAGGATACGGAAAACGTGCTGAAACACGCGGAGTCCGCTGGCGACGACCGTGTGCTCGCCCCCGACCAGGACGTTGTGGGCGGTCAGGTTGACGAACAGGAACAGGGCTATCAGGAGGTAGGCACCCACCTCGCGCAGATAGGGCGCCAGTTCCGTGTGGACGAGCACGTAAGGGTTGAGGAGGGTGTGGAACAGGAGCAGGATGAACAGGAAGATCCCGACGCAGGTTACGAGGGTGTTTCCCACGTATTTCCTGGCGTCCGGTGCGTATTTGCCCGCGATGAAGTAGAAGACACTCTCGATCATCCCCATGGCGAACAGGGATGCGAAACCGACGGTCAGGATGCCGTACCGGTAGGGCGCCAGGTTTTCCGGGTCGAAGAAATGCGCGACGACGATCGACTGGAAAACCTGGAATACGCTGGCGGTCAGCAGCGCGGCGTAGAGTAGGACGGCGGCGTTTCGCTTTGACATGGGCCCGTCAGGCGGTGGACCGGCACCGGCTTGATGGCTCAGACGCCGTCCTTCAGCATCTCCGCGATGGCGGCGACAACTCGGTCTGCCTCGTCGAGCGTATTGTAGACATGGGGTGAAAGACGGATGTTGGGTCCCATGCCCGCTCCCGCGATGTGATACGTGCCGTAGAGCTTGTTGAAGACCTTGCGCGGGTCGAGTTCACCTGGCTTGAAGATGACGACGCCGGCGGAAAGGGCGGGATCCATGGACGTGGATAGCTCCACGCCTGCTAAATCGGAAACGCCTTCCTTGATGGCCGTGGCCACCTGGCGCATACGGGCTTCGACGCGGTCCGGTCCGATCTTCTCGTGGAAATCGACTCCCCTGCCCGTCGCCGTCAGCGCGGCGTCATCCCGCTGGCCGAGGACCTCGTACTTTCTGGCGCTGTCCACGTCGTCCCGCCAGCCAGCGCTTACAATGCTGGGCCATACGTGGCCCTGGCTGTCTTTTCGGACGTACAGCACCCCGACTTCCTTGGGTCCCATGAACCACTTGTGCGCGCTGCCCGTGTAGGCGTCACATCCCATGTCCGCCAGATCGATCCTCAGGGCGCCGAAACTCTGGGCGCCGTCAACGAGGGAGAACACGCCGCGGGTCCGCGCCGCCGCGCAGAGCTTCCGAGCCGGCATGGCCAGCCCCGTCGTGTTGGACACGTGGGTGAAGGACATGATCTTTGTCGCCGGGGTGTACGCCTTTTCGAAGGCTTCCACGATTTCGTCTTCGCTCTGCGGTATCAGGGCGACCGACACGTAGTTGATCTTGAACCCGTAGCGTCTCGACTTGACCTCCCAGGCCTTGTTGTTGGAGGGATGGTTCAGGTCGGACAGCAGCACCTCGTCGCCCGCGCCCAGGTGATAGCCGCTGCTGATGACGTTGTTGGCTTCGCTCGTGTTTCGCACCAGCGCGATTTCATCGGCATGGGCGCCCAGCAGCCTCGCCATCTTTTCGCGGGTGTCTTCCCTGATCTGACGATACTTGGCCCGGTTTTGAAATGAGGCGTCGGTGTCCAGGTCGCGGGTATACTTGAAAACCGCTTCCATTACGGGGAACGGGGAGGGGCAGAGATTGGCGGCGTTCATCAGCGCGAGGTCCTCCCTGAGGAGAAACTGGCTTCTGACCGCGTGCCAGTACCGTTCGTCTTTCGCGTCAACGCCGGAATCCGCGGCATCCATGTCCTGGAAAGGGGCGGCGTGAGCGGATGATCCGAGGAGCGAGGAACCGTAGACCAGCGCGCCGCCCGCGGCGAGACCGCCGGCCAGCCGCTTCATGAACCTGCGCCGTGATACCTGCCAGTCGTCCTCGGGAATGTTCTCGATCACAAAATCGTCCTGTACCATCCTGCACCTCCGGATGTTAGTTGATGTCCGGACACCTGCGTCCGGTAGTTGCCTTCAATGGCATTAACTCGATGGTTGCCGCCCGGTCGGTACCCGGCCGGCGCGCTAACGCGTTTTACCCGGGAGATCCGCTAGAAATCCACCGCCAGCCCCAGATGCGCCGTGATGAGGTCGGTGGTCGACTTGGTTACATTGAGTTCCGCAACCCCGGCCCTGCGGACGATGTCGCCCCGTTTCAGGTAGTCGGCCGCGGAACCGTCCTGGTAACGCATCCGAAAATCGATGGAAACGGCCCGCAGCGTGCGGTTTTGCGGCGTGCGGGTCTCGCGGCCGTTCCACACTTCTATCAAAATGCCGCCGCCAAAGCCTTTGGTAAAGGCGAAATCGTCGAGGTTCGTGGAACTGGCGATCTCCTCGCCGGAAAAACGGGGCAGGTCCTCGATCGTCGTGCTGGTAAACAGGTAGTGGAAACCCACGACGCCTTCGACGTATGGCCGCAGGGTGCCGTCCCGCTTCTGCAGTCGGAGAAAGGCGTTCATCGAAAGGATGTTGTTGTCCGTGACCACGCCGACCTGAACATCGGGTATGGTCAGGCTGAATCGCTCCATCCGTCTCTCGTGCCCGTAGATCAGGTATCCCAGGTCCAGGCCGATCACGGCCGGGGTCCTGGGGATCATGTACCCCGCGTATCCCGAAATCCCGATGCCCGGATTGGTGACGTTGTCGCCGAACTCGCCCGTGGGGAAGCCCCCGGTTATGCCGAACCCGGCGATGACGACGGCCGGTACATCCTCAACTACCATATCCTGTGCCTGGACCGGAGCCGCGAGCGGCATGGAGACCAGTACGAACAGAACCAGCAGAACGGGTGAAAGCAAGATATGGTTCGTGGGTCGGTATAAACGGCACATAGGCACTCACTGATCAGGGTAAAATTACAAAAGTGAAAAGGGTTAAGACTGATGCTCTCCGATTTTGACGAAAATCGTGGCCCATCGCTTCCGGTGGCTTTCCTCGATGTAATCAGGCACGAATCCGAGCCTGAGGTAGGTTTTTATGGCCGGTACGCGAAAATCGTCCGTCCCCAGAAACGCGGATTCGCACCCGTGATCCCGCATGAAACGCAGGACGGCGAGGGTGACGAGATGTCCCAGTCCCCGTCCACGGTGGCCGGGTTTCGCGCAGACCATGTGTACCTGCGCGGCGTTGACGCCTTCGGGCGGGTTGTCGTAGGCACAGGCCGTTGCGACTCCTTCTCCCGACCGGGTTACGAAGAAACACCCATCCGCCATGAACGGTCCCTGTTCCGTCAGCTCCCTGCGGCATTTATCCGTCGTCCAGCCGGTTCCGATGCCCGTGTTCATGATATCGCACCAGGCCGATTCATCGCCGGGAAGAAAGGTCCTCAGTTCGTACCCTTCCGGCACGCCGATACCTGGAAGGTGTTCCAGATCGGGACGAACCATCCGCAGCTGTCGTTCAGGCATGGGCGCCCTGACCTCTACACGTCACACCCGGTGCTCCTGAGGTGCGCCACCGAATCGGCTACGCGCCGGCACGTCTCTTCTTCGTTCAGCGATTCCCCTTCCACGCCCTCGATCTCCATGGTGAACGGTCCGTAGAACCCGTGGGCGTTCAACCGGTCGAAGACCGCCTTGAAATCGACGATGCCCTCGCCGAAGGCGGGAAAACACCAGGTCTTGTACCGGCCGTCGGTATCCTTGAGATGCATGCTGCCGATATAGTCGATGACCTTCTCCATTTCCTCGACGTGGTCCACGTCCCGGTTGTAGTAGTGGATGTTGGCCGTGTCGTAGTTTACGCGTACGTTGGGGTGATCGACGCCGCGCATGGTCTCCAGTGCGACGGCGGCGCTGGAAATAAGGTCGGGATGGGTCTCCATGCCTACGGTTATCCCGTATTCGGCGGCCTTGACGCCCACACGGTGCAACCGCTCGTAGACCACCTTCCTGTCCAGGTCACCGGACTGCACGCTGACGAAGAGCGTGCCGGCGCCAAGGGCCCTCGCGGCCTCCAGTGACGGCGTCAGCCGTTCGTCCACGTCTTCGGCCTCGATTTCCACCGGGCACTGCAGGCTGCTGGCCGACAGGCCGTGGCGCTCGAGCCTGGCCTTCACCCGGTCCACCTGGTCCGGCGCGGGCGCGTCGATTTCCACGTGTTTAACGCCTGTCGTGGGCAGGTGGCCATAGGCGGATTCGCTGAACTTACCGTAGCTTGCCGTTCGACATGCAAGCAGATTGGCGGGCATATGCGTCCTTCTTTCGAGAAGCGAAACGATTGTGGACGGGGATGAATACCCTTAGAAATATAACCGAAGGGTATTATGGGGTCAAGGCATCGTAACGATCAGTAATCCCGCTGTCCCGTTACCCACCTCATCAGACCCTCGACGGGCAATTCGGGTTTCAGGATCCGCGCCGGTTCGCCGAGAGACCCCAGCAAGACCTCGGCGGCCTGGTAACCGCTGCGCACGGCGCTTTCCATGGTCGCCGGCCAGCCCGTCTGTACCCAGTCACCCGCGATGAAAAAGTTGGAAAGAGGGCAGGAAGGTCCGGGGCGCAGCGCGTCGCAGCCAGGCCTGGGTGCGAAAGTAGCCCTGCCTTCCTTGACGACGACGGCCTTGATCAGTTCGGCCTTTCGCACCGCGGGCAGCAGGGACCTGAGTTCATCCATCGCTTGATCGATGATCTGCTGCCTGGGCAGTTTCATCCATTCGTCCGAGGCGCTGACCACGAGTCCGAGATAGGTGCCTGGGTTTCCCGTAGCGAAGGCGTCCGGATCTCGTATGGACTGGTTGAATATCCACTGTATCTTTCGACCGATTACCGCGGCATAGTCCAGGTGCATCACGGGCCGGTCGAACCAGACGTGCACGGCCGTGATGGGGGAGACTGTCAGCCCGGTCAGAATCGAAAAAAATGGATGTGTGGCGTATCTTTCCGGCAGCAGCCTGCCGAGCGCGTCGAAAGGCAGGCCCGACAGGTAGGTCTCGGCCTCGACGGATGATCCGTCCTGCAGCGTAATGGAAGTCACCCGTCCACCGTGGGACGATATGTCCTGCACCCCCTGGTCGAGTACGACCCGGCCGCCCCTCCGTTCGATGTACTCGATACAGGGTGCGTACAGATCACCCAGGGGTACGGCGGGCAGTCCCACCTCGTAGCCCCGCCGGTTGATCAGGAAGGCCCGGACAGCCGTCCTGATCCCGTAATCGGCGTCGATGTCGTCCAGTTCGTCGTTGAGCGCGCTGATCAGGAAGGGTTTCCAGAATGCCTCCACGGCCCGGTCCGACGCACCGTGCGCCTTTAGCCATGCTTTCATGGAAACCGGGGCCGGTACGTCCACGGTATCGGATTTCCGGTTTCTCATCACGTGGCGAACCATGCCGGCCACGGTACGGACAATGGACAGCTTGTCCGCAAAACCCAGCGACTTAAGTCGTAGAAACGATGGAAGCAGGTGCAGGGGCGGAGGAAGGCGGGAAGGACCAATGACCGAAACCCGGTTGGACTCGTCGATGAACGGTATGGTCTCGTGAAAGGCGATATGGTCCGCGACGCCGAGGCGGGTGTAGAAATCGACCAGGTTGACGCAGCAGCCCAGGAGCACGTGCTGGCAGTTGTCCACCTGTTCTCCGCTCGACGGGTGTATGAAGGAGGACGCGCGCCCTCCCAGGATCGGGCGCCTTTCGTACAGGTCGACCCGGAGACCGGCATCGGCCAGCGCTACCGCGCCGGACAATCCGGCCAGTCCACCGCCAATGACGATTACCTGGCTCATACACGCTTTCGCATCAGCGCCCGTGCGGTGATGGTGAGTTTCTTCCAGGCGGATAGGGAGACGCGCCGGCTGTACACGTCGTACCGGCGGCGCGGGATTTCTTCGAGACACTGCCTGTAGATGCCGATCATGGCCGCCAGGCAGGCCCTGCTCGAGGTTTGAACCAGCGGAAGCAGCGGCAGCGCTTCTTCGTAGAACCGTCTCGCGCGGTCTACCTGGAAAGCCATCAGCCGCTGGAACGAATCGTTGAACAGTCCGTTCCGTATATCATCCTCCGAGTACGCGAATGCGTCAAGGTCTTCCTGCGGAAGGTAAATGCGGCCCATCCCGGCGTCTTCCCGGACGTCGCGAAGTATATTGGTGAGCTGGAAGGCGATTCCGCAGGACTCGGCGTACTTTCTGGCCGCGCTTCCGTTGAATCCGAAGATGTGTATGCATACCAGGCCGACGGCGGAAGCCACGCGGTAGCAGTACTGGTACAGGTCCTCGAAGGTGGCATATCGGGTCACGGTGAGATCCATCTCCGCGCCGTCGATGATGGCGTCGAAGTACTCCCTCGGGATGCTGTAACGTTTTACCGTATCCCTGAAGGCGGGCAACAGGTCATTCCCGTCGGCCGCCGTTCCACTATATGCATCGTCCAGCACCCCGCGCCAGGCGGTCAACCGGTATTTCTTGTCGGCATCGTCGGCTTCTTCGTCGACAATGTCATCGCAGTAGCGCATGAAAGCGTAAACCGCGCACATGGCCCGTCTGCGCTCAACCGGCAGGACGATGAAGGAATAGTAGAAGTTCCTTGCCCGTGATCTCGCGATCCCGCGACAGAAATCGTAGGAAATTTTCAACCGTCGTGGATCGGTGGATTGTTGATCCGTAAGGTTCATGACAAGGCGTATTCAGAAAAGGCGTTTCAACGCGTATTTAAAAACGAGGCCGGTCTTCCGGGCCGTCGACAGGGTGGGCCGCCGGGAAAGCACGTCGTAGCGCTGTCTTTCGATCTGGTCCAGGATGGCCGACCCGCAGCGGTTGAACAGTTCGATGTCCAACCTGACCCGTTTGTCCACCAGGCCGCACAGACCGAGACCCTCTTCGAACAGTTCCCGGGTGCGGTTCACCTGGAACGCCATCAACTCCCTGAATCGCTCGTCGGCGGTTCCGGCCCCGAGATCCGTCTCGGTATAGTGGAAACGGTCCAGATCCTCCAGGGGCAGGTAGATCCTGTCTTTTCCCAGGTCTACCCGTACGTCCTGCCAGAAATTGGCCAGTTGGAGCGCCGTGCACGTGGCGTCCGCCAGACCCTGGCGTTCCCGGTCCCGGTAGCCGCACAGGTAGAGCACGAGATGTCCCACGGGATTGGCCGAGTAACGGCAGTACTCGAGTACGTCGGCGTAGGTACTGTAACGCGTAACGACCTGGTCCTGCCGGAACGCGGTCAACAGATCTCGGAACGGCGAAATCGGAATATCGAAGCGGTCGATCGTCTCCCGAAGGGCGATGAAAACGGGATGGCGGGCTTCTCCGTCGTAACAGGCCTGCAATTCGGTGTCCCACCAGTCGAGCAATTCCAGGGACAACCCGGCATCGCCGATTTCGTCCGCGAGGTCGTCGGACCATCGGCAATATGCGTAGACATGGTAGAAATGTCGCCGGAGCGCGGCGGGCAGGAACCGGGATACGACGATGAAATTCTCGTAGTGCTGCCTTGCGAGACGGCTGCAGTACCGGTGGGCGGACTCCACGGAGGAGTCGTCGGCGGCGGGCAACGCGTCGAGGGCGAGATCTTCAAGCCGAAGCACGGCTTCCGGCAGGTAGGCGGGAAACTGGGACATGTATAAGACACCGCCGGAGATTCCGCCGCCTTATCCGCCGCTGCAGGCGAATTCCAGGACCAGTTCCTCTTCGAGCCGGTACTCGATGAGGTCCTTTATGGTCGCGATCTTCAGATGATGCTCTTCGGCGATTTCGAGCAGCCGCGGCAGGCGTGCCATGGAGCCGTCCTCGTCCAGTACTTCGCACAGGACACCGGCGGGATATAGGCCGGCCAGCCTCAGCAGGTCGACGGTCGCCTCGGTATGGCCGTCCCGTTCCAGCACGCCGCCGTCGCGAGCCCGTAACGGAAAGAGATGCCCAGGCCGTTCAAAATCTTCCGGCATGGAGTCCGGATCGACGAACAACCGTGCCGTCTTTGCCCTGTCGGGCGCTGAAATACCGGATGTAACGCCGTTTACGGCATCCACGGATACCGTGAAGGGCGTATCCTCTACCGACGTCTTCCCATCGACCATGATGGGAATTTCCAATTCTTCCAGCCTCTGTCGCGTGGTGGGCAGACAGATCAACCCGCGGCCGTACCGCGCCATGAAGTTGATGGTCTCGGGCGTCACCAGTTCGGCGGCCACCATGAAATCGCCCTCGTTTTCACGGTTCTCGTCATCGATGACGATCAGAACGCGGCCGTCCTTGACTTCTTCCACGGCCTCGGGTATGGAGCAGAAATGGGATAACATGTAAATTAACCCCTTTCTTGAAGGTAATTAAACATGAACGATGCGGTCTCACAATCAGATTTACAAAAGGTGGAAGATTAGACATATGGTCATAACGGGATTATATTCATTCCATACATGGATGAAATGAGGTCCTCGTGAGCATTGTGTGAGGATTGTATGAATACCGGGTATTTTCCCTTTTAATGGTCGGTTGAACCCATTATGACCCAACAGACCGCCGCCAAAGGCTACCGGTTCGACGACTTCGTGCTGGACGTCCAGAACCGCCAGGTTCGACGGAACGACACCTCGTTGCCCTTGAGTTCCAGGTATTTCGACGTGCTCGTGCTGCTGGTGTCCAACGCGGGGCAATTGGTGGGGAAAAACCGTATTTTCGACGAAGTATGGGAGGACGTCATCGTCAGTGACACGGCGCTGACGCAGTGCATCAAGTCGATCCGGAAACAGCTGGACGACGACGCGTTGAACCCCCGTTACGTCAAAACGGTACCCAAGCATGGATACGTCTTCATCGGCGACGCGGTGGAGATCCAGCAGGAAGCACCCCCGACGACCGTGGAAAGCAAGACGCCCCGGCCGTACAAGTTCCTCGATTATTACACCGAAAACGACCGGGGACTGTTCTTCGGTCGCGAGGAGGAGATCGAGAACATATGTTCGCGCATCCTTTCGCGCCGGTCTTTTCTACTCTATGGCCGGTCCGGCGTAGGCAAGAGTTCGATTCTTCGCGCCGGTCTCATCCCCTGGTTACAGGACCAGGGACATCGAACCTGCATCATCCGGAGCTTTACCGACCCCCTGCAGCACATGACGCACGTGGTCCGGCGTCTCGTCCAGGAAGACGGGAATGAAGGCATCGATCTGGACGGACAGCCACTATACGAACTGCTTCGTCACTACAGGTCCGATCCTTCATCCCGCCTTGTCATCATGCTGGACCAGTTCGAGGAATTCTTCCTCCTGCTTGAGGAGATTAGCCGGCAGGCGTTCATCAACGCACTAGGCACGTTGATGGAAGACGATTCCCTACCGCTGCAGTTCGTGTTCGTAATGCGGGAGGACATGCTCGCTGAAATGAGTCAGCTCAAACCGGTGGTTCCCGAGATATTCCACCACGAGTACCGTCTCGGTCGATTGACATCCGGACAGGCCGCCCAGGCCATTACAGGTCCGGCCTGGCGTGTGGGATGCAGATTCGAAGATGCGCTCGTAGACAGACTGCTGGCGGACCTCTCCGACCAGGAATTTGTCGACCCGCCCCATTTGCAGATCGTGTGTGATACGCTATACGATCAACGAAACACGAAGAACCTGATCACGGAATCGGCCTATGACCAGCTGGGCGGCGCTTCCCAGATCCTGGCGGACTACCTCGTCAGGGTGCTTCGCCGGTTCTCGCCGGCCGACCTTGCGGCGGTGCAGCAGGTACTCCTCGCGCTCATCTCCGCCGATGAGCGGCTCATCGTCGTGCGGGAGGCCGAACTGGCCTCGCGTATCCAGATCGGCGATCGATACAACGACGCGGCTCTTGGAAGACTGCTCGAGGAACTGGTCGAAGCCCGTATCGTCAGGCGGCGGAACCAGGAGGGTGACGGGTGGCTGGAACTCGCCCACGAATGCCTGATCCCCGAGGTGTCCCGTTGGCTGACAAACAGCGTTTACGAAGCCAAGCAGGCCCGCAGCCTGCTCGAGCGATCGGTGGAGAACTACCGGTCCTATCAACTCATTTTGGACCGGGAAAGCCTGGACCTGCTCTATCCCTACCTGGAAGAATTAGGGGTCTCCGGCCAGGAAGCGTACCTGCTGTGCGTCAGTCTCCTCAACCGGGACCGTCCCGTGCCGGCCTGGCTGGTTGAAAGGGTGCCGGATGCCGTGAACGTGATACTGGAAGCGACGTACAACGACCGCCAGGAAGTCCGCCAGAGGGCCGTGGAATCCTCCCGTCCCGTACGCTGCGCGTCCCTGAATAACCGGCTCAGGCACCTGGCGTTGCGGGATCCCGGTTTGAAAGTTCGCCGGGCGGCCAGCATCGAACTGGCGGACTGGTTCGGCTCGGCCGTGGAATCGATCCTTACGCGGCCCACCGGGAACGAGTCCGTAAGCCGCCTTCAGCGCGCGGTCAGCCTGGCTTTCCTGCGGGAGCAAAACCAGTCTGTCAAGCTCTCCCGCCTCTACCGGATCATGGTGATGATCGGTTTTGTGCTGATGCGCCTCCAACAGGGTGGCATAGACATCATGCAACAGGGCATCGGCGGAACGTTCGGAGGCGCCATGGCCGGCCTGCTCGGCGGGCTTCTCCTGGGATCCGCCCTGGCCGCGACCAGCGTCGGCGTACTGTCGGAGGCGCTCTCGCCCATCATCGTCCTGGCGGGTCTGGGCCTGTTCGGCGGGGCTTTCGGAGGCGCGGGCGTATCATTCGGCATGGTCGCCCTGAGGCGAATTACGAGAAAGTACAGCCGATGGCTGGGTGTCGTGGGCGGCGCGTTGGGCGGCGGTATCGTCGGCGCAGCGTTCAACCTTTTCAGTTCCGATACCCTGGAGACCCTTTTCGGACAATACCCGGCGGGTCTGACCGGCGGTCCCGAAGGCGCGCTGATCGGCGCGGGCGTGGCTCTTGGCCCTGTCGTCACGCACTACCTGGTCAGGCAACCCGGACAGTGGCGTGGTTTTCTCTATATCGCTTTCGGCGCGCTGGGCGGCATGTGCGCCAGCATAGTCCTCACCCTGATGGGCGGAAACATGTTCACCGGCAGCCTTGAAATCATGCGCCAGTCCTTCGAAGCGTCGCAGATCCGCCTCGAAACGCTCGCCACGATCTTCGGAGAGGTAGATTTCGGACGAACGACCCGTGTTGCCCTGGGGGCCCTGGAGGGACTTCTCTTCGGCTGCGGCCTGATGGCCGGTATTGAGATCTTTACACGGTCGAGGGAACGGACGGAGGGCTTGTTCGGTAAGGATGGGTAAGGGTATGACACGTGAATCCTCGCGTGCGAGTCGCACGAAAAGGGATCGATCAGCCGTGGACAATCAACAGGAAAGCGCAGGACTGCCCAGCGAGTTCGAACTGATACGGCAGATCAGGGCGACGCTGCCCGAACTGGACCCGAGCGTTCTTTTAGGGGTCGGCGATGACGCGGCGGCCGTACAGCCTGGGCCGGGCATGTCGACCTTGCTGACGACCGACACCTTCGTGGAGGGCGTGGATTTCGACATCGCTTTTTCGTCATGGTGGCAGATCGGGTGGAAGAGCATGGCCGCTAACTTCAGCGACATCGCGGCCATGGGCGGCGCGCCCAGGCACGCGTTGACGACGCTGTGTCTACCGGCGCATCGCGACGTGAACGACGTGGAGGCGCTGTACAAAGGATTCTGCGACCTTGCGCGCCACGCGGGACAGTCCGTATCCATCGTCGGGGGCGACCTGAGTGCAACGGATGGGCCGACCGTCATCTCCATCGCGCTGACGGGAGAAGCGGTAAGGGAACAAATAACGGAGCGCGGCGGCGCCAGGGTGGGAGATACCCTGTGCGTGACCGGTCACGTGGGCGCCAGCGAGACCGGGTTGCGGCTGCTTCAGTCGGCACGGGCGCGACCGGCCACGAGGGGTTGGCTGGACCGGTACGGCGACACGTTATCCCGCCACCGGACGCCCGTACCGCGTGTCCGGGAGGGAAGCGTACTGTCCCGCAGCGGATGGGTCCACGCCATGATCGACGTGAGCGACGGGCTCAGTTCAGACGCGTTGCACCTTTGTCGAAACAGCGGAGTAGGACTGAACATGGATGGGACCGCCGTGCCCATCGCGGATGAGACCAGGCGGGCCATGGAGGAACTGCGGCTCGCCCCGGTCAGGACGGCCCTGGAAAGTGGTGAGGAGTTCGAACTGCTGTGTGCCGTTGATCCGGACAAGGTGGAGAACCTGGCGTCCGAACTGGAGGGTTGTACCGGTACCGCCCTGACACCCATTGGGGAAGTCTTACCCGCGGATCGCGGATATACCTGTACCGATTACGACGGGACCCATCCCCTGCGTCCCGAAGGATACGAGCATTTCGGAAACTGACGGTCAGACTTCGATTTCCACCGAATCGCCGGTCACGCGAACCTGGAAGCACGTGAGATTCTCATAGGCCGGAGGCGAGAGCACGTCACCCGTAGTCACGTCGAAAGAAGCGCCGTGGAAGGGACACCAGAGATCGGTCCCGTCCAGTTCACCTTCGCTCAGGGGCGCTCCCATGTGGGGGCAGAAGTTATCGGCGGCGTAGTACTTTCCGTCCACGTTGCAGAGGACGATTTCCTTCCCTTCGATCGACACCATTTTCATCTGTCCCGGTTGCAATTCATCCAGGTCCGCCGCTTTCACATATCCCATGAACGCGCTCTCCTTTCAAGGTTGCGATTTCCTGGTACACGGGGTTGCGCGCTGTCACACGCAGGTCAACCGGGAATGATGATTCGTTGACCGATTTGAAGACGTCTTGCCTGCAGGTTGGGATTGGCGTGCATAAGGGCCGTCAGTGACACCTTGAAGACGCGGGCGATTCGCTCCAGCGTATCACCCGATCGGATGTTGTATGTCACCGCGCCGCTTGCCATTTCCTCGCCGGCGCGCTGAACGGCCCCGGTCAAGCGTAATACCTGGTCCGGGTAAATGGTGTTGCCTCGAAGGCCATTGTTCTGCTTTAGCGCGGCAATGGTGGTTCCATAATACCGGGCGATGCGAACCAGCGTGTCGCCTCGCCGGACGGTGTGAGACGCGGCGTCCTTCGGCGTAGCATACGACGGTGCCTGGCCCACCCATAGACTATTGTTGTTCCGACCGGGCACGCTGAGCACCTGGCCGACGCGGATCAGGCTACCCCGGATCCGGTTCATGCGGCGGATTCTGCTTACGGACGTTCTGAACCTGCGTGCGATGTGGCCCAGGGTATCGCCCCGGCGGACCCGATACTTGCGTACCTCGGGCGGTGGCTTGAATTTCGATTCGGGAATCTCATCGAGGCTGCCCAGGAGGGTAGAACCGGCGCCGAGGGGTACGCGCATCGAATATCCGGTGGGAGGAGTCACCCCGTAGCGAATAGACGAATTAATGGCCTTGAGTTCGTCCTGGGGTATGTCTAGATGGTCGGCGACATGCTGAAGCGTAACCGATTTATCGACCAGGATTTCTTCGAAGAGGTACGGATGGTGGGTTTCCGGTAAATCAACGCCGTACTTGCCGGGATTTTCCAGGATATGCAACGCCGCGAGGAACTTGGGCACATAGTTCCGGGTTTCCCGGGGCAGACGCATTTTCCAGTAATCCCGGTTCCCCGTCCGGTTGATCTCGCGGAGCACGCGAAACTCGCCGCAGTTATATGCCGCAAGGGCCAGGAACCAGTCGTCGAACATGTCGTACAGATCCCCCAGGTACGCTAGCGCCGCCGGCGTGGCCCGGTAGGGGTCCATGCGGTCATCCACCCACCCGGACCGATTGAGTCCGTACCGCCGGCCGGTATCGTAGATGAACTGCCACATGCCGGCAGCGTCCGCCCACGAATACGCCCTCGACTTGAAACCGCTTTCGACGACCGGCAGCCACTGAAGCTCCCGGGGCAGGCCGCGGGCGGCCAGTTCCTCGCGGATCATCCCGGTGTACCGCCCGGACCGCTGGTACGCGGCCATGAGTATTTCCAGGCTCTTTTCTCCGAGATACAGGTTGATGCGCCGCTGTACGGTCCGGTTGAGGACCCGTGGAATCGACCCTTTGACTTCTACAGAATCCGGCTGCCTGTCCTGGATCCGGTCCACCAGCGCGCCGAGTTGTTTCAATAAGTCGTTCTGTGCGGGAGTCGCCGCGTGCTTCTGGTCGTCGCTCAGCAGGATGAGCAGGCCGAGCACTTCGTCGACCGCGGCGCGCGCGGCCGTGGTATCCGCCCGTTCCATCGCTTCGAGGGCGTCGTCGTATCGCCGCCTGGCATCGGCAAGAAGACGGTCGGGGTCCTGCGCCACCAGGGAGTCGGCCAGGGCGATATGATCGAGCGTGAGACCAGGCAACGGCGATTCTTCCACCGCGGCCACCTGTTCGGTGGTATCCGGCGCTGTGGGAGCGGGAACCGTGCGCGCAGCCGGTTCAAGGGTTCGGGGGCCGGCGCACCCAACGAGGATCGCCAGGCCGATCAGAGGAAGGTATCTGTACATGTGTTAAGCAGCGGTTCGATTACCGAAATGATTACCGGACGAGGACTCCTGGCCCGGATCCGATCCGGAGCCGTCAGAAATATAAGGATAACTGACGATCAGGCAAAGAATTTTGATAAAATACGGTGACGCGTCGGATGGGCGGAAACAGGATACGGCTGCGAAGGGCAAGTGTGCGCCGTCCACCCGCCATCTCCGTCGGCGGAACCTCAGTTCGCCGTGCGCGCGTCCAACGCCCTTTCGATTTCTTCGATTACAGCAGGGTCCTTTTCGGTCATCTTCACGTCCTCCAGCGCCGACAGGGCCCGGTCGCCTCCGATGTTTCCGAGCGCCCAGGCCGCATGGCCCCTGACCAGCGGCTCTTCGTCGCCGAGCGATGTTATGAGCGCGGGAACCGCCTTCGGGTCCTTGGTGTTGCCCAGGGCTACGGCCGCGTTGCGCAGCAAGCCCCTGCGCTTGGTCCGCTTTATGGGACTGCCCCGGAAACGCGTCCGGAACTCTTCCGGCGAGTATCCCAGCATTTCGATCAAGCCCGGCATATCGTTCCACGGCCGGGAATAGAACGCCGGATGCCGGGTGACGGGAGCCCGGCGATTCCATGGACAGACGTCCTGGCAATCGTCGCATCCGAATACGCGGTCTCCCATCGCCGTGCGATACGCCAGGGGAATGTCGCCTTTCAATTCAATGGTGTGGTATGAAATGCATCGGCGTGAATCGACCACGTAGGGTTCGATGATGGCATCGGTGGGACAGGCTTCGATGCACCTTGTGCACGTGCCGCAGTGGTCGGCAGCGGGCCCGTCGTCATCCAGTTCAAGGTCCAGCAGGATTTCGCCGATCAGCAGCCACGAACCGATACGCTTGTGAATCAGATTGGTGTGTTTCCCAAACCACCCCAGCCCGGCGCGCACGGCAAATTCCCGTTCCAGCACGGGGCCCGTGTCCACGTACGCCTTGCCCTGTACGGGGCGGCCGGCGCTGTCCTGGATGAACTGAAGCAGCGCCAGCAGCTTTTTCTTCATCACGTCATGATAGTCGTCGCCGCGGGCATACCGGGCGATCTTGCCGCGGGGCGTGCCGTCGGGGATGGGATCCGAATCCGGACCACGATAGTTCATTGCGACTACGACGAGGGAACGGGCGTTCGGCAGGATCTGCCCCGGATCCTGCCGTTTCTCGACCTGACGGCCCAGGTAGGCCATCTCGCCGGCCATGCCCTGCTCGACCCATTCGGCGTAGTATTCCCCGTGCCGGGGCGGTTCGGCCGTGGTGACGCCGGCAAGGTCGAAGCCGAGATGTACGGCATGCGCCTTTATTTGTTCGGTAAGAGACACGGGAATCCGAGGGCGTGGCGAAATTATCCCGCCGCTTGTCCGCTGGGCGTAGGTGAATGACGCCGGTTCCTGTTCCGGCCATTGCGGCCGTACGACCGTCGACGTCCGCCTTGCTGCTGCTGGTCGTCCCGCTTGTTCGTCATCCTGTGGGCGATCTTCTCCCGGATGACGGTTACCTTGATGTGCCCGGGATAGGTCAGGTCGTTTCGGATCTTCTGGGATATCTCAAAGGCCAGCGTATGCGTCTGTTCGTCGTCCACGTGATCCGGTCTGACCATCACCCGGATCTCTCGCCCGGCATTGATCGCGTAGGCATCGGCCACTCCGTCGAAGGCCCGGGCGAGTTCTTCCAGCTCCACCACCCGGCGAATATAATCCTCGGGATCATTCCGGCGGGCGCCGGGCCGGGCACCGGAAATGGCATCCGCCGCGGCGACCAGAAACGTGATCGGCGAGGTGATTTCCTCGTTCTCGTCGTTGTGATGGGCGATGATCGCGTTTTTCACTTCTTCCGATTCGCCATACTTTTCGGCGAAGTGCAGGCCGATCTCCGGATGGGACCCTTCCATCTCGTGGTCCAGGGACTTACCGACGTCGTGCAGGAGTCCGCAGCGCCGGGCGTGAATCTCGTCCAGGCCGATCTCCACGGCCATCATGCCGGTCAGGAACGCTACTTCCTTGGAATGGTCCAGGGCGTTCTGTCCGTAACTGGAGCGGAACCGCAGACGGCCGACCAGCTTCATCATTTCAGGATGCATGGATTTCAGTTTGAGCTGGTTGACGGCCTGCTGGCCTTCCGAGAGCAGGCGGCTGTCGATTTTTTCCTGTGCCCGCGCGATCACCTCTTCGATGCGGCTCTGGGTAATCTTGCCGTTGGATACGAGATCCGCCATGGCGGTGCGTGCGATTTCCCTGCGAATGGGGTCGAAGCAGGAGATGACCACGGCCTCGGGCGTATCGTCCACCATGACCTTCACCTCGCTGGCCGCCTCGAAAGTTCGGATGTTCCGGCCGTCCTTTCCGATAATGCGGGCCTTGATCTGGTCATTGGGCAGGGGTACCACCGCGACGCTCGTCTGGGTAGACTGGTCCACCGCACACCGGCTGATCGCCAGCGTGACGACCTTTCTCGCTTCCCGGTTGGCGTCGGTCTGGGCGGTTTTCAGAATGTCCCGAACCCTGTGCTCCGCTTCCTGCTTCACGTCGCGAATGAGTTCGTCGTGGAGTTGCTGTTTGGCCTCATCGGCGGTCAACCGGGCCAGGGATTCAAGGCGCATTCGGTATTCCGAGGCCGATTCCCTCAGCGTGACCTCCTGTGTTTTCACCCTTTCGTTCAGTTTTTCAACTTCTTCTTCTCTCAGTGCGGTCTGTTCTTCGCGCTCCTTCAGGTTGTCATGGCGCTGTTCGTACTCCTTCTCGCGATCCATCAGTTCCTGTTCAAGGCTTTCCAGGGAAGTCTGCCTGCTGTTGATTTCCTCTTCCTGCGTCTCCCGCGCATCGTGCCATTTCCTTTTCTCTTCGAGTAATTCGGCACGGTGCTGCACTTCCATTTCCTTGAAAAGCCGCTGGGCGCGCTTCTGCGCTTTTTCCTCCAATTCGCCGGCTTTGCTGCGTCGCCATATCATGCCGATGACCAGCCCTGCGAGACCGGAAACCACGACCAGGACGGCCAGGGGCAGCAATAACCCGTTCAGGTTTTCCAATGGGAAATCCATTCAACACCCCCCGCGATGAAACAGCTTACTTCCGTAGATATGATGTCGATAAGCTGGCCGCCGTTGCCGATCCGGAGCGAATACTGGTCGGCGTACGCCGGCAGGGGGACGTCTTACTTAACGGCGAAGACGGGATGGCGCCCGTGTTTCCTGAGCCGTTCGGCCGTCGTGGCGATCATGTGCGGTTTCTCGACGGTTTGCCGCCAACCGATTCCAGTGTTGTGCGCGTGAGAACAAACTTCACCTTGCCGCGTCGAGAAGAGACTGAAGCACATTCCGTTACGTTTGAAACAGAAGTTGAACAGATCTTTAAGTCCATATGCCGGCCACGAACAGTGTCAGCCATTTGTCAGGTTTTATTATTCATGGCGCCTGACCAGTCCAGGAGCGCCCCCGCTAAAGCCTATCGAGTTTCTCGATCAGGTCATACAGTTGAAACTTACCGGTGCATGAGCCGGGTTGTAGTTAGGCAACAGTACCGACGCGGCCGCCATCTTTGTACTGAAAGGCTCGTCTGCCGCGTCCGGATTACCTGTGGTCTTTCAGGCGATGATATCCTGGGTCTCCGGCACCGACGTGCGAGGGTCGCTGCTTCCCTGGCGCCGCTCGCTAGCGGTGGATTTTCTTCCGAATCGATCCGGGAGAAAGAGGACGATCGTCCCCAACATGAGCAGGGCCGTACCAATCCAAACCCAGTTTACCAGTGGATTAATGTAGACCTTAAATGTAGCTACGTCAAGCGTTTCGTTCAGTTCGGCGAGGACCACGTATAGATCTTCGTTCACCGACGACCATATAGAAACCTCCGACGTCACCTGGTCCTGTATCGGGTAGAGGCGTTTTTCCGGGGCCATCATGACAACGGGTTCGCCGTCAACGGAAAGGCGAAGCAGGCCGGCGTAGGACACGTACTCCCCTTCGTTGGTTTCGGTGAGGGATTCGAAATCGAGCGTGTAGTTCTTGATGGTGAAAGACTCACCTTCCCTGACCGCGAAGTTCTCTTCCCGATCGAAGGCTTTTCCGGTAAAACCCACGAACATGAGCACGATGGCGATATGCACGATATAACCGCCGTAGCGGCGCTTGTAACTCATGATCAGGCGGACGAAGGCCGCGGGAAAGGACTCAGCGTTCGTGGAACGACGGGCGCGGACCCCGCGGTAGAACTCGAGTCCGATGGCCCCGACCACGAAGGCGCACATACTCAGGGAGAGCAACGCGTAGACGTGCCGGATGCCGAAGGCGAGCAGGATAGAGGCTGCGACGACGAAAAAGGCCACGGGTACGGTGAAATGGCGCTTAAGGCTCTGCACGGACGTCTTGCGCCAGGCGAACAGGGGACCCGCTCCTGTCAGGAAGAGCAGGAAGATGCCCAGCGGTACGTTGATCTGGTTGAAATACGGTGCGCTCACCGTGATTTTCTCGCCGCTGACCGCTTCGGAAAGCACGGGGAATATGGTTCCCCACAGGATGGCGAAACACACGCCGATAAGCGCCAGGTTGTTCAACAGAAAACCGCTTTCCCGCGAGACGAAGGAGTCGAGTTCGTTACGGGCCTTCAGAGCGTGGCGCCGGCTGATCAGCAGGCCGAAGGACAGTACCATCGAGACGACGACGAATCCCATGAACATCGGTCCGATACTCGAGGTGGTGAAGGAATGCACCGATGAAACAACGCCGCTTCTCGTGAGAAAGGTCCCGAAGTAGACCAGGCCGAAGGTCAGTATGATCAGGGCAAAGTTCCAGATTTTCAACATGCCCTTCTTCTCCTGGATCATCACCGAATGGAGAAAAGCGGTGATGGTCAGCCAGGGCATGAGCGCCGCGTTCTCCACGGGGTCCCAGGCCCAGTAACCGCCCCATCCCAGTTCAACGTAGGCCCACCGGCCGCCCAGTATCAGGCCGAAACCGAGGAAGAACCAGGCGTATAGGGTCCACCTTCGGATGGTCCGGATCCAGGTGTCGCTCAGGTCTCCCGTAATCAACGCGGCCATGGCAAAGGCGAAGGGGACCACGGTCCCCACATAGCCCTGGTAGAGTATGGGTGGGTGGATGATCATCAGGGGCATCTGCAACACGGGATTCAGGCCCCGGCCTTCACTGGGCACGAAGGGAAGCAGTTCGAAAGGATCGGCCACGAAAATCAGCAGGACGATGAAGAACAGCGTCACCGACATCATCACCGCGTGGACGTACGGGATCAGCGACTGGTTGCGGTTCCTGTTCGTCAGGTGCACCAGCAGTGCGAACAGGGACAGGGTCCATACCCACAGGAGCAGGGATCCCTTTTGTCCGGCCCATAGCGCGGTGACCCGGTAAAATTCGGGCAGGGTGCTGCTGGTGTACGAGGCGACGTATTCCACCTGGAAGTTGCCGATGTACAACTGGTACACCAAGGCGAGGGAAGCCAGCGTCAGCATGCCGAAAGTGGCGATGACACCGTGGGCGCCGCTTGAAATGAGCTGCGGGTTTCGCGCCCTGGCGCCGACCACGCTGGTCACTCCACCGTAGGTCGCCGTCATGAGGGCCAGCAGCAGGCTGAAATATCCTATTTCGTTCATTTACAGGCTCATACAGTCTGCAAGGTCGCGGTGAGCGACCTCGCGGATTCAGGTTTTTCTTTCTACCTCGATCTGTCCCTGGCCGGAAATCCTGCCGATGAGAATCTCGGTCGCCAGTCCGACAAAGAGGCCGTTTTCCAGGATGCCGGGAATGTTGTTGAGCGTTCTTTCCATTTCACCTGGGTCGTCGATTCCTTCGAAACGGGCGTCCACGACCATATTCCCCTGGTCCGTGATGACCGGTCCGTCCTTGCGGGCCGCCATGCGCAGCGCGGGTTCCCCGCCCAGCGCTTCGACGGTCCGCATGACGGGTTGAACCGCCATGGGCAACACTTCCAGCGGCACGGGACATTTCGTGCCCAGCCGTTCGACCAGTTTCGATTCATCCACGATTACGATGAACCGGTCGGCCATGCCGTCCACGATCTTCTCGCGAAGGTGAGCGGCGCCCCGGCCCTTGATCAGGTTCTTCGCCGGATCGACCTCGTCCGCGCCGTCCACGGCAATATCAATCCCGTCCACGTCGTCCAGCGTGCCCGGCGGAATGCCGTGACTGCGGGCTAACACAGACGCGTCGAAGGACGTGGGTATGCCGACGATATCCAGGCCTTCCTCCCTTACGCGGCGGCCGAGTTCCTCAATCATGAACACCGCCGTGGATCCCGTACCCAGCCCGACCACGTCGCCCTGGCCGATCATCCTGGCGGCTTCCACGCCAACGGTTTTCTTCATCGTCCTGGTCAGTACATCGGAAGACATGGCCGCGGTCCCCGGTACTTTTGATGCCGAATGCCAGCTTCCCAAGATAAGCCGGACTGCCCGGTAAAGTCAACTGATTCCGCCCATCTGGGAATGTAGCTGTACGTTGCCTTGCATCGTTGCAAGGGATGGACCGGCTCGGGATGCACGGCGGTACGGGGAACCTGGCCGGTACTGCTTGGCATCGCACTTTAACCAGGTGGTCTTTTACTCCGCAGCTTCGGCCTCGTCTTTGGCCTTCTTTGCCTTCCTGTTGAGATCCTCGAGGACGTCACCCAATTCCTCCTGCGGCATTTTTGCAGGATTGCGACCGTGCTTTAAAACTACACTGTTCCCCCTTTTGGTTCGAATACAACAACGGCCTCGGCGTCCCTCCCGTGTCCGATGAACCGGAAGTGCGTTGAGCCCGTGCCGCTCGATGTCAAGACATTGCCGTAGGGCCAGTAGTCGTAGGCGGCGGTGACTGTGCCTTGTGGGTTAACACCGGAGGGGGACTAGAGTGCAGGTGGCGTTGATGATTTCTCTTTAGCTGGGGCAGCGAGTCTGGACTGGAAAGGGTTAGCTCAAGTCCAGGGACCGGATGCCGTCCAGTACATCGGAACGGATTCGCCGGAAACGAGCGCCTCGACGACGGGCGACAGAAACTCGCCGATCTCGGCTGCAATTTCGGAGAATGAGGTGGCCACGTGTTCCTGTTGGAGCCGGTTGCGGAATGCCGACCACTGGACCTGCTTGACGTCGGCGAAGGAACTGGTGAACGCCTCGACCACCTGTGGCAGCAACGTGCCCCGCCGGTCGAAAGTGAGTCTGACGGCCTCGGTCAGCTTTGGACCGTCGAAGTCGAACTGTCGTGATAGTAGCCAGATATCATAGAAGTCCTTCATCCGGCTGTTCAGCATGCCCAGCTTGACCATGGCTTCGAGCTTCTCGGCGACAGTGCTCTCGCGGCTGTAGCAGAGCATCCGCGGCGCCGGGAAATCCAACATCGCCGGGAACTGTGCTGATTCCGGCGCGGGATACACGACGTCTCCGAAGCCGACATCGATCTGCATGTGGATCTGCGCCGTACCGAGCGACCCCTGAAACTGAACCCTGATCCCCTCGTGTTCAGCGCCTTCCGTGATACGCCCGGTACGAATGCTGGTCGGATCGAAGAGCAGACCGTCCGTTTTAACGTCCACGTTCAGGATGTCCCGGACCTGCGCTACGATGCCGGCTTCCTCGTTGCCCGTCCTGCAAAGCAGATCGATATCCATGGTCGGACGGAACTCTGGTGAACGCCACACCTGCAGCATCAACGCGCCTTTGAGTATGAACCGACTGGTGTGTTCGGACTGGGACAACCGGTAGAGGAACCGCTCGATGGCGAAATTCTGCAGCAACACGGCGAAGGGTCGGCGGCCGCTCCTGGCTCGGTTGAGCAGGCGCTGCCGGACGGACGCGGCCACATTGCGTGCAGGCTTCACAGGCTGCCCTCCAGGTAAGGCCACATCACCTTTTCCACCCGGCACACCCGCGCGTAGCCGAGCAGCGCGCCAACTTCGAGTCCGATGCGCTCCCGGTACAGCCGCAGCGCTTCCAGCACCACATCCATGCCGATCCGATGGCGGAACTTGAAGCAGTCCGCCATGGTTTTCTCACGGTCATAGACATTGACCGCCGCGCCGTCGATCCGGTGCGTTTCGATACCCGAATCGTAGCTCGCCTTCGAAAATCGGTGGGCTCGCACGGGAGGGTAGTCGAGCGTAGGCAGGCGGGAGGTTCGGGGTACCGCTATCGACACTTCGTGAGGAATCTGCGTCGTGATGCCGTGGTAGGCCAGCGCCGAGACGAGACAAACGACGGCGTTGGGATAGCGAAGGCTCACCGTGACCAGATCTGGCTCGCTGAGCGGTGGGAGTTCCACCAGCCGGTAAACGCCCCGGCTGACCAACTCGACGATACCTCGGTCCCTCAGGGCGTAGAGCGTGTAGGGCGTGATCCCGTGGCCGACGGCCTCGCGCATGCGAAGCAGACCGCCGTACTCACGAAAGATCTCTTCGGCGTGTTCCTTCATAGCAAGTCCCAGATAAATCGTAACCACTTGTTAATAACTAGTAACAATATATCTTAAGCGAGCACCTGAGGCAAGTCAAAAAGCGGTCACACAAAAACCGGGTTGGTCAAAACCGGTGCCAGCAACACCGTCTCTTCCCCCACGCGCGTTACGCGTCCGAAGTCGTCGTATACGGTGAAGGTGACCTTGCCTGTACCAGCGCCAGTGGCGCTCTGGCGCGCGTCCTGGGAGAAACGCACGCGCCCCAGGTCGTCGTACTTGAAGCGGGTAGCGCCGTCGGCATCGGGGTGATGCCTGCTGGTAATGCGCCCCAGGGTGTCGTAGGCGTAGATGGACTTGCTGGACCTGCCCCCTTTCGGTATGGTAGTGGCGGTAAGGCGATCCAGGGCGTCATGGGTACATATGATCAAGTTGTTCCGGGTACTGAAGTCCGTTCCTGCAGCGTCGGCGACGGTGTATCGCACGCGTCCGTAGGGATCATACCTGTTGGTGGTCGCCACGCTATCCTCGTCCACGAGGGTCTGGAAGGAGTGTTGCAGGCCGCCAGCGGAAGACCAGAACCCGTAGGTAGTGCGTACGGAGGTGGAGTCGGCATGTCCGGGGGGTATGAGCCGGGATACCCTCAGGAGGGGGTCGTCGTCGTAGGTGGTCTGCGTGATGCGGTCACCCGCGGCGGCGGATTCGGTCAGAGCGCCGTAGGCATGGGACGGCGACAGGTGTACGGGGCCGAGCAGGCGTTCGGGCTTGCCCACGCGGTTGTACTCGGTCCGGGTGACGATGTCGTTCGCGCCGGCTCTTGCCCGCGTCTGTATCGGGCGGGCAGTGTCAAACTGGCGTCGTTTCCGGGGCGCGTACGCCCCAGTCCATCATTCTTCCGTTCTCGTTGTAGATTAGCCTCATGCTCCTAATATAGTTAGTACTGATCAGTAGGTTTAAAGGACTGTCTTTACCGCCGCTATTGAGGTTGAAGTCGGTCAGGTAAGTCGCGGGTTTTCGCATGTGTCCAAAATGTCGGAATAGTTCAGATCTAAAACTTCGGGCCGGCTGAAGAACGATAAGTCAGCTCGTTCAGATATGAGTACATCATAAACTAAATGTGCTATTCCTGTACTTGTGGGTCTATAGGGTTACCGTAAAAATACTCAAGGCAGGCTTCCCCTGAACTCAAGGTACCTGTCGCAAATTGTTCGATCACTAGATCAGCACCTTCGGATTACGAAGCCGCAACAGACTGAGGACCGATTCATCTATCTTGACGCCTGCGGCGGTTCTAAGCCACCTGGCCGAACTTCCCTCCCAGTTGACGATCTGATCAAATACAACATAATCGACGCAGTCAGGCAGGTCGTCGCAGTCGCAAGCCTGCCAGTACTCGGTATGGTTGATATGGCGGATCTGGTCGTTGTGGATCGCCTTTAGTTCATCTATGGTCTTAACACTACCATAGACCCTCTCGACTGTCCGTTATGTGACCAGATCTGTAGGTCGAAATATCACAATCCCGTAATACACTCAACACGGATACGTTACCGTCCATCAGACTGGGTCAACTCCATTTCTTTGTCTTAATAAGTTGATCTGTACGTGGCACCTGGAGTCCTTTACCCCTATGAGCCAAAGATCACCGACTTGTCTTCATCTTCCCGTTGGGACAAAAGTTCAAGATGAGATAGACCAATACTTGATATGCGGTACGACCACTCAATGTATCGAACTTTGTCGCCCCCAAATAAAGGATCGGCTTGATAGAATTCTGCGGTCTGACAGGTCCCTTCCACAACATTGTTTGTCACTTCATAATCATTTGACAGGATCTTGAAGTAACCTGGTTGCATTCCGTACTGAGTAAGTTGTATCCAGTCACCTATAAACTGATCCACTTTGTCCTTGTCGTTTAAAGGCAAGTCTCCACTTTCGAAGGAGATATCATCACGGGTACCCAAGTATACTGCGTATTCACCGACAGCAGAAATCGGATCTCTGAAACCCCAGAATGTAACGAAGTTGAATTGATCATCGAGACCGATCTTGAAGAGAGTCTGTAACATGTTTTGTGTAACTGGCAATAGCTTGTATCTTGCTCACAAGGAGGAAGTGCTATGGCCAGAGAAAGAAAACCCTCAAGTAAGATCGACCGTCTTTTGGATGAGCTCATGGAAGACGGGGTGGACGCCGAGGACCTCTTCGGCGAAGACGGCCTGCTCAAGCGCATGAAGAAGCGCATGGCCGAACGGATCCTGGAAACCGAGCTCACCGATCATCTCGGCTACGAGAAGCATGCCCCCGATGGCAGGAACCGCGGCAACAGTCGCAACGGCAAGACCACCAAGACGCTCAAGGACGACAAGGGCGATCTGCCGGTAGAGATCCCCCGGGACCGCGAGGGCTCCTTCGATCCCAAGCTGATCCGTAAGTATCAGACCCGTTGGCCGGATTTCGACGACAAGATCATCTCCATGTACGCAAGGGGCATGAGCACCCGCGATATCCAGGGCCATATCGAAGATCTCTACGGAGTGGCCATCTCGCCCGAACTGGTCTCGCGGATCACCGACACCGTAACCGACGAGGTCCTGGCCTGGCAGTCGCGGCCTCTGGACCCGGTCTATCCTATCCTGTTCCTGGATGCCTTGTTCGTCAAGGTGCGTGATAGCGGCAGCGTACGGAACAAGGCGGTCTACCTGGCCCTGGGCGTTAACCTCCACGGCGACAAGGAACTCCTGGGCCTCTGGATCGAGCAGAACGAAGGGGCAAAGTTCTGGCTCCACGTACTGACCGAACTGAAGAACCGGGGCGTTGCCGATATCTTCATCGCCTGCTGCGACGGGCTCTCTGGCTTTCCGCAGGCCATAGAGACGGTGTATCCCAGGACCCAGGTGCAACTCTGCATCGTACACATGGTGCGTAACAGCCTGACCTACGTCTCCTGGAAACACCGTAAGCAGGTGGCCAAGGATCTCCGGGCGATATACCAAGCCGCTACCTTGGAGCAGGCCGAGGCCGCGCTGGATCGCTTCGCAGAACACTGGGATAAGCAATATCCCACGATCAGCCGGCTATGGCGCAGACATTGGGACCATCTGACCCCGTTCTTCGCCTTCCCACAGGAAATCAGGAAGGTCATCTATACCACCAATGCCATCGAATCCATGAACCGGGGACTGCGCAAGATCATCAAGACCAAAGGCGCTTTCCCCACAGACGAGGCGACCAGGAAACTGCTCTACCTGGCCCTGCTCAATCTGTCCCGAAGGTGGACCCGGCCCATTGTCCACTGGACGGCCGCCATCAACCAGTTCGTCATCATGTACGAAGACAGAGTGCCCATCACATGAAACAGTCAGTTACACAAAATCCGTGACAGACCCCTTGAAGAAGGAGTCTGTACCTGTCGGGTTACTTCGATAAACCCTGTAAACGTCGTACGACAGGAATTTCCTGGGAAGCCTGTATGCAGATATACTGCTTGGCAATAAATCGCCTTCGAATGATTTAACTCCGACTATTACCGATTCCCATCCTCTGGCTGTCGATTCCGACACATCGAACCATGAGAGCCTCTGATCCGGGTCTACACGGTAACCGGCAAGATAAAGCGCGGCGGAACGAGCTACGTAATACTTGCACAGTTCTTCTTTATACCTGTCCAGTTCTTCTTTATGCGTGTTTTCGGTCAACTTGGCATGTACCGCAAAGAAGACCACTAACACTGTCGTAATGTACAACCAGTACGGTTTCATCCTCATCACCCTCCTTCTCTGGATTCTTCTTCCTTTCTTCGTTGTCGTTCTAACTCACGCTCTATAATGCCTTGGATTATGTATGCATCAATCTCAAGCTCCTGCTTATCCGTGTCGAGTTTCTCTCGTTCTGCTTTTTCATTCAGGTTCATAAACCTCGCCGGATTGTCCAGAGCCTGCAATGCATGAAAGATCTCGTGACCCAAAATCCCTTCGATCGTGTTTCCAGGAGATCCAAGTATACTCTGCTCCGCAATCGAAAGTTGGCCTCCTGTGATTGAGGCTCTGGTTACCAGATTCGTAAGAGGATTTCGCACGGTTTTTGTTTCATCAAAACTTATATCGGCCCGTCCGCCCTTACCTCCCGCGAGATTCTCGTCGAACCCGACGGTGAAAACCAAATCACTACCATGCACTTCATCGTAAATCAACTTACCGGTTTGCGATTTCTGAAGATTGTCAAGGTACCCTTGAAGCCTCTCTGTTTCTTCACGACTCAAACTTGATGAGAGTTTGATTACTCTTCCATCGGGATCCACATACTTGAGTGGATTATTGTTCGCATAGGCATACGGACTCAACCCCGGATACTCGCCCTGCATGGGATCGGGCCGCAGGAACCTGCCTGTGTCGTAAGCGTACGACCTTTCGAGCATGTAGTCAAGACCGGACTCGGCGTCCCTCTCATGGCCTGTGAACCTGAAGTGCGTTGAGCCGTTGCCACTCGAGGCCAGTTCCTTTCCGTACGGCCAGTAGTCGTATGCGGCGGTGACGGCGCCTGCTTCGTCGATGAGGCTCCTGGTGCTACCGAGGTGATCTGCCAGGTAGTAGCTTGCGCTATTTCCTGTTATCCTGGCTATGCGCTGCGCGCCGGCATAGACGTACTTTGCCGAGAGCGTCTGGCTGCCATCGTACTCGGCCAGGACGGCGCCGCCCGGGCCTCTCAGGTAGTAGGTGACGGCCGTCCCGACCGTCTTCTTGACGCGCCGTCGGTCGGGATCCATGAGGTAGGCGGCAGTGCCGTGCCCGGTGGTGAGACCGCGGTAGTCGTAAGTCAGGGAGACATTGCCCACCGAGGTCGTCCAGCCGTTTTCGTTGTAGGCGTAGTCCCGGAAGAAGCCTCCTGAGCCGAATGCGAAACTCAGCCTGTTGGGGAGGGTCCGGGCGTTGTAACCATAGTTGGTGGCTGCGCCGTTGGTGGTTACCCGGGTGATGTTACCGTTGCGGTCGTAGCTGTAGGCCCGCGTGCTGGCGCCGCCGTCCAGGTCGAAGCCGGTGAGGCGGTGGAGGTTGT
Source organism: bacterium (assembly GCA_965262815.1). Lineage (GTDB taxonomy): Bacteria > JAAXHH01 > JAAXHH01 > JAAXHH01 > JAAXHH01 > JAAXHH01. The sequence continues at coordinate 39,921 of OZ253560.1, read as the reverse complement.
CGTAGGTGTAGGCCGCGGCCCTGGCCGTTTCGGTCGCGGCGCGGTGGTAGTTCTGTGAGGATACGTTGCCGGCGGCATCGTACTGCTGTGTTACGGTGAACTTGCCGGGGTAGTCGATCCCCGTGACCCATTCACGCGCGTTGTAGGCGTAGGTGCCCGTGACGATACCGCCTCTCGCGCCGTGGCCCACAATGTGGGTGGCGATGTTGCCCGCGGCAGTGTGGGTGTAGGCGGCCAGGGTATTGCCTTTAGCGTCCCACACGCGGCTGAGCCGCCCGGCGCCGTCGTAGGCGTAGCGCGCCTGGGCGCCGCCGGGGTAGATGAGCCTGGTCACGCGGCCGGCCAGGTCGCGGACGTATTCGATCGTCCTGGCGCCGGTCAGGCCGTCTATGCTCACGCGCTTTACGCGCACGTTGCCGAGGTGGTCGTAGGCGTAGCGGTGGGTGACCTCGGCGGCCGCGTCGGCGTCGGTATTCTCCTCGACCTTGACAGGGCGTCCCTGGGCGTAGTTGGGCCCGCCGCTCGCGACGGGGTCGCCGTCGTCGTAGGTCATGCGGCTGCGCCACGAGGTGGCGTCACTCTCGAAGGCGTAGGCGCTTTCGGGATCGAGATCGGCGAAGGTGGCCGACGCCTCTCCCACGTGCGTTACGCGCCCGAAGCCGTCGTAGACGGTGAAGGTGACCTTGCCCGTGCCGTCGGCCTCCTGCCGCGCGTCCTGGGAGAAGCGCACGCGCCCCAGGTCGTCGTACTTGTATTGCGCGGCGCCGTCGGCGTCGGGGTGATGCCTGCTTATCATGCGCCCGAGCGTGTCGTAGGCGTAGGTGGACGTTCCGGTTTTCGGCATGGAGGCGGACGTCAGGCGATCCAGGGCGTCGTGGGTGAAGATCGTCAGGCCGCTTCCGGTATCCAGGTCCGTTCCCGCGGCGTCGGTGATGGCGTACCTCAACCGTCCGTAGGGATCGTACCTGTTGGTGGTGGCCACGCCCTTCTCGTCGACGACGGTCCTGAAGGAGTGCTGCAGTCCGGCGTCGTAGGACCAGAAGCCGTAGGTAGTGCGTACGGAGGTGGAGTCGGCATGTCCGGGGGGTATGAGCCGGGATACCCTCAGGAGGGGATCGTCGTCGTAGGTGGTCTGCGTGATGCGGTCACCCGCGGCGGCTTCGGTCAGGGCGCCGTAGGCATGGGACGGCGACAGGTGCGCGGGACCGAGCAGGCGCTCGGGCTTGCCCACGCGATTGTACTCGGTCCGGGTGACGATGTCGCTCGCGCCGGCTCCTGCCCGCGTCTGTATCTGGCGCGCCAGGCCGTCGAAGGAGGTGGCTGCCACTTCGGCGGGGCCGATATAGAGGCCAGCGAGATAGCCGTTGCCGCGCCCTCCTTCGGCCGTGAACCGGGGCGTCCAGTTCGCGGGTACGGTGACGGACCTCGAGGCTCCCTTGAACCGGGTGGTCTCATGGTCGTATAGCCATGCGGTCACGGCGCCGGTGGGCAGGAGCTCCATCTCCACGCGGGCCCACGGCCATGATCTGCTATATCTCAGACCCATGGAATTCGTGGTGGAGCTTCCATCGATGCTGCTCTCGAGACTGACGCTGCCGTTCTCGTAGACCACGCGGACATGGTCCGACCCGTCCACGAAGGCCATGATGACGGTCTTCCCTGAGGAGGTCGAGGCCGGATAGAAGTCGGCCCTGACCGTATCATGACCGGATATCCTGCCTGTCTCGAGGTTCGCGTTCGGTGCGAGTTTTACGGACCGTTTCCCTTAGGTCTTCACATTATAGGATATATCGCCGCTGCCGGTGACCCGGTTTCCGTCGGCCAGGGGGTCCAGCATGGCGCGGAAGTCGGCGCCTTCATTGGCCTGGAAGCCGGTGGTGAGCCGAACGCGGACGCTGGCGCGAGATGCACCGCATCGCCGGATGCGACGACATAGGGGTCACCCGTGGCCAGGCTCACGCCTTCCTCGATGGTGTCGCCGGTGCCGCGGGTTATGTCGCGATGACCGTCGGCAGAAGAAAACCACAACTGGTGGGGTTCAACTCGGTGGGATCGGACCTGCCCATCATCATGCAGCAAGCCGTCATAAAGGGGATATCAGCGGTAGGATTCTGCAGACGGCCGGAAAAACCGTGGTATGGCTGCGCGTAACCAATTCTGCGGGGTTCTTCAATGCAGCCCAGTACCCCGTTTTCGTGGACGGGTTATGGCATTTTGCAACTGTTTTTTAGCTATCTGGTAACCGGATCGACTCGCGATTCCGTAAATTGTACCTCGGACCACCTGCCTGCCGTTTAAAAGCGCTTTTCGTTCCTCGGAATCGATGACCACATTGCCAATTTTGAATGGATCAGGCGGTCCTGCACGTTCTTCAGTCGGAACTTCGACGGAAGGTCATCTCATTGCCGCTGGGGAAGAAGATCGTCAGGAGATCTTCCTCTATCGATATAGTGCAGGGTTCGGCGGGCGCGTCGGCGGCGTCCGGCTGCCTCACCCTCATCGACAGGTCGCTGGCCTCAAAACCGTCGACCGCGTCTCCCCCTGAAAGGTTGTACAGGTGGCGGAAGACCAGTTTATCCCCGTCCAACGTGTAGGTGCCGCCTTCGCCGGAACCCCGCCGGGCCCCCTCGTCGGTCATGATGAAGAATAGCACCAACCAGTCCTTCTCCGTGAACGTGATCAGGCCAGTCACTTCGTGTACCGGTCCCGATTTGAGGCGGTACGATTCCGGTTTCCACGAACCCCGGAGATCGGACGGCTCCACCGGAGTGGCTGGAACGGCTTCGGCGGGCGATACGTCGGTCGCAACAACAACTCCCCCAACCAGGAACGCGGACAGGATGAGTTTAGTCGTAATACGCATGGATGTCCTCACGATCTTCGGGCCGGGTCGACACCCGACCGCTTTAAGTAATCCCCGATGTACTCGAGGAGGTCAGCCTGGGCGTTTCCCTGGTCCTGGAACCGCCTGAGCATTTCCTCGACCATCGGACTGATCTCCAGCGGGACGTCCATCGCCCTGCCGAGTTCGACGCCCAGGTGCATGTCCTTCACCCCCAGGTCGATAGCGGAATACAACGGTTTGCCGTCCATGAACCGGTCCAGGCTCCGTTCCATCATCCGGCTCTGGCCCATGCTCGGCCGGATGGCGTCGATCAACAGGCTGGGATCTATGGCCGCACGCGCGCCGATGGCCATCCCCTCGCAGGCGCCGATAAAATTGATGAACATCATGAGGTTGTTCACCAGCTTGGTCACGACGCCGCTGCCGATATCCCCCATGCGCATGACCGTACCGCCCACGCAGCGCAACAGGGGCTCGTACCGTTCGTAAACTGCCTTGTCGCCCCCGGCGAATACGGTCAGGGTGGCGTCCCTGGCGCCGAAAACGCCGCCGCTTACCGGGGCGTCGAGCACGTCGAATCCCCTCGATGCGCCTTCTTTGGCTATCCGCCGCATGAGTCCAGGTTCGCTGGTGCTGGTGTCGATATAGACCGCTCCGGAGGAAAGACCGCTGAAGATACCGTCGTCACCGAAAACTACATCCTCCACCGCGGAAGGTCCGGGTAGCGAGGTGATGACCGCGCCGGAATCCAGGGCGGTCCCGCGGGGGGACGAACTCCAGGAAGCCCCGGCGTCCAGTAGATTCGAGGCCTTATCCGGGCATACGTCATGAACCTTAAGGGTATGCCCGGCCCTGAGGAGGCTGGCAGCCATGGGATTGCCCATGTTGCCCAGTCCGATGAATCCTACGTTCATTCCTACTCCTGACGCGACTCGTCGATGGTCGGGAAATCACCGGGTATGGTGATCTCGATGACTTCGAAGTCATCGGAGTATTCCATCAATTCGTGCTTGACGCCTGGGGCCTGGTACCACGCGTCGCCCGCGGTAACCTGGATCTCGCCCACGTCCTCCAGGTCGATGCGCGCCCAGCCCCTGAGCAGGTAGTTCATCTGGAACTCCAGGTCGTGGGAATGATACCCCATGGGACCGTCGCAGGATTGGTCGGCCCGGATGACATGGGCCATTACCCGGCCTTCCGTGGCGCCCTTCATGCCCAGGTCGCGATACACGAAATAGGGCCTCAGCCCCTTGATCCATTGTGCGTCGCCCGCCCGGGCCGCGAATGATTGTAACGTGTTTTCAGCCATGGTCGCATCTCCTTTTGATTTTGAAACATCGGTTACCCGGCTTTCGTCAGGGAGTGCCCCGCCTCCCGCCGCCATCCATGTAGACGGCAGTTCCATACACGTAAGAGCAGGGTTCCGACACGAGAAAAGTCGCTACGGCGGCGATTTCTTCCGGTTCCGCGATGCGTCCGGAGGGAAGCCTTTCGCCGGCTTCGCGTAGCAATTCCTCGACGTCGCGGCCCTGTATATCGGCCTCCGCCTGCTGCACGTCCCGGGCTCTCCGGGTGTTCGTCAAGCCGGGGCAGATGGCGTTAACCAGGATGCCGTCTCCGGAGACCGCGTCCGAAAGGGCCCGCGTGCAGTTCAGGACGGCGATGTTGGCCAGGCTCAAGGGGATGTTGTCACGGCCGGGACTCGTCCCCGCGCTTCCGGCGATATGGACGATGCGCCCCCACCGGTTTTCCTTCATGTACGGGATCACGAGCTGCGACATCCGCAGGTAACCGTGCGCCTTGAGCGCCAGCCCCTCGTCGATCCGTTCCGTTGGAAGGGCAAGGATGTCGCCGCCCCGCGCTGCGCCCGCGCAGTTGACGAGAATATCGATTCCGCCGAAGATGTCAGCGGCTTCCCGTACTACCTTGCGGCATCCTTCCAGCGAGGCCAGGTCGGCCGTGACCGCGTGTCCTTCACCCCCCGCCGCGTTCACTTCGCGTACCACCTCGTCCAGCAGGTCACCGCTTCGGGCCGTGACGCATACGCGTGCGCCCTCCCGGGCCAGGGCCGCGGCGCAGCATCGCCCGATACCCCGGCTGCCGCCGGTTACAATCGCCCGCTTTCCACGTAGCTTCAGGTCCATGGTTACAGGTGCTCCGGTTGGCCATCTGTGCCGGCGACTGCAGTGGTTGGTTCGCGTCTTGAGAATCGATCGCAGTAGACGGATCGATCACAGGCCGAGCAGCCGGATGGCGTTTCCCCCAAGAATAGCGGCGCGGTCATCTTCGGACAGATCCATCGAATGGATGCTTTCGATCATCTTCGGTATGCTGCCGATCTGGTGGGGATAGTCGCTCCCGGCCAGTATGCGGTCGGCGCCGGCGAACCGCACGGCGAAGTTCAGCGCGTCCACGTCGAAGTTGACCGTGTCGTAGTAGAACTGGTTCTTCAGGTATACGGTGGGATGGGTCTCCAGGTTGGCGCGGCACTGCGGAAACGCCTCGTAGCATCGGTCGAATCGCTCGGCGAGATAGGGCACGGCGCCGCCCAGGTGGCCCAGCACCCAGCGTATGTTCGGAAAACGCGCCACCACGCCGCTGAACAGGAGGCTGGCCGTGGCCAGGGTCGTGTCCATCAGGAAACCTACGGCCGGCATGAGCATGTATTCCTCCATGGCCTCCACGCCCAGGGGAAAGGTGGGGTGGATGAAGACCACCATGTTGCCGGCGTCAGCCACCTCGTACATGGGCCAGAATCGCGGATCGCTCAGGGCCACGCCGTTGACGTTGCTGTACACGCACGCCCCTTTCAGGCCCAGCGAGCCGATCGCCCGTTCCAGTTCGGCGGCGCAGGCCTCCGGCTTGTTGAGCGGCAGGGTGGCCAGGGCCGGAAAACGTTCCGGATGTTCGCGCTGAATGTCGGCAAAATGATCGTTGACCTTGCTGCTCAGTTGCGCGGATCGTTCCGGCGTCTCGATCAGCGTGCCGGGCGCCGTGAAGGTGATGATCTGCGTGTCGATCCCCGCTTCGTCGATCACCTCGAGACGCACGTCCATGAGCCGGTGGCCGGGTACCAGGATGTTGTAGTCGCCCGGGGAGTGCAGGACGGGATTGCCGGCCTCGTCGTCGGTCACCGTGTACGCGCTCGGACCTTTCCTGATCTCATCGACGTATTGGGGAGGATAAACGTGGTTGTGAAAGTCAACGATGGGCATGGTGTGATCCTCTGCGATCCTCTCTTAGGAATCAGTTTCCGTACAGTGCGTTGAAGAGCAGTTTGAAGGCGCCGTGCGTCTGATTCCTGAAATTGACCTGGAATCCATAGAGTACGATCCGTCCCTCGCCATGGCGCACGCATATCATGGCGGGTTTGCCCGCGATATGTTCTTCACCGATCAGCCACCCGCTTTCGAGCACGTCTTCGCCGGGGTAGGTGGCGACCACCTCGAATCGGTCGTTGAAATGGGTGGGGTTCACCGAAAACACCGGGCTGTTGCGGTGCATGACCAGGGCCTGGTCCGGCATGCCGTACCCGAGCCGGTGGGTGGTGTCGACCCGTATGCGCAGCATGGAACCGGGGCAGTAGAAGGAGCTTGTGGGAAGGCCGGCTGCCACGTCCGTGATCTGCAGGCCAAACTTCTCGATGGGAAGCTGACCCGCCCGGTTGACGGCCACGAGTGTGCCGCCCTTTTCCACGAAGGCGCCGATGGCCTCGATTTCCGAATCGCCGAGGCCGCTGCGGAACTTTTCGGGCTGGGGCACGGTTCGCAGGCGGTTTTCGACCTCCTTCTCCGTGCCGGCCATCATGTCCATTGTGTCGTCGGGAAGGATGAATACATCGCAGAGGTCGTGTAGATCTCCCCGGATATCGTCGTCCAGCACGGTGCGATAGGAAAAACCGGACTGCTCCAGCGTCATGCGGGTCCAGCCTTCGGCCATGTTGCCGCCCCAGTACCGCTGGTACATGGCGATGCGCGAGGACCTTACGCGTTCGCCGTCAGCCGGTTCTTCGAGACGGAAGCCCGTGGTGCCGGTATCTCGTACGATCTCTTCCGCCCGTTCCCGTTCGACGCCGCTGACGATGAAAGCGCCCGCCGGCATGCCGCGGCCGCCCACCGAAAGGGGTCCGGCGGTCCGACTGACCGTCGCGCTCGTCGCCAGTAGCGCGTTGACTGCACTGAAAGAGGCGTTCTGCCGGGGATCGACGGCCATGCCGTGCTCGCCGTCACCGGTGATGGCGCCGTTCGCCGGTACGGGCTCGGTCACCGGATCCAGGTTCAATCCTCCCGCCGCCAGGTCCGAGTGAGGCACGTCGGCCGACTCCACCCCTACACCCATCATCTCAGCCAGCGTATCCGTCGCATTGTCGAAGAGACGGGTGGGCGAGCCATCGTCCTTCCGCGCCCAGGCGTCGTCCGGCCAGAAAGTCCGCTCAAGCAGCGTTTTAACCACGCCGCGCTTGGGCTGGGCGCCGGAGATGAAATACGTACCGGAGGGATACACCCGGTTACCCACGGTTGCCCGGGTCCGGGTACGCTGTATGTCGATGCCCTGGCGATGCAGGATGTTAACCAGCGCAGTCACGGTGAGTGGGTCATGCTGATCCGGACGTATGAAGAACCCAGCCGATTCTTCCTCCTGGCCTCTTCGGGTCTGGTGCAGGGCTTTCTGAGCGGCGTTCCGCAGCACCGTTTCCCGGCACCGGGCCGCGATGTCCATGAGTCCCGTGGCGGCGACGAGTTGCTGCTCCACCATGTCGCGCAGCCGCCACCATCCGCCCGGCCAGGGATTGGGGAAGTTGGTCTGCGGCTTGTAGTGGGGCAGCGTGTGGAGGATGCTCCCGCCGTCACCACTGAGCTGGTGAGGATGAACGTAGAGGGGACTGGCCAGCTTCGCCTGGGCCGTTTCGGTCAACAGGCTGGCGATATTGTGGTAATTGCCGAGCCAGTGAAAACCCATGTGGTACCACGCCGGGAACATGGCGCCGCTGATGACGCCCTGCTTGCCCGCTTCCTCCAGCTTGTAGACCATGTGGGCGCCGTACCAGTTGATCTCGCGCCAGATGAGCGGGTCGGCGTGGGGGTGGATGGGTTCGCAGTAAGGGCAGACGAACAGGCGCGGCTGGTATCCGCCCATCTCGTGGTGGTCCTGGAAGACGTGGGGATGCCAGTCCTGGAACATGATTCTGGCCATGTACCTGGACTCCACCAGGTTCAGCATGAAAGCGTCGCGGTTGTTGTCGTGGCCGCAGTACTTGTGATACAGCCAGGGGAGATCACAACCTTCGTAGGATGTGCCCAGGTGCTCGTTGTACCAGTCGGCCACCATGATCTGGCCGTCGGGATTAAAACAGGGGATCATCAGGAAGATGACGTTTTCAAGGATGTTTCTCGTGGTTTCATCCTCGTCTGTTACCAGGTTGTACGCGAGCTGGGGCGCCATCTGAGTCGCAGCGATTTCGTTGGCGTGGAGGCTCATGGACTGGCAGACGATGACCTTTCCCTTGCGGACCAGGCCGTCGATCGCGGCGTCCGAAAGGCCCCTCGGATCGCAAATGCGCCCGTTGACCTCTCGGAGTTCCTCGAGGTTGTCCAGGTTCTCCGCCGAGGTGATGATGGCCATCAGAAAGGGATTGTTCTCCGTCGTGGGACCCAGGTTGACCACGCGAATATGTTCACTCTGCTGGTTCAGCAGGTAGAAATACTCCGTGATGCGGTCCCACCGGGCCATCTTGTAGTCGTCGCCGAGCCGGAAGCCAAAGAAGGATTCAGGGCTCTGAACGCGGTCGCCCATATAACACTCCTGTCGGTGGATGTCCTACCTGGTTTTTCTCTCTACCCTGGTGATCGTGATCGGTGGCGATAGGCGCTGGTTTTCGCGGGGGGACATCTGGATCTTCCGGATCACGTCCATGCCCAGGGTAACGCGGCCGAAGGCGGCGAATCCCTGCCCGTCCGGGTTGCGTTTACCGCCGAAATCCAGTTCCGGCTGATCGCCGATGCAGAAGAAGAACCCCGAAGTCGCGGTGTCCGGCCCTATGCGCGCCATGGAGATGGCGCCGTCGACGTGCAGGAGCCCGGTCATGGAGGTGCGTTCGAGCGGAATCGGATCAATTCCACTGTTGGGGGGATAGCTGTCATCCCGGAAATCCGGGTTTACGGCACCCTGTATGACCTCGATCTTCACGTCGTTGTTCGGCTGGTTGTCCATAGTCACCGTCCGGTGGAACACCCCGCCGTCGTATTGTCCCGCGTCCACGTACCGCATGAAGTTCGACACGGTAACCGGTGCGCGTGTCGGGTCCAGCACAACTTCGATGATGCCCGCTTCCGTGGTCATCTCTATGGCGATACCTTCTTCCTGGGCGTGGGCCGGTACGCAAAAGAGACCACTTGCAAGCAGTCCGGCCAGGGTACGTCTCAGTTTCGTTCCCAGAATCTTCATGTACTTGCTCCCCGTACGATCAACGCCGTACCGGACAGGTCGTGCCGATCCGGCCGGATGACCGCGGGATGAACCCCGTCGTGTGTGTGTTGAAAAGTCCCGGATAACCGGTTCGTCCGGAAGGCGGGACGAACCTCAAAACGTAAGGGATGATGAGTCCGGGACGGGTCTCTGTCAAGCGTTTTATGGGTCCGTCGGGCAGGGGCGCGGGGCCTCGTTGAAGTGACCAAAACACCTTGACAGTGTCGTTGGGGCGGTGGAACTTATGGGCATTAGCCAGACTGCGACTTCGAGGCCGGACCGACCGCCAGGTAAGATCCCAAGACAATCTGCCATGAACGGTGAATCTGGAAAAATCGTACACCGGGTCGGACGTTTCATAGACCGGTTCGAGGCCGAAGCACTGGTCCCCCACCCACTCAAACGGTTCTCGCACCGTTTCCTCGGCGCCGGGATCTGGACCGCCGCCTTCCTTCATTTCTTTGCCGTCGGCGGAGTTTATGTCTACAGTCGGATCGATTTCGAGCCCATGGTGGACATCGAGATCATGCCCTATCCCGCCCATCTGATCGACATCATCGATCCGAACAGGCTGGTCACCTCCGAGCGTGGCGGCGGCCGTCCCGGTCGTCTCGAGCCCCCGGAAGACCCAGGGGACGACATCATGAGCAAGGGTGTTCCCGTCCCCGTGGTCGTGGGCATACCCGAGCCGATAGACGACAGCCTGATAGCCGAAGAGCACGAGATCGCTTCCCAGGAAGAGATGGAGACCGCTGCGGCCGTAGCCCTGGACACCGAGGACGAATCGAGCGATGAAGCCGGAATGGGAGGCTCCGGTGTCGTGGGATCCTCCGAGGCGGGAAGCGGAAGCGGCGGCGCGGGTGGCGGCATGGGGGAAGGATCGGAAGGTACCTGGCGCTTCGACACCCCGCCGATACCGAGACGTATAAATATGAGCATCTCCCGGAAGGAGATCCCGAGGAAACTCAGGCACGTGAAGGATAGTATCGTCCGTTTTCAGCTGCTGATCAACGAACTGGGCGAGGTCGTGGACGCGAGCATGATCGAATCGACCGGATACGCCGAAATAGACGAACTCCTCCTCGCGAAGATATTCGCTTCCCGGTATCATCCCGCCACACTGCAAGGCCGGTCGGTCAAGGCGTGGATTGCCGTGGGCTACGGCTACAAGTTAGGCAGATAACCTCGTCGCCGGCGGGTGTATACGCCCCGGGCAGACAGGGAATCCATGTCCCCATCCCTCAGTCTCATGATGTTCCTCCAGTTCTTCATCTGGGGGGCCTGGTACTCGACGATCGCCATCTTCATGACCGCTCACGGGATGGCGGACCTCACCCACTGGCCCTACACGGTCAATCCGTTGGCCGCGATCATTTCCCCGTTCTTCCTGGGCCTGGTCGCCGACCGGTATTTCGCGCCGGAGAAGGTCCTCGGATGGCTGCACGTACTCGCCGGCTGCGTCATGTTGGCCGTTCCTCTCGCAGTAGATACACCGGCACTGTTCATCCTCCTTCTGCTGATCTACAACATATGTTACATGCCTACCCTGGGGCTGGTGAATGCGATTACCTTTCACCGCGTTGAAAACCGGGAAGAACAGTATCCCCTGATCCGGGTGTTCGGTACCGTGGGATGGATCGCCGCCGGACTTTTCATCAGCTTCGTCCTGGGCCTGTTCTCCGGAACCGTGATCCCCGAAAAGATGTCGTGGCCCCTCTATACGGCCGGTGCGGCGGGTCTCGTCATGGGGCTTTACAGCTTCACCCTCGGCCGCACGCCGCCGCCGGCAGCCGGTAAGAAGGCATCGATCCGATCCCTGGCTGGACTGGAAGCGCTACGAGAGCTGGGGAACCCTTCTTTCTACGTATTCATCGGCAGCGCACTGCTCCTCTGCATTCCCCTCGCTTTCTACTACAATTTCACGCAGATATACCTGGGCGCGACCGGTTTTGAACGTATAGCCGGTACGCAGACGCTCGGCCAGATGTCCGAGGTGATCTTAATGCTGTGCATGCCGTTTTTCTTCCGGCGGCTCGGGGTGAAGCGCATGGTATTGATTGCGATGGCCGCCTGGGTGGTGAGATACGGGCTATTCTCGTTCGGCGCCCCGGACGCCGTGGCGGCGTTCATCATCGTGGGGATCGTCCTGCACGGCATTTGCTACGACTTCTTCTTTGTGACCGCCCACGTTTACATGGATCAGCGGTCCAGTCCCGCCATCCGAGGCCAGGCGCAGGGACTGTTTGTGCTCGTTTCCAGCGGACTGGGCATGCTGATCGGTGCCCAGGTCGCCGGCCGGGTCTACAATTCCTTCCTCGGCTCTTCGGGCAACCTGGATCTTGCCGACTGGCAGGTATTCTGGATCCTGCCTGCCGTCCTGGTCCTTGTCGTCCTGGTGCTTTTCGCTGTCGGTTTCAAAGAAAAAAGAAACCCGGTGGGATAGGATCAAGCTTTCCGGAACCAGACCAGGTACACGATGGCCCCCAGCCCGAGGCATCCCAGTCCGGGCAATGCCTGCATGAAGTTCTGGGTGACGACGGTCAACACGACCCACGACACCACCACCAGGAAGAAAACCGGTACGTAGGGATAGCCCGGAACCTTGAACGGTCTACTCGCGTCCGGATACTTGCGCCGCAGTATGATGAGGGCGAGTACGTTCAGTCCGTAGTACAGGTAGACGATGTAGACGAAGGCGTTGATGATGGCCTGGAAGTTACCCAGAAATGTCCACAGGATGGCCCAGATCGTCGTAGCCACGATGGCTCGGGAAGGCGTCTTGAACCGGGGATGCACATGGGAGAACGATTTGAAGAACATGCCCGCCCGCGCCATGGCGTAGGGTATCCGGGGCGTGATGATCAGGGTGCCGTTCATCGTCCCGAAGGTTGAAATCATGACCGCCGCGGAGATCAGAGAGCCCCCCACGGGACCGATCAGCCGCGTCGCAACTTCGGCCGCCACCCGGTCCGAGGACGCGATATCGCTGATGCCCAGGATGTACAGGTAGGACCAGTTCACTGCGAGATAAACGAGCGTGCACAGGCCCAGGCCCAGGAGGATCACCCGGGGCAGTATGCGCTGCGGATCCCGTACTTCCCCCGTAACCATGCTGGTGTTGACCCATCCCTGGTACGCGAAAAGTGCGCCGATCATCGCCGGACCCAGCACGGTCAGGATGCCCGCGTCCAGATCCGGCGGCACCAGTGGTTCGAAGTGGCGCGCTTCTCCCCCTATCGCGATCGCCAGCAACGCAAGGCCGGCCAGGGCCGTCACCTTCGCGAATGTAGTGAGGTTCATCACCAGTCCGCCGAACCGCACACCCACGTAGTTGACAAAGCAGAGAAAGATCAACAGGATCCAGATGGCGACCTGTTGGGACGAGATTGCGAGGGGACCGAGCTCGAAAATGGAATAATGGGACGAGATGACCGGTAGGAAATAGCCCATATAGCTGGTGCAGATCGCACCGATGGCCGCCAGGCCGGCGCTCTGGAGAAGGACAACCTCCACCCATCCGTATAGAAAAGCCACGATAGGAGGGAAAGCTTCCTTGAGGTAAACGAACTGTCCGCCGCTGCGGGGCATCATGGTGCCGAGTTCGGCAAAGCAGAGGGCGCCGGCGAAACAGAGGGCGCCGCCGACGATCCAAACCAGTAGGAACAGTCCCGGATTGCCCAGTTGTTGAGCAATTCCGGCCGGCGCACCGAATATGCCGGAGCCGATGATGCCCCCGACGATGATGCTCGTTGCCGATACGACACCGAGATCGCGCCTCAGTTCGGTCTCGAGTTCAAACGGGCTGCTGGAGGGTTTTGTTGTGGACATGGGTATGGTTCCTGGCGAATGCGGCTGGCCGCACTCTGCCTGCAGACTCAGGCGAACGGCAGGATTGGTTTATTTCGGGTATGCTTTCCGGTGAAAGGGTATAATACCGTTCAACGATAACGGCGCGCCACTTATTTCTTGCCAATGACCTGTGCACCCCTGCACTGCAGGGCTTTAGCGGTGACTGGACATCGCGGACACTCAGTCGCTTGACAAAAGTCCCGGTTTGTCTCTACATTGTAGATACGTAATCGTCGTAGATGCTTAGTCGGCCCGATTGACCGGCCGTAACTCGCTGGCTCACCTTCGTAAGCGATACGATCCGCAGACCCAACTCCCTCGATATGTTCATAAAATTCACTAAATTCCCCATCGAACGATGCACCACCATAATACACACGTGTGCGTGTTCTGGCGAGGTCATCTCGGTTTGTGACTTTCAGGCTGCGTTAGGGATAGTATTGTGAAAAACAAGCCGGTTACCATAAAGGATATCGCAAAACGCCTGGGTATTTCATACTCCACGGTTTCCCGGGCGCTGTCTCCGCATGCCGCTCATCTCGTGAAAGACCAGACACGCAGCATCGTGCAAGAGACTGCGCATGAAATGGACTATTCTCCGAACCTCATGGCACGGACTCTGTTGAAGGGCGGCGAGGGAGTCCTGGGACTGCTGACCTATCACTTGAGCCTGGAGTCCTATGGGAGACAGATACACCACTTCCTGCGTATGGCAGGCGAACAAGGTTACCAGATCCTGATCGCTGCAACAGTGGACCAGATCTCCCGATCGCCAGAAGACGATCAAGTCAAGCAGATCAGACAACTGGAATCCCGTGGCGTGGATGGACTCCTGATCAACACGCGAGGTGACGAAGGGGAATCCGCTCGTATTGTCAAGGCCGTTAAGGGAAGATTCCCAGTGGAGACCTACTGCTACCCGGCCGGCGACATGAATGGCGTGGCAGTGGATCACGCATCCGGGTTTTTCGAGATAACCGAACATCTGATCGGACTGGGTCACGAAAGGATCTGTTTCCTCGGAGAAGACTGGGTACGAACCAACGGCCCATCAGCCATGGGCAAAGGTTACTTCGCGGCGATGAGAAAGCATGGACTGACGCCCCGGCGTGCCGCAATCAAGTCCATCGGATCGTATTCGGGATACCGACTGGGGAAGGAACTGGGCAGCCGGTTCACAGCCCTCGTTTGTTGCTCCGACAACACGGCTCTCGGGGTATGCAGGGGTCTGTCAGACTCGGGGATCAGCGTACCCGCCGACGTGGCGGTTACAGGCTTTGGCGATATGGCCCTGTCGGCTTACACAACCCCGGCGCTGACCACGCTGAGCATTCCCTATGAAGATATCGCACAACTTGCAATGCAGGACATCCTGCGTCAACTGCGGGGCGAGACCACACCCTGCCGTCATACCTTGAAACCCCGCCTGATCGTCCGGGAATCCTGCGGCGTGAAGTAAATCACCCAACGTTAAAAAGCATTGACATCGCGTCGGACAACACACTTATTCTCAACTTGCAAACGTGTGTCATGGAGTTCTATACCTCAAACTAAACCGGAAGGTCTTGCCGAAACCGGCTGTCTGTCTCCCCGTGCTATACCTGCCCGTAAGGACGGAATGGTTCGATGAGAAAAAAGCAGGTTACGATAATAGACATAGCAAGGAAACTGGGGGTGTCCCACTCGACGATATCCCGGGCGCTGTCCCAGGACAAGTCCTACATGGTGAGCGAGGAGACCCGCAGACTGGTCAAGCAAACCGCCGTGGAGATGAATTACAGGCCCAACCTGTTGGCCAAAGGGTTTGCCACGGGAAACACCGGTACACTGGGGCTACTGGCTTTCGAGTCTTACCTGGAACCGTTCGGCGCGCTGATCGATTGTTTTCTCAAGGCTGCTGACGAGCGAAATTACCGTCTCCTGGTGGGCATGTCCGCAGAATTGGATTCCAAATCTCCGTCGGTCGACCAGGTATCGCAGATCGGGCAATTTATCTCGAGAGGCATTGACGGACTTCTGGTGCAGACCATGGGCGATGAAGACGAGTCGGAGCGGATTCGGCGAGCGGTTGATGGCAGGGTGCCCGTGGTGACCTTTCCTTATCCTGCCACGGACTACTGCGGGGTTGTGCTGGACCATGAGGCGGGGTTTTACCGGGCAACGACTCACTTGATCGAGGTTGGTCACGAAAGGATCGGTTTCCTTGGTGATCACTGGGATACGTCCGGTCAGGACTCCTCCAGGGGCAGGGGTTACTGCAAGGCCATGAACGAGCACGGCCTTACACCTGAGAATCTGGCAGTCGGCCTGCAGCAGGCCGAATCAGGCTACCGCCTGTCCAGGGAAGTAAAAGATCGTTTCACGGCGCTGGTGTGCCGTAGCGACTACGTAGCGATAGGCGTACTCCGCGGCATGCGGGAATTGGGAATCCGCGTACCCGAAGACGTGGCCGTGGTGGGATACGGCAACATAGACGTTACGGCTTACGTAACACCCTCGTTGACTACGCAGTCCATGCCCGCCAGGGAGCTCGCCAGTGCTGCAATGGATCTGATGTTGCGGCAGTTCGAAGGCCATAACATGGTCTGGCAGATCGTACTGACTTCCACCCTGGTCTTGAGAGAGTCCTGCGGAGTTGGTAGAGTTCGCTCATGATGAGATTTAACAAACACGCAATTATATCACATGATATACAAACGTGTGCAATTCGTAATCCAGGTATTAAGTCCTTCGTCACATCCTCCTCCTTCTGCAGGTGCATCCATCTTGACAAGAAGTAATCCCGTTTTATCTTAATAACCGTGTGGGAATAGTGTATCGCGCGATCAGTTAAAAACCGTCATGAAACACCGCCCATATAGTACATCATCGTGACTTTGGTCTTGAGTTCGGGCACCTGCCCCGGCGATCAAGGAAGGGTCGGCCTGACGGATAGGTCGGTCATTCGGAATCGACACGGTATTCTGTCTTCGAACAGATCGGATCGATCCATGAAAGTCAAACAGGTGACCATTAAGGACATCGCCAGTCGGCTGGGAATATCACATTCCACCGTCTCTCGCGCGTTGTCCAATACCGCTTCATACCTCGTCAACGACGATACCCGAAAACTCGTAAAACAAACCGCTGATGAAATGGAGTATACGCCAAATCTCATGGCGCAGGGGTTCGTGACGGGAAAGACGGGTACGCTGGGTCTGCTGACTTACCAGATCGCGATCGAAACCTTTGGAAGACAGACCGATCATATTTTTAAGGATGGCCGGCAAGGAAAACTATCAGGTGCTGATGGGCATGGCGATTTTCCGGGTCAGCGGACAGACGCAGGACGACCAGGGCATGCAAATCAGGCAATTGATTTCCCGCGGCGTGGACGGACTTCTAATCAATACGAGAGGAGACAGGGAGGAATCTAAACGTATCCACGACTCGGTGCGGGGTCGTGTTCCATTCGTGACCTATCACTACCTCACTGAAAACACCAGTGGGGTAGTCCTTGATCTAATTTCTGACTTCTATGATGCTACCATGCATCTGATAGAACTGGGCCATCGGCGCATCGGTTTTGTCGGAATGGAACCCGACGAGAAGAAACCCGTTACATATAAGGCGAAGGGATATCGCCAGGCAATGCTGGACCACGATCTTCCGTTCGAAATCATCCCAGCCCTTGGGATCCACAGTTTAGGTGGTTATATCCAGGGCAAGAACCTCAAAGACCGGTTCACCGCTATCCTGTGCCGAGATGACTACACGGCTATAGGGGTGTGCCGCGGGCTGCAGGACACGGGCTTCCGAGTTCCTGATGACGTGGCCGTAGTGGGTTTCGGCGATATAGACGTTTCGCAGTACCTTACACCGGCATTGACCACGATCGCTATGCCATACGAGGACCTCGCCCGCTCTGCGTTGGACCTTCTATTTAGTCAGCTCGGGGGGGATAAAACCATGGACCAGATTAGTCTGAGATGCAATCTCATCGTTCGGGAGTCCTGTGGTAGTAATCGAAAGTAGTCCCGCAAAGCCCTATCCGAACATTCCTGTTTTCCACCTACATGCCTATTACCAGTTGAATCCCCGAGTTTTTGACGTAGCCGGCTCATTCCCAGCGATCCAGCCCCAATAATCTCCGCCCAAGTGGAGTCAGGCGGGCCATGCCGTGCATGCGTTCCACGCCGCGCGGATCGCCAGGGAACTGGGCCGGGTGCACGCGGTCCCTCCAAAGAGATATGCGGAGTTGCCGCAAGGATTCGTCCTCCTCCCGGCCCGGGCTTGCGGAAATGTACTGGCACCAGCGGGGACTTTCGGAAGTGTTGCGGCTGTTTCCATGGGGAAGCAGACTGTGCCAGATGAGCAGGTCGCCAGCCTTGCCCGGGACCGCAACCGGCTCCAGGTCCGTCAGGTCGGGCCGCATGGGATCGCGGTCGGCTGGCTGGGTCTTTACCCATTCGAAAAAATCCCGGTGGAACCCCGGTACGCACTGAAAACCGCCCTGGTTCTCCGCCGTATCGGTAAGGTACAGCACTCCCTGCACCTTGAACCGTCCGGGATGATCCGAAGTGTCGATGTCCCAGTGTATCAGCGACTCGTTGAAACCATGCGTCCTGCCTTCCCGCTCGGGCGGCGTCATGTTGGCGCGGTCTATGCTGACCCACAGTTTTTCTTCCTTCCAAAGGCTTTTGAATGCCTCGTATACCCGGGGATACTGCCGGTTGTCCCACAGGGCCTGGTGATGGTACATCTCGACGAATCCGAGACGGCGCGGAGGATCGGCATACCACGTTTCAGGATCGTCTGGGTTGAGATCGAGAAATTCCGAAATAGCCCCGATGGTCGCTTCCAGATGGGATTCCGGCACGGCATCGGGTATGATGACGTAGCCGTTTTCCTCCCAGCAGGCCCATTGTTCACCAGTCAGCAATTCATTCCTCCCCGGTATCGATGGGCGCTTCCTGTTCAAACGAGGTCCGCAGATAAAACCGGCCTATATCCAATGGAGCGCCTCGCCGATATCCAGTCGATCATACCAGGGGTTCTATGGGTACCTCGCGTCCTGTCTCGGCGGAGCGGTAGATGCCGTTCAGGATCTGCTGCACGAGCACGCCATGTTCACCGGGCGCCTCGGACGGATTACGGGTCTGCACGCAGTCCACGAAGTGGCGCAGCTTGTACTGGAAACCGTTCGTATTCGGCACGTAGTCCGGCGTCATGTTGACCATGGTCCCGGACTGATCCTTGAAAACCATGGGCGGACTGAACTGGCCCCGGCCTTTTCGCCCATGAGGGAGAAGGTCCATTCCCCTTTGCCGATATGGGCGGCGAAGGAGGCCTCCACCGAGAGCGTGGCGCCGTTGTCGAACCGGATCATCCCCACTGCCAGATCCTCCACCGAGTACGTCTCGTGGTCCCAGTCGGGCCACATGGAAACCGTGTCGCTGGGCCGGTCTCCAAGGTAGGTGTACGCGCTTCCGAAAGCGCTGACGGGTTGCGGAGACCCCATCAGATAGTGGGCCGCTTCGATCATATGCACGCCGATATCGATCAATGCCCCGCCGCCCTGAAGGTCCTTACGGCCGAATACGCCCCAGTTCGGAATCCCGCGGCGGCGCAAGGCCAGACAGCGTCCGTACAGGATTTTGCCGAATTCCCCCCGGTCGATGAACCGCTTGAGCATCTGCGCCTCGGGAGCGAAGCGATGCTGAAAACCGATTACCAGGATCCTTTCGGTCTCTCTGCTCGTCTTCACCATCTCGGCCGCCTCTTCGGCCGTGATGGCCATGGGCTTTTCGACAAGCACGTCCTTGCCGGCCCGCAGCGCGTCGATCGTGGGTCCGTGGTGAAGGCTGTTGGGTGTCCCGACGGTGACCGCTTCTATCGAATCCATGGCCAGCAGTTCCCTGTAATCGGTGAAGCCGTGGGGAATGTCGTACTGTTGGCGGCAGAGATCCAGCGCCGCGGGACTGATGTCGGCGACGGCCGCCAGTTCCACGTCCTCCATCTCCGACAGGTACTGCATATGCTCGCGGGCGATCCCCCCTCCCCCGATGAATCCCACTTTCGTTCTACTCACGCACTCGTCCTTTCTTCATCCCGCCAGTGAACGTGCCGTACTGAGTATAAAACCTGCCGCAAAGCGCTTCCCCGTACCGTGAATGCCATCCTCGAGCACTTCAAAACGGGAACCAAATCAACGGTTTGAGGATTCTATATAATGTGATCGAATAGCGACGGCAATGCGCAATGTCCTGTCTTTCCGTCCGAGTCGTCCGCCGCCGCACGGGTCCAAATAAAGCTTTTGTAGGTCTGCGATATGCAAATATATTGAAAGAAGCATCCCGGGACAACCGTCTCAGCGCCTTTTGGCGGACCCAGGCGGTTCCGGATCGGTTCCAAGGGATTTTGTGTTCGTTTATCTCCGATGGGGTGGCAATGGCCCGCATGTTTCGCACTGGAAAGTGGATGAGAGGGTATTTCTGGGTTACCCTGTTGCTGGCGGTTCCGGCCTTCTCGGCGGGAGCGGGCCCGTCCGGTCCAAAGCCCGATGAACAGGGTAACATCAACCCGGGTCTCGCCGTCGTGGACATCGTTACGGCACGGGGCGCGGCGGTCGACAGCACCCGCGTCGACTGTTTTTACCGTCTTTCAAACGAACTGTTCAACTTCGTAAAATCCGGAGAACGCTTCGTCGCGCGATTCGAACTTTCCCTACTCGTAATTGACGATGACGATTACCAGCTTTCCGCCGAGACCATGCAGGATTCGGTTGTGGTGGAGTCGGATGCCCAAACGCGCATGATGGACCATTCCAGGGCGAAGCTGTACACCACCTATCTCCCACCGGGCAAGTACGACCTGGAGATCAAGCTTTACGATATGGATACAGGCGGCCAGAATGACATGGCGAGATCTTTCGAGGTGCCGGATTACTACAAGGACCGGCTCAGCGTGAGCGATATACAATTCGCCGGCCTGGTCATGAAGGACTCTTCCAATGTGGGCCTGGACCGCAGGGGCATACGGGTTGTTCCCAACCTGTCCCGCGCCTTTGGCGAGGATCACACCGACATGTACGTATACTTCGAGGTGTATTCCGATGCGGCCGTGGAAGCGCAACAGCCGCTGACGGTGGAATACAAGATCAAGTCACCGACGGGTCGCATGATGATGAACCGGGAGGAGCCCCTCGAGCGCCAGGGGCCAATTGGCGCGTACAGCGGTCGATTCGATACAAGCGAGTTTTCCCAGGGAGTGTATACCCTGGAAATAGAAGTCGACGACCGGGCCGTACGGAACCGGGCCAAAACCAAGTCGGAGTTCCATATCACCTGGCGATTCCTCCTGCCCCTGACGACGGCCAGGAACTTCAGGGAGATCGCCGAGCAACTGAGGTACATCGCCAAGAACGAAGAACTCGATGTGTTAAAGAAGTACAGGGAAGCGCCGGCCGGCGAGCAGAAGTTGGCCCTAGAGGCGTTCTGGAAGCGGCGGGACCCCACGCCGGGTACGGAACGGAACGAGAATATGATCACCTACTACCGGCGGATAGAATACGCGAACGAGAACTTTGATGATGGACTGGGTAAAGGCTGGCGCAGTGACCAGGGGCGGGTCTATATCGTGTACGGACAGCCGGACGAGGTGGAAAGATATTCCTTTGAGGCGCGGTCCAGACCTTACCAGGTATGGCATTACCACAGCATCAGCCGTAGTTTCGTGTTTGTCGACTTCGATGGCTACGGAAGATTCCAGCTCTACAGGGTATATTGAAACGGCGGTTACAGCCTATGGCGGCTTCCGTCCGGTTTGCCGAAATCGCCCTTCCCCTTCCGGTAGACCAGGTTTTCTCTTACAGCATACCTGAAAATTTCCTCGAAACGGCGTTGCCCGGCCACCGGGTGTCCGTCGCCTTCAAGAACCGCAGGATGACCGGTGTCATCACGGGGCTGTCGGACAGTTGTCCCGTGGAACGATACAGGCCACTGCTGGACGTGCTCGATCGCGATCCGGTCCTGGACGCCACGTTGCTCGAACTCACGCGGTGGATTGGGCGGTACTATCTTTGCCCGTGGGGCGAAGCGATAAAGGCGGCCCTGCCGGCGGGGTTACTGTCGGAAAGCGATCAAATGGTCAGCCGGGACGGTCCGTGTCCCCCCGAATGCATGGACCGGCTTCACCGTACCGCGCCTCGACAGGCGGAAATGCTTGCCCTGGTTCCCGAACACGGATCCATCACCCTTTCCAGTCTTCGCCGCAGAACCCGCATCCGGCAGCCCTTCGCCGCGTTGCGAAACCTGGAAGCAAAGGGACTGGTGACGATTACAGTGGGTAACCCTGGCGGGGGTCCCGGTATCCGGTACGAAACCTGGGTTGAGTTGATCCCGCCGAAGGAAGAAGCCGAGAAGATCATACCCAGGCTGGCCCCGCGTTCGCCCCGGCAGGCCAGTTGCATTAATCTGCTCGTGCGGCACGATGGAAGGCTGACCACGGAGCAATTGCGGCACCTGGGACGGATCGAACGGTCCGTGGTCAGGAGACTGGAGAAAAAAGGACTGGTGTCGCTGAGCGAGGTCGAGACGATACGCGACCCCTACCGGGATGCCGACCTGCCAGAACCAGTACCGGTCCAACCCACGAGCGAGCAGGCCGCGGCGCTTCGCACGATTCACCGGGCCATCGGCGAGGGCGTGTTCAAGCCCCTGCTGCTTTACGGCGTCACGGGCAGCGGGAAGACGCACGTTTACGTGAAGTCCATTGAAAAGACCCTGGAGTCGGGCAGATCGGCAATTGTGCTCGTACCGGAACTCGCCCTGACCCCGCAGGCAGTGCGCCATTTCCGCGCCCACTTCGGAGATCTCGTAACCGTTTTGCACAGCGGACTGTCGTCGGGAGAAAGGTACGACTCCTGGCGGAGGACCCGCGCCGGGGACTACCGCATCGTGGTGGGCGCCAGGTCCGCCGTATTTGCGCCGCTGCCCAACCTCGGCTTGATCGTGATCGACGAAGAACACGAACCGTCCTACAAGCAATTCGACGACCCACCGCTCTATCACGCGCGGGACGTGGCGGTCGTCCGCGCCCGCATGGTAAACGCCGTGACGGTCATGGGCAGCGCTACCCCTTCCCTGGAGACCTATGCGAATACGCGGAACGGAAAGTTCGATTGCTGCCGCCTGACCGAAAGGGTCGACCAGCGCCCTCTGCCGGGCGTACGGATCATCGACATGAGGGAAGAGCGAAAACTGGGCAGGCGGTCGATTTTCTCCAACCCCCTGGCCAACCTGATCAAGGATCGCCTCAACCGGCGGGAACAGATCATCCTCTTTCTGAACCGGCGCGGTTATTCCCCATTCGTCCAGTGCTATGACTGCGGGATATCCGTGTCGTGTCCCCACTGCAGCGTGACGATGACGTATCACGCCGACAGCCTGTTCATGCGGTGTCATTACTGCGACCACCGGGAACAGGCGCCGGAGGTGTGCCCGAAGTGCCGATCGGAATCCATCGGATACCGGGGCATCGGTACCCAGCGTGTCGAAGAGGAGCTGAAGGAGCGGTTCCCGGATGCCAGGATAGTACGCATGGACATGGATACCACGACGCGGAAAGGATCCCACCAGGAGATCTTCCACCAGGTGCTCAATCACGAGGCGGATATCCTGCTGGGCACGCAGATGGTGGCCAAGGGGTTTGATTTTCCAAACGTGACGCTGGTGGGCGTCATTTCGGCGGACACCTCCCTCAACCTTCCCGACTTCAGGGCCAGCGAACGGACGTTCCAGCTGCTGACGCAGGTAGCCGGAAGGACCGGGCGGGGAGAGCTGGGCGGGGAAGTGATCGTGCAGACCTATTCCCGAAGCCATCACAGCGTGACCAGCGCGCAGGCGCATGACTACGAAACCTTTTACTCCCAGGAAATCACCGACAGAAAGGCGTTACAATATCCTCCCTTTGGCCGCATGGTCGGTATCCTGTTCCACGGAGAGCAGGACGAATACGTGATGAGGGAGGCGCGCCGGTTCGCCGATCTCATGGCGAAGTACCCGGGAGAAATAAACATCCTCGGTCCGGCGCCACCGGTGATCGCCCGCGTACGCAACCATTTCCGCTGGCAGATCATCGCGCGGAGCAGCCATTCCGCACGCCTGCGCGAAACCGTGCGGCGGGTAAGGCAGCAGTGGGAACGCGACGTCGACAACCGCCGCCTGCATCTGAAAATCGACGTGGATCCAGTGGGACTGATGTAGGCGTTGTACGCCGAGCGGATCCGGGAGATCAGTTCAGACCATGCCGACCACCGTACGTGAAATAACCTGCAAGTCGATCCTGACCCGCACCGGCGGGTTCCTGGACGGCTATACCCATTCGCTTCAGCCCTATGTCGGCTGCGTCTTCCGGTGCTCCTACTGCTACGTGCAGGCCCTGCCCGTCCACCTTTACCATGGTGGAGCGTGGGGCGACTACGTCGACGTCAAGATCAACGCGCCCGAACGGCTCGAGGTTGAGTTGGCCAACTTGAAGAAAAAGGGAAAGGCGGTGCGGGTGTTCCTGAGCTCCGCCACCGACCCCTACCAGGGTGCCGAAGCGAAATACCGGGTCACGCGGCGGTGCCTGGAAGTGTTCACGGCCATGCAACCGGACCATCTCGTTCTGCAGACCCGAAGCCCCATGGTGCGGCGTGATTTCGACGTGCTCGCCCGAATCGACCGGGCCGTGTTGAACATGACCCTCGAAACCCACGACGAGACGGTTTGCCGCAACCTTACGCCCCACGCGCCGTCCGTGGCCGCACGGGTGAAGACCCTTGACGCCGCCATGGATGCCGGCATATCCGTCCAGGTGACGATAAGTCCCATGCTCCCCAACGACCCCGAGGCCTTTGTCGAGACGATCAGGGACCGCTGTCACCGCGTGATCGTCGATACCTATTTCGACGGAGACGGTTCGGGCGGGAAGCGGACCGAGCGCCTGCGGATTCGCGAACTGTACCGGAAATTCGGCTACCAGGACTGGTATGCCCGTGACGCCCACCACGCGCTGGTTGACGCGCTGCGGGCCTGCCTGGGCGCCGACCGGGTCGGTTTCAGCAAAGAGGGATTCAACCAGGTGGCCGACCGGGCCAAAATGTGATGGACAAACAGTCGATCATGGGTTACCATCGGATGTGCAATTTCCGCCTCGTACCGATCCCGCAGGAAGCTGAACAGGCCACACCATTCCCATGCCCAAGGTAACCGTAGAAGAACTGCAGGACTTCGTAGACCGCGTACCGTACGTCCATGACCTCGGTCTGCGGATCGTGGACGTGGAAGAGGGCGTCTGCCGCGCGAGCCTGCCCTACCAGCCCCGATTCGCCCAGTACTACAACCTCGTGCACGGCGGGGTGACCGCGTCCCTGGCCGATACGATGCTGTACATGGCCCACGCGACCCTGAACGGCATCACCACGGACACGGTAACCACCAACCTGGCGGTTACCTATCTCCACGCCGCGAGCGAGGAAACGCTGAACGCCGAGGCCCGGGTCGTGAAGAACGGCAGGAAAGTCATCTACGGCGAAGTGTTGATCACCAACGACGCCGGGACGTTGCTCGCCCATGCCACGGTGACCTACCTCAGGTTGAACTACGAACTGCGCGGGTAAGCTCCCTTTCTTCATGCCGCACATTCATGCTTCCCGGTCGAGCCTCGCCAGCCGGTGCAGATCGACGTCGTGGGTGGTTTCCCCCGTTGTTGCCAGGTCGGCCATGACCTCTCCGATGACGCTGCAGAACTTGAACCCGTGTCCGGAGCAGGGGGAAGCGACGTAGACATTGAGATACTCGGGGTGGGCGTCCAGGATGAAATGGCCGTCCGTCGTGTTGGTAAAGGCGCAGACCTGCAGGCTCATGGTGGGTCCCGAGCCATCGGGAAAGTAGCGTTCGGCAAAATCGCGCAGCACCGCTTCGTCGCGGGGATGGGTGGACCGGTCGATTCCGTCCATGTCCACCCTTTCTTCCAGGTGATGGTACCGGCCGATCTTGAATCCGGGTGTGCCATGAACCGGAAGCCCGTAGTACCTGCCCTCGTCCACCTGCAGGTTGAATACCGGGAACCGGTCCGGCTGGAAGAGCTCGAGCCGCCGGGGCTGCAGCCAGGCCAGGACCTGGCGTTCCGGTTGAACCGCCCGTTCCAGACGTTTTACCACCTTGCCGATCCAGGCGCCCGCGGTGATGACCAGCCGGTCCGCCGTATAAGTCGTTTTTGAAGTCTTTACCGTGATCCCTCGACCGTTTGACGTCCAGTCCAGTACCGGCTCGCACCCGCGGATCTCGGCGCCTTCTTCCTGTGCCGCCTCGACGTGTGCGACGATGCAGCGCTCCGGCAGAAGATAGCCGCCGTCCGTTTGAAAGACGGCCATGATGTCCTCAGGAAGCCGGTAGCCGGGAAAGCGCCGGTTCACCTCCGCGCCCGTGAGGATCTCGTGGGGCAGCCCGTGCTCTTCGCACGACGCCTTCGAACCCTGGAAGACCCAGTCGTCCGCGGGTCCGGCGTCCAGGGCTCCCGTAATATGCAGCAACCGCTCGCCCGCCTGTTCCTGGATTTCGCGCCACAACGCGTACGCGCGCCGAAGCAGGGGAACGTAGGAAGGGTGTTCGGAATAGGCGAGGCGGATGATGCGCGTCTGACCGTGGGAAGAGCCCAGGTCGTGGGGGATGTTGAACTGCTCCAGGCCCAGTACGCGGCACCCGCGCCGGGCCAGGTGCCAAGCGGTGGCGCTGCCCATGCCTCCCACGCCGATCACGATGACATCATAGGAAGAGGATGGCCGGTTCACGAATCAGTGACTCCATGATACATCATAAAGTGAATCCATCAAACGACCGCGGCCTTAAAAACGGAGCGCACGAGCGTGGACTCCAAAAAGGCGGGGCTGAATATAGACGGCAAAGGGCAATGGATCAAGTACATCGTCATCCGCAAACAGACTGAATGACGGCATCGGGAAAGAAAGAACCTTGCCGATTCCCGTGGTCGCACGGTATACTGAAACCGCGGTTACAAACGGACCTGGCCGGATATACTTCGATGGACCCGCTGGCCCGCATGGTCCGCGCAGGCGCTAGATACCGATTTTGTAAAGATACGGGGCGACTCATGTCTCTGCGAACACTATCCCCCCTGGACGGGCGCTACAGCGATCGTCTGAAGGACCTGTCCTCCTACTTCTCCGAATGGGCGCTGATCAAGTACCGGGTGCACGTGGAGATCGAATGGTTGATCACCATGGCGGAGCGGCCCGAGATCGATCACGTGCGTCCTTTTTCGGAGGAAGAGACCGGATTCCTGCGTACGCTGGTCCTGGAATTCGGCGACGCGCACGCCCAGCGGATCAAGGATATCGAGGCAGCAACCCGCCA
This sequence comes from bacterium, assembly GCA_965262815.1. Classification (GTDB taxonomy): domain Bacteria; phylum JAAXHH01; class JAAXHH01; order JAAXHH01; family JAAXHH01; genus JAAXHH01. The sequence continues at coordinate 13,365 of OZ253560.1, read as the reverse complement.
CGACGTCAAGGCGGTGGAGTACTACGTCCGGGAGACCATCACCGGAACCTCCCTGGAAGACGTCGTCGAGTCGGTGCATTTCTGTTGTACTTCAGAGGACATCAACAACCTTGCCTACGCCCTCATGCTCAAGGACGGGATACAGCAGGAATGGCTGCCCAAAAGCCAGGAGATGGTCATACTCGCGGCCGCCCTGGCGGCAGAAACAGCGGAAATCCCGATGCTGAGCCGCACCCACGGGCAATCCGCCACGCCGACCACCATCGGCAAGGAACTGGCCGTGTTCGTCGCACGCTGGCAGCGTCAGCTTGAACAGGTCTTCGGGAGCGAATACCTCGGCAAGTTCAACGGGGCGGTGGGGAACTACAACGCGCACCTCGTCGTGTATCCCGACATACCCTGGGCGGCCGTCGCGCGCCACTTCGTCGAAGACCGCCTCGGGCTCACCTTCAATCCGCTCACCATTCAGATCGAGCCACACGACTACATGGCGGAACTCTTCCACCGGCTGATGCGCTTCAACTCCATCCTGCTCGATTTCGACCGGGACATGTGGTCGTACATATCCCTTGGTTACTTCCGTCAGAAGGTGGTCGGCACCGAGGTGGGGTCGTCCGTCATGCCCCACAAGGTCAACCCCATCGACTTCGAGAATTCCGAGGCCAACGTGGGTATCAGCAACGCTCTGCTGGGACACCTGGCCGGGAAACTGCAGGTATCGCGGCAGCAACGCGACCTGAGCGACTCCTCCGCGCTCCGGAACATCGGCGTGGCCATCGGCCATTCGCTGCTGTCGATTCATTCGGCCATCCAGGGCCTGGGCCGCGTGGAAGTGGACCGTGAGGCGGTACGGGACGATCTCGACGGCGCCTGGGAGGTGCTGGCGGAAGCGGTACAGATGGTCATGCGCAGGGCCGGCCTCGAGAATCCCTACGAGCAAATCAAGGCGCTGACCCGGGGACAGGCCATCACGCAGGAGATCATGGAAGAGCTGATCCGTAATCTGGACCTGCCGGACGACGACAAGCTGCGCCTGCTCTCTCTGACCCCCTCGGATTATGTCGGCCTCGCCCCCGAACTGGTCAATCACATCGTCCAGGAGGACGTAGACATCGTCCAGGAAGGCGCGGATGCGGGTCCAGGTGATACCGGCCAGGAGGGGGCGGAAAACCGTCGGGGTTCAGCCGGCTCCGAAGAAAAAGGCGCTTGAACCAAAAAAGGCGATTCAAACGCAGTATCCTTTCGAAAGCAGTCCCCTGGAGTAAATCAACCACTCACCCACCGATCCATGCCGTCTCTTCCCTCTAATTTCGGTACCCTGGACTGGCTGATCGTCGCGGTATACATGGCGGCCACCGTGGGCGTAGGCCTGTACATGAACCGGTACATCCGGGACATGGGGGACTACATCCTGGCGGGCCGGGCGCTCAAGTCCCGCCTGGCCGTGGCCACCATGGTCGGGAGCGAGCTGGGGCTGGTGACGGTCATGTATTCGGCGCAAAAAGGATTCACGGGTGGATTCGCCGCCTTCCACATCGCGGTCATCGCCGGGGTGGTCACCTTCATCGTCGGCATGACGGGCTTCATCGTCGTCCCCCTTCGCCGTCTGGGCGTGATGACGATCCCCGAGTTCTATGAAAAGCGGTTCAGCCGCGGCGTTCGCATCTTCGGCGGCCTGCTGCTCGCCCTGGCCGGCATCCTGAACATGGGCCTGTTCCTGAAGGCGGGCGCCCTGTTCGTGACGGGCCTGACGGGCTTGACCGATCCCAATTCCGTAGCCGTCGTAATGACCGTTATGCTCACCCTGGTGATCGCCTACACGATCATGGGCGGGATGGTTTCGGTGGTGATCACCGACTACATCCAGTTCGTCATCCTCTCCTTCGGCATGATCCTCACCTGCGGCATGGCCGTCTTCGCCCTCGGCTGGTCTACCATCGTCGAAACGGTGGCGGCCGTCCACGGTGAGTCCGGCTTCAATCCCCTGCTGGAAGGCAGCGGGTTCGGCCCCTCGTACATCATGTGGATGATCTTCACGGCCGGCCTCGTCTCCTGCGCCGTGTGGCAGACCTCGGTCATGCGCGCCTGCGCCGCCGAAAGCGTGGCCGTGGTACGCAGGCTGTACAAGTGGTCGTCCATCGGCTTCCTCATCCGGTTCATGGTGCCCCAGTTCCTCGGCATCTGCGCCTTGACATACTTCTACAACGCACCCGAGGTCCGCGGTTTTTTCTTCGATGAATCCGGGGCACCCACCAGCGACACGACTATGACGCTGCAGGCCATGCCCCTCTTCCTTTCCCAGGTCCTGCCCACCGGCATCATCGGTCTCGTGGGCGCCGGGCTCCTCGCCGCGTTCATGTCGACCCACGACAGCTACCTGCTCTGCTGGGCGTCGGTGCTGACCCACGACGTCGTGGCGCCGGCCACGAACGAAAAGCTGTCTACCCGGTGGCGACTGACGCTTTCGCGCGTGTTTATCCTGCTGATCGGCCTGTTCCTGCTCGTCTGGGGACTCTGGTACGACCTGGGGCAGGACCTGTGGGATTACATGGCCGTGAGCGGCGCCATCTACTTCATCGGCGCATTTACGCTGCTGCTGGCCGGGCTGTACTGGAAGCGGGCGAGCACCGTGGGCGCTTACATGGCGCTCATCGCGGGCATCGGTGCGGTGACCGGCCTGGGACCGGTGAACAAGGCCCTCGGTCTGGAGAGATATTCAAGCGACGAAATCGGCCTGACCATGACCGCGCTGGCCCTGGTCCTGATGCTCGCCGGATCGCTGCTGTTCCCGGACCGGAAAGGAGCGTTGTGATGGAATTCTGGATTGCGATGTGGACCGTGGTCTTCGTGGTCTGCCTGTTGCTTTTCGCCGGCGTCGCCGTATATGTCAGCGTGGGCGCCATCGGCGACATCAAGGCGTTGTTCAGGAAGATGGAGAGGCGGGACGGGTCCTAACCGCAGCCGCAGACCAGGATTCTGCCCTCGGTGGCTTCCATTCCCTCGGTCGCATACCCATCACGAAACCACCAGTCGGTTGTGAGTGGGGTTGGCTAAAACCTGCAAAGGTCCCTGTTTGACCTGCCCTGATATCCCGTTCAACGCCATAGTTGCAAGTGGTTTGTCGGTTCAATTAACCTTGACTAATTCGGGATATCCATTCTTTACTAAGCCAAACCGACAGGCTGTAAGCTACTGTGTGCCCTTTGGCGATCTGCCTATTGGTGAACCGTTAGCGGTGGACTTAAAAACTGTTGATAAATAACAACTTAAAAATCCGAATCAAGTGGATCGGCCTGATCGCCGGTCCAGTGCTGGCGGTCCTGCTCTATAGCCTGTTGCCCCACGCGTACCCGAATAGCGCGGGGGAGACGATCGAGTTCTCGAACGCCGGCCGCGCCACGACGGCTCTGGCAGTTTGGATGGCGATCTGGTGGATGACGGAAGCCGTTGAGTTGTATGCCACGGCGCTGCTGCCTCTGGTGGCCCTTCCGATAACCGGAGCTGCACAGATACGCGAGGCGGCCGCGCCTTATGCACACGAACTGATCTTCCTCTTCATGGGCGGCTTTCTCATCGCCCTGGCCATGCAGCGCTGGGGACTCCATCGCCGCCTCGCGCTCAGGGCGTTGCGTACGGCCGGCGACCATCCGGCGGGCATCGTGGCGTGCTTCATGGGCGTGACGGCCTTCTTCAGCATGTGGGTGTCCAACACGGCCACCGCGGTCATGATGCTCCCCATTGCCCTCAGTATCATCGGCCTAGTGGAGCAGGTGGAGCCTGGAAGCGTGGAAGGCGGCACTGGAAACGACGAGCCCGGATCGAAGACGCGGCCTCATTTCGCCCTGTGCCTGCTTCTGGGCATCGCATATGCGGCGTCCATCGGCGGCATCGGAACGATCATCGGCACCCCGCCCAACGTCTTCCTCGCGTCCTTCATTCAGTCCAGCCTGGGTCAGGAGATCAGCTTCGTCCGTTGGATGGGCGTGGGGCTTCCCCTGGTGGCCGTTTTTCTGCCGTTGACCTGGCTGATGCTGACCCGGGTCCTGTATCCCCTTCGGGGCGAGCGTATCGAGGGCAGCAGAGAGGTTACGGAGGCGGCTTACCGGGAGCTGGGCGCCATGTCGCGAGGGGAGAAGGTCGTGCTTGTGGTGTTCCTGCTCGCGGCCGTAGCCTGGATCACCCGTCCGTTGCTGGTCCAGGTCGAGATCGGAGACCTGCACCCGCTGGCGGGCCTGTCCGATCCGGTCATCGCCATGGTCGCGGCACTGGTTCTCTTCGTCGTGCCGGTGGATGTGAAACGGCGGGTCTTCGTGATGAACTGGGAAACGGCCGTGAAGCTCCCATGGGGGATTCTATTGCTCTTTGGAGGCGGGCTCAGCCTGGCGGCCGCCATCCGGGTCAACGGCGTGGGGGAGTATATCGGTCACCAGCTGGGCATCCTGGCGGGCATTCCGACGGTACTTCTCGTGATGGCCGTCATCGCGCTGGTGATCTTCCTCACGGAACTGACCAGCAATACAGCCACCACGGCCACGTTCATCCCCATCCTGGCCGCCCTGGCTGTTGTGTTCGACCTGCATCCTTTCATGCTGATCGTGCCGGCCGCCATCGCCGCCAGCTGCGCCTTCATGCTGCCGGTCGCCACCCCGCCCAACGCCATCGTCTTTGGATCCGGGCAGGTCACCATACAGCAAATGATCCGCGCTGGGCTATGGCTGAACCTGATCGGCGTCGCCCTGATCACCGTGCTGGCGTATACCATGATGATGTGGATGCTGGGGGTGTGAGTTCGGGACTCCGTGAGAATCAGCAGCTACCCGAACTACCCGCGACCCAGCGCGAGGTCCCTGCCGGCCACCAGGCTGGCCATCTTGCGGTCCGCGACGCTCCGGGGCAGCATCCAGAATCCGCAGTCGGGGTGCACCCAGCGCACGCGCTCCGGTCCGAGCACGTCAACGGCATGTTCGATGCGCCGGGCGACCTCGTCGGGCGTTTCCACCTCGTTGTCCTTGATATCGACCACGCCCACGCCCAGTGCAATGTCGTCGCGGAGCTCCCGGAACAGCGGTAGCTCATCGTAACCGCGCCGGGCGAATTCCAGTACGAGATGGTTGACGTCGAGGCGGTTCAGGAATCCCATCAGGTCGTTCCACAGGCCGGTCTGAATGCTCTGCCCGCCGTAGTTCCCGAAGCAGAGATGCAGTCCCTTCTCCCCATTCACGGCGCCCAGGACGTGATTAACCGCCTCGTGGGCCCAGCTCGCGTCCTCGGGGTGGCCGGTCAGGTTGGCTTCATCCACCTGCAGGATCGGGGCGTCGATGTCCGCGACCTGCTTGCGCAGCACTTCCGCGATATCCATGGTCAGGTCACCCAGGTCGCCATAATGCTCGTCCAGGAGCGTCTTGGCCAGCATGTAAGGGGAGGTGACCGTAAACTTCAGGGTTCGGTCGGTAAGCGGCCGGATCATCTCCCACGCGGCAGGCAGGTTCAGCGTGCCTTCCCCGATCTCGCCTTTTACGATGCCCCCCGGTGTGCTTCGAAACGCCATGCCTTCGCGCTTACGGAACTCGGCCAGGACCTCGCGGGATACCTCCGTCGAGATCCCCGCCATCGGCCGGATGAAGTACTCGATCATTCCGTTGGTTTCCGGGTGGCCGACGTCGAATCGTGATAATTCCCCGTCGGTCACGACGTCGATCCCGGCCAGTTCCTGGGTCTTCAGGATCACCTTGGCCGCATCGATCAGGTTGGGCGTGGTAGGGTAGGCCGCCAGCCAGTCGGGTATGGGATAGCTGCCGACCACGGTGGTCTTGATCGTGGGTTCTGCCATTTCGTGGACTCCATTCCTGGCATTGGTTCAGCGGTAGTTTCGAATAGTGACAGGCTACCAGGGAATATATATTGTGCATCTGGGAGATTGTACAAATATCCATCGGCTATCACGTGGTTAAAACCGCCCTGACCAATCCGGCAGAGGTGCTGCGAAACGAGTGACATACAGCCTTTCGGTCCAGGGTGGCAAACAGGTCGACGGATTGGAAGATGCGGCTAAAGTCGAATCCCGAAAGTATGCCGGGCTAAAGCGAGACGGAACAGGATGGGGCGGCCTCATGAAACATATCGTCATCGCGGGAGGTGGTTTCGCCGGCCTGAATGCGGCGAAGAAACTTGGAGGCCGGACCGATGTCCGCGTCACCCTGGTCGACCGGCAAAACTATCATCTCTTTCAGCCTTTGCTTTACCAGGTAGCCATGGCTGGTCTGTCGCCCGCCGATATTGCCACGCCCATACGCAGTGTACTTGCGCGCTACGGGAATATATCGGTGCTGCAGGGAACGGTTCAGCGTGTCGATCTGATATCACGGACCGTAACGGCGGATTTTGGCCAATTCGAATACGACTACTTGCTTCTTTGCTGCGGTTCGCTTCCGAATTACTTCGGCCACGGGGACTGGGAGGAGCACGCGCCCAGCCTGAAAACGGTCCCGCAGGCTACTGAGATCAGGCGGCGCCTGCTAAGCGCTTTCGAGGCCGCGGAACGGACCAGCGATCTCCAAAGACGCCGGCAGTTGTTGACGTTTGTGGTCATCGGCGGAGGGCCCACCGGTGTGGAACTGGCGGGCGCCATCGGCGAGATGAGCCGTTTCACGCTCGCCAGGGACTTTCGCAACATCGACACCAGGCTGACCAGGGTTGTTCTAATCGAGTCCGGTCCACGCATCCTCTCGATGTTCTCCGAGCTGCAGGCAAGCCAGGCGACACGGGACCTGGAGAAACTCGGCGTGCAGGTCCGGCCGAACACGCTGGCGACCAGTATCGACGAGCATGGCGTTCAAGCGGGCCCGGAGCGCATTGCGTCCTCGACGGTCCTCTGGGCGGCGGGCGTCCGGGGAGTCGAACTCGACGGGCAGGATTGCGTGGAGGTGGACCGCGGGGGACGCGTGGTGGTCAACGAAGACCTGAGTATCGACAGTTACCCAAATGTGTTTGTCGCCGGCGATCAGTCCTGTTTTACTCACCAGACCGGCAAACCGCTACCGGGAACGGCCTCGGTCGCCATGCAACAGGGCCGGTACGTGGCGGAGACCATCCGCCGCGATCTCGAGGGCAAACCGCGCGAGGCCTTTCGGTTCGTCGACAAGGGTCAGATGGCGACCATCGGCCGTAGCCGCGCCATCGTGGAAATCGGTAGACTGCGATTTTCAGGCTGGTTTGCGTGGTTCACGTGGCTGGTGGTCCACGTTTACTTCCTCGTCGGGTTCAAGAACAGGTTGCTCGTCGTACTGCACTGGGCCTGGTCCTACCTGACGTTCCGCCGCGGCGCCCGGCTGATCGTCGAACGCGAGTGGAGATTGGGTAAAAAAAAGGCTGAATGATGCTCGGGAACCAGATCACCACAGCTCTGCGGCACATGAACCGGTACAGGGGTTATACGGCCATCAACGTCCTCGGCCTGGCCGTCGGCCTGGTATGCGCGATCCTGATCTTCCTGTACGTGCGCTACGAACTGAGCTACGACCGCTACCACGAAAAGGCCGACCGTATATACCGGGTAACGCTGAACGACAGTGCCCGGTCGCCCCGTGAACTGGGTCCGATACTACAGGCCGACTTCCCCGAAATTCAGCAATTCGCCCGGCTGCTTCCTACCATCGGCACCTGGATCATGAAGCACGGAGACCGGGTTTATTATGAAAAGAACGTGTACTGGGCTAACAGTGCCCTGTTCGACGTATTTACCTTCCCCCTCGTCAGGGGTGACCCGGACCATGCCCTCGAAGCGCCTCACACCGTGGTGATCAGCGAGGATACGGCGCGAAAATACTTCGGCGGGGAAGATCCCATGGGAAAAATGATAATCGCCGACAACGGTTACCTGCTGCTGACTGTCACCGGAGTCATGCAAAACATCCCTGAGAACTCCCATTTTCATCCCGAATTCCTGGTTTCTTTGCCTACCGGATACGATAAATTCGAATGGAGCGAGACCCCGAGAATCTTTTACAACAACCTTTTCCACACCTACATCGTATTGACGGAAGGTCATCCGCCGTCGGAGACGCAGGAGAAACTGACCGGATTCGTGGAGAAACACGTTGACGCGAGTTTCCTGGAAGACATCGGCCGTTTCGAATTGACGCTGCAATCCGTCACCGACATCCATCTTTATTCCCATCTCGAAGACGAGCACCGCGCCAACACCGATATCTCCTACGTGTACATCCTGTCCGCCATCGGGCTGTTCATCCTGGTCATCGCTTCGGTAAATTATGTTAACCTGTCCACCGCGCAGTTCGCGCACCGGGCACGCGAGATCGGCATGCGCAAGGTAATGGGGGCGTCCCGTGGACAATTGATTCGGCAGTATCTTGGCGAATCGGTCCTGATGACCATCGTGGCCATGGCGATAGCCCTGGTGGCAGTCTATTTTCTTGCGCCGCATTTCGACAACCTGCTGGGCCTGCCGGTAACCTCTATCCATGCGCTGCACCCGCTGTGGTGGTTCGCCATGCCGGCTATCGCGGTCCTCATCGGGCTCCTGTCCGGGGGATACCCGGCCCTGGTGTTTTCCTCCATGCGGGCCATTACCGGACTCAAGGAAGGACAGCCTTACCAACCTGGCGGCCTGTGGTCCAGGAAAATCCTGGTCAGTTTTCAGTTCGTCATTTCCATCGCGCTGATCATCGGTACGGGCATCCTGTTCAGCCAGCTGAACTTTATACAGAACAAGAAACTGGGATTCGAAAAGGACCTGGTGATCGTGATTCCCACGGTTCAGCAGGTGGCGGTCAACTACCAGCCGTGGAAAGATGTCCTGTTGCAGTACACCGGAGTGGACGGCGTGAGCCAGGCCATAACCCTGCCCGGTCTGTTCGGAACGATAGGCAGGATGTCGACGGGTACGATACAGCGCGTCGAGGATCCGGACCACGTCCGGCATGGCGTCCAGGGATTCCAGGCCGCCGTGGACTTCGTGGAGACGATGGGCATTGAATTGCTCGCAGGCAGGTCCCATCGCGGGCTATACAGAAACGACACGGAATGGGAAAACATCGTGATCAACGAAGCGACGATGGGCGTCCTGGGCTGGGAAACGCCCGAAGAGGCCATCGGCCGGCAGGTCCGGTTCGCCAGTGGTTCAACGCATACGGTGGTCGGCGTGGTCCGTGACTTTCACTTCCGTACGCTTCAACTTGCCATCGAACCGCTCGTGCTCTTTCACGGCACCGGTCTGCACCTGGTAGTCCGGATACAACCTGAAGACATCGGGCGCACGCTGGAGTACATCGAGGGGGCGTGGTCTGAGTTTTTTCCCGATTTCCCCTTTGCCTTTACGTTTCTCGACGAAGACATCGACCGCCTTTACACCAACGAAATGCGCATCGGATACTTCTTCGGCGTGTTTGCCATGGTCGCGGTTTTCCTGACCTGCCTGGGTCTGGTCGCACTGGTTTCGTTCACGGTCGAACGACGGACCCGGGAGATCGGCATTCGAAAGGCGCTGGGCGCTTCCGCGCGGCGGTTACTCGGCATGCTGTCCGCCGAATTCGTCGTACTCGTGCTCGTCGCCAATGCCGTTGCCTGGCCGGCCACCTGGCTTATCATGGGCAGTTGGCTCGAGGATTACGCCTACCGTGTGGACGTCGGATGGGACATATTCTTCGTTTCGGGAAGCGCAGCGCTGCTGATCACCCTGGTCACCATCGGGTATCACGTAACCAGGACCGCGTTGGCCAACCCCGCGGACGTGTTGCGAAGCGAGTGATACGGAGGGACGAATGAGTTCATCGCAATCGTGGGATCCGGAACGCTACGCCCAAAACGCCCGTTTCGTGGCGGACCTGGGCATGCCGGTAGTCGAACTGCTGGAACCGCAACCGGGAGAACGTATCCTGGACCTGGGATGCGGAGACGGGGCGCTGACGGCGAAACTCGTCGAAATGGGCTGCAGCGTGATCGGTGTCGACAGCAGCGCCGAACAGATCGAGGCGGCATGCCGCCTCGGGCTCGAGGCTTACGTCATGGACGGGCACGGACTCACCTACGAAAACGAATTCGACGCCGTGTTCAGCAATGCCGCGCTCCACTGGATGGGAGACCCGGACGAGGTGATCGCCGGCGTCCAGCGGGCATTGAAGCCCGGCGGGCGTTTCGTTGCCGAATGCGGCGGTCACGGATGCGTACATACCATCGTCACGGCCCTGACAGAGGCACTGAAACGTCGCGGCCTGTGGGAGGATGGCGCCAATCCCTGGTATTTCCCCACTGACCAGGAGTACCGCGAGCGGTTGACCCGGCAAGGGTTCGATGTGCGTTACATCGCCCTCATATCCCGACCCACCCCGCTGCCCGGCGACATCGGCGGCTGGCTGGAGACCTTCGCCGAAAGCTTCACGTCCATGGTACCCGAGGCGGATCGCCCCGGTTTCCTCGACGAAGTTCGCGAAGTCATGAAGCCTGCTTTATGCGATGAAAACGGGGACTGGACGGCGGACTATATTCGATTGAGGTTCGCGGCCGTGAAGGTGGGGTAAGAGGTGAGTGATTTGAAGGCGTTGAGCGGGCGAAAATATGCACAGGAAACTCGCGCACATGTTCTGACCAGGCACCTACTATCTTGCCCGCGGAAAATCCATCTAGCGATACCAACAACATGGGAAAGGACAGTAAATCATGTCTCCAAATAACGCATCATTAGATTCGGAATTGGTTCAACGATTCGTTTCCGACGCGCATAGAGATATTGATAGTGTTAAGGATATGGTCGAAAAGGAACCTGCATTGGTCAATGCCTGCTGGGACTGGGGTGGCGGTGACTGGGAAACCGGGCTCGGAGCCGCCGCACACACGGGAAGCAGGGATATTGCGGAGTATCTGCTGCAAAAAGGAGCGCGCATTGATCTGTATGCCGCGGCAATGTTGGGCAAGCTGAGCGTCGTGCAGGCTATTCTGGACGACAATCCATCTGAAAAAGACAAGCCGGGTCCCCACGGGATATCGCTCTTGGCCCACGCGAGAAACGGAGGAAAGGAAGCAGCGGAGGTCGTGAAGCTGCTGCGATCCCTCAACAAGAAATCAAAGCCAAAGGAGAAATAACGAATTGCAGAGGCCCAGGCATACTCATTCTACGGAACGCAACGGCAAGAGGTACATCTGGTACACGGAACGCTTATGGAAATTGGCGAAGGATCTTTCGGAATTCGATGTGGACGTTGAGAGTTTCGCAGAACTGGATCGGGACTGCTGGTTTGGTGAAGGCCGAACTCCGTCGATCCGGGAAGTCGCCGTGCACTGCCGGCGGATCAACGACGCGGACACCCTCTTACCGGTCATCATAAACGACGACGGCCGGCTGATGGATGGCGGTCACCGTCTGGCCCGGGCCCTGCTCGATGGACGAAGAACGGTCAAGGCGGTAAGGTTTGCGGAGATGCCCGAGCCGGATGAGGTTGAGGAGTTGTGATCCCGAGATGGTGTGATCGTTTATACAAGACTTCGAACGCCAATGGCCTGAATTACTAATAACCGGACTATTAGTTTTTAAACCGACATTTGTCATTTTAAACCATCTGCTCTAGCGACCGCTCGACCCGCTCGGCCACAAACCGCGCAAATGGCCCGATGTCCTGATCAATGCTAGCGCTTTCTAGCGCTGCAAGGTAGGCGGCGCGATTCTGAACGCGAATGACCGTCCACGGATAACCGCCCGAGGCCAACATGACATTCATGACAAAACGCGCCTTACGCCCGTTGCCGTCTGGATAGGGATGGATGTAACCGAACAGCCAGTGTCCCAGCACGGCGCGTACAGACGCCACAGATTCCTTTTCGATCAAGTCAAACAAGGCTGGCATGGCGTCGCGGACCGCCTCGCTGCGAGGCGGTACATGGCGTGATCCACGCAGAAACACGGCTTCATTGCGATAGCCGGCAAGAACCGAAGCCGAGATCAGTCCAGCGCCAACACAAGGCTGGAACAACTCGCGATACCAGTCCCGGTGGGTGTTGCGGACCAGAACGCCTGGATTGGCATCGCCGATCACTTCGCCGATCGTCTCGCGAACTAGCTGAAAGGCCTGCCAGTATCCTCGCGCCGCAAGCGCATCGCGGCTTTGCCAAGCGGCTTCACTGTTGTCCGGATCCCAGTTGCCCGAGCGCACCAGTTCAATCAGTTCCGGCGTCACGCGGTAGCCCTCAATCGACAACGAGTGGTAAGCATCGTCGTGGTAGATTCCATCGACAAGAGATAGATAGGCTTTTGGGTCTTGAGGTAGTTCCGGAGACTTAGGGAACGCCTCAATCACTGGCTCCCTAAAAGTCTCCCAGAGGGACTGCAGTCGCCTGGCAATCGGCTCCTGGGTTCGGTTCAACGAACTGAATACCTGCCCTGGCTCAAACGGGTCGGACTCGCGCACATCGTATCCGGCGCTTTTCATGACTTTGAGAATCTCATCAGCCATGGCTGTCCGGCCGATCCGGCGGAAGGCGCCGGCAAGCCGACCGGCATAGGCTGAATGGCCGCCGTCGAGAAGCCGGCCCAGCACGTCGGACGCATCGCGGACACCGGAAAGTACGATTTGAGCTTCAACCGGGTTGCGGACAAAGAACGCTTCAGGGACCTTGATAAGAGCGGCTTCGGGTACGTAGAGCTTGAGCCCGTCCCGCATCGTTACGTCTTTGTCAGCCGGCATGTCCTTCTGTTTGACATCAATGAGCGACGTGCTGAATAGCAACTCGACTGTGTTGTTGGCGCCCTTGGGCGTATAGATGATGATCTGCCGAGGGATGCCGGTGCTTTCAGCATGAAGCAACAAGGACTGCTCGGGGGAAAGATGCCAGGCATCGCCGAACCGCGCAGTGCAATAGGAAACGCAGAATTCCCAGAATGAGGCGTACCACGAAGTCGTATCGCCCGGATCAGCATCGGGGCTGGACGAAATCAGCCAGCCCTTCATGACCTCCAGAAGGAAGCCGTATCTAAGCAGGCGTTCGCGGTGGACGCGCGTAAGATCGATGGATCGAAAAACCCGTCTTCCTCCTTGCTGGAGGTTTTTGAGTTGCGCCAGCGACGCTGCGAGTTTTTCGTTGGGTTTAGCCATGCTGGACTTCTTCAGGTGCTTGCAGGTTCGATAGGTAGTGGGCTTACAAGTCAATGATGTTGTGTAATTGAACGTAAATTGCGTTGTTCAAATAAGCGTCTTTTGCGCAGTTAGACACGTCTAAACAGCTTGGACCGACGAGCCAAGTTGCCATGGTGCTGCACGATTACGTGTGTTTCCTAACAATAAGTGAATATGAAATCATCTTCGTTGTGCTTATTTGTGTCTTTCACTCGGAACCAACGGCGTACGCATTCTCTCATAT